>CANLUL010000011.1 GCA_947494305.1 uncultured Sphingomonadaceae bacterium | reverse complement strand
CTTCATTGATAAGTTTGCGGATGGTATCATCGATACGGATGGCCTCGAACACGCCGATGCGGCCCTGGTAGCCGGTGTGGTTGCAATGCTCGCAGCCCTTGGCCTGGAACACCACGGTACCCCGGTCAAAGCCGAGCAGCGAAGCAAGGCTGCCATCAGCCTGTATGGGCTCTCTGCAATGTTCGCAAAGCTTGCGAACCAACCGCTGCGCTATGACGGCTCTCACCGTTGAGGCGAGCAGGAACGGCTCTACCTTCATATCGCGCATGCGGGTAATTGCACCTACTGCGTCATTGGTGTGCACGGTGGAAAGTACCAGATGCCCGGTCAGTGCCGCTTGCACTGCAATATCGGCCGTCTCCTTGTCTCTAATCTCTCCTACCATCACCACATCGGGATCTTGTCTCAGGATGGCTCTAAGGCCCGCAGCGAAGGTCAGCCCGACTTTAGCATTTACCTGTGTCTGGCCAATGCCTTCGATGGCATATTCCACCGGATCCTCGACGGTGAGGATATTACGGCTGCCATCATTGAGCTGTTTGAGGCCGGCATAAAGTGTGGTGGTCTTGCCCGAGCCGGTTGGACCGGTGACCAATATGATGCCATTGGGTTCGCTTAGCGCTTCTGTCAGTATCTGGCGGGTTTCATCGGAGAGGCCAAGCAGGTCCAGCGATATAGATGCGCTTTCCTTGTCGAGGATACGCATCACCACGCGTTCATTGGCTCTATTGGGTAAAGTCGAGACACGCACATCCAGCAGCTTGCCGCCCAGCGTCAGGGAGATACGTCCATCTTGCGGGATACGTCTTTCTGCAATATCCAGCCGTGCCATCACCTTGATCCGGTTGACGATAACACTGGCGACATGTGGCGGCATCCTCAGCTTCTCGGTCAGCACGCCGTCCACCCGCATGCGCACCACCAATCCGGTCTCATAGGGCTCGATATGGATATCGGAGGCCCCTGCTCTGGCTGCTTCTGCGATGATACCGTTGATCAGCTGTATCGTCGGGGCATCATCGGCGCTGTCGAGTAGATCCTCTGCACTGGGAATACCGCCCGCCAGGTCATCCAGTCCTTCTGTATCAAAGTCGCTCGCCATCGCCGCTGCACTGCCATCCATCGCGTAGTGATCACTCAGAAGCTGCTCAAATGCATCCGCCTCCACCAGTTCCACATCAAATGGCATCGCCAGATACCGGCGTACCTCCAGCAAGGCCACCGGATCAGCACCTGCACGCAGCGCTACCGATACTCGATC
>CANLUL010000010.1 GCA_947494305.1 uncultured Sphingomonadaceae bacterium | reverse complement strand
ATCCCGAAAGCATGCGTAATTGGGCTAGACTGATTACGAGTCGAGTTCCGCTTAGATTGTTGGTTTTAAACCAACGACTGAAGGGAAATGAAGATGGGATATTATGTAGGACTGGATGTGGCGCTGCGTTCTGTGGCGCTTTGCGTGATTGATGGTGACGGTGAGATTGTTCTGGAACGGGCGCTGGCCTGTGAAGTGGGCGAGATTGCAGAGTATCTTCACAGCTTTGGCAAACCGATAGAGCGGATTGGCTTTGAAGCAGGTACGATGAGCCAGACGCTGTTCTATGGATTAAAGGCCGCTGGCTTTGATGTTGTGTGCATGGAAGCCCGGCATGTTAGTGCCGCTCTGTCGGCGATGCGCAACAAGACGGATCGGAATGATGCACGCGGTATTGCACAGGTGGTTCGTTCTGGCTGGTATCGCGTAGTGCATATGAAGAGCACTGAGAGCCATCATATCCGCACCCTTCTAACGAGCCGCAAGGCATTGCTGAGCCGCTGCATCGATCTGGAGAATGAAATGCGCGGCCTGCTCAAGGTCTTCGGTATCCGATTGCCATCCACGCTGGCACACCATCGCTTTGCTGAGACGGTCAGACCAATCATCGAAGCAGATGAAGACTTGGCCTTTGCGCTGTTACCAATGTTGGATGCACAGCATGTGCTGCTTGCAGGCTATCAGGAGATGGATCGCCGCGTGAAACTGGTTGCAGCTCAGGATCCGATTTGCATGCTACTGATGACAGCACCTGGCGTTGGCGCTGTCACAGCCTTGCACTTCAAGGCTGGCATTGATGATCCAGCACGCTTCACCTCCTCACGGCTTGTTGGAGCGCACTTTGGTCTGACACCAAGACGGTTCCAGTCAGGCGAGAGCGATAATCAGGGGCGCATATCCAAAGCTGGTGACGGAGATGTGCGATCTGCACTCTACTCAGCCGCCAACTCGTTGCTAACACGAACACGAAAAATGTCTCCGCTCAAAGCATGGGGGTTGCATCTGGTTAGAACCAAAGGGCAAAGACGCGCCACCGTAGCTGTCGCCCGCAAGCTTGCCGTCATCCTGCACCGGATGTGGACCGATGGCACTCAGTTCCAATGGAATGATCAGGAGGCAAATGTATGACACCAATCTGATCAAACCAAAGGAAGAACCGTCCTCATCTGGACGAGGTTCGTAGGTGACGTCGCAGATGTCTGCTGTGCTAACCAAGCACGCCCGAAAGCGAGACGCCTTACAGCCGATCTGAAACATGCATGCAGCTATCATCATAGACTGCGGAGAGAAGCGTGACCCAGATGAATGACAACCAATGGTATAACAGCGAACTTGACTAGAAGGCCCAATTAGAGAAGC
>CANLUL010000009.1 GCA_947494305.1 uncultured Sphingomonadaceae bacterium | reverse complement strand
GCACCATATTGCTTTTGTGAGTGGAAATATCACCTAAGACCTTGAAAGGTATGGAGGTTTTGGGCGTTCGAAAGCCTTGATTGCGGGTATAGGCAAGGTTGTCCAAAAAGGTCAGTTTTAGCACTGTTCTCCTCTCTGCAAATGACCCCTTGTCCCATATTTTCTGCGGGTTTGAGAGAAACAGTAATGCGCGTTCGAACATCTCCTCGAAGCTGCGCAATGGCTGGCCTTGCTGATCACATTTTTCAGACAATTCCAGCTTTTGGCTCTCGAGCTTGCTGAGACGGTTTTCATAGGCTGAAATGAGATTTGAGCTATCGCCATTTACAATGCGGTCTACGAGCCTCTCAATCTGCTTGTCGACCTTAGCAAGTTCTGATTTCATAGCTTTGAGAAGCTCACCGCCCTGCTTTCTCTGATGTTCCCACAAATCTTTAAACATTTTTGAGGTTACGTTGAACAACTGAGTTGTCGGTTGCAGCGTGGCCAGTATCTCACTGAACTCCTCCTCCATATCATCACGGCGGATGGACTTGCCCCGACTTTCACAATGCTTGTATTGGCACAGATAATAAGCGTGACGGTTTCCTGAACCACCTTTTGACCAGCAAGCAGTGAGCGGTCTCTCGCAATCTCCGCACATTACAAAGCCGCGCAGCGGAAAGTCCTCTTTCACATCAGACCGCGTGGTCAAGATGGCTTTGCCAGCCAAGCGCTCCTGTATCTTGAGATAGTTCTCATAGGAGATCAGGCCTTCATGCTTGGCCTTTCGAACATTGATGCCCCAATCTTCCTTTTCTATGCATCCGGCATAGATGGGGCGGGTCAGTATGTCGGTGACACGTTGGTAACGTACTTCTCCATAAATATCCCGAGGATAGATCGGGAACCCTTCCAAGAAGCGTTTAACCTCGGCCTGCGTCTGCATCCGACCGGAGGCATAACCTTCCAGCGCCTCATGAACGATGGAAGCTAGTGGCTCATTGCGGACCAGCAGTTTCCCATGTTCAGCCGTTTGTTCAAATTTGTATCCGACAGGGGCATGAAACACCCAATAGCCTTGTTCCAACCGCGCCTTCATCTTTTGGACGGTCTGACGTCTGTTTTGCAATCTCTCTAACTGCCCTTGAGCAGCAAAGACGGTTTCGACAAACTCGCCTTCCGGTGTATCTTCAAACCGAAAGTTCAAACATTCCGGCACTGCATTATAGAGCGCCAATGTCTGTTTCAGCTTGAAATGGAAGATTGTATCTCTGGCAAAACGTTTCAGATCATCAAAAATTACAACGATATTGTCATTTGAACCGGCAGCGAGAAAATCCAGCAGATTGACCATGCCGGGACGGTTCATAAAATCCCCTCCGCCCGAAACATCATCGGGAAATACTCTCAGCACTTCGTAGCCTTTGGTATCGGCATATTGACGGCAACGATGTTCTTGGGAATCCAAGCCGCTTCCTTCGCTGGTTTGTTTTTTGGAAGATACCCGGCAGTAGATGACCGCTTGTTTCGGTTTATTCATTGGTATCCTCCTCATTGTCAGATTTGATTTCATCCCGCGATTCTATCAGATCAACATTGTTCTCATGAGCTTCTTGAAAGGCAGCGACCAGCTTATCCACAGGTTCCATGCCATAACCCATCATGACAAAGATTTTCATGATATTGAAGAGTGTTTCCAGAAGTTCCAGTCTTTGCTCTTCTGACAAGCTATCATCGTCTTCCAGATAAGGGAGATAGTCCGATGGCAAAGGTTCTCTTGTCCTTGAAATATCGAATCCATCTCGGTCCATGACTTCACTCCTCATGTTTTGCTTTCCAGATCAAAGCGCTCAGTCGTCACTGACCGAGCGCAGGCTTCTCATTCTGGTACAAAACACAGCAGGTTATTTTCGAGGAAATGGATATGAAACAGACGGTCAGCGGCATCTGCCCTTCAGAACATGAAGTTCATCAGTGCCAGCTTTGCTGTTTCAACAATATATGATGCGGATGGCTTTGCCCGTCCGCTGCTTCCCCACTACAACTTATTCTTACATAGCTGTGTATTACTTCAATACATCACTAAAAGGTTAACAAAATCCTAATTTGTCAGACTTTCTGATTGAACTGGCATGAATCGAAGTCTGAAAGTGGGCCGATTGCAGACTGTCTGGTTCTGGCTGCTTTGGCCGCAAAAGTGGAC
>CANLUL010000008.1 GCA_947494305.1 uncultured Sphingomonadaceae bacterium | reverse complement strand
GAAGCGTGACCCAGATGAATGACAACCAATGGTATAACAGCGAACTTGACTAGAAGGCCCAATTAGAGAAGCGGACATTAGTTTTCATCCCATCGAATGTCTGAAAGGGAGGTGAATGCGGCCTGTCGGTTTCAAGTATGAAAACTTGAAAAAACCGACGCCGTCCTGGACGCGTTGCTCTGAATCTTAAACTTTTGAACAAGCGCCGATGTCCGACCTTCGCATCCTTCGCACACTCTACACAAATGTTTGGAAGGGCGTTCCAGTGAGCATGGCTGCAGCCTCGTCAATGAAGGGGCCGCCAGTCTCGCTATTGGCCATCGCCACAATACCTCGCTTCGTCGCTGGATCAGCAAGTGAAAGAGCAGTGTAGTTCGCGCCGTTTCGACCCCAGTGTTGATAATAGAGTCGGCCCTGAAAGCGCTCTAGGCCCCAACCAATACCTGACGGCATATTCGGTTGGTCGGGCCGCTCGGATTGAGGCGTTAGCATAAATTTTCGCGCCTCATTGCTGATAAGGCCCGCTGGTTGATTTCGATCAGGTAACATGAGCGCAAGGAAGCGGGCATAATCACTGGCCGTCGCACGAGCGCTGGAAGGAGCGTTGGCCAACGCGTAGTCAGGTAGATTCCAGAGCCATTTGGGTCTGTCTGCAAGGGTTGAGCCCTCAGGCCAGTCAATCACTTGGTTGATCGCACGGATGTCAGCTTGCCGAAGAGACGAAAGCTCACGTCCCCATCGGGTTGCAACCTCATGGACCAGCGATCCGTATTCCCGGCTGAATTGTATTGCGTCGGGAACATTTTGTCCGCTTGCGTCGAGAGTGTGGCCGAATACCTCGCGATGGTCACGATCCGGCAACCATAGAAAAGCCATATCGTCCAACCCAGCAGGTGCGAAGAGATAGCGTGATGCGGCTTCCTGTAGACTGGCATTTTCTATCGCCTCAACCACCTCCTGCAACCAGGAATAGGCCTCGCCGGAATAGCTGTAGCCTGTTCCTGGTTCGGCAGCCGGTTCAAGAGGAGTGCCTTCTGTACGTTCCCGCCAATTCGGCAGTCCTGTTTGGTGGGTTAACACATGACGGACCGTTATGGCCTGTGACCACGGTGTACCCGAATAGCCGATTGGTCTAACATAATCGGAAAGCCGGTCATCCAGCTTGATACGGCCCTGCTCAATCATATTCATGACGATATAAGCAAAGATAGGCTTCGATAGCGACGCAACCTGAAACAGAGTATTGTTGGTGATCGGGTCTTGCGTGGTGGTATTACGAAAACCGAAGGATTGGGCCCATGCCACTTCGCCTTCTTCGAGAATCGCAAAGGAGGCCCCAGCCACGTTACGTTTCTTGAAGAGATCTTCAAGCTTCGAGATCATCGTATCTTTGGGTATCCAGCTTCGCGCTGGGACAGCGCCCTCCGCCAGCACTGCAGGCGCCATTCCGGTCAAAGCTGCCAGCGCGCCTGCGCTCTTTAGTACACTTCGCCTTCTGATCATCGAATATCCTTCTTAAGGTAACAGCGCCGATTGACTTTTGCCTGCTTTAGTCAACGCCACTAGTTAAGCGGCTTATGCCGGGCGAAGCCGACATTTACGGTCACCGCCAATCGGATGGCTTGTGGCGATGCGCATAAAGGTGAGCATTTCTCCTCTGCTTGCGTCCAATGAAAGCGCGAATATGGCCGCCCGAGCGATATAATTCGGTGGCATTTGAATTCCTCTCAACGACTCAAATATCATGTCGTTCTGGATTAATCTTGGCTAATTTTGCTGCTTGAGATACTAAATTCGTCATCAGTTCAAACAAATCGAAGAAAAACGCCATGAACTTAGATAAGTTCGACCATGCCATCTTGAACGTGGTTCAACGTGACAATCAATTGACCCACGCTAAAATCGGCGCCGAAGTTGGATTGTCGAATTCTGCGGTTAGGCGCAGGCTAAAGCTTTTGCGCGGGCAAGGGATCATCGCTCGCGACGTGTCGCTTCTCGCCGGAGATGGTCTTGGAGTTACGGTGATTATCGATGTCACCTTCGCGTTGGACACACCCAAAGCCTATGCTGACTTCGATCAGCAGATGCGCGATGATCCGATGGTTAAGCAAGTGTACCATGTGTCAGGAACGACGGACTATGTCTTGATCGTGCAAGGCCCATCGCTGGAATGGTATGAAGCATGGGCAAAGGAAGCTTTGATGAGCGACGAGAACCTGCAACGCCATGACACGCGAGTCGTCTATTCCTGCAAGAAATTCGAGACATCGCGCGAGTTGAAATAGGCTTTGTTTGAACAGGCGGTATTCGGAGCGTGCCGCAAAAGACCCAGATCTTGTTGAATTTGCGATGGTGCGGTCAGGCTGCGGAAGTAGCCGCGTTACCAAACGTCCGCAATTGGGTCGCTAGCGGAAGGTCTGCATTCTATACTATAATGCCCGCTTTGGCGCCCATAGCGGCCGCTATGCTGCAACGCATTGATAGGCTGAGAATTTCGGTTCCATTTTTAAAAAAGCTAGCAATGTGGTCAAGTCTCCAGCTTGAACCCGCGAGGCCATATACGCTTGCTGCGCTTCCTTAGACTCCCAAACTTCATAAAAAATAACTTTGTCGGGGTTCGCCTCGTCAATCAGAATGTCGAATTCTATATTGCCGGGATAAGATCTGCTGAATTCAAGGTTTGCGACGATGTAGTCCACAAATTCTTCTCGTTTGCCCGAGCGGACGCTCAACTCTGCAATCATAACCAAAACGCTCTTAAATGAGTGTTTCATATCATCCTCCATATTTGTTTCTGGAAGGACTTAACACACGACTCCTGACACCGTTGTGTCAGTAACTCTCTTTACCTGGGACGACCATTTTGGATCATTCGCTGACCAGTTATTGTTATGTTCGCTTTTGCGCCCTTAGCGGACGCTAGCGCTGTGGCTGCTGTATCCCGAAAGCATGCGTAATTGGGCTAGACTGATTACGAGTCGAGTTCCGCTTAGATTGTTGGTTTTAAACCAACG
>CANLUL010000007.1 GCA_947494305.1 uncultured Sphingomonadaceae bacterium | reverse complement strand
GTTTGTTTGTGCTAAAAAAAAGGGGCGCTGGGAGTGCGCCCCTTCTCTTCGCGAAGATAGTTGATCTACAAATCGAAGCCCAATGTAACACCCCACCGACGTGGCGGGCTGATGTTGTGAAAATCGAACAAGCCGCCAACCGGCGTGTAAGATACTTCATACAGTTCGTTGTTCAGGTTCTTCACGAATATATTCACATAGGCTTGATCGCCCGGCAGGTCCCATCTGATGCTAGCGTCAATCACGTCATAGGCAGGTATGCGACCATCTAGGGCACCGGTAACAAGAAGATTTTGCTTGCCAACATGTGTCCAGTCACCGCGGAACGTTAGAATTCCCGCTCCGCCCAGATCAGCAGCGTAGCTGATACCACCGCCCAGGGTCCATTTGGGTGCTCTTGATATCTCAAGATTGGAATTGTCGGTAGCGATTGTATCGCCGTTCAAGTCAGCCAAATACTCATCATAACTAGCATTGTTATAACCAGCCGAGAAATCGATGTTGAGTCCATCAACCGGAACAGCAGACACCTCAAGTTCAAAGCCTTTGACCGAAGCGCTTGCGGCGTTGTCGGTAACGGTTTCCTGATTGTTGCCACCGATTTGACCGGCAAGGGTTCTGATAACGGTGCGCTGCAGATCCTTATATTTGTTATAGTAGACGGCAACGTTCGTCCGAAGGCGGTTGTCGAGCCAATCTGCCTTGATACCGCCCTCAAAAGCATTGACGCTTTCTTCGTTGAACGGACCAAGCGCACCCGGTGTGCCACCACGACCGTTAAAGCCGCCGCTTTTGAAGCCTTTGGAATATTTGGCATACATTAAAATGTCATCGCTTGCCTGATAGTCAATACCGACGGATGGGCCAAAGTTTGACCATGAATTGTCCAAACGGGTTATCGGACCAAGGTTCGGGAATGGTGTAAAGAATGTAGCGAAGAAATCTTTCTTCTCTTTGGTATAACGACCACCCAATGACACGCGCAATTCAGGCGTGATATTATATTCAGCCTGTGCAAAGATTGCGTAATTCTCGTGCGTTTGTCCGGTGATGGCATTGTTGCGCGCTGTGACGGGACCGTTGAGAACATTCAAAAATGTATCCCTACGCAAGAAATACTTCTGATGGAAATAATAGAGGCCAGCAATGATATTCAGATCATCGGTCACATTGGCATTATATCGTAGCTCGCTCGAATATTGCTCATGCGGTTGATCGCGTAGCGTTTCAAAAAACGGTGCGGTCGTCCCATCCGTATCGTTGTTGTTGATATCCTTTGTCGTCTCACGATAGTTGGAGATTGAAGTCAAAGTGCCAGGACCAATTTCCCAGTTTGCTTCTGCTGTTACGCCCCACACATCAATATCGCTTCGTCCAGGAACATTGAATGCGAATGCTCTGACATTGTCGGTCCGAGCGAACGATGGCACATTATAAAAAATCTGCAAAAGCTTGTTTGGCGGCGTCACATTGATCGATGGCAGGTTTTCACTGCGTTCGCGGCTATACTCGCCGATAACCGTCAACTCGAAATTATCGGTTGGAGTGAAAAGTATCGAAGGACGGAAGGTAAAGGTGTTGCTCTTACCAGCGGATGTTGGCCCGCGCCTCCCGGGAATGCCAGTAAAGGTGTTCAGATAATATCCATCCAAGTGCTGAGAAAAAGCTGCGACTTTTACCGAAAGAACATCATCGATAAGCGGTGTTTCGGCTGCAAACTTAATGTCCCGCTGCCCAAAGTCGCCCAGCGTCACAGCACCGCGAATGTCCAAATTACCAGTTGGGCGTTTCGTTCGATAGTTGACCGCACCGCCAGTTGTATTGCGGCCGAACAAGGTACCTTGCGGACCACGCAATATTTCGACTTGCTCAACATCGAATAGATCAAGCGAGCTGTTCGCGGTACGGGGAATATAGACACCGTCGACATAAATGCCGACTGATGGATCGACGGTAGAATCGGGATCACCATTACCGATACCGCGAATAAATACCGCGACGGAACTACCGAAGTTACCAATAGTGTTGATGGTTACGTTCGGCGCTCTACCGCTCAGGTCAGAAATGTCGGTGGCACCAATCCGGTCCAACCTGTCTGCACCAATTGCGGTAACCGCAACTGGTGCTTCCTGAAGACGTTCGGTTTTCTTACGAGCCGTCACGGTGATTATTTCATTGCCTTTGCTAATCTTTGAAGTTTCTTCGCCATCTTGCGCCATTGCTGGTGCTGCAAAACCAATCATTAGGCTTAACGCAGTCCCATATCCCAGTTGTCGCTTTAGTGCCTTATGTGTTGTCATCGTTTCTTCCTCCCCGTGATACGCCTATTGCTTTTGGCGGTGTCTTATTTATTAAATGAACATATATTTATTTAATATGGAGTCCCATGATCAAAACTGACAGGGGCTAGCGGAGCCGTCACAAGGTCCGGTATGGCAATAAAAAGGGGTGAGAATGTTTGTTCATAAATTGAAGAGAAATCCCTTGTTATTGGGTATCGGATTTGCCGCCCTCACTATCTCAGGGTGTTCTAAAATATCTGATGATACAGGCCCATCCGTCACTGCAGTCGAACTTACCGAATATCCGGAGCAGGTTTATTGGGGCGATCTGCATCTCCACACACTATACTCGTTCGACAGCTATAATTTCGGCAACAAGACATTGGGGCCGGATGAAGCATATCGCTTTGCCAAGGGTGGGGAAGTCGATGCCCATGCCGGTAAGAAAGCAAAGCTGAAAGAGCCTCTCGATTTCCTGATGGTGTCTGACCATGCCGAATATACTGGTGTTTTCTTAGGCATGGAAAATGGCAATCCGGATATTATAGATACACCACTTGGAAGGGCCTGGGCCGCCATGAACGAGGCTGGCGATACGGTTGGGCCGATGAATCAAGTAGTAGAGTCCATCACTCATGGTCGCGGTGACGGACAGCCACCAAATAAGTTCCGTAAGACCATCTGGTCCGAACTGGTAGAAGCGGCGGAACGGCATAATGACCCCGGTAAGTTCACAACCTTTGCTGGCTATGAATGGACCTCCATGCCAGGAGGCGGCAATCAGCACCGCGTGGTAGTGTTCAAGGATGACAAGGACAAAACCCTGCAGACTATCCCGTTCTCTGCAGCGGATAGTAACAACCCGCTCGATCTGTGGCGCTATCTGGCGAACTACGAAGAAACCACCGGCGGCGAGGTGCTGGCGATTGCGCATAATGGCAATATTTCCAACGGAAACATGTTCGGCGATGTGCAAAGCGATGGCACACCGTTCAATCAGGAATATGTTGATCTACGCGCCCGCTGGGAGCCGCTGTATGAAACTACACAGGTAAAGGGTGACGGCGAGGCCCATCCCTTGCTCTCACCAGAAGATGAATTTGCCGATTTCGAAAACTGGGATGAAAACAACATCTCGATGGTGCCCAAGCCAACTGATCCTGCGACCCTAAAAAAATGGCTTGGCGGTGAATATGCCCGCGAAGGATTGAAGCAGGGACTGGATTTGAAAGAACGTTTCGGCGTCAATCCCTATCAATATGGTTTGATCGGTAGCACGGACTCGCATACCGGATTGGCGACTGCCGATGACGACAATTTCTGGGGTAAATTTGTTGAATCCGAACCCAGCAAGGAACGCATCAATAGTAAAATGGGCGGACGCCTGTGGGACAACTGGAGACTGACAGGTTCGGGCTATGTCGGTGCCTGGGCGCGCGCCAATACCCGCGAGGAAATATTCGCCGCATTCAAACGCAAAGAAGTATACGCAACCACCGGCCCACGCATGGCTGTGCGGTTCTTTGGCGGCTGGGACTATCAGGCTTCGGATATGGAAAAATCCGATTATGCAGGCATTGGTTATGCCAAGGGCATACCGATGGGCGGCTTGCTAAGCGGAAGTGGCGAAGCGCCGCGTTTCATGGTCGCCGCGATGAAGGATCCGAACGGAGCCAATCTGGACCGGGTTCAGGTGATCAAGGGCTGGCGCAGCGACGATGGAGAGTTGCACGAGAAAATTTATGAGGTAGCTTTTTCCGGTGATCGCAAAGTGGATCCTGCAACGGGAAAAATTGCAGCTGTCGGAAACTCGGTGAATTTCGAGGATGCAACTTACACCAATGATATTGGCGAACCGACACTTTCGACATTATGGATCGATCCCGATTTTGATCCCAAAGTATCGGCATTCTACTATGTGCGTGTCTTGGAAATTCCAACGCCGCGCTGGACGTTGTATGATGCCGTGCGGTTTAATGTGAAGCCGCCTAAAGGTGCTCCCTTGATCACGCAGGAGCGCGCTTACAGTTCACCAATCTGGTATAATCCAGTATAGAGGTCTTCGTTCATTTGGAAGGAATAGTCTTTGTTGACCAATCCGCCCGGAATTGCGAACGGTAGCCAATGAGTATCAGTCAGAATCGTTCGAAGCCTGCCGTCAAAAGAGGCCGCCCCTTTGGTAGCAATGCCGAAAACACCCGCAAGCGCTTGCTCGAGGCAGCTGAGAAACAGTTTAATGATAATGCCTATGCCGATGTCAGTATGGCGAAGGTTGCCAAATCTGCTGGCATGACCGGTGCGGCTATCTATAATTATTTTGAGTCGAAAGATGATCTGTTTGAGGCAACCGTTACCAATCGAATTCGTATCTACAATCGAACAATAAACGAAGCAATTGCCGGTTCCGGTTCCTGGAAAGAAAAGTTCAACAGACTGCTAGACGCGGTCACACCTCTACATGGAAAAGCCTCAGGCTTTCAAATGATCGGTAGCGTTGTAATAAATCGATTGCAGCAACAGCCCGAAAAATTTCAAGAAATTCGGGAATTACGTGACGAATCTGCAATAATATTTCGCGGGCTGGTGATTGAAGGAGTAGATTGCGGAGACCTACCTAAAGATATTGATATAGCCATAACAGGCGATTTATTGATGGCCTTAACTGCAAGTACGATGAACAGGGTATCCTTCTATCACCCCTCGCTCGATGACATGAGTCCAATCATTGAATCAGTCAAAGCATTGCTTGGTACTCGAGATTAGCTTCTGGAGGTATATCTCTGAAATTCTAACGTCTGCTAACGTGAGTTTGTGGTCTCCCTAGAAACGACCGATATTGGGGCGCAAAGCGGACATTGGATCACACTTTTGTGAACGGCTGAGAATGGGTCGATTGCCGACAGTCTGCTGTCAGTTAGTTTATGCAAGGAAGCAGACGATCCGTTTGGAGCGGAAATGGAGTATTTCATCTCGGATATCTCGGTGACCGCTATCGTCGTAAAGCGGCTGTTTGGGTATTCTGCATCCTCTATCATAGTTAAGAGCGGAATTGACTGCCTAAGCCAATTGCATATTTTGGAAGCTCCGTTGCGTTTCAACAGTTGGTCTAATTAGCTCCAACAGGCTTACCAAATCCCCCGCCGCCGCCAGTTGCTACTCTCACAATGGTATTTTCTGCCAGAGATTTGGCGTTTACTTTGAACATTGACTCCGATGGTTGACCGGGCTGTTCAATTTCGATTTGCGGAGCCTGACCCGGCAGGCCGCCATTCAATCCCCACGCAGGGGTTTTTGATCTTTCAAACCAAAGCGAAAGATTTGCCTCTTCGGTTAAATGATATTCCCGGATACTGCCGTTTCCGCCGTTAAACTGGCCTTTACCGCCGCTATCATCTCTTATCCCATAACGCATGATCCTGATGGGATAGCGATGCTCATACACCTCGATCGGATAATCCCGGAAGCTTCCGTTGACATTGTTGATCAGGCAATCTTGTCCATCGGAACCATTCCATGCGCCCCATCCGCCTGTATTGGCTTCAATCGAAACATAGAATTCATCGTCGTTGCGACTGTCTTGACCGCTAAAAATAACGACCATGGAATCGCCATAATGCGCTGCGGCAGCTCGTTCAGGCATCACGGGTGCAAGCGCCTTTACGACAAGGTCGATTAGCAGCCCCAAAGACGAGAAATACCATGAGCAAGCTGCTGGTTCCTGGGCATAGAATATCGAACCTACGGGCGCTTTGACATCCAGCGTTTTGAACGTGCCGCCATCGACGGATCGTTCCGGGTTAATCAGTAATTTGAATGCGACCCGGGCGGCCGAGATTGTCTGCGTAAACCCGCAATTGACACCGCCGACGGTTTGATCGGAAGATCCAGCAAGATCCATCGTCATTTTGTCACCCTGGACGGTGATTTTTAATTGAACGGCGACTGGATCATCCGACAGTCCGTCATTGTCCAGACTGCCTTCGGCCTCGTAATCTCCGTCTGGAATTTGCTGGATGGAGATCCTCTCCATTTCTTCGGATTGCCGGAAAATATCATCCCGTGCAGCCGTCACCACATCATGACCAAAGCGATCAAGCAGCGCACCATAGCGGGCAGTTCCCGTATGGCCTGCCGCTATCTGCGCGTGGAGATCACCAAGCAAGGCATCGCCAAAACGGCTGTTATTCTTCATGAAATTCAGGATATCTTCCTGCGCGACCCCATTGCGGTACACCTTGGTTGGCGCCCAGCGCATGCCTTCCTGATAGATTTCGGAAGCATCGGTTGGCGACCCGGGGTCTTTTGCCCCCACATCCAGCCAGTGGGCGCGTGAGGTCGCGAAACCCACTCTTTCTCCTTGCCAGAATATCGGCATGATAATGGTAATGTCATTCAGATGGGTGCCGGCGATGTAGGAGTCATTGAGAAGAACAACATCTCCTTCCTCAAAATAGTCCCATCCGTTTGTATCGGCGATGATCTGCACACACAGAGACAGGTTTCCCAGAAATAGCGGAAGCCCTAGTGACTGGCCCAGGACATCACCATTCTCATCGAGCAAGCCGACTGCGCAGTCTTTGCCTTCATAGATGATCGGAGTGTAAGCGCTTCGAATAAGAGATGCATTCATATCTTCGGCAATGGCATTAAAGGCATTGCGAATAATCTCTGTGGTGATGGGGTTGGCAGATTGTGGTGATGTCATCAGTTTTGCTCCTGCGCTTCAATCATAATATTCCCAAACGTGTCCAAGCTGAAATGATATCCAGGAGGAATAATGGTCGTGGCGCTTTCTTCCTCAATCACTGCTGGACTGTGAATCGATTGACCAACGGCCAAATTGTAGCGCTTGTAGATTGGAGTAGCATGCTGCTGTCCATTGAAAATCACGTCGCGTTGTCCGGAAACAGCGTCGGAGTTTTCCCGTTCGGGGAGCTTTTGAGCCGGTATCTTTTCCAGCTTGCCAAACGCAGCCAAACGCAGGTTGATTATCTCTACCGGAGCCTCGGGTAAGGCATGGCCATATCGAACCTCGTACAGCTTGTGGAATTCGGCGATCACCTCCGCAATCGCTGCTCCTTCTTTTATCGGAACGGAAATGGTATATTCTTGACCAGAATATCTAAGATCAGCGGCCTGTTCGAATGCCATGCTCTCCGTCGGCACATTTTCCTCGGTCAATATCGAAACACCAGATTGCCGCATTTCGTCAAAAACCGGCTCTAAGTCTTTTGATTCAAGTTCCGTTGCAATGCGAAAGAAACTCTTGCTCAAGTCATGGCGAATATCACTCTGCAACATACCCCATGCAGAGAATGTCCCGGGAAACTGGGGAATGATTATCTTAGCAATATCTAGCTCGCGGGCCAGTTCAACCGCGTGCATGGGCCCTGCTCCGCCAAAGGCTACCAGCGTATAGTCTCGGGGATCAATACCCTGTCCCACCGTGATAGTCCGCATGGCATCCGCCATTTTTGCGTTGCTTATGGCCAGGATACCCTCGGCAAGCTCAACATCTGACAACCCAAGATCCTCAGCCAGCTTTTGCATGGCAGCATTGTTGGCTTCAGAATCGAGAGTCATTTTTCCATCGAGTAAAGACCCATCGCCAAGACGCCTCAGAAACAAATTGGCATCGGTTACAGTTGGCTGTGTGCCGCCGCGCCCATAACAAACCGGTCCGGGTAGTGATCCGGCACTTTGCGGTCCGACCCGTAACCCGCCATTTTCAATCCAGGCCATCGACCCGCCGCCGGCACCAACGGTTTCGATGTTGATGATCGACATCAAGAGCGGAAGCCCTTCGAGCACCGTTTCAGAGGTCAATTGAGGTTGACCATCTACCACCAAACTAAGGTCAAATGATGTGCCGCCCATGTCTACACAAAGCAGGTTCTTTAACCCCGTAGCAGCAGACAATTGCATGCCGCCAATGCTGCCGCCAACAGGTCCCGACAACAAGGTTGATATGGGATGCTTAGAAGCGGAAATATCGGTCATCACGCCGCCATTGGATCGCATCACATGGATGGTTTCTTCCATCCCTTCCGCCAGCAGCTCACTTTTTAATGTCTTGAGATACAGCTCCACCACCGGTGCGACATAAGCATCCATCACGGTCGAAGATGCGCGTTCGACTTCTCGCCACTCAGGCGCGACTTCGTGGGACAGGGACACCGATATCTCGGGTAACGCCTCCTGCAATATTTCACGAGCACGCAGCTCATGCGCAGGGTTGGTGTAGGCATGCAGGAAACAAATCGCTATTGCCTCAATATTCTGCGCTTTGGCTTTTTCGATAATCGGTGCAAAATCACTTTCCACTAGGTCCGTGATAACCGAGCCATCCCAGGACAGTCTTTCGGTGACCTCATGGACAGATTCGCGATCGAGTAGCTGTTTGGGTTTTCTATACCGAAGCTTATACAATTCCTCCCGGTGGCCACGAGCGATCGTATATGTATCCCCAACGCCGCCCGTCATGATCAACAAAGTACGGGCGCCACGGCGTTGCAGAAAAGCATTGAGACCAACGGTCGTTCCATGAACAAAAAAGTCTATCGATCCAGGATCATCAACCAGCGATCTGATACCGTCCAATACACCCAATGCGGGATTATCGGTGGTTGTGGGAACCTTTCCGATGGAAATTTCGCCTGTTTCTTTCTGCACAACAAAATCGGTGAACGTACCACCAATATCCGCCGAAACTCTTGTTTTTGTCATGTGCTCATCTCTCTCATGTTCCACTCACCCGATCAGTTTTCGTTATCGGTTTCGCTATTTTGAATTGGCATCGTCCGTGACCGCGACCACAACTTTGCCGTGGTCCTTGCGGGGCTGCCTGAGATAGTCCCAGGCATCGCGATATCCCTCCATCGGGAAAACCCTGTCGATCAGTGGAGACAAATCCCCGGCTTCAATGGCATTGTTGACAAAGGAAATGCCGCGTTGACAGGATTCTGGATCCTCGATGTAATGAAATACGGAATAGGGATGATAGATCGCGTTCACTTTGATCATATCTAAAGTAGGGATGCTTGGTACTTCGCCATCCAGCCAGCCGTAAAGGTAGATTCTGGCATCCTGCGCGAGTGCTTTGCTATACCGGTTCATCATACCGGCACCGATCGGATCAAATGCCGCATTGACGCCATTGCCGTTAGAATATTCCATCAACGCATCGGCAAGATCCTCTTCGCCCCGGTCAACGAAAACATGGCTGGCGCCGCCTTGCAGAAGACAGTCGCTATTGTCAGCGGAGCGTGTCGTGCCCACCATTGTTGCGCCCATTAACTTCCCCAGTTGCAAAGCGGCATATCCGGCGGTGCTTGTGGCGGCAGGAACGAGAATTGTCTTGTCCGGTCCCGCTTTGGAGATTTCCACAATAGGATAGTAGGCCGTCAGATATTGCATCCAGATTGACGACGCTTCGACGGCGGAAAGTGAAGCGGGTGCTTTGGTCACATAGCGTGCATCCACAACCACCGATTCTGCACTCGCGCCCTTGTTGAAATAGAAATGGGGCAGCGTACAATAGCGTTCACCAAGCTCAATTCCGGTAACACCTTCCCCAATCTGGTCGACAATACCGGCCGCTTCCATTCCTATGCGGGCGGGAAAGTGGTCAAAGCTAAACGAGTAGTTGTCCAGCATCAGGTCCGCATCACCCCAGTTCAGAGCAAAAGCTTCAATGGCCAGGCGAACTTCGCCAGGTCCCGCATCGGCACGTTCACAATCCTGCAGAACCAGACCCTGATATCCCGAATAACTATTAATCACCCACTCACGCGACATGCTCATCTCCTCTGTTTGATTGCATCCCAAAACCCAGAACCTCGTCGTTACAAGACGACCACCAGAGAGCTGCATCAGCTCGACCCGGGCTGCTCATGGTTGTTGGAAAAAGATGCCCCTTGGTCAGCATGTGACAACCGATGCAATAGCTATTGGGCTCGCCAAAAACTCGCCATCTTCTGCTTTTGCATAGATGGCCTGCACAATCTCCAAACCGCTTTCAACTTCACCAAATGCTGCGAACCCTTGCCCATCCGGGTGCCTGCCACCACCATGGTCGAGCTCTGGTTCGTCGCGCATACAAATGAACAGGCTTGGGTAGTTTTCTCCCACTTCGCCTCGTGCTGCCGATATCGTCCATTGCTTGTGCCGAAGCCCGGTTACGCCACTATGCTCATGTGCAAATTTTGGATCTGCGATGGCCGACATATCCGGCGACCCAAGCTGAACCACCTCTATTGGTGTCGTTGTCCGCATTTCCGCATTCTCTGCGTTCACAATCCGGAAAATAGAGCTCCCGTCAAATTCTCCCTGTTTAAACAGCTGGGAGAAATAGCCGCAGGTTTCCGGTGCGTTTTTTACATCCAACCAGATGGAGAAATTCCCCAGTTCAGTATCAATCAGGTAATGCTCACCCGTCACCGGAATCCCCTTTTGCGATCTCGGAATGAAAACAGTTAGTTTTGTTGCAAGCTGATCTTCATGGCACGGAGGCCACAAAGATCCACTCAAGTTCAGAAATTAATTCTGAGGTCAGCCTTCCAAACATCGGGTTGCCCGGCATGTGCAAAACCGCCGGTAACAAATTCCGAATTGTAAACCTCGTCAAAAATATTGGTGCCTGAAACTGTGAGGCTCCATCTACCGTCCGGATCCTCAAATCCAAATCTGAAATTTGCCAAATTGATACCGGAACGCGGAGCAGTGTTTTCCGGAGTCCAGAACTGACGTCCGCGATGCTCCAGATCGAACCGTGCAAAAACACCCAGCCAATCATTGATATCGGTTCGATATTGTATCCCGGCATTAACTGTGTTCTTGGCAATATAAGGTGCCTCGTTACCGACCAGCGTTGGGTCAACAGCATAGGATTTGATATCGCTGTCGGTTATGCTCAATCCAAAATATGCATCCAGACCATCTGCCAACCCTGCCGATGCTTCAAATTCAACACCAAAAATATCGATATCATCGATGGGAACCAAAACCTGCGCACTGACCGCACCAATAAACACGAAGTAAGGAGCGTTCTGCAGGTTTGTCTTGTAAGCCGCACCGCTGAAGTTGAGCGCACCACCCATAAGACTGGTTTTGAAGCCTGCTTCAAATGTTTCGGTCTCTTCTTGCGGAAGCAGATCGCCGACACCGTTGACGCCTGCACCCGCCGCTAGAACACCTACGCCATTTTGATTAAATTGACCGCTCCGGAACCCCTTACCCCAGGAAGCATAAAGCGTCGCATTGTCTGCCGGTTTGTACCGGAGCGTGACCTTCGGTTGGAACAAGTCAAAAGTAGCTCGGTTTATTGCACCTGGCGTACCAACCGGGGCGGTAAGGTTTCCGGCGCCATCATAAAGCCCTTGAGCTGGATCGACATTTTGCCGGCGCTTATCCTTATCATATCGACCGGCTACCGACAGCTCGAGCTGATCGGTAAGGTCATAGGCAGCGTTGAAAAACAGTGCCCACGCTGTGTTGTCATTGTCATCAGCAATGAAACTGGTGAGCGGATTGGTCGGATTGAAGTCCGGAGTACGCCTGATTCTGACTATACCCTGCTCGAGATCATTCATGATCGATGAGGAAATAAACCGACTGGTGTCGAGATAGTAACCACCAATCATCCACCGGAATGCGGTGTCGTTCTTGGAGGTCAGCCGCACTTCCTGACTGAAAGTTTCAACATCAATAAACTGTGATTGAATACCATCAAAGAACGGGAATGGCGGAGCAGGGGTCACCTGGCTGGCCGCCGTGTAAGGAAATTGGTCACTGCCTGTACTCTGGGTGATTTTGTCATAGGCCGAAACAAAGGACAGATCAGCAAAATCCAGATCGAAGTTGACCCGTAGCGACAACTGATCGACGTCCCGATCATCTAACCCCAGATTGTTGGCGAAAAAGTCTCGTGCAACGATATCAGAATCGTTGATAGAAAAATCAAATGCGCTTGGAAGACCGGTTGCCGTATCAATGACCGCAGGTTGATAGCTGAAGTTGAGCGAGCCGGCCTCGGTCCGCACTAACGAACCTCTGAGATCGATGGTTACAGTGTCTGATGGCTCAAACCTTAAATGGCCGCGCAAGGCAATATCTTCGAGGTAATCGACTTTTTCGCCTAATATGACATTATCCAGATAGCCATCACGGTTGGTATATTTTCCAGAGAGCCTGAAAAAGACTTTGTCTTCAACTAGTGGCCCGGAAACAGAGCCTTCGAAACCATATTCTTCACCCGTGCCAATGGTGGCTTGCACATATCCTTCGAAATCGTTGGTCGGCGCCTTGGTGTTGATTATGATCGCACCGCCGGTCGCATTCCGTCCATAGAGTGCACCCTGCGGCCCTCTGAGAACCTCGATGCTATCCACATCGAACAGTGGCTGGTCAAACGAGCGTGAATTGGTTTGAAGAACGCCATCAATCAAGACAGCAACAGGTGGTTCGCCATTGCGAGTCTGTGACAATCCACGAACCGAGATAAAGTTCGTTCCAGCATCCTGTGAGTTTGATATTGTGATGCCGGGCGTGAGGCCGATAAAGTCATCAACACGTTGAATATTGGCGTCCGATATGGCTTCCGCATCGAATACCGTTTCCGATAATGGAACATCTAAGACCAGTTCGTCGCGACCACGGGCTGTCACAATAATCACATTGTCGTCGTTGCCCTCAGCACCATCCGTTTGCGCTTGCGCAGCACTGCCAAAGACCGAGGCACTGGCCAGAACAGATGCCGTTGCGAGTATTCCCAGTTTGCGATTCATTGTCATGAGTTTCCCTCTTTATTTTGACGCCTTTAACGCTGAAGCCTCCCTGCTTCGTTGTGCCATTTTTCCGGTGCACGCCGCAAAAAGGCAAAACAATTAATGGGTGGGTTTGGGTGAAATTGGGGTAGGTAGTTACTCTATACCCACTCGTTTGGGTGGCTAAATTTGTGACAAAATTATCACGGCCTGAAGCTGGTGTTGAAATTTGCCTCTATTCTAGCAATTTGAGCTTGTGAGCGGCGGCTATGGCCTGGGTCCGCCGGTTCACGGCAAGCTTCGCATAGATGTTCTTCAAGTGAAATTTTACGGTATTTTCAGTTAGCTCAAAACGGCGCGCAATTTCCTTGTTCGATTGTCCTTGGGCTAGCTGTTCCAGAATTTCTTGCTCTCTAGCGCTCATTATCTCGCTTCCTGTCTGTGGTTTCAATTTCTCCAACCGCGACAGGATTTCAGAAATGAAGTTTACCAATATCAACTGATTTTCTTCCCCCCGAAGCAACACTCTGGCGTCTTTCAATATCTTTTTCAGACTGTCATCGCCCAAAAATGGCCCCATTATTTTTTGGGGGGCAGCAATTTTGATGGCACCGATCAGGATTTCCGCACTGTCATTCTTCCTGCCCGATTGTCTGATCAGAATTGCTTCAGCAACGCGCAGGCGAATGTCGTACAAATAGGTTCCCTTTGCTTGTGCATCTAATTGACACTGATGCAGCGAGTTTATGCCGATGCCACCAGACATAAGACGGGAAGTACACAAAGCAATCGATGCGTGATAGTAACCCTGCCATCCGCGGAGGTTTTGTTCGAAGTTTAACGGCAGCATCTCGTCTTGAATTTCTTTCGCAATCAATTCCGCAGAGGCCGTATTTCCCCGCAGATGCGCCAATCGCATTTCCAATATGCGACACAGGTTCTGTAATCTCTCCAAATTCCTGTTTTTCGCGAGGTACGAAAAGCGCCGAACAAACTCAGAAGCAAAACTGTAGTTACCGACTTGCTCACATAGTTGAAAGGCGGCATCCAATCCCAACAGATAAATTTCCGCCCAGCCATCAGACTCCTCTACCTGCAGAAGTGTTTGGGAAAATGGTTCGATATCTTCTTCAGAAGCCAAACCTTTCCAGATTTTGATGGCATAAGCTGCTACCTCGGAAAGGTGCTTTAGGCCGCTGTCAGAACCAAAATTGTTGTCTGCCAGTTCTACAGCCTGAGAGATGTTCGCGCTCGCCAAATCAAAACTGCCCGAATAAAGCGCAACATTGCCAGCGTGGATGTAACAATAGTTCAATCCAAGCACGGAACCACTGCTTCGCATCTCTGAAAAGGCCAAATCCAATTTTCTATGCACAGCCGAAAGGTCACCGATGGAAAAAAGAGCCATGACGGATTCACACAACAATGTACCCGCCTCAAGATTTGACCATTCGGCCGGATCGGGGCAAAAATCCTGATTGGCCAGATTGAGCGCCCAGTCTTCCTGATCTTCATAACCCAGGATCATCGCTTCGACGACACGATGATCCTTGTCATAGGCCGCTCCGTCTGCCTCCTGCCGCAAGGCTTCGGATGCATCCATCAATCCGCGCGCTTCGTGATATTGCCCTTCTTTGCAACAAAGATAGGCGCGAGCGATCATCAATCTGCCACTTCCGGAAATGACATGATCCGGAGCAAGGCGCAAAAGCGTTCGCATAACCCCGATGCCTTCGGTCAGAATAATTTTCCAACCACCCGCATCGAGTATCAGTCTTTCGCATCTGGCATCATCACCCGCTATGCTCGCATAGCGGACAGACTCAATCAGATATCCCTTCTTTTCAAACCAGTCGCTGGCGGATTTCTGGATTTCAACGATGCGATCGGAATCTGTCTTGCGGAGCGTTTCCAGAAGATATTCGGCAAAGAGGTGATGCAGCCTTCTCCAGTCGTTGGATGTGTCTGTTGGAATGAGCAGCGCATTCAATGGCTCCAGTCGCTGTAGAATTTCGATACTGTTTGCTGCTGCACCCACTGCATTGGCTAGACTTGGATTAAACTGTTCCAACACCGATACAGTCAATAGAAAGTTGCTGACGTCTTCATCCACAGACGCCAGCACCTGATCGGTCAAATAGGACGCAACCAGACCGGATGGCCCCATATTTTTCAAAGATATGAGTGGTTGAGCCTGTTTCTGGACTTTGGCCAGCTGGACTGCCACCGGCCAACCTTCGGTTTGCTCAATTATTTCTTTTGTATCCTGAAAAGCAATATTATCTCCCAGTGCGGCAGCCACTTCAGATGGGGTAAGGCGCAATTGATCCGGTCCTATTTCCACCGCCTCTCCGGACGCTACCAGCATTGGCAAATCCAGATCGGGTGCAAATCTGGAATTGATGCAGAGCGTCAGATTTTTGGGCATCTCCCGGATCATCTGCTGAACAATGGCATCGACTTCGGGAGATGATGCCCGATGATAGTCATCCAGAATCAAAATCTGATTTTCTTTGGAACTCTGTATCTGACGCAAAATGCTGGACACCAGTCGGGACGGTTGGGATTCGGCGAAACCATTGCGCGCGGCAATTTCCAGTGCCGCCATATCAACACCCACATTGGCCAGGGCAATGGTGCAATAGGCCAAAAACTGCCGGACTTCAGAATCGGCTTCATCAAGCGAAAGCCAGGACACTTTGACATCATTTGAGGCAAGATCCTCAAACCACTGATAGAGCACAGTAGATTTGCCAAAACCAGCGGGGGCAACAACCAGAGCCAATTTGCGCTTAACCGCACTATCCAATACCGAGATCAGTCGACCTCGATCAACCAAATCAATATTTGGTCTGCTCGGAACAAACTTGTTCTCAACGATCCAACTACTATCGCTATCGGGGAGCTCATCAACTTCAGCCATTAAGTTCATATCATGACATATCGTTCCTGTTGGTTCAAACGCATTCGAGCCGGCAGCCATTCCCTAGGTGACCGCTTGTGGCTTGCTCATTCTGATCCAACTCAAACCAGCGTATACAAAGCTTGAGACTATGAGAGAGTCCAGTGAACCGATATTGACGATGCCAAATATGTCATTTGTGGATAGATATCCCACCACAATGGCCAGGGTCCACGCGACGAACGCATTCCAATTTATCGAAGGCTCCCGTTCGAGCCTTTCGATGGACAGGTCAAATTTCCGAATAAAAATCGCTTCGATAATATAGATAGCGCCAATTGGTGGGATGGTGATGCCCAGTAGCACCAGAAAACCGATCAGATAATCCTGTGCTGGCAGAAATGCCAATACCGTTCCGACGATACCAATTCCCAATATGATCGAGGCCAGTTTTACCTTCTGAATGATCGTCGCAATCGACAGACCGGAAGAATAGAGACACAGAACATTGCTCGACCACGCGCCGAGCAGCAGCAGGAAAAAGGCCGGGACAATAATACCCAATCCTATCATCACCTGAATTATGTCCGGGATACCCATCATCATGCTTGGAACGGCAGAGAAAAACTGAATCAAAGGAAAAACCACACCAAGCGCGATGAATACTGCGATGACGGCGCTGCGGATATTTCTGGCAAATCGACTGTAGTCAGGCTGGATAATTACACCGGATATATAACTACCGACAACGGCTGAAACCGCCGTGCGAAAGGTAAAATCTGATGTTTGAAGCGCGGTTGTCGTGTCTCCCGATTGCTGCCAGGCCAGATAGGCCGCCCAGCCTATGAACACGATCATGATGGGCACCAAAATGAGCGCCAGGCGATCAATCCCCGTGAAACCCATGACCGTCACGCCAATCATGAGAACACTGGCGATTAAAATGCACAGATAGACAGGGATGGAAATCCCGATAGACTCCAATATCATGCTGTGCGTGGCCTGACCCAATATATTGCTGATCACACCAAACCAGCCGATCAAGGAGAGCGCGACCGCCAAATTGGCAATTTTCGCTCCGGTTGAGCCAAAAGCAAATTCGGTGAGCAAGTAAGTCGACAGCCGGGATTTGGCGCCAACATAGCTGGTGATCGCACCCATTGTTCCCAGAATCAGGCTGCCCAGTGCAAAGGCCGCGGCGGCTCCTGAAAACCCCAACGCGCCGCCAATTTGCGCGGCTACAATGAATATCGAGAACCCGATTGTACCGCCGATTATAATCAATGCGATATGCAGGCCGCTTGAACCTTGTCCTTCCGGGACGGCGGACCGCGCGAAGTCGGCGACCGGCTTCACTTCTGCACTTGATGCCATTGCCAATATCCCTTCAGTTAAAATTGTTTTTGTAGATAACGCCCTGTTTCATGATCAGTACAATATGTTCACCTTGCCCGGTCAGTAATGCAATGTCCTCAAGCGGGTTGCGCTCCACGGCAATGATGTCGGCAAGTGCGTTTTCGGAAATCGTCCCCAGCTCGCCTTGCATGTTTAATATTTCCGCATTGATCGCAGTGGCACTGTGCAGAATTGCGGTCGGTTGCTCGACAGCGCTTCTGACCAGGAATTCGTCTGATTGGGCATCAAAACTATCTCCGAGTAGATCCGTGCCGAAACCGATTTTGACGCCTGCATCCCGGCAGATTTTAATGGCATCCAAGCCTCTGCTCTTCACCACATCAAGCTTGGCAAGCATGTCATCGCTCCAACCGCTGGCAGGGGCGGTTTCTGCAAGCACCTGATAGGTGACCAAGGTAGGGACCAGATATGCGGATTTTTGTGCGGCCAGCTCGGCTGTTTCCTGATCAATCAAATTGCCATGCTCAATCGTCCGCACACCGCACTCGAGTGCAACCCGGATCGCATCGGCGCCATAGGCATGCGCCATCACATATGTTCCGCGGCGTTCGGCCTCTTCGACAATGACTCTAATTTCATCCGGGCTATACTGGTTTCGTTCCAACGGATCATGGGGCGAGGATACGCCTCCTGAAACCATAATTTTGATCTGATCCGCGCCTTTGCGCAATTCATCGCGAACGGCCTTGCGCACGGCATCAACGCCATCGGCTATCCGCCCGGTATACGCGAGCGCATCGCCGCAACCGCACGGCTCCCTGTCCTCGGTGCGCATCCGCATATCGCCATGCCCGCCCGTCTGGGTTAAAGCGCGCCCAGCAATGAACATGCGCGGACCGTCGATCAAACCATCTTCCACGGCTTGCTTGATTCCCCAGTCTCCTCCAGCCGCATCGCGAATTGAAGTAAACCCGCGCATCAGCATCCGCTCCAGGATATTGCTGGCTCTGGCGGCCATCAAAGTCGGTGGTATGGCATTAAGGCGCGATAGATTTGTATCGGCCAAAAAGGGGTGGGCATGACAATCGATCAGGCCCGGCAAGATATACGCCCCGCCCAATTCGACAACCGTCTCATCCTCACCTGTGAGCTGCGAGGATATTTCTGCAATTCGGCCGCCCACAATCCTGATATCAACAGGATCCGATACGGTTGAAGACGCCGTTTCCACTATCCTGGCAGACCGCAACAGCAGCGGAGCGTTGCTGCTTTCGGAAGCGCCGACCATTAGGCTTCAACTCCATAAATTTCGAGCGCGCGTTCAGCCGAGATATAGCCGTTTTTGACATCCTCTTTGACTTGTGCGGCGGGACGGTCGGCCGGATCGCCATATCCTCCGCCGGAGGCTGTAACGACTTTAACGACATCATCTTTCTGCAACGGCAAAGCTGTGCAGGAGCTGTATCTCTGCGTTGAACCATCCGCCTTCTCGACAACAACATAGTTAGTTGTACCATCCAGACCGCCATCGAGACCCCATGGCCCTTTTTCCGACCGGACATAGGCCATGGTTAGCCACCAATCATCCTTCATGACGCGGTAGTCCAGATTAATTCCCTTACCGCCCAGAAACTCCCCTTCACCGCCTTCTTCATCGGTCAATGCCAACCGATCGACCATCAGGCCGTTGCGTTGTTCGGTGACTTCAACCGGACAATTGAAAGTGTCGCCATGATATCCCGTGTAAAGCGCATTGAGGCCGTCGCGGTTTTGACAGGCACCCCAGCCTCCAAGCTGAGGCTCAACAATGCTCTGTGCTTCGCCGGTTTCCGGGTGCGGGCCGCCCAAGAATGTGCCGCAGATCGAGGAATAATGTCCAGCGGGCAGCATGTCTTTTAGAGCCGGCGCCAATGCCTTCCACATCAAGTCGAAAATCAACATACTGACTTCGTAATAAACACTCATTGCCGCCGGATATTCAGCGTCGAACATGGATCCCTTATCGGTAATCAGTTTGAGCGGCTTGAATGTCCCCGCATTGGCGAAAGTCTGTGGACTGGCAATGGCTTTAAACATCATCTGTGCATCGACATAAGTCGCATCATAGGATGAATTCATGGCATTGTTATTTTGTTTGGGATTGCCTCTAAGGTCCACCAGAAACTCGTCGGCCGAAATCGTAATTTTGACTTTCAGTTGCTGACCATCCTCAATAGTTTCGATCGCCGCATATTCTCCATAGGGCAATTGCTGAAGCGCACGACGAGATTGGGATTCTCCCAGAGCTATATAATCTGCAATGGCATAGGTGACCGACGGCTCCCCATATTTCTCGATGATCGTTTGTAGCCGCCGTTCGCCAGCGCGCATTGATGCGATGCCAGCCCAAAAATCACCCTTGGTTGTTTCCGGGATCCGGCTGTTCATCAGTATGACATCAAGCACTGCCTGATTTACGGAACCTTTGTCGACGATACGGATTTCGGGAAGCTGCAATCCTTCCTGATATATATCCACTGCATCCGGACTGATGCTGCCGGGAAAGGCTCCACCAACATCCGCCCAGTGCGCTTTGTTGGCAAGCCAGGAAACAATCCGGTTCTCCACGAAAACCGGCATGATCAGGACAACATCGTTCAAATGACTGACACCGCCAAAATGCGGCATGTTGGTCATGTAAATATCACCTTCACTTATATCTGCTTTGCCAAACTTCTTCATGATGGCTTTTACACCGGGCTCCAGCATTCCAATGAAACCGGGTATCCCAGAGCCAGAACTCGCCAGATTGCCGTCGGCATCAAACATGGCAACGCCGAAATCCAGAACTTCGTAAATAATGGAACTCATCGCAGTCTTGCGCATCGTCGCAAACATTTCATCGGTTATCGCCGTGAGCGAAGATTGTATGATCTCAATGGTGATAGGATCATAGTCAGGGCTCTCGGGCTTTGCCTGGATAGCGTTCATCATATTACCTTTCTTCAATCATGGGCCGACAAGTGAATATGGATATTCCCGTAATCATCGACGGTGGCCGTTTGATCGGGGAATATGACCGTGCTGCTACCGGATTCTTCAACTATCGCCGGGCCGCTAAATGCGGCGCCACTGCCAAGCAGGTCGCGATTATAGATCTTGGCCATGTGAATGCCATCCTCATCAAAATCAACTTCCCGCTCTTCTTTTACTGCATCCTGCAATGAATCCAGCGGCCGGATCTTAGCCATTTCAGGCCTCTCAACCTCGGCATATGCGACTAAATGAAAGGACACCAGATTGATCCCCGCCTCCAATCTATAGGTATATTCTTTTTCATACGCATCCTGGAACCGATCCAGCGTTGCCGCTATTTCGGCGGAATCAATTTCGCTATTGGGTATGGGCACGCGAACCGAATGTTCCTGGCCGTCATATCGTAAATCCACAAAGCGCTCAAAACGGACAGCTGATGCATCGATATCATCGGCCCGATACGCTTCTTCTGCCTCGCTCTCCATCTCTTGAAATATGCCATTGAGCTCAGCGGCGCTTGAATTTGTAATCGGAATTGGGTGGGTTCTGACATAGTCCCGGCGCAAATCAGACATCAGCATGCCCCAGGCCGAGAATACGGCCGAATGCGCAGGGATAATCACTTTGGGAATGGACAGTTCTTTGGCCAAAGCGGTAGCATGCATTGCACCGCCCCCCCCAAAAGCGACCATGGTAAAGTCTCTCGGATCATAGCCCCGATTAATAGACACCAATTTAAGCGTGCTGATCATATTGTGATTGGCAATTCTAACCACTCCGCGAGCGGCCTCTGTTGCCGTAAGACCAAGTTTTTTTCCGATCGTATCAAATGATGATGCTACGGCGCTCATGTCCGCTGCTATTTCACCACCGATAAAATATTCTGGATTTATCCGCGCAAGCATCAAATTCGCGTCCGTGGTTGTCGGCTCTGTGCCGCCTTTTCCGTAAGCGACCGGGCCCGGCTTGGCACCAGCGCTTTTGGGGCCAACATGCATTTTGTCGTCTTCATCAACCCAGGCGATTGAACCACCGCCATTGCCTATTTCGACGATATCCACCACCGGAGTCATGATCGGATAGCCTGCTGAAAGCTGGCTTTTTTCAATCATGTACTGGCTGGTCACCTCAACATTGCCATTGTCGATCAGCGAACATTTCGCAGTGGTGCCGCCAATGTCCAGTGCAATAATATTCTTCTCGCCGATTAACTCCCCAAGCGCTGCAGCGCCCAATACTCCGCTTGCCGGCCCTGATTCCACCATCGTGATCGGTGTCGCTTTCGCTGAGGAAAGCGTATCAATCCCGCCGTTTGACTGCATCACGTAAAAAGACCCATCAAATCCGTTTGCGTGCAATTCGTTTTCCATGCGGGTCAGGTAATCAACAGCAATGGGGCGGACATAGGCACATAATGCCGTGGTATTGGAACGCTCATACTCTCGCCATTCACGCGTGATTTGATGGGAACAGACCGTGGAAACTTCTGGCCAATGGTCTTGAATGGCTTGCTCAAGTGCGATCTCGTGGGCGGGATTTGCATAGGAATGGAGCAAGCAGATTGCGATAGCCTCGACGCCCTCTGCTTTGAAACTATCAAGAATATTCGACAGTCCATCGGTTGAAAGAGGCTCCAGAACTTTTCCTTTGTAGGTTAACCGCTCTGACACCTCCTGCCTTAGATAACGGGGAATAAAGGGTTCTGGTTTTTCGTAAAGCAGGTTAAAAAAGTCGGGGCGATTGCCGCGCGCAATTTCCAAAATATCGCGGAATCCCTTGGTCGTAATTAACGCAGTCTTGACGCCCTTGCGTTCGGTCAGCGCATTGATAACAACCGTTGTTCCGTGCGCAAAAAACTCGATAGATGGCTCATCAATCTCGGCTTTTTCCACAGCGGCCAGAACGCCTTTTTCAAAATTTGGCGGCGTCGTGTGCGACTTGACCGCCTGCACCCCGTTAACAACAGCCTGCCCTGCATCGACTTCATAAAAAACCAGGTCAGTAAATGTTCCACCGACATCTGTTGCTAGACGAATTTTGGGCACTCAGAACTCCACGTCAGGTTACTGTTCAATCTCAAACCACAGTCCCTTCCGACCAAATCCATTCAAACACCTAGCTGGAAGGTCGACTGGCAGCGATATAGAGAAATAGGCTTTTCTGGTTTCAGGTATACCTACCCAAAGGAGTGGACCGCGAAAAATCGACGGTCGATTTTGTTCAGCAAAAGCAGCACCGATCAGCAGTTTCACAACCTACAAAATGGTGCCGCACGAACAATGTTTATACGGAGCAACGGGCTTCTATTCAGTGTCCGCATACGGGATATTGTAAACTCCATCGGAACGACCAATGTTGGGGCGCAATGCAGTCATTAGCTACCGACCATTGATCGCCCGATAAATAGTCCTGGGTTTAACACGCAACTGACTGGCAATGGCTACCACATCCTCTCCGGCAGACTTTCGAGCACGAGCCTCCAGAATCTGATTTGCCGACAATGATGGCGGGCGGCCTATCCTTTTTCCTCGCTTGCGCGCAGCCTCCAATCCCGCCTTGGTCCGTTCAGAAATTAGGCTGCGTTCCAATTCTGCAAAGGCATTTCGAATCTGATAAAAGCATCTTCCCATTGGAGTTGAAGTATCAATCCCTTCGGTCAAAACGAGAAAGTCGATACCTCCTTTCTCAAATTGCTCTAAAACATCGAGCGCATGACGCAGACTTCGAAATGCGCGGTCCATTTTATAGAGAACCAAAGTGTCACCGGTCTTCAGGGTCTTTAATGCCTTCCCAAATCCGGGACGCTTTTTGGCGATGGCCGAAATCCCATCATCTGTAAAAACTTGATCGCAGCTAGCTTCTCTCAAAGCATCTAGTTGCAGATCAAGAGATTGGTCGGAAGTTGATACCCGCGCATATCCGATACGTGCCATTTGTAAATTCGCGCAGGTTGTCCGGTTAGTTGGAGCCAGAGATTTTTGATGTCACGGTTTTTGTCAAAAAGGACCGTTTTTGTCACAGTCAATATCGCGCCCAAATCTCGTGAGCTTAAGGCAGGTTTTTCCTGCACTGCGCATGAAGCATATTACTGCAATCAAAAGGTTCTTCCAAGACATTTAGCAACTGGGTCGCTTTGCATGTTCGCCACTATTGACAAAAATGGTCGTTATTGGCGGACAGGTAATGGCCATATCGTTGAAAACAAGATTTGGAATATTGGCGACAGCGATGCTGCTGTTACCTAGTGTGGTATTTGCCGAACCAGCTTCATTCACAACTGCCACTACAACAATACTGAATGATGCTGACCGGGCCGCCGTTCAGTGGGTTGATGCCAATCCCAATACGCTAGCCGTTCCAGTGCACATTGGACAGAATACCAAAGTTCCCACCAAAACTGTGGTCAAAGTGTTGCGCAAAGATTTCGAGGCTCAAGGCATTACCAATGTCCGCTTTTTCTATGAGAAGGGCGGTAGCGGCGACACTACCGTAGCATATGTCACCAGAAACCATGTGTGGGGCCCATATGCGCTAGGTAGAGCGAGGGATTTTGTGACCGAAGCGGCCAAGCAACACAAGTTCGAGATGAAGCGAGAACTTAACTAGAACTTAGCTTGGTAGAAACGCGCCAGCTCCTGCTTCTGCGGACATGCTGGTCGATTCACTATCCACCTTATTGTCCACATTCGTTGCCAGTTGTTGCTGTGCTAAGGAGCCGCCCTTCAATCTGCCAGCAGCCAATGCAATTTGAGAACCAGTAGCTGTTTGACCAAATTCCTGGGTACGCTGCGCCACATATTCTGTTGTCGCATTTGGATCTTCGATATCAGCGACAAATTGATCAATTTCGCGTTTTTCAAACTGTGCCTTTGCCCACTCAGCATAGGGGCTGTCAGCATATTCGGCTCTGATCTCTCCAGTGTTCGGGTCAATCATCTCGGCAATGAGGACAGATTCCAATCGCGCTCGGTAGTCCGTCATGCTTTCACCATCACGGCGCTGAGGGATTTGATCCGGTTCAAGAATTTCGTTGGCGATGGTTTCTCGCCATGCATCGCCAAATTGGGCCTCGAACTTGCCTTCCCAGATCGCAATCTCGCGATCCAGTTCCGCAGAGCGTGCCTGAGCCGCCGCCAGCATTTTCTGTACCGCTTCACGCTGGTTGTCACCTAGTTCTGCAATGATGCTTGCATCAGAAGCAGGATCATTCTTTTTGCGCTCTTCGGCTTCCAATCTTAACCGACTATCGATAGCGACATCGGCAACGGCTTCGCCAATGCCGCTCAGCGCTTCGGCGTTGCCAACAGCAGCTTCAAACATGGTGCCTCCAAAACTAAAGTCCTGAAACCATGTCGATGGCATCGCAGGTTCAGTTGCATGAGCAGCGTCAGAAAAGCTAATTTGAAGATCAATGGCCACGCTGCTCCTTTCTGCAATGGTTTGCGCGAATATGATAATTTTGATGCAAGAAGATTAACCGCATCTAAAGATTAGATAAAATTTGAACTATTTGTTGCCGGTCATTTTTATCACCCCGTTCCTGCCTAAGGGAAAGATATTGCCCGCTCATTGCATTGAGTTTGTTCGGACGCAGCAGCGATCAGGTCCTTTCAAAAATTTGAAAGGACAAATAAATGTCAGACGACAAATCTAAAATATTTCAATTTCCACGTGGTGTCGGTGACAATCGAGGTCGCTTGCTTGCCAGTGCGGGTTGGCTGCATGAGATCGAACCATATGAACCCGGCATGATCTGGTTGGGGCGTGATGCAGCAGGCAATGCGGTTGGTACAAGGGATGACCGGTATCTCTGGAATTCGGCCCAGAACCGCAGCGGTAAGGGTACGGGGCTTATCATTCCAAATCTCTGTCTTTGGCCAGGCAGCGCGGTCATCATTGATCCCAAGGGTGAGAATGCAGCAATCACGGCACGCAATCGCGCTATGCTAAAGGGTCATCAAGCCATTGCACTTGATCCCTTCGGTGAAGCGAAACTGCCGCCAGAGTTATTGGGCTCGTTCAATCCGCTCGATATGATCGATATCGAAAGCGATGAAGCCATTGATATCGCGGGCATGATTGCTGACAGTCTAATCGTTAAAGCCAATCAGAAAGATATGCACTGGGATGAAAGCGCTCGCGACTTGATCACTGGTCTCATCCTGCATGTCTGTGACACCGAAGAGGAAGAAGCGCGCAATCTGGGTCGGGTACGGCAGCTTCTAACCCAAGGAGATAGCTTGTTCCGCGATGTCATGATGATGACTGAAGAAGAAGATTCTTCTGGCGTGGAGAGCGACTAATGAACAGCTTTGACGGACTATGGGGCCATATGGCCGCAAGTGAAGCAATCAATGAGCATGTTCGCGATTTCATCATTGGTACAGCAGAAAGCATGATTGCCATGGGCCATAATGAGTGGGGCGGTGTTTTGTGCCGGACTTTGCCTGCATAGATTGGGTTTTGTAACAAGGCAGTCAATGGGCCTCGGCCAAATGCTATGTCGCCTGCCTTCCGCCCGTCCTTGAAAACACGTTCTTTGGTTCGGATTTTCTGAGCTGCTAATTCCTCCGCCAGTTTTGGAACGGATTTGAGTTTGGCATAGCGCTTGAAGATATCGCGAACGGTCTTGGCCCCTTTCTCGTTGATCTCCAGTCTTCGGTCCTTCCGATGGCTTCCACTTTGTCGCGAAAGCCGACATTAGATACACAAAAAGCAAAGGTTTCTATAGATGAAGACAATGGTTCAAATTGATTACTTTTACCTAGTTGAACGATATCGGATTACACAAATTTTTGGTTGCTCTTACGGCTCCGCACTTGAAGACCGTGCCTATTAACAAGTTTAACTGACTTAACTAAGCGTCACAGCGCTTCTTTTGCTTATCAAATGCCAGCGATTGCTTTTTTTCTAGCTTAGTCAATATTCCTTCTTCTTCCATTATGGTCAAATGAGCATCTGCAGAAATGATCATTTGGCACATTTTTTCATACTGACGCGATTCATCAAAGAGGCCAATCAGATTTTGGTATGCGACCAGTTTATCCTCAATGGCAATTTTGTCGTCTGGATATTTTCGAGAAAAACTATCGCTGTCTGCAATATGCTGACGACCAATTTTTTCTGCGACTGCATATCGCTTGAGATGCTTGTAGGCCAACATACTTTCGCCTTTTATGGCATTATGAAAGCTTAGATAATTACTATCGTTGGGGTCTTTTCTGACCAGCTTAGCCATTATTCGCACAGCCTCATTAAAATCACTTAGCGAAGCCTGTCCCTCCTTCATCCTGCTATAGGCTGTTGCACGGCGCCATAAAGTATAAGCCATATCTCTTTGGTACAGATCATTATCAGGCGCCGACCCGAGTAACCCCTCCATTACAGCAATCGCTTCAGAGTATAAATCGCGAGCTGCTGAATACTTTTCTATATTGACAAACTGTCGCCCAAGATTGTTCAAGCTTATGGCCACTTGACGCTGGACTGCTTTATCTTGCGGAGCTTCGCGAGCTAGATTCAAGTTGTCCCGCTTGACCTCTTGAGCAATCTTTAAAGCTTCATCAGGTTGTGCATTTTTCCCATAAGCCAGTGACAACATGGATTTGGATGAAATAAGAGCCGTTTTGATTTTGATGTTCAACGGCCCGATATCTTTCGCATCTTCCAGTATGTCGATAGCTTTTTGTATTGCCGGGAACGCAGCCTTTACGTTTAGGTCATTGAAAATGGCCATATCAGCGGTCAAATAGTAAACGCGATTGAGTTCGTATCGGGCGTCTGTATTTTCTGGATCAGCCATTAGTAAAGGTACGAGAAGTCTCTCTGCCGCAAGCAAGTTTGCCTTAGCTTCCTTGATACGTTTTCTTGCTCCACTTGATGGACTGCCTTGAATGTTCGATAGTCGAATAAACCCGCGTGCCGCCTCCAGTTGCAGATCCGGATCAGCAGATGTTTGGGCGGCAAGGTCATCCAAATATTTTTGAGATGCCTCTGCCAGTTTGATTTCGGCACTTGATCCTCCGGGTACCGATGATATCTCGTCATATATGTCAAACATCATGGTGTTCGCCAGCGTCCTAACGTCATTAAAACGCTGATCAGCTCTACTATATTGGATATAGGTTCCAATCATTCCACCGCAAAGCGCGATTACTATCAAGCCTCCCAAAGTCACGGCCATTTTCTGACGCATAACAAACTTTGAGATTTGGTAGCTTAGCCCACCGTTTTTCGCGTGAACGGCATGTCCAGTTCGAAACCGAGTAATGTCTTCATTCAGTGCACCCGCTGTGGCGTATCGCTCATCTGGGTCAGATGAACATGCCTTGGCCGCGATGGCAACTAGCTCGTCCTTCCTTGAATCTCCTGTCAGCAAGGTCAGTAAACGTCCCAGTGAAAAAACATCAGACAACGTGTTTGCCGCAGCACCTTTTGACCGTTCAGGAGCAGCATAGCCAGGGGTAAGACTCAACCCTGTAAAAGTAGACGCCTGATTATCTGTTGCATCATCTTCCGCCGCTATTCTCGCAATGCCAAAATCAATCAACTTCACCTGTCCAGCCTCATCAATGAGAACATTGCTTGGGGTCAGATCACGGTGAATGACAAGGTTCTGATGGGCATATTCCACCGCTTCGCATATTTGCGCGAAAAGCGACAAGCGTTCAGCTATGTCCGGTTTAAGGGTTTCCAGCCATTCAGAAAGCGGAACACCATCAATATATTCCATAACAATGTATGGAGATCCCTCTTTCGTCTCACCACCATCATAGAGCCGCGCAATATTCTTGTGATTGAGCTGTGCCAAGAGCTGGCGCTCTCGCCGAAAGCGTTCTACTAGCGAGGCAGACAGCAGTCCTGGTTTCACGAGTTTGATGGCCGCCACATGGTCAAAATCATCGGACATGCGTTCAGCCATGTAAACTGCACCCATTCCGCCTTTCCCCAACAACCGTAATATGCGGTAGGCCCCAATTTGTTCAGGGTGTATTTCTTCTTCCTCATCCAGGTCGGTAGCTCCGCCGGTTTTTAGCGAAGCAAGCGCACCCGCATTGACCGACAAAAGTTCCAATGCGCGACGTCGTGTTTCCTCGGCTGCGCTGCTATTGTCAGATATGTAGCTTTCCCGTTCTTCAGCCGGCTGTTCCATCGCCTGTTCAAAAAGCTCCATGGCGGCGAGTTCAATTGACGGATCAGGATCCACCATGGACTATGACTTAAGCCTGTCATGCAGCCAGGCCCGGGTTGATATCCAGCGCCGCTTGACGGTTGCTTCGGAGACATCCAACACGACCGCAATGTCCGATATCGACATGCCACCAAAAAAGCGCATTTCGACAATATCTGCCCTCTGCTGATCCATTTCCTTGAGCTCATCGAGCAGGAGATCGAGCGTGAGCAACTCTATCGGACGGTCCCAGACACCAATATTGGTAACCAGCGTCACTTTTGCATGCTCGCGCTTGGCGCTGTTGCGTCGCCGAGCGTGATCAATCAGAACCTGCCGCATAATCCGCGAAGCCAGAGCCAGAATATGTGCCTTGCTTTGAAGATCAATTTCCTTGAGCCGGGAAAGCCGAATGACGGCTTCATTGATCAAATCACCGGTCGACAATGAAGAGTTGCTTTCACTGGCGAGCTTGGCTGCAGCGATCAGGTGGAGTTCGCGCTCAAGATCGGTGAACAGCTGATTCCCGGCATGGCGGTCGCCCGCTTGCCATTCATCCATCAACGCCTTGTGATCCAGAACCCCGGTCAAATAATACTCCCTGAATGGGGTAGTGGTAGGATGTTTTGTTCCACTTTTCCAGAATTTACGACATGGAGTATCAAGATTGCCGTTTATCGCTTTCGGTAAATTACGTTCACTTAAAATGCCGGAAAAAGCGCTGAATGCAAAATATTTACGACTCTCTCGTTGAATATCGGGCACCTTTAAAACCGGATACGTGCCGAGAAGGTCAGCGATGCATCGAAGCTATCATATTCAGACAGGAAGAATGTTGAGTCGCGTTTTTCATAACCAGCCGCAGCCCCAACCGAGATGTTCTCGTTCAATCGATAGGTCGCGTTGATGCCGCCGCTATACTGCCAATCTTTGCGCTTTACGAATGTGACATCTTCAAAAAAGTCATCGAACCAGCTGTGCGTGACGCTGGCTGAAGCTCCAACGATAAAGTTGTTCGTGATTCCATGGGTTATGGAGACGGCTCCAACGGCAGACGTACTATTATTATCCTCTGTTTCACTCCATTGCCGGGTGACGCTAATCACCGGACGCAAAACTGTGCGCTGTCCCAAGGGTAACGCCGCGCTCAGTGAGGCTGATCCGCCATAGAAGCCCGTGCCATTTTCAAAGCTCATGTCATAGTTAAAGCCGCCAAAACCGGTCGCTCCGATATAGATGGGCGATTGGCCAATCTGAGTTCCGATGTTGATCGCGCCGTTAATATTGCGCGAAGACGGCGCGAATAGCTCGTTATATTCGGTGCCGCCAATGGTCGCACTAACGCCCAAGTCAATGGCTTCAGCAAAGCGTGTCTGCATGCCTGCTGTGGCTGCAAGATTGACCGAAAATGCACCGCCAACATCATCAACCGTCCTCAGCGGGTTTTCGGAGTAGTTAACCCCATAGGATCCGCCGACGTAGAAAATTTCGTTGACGCGTAGCACATAAATTCCGGCCTCTCCGTCTATTTCGTCACCATCTCCGCCCAGGCGCGGGCCGATACGGTCCTGATCGCGGATTATATCATCGATTTGGCTGCCCTGCGTAATGGTATCCTGAATATCGGGTACAGCTTGCGCATGTACAATCGTTGGCAGGCATGTTGCTCCGCAGGCTATGACTGCGAGGGTTTTCTTGTGAATTATCATGTGATTAACCCCTTATTCCGTCGCGCCTGATTCGATGCGCAACGTTGCAGTCTGACCGGTTTCCAATGAGTAGGTTTGTGCACCATTCCCGCGCACAACATTGTTGATGGTTACTGCCGCTGTATTTGGTGAAGCAGACCCTTCGTTGAGTGCGGTTACCACCATCTGCGATACTCCCGGCCGCAGATTGGTGCTGAAATTGGTGCCGGCGGTCAGTAGAAAATGATTGCGCAAGGTGAATACTTTGCGACCAAACTGGGTGATTTCTACGTCGATCAAATCGCCGTCCTGAATACCAAAATCTCTCAGCGCATACATCAGGTTGAAACCGGAAATGCCGATGTCGGAAAACCCTCCGCTCGAGAATATCCCCCGACTCTGTGCCAAAATATCACCAAGCCTGATGGTTGCGTAAGCAAGCCTCCAGGGACCAACCGAACCAGTGCAGCCAGTGTAGCCGGCACAATTTGGTCCGCGATTGGCATAGGCACGGTAACCGGAATCCAGGGATTGTCTGATGATCCTCTCGGCATTGGCCAAAGCAAAGGCAAGGCTTGGATAACCAGCTCCTCTGGCGAGTTGTTCAAGCTTTCGGACATCCTGTGTGGCAAGCCAATCTGCCCATTGGTCCAAATCTGGTTCGGTTGCAGATCCGCTAATGCTGTCCAGGCTCGCGGATGGATATTCGCCGGTTCCGGGATAGCCATCCAGGTCATCCGGGTCCGTTGGCGGGAACTTGCTGATATCTGGCGGATCAAACGGTGTCATTTTGAAGTCATCCGGACCTACTTTGCGGAGGTTCCCATCCTCATCGAACAGATCACCGTCTTTGTCGAACCTGACTGGATCAAATTCCACACGTTCGAATTCCACAGGCTCCATGTCAAATTTGCTGACGATCAGCTCACTGGTTTCCAATGCTGTTGTTCGAAACTCGTTAGTGCCGGGATTCTTCGCCCGCTCGGCCTCTTCCGCCTTCATATCAGCCAGCTTCTGCTTCTGATATGCATCAAGGTCTTCTTGTGCTTCCTGACGCCGTTTTTCGCGTTCTATCACGGCCAGTTGCTGGTCGGTTAAAATCGTCGGTGGAGGGCCGTCATATTCTTCATCGCCTTCCGTATCATTGACGCGGACAACCCGCGGAGGGGCTGTCGGGTATTCCGGATCCATGGATTCCTTGAAACGGTCATTGGCAGTTCTGCGCCGTTCATTCTCCGTTTCCCGCTCCTGTTTTGCTACTTCTGCACGGCGACGATCTTCTTCCTCCTGTCGCCGCAGTTCCTCCCGGTTGCGCCGTCGCTCATCTAGCAGATCTTGGGACCGTTTAACCGAATCGTCGACTTCTTGTTTAAGAGAAGCAAGTTCAACACCGGCTTCTGCAAGTTCCTCGCCCAGGCTAACCACTTTTTTGTGGCGCTTCACCATTAACGCGCGATCCATATCGCGTGTTTGTTCCAAAAGACGCGCATTGAGCTGATGCGTATCTTTCAATGCTTTGCCAGACAGAAAGATATCGCTAACCGAACCGAAGGTTATGGCTGCTGCATCACTTAAGAAACCTGAAACATTGCCGCTTACGGCATTGCCGGCAAGCGCAGCAAGGTCCAGCGCAAGGCCGCTGAAACTGTGGTCACGTGCCAAGTCCAGTTGTCCAGAACTCTTGTCATTATACGCCGCATCAATGGTATTGTAGGTCGACTTGCCAACGGTATAGGCATTCATGCCATGACTGACCCCATCAAGGACTTTTCCGGCAGGGGAGTCACCGAATTTGTCGAGAACCTCCTGCAATTGTTCCGTCGGAACCCGGCGAACTAATTTTTGCAGCGCGGTCGCTTCATTTTCCAAGTTGGCTGCGGTTTTTTCCAAGTCATAGAGGTCGCGTGAGCGGTCTTCCACATTTTGCAGCAATCGTGCGGTGAAAGAGTCGGTGTCATCAAACGTTGCGATATATTTGTTGTCCATGCCCTGAAAAGTCTTGAACTGGGACTCGGCAGTTTCATGGAGATCATTGTATTTGCTGACCAAATTGTTGGCATCGACCATGTTTTCCGGGGTAATAGTACCACCTTGCTTGGCCACATTGGCGAGATTGGAGGAGAAGGCATCGAGTTGTTTCTCTAATAAGCCCAGCTCATTGGTTGTATTGACATAGCGGTCCAATATTATTTGAGCCTGCGGCATCAATTTGAGAGTAACTTTGCCGGATTGTTTCAATCTAGCCGATGCTTGCCGGTAGCTTTCCGCAGCGGTGTTGATCTTTCCGCCCAAATCCTTCGCGAGGTTCGCAAGGCGCACCGTTTCGGTAGCAAGGAGCCCTCCGCTGATAGCATTGGTTTTGTCCGCGTAACCTAACCCTGTGTTCAGCACATTCCCGGTGGCTTCTACAGTATCGAGCGTGGAAGCCGGCTTGTCCTTGCTATTCTGCGGTTCTGGGTTCCCGAAGGTGAGATCGCTTCCGCCGCCTTGAACCCGGTTCAACGCATCTCTGATTGGATCACCGCCGTCATTTCGGCTTTCGTCAAGACTTCTTAAAGTTTCAGGCGAGACAGCGAAGTCGCCTGAGCTTGATCCGGATCGAGTATCGACGACTTCCTCCGCAACCAGATCACTGTCCTGTGGCCGCGTAAAGACGGGGGACGACGGGTTGGTGAAATCACGAGCGCCTAACCCTGTCGTCTCATTAGTCCCGCCATTGCCATTTCCTTGGAATGTGTTGCTCAGCGCATCGCTTGATCCCCCGGAACGGATATCGACCACCTCTTCAGCAGCCAGATCGTTGCTTTGTGGCCGAGTAAACGCGGGAGACGAGGGATCGGTAAACGCTCTTGCGCCCAAGCTCGTCGAAACTTCCGTTCCGCGATCTCCGCTTCCCTGAGCTCCGGCGGTAATGGGTACATCGTTTGCGCCGTCCTCACCAATCGACAAGGCCAGCAAATCCATATTCTTGGCGAGCGCCAATGACCGTCGGTCAGACGGACGTGCTTCCCCTCCAATTGGCGTGACGCGCATCGCTTCTGGGCTGAAGAATTCATCAACATATTGCTGTAGTTGCGGGACATCGCGATAATCGATCATCGCCGATCCATCGGGGTTCGCAGCCACCATCGTCCGGGCATAGCGTAAGGGTCTTCCCGCAGACCCGTTTTCCCTGACAACGGCGCGGTGGAGCATGGAATTCAGATAAATATTTGAAAAGGAGGGATCAGTAAGCGAAATCCCGCGACCCCATTGCACTATTTTCTTTCCGGTGGCTCTGTAGGAAAAGGCTGGAATAACATAATGTATCAGCACCATCTGTTGGCCATTATGGTCGAAATATTCCCGACTCAACGCGATCTTGACTTCAGTGTCGGTCAAACCCAACACGCCAAATCCGGATAGCGGAACCTCCGTAGTCCATTCTGCATTCCTATCCAATGCCGGACCCCGCCCGAGCCATGGCCGGACATAGCGGTTATGGAAACTGGCGATTTCTGATTCGCCAGAGATGGTCTTCGTATCATAATTGTAAACGACAGCTTTCTCCGTCGAACTCACATTCATGAACCGGCTGGCGGCAAGGCCGGTTTCGCCATCGATGACGACTGTGCCATCACCGAAATCAAATTGCGTGATGCTGCGATTGCCCTTTCGGATACGGCCAAAGCCAAGCAGCTGGGTGTGAGAGAAGTCCTCAACACCATCATATATTTGGGTCATGAGCCGCAGTGCATAGCGGTTGGTTTCTTCTATGATTGTGGGGCTGCTGATTGCTTGGTTCGAAATTGCAGCTGCGGTTACTGCTTCTGAATCACCATTCTCCGCAAGGGCTGGTGACGCTAGCAAGCTGGCAATGGCTGCGCCTGTGTAAAGGACGCGGCGAAAATCCGTGCGTTGATTGCTCATGATTATTGTCCCACTTCTATAGCTTGAATGAATGCGAAGTCCGTCGTTCGGCGCAAATCGATTACCGCTTGGTCACGGTCGGTTTCCAAAATCCATCTTGTTTCATTGATTTTGTTGGGAGCAATGTTACTGAATTTTTCCCAGTCACGCTCGTTGATCAGGGCGCGCGCGGTTAACAAACGTGCAGCGCCGCCATTGTCGCCCAATCCATCATATCCAAATGGCAACGGGTCTAAGAGTTGTGCCGCTGTTTCCTCGTCACCCGCAGCCAGAGCGGAGACAAAACGGGTAACGATGTTCCGTTCAAGGTCGCCATTGGCCTGATCGGGAGAAAACCGGATTTGTTGCACCGCTGCGCCGCCGATTGTTTCGCGCCGCGCCGTTTCCATTTTCGCTGAACCCAAAGCGTTCACATTGACGCCGGTCCTTCCCAACCGCCCGACAAGAACACCTGTAGCCTGACCTTTCGCAAGATCATCTAGCGATGCGTACACTTGAGGCGCGGTCGCTTTGACATCATCATCCCATGCATTGCGCAACCGGCCGGCATCAAAACGTTCCACCGTGGGTTCGGCGCCAAAAGGAGGGATCAGAAACATCCGTCCGCGTTTGGCGCTTGTACCGCCGGTTTCCGCTGTGCCAGTGATCGTCACCAAATAGGCGACATCGCTGGCGTAACCGGCAATCCCGCTGAAACCCGATAAGTTTATTTCGTGGCCCGCAAACTGGATTGCGCCATCACGGCTTTCCATTACAATCTGCTCGCCGCTACTCAGCGCGCTTAATTCGGTCGCCGAACCATCCGATACACGCAGGCCCTGCGCGTTGACGTTGGTAGAAAGCACCGTGATACCTATTACCAGCGGTAGTGATTTACGAGCCACTATTTGGCGAGTAATTACCTTTACCAATGACTGTTTACCAAGCATTGTATCCCCCATTTTTTCTGCGCCCAATAACCAAGGCGTATAAACAGAGAAAAATGGGTCATTTTTTTCTGACTAGTTCTGGCAGGTGTCAGATGGGCAATATGTGCACGATAATCGTCACAACATACCAATGTCCGCTTTTGCGTCCATAGCGGTTAGTATCGGATAGTCTGCTATCGGCCCAGTTGCTGTCGCAAGAAACGACCTCGACTGGTGTCTGGTTTGCGCCCCAACAGCGGACATTAGCTTTTTAGTGACAAGCTTTCAGATCACGGCTTAGTAGCCACCAATTTACGGGCCAGGCGGCGATAAATCCAGCCGGAATGGCAGCGAACATGGCAATCCAGAATTGCGGGGCTAGCAAGCTGCCTGCTGTCATGCCGCCCATATAATAATCAGTCGCGTTCATGGCTAACTCCATTACACCTATCGAGATGACTTCGCCAATCCAGATAAGCTTGAGCGCTTGCATGAAAGTTTTGTCTTGATCACGCATTACAGGCAATAGGCCAAGCGTGAAGCCGGATAGATAGGCCAGCGAAGTTGCCAATATGATTGTCGGCCAAACGCCAAGTCCAAGCGCCATAGCTATAATCAAACCCGATACCTCGCCGATCACGCAGCCTGTGAGGCAATGGAGTGTCGCCTTTGCAGAGGTCACAAAGGGATTGGCGTCTTTATGGTCATGGCAGGATGCGGTATGTTCGCTCATTTCAATTCTCCTAAAACCAAAAACGCACACCGATGACATAGTTGGTGACGCTGGGGTCTTGTCCATCGGCTATGGCAAAGTCACGGCTGCCGCCTAGCTTCCATTCCTGCTCGATGCCCAAATAGGGGCCAAATTCAGGCGTGATTTCATAACGCAGGCGCAAACCGGCTTCGATACTGTCGACACCCGAACCAATTTCCAGTTCGGGAATATCTTGTGCCGAAAGGTTGATTTCAGCACGTGGTTGCAAGATAATTTTTTGCGTCAAGCGGTGATCATATTCGCCTTCAATACGTGCGGTCACATCACCTTTGTTTGAAACAAAGCCCGCAATATCGATTTCCAAATGATATGGTGCGACCCCTTGCACACCCAGCGCAAGATGGGTTCGCTCGGGTCCGTGGAAATCTTGCCTGACACCAGCTTGCAAATCGAAGAACGGACCAATGGCATGGCTCCATAGCGCTTGCACTTCGGCTTGCTCTATCTCTTCGCCAAAGCTGCCTTCGCCTTCGCTCTTCAACCAGAATTTGTCCGTGTCATTGCCATAATAGCCCTGAACATCCCACAGATAGCCATTCTCTCCTTCGCGTGCGCGATATTCAAGGCGGTCTCCCTGAAACCAGTAGAGCGACATATTGCCATGTTCATTATAGAGCGCTTTGCGCGATGCCCGCATAGCATCTTCACCCCAAATCGCGTCAGCAGCATTGGGAGGGCCGGATTTTACTGGCTTAAGCTGTGGCGCAGGCTTAGGCTTCATATCATGGCCTGAATGGTCGCCATGCCCCTTTTCGTCAGTCTTCTCTGTCTTGCCATGATCCATTTTGCTGTGGTCCATCTGACTATGATCCACTTGTGCCAAAGCAGGCGAGTAGGTCACGGCCAAAGCCATTATTACGAGAAGCCTCATTTTCATTGGCCTGCCTTTTCGGGAAAGGCGACGCTCACCGTCTGCATCATGCCCGCATGCATGTGATAAAGCAGATGGCAATGGAACGCCCAGTCACCCGGCTCGTTGAACGTGGCGTCAAAGGTTGCGCTGCTGCCCGGTTGCACGATGACCGTATGTTTTTTGGGCTGCGCATGACCAGCTCCATTGACCAGTTCAAAGAAGATACCATGCAGATGGATGGGGTGCGCCATCATTGTATCGTTTACAAGTTTCACCCTGACCTTTTCGTCATAGGAAAAGCGCAGTGGGCTATCTTTCACGGCACTATATTTCTTGCCGTCGAACGACCACATATAGCGTTCCATATTGCCCGTCAGATGAAGCTCCATCTCACGGTCTGGTTCACGGGTGTTATGGTCGGGCTTGAGTGCCCGGAGCATTTCATAGTTCAAAACCCGATGGGGGACATTGTCTAAACCCAATCCCGGATAACCCATCCGATCCTGCGGGTTCATTGCCACCATATCGACACCCGCATTCACGTCCACACTCGCGGGCAACAGTGATGTATCGCGCATTCGCATGCCGCCTACTTCATGTGCTGAGTGATCCATTGCGGGTTCAGGCTTGTCAGCAGCACCATGGTTCATTTTAGAATGATCCATCTGGCTGTGATCCATTTTCCCCTGGGCCATGCTGCCATGTCCCGAATGACCGCTGCCGCCATGCCCATCATGTCCGCCCTCGGCCATACCGCCATGCCCCATATCAACCATAGAGAGTAGCGGCGGATCGCGCAGCTCAGGGAAAATTGCACTCTTCCCAGGCTGAGAGGTGAGCGCAGCCTGCGCCATGCCGGAACGGTCCATGCTTTCCGCTGCCAGCGCAAATGTGCCTGCCTTTGGCGTGACAATCACATCATAAGTTTCAGCTATACCAATTTGGAACTCGTCCACTTCGGTAGGCTGCACATTTTGGCCATCGGCCTGCACAACCATCATAGGCAGGCCGGGAATGCGGATATTGAAGAATGTCATTGCGCTTCCGTTAATGAAACGCAGCCGCACCCGCTCGCCCGGCTCAAAAGGTAGCTCCAAACCATCTGCCGGGCCGTGACCGTTGATCATATAGGTATAAGTGGGAGCGGACACATCGGCAATGTCGGTCGGCATCATCCGCATACGGCCCCACATCAGCCGTTCTTCTGCGTTCATATTATAATCATCAAACGTCGCGGTCTTTTGCTGGCTGAAATAGCCTTCGGCGACTTTGAGTTTTTTCATGATCTGGTGCGGATGCATGTCGGCAAATTCTGAGAGAAGGATCACATGCTCGCGGTCATACTCCACCGGGTCTTTGCCTTCGGGATCGATGATGATTGGACCATAATGCCCCATCTGTTCCTGCAAACCCGAATGGCTGTGATACCAATATGTGCCCGATTGCCGCACATCGAATTTAGCTGTGAAATTCCCACCTGGTTTGATGCCGGGGAAGCTGAGGCCCGGAACACCGTCAAACTGGAATGGCAGCAGCAGCCCATGCCAATGCACGCTACTATCTTCACCCAACATGTTATGCACCATGAGGTTCGCGCGTGTGCCTTCGCGCAACCGAATAAGCGGTCCGGGAATAGTGCCGTTTAATCCAATGCCATGACCCGAACGATTGTCAGTGCGGAACATGCCATCAGCAATATGGAGATGGACATTGGGACCAGCTACTTCATCCATGCCATTGCGCAGCGCGCCACCCATTTTGTGCCCCATTTTTCCAGATGCCCATGCAGGCATTGGCAAAGAGGCAAGTGCTGCCAAACTTGCCAGACTTCGAACAAATGTCCGGCGGCTTGGGTCAGCAAGGCTATTGTTGAACGCTTTGGTCATCGATATTGATACTCCTGTGATAAGGGAGTATATATACCCCTATAGGGTATATCAATAGAAAGGTGATTTATGCCATCGGTAACCCACAAGGATAAGCTTAACCGACTGAAACGTATCGAGGGGCAAGTGCGCGGTATAGCCAGCATGGTTGAGGAAGATCGCTATTGCATGGACATCCTAACCCAGATGCAGGCGGTGAAATCGGCGCTGTCGAAAGTCGAAGATCAAATACTCAAGGATCACGCGGCCTGTTGTGTTGCCGAGGCAATTTCGTCTGGGGATGAGACAGAGCAGAAAGAAAAGTTTGATGAGCTTGTGGAGCTGTTCGGAAAGGTGAAGCGATAGCTTAAT
>CANLUL010000006.1:30000-71173 GCA_947494305.1 uncultured Sphingomonadaceae bacterium | reverse complement strand
GGAGAGAAGCGTGACCCAGATGAATGACAACCAATGGTATAACAGCGAACTTGACTAGAAGGCCCAATTAGAGAAGCAGATATTAGCTTTGCGTTCTTCGGATGGCCGCTATTGGGGCGCAACGCGAACTCTAAAGATATACCTCCATTTCACCCGCCTATCGAATGTCGACGGGAACAGTTTATTAGATCAGGGGCTGGCAAGCTGCTCCGTATCATGTAAATCACCCGAACATTCTCTCTGATCAGGATCTCCCAATGCGCATTTACGTCTCATTTCTTTTTGTTCCGTTTCTGATTCTCCTTGCTGGCTGCGATGGCCTGGTTTCGCAGGACACAGCTGGGCGGGGTGAAATCGCGCCTATTTTGTCCAGCGAAGAAGCGTTTGATGATCAGACTTTTGCGAAGCCTCAAGAGGCACGGGTGACGCATATCGACCTGGATTTGGCTATGGATTTTGATGCGAAGACTATCGGAGGAACGGCCACGCTGGATGTGCTGGCGGCGGACGAGGCAAGCGAGATTATACTCGACTCCAACGGCCTTCGCGTCTCTGCGGTCACCGATGAGGCTGGCAATACTCTGGAGTTTGATCTTGGCGAGACGGTCGAAGACAAGGGCGAACCCTTGACCGTCCAACTCCCGGCTCAGAAACTGGAGCGAAGCGCTGAACTGGCAGAGGGCGAACTTGCTGCAACACACCGGATCGTGATCGAATATGTGTCTGCTCCTGGGGCCGAGGCCTTGCAGTGGTTAAGTCCGGAGCAGACAGCTGGCGGCGCGCATCCCTTTGTCTTCAGTCAAGGGCAGGCCATCAACAACCGTACCTGGATTCCCACTCAGGACAGCCCCGGAATCCGTCAGACATGGCAAGCGACCATCTCGGCGCCCGAGCCTCTGAATGTCGTCATGAGCGGTGTGATTCAGGGCGATCCCGAACCAAAGGGCGAGGATCGCCGTGACTTTCGCTTCGTGATGAACAACCCCGTCCCTCCCTATCTGATCGCCATTGCCGCGGGTAATATCGGATTTCGCGAGTTGGGTTCGCGTTCAGGCGTATGGGCAGAACCCGAAGTCATCGAGGCTGCTGCGCAGGAAGTCGGCGATACAGAAGAGATGATCGACGCCGGGATTGCATTATTCGGCGACTATCGCTGGGGCCGTTATGATATGATCATCCTGCCGCCAGCCTTCCCCTATGGCGGTATGGAAAATCCGGTGATGACCTTTCTCACTCCAACATTCATTGCGGGTGATCGCTCCAACAACGGGCTGGTTGCTCATGAACTGGCGCATAGCTGGTCAGGAAATCTGACCACCTATTCAAGCTGGCGCGATGGGTGGTTGAACGAAGGGGTTACCTCCTATTTCGAGAACCGCATCGTCGAGGCCGTCTATGGCAAGGAACGCGCTGAGCAAGAATATGCGCTCGGCTATGCCAGTCTGGTCGATGGTATCAAAGAGGCCGGTGCAGACAATCCCGCCACGGCCATGCGCACACCCGATGCAATAAGCCCTTTCGATACGAAGGGTGTCGCGATTTACGACAAGGGAACCGTGTTCCTGCGCACGGTGGAAAATATCATTGGCCGGGAAAAGTTTGATGCCTGGCTGACCCAATGGTTTGACAGTCACGCATTCGAGCCAGTGACATCCGAAATGTTCCTGGTAGATATGCGCGAGAAGCTGATTGACGGCGATGCGGACCTCGAAAAACGATTGATGCTGGACGAATGGGTCTATGGCACAGGCTTGCCGGAAAACGCCTGGAAGCCCGATAGTCAAGCTTTTGCCGCAGTGGACAGCGCGGTTGCAGCTTATGCGAACAAGGGAACGCTACCCGATGTCGATATATGGCGCGTCTGGACGGCGGCGGAACAGCGGCGTTTCCTTGAGGAACTCCCTAAGGATTTGTCTAACAAGCAACTGGCAGCACTAGACACAACCTTGGAGCTTTCGCAAACTGGCAACAATGAAGTGTTGTTTCTGTGGCTGGAGGCGGCGCTACGCAATGAATACGATCCGGCCGTTCAGCAGACCGAGCGCTTTTTGGCGAAAGTGGGACGCAACAAGTTTGTCAACCCATTGTTCACCGCACTCAACGAAACTGATTGGGGCAAGCCGATCGCTCAGCGTATCTATTCGAAAACACGTAACAGCTATCACGCCTATACGCGCGGCAATGTGGATGAGACGCTTCAATATGAAATATCTGCGGGAACGGTGCTGTCAAACTAACCACAACTTGTCCCTGATTGGTCTTGTCAGACTAAACGTACTTTGGTGAATACTGGGCAACTGGGACAGGTTGAATTCATGCCCAAATGCCCGCTTTCGGGATACTGCGGAAACTTTTGCAACGTCTTAAACTGGTTTGAAGCTGCCACTATTTGTCTTCTGTATGATGATCGCCATATTGATTAACAACGTCATTCCGCTGGTTTTCGGTAAAATTGCATGACCTGCCGGTTCCTATGCTTTGGCAGCGATATCGGATTCTTCACTCGGTCTGCTTGTCGCAATGTCCTTGATGGGTATGCAGCTCTTATCAATTGCTCTGGATTGGGAGCGGGTGTTTTATTTGGTGACGAGAATATGTACCCCATTCGCGGTCAGTTGACGCTGCTGAAACCGTAGCCGGAAATAAACTACAGCTATATCAGCCGCCAGCCGGGCAGTGTGATCTATATGTTTGCCAGATGCAGCAATGATCAATTGCTATCTGAGCCAGAGGAAGTTGAACAGTAATTGTGCGGTCATGGCGAGCCTGTGGCAAGTTTGCAGGGCGTCCCAAGGATTAACCCGAATGATGCGCAAAACTGACCCGGTTTCGCCGGGCTAACGGAAAATCCGATGCCTGCTATGTCCCGATTGCAGAATGTCTAATTTTAGCTGCTTAGGTACAAAAGCGAATATCACTTGAAAGACCTTCTACACCCAAAAAAGCCCGTTTGGATCAACCGTTTTTTGACAAACACCTGTTCGGTCTTGATCGGCTATCCAGCAATCGAAACTTCAATATTCCCGAGGAAATTTGAACCATGCCGGACTTTGTCGCCTGTTTGTAGGAAATGGCCTGATCGGTGTTCGTTTTCGATGAACTTAGCTCTGGCCGCATCAAGCATGGTTGTTTCGGAAAACGGCCCACCAATTGTCAAATATCGCCAGACGCCTTCAATTATGTCTCCTCTGGTGGGAGAGGTAAATATGACGCCTTCGGATGTTCCAGACATCAGGGTAGCATTGGCCGGTATTTTTTTATCTTCCGCCAGCCAAAAAAACCCATCTTGATAGAGGAATCTGGGTTTTTCCATGTCACCAAGCGCTTTTTCCGCCAATTTTCGGAAATTGAGGGTCATTTCCTTTCCCCTCGCATCCTGGCGTGGTTGGCCATTGACCGCCGTCGTCATACGCACATCAGCAACAAAGCTTTCCCAGTCACTTGGGATGACAAGAAAAGGGCCAGTTGGGAAAGAGTCTGGACCGCTTTTGGCATCACTAAAGCCATAGCCAGAGTCTAGATTATCAGGGACAGCCAGTTCGACCAGCGCATTCCGGTTGGTGAAATCACCACACAGGAAAACGCCCTTTACTGATTGTTCGAAATCTGTTGCGGACTTGATATCTCGATCGAAACGCATGCACAGTTCGACCTCGTAATCGAGCAAAATCCCATCCACGGCCCGTATCTGTGTTCGGGCCGGCGTCGCGGAACCAAATTTGGGAAACTGGAACACCGACTGACTGTTCGCTTCTTCGGCATGTTCGGGGAAATTTGTGCCTGTACCAATATGTCTGGAACCTGATGGCCCTGCTGGCAACAAAGCCGAAAACGCAACGTCTACGGTAGGATAATTGGCAACTGACTCTGTAGTAAGATTAGTCTCTGATACTGAGGACAGCGCCGCAAACGGATCGTCGAAACGAGATCCGCCCAATTCCACCAAGTCGATGCCCGTAACCGTATCATTGGAAAAGCGCAAAACCTGCAAAGTGCGAACCACACCATCTTCATCCTGATACTGAGCCAGCGTCGCGGCTTCATTCAGGGGAGCAATTCGTTCCGCCACCGGTTCCTTCTCAAAACTTGCCGGGTTCAACTTCGGATCGGGAGAGGTTGTCCAGGCGAGCCCTAGAACAACCGCAAGCAGCGCCATGACCACAGCCAGATATTTTGTAACCGTCCAGATCATCTCATTTTCTCCTTAGGTCTCAATTGGGAGACTGCCACTGTGTCCGCCCAAGGCTTTCGATCTTCTTCACCACCAAAGAAATCGGGGTCATCCGCGATAGCCTGCAAAGGCAGCGCAACATTCTTTCCCTTTGGAAACTCTTGCAGCACGGTTTTCAGTTGCTCCGTTATTATGGGATAGCGTCCCGAAATTTCATTTGTTTCAGATGGATCTCTCTCGACATTGTACAACATCGCATCCCCATCACTGTCCAGAATCAATTTCCATGGAAATACAAAGACCGCCAGATCGGCGGGCGCTGGTCCCATTTGTGTGACGACAGGATTATTGGAAAGCTTGGCATTATCCATCAAGGCTGACCAAACCGACCGACCATCCAATGCTTCCGGATCAGCGATTTCACCGCTTAGCGACAGCAATGTGGGCAACACATCTTGCATGGCGATCATCTGATTGCTTTTGGAAGGCGCTAGCTTACCCTTCCAATAGACGAACGAAGGCACCCGGATGCCACCCTCCCAGAGTGATCCCTTGCCGTCCCGCAAAGGAGAATTATCCGATCCGCCTTCGGTCAAATTGATGCGAATAAATTCCATCATTCGCGGCGTAGACTCGATATCAAAAGTCCATTCGACAGCGGCTTCGAAAGCCCAGTCTGGAAGCCATTCGGGCGGTGGTTTGGCCATTAGGCCTCCATTGTCACTCATAAACCAGATAATGGTATTCTCGAGCATATTTTCGTCTTGCAGCTTTTGAAAAATCCGGCCCACGGCTGTGTCAAACTCGGTCACCATAGCCGCGTGTTTGCGGCGATACGGGTTTTCGATCTCGTCATATTCTTCGACTGTCTGCTTTGGTGCTTCATTGGGAAGATGCGGTGCATTGAAAGAAGCGAACAGAAAGAGTGGTCGGGAACGATCCCGGTTTCCAATAACATCGACCGCCTCTTGTGCAATCAGATGGGTCAGATACCCTTCTTCCCGAACCGTCTTTCCATTTCGCTGTAGGTCATAACCACCGCCATGAACTTTATCCCAATATCCTACGCCGCCAGTTGTATGACCGTAAAAATGTTCAAAGCCGCGGGCATTGGGCAAATAGGCTTTATTCCGTGCTCCGAGATGCCATTTTCCTGTGAGTGCGGTCTGATAGCCTCGCTGTTTTAACTGATCGGCAAGTGTTGATTCCGCAAGGGGCAAACCCGTTGGATTGTTTTTGGAAAGCGGTGCGAAGATACCAAGCCGCAGCGGAGATTTTCCTGTCATAAGAGAAGCACGGGTCGGTGAGCATGTGGGATGTGCATAGAAGCGGTTCAGTTCCACACCATTGGTGGCTAGCCGGTCAAGATGAGGGGTCCTGATCTCACTGCCATTATAGCCAACATCCTTCCACCCCAGATCATCTGCCATGATGATCACAATATTTGGGGCCTCTTTCAAATCGGGAGGCGATCCATCCAATGCACCAGATCCGGGTTTGTCAGCTGCGCCTGAACCGAACTCCAATGGAACGTCAGAGACATGGACGACATCGCTGCAGCCATTGGTTACAGAAAACAGGAAGAATATCCCCAACAGCCGCAATTGAAACAAATGATTCATGTAGTAACCTCTCCCGGCACTACGCTAACCGGTTACGTGGCGGAAATATATTGTCGCTTCCCGCACATCAATGGTCAACGAAACTGCATAATAGAAAAACATGATGCAAGCCCATATACCATAGGCTGAGGATAGCTTGATGTCTGCCCGGTTTCGATAGAAGGAAATAATGGCGGGAAGCCAAAACACTATATGGCCAAAAGAAACCAAGCCCGCTTTTAGGTCGATCGCATCAGAATATTCCGCATAGGCAACCCATAGATGACTTAACAAAAAACCGCCCAGCACCCAACGCGCCGGCTTATGTTTGCGGACAAAAAAGACACTGGAAAGATGGGCGACAAGCATCGAAGCGAGCCAAATCTTGATATAGGTTGGCAGCGCATTTCGCGCATCCATATTCCAGTCATCCAGTGCCATTGATGAGTGCACATTTGTCGTCGCAGCAAAAACTCCCCACAACAGCACAGCGATGGTCAACAGCAACGCGCGTCGCATGGTATTTCCTTCATCCATGGATACCGTCCCAATAATAGCTTTTTCGAAGACAGCTAGGCACGCGATTTCAACCAACCAGCGCCCTGCACAATCCAGGTCAGAAAAATGACAATCCATGTTAGCGCGTGAGCGGAGTATTTAAGCCAGTCCATCACGGGAACAGAACTGTAAAGGGCAGTTAGCAATGGGCCGCTGTCCTCTGGATAATGCATGATTATCACGGGCATCAATGTATTGGCCAACAGAACGGACGTGAAATAGATAAATGCCAATATCGCACATATCCTCAAAGGGATTTGCCGTTTGACCGTTGATCGAAACACGCTCATCAAGAAACAGACAAATGCCGGTGGAGCGAGCGCGTCCGCGCCCAATTGGAAAACCGCATAGGTCATTCTTCCTTCGGCTCCTAGTGCATCTGCAAAGGTGTAAATTTCCGATTTTCCATAGCCGAATTGAACGTCCAGCGGAGGAATACCACCGGACAATTTGGTCAACATGCCAACTTGCTCCGTCACGTACCAGATGCTCGGTATCATCGCGCAGGCAGTGACCACGATAGACCAAGGATTCGAAAGCAGGCCTTGGCCACGCTTGGAAAACATCAGCCAATATGTCAGCAGCGACCAGAACAACCCGATTACACTGAAGGTCGAATAGTATTCGACGTTGAACAGAACATCCATCAGCTTCGACCGCTTCCGTCCGGGTCAATACAGATCAGCCCGGCAATACCATCCTCCAGCGCCGCATTGATGATCGGGCTGTTGGCGGTGCAGGCCCAGCCGTCTTTCGTAAACGCAAAGTCACGGGTGTAGGTACCGCGCAATGGCATTGGGTATATGATGAACCGTTCCTCATCGGGCAGAAAGCGATAAACGCGGTCGGTCATGGTTTCGTTGATCCAGATTTCCTGCGTGTCCGGATTGACCGCCAGCGCGTAGGGTGCCGGTCTATAGCCGTCCATATACTCTGGCATCTTGTAAACCTTGATATCCATATCATCCGGCTTGATCCGGGCGATCATTCCTTCAGTATAACCGGTCAGCCAGATGGTTCCGTCGGCATCGAACCGCAATCTGCGCGGGCCACGAACAGGCGAGTCATATTCGGTGACTTCCAGCGTTTCGGGGTTAACATATCCAATCTTGTCACCGTAAAGTCGAGCGTACCAGATTTTCCCGTCAATCGGACTGACATCGATACCATAAGGCGACGTCCCTCCAGCAAGCCCGATCGGTTTGGCCTTGGGCAGGTTTATGAGATCCATCTTTCCGGTAGCGGGATCAACCCGCCCCAACTGGTCGGACACAGCCAGGGTGAACCAGACCATGTTATTTTTATCGATACGGACAGTGTGGGGATAGCGCGCCGGTTCGGGCAATATGTATGACTTTTTCCACTCGCGTGTCTTTGCATCAAAGACCCCGATCGTGTCATCGGTTGCGTTGGTCGTGTACCAAAGACCATTTTTCCCAAGTGCCAGAGAATGTGGCCCGGGCTGCCCACTGCGAGACGTATAGCCATTGCCGCCTGCCTCCGATGGCCGATCCGAAGGAGGCTGGTCGATATAGTCCGACTTGCCGGTGGACAGATCGGTAACGATCATCTTGTAGCCGTGCCGATCCACGGCGTAGACCAGACCGTCATCAACGCTTACATCCGCATCATGCGGGAACAAGATTCCTTCCCACTCATATTCATAGATTTTGGCATTATGTATTTCCGCATCAACCGGGAACTCTGGTTTGATCGTAAGCGCCTCTCCCTGGAAGGCCTCAACGATCATGTTCGCGCGTTTCTCGATGGCATTGGGATCGGTGTTTCCTATATAACCGTGCATGCGTGCTACTGTCGGGGACCAGAATTCCACTGGCCGGGGTTGCCGTGTAAATTCATTGCCAAACTGGTGGCATCCGGCACAATCCCGCTGAAAGGACGCCTTGGAAAAGGGCGAAGATGGATCAGCATCGAACTTGATCTCCCCAAAATGGAATACGCCGGGTAGACTGTCTGAAATATCCTTTGCCTTTGTCAGCTTCTCCAGTTTGAAGTCACGGGTAGCATCGCCGCCTTTCTCGATCGTAATGTCGGAACTAACGTCCCTGAAATAAGGTGCTCTGGTCTTGATGTTTAGCGAGCCAGCCAAGTTCGTGGGCAAACGATAGTCACCGTTTTTGTCACTATAAACCGTCTCGGAAAGACCAGTTTCACTATTCTTGATGCGAACCATCACACCGTTCACCGGGCTGCCATTCGAATCGGTAACCTGTCCGGTGAGGATCGTATTTGCTTCCTCGGAAGAATTCGAGCCGCACCCAGCTAGCAGGCTGGCCAGAACACATATTGAAACGATCTTTTTCATGATTTTTCCTTCCCGATGAGATGCGTTGATATACATAATCGATGTAGATAGTCAATATTGAGACTAATCTCATTTATATTGCAACCGTCACATATTGATGTAGAAGGGTCTCGTTAACTGGAAAACGAATCGGACTTGCGTCCGAAGAAAAGCAGGGAATATGACAGACCGAATTGCGATCATTGGATGCGGGCCCGCAGGGATCATGAGCGCCATAAATTTTGCCCGGCGTGGTGTTGCAACGGTTGTGATCGAGGCCAGTGACGATCCTTCAACGGCGCCAAGTTACAATCCGGACCGATCCTATGCGATTGATGTGACGGGTCATGGCCTGAATGCTATTTCCCATATCGATGCTGTGGATGATTTCGACCGCGAGCTCATTCCGTTCAAGGGCATTGATGCGGGCAAGGGTGGAATTCATCCTTGGGACGAACCCGGCTGGATCGGCTCACGCGGAGACATCATGCGGGTGCTGATGAAGATAGCCACTGAAAAACATGCGGATACCGTATCTTTCAGGTTTAACTGTCCCGTCACCGCCATCGATTTTGAAACCGGCTCGCTGACTTGTGAGGACAAGGACGAAGGGCGGGAGATTACGGAAATATACGACCTCATCATAGCGGCGGATGGCGGCGGTTCGATCATCAGAAAGCAAGCTGAGCAAGATGTAACGGGGTTCACGCTCTCCCACAGAGACGCTTCCTACTATTGTAAAATGATCGCGCTTGATCAGGCTGTGGGCGAGCTGGACGAGACGCTACTTCACGTGCTGACGCTGCGCTATCCTTGTGTGGCGGGAGCAATTAATGGCCCAGATGGCAAAGACGATCCGATCTGGTTCTGCCAGGTGCCCTTCTCTTCGAATAAGTCGTTTCGTGATATGGACGAGGCGCGATCGTTTCTGGCGAAGAAAAGCCCCAGAATTTTGGATCTTGCATCCGAACAGGCGATTGAAACGTTCAGCAAATGTGAATCGCAGAATATCGGTCGCTCGACCATGACGTCACAATGCTATGCAGGCAAAGTGATATTCATTGGTGACGCCTGCGCCTCTTACCCACCCATTGGGCAAGGCGCCAATGCGGCAATGGAATCAGCGATGGTGCTGGACCAGAGCGTTGCTGCCATTTGTCCGGATGGAGCGGCCATTGGTGAAAACATGGCGGAATTGGCGAAGCATTTCGATACCCGTTGGCGTGACGAAGCGCGATCCGTTTCCTGGGCGGCAAACAAATTCAAGTTCACCAACAAATGGCATGTGCTGAGGGTGCAAATCGCCGGATTGCTGAATTGCAATGTTGTGGAAGAGACCAAAAGTTCGAGAAGTAGCTATTCGGAAGTTCGCAAGCGTGCCAAATACGTCTGGCCGCTGTGGGCGATATCCTGATTGAACATCAACAAGGCATGATCCGATGAGTTATTATTTTCGAAACAAGACGCTGAAGAGCAAGAAACGGGAACGGACACGTTCGGCCCTGATCGACAGTGCGATTTCCGAAATTGCAGTCAATGGATTCAACAACCTCTCCATCAAAGAGGTGGCTCAATCCGCCGGGCTCGCCAACGGAACATTCTACAACCACTTCGACACACTTGATGAGCTGATCAAACAGGCGGTGGCTGCCGTCGCTCGGGAAATTGTTGAAGATATTGCCATCTCGATCACGGGCATCAACAACGGCCTCGAACGGATGATCCTGTCCACCGAGAAAGCTATCCAGAAACTGGTCGCTGAACCGGAGTGGGGCACGATATTTGTCGGCGCATGGCATAATTTTCCAGAGCATAGCCAAGATGCGATCCGGTTTCTGCAAGCCGACTTACGCAAGGCCAAACGGCAGAAATTGGTGCCGGTAAAAGTGACGCGGCTCCTGGAAGATCAGATCGTCACCGTTATCCTGCTCGGCGTTGCGACGCTCATCCGTCAGGGAGACAAAACCAAAATCCGCTTGGAAACACATGTAGCGATCTTGAAGTTACTGGGTATTGATCCAGAGCGGGCAGCAGAATTGATCCAGTCCACTTTTTCGAAACATGGATAGTCCGTTTTGACCGACATCTCGCCCAGTCAACCGACAAATGGCGACACGGTTCGTTCCGGATCGAGTAACACTGCCAAATCCGTTCTGTTCTCGGTGTTCCTGTTTGCGGTGGGCTTCGGTATGATGATGCCAGCCTTGCCAGCGCTGATATTGGCAATAGAAGATGTCAGCCTGTCAGAAGCGACGCTGTTAGGTGGATATGTCGCCGCATCCTATGCATTCTTTCAGTTCCTGCTTGGGCCTCTAATGGGCAATTTGAGTGATTGTTTCGGCCGGCGCCCCATTTTCCTGGCATGCATTGCAGGTTTCGCACTTGATTTGTTCATCATGGGGTTTGCACCTTCAATTTTCTGGTTGTTCATCGGGCGATCGTTGGCGGGCGGATTCGGCATGATTTTCGGTCCCGCCAATGCAATCATGGCCGATATCACTCCCGCAGAATCGCGAACGAAGAGTTTTGGCCTGACGGGAGCAGCCTTCGGTGTTGGTTTGATATTCGGTCCGGCACTGGGCGGGTTGCTTGGCGACCTCGGGGTGCGCATTCCGTTTTTGGTGGGTGCAGCGATCATGGTCGTTAATCTGCTGATCGCCTGGTGGCGGATACCGGAAACTCTCGATCTACAATCCAGGCGGCCATTTGAGATCAAACGTGCCAATCCCCTGGGTTCAATCACCAGCCTGTCATCGACACCCGGACTGTTGAGTCTGTGCTTTGTGTTGATATTCTGGCAATTGAGCTTTGCAATCTATCAGACCACCTGGCTGTTCTTCTCGTCGATCAAATATGGCTGGGACAGCGGCACAATAGGCTTGTCGCTGGCGATCATTGGTATCTCCATAGTGATCGTGCAGGGATTGCTAATGGGAAGATTAGTGAAAAAGCTGGGCGAAAGAAGAACTGCCTGTTTCGCCATATTGGTTGCTATCTTAACCAGCGCGGGGTTCATCATGATAGACATCAGTGAAATTGCGCTGGCCCTGTGTGTACTTGTTGGCTTACAGGCGATGGCTGTTCCCAGTGTCATTGGAATGATGTCCAGGCGCCTGAGCGAAGAAACGCAAGGCGAATTGCAAGGCTTTTTCTCAAGCGCCACCGCCTTAGCGGCATTGTTGGCTCCTTTGATATACAATAGCAGTCTATCCTACTTCACCGGCGCAGCGGCACCTGTCCAGTTTGTCGGTATTCCATTTTTGCTGTCTGCCGTTTTAGCAGCCCTGACAATTGCAATATTGGTTTTTAGCAAGAGTCAATCAACGAGTGAAATCGCACGATAAGGTGCGTGCGTTCTCGAGATTCCTGGCGATTATTGCACAGAGAGATCGTACAGAGCTGCTTCCACCCTCTATAGTGGACGCGCCAACTGGTGCCCACCGATAGTCAGAATTCCGTCTTCTCAGCTAAGGTTAGTGCATCTTCAATATCGACGCCGAGATAGCGAACGGTGTTCTCTAGCTTGGAGTGGCCAAGCAGGATCTGAATTGCTCTGAGATTTCCATTTGCCTTTTAGATGATAGAAGCCTTGGTTCGGCGAAGTGAATGCGTGCTGTATTCCTCAGGTCGCAAACCAATCGCCTCTAATGGCACCCATTGAACAGGCCGTTCAGGCGTCGGAGCAGATTCGAGAGCATAGCACACGTTTCAATCTTTGGACCCCCCATGAGAAGGGCATGAAGGCCTTCAAGCTAGATCTTTGGGCCAGTGCGTCAGCACGGGCAATGCACGCGGCCGCGGCGGTAATATGAACATACCACGGGTGTGAAGCGCGAGCGTAGCTCACCCATAAAGAGAAGAGGTTAGAATGAACAATATATTCAATATCGTCCTATTCGCAACTGTGACTGGAATGACACTTCCCGGCCAGGCCTTGGCTGGCGGAAAAGCAATGTCGGCTGCAAAATCTACGGTGAGCAAACCAATGACTAGGAACAGCACGAAACCGGCTTTCAAGCGGGCAGCACGGCCCACCGCCGCAAAAAAGGTAAAGCCCGTCAAATTACCTTACAAAGCCATACCTTCTCGCGAACTGAAAAGATCGGCCAGACGGGGGCTAATGATGCGTGACTTGAAGAAGCTGAAGTGCCCGCAACTTCTCAGCAATTAAGTCACCAAGCGAATAGGCGTGGATCTCACCGCTTTTGTCACCAAGGCTCACCAATTGGATGGCGTTGACGGGTTCCCGAAAGCTAATGTCGATTTCGAGAATGTCGCTAGCTTTACCCCTTTCGAATCCTTTCTGCTGTGGTGAATCACGTTTCGCATATCCGGCATGAATTTTGAGCGCAGGTCCGCTGGCTTTGGGAAACATCTTTGTTGAAGGGTAATAGCGCGATGATTGTATCGCGCACATAAGATCAGGATAACCAAGTTCGGCAGAAGCTCGAGGTAGGTTCGCATTGATCATTTCCTTAATCTCATCAGCGATCCCGGGGTTGGGATCACTCATGGCAGTAAAATCAATGTCGCCTGTTTGACGCGGACTGTCGTAGACGACGCCCATCAACACGCCGCCTTTGAGGTAGAACTCATGCGCATAGGGCTTGGTCATACCTAATGCGGTAAGAAACACCTCTGTTGCCTGACGCTCCAAATAGGCCTTGGGGTCAGCCTTGGCTTTGTCTATCCACTCGGCGATTTCGACGGATATTTTTTCGGGAACAAGAGATTCATCAGGCATTGATTGAAAGCATCCACTTCTCTGAATGGTCAGATACAAAAGGCTTGCCAGCCACTAGAACACGGCTTGACCCACGCTGGGCAAAGCGCGTCCAGCCTTCGATTCTTTCATTTTCAATACCCATGCCTTCATCGAGTATATAGCCAGCACGAACTTTGAGAATAGGACGTTCTGCTCTATCCACATGAGAGATAATTTCATCAAGATAGGTTCTGGCATGCTCTGCCCAAACATCCAGAACATGCGCCATGCCGCCGCAGGCATCTGGTTCATCGAGCATGTCTAGGAAGGTCTGCCCGACAGTTGCTATGCGAGATAGTGATCCTTTGATATCAAGATGGTCGGCATAATGCTTAGTCACTGTGAAATGGACAGCTCGCCCACGAACACGGCTGCGATGAATAACTGCACGCGCCCTTTCAATTTCCTCACCATGTTCTGAAAAATATGGTCCGTAAAATTCGTGCATATGTTCCTTCAACCATGCGCGCCTCATGATGTCCGTTGGGCGCGTCATATGCAGGTCTTTCGGTCTGCGATTTGTCAGTCCATATCTTTGCATTGCTGACATATGCGACACATAACAATGCGGATCGATTGAACAGATAATGTCCTCCGCCGGCACATCGCCCTTGGTCATAACACGCCAGCAAGCGGAATAATCTGAATCCTGCCTGATATACCCAGCGCGCCGCAACTGGGTACGCGCGCGCCGGTAACTGCTTTTGTTGAAATAGGGACTGCGAAGAAATTGGCTTCCACCGTTTTCAAAACATAGCCACATGATTTCAAACAGAGCGGCATGTGTTAATATAGGCTTTGGCTGCATATCCAATTCAGCAGCGACCGCTTGCGCAAATTTTGGCAATTTCTGCGATTTTAAGCGTGTGGATTCCATTCTTTAACCTTAATGCCTACATAATATGTCAAGCGCCTTCAGATCAAGCTTGACATTTTCCATTCAAAGCAGTACACTGAAATATGTGTCCTTAGGACACATATTTCAGTGTACTGTCTTAACTGCTTTTTGCACGTTATCAATTTTGTGCTATTTTGTAGGCAATGGTCAAAACAAATCGCGTTCCCATCACCGCCAATATAATAGATCACTTACAATCTGAAAAGGTTCGCACCGGCGTGGGCGTTCAAAAGCTGTTTCGTGGAACAAATGCAACTCGTCCCAAAGGACTTACATCATCATCCATCGTCCATAACTGGCTAAATGGTAAATCCAAAACTGCTGAACAAGCTCATATAGAATGGGTATTTAACGCATACAGGGATTTTGGGACATCAAGGCAACAAGGAACTACATCGAGAATTAAGATCGGTGATGAACAACATCAGGTTTTGATGAACGAATGTGAGAGAACTAGGCTGGGAGCAGTTCGAATATTGCGCCATGCTCTAAGCAATCTACCAGAGGGCCTAAATCACCAAAAGGTGCAAAGCTGGATTGATCGCAGCTCAAAGTCAGCAAAAACTGAACATTGGGAGTTTGTGATGAAGCTCTACGCAGCTATCTCCACTCGAAAACAGATTGCGTCACCCAAATTAGTTCAAATTTTATGTATAATTTACAGCTGGTTAATTTTCATAACGCATAATCAACTCATCCGCGAGAACAAAAAAATAAGGATGGGAAAATGGCAATTAGCCAGGTCACAGCAATCAATCTACGGGATGCAGGAATTGCAGCACATTTAGCTGCAAGCCCCACAAAGCTTCCCTCACCTTCTGTATATTTTCAAGATTTCAACTTTGGTGCGACCATGTGGGATGCCGCATATGGTAATGTTGATGGTGGTTCCGTTTCAGGGGTTGGGGAAGCTGTTGCCGATATTGCAATAAATAATGTTCTCAAATTGGAAGAAGAGCAACGCAAGAAAGATGATCCGGCTAGCGATGCTAGCATGATTACCGAGCTTGCAGAACGACAACGCGAAGCCATGCAAGCTGTCTTTTACTCAAATGGTCAATTTCATATGTTTGGTATGGATATTGACGAAGAGGATACGGATGCTGCGGTTAATGACACATTGGAAAACATCGATGACATTGCAGCTCGTCACGGCATCGACGCACAGCAAAAAGCCGAACTGGCAACAATGCTCATTGCGTATCAAAACGCAGACACGCCGGAAGAAAAGGCCGAAATTCTATCCGAGATCGCAGACAAGCAACCTGAAATCGCGCGTGAAATGGCAGACGATGCCAATTCAAAGCGTGAAGCTCGCAATCAGAATGATCTTACTAACGACGAAACGCAAAATTTGCAGGCTGAACAAATTGAGGCTCCTGTCGATTATCAGACTGTCCAAGAGCAGGCTGCGCTTTCAGAGGGATATAGTGCCAATGCTGCTGAGACAAATGCAAGAGAGACTGTTCAAATTCGAGAGGGCGTATCAAGTTCAGGAAATCCATTTGAGTCGGACTATAGCCCGAGCGTAGAATTTAATGCTCAAGCCGTTGGCGTCCAGCTAGCAGATGCTACTAGGGCGCTACCTGCACCAAGCATAAATGCGCTTGCCCTATCCTAATTTAATGAAAGTGCGCTAATGCGCTGTGGAAATGCTTCACGATAAGCTGCCAAACCTGCATCGCGCATATCTGCGCGAACTTGGTCAGCATAGTTTCTTCCCCAATGACTATCACTGCGCGGAGTCGATGCAGCATAGACCTGCATAACTGCGTCTCCGTCCAAATCATTGTGATCTGGCGCAAGCACGAATGCCGTTGGAATACCTATACCGGCTAGGTCGCGGGCAGCGTTATATGCTTCCTGCTGGATTGCCCGATTTCCGCCCCAAACGACAATAGCTATTTTGTCATTTGACGCCGCCGCTGCAAACCGTCTCGCGCCATTCATAGTTTCTCCAGTTGCATCAACATATTGAACTGACTGAGCTGCAACAGCGGTAACAGGTGCTGTAGCAACAGGCGTATTTGCATCGGCTGCTTCTTCCGCAAATGCCTGCATTGGCGTAAGTGCAAGTGCTGCTGATGCTATCATCCCAAATACTGTTTTAATTGCGTTTTTCATGCCGTTTATGCCTTTGTTTCTTAGGCTTGTAAAAGGGTTCCCTTTTGCAAGCCGGTAAAAGGCTTTCACTACGCAACAGGTAGTTTCTCTTGAGTTTTTTGAGTGATTGCAGTAAGATAACGCTCACGCGGTGTAGGATAGACCTACCGAATAAAGGGCGTGAATTAGGCAGAAAAAGGGGTCAATCAAAAGGGAACCCTTTTGCTTATTGCCGATACTCTGCCAAACTCAGAAAACCCGCGTTTTGTGATGAAAATAGCCTATGCAAGATGCTCGGAAGATGAGCAGAATCTTCATCTGCAACTCGACGCATTTGAAATGGTCGGTGTCGATAAGGTGTATTTCGATCAAGGAGTATCAGCCACACAGAAGAAACGTCCTGGATTAGAAGCGGCACTTGCCGCGCTTACCAAAGGCGATCAATTTGTAATTTGGAAACTCGATCGGCCTTTTCGTAGCCTGTCTCATGCCCTCACAGTGTTGGACCATATCGAGAAGCTAGGCGCTGAGTTTATGGATATTACCGAGGGTATTGATACGAAAACACCCTTTGGTCGTTGCATCTATCAAATACGCTCCGCTTTTGCAGAGCTTGAACTAAATCTCATCAAAGAACGTACCATAGCTGGAATGGCTGCCGCAAAAAAACGGGGTATCCACTGTGGTCGACCGCGTAAATTGTCACGAAAGCAAGTCCAACATGCCAAGAAGCGTAAATCCTCAGGGGATACAATTGCTTCGATTGCGCATGCACATAAGGTTCATCCAAGTACAATATCTCGAGCAATAAATGATCGATAGTGCAATCATATTGACATATTCAAATTTAGTTGCACTAAATAGGTGAAGCGTAAAGTTTCTTGCTTAGGAGATTCAAATGAAGCTTATATTGGACGATGAAACAGAAATTGAAATCATAGATAATTCTGACATCCCTGCAGGCCGCACATTCTCCGACGACGATGAACTAAAATTGCCCGCAAAAGAATCACTCTCTCGTATTACAAGGTTCGCTAACGAAGCAATGGAACAGTTTAAGAGTATCGGCAGTCCTGATGAGCTCGAGATTGATTTTGGAATTGAAGCTGGCGGCGAGGGAGGTTTTTTCGGGCTGGCCAAGGTACACAGCAAAGCCACTATAAATTTAAAAGCTAAGTGGGCGAAGAAGTAATATCTGTTTGTATAATGTTCGATCCCTCGACTGAAACTTTGCTCCCATAGTTTTGGGCCAAATAAACATCCATTGCACCAAGCTCGCGACCGCTAGCCTCGATAAATACCATTGGCATCGTATCAAGTGTTTCAAGTACTTGGAAATTAAACCTGCTTGATAACTTATTCAAAAGTTCCACCGGAAAGGCCGACGCACAATTTTGTCCGTTGTCTCTCAAAAAAGATGGATCACAGACTAAAACGGTTCCGCCCGCAGTGTTTTGTGTTGATCTCAAATATTTCCTCACATTCAAAATATCATTAAATCACAAAATCTTACTTGTCCCAATACAAAATTGGTAAATCACCGACAGCATCCCGCTGAACAGTGATACCGTCGCGCACACGACCCCAGCGACTAACACTCGTTTTTCCAGTTTTGGTGAGAATAGTCACTAGGCCCGCCACTCCTGCCGCTGCCATTGATGTTCCGCTACTTTGTTTTGACTTACCGTTCAGTGTTTGGCAACTAATATCGCAGCCTTGGAAATGAACAATAGGTATGGGGCTACTGATTATATCGTTCCCGTATCCGGATTTCTCCCATCGATTCCCGTCACTGTCAATTGCACCAACTGACAAGACATTTGCCTCTGTTGCCGGAAAGGATACTTGATTTGGTTCGTTCCCGATCGCAGCAACCACAACAATCTCGCAATCATTGCTGAACCCTGAAATGGCTTTGACGATGTTCTTAACAGCATTCTTGCGCCTGTGTTTTTCAGACAAATAGAGGCCGTTGGGGAGCAGCAACGTATCTATCAACGAGAGAGCGCTTTGTCCCTCGACTATCTGAGATTCATCAGATCTCAACGTGTTAAAGGCTGCTGCCAGATGCAAGAGATCATATGCATAGGTACCGCCATTTTTCCACATTGGCAGTTTTATTGAGAATACTCTCGCTTCGGGGGCGATCCCGAGTGTTTTCCCGGCTGCGATTGTAGCGGTCTCTGTGCCGTGCCCAATCTCATCACTATTAATCATGTAGTCTGGTCGAGGCACTCTTTTCTCATCCGTCCGGATTGCCCAAGTTGCGACCACACGTCCTTCCAATTCGCTAGATTCAGGACATACGCCGGTATCTATTATTCCCAATACAGCGCCTTTTCCCTTTCCAAATTTCTTGTGCAAAGCATCTATGTAGGCGGATTTGGCGACTAAATCATCGCCCACTCCTCCTCCATCAGGGTTTTCCCCAAAAGGAATTCCCGACAAACTCCAGTTCCACTCGGTTTCCTTTTGTTGCGGATCGAGGCACTTGCGAAGATTTCCTGACGGCGCGAAAAAAGCAATCAAGCCAACTTCTGGCATAGCAACAATATAATGCTGTTCATCGATATCCCAGCGAAAAATGCGGTCTCCAGTAATTTTTCCAAGCTGATTACTCTCGGCTACGAAGTTTTCCATCGCTACGCGGTATAACGACTCTGGTAACAGATGAGCTTTTTGGGCAAAATGGCCAGCCAACCATTCATCAAACTCTTGTTCATTTGATTGCGAGTTAACCCACCATAATAGCCAATTATGTTGTTTACCCCGGAAGCCTCGTTTGATTTTTCTGATGCGTTTTGACTGTTGGCGCCCGTGAATCTTTATCAGCGAGGTTCTAGGATCATCCCTGTTGATTTTGAGCTCATGCTTTTCCTCGGCAAAAGCCTCGCTCGATAGAGTTATTAAAATTGCCATAGTGAAGTAAAGCCCCTACTTTGACTAGGGCTTCAAGCACCTTTGATAAGAATATTCAACCTAGTACATCCCAATGAAATGAAATACCTGAAACTATCTTGCTCAACGCTCGAACAAGTCTCGTTGCTGGCTCAGACAACCATCAACCACACGCAGCCGTGCCAAGTCGTTGTAAATGTGATTATGCTTGAGACTGATATTGGTATGAATATCAGCGCAAGATGCTTCCAAGACATCATCCAAGCCACACATTCTGCGAGCGCTTAGTTCCTTTGCTAATTCACGATAACGAGCAACATCACCTTTTAATTCTGCTACAATTTCAGCCCTTTTTGCGCGAAGCTGTTCGGAACGTTTCGGCTCGCTCATATTACCGAGCATGTCCAATGTGTCCGCATCATAGCCGCGATACCCACGATCAATTGAGCTTTGCCTGATTTCTTTTAGGCTTAGTCTACGACCTCCAAGATAATAGTACCAAGGATGCCCTGCACTATACCCTTCATGTGTTTGTTCCATATCTCTAATCCCTTCAAATTAAAGCCGTTTGCATATGCAAACCTGGCTCTTTGCCGAGAAGCGGGGTAGCAACTGCAAGGAGGTTCCGGCCGAGGCTTCCGCCTGAGTGGATTTGAAGGTGGATACGGTTGGATGCCTTGCAGGCGCGAGGGTGGAACCCTTAGTAAGATGCGTTAGTGATCGAAACCGAATGGCCGAGACTGCAAGGCTCGTTGCTTGCATGAGAGCACGGGGTGTCGAACGACACTAACGCCAAAATCAGACTCGAGTATAGACTTGGCTAAACCAGTTCACTGACTTGAAACCTCTACAAGTTCGAAACCACATCAATCTTGTCTTTTCATGGGTCGTTGTAGTCATAGGATATCTTTGACATCAAGCGGGAGACCCGCTGTTACTCTGATCGTTGCACTCCTAACGGATGATACCTTCGCCCCAATGACTTTCACCTGCCTTCCATAAAGACTGCGATTGTCGCGGTCTTCCAAACAAGGGAGGTTATCTATGCATGAACAGTTCAATGGAAAAGCACTCGCAAATCTAACGCGGTCCGAATTATTGGCGGCAAAAGCCAATTTGACCGCACGGTTTAATTCCTGTTCATCGAAACATGAAAAAGCATCAATTCGATCAAAAATCACGCTCATTAATCTAGCGCTCTCCCAATAACATGTCCGCTTTGCGCCCCAATATCAGACATTCCTAGCGAGACCGCTTCATCCCAAAAGCGGTCGTTAGAAGGCTAAATTTCATCAGTGTGATTGGGCACTCTGTGGAATGGAGCGAAACAGAGACCCTTAACAGAGAAGCAGCCATCGGGTTCAGCTACCAAGGTTCTCAAATTCACTAACCAATTGCTTCTTATGCCATCCTGCAATCTGCTGCGGAGACCACAAATACGATATTTATATGCGCCACGCATATTTTCCAATTGACTATATGTGCGCGACGCATATAAACTGAAGCGGCAATCAACAACCGCTGCGGAGAGCAACATGACCGACACAAACCTCACCCCTGAACAGCACGATTTCTATGAGCGTTTCAAATCGTTCTGGGCCGAACCTTCAGGTGCGCGAGTACCCGAAGTGATTGCGCCTGACGCGAAAATTCATTTCACTGGCGCGGGAATAATGTCCGGTACCACCTATGCAGAATGGATGACCGAGACATTGGCCACGATGGAGGACATGACAGTGACTCCGCTCGACTGCGCTGGGAATGGAGAGATGTTATACATTGCTTGGGAAACGTCGGCCTTGATCCATGGGGAGCGGCGTACCTATCGGGGCGTAGACCGTTTCCGCCTTAAAGATGGAATGGCGATAGAAGAGCATGTGATCTTCGATTCAGCAGTGCTCACACCTGAGGGGCGAGGCGGTATTGAACAGTGATAATCAACTCCTTAGCAGCGACTCGTGACCGACTTTAAGACCAAACCGCTCAACGAAAACACTTGGCCGGACTTCGCGCGACTAGTTGACGCGAACAACGGCGTCTGGGGTGGGTGCTGGTGTATGTGGTATCACGGAAAGGGTGAAAGTGCAGACGATGCAGCTGAAAAGCGCAAGGCGAAAGAATGTCTTGTTCGCCAAGGCCGAGCGCATGCCGCGCTTGTATATGAAGGCGGGGATTGCGTGGGGTGGTGTCAATTTGGATCGCCAAATGAGCTCCCGCGAATCCACAACCAGCGTGCCTATCAAAAGGCCGATTCGGTATTACCCGACTGGCGGATCACCTGCTTTTTCTCTGGTAAGGGACATCGTGGAAACGGCGTTGCGTCGGTTGCGCTTGAAGGTGCAATCGAAGAAATTCGAAAGCTTGGTGGTGGAATTGTCGAGGCTTATCCGGAGGATATTGAGGGTAGGAAGGCATCGTCAGCCTTTCTGTTCAATGGTGCTTTACATATGTTCGAACGACAAGGTTTCGAAAAATCAAGACAGATCGGAAAGCATAAATGGGTGATGGTAAAAACCATCACATGATCAAAAGCTGTTGAAAATCAATCCTGCGGCTTAGTCGCGAGTGGAAGATCATCAAACAACGACGGTGGATCGGCAATTTGTGCCCCTTCAATTGAGAGCATCTTGAGTTTGGTTTCAGTTCCTCCGGGCGCTGAAAAACCTATAAGCTTGCCGTTTGCGCCAAAAACACGGTGGCAAGGTACAATAATCGGGAAAGGGTTACGTCCCAGAGCCTGACCAACCCTTTGTGCGTACAGTTTGTCGCCGAGCTGCAAGGCAATATCTCCGTAGGTAAGCGTCTCGCCAACCGGAATTGTCCGCGTGACCAAGTAGACCTCCAATGAGAATGGGTCGATTCCATGAAAGTCGCAGGTGATAAATGATAAGTCTGCTTTTTCACCTTCAAGCAGCGCAGAGATTGATTGAATGGCAAGCTCTATAGCCGCTACCGGCTTGCCCTTTTTCGCTCCTGTTCGCTTAGATAGGCGGGCTTCTGTCGCAGCGGGCGTCTTCTCCGGCAAAAAGGTGGCAACGACCGTATCGCCACGCCATGCGATACCGCAGTCGCCGACCGCTGTCGGGAATAGAGTAAACTGCACTGTTTCCAAAACTATCAACCCTTAAGAATGGTATTAAAGTCTACGGTAGTTGTCCGGTCAATATAGTCGAACGTGCCTTTGTCTTGTATTTCCTTAGCGGCTTCATGCATTGCCGTGATCGCATAGGTGTAAAGCGACGTTGCGAGGCTGATACGTTTAACGCCTGCAGCGGCAAGATCGGCTATTGAAAAAGACTGACCTGGAATACCCGCCATGAAGTTTACCGGTTTTGTCACACAGGAACATACTTGGCGCACCGCCTCGAGACTAGGCAATCCCGGCGACATTAACACATCAGCACCTGCTTTCTCGAAAGCTTGAAGTCGCTCAATGGTATCATTGAGATCATCGACGCCGCGCACAAAATTCTCAGCTCGCGCCGTAAGGGTGAATTTGAACGGCAATTCACGCGCTGCTTCAACCGCAGCTTCCACTCTTTCTGCCGCATGGACGATATCATAGATAGGCGCAGAGGGATCGCCGGTGGCATCCTCAATCGAGCCCCCAACAAGACCTACGGCACCCGCCTCCCGTATCGTTGCAGCTGCGTCTTCTGGTGTATCACCAAAACCTTTTTCTAGATCGGCGGATACTGGAAGGTCTGTTGCACCCACAATTGGCGCAGCGTGTGCAAGCGCCTCTTCTCGCGTGGTATTGCCATCCACTTTGCCGAGTAAAGCGGCTTGCACCCAACTCGATGTAGCAATGGCATTGAAACCAAGCGCATCCAACATACGTGCCGAGCAACCATCAAAAGCATTGGCGATGACGAAAATTTCCGACCCTTGATGCAAAGCAGCGAAGGCATTGGCTTTTTCTGACTGACTGATTGGCATAATTAAATCTCCATACCTAATGCTGGGTTGGGGGTTTTTTGAGAGAGTGACGTAAATTTGGTGGCCAGGGCAAAAGCCAAAATGCGAGGGTGCCTAGGGCAAGCACTGCGCAGATCAATAACAATGCAGCGCGTACAGGGTCGATATGCAGATCAGGTGCTATTGAGGCTGCAAGGCCGCTCGCCCATTGCATCCCTGATACGCCTGCAAACATGGCCATCGTAAAAACGCTGAGTGCGCGTCCGGTCATCTCGGCGGGATATGCGGATCGCAAATCGGCATATTGCAAAGTAATGTATCCTGACAAAAGACAGCTCAAGATGACCAGAACTACGTCAAGAAATGCGCTCGCACCAAAGGCATGCAGCACAAAGAATACAGCGTAGACTGCACTGCATCCTGTGATGACGTTGCGCCGCAAACGATTGCCTGGATCAAGCCAACCAAAGACGAGCGGCCCGAGCATCGCAGCAATGGAGGCAACAAAGGCAACGTGGCCAACCTCGATTAAAGAGAATGAATGGCGCTCGGAAAATAATGGACCCAGCCATAATCCGCGCAGAGCGAGGAACGCAGCATAGCTGGTAGCGGCCAGACAGCAAATTCCTGCCGTATAAGGATGGCGCACAATGGATCGAAGATCACGAATGGCATCGCTGATAGGTTGGTGCTCAGTGCCAGATGGAGCTGGCTCTTTTTCTACCAGCCATAACACTGCGATCCAACTTAGGGTTGCGAGGATCCCGAGCGCAACGAAGCCTGCACGCCAAGACCAAGTTTCAACGATCCAAGCAAGCGGAGTACCTGTAATGAGCATTCCGGCCCCACCTACCGAAAATACAATGCCCGACAATAGTGCGAAACGATTGGAAGGGTAGCGCCGCGAAATGAATACCATCGCAGCAAGCAGAGAGGGTGCACAGCCAAAACCAATCATCCATTGACCGGCTATGAGCGTGGCTGCACTGTTTGCACTTGCCGAAACCGCACTGCCAAGAATTGCGAGTACGAAGGCAACCGCGACTGTGTTTCGCGGACCGTATCTATCAAGCGCAACCCCGACTACTGGTTGTGCGACAGCAAAAGCGATATTGAAGGCACCAGCAACCGCCCCGATACCATGCGCCGATACGCTAAGTTCGGCAATCAGAGGATCTGACGCGATGGCAATTGTGGTTCTAAAGGCATGACTTAAGACGAAGCCGGTGGTTAGCGCAGCCAACATCAACCAGATAGGAATGGCTTTTCGTACGATTTTGGAATCATTGGCCAAAATAATAATCTTCTATAGAGAACCTATCACCGTCTCACACAAAGCCATCACAGCGCTGTTGAATGTGGTGCTGTGTTGAAGATATTCTTCCACGTGCCATAAATGGAAACACCGTACTGAGCAGCTACATCCTGACGGCTCTTTGCTATGCCCAAACCATGGGCGAGTTGATATATTCTTTCTGGCTTCATTAGCGCGTTTCTTTCACTCCCAAAAAGTTGTGAGCGGCCTGATAAAGCTCACCTGATTTTGCCGTTGCAGTTCGCGAGAGCATCGGCGCCAAATGGCTTACCGCGATGACTGAAGCTTTTGAGTTTTCCAATTTCACGTGCCAGACGAACGCAAATATATCGGGCCGAACTATTGGACCTTTTTGCAACGCATTCGCCATCAGCGCAGCGCCAGACCGTCTGCCTGACGATTATCGTATCACTGATTGGTTCGATTGCCGTTGCTCGATAGTCCCGTTCTTTGTTTCTCGCTTCAGCTGGCACAGGGCTTAACATGCCAAGCGCGGCGATCATCGAAACCGTGGCGTAGCTGCTAAATTGTGGGATCACAAGTTTTCTCCTCAAGTGCAAATAGTTATCGGTTGATTAGATATATGCATAACGCATACATATCTGTCAATCTGCAATTGCATTTTTTATGCGGAGCGCATACATTACTGGCATGGACCGCACGACAAATCTGCTTGGAGCGCTTGCTCTTGCTCTTACCGACCGGATTAGCTCTGGTATGAAAGAGATCCTTGACCGCTCCGGTGAAACGGCTGCGGCAATTATCGTTATTGGATATGTGCCGGGTCTGTCCGTTCAAATTCTTCGGCAGGTTCTTGAGCTTTCACATCCCGGCACAGTACGTGTGATTGACCGATTGGAAGAAGATGGTCTTGTCGAGCGGCGTAAGGCCACAGATGGCCGGGCAGTAGCGCTGCACTTAACGCGAAAAGGCAGCAAGCTACGTCAACAGCTCATGGACAGCCGTCTTGATACGCTAGAAGCGGCCCTGGAGGGGTTTACTGTTGATGAGCGACTTGTTTTGGGCGACTTGCTTTCCAAGGTTCTCACGAATCTGCCGGAAACTGAAATGGGCAAACATCGCATATGCAGACTCTGTTCTGTTCAGACTTGTAATGATTGTCCAATTCCGGGGCACGCGATCTAAACAACTACAGTGTTTGTTCACTCGCCGTCCGACGAAGATGCCATTTTCTGCAGCGCTGCCAACTGTTCGGGAGTTAGGCGTTCTACTCCCTTCGCATAATTGCGGGCGATAGTTTCATAGAAACGGGCATTGAAAATAGTGCGGTCTGAATTGTCACGTTCACCTATGATTTTTCCCGGAACCCCCGCAATGATTGAGTTTTCTGGGAAGACCTTATTCTCGTTTACGATAGTATGCCCAGCAACAATGGAGTTGGCACCTATTTTGGCACCATCCATAATCGTAGCGTTTATTCCGATCAGGCACTGGTCGCCAATCTCGCATCCATGCAAAGTGACATGGTGCGTGATAGAGCAATCGTCACCAACGATAGTTGGCGTGGTACTCCCGACATGAACCATTACGAAGTCCTGAATATTGGTGCGAGCACCGATTTTGATTTCATGCATTTCAGCGCGCATCACTACGTTAGGCCATATGGAGGAACCAGGTCCAATATAGACCTTGCCATAAAGATGCGCGGTCTCATGAACAAAAGCTGGATCATCTAAATCTACTTGGGGACCAATGTGACTCATACCGACGAGCACTAAGCCTCTAGTTCAACAAAATCAAAGGTAAGCTCCTTTATTGGCATTTCATCACCATGAGTACCTTTTGTAGAAGCCAGCCTGTTGATCAAGCGTACGGCAAGATTAGCAACAACAGGTTTACCTAAGTTGGGCTAGAAATGGTAATTTGCCATAGCCATTGATGCGGAAAATTGATGTCTCGTTTTGCGCCCAAAGCATCCAGAACCAGGCAGTCTGCAACGGCCCACTTACCGCCGATCGGCAAAGCGCCCCAATATCGGACGTCTAGTTGGATTCCGCAATATCCCGAAAGCGGACTGTTTCTGGACTCGACCTCAGCGTCTGTTAGCGTATGTAGATAAAGAAATTTCTACGACCACTCAAAGCCAAATTTGTGTTTATGCATCGTCTTTTTTACTCACGAGACGGTCAATACTCCAATTCTCTGATCCGTGCTTCGCCACGACCAGAAATCCGCCAACAATTGCCATATTTTTAAGAAACAGAATGATTTGACTTTGGTCCGAAAAATCAGTGTGGAAAACTAAACTGGCAGCAATGGTAAAAACGGCGAGAACCGCTGCATTTAATCGGGTCTTGAACCCGATTATCAACAAAACCCCTCCCGCTATTTCAAAGATAATCGTTGGCCAAAGTAGAATTTCGGAAAGGCCAAAGCTGGCCATATATTCAGATGTCGGTCCCGGTGCGCCAGCTTTACCGGCACCAGTTAGAACAAACAGCAATCCCATCAAAAAACGAACGACACCGTCAAACATTTCTATCAACTCCAATTTGAGACCTGCCACGCATCACCAAATTTGTATCGCTACTTGCTACTTTAATTGTCTCACGCCAACTCATTCCGCTACTACGAGAACGTTTCTGAAATGACGGATTATTGGCCCTTGCATTCTTCAAGTCAGCCAGCCGAACAGGCTTATTGCTTTCCTCGTGCACCCATTCACTTGCCCAATCGCCAAGTGCCAAGAGGATTGGGGTGAGGCCAAGGCCTTTGGGCGTCAAACGATATTCATGCCGTGTACCGTTAGCCGCAATTTCATTGGTTTCCAGGATGTCTGCTCCAATCATCTTCCCCAGTCGATCTGAGAGTAAATTCTTGGCGATGCCAGTATTTTTCCAAAAATCGTTAAATCGGGTAACGCCATTTATTGCTTCGCGAACGATCAGCAGCGTCCATTTGTCGCCGAGGTTATCAAGCGCAGCTGCGACAGGACAAGCCCGGCTTTTTTCTTGAGTCATATGATCCTCTTTAGGCTTCGATCTATTCAACCGGATTCTGAGAATTCGCTTCCATCAACGAACCGGCTTCCTCTTTTCCAAACAAACCGTCCAAACTGAAACTTTGTGATCCGTGTTTGGCGAGCATGACCAGTCCGCCAGCAACTGCGATATTCTTTAGAAACATCCCAATCTGTGCTCGGTCACCAAAATCATTGTGAAACAATATAGATGCGGCGATTGTGAACCCCGCAAGGGCCGCCGCAGCTAAACGGGATTTGAAACCTACAATCAGCATCAGACCGCCGATGATTTCAAATATAACAGTCGGATAGAAAAAGATGTCTGACATTCCGATTGTGGTCATGAGATCTTGCGTTAGCTGCGGCGCTGTTAACTTTCCCAGTCCTGCTATTAGAAACAGAATGCCGAGAAAAATCCGAGCTAGCAGATCAAGCTTCGCGGTAACCTTTGGGTTTGCCAGCACGCTAAAAAGCAGCACTGTAAGAAATGATGTTATCAATTGAACCTCCTATGCTTTTCAGGGCTGTTTGCGATCTGCTTTCGCCAAATGGCGTTCGATCTGATCGATGCTTAAACACCATCTAAGCGATGATTAGATGGTGAGTCAACCAGTTTTTCAAAGATGATTGTTTTCTGCATTTCGTTCGCCGCTATCTACCTGCAATTTAGATGATAACTTCGATCAGGTGAGGGCCTTTGCTTTGCATGCACTGCTCGACAGCTCGATTGATTTCTTCCGCCGATTGCGCTCGCAAAGCCTGTACGCCCATACTTTCACTGAGCTTGATCCAATCAATTTCCGGGCGCGAAAGGTCAAACATGTCGAGAGCTTGGGGTCCAACCTCAGCGGCTCCAACGCGCATGATCTCGATTTCAAGGATCTGATATTTGCGATTGTTAAAAATGATATTGACCACATCGCAATCTTCGCGCGCCTGAGACCATAAGGCCTGGGCTGTGTACATTGCCCCGCCATCCCCGTGGGCGCAGACAATCTTTCGATCCGGACAAGCCATAGCGGCTCCCAATGACACAGGTAATCCCATGCCAATCGAACCGCCTGTCAGTTGTAAAAGATCGTGAGCAGGCGCAGTGGCAAGTATTGCTTCTGAAGGCGCGCCACTGGTTGCCGCTTCATCGACAATGATGGCATTCTCCGGCATGAAGTTGGCTATCGCAGCCCAAACTGCCAAGGCATTTGCATCACCTGACTTAAGTTCTGGGAGTTTGAGTTCGCTGATTTCAACAATGCTCGGTGGCGCATCGATAGCATCAGCCAGGACTTCCAGAGCTCCAACACCATCCTCATTCGGCGAAGCCAGGACGTGGACTGAACACCCTTCGGGCACCAGATAGTTGGGCAGGTCCGGGTAAGCGAAAAAGGATACGGGTGTTTGAGAACCCGCCAGTATGATCTGTTCAACGCCCTCCAGAGATGCAACAATTTGCTCAGCAAAATAGGGCATTCGCGCGATATGATGGCGGCCAGCACCATTTTCCATTCGCGCGTTGAATGTGTCTGCAAAAACCAAGCAATCTGACTTTTCGGCAATCCGGCTAGCTGCTTCCTTCCCTTCGGCTCGATTTGCTTTTCCGCCCATCAGAATCGCTGTTTTCTTGCCGCTTTTCAACATTTTTGCTGCTGTATTTATTGCATCATCGGGTGGCAAAGCAGGCGCTTGAGCCAAGCGGAAAGTGCCGATACCACTTGCCGAGGTCCATGCTGTATCGGCTGGAAGGATGAGCGAGGCGATTTGCCCTCCATTTGACATGGCGGCATTTACAGCTTCAACCGTATCGTGACCCACAGCAGCCCCGTTTGGACTGGATCGAACCCAGTGAGAAACAGGTGCTGCGATTGCTTTTACATCAGATGCAAGAGGTGTTTCAAAAGGTTGATGATAGGTTGCATGATCTCCAATGATGTTGACCACTGGAGAGTGCGCCTTTTTTGCATTATGCAAATTGGCAAGGCCGTTAGCGAGACCTGGTCCAAGATGCAGCAAAGTAGCAGCAGGCTTGTCGGCCATACGCGCGTACCCATCAGCAGCGCCGGTTGCCACACCTTCAAACAGGACAAGCACTGCCTTCATTTCCGGAACTTTATCCAGGGCCGCAACAAAGTGCATTTCTGATGTGCCCGGATTGGTAAAGCAAACATCAACTCCGGAACTAACAAGTGATCCAATCAGGCTTTCCGCACCGTTCATCGAAATCTCTCCTATTGAGTTTGTTATTTAGTTTTCATCCAACAAACTTGTTGATCAATGGCGGAAGTCCTTCAACGGTCAATTCAATTGAATCACCAGCTTTGAGATATGAATATTTGCCTTCGACAGCAGCGCCGCTGGGCGTGCCGGTGCAAATGACGTCTCCCGGTTGAAGATCTATATTTGCCGAAACTGATTCGATAATTTCTGGGATTGAGAACAGCATGTCGTTTGTTCGGCCGTTCTGGCGTAGCTCACCATTCACACGGGTAGTGATACCGATATTGTTGGGATCGGGGAACTCGTCTACCGTTGCCAGACAGGGGCCAAATGGTTTGAACCGAGGAAAACCTTTCGCTTGAGCAAGCGCTTCCAGCGTCATTGCGGATTGGACGTCTCTTGCAGATACATCATTGATAGGCGCCAACCCGCCGATGACCGACCATGCATTTTCTTTAGACACTTTGGAAGCCAGCGCGCCGATAACGATGGCAATTTCAGCTTCATAGTCCACTTGATCCGGAGCATCAGACGGAATTGGAATGTCACTGCCGGTATTGCAGATCGCCTCGCTCGGTGCTTCAAAGAACATTGCCTGATCGGGATGCGGAAAGCCAAGTTCATCACAATGTGATTTGTAGTTGAGGCCGACAATTATGAGGCGGCTTGGCTTCAATACAGGAGGTAAAATTTCCGAGGCCGACAGTTCGATTGTCCTTATCGGTGTTGTGCTTTTCAGTTCGCCCAGCTTCTCCGGTGATAAATAGGGAACCAGATCTTTGGCTTCATCGATCAAAATTTCTAGTCGCTCTTGGGAATCTGCTGAAGCTCTTCCGATCCCATGTTTGGTATTAAAAAGTAGCATGATGAAGTTCCTTTATCTAATCACCGCTTAATAGATAACTAAGCAATGATTAGATGTTTGTCAAGGAGAGGGTCGATACGTCTGGCTATGGCGCTTTAGGGCGCGGTTTTTTGTCAAAATTGCCACTTGAACGACAAAGTCTCTGAATCATTTTTGGCGACAATTCGACGCCGAATATGGAAAGCTATTGACAATTTATTAAGCATTGCTTAGATGATCTAATCATCGCTTAGTTCGACGTTTGATTCGAAATCCGAGCGGGTGACGGATGACATGTGTGATGACCGTCAGATGTGATCGATATTTTGGCGAGGAGAATTACAATGAACGAAGAAAAACTCATACTAACGGCAGCTATCACTGGCATTGTTGAGAAAAAGGATGCTTGTCCTGCAATACCCTATACGCCTGTTGAAATGGGAGAGGAAGCGCAGCGCGCGGTGAATGCCGGTGCCAGCATTATTCACATTCATGGGCGTGAAGACGACGGTAGCGGCAGTTTCCGGACTGAGGTTTATGAAGAGATTCACGAAGAAGTCCGCAAAAGATGTCCGGACGTTATTTTGAACTACACAACGGGAGCAATCGGCCTTTCAAGGGAAGAAAGGGTGCAGCATATCGTGGCCCTGAAACCGGATATTGCTACGTTCAACATGGGATCAATGAACTACGCCATCTATTCAGAAGAAGAAAAAAAGTTCATCTGGAATGACGTTTTCGAAAACAGTTTTGACACGATGATCTATGCGGTTGAGGCGATCAATTCTGTTGGTACGACACCGGAAATGGAATGTTTCGATGTTTCGCACATCAATAATGTCATCCCGATGAGGGATATGGGCGTCATTAAGGACAACGCTTACTATAGTCTTGTAATGGGTGTACTCGGCGGAATTCCGCCAAGTACTGAAAACCTGATTCACCTCGTCAAACAACTTCCAGCTGATGCCGTCTGGCAAATGGTTTCGATAGATCGACAGCAATGGCGGCTAGCTGCTTTAGCGTCCATGCTTGGTGGAAATTTCAGGGTTGGTTTGGAAGATAATTTTTACCTGCCCAACGGCGAAATGGCCAAATCCAATGGAGAACTGGTGGATTGCGGCGTGCAGCTCGCGCGCACCATGGGGCGGGAAGTCGCTTCCATAGAAGAAACTCGCAAGATCATGAACATGCCGTTCCGAAACTAGCGAGCGCTTTCCGAGCCACCGGGACCAGATGGTGAACCACACTATTGCGAATAACCAGTAATGAATTGGAGATATCATGACCTCAGCAACCAAGGATGCAAGAGACAGCAGCCCTTCCACGCAACTTAACGTGCCTACGCCGGAGGATTTGACGATCACTCCGAGAGACCGGCGTTTTGGTCGCGATAAGGCACAAAGCCGGTGGTGGTTAAATGATGATCCGATTGCCACCGCTTTCTATAATTCACTGTCTGTCACCTTTCCAAGGGGGGAAGCGTTTTTTATTGAAAGCGTAAAAGCGTTTCGAGATGAACTACCCGAGCGGCTTTCCAAGGAAATTCGGGCGTTCGTGAAGCAAGAGATTATGCATACGCGTGAACATGTTGCTTTCAACCGCCGCGTTACAGAATCCGGATATGATATTGCGGCGCTTGAGCAAAGCGTCAAAGACGGTCTGGAGCTTACCAAAGATCGGCCAAAAATCGCGAATCTCGCTGCAACGATGTGTTTGGAACACTTCACTGCCATTATCGCACAACAACTTATTGCAAACCGCCGTCACCTCAAAGGCGCCGATGCCGAATCTGTGCATTTGTGGCGTTGGCATGCAATGGAAGAGATTGAGCACAAGGGCGTGGCTTATGACACCTGGCTGCATGCCACGAAAGATTGGAGCAGGTGGCAGCGCTGGAAGGTAAAGTCATTGGTTATGTTGAACATAACGAAAAACTTTCTGGCCAAAAGATTTTCGAATATGGTCGATTTGCTTGAGCAAGATGGCTTTAAAGGGCCAGCTATTTGGGCGCGGATACTGTGGTATGCATTCGGACAACCCGGAATGGCGCGCAAAATTATCACGCCATGGATTAGCTTCTTCCTACCCGGTTTCCATCCCTGGAATCATGATGATCGAGCTTTGATCGGACTGGCCGAGAGCGAATATCAGGATGCGATCCTGCCGAAAGACGGTGTTACTGCATAAAAAAATCAATCAAGCCGAGCTTTGAGGCCGCTATATCGCGGCCTTGTCTCTTCGGCTTAAGCAGGCTCAGAGAATATGAACAACACCATAACAGGCGGGTGTCTTTGCGGGGCGATCCGTTATGAAATCGACACCGACGTTGCTCCGATTTGCTATGCATGTCATTGTACCGATTGTCAGACACAATCTGGCAGCGCATTTGGTCTTCAAATGCCGGTACAGCAAGCATCAATCTCTGTCACAGGCTCGTTGCGAGAAGGGAAAAGCATGAAACCCGGCGGTCTAGTCAGGAGTATTTTTATTTGTGAACTATGCGCGGTGCGGATCTATGCTACCAACAACGCATTGCCGGGTATAAAAACACTACGCGCGGGAACGCTCGACCAAAGTAGCAGCCTATTCCCAACCGCTCATTTGTGGACAAAAAGCAGGCAGCCCTGGATAAAAATTCCAGAGGATACCGAACAGTTTGCGGAACAACCGCAATCAGCTGAAGAATGGAGTCAGTTGCTCGCGGGCAAGCTGTGACCGACTTCAATTCGGTTTGAAAGATACCTACCGAAGTTCAACTGAATCAGGAACATTCCCGCCAGCGGCGGTAGCGTTTCGTCAATCGCCGCATACGCAAACGATCCCACACGAGGCTGAAATGTGGCGACAACCGCCTTTCGACAGATTTTCCGTAGCCTAAGCGAACCAATCGCCTACGAGCCGAAGCCGAAGCCGCGAGTCCCGCCAATGTCTTGTTCTTCCACGACAAAATGGGCATTTCAACATCCAGTGTTTTGCCGTTCTGCCAGCGGTTTGGAAGGTCAGGAACCTGCGTAAATGCTTTGGCAATGCCCAGGACGCTCACACCAAAACCAGCTTCGTCCTTTTCTAGAGCTTCGATCGCAGTGCTCTTCCGATATATGCCCCCCGTAACCATTATTGGCATCCTGGCAACATGAGCAACCTGACGTGCGAAATCGACAAAAAAAGCTTCCCGCCGGGAAGATGATGTTTCTGATGCTTGACCGTACATCGCGGGACTTTCGTAACTGCCACCAGAAAGTTCAAGCAGATCCAGACCCAGATCATTCAGAACTCGGGTGACCTCCATAGCGTCTTCAACTTGGAATCCGCCCTTCTGAAAGTCCGCTGAATTGAGTTTGACTGCCACGCTAAAATCTGACGAGACAACGCTGCGTATGGCTTTGATCGCCTCGAACAAGAACCGAGCCCGGTTTTCAAGTGAGCCGCCCCATTGATCAGTGCGCTTGTTGACAAGCGGCGACAGAAACTGACTGATCAAATAGCCATGAGCTGCGTGCAGTTGCACCCCGGTAAAGCCTGCTTCTTCGGCAAGCGCTGCTGTCTCGGCGAAGCGATCAATGAGACCGCGTATTTCTGCTTCCGAGAGTTCGCGAGGTTGAGCTAGCATGTTGGAAAATCGTCCTACATCAACGGCAACGGCCGAAGGAGCTACAGCTTGTTCATCCATTGAGGCGTATAGCTGACGACCAGGATGATTGATCTGCATCCAGAATTGTGCGCCATTCGCTTTTCCGGCCGCTGCCCACTTCCTAAATGGAGTAAGATCAGTACCCCTTTCCAGTATGACTGCACCCGGGCCTGTAACCGCAGAAGGTGAAATCATAACATTGCCGGTTAGGATCAATCCCACTCCGCCGTCGGCCCAACCGCGATAGAGCCTTTCAAGCCTTTCATCAGGCACTTGGCCTTCCGCAGCGAGGTTTTCTTCCATTGCCGCTTTACACAGCCGGTTTTTAAGGATGATCCCGTTGGGGAGTTCCAGTTGCGAAAATAGCGTTTCATCATTCATAGTTGGGCGTGCTCCGTTCTCGATGGTTGGCGTGTGCTTCAAGAACGCTATTTGCCTTCGTGCGCGTAAAACTCTGGCGGTAGGTCCGCATAGGATTTGCAAAATTTAACTAGCTCTCGGTCGAGACCCTGGATACCGCTCAACTTTGGTAGTTCTTTGCTTGCGGTACCATCGAAATAGCCGCCCGCATTAGTCTGTGTGGTGGCAGCATCAAAGGCAGCAAAAATTCGTGCAGCCCCCTTTTCTGCCGTCCCGTATACTAGAGGACTGAGAAGCTTAACGATGAACGGGAGGCCGCCACTTGACGTCATTCCAGTCTTGCTAGGGCCGGGATTACCGCTGGCAATCACCACGCCATCATTGGCAAACTGTTTGCCCAAGGCCTTCGTAACTGCAGCCATCGCTAGCTTGGAACGCGAATAGGCACCGGCGAGCTTGATAAACTTATCGGGTTTCACCAGTTGATCGATATCAAGATCACGGGCCCGGAATATCGATCCCGAGGAGACATTGATTATTGTACCTTTGCTGCGCGCTATGTTCTCCTTTAGCACATGCATCAGAATGAAGGGTGCTATCAGATTGACCTGCGTATGTATCTCAAGCCCGTCCGGTGATTTGGTGTGACGATCCAGCAAGACCCCTGCATTGTTGAACAAAATGCTGATGCTGCCTGCAACCTCACTGATTTGTTCAGCAACGCCTCGCGCGCCTTGGGCTGAACCAAGATCCCCAACGACCACCGTCACTCTGGTTTTGGGTGATGCTGCAGTTACCTGCGTCGCTAGATTTGCGATACTGGATTCGGAACGACCATGTAGAACTAAATCATACCCGCGTTCAGCCGCTTGATGGGCAAGCGCTGAACCAATGCCGCCGCTCGCTCCTGTAATGACGCATATCCCTTTTGACATAATGACACCTATAATCTAATCATTGATTAGTTGTTATCTAAGCGATGTTGAGATATGAGTCAAGGAACCTTGAAGAAAGTGATTAAATGACCAAACCTCCCTACCATCATGGTGATCTGAAAACAGCAATCCTCGACGCAGCGGAAAAGGCATTGGCTGACAAATCTCTCGGGTCTATTTCCATTCGGGAGCTTGCGCGTCAGGCAGGAGTTTCCTCTGGCGCTCCCTACCATCATTTTGGTGACCGCGAAGGTTTGGTAACTGCACTGTGTCAGCGAGGCTTTCATCGGCTTGAGAAACGGCTTGAGGATGCCCGCAGCGATGACGGATTGATCGGAATGGTAAAAGAGTATCTATCTTTCGCCAAAGATCATGCAGCACTTTATCAGTTGATGTTTTCTCCGGAAGTGACTGCGGGAGACAGCAAAGCGAAGTTACACCCTTTCGCTGCACCAGTTTTTGAAATGCTTGAGCGCCAGGTCGGAGATGAATCAGACAATGGATCGCCACAGAGCCCGCATTTCTCTGCGATCTCAGTTTGGTGCTTTATGCACGGTGTCGCCAGCCTCAGTAGCGGTCCTACGCTCGAAGGCAGGCTGGGCGATCAAAAACTGGAGACTTTCGCTTACGAGGCTGTGAAGATGCTCACGAACTCTAAAGATTGACAGAATTCTAATGTCGGCTTTTGCGACCAAAGCAACCGGAACCAGACAGTCTGCAATCGGCCCATTTGTTGCCGTTAATCAAAGTCCATCATAGCGTCCGTTTAAGAGTTTCAGCAGACATCGATATTTATTCAGCGATGCCCGAGAATTGTTCAATTCTCTTATGGCCACCGGTTTACCTGTTCAGTTAAACCTTCGCGCTACAGACTTGTCACTTTCAGTTCTGAGAATCCAAGCCTGAGGTTGTTCGTTCGACAACCTTTTTGAGCCTTTAATAAATATCGTCGTGCTGCTTTCTGCGCCGTTGGACATTGACGAGGGACGTATCGATCATGTCTTTCAAATGAGCCGCATAATGTTTCTCGATCATTTCAACACTGGTGCGGCAGTTCTTGGCAACTTGATATATGTCTGCTCCTTCTAGCAGGCGAAAACAGATGTAACTGTGACGTAAGCTATAGGCCGTTCTAGCCTTACCGCTTCTATCAAATTTGAGATTGTTCTCCTTTAATATGCGATTGAACATTGATTTGAATTCGCTGGGGAAAAGAAGATCAGTCGGCTCTGGCTTTCCCTGCCTTTTCCCCTCTTCTGATGATATTTTGCGGGGTCGATCACGCGACCTTTCGAAGGTATGAACCGCTCCCGGCATTGACTTACAATAACCAACGCCGCGTTTTCCGCGTACTTCAATTTCCAGAATTTGATTTCCAGAATAATCGTCATCTACGATTTCTATGTCCCGAAACTCGACTTGATTGAGTTCGTCAGGACGCATCCCGGTGTTAACCGCAAATAGAATGAAGTCATGCAATTGTTCGGCATGCCATGCATGAGCTGGTCTCAGAGGCTTTTCAGCGTTCGCCCTGGTCGCATTGTAGAGCTGTTTGTATTCCTTCTCTGTAAACCAAGGTCGATGTTCTATCTTACTTTTACGACGATAAGGATCAGATAGGTTGGGGATATGATCTATCCAATCGTGCCTAAGGGCAGTCTTCAGTACCATACTAAGAGTGACAACTTCGTTGTGGATTGTTTTCTTTGCCGGTGGCTTCCACTCTTTCGCACCGTCTTCCCAATCCTCCGGTTTGGTCATCCGATGAGCTCGATACTCTTGAGCCATTCCTGACGTAATCGATGATACCGGAGTTACGCCAAAGAAGGGCAATAGGTGCAATCTGATACGGTCTTTATGCCCCTGAACCCACTTCGGACTGCGCTGTCCTTGTGTGATCGCTTCATATTCCGCTTCGAACTTCTTTGCGGCTTCAGCAAAAGATCTTTCATTACCCAGTTCACCGGAACGCTTCTTTCCGCGTAAGTCCAAATACCAATCCTCGGCAAACTCTTTGGCAAGTGCCAAAGACTCTTCCTTGGTTGATGTTCGACGGTTCTTTCCTGCGACATAGGCTGAACATTGCCAGTAGCGGCTCCGGCCTCGCTTATAGACGTTTACTTTTCCCCCTAGAAATTTGTGAGTCGACATCGATCGCTCACTTCTTTTGGAAATGTGTGAAAGTGTGTAACATGTGTGTAGTATATCATAGTGCGGTTTACACACAAAATAAGGGCCTAGAGTTTCCTCTAAGCCCTTGAATTACTTATCTTTAGTTGGTTGCGGGAGTAGGATTTGAACCTACGACCTTCAGGTTATGAGCCTGACGAGCTACCGGACTGCTCCATCCCGCGCCACCAAATCGAAGCACGTTTTTCAACGGCTCGAAAATCAAAAAAGCGGCCAGACCGTTGCCGGATCGGCCGCTTTTGAAAAAGTGAATGGGTTAATTCCTCGTGACTACTTCTATATGCGCCTGCTGCAATGCCTGGCGACGACCTACTCTTCCATGCCTTGAGACAAAGTACCATCGGCGCAATCTGGTTTCACGGCCGAGTTCGAGATGGGATCGGGTGGGGCACAGATGCTATGGCCACCAAGCAATGAAGCAAGCGCATAAGCTGTAATCACGGGTCTTTTAATCGATGTTGGTTATGACATGCACTTTCTTACATTCTGAAGAATGTCATCCGTGCATGCTGACCATGGGCCGAGCTTAATTGTCCATTTATCGACAACGATGCTTTCCAACATTGTTGTTGATGGCGGGATTCTACAAGCGCGAACTGAGTAATTAGGATTGGTTAGCTTCACAGATTACTCTGCTTCCACACCCAACCTATCAACGTGGTGGTCTTCCACGACTCTATGATAACTTATCTTAGGGGAGGCTTCCCGCTTAGATGCTTTCAGCGGTTATCCCTTCCATACATAGCTACCCAGCGGCACGCCTGGCGGCATGACTGGTACACCAGAGGTATGTTCAACCCGGTCCTCTCGTACTAGGGTCAACTCCCTTCAATTATCGACGCCCACGGCAGATAGGGACCAAACTGTCTCGCGACGTTCTGAACCCAGCTCACGTACCACTTTAATTGGCGAACAGCCAAACCCTTGGGACCTGCTCCAGCCCCAGGATGTGATGAGCCGACATCGAGGTGCCAAACGATTCCGTCGATATGAGCTCTTGGGAATCATCAGCCTGTTATCCCCGGCGTACCTTTTATCCGTTGAGCGATGGCCCTTCCACGAGGGACCACCGGATCACTATGACCGACTTTCGTCTCTGCTCGACTTGTCAGTCTCGCAGTCAGGCTGGCTTATGCCATTGCACTCTAACAGACGGTTTCCAACCGTCCTGAGCCAACCATCGCGCGCCTCCGTTACTCTTTAGGAGGCGACCGCCCCAGTCAAACTACCCGCCACAGAGGGTCCCTGATCCGGATAACGGATCTAGGTTAGACACCAGAAAACAATAGGGTGGTATTTCACATTATGGCTCCACTCGGACTGGCGCCCAAGTTTCAAAGCCTCCCACCTATTCTACACAATTCTTTCCTAATGCCACTCTGAAGCTGCAGTAAAGGTGCACGGGGTCTTTCCGTCTAACCGCGGGTACTCCGCATCTTCACGGAGAATTCAATTTCGCTGAGCATATCCTGGAGACAGTGGGGAAGTCGTTACGCCATTCGTGCAGGTCGGAACTTACCCGACAAGGAATTTCGCTACCTTAGGACCGTTATAGTTACGGCCGCCGTTTACTCGGGCTTCAATTCGGAGCTTGCACTCCTCCTCTTAACCTTCGAGCACCGGGCAGGCGTCAGACCCTATACGTCGTCTTGAAGCCGACTTAGCAGAGCCCTGTGTTTTTGCTAAACAGTCGCTACCCCCCAGCTTGTGCCCCCTACCAAAAGTTGCCTTCTGACAGGGCCTCCTTCTCCCGAAGTTACGGAGGTAATTTGCCGAGTTCCTTCAGGATACTTCTCTCAAGCGCCTTGGTATACTCTACCTGCCCACCTGTGTCGGTTTCGGGTACGGTCTATATGGTGGAGCTATTTCCTGGAACCTCTTCGAAGCCTGATCAATCCAATAAGATCAGACAACACACGAGATCCGTCACATTCCACCAGGTACAGGAATATTAACCTGTTTCCCATCGACTACCCCCTTCGGGCTCGTCTTAGGGGCCGACTCACCCTGCTCAGATTAGCTTTAAGCAGGAACCCTTGGGCTTTCGGCGACAGTGCATCTCACACTGTTTGTCGCTACTCATGTCAGCATTCGCACTTCCGATACGTCCACCGTCGGTTACCCTTCGGCTTCATCCGCTTACGGAACGCTCCGCTACCGCTCATAATAAATTATGAACCCTAAGCTTCGGTGCATTACTTTAGCCCCGTTACATCTTCGCCGCAGGAACCCTTATTTAGACCAGTGAGCTGTTACGCTTTCTTTAAAGGATGGCTGCTTCTAAGCCAACCTCCTGGTTGTTTTGGGATTCCCACATGCTTTCCCACTTAGTAATGACTTGGGGACCTTAGCTGTAGGTTAGGGCTGTTTCCCTTTTGACGACGGACCTTAGCACCCGCCGTCTGTCTCCCGGACTTGTCTCTATGGTATTCGGAGTTTGGTTAGGTTTGGTAGGTCTCGCGACCCCCTAGCCCATCCAGTGCTCTACCCCCATAGGAAAACATCCGAGGCACTACCTCAATAGTTTTCGCGGAGAACCAGCTATTTCCCGGCTTGATTGGCCTTTCACCCCTAAACACAACTCATCCAATAATTTTTCAACATTAAATGGTTCGGTCCTCCAGTGCGTGTTACCGCACCTTCAACCTGGTCATGCCTAGATCGCCGGGTTTCGGGTCTAATCCATCTAACTCATTCGCCCTATTCAGACTCGCTTTCGCTGCGCCTACACCTAACGGCTTAAGCTTGCTAGATAGATTAAGTCACTGACCCATTATGCAAGAGGTACGCGGTCACCCCATATGGGGCTCCCACTGCTTGTAAGCATTCGGTTTCAGGTACTGTTTCACTCCCCTAATCGGGGTGCTTTTCACCTTTCCCTCACGGTACTTGTTCGCTATCGGTCACATACGAGTATTTAGGCTTGGAGGGTGGTCCCCCCATGTTCAGACAGAATTTCACGTGTTCCGCCCTACTCGAGTCCTGATTGATCACTTTCGCATACGGGACTGTCACCCACTATGGTCAAACTTTCCAGAATGTTCTGCTAATTTACAATCAGGCACTGGCCTGATCCGCGTTCGCTCGCCACTACTAACGGAATCTCGGTTGATGTCTTTTCCTCCGGTTACTGAGATGTTTCAGTTCGCCGGGTTCGCTTCACCAAGTCTATTTTATTCAACTCGGTAATATCCTTCCCCATTTACTCTCACTTTGTCAGGCCCCAAGAAAACTTGAAGCCCTTCAAAACAAAAATAAATGGTGAGGATGGGTTCCCCCATTCGGAAATCGCTGGATCAAAGATTGCTCACATCTCCCCAACGCTTATCGCAGCGTGCCACGTCCTTCATCGCCTGTATGTGCCAAGGCATCCACCAAATGCTCTTACCTCACGCTTGAGAATCCACACCACCAACAACAAGATTGGAACAAACCTCCCACGCTCCTTGCATAAAAAAGCGCTTTGGTTCGGCCAATTCGGCCT
>CANLUL010000006.1:0-27500 GCA_947494305.1 uncultured Sphingomonadaceae bacterium | reverse complement strand
TGTCGTGCCGGTGAAAAGGTCTCTAGGCGGGTCGCCCGATTCCGTCAACACACTTTTTCACTTTTGTTTCAAATTTATTGGTATTTATCCGCTATCAAACTTCTCAATGAAGAAAAATACGCCCGAACCTTTGCCCGCGACCGGTCCGAAACCGGGAGAAATCGGCTATAAATCGTCCGAAGACGTCGGTTTCGGCGCGCGCGTGCGTAATGCTGTTATATGGCGGTCTGGGACACAAATATTTGGACAAATAGTTTCCTGGGTATCGACATTCCTAGTCATCCGAATCCTTGATCCCAGCGATTATGGCCTTGTGGCCATGACTGCAGTGCTAACTTTGCTGTTGAGTCTGGTAAATGGCTATGGATTCGCGAACGCTGTTGTCCAACGAGAGGTAATCGATTCAAAAATCCTCCGACAGCTTTTTGGATTGTTGATTCTTTTTAATGCCGGGTTGGCAGTGATTCAGATCGGGATAGCTCCGTTCGCTGCGCAATATTATCAGGAACCGCTGGTTGCTGACTTACTGCGCGTCCAGGCGCTGCTATATTTGACCACACCATTTGTAGTCCTAGGCTATACCATCCTTTCCCGAGAGATGGATTTCAAGCGTCAGGCGCAAGTCAATATCGTGGCTGCCTTTTGCGGAGCCGTTTCAGCAATCGCTGGTGCCTTTGCTGGCCTGGGTGTCTGGACGCTGGTCTGGGCGCCTTTGATTGTCGCTTTTGTAAGGGCCCTTGGCATGACCATCGCCGCAAAAAGTTGGATGTGGCCCAGTTTCAATTTCAATGGTGCTGGCTTTATAGTCAAATATGGTGGTGTCATTCTGATCGGGCATTTGTTCTGGTTCATTCAAACACAGGCCGACGTCTTCATTGTCGGGCGTCAATTCGATGCGCATGCCCTCGGTATTTATACGACCGCCCTCTTCCTGACTCAGATTTTTATTAATAAAGTAGTACCACCGTTAAATGAAGTGGCTTTCTCTGCCTACAGTCGCATTGACGAGGAAGACGGAGTTGCTCGTGCCTTTGTTAAGTCAGTCCAAATGATCATGCTAGTCGGCTTACCTATATTCGTAGGGTTTGCAGTGATCGCCGACCCATTGGTGAAGGTGTTGCTGGGCGAAAAGTGGATCGAGACGATTGTCTTTGTGGAACTCCTTGCGCTTGCGATGCCATTCATGACCTTGCTGACCCTAGTGGGTCCCGCATGCAACGCGATTAATCGACCAGATATCACCACGCGCAACTCAATAGCCGGCGCTATCTATATGCCAATTTGCTATTTGGTAGGTCTGAACTGGGGCGTGATCGGCATCGCCTACGCATGGCTGATCGGCTATCCGATCCTGCTAGCCACCATAGCGATATGGACATTGCCAGTGCTGAAGGTGCGATTGTCCCAATTAGTCGGTGTTCTGCTGCCATCGATAACGGCTACGCTGGCTATGGCGGCATCGGTCATCCTGATTGACCGACTGATTCAATGGCCATCCGAATTTATTCAGATGCCCTCACTGATCGTGGTTGGCGGCTTCGTTTACTTAGGTTGGATGATGATATTCAGCCGAAAAACTGTCATCGAAATCTATCAAATGGTCCGCAACCGGGGCTAATAGTTTTCCGGACCCTTATTGGATTAGCGATAACGAAGCTGGTTTAAGCCCGCATTAGTTCAGGGGCCTCGGAACCTTCAACATTTAACATCTCGACAACATCACGCGTTGTATCGGTGTACAAGCCCTGATGATAACGAAAGGTGCCGATAAAATGGATGAACCGGACGTCGTTCGACAATGGCTCGTTCCAGAAATTGCAATAGTACTCATAGGGTAAAAGCAAGGGGTCCGCTTCATTCGCGATCACGAAGTTCGACGTCACCTGTTCACTGCCCCATTCTGACCAGCGCTCGATTCCCAATAAACGCGTTGCTTCTGCAGAAAAGGATTCAGCAAGACCTCGCCCAGCTTTGGAGGCTGAAAATCCTGTAAAACCTGAACAACCCCGAACATATTGCAAATCTGGACGATCGGATATCGCAACGCTATCCATAGCCGCCTCAATCGCTACCTGCACATGCGTGTTTGCAGCGGAAAAATATTCGCTGTTTTTTGCGTTGTGGGATGCTTCGTTCAAATTGACCAGCTGAGATTCGGCGCCACCTTTAATCGTAAAGCTGCGATTTTGCTCAATAGCTTGAGTGATCTGTGGGACAGCTCCTGTTGTGATCGTATCTGAATCGAGCTGGATTACATAGTGATCCTCACGCAAATCCAGTATCGTCAGCAGACGTTCCCAGGTTCCGCCAACTGGACAATCGCCGGTATCAACAGAATTAATCGCTATGATCTGCGGATCGTTGAGATGATCCCTCAATATCTTTTTGTCAGCATTTGTAAGACTACCGTCATCCAATACCACGATGCGTCCGCGCTGCAGCTGGTGGTGCAGCGATTTAATGGCTACAAGATAAGGATATAAAACCCGCGTTCCGATCATGGAAAATAGAATGACGCCATCCTTCTTGGCCTTGATCGGCGGTGTTGTAAGGACAGCCGCGGCGGCCTGATCATGCCACATTTTTCGCGTCTTGAGAGACAGATAGTCGATTATTCGGTTCATACGACTGCGCTAGCAGATAGTTGTTAAGCTTTGGTTTAGCGCGCTACGACAGATTCTGGCAGCAGTTTTAAGATATTTGGCGATTGTGAATATTCTATGCGTTCAGTGATTTTTGAGCAAAAGCCCAGATCGTCACCGGAAAACGCTCGTCATTTTTGAACCGTCTTTGCCAACCGGCACGTGACCATCGAAACAGGTTGGATTTCACCGCATTCGCGTTCCCCCAGCCACCGGTCTCTATATAATCCGGATCAAATCCACATTCTTCTAGAAAACGCACCATACCCAATTGCGTCCAGCGGCTACAATCGTTTGGGATAGGGTGATAACGGATCATGAATGGCGTAATATTGATAAAGTAACCGCCAGGCTTCAGCATGTCATAGACATTGCGTGCAGCGCGATAGGGGTATTCCAAATGTTCCCAGACATTATCGGCGATAATGACATCAAATTTTTTATCCAGTTGGTCTTTGCAAATATCATATTCCGGCCAGTTCATTTCGGAGTAGCTCTTCCAAGGCGTGCCCCGCCATTTCCAACCTGCAGATATTTCTAGAGCATCCCATTGCTCACAATCATGATCTGCAAGCCAGTTTTCTACTTCACGATAGGGAACAACTCTGGTGACGTGCGTGATATCGTAACCCGCCATTTTAGCGGCTTTCTTCATCCAGTTTTTGCCGGTCTCTTTCATAGTGAAACACTCACGAAATGGTCATTCGACGGACAGTGTTTTGGTTTTTCAACATACTCTTTCATCATGCGGCTTTTAGCCAAACGATCAAAGAAACCGGTGATCCCTGCCCGCAGTTCGAACCGGTCTTTATACTGCCCATAACGCGGAGCCAGTCGCCCCGGCAAGCCAGCCGGCCCGGTCGCGTACATGATGTCTTTAATAATCCGGTTTTGAAAATTGCGTTTTGAGTAACTGATCATTCGTTTATATTGGTTGACCCAGCTGGAAAAGTCCAAAACACGGAACGGGGCACAACGAAAGCCTGCCTGCTCACAGATAAACACGCGCTCATCAGACCAGAACCCTTCATTTTCAAGACTTGTTTTGGCCATCGCTGCCAACAAACCATCATCTCCGACCAGATCGTTCGGAAGGCGAATCTGCCTGGACTTCATACGCGACAAAAAATCACCACTCAGCGCATATAAATCGCCGAACAATCCATGTTCGCGCAGCATCAAATTGCGATAATATTCAACCGAACGGCCGTTGAGTGGCATTCCGGAGACCGCATTAACATCGGGAAAGGCCTGTAATGCTCGATCCATTGCGGTTACCGATCCCGCTTCAACTTCTGCATCACCATCAACAAAGATATGGGTTGGAGAAAAATCGTCCAATTCATCAAAAACCCAACGATTCCAGCTGCGTGATTTGCCACCTTGCCGCCAATCATGGACAATTACATTGTCGTAAAAGTCAGCCGCCTGTTGCGCCAGTTCTGCCGTATCATCGGTCGATCCGTTTACAATGACGTGAATGGCAATATCCGGCTGTCCCAATGGCAAGCCAGCCAGACATTTTTCAATTCTATCGGCCTCATTATGGGCCAACACTGCTATAGTAATGGCAGGTATTTGTTTCAGACCAATCATGAACAAGCTCCCAAATACAAAACCCTATTAGCTGAATACTATTTACTTTTTGTAAATTGCAACATTGCGTAAAACAATGCCTCAGCCAAATCTGATCGATTTGGACTCACGATTGTGCGTATTGCGAACTGGAGAAGACGCCCCCAAACTGGCCACATGTCTCATATATTATCATTAGCCGCTGGAACGCTTCCCGAATATCAGCCCGCAGACGTTGCTGACGCTGCCGGACGGGCAGGCTTTACCCATGTCGGATTTACGATCGAACCGGATAAGTGGAATGCAACTGCATTGAGAGCAACCAAAGCCGCAATTGCACGCCACAATCTAAAGATGCTGGATGTCGAAGTTATCTGGATTCCAGAAGGTGGAAAACTTGATGACAGTCACAAGCTGATAGTTGATGCTGGTTTGGAGTTAGGCGCCCCCAATGCACTTGTTGTCAGTTCCGAACCGGACAAGGGTCGCACCGCAGAGGCGCTTCACCAACTTTGCGAATGGGCTGTTCCCGGCAACATGCGTATTGCTTTAGAATTCCTGATGATCACGGCAGTTCAAAATATGGATGATGCGCTTGATATTATTGATCACACGGATCATCCGGCTGCGGCCTTGCTGATCGATACAATTCATTTCCAGCGCGCCGGACATGTTCCCGATGATCTAAAAAAAGTGGCCCCGCATCTGCTGCCCTATTCACAAATTTGCGACGGCAACCAAGATTGTCAGGCGGATTTCGAGCACTATCTGGAGGACGCAATAGATCTACGCAGCGTGCCGGGAGAAGGGCAATTGCCGTTACAAGAAGTTGTTAACGCTCTACCCACCAATATCCCGTTTAGTCTAGAGATCCGGTCCAAAGCGTATCGCGATAAATATCCAAATCCTATCGAACGCGCAAAAGTCATTCGGCAAAATATGCTAGCATATTGCAGGCAGATGAATATTCAGATCACCTGATTTTCACGCCGAATTAATGTAATCTCGCATGGCGGCGGCTTCTGCCTCAATAACATCGATGCGATGCTTAACCAGATCACCAATCGATACAAAACCAACCAACTTGTCGTCATCAACAACTGGCAAGTGCCTGATCCGTCGCTTGGTCATAAGCGAAAGTGAGCCGATGGCACTTTTATGGGAGTCGATCGAAATGACATCGGCAGTCATCACATCTGACACTTTCTTATCCATCGCAGCGTGACCGTGTTCGCGAATACAATGGAGCACATCTCGTTCAGAAAAAATTCCTACGACCTTATCTCCATCCAATACCGGAAGCGCACCAATTCGCTTTTCACCCAATATATCCACGGCTTCGGTGACTGTCATATCGCTGCTGCAACTGAAGATATCTCCCTTTCGCGCATCTAAGATCAACTGAATTGACATTGTCCTGCTCCCTCTCTCCGATTCTGTTTATTGCATCTCTATAGCATAGTTTTGAAAGGGATTGGGCTTGAAGGGCGATTATTTGTCGTCCAAAGCGACACAGAACAATGGAGCCACCCCCAATGCCTCAACATTCTCAGTTAGACGATCCGGTTTATGCTAGCGTAGCCTGGGCGCGCTATTGGCAGCTTATGCGCTGGATGGGCATTTTTACTGCTATTTGTATAACGATCACGCTCTCCATTCTTTTTTATCAGCACGGTTTGGTTTCGATTCACATGTATATTGCCACTGCCGGCGGCGTTGGCTTTGCTGTCATGCTAATGGCCGCGTTGATGGGATTGGTATTTCTCTCAAGCGCAACAGGGCATGATGAGTCGATAGATGACCCAGTTACAAAGAGTATTTCTCCCGATGAGTGAAGACGACCTATTGGCCTTGGAAAAGCTCCAACCCGTTTTGCGCGTTGCACCACAACCGCGTGACCTCAACAATAATGGTCATATTTTTGGTGGCTGGGTTTTATCGCAAATGGATATTGCCGGCGGCATCATGGCTGCTCGCGTGGCCAAGGGATCAACCGCAACGGTTGCTATCGAGGCGATGGAATTTATCGCACCAATATTGCAACGCGATCTAATCTCGGTTTACGCGCGGGTAGAACGGATTGGACGAACCTCCGTGGCCATCCGACTTGATGTGATCGCATCACGAAATTTGGATGAAGAGCGGGTACCCGTAACCAGCGGTTTGTTTACCTTTGTGGCTCTGGATGAAAATCATCAACCGCGGACAATACCAGAAGAATCAAAAAATAAATATCTGAGTTAGCGAAAATTGACCCGGTAGCGCAGGGTGCTGGATCCGTTGGCCGGGATAGTAACTTTCCATAACGGCTTTCCATCTTTGCGGCCCAGACGCTTGCTCACCTTAGTCAATCGCTCCCGGTCACCGTGCGACAATTTCAACTCAATCGAAGCGGGCTGCGCCAGTGCATTGGTTAAGGTGAGTTCGAAATCCCGATATTTCCGATTATCTCCTTCACTCTGATTTACTTGATCCACCGCAAAGCGAACCTGCTGGCTATTGCCAATTCGGATTTCCACTTCTTCGCCAATCGCCTTGTCGTCCAGATTGCCTTCGCCAAGCAAAAGCCTAGCATTGCCCGCTTCCTTGAATGCCACCAGCTTACCGGCGGGTAGTGCCAAACCCAGGCGATTCTGTTCGTCATTCTGCAGGCGTAAGGTCGTAAATAGCGTCCCACTGTTACCATAACCGGTGGCGCCAACTTCAGTTTCATATAATTGTTTGAAAGGTACGGCTTGTTTCTCGAACATCGCCACTTGCTTCTGACTCTTTGATGCAATCGTAACAGGAACAGGAATGCGATAAAGTTTAAGGTCACCCAATTCTTCTTGTTTCGCCTGAACCTGTTTCGCGCTGCCGAGCGCTACCATGTCCGATTCAGCTTCCATCGCCATCATTGGGGCTGGCAACGGTTGGCCGCGAAAACGGCTTTCATTGCGAGCGCGCTCAAATCGTTTCACTGCAATATCGCTAGTCGTTGCTTGCGGCCAACAGCGCAGGGCAATCGCGCCGCCAGTTGGTCGTTGAATAGCGTCCCGGCCCTTATTGGGCTGGCCAGCCACAGTATTGGTTTGCGCATCGCGAAAGCTAGTCTCATCGCTATTGGCCAGCGTTACCCAGGAGAACAGGTTCATTGTTTCACCATCTTCACTGACATCAGCAACATAATTGGCCTGCCAGTCGAAGCCGGTGGCCAGATAGGACAAGGTGACGGTGGCCCGCGTTGTTTGCCTGACTATTGTTTTTACCGATAATGTGGGTTTGGCAGATAGGCCTTCCGGAATTTCCGGATAGATCAATGCCTCATTCAGGCCGGTGCAGCGAAGAGCTTCAAAGCCGTCAGCCGTTTGAATGACCACGCCATTGCGTGCATCTGTTCTGATATTGGCTGAATATTCTTCAGTCCGGCCCGTCACGGCGCTGGTCCGTTTGACCGTAACGCCGCGTCCGATATGTCCGTTGAGCAAGGCAGAGGGCGATAACAAGGCCGCGTCCCGGTTTTTTTCTAGCACGCCCTCGGCAAGGCCAGTGACAATCGCTGATTGCGGGATAATGCCCCCCGCTACGCCTTCAAAGCGAAGGTCAACTTCGCCAGCAGGCAATGTCACCGTTCGTTGTTCTGTAATCAGGGCATAGCCATTGAGATAGTTCAGATTCATCGCTCTGGCAGAATCCCGATTGGGATCACGGTACACGGTGACAGATACCGATGATGGGCCATCCGAGGTCACGACCTGACGCGCGAAATCAGATTGCGCTTGGGCTGTTCCAGCCAAGGCAATGACAAGGAACGCGATGAGCGTTCGAACCGTCATGGATTAGAACCGTGTCTCAAACACAGCCGTCACGGTGGCACGGCCATTGGCTGGGACTGGGACTTTCCAAACTACACTGTTGGATGATCGCCTTTCACTAGCCATGCTCTCACTCACAATGCGCGTGTCGTCCCAATAGAAATCTAGGCCATTTTGGATCAGAGACACGGTAACGGCACCTGGACGAGCATTGGTCAGTTCATAGCTCATGGAAGTTCGCCACTTTCTGGCATTCAACCGCTTGCGTTCGGTGACGGTCGGCTTGACCTTCACATCAAAAGCTTCGCCAGTTTTCAGTCCTAGTTCTGAGCCCATCGGCGTGTGGCCGATGTTATTCTCACCGATAAACTGCGGCTGTCCAGATGCATCCTTCATATAAACACGCACCGTTCCCGCCGGTAACGCATCACCCAATCCGCCATCTGCGGACGAGCTAAACTGTAAAACCGTCGCGGCACTTTGCGGTTCACTACGTGTGGTCAACCAGCCATTGGCATACTCGTATGTCTTTTGGGCTGGTGCACCGGTGACATCCAGAAAGCTCACTTGCTTGGTTTGCGCATTGGCAATGGTAGTCCGCGCTGCCAGTGGATAAAGATAAAAATCGCCCAAAGACTCTCTATTGGCTGTCTCGGTACCGGCTCGCCTGATGTTGTTGCGGCCACCCCTATTGCTTCTGCCATTCACGCTTGGCGTGCCGGCAACGAGCAGTGTTTTAGCATTAGAGAATGTCGTTCCTGTGCTGTTGGTCAATGTGACCCAGCCTTGTACATCCATCTTGCCCGCATTCTCATCAAACAGGGCAACATAGTCGGCCTTCCAACCCATGCCTCCGGTGAGATAACTAAGCTGCGCCGGACGCGTACCGCCGCGTGAACTGTCGAGGGTTACCGACAGGGTTGGTCGCGCCCGCAAATTGCTGGGTACTTTGTCAAAAATCACCCGCGTCGGCAGACGATCATCGCGCAGAACTTCAATCCGACTGCCAATTTGCAGCACAACGCCGCCATTGGCAGCCAGTACTTTTGCACGCTCCCGTTTTTCAGCCCCCGTTGCTGGATTTATCCGTACGATGGTAACCGTTTCACCAACGGCTTTTTCCATCAATTTTTGCGGTGATAGAAGATCATAATCAAAATTCTGTTCAATTATTCCGGTATCAGCGGCGTTAAAACCAACCGTCTCAGCCCTGATCTGACCAGATACACCTGGAAAGCTTTGTACTGAACGCCCAGACGGAATATTCAACCGCCGAACATCTTGCACCAGCGCCAAATTATTGTTGTATATCGTTACCGAGACATCGCCTTGACCGGATGACTGGCCAATGGCAGGCGCTGAAACCACCGCCAATAACATTCCTGCATAAGCAAGGGTCCGCATATTCTCTCTCCCATCTAACGAGACTGGCTAACGCACTGTAAATGAACCTAACGTAAACAGCTAATTGGATATTGTGTCCGTCTGACCAGCGACCTGCCAGTCAAATTTCACCCTACCACTTTGACTATTTGCCGCTTCAGTTTTAGCTAGAAACAAATTTTGTTTGGCCAGCTCTGATGCGATTATGTCCATATCGGCTTTGGCGCCTGTCATCCTCATAGCCATAGGGCTACGAAGCGCTGCCCAACTGATCCATTCCAAACGTTGCTTTGAAGCCGAAGTCAGCTCATTTTCTGCAATCACCAGATCAGGCAAAATAGCGGGTGGTGGCTGAATATTTATCGCCCAGTCCGGCATTTGCTTTACCATCCGCTGTTCAAGCGCATAATAGGTTTGCAGCGATGCGCCAGGAAGCGGCTTTGCCATTACAATGGCGCGGCGCTTTGAGGTATCAACGATGACATCATCCTGCTCAACACCAGCAACTAGGGCCAGGTTTTCCCGTAATTTGCTAACTTGCGTTTCTACGGCCTGCTGTTGCTCTCTGGCGCGAAGGGCAGCTAGTTCTGCCTGCGCAGCATTATCCCCCGTCTCAACCTTATATTGCTCGATCTGCACTTGGATCGGGTCTTTGAAAGTACGGCTGAGCACCCGCGAACTCTGTTCTTCAGCGCCGGATCTGATAGTCGGTGTGAAGACCGACGCAGAAATTAATATGGGCTCCGCATTGAAATCGATATCAATTTGCGAAACCCGTGCACGCGGGCCGAACTGATCTTTAATAAGGCCATTAGCCGACCGAGAAATATTCGCTTCATGCCCGATCTGGACCAGTGAAAGACCGAGCGGGATAGCCAAGCCTACAAACGCGACAACCATGGCGAAAATCTGAAACTGGGTCTGTCGTTCGGACAGATAGGAACGAAAACCGTAGAGCCACGCCATCACCGTCGCAGTAAGAGCAATTGTCATCAAGTTGGTAAAATAGAGCAACAGAGATCCAGCAAACACCGTCCAGTTCATTGTTGCCAAACCGAACCCGATGACAGCCAGCGGCGGCATCAGTGCGACGGCTATGGCGACGCCCACAATGGTTCCCATCCCGCCTCGAATCATGGCATAAGCACCAGCCAATCCCGAAAACACCGCCACACCCAAATCAAAAAGATTAGGCCGCGTCCGAGCAGCAATTTCCGGTGTCACAGTCTGCAAAGGCGATAAAAGGACAACGAACGCAGAAAAAAAGACAGCGATCAGAGTGCCCATCAATAGCGCCCATCCTGAATCTTTTAACCAGGCAGAGTCGCCAGTCGCCGATGCAAAGCCGGCGGCCATGATGGGGTACATGAGTGGAGAAAGGAGCATTGCTCCAATCACAACGGCCGGGGAAGACAAAAGAAGTCCCAATATTGCGATGCCCGCCGACATGCAGATCAAAAACGAGTATCGAGGGGTAAAGCTGCAATCCGCTTTGATCTTCTCAACAACTGCAGGTTGATCGACTTCCGATTGGACTGCGATCCGCCACCAACGCCTGAGCAACCGGATGCTCCCCGAAATCGGATGAAGCACAGCCCTCTTGCTTTTTGACGGCGCTTCGTCCGCTTTTGTAGTTTCCCCCTGCCGATCAGTCATAAGCCATTGTAACCATTCAAATCAGTGTGTGAAAAGAAAAAGATTACTTTCAAGGTAATTGAAAAATGAACGTTTTTCTCTTTTATCACTAAACTGTATCACCTATATAGATCGCAGCGGCTATGGTGTCGCTGCAATTCCCCCGGAGTTAATGCCATGCCTCGCCCAGAAATTGACATAGAAGCCAAACGTGCTGAGATTATGGAAGCCGCCGATCAACTGATCCGCGACAAAGGTGCGATTAGCTTTACCATGACTGATCTCGCCAATGCTGCAGGTATGTCACCATCTAATGTCTATCGCTTTTTCGAAAATAAAGATGCGTTAGCCGAAGCGATGGCCGGTGAATGGTTTGCCGACTTGCTTGTCATTATGGAAAATCTGGTAGCAGCAGATATTCCGGTCGAAGACAAACTGTACAGATTTTTTGCCGAGCGACTGATTTTGAAACGTGCCCGCTATGACGAAGATCCTGAGTTGTTTGCATCTTACATGGAATTAGGTGACGAGCATTTTGATGTGATCAAAGGTTATGTCGATCTGGCTGATCACTATATGGCATCCATATTGGCCGAAGCGATGGAAGCTGGTTACTTTAAAGGATTGGAGTTAGATGCGATTGTTTCGCTGGTCAACACCATGGTGCAGCCATTCTGCAACCCCAACTTGATGATGCAAATGATGCATCTAGCCACCGAGGAACGATTACACGTCGTAGTCGACACTATCCTGGAAGGGCTTCATGCAAGAGCGGATAGAAAGACCGGAAAGCCGGAGCTACATATCGCAAGCTAATTTTCATTGGTCGCTGTTTTCGCTTGAATCCCCATATTCTTGCGACACGCCAAGTGCTGGTGTCGGTTAAGCGGCTCCGCGATCTATTTTGCATCCGTTGCCAACCAATGCTTCATCATCGCAGGTGGCGGGGACGCCTTCATTTCGTTTTCGTCGAGCGCTGCAATCGCACGTTCACGATCTTCCCCGGTAAAACTGCCGGTGGTCAGACAAAACTCGATCATATTGCCGTTAGGATCGCGGGTATAGATGGAGTGGCACCAGTTATGATCGATTTCCAAAACATCCAGATCGGCCGCATTCCATTTGACCCGCCAGGCTTGCAACTCTTCCAAGGTATCAACTGAAAAACTATAGTGATTTGTTGTCGGGGGTGTACCTGCTGCTTCATTGAGGTCGTAAGAATAACCTTCCTTGCCCGGGGTTTCCATCAGTTCCCAAAAAGCAATGAACTTGCTGTCATCGCCGCCCATCCGGTAGAAAAAATGCTTTCCCCAACCACCGCCGATGACCGGAGCAATTTCGACTTTAACCAGTTCGAACTCCATCACGCCTTCATAAAATGCGTGAATAGCCTTCATGTCTTTCGCCGCGAGGGCCAGATGGTGGTAGCTCATTTGTCTGCATCCTTTCTCTTATCGACCATACCCATAACATCGGCAGTCGCACCTTCCGGAGCCGGCACTTCAACCACCGGTTCATCGACATCATCAAATTCGAGTTTAAGCGCTCGGCTCATCACCGCGTGCATCATATAGGTGCAGGTAATATAGGTAAGTTCAATAATCTCGACTTCGCTGAGATGTTTTTTCAATGTAGCGAAAACGCCGTCTGGCACCCTGCCCCGCTCGAGCACCAGGCAATCGGTATAGGCGAGCACCGCACGCTCAATCTCATCGAAGCAATCCGCTGTAGACCAGTTGGGGATCGCAGCGACCTGCTCATCAGAATAGCCCTCGAAGCGCATCGCCTTGCTATGCTGCGAATAGACGAACTGCGAGCCCACCGCATAGCCAGCGCGGATTTGACCCAGTTCGCGAAGCTTTGGATCTAGCTTGCGATTGGGTGCACGGTAAAAGCCGAAACCCTCGGTGGTGTGCTTGAAAGCGTCGGGTACTTGCGCAAAAACCGTCCACCAGTTTCCGGGCGTACCCGTTGCAGTGCCCGGTTCCGCTACCGGATCACGGTCACCGAACAGCGTATTGTACAGTGCCAACACATATTCATCGGTGACTTCGGAACGAGGTATTTCGCGCAGTCGGGGCATGGGATTCTCCTATGCCCCGACTATGCACATTATTGCTTGGCTTTCTACCCTGCCAGATTCCGCAGCACGTAGTGCAGGATGCCGCCATTGAGGAAATATTCCATTTCATTCGCGGTATCGATCCGGCAGTCGGTTTTGAAAGTCGATGTCGTTCCGTCAGCGCGAGTCATTTCAACTTCGACTTCCTGACGTGGGTCGAGTGTCGCAACACCTTTGATCGTGAACGTCTCGGTTCCGTCGATGTTCAGTGTGTTGCGATCCACGCCTTGCGAGAACTGCAGCGGAAGAACGCCCATGCCGATCAGGTTCGACCGGTGAATACGCTCATAGCTTTCCACGATCACTGCTTTCACGCCGAGCAGATTGGTGCCCTTCGCCGCCCAGTCGCGCGAAGAGCCGGTACCATATTGCTCACCGCCGATAACGACCAGATCATTGCCGTCTGCTTTATGACGCATGGCGGCGTCGTAGATTGGCATAATCTCACCATTATATTTGGTGTAGCCGCCTTCTTTGCCGTCGGCCATTTGGTTCTTGATTCTGATGTTAGCGAAAGTGCCGCGCATCATGACTTCGTGATTGCCTCTCCTACTTCCGTAGCTATTGAAGTCGGCTTTGTTGACCTGGTGATCGCGGAGATATTCTCCGGCGGGGCTGTCTTCCTTGATCGCACCCGCTGGGGAGATGTGGTCGGTGGTGATCGAATCGCCCAGCACCGCCAAAGTCTTCGCATCGACAATATCTCCAACAGGAGCCGGGGTCATTTCCATGCCGTCAAAGTAAGGCGGGTTCGCGACATAGGTCGATCCGGCGCGCCATTGATAGGTGTCGCCACCCGTCACATCAATATCCTGCCAAGCGGCATCGCCGTCATAGACATTGGCATAGCGCGACATAAACATATCGCGGTTCACCGCACCGCCCATCGCGGCGTTGACCTCGTCATTGGTCGGCCAGATATCCTTCAGATACACATCTTCGCCATCGCTACCCTGCCCGATCGGCGTTTCGTACATATCCTCGCGCACCGTGCCTTTCAAAGCGTACGCAACAACCAGCGGCGGCGAGGCGAGATAGTTGGCCTGCACATCCTGTGACACGCGGCCCTCAAAGTTCCGGTTACCCGACAGCACACTCGCGGCCACAATCGCATTGTCGTTAATCGCCTTGCTAATCGGCGGCGGCAACGGCCCGCTATTGCCGATACAGGTGGTGCAGCCATAGCCGACCAGGTTAAAGCCCATATAGTCCAGATCATCGGACAGCCCGGCTTTATCGAGATAATCCGTCACCACCTGAGACCCCGGCGCGAGCGAGCTTTTCACCCATGGCTTACGCTGCAAACCTTTCTCCCGCGCCTTCTTCGCGACCAGCCCGGCGGCGATCAGCACGCTGGGGTTGGAGGTATTGGTACAAGACGTAATCGCGGCAATCGCGACATCGCCATGCCCGAAATCATAGTCCGCACCATCGACGGCAACCCGTCCGACCTCGTCATTGGCGCCAAACACATCGCCCAGATCCTTGTTAAAACCCTCATCCAGATCGGCCATCGAAACCCGCTGCTGCGGCAATTTCGGCCCCGACAGGGATGGCACCACGCTGGTCATGTCGAGTTCCAGCGTGTTCGAATAGATCGCGTCTTTCGCTTCATCCAGACGCCAGAAACCCTGTTCCTTGGCATAGGCTTCGGTCAGTGCAATATCCGCTTCGCTGCGACCGGTCAGGCGCAGGTAATCCAGCGTCTTGTCATCAATCGGGAAGTAACCACAGGTCGCACCATATTCGGGCGCCATATTGGCAATCGTCGCACGATCGGCGAGCGACAGTGCCGCCACACCCGGACCATAAAACTCAACGAAACGCCCAACCACACCCACTTCGCGCAGCATCTGTACACAGGTCAAAACCAAATCCGTCGCCGTAATACCCTCGGCCAATTCGCCGGTGAGTTTAAAGCCCACGACCTCTGGAATGAGCATCGAAACCGGCTGCCCCAACATAGCGGCCTCCGCCTCAATCCCGCCAACGCCCCAGCCGAGCACGCCCAGACCGTTGATCATCGTGGTGTGGCTGTCGGTACCCACACAGGTATCGGGATAGGCAACCAGATCGCCGTTTTGATCTTTCGAACTCCAAACTGCCTTGGCAATATTTTCCAGATTCACCTGGTGACAGATACCGGTTCCGGGAGGAACAACGGAGAAATTGTCAAACGCCTTCGAACCCCATTTCAGAAATTCATAGCGCTCCATATTGCGCTGATATTCCAGCGCCACGTTGTTTTCAAAAGCCTGCGGCGTACCAAATTCGTCGACCATCACCGAGTGGTCAATCACCAGATGCACCGGCACCTGCGGATTGATCTTCTCCGCATCGCCGCCCAGCGCCTTGATGCCATCGCGCATCGCCGCGAGGTCGACCACGGCGGGCACGCCGGTAAAATCCTGCATCAGCACACGCGCCGGGCGATATTGAATTTCGCTGTCCGAACGGGCATTTTTCTGCCAGTCGACCACCGCCTGTGCATCCTTGGCATCCACGGTAAAGCCGCCATCCTCAAAGCGCAGCATATTTTCCAGCAGTACTTTCAGCGTATACGGCAGCTTGTCGATATTCCCCAGCTTCTCCGCCGCCTTTGCCAGCGAGTAATAGCTATAGTCCGTTCCGCCTACAGAGAGAGTGGATCGGGTGCCGAGAGTGTCATTTCCGGTGGTTGTCATATTTGCTCCGTTTGAAAGTGTTGCTTTCAACCGATTGGGGAGCGTGCAGAATGCACGTGAAACGGTTGATGAATCAGGTTCAACGGGGCTTTAGCTGATGGCTGTAGGAGGTGCAACTTGGATGGGTAATTTTGTGAAAACCACCGTCATCCTGAACTCGCTTCAGGATCTCCCAAGACAGCGCACCACCGATGGAGATCCCGGATCGAGTCCGGGATGACAAGTGGAGTGAATTTGACTAGGTTATGACCATGACTACCAAACAGGAAAAAGCCCGGCGGATGGAAATTCGCAAAAAGGTCGGCAATCGCGTGATCGAACCTCCCGTCCATCGCGAAAGAGATCGCGGCGGCGATTTGGATGCGCATGCCTGTTTTTCCTGTCGTGTTAGCTTCAAGATCGCGTTACGGGAAGGTATTGCGCCCTGCCCAAATTGTCGCAGGCCGTTGGCCCCAATGGGCCGATCGTTCAAGGCACCCAAAAAGTCCAACATCATGCAATGGAAAAAGGTGGAGAAGCTCTGGCAAGCCGACTTCCGGTTTCATACATATGGGACACACGATGCCCCCTTTCCCAAAAGATGGCAGGACGTGGACAAGTTTATTCGCGACAATCGTGGCCCTCGTTGGGTCCACAAAATGTATCAAGACAGGTAAGTTTAGCGCTCTTGCGTTTCAAACATCACTAAAAGATCGCGAGAGCACCGAGGCGTAGCCGAGGCAAGCGCGACCGCGCGTCCGCAGCGAAGCGAGGATAGCCAAGGGCGCGGATGCGCCCGCCCCATATACACGTCATCCTGAACTTGTTTCAGGATCTCCATCGTCGCGCCCAGTCTTGGGAGATCCTGAAATGAATTCAGGATGACACTCACCCTCACCCAACCCACCACGATATAATCCAGCCGACCCAGCCCAGCACCAGCATCCCGCCAATGAAGATCGCCAGCCCATAGACCAGCCATTTTGTTCCTGTTTCCTTGTCCATCGAAAATGCCTCCTTCGGGTTATGAGGCAACAGCCCGGTCCAAAGCCGGGCGTTTACAACTCTGCGCAAGCACAGAGCGCCATCGCCTTTAGGCGAACCCTGGACATGCGCGACAGCCACCCGGCCGAAAATGTCAATTCGACCGGTGCTTGCGGTTAGAGGTTGTAAAGCCTCACAGCGAGAATTTGCTCACTGCGGGGAGAGGTTTAGCGGATGGTGGTAGGAGGGGCAATGGACCAAAGCTGAAATAGCGGCGAATGAAAATATGTTAACACAACTACTTCGAACAATGTTCTAGTTTTGTTCAACCTTATAATATATTATTGTCATGGTATTCGATTCGAAGTGGGGCAATATACATGAAGTTGGTGGAAGCTAGGGTTCAGAATTATCGTAGTATTCGAGACACGGGGCGTTTCGAAATTGAAAAAATGAAAACTATTTTAGTTGGCCCGAATGAAGCGGGAAAGTCAGCAGTGTTGCAAGCACTCCAGCAGATAAATCCTCCTGCTGATGTCAAGAATTTCGATGCTCTCCGAGACTATCCCCGCGATTCCTACAACGAAATTTCATCCAAAAACAAAGACCCAAAGACTGTTCCTGTGGTAACTGGTTGGTTTGAGCTCGATGATGAAGAAAAGCAACAGATCCCTGATATATATCAAGGATTGCAATATGAATTCACACGCTACCTAGACAACCATGCTACTCATACCTTTGTGGGCCAACCACCGATCCCAACTTATTCAGAAGTTAAATCGGGTTTTCTTCGCTTTGCAAAACATCTGGATGAGCAACTTGGAACAAGTGAAAGTTCAGAAAGTCTAACCGAGATAACAAAAGGTTTGTACGACTTTTCCCGTCTAACAAAAACCGTTTCTACGCCAATTCTAGCATGGCTAGAAAGTCATGAAGCAGACTTTGACGAAGACAACGAAAAGGAATCTGAGCGGTTTAAGAGTTTGTCTGCCAAATTAATATTCTCTGAAGTGCAGGATCGTGCACTAAAATACGCCAACGATAGACTACCCACGCTAGTTTTATTTAACAACTACTTCAGGGTACGTCCAAACATTCATCTTGGCCGTCTTGCTTCGAGAATTGAAGGGGATACACTAGAAGATGATTGGTACGATTATGGAAACAAGTGCCTTTTAAGCTTACTGGGATTTTCTGCTCGTGAGCTATCAGATTTTGGGGCTGTGGCATTCGATGACAATGATGACCAAGATGAGTTCGAAGAAGTCCGAGACAAACTAGATGAAAGAAAATATCAACTCAATGCAGCAAGCATTAAGTTAACTAGAGAAATTCGCTCGATCTGGAAACCTGACCCTCAAAAACCCGAAGCAGACAGACTTAGAATTGAAGTCGATGGCCAATACATGAAGCTGGTCGTTGAAGACGATTTGGGTGTTGAAATTGAACTAGATCAAAGATCCGAAGGTTTTCAATGGCTAGTATCCTTTTTCACAGTCTTTTTTGCTGAAGCAGAAGAACAGCATGAAAATGCGATCTTACTTCTTGATGAACCCGGAATGAGTTTGCATGCACTGAAGCAAAGAGAATTTCGCCACACTTTGTCGAGACTCGCAGAAAACAACCAGACGCTCTTTACTACCCACTCTCCTTTTTTAATTGGGCCCGACGAGTTGGACATTGTGAGAGTGGTAGAGATGCCAGATAGGCTGGAGGGTACTAAGGTTCATACCACCATCAGTTCTTCTGATTCAGCTGCCATTCTTCCGTTACAAGAAGCGCTTGGATATGATCTGGCAAGCACACTGTTTTCCGCAAAACGTAATGTTGTACTAGAAGGCCTCACCGACTATTGGTACCTTCAGGCCAGTTCGGAACTGCTAAATGCTTTTGACGGATCTGGGATAAACGAAAATATCTCTCTCTTACCAGCGAGTAATGCTGGAAAAGTTGTTTATTTTGCAACTATTTTGCACACTAATGATATGAAAGTAGCTGCACTGCTGGATTCAGATGCAGCTGGAGACGCGGCTGCTGAACAGGAAACTCTCATCCATCTTTTGGGTAACAACGGAATCCTAAGGACGCTTGATTTTATGCCCGATAGTTCAAAGGTCAAAAGGCCTGAAATCGAAGACTTGTTCCGCACAACATTACTCAAAATTATGCGAGACGAATTTGGTTGCGATGTTGTTTCGGATGCTCAGAATCAAAAAGGTCGACCGATCGTCGATTTATTTGAAGAAAAGTCCTCAGATTTTTCAAAATACAAATTGGCTAAAGCCTTCGTTCGTTGGTCAAGGGATAATAGTTTCAATAAGTTAACGCCAAACGAGCGGAATTCGGTGAGCCAAATTTGTGCAAACATAAACAAATTTCTGAAGTAACCTAAGTTTGTTTACGGCGAATTCCGGTGACAGTGCACCAATTGACTCTGCCTTTAAACCTCCCGATCCTGATACCGAAATGCACCCAATATAATCACCCGATCCCCGCCCACTTCATAAGCCAGTTTGAAATGATATTTCAGCGTCACGATCCGGCGGAACGGACGGTCCGGCACCGGCATGCCTGAATTCGGATAATGGGCCAGCTGGTTGATTGAGCGATAGATGTCCGACAGGATGGCCGGAACAGCCTCTGGCGCGATCTCTTCATAATAGTCGATAATGGCGCGCAGATCGGCCTCCGCCTCTCGGCGAAAGCGGATTTTCATGTGCGGAACGGTTTTCCGAAGATTTTGGTGATGGCATCCTCACTGGCATATTCCGGATGCTCTTCCGCCATACGCTGGTCCAGCTCAGCCAGCTGATCGGGCGTAAACTCATATTTCTCCGACAGGGATTCCATCAAGGCCGCCAGCGATTCCTCAACCGATTCCAGCCGGTCGGCGGGTAAATCCTTGGCAAAGGACATGAATTTGTCGAGCATGGTCATGGGGGAAGTATAGCATATTTTGGGCGGAGCGAAAGATGCGCGTGCTTGGCAGTTTGGGCCATTGATCCATCACCCTTTCCTACACACCCCCACCTCTGATACGCCCTGCGCGTGACGAAAAAGCAGAACCCCAAAAACCCCCTGATCCCCTCCTACAACGTGCGGCACGATGGCTGGACCCATGCGCGCACCAAAACCTTTCTGGCGACGCTCCGGCAGACCGGCTGCGTGACGGATGCGGCGCGGGTGGTGGGGATGTCGACCACCTCCGGATACCGCCTGCGCAAGCGCGACGCGGTGTTTCGCGCGGCGTGGGATGAGGCTTTGCTGGACGCACGCCGCGGGTTGATCGCGGTGGCGCATGAGCGCGCGGTGGTCGGCAAGGAGGTGGTGATTTACCGCAATGGCAAAGAATATGAACGCCGCATCGCCCCCGACAGCTCTATCCTCGCGCTGCTGATCAAACATGGTGATCTGGGCGGAGACGGCGCGCGCATCGGGGGCCGCACCGCCGACAAGCTGCTGACCGTGGAGGAGCGCCGGCAGGGATATGATTTCGACGACGCCGGGGAAAAGGTCGACCGCACCGAACACCATAATCGCGTCCGGCAAAAGCTGGACGACAAGATCAACCAGATGCGCGAACGCCTGCACACCCACGGCACCCGCACGGTCAATGTGAAAACCGGTGAGGGTTTTACAGCGGAGGTGCTGGCCGCCGCGCGGCGTTTTGGCGGGGGTGGCGGGGTGCCGTTGCTGGAGGATCATAGTAGTTGATTTTAACCTCAAGCGCCGGGCGGGCGCATCCGCGCCCTTGGCTATCCTCGCTTCGCTGCGGACGCGCGGTCGCGCTTGCCGTTGCTATGCAACGGTGCTCTCGCGTTTCAAAGATTGCTAGCGGCCGCGAGAGCACCGAGCGAAGCTCGGCAAGGCCGCACGGCCGTCGCGCCCTATGGCGCGCAGCCAAGCGGACGGATGTCCGCGCCCGGCGCCTGAGGTTCCAAAAATTTTCCCTTTCCCCCATCACAAAATCCCCTAACACATTCACAGATATCCATCATCTGCGGAAGGGCGGAAGGCTATGGGCGATTTTTATCTGGCCAATGAATATTGGTTTGCGGTGTTCCAGCTGGTGACCGCGATGCTGGGCATGGGCGCGACGCTGACCCCGCGCGATTTCCGCGAGGTGCTGGTCGAGCCCAAGGCGGTGACCAGCGGGACCGCGATCCAGCTATTGCTCGTGCCGCTCGCCGCCTTCGCCTTTATCAGCGCCTTTGGCATTGCCGGCGGGGTGGCGGTGGGCATTGCCCTGATCGCCGCGATCCCGGGCGGGACGACGTCGAACATCTTCACCTTTTTCGCGCGCGGGAATGTGCCGCTGTCGATCACCATCACCGCGGTGACCACCCTCGCCTGCCTGTTCACCACGCCGCTGATCCTCGAATTTCTGATCACGCAATATATGCCCGACGACTTCACCATGCCGCGGGCGCAGATCATGACGGAGATTGCGCTGACGCTGCTGCTGCCGCTGGTCATCGGGATGCTCTATCTGCGCTTCTTCCCCGGCACCGCTGCAACTTTTTCCAAATGGGTGGTGCGGGCGTCGCTGTTCGGCATATTGATGATCGTGGTCGGTTCGGCCTCCTCCGGGCGGCTCGATGTGGCCGCGTTCGGGCTGGGCAATGTCGCGCTGATCGCCGGGTTGATCGTGATGCTGGGGCTGGCCAGCTGGCTGATGGGCAAGGCGCTCCGCCTGCGCCAAGCCGACCGCACCGCGATTGATATCGAGGTGGTGGTGCGCAACATCAATCTGGGCTTCATGCTCAAGGCATCCCTGTTCCCCGCGGTGATCGGACAGCCCGACCCGATTGGCGACATGGTGCTGTTCACGCTACTGCTCTATGGCACGCTGCAATTGATGATCGCGGTGGGCCTGATCATGCGCGGGCGGCTCGGTAATCCTATCGTGGCAGGGGTCAATAGCTGAGCCGCAGGGTTACGGTCAGGCCGGCCGCTCTAGCGCCGCGGCTTCCACCTGCTTGCGCTTCGCCCGCTTGGCCCAATAGTCGTCCAGATCGCGCTTCACCTCTGGCGCCATGATATACAGACCCAGCAGGTTGGGGATCGCCATCACAAAGATCAGCGCATCGGCGAAATCAAGGATCGCGCTCAGCTGTATCGACGCCCCGATCACGATGAAGATACAGAAGATCAGGCTGAACATATGCCGCCGCGTGCTGCTCTCGCCGACCAGATAGGTCCAGCCCTTGGTTCCATAATAGGCCCAGGCGAGCATCGTCGAGAAAGCGAACATCAGCGCGACGAAGGACAGCGGCACAGAGGATCCGGCAATATTGCTATTAAACGCCGCAGAGGTCATCTCGATCCCGACCAGCCCGCCGCCCATCAATGTCTCGGGCGGGAAGGTTGTAACCAGCACCAGACCGGTCAGCGTACAGATCACCACCGTATCAATAAACGGCTCGAGCAAGGCCACAAAGCCTTCGGTCATCGGGTCCTTGGTCTGCACCGCGCTATGCGCAATCGCTGCCGAACCAATGCCAGCCTCATTCGAAAAGGCCGCGCGCTGAAAGCCCAGGATCATGATCCCGATCGCACCGCCGGTCACACCTTCCATAGAGAAAGCCCCGGCAACGATCGCCAAAATCGCATCGGGAATAACCGCGATATTCATGCCCAGAATAACCAGCGCGCCCAATATATAGAGCGCCACCATGAATGGCACCAGCTTCGACGTCACCCGCGCGATGGATTGTATGCCGCCAATGATGATCAGCGCCACCACGGCCGCCATGATCAAGCCAACCAGCCAACCATAGCCCAGCAACATGCTTTCTTCACCGCCGCTTACCGCCAATATCTGCGCATAGGCCTGGTTCGACTGGAACATATTGCCAATGCCCAGGCAGCCAATGACAATACTCAGCGCATAGAAGGATCCCAGAAATTTGCCAAATTTGGGCATGCCGCGCCGCGACAATCCCTCGCGCAGATAATACATTGGTCCGCCCGACACGGTGCCATCGTCATTAATCTGACGATATTTCACACCCAAGGTGCACTCGACAAATTTGGTGGTCATCCCGATCAGCCCAGCCACAATCAGCCAGAATATCGCCCCCGGACCGCCCAGCGAAACCGTAATCGCCACCCCGCCAATATTGCCAATGCCGACGGTGCCGGAAACCGCCGCCGTCAGCGCCTGAAAATGGGAAATCTCCCCTTCATGCTCAGGATCGGCAAATTTTCCGCGCACCAGATTAATTGCATGTTTAAACCCGCGCAGGTTGATAAAACCCAGATAGACGGTGAAAAACAACGCCCCAACAATCAGCCAGCAGACGATCAACGGTACATCCGCCCCGCCAATAGGAACCGCATAAAAAATAAACGCCGACAGCATATCGGTAAAAGGCTGAACGGTTTGATTGATCTGTTCGTCGATGGAGGCGGCCCGCGCCGGCATTGCGAAGAGCAGGGATGATAGGCTTATTCCAAAATAGCAAACCAGTCTCGAAACAACGTCAAATTCCCGGCTCGCCATAAATCCCCCGAACAGCAACAACAAAACTACCTGCCAAGGCATCGCAGTTGTTCGACCACCTTGCAACAGCCAATGCTTGAATCGACAAGGAATCACTGACGCTATGGGGCAATATCCGCCACCAAGAGTTTTATGCGGCTTTGGAATAATCGGTCATGTGAATGATAAAGCCTTGGTTAGAAAATGTATCATGATGGTTTTTGGAGAGTGTCTCGCTGTGGCCGCTGGTCGCAATAGAAGGAATTTTCGTCATATAGTCGAGCAGATCGGTCAATGCGCCTTGCTCTCTCAACTCGTAAAAGTCCGCTTTCCCAAAATATTGCACCTCTCCCAATTCGGTGGCTTGCTTCCGAATTCGTGCGCCCTTCACAAGGTTAGTGGTCACACACAGAATCTTCTTTTCAGAGAACTTTCGGATACGTTGGATTAAATCAAGAGTAACTTCTGGCCTCTCAATTTCATCGACAATAATCTTGTCGGTCAAAACCCCATTGGCCTTTTCCAAAAGCTCTTCCTCAGTCTTGCAAAAGCCAACAATTTTTATGGTACTGTTTGCTTCTGTCATCTCACTGATGAGGGCGGTAAAGATACTCGATTTGGAATATACTAAAAGATGATAAGCCATTGTTTTCCTCTACGACAAATGCCGATTGCTGCGCCGTGCCTCCTTCCAGATGCGGGAACATATTCTTTCAAGATTGTGTACGGTCATTTATATTTTTCTTAACCATAAAATTTCGACCGGGTGTACTTAGCTTCTGTACGGTCATTTTTTGATATTTGATCGGGGACAGAGCTCCACTGGTTTTTTAAGATTTGCTTCCGGGACAGCAAGCCAATGTCCGCTATTGGCGCAAAAGCGGACTCTAAAAATCGGTATTGAAATGCATCTGCTGTCTACAAACAGTCAATAAAATGGTTTACGGTCGGTTCTGATCCTGCGTCGGCAAGAACCGCCGAGCTAACTGAAAACTTCAAGTTCTCTGGATGTGGGAAACCATCGATTTTTCCGCCCTTGATCATTGGATCTGCAACAGATTTCGGGATAGAGGTTAAGATATCGGACTGCATAACAAGTTCAATGCATGCCGCTTGGCTTAATAAGCGATATTTCGGAAAGCCATTTTGTTTCAACAGAATTTGAGTTTCTTGAGGCAAACTGATTTCAAATAAACTATCGAAGCCAGCGATAACCCAGTCATATTGAACAATGTCTAACAATTGGCAGGCCGTGTGTTGGATCGGATTACCCTGTCTCGCGATCACATAATATGGTTCTTCAACAATCTTTTTGACCTTCAACCGATCAATATGCGGCATCTTGCTGAGCGTTGCCTCGTTGTACAATAGCAAGTGAATACGCCGCTGAATCAATTCTTCAACAGCAAGGGACGGTGGCATGGTTTCTGCATTGATTTTCGTATTCGGATAGCGCTTGGCAAATCTCGCGATGGCCGGATGGATCATTGTATCCAAGATTGCAGGTCCACTGACTATTCGAAGGGTATGTTCACCGCTTTGCGTTTCGGTTTTTACAGTCTTGGCAAAGTTGATCAGGTCAATCGCCATAGGATACAGCTTTTTCCCCGCCTCAGTTGGCACCACGGTTCGGGTTGTACGATGGAACAGAATGGTATCCCAGTTTTCTTCCAAAGACTTGATGCTTTTGGTCAATGCGGAATGCGTTAGATGCAATTCTTGCGCGGCATTAGAAAAGCTGGAATGCCGATACACTGCTTCAAAATGTCGCATAAGCCTTAGTTCGTCCATATGTTCCATTCAGTAACAAATATGATCCAAACTCTCAATATATTTCAATAGTCAGTCCTGCTAGCGACAAATGTGTAGTTGCCAGGAGGATAAGCGCCATGACTTTGGAAGCCATTGTAACATCAAATATCGCGATGATTGTAATACCGCTCTATTTCGCCGCGATCTTCTTTGAATCAATCTTCAATCATTTTTTTCATGAGCGGGGCGCTGGTGACTGGAAAGATAACGGTGTTTCCATGTTCATGGGATTGGTCAGTGCGGTTACCAATGGTGCGATGGCATTTATATCGGTCGGCGCTCTGTTCTGGGCTCAGCAATTTCAAATCTATGCGATCCCGCTATCTATCACTGCACTTGTCGCCTGCTTCATTATCGATGACATGCGCTTCTATTGGCATCACCGTGTAGCTCATCGCTGCCGTTGGGTATGGGCGATGCATGTTACCCATCATAGCAGCACACAATTTAATTTTTCAGTTGCTCTACGTCAGGGTTGGACCAAGCATTTTACCGGAACCATGATGTTCAAGGTACCCCTGGTTCTTATCGGTTTTGATCCTATCCTCATCTTATTTTGCGGTGTGATCAATCCAACCTATCAGTTTTTCCTGCACACAGAGCTTATAAACAAGATGCCCCGCTGGTATGAGGCTATCTTCAACACACCGTCGCACCACCGCGTTCATCACGGCCGGAACCCGCAATATCTGGACGCCAATTATGCGGGAACATTGATTATCTGGGATAAGATGTTCGGAACATTTGTGGCGGAAGATGATGAGGATCGTGTTGACTACGGTTTGGTCAAGAACCTTGAAACTCTAAATCCTATCACAATCATATTTCACGAATATTGGGGCATTGCCAAAGATGTGTCGAAACGAGGGCTGAGCTTGTGGCAACGCATTCTATATGTCTTTGCACCTCCGGGCTGGAGCCATGATGGCTCACGCCAGTCGTCAATAGACATTAAGCGTGAACATGAACAAAGAAGAGATGTCAGACAAAACTCAGAAGCGCCTGACGTTTCTCAGTTGAAAACAGTCTAACAAATGCCCGGTCCACACTATGCAATCTCAGAAGCTTTTATCGTATTGGTAGCAATCTGGTGCGTGCTGCGTTTATCGCAATCAGGTCTTTGGTTGGTTGCGTTGGGAATTGCCGTCTTCGGATTTGCAGCAGCCATTGGCGTTTATCGATTTGGCACCAATCAGATTGTGGAGCTGGCGAGTTTTCACAAAAACGTCTCCCAAATCGGTGGTTTCATCGCAATGGCATTGGTTTCCGCCCAACTTCTGTTGGCAGAACCCATGGTGAACCGAGCTAGAACTGGAAGGTGGCTTGTCTTGATATCGGTTATTGTCAGCGGGGCGATGGCGTTTGCAATTCCAATGCTCACAACACCGTTGTTCATAGCTTGGCTTTTAACTGCAATAATTTCTGCCGCCCTGATCCCTGCCAGCACTATCGGCGACCGAATTTCATTGGCAGCCATTGTTTCAATATTTTTGATAAATTTACTGATGGTTAGACAATCCCCGCAACTCAGCCCAGGCCTAAGCTGGCATCTGTTCCACATATTGGTCGCTGTTTGGATGTTGGGAATGATATATGTTTTTGAGTATCATCGTTCTGATGATGAGATATCCAAACATTAAAGTCCTAATGTCCGCTAACGGGATATTGCGGACATTATGGCAATGTAAGCGGACCTTCCGCTAACGACCCATTTGCAGACGTTAGTGCCAAGCGGCTCTAAAGGCTGTTACGGGCGCAAAGCGGACTCTAGGATTGGATTTATTTGCCTGTGGTAATAAATCGTTGTGACTTCTATTTGGAACATATGGATACTGATGGCCTCACCGCGAAAGTCTCGTTTACTTTGTTTACTACCATTGGGTTGATCGGTTGTGGGGAAATTGGACGGGAGCAACTTAACCCGAAGGTGGTCAACGGTTGTTTTGTAAATAACAACCAGAACATTGTCTTGGAAAACGGAGTGATGATCGCTCAGAGGCATCGGCCAACTTATGAATACTCAGTGACCAGAGGAAAGCACACATATTACACTCTGCTTGTTACTCCTTGCCCAAGGCTGATAGCAGGAAAAGTTGGAATCGATGAACGGTTGGATTCATGCTTTGTGTTTGGAGAGCATAAAACGCTAGAAAACCTTTTTCTAATTGACAACAAAGGTATCAATTATCGCTTTACCAGAGCCGCTAAGGAAGAATGTGAAGTTTCCGGCTAATGTCCGCTTTCGGGCTATTTTTGCCGTTAGCTCTCATAAGCGTCTATGTCCGCTTTCCACCCCCACTTTCAGACATTCGATGGAGTGAACTTTAACGTCCGCTTCTCTAATTGGGCCTTCTAGTCAAGTTCGCTGTTATACCATTGGTTGTCATTCATCTGGGTCACGCTTCT
>CANLUL010000005.1 GCA_947494305.1 uncultured Sphingomonadaceae bacterium | reverse complement strand
GGTTTAAAACCAACAATCTAAGCGGAACTCGACTCGTAATCAGTCTAGCCCAATTACGCATGCTTTCGGGATTAAGCAGTCATATCTACTTACAGCATAGTTCCAGATAGATAGCGGAATTGATGCTGTCCTAATTTGATTGCATTTCCTATACTCGGGGTATGAGCCGACAAAAACTATCTGTAGAACTGTCACCCAAGCCATTATTGCCGACAGGCCTAGAAATCTGCCGCAAAATCATCCATCCACCAAGGTTACACGGTGTAACCTATGTAACCCTATTGCGAGGCATTGCTCGATGAGTTGGAAACCGGAACTGGAAGAGTTAGCTGAACGCCGGCGGCTCGCCGAAAAAATGGGTGGAGATGCGAAAGTATCTCGCCAGCATGGTCGCGGTAAGCTGGATGCGCGCGCGCGGATTGCCGGGATTGTTGATGAAGATAGTTTTCGTGAGATCGGAAAGATTGCCGGTCGCGGAACATATAATGAAAAAGCCGAGTTTGAGGATTTTGCGCCCAGCAATCTGATCTTTGGCCGCGCCAATATCGAAGGCCGTCCTGTCGTTGCCAGTGCCGATGATTTCACCGTGCGCGGTGGCGCTGCCGATGCGGCGCTGCACCGAAAATTTACCCAGTGCGAAAAAATGGCACATACGCTCGGCATACCGATGATCCGGATGATCGACGGAACGGGTGGTGGTGGTTCGGTAAAAAGCCTTGAAGATATGGGCTTTACCTATGTGCCTGCCGTTCCTGGTTGGGAAGATATTATCAAAAATCAAGAAACGGTTCCGGTCGTAGCGCTGGCTCTGGGGCCAACCGCCGGCATGGGCGCCGCGCGAACAGTTGCGAGCCATTATTCGATCATGGTCAAAGGGCTTTCACAAATTTTTGCCGCTGGTCCAGCCGTGGCTGCCGCGATTGGTGACACGTTAACCAAAGAGGAATTGGGTGGTTCTGATATCCATGCAACCAACGGTGTGGTGGATGAAGAGGTGGCTAGCGAAGTGGAGGCGTTCCTGACCGCGCGCAAATTTCTGTCATATCTGCCAAGCAATGTGAACGAATTTGCGGCCCGTACACATAATATTGATCCCGTCGATCGCAAAGACGAAAGCCTGCTCTCCGCCGTACCGCGTGAAGACAAACAGGTCTATTCGATGCGTAAGATTATGGACAGCGTATTTGATGACGGCAGCGTGTTCGAAATGGGCAAACGCTGGGGACGCGCCGCGATCACCGCCTTTGCCCGGCTTGATGGCTGGCCAGTTGCTGTTCTAGCCAATGACCCCAGTTTTTTGGGTGGATCATGGGAAGCCAAGTCATCGGAAAAAGTTGAACGCTTTGCCAAACTGGCCGAACAATTCCATCTGCCTGTTGTGCACCTGGTCGATAATCCCGGCTTCATGATCGGCGAAGATGCCGAACGGACCGGAACGATCCGCTATGGCGTGCAGGCAATGAACGCCGTTTACAAAGCAACCGTTCCCTGGGCGAGTGTGATTGTCCGCCGGGCCTATGGCATTGCCGGCAGCGCGATGAGCAACGCAGAAAATTTCCAGTATCGCTTCGCCTGGCCATCGGGAGATTGGGGATCTCTTCCCATCGCTGGTGGATTGGAGGTTGCTTACAAAGCCGATATTGAAGCTGCTGACGATCCGGCCACCAGACTGGAAGAAATAAAGGCAAAACTCAACCAGGTCACTTCACCATTTCGCACCGCCGAGCAGTTTAGCGTTGAGGATATCATCGATCCGCGCGAAACGCGGCCGTTATTGTGTGAGTTTGCCGATCTGGCGTGGAAGAAATTGGGTGCGCAATAATTTGCTTTCGATTCTACCAACAAACTATCCACAGCTTTTCACCAATTTTACAAAGTTGCTTGGTCAATCGAGGCTATCCTATGCTCGTATCCGAGTCGAAATCCGACCGGGACCAAACCTGATCAAGGGGTGGCAAAATGAGGAAAGATACAAGCCGACCAGCCAATTACGGGATGTTCAATCCAGAAGGGCGTTCGCTCAACCTCTATCATCTTGCAGATCGCAATCACTGCCCCAATTGCGCTGGCCTACATTGGTATATCGGACGGGTCACCGCGGAATGCGCGGGGTGTGGCACCGCACTGTCGCTCTCGGCAATCTCTGGGCAAACCCGGCAACCCATGTTTTTCAGCACAAAAAGTTCGACCGCCGAAAACTAGCGGCTGCGCCTGGCCAAATTCGTCACGGCATTGTCACGATGGCGCTTTAATATGCTCGCTATGTTGCTTCGTGTTGTCCTTATCGGTTTACTACTCATCGCATCTCCGGCCTTTGCCTATGGTGAATTTGCCCATCGCACGACCGCCGCTATTGCTGAGCAAAATATCAGCCCGATAACCAAACAACGCATGAACCAGCTGTTTCGTTCCGAAGGTTTGCTGGGCACGCCCAAATGCAGTTTGAAAAATATCGGCGATGCCAGCGTCTGGCCCGATTGTATTCGCCGTGATCGGCTGCGCTGGGGGTATACGGCTGCATGGCATTATCAAAATATCGATATCTGCAAGCCGTTCGCTTTTCCGAGAGCGTGTCGCAGCGGAAATTGTGTATCGGCCCAGATCGATCGCAATGCTGCTTTACTCAAAGACAAGGCGCTTCCCATCCACGTCAGGCTGGAAGCACTAGCATTTCTTGTCCATTTCGTGGGCGATATGCACATGCCGCTTCATACTGGTGACCGGAGTGATCGTGGTGGCAATAATGTCAGTGCCGCTTATGGCATCATCGAAGGGCGCATGAACTTGCATTGGTTATGGGACGGACCGCTGGCAGAGCGCGCGATCACCGATGGACCGGAAATGGTGCGTCGATATTCTGATACCGAAAAAGCCGATGTGACAACCGGGTCAACAGAAGATTGGGCAAGGGAAGCATGGCAGATATCTCGTGATCACAGCTATCCTGCGGCAGAAGATCAACCTTCATGCAGCGCTCCCCTAACAATACGCGGCAAAGTGGACAATGAGGAGATTAAGCGCCTGATTCCTGTTCAGCGACTCCAGATCCGGCGCGCTGGATTGCGGGTGGCCAGGCTGCTTGACGAGTCTCTTCAATAGCTTTCAGAAACCCGATTTTGACCTGAAAAATGTAAAATTATTTATCCTGCTATTCCGAATATTTAGCGCTGTTAAAGTCCACTCGGCAGAGCAAATGGCGGAAATCTCCTATTCTCTACTGATCGAATCACATATCATTTCACCGATCACAACAAACGGTTCATCGTCGATTCAGTGACTAAAGAGCAGTTTCGACGAAATAGATTGAGGCTCCAAAGAGAAGGAAAGAAGTGATGTATATATCCCCCCGTTCATTCATCAATCATCCTCACAACGCTGGCCCGGCAACGCTCGGTCTGGAACATATGAAGCCTGTCCAACGCGGCTACCAACCGCTATATCACCAAGATATCGTCAATCGCTGTCCCGGGTGCGGAAAATCGCATTGGTATGTTGGTCGGATGAGCGCCGAATGTGCGCATTGCGAAACCGCTTTGCCGCTCGCTATGGTTGCCAGTCAGCCTATGCAACCGCGCTTCACTGAACATTATAGCAAGACGGCAATGGCCGCCTGAATTTTGCCTTAGTCCATATCCTTTGCTAGTCTTGCCGCATGAACCTGCAAAGTGGCATTACGTTTCGATCAGCAAGGCCCCAAGAACATGCTATTCTGACCGAATTGTGCATGCGCTCAAAAGCTGTCTGGGGTTATGATGAACAGTTTATGGAATTGTGCCGAGCGGAATTGACGTTGAACGAAGCGGCCTGCACTTCTCCTAATCTAAGGGTCGCCGAAAGAACGGGAACGATCCTCGGGATCGCTGAAATCACGATTGTTGACGAAGAGTGCTTCCTCGAAAAACTTTTTGTCGATCCTGAACAGCAATCTTCTGGCGTCGGTATGGCCCTATTTGACTGGAGTAAAAATCGAGCACTTGCGTTGGAGCAACATCAACTGATCATCGAAGCCGATCCAGGAGCCGTGGGCTTCTATCGAAAAATGGGTGCCTTACCGGCCGGCGAAACCGCGTCACAGTCTATTCCCGGACGCACTTTGCCCAGGTTGGTTTTACCCCTCAATCTCCCTTGAGTTTTTCCAAATAAGCGCCAGCCGCATTGGACTTGATCCGCACCCACATCGGCTTGTGATCGGATAGCTGATAGGTGCGCCAGTTCGATTTGTAATATTTGGAGAGCGCAGCACCCGTCTTTCCCTTGCCGCCCTTTTTCTTGTGCATCTCAGCTTTATATTCCGCTGCATCGCCATCGCGAAACACAGAGCCAAAAATATCAAACACGCCCGCATTTGCCTTTTTGAGATCTTTGGTTTTTCGATCGATAAAGTTCAACGTTGCATCATCGGTCATAAAAGCGATCTGATCATAATATTTCGTTAGATCAAGGTTAGTTGGGCGGTCCAAAGCCTTGGGTATCCGGAACCCATGACGCTTCAGCGCTTTCATTGTCTCATGATCAGGATGGACGATGTTGAAATCACCAAGCAAAATCAATGACCTCCCAGTCTTTTTTGCGTCCTCTGCACGATCAGCAAAATAATCGGCCACCCGGTCAATTTCCTGAATACGTTGTTGGAGCTTATTCCCGGACGATGACCCGTAAAACAGATGTACTGTACAAATATCAAATTTAAACCAGCCCGACTGAAACGCGGTGATAAAGGGTGTTCGCCGGAATTGCTTGCCTTCAAACAACTGCCCACCATCCTCGCCAATTGTGTCAGCCGTAATCAGCATATCGATCGGCAAGACAATCTCTCCAGCGATATTTTGAAACTGCACTTTGCGTTTGTCGTAGAGGTAAAGCAGTCGCTCACCGCCACTACCCAGCTTATGATGGGTTTTGTCGGACGCGATAAAATCATAATCGGGGCCTAGCCGGTCCATGATTGCATACCAATCATCCAGATCAACAACCTCTTGCACCGCGACAAAATCAAACCGCGACAGTATTTCCGCGATATACATCAAGCTTTCCGGCAGTCGGCGAACCTTGCCAAAATTCCGGATATTCCAGGTGCCCAGAAGCAATGTCTGCTCGCTGTCTTTATCCGGTATCTCGCGATCCAGTTGCGCCATCAGGCGTTCAAGATTCGCCACAACCCTGGCGCGATCGGCGGAGGGTATCCGTTTCAAATAATAATATTGCGGCATGGTGCTTCTTCCCTTTTGCGTGTCGGTTGGAAGCGACCCTTGTCTCGTTTTCTCCTTTATAGCAGATTGGGAGCTTTGAGTCAGCATTCAGATATCCCCAAAGCTCTTGAGTGCAGCGGGAGCCACCAAATCGCCCCACTCCTGAACAAAATGGCCAGCCTCTTCAATCAGCAGTGGTTCCGGGCAGCCTTTGATAAGACCGTGCATCATTTTCATCGTAGGTGGTCCGAGGACCGGATCGCTGCCACCAATTGCCATGAAGCTGTCGCCAGACCATTCCCCGCTCCAAAAAGCAGCAGCTTGTTTGCTGACTTCCACACCATCCATATCCGGTTCCACCGGGACCAGAGCAGGAAATTTCCGCGCGCCAGCCTGGAAACTGTCGTCGGGATAAGGAGCATTATAGGCCGCCGTTTCCGCCTCGGTCATATCCGGAGTTCCGCGCGCAACAATCTCTCCGGCATCAAATACCGGCACTGTCAGCGCGTATTTTTTCCAGGCATCAAAACCATCACCGGCACCGGTGCCCAGCCCAAGAGCCGTATTCATAATGATCAACCGCGACAGCCGGGATTTGAACCCTTCATCCACTGGCAATGTCAGGCCAATCAATCCTCCCCAATCCTGAACAACCAAGGTGATATTTTTCAGATCCAACCGCTCAACCAGCGCCAATATGTGATTCCGATGAAAATCAAACGTATAGCTATCCAGATCGGTCGGTTTGTCGGAACGACCAAAGCCGAAGAAATCGGGACATACCACACGAGCGCCGGTGATGGTAAAATGTGGAATCATCTTGCGATAAAGAAAGGACCAACTGGGTTCACCATGCATGCATAGAAAGACTTTCTCGGCATCAGCAGGGCCGGTGTCGACATAGGCTGCGCGCAGACCTTCATATCCTGGCAGATCATCGACATAGTGAACCGGGTAGTCAAAATCGGGAATATCGGCAAAGCGGACATCGGGTGTACGAACGGCAGAGATGGTCATGATAGGGGTTCCTTTAGCGTTACTTCGTAAGATCTGTCAGTCCGGATCCGACCGGTCAAGGTGCAATATTGCACCGTGAAAGCGGAAATAATCAACGGCCATTGGTCCGCAATTTTTTACCAACATACCGCTGCCCAGGGCAATTTAGGGTGACAAAGGTGACACTGTGTCACCCTAGGAAAATCACCAATTTCTTTATATATTTCAACATATTGAGCTGTTTTGAGCAAGGTGACAGTTTGTAAAATATTTTTTCCTTTCCCGCCGGCTCAAACTCTATCGCTTTTAATGTGCACGCACAGAGTAGGAAAGCCTCCCTGCTGACAGCGAAGCATGACTTGCCTACTTATGAGTCCGGCCTGTACATACTTTGCCTCATCAGTTTCAGGAAATTTCCATGCGGCCGATTCTAACATTTGCTACTCTTTCTTTGGCACTCACGGCTTGTTCGGCGGACAAGAGCGGAAGACCCATCGATCCAAAGGCCTGCAAAACAAATAGCCTCGCGGTTCAAACATTGGGAACTGGTGGGCCGATTGCCGATGATCATCGCGCTGGTTCGGGCAATATTATATGGATTGATGGCAAAGCGCGGGTGGTTGTCGATGCCGGCCCGGGTGCCTTTGTCCGCCATGCTGAGGCCGGCGTTGATTTTAACGATCACTATGCAATCCTGTTGACCCATTTTCACGGCGATCATGCCGGTGGGCTTCTTGGATTATTGAACAATGGCAGTTTTTCAGGCCGCAAAGACGGTTTTGTTATTGCGGGACCGAGTGGATCAGAGATCCTTCCATCGACATCCGGTTTCCTGGAGGCCCTGATCGGGAAACAGGGTGCCTTTCCCTATCTTTCATCCTATCTTGATGACAGCGATCCGTTGCCCAAAATTACCGTTAGAAATATCGTTACCAGTCGCGACTATTTGCAAGCAGTGCACCGGTTTCACAGTGTCGACATTGATGCCATTGGCGTGCATCATCTGGAAGTACCGGCATTGGCTTTTTTCGTCCGTAACCAAGGCAAGCGTCTTTTATTTTCCGGCGATCAGAGTTTCCTGAGTGATGCCTTTGTAGAGGCCACACGCGGTGGCAAGCCGGATTTGATGTTCATGCATAACGCGATTTCGATGGCCGATGGCCAACCGCGCGGTTTGCATCGCGACGGCCGGTCAATTGGTGAAGCGGCGGCCAGTAGCGGCGCGAAAAAACTAGTCCTAACTCACCATATGCAGCGCGCTTTGGATGACAAGGATGCTATTCTAGCGGCTATTCGCGAGAGCTTTGACGGACCGGTTGAATTTGCCGATGACCTTTCCTGTTATTCGGTTATTTCTTAGAGAGACGGGCGGTTAGAAAAATATGTCTGCCAGGATGATCAATATGCCGAATTGCCCGATCTGCCAGCATATCGGTCGTAATCCGATTGGACCGAAAACATAAGCTGGCACATAGAACAAACGGCCCACAAAAAATGTCCACGCCCCAACTGCCGATAGATATCCGACAAAATCGGCGAAGTGCACGATCAGCAATGCCGCTAAAAACTGTGGAAATATCTCAAGCAGGTTGCGGTGGGCACGCACAACACGACCGGTTCGACCAGAGGTTTCTCGCGGTTGATCCCTGGGGCTAAGCACCCATTCCGGACCAAGCTGTCGCACGGTTAGGATACTTGCCAAACCAATTTGCGCCATTGCGAGTATAAGCGTGGCAAACAGAGCCCAGAGGTCGATAGTCATTGTGGTTCTCCATCAGTCATGAGTTTTCACTCACCGGAATGAGATTTAGAAACGAATATAAACCGAGCCAGTACCACCGTTAACAAGGCAAGTGCCAAACCGATGACAACCGCCCCCAATGGAGCTGTAAGGAAGGTAAAGTATCGTGCGGACAGGCCCCAAGGAACTTCAAAATTCGCATATCCGGGATTGTTCCGAAAATAGAGCGGCAAAAATAGGGCCTGACCCCACACGGCCGTCAAAATGGTGGTGAAGCCACCGGCGAATGCGTTCCGGAAAGGTGATTCACTGGCACATCGCAAAACCAATAGCAAAACAGCGGTGAGCAACAGCCCCATCACATGATATTCAAACCCGTGAATAACAGCGAAAATAGTCAGTGCGGCATAAACGCCTCCTCCAAAAGCTGATGCCCAAATGATTGTTCGGTTAATGTTGTGCATAAGACTCGTTCTCCTGATTTCCCTCTAAATGACTATTTGACGATTTTAGTCAAATCGTCATAAATAAGGATATGCCAAGCAGATTTAGCCATGCCGAACAGACGGCAATAAGAGAGAAACTGAGGTCCGCTGCTCACAAGGCTTTTGCTCGCAAGGGCGTAGCACAAACGACTGTCGACGAACTGGCCGTTGCAGCACATATTGGAAAAGGCTCGTTCTACAAATTCTACCCAACCAAGCAGTTGTTGTTTTTTGAGCTGCTTGAAGAATTCCAAAATAATCTTCGCGCACCCCTGATTCAGCCATCCGCCAAAGATTGGCAACCACAGCGGGAGGAACTAGAGGCGTTGCTTACGGATATGTTCCACAAAATTGAAGACGAGCCATTGATCCATATTCTTGGAAACGCTCGGGAATTCGGTGCTATTGTTCAAAAAATACCAGCCGAGCGCCTGCATGACCATCAAGAAGCAGATCATGAATTTCTCGAAACCTTGATTGCGAAATGGTCTTGTTCAGCAGCGGCACCGGAAAGTGATGCCGTTGCTGCGCAAATGACACTTCTTATCTTGCTGTGCCTGCGTAAGGATTTTGTTGGAGCACGGTTATTTCCGCATGCTGCCCGTTCATTGATACAGGCGCTGACAGATATGTTCTTCTTAACGAAAAAGGGGAACGCGAATGCGCTCCCCTTTTGTTAATAGGAACTTATCTGGCAATTACTTTACTGCCTTATGCGCGCCTCCTGCATCCGCGCTTTCAGCTGGCACTGGGAAACCGCGTTTTTTGAGGATATATTTTACCTCAGGGTCGCGGCCGCGGAATTTGCGGTAAGCTTCCTTGCGGTCAGTTTCGTTGCCCGTAGCAAGAATGATAGACCGGAATTTTTCCGCTGTTTCCTTATCCCAAACATTGCCGGCTTCTTCAAACGCCGCCCAGGTATCTGCGTCCATGGTTTCGGACCAAAGATAGCTGTAATAGCCGGCTGAATAAGCATCCGAACTGAACAGGTGGTTGAACTGCGGCAAACGGTGACGCATCACGATCTCGCGCGGCATACCGATTTCTGTCAGTGTTTCCCGCTCAAACGCATCCGCATCGGTAACCGGATCGGTGCGATTGTGTAGTTTCATATCAACAATCGCGCTGGATAGATATTCAACCGTCGAGAAGCCTTCGTTGAAGGTTTTTGACTTTTCGATTTTGTCGACCAGTGCCTGCGGCATGGCTTCGCCGGTTTCAACATGCTTGGCATAATTGTCGAGAACATAACGCGTTAAGAGCCAGTTCTCATTCACCTGACTTGGGTATTCAACAAAATCCCGTGGCGTCCCGCCAAAGCCGGGATAGGTAATGTCGTAGTTGAGATAATGCAGTGCGTGACCAAATTCATGGAACAGGGTTGCTGCATCATCAAGGCTGATCAAGGTCGGCTCGCCTTCCCCACCTTTGACGAAATTATTATTGTTCGATGCAAACACGTAGCGATTTTTACCGCCCAGACTATATTGGCTGCGATAGGTGGTCATCCAAGCACCCGATCGTTTCCCCTCCCGGGCAAAATTATCGAGATAGAAAACCCCAATGACCTTATCACCGCGCTTGACTTCGAAAGTACGAACTTCCGGCTCGAAAACCGGCACCGTGCCCGTATTGTCGGTAAAGGTCATGCCATATAGCTTGCCAGCTGCATCGAACATTGCATCGACCATATTATCGAGCTTGAAATAAGGTTTGATCTCCGCCTCATCGAGATCATATTTCGCTTTGCGCACTTTCTCTGCATAAAAGCGATAATCCCAAGGCGCGATGGTGATCCCCGCGCCCTCGGCATCGGCCACTTCCTGCATATCGGCGACCTCTTCCTTCACGCGGGCAACCGCGGCGGGCCAGACTTTCATCATCAAATCCATAGCTGCTTCTGGCGTTTGTGCCATAGTGTCGGCCATACGGAAATGTGCGTGAGTTTTGAAACCCAGCAACGCCGCACGTTCAGCGCGCAGTTTCAGGATTTTGGCAATAGTCGCGTTGGTGTCGTTCTTGTCGCCATTGTCACCACGGTTGATATAGGCGTTGTAGACTTTTTCGCGAAGATCACGGCGGGTGGAGTTTTGCAGGAAAGGTTGCATGACCGAACGTGTATTCTTCAGCGCCCAGCCTTCCTTGTCCTGTGCCTCAGCAGCCTTGATCGAAGCTATAAAGCTGTCAGGCAGGCCAGCCAAATCGGCTTCATCGCTCAAGTAAATATAGGTTTCTTCGTCAGCCAGAACTTTGTTGGAAAATTCGTTAAAAGCTTTGGAAAGCTCCGTACCCAGACGGATCAATTCCTCTTTTTGCTCACCTTCCAATAGCGCGCCATTTCGAACCAATGATTCATATTGGCGTGTTACCAGGCGCTTCTGCTGCGCATTGAGACCGGAAGTTTCGAGATTATCATACACCTGCTTGGTTTTGGCGAAAAGTCGCGGATCAAGCTGAAGCTCGTTAAAGAAAGCGGAAATCTTGGGTAACCATTCCCCCTGCACTGTCCGCACTTCATCATTTGAAAGGTTGCTAGAATGAACACCCCATAATGCAAAAACCTCATTGGCTTTCGAGCCTGCCAGTTCCCATGGAACCATGAAGTTTTCAAAAGTAGCGGGCTCGCTGTTGGCAAGAATTGCGTCGGCTTCTTTCTTGCCTTCGTCCATCAATGTTTGGAACGCCGCGGGGAAGTCAGATACTTTGACTTCATCCCAAGGCGGTACACCATCATAGGGACCGGTCCAGTCCTGAAGGATTGTATTCTCGGCGTTGTTATTCGCCGTTTGTGTTGCGCTCATTTTATTCAGCTCTGCAGTTGTCATTTTCTTTCCGTGGTTGTCAGCCAAAGCGGGTGTCGCGGTGACGCCAAGCAAGGCAGCGCTAGAAACGCCTAAGAAAAATCTACGGCTGGAAATTTTTAATCGCATAACTGGTCTCTCCAAAAAAACATGGCCCCTGTTGCGGACCAATATATCTGCGCTTTGCGCCAATGCGGCTCTGTTAGCGAAACAGTGCCGGAAACGCAAAAAAGGTTGCATCAGATATTAAATTTTAGACAAACAGCGCTTTCGCATCGATGAACGACATTTATTGCTTAGTCCGGGCGCTCGGCCAACAACGCGCGCACAAGTGGCTGCAGATTCTCATCATAGCGCGCCAGCATGACATGGTCATCGGCGGATTCAAAATGGCTGACCAGTTGCCGGCCGTTCCACCAATGCAGAGCAATGGCAGGCGGATCGGCAACAATCATGTTACGGCCATCGGGGTTTTCCGGATCAATCGGATTGAGGTCCAGGGCAACTTGTGGTGCCGTCGATGCACAGATAGAAAGGCTGATATTGCGCCACCAGGTCGAAATGTTACGGTGCAAATGACCGGTTATCATACCCTTTACTTGATAATGCCCTGCCACTGTATCGGCCAATCGCGCCACCCATGGTTCATCCGGGTGGGTGTTCATCCAATCAATCCCGCTTTCTACAGGGGGGTGATGCAGAACCAATATGGTTGGTTTTTCCTGCTTTTCGGTCAAACGTTCTTCAAGCCAAGCCGCCCGCTTCTCGCAAAACGCGCCGCCGTGACGGCCTTCTTCGAGTGTATCGAGAAACAGCAGACGCAGCGGACCATCGTCAATTTCATATTGCACGAAACCATCGACCGTCGGTGTTTCGGGAAACTGTTTCATGAACGGTGCGCGAAGATCATGATTGCCTAGGCACATATGAACCGGAAACGGAAGGTCTGAAAAAGCATCTTCGAGCCGCTGGTAACTTTCCTGATCCCCGCGATCCACGAGGTCACCGGTGGCCAGCAACATATCGGGCTGCGGCGTCATCTCACTCAGCGCCTTCAGCGCCTGATCGAGGCGTTTGCGGTTAAATTCCGCCGGATTATCCGGATCGAAACCCAGATGAATATCGGTAACCTGCGCCATTAACATTGGCGGCTCCTTCCCTCTTGACCAATGGGAACAGAGACTTTTTTGTTCCGTCTACCGCTGGGCAATTTTCTTGTCCGGTTTCTTACGTTTATCCTTTTGCTGCTCCTTCATCAACCAAGGTGCACCTTCATCGGCATGATAGTCATGACACATGGCACATGTCGAGGGTACATCTGATGTGGCCTGAAACTCACCACCATGGCATTCCCGGCAGGTCTTGATACCAGGCAATAACAGATCACGCGCATCTTTTGATGTGTCGGCTGTATGGCAGCTAGTGCAATCCTCATCGTTATGCGCTTCGTGGCTGAACCAGCCTTTATGCATATAGCGGTCCGTTTGAGTGACCGGCTTAATGCCAAAGTCCACGCGGCCTCTTGCTGTTGGCGGGGTCACACCATGGCAGTCAAAACAGGCACCACCGCGAGAAAAGACTTCGCTGATGGCCAGATTGGCTCTGCTTGGCCGAAATTGAACCGCGCGGGCATAATCGCTGGCCACGCGCACATCATTATTGCCGCCAGGACGTCGCCGTTTCATACCACCCAGATTGATCGGACGGGTTGGCCGCGTTGAACGGTAATAAGCGCGTAAATCTGCCCGAACCATATCCGGTTCGCCATGACGAAGTGTGCGAATGGTGCCGCCGATCTCATCAAAAGCAAGGCTGTGACACATGCTGCAGTCTTCCTGCATATCAACCGGTTCAAACCGCACCCCTTTGGGATCGGGTGTATGACAATCTTTACAAACCAGAGATGGTCCGAAGTCATATTTGGCCGAGAGACGCCTGCCCATCTGTGCAACGCCGCCGGTTTTTGACAGATGCATGTCGTGTGGGAATTTCAGACCATTGTACTCGGTCGGTTTCTCGTCCAGAGAAATACGCTTCCGCGGCGGGTTCTTGCCGCCAGGCTTCTGCAACACAGCAGGACGGAACTGCGGGTGCTCAAGACCGAAATCGGACGCATTTTCTAGTTTCGTATCGGTCAAACGTCCGTCCATTCCCTCGTGGCAATCGGCACAGAATTTCTGTGCGGTAGGTTCCATAGCACCTGCGCCTTCATGCTCGGTGTGACATTCGACACACCTGCCGGGCGGTTTGTTAAAGGCTGAGGCAAAGGCGGCGCCAATTTTCTCAAAACCCTCCGGTCCGCCGCGCGCCGTTAGCAGGCGATTTGGTTTGGCATGATCATGCGCATCATCTTCGTGACAAGTTAGACAGGTTTTGTCTGTAACCGTTACAAAAGCGTCGACGTGGCAGGCCTGACAGTCACCTTCAAGGCTGTGATGCGCCTGACTGAGGGCACCGGATGACCACATCGTATCGGCATGGAATTGATCAGGTCGTTCCTCTACGCCGCGATAGGTTGCCCATGTATATATCGGCCAAATTAAAAAAGCCGCGAGAACCAGCGCAACAAAACCCCAGGCGCTCATGCGCTTTCCCGGGAGCAGTCCTTCCAATGTATAGAGCGTTGATTCGCTGCGATCTTCAGCAGAATCAGAAAGCGCTTCGACCCGTTTGACGGTGAAGAGAATCTGGCCTTCTTCTTCGCCAACGACAATGACATGGCCACCAAAACCCAGTTCAGCGCCGTCGGCTGGATCAATCGTAACAGAAACACGCTGCTTACCATCGAGCGTAAAATTTTGACCAGATGTGCTTTCAACAACAATATGGCCATCTTCACGTTTGCTAATCGTGGCATGATCCGGATTGACCGCCAAATCGGGCAGGTGAATGGCATTTTCGGTACTCCGACCGATACCGATCTGATCGGAATCAAATGGATTGGAACGGACAATTTCACGGCCATCGGCGGTGGTTGCAATTTGGCGGACAATGAAAGTCATATTACTATCTCCATCCTACCAGTAGAAAAATACGCTGATGATATGGGCGCTAAGCGACCCAATCAGGGCAAAAGTCATCGGCACATGGATGAACAGCCAGACTTGCAGCATCGCCTTCAATCGCAGGTGACGACGAACACGGGCGAGCGTAGCTTCCTTTTTCTCAAGCAATGCATCGACTTTATCGAGCGGATCATCACCACCCATTTTTGGCTGATAAGCACGCTCTCTTCGCAGATCGGCTTGTGCAATCCGGGTTGCACAATCTGGATATCGGCCCGAAATCCTCCGCATAAAGCCGCCGCCAAAGGGGTCTTGCTCCAATGATTGCAGCACCAATGTTGCATGCTCCGCCGACAGTGGCTGTGCTGATTCATGCAATTGCCGGTCGAGTGAACGCAGGTTTTCCAACATCTCGGTCTCGGTCATTTCATCGCGATTATCGGATAATTTGTCAGGAATAGTCGCATAGAAATAAATCCCGAAAATCCCGGAAATGATTACGATCATCATAAAGACATAGGCGGCGGTGTGAATGTTCCAGCCGAGCTGAAAACCAGTATGGAGCGTTCCGATAACAATGAGACTGAGGCCCAAATAGATATGTGCCGATGTCCACGCTTTTAGGGACCAGCTACCAGAAGTCATGGCCCGCTTGCGGACACCCAGCATGGTCAACCAAAGGATCAGAAGCGCACCGATCGTGCCCAATGTATAGCCATACCAGCTCCCACCATTGTGACGCGGTGACACGTCGATGAAAATGTAACTGATAATGCAGACTAACATTATTCCAGACGAAATTTTCAGCCAGCGAAAGCCAGCATGTTTCAAAAAACCGTCATGCATCGCAACTTTTTTGCGGCCGGTTTGTGAGGCTACTGCGTTGCTGGCCATCAGGCGTCCTCACTTTCCAGTTTTGCGACGGTGAGGAATTCTTCTGGCGCGACACGGATTGCTGCACCGGTTGGACAGGCACGCACACAAGCAGGCCCTCCGGCTATGCCCGCACACATATCGCACTTGATCGCCTTTTTGGCTTTTTCAACGGAAGGATCGGTATTGTCCGCAACCCATGATTTGTCGGGTTCCCCTGGGCCAGGACCAGAACCAAAGAACAACCAGCTCAACAGGCTTGGTTTTTTGGGCGGCACCTTGTCCATACGGATCACGCCATAAGGGCAATAACGCTGACAGTTACCGCAACCGATGCAGGTATCGTCGATAAAGACTTCGCCATCTGGGCCGCGATGAATGGCATCGGGCGGGCAATCTGACATGCAGTGCGGATGTTCGCAGTGCCGGCAACTGGTCGGTACGTGCAGATGGGCGTAGGTGCGACCGGCTTCCCGGTCCAAACGCGACAGTCCTTCATGGCTGTCCGCACAAGCTTTTTCACAGTTGTCGCAGCCGACGCATAGATTCTCGTCAATCAACAACACATCGGTTGCTTCACCAATACCATTATCGATCAGGAAGTTGGCGACCCCCGAGTACATGTCAACCACGCCGGAGAAACTGTCCTTTTTCGCCTCGATAAAGGCATTCACATCTTGACGTGATGCCATTTCCTTCTTGGCTTTGCGCATCAAATCAGGATGTTGGTCGAGCACCTTCTTAAAAGCATCGCCATTAATCTTAATCACTTCAGATTTAATTGCGGCTTTCACAGTGGCCGTTCGATAACCACCAGCGATAAGGGTCATCTCTCCGACATATGACCCAGCTGGTAGATAGGAGAGGAACACTGGTTTGCCGCCAATCTCCTTTTCCACAACCATGGATCCGACACGGATCACATAAATATCGTTACCTTCGGAGCCTTCCTCGATAATCACTTCACCGGCGCGAACATTCACAATCTCGCTGGTTTCAACAACTTCGGCAATATCTTCTTTGGTGAGGCCCGAGCCAAACATTTGCAGCAACTGCCGTTCTGTCGAAATATTTGTAATCGCCCGCTTCGCAGCTGGAACAGACGCCTGCAGTTTCAAGGCAGCAGTCCGCGATATTTCTACGACAATCAAATCCTCTGCTGCATTAATCGTGGCACCGCGACGGCGGCCCGAAATCAGACCGACTTCACCGAAAATAGAACCCTCTTCAATCGGCACAGTGATGGACGGATCATTGGGATCAATCTCCACAGCAACCGATCCTTGAGCAATAGCAAAAAGCGAACTACCCGGTTCGTTTTTCTCAAACACCACATCGCCACGCCCATAACGGCGCGGTTCGCTGTCGAGCATGAATTCCCGCATTTGCAGCGGAGAGAGTTCATTCAAGATTGAAATATTGGCGCGGAAAAATTCGAGCCATTCGTCAACCGATTTTCCACCCGGCAAGTCTTTGAATTTCTCTTCGAGTATAGGTTCATCGGCCGGTTTGAGGTCGGTATTGCCATTGATAAACTCAATGACATCATATCCCTGATTCATGCAGTGTTTGATCAGCGGATAACCGGCGAGAGCACCGATGACATAAATACCCTTCTTGGTACTCTCAAAAGCTGGGGAAAGCTTTGGGTAAGCCTCACGATCTTCACTGGTAAACTCAATCCCGCACTCTTCGACAAATTTCCGCGGCGGCGCAGAACCCATACGGGCAATGATCCGGTCGCATTTGATCGTCTCCTGACCATCACGGGTTTCAAGAACCAGCTCGCCATCCTTTACTTCGGCCGGTGTTGTTTCATTGCGCACATCAACTTTGCCGTTTTCTTTCGCTTCCATCAATAATTTGACATTGGCCTTTTTGGCGCGCGCAAATTCTGCAGAGCGATTGAGTATGGTCACAACATTATTTTGGGCGTTATCGGCGGCCAGGCCCAATGCGTTTTCAATTCCAGCATCACCAGAACCGATTACCGTTATATGCTCATCATAATATTCACCGGGATCGTCGAGCTGGTATTGCACCAGTTTGTTGTCGCCACCGGGGCACCGCATCAAGTTCGGGTTACCCTGGGTGCCGATCGCCATGACGATGGTCTCAGCCTTTATGGTTCCGCCATCTTTCAGTGTGATTGTGAAGTCGCCCTCATTGCCTTCAATCTTCACAGGCTCAGCATTATATTGAACATTCACCCCGTGACCGGCTGTCTGCTCGTCCCATGTGCCAAGAATGGCTTCTCTTTTTCCGGCATCAAAGTCCATGTCCGAACGCAGCACCAGCTGGCTCGGCGTCGCCATGACATGCTTGCCCTTTTGATATTTGAAGATTGTATCGGAGAGATGATCTGTTTTTTCCAACAGAACATGCTTGAGTTTCAGTTGAGCAGCACGACCAGCGGCGCTCATGCCTGCCGGGCCAGACCCTATAATGACAACACGATATTTGTCCGACACGCGCTTGCTATCCCCCTCCTTGCCGTCACCAACCACGCTCCCTCAAGCGCTAAATCCGCTGGTTCGACAAGTCTCTTTGGTTAGTGCGCGACCCAAAAAAGACTTAACTTTGCAGCATCTTACCAAAATGCAGGGGCAATGCCAGTGCAAAATATCACAGCTCATCGCAATGGGTTACCTCATGGATTTTAAAACGGTTCGATTACCGAAATGCTTGAAGCGACGATGAGAAGAGTTACTATACAATCCAAACAGCACCATATGTGAAAGAGACTCAATGACCGATAATAATAGCGAAAATACTGCACCTAATATTGGCCGTATCGCCCTGATTTTAGCGGCTTTACTAGCAATTGGGGCAGTCGGCATTCAAGTCTATCGAAGCACCTCCGGGTCATCGGAAAACGAGCCGGCAACCATCGCGGAAAACGAAGAACAAGCACCCAGCGTCGATGAAGTGATCTCTGGTCTCGAAAAGAAATTGCAAGAGAATCCGGACGATGCAGAAAGCTGGCGAATGTTGGGGTGGAGCTATTTTGAAACCCAAAAATTCGCCGAATCGGCCACCGCAATGAAACGCGCAACAACACTCGATCCAGACAATGCCGAATATTGGTCGATGCTCGGCGAGGCATTGGTTATGTCCAGCGATGGTCAGCAAGTACCCGCAGATGCCGGCGATGCGTTCAAAAAGGCGTTGGCGATCGACAAGGATGATCCACGCGCACGCTATTTTCTGGCTGTGCAAAAAGACATTTCCGGCGATCATAAAGGTGCGATTGAAGATTGGTTCGCGCTGCTGGAAGATACGCCAGCCGACGCACCCTATGCGCAGGATGTACGCCGTGTAATCGGGCAGGTCGCAGAGAAAGAAGGCATAGACGTTGCCGACCGTCTGGCCAAAGCGACCCCCGCTGCGCCAACCGGCGGGATGACCACTGACGGTGCTGCGGTCGCCACCGCAGCCATTCCTGGCCCTTCATCACAGCAGATGAAAGAAGCCGCTGCGATGCCAGTAGGACAACAAGAAGCGATGATCGCCAATATGGTAGAAGGCCTCGACAAGCGCCTGCAAGCAGACCCCAATGATGCCGATGGCTGGATCATGCTGATGCGCAGCCGCAACCAATTAGGTCAAACCGTAAAAGCGCAAAGGGCTTTGGCCGACGGCTTGGAGGCGTTTAAGAACGATGGCGTTCAGGCGAAACGGATACGGGAGGCCGGCGCAGCTTTGGGGGTCGGCGGGTAACCTTCCGCAATCAGATTTGGCTAAAAACGCCGTAAGCGCATGATCGCTAAGGGACAGAAAATCTTGCCCTGGCGCCCTTACGGCTACCTCTTCACTGCCCTACCCGGTATTGAGATCACAAAGACGCCAGCGCCTGTTCCATATCAGCAATAATGTCATCAATATGCTCGATCCCAACCGACACGCGGACCACATCGGGTCCCGCGCCTGCCTCGAGCAATTCCGCTTCGGATAGCTGACTATGCGTGGTTGAAGCAGGATGTATGATCAACGAGCGTGTGTCGCCGATATTGGCGAGGTGACTGAACATTTTTACTGCGCTGACCAGTTTCACACCGGCCTCATGGCCACCCTTCAAACCGAAAGTAAACACCGCACCGCCTTTGCCGCCCAGATATTTTTGCGCCAGTGCGTGATAGCCACTTTCGGGCAATCCGGCATAGGAAACCCAGCTCACTTCGTCCCTGCCCTGCAGCCATTTCGCCAGTGCCAGCGCGTTGTCGCAATGGCGCTCCATACGCAGCGCGAGCGTCTCCATGCCGGTCAAAATGTAGAATGCATTTTGCGGTGCGAGCGCCGGTCCCAAATCGCGCAAGGACAAAGCGCGCGCGGCCAATATAAACGCCAGCTCGCCAAAGGCATCGGTAAACACCTTGCCATGATAGCTGGCATTGGGTTGATTGAGGAACGCGAACTTGTCGCTCTTGGTCCAGTCAAATTTACCGCTGTCCACGATCAAGCCTGCAATCGAGTTTCCATGTCCTCCCAGAAATTTGGTGCCGCTTTCCACCACTATATCCGCGCCATGTTCAATCGGACGGCACAAGACGGGAGACGCCATGGTATTGTCGACGATCAGCGGAATGCCTGCCGCATGGGCGATATCGGCAATCGCGGATATATCCTGCACCACACCGCCTGGATTGGCGAGGCTTTCGATAAAGACACAGCGCGTATCATCGGTAATCGCGGCGCGTACTTCTTCCGGATCATCCGCATCGACGAAGCTGACATCCCAGCCGAATTTCTTGACGCTATGCGCCAGTTGATTGAGCGAGCCGCCATAAAGCTTTTTCGCGGCGACAATATGGGCGCCGGGATCCATCAGAACATGGAAGACCAGAAGCTGTGCCGCATGGCCCGAAGCAACCGCCAGCGCCGCCATTCCCCCTTCCATTGCCGCAATTTTCCCCTCCAGCGCGCCATTGGTCGGGTTCATGATGCGGGTATAAATATTGCCCACCGCATCCAGATTGAACAGGTCGGCGGCATGTTCCACATCATCAAATACATAGGAAGCCGTCTGGTAAATCGGCGTGATCCGGGCGTTGGTGGTCGGATCGGGCTCGGTACCAGCGTGAACGGCCATGGTTTCTAATTTGTCAGTCATGCGGGGCTCCTTGAGATATTCGATAGTGCGAGAATCGCGGTTTCCATCCCTCATTATCGCAAAGCAGCGCGCGTTGCATTAGCCGCTTTTGATATATCTCAAAGACAGCGAAAAACTTTACCTTCAAGAAGGCCTGCATGTGGCCATATCATCCAGATCTACTCGAACGCCCGGTTCCGCGTTACACAAGCTATCCGACGGCGGCTGAATTTCATCCCTTGCAAAAGGAGAATGTGCTGGAAAGCGCACTCGCGGCGATCCCGCCCCATGCGGATATCTCGCTTTACCTGCACATTCCTTACTGCAACGAGATATGTTATTATTGCGCCTGCAACACAGGGCGGGCCAACAAAGCAAAACGTCTACAAGCCTATATCGATGCGCTGCTTGGCGAAATTCGACTAATGGGGGAGTTGATCACTTCCCAACATCAAGTGAAGCGTGTTGCCTTTGGCGGAGGCAGTCCAAATGCAATTGCTCCTCATGAATTTGTCCGTTTGATCAAAGCGCTAAAGAACGGCTTCAACATCACCGATAGCGAAATTTCGGTTGAACTGGACCCGCGTGATTTCAACGCGACATGGGCTGCGACACTGAGCGAAACCGGCGTCACGCACGCCAGCATGGGCATCCAAACCTTCTCCCCCACAGTGCAGCAAGTGATTGGCCGCGTGCAACCCTATGAGAAGATTGTCGAGGCGATGGAGCAGCTACGCAGCAACGGTGTACAATCGATCAATTTCGACATGATGTACGGCCTGCCCGGACAGACAGGTACAGATTTGAGTGACAGCCTGAAATCTGCAATTGGCCTGAAACCAGATCGCATTGCGTTGTTCGGCTATGCTCACTTGCCCCAAAAGATCGCACGGCAACGGCGGATGGACACCAGCATCATGGCCAATCAGGCACAAAGGTTTGCGATGTCACAATTGGGGTATCAGGCGCTGGTGCAGGCCGGCTATCAAGCGATTGGCTTTGATCATTTCGCACTGCCCGATGATCCTATGACTGCCGCCTATCGCGCCGGACAAGTCTCTCGCAATTTTCAGGGATATACCCACGACCCTAGCCCTTACCTTCTCGGTATGGGCGCCACCGCGATCAGCATGTTCCCGGATCAGATCCTGCAAAATGACAAGAATGTCGGTGCATGGCGAGAGGCCGTCCGTGATGGTCGACTATCCGCCAAGCTGGGTGTGGCGCGGACACCGGACGACACAGTTCATGGACAGATTATCGAAGACATTTTGTGCCGCGGCCAAGCGGATATCGGGTGCCTTGGAGGAAAGAAAGGCTATGCCGGAGCACTAGCGCCGTTCGAAGAACTCGGTCTGCTCAAACGGAACAACGGCCACATTACCTGTAGCGACGATGCCACGCCCTATTTGCGCTCCATCGCAGCGGTGTTTGATCCCTATCGCGCTGGCGTGAGCAGCGGGTTTAGCAGCGCGATTTAGAGCGACGCGACCACCGGGTTTCTTCACAAAAAAGGAGGAGCTGAAATTTCTTCCAGCCCCTTCCTATTTCGCTCTAGTTCGAATTAGCGTTGTGGTTTGTAACCGGCATTGCCCATTTCATTGCGGCCCACCACCATATGGTGCACCTCATCGGGGCCATCGGCCAGACGCAATGTGCGTTGATTGGCATACATGCGGGACAATGGAGTCCATTGCGATACACCGGCGGCACCGTGGATCTGAATTGCTTCATCAATGATCCGACATGTTTTTTCCGGCACCATCGCCTTGACCATCGAAACCCAAACGCGGGCTTGCTTGTTGCCCATCACGTCCATTGCCTTGGCGGCTTTGAGAACCATCAAGCGCATCGATTCAATATCGATACGTGCGCGTGAAATCACTTCGAGGTTTTTGCCGAGCAAAGCCAGCGGTTGACCAAAGGCTTCACGACTACCACCGCGATGGATCATCAGGTCGAGCGCGCGTTCGGCAACACCGATGGACCGCATGCAGTGATGGATCCGTCCGGGGCCGAGACGAAGCTGGGAAATTTCAAACCCGCGCCCTTCACCGAGCAACATGTTCTCTTCGGGCACGCGGACATTGTTGAACTTAATATGCATATGCCCATGCGGCGCATCATCATCGCCAAACACATGCATTGGGCCAATAATTTCGACACCCGGCGTATCGATCGGCACCAATATCTGTGATTGCTGTGAATGTGACGGACCATCGGGATTGGTACGGACCATGGTAATCATGATCTTACAGCGCGGATCGCCTGCGCCAGAAATATAGAATTTCTCGCCGTTAATCACCCATTCGCCTTTTTCCAATTTGGCTTCGGTGCGGATGTTGCGCGCATCGGAAGAAGGATGACCCGGCTCGGTCATTGCAAAGGCCGAACGGATTTTGCCTTCGAGCAGCGGCTTCAGCCATTCCTGCTTTTGCGCCGGGGTACCGACACGTTCGAGTACTTCCATATTGCCGGTGTCCGGCGCGCTGCAGTTCATCGATTCAGATGCCAGCGGATATTTGCCCAGAATACCGGCGATAAAGGCATAGTCGAGATTTTTCAGACCTTCACCAGATTCGGCATCTGGCAAAAAGAAATTCCAAAGACCTTCCGAGCGGGCTTTGTCTTTCACGGTTTCGAGCAGTTCCAGCTGACCGGGCACATAGCTCCAACGATCTTCGCGGCCTTCGCCCATTTCAAAAAACTTGTCAGAGATTGGGGCCACTTCTTCAACAACGAAGCGATTGACGCGGTCGTAAAGAACGCGACCTTCGTCCGACATTCTCAGGTCATTCATTTCTGAATCATTGGGATCATGTGTCATGGGATTTCCTTTTTCAAAGTTTCCGGCGGGCCGAATTAGCCCCGGCAGGTACAGGTTTTGATTGAACGATCAGAATCGATATATAGTTCACTTTTGAAATATATCAGAAATCGTAAAGATGGCAACCGTATAGGACTATTGTAGCGGAAAACTAAAAATATAACCATTTTATGGGATTCTGGAGGCCCAGTATTTGCCTGCTGCAACGATAATCATCTGGTGTAGTGGTGAATTCGAGGAAATTATAGTTCAGCTATGAACTGAAAACCATTTTGTGTTTTGACAAAATGCGCTATTGTCCAATCATGTCAGCCAAGAAACTCAGATTCTATTCCCGATTACAACTCGCTGCCCATGCGCTGAAGAAAAACTCCGATCGGCGACTGTTAGAGATTGCCGGTGTGACAACGGCACAATGGTCGGCGCTGGTGTATGTGGCCTCGGCGGAAGCCGTGACCCAGACCAGCCTTGCCAAGGAACTGGGTCTCAACGATTCCGCGATCACCGCTATGGTCCGCCGCCTCACCGAACTCGATTTCCTGGAACGTGTCCGCGACCAATCCGACGGCCGCGCGTGGCTTTTGAAATTAACCGATGCGGGGGCGAAGGCTTTGGAAAAGACAAAGTCCAGCACCGATGAAAATAGCAGCCGGGTTGATGATCTGCTCGGTCAGAAGACTATTGCAACCATGGTGGCTGCGCTGGATTTGATTATTTTGGATGCGGAGGAGTCTTAGAACGGCGTAAAAAATCGAGCGTATGTCAAAATTTGCCTGAGTGATCCGAGAATTATCAAGGGTTAGAAAGTTGCTTTTTCCCGAAAGTAGAATTCTCAAACCACATTTGTGCTTTTAAAGATCTAAGCTGCAAAAACAGGCTGCATTTTCGATAGAGAATTTCGAAAGATCTGCATCTTGTTCTCGTCGGGAACATCTGATTGCAGCGACCCATCTATGCTGAGGCATGCCATTCCGTGGACGGCACTCCAAGCCAGTAAAGCAGTTTCAGACAAGGGATCGTCTACCGTGCGTTTCATTCGACTATCTCCAAGCTGGTCTGCAAGCCGGCGGGTGGCAGCGCGATAATTTTGGTCGCTCGCATCAATAATCTCCTCGCGGAATACCAGTCGAAACAGATTGGGGTTGGTCATCGCGAACCCGATATATGCCATGCCTACTTCCAGTAGCTGACTGGACTTGTTCGCCTGCGAAGACCGTTCACCGATGAAATCAGCCATTCTGTTAGCACTGCGCGAAGCAAGGGCGGTGAGTAAATGTCGCTTGTTCCTATAATGTCTGAACGCAGCGCTATGTGTGACACCGGCCGCTTTTGCGCATGCTCTAATAGACAGCGCATCCAGACCAACTTCTTCAACCAGAGCTTCTGCCTTGTCGAGAAGCGCCTTGGCGAGATCTCCGTGATGATAAGATTCCATAAATACATCCAATGTTTCCGTTGGAAATATTTTACTTTACTTGAGCAGAGAAATCAATGTAACCACTGGTTACATAATCGATATGGAGGTTAGGGAACATGCCCATAGGGAATTTACTTGGGGTGCAAGTGATGTTTGGCGCGGCGATAATCGGTGCTGGCATTGTCGGGATGCTCACGGTTTTTGCTCCGACACTGGCCGGCCGATTTGTTTTTTTGGGCGATACAGATGTGGATCACCATCTTCAGATTCTGGGAGCCATATGGTTGACGATTGGGCTCGTCGCTATTCTGGGACTTTCCAATCCGGCGGTGTACTGGCCTATTCTGCTCTTACAACTTATCTATAAGTCTGTCTGGTTGTTGTTGATAGCAATACCCATGATCTTGAGAGGAAGCCATGATCCTGGGCTGATACTTTTGACGGCATTGTTCAGCTTGTGGGTAATCCTGCTGGCCTGGCTAGTTCCGTTTGCAAAATTGCTACCTTGATGAGCTCAAAATTCCAAATGGATCCGATTCACATCTCGCCTCCTGAACATCGTGATGACAAAATGGTTCGATTGGGCGGACAAATATTGATCGCCATGGGTGTTGGTTATGGATCATGTCATTTATATTGTTTGGAGATCTTTTGAGAGAGATTTGGCAGGCCGGGATTGGCGCTGGCAGCTCTGGGACACTGGATATGATGGCTGCATTGTGGTTTGCGGCATTCACCTGGCTGATGATCTGCTCAGTCAGAAGACTATTGCAACCATGGTGGCTGCGCTGGATCTGATTATTTTGGATGCGGAGGAGTCTTAGGACGCCTGATTGTAACCAAGCAGCCAACTAGAATTTGTCGGTCGACCCATCCAAAACCGATCTCATAAACAGACCATTGCATCATCCCAGTGGAAGCTAGGAGGTATATTGATCATAGAAAAACATGCCGCTTGTGATCACAACATCGCAAAATTTGAAGCCGACGAGCGCGCACCGACCATTGAATGGATGATTTTCTATGGTTTATATTATCCGTAAAACCGAGTTTAGGTTGGCTACATAGACGGCCATGATACTGGCTGCATCAGGAGTTTCGCGTACCCCATATCAGTAATCGCACAAGCCAATAGCTACAGTTACATCGAATTGGCTCTCTGTCGACTGATGAAGAACGCGTTCGAACCCAGAGGCGCCGACGATGGTGCTGCTTTTCATATCGTTTTCTGGCTGCGTTCACTTTCATCTGATTGTGAGTCCTTCAGTTGGTACGATCAGTTGTAATGAGGCCGAGCAACAGTGATTGGATGCAAATCATCATCGCTCGGCCTCCGGGAATGCGCTTCCTTCGGGGGGTTAGAAGCGCAAGGTCAAACCACCAAGAACCTGGTTGGAATTGAGCGAGCCATCATAGTCATTGTGCCGATACTCGACACGAAGTGAGGCGTTTCGGTTTATCGCATATTCAAAGCCACCCCCGTAAAGCAGACCATCGCTAGTGGCTTTGCTGGTTGCCACAGGCGTAGTGTTTCCTGCTGCAAGCAATCGGGTAGTGTGGCGGTTAAAACCGTAACCCAGTCGGCCATAAGCCAGTAAATTGGGTGTCAGTGCGACGCCAGCTCTAGCTGAAGCGCTCGCAGTCCATTTGGAATCAAGCTCAACCGAGCCGCCGCCGGCAACAGTGGAACGAAGTGTTTTGCCATTTGGGTTAAAGTCGCCCTCAACACCTAAAACAATTTTGTCAAACTGTGCATCATATCCCGCAAATCCGCCGTAAGAGATACCACTGGATTTGTCGTTGAGTCGCCTACCATTGGGTGCTGTTAACACCGTCTCATCTATTTTTCGGCGCTCCCAGCCAGCTTGTACGCCTACTTTTACGCCTTCAAAATTTTCTTCGTCATTCTGCGCATAAGCAGTTGATGCTCCACTTAAAACACCGAAAGCAGCGATGGTGGAAATCATTAGAGTCTTCTTCATTTTATGTCCTTTCTCGACATTTGGGGGAAAATTTGGGCACAAAGGATCCTGCTTCGGAAAACCTGGCCCGATAATTGGTTGGTTAATTTTCAGAAATTTGCGGCCGCAGCCGGCTAGATCAAGGTGTTGGGTAGTATTATACTCTATCAACCGACAACGGCGTGACCGCGACCGTCCATGCAGCGAATAACAATATCTTTCCGATCTGTCCGCGTGTCTGCAGCACCGCCCGCAGCTCCGATCAGTCCGCCCAGCAACACACCCGCTATAGCACCTTCGACGGAATCATCTTCGATGGCTCCTACCGCACCTCCCAAAACTGCGCCTGCCAGAGCTGCGGTTTTTGTTTCGCCATTATCATAGCGCTTCGTTTTCGCGAGTGCCTGGCAGTCGGCAAGATCCGCGTGATAGACTTCATCCTGATAACCATCGACGATCGGCCGATATCCGGATGCGGTATTTGCACATCCGCTCAGGACAAGGCCGGTACAGGCGATTGCCATGAGGGCGCTGGGCTTTTGATTTCTCATTTCTGCGTTTCCTTCAATGAATATTTCGATTGCATATCGCCAGCTACACTCTAAAATCTTTCTGAAACATGAATACTTTTTATTGTTTTACAATATTTTTTATCTGTCATTCAAAAGGTAGTTTCTATGAATCAGAAAGCTAACATTCAGAATCGATGGCTTTACCGTGGTTTGCGAATTCTTGCTGGTATGATGACTTCGTTGATCGGGTTGGTCATGATTCTGACGGCTGTGACTGCATTGACGGGCGATACAGAGCTGTTGATGGATATGGTCGATATCGAATCAGATGATCCCAAGCTAAACTTGGCGGCACAAATCGCTATCGTTGTCACATGCAGCTTTGCCCTTCTGACTTTTTTGTTGCTATTTCGGTCTATCAATCGGTTTCTGGCCCATGCAGAGAAAGGCGAGCTATTTTTGGATAGTGCGGCCAATGCGCTGTCCAGAATGGGTGTCTCGATGATATTGCTATATGCAGTTTTCCTCAGCTTCGACGTTCTTCTGCCGATGTTGATCGAACCGGAGTCGATCATGGAAAATAGCCTTGATTTCTTTATCTATTTGATCGATCTCAACGCTCTGGGCTTGCTTATCGGCATTGTTCTAATGGCACTTGCAGGAGCCTTGCGCGAAGGACGCGAACTTCAAGATGAACTGAGGCAGATCGTCTGATGGCCATAGAAGTAACCCTTGATGTGATGCTTGCCGTCCGCAAAGTGAAGTCCAAAGATCTGGCCGCTCATGTCGGCATTACCGACGCCAACCTCTCGCTGTTAAAATCAGGAAAGGTAAAAGGAATTCGGTTTGAAACGCTTTCCAAAATCTGCGACTATCTGGATTGCACACCGGGAGATTTATTGCGTTATGTGCCTGACATTCCCGAAAACGCAGCATGACAATATATGTGTTGGACTAAACATCCGCCTTGGCCCCATTCAACCCACGCACACTATTCCCAACCAAAAACCCGCCAACCAAATCATCCGCCCGCAAATCCGCCTCAGCCGCCTGCCCGCTCTCCAACAACTCACAGCGCAGCACGCCCGGTAACACGCCGCGCGACAATGGCGGCGTTAGCAATTTCCCGTCGCGCTCAACAAAGACATTCCAGATCACGCCTTCGGTGACATAGCCCTCCGCATCGACAAATATCGGATGCACACCCTCGCCCAGACCACCCTCTCCTTTGGCCACATCATAAACCCGTCGGTCGCTGGTTTTGTGGTGGAGGCGATAGTCGGCTGCGCCCGTCTGCATGGGGACCAGTTGGCATTGGACCGGCTCGGTTAGCGGCGCTGGCATGGGTTTGAGTTCAATCGCAACGGCGCCTGATTTGGCGAGCATCAACCGGACCACTGCCGGTTCTTCCTGATGGAAGGTCACGGCCTGTATAGTGTTACGCGCCGCATGACGGTCGAATTCAAATTCTAGTGCAGCAGCGCTGGCTTTCATCCGTTCGAGATGTGCCTCCAACCGTTGGATGCCGCTCGCTGGATCGAATGCCATTGTTTCGATCAGGTCAACACTATGCGCATCACCCCGACCAGCGTCATTATGTGCCCCCACTTTTGCAAATCTCCCCTTGGCGAGGCATTCCCGCCATTCTTCCGAACCTGTTGAATCTGCCACTATCCCAGAGCCAAGGCCGATGGAAAGCTTTTTGTCGCCACCTGCATTGTCACCGCCCAGATAGAAAGTGCGAATGGCCACATTGAACGCCGCGTCACCGTTCGGATCAATCCGGCCGATCGAGCCGCAATAGATACCGCGCAGGTCGGGCTCCAGTTCGTCAATAATCTCCATCGCCCGGATTTTTGGAGCGCCGGTTATCGAACCGCAGGGGAAAATCTGACGCAGAACGTCGACTGCATCCCTGCCGTCATCGAGTTGCGCCGTAACGGTAGACGTCATTTGGTGGATGGTGGGATAGCTCTCGATATGGAACAATTCCGGCACTTCGACGCTGCGGCTTTTCGCCACACGCGACAGGTCATTGCGGAGCAGGTCGACGATCATCAGATTCTCTGCGCGTTGCTTGGGATCATGGAGCAGTTCTTCGCGAACGGCAGCATCCGTTTCCTCATCCGAAACGCGGGCGGCGGTACCTTTCATCGGCTTTGCGGTGATGCGACCACCCTTGAGCGCAAAGAACAGTTCCGGTGAAAAGGACAATGTCCAATCCTGCCCATCAAAAATCATACCGCCATAACCGGCTTTGGCGCGCGACCGCACAGCAGCATAGAGCGCCAAAGGATGCCCGGCAAATTTTGCCTGCGCCCGAAATGTCAGATTGGCCTGATAAATATCACCGGCGCGAATATATTCCTGCACGCTTTCAAAGGCGGCATCATAGTCAGATCGCGAAATCCCCGGTTCCAATTTTCCCAGCCAGGCACCCGCCGGATCGGGCAGATTTTCCAACAATGTTGGGGTTTCTAACTCTTTATATTCTTTGAACACGCCAAACCAGGCCAGCGGTGTCTGTAACGTATCGGGAAAGCGCCCCTGCAAACGCCCCTCCAGCGCCAATCCCGCCTCATAAGAAAGATAGCCAGCAATATGCAGTCCGGCGTGCTGAGCCTCCTTTAACTGCGCTAATGAGGACTCCAAGTCTTCCCACTTTGTTGCCGAAATCACGGAAACCGGATCACGATATAGCCGCGCCGGTGCCGCGCCTTCTTCGCGCGCATCATCCAGCAAAACAAAAGGGCCGTTGGTAAACATCACTATCCCCTAATTGCTTTTACCTGCATTCGTCCATAAACATTGCAAAATCAAACAGGGAAGATGTTTATGCGTTTTGCATTGGTGGCTCTTGCAGTAACTGGTTGTTTGACCGCGATGATCGCGGAACCGGCATCGGCAGAGCAAATTGCGCCCAAACCGGCGGCGCTTGTCGCTGATCAAATACCCGATATCTCGATGAATATAGTCGAAGATACACGCCCCTATATGGAATTCAGGACGGCCAGCTTTGTTGAGTGGGATCCGTCCGATCGATCGATGATTGTCAGCACCCGCTTTGCCGACACCAGGCAACTGCACCGCGTTTCGCGGCCGCTGGGAAAGCGCGAGCAATTGACATTCGCGGCAGAACCGGTCCGGACGGCTAGCATCTCAACTACCGGCTCTGTATTTCTTTTTCAGAAAGATAGCGGGGGTAACGAGGTAAACCAGATTTTCGCACTAGACAATGGACGCCCCAAACTGCTGACCGATGGCAAGAGCCGAAACAGCCTTGGTCCCTGGTCAAACAATGGAAAATTTGTCGCATTTGGGTCGAACAAACGCACCGGCATTTACAATGACATCTATCTTATGGATCCTGCACAATCCGGTAAGGCCGTGATGCTCATTGCCTCGTCGGGTGGCGGGTGGTTCCCGATAGATTTTTCGCCGGATGACAAAAAACTGCTGGTGTTCAACTATGTCTCGGTCACTGATAATCAGCTGTATCTGATCGATATCGCCAATGGCACATCACAAAAACTGACCAATAGCGAACAACCCGTCGCCTATGACGGATTGAAGTTTGCCCCCGATGGCAAACTCTGGGCTGCTTCCGATGAAGGCAGCGATGTGAAGCGGCTGGGTGTGGTCGATGTTGAAACCTCTGTTTTCACGCCGATGGTGGATGAGAAAATCTGGGACATTTCGGATTTCGATATAAGCAAGGATGGCCGTTGGATAGCCTTTGAAGTTAATCAGGCCGGGCGTTCCATCCTGAAATTTTACGATATGCAGAGTGGGAATGTCCGGACCGTTGATGCGCTACCCACTGGCGTCATCAGCGGAGTAGAATTTGCGCCTTGGGGTGAGCTGGGCATCACTCTCAACTCCAATAAAACTGGTATCGACGCCTATAGTATCAATCCAGAAACACTGGCCGTCACACGGTGGACGAAAAGCGAAACCGGCGGCCTCGACGCCGACAACAATGTCGCGCCGGAATTGGTTGAGATTGAAAGCTTTGATGGCGAAAAAATGTCGGGTTATCTGTTCCGGCCTGACCGGAAAAAGCATGACGGCAAACGGCCACTTATTATCAATGTTCACGGCGGTCCCGAGGGACAGGCGACGCCGCGTTTTATCAGCCGGAACAATTACCTGATCAACGAACTAGGCGTTGCGATATTCTATCCCAATGTGCGAGGATCAACGGGTTTCGGAAAGCGCTTTGTGGCATTGGATAACGGCCCATGGAAGCGTGAAGATAGCGTGAAGGATATTGGCAGTTTTCTGAACGTTTTGCGCAGGGACAAGAGGATCGACAAAAAGCGTATCGCCATTACTGGCGGCAGCTATGGTGGCTATATGACGCTGGCATCAATGCTACGCTACAAGAGTAAATTGAAGGCCGGCCTGGAGTCCGTAGGTATCTCCAATTTTGTGACCTTCCTGGAAAACACGCAAGCCTACCGGCGCAATTTACGGCGCATTGAATATGGTGATGAACGCATCCCTGAGCAGCGTGCAAAATTGGAAGAAATCAGCCCCCTCACCCGCGCTGATGAAATCGATTTGCCACTAATGGTTGTTACCGGCGCCAATGACCCGCGCGTGCCGGCGAGCGAAGCGGATCAACTTATCCAGGCGGTTCGCAACAATGGCCGCGATGCCTGGCATCTGCTGGCGAAGAATGAAGGTCATGGTTTTCGCAAGAAAGCCAATGCCGACTATCAATTCTGGGCGAGCCTTCTATTCTGGCGCAAATATCTGCTTGGCAAGGATGACTAGTTGATCGATCTACTTCTTTTTGGGGGCATTGTTGTTCTCATCATCCTGTTCTCCGAGCAGAAAAAAACGATGACCGCTTTGCGGGCACGATTGGAAGAACTGGAAGTCAACGGTGTCGCGACCAAAAAAGCGCCCGACAAAATCGATGTTAAGCCCGTAAATGCGCCCGCCAAAGAACCGGTCTCAGAACCAGAACAATCAAAAACTGCTGCTAAGGCTGCCGCTCCCGCAGACAAAATCAGCCAGAATATTGCGGCACCAAAACCGCTCGCTCCAACCTCTGCCAAACCCAAAAACCAAGCTCCAAAGCAAAGCCTAAGCAAGCGCTTTGAAGATTTGATCGGCGGCAAACTGCCTATCTGGATTGGCGGTATTGCACTCGTATTTGCCGGTTTCTTCCTGGTCCGATTCTCGATCGAGGCGGGCTATTTTGGCCCGACCATGCGTTGCATCACGGCCGCCTTCTTCGGCCTGTTGCTCATTGGTCTTTCGGAATATGGAAAACATATCCCACGCTTTGGCAGTATCTTCACCGATGATCTGCGCATCGGGCATAGCATTGCCGGTGCGGGCATCGCGGTGCTCTATGCGACGCTCTACATGGCGAGCGAGTTATACGGCCTGCTCTCGCTAACTCCCGCACTGATCGGGGTTATCGGCGTCACAATATTGGCGTTTTTCCTTTCGCAGAAACACGGCCCGCCAACCGCAATCATGGGCTTGCTTGGTGGTTTTGCTGCTCCCTATGTTGCCGGTCTGGGTCCGGAGTCAGTGGCTCCGCTGCTTATCTATCTAGGGGTTTTTACGGCCGGATTATTTGGTCTGGCCATCCATCGCGGGTGGGCATGGCTGGCGCTTCTGGCAACCGGCGGCAGCGTTATCTGGACCACTGCACTATTGTTGATGGATGTGACGGGCGATATTCCATTTATTGGCGCATTCGTCGTGCTGCTTGCTATTGGCGGCGTTTTGACTTTGGCGCGCACCGACGCCAGTTTTGGAATTCCCAAATCAGTCTTGCAAAGCATCCCTCTGGCGGTCGGATTGATACAGCTCATATTGCTCGCACCGCTCATTGAATTTTCACCACTTAGCTGGTTGTTCTTTGCAGTGCTCGCGATTTTCTCCATCGCCCTGGCATGGCGCGATGACAATTTGACTCCCGCCGTCGCTGGCGCCTTGGGGCTCGCAGTAACCATGGTGGTTATGGCATTTTCGGATTATGGCCCCGATCTACCTGACCTGATACCAGCCGTCGGATTTGCTATTCTTTTCGGAGCAGCGGGTCATGTTTTCACAGCAAGACCAAAAAGCGGATGGATGTGGGCGCTGATCGGATTGATCGCCCCGGGCGCGATGCTGTTGGCGGGTGGAATGGTGGGTGATTTCGGTTGGAGCGACACCATCTGGGGCAGCGTGTGTATTGCTGTGGCGATACCTTCTGCCATCATGGCCTGGCGTACAAATTTCCTGGACCTAAGAGCCGTTATGCCTCTCGCAAGCGCGATGACTGCCATATTGTTGGCGATTGCTCTGTGGCATTGGACGCTCGAAATCTTTGTTGTGCTAGTGGCGGTTTTCGTCGCCGGTTGTTTGGCTGTCTGGGCACGATATTCGAACCGCAAGGCAATTGCTGTTGAAACAACCATTGCCGTTGCGATCACAGGCATTTTGATGCTCTATTTCGGGGAAGGATTGGTTGAAACTCTGTTTGCCTCTCTCGAAGGTGAAACCAATCTCTATGGCGGCCTTCCTGACCCGATAGAAATGGTTACCAAAATTTTGGTTCCATCCATGGCTATTATTGGCCTGGCCTTTTACAGCCGAGAAATATTGGGAACCAAGCTGGGCGGTTTCGTTACCGCGGTTGGCTGCATAACCGCGGCTAGCTATCTGTACTTGCTGTTCAAACAGCCGTTGGCAATTGGTGCTATCCAGCAGTTTGTCCAATATGGCTTTGCCGAACGTGCGCTGCTCACCCAATTGCTTGCCGTCATTGGCTGGTTGCTGGTCACCCGCAGCTGGAGCGAAGACCTGCAAAAACCGCTCAGGATATTGGGCCTAACGCTGGCTGGGCTGGCACTCTTCCGTTTTGTCTATTTCGACCTGCTCCTGCTAAGCCCCACCTCCGTGAAACAGGCTATGGGTCCAGCGCCGCTCGCCAATCTGGGCAGCCTGCATTTTGCCGCCGCCGCGCTCTGGCTGTGGTTATTTGCACGAAGCGGACGGATAAAAGCGACATTGTCGCACCTCGTTCGACCACTGGAGATCGGTAGCCTGTTAGCCGCCATTGCTGCTGTGATGATTACCGTACGGCAAGCCGTTCATGGTGGTGATATTGCGACACCGCCCTTCACCTCTACCGAAACCTATTTGTACAGCGCCGGACTGCTGCTCCTTGCGATTGCATGGCTGATGCGCGGTATAAAATCTGCCAACGCTCTGCTTAGGATAGCCGGGCTGCTCCTCCTTACTATCATTACGTTCAAGGTCTTCCTCGTCGACGCAGCCCAGCTTGATGGTGTTCTACGCATATTATCTTTTCTTGGCCTTGGCATTGCCCTCATCGGAATTGGCTGGATCTACGGCAAAGTGATGAAACGGGAGCACGAAGAAGAAGCGGCCACATAAATGAAACGGCGCCGAACCTTGTTCACGACTGTCATTCTCTACGCCCTGCTTCTGGCATTGGCGGCCTTTGCTCTGGAGTGGTTGCAGTACCAGTATTTTCTCAAGACATATCCTGTGGAAATTTATATCGTGCTCATTGCACTTGGTTTCGCGGTTATGGGAATTTGGGTCGGTTCAAAATTGACCAGAACACATCAAGCCGGTCCGTTTGAGCGGAACAACGCGGCGATTGAAACATTGGGTATTTCCAAACGGGAACTGGAAGTACTCGAATGCATGGCCAGCGGACAATCGAACAAAGAAATGGCCCGAACGCTCAAAATATCCCCCAACACCATCAAAACCCATGTTGCACATGTATTTGAAAAACTGGATGTCGATCGCCGGATATTGGCCATTGAAAAGGCGAAATCTTTGCAGCTTATCGCGTGAGACATTAGGGTGAATTAGGTCAAATCACCCATCAGGGTGATTGGCTTTAACCGAGCGACACGGCATAGTTTGCTGCATCAGGGAGGCGAAATATGCGCAGAGTAATTTTCACATATGGCTTAATATCAGGGACGATTGTTATCCTGTCGATGATGTTCGGTATATTGGCCGGAGGCTCGCAAAGCTTCTGGGCATCCGAATTTTTCGGCTATCTGATCATGCTGATCGCCCTGTCGATGATCTTCGTTGGCGTGAAAAAAATTCGCGATGAGAGCATGGGCGGCGTTATAAAATTCTGGTCAGCGCTGGGCGCAGGTTTGGCCATCGCCGCTATTGCCGGGGTCATGTACGTGGCCATCTGGCAAATGTACCTGACCGCCACCGACTATGCCTTCATTCACAATTACACCGCGGACATCATTGCCCAGCGCACCGCCGATGGACTGAGCGGCCCGGCACTGGAAAAACTGGTCGCCGAAATGGAAGCGCTCAAGGCGGACTATGGCAAATTCTACATCCGTGTGCCGATGACATTCCTCGAGATTTTTCCGGTCGGTGTCTTGATATCCATCATTTCCGCTGCCGTTTTACGCAACCCCAAAGCATTCCCTGCACGTCCATAAACTGGAGAGACATTATGAAACTCGGGACTTTTTCACTCAGCCTGTCGGTCAAAGACCTTGCCGCATCAAAAGCCTTTTATGAAACGCTCGGCTTCACCAAATTTCATGGTGACGAGAACCAGAACTGGTTGATCATGAAAAATGAAGACACCGCTATCGGCCTTTTTCAGGGCATGTTTCCCAAGAACATGATGACCTTCAATCCAGGTTGGGATAGCAATGCACAGCCGCTAGAAGAATTTGATGATGTCCGCGACATTCAAAAATTGCTCAAGGATGCCGATATCGCCCTCGACAGCGAAGCCGAAGGGGATTCTGGACCAGCCAGCATCATGGTCACCGACCCGGATGGCAATCCCATCCTGATCGATCAGCACCGCTAACGCCGCAAATTCGGATGATTGCCTATACTATCGCGAATGGCCTGCAACGCAGGACCCCGCATGGCTGATTTTTGATAGGCATAGGCATGACCAGGGAGCTGCGCGAGTTTTCCTGCAATATTCACTGCCGTATCGATTACCTTTTCTGGCTCAACCAGCATATCGAGATACCCGGCTTCGACCGCGCCCTTGGGATCATAGATAAACGCCTGAATCATTGCCCGGGTCTGGTGTTTGTTCGTCAGTCGTTCACGCGCCAATTCCACAGCAAAGACCGGCAGGGTCATACCTGTAATCGACTCATTGGCACCCAACTTGAAATCGCCATCCGCACCAACGCGCGTATCGCAGCACATCATCAGGAAAACGCCCATCGCAATAGCATGGCCGTTACAGGCCCCGACGACAGGAAGCGGGCCGCCATAGAGCCGAAGCACGAGTTCCGAAGCCCGGTCGAGCAATCGCACCGAATCCTCTTTGGTAAAATCACCCATCATGCCCAGATCAAAACCGCCGGAGAAACGACCATCGCGTCCGGTCAAAACCACTGCCTTGGCATCGGCCTCTGCTTTGTCCAATGCGTCGTTCAGCGCTTCCATCAGTTCAAAATTCACGGCATTGGCTTTGCCATCGTCCATTGTGACCAGCGCAACGTCGTTTTGAATTTCTATGGATATGCTCATATTGTCCTCCGCTTTGATATTTAACTGACTGATTAAACTGCTACTTCAAGCCCGGTCAATGGCAAAAATGGGAGGGTTTTAGCGATAAGGCGCTATCTTTCGGCTGCACTGACCAATGCCGTAACGGTAAAAGCGCGCTCAGGTTTCACGAATAATTTTGATCAACTTGCTCACATCTTCATCCTCATGATAAATGGCAAAACCAATGCGCAAAACATCCCCGCGTACATCTGTCACCACATTTTGATTCTCTAACGCAGCATGCAAGGCGGGCGCATCCTTCCCGTGAAAGGCGAGAAATCGTGCGTGAGAACCCTCAATCAACGGATTGAGCAGCTCCATGTTCGGCAACGGATTTTCCAGCAAAAAAGCGCTTTGCAATTGGTGCACATGATCAGAAATTGTGGCAGTCGACAGGCCTTCCTGTAACAACATCCGCTGCACTGCATTGAAGCGATACAGCCCCGATGGATCAAAGGTACTGCCCAGAAAACGCCGACCATCCGGGGCATAGCCAATTTCTTCCGGTGGTAGCGCGAGATCATCAAACGCTGCGTACCAACCGGTCACGGCAGGACGCCGTGCAAATCTTGGCGGCGCGTGGAGGAAACAGACGCCCTCTCCCGCCATCGCGTATTTATATCCTCCGGCAAGGTAGAAGATGCAATCCGCTACATCCGACAAGTCGGTCTCGGTTGCCATGAACCCATGATAACCATCGATGACAACCCAGGGCCCGCCGGTTTCTGCAATCGCGGCGACTTTCGCAATGTCTTGCAAAATCTCTCCGGAGTTAAACAGCACTTGGCTGGCAAAGATCAAATCATAAGAGCCAGCCTTTGCCTGCTCCACTAGCTGACTGGCCGGAACAGTTTCCAGCAACACCTCTCCCGCCTCAACCCAACGGGTGACCTGTCTGCGAAAACTGTGAAATTCGCCATCGGTTGCGAGAATACGAACCGGACGCATGGGGATAGCGGATAATATCCGTACCAGAAAATCATGAGTGTTGGGCGCGAATGCCAATGTTGACGGATCAGGGAGATTCAGCTCGACCGCAATATGTTGCTGTGCCTCTTCCCAAACCGGTCCCATCACCTTGTTCCATTTATGATCAGCTAGACTGGCTGCATCCCGCCAAGCCTCTACTTGCCCGTCATAGCTGGCATCCGGCCATAAATGATGGCTATGTGCTGCAAAATGTAGGCGCTCCGGATTGGCGGATAGGGATTTCGAAAAGAGCCGCTTCCAGCTCATAGCTGCGTACGCACCGTCCAAAGTTCGGGAAAGGCACGTTTTGACAATGTGCTCTGTAAATAGGAGACACCGGCCGTGCCGCCTGTCCCCATTTTACCGCCAATAATCCGTTCAACAGTCAGCACATGTTTGTGCCGCCAGGTGGCCATCGCATCGTCCAGATCAACCAGCTTCTCGGCCAGCTGATAAAGCTCCCAATATTGTTCCGGATCGCGATACACTTCCAGAAATGAAGCCTCGACGGCCGCCGAAGGCTCGTAGGACTGGCTAAAATCCCGATGTATATGATCCTCAGGGATATCAAATCCTGCACGCGCCAGAGCCGCCACTGCATCGTCCCACACACTAGGGCTTTCCAGAGCCTCTTGCATATCTGCAAGCGCTTCCGGCCGGTCTTCCTGATATTTGAGGAATCCTTTGTCCTTTAGACCCAACATATATTCCACCGTACGAAACTGATCAGATTGAAACCCCGAACTAGGGCCCAATGCATCGCGAAACCTGCTATAATCACTCGGCGTCATTGTAGATAATACATCCCAGCTGAGTGTCATCACCGCCTGGATCCGGCTAACGCGGGCCATCGCCTTATAGGCCGGAACCAGCTTGTCAGACTGTATCTGATGCTTCGCCAGTTTCATCTCTCTGATGATTTGTTTAAGCCATAATTCCTTGGTCTGATGAATGATGATGAATAGCATTTCGTCATCCACATCAGTTTGTGAATCTTGCGCCGATAGCAACGTTTCAAGCTTCAGATAACGCGCGTAGGTCATTTGGTTATTGTCAGTCATAATCTGTTAGTAACGCTTGAAACCTGTTTGGCAAAGGCAGCTCATCAGAAATTTCAATTCAACCACCTAACTCGTGAAAGTTGCTAATGTATTTTGATCACTTTCAATTCCGGTAATCGGCCACATGACATTGTTGACAATACCAAGTCGCCTAGCTTAAGGCCGCCGACCTACCCCGTGCCCAGATGGCGGAATTGGTAGACGCGCCAGCTTCAGGTGCTGGTGTCTTTCGGGACGTGGAGGTTCGAGTCCTCTTCTGGGCACCATAGAATCGTTCGCAAATGGGCGCTAACGGTTGAAAATCCAATAAAAAGTGGCTATGATGAACAAGTAATTGTTCGCTGTCGTTCACCAAAGAGCCCCCACATTCGGAGGTTTTTGGGGGCCTCTATGGGGGCTTCAGTTGAAATTAGCGCATGAATCTGCTGAAACTTTGATAGAAAGGCCCCCAAGTGCCCCTCAAAGACCTTGAAATCAGGGCTTTTAAGCCGGAGAAGAAAACAAAGAAGTTGTTCGACGGTGGCGGGCTTTACCTCCTGGTCAAACCCAGTGGGTCGAAATTGTGGAATATGAAAATCCGCGTTGACGGTAAGGAGAAGAAGCTTTCCTTCGGCAGTTATCCAACAATTTCACTCAAAGATGCGCGCGCAAAGCGGGATGAAGCAAAACGTCAATTGTCTCAGGGTATCGATCCAGCTCGACAGAAACAAATGGATAAACATGCAGCCAAACTAAAAGCGGCCAACAGCTTTGAAATGGTTGCGGCAGAGTATCTGGAAAAGATTGAGAAAGAAGGCCGCGCTGAAGCCACTATGGTAAAGGCCCGCTGGCTATTCGAGCAGTTGAAAGGTGGAATCGGCAAACGACCCATTGCTGAGATTGAGCCCCCCGAATTATTAAGCACACTCAAAAAAGTTGAGGCGGCTGGGAAAAGGGAAACGGCAAGGCGCTTGCGTTCATTCGCCAGCCGCGTGTTCCGCTATGGTGTTGCAACGGGAAGATGTATGTACGATCCGGCTGGCGTTCTCAGAGGTGCCTTGATTGCACCGATTGTCAAACATCACGCTGCCATAGTTGATCCTGATCGTCTTGGCGAGCTGTTGAGGGCAATAGATGGGTATCAAGGACAGCCAGCAACGTTCATTGCATTGCGTCTTACACCTCACGTCTTTCAGCGGCCTGGAGAAGTGCGGCAAATGCGCTGGAAGGAGATAGATTTTGACGAGGCCGTTTGGTCAATACCGGCTGGACGAATGAAACAACGACAACCTCATAATGTACCTTTGTCCCGTCAATCGTTGGAGCTTATTTCCGAAATACACCCAATATCGAGTCACAGCGATTTCGTTTTCCCTTCTCTCAGAACGCCGAAACAGCCCATGAGCGAAAATACGGTCAATGGGGCGCTGCGGCGGCTGGGATATGGTGGCGATGAGATGACAGCCCACGGCTTTCGAACCACTGCGAGCTCTTTGCTCAACGAGAGTGGGAAGTGGAATCCCGACGCAATTGAAAAGGCGCTTTCTCATTCGGACAAGAATGCCATTCGCGGAACCTACAATCGGTCGGCTTATTGGCAAGAACGTGTTGAAATGGCGCAATGGTGGTCAGATTATCTGGTCAAGCTCAGTGAGAATAAGTGAGAAGGTGAAATCGACTGCAAGCCAGTTTCTTTATTTGAAGAAAAATTTTGTTATTGTAACAATTGTGATTGTTGTTTCATCAACATTACATATGAATAGCTACTTTTTCTCAAGTTAGGGTACAAAATGATTATCAACTCTAAATTCAAATTTCAAAATTGGTAGGCAGTTAAATGCAATTTCACATCACCAACGGCTGGCCGCCAGATTCAGGCAAGAATTCGGTATTTCTCACGATCGACAACTGGAATGACTATGGGTTTGTGACAACTTTTGGTGTTTATGTATTTGATCAAAATGGCACTCGGCATGACCTTCCTAATATCAGGATTGGATTTGTTGGACAAACAACTGAGGTCAGCACTTATCAAAAACTTGAAAGAAGTTTTGAACAGTTGCCAGTTGGGTTCTTTTCGTTGGGAATGGGCGTTGACTACTACAAAAAACTGTTTTCCAGTTTTAATCCAGAGTGGCGCGAAGACTTTCTTTCGCGGCTCCGAGACGTAGTTTGGGATGAGCAAATATTAGAGCAAGCTGTTGAAGAGCAGGTTTTCCGCACGTCCCATTTAAGAAACATTGATCTTGCTCAAATCAAAGATCAATTTGCAAGCGTGCTGAGTGGAGATGTTCTCCTTACAAACTTTAATTTTGGCTTTGATTTACCGGAAGCCGAAAAGTTTGCTGGCTTTGACCTTACGTTCGACGTCGTAGCCAACTCGACGCCTAGTACGAATATGCACGCGCTAATCGGACGCAATGGAGTAGGTAAGACCACACTCCTCAACTCGATGGTCAAAGCAATTGCTAACACAGGTGAGACAGATGCTCGCTTTTATGGCATCGGACCCTTCGGAATAAAACAGGACCTTGATGAGAATTACTTCCGAAGCCTTGTCTCGGTAGCCTTCAGCGCCTTCGATCCTTTCGATCTCCCAGCAGAAGATGGGAGTGGCCGTTATTCCTACATCGGCATGACCGATTTTTCGGGCGGTGATGAAGGAGCCATAATTAAGTCGAAGTTGGAAATTGTTGATGAGTTCAATTCAGCGCTCGGGATTTGTTTCGACGACGAACGTAGAAAGAACAGGTGGATTCGAGCCGTTACGACACTGCAAAGCGACGAAAATTTCGCTGAGATGGATTTGATGGCCTTAACCAACTTTAATGGCACTGAATTGGAAGAACGTGCTCGACACTTGTTCGGCAAAATGAGCTCTGGTCACTCTATTGTCATCCTCACAATAACACTTTTGGTAACCAAGGTGGAAGAAAGGACCATCGTGCTCTTCGACGAGCCGGAAAGTCACCTTCACCCCCCATTGTTGTCCGCGTTAATTCGTAGCTTAAGTCAGCTACTTCGTACAAGGAATGCGGTTGCTATCATAGCGACCCACTCGCCCGTGGTGTTGCAGGAAATTCCTCGCTCGTGTGTATGGAAGGTCTTTAGATCGCGAATGGCATCGGAAAAAAAGAGGCCTGACACCGAAACATTTGGTGAGAATGTTGGTATTCTTACGAGAGAAGTGTTTGGTCTCGAGGTTGAGAAATCTGGATTCCACACTGTGCTTTCTGACTTGGTCGGCCGTGGCGGGGAGTACGAGAAAATTCTCGATACGCTGGGCGGTAATGTAGGCGGCGAGGCGCGCGGCATTCTGAGAGCGATGACGGTTAATCGAGACGAAAAGCCAAACTAAGTATGCGCCAACTCCCTGCACCCAAATATCAAGCGATGGATATATATGATCACAGCGTGGCTGGGTTGGGCGACGACCAATTGAGAGCGAGATTCATTGCAAACCGTTCTCAAGTGGTTATCGCGTTTGCAGCTTTTGATGCGGAGACAGTTACAAAGACGTGGTGCAATTTGCCGAGAGCTGACCATGGTAATTCGCACGCAATTGTCCTGGGGGATTTGTCAAAGGCTGACCTTGTTTCGCTATATGATGACGGGGTAGTAAGGTCACGAGGCACACCAAGAACGATCTATGATCAGATAAAACTAGCGGCGCACGACGAGTGCCCATATTGCGGTGGCATTGGCGAAATGGGACTGGAAGGAGAGCTTGGAACTGCTGATCACTACCTCCCAAAGGCTCGCTTTCCGTCATATTCTGTCCTGCCCCTCAATCTCGTTCCTGCATGTCAGGTATGCAACAATGGTATGGGAAGTAGCTTTCCGAACGACCCCAATTTGCAACCCTTACACCCATACTTAGACGCGGCCCATTTCTTCGATCAGAAGTGGACCACGGCGTTTGTACGGGAGGGTGATCCGATCATTGTTGACTTCGATGTCGAACCGCCAGCGGATTGGCCGGAGAAGGATCGTCAACGTGTGAGCCAACATTTTGCGGACTGCAATCTTGGCAACCGATATCGTGCAAGAGTGTCTCAAGAGCTTGTGCCACTTGTTTCCCAGCGCAAGACTTCACTTGCAGAGCTTGGGACCGTTCAATTTCGTGAACACCTTATGACTGTCGCCAACGAGCCAGACTTGCCAATCAATGGCTGGAAGCGAACACTTTATTACGCTCTGGCGAACTCAGTTTGGTTTTGCGAGCAACAATTTGGCTGATATTTTCGTGGCATTTTCATTCGTTTTCCGAATGTTCATCTATGATTGATCCTATGGTTGTATTGGCGCTGAGCATAAACGCCGCTCAGAACTAAGCTTGCTGTGAATTCACACATGTATTATCAATGTATTGCAGCTCGGTAAATCCCAGCTGTGAGGCGTAGTAACCTCAAGCCACTAGCACCGGTCGAAGTAACTTCGGCCGGGTGGCCGTCGTGTATGTCCAGAGCTCCGCTTAAAGACGGCGGCGCTCTGTGCTAGTGCAGGGTTACTAACACCCGGCTTCGGGCCCGCCTCTTAGTCTGAGAAGGCCGGGTCGCAGTTTTTCATTCTAACTCTGCAAATCGGTCTTCTCATTGTTCGATAATGAGAGGGTGAATGATGTCTATATTGCTAGCAACTGCCAGCACGGCTGGACTGAGTATTCTTGGTGTTTCGCTCGGTGAACCGCTGAATGTTCCAGAATGCCCCTTCCGCAAACAATACAAATATGAGAAAAAACGGGGTGATAAACCAGAATATGTGTCTAGTCCTGAAAGCATGTGTTTCAAAATTGCCAAAAACCCAGGCACATTCCACATCAAGTTCCCAGTTAGTGAGAAGCTGCCTATATTGAGCCGGAAAACAAGGGCAATCTCGGTTCAGATATTGGACGGGAAAGTTGAATACATAGGCCTTTTTACGGAAGGCAGATTTTGGCAGAAGCGAGATTTTGAAATTCTTGTTAAAAAATTTGGGAAGCCAGAGTCACAAGAAGCAGTGACATTTCAAAACGGGTTCGGAGCGAGGACCAATGCCATCAAAGCGCACTGGGTTTTTGAGGGAGGGTACAAAGCTGTCTTCCAGGGTTTTGATCATTCCATAGACCAAGGCTATTTTTGGATCGGAAAACCTGAAGCCAAATACGATTTTGAAAGATTGACCAGAGAATTCCTGAAAACTGATCGAGAGTTTTGATGCACTGATATAGACAGACTTTGGGTCCTTCCTAAACTTTGTTTGATAGGAGCGGGAGCGTTGAGCCGCTTTGCAAGATTTTGCCGGAATCCCTCTACGACGCCGCTCGGCCCGAGGCAGTGCTTAGAGTGCGCATAATTGGCGAATTCCTAAAACTATCCCAGCAATGCAATTCTCTAGTAACTTTTGGAACAGTCACCAAGAAGCGCACTAAGGGCACTTTGCAAATCAAAGATCATTTGCGCCTACATCGATTCCGAGTAGGTATGCCTTTCCATTGCTCTTTTGGTGACGAAAGCCCCTCGTTTTTATCATCCGCACAAACGAGGTGCGACTCTTGGGATGCATGCCGATCTTGCGGCAATGATCTTGGTATGAAGCGAAGATCGTCTGGGTGCTGCATCGCGCATCAGACCGAAGCTCACATTCAGTTTCGAGCCACTCCCCAATAACATCGGTATCATCCCGATACTGAGCAGTTTCTCGCGTTATCGAACTTGGTGGAGAAAGTCCCTGCTTTTGCCACTGTAGGCATCCCTCGATGCACCAATTTAGTATGCCGCTCCCCTCCTCGTTGAACAACTTACGGTCAATGTCATGTATTCGCTCGCTTGGGCTGAACTGCCGACAAAAGGGAAGCAATATCACCCGTCGCCACATCCCGTCTCCTGAATCAAGAATGGCTGGCCTATGATTGCCACGCACCCATAGTTTGTGAGTAGGAAAATAATCGAACGCCTCGCCGTAGAGCATTCGGGCAGAGATAGCTTCGCGCGATACGACTTCCTTCACGCGTTGATCATTGAAAGTGTCATTCTGGCCTACCTCATTAACCAGCGCCAAACGTGCTCCGCACAATCGAACTTTATACCGGTTAGCTTCCGACTCATTCTTTGTTACTGCTAACAACTCCGACCCGACAGTTACTGCGTATTCGCCGAAAACTGCAGATAGTACGTTCGCCATAACGCTTTTGCCGTTTGCGCCGGAGCCCTGCATAAACAGAAAAACCTCTTCATCCACCAAACCAGTGAGAGAGTAACCGGCAAACCTTTGGACAAATTTCTCTTCACCCTCGTTTGCGAATACCTCCGAAATGAACTCTCTCCAACGTGGGCAATCAGCATCCTGGTCAAACCGTGCGCCAACGCTTTTGCTAATCATATTTGTGGGAGATGGTTCAATCCATTCACCTGTTCGGAGGTCGACCGCACCACCTTCCACTCCAAGCATTAGCGGATCGCGGTCGAACTCGGCGGGATCAGATACACTCATACCCGATTCCGCTTTTGCCATATCGATCAATGCTGTGATCCTTGCCGCAGACCGGTGAACACGCAGCGCTTGCATGTAAGAAGCCTTGCTCGCATCGCTAGCGTTTGTTGAAAGGTCTTCGCCAGCTTGTCTTAGATTCTCTTCGGCCACAGCTTTTGCCGCGACTTCCTCCTGTCCAGTCTGACATAGTCTCCAGATACCGTTGCAATATTCTCGCCAAGTCTTGCTAGCTCGATCATAGATTAGCTTTCCACGATTAGACGCGGCAAAACGTTGGCCGTTGTCGATATCGCCCAATGTAGCGGAGTATGTCTTAGCGTATGGGTCAAGCCAGCCATTGCGTTTCGCAAGGTAGTATATACTTCCGGTGGTCCGCCCACCCTCGCGTATTGGTTTGGCGTCTTGCCAAATTGAGTCGAATGCTTCTTGCGACCAGAGCTCTGGCGCTGTTTGGCTCCAGCCACGAGCCAATTCCTCCGCGATGTTCCAGCCGGTCGATTTGATCGAATAGAGTATGTCGCGCCATTCGTTTCGAGAGCAGTCGGCTGGAATGCTCTCGAGAGCCGATCGCAGACGGGAAACCTCCGTTTCAGTTTCTGCCAGTTCGGCGCTTTCTGTCGGTCCTGCTGACGGTTGTTCCTTTATCAGAACTTTTTTCGGAAACAGGGTGAGGAACATTACCCCCTCGATCAAATCACAGCCTTCGCGCCAACGGTATTGGCCGCCTGAATGATGGCGGCTGGGTGGGATAATGGGATACTTGGAACCGCTGAGTACATCTACGCCAGGTCCGAGACTGGACGGATAAGTCACGCCCTCTTCTTCACGAAAATAGCGGTGTTCACCGCCGCCGCCGGTATCCACAATGACGAATGATTCAATTGGACCATGTCTGTGTTCCAGCCGCTCCATAGTTTTCAATCCGCCATTGCGAGGATCGATGTCCAGAATGACTAGGCGGGAGAGACCGGGATGCAAGGCAACATTCGCGTGCGCGTGGCGCTTTTCGCGCTTTATGACATCTTTGTTGATTGTCGCTCCGCGCTTTTTTCCTCGGAATCTCGGATGCTTTCCCGGTCGTTTGCACCCACTAACATCACAATCACATTCTTGAAGGTCATCTATGCCATGGGCGAGGAAGGTGTAAATTCCTTGCTCAGCCAATTTCAGGCGCTCGCCCATCACTGATTTGGCATGGCGGCTCAGCATTGTACGCTCCCAGCACGAGGGAGGCTATCGATGAACTCACGGGCGCTTGCGGTACGGATCAAAGTTCTCCGCCCCAATTTGACCGCTTCGATATCGCCATTTCGTATTAGCTCGTAGAGCTTGGTGCGCCCAATGCCGAAGGTTCGTACCGCATCGTTGATCGAGATATTCTCCGCCATCTGAGTGTCCATATGTGTTCTCCATCGTTTGATTGAACAACGGTGAGCATCGAGGTTTTTTGTTCACTCAAAAAGACGAATTAAAGACCTCATTTTCTGACCTAATTGCTACCCCGCTGAGCTCTCGATGAGCTCTAATATTTCATGCTTGAGAAACACCAAATAGCCGGTCCTAAGCCTTTTGAGTTGGGGTCTAAGTGCGCCTACCTTGGGACACTGGAAGTTACTTCCATCTGCAGGCGGAGCATGCTTTTCGAGCTCTTGTAGTGACCTTTTCAGAAAACGCATTGTGGGGCCGTTTTCCTGACTTGCTGACGCTGGCGTGGGGGAAATGGCTTCATATAGAGCGATGAGTTCTCCAATAAGTTGCCAATCCACGCTCTCCGGACGGCCTCGCTTAAAGCCGATGGCTTTGTTTGTTGTAATCCAGAATTCCCAGTCAGTCTTTAAATCAATGCAAGGAATTTTGGGAGGTGGGTTCCTTCGATCTTGAAGCTCTTGGACTACCTCATGAAACCGTCGATAGGCGCCATCCAATCTGTTGACGTCTTGCATTGTAAGCGGCTTGGCGCCGCCGCGCTGGATGGCATGAACCATCCAGTCCGATAGCCATTGGCTAAGGGCGTCGATAATCGCTGGAGTACGAGGTATTGGTTGTCTTGCGACATCTAGTATTGCATGAACGCTTGCGGCGGGAAGAGCAGGTAGACTTTTAAGATCGGACATATGGTATCTTTTTTGGCACAAGAGCATCAGCGTTGCACGATACTTTTTCGGAATTCAGGTACCTTGGTTCACCGGTGATAAATTGGGAGCAAAGCGATCTAACCTAGAATCCATTTAACTATATTCAATGCTGTTTTTGCCTTCTGCTAATCGATCTAGCTTGGCTTCCAGCCGTTCATCGATGGCTAGGAAGGCCGCAACTTGTTGCACAGTCAGCTGCAAACGACTTTGTCGAGATTGCATGAGTACACTCCACTCGCGGTCGGTTTACTTTCGAAGACTTAGTTTGTTCGCAAATTAATAGCAAATGGCGAGTGCCAAGCGCAAAATGAGTTCTTTGCTTTGATCCAATAATGAGGCAGTTACGATCTCATATGAAAGTCAGAGAATTTATCGAACGGTGGAAAGGCTCGGGCGGCAGCGAAATGGCCACCGCGCAATCGTTCGCCATTGAATTAACGGAGCTGCTAGGGGTTACGCGTCCCCACGTATCCGACAAGGACGGCGACTTTCTGGACTACCGCTTTGAGCGCCCGGTCACTCTAACCCATACTGGCAGGCAGCGGCGAGGGCGAATTGACCTCTATAAGAAGGGTCATTTTGTTCTGGAGGCCAAGCAATTTGTCTCTTCTGAATCAGGCGACAAGAGTACCTTGGAGCTCTTTCTAAAGAAAGACGCTCCCAAGCAGTCCGGTCACGGCAAGCGTGGCGGTTTGAAGTTCGACGACACGATGCTCAAGGCGCGCAATCAGGCCGACAACTACGCTCGGGCAGTAGCCAAAGAGGATGGCTGGCCACCTTTCCTTCTCATCGTTGATGTAGGGCACGTGATAGAACTCTATGCGGATTTCTCCGGACAGGGGCAGGGATACACCCAATTCCCGGATGGAAATCGATACCGCATCTATCTTGACGATCTGGGCAATGAAGAAACGCTCGCTCTACTCCGCACGATTTGGACCGACCCATTCAACCTGGATCCCTCACTAAAATCCGCTGAAGTTACACGGGACATTGCTGCGCACTTGGCGGAACTAGGGAAAAGCCTTGAAGAGCAAGGCCATGAAAGCGAGTTGGTTGCTCGATTCTTGATGCGGTGCCTGTTTTCTATGTTCGCCGAGGACGTAGAGCTCATCCCGCGTCAGAGCTTCACAGACCTGCTTAGAAAGTTACGAGGAAGACCAGAACACGCCCAGCCGTCACTTGAAGGCTTATGGCAAACAATGAACGAAGGCGGATTCTCGCAGGTTTTGATGCAGGATCTCAAGCGTTTCAACGGTGGGCTCTTCACGGAAGCGAGCGCACTTCCGCTCGATAACTTGCAGCTTGGCCTTTTAATTGAGGCCGCTGAAGCGGATTGGAAGCAGGTTGAGCCAGCCATTTTTGGCACCCTGCTGGAGCGTGCGCTCGACAAACGCCAGCGGCATAAGCTTGGAGCGCATTACACACCACGCCCCTATGTTGAGCGTCTGGTGACGCCCACCATCATGGAGCCATTGCGCGAGGACTGGCGTGATATTCAAGCCGCTGTTCAACGCCTGGCTAGTGACGGCAAGGATGAGGCTGCTCGCAGGCTGGTAGAGGAATTCCACGCAAAGCTATGCGAAATCCGCGTGCTTGATCCAGCCTGCGGCTCTGGAAACTTCCTCTATGTCGCGCTGGAGATGATGAAGCGTCTAGAGGGCGAAGTAACTGCCCTCCTCACCGAATTGGGTGAAGACCAGGCTAGCTTTATCACCATCGACCCGCACCAATTTCTGGGGATAGAGCTGAATCCTTGGGCGGCTAACGTCGCAGAGCTGGTGCTGTGGATCGGGTACCTACAATGGCATTTTCGCACCTTTGGCACCGCAGCTCCGTCAGAGCCGGTCTTGCGCGACTTCAAGAATATTCGCCAGGGCGATGCAGTGTTGGAGTGGGCAGATAAAACGCCGCGCATGGATGAGGAAGGTAAACCCGTTACTCGCTGGGACGGGATCACAACAATCCAGCACAATGTGACGGGTGAAGAGGTACCTGATCCCGAGGCGCGGATTCAAGTCTACGACTACATCAAGCCTAAGGCCACTGAATGGCCGGAAGTCAATTTTATCGTCGGTAATCCGCCGTTTATTGGCAACAAGCGAATGCGGGAAAATCTCGGCGACGGGTACGTCGAAGCTCTCTGGAAAGCCTATCCCAAAGTCCCGCAAAGCGTCGATCTGGTCATGTATTGGTGGGAAAAGGCGGCGCTGGCCGTACGAAGTTGGAATGCTAAGACTGGTAGGGGAGCACGCCGGTTTGGCTTGATTACAACAAACTCATTGCGTCAGACGTTTAACCGTGAGGTACTATCGCCTCATCTCAATGATCCGAGCAAGCCTCTTTCTTTGATGTTTGCGATTCCCGATCATCCGTGGGTTGATACTCTGTTCGGTGCCGCAGTTCGCATAGCAATGTCAGTTTGCGAATTTGGAAACAAGGAAGGGCGCCTTGCCTCAGTTATATCCGAAGAGAAATTGGCAACCGGGAGCGAAGGCTGGCACGTTTCACTCGCAAACGAATCCGGCAAAATTCACTCCAACCTCGAGATTGGTGCAAACACCTCTTCTAGTTTGCCTCTGGCTTCCAACCAAGGCCTTGCTCTTCGCGGGGTAACGCTGGTCGGAGCAGGTTTTGTCGTCTCTAAGTCGAAGGCTGGAGAGTTGGCTTCCAATGTCAGCGAGGACGAGAAATGGAGATATAGGCCGTTTCTAAATGCAATGGACTTAGTTCGGCGAGACCGTGGCATAAGAGTGCTGGATTTTTTCGGTCTCACTGAGGCCGAAGTGAAAGAGAGTCACCCTCTAGCATACCAACATTTGTTAGATGAAGTGCTGCCATTTAGACGGACTAACAACCGGAAATCATATCGTGACAATTGGTGGATCTTTGCGGAGCCAAGGAGCGATTGGCGTAAGGCTGTTTCTGATCTGCCCAAATACATAGCCACTCCTATGACGGCAAAGCACAGACTTTTCATATTTCTTGAGCCAGAAGTGCTTCCAGACCAAGGCCTGATACCTATTGGGTCAGATGATGTAGTCCATCTTTCAATACTCTCAAGTAAGCAGCATGTAATCTGGGCTTTGCGTGAAGGAGGGGACCTTGGGCCTACTCCTAGATACAATAACTCGCGCTGTTTCGACCCATTTCCCTTCCCAGAACTCACGCAACCACAACGCGATGGCTTGCGCCAACTCGGCGAAGAGCTTGATGCGCACCGCAAGCGCCAGCAGGCAGCGCACCCCAAGCTTACGTTGACCAATATGTACAATGTGATGGAAAAGCTGCGCGCAGGCGAAGCTATCGAAGGCAAAGACAAGGAAACTTACGATCAAGGTCTAATCGGTATTCTCAAAGATTTGCACGATCAAATCGATGAAGCCGTGGCGGACGCATATGGCTGGCCAGCAGACCTCTCAGATGAAGACATCCTTTTCCGCCTGGTCGCGCTCAACAAGGAGCGTGCCAAAGAAGAAGCGAGCGGCCATATCCGCTGGCTGCGCCCGGAATACCAGAACCCCACAGGAGCACAGGCGACTATCGGCGAGACAGCCGACCTAGATCTCGGGGTAGTGGCCAAGGTGGAAAAGGCGCCTTGGCCCAAAGCCCTGCCTGACCAGATCGCCGCTGTACGAGAGGCTTTGTCCGAATTGGGCGAGGCAACGCCAGCCGAGGTCGCCAACCGCTTTTCCCGCGCTCGCGGCAAGACCGTAGAACCATTGCTCGATAGCTTGGCCGCTCTGGGGCAAGCTGAGTTGGTCGAGGGAGGCCGATATGCAGCTTAGTTGTAATCTGCGAGTTGGGGAGCGAAATGTATAAACCCGGAGGAACTATAGCTGATGCGCTGCAAAGGATCGAGAAAGGAGATTATGTTCTTCCGGCGATCCAGCGCGAGTTTGTTTGGAAGCCTGAGCAGATTGAGCGCCTCTTTGATAGCTTGATGCAGGGCTATCCTTTTGGGACTTTTTTGTTCTGGAAGGTTGAACCTCAAACAAGCAGTGCATTCAAATTCTATGACTTCGTGCTGAACTATCATGAGCGCGATGCAGCCCATTGCCCTGAACTGGCCACCATTTACAACAGGCCTGTTACAGCAGTCCTTGATGGTCAGCAACGTCTCACAGCATTGAACGTGGGGTTGCGCGGAACGATGGCCGTCAAAGCGCCGGGCAAGTGGTGGAACAATGACAGCGCCTTTCCAAAGAAGAAGCTTCGCCTAAACTTACTTGCCCCTCGGGATGCCGACGAAAACGGGCAGGTATTCGAGTTTCAATTTCTCAGCAAAAACCAAGCTGAGAAGAACGATACTCATCTTTGGTTTCCCGTGCCAAAAATCCTTGGCATGAAAGGTGGTCCGCCGATGGTGGCTTGGCTGACCAAGCAAGGCTTGGAGGGAGATCGCCTCAATACCGCTTACGAAACGCTCGATCGACTACATCAAGTCGTCAACACTGAGCAAAACGTCTTCTTCTACGAGGAGGAGAGTCAAGATATCGAGCGTGTTTTGAACATCTTCATACGGCTGAACTCCGGCGGCACCGTCCTTTCGTACTCCGACTTGCTGTTGAGTATCGCTGTTGCGCAGTGGAAGAAGATTGATGCTCGCGCGGAAATTCACTCTCTGGTTGATGAGATCAATCGACTGGGAACAGGCTTCGCGCTCAGCAAGGACTTCGTGCTTAAAGCGGGGCTCATGTTGGCAGATATAGCTAGCGTGGGCTTTAAGGTTGAAAACTTCACTCAAGCGAACATGGAAAGGCTAGAGGAAAATTGGTCTGAGATTCGTACGGCTCTAGTGCGCACTGTAGAGCTTGCAGCTAGCTTTGGACTGAATGGCCAAACGCTCCGTGCAGACAGCGCATTGCTGCCAATCGCCTACTTCTTATTCCATTCGAAGGCCCCGTCTAACTTTGTTGAAAGCAGTCAGTTCAGCGAAGATCGTGAGGCTATCCGGTTTTGGCTCACACGGTCACTATTGAAAGCCTCTGGTATTTGGGGGAGCGGCTTGGATACCCTGCTCACTGCTCTTAGAGATATCATTAAGTCTAGCGACGGGCCATCATTCCCCGATGCTGCGCTGGAACGCGTTATGGAAGGTCGCGGTAAGTCTCTCAGATTCTCTAGCGAAGAGATCGATGACATGCTCGACATGCAATATGGTGACAAAAGAATGTTTGCTCTGCTCTCCCTTTTGTTTCCCTTTGTGAACCTAAGAAACCAATTCCACATGGACCATGTTTTTCCGATCTCACGCTTCACAAAAGCCAAGCTCCGCAAGACGGAGATTCCGGAAGAACAGTTCGAAGAGCTTCGAGAAAAGGCCAACGGGCTTCCAAATTTGCAACTGCTGGAGGGTTCGGCAAATATCGAAAAGCGCGATGCGCCACCCTACGACTGGTTGGATAAACAATTTCAGAGCGACGCTAGTCGAGAGAATTATTGCCAATTGCACGAACTGGGCTCAGTTCCTGGAAAGATCGAGGAATTTGCAGATTTCCACGCAGAGCGGAGGACGCGATTGCGAGGAAAGATTCATTCAATCCTCAAAGTGAATCAGGATGGGTAATCTAGATCTCTGTTTCGCATTCGTGGAATGAGAATAGAGTGAAGGGGGCCTTTTTGGGGGCCACTTTCAAAACATCTCATAATTAATCTATTTTTATCAGATAGATGATTTTATCAATCGAGTCCTCTTCTGGCACCATTAGATTGGTTTTGGGGTATAAAATTGGCCCATTATCCACATCATGCCAATACACCATCAAGTCCGGATCAAGTCTATGCTTATAGCCTTCACCGCCGCTGATGTGCGATTGTGGACGTTGAGTTTGGTGAAGGCACGGCGCATATAGCTATCGATTGAGTTTCCCGAGATATTGAGAATAGTCGCAATTTCCAAGTTAGATTTACCGACGGCTGCCCAAGCGAGAATTTGCATTTCCCTTCTGGATAGTGGTTTCTCAATCTTAAAAAGATCCGGTGTTAACTGGCAAAGCCGCAAATGCGCTGTTTGTGCAAATATTTGAAGTTTTTGGCCTATTCCGGCTTCCATAAGACCTTCATGCTTTGGCTTTCCAAATGAACCCAGACCCACCCGACCTTGAGGTCCATAAAGTGGAAAAATCCAACCATTGTCTATACCTTGTTGATTGGCTTCCTGTTTTAGATCCGCGAACTTCGCTTTGTTCGATGTCAAGTTTGCCAGCTCTATCCACTGAAACGGCTTTCCCATTGCGATGCTGTTTGCGTTGGTCAGATGTCCTTGGTCAATCAGCCCTTGAAACGCAAATCGTTGAAACTCGATTGCACTCATACCTCGAAATCTTATCAAGGTATCAGGGTGAGATGGCTTTTTGTGAGGAGGGGGGCAAGCATATATGCTGGTCCGAAACCCTAAATGATCACCAAATCTAGCCGCATAAGCCCAAAGCTCTGACGGCTTGGTACATTTGCCCAATCGCACTAGTGCCTGCTCTAAATCCATCGAACCTTTTCTCCAATTTACAATTTGCCAGACTTATCCCCATATTTCTGCCACGAAGTCACACCACAGGGATCAAAAGGCCGCTTCTTTAATGTTGCATAGAAGGTAGACTGTGTATTTTATTTACGAATTTTTCCTTCCTGTTATTTTTTAATTATGTCATAAGATTATGGTTACGTAATCCCGTGGCAAGGTACGAATAAAATTTTGCGCTATTAAATCCACTCTAAATTGGATCTGGCAATATCTGTGAGGGGCAATGAAACAAGACGAACGCGCTAATGTCCGAAAGGACGGTGTCCAGCCAAACGTAACTGATAGCATGCGATACGCGCTTGCTGAGACCATATGCACTCAAAACCGAAGCAGAGCGCAGTTTATCCCCAATGTACAATTTGGCGACCCCGTTTGGGATTTGATGCTCCACCTGTACACAGCTGAGTATTTTGAAAGATCTACAACGATAGTAAGTTTGTCCAAGCACACTGGAACTCCGCCATCTGTTGCTGAACGCTGTTTGAACTATTTGCTGGAGCAAGAGGCCGCGTTCGAAAATACCAACCAATATAGCAAAAAAACTATGCCTTACCTGATTTCGGATGAGACGAAAGCTACCATTGGCTCATGGTTAGATGACTGTATTGCAAACTTGCAGACCGGACTAAGCAACGCCGCTTTTAACGCGCACTAGTCATTGTCATGATGCAGCTGTGTTCCAGGTTCAACGTTGCTACCAAGATCGACTCTCAAAATTTCTATCGCCTCTGCTATCTTTGTTGCCGCCAAAGATTCGTGAGCGTCATCCAGTCTTATGAGTGCGCTCTCTAAACTTGATATTATTTCGACTGGTTCCATAGTCCGCTCGCTAGTTCCATTTCCGGATCTCATCCTAATGAATATATTCGAGGGACTAGGTTGATTGGTTACAAGCAGAATCAAAGTTTTTTGAAACTGCACTGCTAATCACGCACATGCTTTTAACATGATGGCAACCGTTCAAAATATCTGATCGGGGTTTCAGGTGCGTAGTTTGAAGGCGTCAGTTAGCAGACTTTGTCAAAAATGATTGGATTGAGCTACTTAATACGTGCTCGCAAAACAAAAGCTATTTCAGGGTCGGGGGATCCCGATCTAAGAGTTCCAGAAGGTCGAATACATATGAACCGGATATCGGAACGAAAAACATTGTCCATAGAAACCACTGAACAATCACTGAAATCGGAAGGCTGGGTTGTACTTGTAGAAAACCTTAAATCGCTCGATGGATCGAATGAAACCCCAGAGCCAGCCACCTCCTCAAACCCGACCGGTGCAACATCTGAATAGATATTGGTCCCACCGGCATCGATATCGCCATTCCAAAACTCGACTTCCGAAGGAAGGTCGTCAACAATCAGCAGAGAATCGCCGTCCAATTCACCTGTTCCGCTATTTGTGATCGAAACACGATATAAAATTTCAGTTCCAGGAGTACGAAAAAGCCCTGCGCTAGTGGGGTCCCAGATCGTGGAGGTCTTAGAAACCGAGAGATTGGTGTCATTTTGAAAGCGACTGGTTCGTACGTTGTAAATTCCTACCAACTCACTCTCCAGGCCATACCAAAACACTCTGGTAATACGAACGCCAGATTGAATAGCTGTAGAATCCAATATGAAGCCCATGAATCCCGGCGGTGGAAAGCTTGCGGAAAAAGGTGGTCCGGTAATATCGATGGTTGTGCCGTCGCTCAAACCCACCTGCACAGCTGAGCGTTCGGAGCTGTCGTTCCAGTCAACATAGTCAAACGCAAAGGCGATAGTATCGGCGTCGGGCGTGAATTCCAAGGTACCGCCGCCATTAACTGCGGTTGCAAACGCTCCGACAATTCCCGGATTGGAAGGAGCAAATGGCGTGTAATCCATACAAGCTGTGGGGACCGAAGCATAAGGATCATTGAGGCTAGGACAATAGCCAGAGACTCCAAAGGTAGAGTTTCCTGAAGCTAGAACAATAAATCCAGTCCATATATCTCCCGCTGTTTGCGATACCAATGTGTTGGTGAATACGGATGAAAAATCCTCGATAGAAGAATTGATATTTGTAGTTGGCAAAGCTGAATTATAACTTGGTTGCGAATTGTAGGTATTGAGGCTTTGGGCTTTTAATTGTGCTGGAAGAAAAATGAAGGAACCAACCAAACAAACAAGAACTGAACAATGTGCCGAAGCACGCCGAACGGATAGAAAATATTTTACGATACGTTCCATGTACCGAGAATGAAATATTGATTTCCAAACAAGCCTCATTTGGAATCACCATCATGTTTATACACACCGCCTTGTACGGACTGACCTTTGTCACCAACCGCGCGGTTGTGATCAGAGCAATTCTCGCTGTGTGTCTTTTTGGATTTTCCTGCAGTAAAATACTCAAGCATCACGCTGGTGCATTCAACCGCAACTTCTTGGTTCACATGTACCGGATCGACACCTCTTGTCGCACTACCTAGAGTAACGTTACTTGGTGATCCGGCGGCTAAGACGATTGCAAAAATACAAGGAAGTTCCATATCGCGATATCCTTTTCAATCTCCCATCACGCAATCGTCGTTTGAAAAAATACACTTTCGCCACGTCAACGAGCCAACTCACAGGTCAAGATCAATGAACCGTGCTTTGGATCGTTCCGGCCTACGACAGAGTAATAAACGGCAGAAAGTTTGCTCAATTAAGAGCTAGAATGTCTCGTTGAGAAGCGAAATACGGTCTGAAAACCGGCTTATGGCTTTTGGCACGTATCTGAGACTACTCACCGAACCCAATTTATTGTGAGAAGCATCGTATCAAATATGCGATTAAATTGAAGCAATTGCGGCTGTCTATTTCTCTCCAACACCAATTCTATGAACCTTGTTGGGTTTGGGCTAAGCAAAGGCCATGGCGCTTCTACCCGCAGATTGTTACTTCACACGCAGATCGCTTCTCCTATCTGTGGGAGTTGCATCTCTGACAGCGTGTCAAACAACCGGCCTTCTTCCTAGAAAATCAGAGCGACCAGGCGTACCGGTAAAACTGTCTCCGGGCTTTTTTGATCGTTCGATCGTTGGATTGCGTCCCGGCCGTACTGGCGGTTTCAGGCTTGCTACGGAAAAGCTTGCCGAAAAATTGATTGTCCAGAATTATGGTCATGGCGGCGATGGCTACACCTTATCCTGGCCATGCGCCCAGTGGGCAGCAAATCAAATCTCCGCCGCGCAACCAAAATCGGTCGGCATTATTGGCGCGGGTGTGAGCGGATTGACGACCGCTTGGCTATTGGCACAGCGCGGCATCAAGGTAACGATCTACGCAGACAAATTTCCCCCAGACACGACTTCCAATATAGCCGGTGCCATCATTTTAACCGGTCCAAGATATCGATCGGGCGAGAATGCTAATTCTGGTCCATCCGACGATGCAATTTATGCTGACGCACCAAGAGGGTTCATCCCGTTTCTGACAGTACAAAGATACGGCGTTTACTGGATTGATCATATCCAAATGCGACCGCTGCGGAAAGGTAACCCATCATCCTACGAAACCTTTTTGGGACGCAGGATAACTGACAAGTTTCGGACAATCATGGTGGACCCCAGTCTGTATCTCGCTGCTTTGATGCAAGACTTATCAGAAATGGGTGTAAAATTCTGGAATAAGAATTTTGATTCACTCGGAGACTTGGCACGATTGCTTCATCCAGCTCTTGTCAATTGCTCCGGACTTGGAGCGGGCTTGCTATTTGGCGATGCAAATATGTACCCTATTCGCGGTCAGTTGACGCTGCTGAAACCGCAGCCGGAGATAGACTACAGCTATATCAGCCGCCAGCCGGGCGGCGTACTCTATATGTTTCCCAGACGCGGGAACATCGTGTTGGGCGGGACCCATCAACGCGGCAATGATAAAATGCTGTCAGATCCAGCCGAAGTGGAACGGCAATTGCGCGGCCATGGAGAATTGATGTCCAATTTGAGGGGCGTTCCAAGGATCGAGCTGGGAGTGGTACAAAACTGATCAGTTTCACGAGACTACCGGAACAGCAAATGTCCGCTAAATCCCGAGAGCGGACATTAGCTTTGGTGGTTTGTAACCGCGACTATTGGGGGTGGAAAGCGGACATAGTAGAGCAGTATCTACGGCAGCCCTTATCGATCCGCTTCGAGAGTCCAAATCCAATGCGGCGTCTATCCACTCGGCGCAGCAGCTCTCCAATGCTCGCGAAACATGACCGGTGAGATTGCAAATTGCTTCTTGAATGCTTTCGAAAATGCCGCGCTATCCGAAAATCCGCAAAGTTCGCCGATGATTGAAATCGGTAGTTCGTCATCCTGAAGGAAATTTCGGGCATGATCCAGCTTGAGTTCGAGCACCAGTTTTGCTGGTGTGCGGCCGAACTGAAGCACGCATTGGCGGTGAAACTGCCGTTCGCTCAGGCCCATCTCCTCAGCCATATCAGCTACGCTCGTCGTATCGGAAACTCTACCTTCCAACCAAGGGATCAGTCTTTCCAAAGCTGGCCCCGCCTTTTTTTGCAAGGACAACGGCGCTGAATACTGTGACTGATTGCCGGGTCGGATCATGTGCACGACAATGTCTCTGGCTATTTGAAGTACGGTTTGTTCGTCGATGTCTCGTCGTACCATCGCCAAGGCGAGGTCAATTCCGGTCGTCACACCGGCTGATGTCCAGATTCTGCCGTCTTCGATGAATATTGCGTCTCTTTCGACCTCTGCCGTGGGTGCAAATTTCGCCAGATGGTCAACAGCAGACCAATGCGTGACCGCTCGTTTGCCATCTAACAGTCCCAAATGGGCGAGTATAAACGATCCACTGCATATCGATGCAATCCTGCAAGCTGTCTTCGAGGCTTGCTCGAGCCAATCTAGCAGTTCCTCATCAGCAATGGCGGCATAGATCGATTTTGCGATACCGCCGGGAACTATGATCGTGTCGGTGCCTCGCACCTTCGGTAATTCGTCAAGATGAAATGTCAGGCCGTTTGAGGCAGCGACACGCTTCGATGTCCCAACATAGTGAATCTCGTAACTGTCCGGCACACGGAGATCTGCAATTGAGAACACGTCAGCAGGTCCGGCCAAGTCTAACATTTGCAGACCGTCGAACCCGACAAAGAGGATACGTTTAGGTTTGGCAGATTTGGACATATCAAAGTCATAACAGACGCCCCTCTCTTGGTCTATCTCCTTGTCTATAGAAACGTGAAGGAACTGTTTTAATGAAAATTCAGATGTTTATTTATCCGGGCATGACGTTGCTCGATTTGATTGGTCCGCTCCAGACATGGAGTTCCTGGCCAGGCGCAGAATTTCAGTTTGTGGCGCAATCCGTCGGCTCAATTGCAACCGATTGCGGGCTGAGTGTGAATGCGACCCACAGTTTTGGCGAAGGGTGGAGCGCCCCCGATATTCTATTTGTACCGGGCGGGACAGAAGGCACCTTTGCACTGCTCGGCAATGAAGAAGTGCTAACCTTTCTTGAGCAACAGGGCAACAATGCCGGCTGGATAACAAGTGTCTGTACCGGTTCCGTTGTCCTGGCCGCAGCAGGGCTACTAACTGGGTATCGCGCCACGACCCATTGGATGGCGAAGGATATGCTGCCTGCCTTTGGTGTTGAGGTGGGTGAAGGCCGGTGGGTCATCGACCGGAACCGTGCATCAGGCGGCGGGGTCACCGCTGGCATTGATTTTGGTCTGGTACTGATGGCGCATATTGCCGGGGAGGAGCGCTTGGCTGAGATGGTTCAGTTGGGAATGGAATACTCGCCCAACCCTCCCTTCAATTCGGGTACGCCCGACGAGGCACGACCGGAAATTCTCGCCGCTGTCACGGCGATGTTTAACTCCGAAGGGACAGAACGCCGGGAGGAACTCATGCTTCATGCAATCAACCGCCATAGTGCACGTCACAGCATCTGATATCCTCTGGAGACAATTACATGAAACGTATTGAACCGCATATTGTGAACCAGCCCCAGACCCATTCAAACGGAATTTTGGCAGGAGAGGATTTGTTTATCTCTGGTCAGGTCGGAACCAATGTATCAACGGGTGAGGTTGACCAAACTATCGCAGGTCAAGCAATCTTGGCCCTGACAAACCTCGTGTCAGTGGTGGAGGCAGCTGAAGGTAGTGTCAGCGATATCACAAAGCTGACGATCTTTGTTGCCGATATGGCCGCATTCCATACCGAGGCGGAGGAGTTCATGGCGGCCTTTGACAGTGTTTTTGGAGATGGGCCTTTGCCAGCAATGACATTGTTAGGCGTCACCGCTCTATTCTCTCCAGAATATCTGGTGGAAATTGAAGGCCACGCCAAAATTGGAACAGGAATATGAGAGCATCAAGAAGGGCAATACCAATTCCAGAGTGAGCTATACCGGATGAAATGAGCCCGCATCAATTTAACCTTCGCTGGCATCTATTGCTCGTTCTTGATCAGCGCTCGATCATATCTGTGCAAGTGTCCGCAATTGGGTCGGTAGCCGACCGGCAGCTAATGCTTTTTTAGTGTGTCCTTCTGCGCCCATAGTGGACGTTAGTGTTGTGGCAGCTAAATCCCGAAAACCGGGTCTGCCCTGAAACGTTGAGAATTCCGCAAAAGGAAATTCAGCATGGACAGTGTCTAGATGATTGTTAAGCTGGTCGGGGCAAATAGAAGGCAAACATGGACAATAGGCAAATAATACTGACAAGCGTTCCTGAGGGAGAGCTTAAGACCTCTAATTTCCAAATGCAGCTTGCAGCCGTGCCGGAGCTAGGCAAAAACGACATTCTCGTAAAAACGCTCTATATGTCTTTGGACGCCGCCAACCGCGCCTGGATGCAAGGCCCTTCGTACCGAGATGCCGTCAAAGGCGGTGACGTCATGCCGACTTTCACGATTGGGCGTGTTGTGAAGTCACGCCATCCATCCATATCTGAAAACAACCTGGTAGAGATCGAAGGCGAATGGGCTGATTATGTTAAAGTGTCCGGTGATCAGGCCAAAATTGTACCAGATAAGCAGCCGCTCAGTAACAGACTCTCTGTGCTCGGAATTGCTGGAAAGACCGCCTATTTTGGCCTCTTAAACGTAGGGAGACCGAAACGAGATGAAACCTTAGTGGTTTCCGCTGCCGCTGGTTCTGTTGGTTCGCTGGTTGGTCAGATCGGAAAAATTAAGGGATGCCGGGTAGTCGGTATTGCCGGAGGTGAGGAAAAGTGTGCATGGTTGGTCGATGAACTCGGTTTCGATGCGGCGATAAACTACAAAGCTGGCAACCTTTTCAAAGATTTGAGATCTGCCTGCCCAGAGGGCATCGATGTTTATTTTGACAATGTTGGCGGTTCGGTTTTGGAAACCGTTCTCTTCCAGATGAATCTCAAAGGGCGTATTGCTTGCTGTGGCGCCGTTTCTCAATATGACAGTGCTAATCCGGTCGGTCCTCGCAATCTGCCAGGATTGTTAGTCGTCAAACGCATTAGGATGGAAGGATTCATCGTAATGGATTTTCCGGAATATGAAGCAGAGGCCGATGCAGATTTGGCGGAATGGACCTCATCTGGGAAACTCAAAGTAGTTGAAGATATCGTAGATGGTTTAGAAAACGCACCGACGGCCCTCATCGGCCTTCTTAATGGCGAGAACCGTGGTAAAAGGATGGTACGGGTCGCCGACGATAGTTGATCTCTAGCTGCATTTTCCAAGGTAGGAATTGCAGTTGGCTGAGTTGGTGAATCTCTTTCAAAGCGGTCATGGTCGCTCTATCCCCAAAACTGTCGTAGGTTGTGTTTTTGTTGAAATGCAGCTGTAAGGGGAAAGGACATTGCGCGTTTTGGAAAAACCCTGTTTTGCTAAAACTTATAATTAAACCTAAGAAAAGCCTAAGCTTTCCCGCAGGACTTTGCGAAATTTCGGAGTAACAAAGCTCCAACGAGGAGACGGATTGATGTATGGGTTAACCGAATTTCTGAAATCCAATTCGAGGTCAATTCCCCAGATGATCGCCACCAAATTGAAGGGGCGAGATAAAACTTGGTCAGAATTTGAAGATCGCGTTTCAAAACTGGCATCAGCACTCAGAGATATGGGCATTCGAGATGGAGAGCGTGCCGCAATTCTAGCGCTCAATTCTGATCGGTATCTAGAATATTATTACGCCGTCTGGTGGGCTGGTGGCGCGGTGGTCCCGCTGAATGTGCGCTGGTCGATTGGAGAGAATGCGTATTCTCTGAACGATTCAGAAACCAAAGTTCTCTTCATTGACGAGATGTTTGCACCGATGATCAACGGAATAAAATCAGAAGTCGATGGCCTCGAAACTATAATCTATATGGACGACAATGGTGTCCCGGAGGATGTCCTTGTTTATGAGAGTCTCATTTCTTCGCATCAATCGTGCACAGATGTGGAGCGTTCGGGCAAGGATCTTGCCGGTCTGTATTATACCGGCGGCACGACGGGTTTTCCAAAGGGAGTTATGCTCTCGCAGGAGGCCCTCTGGTACAATAATATGGCGATGTCCACAGAGTTTAGCTTTCAGGAGAACGACACCTATCTCCATGCAGCGCCTATGTTTCATCTCGCCGACGGCTCTTTCTCAGGCGCCGCGACGGCCAATGGGGTTTGTCATGCTTTTATTCCGGCATTTGAACCAATGGCTGCGACGAATGCACTTGAAGAATATAAAGTTACCCACACTGTCCTAGTGCCAACCATGTGGGATATGATTATCAATCACCCAGACTTTAAAAGAGAAAGTTTTCAGACAGTGCGAAGCGCTCTTTATGGCGCATCTCCCATGCCTGAAGGTCTTTTGTGCCAGATCATGGAACACCTTCCAGATGTGGCGCTTGTGCAAGGATATGGACAAACGGAATTGGCGCCAGCAATTTCGGTTTTGAAGGCTGACTACCACAACGAAAAAGGTCTGGCCGATGGTCTACTCGCCTCTGCGGGGAGGGCTGCTACTGGAGTTGAAATTCGCATATGTGATGAAGATGGCAATGATCTATCGAACGGTGAAGTTGGAGAAATCGTTGCTCGTTCACCGGGATCGATGACTGGCTACTGGGGCATGCCCGATGCCACGAAAGCAACCTTGCAGGATGGTTGGGTCAAAACTGGTGATGGTGGTTACCGCAATAACGAAGGGTTCATTTTCATTGTCGACCGCATCAAAGATATGATCGTAACAGGCGGAGAGAACGTGTTTTCGTCAGAAGTCGAAAACGTCATTTCAACTCATTCGGATGTAGCCGCAGTCGCCGTCATTGGTATACCATCCGAACAATGGGGAGAAGAAGTCCATGCGATTATCATTCCTTCGGAAGGCAAAGAGCCCTCATTGAACGATATAGCTGCGCATCTTGAAGGCCGTATCGCAAACTATAAACGGCCAAGAAGCCTATCGTTGCGCCATGAACCTTTCCCACTTTCAGGCGCAGGCAAGGTGCTCAAACGCGATCTACGAGCGCCATATTGGGAAGGTCACAGCCGAAATGTGAGCTAAGGTATGGAGTGTCGAGATTCACACACTTTATACCTCAATCTGAAAAAGACATATGCTTTTAGCCAACTAAAGTATCGCGCAACAGAGGCGACTATATGTCTGCTTCAATCACAGCAGCAAACCAACTAAAACCGCGTTGACAAAAGGAGCCAGCCAAATTGTGACAATTAAGTTTGACGGAAATCTCTTCTCTTAACAGTTCGGGTCGCTTCTAGTTTCCTGGCGTTCCGCAATAACCACCTCGCGCGCCCTTTTTATAGAGACAGGAAGGAAGACCAAATACACCGCCTTTGGGATCCGCACATTGATTTGGTTTGCAAAGCGGTGCGTTCGAACGGTTTGTGGAGGGGTTAGTTTTGGTTGGGCAATTCCTCGCCGCAAGAGCCATAGTAACTGCACAGCCGCGACAAGCCTGGCCGACTTTTTTCATCTGAACCAGAAACTTCTTGCCCGACCAGCTTTTTACACTGAGCCGCTGTGAATAACTGCCGGTGTTCTTTCGGCCTCCAATGTAGCGCCTGGCATCTCCTTCATAGACAAACGCGTTGAAACGAAAATTCCCACTTGGGATCATGCTCAGTGTGTAATCACCCTCCCCCAAAACGATTTCCTGATGAAAAAAACTTGAATCACGAGGCGCGTGATAGGTGACCCAGTTCTCGCGCATGCCGTTGCTGCAAGACATAATTACCGAGCCATTTATTTTGCCTCCCGAGACAACTTTTCGCGCCATAAGGTCATTAGTTGCGAATACTCCCAGGACCAGGGCATATATCACGGTCAAAACGATTAATATTGTCTTTGTCATGTTTAATCCTTGCAATTTTGAAGCGATCAATTTGTTAAAAAATGGACTTACCGAATAGCAGCCCGCCAAACGCCCGTTGGTGCATCGCCGATACATTTGGCCGTGCCAGATCCCCGTGTTGGTCGGCCGTTAGTTACATCCCTACGTGCATAGATTCCGTTCAGTGTAATCGGGCATCCTGTCGATGTTCCAACGACCGGTGAAACACTGATCGAGCGACCCGAAAGCGCTACTGTCACCTGACCTTGGGAAGGTGCGCCACCTCCAGAGATTGGTCTGAGGTAAAAATTCCAAAGACTTCGCGCTGAACAACTCTGGCGACGAAGTTCAAGGTTATAGGAAGCCTCACCGATCTGCACAAAACCTTGCCAATTGGAACCGCGATTGTCGCATGGCAATGCTTGTGCCGGAGCGGCAAAAAGAAACAGCATTGGCGACGCAAGCATCAACCGCTTTTTTTTCAATTTCGCCTCCTCTTTTCGCCAAAAGTTTCGGAACACTATTTGTAAAACTCAGTAAATTTGGATATCGTCAATTGGGGCGAAATTATGGGGCTTTCGAAAATGATACTATTCGCAGATGTGCGTATATCATCTGAAACTCTCATCAGTTGTATCTGATGGGTAAGTTTAGAGGATCATCACGTTGAACAGTCTATCGATCCTGATCGCCGAAGATGAGGCGCTGGTACGGCAGGGTATTCTGGCGCTTATTGAGGACCAGGTTAATCAAGTTACCGAGTGCTCCGATGGAGATGAAGCGCTCCAGCTGTTGAAGCAAAACTCTTATGATATTGCTCTGATCGATATTGGTTTGCCACGTCGCACAGGCATAGACATTTTAACGGAAATCAGGCAGCGCGCTATGGATCTGAAAGTGATCATCCTGACCGGCGATACCAATAGCTATACACCAGCCAGTATCTATGCTGCCGGCGCGGATGCTTTTCTCTACAAAACAGCGGAGGCGGACAATTTTCTCGAGGTTTTCAATGCTGTGGCAAATGGGCGCAAGGTTGTGTCAGCGCGGGCAGAGGAAGGTGAGAATGCCAAGTCGGTCGCGCAGTTACGGGAGCAGCTGACCCCTCGCGAGTTACAAATCATCAAATTGGTGGTTGAGGGGTCAAGCAATCGTGAAGTTGCGGAATCGCTGTTCATCAGCGAGCACACTGTTCGCAAACACCGGGAGCATATCAATCAAAAGCTGGATGTTCATTCCCCAGCATCGCTAGCGACCTTTGCCATAAAGGCATCACTTGTTTGATTACTGGCGGTCGATGATTGGATCTTGTACAAAAAATCACCCAGCATTCGGGTATCTATCGGTTTCGACAAATAGGGTAATCCCTGATCGGTAATTTCTGTCAAAATTTCTGGTTCCGTTGCGCCGGTCAGGATAACAGCTCGCAAATTTGGCATCAATTCTCGTAGTTGGGCGATGGTCTGAGTACCGCTGGCGCCAAATAAATGATAGTCAACAATAGCCAAATCTGGATGGAACCCCGCTTTCATAATTCTTATGGCTTGTTCACCATCTTCTGCGGTTTCGATCTGACATTCCCAGTTTTCCAGCATGGCCCTCATTGCCACGAGGACTTCTGGTTCATCATCAATCGCCAATATTTTCATTCCCGGTGCAGGCATGCTGGTTCCAACATCACCCGAAGTGTCTTGTGCGGTTCTAAAACCAGCGGGAGCCAATGGAAAGGTGAGGACAAACCTTGTACCCTCGCCAAGAGTGGAGTCCACGGCCACTGTTCCACCCAATAATTTGGTGAAATTTTTGACAACATAAAGCCCTAAACCGTACCCGCCATGGTCTTTTGAATCGTGATCGTCCAGACTGATATAGGATTCAAAGATCCTGCCAATGTCTTCCTTGGCAATTCCGCTACCGTCGTCTGCAACCTCAATGACCCAGCTTGAAGATTTACGTTCCGCCTTAATAGAGATGCTAGCTTTCGCGGCCTTTAGTGCATTCTCCACCAGATTGCTGAGAACGCGTTGTAACATTGCCCCATCAGTGACGATCTCTCCAGGCGCGATCTTTTCCTCATAACTTAGCTTGCGCTTCTCTGCCTGGATCTCAAACCCACTACCAATGCTCGCCACAACTTTTTGTAGTTCCAGTGGCATCCAAACGGGCGTTTTCTGACTGGTTTCTGCTCGCGCGCTATCTAAGGTGTCTTGTAACAATTCCCCCATGTTGCGAATGGACTCATCCTGTTTTTCAAGCAAGTTAGCGGCTTTCGAGTTTTTAATCTTGGCGCGTAGAGCCGAATTGAACATTGCCAGCGCATGCAGGGGTTGGCGCAGGTCATGGCTGGCGGCGGCAATAAACCTAGCTTGATCATGCGCACTGTTTTCCGCTTTCGCCGCTGCCGATTTGAATGCCAAAGTTCGATCGCGCACCTGCTGCTCAAGATCCAAGTTCAAATGCTCGAGCGCGATCGACGTATCACGCGCTACTTCAAATGTTGTTTGCAGTCGCAAAAGCAGCGCATAAGAATAACCTATTCCCAGAACCAAGATCCCGAACGGAGTAAGATCAAACCCAGTACCATTGTCGGTATATATCACCGCATCATTAATGGCGGTCCCCAGAAAAATGATATTCGAAATCGTTATAATTGTTGCACCCGGCTGTTGGTGCACCATCGCTTTGACCGTAAAAATCATGCTGTAGAGGATCACAAAAACATTCATCGCAATCGAAAAATCACGAAGATGTGTGAAAAAACTCTCGGGCGTCACCAGAATGGTTACTGTGAAAAGCACATTAATTCCGATTATCGCCAACGTCAGTCGTTCTGGAAAATAACCGGAAAATGCAGATCGAAAAAACAATATATAGGTGGCCGGTGCCGCAAATAAACTGGCATAAGGAAGTCGCAAATCCGACCAATATGCAGATTCGGGAAAATAGATATGGAAATAGGGTATGACGCCGGAAATGCGGAAAACCATTATGAAACACAGCAGGCTGAACCACAAATGCACCGGTCCCTGTTCCCGGTGGTTGCGATCTGCAAGATAGAAAATCAAATGAAATATGCCGATCGCTAAAAGAATGCCAAGTACCAAGGCATAGTAGAGCGACAAAAATCCAAGCGTTCGAAAAAGCTGCTGCGAATCCCAGATGGTGGGAGGATGACCCGGACCCCCATAAGCATGCGAAAAGTTTGACACCTGCAGCACCAATTCGCTTTTGCCGGGATAGGCAGGGAAAATTCGCGATGTATAGTGTGAACGGTGATTGCCGGGTTGCTCAGAAACCGTTCCGTTACCACCAATGGGGATACCATTGACATATAGCTTCCATGCCGAATGCGGCGATATTTGATGGAAGGAAAGATCTCTTTCATATCTCGGCAAATCCAGTTTAGCCCGAAAAGTGGCAACACCGTGAGCACCGTTCATTCGTGGGTGATCGACGTTGTTCCAGCGTTGTGGAATGCGGAACAAATCGCCTTCATACTGATCATCAAAATGCTCGGGCGAAACAAGTTTCCCCCAGATTACTTGCCATTCGCCCGAAAGTTCTAGCGGATCATTTTTTGCATAATCCCAATTGCGATCTATCAACTCGCCATTTTTCACTTCAGTCTGTGCCAATGCCGGCTGGCTGACAAGCGCAAGGCCAAATACCAACATCATATAGAGGATTGCACAAAGCCGTTCCCCAGTGCCCAGCATGCGCCGCCAGTAACAGCTTTGAAAGTTGCGGAGTTCCATCATCAGCACGCAGCTTAAACCTTTTTGGACCAGCACGCCATTATTCCGATTTTGCCTTTAAACCGACATTTGCAGAACGTGTGTATCGGCTATGAGGCCAAAGTCGAGGTCGGCAAATACGAAATGTTGCGTATTCTTTTGAAGGGCAGTGACGGTATTACAGGCGAATGATTTTTAGAGTTACCTGATAGAAAGGGTGCAGTAATCACAAAAAACCTTGCCAATGCAAAATTAGACGGACCGAGTAACAGTATCAAGATAACTGGACTACAATGGTTCTTCTTGCGCAGCAAAAACCCTGTATATTTTGCAATCCATGTCCCCAGAATTGTAAGCGCAGAAGAATTTCAAGAACTTGTCCAATGGGCCCTGGAGCAAATGCCGCAGCTTGCAGCGCGCTACGACAGGAAAACCGAGTCCCTTGAATTTGACGATGCTGACAAAAAATCTCAATATGGTGAATATTTCGAAGTCCGAAACCTGTCCGAACATTGGAATAAATTTCTTCATGAACTCCCTCTGTTGTTCGACGCTCTTGATGGAAAAATGTTTCGCGCAAGCTGCTTTGTTTCTGAGGAGAGGCTAGAAGGAGAACAGTCTAGCGAAAGCCTGATTATTTTTTCCGCGCTTCATGCCGTTATAGAAGGCATTGACTTGGCCAACTTGTTGCGCGGGAAACTAACGGGAGTGAATCCACCGCCAGCTGCCGTAAACAGATTTTCCAGCTTTGGATTGCGAAGCGCTTTTTATGCATTGACCGGAATGATGATCGTGACATCAAGTCACATCCTCGCGCGCGCAAGAAGCAGGCCGGCTAAGATTCCAACGACACAGCACATCAATATTGATCGACGCGTTTTGCAAAGTAGAGCCAGAGAATATGGAGTCAGCCAAAAGGCACTGCTTTTTGCTTTAGTGCGCCATAGTATAAACATAGTTGAGCCGCCGACTTACTGGTTTGGAACCAGCAAGCGCGCCTCCGTTACCTACACCGAACATGCCACCGCAACCCAATCACAAGATGATCGGGCTATCAAAATGCGGCTGCGGGCTGATCTTTTGTCCGTTAATGGGGATTTAAAAACACTGGCTGAGAGATTTGAAGCCATGTTTTTGCGCAAGCACAAAAAGCCATATTTTTTCCAGCGGATTAACAATTCGGCGATCCGGATCAACCGGGCTTTAGAAAAACTGATCCCCAATTTATATGGTCCAAAAATGTTCGACTATCTTCCATTTTCGGAATGTTACACTTTACTCCCTCCAAACAGATTTCAAGCTCATCTCCGTAAGCTAAGCGAGGGAACCATAATGACTGGCTCCATGTCTAGAGGATTGGATGTCATCACTTTTTGTCCAGGGAAAAACCATATCCACGTCGCTTTTAAAACCGAGCCGGGGCGCGAAACGATCGCTCAAAACTGCCTCGATACATTGGCGGAACAAGGGATAGCTGCAGAACGTGTTACCTTGGAACGGTAAACAACAATCAGTACAGGTCGATATTCCGTCAAGCTTGTTTTGATTGGCGGATTAGCTTGTTTTCGCCAAGAATTTGCACGATCGGGGGTAGCAATAACAAGTCGGCTAACAACGCGAGTATGAATATCACGATGCACAGCAGACCGAAAAAGGACATTGTCGGAATTTGACTTAGCAGTGTTGACAAAAGCCCGACGGATAACACCAATGTGGTGGTTACAAGGGCTGGAGAAATGTGCCGAGATATATCAGACAGATTGATAGCATCGCTTGTTACCGAAGGCTTCTTTCGCTCTATATCGAGGCGATTGAGCAAGTGTACAGTATCATCGATGGCAACGCCAAAGGCGATTGACAAAGCAACAGCGCTGGCAAATTGTAAATGCCAACCACTTGCCATCAGGAATGCTCCGACGGCTAATATCGGCAGAACATTGGGTAGAATGGACGCAACACCATATTGCCATCTGCGAAACCATAGGGCGATAAAAACTGGACATGCGAAGGCAGCGATCAGAAAACTGATCGCCAAATCCCAGATCATCTGATCCGATACATATGCGGCCATTGCGGTATAGCCGGTTGCAGGTGAGGCTTCTAAATATTCCAGATCTGCTTCGCCCAATGCCGTGTTAACCCGTTCACTCAAACGTCTGATTTCGGCTGAAGGAGCATCACTTACGAGAATTGATAGATTGAAGGATTGGCCATCACCGCTGATTAAGTTGTCCTTTATTCGGCCTGGTAGCAATGAAAGCATCTCGTCAACTGCTGCAGGATCATCTTGCTGTATCTCGTTAGCAATCATTTTTCGGAATGAATAAAGCGATATCACCACGTGATCGGGCAAAGCTTTCTCAACCGCAATATGGGCCTTACCCAGGTCAACCATAACCGCTTCTGGCGGTTGTTCAGATTGCTTTGAAGTTTGGAGAGAAGTAACCAGCGATTGGGTAGGACTAGATATGGCTTCCGCACGCTCCAGCGTAAGGATCATCTCGTCACGGTCATTTACAAATTCATAGAAACGGTAGTTGGACTGAATAGGAAAAAACTGTCCCAATAGGATTGCAGTCAGTCCAATACTCACCGCCAGAACTCGATATTTTTTGCTGACTAGCCAGCCGGTAGCCCGGCTGAGCTGATCGCCCCCGAAACGTCCAGATTTTAATGGTTGCCGGAATGCTTTTTCAACCGGTCTAAAATGCCAGGTCAGAATAAAGACCAGTGGATGAATGACAATTGTTGCAGTCATGGTCATAAACAGACCAATAATTCCAGCCATTGCAAAGCTCTGAATCAACGGAGAGTCAGAATAGAACAATCCGCCCAGAGCAAGCATTGTGGTGAGGCCAGCCAGTATACACGGTGGCCCCATTTCGGTCAGCACTTTGGGAATAGCATCGGCGAGTGAACTGCCATTTGCAGCGTGCAATCGCATTTCATAGGTCATGTGAATGCAGTCCGCCATTGCAAGCACGAGAATCAATACCGGAACGGCATTGGTTATAAGGTTCATCTCCAGACCCAAATAACCATAACATCCAAATGTCAGCATCAACGCAACCATCGGCGCGATGCCGTTCAATATTCCGATCCAGAGACTTCGGAACATGACGAGTGACATCATCAATCCCAGCAATCCACCAATAGCTGTCATAACCATCTGATCAGAAGTCAGCTGATTTATGATCCGATCACGGATCGGGATCAGACCGGTTAGCTGGATTTCCATATCGCCGCTTTGCGCGACATCGTCGGCTAGTTTCTCTATCTCCGTTAAGGCAGACTTCGCCTGTTCAATATCCGTCAATCCGTCATCTACGGAGAGCAGGATTACGGTCTCATCAAGATCTTCACCAATCAGCGGGGCAACCACCAATTTTGAATTGCGTGCTGTCGCGAGAAGCTCCGCTATTCCGTCTTCGCTACCCAGATTATCATCTATCAGATTACGAAATTCACCGGTCTTATCATCATAAGACTGTAGCGAGAATATCGAGACAGCCAGCTCGACACCTTCGATCAATTGTACATCAAGGATAAAATCTCGAAGAATCTCCAACTGCGGTTTTGAAAAGGTTTTCGGCGCCTTTGCATAGACAATAATATCAGTATCAGCGCGTGGATATTGCGCAATATGGCGTTCATATTGCTGATATTCTGGTTGTGATGAAACAAACAAATCCCGTGCGCCATCATCAAACTTCATGTGACTGGCGCCCACCGCTGCGCCGATGGAGATCAAAATAACCAAAACCAGGATTGTATATTGGCGGTTCAACAATGTCGTCGCGATTTTTTGCAACAGATCAGTCAATCGGAGCATAGAGTTTGTCGATCCCATGGTTGGTTGCGAATACTTAGTGCTAAAGATGATCATCAAATATACGCACTCTCGCGTATATTGCGTTGACCGAAACGCCGATAACGGTTCGAGATTAAAGGGAAACTTGATCCACTGGCACATCGATCAGAGGGTAGAATTGAATGGATAGCACTATTACAAATCTTAGAAGCTCCGCTTTCGACCGCCCTCTATTCCGATTAAACCTTGTGATCATTTTTGTGTGCCTTGCTGGTATTCTCGCATCCCCAATCGCAGCAAAGAATGGTAGCAGCGCAAGGGTCGATCTTTCCGAGATGGCAGGCAAGTGGAAAGGAACAGGCTGGGGCAAAAGAAATAGCTCTGCCCCCAGGGAAGGTGTTAGATGCCGGTTGACCGCCAAATATCGAAAAAAGAACCAGAAGCTTTCAGTTAGCGGAAAGTGCGCAGCAACCAGTCGCACATTCACACTATTGGGTCATGTCGCAGAACAAAAAAATAGCAACAAAATGACGGGCCGCTGGATCAACCCTGATGGTATTGGTTCGATAAATATCGCTGGTCGAAGAACAGCCAACAAACTCGTCTTCACCTTCATGGCCAAAGATGGAAAAACAGGAAGAAAGCGAAAATACCGGACGGTCTGGTCGCTTCAGAAAAATGGCTTCAATCTCACATCTCAAATTGCCGAGAATAGATTTCAAGATATCGGAATCATCCGGTTCCGCAAATGATCTCAACGAAGCGCTAGGCAGAGATATCAAAACAATAACAAGTACGAGATAGGCACAATATTCACCCTCAAGTCCAATGACCAATTTTGAGCGTGTAGCAGCCAGAACCAGGCCTTCCGCTCACCGCCCACATGCGGACTGTTAGATAAATATACGCTTTGCGCCACAGTATAAGGCGCTCCGATGGTGTCCGCTCTATCCCGAAAGCATGCGTAATTGGGCTAGACTGATTACGAGTCGAGTTCCGCTTAGATTGTTGGTTTTAAACCAACGA
>CANLUL010000004.1 GCA_947494305.1 uncultured Sphingomonadaceae bacterium | reverse complement strand
GGAGAGAAGCGTGACCCAGATGAATGACAACCAATGGTATAACAGCGAACTTGACTAGAAGGCCCAATTAGAGAAGCGGACACTAGAAACGCATTGGCAGTCTGTTGTCATATCAGTGACGTTGTCGATACAATGAGTAGATGTTAGCTCTCCTTCTGCATTAAATGCAAAGGAGTCCATATGACCATCACAATCAATTCTTCCATGCTGCGAGCCAAGCGCGCTGAACTACATTGGACTCAAAGTGAATTGTGTGAAGCCTCAGGACTCAGTCTTCGTACTATACAGCGCATGGAAACAGAAGGCCGATGTTCTATTGATAGTGTTCAAGCAATAGCTGCTGCATTTGATGTGTCAGCGGATGACTTTTTAGTATCTCAGCACCGTGTAGGCATAAAACGCGGTGTACTGCTCGGTTTCGCAGGCGTTGCAATAGGTGTATTGGCAGCCACGGCTTCTGTTTTCCATAGCTTGCAAACCGCTACCATATCGCTTGCTGATACAGGTGCTAGCTTTGGTATCATTGGCGCCATTGCTGGTCTTTCTTGTGCCTTTATTGGGATCATGTCGCACAAGATGCAATCAGATTAGACCAAGTTCTAATCCTTCAGAGGATGTTCAACAAAAGGTTCGCAATATCCCGACAGCGGATCGCGATCAAAGGTGGCAATTGTATCGTCGAATGTACCTAACGTCAGTGCTGACCCAAAACGCGTAGATGATAAAAATGGTCACCGAGCTGTGCATCATAAGCGAGCAACCGTTTGTGGTAATGGCTCACATTGAGTTCGTCGGTCATCCCGACGCCGCCATGTGTCTGGATGGAAGCTTCGCCTAGCGCGCGGCCGAGTTTGCCAACCTGGCCCTTTAGCACGGCGATATCACGAACTGTCAGAGAGCCGGATTCGGCCAATGCCGTGGTGTATGTCAGCGTTGCAAGCGCCTTGCTATATGCAATTTTCATATCTGCAAGCCGGTGCGCCACCGCCTGAAATGATCCGATAGGTACACCAAATTGTTTGCGTGTCTGAGCATATTCACTGGTTAACTCAAGCAATGCACTCATGGCGCCCACGGCTTCAGCGGATTGCACAATAATCGTATTGGCGAATATGCTTTCCAGTGCGTTGCTGGCATTGTCGAGCAGGACGGCGTCATGGGTTACTGCAACCTGATCAAAACGAATATTGGCAGCACTTCTGCCGTCAATCGTGTCATAGGCACGTGTTTCCAGGCCATCGGCATTTTTCTCGACCAAGAACAATCCAATCTGGTCCGAACCGGAAATTTTCGCGACGACGACCAATATGTCGGCCTGTGCGCCTGCGATGACCAATCGCTTTTCGCCGGTAAGTGTGAAACCACCGCCGTCCGATTGGGCGATCATTTCAATCTGCGCGAGGTTAGCGGTGCCATGTCCTTCCTCATAAGCAAGAGCAGCGACACATTCACCAGATGCCAGTTTCTCGATCCACTTCTGGGCGGCGCTGTTATCACTCGCAGCAAGAGCCGCACCTGCAAACAGGGTTGAAGAAATATAGGGTTCGACCACCAAATGCTTGCCGAACGCGCCAGCAAAAGCCACGCAATCGCTTATGGATCCGCCAAGACCGCCTTGATCCTCGCTAAAGGGTAATGCCATAAGACCCAATTCAGCGAATTGTTGCCAAACGTCGTCCGACCAAGGCGCATCAGATTCAACCAAAGTTTGGCGCGCATCAAAATCATAACTCTTCTGAAGATAGCGGCTCACGCTGTCCTGAAGCATTTGCTGTTCTTGGGAAAAAGAAAAGTCCATTGCTTATGCTCCCGGTAAGCTGCGAGAGATCAGGTCGCGTTGCACTTCATTGCTGCCAGCATAGATCGTAGTTGCGCGGCTATTGAGATAAAGCGGCATGGCGACAAGATCGAACTCGCTGCCAAGAGGTTCGACATTTGATCCAACCCGCAAAGCTTCTAGTTGCCGTGCAAGTCCGTCAACACCCGAGACCTGTGTCATCAGCACGGAGGCGCGCTGGACCAGTTCCGAATTGATGGTTTTGTTCATGGACGGGAAGGCGGGATCACGTGCGATTTCATGGCCGCTAATTGCCAGTTTTTCAAAATGCGCCAGCGAGGCAATGTCCGCTTCCAATTCGCCAAGATCGCGCTGAAAGACCGGATCGTCCGCCATCGTTCCACCAAATGGTGATGGTGTTTCTGCTGCGGCCGCTCGGGCTCGTTCGCAATAGCGTAACAGCGTAGGACTGGCCGCGGAGCCGCCACCACGCTCATGTTTGAGCAAATGTTTGGCCACACTCCAGCCATCATTCTCCTCACCCACGCGACCGGATTGTGGGACACGGACATTGTCGAAAAAGACTTCACACTGCTCTGGGAAGCCATCGAGACCGACAATTGGGCGAATTTCCATTCCGGGATAATCGACCCGGTCAAGCAGCAAGAATGTGATGCCCTGTTGTTTCTTTCCTTCATTGTTGGTGCGGACGAGCATGAACATGCGATTGGCGTGATGGGCGTAGGTGGTCCAAATCTTCGAACCATTGATGATATAATCGTCTCCATCCCGCTCTGCTCGGCAACTGAGTGAGGCCAAGTCGGAACCGGAATTAGGTTCGGAATATCCCTGCGCCCAGAAATCCGCACCGTTTAATATGCCCGGTAAATAGCGATCCCGTTGTTCCTGTGTGCCCAAATCAATCAACAGCGGTCCGACCATGCCCAAACTTTGCGGTAATAAGGGCGGTAAATCTGCCTTGCGATATTCCTCGGCAAATATGAATCGTTGCTCAACGCTCCACCCTGTTCCGCCGTGCTCCTCCGGCCAATGGGGCGCCACCCATCCTTTCTTGTAAAGGATATTATGCCATTGCATACATTGTTCGAACGGGGCGAACACGCTCGTCGTTTTGCGTCCAGCTTCACGAATTGCTGGCGTTGGTGCGGTGGCAAAAAATTCCGCTACTTCGGTGCGAAATTCTTCCAACTCTGGGGCAAAATCGATGTTCATTTGGAACCTCTTTGACATATATTTTGAAGCGTCTTGAAGCTATTGTCAGCTCACTTCAAGTTGGAAAAATCACCATGGAATAATGTTTTCCGCATTTTCCGTTATTCCGGCCGGTATGAACGTCGCCATGAGCCGAAATCCGTTGGCAAAATATTATATCATTGATTAAATTATATCATTGATTAAATTATTCAAATGCTCCATAGGAGCTTCAGGAGAAACGAATCATATGTCTGAAACCCGTGCTCGCAATATGGAGAAGCGTCGCCAGCGCATATTGGATGCGGCGCGTGCGATTATTATCGATAAGGGCATAGATGGTTTGACCACGCGCGGACTGGCGGAGGCCGCAGGTGTGACGGCACCGACACTCTACAACCTGATTGGGGACAAGGATGCCATTATCGGTGCGATGATTGGTGAAGGCGTGGAACGGGTGTGGGCCAAGCTTGATTTTGAAGCTTGTGAGACCCCTTTGGAAATGGCGGAAATGATTATCGAGACCGCCTATGAAGAGGTGCTATCCAACCAGGATTATTACCGGGCGGTGTCACTGGCGACAGACCGGGTAACGGGTTCTTATGCCGCGCGCGGTGATCAGGCAGCCGACCATGCGGTGGCCGGGCAACGCTCAGTGGAAATGGCGGCAACCGCATGCCGTGCGGCCATCGCACAGGGCTATTTGAATGGGCGAATTGCGGCCGATACGCTGGGGCTGCAAATGTTCATCAGCTACCGTGGTCCGATGCGTGACTTTGCCCATCGCATCATCAGCGTCGAGGAATGCCGCCGCCGACAGCTGCGCGGTTTTTATATGGCGATGGCGACCGATGCGACACCGGAATTTAGAGAGTTGCTACTGACCAAGATCGAAGCGCTGGAAACGGACGGCGCTGCGGTGGCGGCCTGACAGGATAGGGAGAGAAATGTTGGAAAAGATATTGGGATCAGTGTTGAAATTTCTGCCGCTGATATTTGCAGTCGGGTTTCTGGTGCCTGTCATTGCGCAGGGCACGGAAGCACTCGGTTGGATGCCACCATTTGGCCTGTCGACGCTCACTTTCGCGCTTGTCATAGGTGGTACATGGGGCCTCATTGCCCAGATCAAGGGGAGGTGGATATGAACGTGCAGACATCAGATATATTGCCTGCCGATCTGTCGGAAATGTCCGAGGCTCAGCTGCGCAAGCTGGAGAACAAGATTGCCCGCAAGCATAGCGGCATGTTCCCCTGGCTGATGGTGAGCTGGGCATTTGGCAATTTGGCGTTTTGGCTATCGCTTTGGCCGCTGGTATTTTTCGATGTCATCCCGCTTTGGCTGGGCTTCATTCTGTCGACGATCAGTTTGTCATTGGTTTATTTACCTACCCATGATGCGCAGCATGACATTATCGCGCGACCGGGTCAAAAATTACGTTGGCTCAATGAATTGCTCGGTCATGCAACCAGCTGGATGATCGTTAGCCCGTTTAACGTATTTCGCGTGACCCATCTGGAGCACCACCGTCATGCCAATGATCTGGACCTGGATCCCGATATTGCATCTAAAGCACCCGGACCTTGGTCAGCCATCTGGAAATCGATCAAAGAGCGGCAACCATCGGGCACCCGCGGCGCCAACTATATGAAAACGCTGGAACGGGTAGGGCGAACAGATTTGATACTGTTGGCTATCGCCTATCAACTAGGGTTTCTCGCGATCCTTTTCACGCTAGCGTGGAGTGGCTACGCGCTGGAAGCTTTCTTCCTGTGGTGGCTCCCTTACCATATTGCGATGACTTATCTGAACTTTTTCCTCAGTTGGGCACCGCATAATCCCGCAACCAGTCAGGCGCGCTATGGCAATACCCGCAGTTGGAAATCTATGATCGGCAATATCGGATCAATGGGTATGCAGTTTCATATCGTGCACCATTTGCATCCCTATATCCCCTTGGATCGGACGCCAGCGGCTTATCGTGAAATGCGGCCTATACTTGAAGCGCGAGGGTGTGATCTAGGTGAGATGTAAGTTTATGTTGCTATGTTCGATTGGCGGAGTTGTAGCATTATCCGATTAATAGCGAGTTTGGCAAAGTAGCTTCTGGCAAGAGACTCGATTTTGAAGCTTATCATCGCATGATCAGTTCTTCGCTGAAAATCTATGAGGTCCTATGTTTCACGTTGTCTATAAATGGTTCGTGCCGTCCAAAAACAAATCGGCATTTCTTAAGAGTTGGGAACAAACAACCAACCATATCCATGAAACGGTTGATGGAGCACTGGGCAGTTTTTGTATTGAGGCGGTGGATGACACAAATACTTTAATGACGATAGCAAGATGGCATTCAAGAGAACAATGGGAAGCCTTTATTGGTACCGCCAAAACTGGGCCCATGAGGAAAATGCACACTTTCGCAAAACAGATTTCAGTTGATGGGTATTACGAGTTGGGTGACCACACTAAACCAACCGACACTTGATTTAACAATCTCGCATCCGAGACAGGCTAACGTTCTATTCACTCATCCCCATATATTCCAACGCTCTTCTCACCTTCGCTATCGGCCCGCCCACGATACATGCCGGGAGTATTGAAGCTATAGATTGTCTGTCCCCAAGGCGTGGCCAGAATGATCCCGCCGGTGCCGCCTAAGTCACCCATTTCGCCGATTACGCTGTCGGCAATTTTCTGTACGTCTTCATCCGACAACATGAACTCGCTAGCGTGAATGGCATAAGTATAGTTGCCATCGGCATCCTTCGGGACTGTCTTTTGAGCTTCCTCTATAGCCACTGGCCAGCGCATACGGATGCGTGTGCAGATCTCATGCGCGACGCCGACGCGAATGAAATATTCGCCAGAGCCGGTCGCACTAACGGCGCAGGCGCGATCATCGGCATAGGTGCCCGCACCAATGATTGGGCTATCGCCAATCCGGCCCCAACGCTTCCCGGTCATTCCGCCGGTTGACGTGCCAGCTGCCATATTACCGTTGCTATCCATGGCGACTGCACCGACGGTGCCAAATTTATAGTCTATGTCCTTGGCGCTAACTTCTTTGGCGAGAACCCGTTCAATCTGTTCCAACCGCCGGGAGGTGGCGTAATAATCCGGAGAGACCTGTTCCAAACCCTGTTCGCGACTAAATTGATTGGCGCCTGCACCAGAAAGCATAACATGCGGGCTTTTATCTTTGACAGCGCGAGCGAGCAGGATTGGGTTTTTTGTTCCGTTTATCCCGGCGGCAGCTCCGGCTGAGCGGTCGCTGCCATCCATGATGCTAGAGTCGAGTTCGTTCGTTTTGTCCCAGGTAAACACCGCGCCTTTTCCGGCGTTAAAATTGGGATTATCCTCCATAACCATGATCGTGGCGGTAATTGCGTCCATCGCGCTTCCACCATCCCGCAGGATTTTGGACCCTGTCTCCAGAGCCTTGGCCAAAGCGGCCCGGATTTCGGCATCTTTTTCCGGCGTGATGTTCTCACGTTTGATAGTTCCAGCTCCTCCATGGATGGCAATTGACCAAGCTGCATCTTCGTCGGCAGGAGATGTCTGGGCTGCAAGGGCGCTGGGTAAGCTGATCATTCCTAACATTGTCAAAATGTAGCGCATCATTTGAATCTCTCCACAGGGTTGTTGGCGGAACGGACATCACGTTAACTTATCATTTACCATAACGGCATAAGCCGCTGTTTATCAATCAATTGATATGTGGGAAGGTGTCAATAAATGGGGTTTCTCGATCGTCACATCAGCAACGAAAGGTTCGTTGCTCCCTTTGTTTGGCGCTCTCCCGATATTCCCGAGACTATCCGTCCAGCGATTGAAAAAATGCAAGTCGCAAGAGCTTTTGCGCATGTACCGATGATTTACACCGTGGCCATTATCAATTTGCTACTCGTTATGTTGTTGTGCGCGCATAGCGGGGTCGCTTTAAAATATTACGGCTGGATGGGGTTCCTTGCCATTGCCTCTTCGGTCAGAGCAGTTTTGTGGGTGCGGCATAAAAACAATCCTTATGCGAATATTGAGCCCACGATACTGCTACGTAACCTGACGTTTGTATCGGTTGGCATTATTGCCTTTCTCAGCTTCTGGTCGGTATTCGCCATAGCCACGGACATATTTGGCAACCTCCTATTTCTATCCGTTTCTCTGGTTTTCGGATCCTCCTGTATTGCCCATTGTCTGGCTTGTATCCGCAGGGCTGCTGTCGCTACCTTGATGGTTGGTATTTTGCCATCGGCCATCACGCTTATGGTCGTCGGCGGGATGGAGGAGACTGTTATGGGGGTCAGCATGGCGACCATAAGCTTCCTGATGGTGCGGTTCATTATCGACAGCTACAATCAGATCATATCGGGTCTGATCATGGAGCGACAGATTTGGGAACAGGCGCACAGTGATATTCTCACGGGCATCGCAAATCGGCGTGCGATGATGGATATGTTGGATGCGGCAGAAGACGATTTCCGGACAGATGGGCATGAATATGCCATAGCCCTTCTTGACCTGGATGGTTTTAAACAGGTCAATGATACACTGGGTCATGGTGTCGGCGACAAACTATTGCAGACCGTGGCAAAGCGTCTTTCAGCCCACGCAAACCTCAACGAATATGTCGCGCGGTTGGGAGGGGATGAGTTCCTCATCCTGATACAAAATGCCGACAATAAGTGGGATGTAGATGCTCGAATGTTTGGCTTTCTGTCCGTATTGGCTGCGCCAGAAAATATCAATGGTCATATACTGCATCCTTCCAGCAGCATGGGTATCGCGGTGGCGGACCCGAGCATTAACGGGGTTGAGAGGATGCTCAAGGCGGCTGATGATGCGCTATATGCAATGAAACGAGAACAGCGGAAAGATCGGCAAAGCCCATTGGAGATTCAGCCAAAAGTCGCTTAAAGCTATTCGCTTAACATAGCGGTTGAGCATGCCTATATAGACACAACCTTGTCACTGGAGCTGTCATGACTGCTGATAATCCCTCTTTACGTCCCTGGCGCGACATAGAACGCCGCCAAAGCCGTCAGATCATGGTTGGTGATGTAGCCGTAGGCGGTGACGCGCCGATTACGGTGCAGACAATGACTAATACACTGACCTCCGATGCGAAGGCGACAATTGATCAAATTCGCCGCTGTGAAGATGCGGGGGTCGATATTATTCGCGTGTCCTGTCCCGATGTGGAAAGTACGGCGGCATTGAAGCAGATTGTCCGGGCCAGCCGGGTTCCGATCGTCGCCGATATCCATTTTCACTATAAGCGTGGAATTGAAGCCGCTGAGGCGGGCGCAGCCTGTCTGCGTATCAATCCAGGCAATATTGGTTCTGCCGATCGGGTGAAGGAAGTTATTGATGCGGCCAAGTCAAATGGCTGTGCGATCCGGATTGGTGTGAATGCCGGCAGTCTCGAGAAAGACCTGCTTGAGAAATATGGTGAGCCTTGTCCGGAGGCGCTGGTTGAGAGCGCACTCGATCATATCAAGATTTTGCAAGACCATGATTTTCATGAATTTAAAGTGGCGGTGAAAGCATCAGATGTATTCCTTGCAGTTGCGGCTTACTCCCAATTGGCCGATGCGGTTGATTGCCCATTGCATCTGGGAATAACCGAAGCTGGTGGCTTGATTGGCGGAACGGTTAAGAGCTCCATTGGAATGGGAAACCTGCTTTGGGCAGGGATTGGCGACACAATCCGAGTCAGCCTTTCTGCCGAGCCCGAGGAAGAAGTGCGCGTCGGTTATGAAATGCTCAAATCATTGGGTCTGCGCACCCGCGGCGTCCGCGTGGTGAGTTGTCCGTCATGCGCCAGACAGGGATTCGATGTCATCCGCACCGTGCAAACGCTGGAAGAACGGTTGCAACATATCCGCACGCCTTTGTCGCTCTCGGTTCTCGGCTGCGTCGTAAACGGTCCGGGCGAAGCGCGCGAAACAGATATCGGCATTACCGGCGGCGGCAAGGGTAAGCATATGGTTTATCTTTCCGGTGTTACCGACCATCATGTAGAAGATGGTGATATGGTCGATCATATCGTGAAACTGGTGGAGGCCAAGGCGGCTGAGATTGAGGGAGCTTCCTTAGAAACGGCGGATTGAATTCTAAGGTTTCCAGTGAACTGTTCCCGCGTTACGGTGTGGAATGTTTTCGTAGGGGCTAATAGATGCGGAATTGTTTTTGGTCGGTTCTTGCAGTTGTTGCTATTCTTGTTTCGGGTGCGGCATCTGCTCAGCAATTGGCAATTACTCCCAACAGTGAAAGCGATGATGGAGCAGGGCGCTATTCGTTGTTATTGATCAGCGGCGCGACGGTTATTGACGGCGGTGGCGCGCCGCCGGTTGGACCGCTCGACATTTTGATCGCACATAATCGGATTGAGGCCGTTGGTCCGGTGGGCAGTTTTTCGAAACGCCCTATTCAACGTACAATTGATGCAAAGGGCATGTATGTCCTGCCAGGTTTTGTTGATACGCATGGACATCTGGGGGACGCAAAAAAGGCACCGAATTCCGAATATGCCTACAAATTATGGTTGGCACATGGTGTTACCAGTGTGCGCGGTGTTGGCTTTACATTTTTACCAAATGATCCGGGTCTAAGTGATGCTCGGCGTAGTGCGCGCGGGGAGATCACGGCTCCGCGCATGTTCCCCTATGCCGCGTTTGGTGCGCATTGGCGGCAGGCACCACCCCAAACACCGGTTGATGCTCGGCGCTGGGTCCAGTGGGCTAAACAGCAGGGTTACTATGGTGTCAAATTTATAGCGCCGATTACAGAGGAAGTGTTTGCTGCGGCGCTCGACGAAACGGATAAACAGAAAATGGGTAGCGTCGCGCATATTGCCCAAACCTGGGTTTCCGAAGTGAATGGAGAAGATGCCGCAAAACTGGGCCTAGATGGAATCACGCACTTTTACGGCCATTTTGAAAGTCTGCTAGATGGCGCTACTATTCAGCGTTTTCCTATCGGCTATAATTATGCTGACGAACAGGATCGCTTTGCGCGCGTCGCAGAGCTTGCCCAACAGAGCGTCGAGCCAGGATCGGAGAAATGGGAAGCCTATCTAGATACCTTGATCGCAGAAGAGGTCACCATGTCGCCGACCTTCAATATCTATTCGGCCGGACGTGATCTGGCAAAAGCGCAGCGCTTCATCTGGCATGATCGCTACACTTTGCCTTCGCTGATGCAATATTACACACCGTCCACTGTCAATCACGGGTCGTTTTTCTTTGACTGGACGACCGACAAGGAGATTGCGTGGCGCAATTTTTACCAGAAATGGTTCCGACTGGTGCGCGATTTTGTCAACAAGGGGGGGCGGGTAACCGTCGGTTCCGATCCTGGATTTATTTACCAAACATGGGGTTTTGCCTATGTCGGCGAACTGGAGATGCTTCAGGAAGCTGGTCTGACACCGCTCGAAGTGGTGCGAGCCGCAACGATTGACGGCGCGCGCGAAATTTATGAAGCATCGGGTGAAGCGCCGCCAATGGGAATGGTCCGACCCGGAATGTTGGCTGATATTGTCATTGCGCCCGAAGATCCGCTGCAGAATTTTAAAACGCTCTATGGTACGGGACACATGCGGCTAGATAAGGCGAGCGGGGAGCTGGTTCGCGTTGGTCGTGTTCGGTATACGGTGAAAGACGGTATTGTTTACGATGCCCACAATCTGCTCGCTGACGTCGAGGCGATGGTGCGGTCTGCAGCGGCAACTGAGTAATTGTTGCATGACCCATACACCAAAGAAACGTGGGAAGATTAAATGGCTGCTAGCCGGAATCATAATTCTGTTTGCGCTATTCGGCTGGAACCCCTTCTCTCCCCATCGCGATACCAGCGGCATCCTCGACGACGGTTATTCCGGTTTTGAAACCGGGGTGCACCGCCAGCCCAACGGTGTCTATCGTGTCCGGGCACTGACACGTATGCCCGATGTGAAGGCGGACATGGTCCGTTGGTGGTTTGCCGACTATATGCAAACAACCGCGCATTATAAACGCTGGCATCCCACCGCGCATGTTTGGATGGACTGGGAGAATAAGAAACCTGGCAAGATTATCGGCGCGAGCCATCTGGTCCACGAATATATTGGCGAAGATCTAAGCAAGCTGCGCATCCAATTTGTCGAACCGGAAGAATTTCTGGGGCCGTTGGATGAGCGCGACGATCGCTTCATTGTCTGTGCGCGGGTGGGAATGCTCGACGAACCTATAAACGTTACCACCATGTGCCACATCGTTCGCGATACCGAATGGGGTGCGGAAATGCGGTCGGTCTTTTGGCTCGGTCATGTCGCAAAGCGTGATGGCAATGAGCTGGTGTTTTCCATTGAAGCCCTGCTTGGTAATAGCTGGCTGGCCCGGCGAATATTGGTGGACGAAACGCTAGCGGTTGACCTGATGACCCACGCCATCCAGGAAATGGGTAATTTAAGTGACTTTCTGCCCGGGCTATACGGGGTAGAAACCGCCAAAACTGATTCACCGCCAAATGAAAGCGAAAACTAACCTTGCTCCATGTTGTCCATCATGCAGATTACATGGCTCCTCAACCCGAACGCGGTAGTTTCAAGTTTGATAAATATTATTTGGTGATGGAAGCTCTGCGCGATTTGATCCGTCAGGAAGAATTTCCGATGATGGAGCACGCGCCGGAACCGATGCCGCGCAATTGGCTGGAGGCAGTGCATAGCCCGGAATATGTTGAGCAGGTGTTCACCGCCACTGTTCCGCGCGACAAAGAGCGCCGGCTTGGCTTTCCTGTCACGCCGCATATTTCGCAAAGGGTACAGCATACCAATGGCGGGACTTGGCTTGCGACGCATCTAGCGATTGAACATGGCTTTGCGGCAAATAGCGCAGCAGGTAGCCATCACGCCTTGCATGATACGGGCGCTGGGTATTGCGTGTTCAATGATCTGGCCGTGGTGGCCAACCGGTTGATTGCTGAACATGTAATGCAGCGGATCCTGATCGTCGATCTGGATGTGCATCAAGGGGATGGGACCGCTTCCTTGATGGCGGGGCGCGACGATGTCTTTACTTTCTCGATGCACGGTGAAAAGAATTTTCCGGCACGGAAGGCGAATTCATCTTTGGATATTCCGCTGGCTGACGGTGTGGAAGATGCGGAGTATCTGGCTCAACTCGAAAAGCATTTGCCAGCTATTTTCGATGGTTTTCAACCAGATTGCGTTTTGTATCAGGCGGGTGTTGATCCGCATGTGAACGACAAACTTGGCCGGTTGAGCCTGACGGATGCCGGATTGGAAAAGCGGGACCGTTTTATCGTGCGAGAAGCCCGTCGTCGTGACCTTCCGATAGCCAGCGCTCTGGGCGGCGGATATGGTGATGATCAAAAGGCCGTGGCCGAACGCCATGCTCGATCGATGCTGGCGATGGCTGATGAAATGCGCAAGACTGTGGAGTAGATGGAAGCTCGATTAACTATTGGCTCTTCCCAATGGCACTGCCTCTTCCTGCAACCATCCGATGATTTCCAACAAATGTTCATTACTGGAATCCTGCATCACCTGTGCACCCAAATCCGCTAGCGTGATGTCTTGCAAACTGTCCCGAAAAGCTCTCTCTGCAACGCCGAAAGCCGCAGCTATCTGACACGGGCTTTTGCAGTCCTTACGCTTCAAGCCACAAGGTCCATTTTGCCGGATTTCGGTGCAACGAAAGGCAGGCTTGCTGCCCTCAATTGCAGCAGTAATATCCCATAAGGAAATCTCTGTCGCCAGCTTGGCCAGTTTATATCCGCCATGTTTGCCGCGCGATGTTTGCACAATCCCGGCCTTGCTGAGCGCCTGTAACTGTTTGGCCATATATGCAATTGGCACCTCATGATATCGGGCGAGTGCTTCGGCCTTTAACCCGTGACCCTCTGGTAAACCGATCATCAGTGATGCCGCATGCGCGGCCCATTCTACACCTTTTGAAATCTGCAACAGTTGACTCTCATCTTTATTCAGATAATAAATGTCCGAATAACACATTATTGCGACTCGCGAAAGGGAAAACAATGCTCACCGGAAAACCAGATTGGCTCGATCGTCTCGCACAGGTTCTTGTTCTTGCGGTGGGGCTGTTTGTTCTTTTGTTTGGGGCGTTCATGATCCTATGGCCGCTTGATTGGTATACTGCGCTCCCGACCGTCGTTGCGACCGGACCACCCAACAAACATTTCATCCGCGATATTGGAATTGCATATGCAGCCTGCGGGATCATCCTGCTTTACGCCAGTGCCAACATCCATATGCGCTGGCTCGCTGCTTTCACCGGCTCTCTGTGGCTGGCACTGCATGGGGTCTTGCACATTTACGAAGTTTCAGTCGGTATTTGTACGCCAGAAGCGTTTGTGGCTGATGCGCCGGGTGTACTCGGGCCGCCGCTTTTGGTTTTTGTTGCGCTTGGAATATTGTTTGTCCGCCAGCGCGTTGCGCCTGCCGGGATTCCAGACTGGGCTTTCTTAAAAGTTGTGGATCAAATGAGTCCTGGAGAAAGCGAATATATGCACGAAATGGCAACAGCACCCGGCCATGTGATGGAAAAACTCAAACATTTCATGCCAGTCACCAATCACCGTCATCAGGCTTCGGCGGAATTGCTATTGGCCGCCAGGATCGGTGCGACACTAGTTGAGGATTGCGGGCCATGTGCAGTGACCGCAGCACAAGGGGGATTGATGGATGGGGTTGATCGGGAATTGATCAACCAAATGTTGGCCGGCCAGGTTGATGGTGACATCAAGACTGGCTTTGACTTTGGTCAAGCTATAGCCAGCCAATCGGATCATGCATTTGAACTAGGTGACAGTCTTGAAGAAAGTTTCGGCCGCACCGTGCGCTTGGAACTGGCCGTGGCTGCGGCGACCGTCCGATCTTATCCGGGAATGAAACGCGGACTTGGTCTCACAAAAGCCTGTTCCCTCACGCCACTTCAGGTGTAATAGCGATGGCATGAAATACCCACTTCTGTTGCTCGCCATACCGCTACTAGCTTGTTCCGCTGTAAAAGGCGAAGAAACAGGGCCTTTGACCGCCAACGTTACCGGAGTGGATAGCAATGCATGCAGTTTTCAAATCGGTGATAAGGGTGGGGACATATACTCGTTCAAAGCCAGCGCTGCTTCTGGAAGAGAACTGCTTGTCAAAGGCGCTCCCGACGCCGCTTATCAATGTGTGATCAAGTTTCAACATATTGCCAATGCGGAAGGTGTAACAGTAACCATCGATGATACATCCTGGGATGCGATGGCGTCAGTTTCGTCAGGAGTATTTGAACCGACCGAAGAGAACGATCATCCCGAAGCGAAGCCATATGGTTTAAAAGAGAATAGCGATCCAAAGGTTAATGTTAGCATGGCGCTTTCACGTGCAAAGGCATTTGGTAAACGGGTTATTCTGGTGATGGGCGCTAACTGGTGTCATGACAGCCGCGGTTTTGCGGGCTGGCTTGAAACACCGCGCCTCGCCAAGATGGTGAGCATGAAATATGAAACGGTCTATGTCGATGTTGGCTTTCGAGATAAAAATATCGATATCGCTCAACGTTTCGGCATTGAAGAGATAAAGGGCACGCCAACCGTGCTGGTGCTGTCCCCCGATGGAAAACTGCTTAATCCGGACAGCGCGCCGACATGGCGGAACGCGGCAAGCCGCAGCGAAGAAGAGATTTTCGACTATTTTGCCAATTTTGAACCGGAGAAGTAATGAAGCGCTTTGTTTTCTTCACCCTGATTTTCTTTGGGATAGCGGCGGCAATGCTGTTTTTCATGCCGATGCGGCTGGTTGTTTCCATGGCCGTATTGGAGGAAAATTCTTTCTCCGCCAAACAGATTTCGGGGAGCGTCTGGGACGGTCATATTGAAAGTGCGCAATTGGGTCCCGTCAAACTGGGAAGCCTAGATGCTGGCATGCAATTCTGGCCGCTATTTGCGGGCGACTTGATATTGGATGTTGAACGCCCTGAAAACGCGGCTGGTGGCAGTTTAAATGCTACTTTGGGCCGTGCGGGCGAAGGTTTTCTAGTCGCCGATGCCAATGCCAGAATACCGGTTGGTAGACAGTTGGCACCTTTACCGGCATCAAATATTGAACTGAGCGGGTTCAGTGCAAATTTTGTGCAAGGCCGCTGCACAAACGCAAGTGGCCAGGTCAGGATGTCACTCGATGCGAACATACCGGGCCTCGATTTGCAGCGGGGTTTGCTTGGGAATGCAGAGTGTCAGGATGGCGTCCTAGTGCTTCCGATGGCAAGTGGGTCCGGTATGGAGAAATTGACGCTTAAGCTGGAAGGTGACGGCCGTTATTCAGCGCGGCTTGCGTTGTCAGGTGGCAATGCGGCATGGACATTATTGCTACCCAGTTTGGGATTTCGAAAAACACCAGATGGATATGCAATAAAAATGAACGGACATTTGGGGCAGGGGCTTAATCAATGACCAAATCGGTGAAATTTTCCATTCTGGATCTGTCGCCCGTTCCGCAAGGCAGCAATGTCAGGACCGCACTGGATCGCTCGCTATCATTGGCTCAACATGCCGAAGCACTGGGCTACGAACGTTTCTGGATGGCTGAACATCATGGGATGGAAGGTATCGCGAGTGCCGCCACTTCGGTCGCGCTCTCGCATATCGGCCATGGAACCAAAACCATTCGCATTGGCGCTGGCGGGATTATGTTGCCCAATCATTCACCGATTGTGATTGCCGAGCAGTTTGGCACTTTGGAAGCATTGTTTCCTGGCCGCGTGGACTTGGGTCTTGGCCGGGCACCAGGTTCGGATCAGCGTATGGCGATGGCTTTGCGGCGCAATCTCAACACCGATGCGAATGAGTTCCCCCGTGATGTGGTCGAGTTGCAAGCCCTGCTGGAGGGCGATGAGCAGCTTCCCATTCAGGCGACACCGGGGCAGGGGTCGAAAGTGCCTCTCTACATTCTCGGCAGCAGCTTGTTTGGGGCACAGTTGGCTGCGGCTCTGGGTCTTCCTTATGCCTTCGCATCGCATTTTGCGCCGCAAATGCTTGATCAGGCGCTCGAAATCTATCGCCGGGATTTTAAACCATCGAACCAGCTGGCAGAACCCTATGTCATGTGCGGTTTTAATATTTTTGCCGCTGACACGGATGAGGAAGCGGAATATTTGTCCAGCTCAATGATTCAGAGTTTCGTGGCACTGCGCACTGGTAACCCCGGTAAAATGCAACCGCCGGTTGAGGGCTATCGACAGAGCCTGCCGCCACAGGCGCAGCAGATGCTAGCTGGGATCATGCAGGGTAGCGCTGTTGGGACAACGGACACGATAAAATCCGGTGTGGAGGCATTTGTTGCGCGAACCGGTGCGGATGAATTGATCATCTCTGGTTCGATATTTGACCAGAGTGCACGTGAAAAATCCTATACATTGGCCGCGGAAGTTCGGGATTCTTTGGCCGCTTAATGATTGAAGCGGCTATACAAGTCTTGATTTTACATGTGCGTCTGCGCATGAGACTGGCAAGTTAAACCCCATCCAAAAGGCGATTCATGGCTGACGAAAAATCACAGCGTAAAGGAACAGATTCAGCTCTTCGTGAATTCCTGGAAAGCGAAGCAGCGGGCGGTATATTGTTGATGGTCGCAGCAGCCTTGGCGATGATTGTTGCCAATAGCCCGCTCTATGAGATGTATCATCACTTCCTGCATGAGTTGGAAGGACCTACGCTGTCCAAAAAACTGGGCCCGATGACGCCGCATTTGTGGATTAATGATGGTCTGATGGCGATCTTCTTCTTTCTGGTCGGCCTAGAGATTAAGCGCGAATTTGTAGATGGGCGATTAAATACCTGGGATCGGCGCAGATTGCCTGTTCTGGCCGCTGCGGCTGGTATGGTCGTACCAGCGCTTATTTACTTGTTCATCGTGAAAGATACGCCGGAACTGTATAACGGCTGGGCTATTCCAGCGGCAACGGACATTGCGTTCGCAATTGGCGTGTTGGCACTGCTTGGATCGCGGGCACCAGCTTCGCTCAAGTTGTTTCTGGTTACCGTTGCGATCGTCGATGACATGGGCGCCGTCGCGATTATCGCGCTGGTCTATACGGCAGAAATTAATGGTGCAGCCTTGTTGGCTAGCGCCGTAATACTGGCGATAATGTACACGTTAAACCGCAACGGTGTGCTGAAGCTTTGGCCTTATATCATATTGTCGATCATTCTTTGGTACGCGGTTTTGATGTCCGGTGTGCATGCTACGATAGCGGGCGTGTTGGCGGCCCTTTGCATACCGATCGTGATTACCCCGACTTCTCCTGATGCGGAGAACTCTCCGCTGCATATCATGGAACATGGCATCGCACCGTGGAGTGCGTTCCTAATCATCCCGATTTTTGGCTTTGCCAATGCGGGTGTATCTCTTGAAGGCATGGGCATGGACCAGATATTCGCACCCCTGCCGTTGGGTATCGCTGCCGGTCTTTTCTTCGGCAAACAAGTTGGCATTTTTGCCAGCGTCTGGCTGGCGGTTAAAACCGGATTTGCTGGCCGACTGGGCGGAGCGAGCTGGCTTCAGGTTTATGGCGTAGCCACCCTGTGCGGTATCGGCTTCACGATGAGCCTGTTTATCGGTGCGCTGGCTTTTCCTGGCAACGAACTGCTGATTGAAGAGGCGAAAATCGGTGTGTTGATGGGCTCGTTCCTGTCAGCGGTCGTTGGTTACTGCATCTTACGTTTTGCACCGCAGGCCAAGAAGGATGATGAGGATGAAGCCGCAGATACAGTGGCAGAAGCGGCTTGAAAAAGTTTTCCGCCATCGCTGCTATCATACTGGTTTCGGCATGCATGTCGCCTCAGTCAGCGATATCAGATGTAAAAGCATCCACAGTCGCCGCTCCAAAATCATCCGCCGAACTAACGCTCAATGCTATTGCTGAGGATTATATCAAACTCACCCTGGCTATGGGTGAGAAAGAATCTGGCTATGTAGACGCCTATTACGGCCCATTAGAATGGGCACAGGCCGCGAAAAACGACCCGCGAGATATGGTCGATCTGGGCAACGATATTGTTCGGCTTATGGAACGCTTGGATGCCTCTTTAACAGTCGATTCTGAGGACTTGGGGTTGCGCAAGCGCTTCCTCTCCGCACAATTGGAAGCAGCGCATACCCGTCATGCCATGATTTCTGGAGAGGAGCTTCCTTTTGTAGAGGAAGCCAAGGGTTTGTTCGGTGTAACGCCAAAGATTCGGCCGCTATCCGAATTTGATCCAATCCTCGAAGAAATTGAAAAACTGGTGCCTGGTGACGGATCGCTAAGCGCGCGGGTGGATGCCTTTGAAAACCAATATGTCATTCCAAAGGACAAGCTTCGGAACGTATTTGATACAGCGATTGCTGAGTGCAAAAAACGCACGACGCAATATTTTGACCTGCCGGAGAGCGAAAATTTCAAAATGGAATTTGTGACCGACAAAAGCTGGAGCGGGTATAATTATTATCAGGGCAATTATCAGAGCCTGATCCAGATCAACACAGATCTGCCAATAAAGATTTCGCGCGCGGTCGACCTGGGCTGTCATGAGGGTTACCCGGGGCATCATGTCTATAATATGCTGCTCGAGCGGAACCTGACCAATACTCGCGGTTGGCAGGAATTTTCCATCTACCCGCTTTATTCACCGCAGTCGCTGATCGCGGAGGGTAGCGCGAACTACGGCATTGAACTGGCATTCCCCGGCGTCAAACGGCTCGAATATGAGCGCGATGTGCTTTACCCGCTGGCCGGGCTTGACCCCGATACAGCTGGAGCTTTCTGGGCGCTGCAAATTGCGAAACAGGCGCTCAGCGGCGCACGAATGACCATTGCTCAGAAGTATCTCGACAAAGAGATTTCCCGCGAACAAGCGGTCGCGGATATGATGAAATACCAACTCGTTGGCCGCGAACGAGCGGAGCAATCACTGTCATTTAATGACCAGTATCGCAGCTATGTGATCAACTATGGCCTCGGTCTCAACATGGTCCGCGAATGGATAGAAGCCCAAGGCGATGCCCCTGTATGGCGCTGGAAGGCGATGGAGCGGTTGTTGAGTGAGCCTATGTTGCCTCAAGACCTGACAAGTGAAGTGATTGACTAACCCTCGACTTGCCAGGCCTGAAAGCGGTTTATCTATTATCCAGTTGCGAACGAACAGACCGTCTTCCTAGAAAGGAGATTTGGTAAGGATTGCCGTTTCTGGATTTGATCAAACGCCTGCGCTTGAGCCTTGCGAAAACCTCCAGTGTACAATCAGACAGGATGTGCCCGTCGCGAGTGACACACATGACTTCGTCAATTTTGCTGTTTTTGTTACGTTTGTGGCGGATATGACCGCCTTGAGCGAGCGAGTGAAGCACGCGCTGCTCGGCTTTTGAAATATTCATTGTTCTACTCGGAAACTGAATCAAAAAAACACGACAAAGGGTTGGTGTGCTAAGCACGCCATTTGTCGCTGCTATGATTTGAAACGCTAAACGGGCTTCAAATCAGCTGATTGTCACAATCTCTAACAAAAAAGCTCCGAGTTTTAACAAAAGCTATCTAGCCTTTGAAACACTGATTCTAGTGGAAAAATCCAAGATTTTCAACATCTATTGATTATCGGCAGTCAAAATTACGGCGCATGTTAACTTATCGCTAACCAATTTCGTTCACTCCGGTTTCTGAAACATGAATCGCGCCCGCTTTGGCGCTTTTTGGGCAGGGAACGGACTTTATGACGACGCAGGGAAACAGCTCTGAAACTCCGGTAGATGTAGCGATTATTGGCGCGGGGCCTGCGGGTTTGACCGCCGCTTATCTGCTTTCCAAAAAAGGCTATTCGGTCACGGTGATCGAAAAAGATCCCAAATATGTCGGCGGGATTAGCCGGACGGTGGAATATGAAGGCTTCCGCTTTGATATTGGCGGGCACCGCTTTTTCTCAAAATCGCAGGAAGTGGTCGATCTGTGGAACGAGATCCTGCCCGATGACTTTATTCAGCGCCCGCGGATGAGCCGCATCTACTACGAAGGCAAATTTTACAGTTATCCGCTGCGCGCGTTTGAAGCGCTATGGAATTTGGGTATCTGGCGTTCGACGCTTTGCATGTTAAGCTACGGAAAGGCGAAGGTTTTCCCGAATAAGAACGTGAAGAGCTTTGAAGACTGGACGGTCAATCAGTTCGGCTACAAGCTCTATTCGATTTTCTTCAAAACCTATACCGAGAAGGTTTGGGGCATGCCGTGCGACGAAATGTCTGCAGATTGGGCGGCGCAGCGTATTAAGGGGCTTAGCCTTTGGAACGCGGTTACCGATGGATTGAAACGCTCACTAGGTCTGAACAAGAAACCCAATGATGGACAGGAAGTGAAAACGCTTCTCGAAACCTTCCGCTACCCCCGTCTCGGCCCCGGTATGATGTGGGACGCCGCAAAAGCGCATGTCGAAGCCAAGGGCAATGATGTGTTGATGGGGCATAGTCTCAAGCAACTCGCGCAGGATGCCGATGGTAACTGGCGTGTCAGTGCCTCAACTGAAGATGGTGAAACCGTCATCAATGCTAAACATGTCATTTCCAGCGCGCCGATGCGTGAATTGGCAACCCGAATCCACCCGCTGCCGCAATCATTGCCGGAAGCGCAGGACTTGAACTATCGTGATTTCCTAACCGTGGCGATCATGGTGAAATCTGAAGACCTGTTCCCCGACAACTGGATCTATATCCATGATGATCGCGTTCAGGTGGGGCGGGTTCAAAACTTCCGCAGCTGGTCGCCCGAAATGGTACCGGATGAAAATATCGCCTGTGTTGGCCTGGAATATTTCTGTTTTGAAAATGACAATCTCTGGGCATCTTCCGATGAAGAGCTGATCGATCTTGCCAAGAAAGAAATGGCGATCTTGAACCTTTGTAAACCAGAAGATGTAGTGGGCGGCGCGGTTGTGCGTCAGGAAAAAGCCTATCCGGTTTACGACGATAGCTATGAAGACAATGTCGAAACCATGCGTGATGACCTGGAAACACGTTTCCCAACGCTGCACATGGTCGGTCGCAACGGAATGCACCGCTACAATAACCAGGATCATGCGATGATGACCGCTATGCTGACGGTCGAGAATATCGAAGCCGGAACGCGCAAGTGGAATGTGTGGAACGTCAACGAAGACGCTGAATATCATGAGTCTGGCGATGAGGGCGCAGAAACGATCGTCGCTGAAGAGATCAGCGAAGATCGCGCAGCGGCTCTGGAAAGTATGCGAGACGTTCCAACCCGGATCGAAGAGAATTCTGAAGATAAATCCAAGAAAGCAGCGTAGCCGGCGATGGAACGCAGCGGACAGGATAGACGGTCAATCGTCGGCACATGGGTTGGGGTTTTGCCCGGCCCGCTTGCTTTTCTGAACCGTTTTTCCATCACGCGCTATTTACTGGCAAGCATTGTCAGCCTGGCTTTTGATGTCGCTCTCTTCATGGTTCTGGTCGCCTTCATGTTTGATCCAGGAATCTCATCGGCAGTCGGCTACAGCGCGGGAATTGTCGTACATTGGTTGATTTCCTCCAGTTTCGTTTTTCCAGGTAAGACCCGTGATGGGGCGGCGCTGCAACTGCAACGTTTGGGTTTCATCGGGACTGCTATCTTGGGCCTTGGTATCACCGTCAGTATCGTCAGCTGGCTAACGGAACTGGGTGCATTGCCTGTTTTGGCAAAGGGCGCCGCCGTGTTCGTTAGTTTTTTTGCCGTATACCTGACCCGAAGATACGGGGTGTTTCGTTGAGTTTTATGGATGCAACCATAGAAAGGGCGGTCAAACCAGCCTTCCCAAATGTGGAATTTCGAAAATTTCTTGATTGGTCGCTGGTATGGATCTTGCTCGCCAATCTGCCGTTTATGGCGATGTGGTTTGTAGGTGCACCTCCGCGCTATTTGGAAATAGCGGTTGCTGGCTTTGTTGGCTTGATTGTGAAACGCATGCCGCGCTTTGTACAGTGGCTGGCTTTTGCAACTATCATACTATTGTCTGTATTCTCCTTTGTTGCTGGACTATTCAATCTTGCGATGGATAGTTTGCTCTATTCGCTTCAGTTTTTTGCCGAAATCCAACCTTCCAATTCTATGGAATATATTGCCGCGACCGTGTTTGTAGTCGGTATATTGATCGCAAGCTGGTTCCTTCTCAAGCGCGATACAAATTTTACCAAACCAGCGCATATTTTGTTTGCGGGCGCGCTGATATTTGGACTGGTCGGCGTCGATCATCTGATGGGTCAGGGCATGCGCGGCCATTACTTCCGAGCTGCTCCCGTTGGTGCCAACTTTGAATCAGCAGTGAAGAAAAGCGGATTTGCGTTGCGCGCCGATGGTAAGCGGCATCTGGTTCTAATCATGGTAGAGTCACTTGGCGTTCCCAAGGATAATAGGGCGATGTCAGATAAGCTTTTTGCTTATTATGACAATAGTGCAATTCAGGCGAAATATGATGTCAGTCAGGGGACCAGTCTCTACTATAACAGCACTACATCAGGTGAGTTTCGTGAGATGTGTGGTGCTTGGGGCGATTATTATGAGTTGCTGGATGCTGCGGATGCGGCAAAACTAAATTGCTTGCCTGCTATGCTGTCTGGAAAAGGTTACGCAACCCATGCCATGCATAGCTTTGAAGGCGCATTTTTCAAACGCGATCAATGGTATCCCAATATCGGGTTTGAAACGCGAGAATTTTGGCCGGAACTTCAAAAACGTGGCGCAGAATGGTGCGGCGGGGTGTTTGCAGGTGCCTGTGACCGACAGGTACCAAAGCTGCTCGCTGAGAACCTTAAAAATGCCAAGGAGCCGACGTTTCTATACTGGTTGACTCTAAATGCTCACTTGCCGGTTCCGCCAGGGTTAAATTTGAACGTAGAGGATTGCGAGCGCGTTTCGCCAGCACTGGCTAAGGAATTTCCCATGATTTGTCGTCAGTTTGCAATTTTTGATGATATTGATGCTGCGCTAGTCAACGAAATTACCGCCAAAGACTTTCCAGATGCAGATATCCTTTTGGTGGGTGATCATATGCCTCCATATTTTGACCGTCATCACCGTTCTCAGTTTGACCCTGAGCATGTTCCGTGGCTTTACCTAAAGGCCAAAGGTAATACCAAGCCTAAGGGGTAAGCGATGCAACGCTTAAAGGGTAATCTATCAATTGTTTTGATTTGGCTGGCAGTCTGCGCAGTCATGATCTTTGTCGGCCGTGATCAAATTGCATCCGGGATCGGTTGGGGTCCGGATGATCAGTTGCGCCAAGTGCAGATCCGCGACTGGTTGGCAGGTCAAAGCTGGTTTGATACAACCCAATACCGTATTGCCGATCCCGATAGTCAGCCGATGCACTGGACGCGCTGGATCGAAGTACCACTTGCGTTGGTTATGATATTATTGACCCCGTTAATGGGCGTCGCGGCTGCAGAATCCGCCGCGATGACAATCGTTCCACTCATGGGACTGCTCTGTGTGATGTGGTTGGTTTTGAAAATAACCGGAGAGCTATTTGACCGGCAGATCGCTATATTGGCTGCTGCATTAACCGCGACGGCTGTGCCGGTAGTCGCACAACTCAGACCTATGCGAATAGACCATCATGGTTGGCAGATCGTACTAGCACTTGTCGCTCTTTGGACCATGTTTTGGCCAAATAAGCGCAATGCTGGATTGGTCTTGGGTGCTGGCTTAGCGTTGTGGTTGTCCATTTCGATGGAAGGATTGCCGCTGACCATTGGGTTCATTGCCCTGTTGGCATGGCGTTGGTCGGTACTGCTGGAGCAGGGCGACCGACTGTTTTGGACATTGATTTCGTTTCTATTGACCAGCCTCGCTCTGTTTTGGGGTTCTCAGGGCGGTATAGATGCATTGATCAACTATTGTGATGCCATGTCTCCAGCGCATCTGTTGGCCTGTGGCGCAGGTGCTGCGATCATATTACCCACCATCCATTATTCTCCGCAAGCAATCGGAATCCGAATAGTTGCTTTGGTCATCGCGGGTACATTGGCACTGTTTGCGATGTGGTTTAGCGCACCGCAGTGTATCGGAAGTGCTTTTGCCGATATTGATCCGCTGGTCCGCGATACCTGGTTGGTCAGTGTCAACGAGGGATTGCCGATTTGGGACCAGCCTATGAGTGAGGTAATGAATCTGTTTGGTGGTTCGATCATCGTCGGTTTGGGAAGCCTTTTATTCATATGGTCGCGCCGTTCAGATAGTTTCGATCGGCAAAAATTCTTTCTGATTACTTATGCATTTTTGTGGGCACTTATCGTTTCAATCTTTGTCCTGCGTGCGTCATCGGTCGCCGCCGCATATGCTTTGCCTTTGATCGCTTGGGCGGTGTATCATGGTTTTAAGGCTGCGCGAGAAATTGCAAGCCCACCTGCACGTATCCTGGCAACGGTTTCCGTTATGCTTCTGATACTTCCCGGTCCATTGGCATTGGGTATCATAAATGCGTTTGATGATAGTGCGGAACAAGAGCAAGAAAAACTGGCTGTGGTTGGCGATGCACCATCCTGTGATTCTTCGGCATCGATAGAAAGGCTGAACGCCTTGCCGCAGACGACCATTATGGCACCATTAGATTTTGGGCCCGAAATACTGGTATCAACATCGCACAGCGTTTTGGCCACGAGCCATCATCGCAATGATAAGGCGATGGCAGATCAAATATATATTTTTACCAAACCGCAAAATGAAGCCAGAAAATTGCTTCAAAATCGCAACATACGTTATATAATTCTCTGTGAAAATGAGGCAGAACTTAAGGTTTATGCCCGGTTACAGCCAGAGGGCCTGTCTGCATCTCTTCAAAAAAAAGCCGTTCCCAAATGGTTGCAATCTGTGCATTTGCGGGACAGTGGCCTGAAAATATGGAGAATTGTGCCAAAAACATTCGAAAATGAAATGTAAAATGTGCTACAGAAACCCCATGGTCGCATAAAAAATAAGAACCATGGAGAGCAAAATGGCAAGGGTCACCGGACTAGGTGGGGTTTTTCACGTTGTGAAGGATCCAGCGGCAACGCGCAAATGGTACAAAGAAAATCTGGGATTGGACGGTGAATATGGTCCGATGCTGAAATGGTCTGAAGAAAGTGGTGATGATCCATACAGCCTGATTAGCCATTTTAGCGAAGATACCGATTACATGAAGCCAAGTGAGGCAAAGTTCATGATTAACCTAAGGGTTGACGATCTTTCCGGTTTTACCAAAGAACTAAGAGCCAAAGGGATTGATATCCTTGATGAAGTCGATGAAGGCTATGGCAAGTTTGCGTGGCTAATTGATTGTGATGGTGTCAAGATCGAACTCTGGGAACAGGTCCAAGCTCCCTAGTGCATCAGCTTAACTGGCTGGAATAAATTTAAGCGATAATCCATTGATGCAGTGGCGCTTGCCGGTTGGCCGCGGACCGTCATTGAAGATATGTCCCAAATGGCCGCCACATCTTGCACAATGAACTTCCGTACGCGGGTAACCAATCTTATGATCGGTGGATTTTCCGATGCGGTTACTGGCAATCGGCGCCCAAAAACTAGGCCAACCTGTTCGGCTATCAAATTTGGTTTTTGAACTGTACAGACCTAGATTGCAGCCGGCACAGGCAAAGACACCCGCCCGTTTCTCTTTGTCCAAGGGGCTTGAATAGGGACGTTCTGTGCCTTCCAAGCGCATAATCCGGTAGCGTGCTGGACCTAACCGTTTCTTCCATTCGGCAGTGCTGTGTTTGATCTTGAATGATTTGCCGGATTTTGCGTTGGCATTGCCAAATGCGCCAGCAAGCGTTGCTGTGCCGTAAACACCAACGCCGAGTATTCCTGCACCCAGCATTTTCCGACGATCCAAAACGGCCATATTCAAGCTCCAACAATGATTATCGCATGGTATTCGTGCGAGATGCCGGAATTGTTACAGATCGCGACTGAACGGGCGGTGACCCGGCACATATTCTCAATATTTTGTGAGTTCGACTTCCATTTCCCGGAATCCATGAACAAAACAGGCATGAACACGGCGCATTTTGCCGGTCGGATTTACCTGCATCCGGCGCTCGTGCATTTCCTCTAACAAGATGCGAATTTGCAGTTCAGCCAATCGGGCACCGACACAACGGTGGATACCATATCCAAATGCCAAGTGACGGCGCGCATTTTCGCGGTCTACAATGATCTTATCTGCTTCTGGGAAAACCTCTTCATCGCGGTTTGCGGAGAGATACCACATAACAACCTTATCGCCCTTTTTGATCTGATGTCCGAACAGGTCATAGTCTTCCAAAGCGGTTCTGCGCATATGGGCCAGCGGTGTTTGCCAGCGGATAATTTCCTGCACAGCATTGGGGATGAGGTCCGGGTTTTGTTGCAATTTAGCACGTTGCTCAGGAAATTGTCCGAGTCCCCAAGCGACACCTGACATGGTGTTACGCGTAGTGTCATTGCCACCGACAATCAGCAGGACTAGATTGCCCATAAATTCCATATGATCCATATCTTTCATATGTTCCGAATGGATCATCATGGAAATCAGGTCCGGCGTTGGTTCTGCATCAACCCGTTCGTTCCAAAGTTTGAGGAAATAAGCTCCCATTTCATGCAGGATTTGACGGCGTTGGTCGGTTAGTTCTTCCGCCACCGCCAGTTCGACATCCCCAGCATAGTCTGACCAAAATGTAAGCATCCGGCGATCTTCCCATGGGAAACCGAAGAGGATGGCCAACATCCCGGTGGTCAATTCGATCGATACTTTATCAACCCAGTCGAACTTCTCATCCCAGGGCAGGCTATCCAAAACTTCGGCAGTCCGCATCCTGATTTCTTCTTCCATCCGCTTCATTTCAGTTGGAGTGAAAGCGGGTGCTACTGTGCGCCGCTGACCAGTATGTTTCGGACGATCCATGGCAATGAACATGGGGAGTTGAAAATCTTGATCATAATCCGGATCAGCAATTGTAATTCCACCCTGTTCGACATCAGAAGAGAAGATATCAGGCAGTGCTTCAACATGCTGAATCGGTTTGTAGGTGGTGATATTCCAATAATCACCGTGCACACCGCCCTCAATCTTGTTGATCGGCTCTTGGGCGCGCATTTCCGCAAATGGTTTGCGCCACAGGTCCTTGCTGTAAATGTCGGCGCGGCTAACATCCCATGGATTGGCATCGGCATCCTGAATCGGTGGATTATTCTTATAATAATTTTCCAATGCTTCATCAGCAGTTGGAGAGATTGTCAGATTATCGAGGTCGATTACGGGAACGGATGCCATTTCTATCTCCTATGGCCGCTGCGATTTCTTGGTCCAGGGGCAGAACCAATGCAGTCAGTCTCTAATTGCAACGGGGATTTTGCCGTTATTGACAAAAATGTCAATGGAATTCCTAACAGCCAATTTGCCTATTTTGGTTAAACAAGGCGGCCGATGCGCAAAATCTTAGTCGGGCCAAGAGAAATCAATCTGTGTTTCGCCGCTGCGAAACCCATTTTCGTCAAACCGCCGCTCTATGAAGACTCCAACTCCTTGATGATCAACCGCAACTAAAGAACTGCAGCGCGTACCATAGATAGGGTTCTTGATAAAAATGGAGGAATGCTCCGGCCGAAAGGTCTCGCTCGAGTTATCTGTGATTTCTCCTTGAGCGCCAAATGGCTTCCGATCTTCCAATTTTGACAGAAGCTCTCCAAAATTTTTTGAATCTTTGGACAACCAACTTTTCAAGGATTGATCGAGATGCGCGGATTTTTCCCATGGCTTGTCCAATTGCCCATTGGACAAGCCGTAGATACCGGAATTTAACTCTTGGTGAACCTGGTCACTTTGATTCGACACCAGTGTCGCAGAGTTCCCGGAAATAGTGAGAAGATTGAACGGATTGAAACTGGAAAAGTCCACATGATCCAGATGCGCATATTGACCATCACCGCTCAAGAAATCTTTCAATAGCGTGCCGCGTGAGGCGGCCTTGGGTTCTGGTGGCGAGGATTGAGTCACATTCGTGACGACTGCAAATCGTCCCTGCTCAGATATGCCTAGCCATGTTCCTCCGGCCTGCACATCTTGCCCCGCAATTAGATGGTTCTGATCCTTCCATCGCGCAATCGGTGTTGCTGGCCGCGCATGCAATTCATCGCGATTACCCAGCGCCACCATTTTCCAATGCGGGTGATACTTCCAGGCAACTGCTACAATACACATAAAGGGCTAATAGCTTGGTTGTGTCGGGGCGGGTAGCCCTGTTTCCTCTACACAATTGGATCGAAGCGTTTCGATATCGGGTCCAAAATTGAACGGACTGTCGCTGTTCGGAATTTCAGCTGCCATTTTTGTTCGCAACGCTTCCGTTGCAACATTGTCGACGCTGCCATCTTTAGAGATGACGACCCCATAATCGCGGGCACCATTATCAGTCAGAAGCCCTTGTGCTATTTCCAGTTTTACCAGCGCTGGATCCCGTTCCAACGGATTGCCCCAGCCTCCACCGCCCCAGGTGACAAAATGTAACTGATCGCCCTCTTCCACATGAACGTCTTCGACCTTGTTGCCGATAATCGTGGTCGAGCCATCTTCTTTTTCTAGGACTTTACGTGCCCGCTCGCCTGGTTGACCACCATTCACGCCCCAAGGTGGAACAAACCAGCGGTCATCGTGAATTGAAATTGTTCCGGAAGCGAGGAATCTATATGTGAGATGAATTCCATTGCCGCCGCGGTGAAGGCCAGCTCCGCCGCTATCCGGTTCCGTTTCATATCTCTCGATCCTTAGCGGGAAATAACGTTCCAGAAATTCGTTTGGCACATTGGTAAAGCCAGGCCAAAGCGAATGGCCGTCGGGGCCATCTCCTAATGGTCTTCCGGGAATGCCGCCAAAGCCAATCTGGAACAACTGAAACCAATCACCATTTTTATCATTGCCGGAATAAAAAAGGTGCGGCGATGATGAGAAGCCAGCTGCATTAAGAAACTCGGGTGTTTTCTGACCTAGTAGGCCGCCCAGAATATCAAAAATACGTCCCAGCGCATGGGTGCGTCCTGACAGAGCAGCTGGAAACTTCGGCTTGAGTAGAGACCCTTCCGGAATGCGTACATCGATTAGATCGTAAAACCCGTCGTTGAATAATATCTGCGGATCAAAAACCATGATCATGTAGATGCCGAAGAACATCTTGAACATATTTTCATTGAGGAAGAAGTTGATCGATGCTTGGCTTTGCGGATCAGTCCCTTCGAAATCGAGTATGACTTTTCCGTCTTCACGCCACATTGTACATTTGATTTTATAAGGACCCGCGCCGATGCCATCGTCGCAAATATAATCTTCAAAGCTAACCGGTTCTTCGCCAATAGCTTCGCCGATCAGGGTTTTCATTGCGCGGTGATTGCGAGCCAAAAGTTCCTGAGTTGCTGAGACATAAATATCATCGCCGAAACGATCCGCCATTTCGATGACACGACGGGCAGCGACGCGGCATGATGCTATGATCGCGTTGAGATCGGCCTGACACCAATCTGGTTTGCGGGTCTGGTGCATGACGAGCTTGATCAAGTCTTCGTTATACTCACCCTTTTTCCAAATTTTTACGGGTGGAATGCGAACACCTTCTTCAAATATCGATTTGGCATCAATCGGCATCGAACCAACGACTTTACCGCCAATATCAGATTGATGTCCAAACATTGCGGTAAAGGCAATCAGCCTGCCATCCTTGAATATCGGGAGCAGAACGAGCCAGTCATTATTGTGACTAACCGCACCGTCGCAGCTATAGGGATCTGATAGAAAGATCATATCCCCGTCTTCCAGTGTCCCATCATATTGACTCAAAAAACCGTCAATAAAACTACCAAACTGACCGACAATCATCTTGCCATTATGATCGGCAATGAGCGGGAATGCATCCCCTTGTTCCCGGATACCCGGAGACATAGCCGTGCGCACCAATGTCGCATCCATTTCAATTCTAGCGTTGCGGAGTGCGTTCTCGATAATGTCCAGGGTCACCGGATCAATGTCAATTTTCTCAAACGGCGAGTTGTTCGTCTCAATAATTGTAGCGACCATTTTATTGTCCCTCCGCCAGATTAATAAGGATATTGCCAACGGCATCAACCTCACCCACACAACCTGTTTCGATCAAAGTAGTTGAATCCATTTCCACGACAATGGCAGGACCCGCTATGATATCGCCCTGCTTCAGTTTAGAGCGATCATATATTGCGCCATCCTGTTCCGCGCCGTCCATCCACAGTTTGTGATCCCGAATTTTTGCTTGAGAGGGATCACCATTGCCTTTGGGTAACTCAATCGCAGGAAGGTCAAGCGATTGCCCAAGCGCTACAGCGCGCAAGTTCACTATTTCATGCGGGGTGTCCATGTTGAAAGTGAAAAGGCGATTATGTTCCTCATTGAATCGCGCCAAAATACCTTCGATTCCATCTTGCTCCAATACTTCTGGTGTAATCGTGAGCGGAACCTCAAAAGCCTGTCCCGCATAGCGAACGTCCACTTCGAACTCGCTGATAATATCTTCTTCCGCCACACCCTCTGATAGCAATTCGGAGCGTGTTTGTTCGGCCATTTCTTTCAATATGCTGATCAATTCCGATGCTTCAGTCTTTGTCGCGAACCTGGAGAAAGATCGCGCAGTTTCCGTTCGCATACGGGTTGTGGCATCGCCCAAAGCGCAGAGCACGCCAGGAGAGACGGGGGAAACGGCGGGCCAGCTATTCATTAGCTTTGCAACCGCATTGACATGCAGTGGTCCGGCACCTCCAAAACCCATCAATGCGAAATGGCGTGGATCGTAGCCCTGTTGAACAGAAATCATCCGGAGTGCACCGAACATGTTTTCATTCACAATATCAATAATGCCGCGCGCCGCTGCCATTAAGTCGATCCCGAGCGCATCGGCTATTGTTTGGACAGCTTTTTTTGCGCCTTCGCGATCTAGTTGAAAGGAGCCGCCGAGTAGGTTCTCTGGGAGATAGCCCAATACCACATTGGCATCTGTTACGGTTGGCGCTTCGCCGCCTTTGCCATAAGCTACTGGCCCAGGAACAGCACCGGCACTTTCGGGGCCAACGCGCAACGCTCCGGTCAGTTCGGGTACATAGGCAATGGAACCTCCACCCGCGCCAACCGTTTTCACATCAAGTGATGATGCCCGTACCGATAGATGTCCAACTTCTGTTGTGCGGACCCGGCGAGGCTCAAGATTTTCGATCAACGCAACGTCGGTGGAAGTCCCGCCAACATCAAGCGTGAGAATGTTCTTTAGTCCGGCATTTTTCGCCACCCAAACAGCACCGGTAACACCGCCTGCTGGCCCCGACATCAATATGTTAACCGGATGCTCTTCTGCCTTTTGGGAAGACATTAAGCCGCCATCTGAACGCAACAACGAGAAGCGCCCTTCCATACCAGCATCGGCTAGCTTAGAACGCAAACTGGACACATAGTTGCCCACTACCGGGCGAACCGCTGCGTTGGCGACGGTAGTCAGTGTTCGCTCATATTCTTGCATTTCAGGAAGCACCTCGTGGCTCAATGAAATCGGAATATCAGGCATTTCGGAAGTGATCATTTCGCCGATCCGTTTTTCATGTGCGCCATTGGTATAGGCATTCATCAACGAAACAGTGACGGCTTCGACACCTTGAGATTTCAGATGCCCAATCGCGTCTGAGACACTGTTTTCATCAAGTGGGCGGACTTCATTGCCATCTGCATCCATGCGCTCTTTTACGGTAACCGTGTCTTCTAGCGCGGCAAGCGGTTGTGGTTTTGGCCAAATAATCCAGGCGGCCAATCCGCCCGGAACAAAGCTTCGCGCAATTTGCATAACATCGCGATAACCCTCGGTAGTGATAAGGCCGACGCGAGCGCCTTTGCCTTCTAAAACCGCGTTGGTGGCTACTGTTGTACCGTGTAAGAAGTAGTCAATTTCACTGGGCCTAACGTCGGCATCGTCGCAGATTATATTGACGCCGTTCAGGATACCTTCCGAGCTGTCATGAGGCGTTGAAGGTGTTTTGGTTCGCCAAAACTCACCAGATTCTTCGTTGAATAGAAGCAGGTCGGTGAAAGTTCCGCCGACATCAACACCAAGTCTATATCCCATATTATCCTCTTCACATTAACCGCTTAGTGGATAGCGCGGCTTGATAAATTGTATACAATTCGGTTTTGTCTTTGTATAGCTATAAGCAACATGTGGGAGTAATTATTATGGCGCAAGGCGCATTATCCGGTCTGCGGTTAATAGAAATGGGTCAACTAATCGCAGGTCCTTATTGTGGTCAGCTCATGGGGGATCACGGCGCCGAGGTTATCAAGATTGAGCCGCCAAAAGTTGGTGATGCGATGCGGACTTGGGGGCAAGGTATTCCGCTTTGGTTTTCCGTTGTTGGACGGAACAAAAAGTCAATCACGCTTAATTTGCGCGAAAAAGAAGGGCAAGGCATCGTAAGGAAACTGGCTGCAAAGTCAGATTTTTTGCTAGAAAATTTCCGAGCAGGGACCATGGAAAAATGGGGTCTTGATTATGAAACACTAAGCGCAATCAACAAAGGCCTGATCATGATCCGCGTATCGGGATATGGCCAAACAGGTCCTTATTCCCATCGTGCTGGTTATGGTGGCATTGGTGAGGCGATGGGCGGGATGCGCTATATTATTGGTGAGCCAGACCGGCCACCAAGTCGTGCCGGTCTGTCTATCGGTGATTCGCTTGCAGCCACCTATGCATGTTTAGGGGCGTTGATGGCATTGCAACACAGGCATGTTACAGGTGAGGGGCAGGTTGTCGATTCGGCAATTTATGAAGCCGTGCTTGCCAATATGGAATCAACGGTGGCCGAATATACAGTCGCTGGCCATATCCGCGAGCGTACCGGATCTATTCTTCCCAAGATCGCACCTTCCAATGTTTATCCGACAAGTGACGGGAGTGTATTGATTGGCGGCAACCAGGACAGCGTTTGGAAACGCATGGCCAAAATGATGGGGCGTCCGGAATTGGGCGAAGATCCACGCTATGCAACCCATGTCGCCCGCGGTGAAAACCAGACAGAACTGGATGATCTGATTGCCGAATGGACCAAGAACATATCGAGTGCTGCGCTTCTTGATCTATGCGAAGAGCATGGGGTTCCTGCGGGCAATGTCTTCCGCGCGCCGGAGATGTTGGAAGATCCGCACTATAAAGCACGTGAAGCATTGGTCGAAGTCGATCATCCGCAGCATGACAATTTTGTGATGCAAAATGTAGCGCCAAAACTATCGAAAACGCCCGGTCATATTGATCATGTGGGGCCAGCCTTGGGGGCACATAACGAACTTATTTATGGTGAATTGTTGGGGATGGACAGCGCGGCGATGGCCGACCTCGAGGAGCGAGGGATTATCTAACAATCATTTTTCGCCGCCATCAGCGATGGTGCTAAACGTATGAAAAGCCCGGCGAATATGGCTGGTCATCACCGCGCCCGCCCAATGCGTGTCTTTAGCGGCAAAGGCGGCAATAAGCTCGTCATGATCTTGTCCCGACTGCATCAAGTCAGCTTTTGAATATTGGTTGGCGGTTCGCCGGACTACCGGTTGTTCAATCAGTGCCGGCAGCATTTTACTTAGTCTCGGTGACTGCGCGCGGATCAATATCAGATCATGAAACTGCCGATTGGCATTCAGAAACGTCGCGATGTCAGGCCGCGTTTTGTTTATCGCCTTTTTTAGATTGTCATTGATTGATCTTAGCCGTTGAACGCTTTCCTCATCCATTCTGATAGCCGCACGTTCGGCTGCATGACATTCAAGCATAGCTCTTAGGGTGAACATCTCGTCGATTTCACCATCCGACCAATCTGCAACCGATAGACGCTTGGATTCACTGCGCACCAATAGCATCTCGTTTTCCAGTCGCTGCACTGCATCTCTGACCGGAGTCCGGGAAACCCCGGCTATCTCTGCAAGTTTTTCTTCGGTCAATTGCATACCAGGTGCGGCATCGCCTTGAAGAATATAGCTCCGAATTTTTTGATATGCTGTGTCAGATGCCCTGCTCATAGCAGGCTTTGTGGCGCAAAATGCCGTAACGGGCAAGTCCCGAGAGAAACCGAGTTTACGCTTGACGGGCAGTAATTGTATACAATAGAAGGTTGCTTTGAGAGAGAGTTTTATGGCTGACCCTAAGCGTATCAAAGTCATAGTGCCGATTCCGATGGATCAGGCTGGTGTTTCTGCGCGTGCAGAGCAGCTTCCTGATGATTTTGTGCGAGAGGGTTTTCAACCCGAATTTGTTGCCGTTCCTTGGGGTGCTGCTTTGGGGGATAGTTATCACGACACAATGTTGATGGACTGGACCGTGTTTCAGGCCGGTATCAAGGCAGAGGAAGAGGGTTATGCCGGCGTCCTCATTGATACAGTCAGTGACAGCGGTATGCGCGCATTGCGATCACGTTTGAAAATCCCGGTTGTCGGTCCGGGTGAGGCAGCTTTTGCGGCGGCAATGATGCTTGGCAAGAAGTTCACCGTTCTCACGATGTGGCCTGAATGGTTCCCACTCTATGAAAAGACACTGACTGAATATGGTTGGTGGGAACGCGTTGCGTCGCTGCGCTCAATTGAAACGCGACCAGATGTGACAGAGTTGTTGGCAGGTAAAGAAGAAGTGATCTTCGACAAACTGAAAGAAGAAGCTACGGCGGCGATGGATGAAGATGGGGCAGATGTCATCGTACTTGGTTCCACCACAATGCATCAGTCCGCGCAGTTCCTGGATGAAAACCTGCCCATTCCGGTGCTCAATCCCGGACAGGTGGCGTACAAATTTCTCGAAACGCTGCTGGAGCTAGGCCTGACTCATAGCAAAAAAGCATTTCCTGCGCCGGAAGTGCCGAAGGACGACGATATCAGAAAAGGATGGTATTAATGGCTGAATGGACAACCGGTATGGCAGGGCAGGAGGCACTACCTTATCCTTTTTATGTCGATATCGTTACGAAGCGTTACTTTGATGGTGTGGACAACAAAAATCTATCGAAAGTATTGAATTGCTTCCACCCCGATGCCGTACTCCATGAAGCAACATCGGACACTACGCATGTTGGTCGTGATGCAATCCGGGCGATGTTTGAAAAGCTGTTCGCTGATTTTGAAGATATCTGGCACGGCAATTTTGTCCACGTCGCTGATCCGCAAAGCAATGCAGTTTGTTCGCAATTTACCGTTTTGATAACACCGAATGGTGGTGATCAACTCCGTTATGAGAATTGCAATCGCTTTTATTTGAAAGATCGGCTGTTCCAACATGTTGTAGTCTACATGAGTGGTGACAATTTACTGAAAGAGGGAGACGCCTGATGCAATATGAACCCGGCCTTTCTCGCGATGATTTGATCAACTTGGCAATCAATCAATATTTTGGCAGTGTGGATAAAAAGGATTTGGAAGCGACATTAAACTGCTTTCAGGATGGGGCGCTGCTTTGTACGCAAACATCCTTCACACGTCACAGTGGTAAGGACGAAATCAAACGCATGTTTGAGGATTTCTTTGCCAGTTATGAAACCATTGTGCACAAGGATTTTACCTGCACTGTGGATGAAGCCAATGGCCGGATTACGGCTAGTTTTGTCGCGGAACTGGTGGATGCAGAGGGTCAAACAACGATCCTCAACAATACCAATTTTTGGCGCATCAGAGACGGCAAGTTTCAGGAAGTTTATGTTTATATGAGCGGGGCCAATGTTCTGGTTTGAACATTAGAAGCTTTGCAAAAGGAAATTCCATTCAGGGAAGGATATTAAAATGAGTCGCACGAAAACCTTATTATCACTGTCAGCTGGCGTTGCCGCGTTGATGACAGTCGCACCGGCTGCTGCGCAATCAGCGGGCGACCAGGAAGCCAACGACAACGATGACGGCAACGTCATCATCGTGACGGCTCGCCGGCAAGACGAATTGCTAACAGAAGTTCCCGCTTCGGTGACCGTGTTCACAGCAGATGCTTTGGAGCGTACCGGAGTGCAACAAGCGGATGAGTTTGTGCAACTAACGGCCGGTGTAACGATTGTAAGCGGAACAGCAGAGGCAGGAGATACTCAGATTAACATTCGCGGCATTAACGGTGCCCGGGATGCTGAAAGCTCCGTTGCTTTGGTAGTCGATGGGATTCTGAAAACCAACACCGCACAGCTTAACCAAGATCAAGGCACTTTGCGTCAGATCGAAGTTTTGAAAGGCCCACAAGGCGCGCTCTATGGGCGTAACGCTGCTGCTGGTGCCATTGTCATTCAGACATTGAAGCCGAGTGATATTTTGGAAGGTGGCATAAAAGTTAGCGCGGCTGAAGACAATACGTATCGCGCCTCGGCTTATGTATCGGTGCCTGTTGGTGAAGATGCTGGATTGGTGCTTTCCGGTTCCTACAATACCACTGACGGATTCTATAGAAATACGTTCCTAAACAATGCGAAAGTAGTTGACGATCAGGAAACTTGGTCAATCGACGGGCGTTTTGTGGCGCAACTTGGCGATGCTACCGAGTTAGATCTGAAAGCCCGCTATGCTGATCTTTCGGGCGCTTCGATCAACTTTAATGCAGCTTTCCATCTTCCCAATTTTGCGGCTACCAATCCTGCATTTTTTGAAGATGTGAACGATCATCCATTTAACTATTATTCCAATATTCGGCCGACCAACGATCAACAAACCTTAGAGGCGTCGGCAAAGGTTACGCATGAATTTGATGCGATGACTTTGACTGCCTGGGCTCTGTACAGTGATGTTGATCAGGCTTTGACAGCGGATGGTACCTCGGCCGATTTTGCGCGGTTTACATTTCCCGGTGCGACGCCTGCTTCCGTTGCAGCATCCAATAGCTGTTTCGGATCAACTGCTCAATTGACCGGTTTTGCAGTGAATCAGCCAGGTTTCGTCGGTACCACACCGATTCCGTTTATTTTCGATCCTGTGACCGGATCCACATTTGGACCTTATAGTCCAACGACATGTGATGGCACACAATATCAAATTCGTGAACAAACAGATATCAGCGCCGAAATCCGATTGGCCTCTAATGGCGATGGTCCTCTGGCTTGGCAGGTTGGTGCATATTTCCTGAACATCGATCGTGATGTAGGGGTCAGCATCGGGGCTGACTTGGGACAAGGAATAATACGACAGCTATTCAACGATGCGAATAGTTCCAATCCAACATCGCAGTTGTTTTCAGATAATTTCAATACCAACGTCTATGCAGCATTTGGATCACTGGATTATGAAGTCGCCGATAATTTCGATGTTGGACTGGCACTGCGCTATGATATCGAAGAGCGGGAAGTATCCAATCAGGTGCCCGTTGCGATAGACCCGATCACGGGCGCTCCAATCAATCCGGGGCAAGCCTTTGGCCCAATTCCAGATCAGAACCAGACATTTAAACAACTGCAGCCCAAATTGTCTCTGCGTTACGGGTTAACTGACGATCTCAACTTTTATGCGAACTGGGGCATTGGTTTTAAGTCTGGCGGATTTAACAATCAGGGTGCTGCCACGATTGTGGATCAGAACTTTAATCAGTTTATTGGCACGAATGTCTTGATCAACGATATTTTCCGCAAGGAAACATCCAGCGCCTTTGAGGCTGGCCTGAAAGGGACTATAGCAGATGGCCGGATCACTTTCGATTTAGCCGGTTACTATACCGATGTTGACGATATGCAGTTTTTCGAGTTTTTCGTCGGCGCATTCGGATTGCTTCGCGTGGTATCCAATATCGATGAAGTCGAACTCTATGGTCTCGAATTTAATGCCAATGCGGAAATTGTCGAAGGCTGGAATATCTTTGGATCGGTAAACGTCACAGAAAGCGAGATCAAAGCCAACGCCTCAAGACCAAATACCGTTGGCAATAAATCACCTTATACCGCCGACTATACGATCAACTTGGGTACACAAGTCGTGGCTCCGATTTCCAGTAGTTTTGATTTGGTCATGCGTGCTGATTATCGCATCACTGGACCGACATGGTTCCACAGTGTGCAAAACAACACCAGCCCGACACTGTTCAGTGGCTTGTTGCCATTGCCGGCAGACGCAAATTCCCCAAATAAACTGGTATTGCCGGCATTTGTCGGTGACGCCGACTATTCCATTACGCAGCGGAAAGCATTTGGTGTACTCGATCTGCGCATAGGCTTTGAAGGGGAGAACTGGAGCATTACCGCGTTCGCCGATAACTTGCTTAAAGAGGAATATCTCAATGAGGTTATTCCGGCGGTTGAATTTGGTGGATCATTCATTTCACCCGGCGCATTGCGCAGATTTGGGGTTGAGGCTGGATTTAAGTTCTAGATCCACTCAGCTCTGAGAGCGAAATCAGACCAGATAAGCCGCCGACAGCGCGAGTATGAATGAGATTGCTGTCGCGGCAACGACTGGAGCAAAACTGCGCCATCCGTGTGACAGCAATCCGGACATGTTTGATTTTAAAGCTGCGGCGATAACGGCCATCAACAGCAACATCTTTGCGAGCTTGCCGCCAAGCTGGGCGATTTCCGGTGAAATTGGTTGGTAGCTATTGTATCCAGCTATCAACAAAAAACCTATGACGAACCAAGGGATGCCATTTTTGAAGCTAAATTTTTGTGCACCATTCTCTTTTGCATCGTCATCCTTTTTAAGGACAAGAGCAATTATTATCAGAACCGGGGCCAGTAATGTTACACGTGATAATTTCACGATTGTTGCAACTTCTCCTGCTTCTTCAGAAAAAGAAAATCCGCCGCCTATAGCCTGAGCGACATCGTGGATAGATGCCCCGATCAGAAACCCTGCTTGTGCATCATCTAGACCCAGAAGGCTTGCAATCGGAGGATAAAATGTCATCGCAAATGCGCTTGCCAGGGTGATGCCGAGTAAGACGATTGTGAACTGTGATTGATTTATCCGCCTTTCGCCAATTAGCCCCCAGATTGCCAGTGCGGCAGACGCGCCGCAAATTGCTGTGGCTCCGCCAGCGAGTAGACCAAACCGAAAATCTTGCCCCAATGTTTTTGCCGTTAAAGAACCGATCAGAATAACCGATGCCATAATACCGATCAGCGCTATAAATGGCGTGAAACCCAATTCGACCACTTGGCCAAAAGTAATTTGTGTGCCAATCAAGACAATACCCCAACGCAACAAGGTCTGAGACGAAAAGTTCAATCCAACCGCAAGACGTTCATCCTTGTTCACGAAATTGAGAGCGAGACCCATTAATAGCCCCATCAAAATCGCGGGAGCGCCATATTGATTGTTCAGCCATAGCGCCGCAAAGGCGGTCACCAGAACGAGCAACAAGCCCGGCACATAGGCTCCCAATCCCTTTTTCTTGGCTGGTTCCGTTAGCTGCAGCTCACCGAACAGATCAGCTGCCATGGGCGATTTATGTCCGGGCACGGTCATTTTGATTGCACTTGATTGAATTGTAGCATGCCGCGGTTCCGATCGCCTTTTTGCGTATAGCAGCTTCCTGCGTTCATCATTGTCAAATGGTCAACCAGAAAATCAACCTACCTGGATCAGGCAATACTTTTTGCGTCAGTGAGATCTTTGATCCTTTCCAAATCAAGGCCAATTGCCTGCAAAATCTCCGTGGTTTCTGCACCAGCTGTCGGCAATGCAGAAGGAGCGCCCGGACGTTGACCTTTCATTTCTATCGGCAATGCCGGAAGCCTTGCTTCAGTCCCGTCTGGCAATGTCACTGTTTCGAGTCCCCCGCTTTCAATCAGATGAGGATCGTCAAACATATCCTCTGGTCTGGCAATAGGAGCAAAGGGAAGTCCAGTACCTTCCAGTTTATCGGTCAATTCCTGTCTGGTGAAACCCGAAACCAATTCGCGAATTTGTGGCATGATGCGGTCACGCGCTGCGACGCGGTTATTATTCTCGCGGATGCTTTCATCCGCCCATAGATCATCCAATCCAAACAGCTTGCAGAACTTTTCCCAGAGAGCATCGGTGACAACACCGATAAATATCGGATCATCTTTTGTTTCAAACACATCGTAAACTGCCCATGCCGATATACGTGCCGGCATAGGGTCAGCTGCTTCCCCAGTAACCGCCATTTGTGCCATATGCTGCCCAATCAAATAGATTGTCGTTTCAAATAGGGAGCTTTGAACCTTTTGTCCTTCGCCGGTCCGATGGCGTTCCTCAACAGCCGCCAAGATGGCGATCACGCCGAACATACCGCCCGTCACATCAATTACACTGGAGCCAGCGCGTAGTGGCTTTCCAGGAGGTCCAGTCATGTAGGCAAGGCCGCCCATCATCTGCGCTACTTCATCCAGTGCCGTTCGGTTTTCATAGGGTCCGGGAAGAAACCCTTTTTCAGAACAGTAGATTAAGCGCCTATTGTCTTTCGAAAGTTGTTCATAGCTAAGACCCAGTCGATCCATGGCTCCCGGCCGATAATTCTCCACCAGGATATCAGCATTGGCAACCAGCTTTTTAGCAATGTCTAGGCCATCCGGATCTTTTAGGTTGAGGCAGATGCTTTTTTTGTGCCGATTATACATGGGAAAATAACCGGAACCCGATCCAACCAAATTGCGGGTGCGATCTCCGCCAATCGGCTCCACCCGAATAACTTCCGCTCCCAGCGAAGCGAGAACAGCGCCAACGGTTGGCCCCATGACCATATGGGTGAATTCGATTACCTTTAAGCCTGCAAGTGGAGTGGGTTGTGTCATGCTGCTGCTTTCTCAAAACCGAGTGGGAGGCCCGCGTCAGGTGTAAATCCATAAAGGGGTTCATCCGGTAAAGCGCTGGCGACGATATCGCGCACTTTCAGGAGCTTTTCCAAATTAATGCCGGTATCAATCCCCATGGCTTCCAGCATGAAGACTAGATCCTCTGTCACGATATTTCCCGAAGCACCGGGGGCGAAAGGACAGCCGCCCAACCCGCCTAAGGAAGCATCAAAAGTGGTAATACCTTCCTCCAATCCCGCCATGACATTGGCAAGCCCCAACCCCCGTGTGTTGTGCAGATGAAGGGTGTTCAATTTATCAGCACCAACCGCCGCTTTTACTTTGCGGACCAGTCGAGTGACCTGTGCCGGGTTTGCATAGCCGGTCGTGTCCGATAGACCGACTTCGGCAACGCCGGCTTCCATCGCCGCTTCTGCCAATCGGACAATCTGATCATCCGAAATCGGACCTTCCATTGTGCAGCCGAAAGCCGTTGAAAGCCCAACTTCAAAATGAGGCCTTTGTCCCACGGGTTGCTGGGAAACCAAATCCGCTATCGCTTTGATCTCGGAAATCATGGCGGGATGATCTTTGCGGACATTGTTAATTGAATGGGTTTCAGACATGGAGAAGGGGATCGACATTTTGTCTGTACCGCACGCGATGGCGCGCTCTGCACCTTTCAAGTTGGGGATCAGGGTGACAATATCGAGATTGGGAATCGACTTGGCATATTCGACAATCTCTGCCGTATCGGCCATTTGAGGAAGCAACTTCGGTGGTACAAAGCTACCGACTTCAATCTCAGTAACGCCAGCTTCTGCTTCTGCCTTGATCCAGGCTTTTTTGGCCTCTGTCGCCATAACGGCGCCAGCGCTCTGTAGGCCATCGCGTGGTCCCACTTCGCTGATGGTGATGGATTTTGTCATTGTTCGGCTCCCAAATATATCCACGGCCTTTGCACGCGATCAGCAGATTGCCACACACCGATCGCATCTGCTTGTTTTAGACTGAGATCAATTGCATCCAGCCCTTCCAGCAACATTATTTTCGATTCGTCGTTCAATGCAAAAGGCCAGAATTGACCATTTGGCAAACTGACTGTCTGTGCCGGTAGGTCGATTGTGATTATGGTCTTCGATTTTTCAATTTCAGCGATTTCTATCTCATCAAGGACGACAGGCAATACGCCGTTGCGAATACAGTTTCCGGCAAAAATTGGGGCGAAGCTGGGTGCGATTACTGCGCGATATCCATATTCGGCGAGGGCCCAAACGGCATGTTCCCTACTCGAGCCGCAACCAAAGTTACTGCCGCCCAAAATAATCTGGCTATCGGCAAAATCGGGATCGTTCATCACGAAATCGGCATTCGCTTCGCGCCCGCCAATTTCGGTGTAACGCCAGCCAGCAAAGAGACCATCCGCCAGTCCGGTTTTACCAGTACTTTTCATCTCCCGAGAAGGAATAATCTGATCGGTATCTATATTGTCGCGTATAAGCGGCATAGGGCGCGACGTTAATGTGGAGAACCGTTCGGGCATCAGGCGGTAACGCTTTCGAGAAGTTCCCTCGGATCGGCGATAGTCCCGGCAATTGCGCTGGCAACAACAGTTTCTGGGCTTGCGATGTGGGTTTTTACATTGGGGCCTTGCCGGCTTTCAAAATTCCTATTGGTTGTTGAAATCACGCGCGAACCAGCATCAAAGCTTTCGCCGCCCGCGTAGAAGCACATGGAACAGCCGCTCTCCCGCCACTCAAAGCCGGCATTTAGAAAGATCTGGTCAAGGCCTTCTTTTTCAGCTTCGCGTTTCACGTTTGACGAGCCAGGAACACAGATTGCCTTAATCCCATCGGCTACTCTTTTACCATTCAAGAGCGTGCTTGCACGCCGTAAATCGGACAGGCGGCTATTGGTACAGCTGCCAATAAAGGCGGCATCAATAGTCGTTTCCTTAATCGGGGTTCCAGCATCTAAGGCCATATATTCTAAAGATCGTTCCGCGGCGCTTTCAGGAATGGCTTGATCGATACCGATACTATGTTCTGGACTGGTGCCCCAGCTAACCATCGGTGTGATTTCACTGGCATCAATTTCAATCTCCTGGTCAAATATCGCGTTTTTATCGCTATAAAGAGACCGCCAATTGTCGACTGCTAGCTCCCAATTGGCCGCTTTAGGGGCATATCGACGGCCTTTAAGATATGAGAATGTCTTTTCATCGGGAGCGATAAATCCAGACATGGCTGAAAACTCGGTGGTCATATTGCATAGAGTCATGCGCCCATCCATATCGAGCGCCTGCACCGCATCGCCGGAAAATTCAACCGCATGCCCTTTGCCACCTGCGGCACTGTGACGCGCGATTAAAGCCATTATCATGTCTTTGGGTGTAACACCGGTTGAGAGTTTGCCGGTAAAAGTCACCCGCATAGACTTGGGTTTGTTAAGGCGCAAAGTTCCTGTTGCCATGGCATGTTCGGCCTCGGATGATCCAATACCCCAAGCAAGTGCTCCAAAAGCACCTTGGGTACAAGTATGGCTGTCTGGCGCAATTAGGGTGCAGCCCGGCAGCACAACGCCGAGCTCTGGAGAGATGACATGGACTATACCTTGGTCAGGGTCGTTCACGTCGAAAAGGGTTATACCAGCTGCAAGAGTCGCCGCGCGCGTTTCTGTTATAAAAGCTTGCCCACCAGGCATCAGGGTTTGATCTGTTCTGCCTGGCCGGGTGTCGACGATATGATCAGTCACAGCAAAAACACGCGAGGGATCAACAACCTTGCGATTAGCATCTGCCAGAGCGTTTAGCGCAGCTGCTCCCGTACGCTCGTGCAAGAATACACGGTCAATCGCTAGCAACGACCCGCCACCTGGAAGGTACGATACGACATGGCTGTCCCACAGCTTATCAAACAATGTCCGGGATTCAGTCAGTTTTCATTCCCATTTGTTTATCTATCTCCAACCAGTCTTTGGTTACAAATTTTTCGTTAATCGCCGTGCGTGTTTCTAAAGCACCGTCGCGGATCCAATGCCAGGTACGACAACGATTTTGTCCATCATCGGAAATCTGAATCTGCTCATAAAGATATAGTGAGGGATCGCCTTGGCGTTGCCAGTAAAGCATCACTGTGCGGTTATATTCATCCAACGGCACTTCTGCAGCCCAGCCTTTGATTAGATCATTGTCCCACCAGACACGCTTGTCACGATACTCAGCCGGAAACTCGCGAATTTCCGTTTTTCCGTCAGACCACGTATAGTGGTTTGTCTGGTGATACGGCGCCGGGCCATCATCCGGAAAACGGCAAATCAGTCGTGAAGCATGTTCGTCGATTTTTTCGTTCTCGGCGTTGAAGTAACTATATATTCCATCCCAAACACCTTCATGGCGGGCCAGAATTGGCATATCTTCTTTAATTCCCATTGTTTATCCTAACGCGATTGCAGGGCTTGGTGATATTGTCTTGCGCAGCGAGCATTCAGTAAGTCCCGGTGTTTGGTGGCCAGAACGGTCGGCTCGAGATGTACTTGATCGATGGCGATTTCATGGTCCTTGTCAGCCATGTACCAAGGTTCAAACATTTGTTGGGCGCGGGCGATTTGCCAAGCGGTTTGAAGATAATGACCAAATCGATCTGGAATTAGATCTGGATATAGTTTGCCGGGATCGCCGATGGGCATTTCTGGAAATTGGATATCTTTTGTTTCGAATTGCATAATGCAGTTATCTATAACAGCTTGCCAACCAGACCAGTTTGTCGGTGGTTCGTGCCGCCAATTGTCCGATAGTCCGTGCCCAGGCAATTCAATATGCAGTATGTTATCATCTGCGATATTGGCCCATGCCTTACCCGGGACGTTCAGCCTCAAAATATCGCTACCACGATCACCTTTCCAATGCAGTAATCCATCAAATTCGTCGGTTTTTACATGTATGAAGCCAGCATTTTTTGTCTCGTTTAGCGATTCGATATCAGGGGTGTTGGCAACAACCAGGTGGTCCAAGCTTACTTGTTGGTGTTCCGCCGGACTAGCGACCTTTTGGGCTGACCATGTGGGTGGCAGTTCGCCCAATCGATCAATATGATCTTGCAGAGGGTCGCCGTCGTAAGCGCTGATCAGGCATGGCGGTATATCTGCATCAATGTCCGGTATATCCCTTGGCGCTCTTAAGACCGCTCCATATCCGGCTTGATAGGCATTCCCGGCATCGAGCATTTCTCTGATTACAGCATCCACCCGATCGGGATCATCATGCGCCACGGTTAACCGAAACTTATCTTCCGTTGCAAACCAAGGGAAAAACCAAGTCTGTTCCAGTATGCGATTCCACAACCACGTCAAATGTTCACCGTAAGAGGACGGATGAAACTCAGGCAAATACTTCTGATCGAAGAGTTCCATCTCGTCCTGCGACCAAATTGCATAACCACCAATCGCCAATGTTGTGAATCGCTCTGGATTTCGTTTAACAGCCGTGACCAATATGATCCCGCCGCTGTGAAATCCGTATCCGGCGCATTTCGCTATTCCCAATGCATCCAATAACTCGATTAATGCGTCAGCAAAGGCGTCAATTTCTGGAATGCCTTTCAAGGGGGCCGATTGGCCAAAACCTGGCGTGTCCGGTGCGATACAAGTGAAGTGCTTCGCCCATTTTTGCATAAGCTCTTCATATTCCTTCGAGCTGCGCGGACTTTGGTGTACCATCAATAGGGGTGGGCCACTCCCCGCCTGGCGATAATGCACACGGCGGAAACCCGAATCAGTAGGAACATCGATAAAGTGGCGAGTAATCATCTTTCTAATTTGTCCGGACAAATTTCTCTCGACAAGCTTTTTCTTGTGATTATTGTAAATAAATTGATTCTGAAAAGGAGATTATTGCGTTGATCGGTACAAAAATGGTCGAAGATGGACGCACTGCAAAAGAGATTTTTGATGCGGTGATCGGCAATCCCGAACGAAAGAAATTCGGTTTCGGCGAGAAACTGGCAATTGTGAATGTCGATGTCCAACAAGCGTATACCAGAACGGACCTATTTAAGACCGCCTATGAAACTGATCCAAGGCAGATTGAATATATCAATCAGATTTCTGCTTTGGCGCGTTCTAAAGGCATGCCGGTAATATGGTCACGTGTCGCCTACAAGAATGACGCAGGCGATGCAGGTGTTTGGGGTACACGAACTGATACTGAAGACTCTTTGCAAAACATCAAATATGAATCCGAACGGCATCAGCTCGATCCGCGTTGTGAAATTGATGCCGATGACCTGCAATATACGAAGCGCATGCCCAGTGCGTTTTTTGAGACCCAATTGGCCAGCTATTTGGTCTGGCACAAAGTTGATACCGTGGTGGTGACCGGTGGCTCAACATCGGGTTGTGTCCGGGCAACGGCGGTTGATGCGCTAAGTCATGGGTATAGAGCAATTGTTCCGATTGAAACATGTGCAGACAAACATGAAAGCTACCACTTTGCCAACCTGACCGATCTGCAGTTAAAATATGCGGACGTGGAACCGGTTCAGGCAGTTGTCGACTGGTTGGAGGCGCGTTGATGAAACAGGGTTCCGCCGACCCAGGTTTGTATGAATATTCCGGCTATCGCGGCCGGCCCAAGCTGGAATGGCCAGAAGGGAAAACCTGTGCCGTTTGGGTGGCACCTAATTTGGAATTTTATGAGCTCGATCCCGCGGTCAATCCCCATCGCAAGAGTTGGCCAAAGCCGCATCCCGATGTGGTTGGTTATTCACACCGGGATCATGCCAATCGGGTTTCCCACTGGCGTATGGCAGATGTTATGTCGAAACATGGTTTTCCGGGATCGATCAGCCTGTCAATTGCTTTGTGCGATCATATCCCGGAAGTAGTGGACGATGCCAATGAACGTGGTTGGGAGTTTTTCAGTCATGGTATTTACAACACACGCTATTCCTATGGGATGGACGAAGCGCAGGAGCGCGCGATAATCGAGGACTCGATTGAAACGGTGAAGCGAGCCACCGGCCAGAATATTCGGGGTTGGCTCGCACCTGCATTAACCCATACGCCGCGCACGCTGGACCTGTTGGCGGAATATGGTCTCGACTATACTTGCGATCTCTATCATGATGACCAACCCACTAATGTAAATGTCAAAACCGGTCAGTTGACTGCTATCCCGTATAGCCTTGAGGTAAATGATCACTATGGCTTTTTCATTTATAACATGTCGCCGCGGGAATATGCCGACACGTTGATAAGGCAATATGATCGGCTAGCCGACGAAGGGGAAAAATCCGGAACGGTCATGTGTATTCCATTGCATAGCTATTTGATCGGGCAGCCACATCGCATTGGACCCTTTGAAAAGGTGCTTGAGCATATCGCAAATGATGGCCGTGCATGGATTTCCAAAGCGGGCAATATTGTGGATGCCTATCGTGCGCAGGTTGGGGGTGGCATATGAGTTTGGACTCTAACTATCTCGAATATCCAAAACGCCGACGCGGTATGGATCACGATTATTATCCCTATTCCAATTTCTTTGAGCGCACTCCCATCACATGGCCAAACGGAAAGAAACTCTTGGTTTGGCCCGTTATCAGCCTGGAATGGTTTCCCATTGTTCCAACAGATGATCCTTTCAGGGCACCTGGACATATGCAAACAGCCTATCCTGATTACCGCCACTACACGGCAAGGGAATATGGAACGCGCATTGGCATATACCGCCTGCTTGACGCGTTCGAGAAAGTCGGTGCCAAGGTTTCTGTCGCGACAAATAGCGCAATTGCGCAGCGTTATCCGGACCTAGTGCAGGACATCGTTGCCGCCGGGCATGAGATTATCGCGCATAGTATGGACATGAACGGTACTATAGCCAGCGGCATGGATGAAGCGGAAGAACAGGCGCTGATTGCAACAGCTCTGGATGGATTGGAAGCAGTTGTGGGCACGCGGCCCCGGGGCTGGCTATCTATTGCTCGATCTCAAAGCTTTAATACCGCGAAGCTGCTTGTAGATGCCGGGATTGAATATATGTGCGACTGGGTCAATGACGAATTGCCCTACCAGTTCGATACGCAGTCCGGCCCGGTTATCAATATTCCGCTGAACCACGAGCTATCGGATCGCCAAATCATCAATGTGCAACAGCAATCGGTGGACAGCTATGCTGAATCGATGGAGGATGCGGCAAACTGGTTATTGGCAGAAGCCGAGAGCCATGGTGGCCGCATGCTTCCGATGCATCTGACTCCCTATATTATGGGATTGCCTTATCGGATTTCTAGTTTTGAAAAACTGATTACCGGTTTCGCTGCACGGGATGATATCGGCTTTGCCCGCGGTGATGAAATTATGGACAGTTGGAAGGCACAGCAATGAAAGTGCGGAATCCCAGAACCGGTGAAACGGACTATAAAATAAGTCCGCTGGACCAAAATGCCATTGCTTCGGAAGCAGACAGATTGCGGTCAGCTCAATCAGAATGGGCTCACAAAACACCAAATGAACGCGGTGTCATTTTGATCGAATGGGCCACGGCAATTGAAGCGAATTTGGGCGTCATCATTTCAGCACTTACCGACGATACCGGTCGATCTGGCATATCAAAGATAGAAGCGGCTGGAGTACCGGGACAGATAAGGCGGTGGGTAGAGCTAGCGCCGAAGCTGATTGCCCAAGAGCAAGTGACTGATCAACCAACGTCGCAACCTACAATCACAACATCAACGCAGCTTGTACCCTATCAACTTGTGGGTGTGATCAGTCCCTGGAACTTCCCAATGACATTGGCTCTCATTGATGCCATTCCGGCGTTGATGGCGGGATGTGCAGTATTGATTAAGCCATCGGAGGTCACACCACGCTTCATTGCTCCCTTGATGGATACCGTAAAGGCGGTGCCAGAACTCGCAGCCGTTCTGTCCATTGTGGAAGGAGATGGTGCAACGGGTGCAGCGATGATTGAGCATGTCGACTATGTTTGTTTCACCGGATCAGTTGCTACCGGACGAAAGGTTGGAGAAGCAGCAGCAAAGGCGTTCATTCCAGCCAGTCTCGAATTGGGCGGAAAAGACCCAATGATCGTTTTGGCTAGCGCTGATCCTGAGAAAGCTGCTGCAACCGCTTTAAGAGCTAGCATTGTGAATACGGGACAGGCCTGTCAGTCTATTGAGCGGGTCTATGTTGCTAAAGAAATTGCCGGGGAGTTTCTCGATAGCCTTGTGACACAGGCCGAGGCTGTGGAGTTAAACCATCCGGATATCAATCAGGGGCATATAGGCCCATTTATTTTTGATAAGCAGGCCGAAATAGCGCAATCTCAGATAGATGATGCTGTCAAAAAAGGGGCGGAAATCCTGACTGGAGGTAAGGTGGAGATACTGGATGGTGGCCACTATTTGCGACCTACCGTTTTGACCAATGTTACTTCACAAATGACCGTAATTTCTGATGAAAACTTTGGCCCTGTCATTCCAGTGCGCGCGTTTGACACTGTTGACGAGGCCGTAATGATGGCGAATGCGACAGATTTTGGGCTTTCCGCAGCCGTTGTTGCTGGGAATTTGGAAGAGGCAGAACGGGTGGGTTCCAGGCTAAACGCCGGTGGTATATCGATCAACGATGGATCGCTGACTTCGATGGTCTGGGAGGCAGAAAAATCAAGTTTTAAAAATTCCGGGCTGGGTGCTTCTCGTATGGGAAGCAGCGGTTTGATGCGCTTTTTTCGAAAGCGCGTATTGATTAGACAAAGCGGCGAAGCAGCCAAAATTAGCGACTTTGCAGAACAGAATTTTACATGAGCGGATGGCGGAAACTATTGGCAGAAAATATGCCCAGCATGTTGGCGCATGAAGGGCATTGGGATGGTATCTATCGGCACCAGGCGGCAAATGGAACGCTGATCGATGAGCATCAGGTTGTCACTCACTGCGAGTTTCCCGACTCTGGTGAATATGCTTACATTCAGCACAATGATTTGATTTGGTCAGATGGAACAACAGCGAAATATGAATTTGGCGGCGTCTATCGGGATGGAAAAGTCTATTGGGAAACAGATCGCTTCTCTGGCTATGGTTGGGATAGTGAAGGACTGTTACTATTGCGACTTGACCGAAAAGACGCTCCCGGCGAGCGGTATACCGAGATGATCGAAATTGCTGACGATGGTCAATCGAGGGCACGGATTTGGCAATGGTTTCGTGATGGGGTGCCTTACAAGCGCACCCTTTGTGACGAAAAACGAGTTGAATAGGAGAGCAAGATGGGCGTGGAACTAAAACATCCAATGAAACCGGAACTGACAACCGATGAGGCGGCGAGGGGACGGTTTGTGTCTGGCATTCGCTCCTTCATCTTGAATGATCTGGCCGCGGATTTGCACACGGCCTTTGACGAACGGGCGGCCCCGGCGTTTGCTCGGGAAAACGGACGATCGCCCCAGACGAGCAATGAAGCGCATGTCGCAATGCGGGGTGATCCAGCTTTCAACATCTATTCTGCGATGCGGGTACAGGCACAAAAAATGGTTTGGAATGCGGCCGGTTCGATCGTCGAACGTGATCTGGAACGGATGGAAGCAGAAGCCAAGAAAGTGGACAATATTCCAGGTTCCGTCACTTTGAATCCCGATATGGACATTCCTCGCAACGTTGATGCCATTGAAGTGCATTTAATGCCGGGAAGCTATACTCGGGGCGGCAATTCACTGGAAGCTGGCGCGGTCTACGATCAAGGTCTGGCTGTGTTCTCCATGGGCCTTATGGGCGCTAATCTGGATGATATCGGACTTTCCATGTCGGCCTATGTGTCCGGAAAGTTTCCGGAGTTCAAACCAGAGCGCATCCTGGATACCGGTTGTACGATCGGTCACAATACTTTGCCGTGGAAGCAGACCTTCCCTGACGCTAAAGTCGAGGCAATTGATGCGGCGGCAGGAGGACTTTGCTACGCATCTGCGAGGGCGAAAATGCAAGGCCAAGAAGTCCATTTCAAACAAATGTCTGCCGATGCATTAGACTATGAGGACGAAAGTTTCGACCTCGTTTTCTCATCGATGTTTCTGCATGAGCTGTCTGCAAAAGCGCGAGCCAAGGCGTTTGAAGAGGCCTATCGTGTTTTGAAACCGGGCGGGCTGCTGCTGCATATGGAATTGCCACCGAATGATCAGATGGGCGCTTTTGAAGGCTTCTATCTGGATTGGGACAGTTGGTATAACAGCGAACCATTCTACAAAGGTTTTCGCGATGAAGATCCGAAGTCACTATGCGAGAACGGAGGTTTTGGTGCGGAGGACTATTTTCAATTCGTCGTTCCCAGTATTGGAATTTATGGTGAAGATGCTGTCGCGGAAGCGATTGCCAATGAAGATGCGAATGCGGTGGACAGCGAAACAACTGGGCGCCTCGCAGAGGGTATTATGTGGTTTGGCTTTGGAGCGTGGAAAGAATAATGGCGGAGCCAGCATTTAAACCGGATGATACTCCGAAGGAAATTTACGGACCAGATGGAAAACCAAAATTTTTTGATGACCCCGGCATGGATCGCTACGTCGCTGTAATCATGAATATGGTGCAGGAGATGTGGGTTCAGGAAGAGCGGTTGATGGCGCTAGAAGGCTTGGAAGCCTCGCCCGAGCAAAAAGAAGCCAAGCTCCAGGAATTTATAAATCGTATTTTTGCGCCGCTGCGCGAGGGGGAATAGTATATGAGAGCGTGGCAAATGGGAGCAAGGACCGGCATTGATGGTCTTATATTGTCAGAACGGGATGATCCGGTTGCTGGTGCAGGACAACTATTGATCAAAGTGACCGCTGCTGGCCTAAATTATCGAGATTTGATGGTTATCGGTGGTGCCTACGGCACTGATCTTCCGGAAACTCGCGTGCCACTTTCTGATGGTGTTGGGATGATCGAAGCTATTGGAGATGGTGTTGAAGGTTTCAATATAGGCGATCGTGTAATGGCTCCTCATTTCACGACTTGGTTGGACGGAGCCTATAATTTCGGAATATTTGGCGCTGATCTAGGGGTAACCAAGGATGGTTGGTTGGCCGAGAAAATCTTGCTGCCGGCGGATGCAGCCATTGCTTTGCCGGAGGCAATTTCGGATCAGACGGCAGCATCTTTGTCAGTAGTTGCAGGCACCGTTTGGCACGCAATGGTCGCGTTTGGAGATGTAAAACCAGGCGAACTGGTTTTGTCGCAAGGTACTGGCGGTGTTTCTATATTTGCTTTGCAATTGGCAAAGGCCTTGGGAGCTGATTTTGCGATTACATCTTCTAGTGAGGAAAAACTGGCGCGCACCCGGGAAATGGGAGCTGATTTTACAGCCAACTATCGCGAACGTCCCGACTGGGCTGCCGCATTGATGGAACAGACGAATGGACGTGGAGCCGATGTTGTTGTGGATACGCTAGGTTTCCCCGCACTGGAGGAAACGGTGGCGGCGACAGCGGTTAATGGAAAAATTGGTACTTTAGGCGCCTTGTCAGGAACGCCCCAAGCGCAAGCCAGCGCCAGTCAGGGCGCATTGATTGGCAAGAATATTACCATCAAAGGACTGGCTTCAGGAAGCAGAGAGATGATGGTCTCGGCCATCGATGTCGTGGCAAAACAAGGCATCAATAATCCTGTCGACAAGGAGTTTGCCTTTGCTGCGGCACCGGATGCATTTCGTCATCTGGAAAGCGGGTCGCATTTCGGTAAAATATTGATACGCGCAGCCGGATAGAAGCGCGTCTAAAATGGCGCCGTTACTGGATTGAATGCCATCATTTCCATGTTGTTCATCGGTGCGGATGAAGGCTTGAAAGTGTCAGGATCAATGGCTTGAGTGACTTTACCCTGCATGATTGAAGCTGCATGAACCTGCTCGGTGCGCGGTCTTCGCGCTGCCTCATAGCGGGCCAGTGCTTTGGTGACGTCGGGTTCCATGTCTAATGTTTTGGCCAGAATGTAGCCATCCTCAATAGCCATCGCTGCACCCATACCCAAAAAGGGAAGCATCGCATGAGCGGCGTCTCCGAGCATTGTCACGCGACCATTTGACCAACGATCCAGTGGTTTGCGATCATAGAGGCCCCATTTGATTATTTGCGATGCGTGGCCGATTAGGCCCAGAATATCGGGATGCCATCCGGAAAAGGCTTGCGCTAGTTCGTCTTGACTCGCGCCAATGGACCAGCCTTCGGGGACAGGTTCTGATGTTTCAACCAAACCGGCACAATTCACCACTTCACCCTGACACATGGTATAGCGATTGAAGGTTCGCTGTGGTCCAATGAAGATCGCGCTTCTGCCCAATGTCATAAACGGTTTGGCTTGGGTCATCGGTACCAAAAAACGATATGCAACATGATCGGTAAACCTGGGTTCGTCGGAGGGATATAGAATGGCCCGAACCGAGGAGCGCACCCCATCTGCACCAATGATAAGATCTCCCTTTGTTGTTTCACCGTTGGCGAATTTAGCAATGGCATGGTCGCCGTTATCATCAATTTCTATCAGTTTATGGTCAGTGCATATCGTACCACCCAGTTGCCCGAGGGAAGCAATCAGGACCTTCTGTAAGTCCGCACGATAAATGTGTCGGACGATATTAGCCGCGCCATCATCCGCTTGGCCACTACCATGATCAAAATCACCCATCAAAACGCGGGCATCACGATAGTGCAAGAAGGGCAAGGTACCAGCAGGGCAGGCTTCCACAGCAATGACATCTTGCAGGCCCAGCGCGCGAAAAACATGTTGTGCGCCCAGGCCAAGGGTTAGGCCCGCACCGGTTTCTTCTAATTGACCGGCGGCTTCATGGACTTCGACATCTATACCTTGTTGACGCAACGCGATTGCTGCGGTCAATCCGCCCAAACCTGCTCCGATAACAACGATCTTCAATTTTATCGCTTTAGCTCGGCGAGTTCATACCAGGTCATCATATATCCGCCGACACCACCTTGAACAAAAATGCCGTCCTCATCATCGGTAATCCACACATCATAAGGAGGGTGCTCGCCAGCCATCCCGCCGGTTCCCGGAATGATGCTTGCATCGTCAATAAACTGCAGATGTTTACATTGGAAGGTTCCTGCAGGGACCGTTACTTCTTCCTTACCCAGATACATCGCCCCAATTTTTACCTGAGCAATTTGCGGCGGGGTAGCGCCGCGGTGGTCAGGTGAGGGGAGGTAACAGTTGAGCAGGCGCTTGTCGGTCTTGTTCCAATCTTGGGTCGATAGCATATAGCCATCAGAAACAATTGGGTGGGTACCGAAGCCGGTCAGTGGCAACTCTGCTTCAACTTTTTGGGACAGGCGACCAATGCCTGGACCATAGCTTTCCATCTCAATATGCTCGCCGTCAAATCGCATCCAACCAGAGCCCATGAATGCATCACCGACGGTTAGACGAACATGGAGATCCATCGGCTGACTATTCTCATCCATTGCATAGATGATGTCGCGCATGACCGTTGGTTCTGGCTCATAAATCTCACAGTGCGCACGCATGGTAACTTTGCCATCACCATGACGGGTAAACATGAAGGTTTCAAAACCTCGATTTTGTCCCTCCATCTCCGGTTTGCGTGAGGTGTATTCCAGTCGGCCTTCAATTATGCGATGCTTCATCAGTTTTTCTCCAATAAAATCATCATGCCAGTCCATTTTTCTCTTGCCAAGAGCAATTTGTCCGGACAAATTATTAATCACGAATATTGCAGGGGAGCAATGATGGAATTTCTAACGGCAAATGAGTTATCGATCCTCAGATGGATCCACATATTGGCCATGGTTTATTGGCTGGGCGGTGAATGGGGTGTTTTTCAAACAAGCTATAATGTCACCAATCGCGAGTTATCGTTGGAAGAGCGCAAGCGCCATATGGAGACCGCATATCGCATCGATATTTTAGCGAGAACGGGAATTGTTCTACTGCTTCCGCTGGGATTGCACATGGGCAAACTATATGGCTTTGTCCCGCTTCTTGAGGGCGCTGGTATCTGGCTGATGTGGTTGTTTTTTGCCATCTGGCTGGCGATGACATGGACGGCCTTTCTTAAGCGTGAAACCGACATCGGTATTACTGTAACAATGCTTGAAGAAAAACTGCGTTATCCGCTGATACTGGGATTGCTCGTTATTTCATTCATGGCGTTTGGTGAAAGTGGTCCAATTGAATCCGGCCCTGGAAACTTCTGGTACCCGGCCAAAATAGCACTTTATGCCTTTGCGTTGTGTATTGGCTTGTTCCTGCGGTTGGTTATGCGGCGTTGGACGGAACGGTTCCGGATTTTATCCCAAGGACCCGATGCAGCACAGGAAGCGGCGCTAGAGCGGGAAATCGGGCAGGCTCGGATATCTGCATATATCTACTGGATCACCATTGCGAGTGTTTGCTTTTTGGGCGCGGTCAAACCTTTCTGATTTTTGGTTTGACCGATTATCTCTGCGGGCAGCTCTAAAACTCTTGCTACCTGCGGAGAAAGACTAAATTTCTCTCAGTTCCTTGCTTAGTTCTTCGAGAGATGGTTCCGCTTCTTTCAGCTCCTCCACCATCTGATGCGGGCCACGCATCACGCGGTAGATATATTCACGGATCATCACGCCGCGTTCATATGCGGCATTTTTGTCTGGAACATAGCTTTCAATATCGTCTCGGCTTATTGTTCCTTTGGTTTCAAGCAGGCGCTCGACCGTATCCATGCGCTCACGCAAGACTGATACCTCGCCGGCCACGGCCATCAGAATTGACAACATCCGCTCGTCTTCCGGATCATCAAAATATTCAGGGCGCTTGCCCTTGGCTTTCTTATTGGCTGCGGCCATCCAATCAAATGCTGAATCAGTCATTCTGCGGCCTCCTGTATAGCGCTTGCATTTTTCCATGCACCATAGGCGTGCCAGAATGCTGCGCGACCATGATCTTCACCTTCACCTGTCGCATTCTCAGGGAATATTTCACGATCAACGACAGCCCGAACGCCAGTCTCAAAGAGCTCATCTCGGTCAAACCCGGCAGAGATCATCTCGTCCTTCATGTCGAGTGCATGCATGGATGACCAGAATGGCTCGTTGTTGTTAAACGCATCCCAGTCGCGCAGGAATTGCTCAAATAGTGGCATGCCATCATGATATTCTGGTTGTTCCAGGTGAAGCATCAAGCCGTCATCTGCTAGAACGCGATACCCTTCCTTCAGGATGCTTGGCAGTGCCTTGCCGCTAGTCTCATGCAGAAACATCGTTGTTTGCACCCAGTCAAATGTTCCATCATCCCAGCGCGATAGATCCTCCGCACTGGCCTGAATAAATTGTATGTTGGTAGCGCCCAAAGACTGCGCTCTTGCATGCGCATAACGCAGAATTGGAGCTGCCGTATCAATGGCAACAACCTCACAATCCGGAAATGCCAACGCCAATGGTACGATGTTATGTCCAACAGTGCAGCCGATATCTAGAACGCGACGCGGTGCCCAGCCTGGGCGCTCTTTCTTGATCCACTCTACAAGCGCCATTCCGCCGCCATCGGTAAGCGCACCAAGACCACCGCCAGTTGTAGCAAAAATTCCGCAATCATAATTGGCACCTGCAGAAACGTCTCCCGGTAATTCCTCGCCGTGATAGCTTCCCGGCATGCAATGAATATCAACTGCGCTTTGGTATCGGGGTACCTCAATCTCAGGATTAAGTTCCAGCGTATCACGACCTTCATTAAACTGGCGAGCCTTGGCATTGAGCTCATCAATTTGGCGAAGCACGATTGCCCGTCCATTTTGCTGTCGCATTTCCATGCTGTTACGTTTCAATGCAGACCAGAAAAGATGGAACGGATCTTCATTCATTGCTCTACGAATCTCGAACCTGTCCTTTGGTTCACGGCCATGCTCTTTTTTGAATTTCGGCAGGACCCGATTATCATAAGCTAGTTGATTGCCGGTGCCCAAAGCGCTTGCCATGAACTTGTTGAAATTGGCGAGGAAATCGAAGCGGGCTATCTCATCATGGCTGGGATTTGGAGAAACTCCGTGTCGTGCCACAGCGTTATAGGGAGGGGCTACATCGAGTTTTTGATCATCATTCATATCAGGCCATCCTTGATCATACGTTCAATCGTTTGTTCTTGCGTACGCAGAAAATATTCGCGGTCTGGAGACTGAACTTCATTGTTCTGGATCAATCCATCCGCTTTTTGTGGAGAGTTTCCGGCATAGGTAGCGGTAAATAATTCCAAGCGTTGCCGTGCCAGGAAATTTGTCATGGCGGGTTTGCGTCTTGCTGCTCGCAGAGCTCCAATGTCGATATCCGCAAAGGCAGTAAATGTCTCACCGGTGTTGGACTCAGACATCACACGGCCTTTGTAATCCACCACCATGCTGTTGCCATCTGCCGAGGCCAAAGGAAGGGAGGTTTCTTCAATACCTGCGGTGTTAGCAGATATAACGTAGGCCATGTTTTCCTGAGCGCGTGCCCGCTTGCCGATATCCTTTGGTGTATCCAATGGAGAACCAATTTCAGAACTACTATGCGCAAAAATCTCCGCACCGCGCAGTGCCAAAGCTCTAGCGATTTCCGGGTAGAGAATTTCTTCCGAAGCGATCGCCGCCAAGTTCCCGATCTCGGTTTTTGCAACCGGAAACACACCGTCCAGTCCATAGATATCCAGATATCTCGACCAGACATCGTGCGGGGTAGGAGCGAACATGCTGTTCAACCGCCGATACCGCAGCACGACTTCCCCCGATGGTGCAATGATGAAGCAAGCCTGAAAATACAGACCGGGAAAATCCTCATCCAGTTCATAGGCGTTGCCGGCAATGAACATACCCAGCCTTTGTGCCATAGCGCCGAGAGCCTCATATTCGGGACCGCCTACCTCCAAAGCCGCCTTATCGGCGAAATCCGGAATTGAAATCCGTCCGGGATAACTGGTTAGCAGATATTCCGGTAGTACTGCCAGTTTCACTGGGCTCCCAGCATATTGTTTGATGAAAACTGTGGCAGAGCGAATTTTGCTTTCCACCTCGCCGATCATTGCCATCATCTGCTTGCGTGCGGTAACCTTATCTGGCGTTTTTTCAATCGAACGTGCAGCCAATTGCATGGCGACGGCGGAATATGTTTCGATGTCTGTCATTGTTTGCTTTTTACCATCTTTTTCTGTTGCCGCAAAACTCGGTGATGCCATCGCTGCGCAAATGGTTGTGGCAAGAACTTGTCTTCGATCAAGTTCCATCAGCCTCTACAAGCCCAGCGATCCAGGGTTCATTAGACCCTTGGGGTCGAGCGATTTTTTTAGGTCCTGCAGAAATTTGTCGGCTGCGGGGTCAAGGCTATCCCGATAGCGATAGGTCCGACCAATCTGTAAATGGGCTGCGCCATGTTCGTGAAGCAGATTGACGATTTCTTTCTTAATCTTCTGCGTCAGTTCCCATGCTTTTGCATTGGGTTCGAGTCTTGGAAGTTTTGCAAAATGAGCATCCTCAATCGTATCTTCGTGCACAGGATTGGAAGCGTCCGGCCAGTAGAGACAGGGCTCTATAATTGCTCCCGATCCACTAACCGCTGACACGAGAGTTCCTGTGAAGATACCATGCTCCTCCATTTCATCCGCATATTTGACTTCAAGATTCTTAAGTGCCTTATAGCAGTTAATGGCCTTGGAGTGCGGCAATAAGCCATGAACCGGTGCCCAACGCTGTCCTTCTGGACCAAGCATCGAGTTAAGCGGTCCAAAAGGATTGGCGCGGATGATTTTGGGAATCGTGTTTTCCGTTTCCGTTGCACCATTTGCCAGAGCTAGTTTTCGAGCGCGCTCCAGATCATCGTCAGCCGCTGCTTGAATTCGAGCCTCGGTAAGAACGTGCAGCGAAAATTTTGCTTCATCCATGAAACTGCGACCAGCAGTCACAACTTTGGCACCCTCTTTCAGGGCGCCCCAGACTGACCCCTGTTTCTTCATCATCTTGCCTAGCGCCTTGGCATCGCTGGTCAAGCTGTCGCGTTGCATCCGGATTGCGTTGAGCCGCGGATCAAAGCCGAAGCATTCTGTTGCAACACCTGATCGTTCAATTTCTGCCATTGCAGTAAGCGTTTCTTCATAAGTTTCAAACGTAAAGCTGGCATAGCCATGCGCTTCCACTTCAGGGATCAAGCGCATGGTGATTGTCGCTTTCATACCCAGTGCGCCGGTGTCTGCGAGGAAAATACCAGTAAGGTCCGGACCATATGGGCGTGTATGTTCTGCACCCGTTTTCATGATTGTACCGTCAGCCAATACCACTTCCAGTGCGATACAGCTTTGCGCAGCGGTGCCATATCGGCCTGATCCCCAGAAAAGGCAGTTCTGGCTCATCCCGCCACCGATGCTGGCCTTTAATCCGGATAGAGTTCCCCAAAACGGTGTTCTCAATCCTTTGGGCTGCAGGGCTTCGTATAGTTGCGCCCACGTGCAGCCAGCTTCGACCGTCACAGTCATATCGGTTTCGTTAATGTCTAATATGCGGTTCATTTCCGCCAGATCAAACAGCACTGCTCCGGACCGGTCAGATGTATAGCCGCCAGTGTAACTCATTCCGCCACCACGAGGAATAACGGAAATATTCTGTGATGTCGCTGCTGTGATGGCGGCAGACAACTGCTCTTTATCCTTGGGTCTTACAACAGCCATTAGATCGGCGCCGCGCTCATAAACATCATGGGCATAGAAATTGAGATTTGTCTCATCGGTAAGTGTTTCTACGCCGGTTTCGGCAATGAAATCTGTTGCACTCAGGTTAACTTTGGTGGCCATCAATTTGCCTCCGTTGCCAGATTGTCAGTTGGATCTGACAAGTCTTCTGGGAAGCTTGTCGGATAACGGCCCAGTAGAAGTAGCAGGCCTCCCCCAATTACAAATATAAAAATCGCGACCGACAGAATGGGGTTATAGCTGTCCATGCTATCACGAACATATGCATAGATTAGTGGCGATAAAGCTGAGAAGAATCCGAACGGCATATATAGCATACCGTATATTTTGCCATAATGTGCCATGCCAAAATATCGTCCGGTAAGGTACGCGATCAAATCGCTCTCTGCTCCGGCCGCGAATCCTAATAGAAAGCCGGCCAATGCGGCCATTGGGAACATAATCGTATCTCCAAGCAATATGTAGCAAGATATTGCAGGCAGGCAGAGCAATGGAAAGGCGACAAAACCCGCCCAAAATCGGTCGAGCAACATTCCGGTTATGATCCGCCCCGAAAAGATTCCAATACCCAATACACCCATTACCGAGGCAGCGGTTTGCGCTTCTAAGCCTCTGTCCGAAAGCATGGTAGGCATATTGATAAACGCACCACCAAAAGCCCCTGCTATCATCGCAATGGAGAACCAGATAAGCCAGAAACGGTAATCCTTGAGCGCAGTACCAAGCGTAACGCCGGTCAGATTACCACTATCGCTTGAAATTGCTTTTGGCCGCTCGTCGGCATTTGGTTCGCGGAATAGGAAATATCCAAAGGGTAGAGCCAAGATTAAAGGCAATCCAGCAATGATCAGGAACATATTGCGCCAACCATATGTCTCGATTGCCCACACCGCCAATTTAGGAACGACGATCGCCGCCAGGCTTGTACCCATAAGCAATATTCCGAGCGCTAATCCTCGGTTTTTGTAAAACCAGAGATTGATGGCCCGGCTCCAGGTGACCGGTGTAGAGCCGATCCCAACCAACCCGATAAGCACCCAAAAAGCATAATAGATATACAATGTTGAGGTCACAGCTGCTGTTGGAGTCAGCGAAACCATCGCGAAAGAAACGCCAAATGCTATCAGCGAATAGAGTGCGACTTTACGCACACCATATTTGTCCGCCAGAGATCCAAAAAATGGAGCGAGGAGGGCGGCGATTATGCCAAATATTGTGATGGGAAACAGAATCTGTGTGCGGGACCAACCGAATTCTTCAATCAGCGGCTCCACCGTGAAGCCAACAACATTGAATGGAATCGGCGAAGCACCACATGCAACGCCCAATACACTGGCAAGCAAAACCTTCCATCCCAATGCAAATTCACCACGTTCGGCCGTTGTATCTGTCATAAAACCTCAGATTCGAAAATTTGTCCGGACAACTATAATGCTTCCAGACTAATATGCCAGATCAAAAAAGGCGAACCTTAACGGCTCGCCTTCTTGATTTTATAAATGTTTATTGGAATTCTAGAAGTTAATCCGTCCCTTAATCAGGAAAGTTCTTGGAGGATTCAGGTAACTGAAATTTGCAAGTGCCGACTCCACAGCCTCTTCATCGAAACAGTTTTTACATTCAGCAGTGATTGACCATCCCGTATCGCTCTTTAATGCGATTGAACCATTTACGATCCAACGACTGCTACTGAAGGATCCCGTGTTTGGCACGATCGGATTTCCAATACCCAACGTGTTGGCCTGATAAACAAAGCCAGAATTTGGGCCGGTAATCGTGCCATCGAAGAGGGTAACAGCACTGGTGCCCACTTCGCTTGAACTGCGCCAGCTGGCGTTAACAGAGGGGACCAATGAAAGCCCTCCGCCCAAGTCAGCATCATAGGTTCCGCCAATCGACAGAGTCCAATCCGGTGTACGGACAGGTTCGGCAATTGAACCGTCCGGTGCGACAATGCCCACTCCGCATGAAGTAGCATTATCTGCTGCTCGAGGATCGTTGCCCGTCGGTCCATTAGGAACGAGTCCCTGAGCCAACTGTGCTAAGCACGCTGCTTGCTGCGCTGGCACTGATTGCACACCAAATGCATCAAATGTTGGTGTGCTGGAGCTAAATCGATATTCGTCGTCTTGGTAACCAAGTGATGCGAACAGATTTAATCCGTCTACCGGTGCGGCACTTAACTCGACTTCGAGCCCTCTATTGCGATAATTCGCAAAGTTACGGGTTATGAAGGCGATAGATCCGTTGTTTCGAATAAATGCAGATGGGGTTTGGAGACCCTCAACATCTAGCCAAAACGCGGTGACATTTAATCTCACCCGATTGTCGAGGAATTCGGTTTTAGCACCGATTTCGTAACTCCAAGCAGTCTCAGCGTCAAAGGGGAGTAACTCTCCAGGGGCAGTGCCGCGGGCATTCCAGCCCCCTGATTTAAATCCGCGCGTTGCTGATGCAAAAAGCAGAATATCGTCGCTCGCTGCATAGTTGAGTGCGAATCGAGGTGTCCAAATCTTGACAGTCTGCGTCTGGGGAATAGCCTGACCATTTGCTGCGATCAGGTTTGCATCCTCGATGCAGGTGCTTGGACCGAATTGAAATGGGCCGAAACAAGTTCGTTGACCCATTGCATTGGTGCCTACAACCGGGCGATTGTCCCGGATCGAAAATGTTTTTTCTTCGTCGGTATATCTTATACCTGCCGTCAGTTTTATCTGGTCCGTCACATTCACATCGGCCTGGAGATAGCCTGCCCAGGCTTCTGCTTCATTCCGTATCTCGCGGTCGGCGAGCAGCAAGGGGAAGCCAGCCGGTGCCGGTGCAGTCGGAAGGTTTAGTGAGAAAATATCAGCAAAGTTTGTACGATTATCCTCATGAAAATAGTAAGCGCCTGCAACAAAATCGATCAAACCGTCTGCAAGAGACCCGGTCAGTTTAATTTCCTGTGTAAATTGCGTGTGTTCGCCTTCATTGGAAATTGTAAATCCACCGCTAGTAAAACCAAGCACCGGAGGAACAGGGTTTGCAATTCCTGGAAGGCTGCGACCATCGGCAAAGTCCAAAGCGAAATCCTGCTGTATGTCAACAAAGCCGGTAATAATATTGACGTCGAGATTGTCGCTAATACCCAATTCGAGATTGGATGAGATGAAATTCAAGTCGACTTCATTACCTAATCCAAAATTATCTTTTGGACCGGTTAGAAAACCAAAGCTTTGGTTTTCCAATAAACCAGTCGCCGAAAAACGGCCGGAGCAATTGGTTGGGTTATTGGGATCGCAGTCGAAATTGAGCAAATTGGCAGACTTTGAATACGTCCGAATGTATGAGCCCGTCCATCGAGCATTGTCTGAAAGCTCTCCGCGAATACCCAGCCGGACACCCCAGCCATCATTCTCATTGGTACGTTCGCCAGTCGTTGTGTTCTGTGCATAGCCTTCGTCCTCTTGGAAATAACCAGAGACCTTGATTGCAAAGCTATCAGCAAGTGGCAGATCGATAGATGCACGACCCATGATCCGTTCGTAGCTTCCATAGCCGACTTCAGCGAAGCCGGAGACTTCATCACCCGGCTCTTTCAGAAATACGCTGACAGCGCCGCCCGTTGTGTTGCGTCCAAAGAGGGTTCCTTGCGGCCCACGAAGAACTTCAACTCGGTCAACATCAAAGAAGGAGAGATTGTTTGCGTTTTGCCGCGACATGTAAATATCGTCTACATATGTACCGATTGGAGGGTCGAAGGTTGCGATGGACTCTGTGTTACCAATTCCTCGAAGATAATAGCTGTTCGCGGTTCCAAGGCCGGTATTGTTGAGACCCACCAAATTAGGCACAAACTGGGTGACTTCTAGCGCGTTTGAAATGCCCCGTGTTTCAAGTTCGGCTGAGTCAAATGCACTGATCGCAATCGGGACATCCTGTACGCTTTCTTCCCGTCGCTGAGCCGTCACAACGATAACGTTTAAACCACCTTCTTGCGCTTCTTCGCCATCACTGGCCTGGGAATAAACTGGTGAAGCTGTTGCCACGCAGGCAAAAGCGGTCGAAGCTAGAAGAAAATTTTTCACGGTTGTGGTCTCCAGAGGCTTTTTATTTGTCCGGACAAATCTACATCTTGTATACAGATAAGCAAGAATTTGATTCGCGTGCTATCAATTTGAGTAACAATATGTTGCAAAAAGGACGCATTAGGAGGGAAAATGTTTGATATTGGGATTTATCAGCTGCTGGTTTTTGTACACATTATTCTATTCGTGTTGTGGCTAGGCGCTGACGTGGGTGTTTTTTTGCTTGGACAAGAATTTCGGCGCCGGGAAAAATATGACCTGCCGCAGCGACTCGTTTTGCTGCAATTGCTTGTAAACTTAGACATGGTTCCGCGGACGGCTTGGGCGCTTATGGTGCCGTTAACGATTACCATGGTTGATGCCGGTGGGTGGTGGGACTTGCCAAGTTGGGTGGTTATGTTCAGTTGGGCGGTAGGCGCAATCTGGATATGGCTGGTCTGGGATGCACATATATATGATCAAACAGAACGCGCGATGCGGGATCGCAAGATCGAATCAGTCTTGAAGGTCGGTCTAACCATATTTTATCTGGGCCTGGGGATCGTTTCACTCATGCAGGGAGAACCGCTTGCCCCCGTCTGGCTTGCTACCAAGGCTTTAATGTTTGGTGTTATTTTTGCTGCGGCCATCATGATTGATGTAGCGTTCAAACCGGTTGGCCCACAATTGGGCAAGTTGATCGAGGAAGGGTCGTCGGACGCAACCGAGATTCCGCTGCTTAACACCATGAACAAAACCCGTATTTGGGTATGGGTTGTGTATCTGTTGCTGCTTGCAACAGCGTTTCTTGGCAATGTTAAGCCAATCTAACTGTTTGGATTGAGCAGAAAAAAGAAGGTCGGTTTTTACACCGACCTCCCAGGGAGAAAACTTTTGTTGAAGGAAATTATTCCTTTTTCTTTGCTGCTCTTTGTTCGTCTATCATTTTCTTGAACACAGTCCAAGTCGTCTCATTCTTGCGTGGATCATCTCCCGGAGGAGGTGTGGTATATTTGGGATAGTTTTGAGCGATCTCATCCTTGATAACATCAGGCAGTTCGTCATAACTCTTCAACTTTGCTCCCATGGCATTGAAAACCATCTGTCCCTGGCGACCACGCATTTTCATCCAGGGCATCCAATCAGAAATACGAACCCAGCTAATTGTAGGATAGGCGGTCGGATTTTTCGTATCCAGCATTTCATCGGCCAAGAATGCGAAATCAAAGATCTCCATCGCATGATATTTGTTGCCAACATAGTCCTGATAGTTACCAGCCAAGACGTTGTGGTAGAATAGCGGGACCTCAAACGGCATGAACATCCATTGGCCCTGACGTCTCAGTGTCGGTATTTTATATGGCTTTCCATCTGCCGAATAGGGGTAGTTTCCGCGGCTGTTAACGGGATCGTTGGCAATTTGCATCACATCCACAGTCTCGCCAGTCCATGGATTTTCCCAAGTCCTTAACACCTCGTTGGTCTTGGGATCCAGATAGAACATCACTTCCCGGCTAACCTGTCGATAGCCAACGCCGCGTTTTGGGTCTTCGATGCGAACACATTGTCGTACATTCATTCCTTCACCATTGAACAAATGCTTGTCCGGTTCACCGCGCACACGAGAATAAACCTTACCCGACCAGTGATAAACAGCAGCTACCCCATCAGCGACACCGCATTGCGTGCGCTTCATGATTTCAAGCGCGTCTTCCGGTTTATTGGGATCCAGCATCTTCGCAGATACAGGGGTAAGCACCGATGTAGCGGCAACAACAGCAAGCGCCGCGCCAAGTTTGAAAATGGTTTTCATAAAAGCTCTCCAAAAGACGATTTGACCAAATAATTTCAAATTCCGGTTGACTTTAGATTTGTCCGGACAAATTGTGAAGGGGCAATTTGGAAATTTAGATGATTCAAACAATATGATCAGTTTCACCAATTTATTGTTCGTGCCCGGAAACCGCCCGGAGCGCTTTGAAAAGGCGGCATCTGCCGGTGCAGATATGATTTGCATTGATCTGGAAGACTCGGTTCCTGAGGATCAAAAAGAAGAAGCGCGGAGCTCTGTGCTTAGTGCATTGACGGAGCTCGAACGGAAAAAAACTGCTGTTCGGGTCAATGGTATGAAAACAAAAGCAGGACTTGCTGATTTGTTGGCGTTGGTAGAAAGCGAGCATCAACCTTCTGTGATTTTACTGCCAATGATCGAAAGTGCTACGGAGGTTGAAATTGTTCAGGCGATAATAGGGGATCGGATCGACGGTCTCATACCGCTGATAGAAACTGTGAGAGGGCTTCGCGCTGGTGATGAAATCGCTGCTAGTGAAGGTGTTGCTGCGATGATGTTTGGCGGCGGCGACTTTTCGGCCGAGTTAGGCACAAAAATGGAATGGGAACCACTTCTTGTCGCACGCAGTCAGTTTATCATGTGCTGCGCGTCTGCAAATGTGGCAGCCGTAGATGTTCCGTACATCGATATGAGCAACGATGTGGGGCTTGATGAAGAGTGCAAAAAAGCCAAGCAACTGGGCTTCCGTGCGAAGGCTGCTATTCATCCAAAACAGCTTGCAACCATTCAAAAAGTGATGCGACCAAGCGATGCTGATATTGCCGAAGCAAAAGAGGCTATTGCTGCCTATGATGCTGCGGATGGTAAGGCCATTAGTCACAATGGTCATATGTTAGAGGCCCCAATTATGGAGCGATATCGCCGAATACTGGCTTCGGTTTGAAGCGAACAAAATAGCAAGGATAATGAAAAATGCGTGATGGAGTTATAGAAGTCAGTCCCGGAAGATTCCGAGAAACATTTGGCCGCTATTTCGAAGATTTTGAAGTGGGTCATATTTACGAGCATCGTCCGGGTCGGACTATTACGCATACCGACAATGTACATTTCACATTATTGACGATGAATACCCATCCTCTGCACTTCGACTATGAGTTTGCAAAAAATACCGAGTTTGGGAAGCCATTGGTATGCTCGCCACTGACCGTTGCCTTGATGGTCGGAATGAGCGTTTCTGATACAAGTCAAAAGGCGGTTGCAAACCTTGGCTGGGATAAAATCAAGATGACGCACCCTCTGTTTTGTGAAGATACTCTCTACGCCGAGAGTGAAGTGCTTGAAAAAAGGGAATCATCTTCGCGTCCAGAACAAGGCATAGTTACGATCAAGACCATCGGCAAGAATCAGAATGACGATGTCGTGTGCACTTTTGAACGCACGATGCTCATTTGGAAACGCGGATTTGGCAATTCCGACGAATAGCTATGAGTTTTCATAAGGCCCGAAAGTAAAGGGTGCCAAAGATTTCAGGAGTGAATAATGGCTAGTGCAGCTGAAATACCCACAGAAGAGTTTATACCAAGAACGATTGATCCCGATGATGAGCGAGCCTTCCTGGACGCTATTGAAAAATGGGTGGAAGGTGAAGTTAAGCCAGTGGTCATGGAGCATGACCATGGGGATATCTGGCCAGAAAAACTGGTGGAGCAAATGGCTGAAATGGGTTTGTTCGGAGCTACTATTGGTCAAGAATATGGCGGCTTAGGATTGCCCGCGACAACCTATGCGAAGATCGTTTCTTATGTCTCCTCTTACTGGATGGCGATTACCGGGATTTTTAACTCGCATTTGATAATGGCCGCGGCGGTTGAGCGTTTCGGTACCGAAGAACAAAAGAAGCTATGGCTTCCGAAATTTGCCACTGGCGAGATTAGGGGTGGGTTGGCGCTGACAGAACCCAATGCTGGCACCGATCTACAGGCTATCCGAACGATGGCTGTGCGCGATGGCGATGATTATGTGATCAACGGAACAAAAACTTGGATTTCCAATGGTATTCAAGGTGGGTGTTTTGCCTTGTTGGTGAAAACTGACCCAAAAGCAGACCCTCGTTACAAAGGGCTGAGTCTGATGATCGCCCCTAAAGGCGACGGATTTGGAGTTGGCAAGAAGTTCGACAAGCTAGGTTATAAGTCCATTGATAGTGCTGAATTGACCTTCGATAATTATCGTATCCCAGCTGACAATCTGATTGGCGGTATCGAAGGTGAGGGATTTTTCCAAGCCACTGGGGGATTGGAATTGGGTCGGATCAACGTCGCCGCACGCGGTGTCGGATTGGCAGAGGGTTCTCTTCGCCTTGCCACCGAATATGCGCAGATCAGAGAAACAATGGGAAAACCTATATGTGAGCATCAGGCGATCCAGCTCAAATTGGGCGAAATGGTAACCCGCGCGAGAGCAGCACGCTTGCTGACCATGGATGCAGCCGAGGCTTATGACCGCGGCGAGCGTTGTGACATGGAAGCCGGTATGGCCAAATTTTTTGCATCCGAAGCGGCAGTGAAGAACTCTGAAGAAGGTTTGCGTATTCATGGCGGGTACGGCTACTCCAAGGAATATGAAATTGAGCGCTATTATCGAGACTCTATCCTGATGTGCATTGGAGAAGGCACTAATGAAATGCAGCGTATGATTATTTCCAAACAATGGGTGAAAAGGAATCCCGCTTGAGCGTAAAGCAACCTCTGAAGGGCTTTCGTGTCCTTTCCGCTGAACAATATGGAGCCGGCCCATATGGTACGATGTTCCTCGCCCAAATGGGTGCAGAGGTAATAAAAATTGAGCCGCCGAAAGGCGGTGATACAGCTCGCCATGTTGGGCCACATTGGCTGCGCGAACAGGAGAGTCTGTATTTTCAGACGTTCAACCTGAACAAGAAGTCCCTTACCCTCGATCTTCGCAGCGAAAAGGGCACTGAAATACTCCATGAGTTGGTTAAAAAATCTCATGTCATGGCCAACAATCTTCGCGGTGATGTGCCGGCCAAAATCGGTCTGGATTATGAGAGCCTAAAGACGATCAATCCCGCCATCGTTTGTGCCCATTGTTCAGCATATGGCCGTGACAACGAGCGTGCTAAATGGCCGGGATACGACTATCTCATGCAAGCGGAAGCAGGCTTTTGTTCTCTTACAGGGGACCCTGAAGGGCCACCCGTTCGTTTCGGACTATCGATGGTTGATTTCATGTCGGGGACGCAGATGGCTGTCGGTTTGCTGGCTGCTCTTTTGGATGCGCAAAGATCGGGAGAGGGATGCGATGTCGATGTCGATCTGCTTTCGGCTGCTTTGCATCAAACCAGCTATCCAGCAATCTGGTATATGAATGAAGGCGATGTTACGAAGCGTATCAATCGCGGAGCACATCCTTCGGCTACGCCTAGTCAAATGTTCCAAGCATCTGACGGCTGGATGTTTGTGATGGCCCAGATTCCAAAATTTTGGCCAATTTTGTGCGATACGATCGGACAAAGCGAGTTAACTGGCGATCCACGTTTTGATACGCCGGCCAATCGATTGGAAAATCGAGCAGCGCTATCTGATCTTTTGGATGCTGTCTTTTGCGAGAAACCGGTGAAGCATTGGTTGGAACTGCTGGAGGGTAAAATGCCCATCGCGCCAGTTTATCAACTGGATCAAGCATTGGATAATCCATGGCTGCAAACCATCGGTATGCGTGACACCGTAAGCCATCAAGACAATGCAAAAATGGAAGTGCTCTCCAGTCCGATCAAGATAAACGGTGATCGTCTGCCCAACAAAGCTGGGCCGTTATTAGGGGAGAATAGCAATGACATCCTCGGTGACCTTGGATTGAGCGATGCCGATATAGCCGAATTGCGCGCTGACGGGGTTGTGTGAAGCAATGGGAAAGCTTTCCGGTATTAAAGTCCTTGATCTGTCGCTGTTTTTGCCAGGACCCATGCTTACGCTAATGATGGCGGATCATGGCGCTGAGGTTATCAAAGTTGAACCGCCAACCGGCGATCCCGCAAGGCAGATGGAGCCGATGGAGGCGGGACAGTCGGTTTGGTTTCGCAATCTTAATCGTGGCAAAGAAGCGATTGCTCTTGATTTGAAAAGCGATGCTGGAAGGCAAAGCCTTTGGGATTTAATTGCAACTGCGGATGTCATGATTGAAGGTTTTCGTCCCGGTGTCATCAAGCGATTGGGCTTTGATTATGACGCGGTTTCAGCCGAAAATCCTGGTATCGTATACTGTTCAATCTCCGCCTTTGGACAAGAAGGAGAAATGGCACATCATCCCGCACACGATTTGGCAGTGCAGGCTCTTTCTGGATTTTTGTCGGTTAATGACGGTCCTGATGGTTTGCCGGTGGTTCCAGGTGTGCCATCGGCCGATATGGCCGCCGGACTAAACGGCCTGTCAGCCATATTGATGGCACTTCTCGGTCGTCAGCAGACTGGTAAAGGTGACTATGTCGATATTGCCATGTTCGATTCTATGATGCCATGGTGCGCCCACATTGCCGGAGGAGCGATTAGTGGCGGTCAAGCACCCCAATCACAATCACAACGTTCACTCGGCGGAGCGGCCTTCTATAATGTGTATGCGACATCAGACGGCAAACATGTGGTGCTGGGTGCGAGAGAGATTAAATTTGCCAAAAACCTGCTGAACGCATTGGATAGATTGGATCTACTGCCGTTAGCTGAGAACGAGGCCGGGGAGGGACAAGCGCCACTTACTGCATTTTTAAGGGCAACATTTGCTTCGAAAACTCGGGATGCTTGGGTGCGATGGTTTGAGGATAAGGACGTCGCATTCTCACCGATTCTGAATTTCAGAGAAGCGCTGGATCAAGATTTCTTACGCGAACGAGGTTTGCTGATTCAAGCGGATGACAATCACCAAATCGCGCCGTCTTTTCGTTTCGCATCGGAAGATAAGTGGCAAGCTAGCGATGCGCCGGAACTGCAAAAGTGAACGTCTTAGTCGACTTCAATATGCATAGAATAGGCGAATCGATCGCCAGGATGGTAACTGGCCGAAATCTCAAACATGCGATCATTTTCGTCAAAGTAGCAGCGCAAAATGCGCAAGATTGGATCGCCTTCTTCAAGACCCAAATCTTTGGCAAAATGTTTCGACGCAGAAATGGCCTGAATATCTTGGGTGACTCGCGAGACAGTAATTTTGCCATATTCTTCGATCTGCCCAAACAGCGTTGCGCCCCCCACATCGATTTGTTTGACAGCATCGGCGAGGTCAGGATTGACCCAAGCAACGGTGACAGCAATCGGCCGTTTACGGCCGGCCTTGCGCCGTTTACCGTGAAACACGAACCATTTTCGTTTGTGCGTGGTTCCAATTTGTTCGGCGATTTTGGCTGGAATGGCTTGCGGTTCCATTTTCTCAAAACTAATCGTCGTGTCACGCGCATATTGAAGGATTTCACCAACATTGCTGAGCGGCTGGTGCAACGCCCCAGCACGTGCGGTCGCTGGTTGGACAACAGTACCCGATCCCCGTTTACGGGAAATCAGGCCTTCAGAAGTGAGTTTCCGAAGCGCCTCTCTAACCGTGTATCGGCTGACATCATATTTCTTACACAGGACAGATTCCGTCGGAAAGTCTCCGGGATCAGAATAGTCCCCGCGCAATACTTCTTCTCGCAATTGATCAGCCATTTCCAGGTAGCGGGGCTTTTTTTTCGTCTGTATTTGTTGTCTGGACATATTGCGATCTTACGGCGGGTAGACAGATGACGCAAGAGAGCCTGACCGAGAAATTGGCCAAGCACTTGATGCGGTCGATCGATGACGCAACACGCCAAAGGGCACGGCTGCATTTGCTCGATTGGTTGGGTTGCGTGGCAGGCGCGCGGCAGAGCAAGGTAGGGTGCTTGGTAAGATCCTACTCAGCGGACAATATTTTTGGCGCATCTGTGATGCTAGGTAATGTTCTGGAGATGGACGATATCCACCGCAGTTCAATATTGCATCCAGGTCCCGTAATCTGGCCAACGCTAATTTCGAACAGTAAAGTCAATATGAATCGCATATTGGATGCTGCAGTCAAAGGTTATGAAGCTACGATTGCCATCGGCGCCACCTTTGATGCCAAGCATTACTCAATGTATCACAATACCTCGACAGCTGGTCAATTCGGAGCCGCCGTCGCTACCGCCAGTTTGAACGATAGTGATGAGAATCAGCTGGTTTCAGCGATGGGGCTTGCGGGATCTGTTTCCGGAGGTCTCTGGCAAATGCGAAATGAACCGTGTGAAGCAAAGCAATGGCATATCGATTCGGCATGCCGCAACGGAAAAGCGGCTGGCTATCATGCGTTCCGTGGGCTTTCTGGTCCTCGATTCATTCTTGAAGGTCCGCAAGGTTTATACGCTGCCACTTGTGATCAACCCACGCCAATGGAGTTCCCCGACCAATGGCGCATCCACGACGTTAGCTTCAAGCCTTGGGGTGCCTGCCGTCATGCACATCCAGTGATTGATGCGGCGCTGGAGCTTAAGAAGAAGCACGGTTTTCTGGACGACAGAATACTGGTTGAAACCTACGCAGATGCAATAGTTTTTTGTGATCGACCTAATCCCGGAACAGTGGTCGATGCCAAGTTTTCTTTGCAACATGCAGTTGCCATTGTTGCTGAAAAAGGCGTTCCAGAATTGGCCGATTTTGAACCTGAGACCATCATTAATTTTTCCCAAGGTCGCAGCCGCGTGATTGTCAAAGAGATGTCAGATATTACCGAGCGGTATCCCGCACATTATGGCGCGCGCGTGACATGCGGTGAAAAAAGCATCGAGCTAGTTGATACGCTCGGCGATCCGGAACGGCCAATGTCCAACGAACAAGTAATCGAAAAGGCGCGCCAACTAATTGCTTGGGGCGGGTTGCCGGAAAAAGAGGCAGACCGCGCCGTACATCTGGCACTTGAAGACGATGATGTAAGTAGCATTCATCAAATGCTGAGGGATTGGTTATCATGACCGAAACGCAGAAAATCTTGGATTTTGCAGCAAAAGAGCACGAGCTACCAGCCAATGTCTGCGTCGATGCAGAACGTCTTTTGGGTGATACACTGGCCGGAGGAGCGGCTGGAGCAAATTCACCAGAAGCAGGTCTACTTCTGCCCGCAGTGACAGGCTGGGGAACGAGCAACGATGCGCGAACATTGATCGATAATCATAGATTGCCGACCCCCTCAGCAGCCTTTTTTAACGGGTTTGCGATTCATTGCCTGGAATGGGATGCGGTGCATGAGCCGGCAGTGGTCCATGCATTGTCGGTGGTGACAGCCGCACTGTTAGCCGCATCAGATCGCCGGGGTGGAAGTGATGCGAGTGAATTTCTTACAGCATTAGCTGTGGGTGTAGATATTGCGAGTGGCCTTGGTATCGCAGCGACGGGCCCTATGGCCTTTTTTCGCCCAGCGACCGCAGGGATTATTGGCGCGGCACTAGCCTTAGCTCGACTAGAAGGTCTGGATCCCGACCAATATGGCGACGTGTTGGGACTGGCATACAGCTATGCCGGTGGGACTATGCAAGCACATGTCGAAGCCTCTATCGCCCTGCCTCTTCAAATTGCCAATGCGGCCCGTTCAGCGATCAGTGCGGTCGATCTCGTGAAAGCAGGAATGAATGGGCCACATGATGTGTTTGAGGGGCCGTTTGGATATGACAAGCTTATGGAAGATATCGATCTTTCAAACTATACCCGAGATCTTGGCAAGATATGGCGCATATCCGAAGTTTCCATCAAACCTTTCCCATCGGGTCGTGCTAGTCACGGCGCGCTCGGTGCACTTGCCAGCATTCGAGAGCAACATAATTTGATTCTCGATGACGTGCAATCAATTGAGCTGTTTGCTCCGCCGCTAATTCATCGTCTGGTTGGTCGACCCTTTAAGACCGCTATGACCCCTGCCTATGCCCGACTTTGTCTGCCTTTGTTGGCTCCGATGATGTTGCGAGACGGCGTCATTGATCCCGATTTTTTCTGTTCGGAAGGACTGTCCTCGCCCGAGCTCGCGGCATTGGGTGAAAAAGTGAAAGTTACTTTGGATGGCAGTGTTGATACCAATGCTCTTGCCCCTCAAAGACTCGATATCATTCTGAAGAATGGTGACCGGATTGAAAGGCAAATTGATGCCAACCTGGGCAGTCCAGAAGCGCCGATGACCACCGCGCAGTCACAGCAGAAACATGATCTATGTCGACGTCTAGCTAGCGACGAATGCGACCCTAGAATTTTCGAAAACCCTCTTGCCTATGCGACGGAGCTACAATGACTTTTCCAACCTATTTTGAATCTTTTGATGCCAAAGCGATGCTGGAACAATATCCGGTCGGCGATCGGTTTGTGGAGCGCTACACCAATATGTCACGCGACGAGCTTTATGCGATTCAGGACAAACAGTTTCGAAAGCTAGTGAAGCGCGGGTGGGAAATTCCATTCTATCAACGTCTTTGGGGAAATCAGGGTATAGAAGCAGGTGATATTGGTGGGCTATCGGATATCAATAAATTGCCGGTTTACGACAAGACGGATTTAATGGCGTCGGTTAATGACTCACCGCCCTATGGTGATTTTGATGGTCGTGGGGATACTCCCGTTGTGTTCCATACCACCAGCGGCACGACAGGACGACCGCAACCCCTTATGTTTGGTCCCAAAGGTCGAGAGATCACTAATCTTCTGGTTGGCCGCATGTATCGTTGGATGGGACTTGGCCGAGAGGATGTAGTTCAATCTGTTTACGGTCATGGCATGATCAATGGCGGTCACTACATTCGGGAGGCTGTCACTCATTTCACCAACTCGTTGTTCTTGAGTGCGGGTACTGGCATCGAGACACGCTCGGTCAATCAGGTGAATTTGATGGCTGACTTTAACGTCACCTGCATGGTTGGCTTCGTCGACTATATTCGCAAACTTGCCGACACTGCGGCTGCAGAAAAGTTATTCGATCGCATAAATCTGAAAATGATTATTGGCCATTTGGGGACAGAGGATCGCGCTTCCACTGAGGCTGCTTGGCAGGGTGCAAAAGCATATGACTGGTATGGTGTCGGTGATACTGGCACCATTGCTGGGGAAGGTCCTGAGCGAGATGGCATGTATGTCTGGGAAGATGCACAATATCTGGAACTACTGGACGTCGACAGTGGCGAGCCAGTTGCCTCGGGCGAAACCGGGGACATGGTTGTTACCTGTCTGTTCAAGGACGATATCGCGCCCTGTATTCGATTCAATACACATGACATTACCGAAGAACGTACCGACAGCAACTCGACCGGTATGGTGTTCAAGCGGATAACCGGCTTCAAGGGCCGCAGCGATAATATGGTCAAACTGCGCGGGATCAATATTTTTCCGCATGCGATTGGCGCGATAATCGAGGACCGCAGCGATTTGACCGGCGAGTATGTTTGTCGCGTCGTGCGAGATGATTCCGGTCGAGATGAGATGCACGTGACACTGGAAAGCCGGGGAGACAGCAATCAATCTGAGCTCGCAGACCTCCTGCGCAAGGGCATTGGAATTGAAGTTGGAGTCGAAGTTGTGGGAACTGGCGAGACGGCTAAAGATACCCAAATCGATACACGTCAAAAACCTATCCGTTTGATTGACGAACGTAACCTATGATTGATTGGGATGCCCTAGAATCGGCAAACGGGCCGCTTAACGCTTTCACCTATTTTGATCGGCAAGCGGATGGCAGTTCTGGAGTGCTGGCCGGTGTGACCATTGGCGTGAAAGCCAATATCGCGGTTCGCAATATGCCGTGGACGGCAGGATGCGAAGTCTTTCGTGAACGCATCGCTGAAAATGACGCCGCTGTTGTCGCAAAAATCCGTGAAGCTGGCGGTATGGTAATTGGTATGCTGAATATGGAGGAGGCTGCGCTTGGGGCGAAGACCGATAATCCATGGTTCGGCAAAACCTATAATCCGCATAAAGAGGGCTACACTCCGGGCGGTTCATCAGGCGGTAGCGGAGCCGCTGTGGCGGCAGGATTGTGTGATGTTGCGCTTGGCACCGATACGATGGGCTCGGTTCGCGTTCCTTCTGCCTATTGCGGTGTCTATGGGTTTAAACCGGCGCAGTCGTCGATCAGCCAGGAAGGACTGGAACTGACCGAGCAATCATTAGACTGTATCGGCCCAATCGCGCGCAATCTCGATCTGCTTGAGAAGACAACACGGATTATCAGCGACTTTGGCGAAGAGAGAGCCGCGACTGGATCACTCGCGACATTGGTGGAAACCGGAGTCGATTGCCAACTGGAGGTTATCGAAAACTTCCGGGACATCATGCGTTGGGCGGGCGAGACCATTGCCGTGTCACAGCTACAAAATACGTTGTCCCGGATTCGCTTTGCAGGATTTATCAAAGCAGCAAAATTTTTGGCAAAGCAGTTTGATGTCCATGATCAGTCCAAATTGTCAGATGGTTTTCGAAAGCTAATTGCTTATGGTCCGGCGCGTAAGGCAGCGGATTGGGAAGACGATCAGGCGATCTTGAAGCAAACAGCCGAGACCATGCAGCAACTGGTTGCGAAGCATGGCTTTTGCATTCTGCCAACAACACCGCAAGCAGCGTTCCCGCATAGTGAAGATGCTCCTGCCAATCAGGCGGATTATACTTGTCTTGCCAATATCTCTGATCTTCCAGCAATCAGCATTCCATCGGGATTCGATGATAATGACATGCCACTGGGATTGCAGATCATTACATCAAAAGGCTGCGAGGCTGATCTATTTGCCTTGGCACGGAAACTAGATGACAAATTGCGCGGCTATCGCCGACCGGATAATTATTTGAAATGACATGAGAGGAGAAACATCATGCGTATTATCGTACCGTTTAATCTGAAATCAGGCACGGACGTGGCAGAATATGAAGAATGGGCCAAGACAAAGGATGTCCCAACCGCCAGTGCCCTGCCATCAGTGAACAGTTTTACCGTGCATAAGGCGACCGGCCTTTTCGGTTCAGATGACAAGGCACCTTATGAATATTTCGAGATTATCGACATCACCAACATGGACGATTTTGTCGCTGATGTGTCTAATGAAGAATTCCAAGCTGCGGCGGCCCCGTTTCAGGATTATGCCGATGGCCCGGCTTTCATTTTGACTGAAGACCTCTGATGTCCAGACGGTTTGAAGGAAAGACGATTGTTGTCACCGGCTCAGGCAAGGAAAAAGGGTTGGGGCAGGGAATCTTGCAGCGCTTTGCCGATGAAGGGGCAAATTGCGTCGTCTCTGATTTAACTATTGGAGACGAAGAAAACGGTGTGGCAGATGAGCTGCGTGGTCGCGGTGTCGAGGTTGCGGCAATCGCCTGCGATGTCAGCGATGCTTCTCAATGTCAGGCACTGGTTGCCCAGTCAGTGGACGCATTTGGTTCGGTTGATGTTTTTGTCAACAACGCCGGAATTGGATTCATGATGAAGCCATTGCTTGAGGTTGATACCGACAAGGAATGGGATCAGGTGATTGGCGTTAATCTCTCTGGAGCATTTTATTGCACACAAGCTGCGGCCAAGGCGATGGTTAAGGCTGGTCATGGTGGACGGATTATAAATATCGCTTCACAGGCAGCCAAGACCGGTTTCCCGCATTTACCGGCCTATGTTTCATCAAAGCACGGTATGGTGGGACTAACGCGCGCGAGTGCGGTGGAACTGGGAGCGCACGGGATAACCGTCAATGCCGTCTGTCCGAATCACGTCACAACCGGATTGGGTGCGCAGCAGAATGAGTATTTCTCGAAGCTGCTTGGCTTCGACACGGTCGAGGATTATCTCGCCAATATGAGCAAGAGCAATCCAATGGGGCGACCTGGTCTGCCTACAGACACTGCGGCGGTATGTGCTTGGCTGGCGAGTGAAGATGCTTTCTACATGACCGGCGAAGCGCTCAATATCTCTGGCGGGGAGGAAATGCACTGATGGCGCTTACCGAAGAACGCATGGACTGGCCGGATGGCGCAAAAATGGCACTGAGCGTTGTTGTGAACGTTGAGGAAGGTAGCGAAATGACCATTGCGCGTGGTGATCGCGGGATGGAACCGGTTGATGAGCTGGGAATCCATATCAAATCGCCAATTCGCAACTATGGCAATGAAAGCAATTATCTTTACGGGATCAAGGCAGGTGCCCCGCGCATCGTCAAGCTACTCAAAAACTATGAGATAATGGCGAGTTGGACTGTTGCGGCAATGAGCCTCGAAAATTATCCAGAAATTGGAGAAGCAATCGCAGAGATGGGGCATGAACCCGTTAGTCATGGCTATCGCTGGGTACATCAATTCAAGATGGATGAAGCGAAAGAACGCGACTTCATCCACAAAGCAGTGACATCGATCGAGAAAACAACAGGTACTCGTCCGTATGGCTGGCTGTCGCGCTATTTCCATACCGACAATACGCGGCGAATTCTTATCGAAGAAGGCTTCGATTATCACATGGACAACTATTCCGGTGATATTCCGTTCTGGGACAAGGAAACAGTGCCAGAGAAACCGATTGCCATCGTGCCCTATCAACTTGATAACAATGATATGAAAATGTGGACCGACCCAGCGCTGACGCCGCATCAATGGTTGGACTATGCCAAGGCCAATTTTGATCAAATTTATCGCGAAGGAGAAGACGGCAATCCGAAGATGATGTCTTTGGGTTTACACCTACGTATCATTGGTCGTCCCGGGCGTATCTGGGCATTGGAAGAATTTTTCAAACATGTGCGTTCAAAGCAGGATGTTTGGGTCACGACGCGCCATCAAATTGCTAAACATTTGGCAAAGGCTGATCCTATATGACGCTTCGTCTGGAAAAAAATGGCACGATTGCCCAGCTGGTCATTGACCGCCCCGAGAAGCGCAATGCCTTCAATCAAGAGATGTGGGAGCTTTTCCCGGAACTACTTGCTGAGGCAATGGCGGATTCATCGATCCGTGTTCTAACCGTCAATGCCAGCAAAAAAGACAGCGCATTCTGCGCCGGTGCAGATATTGGTGAGTTTAGTACTGGATCCACTGATCCTGAATGGCGGGCCAAAAATCAGGCGGCTATCGGCAAAGTGCAACATGAATTGGCACAGGCAGTCAAACCAACGATTGCAATTGTTGATGGTGACTGCGTTGGCGGCGGATGCGGAATTGCGTTGGCTTGCGATATGAGGATTGCTGGCCCTGGCGCACGGTTTGGGGTCACTCCTGCCAAGCTCGGTTTGGTCTATCCATTACATGATACCAAACTTTTGGTCGATGCTGTAGGCCCTTCGCAGGCTAAACGGATCTTGTTCACCGGCCAAATCATGGACGCGCAGGAAGCGGAGCGGATCGGTCTCGTCACCCAGGTTGCGGATGATCCATATGCCGAAGCGATGGCCTTGGCGACAACCATGTCCGAAGTTTCCTCCCACAGCCAGCAGATGAGCAAGCATATCATTCAACGCATTTTGGAAGGGCAGGCAGATGATGATGCTGCTTCATCCCAAATGTTTGACGCGGCCTTTGAAAGTGACGATTTCAAAGAGGGAGTGAGTGCATTCCTTCAAAAACGCAAACCGGAGTTCTAATATGACTCATGCCATTCAACATGGTTCAATCCTTGGTGGTGTATCTGCAGTTCCAGATATTGAAGCCGGCATTAGAAGTTATCATGATGTGCTGGGTTTAAAGTTGATTCAGGACGGATCAGTCGGTTTTGAATTGGCGGCGGCATGGGGCTGTCCCAATATCGCAGACGCTCGAATGGCAACGTTACAAATGGCTAGCGGCGCGGATTGTCATATACGCCTCGTCGAACAACCCGATCATCCGGATTTCAAGCCGACAACGACTTATGGATGGGCCGCATATGAGTTTACGGTACAGGATGTCTTCGGCTGGCCGGATCGTTTGCAAGGCAGCCAATTCGACATTGTCGGACCACCAAAAGAATTGGAAGGATTGCCCTATTTTGTCCCGATGCAGGCGCTCGGTCCTGGCCGTGAGATGGTTTATCTCAATGAAGTTCGAGAGGATACCCCGTCTACCGATCTACCTAAAGCACACGCGCTGACAGACCATATTTTCATCGTCATTCTCGCTACAGCAGATCGTGCGGCTTCGGTGGACTGGTATAAAGAGAAGCTTAACTTCACTGAGGGCGATACTTACACGCTGGAATATAGCATGATCAACGATGCTTTCGGATTGCCTTCGGGGACAACATCTGATTTGACCATGGTTCAAAATGATCGACTTCCCATCGCCGAGGTGGATGATTACCCTGCGGAGGCATCTAGTCGTCCTCGTCATGAAGGTATGTTACCACCCGGAAACGGATTGGTAAGTCTAGCGGTTGAAAATCTGGATGCGATTTCGGTGAATTGGATTAAACCTCCAGTCAAAATTGCTGTCGCTCCTTATCTGGGGCGCAGATCAGCGACCACGATCGGGCCCGCTGGTGAACTGCTGGAGCTAATTGAAATCGCCTAGTTTGGACGATCTTCAGACCGAACATCCGGCGCTTGATTGTCTATGTCTTTCCAGAGCCTCCATTTTTTATCTTGGTTCTTTTTAAAGACTAAGAACGATCTGCCCATCACATTTATTGAGCTACCGCGAGCGAGCGTAATGGTCATCCAGTACTTTGCGGTCAGATAGGCACGATCACCTTCCAAAGTCAGGTCTTCATTGGCGAAGTCGATGGTAACCTTATTGCCTGCTACTTTATTCCGGCCAAGAAATTTCAATATCGCATTTACGCCGATTTGTGGCGGTGCTCCATTGGACATCAGCACTGCATCGGGTTCATACATATCGCGCATTTTTTCGATATGCCCCGCTTCGATCAATTGTTTCCACTGCGCAGCCCATGCTGAAATCTGCTGACTGTCGGCAACTGACATGTCGGTTTTGGCGGTCGGCTGTGCAGCCAACACATATGTTGGTATCGACAGGTGCACCAGCACAAACATCAGCATAGATTTAGCACTGGTCATCGGTGTTGACCTGGTTGCCATTGATCGGAAGTATAGAGATTATTTGCTGATTCAAATGGTTTGTCTTCAAGCGCTGTAGCTAAACTATCATTCCAGCGATTAAGAAAGCCAAACATGGAGATCACCGCCATGATTTCAGTCTTTTGACGTTCATCATAATATGGGTCGAGTGCTGTAAAATGGGAATCTGTGGCTGCGTTGGGAACCTGTCCTGCCGCAAAGGCAAGATCGAGCGCTGCTCTTTCTGCGTCGGAAAAAAGATCGCTGGTTTGGTATTCCCAAACCGCCTTAATCTTTTCCTCGTCAACACCGACGTCAAGCGCGCCTAGTGTTGTATGGGCCTTACAATATTGACAACCTGCCGCTGCGCTCACGACAGCGCCGATTAGGCGTTTCAGGCCATTGTCGATTTCACTGACACCATAAATTGTTGCAACAAGTCCGCGAAAAGCAACCAGTAACTCTGGCCAATGGGCCATTGTCATCACGGAGTTGGGCACATAGCCCATTAGATTTTCCGAGAAGCGCAATGCAGTCTGTGTTTCCTCTGGCAGTTCTTCAACTGTGAGTGGTTTAATTCGAGCCATAAGCTATTCCTGTACTGTCTCATAAAATTCTGTGATGCTGCCATCAGGATCGCGCACTGCGACTAAATTTATCACCCCTAGCCCCCCAATCGGGACACGCTTTGCAGAATATTCGATGCTTACGCTTTTGGACTCAAGTTGTTTGCGATAGCGTGTGAGATCATCAACCGGATATCGAACTGAAATGATACCCAAATTTGGTAACGTTGCCTGACCACTGACGTCGCGACCCGTAAACCCAGAAATCTGCATGACCTCAACTCGCCCTGTTTCCCCTGGCGTGGGATGCAGGGCGGTAGCGATTCGTTTTATCTTTGGCGTGTAGTTTAGTGGTATGCTCAGATTGGAGAATGCTGGATCAGGGAAATCACTATCAGCATCGAATAGGATACCAAATCCAAGTTTATAGCGATAGAAATCCCGAGCAATATTTTTGTCGCGAACCATCCGCATGGAATTGAATCCCTGACTTATCCGGCCTAGCGGAAAAGCAGTAAAACTGGGAGAGATTCGCTCATAAACGGCCAAGTTTACTCCATCAGGTCCGCGCAGTACAACATTGCGCAAATCCGAACTCCCAAACTGAAACCGTATGGGCGGGCTTTCTGCCCACCAGCCCAGTTCCAGCGCGTCCCGATATAATTGTTCGACGTTATCGGACCGCACCATCGTTGAAAATATACCACCAGTATCCCAGGGACGTAGCGCCGCCCGTATCGGCATCTGTTTGTCTGTACCGTTGATCTGGATAAATCTGATGCAACCGCTCCTGGCTTTTGGTGCGCAAATTAGCCTGTATCGACCAGTGCTATTGTTTGGCAACTTCCAGTAGCGAAACTCACCCTCGGTCATGGCATCTTCACTGACGATCCGCCACTGACCCAGTTTCAGAAACAAAGCCGATGATGCTTGGATATCTCGGACGTTGACAACCGTTTCAGTCCAGGGAGAAATATTTTGCGCCTGAGCCGGAAGTAGATGTCCAAATATCAGGACAAAGAAACCGATCAAGCGGGTCACCATATTTTGCCGCCGATCCAATCTCCCGCTGCGGGCATGAAATCATGGATTTCAATGCTTTCCCAAATATCGGCAGAGAAATAGGGGTCTTGCTCAAGAAATGCACGCGCTTCATCAACACTATCGGCTTTGACGATCAGTAAGGATCCTACGGTCGCTCCGCTTTCATCTCTGATAGGGCCAGCGATAAAATAATGATCAAGGTGCTTTTCAACATGCTTGAGATGCGCTGGGCTTGCGGCTTGTCGCTGATCTTCTGATCCCGCCTTGTCGCGGCAATAAATCGCATAATGTGACATCAATCTACTCCATCCAAAAATGTGAGAATTTCTTTCGCCGTCGCTTCTGCATTTTGATCAAGGACGCCTTTTTCAATATCGAGCCGTTCCACAAACGTGGCGTTTGGGATATTGGCTCCGGCCCAGCGGGTTGCGTCGAGAAGATCTGATTGTGTGCCCAATACCAAACAAGCATGTGTTATTTGAGGTAGCCGATCGTAAACATCATAAGTGAATGCTGCGTCAAAGGCGGTATGCATATTGCGTCCGGCGCGCAACTGCTCGGCAAACATCTCGATTGCGCGTGCGGGCCCTTGTTCAGAGATGCGACTGGTAACACCCCGATTCCATGGTTTTGCTAAACATTCCTTGTCATCACTAATCTCAAACGGCTGGGCCGCCATCGAACGATATTTCGCACTGGTTTCGGCATCAAAGGCAGGCACATCAACAAATGCCAATCTATTTATGCTCGAAGGATCTGTGACAGCCATTTCTCCAGCCACTAGATTACCCGTGTGAAAACCCGTCAAGTCTATCGGAGTGTCGCCGGACAGATCCTTCACGACAGCGAATATGGCGTGAGCATATTCTTCTATTGAAGGGTGTTCTTTGAACGGATCTGATCCACCATAGCCGGGGTAGTCTGGTGCAATTACCCGCCGATTAAGCGCAAGGTGCGGCATGATGTTAGTGTAGGCAATTCCGCTAAAGGGACCGGGATGCATGCAATATAAATCTGACTTCGTTGCTGCGCCTTGTGCTTCCATCATCCGCCAATGGACTTGTCCGAATGGACCATCGGAATAACCTTTTCTGATCATTCTGTAGATTCTCCCAAACGATCCATCTGTCTTAGATAGAGTCTTCTGGTCATTGGCATCATGAGAAGCGGAACAATGGCAAAGATAAAGGGTACGGTTGCGACCGCATACCGCAAATTTTCTTCGCCAAATACACCGCTAGAGAGCTCACCTACAGCAATTGGTCCGAGTGATCCGAACCAGCTTATAGCCAGATAATAAAGCGCAACAATCTGACCACGAATTTGGGCCGGCGTAATCACCAGCAAAGAAGTCACCCCGATCGCCGATACTATACCGATGCCGATTGTATTGATGCACAATATCGCAAAGGCCAGCTCTCCTGTTGGCATGAACAACGGTAAAGATGCTGTGGGGACCATGATGAAAAAGCCCACATAGAGGATGCGCAAAGACGCATCCTTCACGCCTTTTTTGGTCCACCAATCAGATAATGTTCCCATAATCAGCATGTTTGCAGGCCCAATGATCAGCAACGCTACACCGTTAATGAAGGCATATTTTTGAGGAGACCATCCCCATGTGCGTTCAAAAGTCGGCGCAAGAAACCCTTGGCTATAGGCAATTGCCGTCATTGTGCAGATGATCAGGACAAATCCAATATACAGCGTTTTGTTGTCCCAGATATATTTGAGAGCATCGAAAAAGCCGCTGCCACCGATAACGTCAGTGGAAGTCGTTGGACGCCTCGCAGGTTCCTTCATGAACAGGAACATGGCGGCCAATACAATACCGGGAAGGCCGACGACAATTAGCGTAAAACGCCAAGGCGAAAGCTCCCCAAAAAAGGGTAGTGTTTGACTGCCACTTGCGGCTGTCCAGGCGATAATGGCCCCGCTTAGTAAGGATGCAATACCGGCTCCCAAGGGGAGAGCCGATGAATAAAAGGCAATGGGTTTCCCTCGCTTTTCTGTTGGGAAACTGTCCCCAATCATAGAAAAAGTAGCAGGACTCAAAGTCGCTTCACCAACACCAACACCCATACGGGCCGCAAACAAAGATACAAAGTTCTTTGCCGTACCTGTCGCAACTGTTGCTGCCGACCAGAGAGCAATGCCAATTGACACGATCCAGACACGCTTTCCTCGATCAATCAACCAACCCATAAAGATTCCAACGAATCCATAGACAAGTGTGAAGGCGCTAAGCAGCCAGCCTATTGATCGGTCAGAGAGACCGAATTCTGCTTTGATTGGCTCGATGAGCAGACCAAGAATGTAGCGATCCACAAAACTAAAGACATAGGCGATAGTGAGCATGATGACGAGGAACCAACCCGCAGCGGCGCTTGGATAGGGCGCTGATTTTGCCTTCATTTCTGATGTATCTGTAGCATCCACCATTATTGCGCTTCCGGTATTAGATAGATCACAACCAGATTGTCATCAAAATCAACAATTCCAATCTCACGGCCAATTCTGCCATCGTGGGTTTCCAATCTACCTTCGTCGTAAACTTTCAAATTTAGCGCTCGGCTCTCAGCCATTACTTTGTCAGGATCGTCTACATCCAGTACGATCGCGCTGCGTCTTGGGCGAGGATAGGGCAGATGTTCTACATTCTTGATACCGGAGAGTGCCATAACACGTGGTTGATCAGGAAGAGAAAGAATGGCGAAATCAAGTTCCGCGCCCTCGGGTATTTCAAAAACTGGGATAGAATAGCTTTCAGGATTATGTCCCTTTCGAAAGGTCACATCAAAACCCAGCACGCCCTCATAGAAATCAAGTGCACGATCAATATCTTCAACAACAAAGTTGGCACGTTGAAACCGTACTTGTGGCTTCGTATTCATAACCATTCCTCCGGTTCTCCGCGCACAGAGCAGCATTGCACCCCAACATTTGCGCCATAATATAGATTTGCCAATGCTTTTGGCATATTCTGAAATCCCTGTTCGATGTCCTGCGCTGGTTTCAATTTGCCATCATGGATCCATCCAGCCAGATCATCCATCACACGTTCCCAGTTGTTTAGGTGGTTGTAGACGAAAAAGCCCTGCATCCGGCTGTCGGTGGCCCGCAATCGTGTATAGTTAGAGAGCTTGAAGGGTACATCGCGGGTATATTCGCTGATAGAACCGCAAAGGACGATGCGGGCATGCATCCGCAAGCGTTCCAAACATGCTTCCAAGGTTTCACCGCCGACATTGTCAAAGTAAAGATCGATCCCATTGGGACGCAGCCCATCGAGCTTTGCCTCAATATCATCTGATTTGTAGTCAATGGCTGCCGAGCAGCCATGTTCCAAAATGAAGGCGCATTTTTCTGGCCCACCAGCCATACCGACGACATCGCAACCTGAAACATTGGCGGCCAATTGACTAACCATTGAACCAACCCCGCCAGCGGCCCCTGAAAGTACCATCCGATCACCTGGTTTGGGATCCCCGCAAGCAAAAAAACCAGCATGTGCGGACAGGCCGGTCATTCCCAAGACACCTGAGCCCAATGCAGCAGACAAGCCATTATTGGGCATGCGAAAAAACTTCTCTTGCTCCGACATTGTACTGACTTTGTAGGTTTGCCAGCCCATCTGGCCCTGCACCATTTCGCCTTCTTGCCAATCTGGATGGCGAGATTTGACAATTTGTGCGACGCCGCGACCATGAATAACATCACCAATCGAAAGCTCGGCTTCGCCCGATGGGCTGCCACCCATCATATAGAAGCGCATAACCGGGGCGAGGCCTAGATAGTGCGTTTTAAGAAGAACTTCCCCTTCATTGGGCTCGGGGATATCGGTGGCGGTCCATTGAAAATCTGACGGAAGGACATTGCCTTCTGGGCGCCCAGCTACGCACCATTGATAATTGGCATTATCATCAATCTGCTTGTTTGCAGCTAGCGCATCAAAAGCGTTGAGATTGGTCACATTCACCTAGTCGTGAACCTTCACAACTTGATTTACTTCATAAAAATAACCGTCCAGATCCCAGAAGGAACAGCCTATCATATCTTTCTTACGACCATCGGCTCCGGTAACTTGCCATTCTCTAGGTTCACTGTGAATGCGGGAACCAAGCGTTCGTGCTCTTTCAACTGCGCCTTTGGCGTCATCCGATTGAACTACGAAGATAGGGGCTCCAAACTTGATTTCAGTCGGTAGTTCATCCGGGGCATCCATCTTGGGGTCGAGCCATTCAAGCAATCCGATCATCCCGATCAGATCATCTTCGCATTTCAAAATGATGAGCCTTGTCTGATCACCTTTTTTTCCAGCTGCAAGCTGTGTTCCGGATAGTGTGAAGGGCGTGTCCATCCATTTGGTCATGCCGAACACAGTTTCATACCAGTTGGATGATTGGTCACCATCGCGAACCATTAGTGTGGTGCGTTTAATAATATCAGTCATTGATTTTTGGGCTTTCAATTAGAAGAACCTGGCAATCCGCAACGCCTGCGCGGAGCTTCTTTGCTTCTGCATATTCTGGAGAGTTCCAAAACTTACGGGCCGCTTCCATGTCGGGCCATTCGGAAATCACCATGGAGGCGCCGTCGCCAAATTCGCCTTCCAGCAGTTCAGCCCCCGGACCGCGCAGTACATATTTGCCGCCGAATTTCTCGACCAATGCTCCGGCTGCGGCACCATATCCTGCAATAAATGCATCGCGATCCTTAATGTTAGCCGTAACGATCATATATGCTGGCATTAGAATCTCCTATAATTTGTCCGGACAAATTACTGAAGCGTGGGATCATTGCAATCGCTAAATCATCTATTTTGGCCAGCGCGTCTTGTTTCGCAGGTGACGACCAGCGTCATCATAGTCGGTAGGCTTGTAATCAGCGAGCAGGTTGGGTCCATAGCGGGATCTATATCGCTCGTAGACAGGCATGATAAGTTCTGTGTGTACCAGCGGTTGTCGATGCCGCGCTCTGAAGTCTGCTATCGGAATCCGAGCAGTTACAAGTGTTTCAAAAGCAGTTTCCGCTTTGTCAATTTCTTTGCCACTGGGACCGTAAAGAGCAGAATTTCCTCCCCCTGCATCGGCGAAATAATATTTGTTCTCGGGAGAGGCAGCGTTGTTGGCAATGGCGGTATAGACGCCATTGTATAGGGATGTTGCTTGTATATCGACCGGTGTGAATCCGCCTGTTGCGGTGCGGAGAATGATTTCTGCTCCCTTCATCGCGAAGGCGCGAAACAATTCCGGCTCCCTCTGCACACTGCTGGTCACAATGTTGCCGAGGGGTGTTCTGGTGACCGGTAGAACCGCATCCTCACCATACATTTCAATATATTGATCGAGAACATCATAGATAGTGGTTGTGAATAATTCGCGACCGCCTGGAAAAAAGCCTTTGATGTTTCGGGCTTTCCAATGCTTGTCGATAATTTCACCTTTGTCGTTCATCACTGATGTGATCGACAAAAGACTGTCTGGCCAATCCGGATCTCGGGCATATGATCCAAAAACCAGCCAGCAACCATATTCGCGTGCCTTTTTGGCAAGCACTTCCGTTTCTTCACCCGGAAGCTCGATGGCAACTTGATGCGCCTCCTTCAGATTCCAGCCGTGATAAAAGCCAGTGATCGGAAATTCATGAAAGAACAGCAGGTCCTTGCTTCCGCTAAAACCGTTGGCGGCATCTATGAGATCACACATGTGCTGCACGTTGGCTTTGCGCGATTGTTTAAGGTTAGACAGTTCTACCGGAACAACACGCGATTGGACGATTCCGAGGTTTATCATGTTTTTAGCCAAGGGAACTGTTTCGTATTTTCCATCGGGGGTGAAACTGATCGGGCGCTTGTTATTCTTGTCCGCAGCCTGAGCGAAATCACTCCAATTAATGGTAGCAGCGGCTGCAGCGGCGGCTCCTACACCGAATAAGGAGCGCCGTGACAGTCCCTTGTCATCACTCATTGCGATTACCTTTCTCTGTTATTTCGAATAATTCGAGCCGTACGCCGTCAGGACTGTCGATACCTGCGATGCGAATGCTACCATATGGATTGAGGGTCATTTTTATGGGGCCTGAAGCGATCTTTACATCCGCCTCTGACAATAGTTTCAGCGATTGATCAAGGTTGTCTACTGGAAACCTGAGTGCAGATATCCCAAGATTGTATGGCTTTGCTCGCTTGGAATAATCGGTGCCGGTAGCACCCACAAATTGCAGTAGCTCAACAGATCCATCATTTTTGCCTTCAGGATGCAGGATAACGACATCGCGTGAGATCATCGTCGCGATGTTGTGGGGGAGCCCCAGTACATTGGGACCGGCCTTGTCGCTTGGTTTGTTGCTGGTAAGATAGGGCTTCATTCCCATAATTTTTTCGAAGAAGGCACGGGATGTTTTCATGTCTTTGACGACTGTGGTGCTGTTGAAAACCCGGCTTGTTACCGATAAATTTGGCCACCCTTCCAGTGCAGGCCTTAATCGTTCGATAAATGCAATTCTAACACCATCCGGCCCGCGTGCGATCCATTCGATAACTTCAAATGGCCCAAAAACATATCGGATTGGTTCGCTGTCCCCATGCCATCCCTTGGCCAAAAGCTTTTCTCTTAGTGTGTAAAGGCCGACCACACGCATATTGAAATCGAAGATCCCTCCGGTGTCCCAAGGGCGATCATCGATCCGGATATGATCCTGTTTGATATTTTTCAGCAGTATCAAGCGGATGAATCCTCGATCACTACCTTTGTTTGCCAACAATATCGATTCGCCCGTGGCTTGGTTGGGTAACTCAAGCAGTTTTATGTCCGCCGAAACCAATGGTTTTCGATGGCGAATTTCCCACCCCGCATCAGCGGTCAGAAAAGTGATCCATTCAGCAGGCTTCGCTGTTGTGATCAGGATTTCAGAGAACCCCGATTGCAAAGGCTTTGAGGAGCGTCCGCTTTCGGAAAAGGCTGTACCTGACCACAATAGATGGAACGCAATCAAAAACCTGATCAAGTTGCGCATACGTCCTTTCTCCTTGAGGTATCTTTCCTCTTTACGATGCGGATGGCAAGAAATATTTGTCCGGACAAATTTCTGATCCGAAAATGCGTGAGTCTGAGGAAAAGTGACAGTTAATGTGATAAAAATGCCACATTATTTCAATGGATTCACCACCATCATCAAAATTTGTCTGGACAAATTTTGATGATGGTGGGAATTGAAGAGTCGAGGAAGACAAATCCAGGAATCTGGAAAATTGGGAGATATTTTGATGAAGCGTTCGATTATTGGCGGGCTTATGGCGGCGACTATAATGGTTCCTGCCACGGCAATTGCACAACCAACAACAACGGATAGTGCTGAAGATTCTAATGTCATTATTGTAACGGCTCGTAAGGTTTCTGAAAATTTGCAGGAAGTTCCGACGTCGGTTGCTGTTGTCAGTTCGGAAACCATTGATGATCTGGCACTAACAAGTGTTTCGGACATTTCTAAGACGACAGCGGGCCTGACATTTGATGATAGTTTTGGGCGTGATGCCAATCGTCCAGTTATCCGTGGGCAAGCTAATATATTAGGTGATTCTGGTGTCGCCGTGTTTATCGATGGTATCTACTTTAGTGGCTCAATAGGTGACTACAATGTTGATAACATCGAACGAATTGAAGTTGTTAAAGGGCCTCAGAGCGCGCTTTATGGCCGAAATACCTATTCCGGTGCGATCAATATTATTTCGAAAACCACAGCTGATCAATTGACTGGAAATATCTCAGCAGATATTTCCGAGCATGGCAGATTTGATATTACCGGCAATATTCGTGGCCCTGTTACTGATTCCATAACGGCCTTTGCTTCTGCGCGATATTATACTTTCGATGGTGAATATACGAACCTGTTCGATGGGAACAAGGTCGGCGAACAGGAATCATATTCCTTCTCGGGTGGCTTTGCTTATGATGACGGGGGGCCTTTTACAGCACAGGTGCGCACATATTATAATCGTACTAACGATGGGCAACCTGCAATATTTGCGCAAGATGCTTCCGACAACAATTGCTTCTTTGATAATGGTAGTTTCTATGGCGGTGCAGGTCGCTATTTCTGTGGTGTCATTCAGCCGGGTCAAATCAACACCGATTATACGCGGCAATTTCCCAATGGTGGCATGGACGTTGGGTTGGACATCAAAACCTTCAACGCAAGCCTTCGGATGGATTATGAAATCAATGACCAGGTCACACTGACGTCATTGACAGGTTATAACAAAGTTACTGATCGCACTTTAACTGACGGCGACTATAGCCCTGGTAGTTTCCAACCCGCTACATTTGCTACCTTTGGCGTACCAGCTTTTCCCGGTGGACCAGTTATTGGATTGGGGATTGTCAACGGTGGCCCCATAGATTTTTCTTTCGCCAATGCAGGTCAAACTGAAGATTGGTCCCAAGAATTGCGTCTGGCCTATGATGGAGATCGATTTGACGTCATGATCGGTGGTTACTACTTCGATCAATCCGATGATGGTCGTGATATTCGTGAATTGCCCGCCAATGCCAACGCATTGGCACTAGCTAATTCCGAGGCTCGTCGTGCGGCTCTTTGTTCGCCGGCAGGTGGCTGTTTTTTCAACTTTCTCACGGATTCTGCTGGTGCTGAGGTCGTTGCAGTAACACGTAACGTTAACAATCAGGATATTCAGAATTGGGCCATTTTTGGATCAGCAAGTTTCGATATTTCGGACACCGTTACCTTGGGCGTAGAGGCTCGATATACAGAAGAGAAAGTAGATCAGTTCTTGGTGGCGCGTACTATTACTAACGGCGTTGATACCGGGCCAACCACGGTCACCTCGTCGGCAACATTCAAGAAATTTTCGCCTCGAGTCCTTCTGGATTGGCAAGTTTCTCCAGATAATCTTCTCTATGCGTCATTTGCTCAAGGGCAGAAACCTGGCGGTTTCAATGGTGTAACGGCTGTTCAGGCTGGCGTGGATACTTTTCAAGAAGAGGAAGCCGATGCTTGGGAGATTGGTTCCAAAAACGTTTTTCTTAACGGCGCTCTTACCGTAAACGCAGCTTTGTTCTATAATGAGATAAATGGATATCAGTTAACCCAAAACGTGCAGTCCACGACAAATGCCGTCTCTGCAGTTGTAAATGCGGGTGATGCCAGAATAGCCGGAATGGAGCTGGAAATTGTCGCACGGCCCAGCGATAACCTCACTTTTACTGCAAACTATGCATTGGCCGACAGTCGTTTTACCGATGGATTTGATCAAAATCAGGGCGTTCTCAACGATGTCGCAGACGATGGATTGGTTAACTGTTCAACGGGCGATGAGTTGCCTGGCGAGCCGGGCTGTCAATCGCTCTTTGGTTCAATCGATGGAAATCGCATCCCACGCGCTCCAGTTCATCAGATATTTGCGGATGTTGACTATCGCAGATCAATTGGATCTGGTGACTGGACCTTCTTCACAGGTGCCAATGTTAGCTTGGTGTCATCCAGTTTTGCTCAGGTGCATAACCTTGCAGAAACTGGCGGCTCCGCTGTAGCAGATTTTCGCATCGGGGTTGAGAATGAGAATTTCAAAATTCAGGGCTATGTCAAAAACCTGACCAATGAAGACTCGGTTGCACAAATCATCCGCTATGCCGATGGCAATGATACTTTTAAACGCAATTTTATTGCCGGACTGCGTCCCGGCAGGCGTTTTGGAGTTGTACTAACTGCACGCTATTGATTGAAGATATTTAGTCGCAGAGAAGCCCGCCATCCATTGTGATGGCGGGCTTCTCTTTAGCCTATGTCAGCAATTGAAACAGCTCTTGCGGCGCCGTGATCATCGCGTCATGCCCGGTGGCCAACGCATGATATTGCCAGCTCTCATCTTGTTGCACTTGCTCAGCATGCCACTGAAATCTGCTATTCGGCAGTGCTGGTCTGTTGCAATGAATAAATGTTCTGTTCAGTCCGTGTGATCCACCATCTAAGAGTTTGATTGGATCAAGCCAGGTTTTGAGCGGATGTGGTGTCAGTTTTTCCGCAACCCATGAATAGCTTGGGTGCGATTGTGCAATACCCAAAATTTCAGGCGGAAAGGCCTGCATCGCAATGCCATCTGGAGCCAAAGCTCGAAGACCAACTTCTGTTTCTTTAATTGCTTCCGCATTTCGCCGCGGTCCCTGTGAAATCATCGTGTCGCCATTTTCTGGCAATGCGGCATCCAAGTAGACTATATGAGATATTCTTTCCTTCATACTATCGGCAACGCCGGTAATGACCATCCCACCATAGCTATGACCCATCAGGATTATGTCCTGTAAATCATAATATTCGATTAGAGAGATAATATCGGTAATATGTGTTTCGAGGCCAATTTCCGGCGATACTAAATGTTTGCGCTCAGCAAGGCCGGATAGGCTGGGAGTAAAGACCATGTGTCCAGCATCTAACAATGGTTTTGCTACATCGCGCCAGCACCAACCGCCATGCCATGCGCCGTGGACAAGAACATAGGTTTTTTGCATTTTGCTTCTTGCTTCACTTTTTTCTTTTGGTGCTGAATTTACTTGAGAAGGAGCGGTTAGCACAACTCCTGCGGCTGCCATTCCCGCCATAACTTTGCGTCGATTGGGAAAAGATGAAGGGTTTTCTGACATTGTACCGATATTCCTCAAAGACTTGCGAGTATCCGGTTGGCGGTGCGCTCTCCGCTCTCCAAAGCACCCTCCATACCGGGACTATTCTGAGCCATGTGTTCGCCGGCGAAATGCAGTCTGGCACCTTCATATTGCGCAACTTCTGCTAGCATCGCGCCTTGCCCAACGCCAATGTGATGATAAATTCCTTTGGCGAACTTCTCCTTCTGCCAGCTGAACATGCGCAGCAGTTTTAATTTTCCTTTTGCCGATGGGCGCGCCTGTTCAATTTTGCTTATGATGGCCTTTCCAGCTTCCTGATCATTCATCCGAGCAACTATTTCGGCGCTAGGGCCGTTAAGCCACACTTTTAACATCGGAGGGTCTTCGCCCAACGCAAAGACACGGCCCAGTAATGGATCATCTGACCAAATGGATTCGGGGTATCCGTCATGTTTCCAGAATGGATCACTGGCTTGAAGATAGGCAAAGCTTGCCATCGTATAGGGTAAATCTGCAATCATATTCCGCATTGCCAATGGCAGTTGTGTTTCAATCTGCATAGTTCGCAGAACTGAAAAAGGAGCAGTACAAATCACATGTCGAGCCCCGAATTTCCGGCCATCGACAAGGCTGACCTCAACTCCATCTCCTTCGTCTTCAATCGCGATGACATTGCTGTTTAAAATCAGATCACTGCGCAGGTCATTGGCCATAGCATCGGTCATCCGCTGTGATCCGTTTTTCACAAATTTTGTAGGGCCACTTCCTTGACGAAAGCCAGCCAACGTTCTCGCTAGATGCAACGCCGACAAAGTCTCTAGGGAATATCCATTTAGATTTGCATCTATTAGGCGCAGCGCTTCGGCAGATGCACCTTGCTTGATCAGATAATCTTTTAGCGGTATATCAATTGATTGCGCCTCTGCCGTCATCCAGTCTGACATTTTTTCGAATTTGGGAAGTCCGCCCAAATAGGAGAATAGCAAGCTTTCAGGCGTACGGGATTTCTCACTCTGGGGAAGTTGGTTCTGCTGCGCATTTCGCCATGTCTTTGGTGTCAATGATGCGCCATTGATGCGATAGAGCGAGCCTCGACCGGAAGAGGGTGGAACATAGCGTTCTACACCCAATCGATCAGCAATCTCATGAAACCGTTTGTAACTGGATCCCACTTGTACGCCGCCTGCATCGGTTGGGACAGGCATATCATCAAGTGTATAGAGGCGACCACCGGGTCGGCCATTTGCCTCAAGTAATATGGCTTTATAACCTGCCTTCTCGATCAAACTAGTGGCATGCAATCCCGCCAATCCAGCTCCAATCACAATCACATCTGCCGTTGTGCTACTCCACGTTGAACGGGGCGCTGCACAGGCAACGAGCGAAGCACTCATTCCTCCAATGAATGTACGGCGGCTGATTGCAAATTTTGGTGATGTCGACATGAATGGATTTGACATCAATTATGCTTGCAAGGCAAGTATAATTTGTCCGGACAACATTGGAATTCACTATGTTACGCAATCTTTTGAGTTTTTTGACATTATTCACTGTATTCACGAGTCCGATACAGGCTGCGGATGATCTTGATGGCGATGCCATATTGGTGATGGCGCGCGAAGCAGCAGGCGGCGATGGATGGGCCAATGCTAGCTCGCTCGCATTAACTGGTTCTGCTGTCTTTTACGGTCCCGAAGGGCATGAGCCACGTTCCAAATCTGATGACTATCGCATGTGGCGAGTTTTTGACCAAGATCGCAAAGCAGCCCATGGGCCTGATGGTAAAGTCCGGATTATAGCCAAAGCGGATGGGAAGCTTGTCTTTGAGGTTGGCTTTGACGGGGAAACAACCTGGACCGAAGAGGGCATTGTTCCGAAAAAACAAGCGGATAAGTTTTGGGCCAACAGTTTTGGGTTCGGAATAATTCGGCAGGCTGGAAAGCCGGGTTTTTCTGCAAACCGAATAGCGGACGATAGCATTGCTGGACACGCGCTCTACATGGTTGAACTAACGGATCCTACTGGAGGCAAAACACTTTTTGGAGTGGATCAAAAAATGCATGCAATCCGAAAAATCGGATTTGACACGCCGCGTGGTTGGCATGAACGAACCTATGATGATTTCTTTTATCTGGACAATCCGCGTTGGTTGCAGGCCAGGCATGTCACGCTTTATTATGATGGACGAAAATCAAATGAGGTTTTCTGGTCTACGGCGAAGGTCGACAAGCTGATAGATTCCAACGTCTTCACGCCGCCGAACCAGGGCGGATCGAACTAACCACGAAAATTGGTATTGGTGACTTCCGACGGTCGTTCTGCGCCTTTTATTGTGCAACTGGCCTGCATCCAACGCAGATTAATCCCGACTCGGCTTGCGTCGATATCAGCCCAGCTATAGCTCGCGGCACTATTGGGATCGTCTTTGTGAATGTAGAGAACCATGCTCGGCCTATTGGTGCTGGGTGGCGGCCAATGGACGGCACGCATGCGAAGGGTGACTTCCTCTGCTCCACTATCGCCACCGCCGATTGTGACCCGGCCACCCTGATCGTGAAGGTTCAGGTTACGTTTGAACAACCAATCTGTCGATCCATCTTCCTTTTTGATGGTTTTGGGAATAGCAGCCCAACATTCGACATCACGTCCTCGCTTTAGAATAGTTTCGGTTCCATCGGAGAGACGCAATTTTAAGCCTTCTGCGCTGATTTCGGTGATCTGGAACTTCTGACGACATGCTTTTCTGTTCTGTATTGGACTATATTTCCAATCCGATTCAGAACGAGCAAAAAACCGGGAACAATCTCCCACGGTTATGGTGTCTCTCATATTACTCTTGACCAAGCTGACTGATTTCACCTCTCCCAGATGTTGACTATATGCATCGACTTCCTGCAGCTTCCATCCTTTGTCGGACTTCGTAATTTTCAAAGAAATCCAAGGCGGGGAATTTCGCCCCGCATCCTTTTCAAAATACACTTGTTCTTCGTTGCTGAAGGTGCCTGATAGTAGGGAGTTAATGTCTGGTTGTTTGCTATTTTGTTCGGCGGCGAGTGCCAAAGCCATTGTTAAACTAATCATCATTGATCTCATCTGCTTGGAAGAATCGAGTATGCATCATAAATTTGTCCGGACAAATGTCGAGTGAAAGCGGCGATAAATTTTGTGATACTGTTTTCTCATAACACATCAAATTTCTTAGTTTTTGAAACTAAATTGATCTTTATCAATGCTTTAATATGTTTAGATAGAGATAGAATCGATTTGAGATATTGGAATTTCCAGTTCTAAATTGTCGAATTGAGCATTGGAAATCCTAGAATAGTCGACTAAGAAGGCTTTTCCAACAGGGAGTTAAGGCGTGGATTACGAGTCATTTTTCGGCAGCGAGTTATCAGCTGTGCGTGAAGAAGGTCGCTACCGTGTATTTGCGGAGATAGAGCGACGTGCTGGCAGTTTTCCGCACGCAACCCGCTACATCGATGGTGACAAGACTGAAATCACAGTCTGGTGCTCAAATGACTATCTTGGAATGGGGCAACATCCCAAAGTCACCGATGCGATGCATACCGTTATCGATGAATGCGGTGCCGGGGCAGGGGGTACACGTAATATCTCAGGCACCAATCACCATCATGTATTGCTAGAAAATGAACTGGCTGACCTGCATGGTAAGGAAGACGCGCTGCTGTTTACGTCTGGTTATGTGTCCAACTGGGCGGCTTTGGGTACATTGGCTGGGCGTATCCCAAATTGCGTCGTACTTTCCGACGCACTCAACCACGCTTCAATGATCGAAGGCATCCGGTACAGTAAGGCTGATCGGATGATCTTTGAACACAATGATCCAGAAGACCTGGATCACAAATTATCTATGCTTGATCCAGACCGGCCAAAATTGGTGGCTTTTGAAAGTGTTTACTCAATGGACGGAGATATCGCTCCGATTGCAGAGATTCTCGATGTTTGTGAAAAACACAACGCGATGAGTTATATCGACGAAGTCCATGCGGTTGGCCTTTATGGTCCGCGCGGCGGCGGCGTTGCAGAACGCGAAGGTTTGATGGACCGAATCACTGTTATTGAAGGTACGCTTGGTAAAGCCTTTGGTGTGATGGGCGGCTATATTGCAGCTTCGAAAGATCTCTGTGACTATGTCCGCACCTTCGCCAGCGGTTTTATTTTCACCACAGCGCTGCCTCCCGCCATTGCAGCAGGTGCCTGTGCAAGTATTCAGCATTTGAAAGAAAGCCGTCACGAGCGGGACACGCACAAAGAGCGGGTGGAGAAAGTTCGCGGTGCATTGGATCGCATGGGTATTCCGCATTTACCAAACCCAAGCCATATTATTCCGGTGATGGTGGGCGATGCTCATAAGTGTAAGTTTATCAGCGATTGGTTGATGGATAATCATGGCATTTATGTTCAACCGATCAACTATCCAACGGTTCCAAGAGGCACTGAGCGCCTGCGTATCACACCGTCACCCGTCCACTCCGACGGTGACATAGATCGGCTTATTTCAGCGCTATCAGAGATATGGTCACAATGTGAGCTCGCACGACGGGATGTTGCTGCTTAAACATCTTTTGAGGCACAAGTAATTGCCATCAAAATCAACAAGATTGGTTCTGTTCACCCGCTATCCGGTGGCAGGGGAAGCTAAAACGCGGTTGATCCCCGCGATCGGCGCCGCCGCCGCCGCGGAAGTACACAAAAGACTGACCGAACAAACGGTCACCTTATTTCTGCAAAGCGGACAGTCAATTGAGGTACACTATACCGGTGGAAATGCCGCGCAGTTTGAAGATTGGCTGGGATCAGGAGCCGACTATATTGAACAACCAGAAGGCGATCTTTCAAGAAAACTGTTAGCCGCTCTTGACCCTGCTCCGGTGATTTTTTTCGGATCCGATACGCCTGATCTTCAGTCTGGGCATATCGAAGCTGCAATTGACGCTTTGCAAAAACATGACGTAACGATCGGCCCTGCAGAAGACGGTGGTTATTACCTGATCGGAATGCGCCGACCTTTCCCAGTTCTGTTTGAAAACATGCCCTGGAGCACGGACGCGGTTCTGAATGAAACAATGGAGCGGGCGCAACGAAACGGTCTTTCAGTTAAGTTACTGGAAACACTGAGCGACTGTGATCTACCAGAAGATCTTGTGCGTTGGCCTTGGTTGACCGAATGACAGCGGTCACGATCCTCATCCCCGCTTTGAATGAAGAAAAGGCGTTGCCTGTCACTCTCGAAAATTTGAGTACTCTTGACCCGAAGCCTGAGCAAATCTTGCTGATTGACGGGGGTAGCGAAGATGGAACTTGTGAATTGGGCAGGCAGGCTGGCTTGGAAGTTCTGGTTTCCCCAACCACAGGCCGCGGAGCGCAGATTAACTTTGGTGTCAGCAAAGCCAAAGGACCGGTTATATGCGTCCTTCATGCTGACTCGCGATTGCCGGTCGATGCAGTTTCTGAAATTCGGAAGACAATGGCAGACATCAATGTTGCATTGGCCAGCTTTACCCCTCGCATTGCTGGACCGATTGGCACGAGGTGGGGAACAACGTTCCACAACTATATAAAAACCTGGTACGCGCCGTTGCTCATGCGGCCATGGCTTTTTGTTAAAGGCGTTCGATTGTTATTTGGTGATCACGCTATGTTTTTTCGGCGCGAGCAGTATTTGGAAGTCGGCGGCTGCGACGAAGATATCATGATCATGGAGGAGGCTGATCTCTGCATCAAACTGGCGCGATATGGAAAGATCAAGATGATCCCTCGGTGGATTTGGACGTCGGATCGGAGGATTGCAGCATGGGGGCCGATAAAGGCCAATTGGGTTTATTTCAAAGTGGGCATAATGTGGGCTTTTGGAGCACGTGAAAGGCTATCAAAACACTATCCCGATGTTCGTTAACCCACCGGTTTTTGAACCGCCAAAAAACCTGAATCTATGCAAAATTTTATCATTCGGTATAATGCAGCCTCATCAATGGGCGGACAGACTCTCCCGCTGAGTTCGGGTAAGTTATCTGTCTCGAAACCTGGATTGCGGGCAAAGTAGCTGGCGTAGTGCGAAGCGGTCATTTTGTAGAGACGGCGTTCTCGAGGAGGCAGTTCCTCGGCAGAAAATTGGTCATTGGGAACTAAATTTGGTTTTGATAGCTGGTCGAAGGAACCGATGGCCTCGACCAACATAGTCGGTGGGATAGGATTGCCGGATGAAAGATGGAAAACCTTCCCGGTCGCATCATTCCAATGGTTCACTATGTCGATCAGCCCGCCAACCACATGGTCGATAGGAACGAAATCCAAACTAGCTTCGATATTGGCGGGAATTGAGGAAATTCTTCCCTCAGCAATAAGACGGAACACGGTATAAATCGTATCGAATGATTTGATTTGACCCGTTTTTTGTTCCCCGACAACAATACTGGGGCGGGCGATCGCATAGTCGGAAGAATGCTCTGTGACTAACGCCTCAGCCTTTGCCTTGGATTGTTCATAGCCATTCATGAATTTCGTGCCCAGACCGTGCAAAGCTTCTCGCACAGGTCCATTTTGTAGACCGCAAGTATAAGCCGTGCTGACGTGAAGAAACGGAGTTTCGGGAAACAGATCTAACGTGTTCTTTGTGCCCTGAACGTTGATTGAATCTTGTATTGTCGGATCTGCATCGAAAGAGGTCATGGCCGCGCAATGAATGACCATATCAACATCAGCCGCAAGAAATTGCCGGGTTTTTTGCTCAAACCCAAACCCTTGGAGAGAGACATCACCTTGAATTGTAGTCAGCTTACCTGTGGCTGGTAAATCTAAATTGAACTGCGTTGCCGGCAGAAGCTCGTCAGCATTGGATCGGATATCACCGTTGGATCGAACCAAACCTATGACGGAATGACCGCTATTCAAAAGTTTGGCAACCAGTTCCCCTCCGATTAGACCGGCAGCGCCCGTAACAAATATTTTCATGAAATTCCAAATCCAGTTGTAGGTCGAGCCATTCTATGGTCAGAGCAACCAATGATACGATCCGCATTATCAATAAATACGCTATTTGATACCTATTCGGATCATCGACAGTTTCGTTACACCGAAACTTGCTGAATTTGTAACGTTAAACCTCCAATGCGCGAATAGTATATCATGAATGAACAATCTCCATTTTCTGTCGCTGATGGACGGCCAATCAGTCATCTGAAATTCCAGAACGCTGATGTTACCGCTGATGGAGAACAACGCGCGCATGTTTCTCTGACGCAGCTCGATACTTTATGGTTCAATACTGGCACCCTGTGCAATCTGGCTTGCAAAAATTGTTACATTGAAAGCTCTCCAACCAATGATGCGCTTGTCTACTTAACCCTCTCTGAAGTCCTGCAATATCTGGATGAAATAGCGGGTGAGGGGCTACCGACGCGAGAGATCGCATTTACGGGCGGCGAGCCTTTTATGAATCCCGACTTCATGGCAATGCTGGAACTATGCTTGACACGTGGATTTGATGTACTTGTTCTTTCCAATGCGATGCGGCCAATGCGTCGGTTTGAAAAAGACCTGTTACAACTTCCCAATCGCGACAATCTGACTATCCGTGTCAGCCTCGATCACTTCACGCAAGAGGTTCACGAAGCAGAACGCGGACCGAACAGTTGGGATAAGGCTATAGATGGGCTAATCTGGCTGACTGAAAATAGTTTCAAGACTGCCATTGCGGGCAGGCATTTGGGGCAGGAAAGCATATCTGATGCACGAGAAGGCTACGCCAAGCTTTTTCAAAAGCATGCTATGAATATTGATCCGGAAAACGAGGCGGAGCTGGCGTTATTTCCCGAGATGGATGCCACGTTAGATACCCCTGAAATCACAACATCCTGTTGGCAAATATTGGATGTCGATCCAGAGTCTATAATGTGCGCCAACAGCCGGATGGTGGTGAAGCGTAAAGGCGAGCAAACGCCGCGTGTCGCTGCATGCACTTTGCTTCCGTATGACCCTCAATTCGATATGGGTGATACTCTTGTTGAATCGTCTCAGAACGTTAAACTAAACCACCCGCATTGTTCTCGATTTTGTGTTCTGGGTGGAGCCAGCTGTTCAGCTTAAAACCCGCCCGGCGATGTTTCTCAATTTCGTGGTGGCTTCAGAATTGCGATGCTCTGGGGCAGTAATGATGGCGAAGTCCAGGGCGGTGTCAATCGGACTGGCATCACGTTTGTTAGGGAGGCTTTGGACCAGGTTTACGATCAAATTGCGTGCCTTTGTGGCGTTAGCAGTCAGTTGTGCGATAACCGCCTCAACTTCGACTGGAGCTTCGTTCTCTCGCCAGCAATCATAGTCGGTGACCATACCGATCAACGCATAGGGTAGCTCTGCTTCCCGCGCGAGTTTCGCCTCGGGCATCGCTGTCATCCCGATGACATGTGCGCCCCATTGCTTATACAAATGGCTCTCCGCCCTTGAGGAAAACTGCGGTCCTTCCATTGCGAGATAGGTACCGCCTTGATGCACATTAGCTCCGGCGTTTTTGGCTGCATCAGCAGCAAATTTGGATAATCGAGGACAAACCGGATCTGCCATAGATACATGCGCAACCAGGCCGTCGCCAAAAAAGCTTTTTTCTCTCGCAAAGGTGCGGTCGATAAATTGATCAACAGCAACAAAATGACCGGGTGAAAGTTCTTCTACCAATGACCCCACAGCAGATATTGATACAAGATCAGTTACGCCCAGCTGCTTCATTGCATCGATATTGGCGCGAAAATTCAATTGACTTGGCCCGATATGATGGCCGCGCCCGTGACGGGGCAGGAACACGCATTTCACCGATCCAATTTTTCCAACGAGCAGATCATCGGAAGGCTTGCCCCATGGTGTATCAATGGTTTTCCATCGCGCATCTTGTAACATGTCGAGCTGATAGAGCCCCGATCCCCCAATTATGCCCAATACCCATTCCGACATTTCAGCTTCCTTCAGATTGACAGTCACTCATCAACAAAGGGAATTGCCTATTTGTTGCGATTGCGCAATCTGTCTTTCCATAGAAATAAGAGATTGATTGATATGACGGAAAATATCCGACTTCCATTGGAACGACCCAATGTTAAGGATCTGGAACCTTTTGGCCAGCTTGTGGGAAAGTCGGGCAATTCTGATCTCATGCCAATCGATTTTTATGATGGAGCGGTGAGGGTTAGCAAACCGGCGCCATTCCATTCCGAGCACCCGGTTGATTTGTCAGTCACGATGGTGGAGCCACGGAAATCCGAAGTACGCTACATGGAACGGCACTTTCAACATACTCAGGTGTTCATGCCTCTGGGAGGCAAATCCTTCGTGGTTGTAATGGCGCCGCCATCGTCTGATGATATGCCTGATCTTTCGGCGGCGCGCGCTTTCTTGTTTGATGGTTCGGCCGGGTTTTTAATGCATGTCGGAACTTGGCATGAGTTTCCCTTTGCCGTTGAACCATCAACAGAAATTGTTGTTATTTTGTCGAGTCAAACCGGATATGATCTCCAAAACAATGATCCCGTGACCGAAGAAGCCTTTGGACCCGACCTTGATAAAAAGGACATATTGGCGCGTGCAGGCATAAAGTTAAGTTTTCAAATCGACTAAAAGTTGAAAAGCCTTTTGCTATGGTGCGCCAATGGCAGTCAAAAATCGAATTTGGCATTTGGTGTCGGTAAGCTTGACGGAGAAGTAGAATTCACCGAACGTCATTTTGAAAACAAAAAACTGTTACTGGGAGGAAATTACAAATGCTTAGAACTGTGGTTACAAGCCTGGCGCTCGTTGCTGGAATATCTGTCGCGCCGTGTCAGGCAAAGGCAGAGGAAGGCGCAGCACAAATTGCACCGATGGAAATGCCAGATGTGACAATTTATCACCTAGAAGGACGCCGCTCTGAACGGATTGTTTGGCTTATGGAAGAATTGGATCTCCCATATAAACTCGAATATGTCCGCGGCGATCTTCGTGCATCAATGGCAAAGGTTCACAGCTTGGGTCATGAAATGCCAATGGTTCCAACAGTTGTAATAGGCGATCAAATATTGGTGGAGTCCGGAGCTATCATAGATGTGATTCTGGCACGCTATGCACCCGGAAAGATGGAACCGTCGAGAGATAGCGAGCATTACCCCAGCCACCGGATGTGGATGCACTACGCGGAAGGTTCTCTAGCGGCTCGATTGTTCAGTGATTACCGGGCGTGGAGAACAACTCCGCCCACTACTCGGTCCAGACTTGTTGATAGTGAGGCGGTCGTCCAGTTTTCTGAAAACCATTTGGCCAAGCAACCCTGGTTCGGAGGAAAGGAATTTTCTTCCGCCGATATCATGATGATGTTCCCGCTAAATGTCGGAACAGGGCTCAACCTGGTTGATGTAGAAAAGTTTCCCAATATCGCAGCATGGAAAAAGAAAATTCAGGCGCGACCAGCGTATAAAAAAATGCTGGAAGTTGCTCGGCCTGATGGGATGATTGGAAACCTACCGGCTATTAAGCAGCGTCCACCCTCCGAGCGGAAATAAATCCCGAGAAGGGAGACGGTGATGGCTCCTTCTAAATTATAAAATCCGGCTCTTAGGCTGGTATCGAGCAAGCAAAAAGGGCCGGAATTCCCGGCCCTTTGTCGTGGGTTTAAGTGATTTCTGCAACTTAGCTTGGGTTCTTCAAATAAGCGATAATGTCTGCCCGATCTTGTGCTTTTGGTAGGCCGGCATAGATCATCTTTGTTTTCGGAATAATTTTTTGAGGATCTTCTAGATAGACATACATCTGTTCTTCTGACCATGTCAGGCCGCTATCTGCATTGGCGGTTGAATATTTGTACCCTTTAACGGAGCCTGCAGTACGGCCAATAATACCGGCCAGTGATGGTCCAGTGCGATTTACATCGGGATCGGTAACGTGACAGGTTCGGCATTGGGCAAATACCAATTTACCTTTGGCCGCATCCCCAGTCAGGCTTGCATAATCAACGCCATCTTTGGTCGCCAGAGGATTATCTTTAGTTGCGGTTTCTTCGGTGGGAGCTTCGTCTACAGTATCATCAGTTACTTCCTCGACTACCGGCGCCTCTTCAGCCGTTTCCGAGCCACTATCACCAGAACAACCGGCAACCAAAGCTGACAATGCAATCACACCTGCGAATGCCTTTATCTTGGTCATATTTACTCCTATTTTAATACGTGAAAACAACCATCAACAATCTTTACGTTACCGCAGATCGCTTCTCAATCAAAAGGTTCAGTAGAACGATTTGCAAAAGGACAACTATCGACCTCATACCCGTTCTTTCTACTATCAATCAATATGGCAATGACTTCTAAGTTTCGAAAGCGATTATTGCTTGATGAGAAGTCACATTTTTCAGCTGGTGTACCTGTCGAAGATGCAACAACTTGCAAAATAGGCACAAATTTGTTGTAAAAACTAAAACTCTGTGCGCTAAGTCGGCTTGAAAGTTCAAACTTCAAGGCAATTGATATCCAATGAGTAGCAGCCAGGTAAAAGTCAGCGACGACAGTTTGGACGTCAAGCTCGGCGTTGTGGAGCAACAACTTGAAGAGTTGCTAGTTTTGCTGGATAAAACTGCGGGCTGTGAAATTGTCGCATTACATATCGATCAGGCAATCAATGCACTAAAAGACTGCCATCGACAACGACCTGATTAATCCGAAGGAACAGCTTGAGGCTGCGAGTAAATAGATATTGAGGTAAATGCCTCCGCACACTTTTCAAGAATCGATTGAACCTTGGATTGTCCCAATTTAGTCAGTCTAAGGTCTCGATAGCTTGATTGGCTATTTGCCGAAGTTTCTTCGACAAGCATTTCGACCTGCAGGATTTCCAAATATCGTATCGCTATCGAACGCGACAAAGACAAAGACATTTGAATCGAAGCAATATCAATATTTTTCTGATCCAAATTGTGAAGATGGATTTCGCACAGAATCTGCCACGCAGTGTCTCCAAGTATGGAATAGCTTTTACCCAGACCCTCGGACTTTATCCTGTGAACTTTCCTGATGTGCCTAAGTAACAATCTGGTTTTCTCAGATTTGCCAGTCCGGCCTGTATTAACTGAATCATCGTCATTATGATGCTGGATCTCCGATAAGCGAAAAAATGATTCTTTCATTCAGTAACTGCCCCTTCAGCAATCAGTTCTCAATAAACTCTTGCTATAGGCATAAAAGCACATCCGATGATTGTTGTGAATCCCAAAAATCGTGCAATTCACGCGTGGGCCTATTAATTTTTGCTATTGTTGCGCTGTGCTTGAAGCAACAAATGCCGGATTGATCGTGCTAAATCTTAGTTATATATGTGTAAAAACATCCTTGTTTTACCACTTGATTGGGCGTTGAAGGGCATTAGACGCTGTTTGCTAGGCAGCTGGAAGGAATTTCAGAGCTGCTGTGAAATACATCAACGATATATTTTCGTGATGTCTGCTCAGGCCTCCCTTGTGAATTGCTGCAATCCCCATCATGGCAATTTTGATAGGCACTTTATCAACAATGCTTGATACCCGTTCAATATTTCTTTTCCAGATTATGCAAATCTTGTCTTCAAATTGCGCCGAAATTTATCTAGGAACATCTTAATTACAAAAATTTTTGAAAATATGAGGACGGAAAATGAACTTCCCGCCACGGCAAGGTCTGTACGATTCAAATAATGAACATGACGCATGTGGCGTCGGGTTTGTTGCAAATATTAAGGGTGAAAAATCTCACCTGACCGTCAAGCGTGGCCTCGAAATTCTCGTCAATATTGATCATCGCGGTGCCGTTGGCGCCGACCCTCTACTGGGTGACGGAGCTGGCATATTATTGCAGATTCCTGACGCTCTTCTGCGGGATTGGGCCGATAATCAAGATTTGAGCCTGCCGCCTGTTGGAGGCTATGCGGTGGCTATGTGTTTCTTTCCGGCGGATCCGGCGGAAGCTGAGTTTGCGACAAGTCATTTTGAACGTTTCATCGCTAAAGAAGGGCAGCATTTAATCGGTTGGCGCGATGTTCCAATTGATACCAAGGGCATAGGCAAGGCCGTACTCGACCAGATGCCGGTGATTCGTCAGGCGATCATTGGAAAAGGTGATTCGATCGCAGATCAGGATGCTTTTGAACGAAAAATCCTTGCACTTCGTAAGCAAGTTCACAATCCACTGGATGGGCATGCTGAGAAAAATAACATGCCGGGCCTATCTGAGTTCTACATGCCATCATTTTCAACCCGGACCATTGTTTACAAAGGTTTGTTGTTGGCTGATCAGGTTGGGTCTTTTTACAAAGATTTGAACGATCCGCTTACCACATCCGCTGTTGCTATGGTTCACCAGCGTTTCTCTACCAATACTTTCCCATCTTGGAAACTTGCGCACCCCTATCGGTTTATTGCGCATAATGGTGAAATCAATACCGTCCGCGGCAATGTGAACTGGATGAATGCGCGTCGCCGAACGATGGAATCTGATTTGCTGGGCGCGGATCTGGACAAAATGTGGCCGCTAATCCCTCATGGCCAATCCGATACGGCCTGTTTGGATAATGCGCTGGAGTTATTGGTTGCAGGTGGTTTCTCTCTTGCACATGCCGTGATGATGCTGATTCCGGAGGCATGGGCAGGTGACCCAATGATGGATCCTGCACGCAAAGCCTTTTACGAATACCATGCGGCCCTGATGGAGCCATGGGATGGTCCGGCGGCCGTTGCATTTACTGATGGTCGCCAAGTTGGAGCTACACTGGACCGCAATGGTCTGCGTCCGGCGCGCTTTTGTGTCACGGATGACGGGTATGTCATCATGGCATCTGAATCTGGCGTGCTTCCGGTTAAAGAGGATAATATTGTCCGCAAGTGGCGCTTACAACCTGGCAAAATGTTGCTCATAGATATGGAGCAAGGCCGCATTATTGAGGATGCGGAGATTAAGGCCGATCTTGCTAAAGCGGCACCCTATGCAAAATGGCTAGAATCTACACAATATAATTTGAAGGACCTCGACCTTGATGACCTGGATGATATTGAACGACCAGAGATAGTAGGAAAAGGCACTCCCGCGGCACTGCTCGATCGTCAACAAGCTTTTGGTTATACACAAGAAGACGTAACTAAATTTCTGGAACCAATGGCGGCCGATGGCATGGATCCTATTGGTTCCATGGGTACCGACACGCCTATTGCCGTTCTTTCGGGCAAACCGCGATTGCTGTACGATTATTTCAAACAGAATTTTGCTCAGGTCACCAATCCTCCGATCGATCCGATCCGGGAAGAACTAGTAATGTCGCTGGTGTCGATGATCGGCCCACGACCAAATTTACTAGGTCATGATGCAGGTACGCATAAGCGACTTGAAGTGGATCAACCCGTGCTGACCAATGCGGACTTGTTGAAAATTCGTTCGGTTGAAGAGGCGTTGGATGGTGCGTTTCGTACCGAAACTATCGATATGACCTGGGACGCTGAGGCCGGCGCGGCCGGTCTGGAAATGGCGATCAAGGAAATGTGCTGGGCTGCCACGGAAGCAGTCCTTGCTGACCGGAACATCCTGATTATTTCGGATCGTGCACAGGGACCTGATCGTATTCCGATGCCAGCAATTCTAGCAACAGCAGCTGTGCATCATCATCTGGTTCGCCAAGGGCTTCGTATGCAAACTGGCCTGGTCGTCGAAACCGGTGAGGCGCGGGAGGTGCATCATTTCTGTGTGCTTGCTGGATATGGGGCAGAAGCGGTCAATCCTTATGTAGCGTTTGAGACACTGGAAGAAATCCGGGTTCGGCGAGAGCTTCCACTAACGACCGAAGAAGTAGAGCAAAACTATATCAAGGCTGTTGGAAAAGGTATCTTGAAGGTCATGTCCAAAATGGGCATTTCGACCTACCAAAGCTATTGCGGAGCCCAGATTTTTGATGCCGTTGGGTTGTCCAGCGCGTTTGTCGAAAAATATTTCACCGGGACTGCTACCACGATTGAAGGCGTCGGCTTGGATGAAGTGGCGGGAGAAACCGTGTACCGTCATACTGAAGCCTATGGTGATAATCCCATCTACAAAAACATGCTCGATGTAGGCGGTATTTACGGCTACCGACTGCGCGGCGAAGACCATGCATGGACGCCTGCTAATGTTGCGAACTTACAGCATGCTGTCCGCGGCAATGATGCCAAGAATTACGAGGAATTCGCCAGATCGGTCAATGAGCAAAACGAGAATCTATTGACCATTCGCGGGCTAATGGAGCTGGCGAAAGCAGATAAACCGCTCGATATTGACGAAGTCGAACCAGCGACCGAAATCGTCAAACGCTTTGCAACAGGTGCCATGAGCTTTGGCTCGATCAGCAGAGAAGCGCATACAACGCTTGCTATCGCGATGAACCGCATTGGCGGTAAATCCAATACGGGTGAAGGCGGAGAGGAACCGGATCGCTTCATTCCAAAAGAAAATGGCGATTCAATGCGCTCTGCCATTAAGCAGGTCGCCAGTGGCCGTTTTGGTGTGACGGCCGAATATTTAGTCAATGCTGACGATATTCAGATAAAAATGGCTCAAGGAGCGAAACCCGGTGAAGGTGGGCAACTTCCGGGCAGCAAAGTGGATAAGAATATTGGCAAGGTTCGCCACTCCACTCCTGGTGTAGGCTTGATTTCTCCACCACCGCATCACGATATTTATTCAATTGAAGACTTGGCGCAGCTCATTCACGATCTAAAAAATGTGAATACCGGTGCTCGCGTATCGGTGAAGTTGGTATCCGAAGTGGGCGTAGGCACTGTCGCTGCGGGCGTTTCCAAAGCGCGCGCTGATCACTTGACTATTTCAGGTTATGATGGCGGAACCGGTGCTTCCCCTTTAACATCGTTGACGCATGCGGGATCGCCGTGGGAAATTGGTTTGGCGGAAACTCAGCAGACACTGCTGCTCAATGGTTTGCGTTCGAGAATCTCCGTTCAAGTTGATGGCGGTTTGAGAACCGGACGTGATGTTGCCATCGGCGCATTGCTCGGTGCGGATGAGTTTGGTTTTGCAACAGCACCGCTTATTGCTGCGGGTTGCATCATGATGCGCAAGTGTCACCTCAATACCTGTCCTGTTGGCGTCGCTACACAGAATCCGGAGCTACGCAAAAAGTTCACCGGACAGCCGGAACATGTGATCAACTATTTCTTCTTTGTCGCTGAGGAATTGCGTCAGATTATGGCGGAAATGGGCTTCCGCACATTGGAGGAAATGGTCGGGCGTGTTGACCGGATCGATATGAACAAGGCAATCCATCACTGGAAAGCAGAGGGCGTTGATCTATCTCGCTTGTTGCACACAGTTGAGCTTCCAGAAGGGGAGACACTGTTCCAAACAATTTTCCAAGACCACGGTCTTGATGCTGCGTTGGATCAGGATTTGATCAAAGCAGCTGCTCCGGCACTGGAAAACGGTCAGACAGTCAAAATTGAGCGGAACGTGAAAAACGTCAATCGTACAGTTGGCGCTATGTTGTCCGGAGAAGTTGCTAAACTTTATGGACATGCCGGATTACCAACCAACACTATCCATCTCGCTTTCAAAGGGGTTGCTGGCCAGAGTTTCGGAGCATTTCTGGCGCATGGCGTATCTGCTGAATTGATTGGCGATGCCAATGACTATGTTGGCAAAGGGCTTTCTGGCGGACGTGTTATTGTCAAACAGCCAGCACATGTCGATCGTAATCCAACGGAGAACATCATCGTCGGAAACACCGTTCTTTACGGAGCTGTGGCGGGTGAAGCCTATTTTAACGGCGTTGCTGGTGAGCGTTTCGCTGTCCGTAATTCAGGCGCAGTCGCAGTGGTTGAAGGAACGGGCGATCACGGCTGTGAATATATGACGGGCGGTGTTGTTGCTGTGCTAGGTCAAACCGGACGCAATTTTGCAGCGGGCATGTCCGGCGGTGTTGCCTATGTTTATGATGAAGACGGCCTTTTCCGTCAGCGTTGCAATATGGCCATGGTCGATATTGAGTCTATTGATGCCAATGCTGATGATGGTGAAGGTACAGCTATACCACAACAGCTTCCCGTAGACGTGAACGACTATGGTATGGGCGATATGCTCTATCATGACGCTGCGCGGCTTAGGATCTTGTTGGAGCGCCACAAGCTTCACACCGGCAGCAAGCGAGCAAGCGAGATTCTTGACAACTGGGATGACGCGCTCGGCCGCTTCGTAAAAGTAATGCCGCGAGACTACGCTGCGGCTCTAAAGCAGCTGGAAGCAGAGCGTTTCGACACAATCGAAGCCGCAGAATAATTGAAGATATTGGAGTAGACCGTGGGTAAAGTAACAGGCTTTCTCGAGATCGATCGCAAAGAAGCAACATATGCCGATCCAAAGGAGCGGCTGAAGCACTATAAAGAGTTCACCAATCCATTACCGGAGTCTGAGATCAAAGATCAGGCGGCGCGCTGCATGGATTGCGGAATCCCATATTGTCACAATGGCTGCCCTGTTAACAATATCATTCCAGACTGGAATAACCTTGTCTATGAGGGTGATTGGAAGACTGCATTGGAAACGCTGCAATCGACCAATAATTTCCCAGAGTTTACCGGTCGTATTTGTCCTGCACCTTGCGAAGCCAGCTGTACTTTGAACATCGACGATGTGCCAGTGAACATCAAATCGATTGAATGTGCTATTGTTGATCGTGGTTGGGAAGAAGGTTGGATCAAACCACAAATTGCCGAGGAGAAAACCGGTAAATCGGTTGCGGTTGTTGGTTCTGGGCCGGCTGGTATGGCCTGTGCTCAACAATTGGCTCGCGCAGGACATAGTGTCACGCTTTTTGAGAAGAACGACCGGATGGGCGGACTGCTTCGATACGGAATTCCCGATTTCAAAATGGAAAAGCATCTGATCAACCGCCGTCTTGTGCAAATGGAGGCGGAAGGCGTTGAATTGCGATCCAGCACGGAAGTCGGTGTCACCGTTTCGGTGGATTCGCTTCAGGAAAATTATGATGCTGTCGTCATGTCCGGCGGCGCAGAAAAACCGCGTATGCTGGATATTCCAGGATATGAAATGACCGGTATTCGCCTCGCCATGGAATTTTTGGTTCAGCAGAATAAGCGTAATGCTGGCGATGAGGAAATGCGCGCTGCGCCGAGAGGGTCAATTACAGCCACTGGCAAGCATGTGATAGTGATTGGCGGCGGTGATACAGGATCAGACTGTGTCGGTACCTCCAATCGGCAAGGCGCCGCTTCGGTTACACAAATAGAGATCATGCCTAAACCACCGAAAATCGAGGACAAAATGATGTCCTGGCCGGACTGGCCGTTAAAATTGCGGACTTCATCCAGCCATCAGGAAGGTTGTGAACGTGACTGGGCCATTCTCGCGAAGCGCGTTGTGGGAACAAACGGTACGGTTGAGGGACTGGAGTGCATACGCATTGATTGGGTTGACGGCCAGATGACGGAAATCGAGGGCAGTGAATTTACCCTGAAAGCCGACCTTATTTTGCTGGCAATGGGCTTTGTCGGTCCTCGCAAAATGGGCCTTGTTGACCAATCTGAAGTGGAACTGGATGAGCGCGGCAATGTCGCTGCCAATGTCAACAGTTACACCACCAGTAAAAGCGGTATTTTCGCCTGCGGTGATATGCGCCGTGGTCAGAGTCTGGTTGTTTGGGCGATCCGTGAAGGAAGGCAATGTGCCCGCGCTGTGGATATGCAATTGATGGGGCAAAGCTCGCTACCCCGTTGACCGCCTTGCGCGATATTCTGTCATAGGCTTGGATGGACGCGAAGGTTTTTAACCCAGGTATTTCAAGAAGTTAACCGTCGGCGGTGGACGGTAAACTCTGACTCTAAGACCTCAGTAAAAATTGTTAGGACGATTTAGTCGAACTAAGTCGCTCGCAACTGCTGAGCCGATTAAATCATGTAACCGAACATACGAGCTTAAATTCTTGACCCAACCACCATTATATTGCACCAATAGTGTCAATATAATGGTGGTTGGATGGAGATACACGTGAAACGCTGGCAAAAGATCACGCTGACGATATTGTTCGTTCTTATTGGGTTTGGCTTGGCGGGTTATCAAAATCGTACCTCTTTGATGCTCGCTTATATCAAAAATTTCACTCATCCCGATGTTGCGGACAATCGTACTGTTCAATGGGCGCAGGGGCCCAAGGAGATCGCGATCCCGCCCGCAGAGCGCCCGCCCAACATTATCTTTATCCTCGCCGACGATCTGGGCATCAATGACATCTCGACTTTCGGCGGTGGTGTCGCCGGTGGCCGTGTGCCAACACCCCATATTGACAAGCTGGCTGCCGATGGGGCGATATTCAGTCAGGCTTATGCCGGCAATGCAACCTGCGCTCCATCGCGTGGGATGCTAATGACTGGACGTTATCCAACCCGCACCGGATTTGAGTTTACTCCGACGCCACCAGGAATGGGGCGCATGGTCAGCGCAATTAGCAATGAGTTAGACTCTGGCCTGCCGCCAGCTGAATATATGCCATCAGCGGATAATGCCGTAGCTTATGAAGACATGGGTTTGCCAGGCAGCGAAATTACCATTGCGGAATTGCTCAAGGAACAGGGATATCATACCGCCCATATCGGCAAATGGCATTTGGGTCGTAATGCAGAAACCAATCCACTGGCGCAGGGGTTTGATGAAAGCCTGCTGATGGCCAGCGGACTGTTTCTGGAGGAGGATGATCCGGATGGCGTCAAGGCCCAGCTGGACTTTGACCCGATTGACAAATTTCTGTGGGCAGGGATGCAATATGCCGCATCGTTCCACAACGAGGAGTTTGATGATGCGACCCGGTTCAAGCCGGGAGGCTATCTGACTGATTGGTGGACCGATGAATCGCTGAAAGTGATCGGGGCGAACAGGAACCGTCCCTTCTTCCTTTATCTGGCCCATTGGGGTGTGCACACGCCCTTACAGGCCACGCGGGCGGACTATGAAGCGGTCGGCGATATCAAACCGCACCGGTTGCGAGTTTATGCCGCCATGGTGCGCGCGCTTGATCGCAGCGTTGGCCGGATTATGAAGAAACTGGAAGAGGAAGGCCTGGCCGACAACACCATCATTGTCTTTTCCAGTGATAACGGCGGCGCGGGTTATATTGGCTTGCCCGAGGTAAATGCTCCTTATCGCGGTTGGAAAATCACCCTGTTTGAGGGTGGTATTCGGGCGCCAATGTTTGTCAAATGGCCAGCCAAAATCAAACCGGGCACACTGGTAGAAACACCTGTGGCGCATATCGATGTCATGCCGACTTTGGTCGCCGCCGGTGGCGCACCATTGCCTGAAGGGGTCGAAATTGACGGAAAGAATATGCTCCCCGCTGCTACGGGAACCGGTTCTATCAGTAGACTCGATGACGCGATTTTCTGGCAAAGTGGCTATTATCAAGTCGTGCGAGCGGGAGACTGGAAGCTGCAAGTCAACGGTAGGCAAAAGAAAAGCTGGTTGTTCAATCTGGCCGACGATCCAACCGAGCAGAAAAATATAGCGGAGGTCAATCCTGCCAAGCTGGCGGAGCTGAAACAGCTGCTTGCCAATCACCATAAGGATCGCAAACCCCCGCTCTATGCCTACAGCCTGGAAAGTCCGATCGCGATAGACAAGACCCGTGCTGACAAGATTGTGGCGGGCGATGAATATATATTCTGGCCAAACTAGGGAAATACAAATGTCCAAAGCCAAGATAATCTGGGCCGCTTTGCTGGCGATCCTTTATGACAGTTTCTGGGTCTGGTATGGCGGCAATGGTGATCCGATTTCGCAGGCCGACGGTGAAAATATGCTTGCGCAGATCGAGCAACTGCATGGGTTCAAGCTTGAAGATACCCCGGAAGGCAGCATGAGTCGAAATCTAACGGCCATGCTTCCCAAAGATGATGGCAAAGAGTTTTATGCTGTTAATTTGGAAACCCGTGCACAAGGGCCAAATGCAAAGCAGGCCGAAACGCAATATGGCGAAATTGTCGTTCCTTTACTTCTTGAACGCGGCGGTCACCCGGTTTTTGTGAGCGAGCGTGCCGGATTGATGCTGGGCAAATTTGGTAACCAGATCGACCGCGTTGCGGTTGTTCGTTATCGTTCGTTGCGCGACTTGCTCGACATGATCCGCGACGAACGGATGGTTGAGGGCAACCAATTCAAATCTGCATCCCTCGCCCACACCGAAGTCTTCATCACGCGGCCCACTATCACCTTTGTGCAGGTGCGATTTATGTTGGGGATGCTATTTCTGATACTTGGCTTTATCGGGTGGAAGTTGATCGACTGGAAACAAAAAACAGGCAAGGACCGCAATGCTTGAGCCTGACAAAAATCCGAACCCAAAGCTGATAGTCGACCCTCCCGGCTGGTTGCGTCAATTGATGCGACGGCAGTTTGACAGGGTCACCGATCTTCGAAAGGTAAACCAGCGTCGTCAAAAAGCGGAAAAGAAACGGCAGCGAAGTGGAGATCCGCATGTGGTGGAATATTTCCACCAGTTGGATGATCCCTATTCGCATTTGACGGCTCAAGTGCTGGCGATTTTTGCAGAACGTTATGATGTGGTGCTCAAACCGCATCTGATCCGGGCTGCTGGAGGGAAGAACCAGCCGGAACTGGAAAAGCTGGCCAAATGGGCTAGGCGCGATGCGGCGTTAATCGCGCCCTATTATGGACTGAAATTCCCCGAAGATGCAGGTATCAGGCCTGATATCGAATGCCAGAATGCTGCCGCATTGGCGCTTTCGAAACTATCCGCTGAGAGTTTTCTGCGTTCAATATCAGAGATCAGCACAGCTTTGTGGAATGGAGAGATTGAGCCTAAGGACGGTGACAATATTGACGCCCTACTTGAAGAAGGAAGCGCACGCCTTTCTGAATTGGGTCATTATTCCGGTGCAACCTTTTTCTATGCAGGTGAGTGGTATTGGGGAGTGGATCGCCTGTTCCATCTCGAACAACGGTTACGGGATCTTGGAACCTGCAAGACTACGGAATTGCCCCTTATCTGTCCTCGCCCTGATATTGACGTCAGCGGGGTCGATGCCAGTGCGTTGACGCTGGATTTCTATCCCTCGCTCAATTCGCCCTATACATCGATTATCTACGACCACACCATCTCTATGAAAGATGAATGCGGCATTCAGTTCAACCATAAACCTGTGCTACCGATGATCATGCGTGGTGTTCCAGCGACACGTGCAAAGGGCATGTACATCATCTTTGACACCAAGCGAGAAGCGGAGTTTCTGGGCGTTCCTTTCGGACCGATGATAACGCCGATTGGCGACCCGACCCGACAAGCCTATTCCCTGCTCCCTTGGGCGATGGAACAGGGCAAGGATGAGGCGCTAATGTCCTCTTTGCTCAGTTGCGCGTTTGCAAAAGGCATTGGGCTACACACCAAAAAGGGGATGAAACAAGCGGTCGAGGCTTCGGGCCTTGATTGGGTAACGGCCAAAAAGCATCTGGGCAGTGATGGCTGGAAAGCCATGGTCGAAAAGCATCAGGACGAAATGGTCGATGGCCTTGGCCTATGGGGCGTGCCGAGTTACCGTCTGTCCGGACCGGACGGTGAACCGGACTTGGCGGTCTGGGGGCAGGATAGGCTGTGGTTGATTGCTGCGGAAATCCGGAGACGTGCAGCCAAAGCTGGCGTTTCGATATGATCAATGCCATAGAATTGGCATAGCATATTCTGGACGAGTTATGACAAAACAGAGCGCGTTACTAAGTAAAGCAATAGATGGTGATGGCCCGCACCCTGATGGCCGCCGTGAACGCAGCCGGAACAGTCGTAGCAGGATCATTAAAGCGATGATGGACCTGATTGTGGAAGGTGACATTAATCCCAGCGCCGCGAAGGTGGCGGAAAAGGCAGGCGTTGGACTTCGCTCGGTTTTCCGGCATTTCGACGATAAGGAATCAATCTACAGCGAGATGAACACCATCTTGTGGGACGCGTATAGCCCGGAACTCAATCGACCTTTCAGCTCCAATGACTGGCGCGAACAGCTTCTTGAACTGATCGAACGTCGCGCAGGGGTGTGGGAAAAAACGGCTCCATTCAGACTATCTACCAGCATTCAGCGATTCCGCTCTCCCACCCTGATGGAGAACTACCGGCGGCTACTGGAGACTGAACGCAAGGCGCGGGACAGGCTTTTGCCGGAGCATGTCAAGAATGATAGTAACCGCGCGCGCGCGATTCTACTCTCTACTAGCTTCGACACCTGGCGCCTGTTTCGACATGACGAAGAACTGTCCAACAAAAAAACCATCGAGGTGATGAGACAGTTATTGCGGGACATTCTCGATCAGATTGAAGATTGAATTCATGCGCATCGGTATCCTATGCAGCTTGCTGCTGCTTGGTTGTTCACAGCAACAGGAGCAAGCTTCCCCGGACAAAAAGGCAATCCATTGTGAAGGTATCGGAAAATCCGAAATGGTTTGGGTCCCCGGCGGTAGTTTCGTCATGGGAGAGAGCCCGCGTTACCGTGAAGAGGGGCCACCGCGCTCGATTCACGTTGATGGTTTCTGGATGGGCAATCATGAGGTTACCAATGCCCAATTTGCCCAATTTGTGGAGCAAACCGGTTACAAAACCCTTGCGGAACGCGACCCTCCCAAAATAGCAGGTGCGCCACCGGAAGTGCTGTTGCCTGGCTCGGCCGTCTTCAACGTGCCTAGTGAAACGGATCGCCGCTGGTGGCGATGGGAAACCGGTGCACAATGGCGCAATCCATCAGGGCCTGGTGAAAGCATCAATGGCAAAGACCGGGTGCCGGTCGTCCAGATCGCTTATGATGATGCGCTGGCCTATGCCCAATGGGCGGGTATGGATCTGCCCAGTGAAGAACAATGGGAATATGCGGCACGGGGTGGCGAAGAGATACTGCCAGAACCCAAAGATGCCAGTGGCAAGCCGCAGGCCAATTACTATCAAGGAGCATTTCCCGCCAAGGACCTTGGAGAAGACGGGTTTGAAACCCGCGCACCGGTTGGTTGTTACAAAGCCAATGGTTTCGGCCTGTATGATATGCTCGGAAATGTCTGGGAATGGACTACAGCGGATGGATCACGTGCCGACGCCAGTGAAGGTGTGAAAGTCATCAAGGGCGGTTCTTATCTCTGTGCCGCCAACTATTGTGCACGTTATCGACCGGCAGCTCGCCAGTTTCAGGAACGCGGCCTCGGCACCAATCATATCGGGTTCCGGTTGGTCGACAATAAGAAACCTGCCCCCAATAGTTGAACCATCTTGACTCCATTAATTGACATAAATAGTGTCAATATATCAATGAAAGGTCACTCCCAATGCAAGTCCAGCGTACCCCCGATAGCCGATTTGAAAATCTTTCCGGCTATGGTTTTGAACCCCATTATTCCGAAGTGACAGCGGCCGACGGAACGGCACTGCGCTTGCATTATCTGGATGAGGGACCGCGTGATGGCGAGATTGTCCTTTGCATGCATGGGCAGCCTTCATGGTCTTATCTCTATCGGAAGATGATTCCAATTCTCACAAATGCCGGCTTTCGAGTCATTGCGCCCGATCTTATTGGCTTTGGCAAATCGGATAAGCCGGATCACATCGATGATTATAGCTATCAGAATCATGTCGACTGGATGAACGCGTGGTTCCGATCGATGGATATCTCGGAAGTAACGTTGATGTGTCAGGACTGGGGAGGCCTGATCGGTCTTCGCGTTGTGGCCGACAATGTCGACAAATTTGCACGGTTGGTGATTGCCAACACCGGTTTGCCATCGTCCAAAATGGTGTCTCCGGAAATGTCTGAGATGATGGGCAACCTCTATCCAACCATTCCTGTACCTGACGCGGCAATGGTTCAGGAGCAGTTTGCCAGTGGCTCGCCTGGTGCCTTTCTATTTTGGGTTAAATATGCTGCCGAAAGTCCGGATTTTTCGGTTCGCGAAGTGTTCAATATTCTTTCCGGTATCAAAGATCAGGCAATTTTGGATGGCTATGAAGCGCCGCATCCGGACGAGAACCATAGTGCAGGAGCCCGCAAATTCCCTTCTTGTGTGCCGCTATTGCCGCATCACCAGTCGGATCGTGATGCCAATGACAAAGCTTGGGAAGTTCTGGAACAATTTGAGAAACCTGTGCTGACGGCCTTTAGCGATGGTGATCCGGTTACAAAAGGCGGGGAAACCCAATTCCAGGAGCGCATTCCGGGTGCGAAGGGTGTCGCCCATGTTACCATTAAAGGTGGCGGGCATTTCTTGCAGGAAGACTGTCCGAAACAATTGTCCGACGCCATTATCCACTTCATCAAATCCTAGGAGCAACCGATGGAAGTTATCAATCAGGTCCATCCGTCCCCCGAACGTATGCAGGAATTTTTCGGAGATGCCGAAGACGGGCCATTTGTCATGGTCAATTTGCTGAAATTCAAGGACAAGGCGGAATATGCCGATGGTCGCGCCACCGACCTCAGCGGTGCGGAAGCCTATTCATTATATGGAGCGGCCGTGGTGGAACGTCTTGCCGCCGTCGGTGCGAAGCCGCACTATAGCGGACCAGTAACTGGCCTTATGCTTGGAGAGATAGAGGAAAACTGGGATATGGTGGCGCTGGCCGAATATCCCTCGCTTCAAGCGATGAGAACGATGATCATGTTTCCCGAATATCAGGCGATATCGGTGCACCGGACAGCCGGACTGGCCGGACAGCTCAACATCAAGACAAAGCCGGGTTCGCTTGGGTGAACGGATATAGGGTGACATAGGTTACACCGTGTCACCCTATGGCCTTTCCCGATAACTCACTGAATATCATGCATTAAGTGGCGTATATAACCCTTTTGGACAGGGTTACAGTTTGCAAAAGCGGGATCGCTTGATTGGTGTATTTTCAAGATGTCAAAGAGCGTTGCTCGTTAGATGGCATCCCGGTCGAATGTAGGACAGCACAATATTTCAAGCTGGACTAGATCTTCGCTTTGTTACTTGGCGGAATGGTTACTTGGCGGAATAAGCGACAGGATGAGCATAGCCAGAGCGATGATCGGAAGTACCACATTGCCTGTCTGTCCCGGCGCCGTTTCGATGGTTTCAATGGGTTTGTACATTCCGATGCACAACCGCCCAAGATATTCAAACAGGATGAAAAGCCACAACAGGGGTATCATCGCCTTGTAACGAATACAGGCAAGCAGCATTATGAAGGCCATGCTCAGTTGTGCCAGTCCCCATAGCGCGAAGACGCTCACTACGGTTGCAGCGCCGCCTTGCACATATGTGTCCAGCGGAATGGTCGCAATGCTTTGAGCACCGCCATCTGCTGCAAAAATATGATGTTGGCTACGCCACAAAGTTATCGCAGTCAGTAAATAGAATAGCCAGAGCGCAATCTTCTGCCCCGGAAAGACATTGTTAAAAGCAGGGGGGAAGAGGCGCTGAAACATAATTCGTTCTCGTTATTTTTGATACCGTTTGGTGGCTATTCGTTTGAGCTGAGGCAATGTCACATAACCGCGTTTTTGCGCGTCGATCCGACTGAAGCCCATAGAGACACGCCACATGTCGCCATCCTTCGCTTCTTTCTGTGTCAGTTTGCCATTTTTGTCAGTATCAGACTTCTTGAAATTGCTTTTCATCTGCTGGTGCACTTCTGCCAGTGTTTGTGCTTGGGCTGCTCCACCAAGTGCTAGCACGCCGGTGCAAAACACTGAGACTTTTATGAGACGCTTCATTGTAAAAACTCCAAACAACCATTTTTTGCGAGTATCGGGTCAACTTTCGCTCGTGCTTCGGCGTCCAACTTGTCATAGCGATGCCGCAACTCGCGCAAGCATTTAATCTGATATTTGAACGTTCCCTGCGAATAGGGTTTGTCCATCACTTCGATACGGAAAGTCTCTTCACCGGCCTCTATTGCAGCGGCATTGGCGAGCAGGAACGGTACATAGACCGAACCCACCTGTTCGAGCAATTTACCGACAACGGGTTTGAACGGTTGGTCAGGGGAATCCCATTCATCCTCAATTCCCGACATGTCATCGATATGGAGCAGCCAGCGAAAAGCGTAAGGATAGTCGGCGCGCATCATGGCTTGCGCCGTGGGATCAACTCCCAGCTGCGATAGCTGTCCATAAATTCCCAGTTCCGCGAGCGATGGCCGGGAACCGAAGAGATAATGTTCGTTGACCACATGCTCCTCGAGCGCCCCGAGCACCGCCCGGGTCGATGCTTCGATCAGCGGGAAGTTTTCGCGCGAGCAACCGACCATCGCCATCCGGCCAACCTGCCGTCCACGAAAATGCTCGGCCATGCCCTGGCTCTGCTCCAGCCCGCCGCCTTTCATGGCATCAAAGGACAGCCAACGGCTCATCTGGATCTGGTCTACTTCTTCGAGCCAGCGATACCCAAACATTGCCTTGGTCAGCCATTCATCAGCGAAATCCTCGAGCAGGTGAGCGATAAAGGCTTGTGCCGGATCAGGTGGCACAACGCCGCGTCCCTTGTGGCGTTCTTCCAGATCATAAAGAACCGGCGTGCTGTCATTATCAAAACTGCCATCGGGATATTCAATCACCGGAATGACCGGCGCGCGTGCCTTTTCAGCCGCTAGTTGCTGGGCATGGCCACCATGCTTCCAAACATGTGTAATCCGGCGATAGCGCATCAACGCCCGCATCTTCATGGAATAAGGGGATCCTAAGGCCCCGTGAATGGTGTACATATTTTTCCTGACACCCGCGTTGGGATTTGTTGAAGTTGCAATATGCTAATTTATATGGCACCAATAATGCCATAAAGCAATCGTATCATAGGAGACTTCCCTTGCGTATTCTCACCCTTATTTCACTCTCAACAGCGGTCATAGCTACCCCGACTCTTGCGCTAGAAAAAAACGCCAATCGTGCCGCGTTCCAGACCAATTTCAAACAGGCTGACGGCAACAAGGATAAAAAACTGACCAAGTCGGAGTTTCGCAAGTTGATAGATGCCGATGCGGCAGATGATCTTGGCAAAGCTCCGATGATAAAACGGTTCGATGCCTATGACACCGCCTTTGCCAGGGTTGATGCCAACAAGGATGGTAATGTTACCCTAAAAGAACTAGCAGCCATGAGAGGGAAATAAACTCATGACATTGAAACTGCACTTCGCACCGAATAGCCGTGCCAGCCGGATCAGCTGGCTGCTGGAGGAACTGGAACTGCCCTATGAGCTTAACGCCATGGCTTTTCATCCCAAGGACCTGAAGTCGGATGAACATCGCGATCGCCATCCGCTGGGCCGTATCCCGGTGTTGGAAGACGGCGATGTGTCGATATATGAGTCCGGTGCGATAGTGGAATATATATTGGAATGCCACAAAAACGGTGGTCTGAAACCGGCAGTCGATGATCCAAATTTCCCCTATTATTTGCAATGGTTTCATTATTGCGAAGGGATGGTGATGCCCCCGGTGAATACAATTGTGGTGCATACGCTTTTGCTGCCACCCGACCGTCAGGATGAAACCGTGCGTGAACAGGCGAAGCGGTTGTTGACCAAAGCTTGGGGACCGGTCAACGAAGCGTTGGAAGGCAAAGACTATCTGATTGGAGATTTCTCCGGCGCTGATATCATGCTCGGCCATGCGGCCTTTATGAGCAACCGTCTTGGATGTGTTCCCGATGAAATGACGCACTTAAAAGCTTATGTGCAGCGGATCACAGATCGGCCGGCCTTCGATAAGGCGATCAATATGAGTTGAGGTACCGCGCTTTAATCAACCAAAAATTGCGCAATTTGTGTCACTGAAATTCGCACCATCGTCGAATAAGGTGGACCCAGTGCGCCGTGAACTGTTTGCGTACCTGTTTCTTACTTCAGTTGTATTTGTTCGATATCGGTGCTGTTTGCCGGCAGGCTGAACAGCATGCCGTCTTCGCCAACAGTGATTTCTCCGTCAAACTTGTCCGGTGCATCGGCCAAAAAGGCAGGATAGAAATAACTGCTGGGCAGGGGCGGTACCAGGTGGCTGAGCACTAGCTGTTTTGCACCCGCTGCTTGCGCGGATTCCGCAGCTTCGGTTGGCGTTGCATGATAGTCCAATATATCCTTGGTAATGATTGCGGCATTGGTTAGCTTCCGCTTCTCCAGTGCCGCCGTCATCTGTTTTACCATATGTGAAGCCAGTGCTTCGTGAACGAGCAGCTCAGCGCCCTTGCAAACCCGCTCAAGATTGGTTGATTTGGCGGTATCGCCGCTGATGCAGGCTGAACGATCCTGATAGTCAAAACGGTACCCAATGGCAGGAGCAACCGGATCGTGATCAACTGTGAAGGCCGTAATTTTGAGACCGTCTTTTTCCAAGACCACTGTCTGATTGCCAGTCATCTCAAAAGGCCTGGCCTCTGCACCGCCGCCGGTAGAAGGTGCAATCTTCTCACCGTGATGGGCGGTGCGATAGGTGTTGTCGGTCGCATAGGCAGCATTAAAGCCTGCGATAATCGCTTCAACGCCGGCAGGACCATAAACTGGGAGCGGTGCGGTTGCTGCACCCTGTGTCCAATGAAACAACATCAAAGGTCCCAAACCATCAATATGATCCGAATGGAAATGAGTCAGTAAGACGCCGTCCACATCGGGGGCTGGTATAGCCATAAGGTTGAGATTACGTGCTCCGCCTTCGCCAATATCCACGACAAATATTTGCTCTCCGGCAATCACAACATTACACGGACCGGCGCGATCTGGATTGGGCAATGGTGAACCGGTTCCGCAAAGCCCTACATGTAAGCCATCTTTCAGCCCTGCAAGATTGTTGGCACCAACTCGGCTTTCGAGCGCGCGCTCAAACAACATACCGCCAATTTGTTTCTGAAACAGGAATATCACGGAAGCAGGGATGAGCAAAAAAGCAACAAGAATGAGCCAGAATTTTTTTTTCAAAGTTTGCTCCCGATAAGGTCAGTTTGATAAGTGACTATAATATGACATAGATAATGTCAATATAATGCGGCGATTGAGGGCGGACTACAATGGTAACGGTTTTATCTTGTATTCTGATTCGAGTGTTATGACCGGAACCCGTGAAAAGTACATGTCGGATTAGTTCATGGGATCAAAGGAGGGCATCGGGATCGCAAATAAACAGATTCCTATATGTGTGATTAATGGATTGTTCGGCATAACCGATGGCGGGTAATTTGGGATATTGTGCGCAATTGTTCATTGATGTTCCTGAATAAATGCGGCTGCAGCACCTTTAAGTCCAAGGTTATCGTCAGCTGCAAGATAAACACCGATATTTTCCATATGCGATTGAAAACGACCTTTGGCGACGAACCGTTGCTGAAACCGAGATGTCAGTAATCTTTCTTGAAACCGCGATGCAAGGCCCCCGGTTATGACTAGATTGTTGGAACCTTGAGCCAATACGAGATCACCGGCGACCGCTCCGAAACACATGCAAAAGCGATCCAACGCCGCTGCCGCGAGTTGATCATCTGAGTTGGATGCCTTTTGCCAAAGTTCTTGATCATCCATTTTTTCAGGTTCCAGACCTTTCATATCGGCTAGAGCTTGATAAATATTCTTTAGCCCTGGTCCCGATACAATACGTTCCACTGAAACACGCTGATGTTGTTGCCTTAAATTACTGAGAATCTTGTCTTCCAAAACATCAAGTGGAGCAAAATCAATATGTCCACCTTCAGTCTGCGTTACGCGGTAATCCCCATTATCACGTCGCAAATGCGCAACACCCAAACCGGTTCCGGGGCCAATAACACTGGTTAATCCATCGCCATTCAAGGAATTGTGAGGTCCGGAGATATGTTTGAAAGACTCCCTTTCCATTCCCGCGATTGCGTGCGCCGCTGCGCTGAAGTCATTGACCAGGGTAATGCGATTCAATTTCAAATCTGTAGAAAGCAATGACGGGCGAATTATCCAACGGGCGTTTGTTAGTTGCATCACATCATTGTGAACTGGCGCTGCTAAGGCAATAGCGCCTTCTTTGGGTAGGCGTTGACCAATTTGATTGGCGTAAACCTCCCATGCGAGCCGAAGCGAAGCATGTTCATCAACCCGCATTTTTACGACGTCTTCCAACGTGATTGCATCGTTTCCTGTCATATGAGCAATGGCAAACCGGGCGTGTGTACCGCCGATATCAACAACGGCAATTTTATGATCATCACTCATTCGTATGATCTATCATGGTTCGCAACCGCAATGGAAGTGTTCCTGATGCAGGTAATTCCAACTTTTATGCATCGGCAACGGTAGCTAGCGCAATAAAGACAATCCAGACTCCACATAAAACAATAGACCCAAAACCAAGGGCATTTGTCTTCCTTGGTCAATTTATGACAATGTTGTCATTGTGATCCAGTCTTTGAGCAAGGTTTAAGTTGGCAACCGTCAATCAGAGAGATGGTTTGGCTGTTGTTCCAATGCGGAGAAAGTTCGTATCGGCTGAAAAATACTTGTTTTGCTAAGCCCAAGCAACTTTAGGGAAATTTCTGCGAAGAGTGGTGACCCCTACGGGAATCGAACCCGTGTTTCAGCCGTGAAAGGGCCGCGTCCTAACCGCTAGACGAAGGGGCCATACCAGTGCTTTGCAGCGTGCCTGATCGGCGAAGCCCGGCAATTAGGCATGTCGGCGGCTTTGGTCAACCCCAATCATGATGCTTTTTGAAGCTTTATCCATTTGCGCTGTGACAAACGGCCTGCAGCTTGTTTCCCTCGGGATCACGCACGTAGGCACCATAGTAGTTGGGATGGTAATGGGGGCGTAGACCGGGTTTGCCTTCGTCGCTGCCGCCATTGGCCAGCGCTGCCTCATAAAAGGCGTTGACCTGTTTGCGGGTGGTTGCAATAAATGCCGCATGCTGGCCATTGCCGTGGTGTGTTGGATTGCCGTCAAAAGCTGGGCCGATGAACAGCTTTGGTCCGGTCGGTTCTCCCCAAGCCTTGCCTTTATCATGACCGAAAAGAACCGGGTGACCAAGAACGTCCATTATCGCATCGTAAAAGGGTTCAGCCTTGGGAAAATCATCTATTCCCAGCGTGATGTGGCTGTACATGGCGATTTCTCCTTATTGTCAGTCTGCCCAAGCAGCGTCTTCCAGATGGATTTCCGCGGCGGGGCGGCTTCCCCAATCGTCTATCTTTGCGCGGCCAGCGATCCACAGTTTTCGGCCCCGCGGGGCGCTGAGCAAAGCTTGACCCAATTCGGTTTCTGCCGCGCGAAAGGCGATGGTCTTGATCGAACCACCGTCATCCCCACCGACAATCATGCGGACATGGTCTTTGCCGACAATATCACATTTTATGATGCGAACCGGGCCGGTGGCGATTCGCGGTGCGGGCCAGCCCATTCCATAGGGGCCTGCATCATCCATAGCCTCGATAAAGAGTGGGTTAACGCCTTTCGGTGACAGCACGGCATCAAGCAGCAGCGCCTTGCCTGATTGTGCCTCACTCACATTTTTGGCGAGGCGGTCGTTCAGAAATTCACTGAAAGCATCGATTTTTTCGGATGCAATAGTGATGCCCGCCGCCATCGCATGGCCGCCGCCCGCGATGAGCAGGCCATGGTCTTTGGCGGCAATGATGGCAGCACCCAAATCGACGCCGGAGATTGAGCGGCCTGATCCTTTGGCAGTGCCATCTTCATCTTCGGCAATGATGATCGCGGGACGCTTCATTTTCTCTTTGATCCGGCTGGCGACAATGCCGATCACCCCGGGATGCCACCCTTTGCCAGAGAGCACGGCAACGGCCTGATTTTGCTGTCCGGCGCATAGCGCTTCCGCTTCTTCCAAAACATGCGCCTCGATCGCGCGGCGTTCTTCGTTCAGATGGCTGAGTTCGGCAGCAATCTGTTGCGCTTCATCCGGGTTTTCTGTGATGAGCAGCCGGACACCGAGATCAGATTTTCCGACACGGCCACCGGCATTGATCCGCGGGCCCAATGCAAAGCCCAAATCAGAACAAATCGGTGCGCGTTTCAACCGGCTGGCTTCAATGAGTGCGGTCATGCCTATGTTCTTGCGTCCCGCTAATATTTTCAGCCCCTGCGCGACAAATGCCCGGTTGAGGCCTTGAAGCTTCGCCACATCGGCAACCGTCCCCAGCGCAACGATATCGAGCAATTCCAATAGCTTTGGTTCCGGACGATCTTTGAAATAACCAAGACTGCGCAACGTTCGAATGAGAGTCGCACCAAGCAGGAACGCCATGCCAACAGCGGCGAGATGGCCGTGCTCGGCGCCCGCATCGCTTTCATCCAGGCGATTGGGATTTACCAAAGCGGATGCCTTGGGTAGCTCTGGTGCGCATTTGTGATGGTCAACGACAATCACCTCGATTCCTGCTTCATTCGCCATCTCAAGCGCATCAAAGGCCATGGCACCGCAATCAACCGTGACAACCAGATCGCTGCCCTGTTTGCCAAGCTTGACCAATGCTTCGCCGGACGGCCCATAGCCCTCCATCAGGCGGTCGGGAATGTAGTAACCAGCGTCGAGCCCGAGATCGCGAAGCAAGCGGATGAGTAACGCTGCGCTGGTGGCGCCATCGACGTCATAGTCTCCAAAGATCGTGACTTTTTGCTGCTTCAAAACCGCATCTGCAATGCGTTCTGCTGCCTTGTCCATATCCTGAAAAACGGAAGGATCGGGCATGAAGCCGCGGATGGTTGGTACTCGATTAATATCGAGTGTCTCCCTGGTCGCGCCGCGCGCCAGTAAAAGCTGGGTTACCAGATCGTCTGGTTGAAATCCGGGGTCACGGGCATCTGCACTGGTGCTGCGCCATTGCCAGCGCTGCCCGGAGATAGATTTTTCAATATTGAGAACGGCGTTCATATCTGCCTGTCTAGGCCGAACAGATGTCTGTGCAAGAGGTAATATGCCCTGACTTTAGGGCATCGGTAACACGCGATATATTGCCATACCAAATGTCATTGCCACAACGAAGATCAGTGCGCTCAGCGGCTCCAGTACAAGCCCAATCAGTGCGGGTCCGGGGCAGAGACCGGCAATAGCCCAGCCAATGCCAAATATAATTGCGCCGATTATGAGAGGGCGGTCCACATCCTTGCGGCTGGGCAACTGAAATTTGTTGGTGAGGAGCGGGTGTAGCATCCGGCGTTGCAGCGGCCACGCCAACATCATCACCATGACGGCGCCGCCCATCACAAAAATTAGAGTGGGATCCCAAGCACCAAAAATATCGAGAAAACCGCGAACACGCTGGGGATCAGCCATGCCGGAAACTGCCAGGCCTGCACCAAATAACAAGCCGGATAATATGAATATTGGAAGCTGCCTGATCATGGAGTTACTCCGATGACCCGCATCAGCGCGACTGTTGCAATGCCAGCGACTATGAATACGGGTGTGGCAATTAGCGAGCGGATCGAAAACCGCGACATACCGCAGACGCCGTGACCGCTGGTGCAGCCGCTACCTAAGCGCGTTCCAAATCCGACCAGCAATCCACCTATTATCAATAGTATAGTAGAGGAGGGGTATATTGCGGTAACACCGTCATTGATCCAGTCAATGGTTAGGGCGCCGGCCAACATGCTCAGAACAAATGCAAATGCCAAAGCCCAAGGTGGCCCCGATTTGCTCAGTGTCGAAGCGCGCGCAAACAGGCCGCTTATGCCGGCAACCCGTCCGGCGCCCAGCAACAGGACCGCTGCTGCCAGTCCAATCATCAATCCGCCGATTAATCCATGGAAGGGTATCGCGTTGGGAAAACTCTGCAATATCATTTTGGTACTGATCCTTTTGCAATTTCGTCAGGACAGAATATTTCGGCCAATGCAGCAATCAGCGCGAAGATCTTCTTATCGGCAATGCTGTAATAGATATTTTGACTCTCTCGGCGCGCTGATATCAGGCCATCGGCGCGCAATTTGGCAAGATGCTGGGACAATGCTGACTGTGATAGGTCAAGCCGGTCTTGCAGGGCACCAACACCCATTTCTCCTTCCACCAGAGAGCATAAAGCAATCAGGCGATGTTCGTTTCCGATCAATCGCAATACGGTTGTCGCTTCGGCAGCATGTTGGCGCATCTGGTTCATTTGATCTGGTTCAAAAAGCATATATTTAATATATTAGTTGAATCTAATTAAGCAACTGCTAAATTAGTGATGCTGAACTGAGGAGATAAAGTTTGACGATCGCGGTAGAGGCTTATTTTGATGAACCCACGAACACATTTACCTATTTAGTTGTCGATAAGGAAAGTCTGGCAGCAGTGATTATTGATCCGGTGCTGGATTTTGATCTCCACAGCGGCAGGCTTGATACTGTCAGCGCAGATAAGCTGTTGAACCATGCACAAGACCAAGGATTGAACATATGCTACGTCTTGGAAACCCATGCGCATGCTGATCATTTGAGTGCAGGCCATTATCTTAGAGCTCATACCGGTGCCAAGCTGGGGATTGGTTCCAAAATCACCGAAGTTCAAAAGGCCTTTGCCCCGATATATGAAGCAGATGACGTCGCGCTGGATGGTTCTGCATTTGATCTGCTGCTCGCCGATGGAGAAATACTCCCGTTAGGAAATGCCGAAATCAAAGTCATGCATACACCGGGACACACACCTGCCTGTGCAACCTATGTTATTGGCGATGCGGTATTTGTTGGTGACACATTATTCATGCCGGATTTTGGCACTGCGCGATGTGACTTTCCGGGTGGTGACGCGGCAGTTCTTTATCAATCGGTCAAAAAGATTCTAGCGCTGCCCGAACACTCACGCATTTTCACTTGCCATGACTATCTACCGGAAGGGCGTTCCAGCTATGTATCGGAGAGTAGTGTTGCGCAGCAGAAACAATCCAACATTCATGTCCATGACGGGATTGAAGCCGATGCGTTTATCGCAATGCGAAAAGCGAGAGATGCCAATCTGGCAGCGCCTAAGCTGATATTGCCGTCCTTGCAGGTCAACATCCGAGCAGGCACATTGCCACCAGCTGAAAATTCAGGCGCCGTGTTCCTGCGGTTGCCGGTCAATGCTTTCCCTGGATTTCAGGCGACAAGCGAGGAGCTTAATGCCAAATTGCATGATTTTGAGCCTGACTGGCATATTTGAGCCAGGCGACCGGGGATAGTTACAAACATGAAAAACCTGCTCATTGTTTATCATAGCTATACAGGCGGTACTGCCCAGATGGTAAAGGCGGCGGCAGAGGCGGCGCGCGCCGAGAAAGGCACAAAAGTACAAATCTTGATGGCTGAAGATTGCCAGTCGATTGATATGCTGGCCGCCGATGGTTTTGTTTTTGCCTCGCCAGAGAACCTGGCCGCCATCGCCGGCGTGATGAAGGCTTTTTTTGACCGTTGCTATTATCCGTTGCTCGGCAAGATTGAGGGACGACCCTATGCTGCCATGATTTGCGCGGGCTCTGATGGCAAGAATGCAAAGAAACAATTGGAACGGATTGCGACCGGCTGGCGGCTGAAAAAGGTAATGGATACACCGATTATTTGTACCCACGCACAGACTGAAGCAGAGATTCTGGCGCAAAAGACTATTGATCAAAAAGATCTGGAGCGTTGCGCGGAAGTGGGTGCGACCCTGTCGGCAGGACTGGCTATGGGAATATTTTAGATTAGTCCGGAAACCCGGTCTTGCATGACGGGAATCACTTCCTCTTCAAACCATGGATTGGCCTTGAACCAGCGAATATTGCGCGGGCTGGGATGGGGCAGAGGCAGGTGATCGGGCCAGAACTCTTCCCACCGTTTCACCGTGTCGGTTAGCGTTTTTGATTTGGCGTCACCCAGATGCCAGTCGAGCGCATATTGACCCAGAACAAGGGTGAGTTGGAGTTTGGGCAGTGCCTGCAACAGGGGTTCGCGCCATTGCGGTGCGCACTCCGGGCGAGGGGGTAGGTCGCCGCCTTTCCCTGTCCCGGGGAAACAAAAACCCATAGGGATAATTGCAAATAGTTCAGGGTCGTAAAATTGATCTTCAGTGACACCCAGCCATTGGCGCAAACGTTTGCCGCTGGCATCGTCAAAAGGCCGCCCTTTTTCGTGTGTCTTGCTTCCCGGTGCCTGGCCAGCGATTAGAATATTTGCGCCATTTCCAGCTTGAAGCAATGGCTTTGGCCCAAGCGGCAGCTTTGGGCAGATGGTGCATGAGCGCACTGTGGTGAGCAGTTGCTCCAAGTCCTGATCAACCGCCATTGTCTATTCGGCATCCCTTTTACAAATCAGCCTATGGTCTGGTTCGGCGTTGTTCACATATGGAGCCAGCAGGAACACGTGGGGCAAGTGGGTTGCCTTGCGCCCTTGCAATTTGTCGGTTTCACCGCCGACTACTGAAGCAAAGTCTTGGCAAGCCGAAGCGGAGCGGAGGTAGTCACTATGGCCTGTGCCGCCGTGACTAACATCGGTGGTGTCAATAATGGTCAACCCGCTTAACTCCGGTGTATTTTCATAGGTAGGGTGGGTTGCATAGCATCGTTCCGGCAAACCGCGCTCCTTTAGCCTGGCTGCCTTAAACGTATCAAAACAACGCGGCATTCCTAATCTTGGATAGCCATGGATATCGTCTGAGAGCTTCAGTGCTCTATCTTTCTCGGAAGCATAGACCGTTATTCTGCGTTTATTTTTCACCCGGCGAGCGGCCAGAATTTCATCCGCAATATCTCGTTCAAAATCCTGCCGATCGACATCAGGAGAAGCCAATATAATATTGGAAATATTGCTGGAATCGGCATTACTAGAATTGCGATCGACATATTCAACGGACGGCAGAACTAACCTTGCACCCAGAGAGTGTGAGACCAGCACAATTTCTTTGGTCCATTTCTGCTGGGCCAGTTTCATCAGAAAGTTTCGGAAATTGCGCTCGTCCCAATACATATTTGTTTCATCGACGGCATATTTGAGAAACTCACCCTGTGAAGGCCAACTATACTGGATGACAGGGCCATCAAAATTGGTCATGCGCGCGATTTGCGCTGCATCTTTGGAGCTGGTGACAAACGTCTCGCGAAAACCATGCACATAAAGAAGCACGCGGCCGTCTCTGGCGCCCATTTGTCCGGCTAAATCTTTCCACCATTGTGTTTCGTTGTTTAGCAGGAACGGCACTGACGATGCCCCGTCCTTGTTGTTTTCGGGTTCGACTAGAGGCGCATCGAAGCGGCCATAACGGACCCTATCGCCGCGATGATGCATCAACTTTACCTGGTCACTCCGGCAGTCCGGTAACCGGCTTGTTACAACAAAATAAGGAAAGCTCGCTGCCGCAGTATTTGTCCCGTTTTCCGGCGAACACCGTGGATGTGCGACATATTCACTATGCGGAATTTTGCCGTAATCTACAGGAGAAATGCAACCCGCTAGCAATAGCGAGAGCGCTAAGCCAACCGGTCGCATTAGTTGCGGCAAAAGAGCCTTTTGACCTCGAACCCGATTGAGAGAGGTCATCAAGATCACGTTTTGCGGTGCTCGCTTTTGACCCAGCGCACGGTGCCGGATGATGCGCGCATCACGACGCTTTCTGTTGTCATCTTACCGCTGCGTAGTTTCTTAACGCCTTCCAACAAGGAACCATGGGTCACGCCCGTCGCAGCAAAGATAACATCGCCCATTGCGAGTTCTTTCAAATCGTAAATTTTGTCGAGATCTTCGATTCCCCATTTATAGGCTCGTTGGCGTTCGTCATCATTCCGAAACAATAGTCGTCCCTTGAATTGACCGCCAACGCAGCGAAGGGCTGCCGCTGCCAATACGCCTTCTGGCGCGCCGCCGCTGCCCATATACATATCAACGGTAGTGTCTTCGTCCGTGGTTGCAATCACGCCAGCGACATCGCCATCGGGAATCAGCATGATTCCACATCCAATCTCACGCAGTTCCGTAATGATTTTTTCATGTCGCGGACGATCCAACACGCAAACGATGATTTCGTTGGGTTTTACGCCTTTTTCTTTGGCAACAGCCGACACATTTTCAGTAACAGACTTATTCAGGTCAATAATATCATCGGAATATCCCGGACCAACAGCAAGTTTGTCCATATAAACGTCGGGTGCGTTGAGCAGGTTCCCCCCTTCGGCAATGGCCAAGACGGCTAGAGCATTAGCGCCCGCTTTTGCTGTAATTGTTGTGCCTTCCAATGGATCCAACGCAATATCAATGGCTGGGTCTGTGTCACCACTCCCGCAACCCACTTTTTCGCCAATATATAGCATAGGTGCTTCATCACGCTCGCCTTCGCCGATAACCACGGTACCGCATATTTGGAGCTTGTTTAGAGCTGCGCGCATCGCTTCAACCGCCGCGGCATCGGCCGCTTTTTCATCACCGCGACCGATAAGGTTGGACGCAGATATAGCTGCAGCTTCGGTGACCCGCACCATTTCCATAACCAGTACACGATCTAGAATATCACTTGATTTAGGCATTGTTATTGTTAGTCCTTTGCACAGGGGCCCATTTTGAACTCTCGATAGGGGAGCATTATTACAATGTCGAGATGGCTTCTTCTCGTTGTTTTGATTCCATCGGTTTCACTTGCTCAACCGTTTGAGCCGTCCGATACAATTGAAGCGTTAATGGCTCATGCCAAGAAGCTTGTGGCAGTTGATGCAGATGGCTGCCTTCTGTATCGAGAGGCGAATGAAATCGTCGTCTGCGGAATGCCGGAAATTGATCGTGAACAACGGCTGCCATTTCCTGCATTGACGGTAGATCCGAATAAGCGAATCCGGGAGCCAATCCCGGATGCCAACGCAGAAATCGTACAACAAGGTCGATGTTATGTTACCTTGAACGAGCGCAATTGTTTCAAGGGTGTACCCCTAATGTCTGTATCTCTTGGCGGCAGTGGCAGTGGTGTTGGCGGCCCGGTTGGCAGGCTTTGGCGTATGGTAGAGACTCCGGTGCCAGATGAAGATTATGTCAAGCAAGTGCAGGTTAAGCCGGTTGACGTTAAGTAATCAGTCGTCATCGCTGAGTAAATGCATGATCATGGGTTCACCGGTGACGCTTGTCGAACTCGAAAGCGAAGCCAGGCTCTTGGTAACATCTCCTTCTGTTGCGTCATGAGTGACCATCGAAATTAGAACATTACCCTCATCGGTTTTCTCGGTTTGAATAAGGCTTTCGATAGAAACATCAGCATCGCGCATAGCAGCGGTGATTTCGGCTAAAACGCCAGGTTTGTCGGCGACCACAAAACGGATATAGCTTTTCCCTTTGCGGTTCCCGCTTTCTGCCCGATCAATTGCTACCATCTGATTTGCGGGACTGGCAAAAACAGTTCCATTGTCGCCGCGTGCTATATCGATAATGTCAGCAACCACGGCGGAGGCGGTTGGACCGTCGCCTGCTCCGGCTCCCTGGAACATTAGTCGACCAGAAAAATTGCCTTCGGCTACAACCGCATTTGTGGACCCTTCAATATGAGCCAAAGGGTGGTTTTCGGGCACGAGATATGGATTGACGCGTTGGAATAACTTACCATCGTCAATTCTTGCCATGCCCAATAACCGGATACGATATCCAAGTGCCTTAGCCTGACTAATATCCGCGGCCATAATATCTCGGATGCCAGATGTATCGACACCTCCAAAGTCTATTGCATTGCCAAAAGATAGACTCGCCAGGATCGCCAATTTGTGAGCCGCATCGACGCCATCAATATCAAAGCTTGGGTCAGCCTCAGCGAAACCAAGGTTTTGAGCTTCTTTCAATACCTCCTCAAAATCGCTTCCATGCTTCTCCATGGTTGTGAGGATATAGTTACACGTGCCGTTCAAGATGCCGTAGACGCGAGCAATCTCATTGGCAGCTGCGCCCTCCTTCAATCCTTTGATAACTGGAATACCGCCGGCGACCGCCGCCTCATATTTGAGCAAACTACCGCTGGTTTCCGCCAGCTTGGCCAATTCCAAACCATGATGGGCAATCATGGCCTTGTTGGCCGTAACCACCGATTGGCCGTTGGCAAGGCTTTTGCGAGCCAAATCAAGAGCCGGGCCGTCTGAACCACCTATCATTTCAATCACACAGTCGGTGTTGTTGTTGCTTGCGAGTTGCTCGAGATCGTCGACCCAACTAAATTCCGAAAGGTCAATTCCGCGATCTCTGTTCCTGTCGCGAGCTGAAACCGCACTAATCTCGATTCGCCGGCCGGCACGTTCGGCAATCAGGTCGCCATTTTGTCTGATGAGTTGAACAACACCTGTGCCGACGGTTCCCAAACCGGCTAGCGCTACGCGAAGTGGAGCGGTCATTTCGAAACCCCTTTGCTGATCCACAATGAAAATAGAGCGCTTCTAATAGCGTCATTACTTTCTATTGCTAGGGCAGACTTTGTCGTCAATCACAACGCACGGGACCGGGGGCAAGGTCCTAGATCCCGTCGCACCATTTGGTAGTCCCGGCGTGCCTGATCAGCATTTGCTGGAGACTGTCCATCTAACGAGTCGTAAGGAAGGTCGTCCGGCAGGAAACAGGCCAGCCGATACCAAAGTAGGCTGTTCTTTGCCGGTGCTCTAGCTGCCTCATCAACAATCTCACCTAAAGAGACCGCCCAAGTTTTTCTTTGTCCATCACGGCTCAACACTGAAATGGAAATTGGAACATTGCTGTCGGTTTCCATGAAGATCTGGGTTTCACCTTCACCGATTATTGTTCCCGGTACGTGAAAGGCACTGCCAATGCGTTCAATCCCCGGTGCGGCATTCAGGCTCAGAATTTCTCGAACGATAGCCTTTACACGCGAATCGCGCAAAGGTGTCCACATAATCTGCGCGTCTTTAGCCACCAATTGCAGTTGTCCGTTTTCCCTTCCATTGGGACGGGCAAATACGATGAATGACTTTTTCTTAATCTTTGGAGCACGACCGCGCTCATCTAATGGCAAGTCTATGACATAGCGAATCGTTCCGGGGATGCCACGAGCACCCCGAATCAGGGCATTGGTTTCCGCTTCAACATAATATCTTTGAGTACCGATTGGGGCCGACAAGGCTCTCTCATCGTTAATCTTTACAGCTCGTTTAACGGTCGCATGAACGATCGTCGAAGCTTTGGTACTAAGGTCTGCAAGATCAGCATATTGGAGAGGATCTATGGTCCCTGGGCCCTGCCCAAATGCCGGTTTCTGGGCGCTTATCGTGATCAAAAGCACTAAAAATAATTTTGTAAATTGATGGTTCATTTGGCTATGTAAGTCCCATTTTCTGTGCCCTTGGCTAGCATATATATTGGTCCTTATGCAGCTTAATCTAGTCTGAATCGATAAACAGATTGCCTGACCGAAAAACCGGCGTTAAAACAAAAGTAAGACAATTTGCACCTAACGATGAATTGTCATGGGGATTAAAAAGGTCGCGGTATGAAATGTGCTGCTATTCTTTTTTTGAGCGGGATCTTCTTTGTAGATCGTGCTTCCCCGGGGGAAGAAAAGGAGTGAAAATTCTGAATGGCTTATGTTGACCAACAGATGAGTTCCAGCAAGATGGTGTCCATCGCACTGGTGATCATCATTCATGCGTTATTTGGATATGCTTTGGTTACTGGACTCGCTTACGACGCGGTCAAAAAGGTTGCTACGCAACTAGACGTAATCGACATTGAAGAGGAAGAACCGCCGGAAGAGGTGGAGGAACCGCCTCCGCCACCTGATCAGCCTATTGAACCGCCGCCAGTGGTAACGCCGCCACCGATCGTGGCACCGGTAGTAGCGCCGCAGCCGACTATATCGTCTGTACCTACGGCACCGCCTCCGCCACCGCCGGTAGCAGCTCCACCGCCGCCGCCACCACCTCCACCGCCGCCTCCACAGCGGGCCAATCCAGAGCCTAGGGGTAATCCAGGTCGATGGGCCAATGCTAACGATTATCCGTCGCGCGCTTTGCGTGAGGAGCGTGAAGGCACAACGCGGTTTAGGTTGACTGTTGGGTCAAATGGTCGCGTGACAGATTGCCAGGTGACAGGTTCTAGTGGCCATGCTGATTTGGATCAGGCCGCGTGTAAGAACCTTAGGCGTCGAGCTCGATTTAGACCGGCGCTGGATTCTGCTGGTAATCCTACAAGCGGTACCTATTCCAACGCAGTTCGTTGGCAGATACCAAAATAATCTTATCGGTCAGGTGAGATCATTCTCATCTGACCAAAACTGATCAAATAAATTTATCCTGAGGGGAATTTAAAAATGTTAATTGAAATTTTGGCAGCTGGTGCCGGAGCGCCGCAAAATTCATTTGGCTTCTGGGAAGCCATGGAACAAGGCGGTGTTATCGCTTGGTTTACTTTAGGCGTCCTTGCTATCATGTCGGTTTCGTCCTTTTACATTTTGTTTTCGAAACTGTTCGAGCAAAACAAGGTGTTTAAACAATTTGAAGCCGCGCAATCGACTTTCTGGCGCACAGGCAGCCTTAAAGAAGGCGCAGCGAAGTTGGACAAAAACTCCGCTTATCGCCAGATTGTGGATGATGCTATTAAAGCTGATGATGATCACAGCAAATTGACCGATCCTGTCGAAGCGCATGATTGGCTGCACGGTTCGATCAATCGTTCGCAAGATACGATCAATTCAAAACTAGCAACCGGCCTTCCTTGGTTGGCAACTGTGGGTGCTACCTCACCGTTTATCGGTTTGTTCGGTACTGTGATCGGTATTTATCGCGCGCTTATCAAAATTGGTATTGCTGGACAGGCTTCGATTGATGCTGTGGCTGGACCGGTTGGTGAAGCGCTTATCATGACCGCTCTTGGTCTTGGTGTGGCGGTTCCTGCTGTTCTTGCTTATAACTGGCTGCAAGGTCGTAATAAGCGTATTGCTGAGCAAATGAGTGCGTTCTCTAACGACGTATTGGGTTACATGGCTTCTGACGGTAACGTTAAGCCGGCTACGGCGAAAACTGCTGCGCCAGCAAAAGCAGCTGCGCCAAAACCAGCAGCGAAAAAGTAAATTAGAATGGGCGGGCATTCTGTGCTCGCCCACTATTATTTGCTTGGCAGGATATCTTATGCCTGCCGTAATGAATAAGCTTTGAGAGGATAAAATCCTATGGGAATGAGTGCTGGAGGCGGAGGTGGTGACGAAACTCCGATGTCGGATATTAACACGACACCGCTCGTGGACGTCATGTTGGTTTTGCTCATCATCTTCCTGATCGCGGTGCCGGTGGTTATACAAACAGTTGAATTGGAACTTCCAGTGATGCCGTTTGAGCCAACGACAACCAAACGAGAAAATGTTCTTCTCGCGGTGACGACCACAGATGCTGCTGGACGGGATCCTGGTGATCCGGAATTCGCAGGTGCAAATCCAGGTGGTAACTGTCGTATCTACTGGAACACGACACCAATCGATTCATCAGAATTGGTTCAACGTGCAGTGAAACATCTGGAAGATCATATCGATAATCTGGGCGGCGTGGAAAACATGACACCGGAAGACATGCCGGAAGTTCATATTCGTGGTGACATCAATACACCTTATAAGTGCATTGGCGGTGCGATTTACACCATGCAGCGCGCAGGATTTGCCAAAGTTGGCTTCTTGTCCACACCAATCGCTCCAACGACCTGATTGTTGCGAGCTGAAAATGAAAAGAGTTAAGGAGACGCGCACATGGCAATGAGTGGCGGTAAAGACAATGGCGAACCAATGATGGAGATGAACACGACGCCGCTCATCGACGTCCTTTTGGTTCTTCTCATCATGTTCATTATTACAATTCCGATCCAAACCCACGCGGTGAAAATTGATCTTCCAGTATCGGATAACAATCCACCGCCACCGGATGCTATTGACCCGGTGAAAAACCGTCTTGGTGTAACTGCCCGCAATGAAATTTTGTGGAATGACGCTCCGGCAACGTTGAATCAGGTGAAGCAATATCTGGCCCAAACAAAGTCAATGGTGCCTGAACCTGAACTTCAGTTTCAACCGGATCCGGCGAGTAACTATCTAACGGTGGATCGTATTCTGGCGGTAATTAAGGATAGCGGTATTACCAAGTTTGGTTTTGTTGGTAACGAGCAATATGGCACCTTCAACAAGGCTAGCCGGCCACCAAACTAAAACTGGCTAAAAGAATTACAAAGGGCGGTGCCATTGGCATCGCCCTTTTTTGTGTCTTGAGTTATCGCCGGTGCGTTATCCATTGCCGTTAACAATGGCTTTGAAATTTCGATCCTAGGCTTTGGCTTTGCTTGGCTTCTGGGTAAGGTCGCCGCTGTTGAACTGCAAATCAGCCAGTCTTGAATATAGACCATTTTTGGCCATAAGACTGTCATGGTTACCCTCTTCCACAATGCGACCTTCATCCATCACTATGATGCGGTCTGCCGATCGAATTGTGGCTAGACGGTGGGCGATGACCAAAGTCGTGCGATCCTCCATTAGATGCTCGAGAGCATCTTGAACCAACTTTTCACTTTCCGCATCAAGCGCCGAAGTGGCTTCATCAAGCAATAATATGGGCGTGTTTCGCAATATGGCGCGTGCGATGGATACGCGCTGACGTTGACCGCCAGACAGGCGTGTACCCGCTTCCCCCATGAAAGTATCCAAACCCTCGGGCAGGGCCTTTAAAAACTGCTCAGCATTAGCCGCTCTCGCTGCTTTCCAGATATCTTCATCGGTCGCATCCCATTGTCCGTAGCGCAGATTGTCCCGTGCACTGGCTGCAAACAATACGGTATCCTGAGGCACCAGAGCCATGCGCTGGCGGATATCACCGGGATCAGCCGAGGGGAGCGAGACGCCGTCAATCCGGACGCTGCCTGAATTGGGATCGTAGAAACGCTGCGCCAGTTGGAACAATGTTGATTTACCGGCACCCGATGGACCTACAACCGCCACTGTCTCGCCGGGCGTTACCTTTAAGGAGAAGTTTTGCAGGGCGTTGGTGTCAGGCCGTGTGGGGTAAGCGAACGTCACGTTGTCATAGGTAATCTGTCCCCGCGGCGGTTCCGGTAGTGTGATCGGCGAGGCGGGCGGTGCTATTTCAGGTTTTTCTTCTAAAAGCTCCGCCAGTCGGCCAGCGGCACCCGCCGCACGCAGCAAATCGCCATAAACTTCGGTTAATGCGCCAAAGGCCCCTGCGACTAAGCCGCCGGTCAGCACAAAGGCGGCTATGGAACCAGGAGAAATGGAACCGTCAGACACGCCAATCGCACCGCGCCACATGAGCATGGTAATACCAGAGAAGATCAGCGCAATTACAACAGCCGTCAATGCAGCGCGCAACCGTATCCGTCGCTTGGCCGTTTCGAAAGTGGCATTTACTGCGCCACCAAAGCGATCATGTTCGCGCTTTTCCTGTCCAAAAGCCTGTACGATTTTCATTGCGCCGAGAGTCTCGGCAACCATTGCTCCAACGTCGGCTACACGATCCTGGCTAAAGCGTGATACATTGGTTAGCTTTCGTCCAATAAACACGATAGGAAGAATAACGACAGGTATCCCCAGCAAGAGGCCTGCTGTCAGGGTCGGCGCTAGAGTAAATAGATAAATAATCCCGCCAATCCCGACGACGGAATTGCGAAGCGCTACAGACACTGTTGTTCCGACAACCTGCTCAATAATCGCCGTATCAGAGGTCATCCTCGATGCAATTTCAGATGGCCGGTTTTCCTCAAAAAAGCCGGGTGCCAGACGGAGTAAGTTTTTCTGCACCGCAAGACGGATATCGGCGACAACCCGTTCGCCTAGCCAACTTACGAAGTAAAACCGGCAAGCAGTTGCCACTGCCAGAATTGCAACAATGACCAAAAGTGCTTGAAAATATGGAGCAATATTGCCGCCTTCAGAAGCAAATCCGTTATCAACAATTTCCTTAAATCCGATCGGAATAGCTAGTGTAGCAAAAGCGGCAACCATCAGCGCGATACCGGCAAAGACTATTTGTTTAGGATAATGAACGGCCCGAACCCAAACCATGCGCAAATTTCCTATTTTGCGGTGGGTATTTTCGTCGAGCTTATCCTTACCGGAAGATTGTTCTATTTTTTGATCACTCATCTCTATCGCCTAGCAGTGGGTTGAGTGGGTCACAATCCTTGTCAGTTGGATCGACTGCACTTCACCATGATCAATCAAAATGGGGTGTGTTTCTCAAATATCCAGATTTGTTTGATTTTCGATCAGAATATCGCAGTTGACGGCGTAATAATCTCTTCGCTCTGGTAGAATCACCTAGCTTTGCTTAAGGGACGCGCGAAACAATTCCATCCATCTCAAGGGCATGGGACCACTGAGGATCAGAATTTGAACCAGATTGCATCCAAAGGCCAATTACGAATGTCGCTGTTGCGGTGGATTTTGTTCATTGTACCAGTGATTGTTTTGCTCGGGTTCATGGCTGGTCAGGTTGCTGGATCAGGCGAAGAAAACCGCTGGTTTAGCGCGCTAGAAAAACCAGCGGCGCAACCCCCCGGCTGGTTGTTCGGCGTGGCATGGAGTATTCTATATGCGATGATGGGGATATCCTTTGCGATGATATTGCACGCCCGCGGTGCTCCTTTGCGCGGTTTGGCTATCATTCTTTTTCTTGTTCAGTTTGCGCTCAATCTTTTCTGGTCACCGCTATTTTTTGGGATGCATCAAGTATCTGCTGCATTTTGGTTGCTGGTCACTATTTTTATCGCCGCTTTGGCAACGACGATGGTTTTTGGACGGATCAGAAAGGCTGCGGCCTGGTTGATGGTCCCCTATCTGGCTTGGCTCTGTTTTGCTGGTGTACTCAACAAGCAGATAGATTGGCTAAATCCGAATGCCGAAACCCTTGTTGTTCCGGCTGCGAGAACCCAAATATAGTTGAGTAAGGGATAATGGACCCAAAACTAGGTCTGCGATGGAGTTATAACATGCAAAGTCAGAACAAATTTTTTGATGATCTCGCCAAGGTTTTAAATGGCCTAGCAGGAACCATGGCCGGTGTTGGCCGCGAGGCAGAATCTAGCGCGCGGGAGCGAGCAAAAGAATGGTTCGGCGGAATGGACTTTGTGTCGCGCGAGGAATTTGACGCGGTGAAGGATATGGCGGCCAAGGCTCGCGCCGAGGCTGATGCCCTGAAAAAACGCGTTGATGCGTTAGAAAAAGGCGGAACAAAAGCACCCGCAGCGAGAAAACCGGCGGCGAAACGACCAGCAGCACGCAAGACTGCCAGCAAAGCAAAGCCTGCTGCTAGAAAGCCTGCCACAACTCGGAAGACGGCTGCAAAGCCAGCAGTAAAAAAGCCCAATTCCAGCAAGTAATTAAATTGCGATAGCGCAAATCCATTATCCACAGTCTTCCCACAAACAATGTGGGAGGGCATGGTTGATCGGCTTGCCCCGACTCTCTGGCTAGGCCAGAGGGAGGGTGTGACTACATTCATGAACCAAAACAATGCTTGAAGACCAGTGGTCTGAGCTCGACCAGGAGGAAGCCCCCCCGGTCGATATGCTGGCGGCTTTTTTCGAAGCACGTGGCTGGTCGGTCGATCATGTCAGCGAAGAAGAAATCTCTGTTGAGATTAAGGGTAACTGGACCAGTTATCAGCTTCGCGGGATATGGCGCGCAGAAGACCGCGTGCTACAACTGCTTCTGCTGCCCGACATCCGTGTGCCGGATGATAAGATTCAGGCCATTTACGAAACACTGGGACTAATCAACGAACAGCTTTGGCTGGGTCATTTCGACCTATGGTCCAACAACAGCATCTTGCTGTTTCGACATGCAACAATGCTGGGCAATGATGGTATGCTTGGTCTCGATCAGGCGCAGGCCATTGTTGATATGGCGATTGAAGAATGGGAACGCTTTTATCCCGTATTTCAATTTGTATTGTGGAGCGACAAAAGCCCCAAGGACGCAATTGAGCATGCCATGGTTGATACGCAGGGCGAAGCGTGAGCGCTGCCATAAATTGGCCCCAGAATATTTGGGTTATTGGTTGCGGCAATATGGGCGGTTCGATTGCACAGGCCTGGCTTGATCAAGGTGCTCCAGCATCAAATATTACCGTTATTGACCCTTCACCTTCAAGACTGCCTCAGGGCCTGACCGCACGAGCTGATTATCCGGATGGCGATCCACCTGAACTGGTGTTGCTTTCGGTTAAGCCACATATGCTCGGTGATATTGCATCTGAATTGGCACCGCACTGCAATTCGCAAACCACATTGGTGTCGATCCTTGCCGGGACAGAGCTTGATATCCTGGCCGCCGCAATTCCCCTTGCTGGCAATATTGTGCGCTTGATGCCCAATATGGCGGTTACGGTTGGTAAGTCCCCGATGATCATGGTTAGCCGCTCGGATGATCCGGGGTTGAAAGAGCAGATGAACAATCTGTTTTCACCGCTTGGCCGACCCGAATGGCTCGCCAATGAAGATCAGATGCATTTGGCGACGGCATTGTCGGGGTCGGGACCGGCTTTTCTATTCCGTTTCATTGATGCGCTTGCTGTGTCTGCTGGGGAATTGGGCATGGGCGCCGATCAAGCGGCACGGTTGGCCCTCGCGATGGTTGAAGGCGCAGCAGAATTGGCCGCAGGAGCGGAAGATAGTCCAGGCGTGCTGGCTGACCGCGTAGCAAGCCCAGGCGGTGTGACACGCAAGGGACTTGACGTGCTGGATTCAGAAGACCGAGTAAATCTGTTGATGAAAGATGTTTTGAAGGCGGCGATGGAACGCAATCGTGAAATGGCAGAAGAAGCCAAAAACTAGTTTTAAAAACCTGTCTCAGGTTCGTTCTTTGCGTAAGTCAAAAACCATCTGCCTATCGGCCTCGGGAACCAACCCTTCCAGAACATGCCAGAACCCAGTCACTGCTTCCTGTCCTGCAGACGCATAAGCAGAGGATAGCTTTTGGCTGAGTTGCTGGAACAATTCTTGCTCCAATTTCGATCCACTGTCGGTCAATCGCAACAGTTTCTGCCGACGGTCAACAATTCCTGATTTAGTGATCACCAAATCACGCTCATGAAGATCTTTAAGCACCCGACCAAGCGATTGCTTTGTAATGGCAAGAAGTTTTAGCAAATCGCCAACGGTCAGGTCTGGTTGTCTGGCGATAAAATAAAGTGCCCGGTGGTGCGCGCGTCCCAATCCTTGTTTTGCAAGCTCCTGGTCAATGGCATTCGTCAGTCGTGTATACCCGAAATACAGCAGTTCTACGCCACGTCTAATCTCATCTTCACGCATAAAGAGCGATGATGCAGGGAGAGAAACGGCAGAGGAAGATACGTCAGTCATGTTGACGTATCTTGACAGGCTGCTCGACTGATTGCAAGATATCAAATCAGGGCTCCATCTATTCCCGTTTTGGTCCCCATTCTATAGTGAAAGCAACAACATGGCAGAATCCAGTGTCCAACAATTTTCGATTGAGAAAACCGATTCTCCCGTCGCTAAGGCCGATCGCGAAAAACTATTGGAAGATCCGGGGTTTGGAAATCTTTTTACCGATCACATGACAATGATCCGCTGGTCTGAAGGACAGGGGTGGCATGATGCGCGTGTGCAAAAACGAGAGGCTATCCAAATGGATCCGGCATCGTCCGTGCTGCACTATGCCCAGGAAATATTCGAAGGTATGAAAGCCTATCGTCTTGAGGACGGCAGCACAGCGCTGTTCCGCCCCGAAGAAAATGCAAAGCGATTTCAGGCATCTGCGCGGCGCATGGCCATGCCGGAGCTGCCGGTCAATATGTTTATGGAGTCGATCGAAAAACTGGTCGATATAGACCGCGATTGGATCCCATCCATCGAGGGCGGTTCGCTCTATTTGCGCCCCTTCATGTTCGCGAGCGAAGTATTTTTGGGTGTGAGGCCGGCCAAGCAATATCTCTATTTGGTTATTGCTTCACCAGCAGGAGCCTATTTCAAAAAAGGATCATCAGCGGTCACGATTTGGGTGTCCGAAGATTATAGCAGGGCAGCGCCGGGAGGCACCGGTGCCGCAAAATGCGGAGGAAACTATGCGGCTAGTCTCGTGGCCCAAGCTGAAGCGATTAAACAGGATTGCGATCAAGTTGTTTTCCTTGATGCCGCCGAACATAAATGGGTTGAAGAACTAGGCGGTATGAACCTGTTTTTTGTGATGGATGATGGGCGCCTTATCACACCGCCACTGACCGGAACCATATTGCCTGGTATTACGCGAGAATCGATCATGACACTGGCGCGTGAAGAAGGATTAACCGTCAGTGAGGAGCTGTATTCCATAGATCAGTGGGAAGCTGATGCCAAAAGCGGTGCTTTGCGCGAAACATTTGCTTGCGGAACCGCTGCTGTTGTTACGTCGGTCGGTACGGTCAAATCTTCAGGGGGCTCGTTTACTATAGGTTCTGGGGGACCCGGACAGTTGACGGAGAAACTAAGATCGCGTCTGGTTGATATACAAAGAGGCATTGCTCCGGACAATCATAGCTGGGTAAAACGCCTCTTTTAGACAATAAGCGCGAACTGCCCCTTGCCCCATTGCAGCAAAGTGGATAATAGCCCTCTCACCAACCGGTTGACCGGTAATATTGGGGTGTCGCCAAGTGGTAAGGCAGCGGCTTTTGATGCCGCCATGCGCAGGTTCGAATCCTGCCACCCCAACCATCCTTCAAATGGAAAATAAAAAGCCGACAGGTCTCCCTGCCGGCTTTTGCGACCCTGATCTCATGATCAGACGCGTGACGATTTCGCTATTTCTTAGCAGATATTAACCAGCTCATTTGTAAATCATTGTAACTCCGCTCGTGAAAAGCTGGCAAAGCCCCCGTATTTCAGGGTAAATCACGAAAGTTGAATCAAATACTAAAAGTAGATGAGAGAAAAGGCTAATTACCTTGGCTCAGAGCTGAAACGGGGAACAACTATGCGCATTGCGATTGCAGATGATGACAAAGAGATAGTCGAATTCCTTGGTGGTATCGTTGAAGGTCTGGAATATGTCTATGCTGGCTTTCCGGATGGGAATGCGTTGTCTAGTGCACTTTTGCGGGATACGTTTGACTTGGTTATTCTGGACTGGAATATGCCAGGAAGAACCGGGATGCAAATTCTTGAATGGATGGAAGGTGCCATTGAAGATCGTCCACCCGTCATTATGATGACCAGCCGGGCTGCGAAGCAAGATATTAGCGACGCCCTCAATGCAGGCGCCGACGATTATATCACTAAACCGGAAGATCCGGGAGTTATTGCCGCACGTATACAAGCTATTTTGCGGCGTGGCAGTGGATCGTCGGCAATGGAGGCATCGGCTCAATATGGTGAGTATAAACTCGATCGGATCGAGCAGAAAGTGCACCACAAAGGCAAGGATATATCGCTTACGGCGAAGGAATTTGAGTTGACGGATCTGATGTTCCGCAATCGCGATCGGACGTTGTCACGTCGTTACATTATGGAAACTGTTTGGCGTACCAATGCACATTTGGCGACCCGAACGCTGGACATGCACGTTTCGAGAGTCCGCTCAAAACTATCTTTAACCCCTGAGAATGGGTTTCGGATATTTACTGTTTTCGGCTATGGATACCGTCTGGAGACTCTGGGTAACGGGAGCTAAAAATGCAAGGCAGCGCAATGCGTGATGCAAAGAAATTCACATATTTGTGGTTAGCCCTGCTTTTGTGTGTCGCGATTTCAGCGCCGGTTCTTGCTCAACCCCAAAGTGAAAATCCGCGTGTTGAATATAAATTCAAACGCGGAGATACATTGATTGAGCTGGCTCAGAAATACTTTCGCAAACCTTCAGACTATCGGATCGTCCAGAGGCTAAACCGCATCCGCAATCCGCATCGAATTTCTGTGGGAAAGAAAGTAAGTATACCCTTCCACCTATTGAAATACCGCAAGAGCCAAGCAAATCTCAGTGCCTTTCGCGGTAGTGTATCCATAGCTTCCATGGGAAAGGCGCTGGAACCGGTCAAAGGGTTGGGTTTGGATGAAGGAAGTCAATTGTCTACCGCTGCCGGTAGTTTTCTAACCATCCAGTTGGAAGATGGATCAAGAGTATCCATGCCATCCAATAGCAAGGTTCGCATAACACGGTTGCGGCATATTTTACTAACCGATAGTGTTGATTATGAGCTTGCTGTTGACCGTGGTCGTCTACGTTCCAAAGTCACTCCATTTGGAAGCAAACCTGGGCGCTATAGAGTCCGGACTCCTGTTTCAGTCTCTGCTGTCCGCGGGACCGATTATCGTACCCGTGTTGATGATATCGCGGGAACAGCGTTTTCGGAAACCGTCGAAGGAGCGATTGATGTTGCTGTTGGTGAAAAAAAGATAGGTGTTTCGCAAGGAACCGGTGCACGCGCCAACAAAGCTGGTGAGACTGTGACAGCGAACCTATTGTCAGCACCAGAATTGATGGACCCTGCGAAAGTGCAGTCTGAAGAGTCTTTGAGCTTTGCCATCACGCCGAACGATTTGGCTACTGGACACCGGATCGTGGTGTCATCTGATGCGGGGTTTGTGGATATTGTCGCTGAGCAAAAACAGAATAGCGGACCAGTTGTATTGGCGGGGATTCCAAATGGCCGTTATTTCGCCAAGGCCACTGCGTTTTCAAACGAAGGCTTTGAAGGTATGCCATCGACCTATTCCTTCAAGCGTCTTTTGAACACAGTTACGGGAAGTGCAGAGCAAAGTGAATTTGGATATAAGTTCAAGTGGTTTGGTGAAGGCAGCGGAAAGCGGCTCTTTCGGTTCCAGCTACTCAAGGACAACAAGACAGCTGTCGCTTTGGTAGATGAAACAGATTTGACGGTGGACAGCATAACTCTTTCTGACCTGCCCGATGGTGAGTATTATTGGCGCGTAGGTGTGACTCAATTTACCAATGATGCGGAGTTAGGTGTCTCACAAAAGTGGACTGAATTTGAAAAATTGACGGTGGCCAGTTAGGCTTCTAGTTCTTTCCGCAATGCCAGCGACTATCAGCGGAGATCCAACTGCAAATGAAAACCCGCCCATCACGATTACGGCGGCGCTTAGGCATTGAGTGGGCGGGTGTAGCGCTTGCCGCCTCACTTTTGATTGTGGGACTAATACATTGGGATGGCCTCGCAGATTTTGATAATCTTATCTATGATCAATTGTCTGATTTGGATCGGCCAGAAGCTTCCGATGATATTTTGATTGTTGCGATCGATGAAGATAGCTTGTCAGCATTTGGGAAATGGCCGTGGTCCCGGAACCGACATGCGGAGCTATTTGAGAAAATGGCCAGCTCAGAGTCCAAAGCTATTGCTTTCGATATTCTACTAAGTGAGGCCAGTGATCCTGAGACGGACCTCCGTCTAGCAAAGTCAATTTCAGAAAATCCCAATCTCTATCTACCGATACATCTCGTTTTACCAGGAGCCAATGGCGCTGAATTTGATTTGAAAGAGCCTGTGTCTCCAATCAAGGAATCAGCCCAAGGTCTGGGTCACGTCAATCTGAATTTTGATAAGGATGGAATGGTTCGCCGCACCTCGCTTTGCTTCAAAGATACCTCGGGCAAAACATGGCCACATCTGATGGAACTGGCTTATCGCCATGCAAATGGTAATGCTTCTCTGGCATTTGATCGACAGTCTGATTGTAAGCAAAATCTCTTGCTGCCCTATGCCGCACGTGGGAGTTATACGACCATTCCATATGCGGCATTGGTCAATGGCGAAATGCCAATCAGTTTCCTGCGCGATAAAGTTATTTTAATCGGAGCAACGGCACAAGGACTGGGAGATCAACACCCGGTCCCTATGAGAGATGGCGGAACGCTGGCGGGCGTGGAAATTATGGCCAATCTATATAATGCCTTATTAGATGACAATTTCATTTCCCCACTGCCAAAATGGCTGCAGTTGGTTCTTTCCCTGCTGCCAGTATGGATATTGCTAACCGGATTTTGGCGGTGGCGCCCGCGGACAACGATATTTGCATCAATCGCTCTAATATCGCTTGTTCTGATCGCCAGCTTTGGGTTGCTCTCGATGAAAACTTGGTTTGCTCCCGGAGCGGCTCTTGCTGGATTGGTTTTTGTCTATCCAATTTGGGGTTGGCGACGCCTTCAATCGACCAGTGACTTCATGGATGAAGAACTAGAGAATTTCCGTCTGGCCAAGGTAGATATTCCCGTTGTTGTCACTTCCGCCGGCCCGGTAGATGTGGTCACCGGACAGGCTGAGGAATTGACCCATGCTATTGCTCATGTACGTGATCTGCGCCGGTTCATTACCGATGCATTGAGCAATCTCCCAGACCCGATGTTCATCACAGGCATCGATGGGAAAGTGAAATTTGTGAACAAATTGGCGCAAACCGGTATTGAAGATGGCTCTCAGGATTTCGCGCTTGATGACATGCTAAATCGATTTGTAGCGCCTGAAGATCTCGATGAAGTCAAAGAGTATCTCACGATGCAAGCCAAACCCAAAGAGCTTGATTATGTCGATTTCACATCTTTGAACGATGAGGTGTTCGCAATGCGACGCGCGTCTGTAGTGTCTGATGAAGGTGAGTTGCGCGGTTACATCCACTATTTAGCCGATATTACTGAGGTCGCTAATGCGGCTCAGGAACGGGAAGAAGTCTTACAGCTTCTTTCGCACGATATGCGCGCGCCGCAAGCCGCAATATTGGCATTGTTGGATGGTCAAACTCAATCTGAGACGACAAAACGCATAGAAAAGCATGCTCGTAGAACGTTGGCATTGGCGGACAACTTCGTTGGCTTGGCAAGGATCAAATCGAACGAGTTTTCGGGTGAGGAAATTTTGCTATCCGACCTTGTTATCGAGGCTAACGATAGTCTTTGGCCGCTCGCCAAAGCCCGGAATATCAAAGCAACGATTGGGGATGAGTCTGAAGGTGCATTTATTTTGGGAGAACCATCCAGCCTCCATCGCTCTTTTGTCAACCTCATCGACAATGCAATCAAGTATAGTCCTGATAGCAGCACGATTCAGATTATAATGCGCGTCATGGAGTTAGATAAGGAACCTTATGTTGCAGTTTCCATTAAAGATGAGGGTGATGGAATATCTGAGGATATGCTTGGTAACCTGTTCGAGCGGTTTGCAAGCGATGATAGTGGTTCTAAGGGTAGCGTGAAGGGTGCTGGCCTTGGTTTAAACTTTGTGGCCACGGTGATTGAACGGCATGGAGGTTCGATTAGAGCTGAGAATATCGCAGATAAGAAAGGTATAAAGGGTGGTGCGCAGTTTACCGTCTTGCTGCCACTTGCCCCTGAACCAGAAACAGTTTGAGCTAATCAAGTCCTCGGCGCACTAGAACTTTCTGATGATTTTCACCGTCTGAACTCTGACCCAAATCCGACAACGCGGCTTTGACAAGATGAGGAAGGCTTAGGGTAAGATCAGCCTTGCAATGATACTCAGATGCTGTTCCCCGATATAATTGCTCACCGGAATCCCGCTGGATCAATGTTACAATCAGGCGATGTTCACGATCCTTGCAAGATTGAAAGGGTTTGTTCGCTTTGGTAACTGTAACCATATGCGCCTCTTTTCCCTCTCCCAGCTGGATGGCGATGGAAGCTGGTCTACTGGCGATGGATGAACTCAAGAGAATGGAAGCCGATTTAGATTCCAAATATCCTTTGGCTTCCAATGCTTGCCTTAACTCTTGTTGAGTCAAATTTGAAACTTGGGAATTTGGTGCAACTACATCCAAAAAGCGGAAGCTTTCCGGCTTTGTACCTTTTGCGGATGATATGGTTTGAACGCGCGTCTCAATAGGGCCGGCGCATCCGGCAAGTATCAGGTTTGCTAGCAATAAAGTAACGGCAAGACGGGTCATCTGAAATCCCGGGCTTATCCAAAGATGAATCTATAGTAGAAAGTCAAAGTGATTAAGTCACGATAAATCAATTGGTAGCAATGTAAAAATAATTGCGATTGGTAGTTTAGATCAACGTGTCAGTAAGAAATAGACCACATAAAACCAAGAGAAGATACCATGCAATATAGCCCACAAAACCGACTGATGCGTTGTAAAGCTAATCGCAATGGCAAGTGCGCTGCCGAAACCGACTCCGTTTTTGACAACTTCCTTGCGTACATAAGTTGCTCCTCGGGCCATCGGGCTTTCTCCTGGTGCATAGTCTTCCGGTCGCATTCGCTCCGGTTTGATCTTTTCAGCCATTACGCCGCTTTCTTCTCGCGCTCAGACAATTCTTGGTTAAGCATTTCTGCTAGCAAAAAGGCGAGTTCGAGGGATTGCGCCGCATTGAGGCGTGGGTCGCAATGGGTGTGGTAGCGGTCACCAAGGGAAGCGTCAGTAATGGCCACAGCGCCGCCTGTGCATTCGGTGACATCCTGGCCTGTCATCTCACAATGAATTCCGCCCGCGAACGTACCTTCTGCACGATGTACAGCAAAAAAGCCGCGCACCTCTGACAAGATACGTTCAAACGGTCGGGTTTTGTAACCGCTATCCGCCTTAATGACGTTGCCATGCATCGGATCACAGGACCAGATGACCGGATGACCTTCGGCTTTGACCGCACGAACCAGCGGCGCGAGACCACTCTCGATTTTGTCCTGACCGAAGCGCGATATCAGGGTGATACGGCCAGCTTCGCGTGCAGGATTCAACGTGTCCAGCATAGTTAGCAAATCATCGGGTTTCAGAGATGGACCACACTTCATACCAACGGGATTGCCAATACCCCGCAGAAACTCAACATGGGCCGAGCCTTCAAACCGGGTACGATCGCCAATCCAGAGGAAATGCGCGCTGGTGTCATACCAATCACCGGTCAAGCTATCCTGCCTTGTGAGCGCCTCCTCATAAGGCAGCAACAGTGCCTCATGACTGGTGTAGAATGAGGTTGCCTTAAGCTGTGGAACCGTATCAGGATTAATTCCGCATGCTTCCATAAAGGACAAAGCTTCACTTATTTTCTTGGCCATTTCCTCGAACTTAGTGGCCCAGGGACTGCGGGACATGAAATCATGAGTCCAACCATGGACTTCTTTCAGATTAGCATATCCACCTGTCGAGAAAGCCCGCAAGAGGTTTAATGTTGCAGCTGCTTGGTTATAGGCACGCACCATGCGATCCGGATCGGGTGCGCGGCGGCCCGCTTCAAACTCAATACCGTTGATAATATCTCCACGATAGCTGGGCATTTCGATGCCGTCTTGAACTTCAGTGGGCGCTGATCGCGGTTTGGCGAACTGACCCGCCATCCGTCCCAATTTAACAATTGGCAATTTGGAGGCATAAGTCAGTACGACGGCCATCTGCAATATCACACGAAATGTGTCGCGGATGTTATTCGGATGGAATTCTGCAAAACTCTCAGCACAATCGCCACCCTGCAGCAGAAATCCTTTGCCTTCCGCTACTTCAGCCAGTTGAGCCTTTAGACTTCTTGCTTCGCCGGCAAATACTAGAGGTGGATAACTACCTAGCAATTTCTCAGTTTCGGCCAATTTGGTCGCGTCTGGGTAGTCAGGCATTTGCAGCCCTTCAAAATTTCTCCAGCCGTTTGGCGTCCAGTTTGTCGCCATATTCAGGGCACTCCAGTTATTTACATATAAAATCGGGAGCCTTTAGGCTGGAATCAAGAGCAAAGGCAAGGAAAAGCGCGGTTTGGTTGCTGGTGAAACCAGGCCAGCCTTTGCTCCGGTTGTTAACTTCCTGGTTTCTTTTTCCATGTCCCAGCGTTGCGATATTCAGATTTGATTTGGCCGATGTCCGGGAGTCTTTGACCGGCAAAAGCTTTGTCACCACCTTTGGCTTTGGCTTCACGACTGTAGTCCGGGGTCTGATAAGAACGTGGTTTTGCGATATCCAAGCCTGGCGTGGGCAGGTCATGTCGGCGAGCATTGTCAGCCGCCACGGCTGCAGCCTTTTCGGATTTGATGGCTTGAGCTTGCGCCTTCCGGCGCCCCTCTTCATAGGCCCTTTCCATTGCAATTGGGTCCAGTGATGAAGCTGATTGCGTGGAGGCAAATTTGCGCGGCTTGGGTGCAGGTAGAGGTTCGCCGCCCCGATAGCGTTGTGTAAACGCTTTTGCCTTTCCAGCGCTGCCTTTCCAGCTGTAGAATCGGTGCGCTCCAATTGTACCTAGAAAACGGAGGCTTGGTGCCCAGTATGGATAAACATAGGTTGCGTGATAATGGGTTGCCGTGCCCACCGTTGTGTAACTTTTGCCAGCCAGTGCAGATGCAGCGACTTTGTTTGAACGGTTCCAGTGGAACTTACTTGGCTTGCGACGGAGCGATCCGTCACACGTGTAGGAGAATTGACAGCCAGTGCGCCGTTCACTGCCTTGGTAGATTACACCGCAAACTGTTCCGGGATAGCTTGGGTGACGAACACGGTTTAAAATGACTTGAGCCACCGCCCGTTGGCCAGCATCAGGTTCCATTCCCGCTTCGTAGTAGATCGCCTCGGTCAGGCATTTCAGCGAACGGTTGTTGTCCGTCAATGACCCTTTAAACGCTACCGGACGAATAAAATGAGACGAAGCACCAATATCGTTTGCGATATTCGATCCGCCTGCCAAATCCCCCAAGGATTGATCACCCGTTTCCGCAAGTGGATCAAGCGGCAGACCGCCATAATTTTGTGGGATCGCGTAGTTGGGATCGATGAAATAGAAAGCAGAACCCGCGAAATTCTCTTCCGCTCGCTCAACTGATCCTAAGTTGATATCGCTCGGATAGTATTGTTGTGCGTCAACGCTCGACTCAGGCATCGAAATTGGCACCATGATCAAGCATGCAACCAGCATCGCCAATAGTATGCGCTCGCGAATGGAAAGGATCATCCAATTTGGTTTGGTGCGACCTGTTTGCGAGGCCTTTGGTTCAGAATCTGGTGATTTGGAGCGGTCCGGTTGTGTCTTTTGCGGCTTATATGGGCCTTGATGGATGGTTTCGGTTGCTGATGAAGCAAGGGTGAATCCCGCAAGGCCAGCAACAGCTGGCGCACCACTCCCAAGGTCTGGAACATATGGAGGAGGAACACGCATTGTAGTTTCGAAACACCTGCATCAGGCCCTGTTGGGCGGTGAACTGCCGGTATACAGCGGATTCCTTACCTTTTTGCTCCCGTAATGGGGGTGTTTCAAGATGGGACGAGGTAATCCCGTCTGTTAAATAGTTAACGACGCAATTCCGGGCATAAACCGGATATTTGTCCTCAAATGACGGCAAGATAGTTGGATTAAGTGCTAAGAAAAACGAGAACTCGGTGGATTTTGATCCGAATCAGATTGATAGGCCTGTTCTTGAAAACCGACCAAATAGCGAATAACGAGATACCCCAGCAGGCCAAAAATAATCCCGCCAATCCCAGGTCCAATTAAGACCCCTTCCAACCCATAATATTTTTCTCCAAGCCACAAAAATGGGATCAGACCGAGCGTATTGCGGGCCCAGTTTAAATAGGTTGACCACCTGGGTCGCTCGAGATTGTTACATGCGGCGTTGGAAATGAAGAGCACACCGTTGAAAAAGAAGAGCGGTGTTACAATTATTGCGAATAATGAAAATAGATGACGCCCCTGTGCCTCCAAATTAAACAGATCGCTGATCGGTTCACTAAACAGCCAAAGTGCGGGCCAGATTAACAGTGTGTAGCCCATTGCGAAACCCATCGACTGCTTAATGGTTAAACGAATACGATCAAAGTTCAGCGCGCCGAAATTTTGTCCGATAATTGGCCCGACCGCTCCCGACAGTGAAAAGAGCAAGCAAAATGCAACAGGCACAACTCTTCCGATCACGGCAAACCCGGCGATTACTTCATCGGGATATTCAGCAATGAAGCGATAGGAAATAAAACCGCCTACCGGAGTGGCCAAATTTGTTAAAATCGCCGGGATCAAAATGGCTGAAACTGGCTTTAAATCTTCCTTGAACCATCCAAAATGAAATCGCTCAAACCCACCATAATTCTTTAGTACAGGGATGACCGCAGCGATCGCCGAAACAATAGCGGCGCAACTAGAGGCAATGGCGGCGCCGTTCATACCCAAGCCCAGACCAAAGATGAAAATCGGATCGAGAATTGCGTTGGTTATTCCCATTACCAGAGTGACATTCATAGCCGCTCTTGCCGCGCCATGCGCGCGCAAAAATCCCGAACAGACCATTCCTCCGACCGCAAAGGGCATGAATGGGGCAAATATTCTGATATAGCTGGTCGCGGCCTCTTTTGTCGTTCCGGTCGCGCCAGCAAGCTCCAATATTTGTGGGGCAAATACAAAAAATATAATTGCCAATGGAATTACCATGGCGAAAGCGAGAGCCAAAATATTGGTTAGGTAGCGACGGGCATGTTCGGCGTCTCCTTGACCTATTCGCCTGGCTGCCAGCGCGCTAACCGCGATCATCAGGCCAATATTAAACGCAGTACCGAAAAACAAAATAGTGGCCGCAAACCCCATGGCAGCAGTGAGTGCACTATCACCCAATTGCGCGATGTATAACAAGTCAACAAAGTCGACAATAAACATCGTCAGCAATCCAACACTTGAAGTCAGTGTCATCACGGTAATATGGCGCAGCGGGTTACCGGTCAGAAATATGGCAGGTTTAGTGGCGATGCTCGGTTATCCTGACAAACCCTCATTGGCCGGAAGTGGCAATATGAGTTTTCAGGAAAATCCCCTATAGCCTTTTGCCAAAGGGTCAATTGCTCTCTAGAAAAGAACCATTGATTTAAGGAGCAACACATGCATTTTGAAGCTCGAATTCTATCAGCGATGGCACCGCTAATTTTGTTGGCAGGATGCTCTGTACAATCAAACGGAGAGGGTGCGCCGGAATCCGAAGAAGAGCAGGGGCTTTTTGAGCGAAAGAATATTGCCCCCAATCCAGTGGAGAGTGGGCAATCACCGCGCAAGATTGAACATGCTTTTGCCCGCACTGCGCTTAGTTGTATAAACAAGCAATATCCTAATAAAATCAGTCATGTACTATCCAGCGCAGCAGATGTCGCTGAACCCGTGAATCTTACACCGGTTTTTTATGGGTGTTTTGACTGGCATAGTGCAGTGCATGGGCATTGGTTGCTGACCCGATTATGGGGTCAAGACCTTGTTCCGGATATGGATGCGGAAATTGAAACGGCATTGGACGGCAATTTCACAGAGGAGAAGATAGCGGGAGAAATTGCTTATTTTCAGACAGAAGGGCGAGCATCTTTTGAACGACCCTACGGTCTTGCCTGGTTCCTGCAACTAACTGCCGAATTGAATGAAATTGCCAAAGGTAAGGGATCGAAAGCAGAAAAGGCGAAAATCTGGTTAGAGCGTTTCCAGCCGCTCGAAGCGATTATCGTGAATAGAATTTCTGATTGGATTCCTAAGCTGGCCTATCCGATACGCTTGGGCACTCACAACCAGTCTGCCTTCGCCTTCGGACTGTTCATTGATTGGGCTAGATCGACTGGAAATGCTTCTTTCGAAAAATTGATTTCGGAAAAGAGTTTGGAATTTCATAAAAATGATAAAAACTGCCCCTTATCCTATGAGCCATCGGGGGAAGATTTCCTCTCGCCATGTCTTATGACGGCCGACTTGATGCGAAGGGTTCTGCCGCCCATTGAGTTCTCTTCGTGGCTCTCGGAATTTCTGCCTCAAATCCCTACCGATGGTCGTGCAGATTGGTTGTCTGTTGGCGTAGTCAAAGATGCAACGGATGGAAAATTGGTGCATCTTGATGGTGTCAATTTATCCCGTGCGTGGGCGCTAGAAGGCATCGCGAGTGCGCTTCCAGAAGATGATAAACGCAGACCGTCGTTGTTAGCTGCAGCTACCGTACATGGCGATGCAGGAGAGAAATCGGTTAGCACGCCCCATTATGCAGGTAGCCACTGGCTTGCCAGCTTTGCGACCTATTTGCGAACAAAGCGCGGCATTGTGAACAGTGACGAAACAACCAAATTGGAAGTTGCCCAGTAAATGGCTGCTTTGATCCCGTCATCTTTGCGTACAGCTTCAACGCCGCAAACCAATGCGAGATCATGGTTCACTAAAATATTCCCCGCTCATGCAACAATTGCTTGTCGGTCGATATTGGCGATTTGGGTAAGTTATCTTTTCTTTGCAGTTATTCAAACACGGTTTGGTCAATATCAGCCTATTGAGAGTTTTTTTGCTCATTACACCGTGCTCGCTTTTGCCTCCGTAATTGCGACTTGGCTGCTCTACAGAATGATTCATATTTTTAGTGGCGGAGAAGTTTTTCGTTCCTTAGTTTATCTATTCACATTGCCACCTTTGGTTTTGGCTTTTTTACTTACTGAAGTTGATCAATGGAAAAGTGCAAAACCATTGTTCTTTCCTGAACTTTTCTTCGGGGTTTCAACTTTAATTGGCGCAACCAACATTTTGATCCCCTATTTGTTGTTGATTGCATGGGGCAGCATCTATCTTGCTCTAACTCAAAATGAAGAGATGAAAATTGCCATTAGCGATAGCAAAAACCTCCAAAAACTAACACGGAAGAGTGAACAGAGAGCTCTCAGATATCAGCTCAATCCGCATTTCATATTCAACGCCCTCAATTCTGTCAGCAGTCTAGTAGTCGATAATAAGAATGAGCAGGCGGAACGTTTGGTTGACGAGCTAGCCGATTACATGCGGGGCGTTCTTGATGATGAAGGTCAAGAAATGGTGACCGTGGTAAATGAGATTGCACAGCAGGCGCGCTACCTGGAAATTGAGAAAGTACGTTTTCCCGATAGACTGTATTACGAGATAAATATCGCAGAAGGTGTTGAAAAATTACGAATTCCCGCGTTGATTATTCAGCCGCTAGTGGAAAATGCCGTCAAACATGGCGTAGCAAGATCTTCGAGTAAGGTAACAATAATGATCGAGGCTTCGATTGAAAAAGACCGACTGAAAATATCAGTATGTAACACTGGACGAATGAATGTAACCACGCCCGATGGCGATGCTATCGGCACCGGATTGGTAAATATCGCTGACAGATTGAAGGTAATCTATGGACCAACCGCAGCCCTTGTTGTCGGCAATGGTGATGACGCAATGGCCGTGGCGACAATAATTATTCCCATTGATAAACCCGGGTTGCGAACGTTGATGCGATGAATGATGGTATTGGGATAGATACGCTAATTGTAGATGATGAGCCACTGGCACGGAATAGGCTTAAGACGCTTTGCTCACGCTTAAGCAATATCTCACGCATTAGGTTGGCTTCCAACGGGCTTGAAGCATTGAAAGCTATTGAAGTTGAGGTTCCAGATGTAATCCTCCTCGATGTTGATATGCCAGATATTTCTGGAATCGAAGTTGCAGAGAAATGCAAGTTACAGGAAAAGAAGCCGGAAATTATATTCACAACAGCGCATAGTAAATATGCGGTCAGGGCCTTTCGTCTTCATGCTGCAGATTTTTTGCTGAAACCAGTTAAAGAATCGCTGCTCTATGAAGCGGTGGAACGGGTGATTGAAAGGATAGGGAAAACTGAAGCAATAAATTTTCAAGAAACACACAAAGATGCCGTTCTGTGGGTAAAGGATGGGGTGGGATCCCTACAGATTCGTTGCTCTGACATTGATCATATTGTCGCTGAGCAAGACTATATGCGACTTTGTTTGTCGGATCGAAGTTTTCTAATTCATGGGACAATGCAGTCTTTGGCCAAATTGCTGCCTCAAGATATGTTTATACGCATTCACCGTTCCACAATGGTCCGGAGAGACTTTATCAAAGAAATCCGTCGATCTGGAAGGCGCAAATATATTGTACTGCAAAACGGAACTGATCTCACAATCGGAGCCAGTTTCGCGGATGGTCTCTTTAACTATGCGGGCGGCTTGGGTTTGCCGGAAACCGTTTTAGAATAGCGAGGGGCAGGCGCCGGTTGCAGGTAACCGCCAACATCAACAAATGTTTCTCTTTCAACATTATGTGGATGTTCCTTTGCTTCAGAGAGTGACAATACCGGTGCGAAACAGATATCTGTTCCTTCCATGAGCGTGCACCAGTCATCACGCGATTTGGTCTTGAATAAGTGTGTCAGCTTTTCCTTCAACGGGCCCCACATTTTAGGATTCATTTGTTGATCAAAGTCTGGATCATCTTCCAATCCAGCCACTTTTCGCAATTCTGCGTAAAATTGCGGCTCAATTGACCCTAAAGATATGTGCTTTCCGTCGGCAGTTTCATACGTGTCATAAAAATGAGCGCCGGTGTCGAGCAGATTTACCCCACGCTGATCCTGCCATTGACCAATATTGTGAAAATCAAAAATCATTGCCATCAATGCCGCAGATCCGTCAGTCATGGCACAATCCACTACCTGTCCTTCACCACCAGTTTTGGCATGAAGAAGTGCAGATACCATCCCAAGAGCAAGCATCATACCGCCGCCACCAAAATCCCCAATCATGTTGATCGGTGGGGTGGGTTTGTCTCCAGCCCGGCCAAAAGTATGTAATGCACCAGACACAGAGATATAGTTAATGTCGTGCCCGGCTGCATTTGCGAGCGTTCCATATTGACCCCAACCCGTCATACGGCCGAATACTAGTTGTGGATTATCCTGCAAAAGAACATCGGGGCCAAGGCCTAAGCGTTCCATGACGCCGGGCCTGAAGCCCTCTATCAATCCATCAGCTTGTTTGACCAGTTCTTTTGCTTTTTCAATGCCTTCTTCCGACTTGAGATTGACTTCGACCAGTTTGCGAGAACGAGACAAGGCGAGTCGTGGATCAGGGGCTCCGCCCGGCCGATGGAGTACGGTTACGGTAGCGCCTTGATCGGCCAGCATCATGCCGCAAAATGGTCCGGGGCCTATACCCGCAAATTCTACAATATTAATACCTGCCAGTGGTCCTGCCATATTCCGCTCCTGTTTAATCAATCGATTAAAGCGGTCCTATGGCGTCAATGACACCCAATCAAGTAGTTATTGTACAGGGATAATATGATTAGCGTGGTCTTTGACCGTGCTGCAGAGGCCTGTGCTTCTTTGCCTGTTGGCGCAAATAGCTAGGAAGTTCGAGTTTGGTTTGACCCACAGGCTTACGGGCCAATTTTGGATCAATCGGAAAATCAAATGCGACACCAAATCGGCCCTGAGCAACCCAAGCCACATAGCCCGTGACTTTGCCAATATTGCGCATCTCTAGCTCGACTTTATCGCCTCGTTTTGTGCGGACGGGTGCTTCGGCCATCAAACCGCCTGCAGACAAGTTCCGAATGCGAACTTCACCGCAATCATCTCCATCCACGAATTTTAGCGCGGCTTTTAAAAACAGACTATCGCGATCTAGTTCCCGCTTGGGTTGACCACTAGTTTGGCTGTTTGCGCCCAGATTCTCATCATATGGCTCTCGCATAAGCATCCCGTTGTTTCATCATGTAAAATCAAAAAATCGCTGGGAGGAAATATAGAGCGCAAAGAGTGGAAGAATGGTTAAGGTTTTTTAGTTTTTTTTGCCGGCCAATATTGCATTTCAATATTTGCTACAGTTGCAAAAAAATCAAAGCGGTTCTTAGCGGTAAGTTATTGATCTCGAGATATTTTTTCGTTCCGTTCGTGTGCTTCTTGCGCTTCTACCGTCATCGTTGCGATGGGCCTTGCTTTGAGGCGATCCAGTGAAATCGGTTCACCAGTTACCTGACAATAACCATATTCACCTTCATCTATTCGGCGTAATGCAGCATCAATTTTGGAAGTTAACTTACGCTGTCGATCCCTGGTTCTGAGTTCCAAGCCCCAATCCGTTTCACTAGAAGCCCGGTCATTCAAATCAGCTTCCTGGATCGGACCATCCTGCAAATGTGCCAGTGTTTCTTTGGATTCTTCGACAATGGATTGTTTCCATTCCTCCAGCGCGTTTCGAAAATAAGCGAGCTGCATTTCATTCATAAACTCATCATCTTCACTGGGTTCATAACCCGCTGGCAGATCGATAGAGCCAGAATTAGATTTTCTCGATTTGGATGGCTTTTTTGCAGTCGACACCACTCTATTCTCCACCTGATTTACAGCCTAAAATTGGGAAACTAAACGGCTATGAGCGGGCCTATAGCTATGGGATGTCGGCGATACAAGGCGCAAAATTCACAAGCGCAAACTAATATTGTAAACCAGTTAATTTTGAATTCCAGGCTCCACTTATCTGCCGAAATTCAGTCCTTTTTCTGCCCGACAAACCCGCGAAGCGATTTTTCGGTTCCCTGTCATTTAATTTTAACAGACGGAAAGATTCATGGGTTGAAAGGTCTCATATCGGGACATTAACTTTGGTTGGCCAGACTTTGGTAAGAGTTTTTCCAATTTTCTTTGATGAATCAAGGTTAACGCAATTGTTATTAAGACTTTCTTCTGCGTTTTTGGTGCATGTCCGGAATTCGAAAAGGGCGACCAGCTTTTCAAATAGGTCAACCCAGCGGTTCCAAAGCGGAAGAGAGTAAGAACTATGTCGGTACGAATGGCTTTAGCAAAATTATGCGCCTGCACTTGCGGCGGAGCGCTAATTGGCGGTGGTGCAGTGCATGTAACAGAGGCACCAGCAGCCCCTTATGTAAAGAAGGTTGTGAAGAAACAGAAGATTCGTGGACGGGTTCTTAAAAAAGGTGCGTCGGCACGGAAGGTCAAGCGTACTCGGCGTACCGTGACAACCAAGACTACAACGGCTTGTGCACCAAGTGTGATTACGATTGCGCAAGCACCAGCTCAGCCTATTCCACTTCCACCTCCACCATATATACCACCTCCACTTCCGGAAATTCCGGTACTTGAAGGCGGTGGCGGTTCTGTTCCTGTCGTAATCGGCGGAAGCGGCGGCGGAGGCGGCGGCTTTGGCGGCGGGTTCTTCGGCGGGTTCTTTGGCGGAGGCGGCGGTGGAAGCGGCGGCGGTACCGTTGTGATTTCCTCTACCAGCAGCGGAGGTTCGACCAGCACATCTTCCGGCGGAAGTTCAACCAGCGGTGGTTCGACTTCGACGTCAACGGGTGGTTTCTCGAGCACCGGTGGTTCGACCTCAACTTCAACTGGCGGATTTTCGAGCACATCGACCGGTGGCTCCACTTCAACGTCGACGGGCGGCGTGAGCACTTCTACTGGTGGCAGTAGCTCTTCATCGAGCTCATCTTCCAGTTCCAGTTCTTCATCCAGCAGCTCTTCGTCCAGTTCATCGGGCGGTAGCAGCGGAATGACTTCGAGCGGCAACACATCAAGCGGGCATCCGGGCGGATCATCAGGCAATTCTAGCGGCGGCTCCACTGGAAGCTCAGGTTCTTCAGGAAGTTCTGGATCGTCCGGCTCTTCAGGAAGCTCAGGTTCTTCTGGCGGTTCCAGCAGCTCAAGCTCTTCTTCGAGCAGCTCGTCCAGTTCTTCCAGCTCCAGCAGCGGTGGTTCTAACGGTAGCACCGGTTCTTCCGGTAGCAGCGGGTCTTCTGGATCTTCCGGTTCATCCAGCACCTCTTCGGGCGCAACCGGTGGTTCGTCAAGCTTCGGCGGCAGCACCAGTTCCAGTTCATCGAGCTCAAGCAGTTCGTCGTCCAGCTCCAGCACCTCTTCGGGTGCCAGTAGCGGCGGCACATCGGGTGGGTCGACCGGCGGCACTGACGTACCGGCACCGCCAGTCGTCCTACTCTTTGGCGCTGCGGCAGCGGCTATCTTTGCCCGCCGTCGGAAAGCCAAAAAGGCTGTTGCCGCTTAAAGCAATATGATCGTATCAATCAGGAAAGCGGCCGGCGCGACCCGGTCGCTTTTTTGTTGGGCGACGTAACCAGTCAAAGATCGTGCACAAACACAGGCAAAATTGCATTGAAAGCTGGGTGGCACTTTCTTAAAATTAGTTCCTTTCCAGCTGGTTCAAAAGCGACTGATATAAACCGATAATCTGACCTTTAGGAAAAATGGAACCTGATGCAGTTTTTACCGCATTCAATCTTTGGTTATATGCATTGAGTCAGTGGTTACCGGATTTCCCGTAATCCCAGCCCGCTTTGGAACAGGTAATGGACAATCCGGGACTTACGGTTATTACATTTGAAAATTGATATTGAATATCCAACCGCAGCTGGTGAATCTGTGGGCGGATTGAGGCAAAGGAACCCCTAATGAAGATATCGCTATCCCTCATATTGCTCGGAACGACACTGGCAAGTACATCGGTTCACGCCCAGCAAGCGACCGAAGCCAAGAGCGACGCAGCCACTCTCGGCCTCAATCATGTCGGATTTGCTGTTTCGAATCTGGATGCCAGCGTTTCATTTTTCGTGGACACACTGGGCTGGAAACCGGCAGGAGGCCAGCTGGATTATCCTGCCAAATTCGTCATGAACGATGAAATGTTTGTCACCTTGTGGCAAGTTATAGATACGGTGGATTTTGTCGCTTTTGATCGCAAAAATAATGTTGGTCTCCATCATATGGCGATCACGGTTCGCGACCTTGAAGCGTTGGAAGAACTGCACAGAAAATTTGTTGCACGAGATGACGTAACCGTCGAATTCGCTCCAGAATTTCTTGGTGAAGGGCCGACAACCCACATGATGATCCGCGAACCGTCCGGACTACGACTGGAATTTATCGTGCCTGCCAGCCGCATCAAATCCAAGGACTAACCCATCTTATGACTGGATTGGACAGGGCACAAATTTCTCATATTTTCTGGTCGCGAATTCCAGAACGATCAACTCGCATTTCCTTTCCGTGCTTGCGGTAAATGCCAGGCGATCACCTTTGGGCGAATAGGTCGGTGTACCAAAGGATTTTGTACCCTTGGGTTTCAATATATAGGTTCGCTTTGCTGCATCTTTGACAATGATGTCGCGTCCCTGAAAATAGGCTCGACCTTTTCCATCCGGCGAACTTATGCTGGTCGCTTTTGCCATTTGCCCATCTGCGTTCGGAAACCCCAGTATACTCACCGCAATAACTCCAGCTGACAACGCCGCCAGAGCTTCCCATCGCACGCCCCAATTGTGTGTTCGTTGCGATTGATCATCCAATTTTACCGGTGCGATCCATCGATATCCTTGCCGGGGAATTGTTTCGATAAATTTCGGATAACGTGCATTGTCTCCCAGAGCTGACCGGATTGACCACAGTGCCTGATTGATTCCTTTTTCACCAATCAGATAGTTGCCATCCCAAACCCGCTCGATCAGTTTTGAGCGTGATACGATTTCGGGGCTGGTGTTCATCAAAAGATCAAGCACCTGCATGGTTTTATACTGCAGGATGAATTTTTCGTCATCGCGACGGATTTCCTTGCGATGACGATCTAGCTCAAATGCCGGTTGCAGCTGAGAGCTCCTGCTCCTGAACATGTTTGCGATCATAAAAAGACAATAATAGATTTCAGCTCTGATGCGAAGGCCTTCTATTGGATTGGTCAGATTAACCAAGGAAACCAATATGATGCATTCCCCCTTATCGCTTATTCTTGCTCTATCCATGGCCAGCGGCAGCGATGCTGCACCGACGCAAATTGAGATGGGCGATGGCCAGATCGATGGCAAAAAAGTCACTGCTTATGAATTCACCTGGTCGCAATGCCAGTTTAAAGAAGGCAAATGGCAGACGAGCAATCCTTTGACAGAGAAAGCCACGATAATCGGTGATCTGATGTTGAGGATCGAACAATCGGGTAAGCTACCCAACGGGATAATGAACAAGGCGTCCTATTTTCTGAACCGGGAGACGCTTTCCCCTATCGTAACGGAACGCGCCTTTCGGACTTCCGATGGAAAGGTGGTTGCCAGTCAGCATTGGGCTTTTGATGAAAACGGTTATCAGGCCAAGATTTTTCAACAAGGCAAGAATCATGACAAGACCGGTACATTATCCTCCAAAATGTATGACGCCATGATTTTGGGAGTTCCGTTGTCGACACTGAATTTCGAGACAAAGGCATATGCGCTGAAGGCGTTCATGACAAATTTCAACGGGACTTATGCGCTTGTTGCCAGCAAGACCGGTGAAGCAACGGTCAATCACGCCGGGAAAGAGATCGCGCTTAACTGGATCGATGTGAAATGGCATCACGAACAAAGCGGAGATATCTATCCGGCCGGTCCCGATGCCAGTGGCGGGCGATACTGGATTACCAGAGAAGCGCATCCCGATCTTCCACGCATCATCCGTTACCAAACAGACAGCTATGCTATTGAATATTTACCGAACACCTGTCCGGCTGTAGAAGAAAAAACTGAGCCGTCTTCGTCGAACCAGTCACTCTCTTGATCAATTGCGTTTGTCGATTTTTGAGTGTCGTTATACCAATTGCCCATGTCCTCAGCTGGCTATCTTCACAAAAACGTTGAACAAACTCCATATTAGCTAAAACCTGGACTTGATCACGTCGGCGAAATTTGCATTGTCTCAGTGTGTGTAAAACACGATCTGCTCCGATGACGATTGGAAGCGCCTCACTATTTGCATATGATTGTTGTGGCCAATTGTCCCTTGAACCAATTCCTCCTCCTCGGCATAGGCGTTGGCTATGCATGATATTAAAATGATACGCGAAAATCCGGAGGCTTTTGATGCCGCACTGGCACGGCGTGGGGCCGATCCTGTGGCTACTGAGATCATCGCTCTGGATGAATCAAGACGGGCGCTGGCAACCGAATTGCAGCAGGGTCAGGCGCGGCGGAACGAGGCTTCGAAGGCGATAGGCCAGGCTATGGGACAGGGCGAAACGGATAAGGCCGAGACGCTGAAGGCCGAAGTGGGCGAGCTCAAAAAAAGCCTGCCGCTGCTTGAAGAAAAAGAGCGCGATACTGGCACAAAACTGCGCGATATGCTGGCGAGTATTCCCAATCTGCCGGCCGATGATGTGCCCGATGGTGCGGATGAAGACGACAATGTCGAGATTTCTACCTGGGGTGAGCCAGGGAAATTTGATTTCGAACCGCAAGAACATGCCGATTTTGCTCCGGCATTAGGTATGGATTTTGAGAGCGGTACACGGATTTCGGGTGCGCGTTTCACCTTTTTGCGAGGCGATATGGCGCGGCTGCATCGGGCGCTCGGTCAATATATGCTCGATCAGCAGACACAGGAGCGCGGCTATACCGAATGCAACCCGCCGGTTTTGGTCAATAACGATGCGATGTATGGGACCGACAAGCTGCCGAAATTTGCCGAAGATTCTTTTCGGACCACCGATGATCGCTGGCTTATCCCGACCGCGGAGGTTAGCCTGACCAGCTCGGTTATGGGAGAAATCCTTGAAGAAGCGGTACTGCCCATTCGCCTAACAGCTCTGACTCTATGTTTTCGCTCTGAGGCAGGATCCGCAGGCCGCGATACGCGCGGTTTCATCCGTCAGCATCAGTTCGAGAAATGCGAGCTTGTCAGCATAGTCCGGCCTGAGGATAGCGAAGCGGAGCATGAGCGTATGACCGATGCGGCTGAATCGATCTTGCAGGCGCTTGAACTGCCTTATCGCAAGGTGATGCTATGTACCGGCGATATTGGGTTTGGTGCCCGTAAAACCTATGATCTGGAGGTCTGGTTGCCGGGGCAGGGCGCTTATCGCGAGATTTCTTCATGCTCCAACACCGGTGATTTTCAGGCGCGGCGGATGAATACGCGGTACCGTCCCGACGGGGAGATAAAAGGCACACGTTTTGTGCATACGCTCAACGGATCGGGGTTGGCGGTTGGCCGTACATTGGTCGCGATACTGGAAAATTATCAGCAGGCCGATGGCGGTGTCACAATTCCGACCGTTTTGCAGGGCTATATGGGCGGCATTGATAAATTGGAGCCGGTTTGATGCGCATATTGCTGACCAACGATGACGGTTTTGAAGCACCCGGAATGAAGGTGTTGCTCGATATCGCACAAAGCCTGTCGAATGATCTTTGGATTGTTGCGCCATCGGAGGAACAATCGGGCGCCGGTCATTCGCTGACACTCACCCGGCCGCTACGCATCCGTCAGCGCGGTGATCAGCAATATTCTGTCGATGGCACGCCGACGGACAGTGTGATGCTGGCGGTGGCAAAGATCATGAAAGATGGTCCGCCGGATCTGATCCTGTCGGGTGTTAATCGCGGCGCCAATCTGGGCGAGGACGTGACCTATTCCGGCACCGTTTCAGCCGCTATGGAAGGGGCCTTAGCCGGAATTCCGTCCATTGCGCTAAGCCAGGCTTATGAACGTGGTGGGATGGGCGATGAAGTCCCTTTCGAAGCGGCCCGGCTATGGGGAGAGAAGGTGTTAAAACCTTTGGTCAAACAGCGCATGGATCACCGCACGTTGATAAACATCAACTTTCCTGCCGTGGCTGCCGATCAGGTAAGGGGCGTGCGCGCGGTATCGCAGGGCATTCGTGACTATGGACGCTTGCAGATTGTCAGCAACCGGGATCCCCGGGGTTTTGAATATCACTGGTTTGGCCTGGGTCCCATGGTTGAAACGCCAGCGCACAGCACTGACCTGGAAGCGATTGAAGATGGTTATATATCTGTCACGCCGCTTCATCTGGACCTGACCCATTATGCATCTATGGATGGACTGAAAGCGCTTTATGAAGAATGAGAATTGAGCAATTTCATACCATTGTGGTAACCATAACACTGGCAACCTGTTGAATTGCTGCTAGATATGCGTTCTCAACAAGGGGGAAGTGAGTAAATGGGGTCTCCGATGCGTAGTTTTGCGATCCTGGTTCTGGTTTTTGCGGTCTCTGCCTGCATCCCGCCCGGGCGAGATTATGATACCACGTACAGAGAAGCACCGCCTGTACTCGAGACGGACCAAACCGTGCTTGCCGATAGTACACCTGCGCCGTGGCAAACGCAGCCGGTTAATCCTAATGCCAGCGATGTCGACGGCGGCTCTTACATCGTACAGCCGGGTGATACATTACGCGGAATAGCCAATAAGACCGGTGCCGGATCTCATCTGATTGCCGATGCCAATGGTCTCGTTGATCCTTACATCATTCGAGTTGGGCAAGAGTTGATCATCCCGGGAGGGCGCTATCATGAGGTTAATTCGGGAGAGACAGGCATCGCCATAGCAAGAGCTTATGGCGCTTCATGGAAAGAAGTCGTCCGACTCAACAAACTGGAAGAACCGTTCATATTGCGTGTCGGTCAGAAGATCCGTTTGCCCGCCGGATTGCCGGATAACCCAAGTAGCATGACCGTGGAACAGCGTGCTGCTGCCTTTCAATTGGATATTGATGATATTGTAACGGGCGGTCAGCCTGCTGCTACAGAAGTCGCCACAACCGAACCGTCGGATTGGCGCAAGACTATCGAACCCAATCGGCCGGTTGTTGCCCCCACTGGTTTTGTCGGACAGTTCGCATGGCCAGTGGACGGTAAGTTGCTGTCCAGTTTTGGAAGTAAGGGCGGCGGCAAGGTGAATGATGGCCTTAACATTGGTGTGCCTAGCGGAACGCCTATTCGGGCATCTGCGGATGGCGTGGTTGCCTATAGTGGCGATGAAATTGGAGTTTTCGGCGGTTTGGTTTTGATCACGCACGGTTCGGGTTGGGTCACAGCTTATGGCCATGCGGACAAGTTGAATGTAACGCGCGGTCAGAAAGTGAAGGCGGGTGACGTGATCGGCCTGGCTGGTGATAGCGGCTATGTCAGTGAGCCACAGCTGCATTTCGAAATCCGTAAAGACCGCAAACCTGTCAATCCGATCAATCATCTACCAAGTCGGACCTGATATAGTATGGCTCGGAAATCCAGTCGTCGAATATCCGATTACATATCGCTGAAGCGACAATCGAGCCTGCCAGTCTGGGCTGATATTGCTGTTCGTGTCGGATTTGTGTTGTCGCTCATTGGTATGGCTATTGCCGTTCACTGGTTTGATCGTAACGGGTTGCAGGACAGCTATGATGGCGATGTCAGTTTTCTGGATGTCATCTATTTTACGATGATTTCCATTACAACAACCGGTTATGGCGATATTGTCCCGGTTACAGAACGCGCGCGCTTGTTCGATGCGTTGATTGTGACTCCTATTCGAGCTTTTGTTGTGCTTATATTCCTCGGCACGGCCTATAACTTTGTACTGAAAAAAACCTGGGACAGATGGCGTATGAAACTCATTCAAGGAAATTTGCACGATCATATTGTGATCGCCGGGTTCGGAACCAGTGGCAGCGAGGCCGTTGCAGAGCTCATCGCTCGCGGGACCAAGCCGGATGAAATTGTGGTCGTCGATACCAATGACGACTCTCTCACCAAAGCGGAAAATATGGGTTGCGCGGTTATCAATGGCGACGCGACGCGCGATGTTACCTTGATGGACGTCAAGATATCGCGGGCACGGTCTTTGATCGTATCGGCCGGGCGTGATGATACCAGTATATTGATCGTCCTTACCGCGCGGCATCTGGCCTATCACCTGCCAATTAGCGTTTCGGTCAAGGCGGCGGATAACGAACTGCTTGCACGACAAGCAGGTGCGACGACAGTTATCAACCCGGTTAGTTTCGCTGGGCTCTTACTCGCCGGTAGTTGCGAAGGGGCGAGGATTTCTGACTATCTAAGCGATCTTGCGTCGGCCACTGGTCGGGTCAAATTGGTTCAACGCAGCGTGTCCGAAGAGGAAGTTGGCATGGCGCTGAATGACGTGATTGATGATGGTATTGGTTTGCGCATTTATCGCGGTAATGATGTTTATGGTTTCTGGGAGGAAGAGACAAAATCGCTCGAAGCCGGTGACATTATCGTAGAAATCATTCCGGGTGACGGGACAGAGAAAGTCTCGATGGAAGCTGATGCCTGAAGCCACTGGTCCCGATGTTTCCGCGCGACGCCATCAATGGAACAGGTTGCGTGAATTCGCCTTTCCGCTTGATGCTCTGAAATTTGCGGTTGAAGCTCCCCAACTGATTGGCGCACCGCGCGGCGATGGGCGGCCGATCATGTTGCTCCCCGGCTATTATGCCAGCGAATTGTCGATGATCCCGCTCAAGGGTTACTTGGGACAGCTTGGCTATGACGTATCCCATTGGGGTTTGGGGCGTAACATGGGTGATGTGGGTAGCTATGCTGACCATCTCGCAGCACAGTTTCGAGCAGAGAATGACGAACCAGTGACATTAATCGGCTGGAGTCTGGGCGGTGCGATATCTCGCAGACTGGCCCGGGAGCATCCGGAGCTGATCCGCGAAGTTATTACAATGGGTACTCCGGTTGGTGGCATTCCCCGTGATGGCGTGGCGGGGCAGCGCTATTCGCGAGAGAACGGCGCCGATATGGATGCATTGGAAGCCACTTTGCATCAACGCAATCTGGTGTCGATTACGCAGCCGCTAACTGTGATTTACAGCGATAACGATGGCGTGGTGCCAAGCAGTATCGCAGTAGATCACTATAATGACCACGCCCGCCATGTGAAAGTGGGCAGCACCCATATAGCCATGGGTGTTAGCGCCAATATCTGGCGCATCCTTGCTGACACGCTTGCCGGGAAATATTAAGTTCACATCCCGGCTAAGCGGAAATCTTCTTATCCCAACCAGGCGTGTACGGTGCCCATTGCGGTATAGAATAACAGCCAATATCCCGCATCAATGAAGAACAACGCTTTACCCTTTTGTGAGAAAAGGTAGTTGGTGCCAATCGCCGGAATGATGAAGCCTAGCGCAACGCCAAAAGCGGTGAGTACTTTCACGGTGAACGATAGATCTACCGCATAGGTCGCAAATGTATGCGCCAGCGTCCATGAGGCCACGATACTAAAAGCGAAAGCACCGCCATAAATCATACCCATATTGCCGCCTTGGATTTCCTCCTCGGTCAGGCCTACCGCGCCCATCCATTTTTTTCCCATGATCGGACCGTACCAAAGTCCACCGACCACAAAACCCATGACAGCAGCCCCAATGACCGCGATCCAGTTAACGTCAAAGATATTCATAAGACCCTCCCAAATCTGTTTGTTGAAGATGTTTTACACATAAGTTGATCGAAATTCCAAATTTGTAGGAACTCTGCGTGACTCGGTGGCCTTTTCCGCCTAAAGGCGCTCCCAATATGGCTACCCAAATCCCTTCTCCGCCCAAAGTCGGCATGGTCTCACTCGGCTGTCCCAAGGCCTTGGTCGACAGCGAACGTATTCTGACGCAGCTGCGCAGTGACGGTTATGATCTGTCGCCGGACTATGCTGGTGCAGATGTTGTGCTGGTCAATACATGCGGTTTTCTGGACAGTGCAAAGGAAGAGAGCCTGGAAGCCATTGGCGAGGCTATGGCCGAAAATGGCCGTGTCATAGTTACCGGCTGCATGGGTAATGAAGCCGATGTGATTACCGCCCGTTTCCCTGATGTGCTCGCGGTAACCGGCGCGCATCAATATGTAGATGTCGTCACGGCGGTGCACGCTGCGGCTCCTGCGGCGCGCGGCGAGTTTGTTGATCTGGTGCCAGATGCGGGCCTGAAACTCACGCCGCGTCACTATAGCTATCTGAAAATATCCGAAGGCTGCAATCATCGTTGTTCCTTCTGTATCATCCCGTCTTTGCGTGGTGATCTGATTTCTCGTCGTCCCGATGCGATCCTGCGTGAAGCGGAAAAACTGGTCGCGGCGGGGACCAAAGAGATTCTGGTTATCTCACAAGACACTTCGGCTTATGGCGTCGATATTCGCCACCAACCGCGCGAGTGGACCGCCCCGAGTGGAGAGCGCCGCGAAGTGCGGGCGCATATGACGGACTTGGCAGAAGCGCTTGGTCAGCTGCGCACGCCAGCGGGTGAAAATGTCTGGACACGCCTCCACTATGTCTATCCCTATCCACATGTCGACAAGGTCATCCCGCTGATGGCTGAGGGTAAGATTACACCCTATCTCGACATTCCGTTTCAACACGCCGCGCCCAATGTTCTTAAACGTATGAAGCGTCCTGCCAATGAGGCCAAAGTGCTGCAGCGCGTGAAGAGCTGGCGCGATATCTGTCCCGACCTTACGATCCGCTCGACCTTTGTGGTGGGCTTCCCCGGAGAGACCGAGGAAGACTTCCAATATCTGCTCGACTGGATCGAAGAAGCGCAGCTTGATCGTGTCGGCGCCTTTCGCTTCGAACCGGTTGAAGGAGCCGCGGCCAATGACCTTGACGGCGCATTGCCTGAAGAGGTCAAGGAAGAGCGATACCAGCGGATCATGGAGGCTACCGCCCGGATCAGCGCGGCGAAACTGCAAGCCAAAGTTGGCCGCACGCTTCCTGTCATTATCGACGAAATCGGTGAGCCCGACGAAGATGGCGATATCGGTGCCACCGCAAGATCACAGGCCGATGCGCCAGAGATAGACGGCAATGTCTTTCTCCGCAACGTCAGCGCAGATTTGCAGATGGGCGATATTATTGATGCCATGGTTGAGGAAGCCGACGAACATGATTTATTTGGGGTGCCGGTGTAATAATCTCGGTCATTTGGCACACAGCCATTGTCACACCAGGGTAGCCAGAAACTAAGGGTAAAATAGCGTCGCTTCGCGGCCTAATCAATGCACTATGTCCCCATCTGTATGGGAAGGAAAATGGGGTCTTCTGTTTTCCCTGAGCCTGTGGAAGGATTCTTCCACACTCTTAGCGTCCGCGCACAACCAATCCGAAAAAATATAGCCCTCCAAATATGGTTTTTGGAATGAGAAAATTTTACCTATATGGTGTTATCTATGGTGTTATCTGAAAAAATGATATTTTCACAGTATCCGCAACATCCCGGAAACGGACACTAACTTTGACTCAGTTGAACGGCAACAAATGGGGGTGAAAGCGGACATAGGCGCTCACAAAGGCTAACGGCAAAAATAGCCCGGAAGCGGACGTCAACGACCAAAGGAGGAAACTGTGTGCAAATTTCTCTCATTTTTAATTGGTTAGTTTAAGATACATGGGCATGCCACCATCCGGAACCAGTGTGGCACGAGCTATTGGCCAGACTTTATGTCCTGCACAGACTGAGAAATCAACAGAGCGGACCAATGTGGCTAGGATCGTCACCGCTTCAATCATCGCAAATGATGCACCTAGACAGATTCTTGGTTCGGCTCCGAATGGCATGTAGATATATCGATTTGGCTTTGGCATATGGGGAGCAAATCGATCAGGGTCAAAACGGTGAGGGTTTCCCCAGTGACTGCGATGCCGGTGTAGAGCATAAATCGGTATCATGATTCGAGCGCCTGCCGCGACCTTTTCGCCCGCCAGTATGCAGTCACGTTGAGCGACGCGTGTCAACTGAAATGCCTGCGGATAAAGACGCTGTGTTTCGTCAATAACCTGACGCGTAAAAACAAGTCGATTAATATGCTCCGGTGCCAGCGGCTTATCGCCGGCAACCGACTTCACCTCGTTACGAACCCGCTCCGCTGTTTCCGAATGAGAAGCGACCAAAAAAAGTGCCCATGTGAGAGTCCTTGCCGTTGTTTCATGTCCTGCCATGATGAAACCCAGAATATTGTCTGCCATCAGATCATCGTCCAGATCCGAGCCTGTTTCCGGGTCTCTGGCCTTGAGCAATAAATCCACAAGATCACCGCTCGGAGAAGCGACTCGCCGACGACCAATCATTGACTTAATAGTGCTGCGCAACGGCTCTGAGTAAGGTGATGTCGCCGCTCGCATATTCTTGTGATGTGCATCGGACATCAAAAGATAACTCAGCTTTGGTTCACTGATATCCGCAAATAGACCGCGTAACTGCTCTTGCATCACCGTTCGGTCAAAATCCTCTCCTCCTGATAGCAAGGTATCGAGCATAACATTGAAGGTCAGTTCGGTCATTTCATGGTCGATATCGACGGATGATTGTTCCAACTTTGATTGCCATTTATCGAGTAACGCTTGTGCGACATTGCTAACAATCGGAGTCAGCGCGATCATATCAGACGGTCGAAAGGCTTGTGTGGTGGCATTTCTCTGCCATTTCCATGATTTACCTTCGGATGGCAGCAAACCATTGCCCCATACCGGACGCATAACCCTCTTAAAGACTTCACCGGAGGGAAAGTTCTCCACTTGATCCAACAGCACCGACTTAATCGCTGGAGCGCTCATGATGTAAAGCGGCGCGCGCGGTATATTGGGACGATAGCAATCATCTTCAAAGACCGCCTTGGGCCAACCTTCGATTTGGCTTCGCAAGATGCGGAACAGCTGGACCAACGCCGAATAACGCCGTTCAGTTGGGATAAACGCGGGGGGAACGAACGGATGGGCGCTTTGATTGGACTGGGGGTCGATTGACATGATGTTCCTTTGGTTTTCTGGAGCTGATCAAAATACCGCCACTCTGCAATGAGTAGAACTCGGCGAACTAAGAAATCAACCGGGTTGTGTCTGGCCGAAAACGGAAAAAACATCACTGATTTCGAAATCGGTTTCATTTGGACATTAGACTCCCAACGAACATCTAGAGTGCAAAAACTGGTTCAAAATCGCCAGGCACCAAAATGTGATGAGGCGGTGAACCTGGCCTTGCCAAATTTGGAAAAAACTAACCAAAATTAAAAAAGTCGCACCGATTTCGGAAACGGCCAGACCCAAAAATATAATTGAGAGATACTCTGACCATCGAACAGGAGCACCTCGTGAAACGCCCATTCTTTATCGCCCGCCAAGCCGGCAATCCGAAAGGCCTAGTCGGCACTATATTGGCTCGAATCATGGCCAGAGAAACGGTTGTTGAAAATAGTCGCGCGCTGTCATTGCTAAAATTACAACCAACAGATTACATTCTGGAAGTTGGCGCTGGTCACGGCGCTACGATTAAAACCGCCGCGGAAATTGCCTATAATGGTTTTGTCGCTGGGTTGGACATATCGCGAGTAATGGTGCGCCGGGCAGAGCAAGCAAACAGAAAAAGCATCAATGAGGGCCGCGTCGACATATTACTGGCCAGCAGCAACCAAATTCCTTTTTCGGATGACACATTCAGCAAAGCGCTGTCAGTTCACACTGTATATTTCTGGGATCAACCCGCGTCGCATTTTTCCGAAATATTGCGCGCATTGATTCCCGGCGGATTGTTTCTGCTCTGTTTTCGACCTGCAGAAGACAAGGCGTTCGCCGAGACCTTTCCATCATCTGTCTATCACTTTCGCAATACGGAAGACCTATTATCGGGCCTTCGGGAAGCCGGCTTCGAGATTGACTCGGTAAACACTGAAACAGGTAAGCGCGGAATGTTAGTTTTCGCGACTGCTCGCAAACCTGTGAAGAAGTAAGCCCGGCCTAATGTCAATGTCTCCAAACCTTGCAAAAGCTGAATTGATCAAATTGCCGGACGGCAGAGATCTCGCCTTCAGCATATTCGGTGATCCTACCGGCTATCCGATTTTCTTTTCTCATGGCTCTCCCGGTTCTCGACTGGAAGGATTAATCTATCATGACAAAGCCCTAGAATACGGATTGAAGTTGATTGTTTCGGATCGTCCCGGGTTTGGCAATTCAACATTCCAACCCGGCCGCCAGCTACTGGACTATCCGACTGATATTGCACAGCTAGCAAATTACTTAGATACTCAAGAATATGGCATGATTGGTCATTCCGGTGGAGGGCCTTACAGCTTGATCTGTCGATATGCCAATCCCGAACGTGTGACGTTCGCGATTGCAATAGGTGGATACACCAATTTTGCCGAGATGGCGGATGCAACCAGTTTGTTAAAAACCAAAGCAGACCGGTTGGCTGTATCTCTATCGCAATCCCACCCAAAACTGTTTGAATGGTTTTTTGTATTGCTGGGCGTTGTCGTAAAATATGCTCCTCAGAGCTATTTGCGTGCTTTGCTGAATGCAAGTTGCATAGCAGATAGAGAAATTATTGAAACTCAAGCATTTGGAGCAATCCTGATCAAGGATCAGCGAGAAGCTTTCATTCAAGGTGGAAACGGAGCGGCTTTGGATTGCTGCATCCTCTATAAAGATTGGGGAGCCAAACTAAGTGACTTTCCCGAACAGATACTTCTCTTTCAAGGCACGGAAGATCGATTGGTACCGGCTGAATTTGCGAGGCATTTGGCCGCAAACATCCCTTCAAGCAAACTGGTGATACTTGAAAAGCAGGGTCATCTATTCCCCTGGAAATTGCAGGATCTCATTTTTCAGACTGCCGTGGAACAGATCGAGCCTTTGAAAGACCGGATTGAACCGCTTGTTACCCAATTTGAAAAATTCAGTCCCCTCGACAAAGGAGAATAAGATGTGCTGATCCAGAACCATTGACTTCAAATTAAGTCGGCCGACCGAGTCAGTTCTTTCACTTTGGTTGGCACAAAATAGCCAAAAATAGAATCAAGCAGAACCTTATCCCGCGCCAGACGGATCTGACGCGTCGGGTTTGCTTAACCTTATTGTACAGCAACTATCCAACTAGGAATTCCATATGAACAGTATTTCTATCAAATCAAAAAACACACATATAAAAACCATTTCTACCCTCGGGGCAGCAATATTCTTGGCTTCTACTCCAGCAATTGCACAAGAAAAAGAAGAGAATTTTGAAGGCTTTAAAGTAGGTATCCAAGCCGGGTGGGAAAGCCGCAAAATAAACGAGATTATTCTTCCTCCACCGAATAATTTCCGCCTAACCAACGATATTGACAACTTTTCCTTTGGCGGATTCGTTGGCTATGATGCTCAGTTTGACGATTTCGTTGTCGGCGTCGAAGCTGAGCTTCAACCGGATGGAAGAAAGTTGAGCGCGGTAGTTCCTGGTGCAGGAACGGTCGAAGTAAAATCCAAATGGTCGGCAAACTTATCGGCCAGAGCCGGTGTTGCTGCCACCTCAAAGTTGCTGATATATGGTAGGCTGGGTTATCGCGTAAATCGTTACAAAGGACGATTGACGGCGCCCGGCGGTACCGTGCCAATCATTTCTGCTAGCTCAAACGCCAATGGGATTATTTATGGCGGAGGCATTGAATATGCCGTCCGAAAGAACGTGTCTCTTAGAGCTGAATATCGGGAAACTGATTTTTCCATTCTGCTAAAATCACGCCAATTGATGGCAGGGGCCTCTTTGCGGTTTTAAGAGTTGCTGACCGGGAAATGAGTAACCTCACGAGAGCTTGTTTTCCGGTACAGCCAAAACTTCTGGAAAACTCCCGGCCATCCAAAAGAGCGATAAAAATGAATAACTTTGTAAAAACCTTGGAACAATGGATGGGCATGAGCGATGCGGTTTGGGAGCGGCATGCCCATCCCGCCAGCGGTTGGAGCCGGATGCCCGTTTTGCCAATGATAGCACTTTGTATCTGGAGCCGTGTATGGCTAGGCTGGTGGGCATTGCTACCCATCACGTTTGTTTTCCTTTGGGTTTGGCTAAACCCACGGGTTTTCCCAATCCCTGCGTCGACCAATAATTGGATGTCAAAAGGCGTGCTTGGCGAGCGAGTCTGGCTAAACCGCAAGCAAATTCCAATTCCAACGCATCATATCAAGGTTGCAAATTGGCTGAACCTTTTGGCTGGCATTGGCCTGATTCCGACTGTTATTGGTCTGATCCAATTGAACCTCTGGATGACCGTAACAGGCATTACCGTGACAATGATTGCCAAACTCTGGTTTCTGGACCGCATGATCTGGTTGTTTGATGATATGAAAGATAGTCATGCAGATTACGAAAAATGGCTGCGATAGGAAAAGAGAATGACTGATATCAACGTAAAACTTCTGGTCTTTAGTGGTGGCTTAGCAATCTTTTGGTCCTCTCTTGTTGGGCTGTTTATGATGATCCCGCATTTGCGCAGTAAAACCTTAAAAAAACGAACATCAAACATAGATTTTCGGCAACTTCTCGCCGCCCATCTGGATTGGATAATGCTGGGATTAATGCAGGGGCTCGCAGCCTTTCTTATTTTTGCATTTTCAATCAAACCTTCCATCTGGGTTGTAATCGCAATGATTTATGGCGGTTGGATGAATGCTGTGCCCTATTTTCTGAGGGCATTTGGTATCAACGCATTCGTATTTGCCGGTGGGATTTTGGCCAAAACGGCGAACATACTGGGAGGAATATCAGTATTGGCCGTCATAATCAGCTGGGCATTCCTTTTATCAGCGGCTGGACAGACCTTTTTCTAGTGCAGAATGACAACCGTTTGGGTCTTACACAAGGAGGAGGCTTTCCCATGGCAGCAGTACTAATTGTTGGCTTGGTGTTGGTTATCCTGTGCGGGATATACTGGATAGGATCCGCACAGATTGAACAACAAGAAAAGGAGGAAGATCGCCTTAAGGTCGAACGAAACTTGCGGTTTGATAACCTCGAACGAGCCTTTTGGCCAAGCCCTGTAAATCTAGTAAGTAAAAACGTATTGGTCTTTGAATATAGCAGTTTACAGCGTTGCACCGATGCCTGCAATTTGATCGTTAATGGCACTTCTGGTGCAGAAGCATTTTACGCGCTTTATGAATATCCCGATGCACCCGACTTCAACACCTCACTTGATCTGAATGCCCTTGTTCAAGGCCGTGTTCGAAAGGACGATACCAACCAATGGACACCGATCCTTGAGCCATTGGCAACGAACCAACCAAAGCCTGCCATCGATTACGTTATCATCCAAATGTCAGCGGCTGTTGCTCCAATAATATCCCAAGTTCTGAAAGATCATGGCCTCGATCCAACTTGGGGTGAGGCGGCCATCGTTCTGGCTGCTGTGCCCGATAGTAAATCCTTTCGACTAAACCACAAAGACCTGCATTTTATCAAATTCCAAAGGTCTGCAGTCCTCGGAGATCATCATGTTCGAGATGGAACTTATAGTTTCAAGTCAGGTATTGACCATGCAAACGCAAAAGAAGATTTGCGAAAGATGCTTGGTGCTCAACCATGAAACTAAGAGAACCATAAGACTAAGAGAAAAGATCTAGTCCAGTGCCAAACTATGTTTCCGGAAGAGCCGCCTTATCCTTGCTAACTTTGGGACGATTGGATCGTCGAAATTGGCTTGGCGTAACACCGTAAGCTTGCTTGAACGCGCGATTGAACGGACCAATCGAGTTAAAACCAGCATCAAATGCTATTGTTAATATCGGAAGATGCGACTTTTCCGTATCGCACAGCGCCGTTCGAATTTCAGACAATCGATAGGAGTTTAAAAACTGGGAGAAGTTGCGATAACCCAATCCCTGATTAATCGCTCGGCGCAATAAATATTCTTGGGCGCCCACCGCCCGCGCCAGCGCCGGGACAGTAAGCGCTTCCTCCCTGTACACATAGTCATTTTCCATCGCGCTGATTACCTTCGCAATTAACTGCGCCTCTGGTGTTGCAATATCCGAGTGATCAAACTTTTCATGCTGCAAGGCTATTGAATCTGGCATCTTGGGTGGGGGCAGCAACTCGGTTCGAAAATTTACGCAAACAAAGTTGTTGGCAATGGCCAATATAGTCACGGTTAGAGCATTGAGCGTCAGTATAGAATCCGGCGGCGTGGTGTCAGGGAATATCAGGCGAACGACAAACAGGCCGACTAAGTAGCTGCCCAATATGCCAAACAGAAAAATCCGCATACGGCGACGCGGATTTAGCAGGTCATCACCATATTCGCGTATCATTTGAAACAGGCTCTGCAATACCATTGCAAAAGCAGTAATCCGATACCCAATGGCCAAAACATTGGCAGCACCATCAGCATCCTGGTATCGAGAAATTATCAGTGCGAAAGTGACGAAGGAATATAGAGTACTGACAACCAACTCCAATCGACTGAAAGACATCGCATCATTAAACAGTGCACGGTTGGCAAGCCAAAATAGCAGAGGATTGTATAGCGTCAAAACTAGGATAACTGCTTTTACTTCGGATGGGAAAATACCAAACCAAGGTGCCGACCAAAGCAAGTATGCGGACACACAAAATGCATATAAGATACCACGCCAAACGGTCTGTTCTTTTATACCCTGGCTCAAAAGCAACATACAAAAAAACAAACATGCCGAGATTCCAGCACCCCTGATAAAAATGTCCAGAATTGCAAGCAATGTCATGACTGTCTCTACTATATATGATGGCTATAACTGACCAATGACAGTGCAAAACTGCTAGATCAACATGCATCTAGTATTTTCGATTTTGGACTTTGTCCAATGCCCGCTTTGCGCCCGTTCCTGCCGTTGGAAGTCATAGAATTTAATGTCCGATTCTGGGTCGTTAGCGGAAGGTCTGCATTCTATACTATGATGCCCGCTTTTACGCCCAAAGCAGACACTAGCAACATCACCCCAATCCCAAAATCTCCAGCCCGATTACCACAAATGCATAGCCCAATCCGCCATACATCAGCATCCGAAACCATGGGTGGGGAATGCGGGCTTGGTGGGGGTAGCCGGCTGGGTGGACGACCTCTACCAGCTCGCCGATTACCGGTTTGGGGAAGGGTGTGTAGAGCGGGTCACGCACTTCGATAAAGCCGCCGCGATCATCCGGTAGCAACAGGATCGCTGCATACATGGTTGCTCCGTCTTCGCGTGTACGGTGATGACGTACAATCTTTGCCTGCACTCGCCGCGTGTCATTGCGGATAAACGCGACATCGCTGCGCAGCGCCAATGCCAGTCCGGTCGCCGAAAGAGCGAGTCCAATTAACAGTATAATCGTATCAACCATAGTCACTTGTCATGCGGAACTTGTTTCAGCATCTCCTAAAAAGACGCGCTACCGCTAGTGAGGTTATGAAACAAGCTAGCTTTGTTGGCGGACGGCTCAGGATGGCCGGCATCATCGAAATACGTAGCAATTATGACGATCGATATTTGCCCGTCTCATGGCCTTGGTGGCTCGGTATTCCAGCTTGTGAACCGCACTCTTATGATCCAGAAAAACAGTAGAGCCAATGTGATCAAAACTGGCGGTATCAGAATATAGGGGCTTCGCAGCATGTCGGGGATGATCCGTTCCTGTCCAACCAGCGAGCCAATCGCGATAACGAGGGCGAGCATCATGCGCCATAAGTGTCGGCTTATGCGCTTTACGCCCGACAGGCCCTTTCGCGCTATCATATTAAGATCCAACGCACCGCCGAGCAGGCCGAGGCCGCCTTGGAAATAGTAAAAACTAGCCGGAAACCCACGAATGGTTCCCTCTGGCAATTGGCCGGCCGCTTGCGCCGTTTCAAATGCGTAGCCACTTAGGCCGACAATGCCCAGCATTGCCGCAATCTCAAAAATACCCGTCTCATTTTCTTCGCGGCCTACCGTCATCCATGAAGTAGTGACCAGATAGAAAGCCAAAATACCGGAGATGATTGAGTCCGGTCGTTCTTTAACCATGGCCAGCCAGGTTGCGCTGACCGACATACCGATCATGGTGATGAAGAAGACAGTTCCTGCCCGTCGGTGAAGCAATGCACCCTTGCGGACTGATACGGCGATGTATCCGCCAACCAATGCCAACGTTCCCATGATGATATGGAATATGACGATAGGCGATGTGATCACGGGCTAGTCCTCCTGGGCGAGTGTATTGTTAGTATAATACACTGTGATTGGAAGCACAAGCTGCATCATAAAACACATGCGGGAGATGCTGGTTTCTTTTCCGGCATTGCGTTAGTCTATCCAAAAGGGGAAGAAACATGACTGCATTTCGGATAGCCACTATCTTGGTCGCTTTGGTCTCGCTGTTCCTGGGCGGGACCGGCATATTTTTGGGGGCAGTTGAACATACTGGCGGAGACGCGGTCGCTGCTGCGCTCGACAGCCAATATCGATATCTCGCTGCGGTTTATTTTGTCGTTGGCGCCATGATTCTCTGGTCAGCTGGTGACGTGAAGGGCAGGGCGATGTTGTTGCGCTTTGGTATGCTCGGCTGGTTTGTTGGCGGTCTCGCCCGCGGAGTGTCGTGGATGACAGTTGGGGAGCCGGCAGATTGGCAAGTTAGCGGCATGATCATCGAACTGGTGATTCCGGTCGTGATGCTGTTGTGGCAGAGGCGGGTGATCAAGAGCTGAGGGCGCGCTGTTATCCTTCGGTAAGAACATATATTGAATGTTTACCGATGAAGGTGCATCCTCGTTCCGCTCACCCGGCTGGAACAGGTATGTTTCAAGGCGTTGCTGACCATAGCTGACCGGGTCGCGGATGGGAGGATACATGCCCAATAAAAAACTGGCACTTTTTCTCGATGGCAGTTGGAACAATATTGACGACAATACCAATGTCTGGCGGCTCAGCCAGATGGTGTCGAGGCGGGATGGCCAAGGCAATCGGCAGCTTCGATATTATACGCCCGGGGTCGGTACGGCCCGAGGTGAGAAGATCAGGGGTGGCGCGCTAGGCCATGGTCTCGATCAGGATGTGATTGAGGCCTATCGCTGGCTGATGGGCAATTTTACCCAAAAGAAGGGGGAGACGCCCAGCGATGAAATCTATATTTTTGGGTTTAGTCGCGGCGCCTTCACTGCGCGCAGCTTGTCGGGAATGATTGCCAGATGCGGGTTGCTTAGAGCCGGTGCGCCGCTTTCAGTGGAGGAACTTTACAATCGCTACCGGATGGATTCCAAGGCTCCGTCTCTGGTCGAGCTATACGATAAAGACAATCCAACCGCTGCTGAACGACGGCTGATGCGGCATTCGCGCAGGGTGATCATCAGAATGATCGGCGTATGGGATACGGTCGGCGCACTGGGTGTGCCTTTCGGCAATATTCCCGGTATCAGTCGCCGGCGCTTCGGTTTTCACAATACCGATCTGTCAAAACTCTATGAACATGCCTATCAGGCCCTCGCTATTGATGAGCATCGCAAGGCTTTTGATCCAGCATTATGGACACTTTTCAAACCAACAGGATCCGATCAGCCCAAAAAAGGTAGCTGGCGACCAACGCAGGTGGAGCAAAGATGGTTTGTTGGTGCGCATGCCAATATTGGTGGTGGGATTCCCAGCGATGATCTGCCGCAACTCCCACTGGATTGGTTGGTCGAAAAGGCAAGCGCGCTCGGCTTGACCTTTCGGGAGACGGTGAAAGTCAGAAAGAAAGAAGACTGGAAAGGAAGCATCCACGACAGTTTCGCTGATTTTGCTTTCGGGCTTTATCGTTTGATAAAATTCGGCCGCCGCCATCACCGGACAATCGCGAAACGTCCGATAGCGGTGGATGGAGGATCAGTCGGATCTGTGAACGAAACGATTGATGGTGGCGTCTTTGACCGGTGGCGCCATAATGCAAAATACCGCCCGGTCAGTATTGTGCGGTGGGCTAAACGTTTTGGACAGGATCCTTCAAAACTGGAGGGAACCATTGACGCTAACTCCGGGGCAAAATTCGGCCAAGACGCGATCCAAGACACTTTGGAACCTCGACAGCCCAAGCAATAGGCAAGGCTATTGTCGACCGGCTCGGCTATTGAACGGCTACTGCAACATCTCTTTCAAATATTGCCCGGTATAGCTTCCCTTAACCTTGGCGACTTCTTCTGGTGTGCCCTCTGCGACTATCTTGCCACCCCGCACGCCACCTTCGGGGCCGAGGTCGAGGATATGGTCGGCGGTCTTGATAACATCGAGATTATGCTCGATCACAATCACGCTATTGCCTTGTTCGACCAGCCGGTGGAGCACTTGCAGTAACTTGCGGACATCTTCAAAGTGTAGGCCAGTCGTGGGTTCATCCAGAATATAGAGCGTCTGCCCGGTCGAACGCTTCGAGAGTTCTTTCGCAAGCTTCACCCGCTGTGCCTCTCCGCCGGAGAGCGTAGTGGCCTGTTGACCAACTTTGATATAGCCAAGACCAACCTCATAGAGCATGGCCATCTTGTCTCGGATCGGCGGAACCGCCTTGAAGAAGCTCACCGCATCCTCAACCGTCATGTCCAAAATGTCGGCAATAGACTTGCCCTTGAACTTCACTTCCAGCGTCTCGCGGTTATAGCGCTTGCCACCGCATTCTTCGCAAGTCACATAGACATCAGGCAGGAAATGCATCTCGATCTTGATCAGCCCGTCGCCGCGACAGACTTCGCAGCGACCACCCTTTACGTTGAAAGAAAAACGTCCCGGTTTATAGCCGCGCGCTTGTGCTTCAGGGAGGCCAGCGAACCAGTCGCGGATATTTGTAAACGCCCCTGTATAGGTCGCAGGGTTGGATCGCGGTGTACGACCAATAGGTGACTGATCGATGTCGATCACTTTGTCGCAATATTCCAGGCCGGTAATCTTGTCATGTTTGCCTGCAATTATCCTGGCCCCATTGAGCGTTCGCGCAGCCGCTGCATACAACGTATCAATGGTGAGGCTTGATTTTCCCGAACCGCTCAGGCCCGTAATGCAGGTAAATGTACCTAGCGGAATACTGGCAGTAACATTATCCAGATTATTGGCCTGTGCGCCGTGTACCGTCAGTTTCTTACCATTACCTTTGCTTCTTTTGGTTGGTATTTCTATCTCTTTTGTACCATTTAGGTACTGAGCGGTGAGAGACTTTTTGTTCTTCAAAATCTGTTTCAGTGTACCGCTGGCAATGACTTCACCACCGTGAACCCCTGCGCCGGGACCAATATCGACTACATGATCGGCTGTCCGAATGGCATCTTCGTCATGTTCCACCACAATAACCGTGTTACCCAAGTCACGAAGCCGTTTCAGCGTGGTTAGAAGCCGATCATTATCTCTTTGGTGCAGTCCAATGCTGGGTTCATCCAAAACGTACAAAACACCACTCAATCCTGAACCTATTTGGCTCGCCAGTCGAATGCGCTGGCTTTCTCCGCCCGACAATGTCCCGCTGGTTCGGTCGAGATTAAGATAATCGAGTCCAACATTGTTCAGGAAACCCAAACGCTCGACAATTTCTTTCAAAATTGGCTCTGCGATTTGTTTTTGCGTCGCGTTCAGCTTGTCTGCCATCGCATCGAAAAACACCAAAGCATCGCCAACGCTGCGCCGAGAGGAAATGCTGATATCTTCTCCCGCGATTTTCACGGCTAGTGCTTCCGGCTTTAATCGAGCGCCGCTGCACACTTCACAATGGGCTGCTGCCTGAAATTTGGAGAGTTCTTCCTGCATCCAAGCACTCTCGGTCTGCAACATCCGGCGATTGAGATTGCCGACCACACCTTCAAACGGTTTCTTTACCTCATAGCTTTTACGGCCATCCTGAAAACGTAATGTGATGGGTAATCCCTGTGTACCATTCAGGATGATATCCCGATGATGTTCGCTGAGATCGTTCCAGGGAGTGTCGAGAGAAAACTCAAAATGCTTAGCAATGCTGCCAAGTACTTGCATATAATAAGGAGAAGGCGGGTTAGATTTCGCCCAAGGTACAACCGCACCTTGTTTCAGCGTCAGCGCAGGATTGGGAACAATCAATTGCGGATCAAAATATTGTTTTTCACCCAGGCCATCACAGGCTGGACAGGCCCCTTGCGGTGCGTTGAATGAGAAAAGCCGAGGAGCGATTTCCTCAATCGTAAACCCACTGACCGGGCAAGCAAAGCGTTCGGAAAATACAATCCGGTTGTCCGGAAGGCCCGTACCTTTCATCTTCTTGCCAGTCAGTTCAGCAACACCCGGCTCGGGTTTAAACAGGGCGCTGGCTTCGTTCACGCCGCTCGCGCTAGCCATTGCTTCGGCAACAGTCCCCTCCGCCAAATCAACAAACGCAAGTCCATCGGCCAAACGAAGCGCGGTCTCAAAACTGTCCGCCAGGCGTTGTTCCATGCCCTCGCGCACAACCAGCCGGTCAACCACAACTTCAATGTCATGCTTTACCTTCTTGTCCAGCTTTGGCGTCTCTTCGATATCATAAAACTCACCATCCACCCGGACACGCGTAAAACCCGCCTTTTGCCATTCAAGCAGTTCTTTGCGATATTCCCCCTTGCGTCCCCGTACGACCGGAGCAAGCAGGTAAAAGCGCGTTTTCTCTTTGAGCAACATCACCCGATCAACCATCTGGCTGACCGTTTGTGCGGTAATCGGTTCTCCAGTGGCGGGCGAATAAGGCACCCCGGCCCGCGCCCAGAGCAGGCGCATATAATCGTAAATCTCAGTCACCGTTGCAACAGTAGAGCGTGGATTGCGCGATGTGGTTTTCTGTTCGATCGAGATAGCGGGAGACAGTCCCTCAATATGCTCTACATCGGGTTTTTGCATCATCTCCAAAAATTGTCGTGCGTAGGCGCTTAGCGATTCCACATAACGGCGCTGCCCCTCGGCATAGATCGTATCGAACGCGAGTGACGATTTTCCGCTGCCAGACAGGCCCGTAATCACGATTAGCTTATCGCGGGGGAGATCAATGTCGATGCCTTTGAGATTATGCTCCCGGGCACCTTTAACTTTAATGTGGGTTAGACTCATAAACGCGCTTTGCCGAAGATGCCAGAGAGAGTCCAGCGGGTCGAGAGAACAGGGTGTGCAGTGATATATGTTCTATTTATGTTCTCATTGCAAGAATGATATTCGATCATCCTGCATCGAACCGCGTGTTTCATTCGTCGAAACCAGATACGCACCTGCACACATTCTGCTATTAGTTAAGTGTATGAGCTGTATCTTTTTGCGACTGTAGTTTTGAGGTCGCGCTTACAGCTTTATAGGGGGATGGATGTTTATGAATAGAGCGCTGTGTGATCGTAAAGCTTGGGAAAATTTGTCTACCGCATGGACAAGCTCCTTATTTCCTTTTGTGATGGTGAGTGCAGCAATTTTATTTTTAGTGATTTCTCTTCCATCTCCCGCTTTTGCGCAGGCCGCTGAAATCGCACCCACATCGGATCCATCACCCCCACCGCCCGCCTGTGCGACGAATGATCACCGTGGGTTTGATTTTTGGATAGGTATCTGGGATGTGACCGCCAAAGGCCGGACTGCGCCCACCGCGGTCAACAAAATCACTATGCAACATCGCGGCTGTGTGATCAGAGAGGATTATGCGACCAAGGGCGGTTATACCGGCATGAGTATAAGCTTTTATGATGCCGCACAAAAGAAATGGCATCAGACCTGGATGGGTGCAGACGGTTCGGCACTATTCATTGAAGGTGGTCTCAATGATGCTGGTGCGATGGTGCTGAGCAACAAGAACACACCCTATTATGTCGAAGGAACACCAATAAACCGCGTCACATGGACCCCCAATGAAGATGGCAGCGTGCGTCAGCATTGGCAGGCGTCCCAAGATGGGGGCAAGACGTGGAGCGATGTGTTTGACGGGCTTTATGTCAGAAAAGATGTGAAACAAGCACCGCAACCAGCGATGTAATTATTCGTCCATCAAGTCCCGGACAAAGCCAATTAATCCAGTTTGCCTTGCGCGCCGCATCCGCTCTGTGGTCAGAATCTGTTTCACTTTGGCGAAGCATAGGTTGAGGTCGTCATTGATCAGGACATAATCATAACCATCCCAATGACTGATTTCATCTGCCGCCCGCTGCATCCGGCCGTCAATAATTTCACTGCTGTCGGTATTACGGGATTCCAGTCGTTCGCGCAGTTCGCCCAATGAAGGTGGCAGAATAAAGATGCGAACCACATCCTGACCAGCGCGTTGATAAAGTTGCTGGGTGCCTTGCCAGTCTATGTCGAACAGAACATCACGACCTTCTTCGAGCATTTCTTGAACCGGGCCAGCGGGTGTGGCGTAACGGTTCCCGAACACTGTCGCATATTCCAGGAAGCTATTGTCGGCGACCATTTCTTCAAATTCATCGTCGCTGACGAAGAAATAATCTTTGCCATGTTCTTCGCCCGGCCGTTGTTCACGTGTGGTTACGGAGACGGACATTTCAATTTTTTCGTCATCTTCCAGAAGCATTCGGGCAAGAGTAGATTTCCCGGCGCCAGAAGGTGAAGAGAGAACGAACAGCAGACCTCGGCGGGCAAGCGCTGATGAGGATAGCGATGGGTTGGTATCGGATGCAAGTTCGTCGGCCATAGCGGCTATTGGCCGAGACTAGGGGCGTCCGTCAAGATGGCTTTTGTCCTTCTCTAATGACAGCCCATAAAAATCCGGCTATTCGGCAAATATGTTCCAAGGCCGCGTCAGCACGATCTTCTATTCGCTAGGTATTACGATCATGACCGGCTGGCTGTTCTACGTTGGTCAGGACATTATCTTGCCAATCGTAACCGCGATCATATTGTTGCAGATTCTCTACGCCGCCAGTGCTGCCGTTGCCCGCTTACCGGGATTGGGGCGTACACCTATGTGGATGCGTGCGGCACTGGCGATGATCGGTTTTCTAGGCTTGCTTTTTGCAATGTCGCGGATGTTGGTCGCCAGTCTACAAAACCTGGTGCCTTCTTTGCCGCGCTACCAATCCAATCTGGAAAATTTGTTCGCGACGTGGTTCCCGGCACCGCAGGAGGAATCGGCGCCCGATACAGAGGTTGCCGAGCTTATGGCCTCTCCATCAGAAATGTTCGATCGCGGCAGCGAAGCATTTAGCAAATCTATGCGTGAATTTGCCAATAGCTTTTTTACCGAAATTGATATTGCCGGTATTGCCCAATCGGTTCTGTCATCGCTGACTTCCTTTGGCGGTTTTGTCTTCATAACCATTCTCTATGCTTCGTTCCTGCTCAGTGAAATTACCGGCTTCCCGGAAAAAGTACGCCGCGCATTCGGCAATGCCAGCGCCTCCAAAGATACGCTCAATATGTTGGCGCGGATCAACCATGATATCGGTAGCTATCTGGCAACAAAGACTCTGATAAACGTAATACTAGGCTTCATCTGCTGGGTTATATTAGTGGTGATGGGCGTTGAATATGCCGTGCTCTGGGCGATTATCATAGGGCTGCTCAACTATATCCCCTATATTGGATCTATAGTCGGTGTGGCGTTTCCCGCATTGTTCGCGATTGCCCAGTTCGGGACATTGACCACGCCTTTGATCGCAACCGGTTTGATGACCACAGCGCAAGTTATAATCGGCAATGTCGTTGAGCCAAAAATGCTGAGCAAATCGGTGAACTTGAGCCCGATGGTGGTCTTGATCGCACTGGCAATCTGGAGTGCGCTTTGGGGAATTCCTGGCGCGATATTGGCTGTGCCCTTCACAACGATCTTGATGATCATATTGGCGCGTCGCCCCGGCACACGGCCGATTGCTGCCTTGCTATCTAGCGATGGCAATGTTTAGGCCGCGGCCAGCGTTTGGCGCACTGGCGGTTTCGCCAATATAGAAGCAACAAAAGAAAGGCCGAGCAGGACAGATCCGATCTGAAAAGCTAGATCATAGCTACCCTGTGCCTCAAATATATAACCCGCTCCGGCCGGTGCAATGGCGACAAACGGCAATAGCAAAGGCGCAAATGTGCTGTTGATTTTGGTGAAACTCTCTTCACCAAAATAGTTGCTCATCATCGCCGGTGCGACGGCAAATTTTCCGCCATAGCAAGTACCCGCGATAAAGCCCGTAATTGCCAGCAACACAAAATCGTCGGTCAACGAAAACAGAACGAAGCTTATCCAGAACACACCCATTATCGCCGCAACCAGCCAGCGAAGCTCAATCCGGTCGCCCAATAAACCCGCTGGTATACGTCCCGCTCCACTACCCAGAATGAAGATGCCCATAAGCGAGGCCGTTTCCAGTTTTGAAATACCGATATCCTGCAAATGCAGCGCGCCGTGGGTGATGATGAACGTACCTATGCCCAAATAGGTAATAGCGATGATCATCATGTAATAGACCGTCGGGTTTTTAAAAACTTCGCCCAATGCCCAATTATGCTCGCTGCGATAAGTTCTCGGTTGTGCCGCGATATGATCGTCTTGATGTGCGGCTAGATTGGGGTCAACGTTGTCGGGAAACTGTCCGATATCGGCAGGACGGTTGATCAGGAACTGTGTTAAAATTATCGCCAGCACAATGACAACCGCGCTAACCATCCAGCCCGATTGCCAGCTGCCATAATATTCCATCAAGCCAGTTAGAACCGGTTGCGCAATAAAACCACCAACAGCGCTGCCAGTCACGAAAATACCTAGTACCGTTGCGCGCCGGATGTTGAACCAATGAATGACTAGCGTTTGTCCGCAAATCGGCCCGGTCAGGGAAAAGGATAGTCCAACAATCAACCCCCAGACGACGATCCACTGCCAGATTTCGGTAACCAGAAATATGACCATTAACAGTCCGGTCAGCATGACAAGCAATCCCGCAGTCAATGTCATACGAACACCGAACTTCCCAATCAACCAGGCGGTCAGCGGATAGAATAGGCCGAGCATCAAAAAGCCCAGGCTATGCGCAATGGAGGCTGACCCTCGATTCCAGTCCATGGCTTCAACCATTGCCGGGAAGATTGCGGAATAGGCAAAGTAGACAAAGCCAGAGGCGCCAAATTGAATCAGGAACAGCAATGCGGCATTGTTCCAGCCATAGAATTTTCGCGGACTATTGATGTTTGCCAAGCAAGCTCTCCTGCGTTGCCTTTGTGGCAATCAGTGATCAACTTACATGATTGTTAGCAGGGATCAATTGAGCAATTTAGTTGGTTTGTCGGCTCTTATGCTATCCTATAATCCACCGCGTCGCATGGGCACCGCTATCTCGGGGTTGAACTTGACTGAATCTGTTTCAGCCAGTCAGCAACCGGTTCTACAAATAGCGCCGGATTGCGTTCTCCGTTCTCCCAAGCAAAGGCGTCAATCGGGTTGGGATAGATTCGCAACCCGTGACCTGCCTTTGGGATTTCCAGCCAAGTCGCAGTATCTGGCCTTAAGCGGTTGACTGTGTCCACTATCACCCGATGCCCATGGCGGCTCTCAAATTGCTCATATCCACCATAGACAACCATCACCGGCGCCTCGATTGTTGCCCATGCAGCAAGCCAGTTTTGTTTCGCCGCTTGCCAGTGCCAGGCGTAAGGGCGCCCATAATGCGGTGCCGCATCGGTGCCAGCAAGCGATTCCCAGACGTCAGCAAGGTGAGGGTGCTCGGTTGCAATCTGCTCAGGTGTTTTCATGCCGTGCAGATAATATTGCTGGAATTCCATTCTCTTTTTCATCTGATGATGGATCTGCTCAGGACGAAAGTCCTTCTGTCTTTCCAGCTGGATCCGGTCGAAATGCACCATCCGCTCATAATAAGTCAGGGCGCCGGCACCTTGCACAATTACGCCAGCTACCGGCTTTCCTTTCGCGACAAGCGGAGCTGTGGTCGAACCAAGACTGCTTCCCATGACGACAATTCTTTCCGGATCAATCCAGGGATGCTGACTGAGTTGATCAAAAGCTTCACGATAGTGGCGTACTTCGGTGTCATAATCGAGTTTATCACAACCTGGCCCTTCACTGTCTCCGCTTCCAGACCGATCCACTCTTATCAAAGCATAACCAGCGGAAACCGCTACTCGCTCTTCCATACTCAGGCGATCTGGATTGGGAGCAATCGTGCCACAGGATACCCATTGTGTTAAAAACAGCGCGGGCAATGAACGCTCGGTTGTTGCCGGTCGCGTAACATATGCGGCGAGTTTTAAACTCTCCGAAGTGGTTACTGTTGCTCGCTCGTGTTGCAGCTGCGTTTGCTCGGCATTTGCCTGAACAGGAACGGAAAGGCTCAGTATAGATAGGCAGAGCCAGCGGACAAAGGATTTGTGTTTCATGCCGATCAATTGATCGAGCCAAGATGCCTAGATCAACGGTTTTGGGACGAAGGGGTGAACAGATTTATACCGGACAGTTCTTGACGATATCGATCGCCAACCGGAAGCCTTGTTCCATCTTTTAATCGGACATGACTATGTTCGATGCGATCGATTGCCCTTGGCAAAACGGCATATCTGCGATGGATCCGGATCAGCTTTGGCTTGGTATGATTGGTTATGTGGGCCAATGTTGCACGCATAAGGTTGGGTTGGCTTCCTTGTCTGTGAATTTCGACATAATTGCCGGCTGATCTCACCCAATCACAGGAAGCAATCATAAAGCTTCCGCTTTGCTCAACTCGTTTTGGCTGTTTGCGTCTGGCGACAAATTTCAGCGTTCCGATTGCCGCCAGCGCGATCAATGCTCCGGGAATGCGCCTTATCAAGTCGAAAGCAGTCGGTGGATCAAGTTTCACTGCTACTTCAAGGCACAAAGAAAGAACTGCAGCTCCCAGGAAAAGCAATATCAAATGCGATACTTTTTTAAGAGGCCGGCCTAGTTCAACGGCTGCCACCCATGGGGCTATGTTTATTATCCCCCAGGATAGTGCTTCGAACAATGTTGCGGGATTACCCGAGGTGTATCGATAGATTAGACAATATACCGCGTTTAGAAGCACTGCGACACCGATGCTGATCACTAGCCGTGTTTGCAGTGCCGAGTGGGTATAATATTGGGCAATAGCTTGCATAGCCCGTCAATATATAAAACTTTATCATGAACGCAACTGGTCGCCTTGTCGATGAATGTAGATTTCGGTTTTTACCCGATCTTGATCCAGATATTTGTGGACATGCGCTTAGTGAAAAATAGCGGAGGTTGGAAAATATATCCTTACACTCTTGCAACGGCTTCGATAAGCTGTTGTTCTGTTTGTTGCAGGGAGTAAATATGACCACCATCTCACGTAACTATATATTCGGTGCCATTGGAATCGCACTCCTTTGCCTAGCCGTACTGTTTGCAATGGATCGCCCGCCGATATGCGAATGTGGAACAGTCAAATTCTGGCACGGCTATGTGAATAGCGCAGAGAATAGCCAGCACCTCGCCGACTGGTACACGTTTAGCCACATCATCCACGGGTTCTTATTCTTCTGGTTGGGCGCCTGGTTGTTCCGCAAATATTCTGATGCAAAGCGGTTCGGATTGGCGTTGTGTTTGGCGGTTTTTCTTGAGGGATTTTGGGAAGTGCTGGAAAATTCCCCGATCATAATCAACCGCTATCGCGAGGCGACCATTGGTTTGGGTTATAGCGGGGATAGCATCATCAACAGCATGGCCGATATTGGCTGGATGACGCTGGGTTTCTTTGCTGCCTGGAAAATGGGTTGGAAATGGACGCTGGCAGTCTTGATCGTGTTTGAGCTGATCGCGCTTTGGGCAATCCGCGACAATCTGGCGCTCAATGTGCTGATGTTGAGCTTTCCGGTTGAAGCTGTGAAGGAATGGCAGGAGGCTGCAAATAGTATCTGGGTGACCAAGAAATAGAGGCATTATGCAAGGAGTTTCGCCACATTCATATACACATGGTCATGTCGTGGCGGAGGATGGAACTGTTACATTCCAATGCTCGATCGATGCGGAAAAATGGCCTTGGTTGGTACTGCATCCCTTTGATCCAATTGTGGTCCAGTCCATCAATTTTTGGGCGTCGGTGGAAACCGCATCCGCGCGGGGGACGTGGGATCCGGATAAATGGTCGGCGCTAACCCATATAACCTGGCAGTGCGGAAAACCGGGCGTTGGCCACGCTGTTCATGGTATCGGCAAACAAACAGGCGCGAAGGGTTCCCCGGGGTTTCAGATTCGGTTCTTTGATGCCAATGATGCGCTGGTTTATCAAATGGACGGAATTGGTGTGATATTCCAGAACCGCGATTTTGAGGGCTGGCGAGCGAAGGCGAAACTGAAAGCTGCTGATCCAGTCGATGTTTCAAACTTTGTGTTTGCCGATGCGGAATCGGTTGGCGTGGGGTCGCAAAGTCATTGTTTTGTTTCGCCGCTCATTGAGGATAAACAGCCAGCCGTTCAAGCGATGGTTCCGAAGGCAACTGGCTTCATGCCGGTTCATCCCTATCACAGCGGATCTGGTGATCATGTAAACTCAAACCAGCTCGCAGACGTGGTGCGGCAGTTTGTAAATCTGTGGCGCGGCGAGACAATGATCCTATCGAGCGGAACGATTGCGTTTAATCGCTATGTAGAACTGGATCGGCCCTTTGATGTGAAACTGATTTCGGAAGATCAAGCGGCGGGTGAGATCAAGATTGTCGTTGAGCAAGCCGAACGTCAATGCGCAACCTTTGAAATGAACGTCTACCCGACTTAGATTGCTGCTTCTTCCTTCGGTACCGAACGTCCTTCAATATCAATTACCTGATCCGCAGCGAGAAGCTCTTCTTCCGCTTCCTGCGCGCGGTCATATAGCGCTTTGGCAACCATTACCCCGCCGATCAGCATCGCTCCGGGCAGAGATCGTGTGGCAATACGGGTTGCTATCAACCCCAGACCAAAACCCAGCAGGCCATTGCCTTTCTTCTGCTTGGCAATCTCACTACCAACTACCGCTGTTGCTGCCGTTCGCAATATCGACATAATTACTCCCGCTTTAGATCATATTTTCAGGTTTAACGTGGGCATCGAATGTGGTTTCGTCAACCAAACCCAAATCGAGCGCCGCTGCTTTCAATGTTATGCCCTTGTCATGTGCGTGCTTCGCGATCTTCGATGCATTGTCATATCCGATAACGGGAGCAAGCGCTGTCACAAGCATTAATGAGTTGTCGACCAGCTCCTGTATCCGCTTTTCATTGGCCTCCAAACCGTCGACACAGCGCTCAGCAAAATTGGACATTCCGATGGAGGCAATTTCAATGGATCGCAGCACATTGGCCGCAATCATTGGCTTAAAAACATTCAGCTCCAGATGCCCCTGCATCCCACCTACAGTGACTGCCTGATGATTACCGATCATCTGCGCGGCTACCATGGTCAACATTTCGCATTGTGTTGGATTGACCTTGCCGGGCATGATTGAACTGCCCGGTTCGTTGGAGGGCAGGGAAATCTCACCCAAGCCGGAGCGCGGGCCAGAACCCAGCAACCGGATATCATTGGCGATTTTGGTGAGCGATACCGCCAGCGTGTTCAGCGCGCCAGATAGTTCGACCATTGTATCGTGCGCCGCCAGTTCAGCAAATTTGTTCGAAGAGGAGGTGAATTTCAATCCAGTGATTTTAGAAATCTCTTTGGCAATATGCTCTCCAAAATTCTCGGGTGCATTCAGCCCCGTCCCGACCGCCGTACCGCCTTGGGCGAGTTGATAGAGGCGCGGCAATATGCCTTCAATCCGGTCGCGATTGGCAACCAGCTGTGCAGCATAGCCGGAGAATTCCTGCCCCAGTGTCAACGGCGTTGCGTCCTGCAAATGGGTGCGGCCGATTTTAACGATATTCTTCCAGCGCTGTGCTTTTTCCGCGAGAGCATCGTGCAGTTGCTCCAGTGCCGGAAACAGTTCGACCTCCAAAGCCAGAGCAGCGCCAACATGCATGGCGGTTGGGAAACTGTCGTTGGAAGATTGTCCGCGATTGACATGATCATTGGGGTGGACTGGATATTTACCGCCTCGCGTGCCGTAAATGGCTTCATTGGCAATTCCGGCAATCACTTCATTCACATTCATATTAGTCTGTGTGCCAGAGCCGGTTTGCCAGATGCTTAGCGGAAATTGATTATCATGCGCCCCGCTGCGAACCGCTTTCGCGGCTTTCTCAATCGCCGCCGATATCTCTGCTTCTAATCCGTGGATGCCATTTACACGGGCCGCTGCTTGCTTAACCGTAGCCAGAGCATGGATCAGCCGGATGGGCATCCGTTCATGCCGTGGGAACGGGAAATTTTCGATACTGCGCTGAGTCTGGGCACCCCAATAGGCTTCTGCTGGAACTTTAATGTCTCCCAGACTATCGGATTCAGTGCGCATATCGGCCATGTGATCTCCATTTTCACTATCGAAGCGAAATATCCGCTTTATAGAGTGTTATATAGATAATACAGTAGGGCTAAATTTTCCAGACTTTATAAGAAAAAATAAAACTTGGAGGCCGTCTATTTCTTCTTACCGAAGTCCACATTGACCACATTGGAACCATCTTCTACCAGTTGGGGTTCAGCCCGTTCTTCACCGTCATTTTCGGCTGGTTCGTGGCTGTCCATATCATCTTCGATTTCGTCGACATGGAACTGCAAGGCAAAATCTACGGCGGGATCCACAAACGACGTTATCGCTGCAAACGGTATATGCAGCATGGAACTTATCTGATTGAAACTTAGCCCAACCTCAAAGCGATCCTCACTTACCTTCAGATCCCAATAGCGGTTTTGGATGACAATGGTCATTTCATCCGGAAATTTTTCGATCAGGTGTTGCGGAATATCGACGCCAGGTGCGCGTGTTTTAAACGTAATGTAAAAATGATGCTCACCAGGGAGTCCATTGGTTTCTGCTTCGCTCAAAACACGGCTGACTACGGCGCGCAAGGCTTCTTGGACGATTTCATCGTACGGAATCAGGCTATCTGGTGCTTCGTCGCTCATAATCACTTGGTGACGATTAGCGGCGCTATGGTCAAGGGTATTTGCGGCTTTTTCTGACACGAGTACCGCGAAATTCTTGCCTGACAAATTCAAGCGGTTATAGGCTTTCGCCATGAGAAGCGCGAAAATAGAACGAAACACCAAGGAAACTGAGATTTTTGTCGAGTTGAACCTCGATGGGACCGGTGAATATGAAGTGTCCACGGGCATTGGCTTTTTGGATCATATGATCGAACAATTTTCACGGCATTCGCTGATTGATCTAAAATTGCGGATCAAGGGTGATTTGCATGTCGATCAACACCATACGACCGAAGATAGCGCCATCGCGGTGGGGCAGGCGATTAACCAAGCGTTAGGCGACAAGGCAGGGATTGTTCGTTATGGCAGCGCCTATTCACCAATGGATGAAACCCTGAGCCGTGTTGCGCTGGATATATCGGGACGTCCTTATCTGGTTTGGAATGCTGCGTTCACGCAGGAACGACTGGGTGAAATGGATACGGAGTTGTTCAAGCACTGGTTCCACAGCGTCGCCGACGCAGCTGGAATTACGCTGCATATCGATTTGCTGACCGGCGAGAACAATCATCATATTGCAGAAAGCATCTTCAAAGGATTTGCCCGAGCCATGCGCTCCGCCGTTGAACGCGACCCGCGAAAAGGTGATGCTATTCCATCGACCAAGGGGCAGCTAGGTGGCTGAGACAATCGCGCTGATCGATTTTGGCGCAGGTAACCTCCACAGTGTTCATAGCGCTTTGAAAGCGGCGGGCGCTTTAGGTGTGACAGTTACCGCCGATCCAGAGTTGGTGGCAAAGGCCGACCGGATAATTTTGCCCGGAGTCGGTGCTTTCGGTGCCTGCCGCGATGCCTTGTTCGGGATTGAAGGCATGATCGAAACGTTGGAAAAGAAAGTGCTGGGAGACGGCACTCCGTTTCTAGGTATTTGTGTCGGTATGCAGCTAATGGCGGAATATGGCGTTGAGCATGGAACGCATGATGGCCTCAGCTGGGTTGCGGGATCGGTCGAAAAGATGGATGCTGCAAACGGTTTAAAAATCCCACATATGGGCTGGAATGAAGTCGAGCCGACTGCTGCCCATGATTTAATTGAGGCCGGTGAAGCCTATTTTTTGCATAGCTATCAGTTCAAATGCAATCAGACGCCATCATCAGTCTGCGCAACCACGGATCATGGCGGCAAGGTTGTTGCCGCTATTCAGACCGGCACAGCCATTGGTGTGCAATTTCATCCCGAGAAAAGTCAGGCCTACGGGCTCGGTTTTCTCCAGCGCTTTTTGGAGTGGAAACCATGATTGTTTTTCCTGCCATCGATCTCAAGGGCGGCGAAGTCGTTCGCCTGGCTGAGGGTGATATGGATCGCGCTACAGTTTATGGTGACAATCCTGCGGAGCAAGCAGGGCTATTTGCGACGGCCGGGGCGGAACATATTCATGTCGTTGATCTGGATGGCGCCTTTGCTGGTTCACCGAAGAATGCCGAAGCTGTAGAAGCCATTATCGCCAGCTTCCCAGGCTATGTCCAATTGGGCGGCGGTATCAGAAACCGGGAAACGGTAGAACGATGGTTTGGACTGGGTGTAGCGCGGCTGGTGATTGGGACAGCGGCACTCAAAGATCCAGAATTTGTCAAGGACATGGCGAAGGAATATGAAGGCGGCATCGTTGTTGCAGTCGATGCGCGTGATGGAATGGTCGCCACGGAAGGTTGGGCCGATGTTTCGGATGTCAGCGTGCGCGATTTAGCACGACGATTCGAGGATGCAGGCGTGGCCTCAATCCTGTTCACTGACGTTGGCCGGGATGGAATGCTGACTGGTTGCAATATTGAAGCAACGGTTGATCTAGCACGTTCGGTAGATATTCCTGTCATAGCAAGTGGCGGCGTAAAAGGTCTCGACGATATTCATATTCTCAGTCAGTTTTCTGGCGAAGGTATTGAAGGCGTTATCACAGGTCGCGCGCTTTATGATGGGCGACTGGATTTGGCGACGGCCATAGCGATGGCGAACAGATGACCGTTCGTATCCGTGTCATTCCCTGTCTTGATGTCGCCGATGGCCGTGTGGTCAAAGGCGTCAACTTCGTCGATTTACAGGATGCGGGAGACCCTGTTGAGCAGGCCCAGGCCTATGACAAAGCGGGAGCCGATGAACTTTGTTTTCTGGATATCGGAGCAAGTCATGAGGGGCGTGATACGATCATCGACGTTGTGCGCCGGACCGCAGAGGTTTGTTTCATGCCCGTAACCGTGGGCGGCGGCGTTCGCACGGCGGATGATGCACGCGCACTATTGATGGCGGGCGCTGACAAAGTGGCGGTAAACAGCGCTGCAGTTTCGCACCCGGAAGTGGTCAGTGATATTGCAACCCGGTTTGGTAGCCAATGTATGGTTGCCTCAATCGATGCACGAAAAGTGGCGGAAGGTCGTTGGGAAATTTTTACCCACGGCGGCCGCACACCGACCGGCATTGATGCTCTGGAGCATGCTGTTCGGATGGCCGATCTGGGAGCAGGGGAGTTGCTTGTCACATCCATGGATCGCGATGGCACGCGCGATGGCTATGATCTCAAACTCACCAAAGCGATGTCAGATGCAGTGTCCATCCCGGTTGTTGCAAGTGGCGGTGTTGGTAATCTTGGTCATCTGGTTGAGGGTGTCACAAAAGGCGGTGCTAACGCAGTGCTAGCGGCTTCGATTTTCCATTTTGGTGAGCATAGTATAGCCGAAGCACATGCGGCATTGCGGGCCGCTAACCTTCCTGCGCGTAGTTGATCCAAATTGAGACGGTTTGAAATAACCTTCCGTTAACTATCTATTTTTACAGAAAATTAACCCCAACGAGCCATTAACACTTTCGAAACCATTTCCCTGTGCCGCGCGTTTGCGATGTTCCAGGAAACGGGTTGGAGAGATTAACAGCCCGATGGGGGAAAAGATGAAATCACTACGTTTAGCGCTAATCGCTACTGTATCAGCTGGTGCATTTATTGCGGTTCCGGCACAGGCCATTTACCCGAGTCAGAGTAACGACTACCAAGCTCAAGGAGGTAAAAAAGGCAGCTCTGGTGGTCAAAAACGCGGCGGTCGCGGTGGTAAAGGTGGCTCCGGCGGCTATGGATCAAGCAGCTATGGCGGTGGTTCATCCAGCTATGGTGGTTCTAGTGGTTCAAGCGGCGTGAGTTCGACATCAAGCGGCGGCTCCACATCGACCTCAACTGGCGGTTCTTCAACCAGCGGCGGCTCTACTTCTACTTCAACCGGTGGCGGAACAACCAGTGGTGGAACAACCAGTGGTGGTACTTCCGGTGGTTCTACATCAACTTCTACCGGTGGTTTTTCCAGCACCTCAACAGGTGGTTCTACGTCAACTTCTACGGGTGGAATTTCAACATCGACCGGCGGTGTTTCGACATCAACGGGTGGTGTATCCACCTCAACCGGCGGCGTGTCCACATCAACCGGCGGTGTTTCAACATCCACTGGCGGTGTGTCGACATCCACAGGTGGTGTGTCAACTTCGACTGGAGGTTCTTCCAGTTTCGGCGGTTCATCAAGCTCTAGCTCAAGCAGTTCTTCGAGCAGCTCATCATCCAGTTCTTCGAGCTCTTCTAGCTCAGGCGGATCAACGGGCTCAACTGGCGGTACGCCAGTTCCAGAACCCGGCGTTTTGGTTCTATTTGGCCTTGGTGTTGGTGGTTTGGCAGCCGGTCGTATGTTGCGTCGTCGCCGGAAGAGCAAAGAACAGGAATAGTGTCCAAACTAAATTGATCAAAAAGCGTGGCAGCCATCATATGGTTGCCATGCATGTAAAAATAGGGAGAGGACCAATGAAGTTGATCAAAACTGCCGCGTTGGTGGGTGCAGCCGCGATGGCAATCGCTGTCGCTGTTCCTGCGGAAGCTACCTGGAATACCAGTGATCAAGGATATTGGGACGGCAGGTACACTTGGCGTAGCTCAGGCTGGAAGTCTTCAGGTTGGGGAGCATCGGACTACGGAACGTCCAACAATGACATCTCTGGATCGACCAGCGAATACATCTTTTCATCCAGTTCAAACGGCACTGGTGGTGTTGGAAATGATAACTATCCCGTCGGAACACCTGTTCCCGAACCTTCCAATGTACTGATGCTGGGGCTCGGTGTGGTTGGACTCGTGGCTGGGCGTTTGGTCGCGCGTCGCCGCAAATCCAAATAGGCGTAAGTAGCATAAACCAACCCGGGTGCTGAATAGCGTCTATGATGAAAGCGCTGTCTGGGGGTCTACGCAGCTCTTTTGTGTGGATATTGGCTTGACCTTCATTGCCTGCTTCGCCCAAGCTAATTCCATGGATGATAGATTGAAAGCGTTGGAACAGACAATTCGTGAACGAAGGGATGCCGATCCCGGGACCAGTTATGTAGCTTCGTTGCGCGGCAAAGGTCGAGCGAAGATGGCTGAGAAAGTTGGCGAGGAAGCAATCGAAACTGTAATCGCCGCAGTCCAGGATGATCGCGAAGCCACCGTGAATGAGTCTGCGGATTTATTGTTTCATATCATGGTATTGATAGCGGATATGGACATTTCAATAGAGGATGTGGTTGCCGAGCTGGCTCGTCGAGAAGGTTTGTCGGGATTGGAAGAAAAAGCTTCTAGAGGAGTAAGTTAATGGCCATTGATCCTACTTTACCTTACGATGATGAAAACATCTTTGCCAAAATCTTGCGTGGGGAAATCCCCAATAAAACCGTCTATGAAGATGAATGGGTATTGGCATTTCATGACATAAACCCGCAAGCGCCCCATCACATTTTGGTTATACCAAAAGGGAAATATGTTAGCTGGGATGATTTTTCCAGTTCCGCAACCGCCGATGAAATTGCCGGATTTGTTCGCGCTGTTGGCCATGTTGCCAGAGAAGCAGGCATGGTCGAGCCGGGATATCGCTTGCTCGCCAATATTGGCGAGGACGGCCATCAGGAGGTCCCGCATCTTCATGTCCATATTTTTGCCGGAAAACCGCTTGGCCCGATGCTGATGCGCGGCTAGATACAGATGTAACGATCCGCACAAGACGGAAATGACAGTTTAAGGGGAGTATTGAAATGGCAGGCGCAGTAGCACCGGGTGGTGAAGGATGGTCCTCTAGATGGGCATTTATCTTGGCAGCGGTCGGCGCGGCCGTCGGACTGGGCAATATCTGGCGTTTTCCAACGCTGGCTGGTGAAAATGGCGGCGGGGCTTTTGTTCTCGTCTATATCGCCTGCGTTATTCTTATCGGTTTGCCGATGGTTCTCTCAGAAGTATTGATCGGACGTCATGGCCGTAGCGATGCCTATCACAGCGTCGTGAAAGTTGCCGAAGATTCGGGTGTAAGCAAAAGCTGGGGGCTGTTCGGTGGTTTTGGCATATTGGGTGCGGCCGCCATCCTGTCCTTCTATAGCGTCGTAGCTGGCTGGGTGCTCTATTATGTCGGTGTCATGGGTGCTGATTTTTTTGGCGCGCTTTTCGCTGGTAATCCGATGGCTGGGGCGCTTGCCGCTGAAACGCCTGAAACTATTCCCAATCGCATGACGGACCTGTTCGCCAACAACACGCTTTTGCTTGGCATGCACGTTCTGTTCATGGGGGTTACGATTTGGATTGTTGCCCGCGGCGTTACTGATGGCATCGAGAAAGCCGCCACAATCCTGATGCCTGCCTTTTTCGTACTGCTCGTATTGATTACGATATATGGCGCATTTACCGGAGAATTTGCCAAGGCAGTGGCTTTTTTGTTCACGCCTGATTTCTCGAAGCTAAATGCTTCTGTTATTAACGAGGCCTTGGGGCAAGCGCTTTTCTCGATGAGCGTGGCGTCCGCCGCGCTGATAACTTATGGTGGTTATGTCGCCAGGGAAACCAAACTCGCGCCAACAGCCGTGATGATCGGTTTTGCCGATACCGGTGTCGCCATATTGGCCGGCTTGATGATTTTCCCGATTGTATTTGCGGTTGGCCTGGACGCCGCCGCGGGACCAACATTGGTTTTTCAGTCCCTGCCAATTGCGTTCCATACCATGCCCGCTGGGTCTTTGGTCGGGTTGCTCTTTTTCGTACTGGTCTTTTTCGCGGCGCTAACCAGCTCGATTTCGCTTCTGGAAGCGGTGACGGCTTGGGCCAAAGAAAAAACCGGTTGGAGCCGGCCAATGGCTGCCTGGGTTACAGGAGGCGTGATCTTCCTGGTGGGGGTCGCTTGCGCACTTTCCCTCAACATTTGGTCTGATGTGCGATTGCTCGGGTTTTGGCCGCTATTTGCCGAAGCAAATATTTTCGACACAATCGACGGATTGGTTGGAAAAATCCTGTTGCCCGTAACCGCGCTGCTCACCTCGATCTTTATCGGTTGGAAAGCGGACAAGAAACTCGTGCAGGCGGAAACAGAATTGTCCGCAGGAATGATGAGCGTGTATCGTTTCCTAATCGGCTGGCTCGCGCCGATTGCCGTGTTCCTGATCCTGCTCTTCGGCCTGTTTCCAAGCCTTCTGGGATAATTTGGTCTTGGTATCTTCTAGATCCGCAAACTGCCCCGTCTGCAAGAAACCACAGGCCCCTGAATTCAAACCTTTTTGCAGCGCAGGTTGCAAAGACAGGGATTTGTTACAATGGTTGGGAGAGGGGTATAAGGTGCCCGGACCACCGGTTTCTTCTGACCAGTTGATGGATCATTTTAGCGATGAAAGTGGCCGCGACGGTGAAGCCTGAAACCGCATAACAAAACCGCCATTTTTAGGCTAGACAAGCAGTAAGGGCCACGCCTATAGCGACGCTTCTCAATTGGCAGGATCAGACGATCCCGCCTGATGCCCGAATAGCTCAGTTGGTAGAGCAAGCGACTGAAAATCGCTGTGTCGGTGGTTCGAATCCGCCTTCGGGCACCACTTTTTCTCCTAATTTGACAAACTGCGGGTTGCGGTTTCGATCGTGGTGATAATTGGCGCAGTCTTGCGGTATTCCGGGACCATGACAGTTCAGTTCATGACCCCTGAGACCATTCAGAACCGTAAAATCGATGTGAATGACGGAGAAGTCTCTGTTCGCCAAAAGCGAGGGTCACGGATGCATGTAAGGGTTTAGGTGATTTAGTTGCGGATCGCCGTTGGAGTGAACCCAAGAATAGCTCGCTGCTCATCCCACCGGATCGGCAAGCTGCCAATGCGAGCAAGCTTTTGACGGGTCAGATTGGCGGGTTGCATTCCTTCAACGATGGCGCTGATTATATCGGGTGCCAAATATCCCAGACGAATGAGGCGAGCAAAATAATCAGCTTCATGACCTTCATCCGCAGCTACTTGTTTCGGATCATTGCTCGATCCTTCAATGGCGCACCGAGCAGCCCATGCTTTTGCAACCAATTTGATCAAGGGCGTATCTTTATGCCGGACGTGATCGTCGGATGAAGGCGGAATAGCTAGCCGCGTCTGTTTGCCATTGCGAACGATGGATGCAGGTATCGACACTGTGACAGTAAGATCTTCGCCGGTTGTCGGTGTCGGTGAGCTTATCAATGTCGTGAGATTGATTGTGATCTCGATGGTTTCAGACCGGACCATGACTCTTAAAATCCAACTTAGCAACAATTTGCGTTGTTCATGTGGATCCGCTGAAACCAGTCTATCAGAACGAGCTTTCGCTTCAGTAAAAAGTGCATCCAGATCGCCGGGATTGGATTCTAGTAAATGATTTTGCAAAGCTGATTGATCGTAGAGGAAAGTCGAAAGCTTGCCGATGACTATCTCTTCTAGGTCGGCTGCAGGAACACGCCAAACGGGATGCTTCTTTGCTTCTTCTGTTTCACATCTAGATGCATAATAGCGATAGCGGCGGCCAGAGCGTATCGTCTTGGTTGGTGTCATCGGTCTTTCCAAACCATCGAAGACGATGCCCGGCATTAAGCTGGGTGCATCCACATGTTCGCCGTTTCTCCGTGACACACGATTTGATTGAAGTTGTGATTGCACCTGCTCGAACAGACACTCCTCAACGATTGCCTGATGTTCGCCTGGATAGGTTTTGCCTTGATGAACGATTTTACCGACATAAATACGGTTCTGGAGGACATGATAGATCGCGCCTGGCGTTAGCGGCCTACCTCCAAGTTCTGTTCCAACCCGAGAGACGCGCTTCGGTGATTGGATGCCAGCTTGATCCAATTCCTGTTTGAGAGCCGGTACAGATCGAAGGGCAAGATAGCGATTGAAGATGTGGCGCACCGTCTTTGCATCATGTCCTACAATGACGAGCTTTCTATCGATGACATCATAGCCCATTGGAATATTGCCGCCCATCCATATGCCCTTCTTCTTGGAGGCAGCAATCTTGTCTCTGATACGCTCGCCAGTCACTTCTCGCTCGAACTGGGCAAAGGAAAGAAGAACGTTGAGCGTCAATCTGCCCATGCTGTTCGTGGTGTTGAAGCTTTGAGTGACGCTGACAAACGATGCATCATGCTCATCCAGCATCTCGACGATCTTGGCAAAATCAGCCAGGCTGCGCGTGAGCCGATCAACTTTATACACAACGATGATATCGACCTTTTGCGCTTTCACATCTTCGAGTAGCCGCCTGAGGGCAGGGCGTTCCATCTTGCCACCGCTAAAACCGCCATCGTCATACAGTTCTGGAACTGCTTCCCAACCTTCATTAGCTTGGCTCAAGATATAGGCAGCACAAGCTTCGCGCTGTGCATCCAGACTGTTAAATTCTTGCTCCAATCCATCCTCGGTGGATTTGCGTGTGTATATCGCGCAGCGCCTGCGTTTGGTCACAGCCGAGGTGACGCTTTGTATTGGCTGCGTTTGACTAGACCGAAGAAGCGTGGTCCTGACCAATGAGCGCCAGTTACATGGCGCGCAATCTGGCTCAATGATCGATAATGACGGCCCGCATGTTGAAACCCCTGATCGGTCACCAGTACTTCAATTGTTCGACCATTCCATTCGCGGATGAGCTTGGGCCGGAAGCAGACTGTCCGGTTCTGGCTGCTTTGGGCGCGACAGCGGCCTCTATTATCTAACACAAAAATACTGAGGAAACGTCGAGTTATGGGTCTAGGATCTCCTATTTACCATTGAACTGTTGTTGTTGGTGTAGATCGTTGATCAAAAACCGCGATCGATGGAGTTGCACTGTTGGAAGGGGGAATTAAAATGAGTCGCTGCGGAGTTTGGCATCGGTTCCGCCATCGACGACGAATACCGAGCCGCACACAAAACTAGCTTCTTTGCTCAACATAAATCGCATGACGTTTGCTATTTGAGATGGCTCGGCTGCTTGCGAACCCCAAGGTGTAATTGTTGCAAAGCTCTTTAGATTATCGCCGCGGTTCGGATCATCATATGCCTGTTGGGTCATGGGTGTCAGCGTCAGCCCTGGAGCGATAACATTCATTCGCACGCCTCGATGGGCAAAATCTACTGCGTTGCGCCTCATCCAAAGAGTGAGAGCCCGCTTTGATCCAGCATAGGCGGTGTGATCATCGCGAGATTCGATATGTTTGCAGGCATCCTCTTCCATTCCACCCAAACAGTATTGCACAAAAGGATCACCAGAATCGATCATGTGTGCAGAGCTGGATGCTACGAGAAGTGCTGTCCCTCTTTTTTTGGCAACCAATGAATGTAAGCCCTCAGTCATAGAAACGGCGGCAAAATAATTTACCCTTGCGACCATAGATAGAGGCACATTCATCGGGGGAAGTCCTGCACATGGGATAAATCCATCCAGCCCATCGTGTGCGAGAGTTGATATAGCTTCAATCGCCGAACGTCTTCCTTCTGAGGTAGAGAGGTCAGCAATAATATCTCCACCATTTATGTCGACAGAAATGACACTATCGTTTTGATTCTCCAATTGACGCTTCAATTCAGCGCCAATTCCGCTGTTACCGCCAGTGATTGCATATACTGCCATTAGTCTTCCTCAATCTAAGAATAGTCGAGCCTGGATTGCCCAAGTTGGACCAGAGTCATGTTACCAGCGATTGCGACCGATTTGATTGAGGTGATTGATCCGTCACATGCTGAATAACATCAATATATCCAGAAAAGATCGGCGTTGTATCGTATGCGCCGCGCGACTTTAGTAAGTGGTGAAATGCTTTCAATCGGTAGCATGGAACGTTCGCCGATAAGTGGTGCTCCAAATGATAATTCACGAAATTGGGAGCGATAGTCATCCGCTCAAACCAATTTGCGTAAGTTGTTCGCGTATTCAAGCGTGGATCCAGATTGTACAGGTCAGGAACGGCGGCATGTTCTGCAATTTGTCTCATTCGGATAAAGAACATATAAACGGTCAGGTTTGCCCCAATCCACAAAAAATATAACCACGCACTCAATGTGAAATGCAAAAAAGCGATCATTCCCAGTTGGACTAACAGCATGCCAAAATAGTGATTTGAATATCGTCCTTTTTCGGGTTTAGAACTGAAAATCACCACCGTTTCTTTTGCTTTTTGGCCCAATCGTCGGAAACCGGTTTGTCCGGTTAAGTCTCGGGCCAATTTCCGTTTAAAGCTGTTTTTGCTAACCGGATAAGCTGCATAATTGGGTAAATCTGGATCGGTTTTGGTACCTGCTTTCTGATGATGCCGTTTGTGACCATCGGCATAGGCCACGAACTCCTCAAAGACAGGTTTGGCCGCAAGCCATTGCCCGAATATTTGATTCATTCGCTTACTTGCAAACAATGTGTTGTGCCCACATTCGTGCATCAATCCCCCGATGCCATGCTGTCGCCCGGCAATTATACATAGCGAAACTATTATGGTGAGCGGGTTGGTCCAAACATACACCAGCAACATCGCAGCAAAGACAATTGACCAATTGCCTACGAACATTCCCGCAGCGATCCAGTCGCTTCGTTTTGCGTGATCGCGTATCTCTTCTACAGTCACGTAATCGCGGAGCTTCATTTTACAACTTTCGTTATATTACAATAATGGCAGTATAGAATAATTAATGTAATATAACAAGAACTGTTGGCATCATCTCTGTCCAGGGTATTGCGGCTTGCAACGCAGGCTAACACTCAGGAGAGAATAAGACCTTGCACTGATCTTTCTCCGTTTTCAGTCCTTCAAAGATCGAGGGAAGAGAATTGAAATTCGCGTGATTTGAAATCATGTTGATTGGATTGATACGACCTTGTTCCAGCAAACTCAGCGTATATTGAAAATCGTCTTTCAAATAGGCGACTGCAAATTTAATGGTGAGCTCCTTCATTGTTCCCAAAAAGGGAGTGAAGGTGTCTGGTTTGTCACAAACACCTAATATCACGATTTCCGACATCGGCGCTGCAATTTGGACACAGTTATTTAGAACCCCAGGTAAACCAACGCATTCGAAAATTATATCTGGAGGCGCACCTGTCGACTTTTGATAAATATCTGCGATTTCTTTTGGATGCAGGCTGGCATCTATGATGCCTGTGATATCCAATTCTTCGGCCATGGCTTTCCTGTCATCAGACAATTCCATTACCATGATGTCCCGCGCGCCCAAGTTTCTGAGCCATTTAATTGTAGCAATTCCTATCGGCCCCGCGCCCACGACCAAAGCCCGATGGCCTGGTCGAAATTTTGAAATGTTCACACCGTGCAAACCAACTGCCAGTGGTTCCACTAGAGTTGCAAAGTCCCAACTAACTCCTTTCGGAATGGCTAAACTTTCAGCTGATCCGACGCGGACATATTCTGCATATCCACCTTGTGGTCCCACACCCAGGCCGGTGCGCTGTACATCAGAACAAAAAAATGCATTGCCATTCAGACAATACCGGCATTTTCCACAGGAAATAAATGGCAGAGCGACCGCCGGCTGCCCGATGCGCCAAGAAGAATGGCTATCCCTTCCTATTTCAACAATCTCACCGCTAAATTCGTGACCAAAAATTGTTCCGCAAGGTGGCAACATTGCACCGCCATTGCTAGCGTGAAGATCAGTTCCACAAATTCCGCATTGTTTGACCTTTAAGATTAGTTCGCCGGGACCGCATACCGGATCATCCACATTCTCAATTGACAATGGCTTTCCCGGTTCATGAAAAACAGCGGCTTGCATAATCGTCCTATCTGTCCAGTTTTCCTGACATCTTAAGCAACATAACGACTAATTGCATGTTCGGCAGTTTCCAAACAGGTCGAGATGCGTTTTTTCCAAGCATCCAGATCAACGCCGTCGGAACTTTTCTGCCCCGCTATATATCGCGCATAGACGCCGTGCATAATCGCAGCAGATTTCCAGCGACTGAAACCAACATAATAGTCCAGATGATCAATGCTTCTTCCAGTCCGCTTGGAATAACGTTCTGCAATTTCGCTCCGACTTGGCATACCGGGTGCCATTGCGGCGTTTTCCGGGTCGAGAACCACCGGATCATCAGGTTCGCCCCAAGGATTTAGTGCGTATGCCAAATCGGCGAGCGGATCCCCGAGGGTTGAGATTTCCCAGTCCAGAACCGCTACGACTGTATGATCTTTACCAATCAGACAATTGTGCAGACCATAATCACCGTGAACAATACGCGCCATTCCTTGTTCCGGCATATGTTGAAGCATCATTTCCTGCAATTTATGGGCTCGGCGATCGTCAAATTGTGCTGGCTCGATTGATGATGTCCATGATCGGTACCAAGTCTTCAACTGACGCGATAGATATCCGTCTTTCTTGCCTAAGTTACCAAGGCCTACGTCATCCGGCACAAGAGAATGAATATCTGCCAGCACATCGAAAAGAGAATGGGCTAAAACAACTCGTTTCTCTTGAGGTACCCGCTCCATATTGTCTGCAATCGTATAGAGGGGGTGGCCCTCAACAAGTTCCATCACATAAAAATAGGCGCCGGTAATACTTATGTCTTCGCATAAGCCCCAAGCCTCTGGGACTGGAACGCTAGTCGACCCAAGAGATGAAATAATTGCCCATTCACGTGTCATATCATGGGCGTTCGGCAATAACTCGCCAAGTGGCGGGCGACGAACTACAGCCTGCCTGTCCTGCACATCTGTTAGACGATAGGTGAGATTGGAGTGACCTCCCGGCAATTTGGTCCACCGGAAAGGCGGTGACAAGTTTTTGATATGGCTTCCGATCCAAGCTTCAACCGCAGGTATATTAAATCCTTCTGCTATTTTAGATGTCATAGCTTACGAGTCTCCGTGCCAATTGGGCGCGCGCTTCTCCATCCAGGCGCTCACACCTTCTTTGTTGTCGGGGTGACGCGACATTTCGGTGAGTAAACGTTCGCTGTCTTGCACGGCACTTGCCGCGCTTCGGTGCCAATCCATGTAGAGTTGCCGCTTTGTTTCTCGCAGTGAACCCGGCGATACATTGCGAGCCAAATTTACCGCATATTCTTGAACACATGACATGAGCTCATTTGCTTCAACGAGCTGGTTAAGAAACCCCATTTTGTCGGCTTCTTGACTTAAGAAAATCCGGCTCGAAAGCATCACATCGTTTGTGAAAGTCATTCCAATAATTTTGGGTAAAATCCAAGAAAGACCGTATTCAGCAGGGAAATTGAAGCGACCGTGCGCGGTAGTGAATTTGGCATCTGGGACTGCAAAGCGCAAATCACAAAAGGCAGCTATGACCAAGCCAATTCCAGCAGCTGCTCCGTTAATCGCAGCGATTATCGGTTTTCTGAGACCGAGGTGATAGGCAAATGTTGCGTCAAAAACTGGGTCGGTTCCGTATCCAGGATTGGCAATCTCGCCTTTAATCCCATTGTCATACTCACCTTGCGCAGCAATTGTTTCCAGACCGCTTAAATCTGCGCCAGCACAAAATGCACGACCTTTGGGATCTCCGGTAACTACAATAACTCTAACCGAACTGTCGGCTTCGGCCTGAGACAAACACCAGCGGTACTCGGTATGCATGCGGCCTGTCCACGCATTGCCTCGGCCAGGCCGGGAGAGTGTCAGAGTGGCAATGGAATCGGATATTTCATACTTTGTTTCTTTCAGTTCCATAATCTCACCATTTTCTTTCCCAGGCTTGCTGTTCGAATTTTTTGTCGAATTTGCATTATCTCAATCCAAAATCGAAAGTCCCACCATCGACATAATTGCCAAGAATTCGCCTTGCAGAGCTCATGACATGAACCTCATCCGGACCATCATAGATTCTTGCTGCACGTGCATGGCGATACATTCCTTCCAGAGGGGTGTCTTCGGTTACTCCCAGTGCACCGTGGACCTGTATTGCTCTATCGATCGCATTGTGAAGCATCGACGCTCCGTAAACCTTAATAAGGCCAATCTCGATGCGAGCTTCATCGCCTTCATCAATTTTTTGTGCTGCATGCAGTGTTAGAAGACGCGAAGCCTGAATTTCGCTTGCGGTATCAAAAATAAATTTCTGAATTTGTTGATGCTCTCCAAGTGACTTTCCGAACGCAACTCTTTCATTCGCTCGTTTACACATAAGGTCAAACGCACGCTGCGCTTGGCCGAGCCAGCGCATGCAATGGAATATCCTACCCGGGCCAAGTCGATCCTGCGCTATCTTAAAACCCTGACCTCTCGGCCCCAATAGATTATCCTTGGGGACACGGACGTTGTCGTAAAGGACCTCATAATGGCCGTCTGCTTTCCCCATTACTTTAACATCACGAACAATATTATAACCGGGAGTGTCGGTTGGCACCACGATCATTGAAAATGCCGAATGATCGGGCGCATCCGGTTCGGTGCGCACCATAACTGTCGTATAAGCTGCTTCTCCAGCATGGGTTGAAAACCATTTGTGGCCGTTGATGACCCAGTCATCTCCTTCGAGTACAGCCGATGTTTGCAATTGCCGGGGGTCTGAACTTGCAACATGTGGTTCTGTCATGCCAAAACTCGGGAATACTTCACCTTCGACCAATGGTCGCAAATATTTGTCCCGCCAGGACTCGTTTGCGTATCGGTGAAGCATGATTGAATCCTGAAGCGAATGAGTTCCAAGAGCCAGGACCGCAACCTCGGATCGCCCAACCACTTCATTTACAAAGACATAGTCCATAAACGGCATGCCGCCGCCACCGATTTCCTTCGGATGTCCCAAAGCCCAGAGGCCCGCATCCTTCGCTTTTTGCATGAGGGAACCGATAATTTCTTTGCCCCATGTACCGGCATGACCTTCCAAAAGCTCTTTTTCTACGGGATATACTTCATCTTCAATAAAGCTGAGTATTTTCTGCCGAATGGGTACGACGTGTTTGGGTATTGAAAGGTTAAGCAATGGTCTTTCCTTTTGTTAGTTCGGAATGCAAATTATCAAAATATGTTGTAGCTACTCAGCTGAAAGGCTTTGACAGTGGCGGGAAGTTTTCGACACTCCGCCGAATCAAACTTCCGCCTAAGAGAGAGAATTTGCGAACCCTGAAACATCTCGCAGGGTCGCCGCGTATACATCGGGCATGACGGCCGGAGATATGGTATCGCCACCATGGCAGGTTCCATTTACAGTGCGACTTACCGACGAGACGCCAGCTTCAATCAATTTGCGATGATAGGCCAGCCCTTCATCCCTTAGTGGATCAAGTTGGTTCACGGAAATCATATGAGGAGGTAATCCCTGCAGGCTTTTTGGGTCTGCATGATAAGGCCAGGCTAGCGGATTTAGAGTATTTTTTTGCTTCGGATCATATGTTTTTGCCAATGCACCCATCATTTCTATGTCGACGGTATAGCCATTGTTTTCAATCATCGACCCTAGCTCAGGCGGCGGACTGGCATAAGTACCAGATATATATGGGCACATAGCGTAGACCCCGGCAATCTCGTCCACCCAACCTTCCTGATTTGCTTTTAAAGCAGTCGCAATACTCAGATTACCACCTCCGGAATCACCGGTCAGAACAATGTCTGAAGTATCGAGTGCCGATTTTTGGGAATGCACCCAACGGACCGCACTTGCACAATCATTCAATCCAGCTGGGAATGGATGATTGCCAAGCTCCCCGGCACCGTTGCGAAACTCAACACCAATTACAGTCAAACCGGTGGCGGCCAGTTCCGCCCGCCACCGAACATAATTGATATTTGAAGCCTGTAAAAACACCATCCCGCCGCCATGCAGTTGAATTACACAAGGTGCTCCATTTTCGACATTTGCGGGCCTATGAATGTGTAGATCAATATCGTTTCCATCGATCCCTCTGATCGTTTCGATAGATTGCGTGACATCGAGTTCCGGTAGTTCTTGATGCAACGCTTCTGACATCATCGCATAATGCCCTTCAACCTCTCCAAAATAGGCCAAACAATCTTCATAAGATGATTGCACCGAAACCGGAGCCGGCTCAGGAAGTTGATCCAATCCAAATTGGGTCAAAGCCTCCACCAGACGTTGATCGGCACGGGGATCTGTTCCCAGAGACATACCAGGATCCCCGAGCCTTCCAGGCAGCATCGGAAGAGTTGCATTGTTCTTCATTCGGGTTTTCCTCAAGAATTGTGTGTTATCGAGCACCAAAGAAACGCGTCAACTCAACTCCTATTTGGCGTGGCGGTCCATAGGAACCTAGGCGACCGCCATTACTCGCTGAACCGACAAGGCCTGTTACATAGGCTTTGTTAGTGAGATTCTTTGCAAAAACACGTCCAGCCCACTTTCTGTCATCGCTCTCCCAAATGGCATTTAGATTGACCACTGCATAACCGCTTTGGGAGTCTTCCAGGGCATTAAATTCCCGAAAATAGGCTCGCGATCGATAAGAAGCGTCCGCGCGCAACGTTAATTCTCCGCCGATGGATAGAGGCGTATTGTAAGATAGCCCAAAATTGATACTGGCCGTTGGAGCGCCGTTGAGACGTTTGCCTTTGAGCTGTTGCGCTCCAAGCCCGGGCTGCAAGCCATCGGTATTCAAGAAGCTACCATATTCTGAATCCAGCAGAGTCAACGCCGCGTTGACTGCCCAATTGTCGTCAATTTGAGAATTAATCTCCAGTTCGGCCCCCATGATCTTTGCGTCGCCTGCGTTGATGGTAGATGTCGTGAGGCCAATAATTTGCGTAAGTTGAAAATCGGAATAGTCGTAGTAGAAAACCGAAGCATTCAGGCTGGTCGTGCCATCCAGAATATTGCCTTTATAGCCAAACTCATAAGCTGTTACATATTCTGGATTATAAGGCTGTGCGCACTCGAACTGCACAGTCCCTCCGGCCTTATAACCTTCTGATACAGACGCATAAACATTGCTGTTACCTGACGTTTCATATTGGGCGATTGCGCGAAATGTAGTTGCATCCCAACTCGTATTAGTTTGCTGGTTGCAAAGAACACCGATACTGACGGGCGCAGGAGTGCGTACAAAAAACTCGATTGTATGTGCTTCTGAAATTTCATCTTTTGTATAACGAATGCCGCCGCCAACTTTTAACCGCTCTGTAATATTCCAGAGCGCGTCGGCAAATGCGGCCTTGGACTCCTGCTTGTAGAATGGCTGTGTGTAGTCCAAGTTACTGGGCAGCGGGAAACCAAGAACCGGTAGATCGTTTGTAAAGAAATCGCGACGCCGGAATTTGTCATCCAAGTAAAAAAGTCCGACGACCCATTCTACCGCATCGCTATTACCAATCAGGTTGAGTTCCTGAGAGAAAGTTTTCGTTTTCGAATCCCGACTGGCTTGGAAAATAGGCAAGTTAGTCGCGTCACGATCATCAATTCTATCATTATCATATTCCTGATAAGCGGTGATGGATCGCAATGTTGCAAAAGGCATTTCCAACTCTGCTGTCGCGCTAAACAATTGGTAGACACGATCTGAATCATTTGGAGTATCCGAGAATTGCTCAAACGGTTTCACCGATAACTGTGCATTCGCAAGTTGCGGAATGCCCGCAGCTATTGCCAAAGCCCGGTTATCTGTAAGAAAAGCATAGTGATCAACAGGACCGTGAATTTCTCCACGAGCATAGACTAAATCAAGATTGAAATTGTCGGTTATTTGGGAATTTAGTCTGGCCCGGAGATTGAAAAATTCTCCAGCCTGCAAATCCGGCTGACCCGGCACCTGATTCTCGATCCAGCCATTTCCGATGTCGGTGTAGTTGGCCGCAACTCGAAAACTCGTGCCATCTGTGATGGGTATATTCAATACACCCTCAACTCGAATTTCATCAAACTCGGCGTACCCCAGTTTCAGATACCCTTCCAATTCATCCGTTGGCTTTGCTGAAACAAAGTTGACAACACCTCCAGTGGCGTTTCTTCCATACAACGTTCCCTGCGGTCCGCGCAGCACCTCGACCCGTTCCAGGTCAAGTTGACTGAGTTGTGCAGTAGTCCCCCTTGACTGGTAGACACCATCAAAACTAACGGCCACCCCAGGTTGATCGTTGAATTCACCAACGCCTCGAATCGATATGTTTTGTGATCCCAGAAATCCGCCAAATTGCAAACTGGGTACCGCAAATTGTAATTCTGTTAGGTCATCTATCCCTTTTTCCGAGAGATCTTTTGATCCGACCGCTGAAATTGACGCCGGAACATTTTGTATAGATTGAGAACGCTTCTGCGCTGTCACTACAATGACGTTTGAATCAGTAGTTTCCCCCTGTTCGCTAGCATTCTCCCGCGCATAGCTTGTAGTTGGCAACAAACTTCCTGCCGCAATCACACTGCCAGCCAGCAAAAGTGATTTCTTCCTGTACGCTCTCATTTTGTTTTCCTCCCCGTTAAATTTCTTGGTTCGTATCGAGTATATTACACCATTATGTCAATATCCAATAAAGCGTAATATTACACTTAATTGCATAATTGGCAATATCCATAATAAGATCGTTGACATAGGCGTCAGCACAGCTACCCTCTGCGTCGCGCCCACGAGCGGCCAAATTACAAAATGTGATCGGGAAAAATTGATAGAATTCTAAGATAAAGGAAGCTTAGTGTCGTTCATTTTCTTACACGTGGGCAACCCCAATTCTACTTGTCAATGATGATAGAGGTAGCTTACATTTTTTTGTAATGAACAGTTTTGATCGAGAAATGACCCAAATATGAAAGCGCCCAGAACGATCACTGCCAGAAATTTATTATTGGACCTTTTTCGAACTAGCCCTTCCAATGACTGGCCGGTTAAAAAGCTAATCGAAGTGGCCAATCTTTTTAATATCAATGCAAACGCAATTCGCGTGAATTTGACGCGCCTCTTGTCAACTGGACTTATTGAAACCAACAACCGGGGCTTTTATCGGCTAAACTGGAAGTATGATCCGGTTCGAGATTGGATTGATGAATGGGTGAAAGGTGAAGAGCGAGTTATCGAATGGGACGGGAGATGGTTGTGTCTACACCCAACTCAAATGCTCAAAAAGAAGGAATGGGAGCAACTGGATAAGGCTTCAAACAAACTAGGCTTTAGATCCGTGGAACAACGAATGTGGGTTCGACCTAACAACCTGAAACTCTCGGTTAAGAAAATCAATGAACTGATTGAAACACTCTCTGATTTGGAAGACTTTATTTTCACAATCTCCGAAGTCATATATTTTCGTGATACGAAAATTTCTGTCGACAATCTGTGGGATGTGCCGTCATTGGAACTGTCATACAGAACTTGTATTCAAAAGCTGAAAAGCAGCAAGCAGTCTCTAGCAAATGGAGATGAGGCAACAGCATTACGGGATTCGTTCATTTTAGGAGGGGAAGCAATCCATTTACTGACTTTGGATCCACTACTGCCTGATGAAATGATAGACCAAAAGCTCCGGAACGAAGTAAACGATGCTGCACATGAATACATCGGTCACTTCAATGCCCTTTGGCGCAAAACCTTCGGCCCGGACACAATGGAAACATTACCGAAGTATATCTAGCTAGAAATGCAGTCCCCATCGCAACACGCTTTAAAGAAGGGGTGTACCGAATGACCAATCTCATATCCGTAATGTCCCCTTTGGGGATAAAGCGGAATCCGTCGGAACGTCCGAAATTGGGGCGCATTTCAGAAAGGCAGCAACTGGGCCGATTGCGGACATTCCGCTTCCAGATCAAACTGACCCAGAAGCGGATATAGTTCTCTCCCTAGAGCGAAATCATACTGCATAAATATCCGCTTCGTCTTCCTTGCCGCCCTGAGCTCCATCTGCGCCAAGGGAGTAAAGATCAAAGCTAAGTCCATTTCGCCCGAGATGCTCATGTTGATATGGCCGTCCCCACGGATGATCAGAAAGTTTCTTGATATGTCCGCCGCGCCGGTATCGAGAAGATGTCGATAGCAAAGCCGGAACTGATCCCAGGACACAGAGTTTATCTGATGAGGAGTGATAGCGTAAATTATCGATCCTGTAAATTTCCAAAGCCTGGCCGATAGTTGCAATATCGGCGCGGGCTTTTTCGATCATTGCCCGATCCTAGCTGGGCAATACAATGATTGCCACGATGGTCGTTAAAAGTCCAACAATGAAGATAGCCACCATCAATTCCGCCAGCGTTAACTGGCTGGTTTGAGGTTTTTGAATTTGTGAGACTTCCATGAGATATTTTTCCAGCCGATTTTCCTCACGCGTTGGTGCCGAAAGTCCATAAACAGATGGAAAAGCAATTTTTGGATAAAAGGATAAAAGGTTGCGATGCAGGAGCAGGATTGGTGTTTCAATAAGTCATTTCCCTATATCTCCCTGCCTGGATATTCTTATACCTTCCTCTGCGGTCGTCAGACCTTGTCTGACCAATACTCGAGCAGCAGATGCGAGAGATTTGTTTTTAAGAAACGCATGTGATGCAATTCTCGCTTCATTTCCTTCTTCATTGATAAGTTTGCGGATGGTATCATCGATACGGATGGCCTCGAACACGCCGATGCGGCCCTGGTAGCCGGTG
>CANLUL010000003.1 GCA_947494305.1 uncultured Sphingomonadaceae bacterium | reverse complement strand
GGCATCGCCAGATACCGGCGTACCTCCAGCAAGGCCACCGGATCAGCACCTGCACGCAGCGCTACCGATACTCGATCATTATAATTATCACTTCGTTGCAAAAGCACGCCGTGGTCGCGGGAATAGGCGTAGGGAAGGCTAGGCAAAGATATGACGCTCGCGGGAGAAATTTCCGCTTCATCTATTTGCTCTGATCCCTTGGCGATTTTCACGTACCGATCCTATTGTGGTGGAGCTTCACTCGGCGGTGGAGATGTTTGTTCAATATTGGTTGGCGCTTGTGGCGCCTGTCCCGGTGCATAGATAATCTGGTCATCTGCTCGCTGCACACCTGCGCCAGGCGGTACCGTGCCCAGATAGTCGCGGACCAGCGCGTCCAGCGACGGTTCCAGATCGGGGTTGCGGCGCAATTGCCGATCCCGAATATAACCATAGCGCTGACTGGAAAAGGCCCGAGCGTCATTCGGATCCTTCAATATCGTTGGACGAATGAACACCATCAAGTTGGTCTTCACCCGGCTCTTGCCACGTGATTTGAAGAGCTCACCAAGGATCGGAATATCGCCCAACAGCGGAACCTTTTGAATCGTGCGGCGTTCATTGTCATCAAGCAATCCACCCAATGCCACAATCTCACCATCGCCAACGGTCACCGTCGTATTGATCTCGCGTTTGTTGATGATCAGTTCGTTAAAATCATCCGAAACCGGGCCGGCAATTGAACTGACCTGTTGCCTGAGTTCCATCCGCACTTCGCGACCCGCGTTGATTTGTGGTGTCACTTCCAGCTCGATCCCGACATTTTGACGCTGGATCGTGCGGAAGGCGTTATCGAAATTATTGCTTAAAGCCTCTCCGGTCGAAACCGGGATCTCCTGCCCAAATAATATGCTGCCCTTTAGATTATCATTCACGGTTAGCGAGGGTGTGGAAAGCACATTGCTATCCGTGTCGCTCTGCACCGCGTTGATGATTGCTCCAAGCACTGCGTTACCACCCAGACTAGTTGCAAAGCCGCCAAAACCGCCGCGTGCACCCAAAATCGCATCAGCGGCATTTTGCTGCAGTGAATCGCCAACCGCACTGTTGGTCGTTACGGTTGTAGCGGTGTCTGTCGTTGTCGTTGTGGTTGTATCGAATTGATCGGCCAGCAAACCGCCAGCAACATCAACAATATTGGGTGAAGCATTGGAGAAATTCGTAACAGCAAAGGGGACATCTTCGCCGCCGACCAACCATTGCACACCCAGCTCCTTCGCGAGGCTTTCAGAAATCTCGACAATTATCGCTTCGACAACCACTTGTTCCTGCCGCACATCCAATTGCCGGATCAACTCGCCCACCATGCGTTGTACTTCCGGGTTGGCTGCAACGATCAAGGCGTTTGTGCCTTCGAGACGCGTGACAATCGCGGGGCCGCGACGCGCGATACCGTTGCCCGTTGCAGAGACGGCTGTCGCTGCCGAAGCACCTTCACCGCCTCCAGCTGGCGCAACAGTGGCACCAGCCGCGCTACCGTTGCCGCCTTGCCCCAATAACTGTTCAATGACCGGCAATAATGCCTCTGCATTGGCATAACCGAGACGATGGACCCGGATTTCTGTACCGAGTTCCGCGCGTTCATCGAGTTCACGTGCCATGGTAGCAAACCGTGCCACTGCACCCGGATCACCGCGCAAGGCGATGCTATTGCTGCTATCGATGGGTACGACTGTTACTGGCGTCCGTATGCCTTCTCCACCGCCTTGTGTGGCCAGGGCTTGCAAAGAAGTCGCAATCTCCCGCGCACCGGCATTTTTCAGATTGATAATCTCACTAGCCGCGCTGTCACGATCGATCTGCCGCACCAAAGCCCGGATGCGCCGGATATTGTCAGCATAGTCAACCACCACCAGACTATTGGCATTGCGATTGGCGGTAATCGAGCCCTGTTTCGATACCAACGGCCGAAGGGTTTCTATCGCTTCTGTCGCGACGATCGATTTCAACCGGACCACTTCGGTCACAAACTGATTGGCGGGGCTGCCCCGGCTTCCGATCCGTGTCGGCTGGGTCGCGGCACCATCAGCAGGCTGGATACGATATCCGCCGCGCGTCGGCACAGCGACCAATCCATTGGCCCGCAAGGTGGACAAGAAAATTTCAAAATATTCCGAACGAGATAAGGGACGATCCGTCACAACAGACACTTTCCCTTGAACCCTGCTATCGAGAATGAATGTTCGTCCCGTGACCCGGGCGGCGTCCTGCACAAAGGCGCGAATATCGGCATCGCGAACATTCAATGTGTGCTGCGCCTGAACCGGCGATGCCACATAGGCGGTAAGGATCAAGAGAAAGGCAAAGATGTTACGCATTATTGGCCTGACGGATTGTTGGGTAATTTGATGGAGATCGGCACGGTATTGGCACCGCGTTCGACGTTTACGGAAATGCGCGCACCGGGTGAAATCTGGCTTTTCAGCGCATCGATATCTGCAGTCGATGTGACCGGCTTCCCGTTTACAGATGTGATGATGTCACCGCTGCGAAAGCCAGCGGCTTTGAACAGCACACCATCTCCCTGTGGAGATAGAACAATTCCGGTGACCTTCCCATCTTCATTGCGCGGGGCAAAGCTGGCAATTTCCGAAGCATTGGCGGACAACGCCGGTGCAAGACCGATAGCATTGGTTGTGGCTGCAATGGGCGCTTCTCCGCCAACAGTCTCAGCGGGAACAGATTGATCCAGATATAGAGTCTCTTTAACGCCGCCGCGATCCAATACGACATGATCGAAATTAACCGCATCAAGCATCACACCGGACTGAATTTCCTCTCCAACAGCATAGCTATCCTGTACCCCATCGGGGCCAGCCAAAATTGCTGAACCAAGGCCGGAGCCGGTATTTTGTCTTATGCCATATAAGGTAAGTTGCAGCGAAGTAACGACTTCGCTTTGTGCGCCCGGACCAGAGCGAAAGAACGGATCGAAACTGCTGAACAAAGACAGACGTGATTGGGGCGGTATGACTTCTACTTCTTTGGCATTCCAGTCGCCAACAGGGCCAAGCGGGGTAACGACCGTCCAGATCAGTCGGATCACCTGTATGAGCAACAAGATTGCCAGCAGCCCGAGAAGAAACGGATAGAGTCCATTTTTCCTCAAACTACGGCCGAATCCGCCCAATCGATTATCCAAACTGCTGCTCACGAATCCCCGCAATAATGCAATCAGCCGTCGGTATAGCGATTTGATGACAAATCAGCGACTCTTTCGTTAAGACCGGCCCGATCTGAGATGGAGACAATTTTCAGAAACAAGTTCGAAGCCGTTACGGCAACTGCATCTCGAGCAACGCACCCAGCTCGCCCAGCGCTTGTTCCTCGCCAGATACCTTGATTGCCGCCATACCCAGCTGCGCCGCGGGTTTGCAGTTGATGCCCAGATCATCGAGATAGATACATTCCGACGGCTCTTTGCCCAGCGCTTCGCACATCATCTGATAGATACGCGGATCAGGCTTGCGGACACCCGCCTTGCTGCTTTCGATAATATGGTCAAAACGCTGCATGATTGCTTTAACCGCTTCCGCTTTTTCATCATCCATAGCCATGCCAGCGCCCTTGCCGGCGGGAACATTGTTGGTGATGCAAGCAATGGTGAAGCCTTCTGCTTTCAAGCGGTCCAGCGTTGCCACCATATTGGGCCGCACATCGCCCGCCAGAACCGCGAGCACATCTGCCCCGCGCAGCTCGATTCCCAGCGCCTTTGCTTCGGCGGCAAAGGCTTCGTCAAAACCGGCGGCATCAAGTTCAGCACGTTCAAATTGCGCCCACGCATTGTCGTCAGGGTTGGCGCTATTGATCTGGCGCACACTATTTTGCGGAACACCTTTTTCGGCTTCGAGGCGGTTAAAGGCTTCAAAAGGGGATGAGGTGATAACGCCGCCAAAATCCCATATTACTGTGGTATAATTCACTTGTTCAAATACTCCAATTTGAGACCAGGCCTCTTCCAACGCATCTTCGCCAGTTTCCCGGATGCGGACAGGCAGATATAGGCATCCATCATATCTTCTCCGCCAAAGCAGATATTGGTCGTAAAAATATCTGGTGTGGGAACAAACTCAACCAGTTCGCCTTCGGGTGAGATCACGCTGATCCCGCACTCACCAATGGTGGCAACACAGATATTGCCGCATTCCTCCATCGCCAGACTGTCGAAAAACTTATAGCCTTCTGGACGATAGACCGGAATGCCGGGACCGCCGGGACCCGCGTCAGGTGCGACCTTGCCGGGTTCTGTAATGTTGAACTTCATCAGCCGGCAGGTAAAGGTTTCTGCCGCATAGAGCGTCTTGCCATCGGGCGAGATCCCGACGCCATTGGGGTTTTGCGAGGGGAAGACCACTTCTTCCAGATGACTGCCATCGGCTTTGGCATAGAAGATACCGACAATGTCATGGCAGCGTGTCTCATAATCCGTCTTACCATGGTCAGTGAACCAGAAGCCGCCATGGGCATCGAACTGAATGTCATTGGGCCCGCGCAATATGCAGTCAAAATCGCCGTCATTATAGAGCGTCTCAACCTCACCCGTATCCGGATCAACACGCTGGATACTGCCGCCGACATAATCTTTGGCAATGCCCGCCGGTGTGAGAAAGCCGTCTTTCTCGTCATATTCAAACCCGCCATTGTTACAAACATAGATTTTGCCATCGGGGCCCAGCGCGGCGCCATTCGGACCGCCGCCAGTTTTCGCGACCACTTCTTTCGAACCATCTGGTAAGACGCGGGTCAGTTGTTGTGCCGCTATTTCGACCAAAATTACGCTGCCGTCCGGCATTGCTATTGGTCCTTCTGGAAAGCGAAGGCCTTCTGTTACAATCTCCATGATTTTTCCTCTCGAATCTTGTCGCAATCATTGCGGGAAAGCGGCGACAAGTCTAGTGCGAACAGAAACGGTTTCAGGAGCAACTATGTCGAACAATTATCCCAAAACTCTTCAACTTCATATTGACGGCGAATGGATAGATGTTGGTGACCGTGAAATACATCACGTTGTAAATCCCGCCACAGGCAAAACGATATCGGATTTACCAAAAGCAACCACTGCCGATCTTGATCGCGCCTTGGACGCGGCGGCGAAAGCATTTCCAAAATGGCGCGATACGCCAGTGGGCGAGCGGGCGGCTGTCCTGCACAAAGCGGCCGATTTGATGCGCGAACGCGCGGCAGATATCGGCGAACTAATGACCGCCGAACAAGGTAAGCCATTGCCGCAAGCAATCGGCGAAGTAACCGCATCTGCCAGCCAGTTTGATATTATGGCCGAAGAAGCAAAGCGTTGTTACGGGCGGGTATTGGTGCGACCGACTGGTCAGAACAGTTTTGTGAAATATCAACCAGTTGGTCCCGTCGCTGCATTCAGTCCGTGGAACTTCCCGGTGTTCACCCCGATCCGGAAACTGGCACCCGCGATTGCAGCGGGCTGCTCGATCATATTGAAGCCAGCCGAGGAAACACCTGCCAGTGCGATTGAAATGATGCGCTGTCTTCAGGATGCCGGACTGCCTTCCGGTGTTTGCCAAATCGTATTTGGTGATCCGTCGGAAGTTTCCAGCCACTTGATCGCTTCGGATGTCATCCGGAAAGTGAGCTTCACCGGATCTGTTCCGGTCGGCAAGCACCTAATGAAACTGGCTGCTGATGGCATGAAGCGCACGACGATGGAATTGGGCGGCCATGCACCGGTACTGGTGTTCGATGACTGCGATATGGAAAAGACTTTGGATCTGGTTGTAACCGGGAAATTCCGTAACGCTGGCCAGGTATGCGTTTCACCCACGCGTTTCTATGTCCAGTCGGGCATCTACGAAAAATTTGAAAAAGCCTTTACCGAGCGCGCCATCAAAATCAGCGTTGGCGATGGTTTTGGCGGTGTTGATATGGGCCCCCTCGCCAATCCGCGCCGCCCCGAAGCGGTTGGTGCTATGGTGGCAGATGCGAAATCTAAAGGCGCCGAAGTGCGTTTAGGCGGAGGTGGTCAAAGTGATAACGGGTTCTTCTTTGATCCCACCGTGCTCTCCCATGTCCCGCTCGATGCGAAGATTATGAATGACGAGCCCTTTGGTCCCGTTGCAGTGATGCGGCCCTTTGATACATTGGACGAAGCGATTGAACAGGCCAACCGGTTGCCGTTGGGCCTTGCTGCTTATGCCTTTACCGAAAACCTGCGCACGGCCAATCTGGTTGGGGACGCGATCGAAGCCGGTATGGTTGCAATCAACAACCTTACCGTAAGCCCGGGGGATGCACCCTTTGGCGGTGTCAAGGAAAGTGGCCATGGCAGTGAAGATGGTCCCGATGGGCTAAAAGCCTATATGGTCACAAAAGCCATCCACCAAGCCTGAGGAATATAATATGTCAAAACGTACTGGCGCACAGGTTCTGGTTGATCAGCTGATCATTCAGGGAACCGATCGGATTTTCACCGTCCCAGGCGAGAGCTTCCTCTCGGTTCTTGATGCCCTGCATGATTGCGGTGAGATTGAAACCGTCGCCACCCGTCAGGACGGCAGCGCCGCTTTTATGGCAGAAGCAGATGGCAAATTGACCGGTGCGCCCGGTATTGCCTTTGTCACCCGCGGCCCCGGCGCAACCAATGCTAGTATAGGTGTCCACACCGCGATGCAGGACAGCACACCGATGATCCTCTTCATTGGCGACGTCGCGCGCGATGATCGTGATCGCGAGGGGTTTCAAGAAGTCGACTTCACCGCAATGTTCACCCCGCTCGCCAAATGGGCCGCGCGGATCGATAACGCCGCACGTATTCCCGAATATATCGCGCGCGCATTTGACACGGCCAGTTCCGGACGACCTGGGCCGGTTGTGCTGGCACTGCCAGAAGATATGCTGCGCGACGAGGTTGAGGCGCTGGATCGGCCGAAAGTGATCGCCCCTGCCCAACCGCTCTGCCCAGATGCGATGACCACGCTCACCGACATGCTGCGCGATGCGACCGATCCGATCGCGATTGTCGGCGGGGCCGGATGGGATGACAAAGCCAAGCACTATTTTGCGCAATATGCAGAGCGTCTGGGCTTACCGGTTGCAGTCGCGTTCCGGCGGCAGGATAATTTCCCCAATACCAGTCCGGTCTATGCGGGTAATCTGGGTTACGGACCAAACCCCAAACTGGTTCAGCGGATCAAGGATGCCGATCTCGTATTAGCGGTTGGTGCCAGGCTTGGAGAGGCAACCACCGATGGCTATACGCTGATTACACCCGACCATCCCGAGCAAATATTGGTGCATGTGCATCCTGATCCAGATGAACTCAATCATGTTTATCGCATCGACCTGCCCATCTGTGCGGAGATGGATGAATTTGCCGAACAAGCCGCACTTTGGGAGGATGATCTGCTCAGTTTTGACGCCGGCAAGTCAGCGCATGATGACTATCTTGCATGGTCCACACCGCAACCAACAAAAGCAAAGCTCGATCTCGGTCAGTGTGTCGCATCCATGCAAGATATGCTCCCAGCCGACACCATAATCTGCAATGGCGCGGGAAACTTTTCCGGCTGGTGGCACCGCTATTGGAAATATGGCGATTTTCCGAGCCAACTTGCCCCGACATCGGGAGCCATGGGCTATGGTGTACCGGCGTCTGTAGCAGCAGCGCTGCGTTTTCCCGATCGCACTGTCGTCGCGCTGGCGGGGGATGGCGATTTCATGATGAATGGTCAGGAACTGGCCACCGCGATGCAATATGATGCGAACTTGCTGGTCCTGGTCATCGACAATGGCAGCTTTGGGACTATCCGTCTGCACCAGGAACGCGAATATCCGACCCGGCTATCGGCGACCGAATTGAAGAACCCCGATTTCGCGGCGTTAGCAAAGGCATATGGCGGATGGAGCGCGACGATTGAGAGTACCGATGCGTTTGCACCTGCTCTAATGGAGGCGATGAAGCAAAACGGCTTGCGTTTGTTGCATCTCAAAACCGATGTTGAATTTTTGACTGCTGCTGGGGCGACGGTGAGTGGATTTCAAAACCGGTAACAGTGTTTACGCGACGGCTTTCAGAACCTGCATCCCGCTTTCGATAACAGCGCCAACCACACGGTCCCGGCCATCTGCTTTGGCACAGTAAACGGCTTGATCGGCTTGCTGGATGGCCTCCTGCACGGTCTCGCTTGCATCTCGACAATGAAAACCGACACTCGCCGTGACGTTTGCCTTTACAAGCACGCCGTCAAAGGAAAGGCCTGAAATGCCCTTTCGAGCGGCAAGCGCCAGCGACGAAACACCGTCCGCATGTTTTGCATCAACAAGTACAACAAATTCTTCTCCGCCAGTGCGGCACACAACGCCGAAGTTTTTGAACAGTTTCTTCAAGCATTTACCCACCGCGCGCAGAACCTGATCACCGGCATCATGACCATATTGATCATTCACTTTTTTGAAATGATCAAGGTCAACCACGATGGTGGCGCCGATTGCACGCTTACCAACCTCATCTTCCGTTACCTGTCGATCAAGCCGTCTGCGATTGCCAAGCCTGGTCAGCGGATCAATCTCGCTTTCCTCGGTCCGCAATCGCATCATGTCGTAACCAATGGTCATCATCAGCACGATACCCACTGCCATACCCATCAAGGCACTAGCAGCGTGGAAAACAATATTGAGTCCTTCATAAAAGGCCACCACGCCCTGCTGGTTCTCACCAATAGGATTGAGCGCAATAACAACGGTGCGGCCAGCATAGGACAGGGCGGCACCAAGAACCGCAATGAAAGCCATCAGATCTACCGGTGATTTGCTACGGTAAGACCATAAAATGGGCAAACCAGAGGCAATGATAGTACAGCATAATAGCTGCACGAAAAGGCCGCGAAACCAATGCGGCGGTGCCCATATCATATCGGGCATTACATACACACAAGCCACCAGCGTCAGAACAATAGCAAAGACCGGAGCATTACGCTTGTGGCGTGAAAGGAACGCCTGGATCATGACTAGCAATGGCAAAAAATGTGTCGCAACGCTAAACCAGGAGGCCCAGACATCTCCGCCCGGTTCTCTGTATCCGTCAACAAGTATCGAAGCGCAGGCAATTGCAAAACCTAACGATGCCCAACGAGCCGCAATCAGTCGGCGATCCACAAATGCTATTGTTGCAAGCGCCAACGTAAAGAGCAAATACATTGCCGGGATCAAAATGAAAAATGCGCTACTGCCTGACATTGGCAACAGCTATCAAGACATGGTTACTAAATCCTAAACATCAGTTGTTTGCAGTCAGCCCTCGCTCATCTCCAAAATTGCATTCCACTCACCCTCAGTCACCGGCGCAACCGACAACCGCGTTTGCCGGATAATCGCCAGATCCTTCAGCTTCGGATTCTGCTTCATCTCTTTTAGGGGCACCGCCTTTTCCAGCTTTCGCACCGGTTTAACTTTCACCACAACCCAGCGTTCCGGATCAGTAGTCACATCGGGACTATGCTCTTCGCTGACCTCCATGATGCCCACTACTTCCAGTCCTTGACGAGAGTGATAGAAAAACACCTGATCGCCCTTTTTCATCGCTTTCATATTGTTCGATGCCTGTGCGTTTTTCACACCGTCCCAGATGCCTTCTTTCTCTGCGATCAGATCATCCCAACCGTATTCATCGGGTTCCGATTTCATCAACCAATATTGCGGCATGATACGCTCCTTTTTGCTAGGTCCCACAATAGACGAATGATCCCAAACTAAAAAGGCCCCGCATCGCTGCGAGGCCTTTTCAAATCCTTTGGATTGGTTGGTTTAACCCGGCATCAAAACCGTATCAAGGATATGCATGGTTCCGTTGCTGGATTCGATGTCCGCCTGGGCAATACCGGCTTTGTTACCAGCACCATCTTCCAGAACAATTTTGTCTCCATCCATGCTGGCTTTGATTGTCCCGCCTTGCAAAGTGGTAAGCGTTGCCGTTCCTTCGCCATCAGCAATGGCTTTGGCAAGATCCGCTGCCGACATGCTACCTTTTACCAAACCATATTTGGCAATTGCGACAAGATCGTCTTTTCGTTCCGGTGTTACCAACGCATCAAGTTCTGCAGAATCGATTTTTGCAAATGCATCATTGTTTCCGACGAATGAGGTGAAAGGACCATCATCTTTCAGTTCAGCAGCGATGCCAGAAAAACCAACCATAGTGCTTGCGGTCGACAGTTCTGGAATTTCCTGAACCAAGGCCGTCAAATTGGTTGGTTTGGCTTCTTCTTCAGCCACGCGCGCATCATAAATGGCTTGTTCGTCTTCGCTCATTTCCGATGAACACGCCGAGATTATAGCCAATCCAGCGGTGGCCAGCATAAGTTTTGAAGCAAATTTCATTTTTTCTCTTTCCGTTTGAGAGATAGGGGATTCGGGTTTTCTATAATGAAATTGCACCTCATCGCCAAGGGTGTTGCGTTTGAAAAACATCATTAAAGTCATAGAAAAATCGATTCATAGCGTTTGACAAAAAACGATGGACGGCTTGAATTTAGTCAAGATCGTCAGTCCAAAACCCAGTTCTTTTTTTAGAACAAGATTTACAACTTAGCTTTTGCCCAAATGCACAAAATCACGATCAAAACTTTTTAGATTGGCACCACCATCAACATAGATGGTTTGACCGGTAACAGATTGCGCCCGCGCCAAGTAAAGCACGGCTTCGGCAATATCATCCGGGTTCGGGAGAATATCTAACGGCATCATGTCAGTGATCTCTGCCAGCTGCTCTTTGCCATATTCTCCCGCGGTCAGTGTCAACCCTGGTGCCACGGCATTTACCCGCATCGTAGCGGAGCAGGTCAGGGCGAGTGTTTTCACGCTTTCGGACAACGCTTGTTTAGAAAGGGTATAGCTGAGCTGATCGTGATTTGGATTGCGTATCCGTTGATCCAGTATGTGAACGACGCAACCGCGGTCCTCGTTCCTTCGTGCTTTGGCAAGTGCGACAGTCAACAGCACGGGCAGCATCATGTTTACCGACATATGCTTTTCGAGTGCATCTGGATCAATGCTCGACAAATCATCCTGACCAAATATTGAAGCGCTGTTCACCAAAACATCTGGCGGACGACCGAAATGCTTGATTACTTCGGTGAGCAGCGCTGATGCCGAGGTCGTATCGTTAAAGTCTGCGACAAATCCATGCCAGTCGGTGTGGGATGATTTTAATGTAGCTAAAAGCTCCCCCTCTGGCTCTGCATCACTATGACCGTGAAGAGCCAGATCATACCCGGCCCCGGCCAGTTTCCCGGATATCGCAGCGCCGACCCGCCTCACCCCGCCAGTAACTAGCGCCAGTGGTGCGGTCATTTGCGGTTCCGGCTCATGGTTATGCCAATTTGCTCGCCTTTTTCCGCGATCAGCAATTTCACGATTTTGACCGTCACGCGCAGCACGGTTTTGTCCTGCAGGAACAAAGTCTCGATAATTTGATCTGCTACTGCTTCGATCAGCTTGAAATGCACACCTTCGGGCAGTGCATCGGTCGCGGCATGTTTCAGATCCATATAATTTTTGGAATCTTCCAGCGGCGTATCTGGATCATAATGTTCCTGAATTTTCAAATCCGCAGCGATGGATATACGCAACGGTTGCGGTAAATGCGTTTCTTCAGAATAAATGCCGGTCAGGACATCGACTTCCAGATCATTGACTTCGAGAGTAAGTGTATCGGTCATGATCGAACTTTCGCCTGTTTTTCAAAAATGCGCAAGTCAAGCAGACCAGCGCGCATAGATAGCCGTGGGGAGAAGTCGTCCACGCGCCTGTTCGCGGACAGCCAATTCGCCCACCTCAATTTGTCCACCCAGATGAGCGAGTTTTTCTTGCAACAAACCTCCCAATGCCAGCGGCGACATGCGCACCGCATAGACAGTTAGAAAAAGACATTTTGAGTTTTCATCCAACAGCTTTCCGCAATTCTCCACCAATCCCGCCAAGTCGGATTCCAGATGCCAGCGCTCGCCATCCGGACCACGACCATATTTGGGTGGATCGAGTAGGATGGCATCATAGCGCCGTTCACGGCGCACTTCCCGCGCAGTAAACTTGGCTGCATCATCAATGATCCAGCGAACCGGGCGCTCCGTCATGCCCGATAAAGCGGCGTTGTTGCGCGCCTGCATGACAGACTTTTTGGAAGCATCGACATGTACCATGTTGGAGCCTGATGCGGAAAGTGCGAGGGTTCCAACGCCGGTATAACCGAACAGATTAAGCGCCTGTGAGGCCTCCATCCCATCCAGCTTTCCGCGGATCCATCGCCAGACCGGATCCATATCCGGAAAATAGGCGAGATGTCTGAAAGGGGTACATTGCGCGTTAAAGCTGACTTCTTTCCAGCTCAGTTGCCAGCCATCTTGCGGAACATTGGGATTGAGATGCCAGCGGCCACCGCCATCTTCATCAGATGCCGGGATAAACTCACCGTCTGCTTGCCAATCGGATGTACGCGGTTCCCACATCGCCTGTGGTTCGGGTCGAATAAACTGATACGGCCCGTATCGTTCCAGTTTGCGACCGCCACCGCTATCTAGCAATGTGTAATCCGCGCGCGGATCACTGACCATAACGCCAGGTGTTGGCATCGGCTCAGCCATTGGCAGGTGAGGCATTGCTGGTGATGAATTCCTTCACCGCATCATATTCGCCTGGCAATTTGGTGCAGGCTTCATGGCGATCAAATAGATCACCGATGCGTTTCGGCAAGATGGGACGAACGCCCGTTGATCGCTCGACAGCATCACGGAACTTCGCGGGATGTGCCGTTGCCAAGGTGACAATCGGAACAGAAGGATCAATCTCTGCATTTCGCGCAGCGGAAAGACCAATGGCCGTATGCGGATCAATCACCTGCCCGGCATTTTCATGCGCCCAGCGCATCGCCAGCGCCATTTCATCTGGGTCAACACGATGGCTGACAAACAAGTCACGCGCAGAAGTGAGCATATTGTCCGGAATTTGCATTGAACGAGATTGATCGAAGTCGGTCATCATCTTTGACAAAGCAGCCCCATCACGGCCCGAAAGATCAAATAACAGCCGTTCGAAATTGCTGCTCACCTGAATATCCATTGAAGGGGCAGCCGTCGGTGTCACGGTTCCAGCGGAATAATCGCCGGCGCTTAGCGCGCGGTGCAAGATATCATTCACATTGGTCGCTACAACCAGACGCTCAATCGGCAAGCCCATTTGCGCCGCTACATAACCGGCGAACACATCACCAAAATTTCCTGTCGGCACAGAAAAAGCAACTTTCCTATGTGGCGCACCAAGCTGGCTGGCGGCATAAAAATAGTACACAATCTGTGCCATGAGACGCGCCCAATTGATCGAATTGACCGCTGATATCGCGAAGCGGTCCGTGACTTCGTTGTCAGCGAACATGCGCTTCACCATTGCCTGTGCATCATCGAAGCTGCCATCTATGGCGATGTTATGCACATTGGGTGCGCGAACGGTGGTCATCTGACGGCGCTGTACGTCGGATATGCGGCCATCGGGGTGCAGCATGAATATGTCGACTTTGTCGCGCCCTGCGAGCGCATCAATGGCTGCCGAACCGGTATCACCAGATGTCGCCCCAACAACGGTCAGATGCTTGTCTTGCCGTGCCAAGAATTTCTCAAACAAGAGACCGAGCATTTGCAGCGCGACGTCTTTGAAAGCAAGGGTCGGCCCGTGGAACAATTCAAGCAACCAGTGCTGGCCATCAAGCTGTGCCAGCGGGGTCACGGCAGAGTGAGCAAAACGGCCATAGGCCTGCTCGCAAGTTTCACGTAATTCGCTTTCGGTCAAAGAATCGCCAACAAACGGCTGCATCACGCGAATGGCGATGTCGACATAAGATTGTCCCGCCATCGCAGCGATTTCAGCCTTAGAAATGGTTGGCCAGTTCGTTGGCACATATAAACCGCCATCGCTAGCCAAGCCTGCCAGAGTAACCTGTTCAAAATTTAGGGGCGCTGAGCCACCACGTGTCGAGATATATTCCATAATGGTGAGCGAGTTAGCGCCGGATGCGGGCGTGAGCAAGAACTATGCTTCAACCGGGCCCTTGGTTGGCGCCTTTTCTAACCGTCGCTTTAGGCTATCAAGCCGCTCAACTGCCTTCGCTGCATGCGGCCCGATCCATCGTTCGTGAATGGCATGGATAGGAATAGGGTTCAGATGGTTCCAGCGCTCTCGGCCCTTTTTCTGGGGAATGATCAACTCTGCTCGTTCCAGAACCTTGATATGTTGCATCACGGTACACCGGTCCAATTCAGGAAAATGCGTACAAAGGCTTCCAGTGGTTAAGGGCTGATCCCGCAGATCATCCAGTATCTGGCGCCTGATTGGGGAAGCCAATGCTTTGAATATCTTCGTATTTTCATCTTCGATTGACATGTTATATTTTTATAACATATAAAGAACACAATCAAGGAGAATCGACATGGAACTGAAATTCAATGTTGCGGCGCGGATCGCAAAGCCGGTGGAGGAAGTGTATGAAGCGGTGGTCAATCCGGACCAGCTCTCGGCCTACTTCACAACCGGTGGCGCAAAAGGGCGAATAGAAAAAGGGGCGACTGTTATGTGGGATTTCCATGATTTCCCTGGACAGTTTCCCGTCAAAGTCATCGATGCGGTGCCAAATAAAAAAATTGTCCTCGAATGGGAGGCAACTCAGGCGGATGGCACCCCGATTGATGACCCCAGCGCTGTCTATGATACTAGAATGACCATGACCTTTGAATCGTTGGAGGATGGCAGGACACTAATATCAGTCATGGAAGGGGGCTGGACGTCAGATGAAGCGGGCCTCAAGGCTTCCTATGGCAATTGTGAGGGGTGGACGCAGATGATGTGTTCTCTCAAAGCCTGGCTAGAGCATGGTATCAACCTGCGCGAAGGCTTCTACAAATAGCTATTTTTGCAGCCGCATTCGCAAGGCCAATCCAAAAATGATCAGCGCAATTCCAGCGAATAGAAACCACTGCACGGCATAGGCCATGTGGTTATTAGGAATATCATGGGTCGATGGTGGTTGGCTTCTCTGCAGTCCTGCCAGTGGCTCACTAGCAACCAGCCGAATTACATTCTGAGTATCCGGCGCGATGATTCCATCGACCTTACCACCGGCCCATTCCGGATCTTCTGGTTTAGTCGACCATCCTGCTACAATTTGCGCTCCGGGCCCTTCGCTGCTGGTCTTGCAAGTGGCAATATGCGCCCACCCAGATTGCCCCTTATCACTGCGACCACTGGTTGATCGCCAATCCAAAACTTCCAGACAATTCACTGACGACCTGCGAAAATAGGGTGGTTCAGCCGCATCTGGCACCGCAGGATAGGTAATGGCTGGTTGATCGGCCGCAGCCTCATAGGTTGCAAGTAAACCCTCTTTCCACTCGGCTCTTTGTAGCTGCCAGATACCCAGATAAACCATGGTACCAATTGCAATCGCTACAATGATGGAGACAATAATGGGTATGCCCTTCACGGCCCACCTTCCTGTTCGTCGACCGTGCCTTCATGCGCCTCATTGCGATGCTCAGATATCAACAGCAGCGCTTTGGAAAACCGAAGTGTACCGATAACCATCAAGCTGGTAACCGGAATCCAGAGCAATAGATGCACCCATATCGGCGGGTAAAATGTGAACTCTACAAAAAGAGCCAATCCCAATACAATAGCGCCTACTATCAAGGTCAGAAACGCCGCTGGTCCGTCGCCAACATTATAGCTGGAAAAGTCCAAGCTACAGGCCCTGCAGCGTTCTGCAAAATGGGTGATATTACCAAAAAGTGTCTTCTGCCCGCAATTGGGGCACAGACCAAAAAGGGCAGCGGGAATCATATCCGGCTGCCCTTTTGTTGGATCAGTTTCGTTCAATGTAATGCCCTAGTGGACTGGTGCGCCCCAGCCACCCCAGACATAAACAACGATGAACAGGAACAACCAGACCACATCGACAAAGTGCCAATACCAGGCTGCTGCTTCAAATCCAAAATGCTGTTTCGGTGTGAAGTGGCCCTTATAGGCACGGGCCAGACAGACGATCAGGAAGATCGTTCCCACCAAAACGTGGAACCCGTGGAAGCCTGTCGCCATATAGAAGGCGGCGCTATAATTGATCCCTGCAAATGGGAATGGCGCAATGCTATACTCATAGGCCTGGATAGCAGTAAACACCGCACCCAAAATGATGGTCAACCAAAGGCCGGTGATCAGGCCTTGCCGGTTACCGTTGATCAATGAATGGTGAGCCCAGGTCACAGTGGTACCTGAACACAACAAGATCAGCGTGTTGAGCAGCGGCAGTTCAAATGCATTGAGAACCTCAATACCTTTTGGTGGCCATTGCAATAGCGCTGCTGCGCCTTCCTGACCGATATAGTTGGTCGTTATGCCGTCAACCAATTCCAGCGGTTGTGGGAATAAAGAATAGTCAAACCAGGCCCAGAACCAACCGACAAAAAACATGACTTCGGAGGCAATGAACAGGATCATTCCGTAGCGCAGATGTAGCTGCACAACCGGCGTATGATCTCCTGCATGCGCTTCATTAATGACGTTCCGCCACCATGCAAAGAAGGTTAAGCTGACCAGCGCAACACCGGCCAGGAATGTTGCCATCCCGAAAGGCATATCGTGCATGGCCCGGATACCGCCGATCGCCATGACAAAAACAGAAAACGACCCGAACAGCGGCCAGATATCTGGTGGTAAAATATGATAATCGTGGTTCTTTGCGCCAGACATATTATTATTCCTAACCTTCCCTCAAATTCCGTTTAGCTATCATTTCCAGCTTGATCGACGGCTTGCCCGTCTTTTGACCGATAGAATGTATAGCTGAGTGTAATTTCTTCAATATCTTTGGTTTCCGGGTCTTCCAGGATTGCTGGGTCAACATAGTAGAGCACCGGCATCCGCATCTGCTGACCAGGTTTCAATAATTGTTCCGTGAAACAGAAGCATTGGATCTTGTGAAAATATTTACCCGCCAGCACCGGTGTGACGTTGAACGTAGCCGTTCCAACCACCGGTTCGCTCGACTCATTTTTGGCAATATAAATCGCCATATCGCGCGCGCCGACACTAACACGGTCTGTTGCCTGCTCCGGTTTAAAGGACCATGGTAAAGCCGAGTTCACGTTAGAATCAAAGCGGATCGACATTGGTTTGGTCGTTGCCTGCACCGTAGCCGCTTGGGCTGCGTCTACTCTTTGAGTGGTTCCACCATAGCCAGTTACCCGGCAGAAAATTTCATATAGAGGAACCGCCGCATAACCCATGCCCAGCATAGCCAAAGCAAACATCCCGGCCATCATGGCACTACGAACATTCTTATCAGATAGCTGGGCTTGGGCAACGCTCATTATGTAGATGCCCCGATCTTAACGATCGTAATCAAATAGAATAATACACACAGGAATATCAGCAAGCCGGCCATAATGACGGCCCGCTGTTTCTGTCGTGCTTGAAAAGCCTTCTGCTCCTCTGGCGACATCGGAGGTTGGCTGGTATCTATCTCACTCATGCCATCACCAACCGATCTACAACCACCGTGGCGAATAGCGCAAATAGATAAAAGATCGAGAATTTGAACAGGCGCTTTTCAGCTTCCATATCTTCCGGTTCGAACGTTTCACTCATCGCGACTTTCAGGGAAAGCCCGCTAAAAACAAGACTCAGAATAATTGATGAAATACCGTATACCAAGCCAGTTAGCCCAAGAGCAAATGGCGCAACAGCTACGACTGCCAATACTAAACTATAGGCAAATATTTGTTTTCTCGTTGATCGGCGACCAGCAACAACCGGCATCATTGGCACGCCGGCTTTAGAATAGTCGCTGTTTACAAACAGCGCGAGTGCCCAAAAATGCGGCGGCGTCCAGAAAAAGATGATTGCGAACAAAAGCACAGGCATCAATGTGACATCGCCTGTAACAGCGGCCCAACCGATAGCAGGAGGAAACGCTCCTGCCGCTCCGCCTATAACAATGTTCTGCGGCGTGCTGCGCTTTAACCAGATCGTGTAGACCACCGCATAGAAGAAAATAGAAAATGCCAAGAATGCGGCGCTGAACCAGTTTATCGCAACGCCCATCAGCACTACCGAAAATACCGACAGTCCTATACCGAAATGCAGCGCAGTTTCACGATCCATCCGGCCAGCAGGCAATGGTCGCTGACTGGTCCGTTTCATGACCGCATCTATGTCCGATTCATACCATTGGTTTAACGCTGCCGAAGCACCAGCACCCAGGCTGATAGCCAGTATAGCCGTAAAACCAAGCACGGGATGAATAGTGCCCGGTGCCGCCAACAAACCGCAAAGCGCAGTGAAAATGACTAGCGACATCACACGCGGTTTGGTCAGCGCAAAGAGATCCTTTGCACTGGCCAGTCCGTGAAGTGTTGTTGATGCCGTCGTCATCTGTTCATCAGCGCCCTAGTTTCACTTGATCCGCGGTAGCGTTTCAAACTGGTGGAATGGCGGAGGACTGGTCAAAGTCCATTCCAGTGTGGTTGCACCCTCACCCCAGTAATTGCCTTCTGCCTTACGACCAGCGAGGAATGTGTAGGCGAGGTTCACGAAGAAGATCGCGACACCAACCAGCATAATCCAATAACCGAGCGAGCTGATTTGGTTCCAGTAAGCATAAGCATCCGGGTAGTCTGGATAGCGACGTGGCATCCCTTGTTGACCCAGGAAGTGCTGTGGGAAGAACAAGACGTTCACACCGATGAAGAAAATCCAGAAATGGAGTTGCCCCAACAATTCGCTGTACATCCGACCCGACATTTTCGGCAGCCAATAGTAGAAGCCAGCGAAGATCGAGAAGACTGCACCCAGCGACAGCACATAGTGGAAGTGCGCCACCACATAGTAGGTGTCATGCAGGTTATCGTCGATACCACCATTGGCAAGAACGACACCCGTCACACCACCAACGGTGAACATGAAGATAAACCCAAGCGCCCACATCATCGGAGTCTTGAAGGTCATCGAACCGCCCCACATAGTCGCAATCCACGAGAATATCTTGATCCCCGTCGGTACCGCGATCACCATCGTAGCCGCCGTGAAGTACATCTTCACGTTAACCGACATACCTGTGGTGAACATATGGTGCGCCCAAACCACAAAGCCGACCACACCGATGGCGACCATCGCATAGGCCATCCCCAAATAACCGAAGACAGGCTTACGGCTAAAGGTCGCTACAATATGACTAACCATACCAAAACCTGGCAGGATCATGATGTAAACTTCCGGGTGACCAAAGAACCAGAATAGATGCTGATAAAGCACCGGATCACCGCCGCCGGCTGCATCAAAGAATGCTGTGCCGAAGTTACGATCCGTCAACAGCATGGTGATTGCAGCAGCAAGCACCGGCAGTGACAGAAGCAGCAAGAATGCTGTAACCAATACCGACCATACGAAAAGCGGCATTTTATGAAGAGTCATGCCAGGAGCACGCATGTTAAAGATGGTGGTGATGAAGTTCACCGCACCCAGGATTGATGATGCACCCGCCAAGTGAAGTGACAGGATTGCCATGTCCACAGCCGGACCAACCGAACCACTCGTGGCTAGCGGCGCGTAAACCGTCCAGCCCGTACCAGCCCCCATGCCCGTACCGCCAGGCACGAAAGCCGAGCCCAAGAGCAGCAGAAAAGCAGGAACCAGCAGCCAGAAACTAATGTTATTCATCCGCGGGAACGCCATATCCGGCGCGCCAATCATCAATGGCACAAACCAGTTACCAAAACCGCCAATCATGGCTGGCATCACCATGAAGAAAACCATGATTAGACCGTGCGCGGTGATCAGAACATTCCAAAGGTGATAGGCCTGATCCATCGAAGCTTCGGTACCGTTGGAGATACTTGCCCAAGTTTGCAGATATTGAATGCCGGGTTCCGCCAGCTCCATCCGCATCAATCCGGACATCGCACCACCAATTATACCGGCGATAATCGCGAACAAAAGATAAAGGGTACCAATATCCTTGTGGTTGGTTGACATGAACCAACGCTGGAAAAAAGCGGGCTTGTGATCCGCATCATGTGCGTGATCGTCGATCTGACCGTCTGCTGTAATTGTTGTCATCTCTCTAACCCTCAGTTTGTAGCAGCGGCTGCATCGGCAGGCGCTTCTTCAGTTGTGTCTTCAGCGGAAGCAGTTTCTGTTTCAGCAGCTTCACCAGCCTCTGCCTCTTCAGCCTCTTCTTCCCCTGCAACGGTACCGCCATTGGCAAGGACCCAGTTGTCGAACTTTTCCTGCGACACCACTTCCACAGTGATTGGCATAAAGCCGTGACGCGCCCCGCAGAGCTCCGAACACTGGCCGTAGTAAACGCCCTCTCGGTCAATCTGCAGAACTTTTTCATTGATCCGGCCGGGAACCGCATCAAGCTTGAACCAGGCTGCTGGAATGGCAAAACTGTGAATGACGTCAGCTGCAGTGATCAGCATTTTGACCGGTTTACCCACAGGAATGACCATGCGGTTGTCAGCGGCCAGTTGATATGGCTCGCCGCGAGCGACAGCTTCCTCTTCAGGAAGCATGTTTGCGATAACTTCAAAATCGCCATTGTCGGGATAGTTATAACCCCAATACCACTGATAACCGGTAACCTTCACGGTCAACGCGTCTTCTGGAGCAGGCTCAAACTGCTGTGCCAAGAGGCTGATAGATGGGACAGCAATTACCACCAGAATGATGACCGGAATAACCGTCCAGATAATTTCTATGAAGGTATTATGCGTTGTTTTTGAAGGCTCTGGGTTAGCGCCGCGACGAAAACGTACAACGGTCCAAAGCATAAGACCTAGGACTATAAGGCTAACACCGAACATCATTGGAACCAAAATGGCATCATTGATCCATTTCGCCTGCTGGCCAGTCGCGCTGAACTGCTGCTGAAAGTCGATACCTTTATCGACTGGCATACCAATGCCCGGTGTTGGCTTCATCGGCGTGTAAAGCGCTGGATCAAGACCTGTTGGAGCGGCAGCTTCCGCTGGCGCTTCACTGGACTGTGCTGCTGGATCAACTGCCTCAGCCGCAGCAGGCGCCGCTTCAGTTCCCGGTGCTTCTGGCAATGCTTCCTGTGCAGAAACAGCAGCTGGACTTAGGACCAATGCCAAAGCAAGAATCCATGCCTTCACGTAATGAGTCATATTTTGCTCAACCTTCTACCCTGATTATCGGCAGTTTTTTGCGATATTTGCGCTATGTAGCACTCAGCAAAATCCACCTGATATACCCCTTTGGGAGGAGCTTATAGGCAGGCTTTGACCAAGCCTCAAGCGCCTCTGCATATATTTTTTCAGTTTTTTGAAAGATATTTTTCTGGCATTGCAACAGCAACATGCCCATTTGGGCAGAAACAATAAAAACATGCTGGGATAAGATTTTGACTGAAGAAGAAATTTTGGCAGAATTTAGGGCTAGCGACGCCCTGTTGGAAGGTCACTTCATCCTGTCGTCAGGCCGTCACAGCATGCAATATTTGCAATGCGCGCGACTATTAATGCAACCGCGCCGCGCCGCGCGGATGGCCGAAGCACTGGTCGCCAAAATTCCCGCAGACATCAGACGCTCTATTGATGTGGTTGTTTCTCCAGCGATGGGTGGCGTCATTATTGGTCATGAAATGGGCCGCGCTTTGGATTTGGACGCCTTGTTCCTTGAACGCCCGGATGGCACCTTTATATTGCGCCGCGGCTTCTATCTCGAACCGGGTCAAAAAGTTTTGATGATGGAAGATATCGTAACAACTGGCCTCTCTTCCCGAGAAGCCATTCAGGCTATCCGCGATGCAGGCGGCAATGTCATTGCAGCCGGGGCTCTGGTCGACCGCTCTAGTGGCGCGGCTCAATTTGATGTGCCTTTCTTTCCGCTAACCACAATGGATGTGCCATCTTATGCGCCGGATGAAGTACCCGCAGAGTTAGCGGCTATCCCGACAACCAAGCCAGGCAGCCGTAAAGCGTGAGTGGAACCGATTTTCTGAGACTTGGTGTCAACATCGACCATGTCGCCACTATTCGCAATGCGCGGGGTGGTGACCATCCGGAGCCTGTGCGTGCGGCGCTAATGGCTGCCGAGGCAGGAGCCGACGGGATTACCGCGCATCTGCGCGAAGATCGCCGGCATATACGCGACGAAGACCTGACCATATTGATGGATCAGCTTACCATCCCGCTCAATCTGGAGATGGCGGCAACTGATGAGATGCTCGACATTGCGCTTCGCCACAAACCGCACGCGGCCTGCATCGTGCCCGAAAATCGGGAGGAGAGGACAACCGAAGGCGGACTTGACGCGGCAGGGCTACACAATCGACTGACCGATTTTGTCGGACAATTGCGTAACGCCAATATTCGCGTCAGTCTGTTCATTGAACCCGATCCACGTCAGGTGGAAGCCGCCATCCATCTGGGCGCGCCGGTGGTTGAGTTTCATGTCGGGCGCTACGCAGAATTGGATGGCGTCGAACGCGAAGATGAATTGCGACGGATCGCCGATGCAGCCGCGTTGGCCGCAAAAAACGGCATCGAACCGCATGCCGGTCATGGCCTGACATTTGATAATGTCGTACCGATCGCGGCGATTCCACAGTTGCGTGAGTTGAACATAGGTCACTTCCTTATCGGAGAGGCAATTTTTACCGGGCTGGACAACAGTATCAAACGGATGCGCAATCTAATGGATGAAGCGCGTTGATCATCGGACTGGGATCAGATCTTTGCAATATCGAGCGCATTCAAAACTCGCTCGAGCGTTTTGGTGAACGGTTCGAGAATCGTGTCTTTACCGAACTGGAACGCGCCAAGGCAGCACGGCGGCCTTACACCAAAGCCGGAACCTACGCGAAACGCTTTGCCGCCAAAGAGGCCTATTCCAAGGCTGTCGGCACAGGCTTCAAGGCGGGCGTTTTCATGAAAGACATTGGCGTGGTCAACGCCAAGAGTGGGGCACCAACACTGGCGCTAACGGGCGGCGCGAAAAAACGGCTCGACGCTTTGACGCCGGACGGATATAGCGCCACCGTTCATCTCACACTCACCGATGATCATCCATGGGCGCAGGCATTCGTGATCATTGAAGCCCACCCGCTATAGGAATTGTGCTTCAGATGGACCCGAAACCAATAGACCACGAAACCAAAGACGAAAATATGGCAGTTGAAAACGCAGCAAAATCCGTCTCGACAGACAAACCGGAAAAGCAGAAAACAGACTGGATCGGTGAGATAAGAAGCATTGCCTTGCTGCTTCTCGCCGTTCTGGCTTTCCATAGCCTGGTAGCCAAGCCTTTTTACATTCCATCGGTTTCCATGATGCCCAGCCTGTTGGTTGGTGATCGTCTGATCGTTAGCAAATATGCCTATGGCTGGTCTTGGGTATCGCCAACATTCCATATCCTGCCAAAAATGGAAGGCCGCCTATTCGGTAGCCTGCCCGAGCGCGGCGATATCGTTATCCTGACGCCCAAGGATCAGAGCAGCGATTATATCAAACGCGTCATCGGTCTACCCGGTGACACACTAGAATTACGCGGAGGACAGGTTTTCCTAAACGGAGTCGGAGTACCGCAGGAAGTACAGCCGGACTTGCAGATTCCGATTGACCTGAACTCGCCGTGCAACGGACAGGATTTTCCAGGATCCAAGGATATCGATGCCGACGGTAATCCAGTTTGCTCTCTACCCATTATTCGCGAGACACTGCCAAATGGGGTTAGCTACGATATTATCGATCTTGGTCCGCAATATACCGACGATATTGATCCGGTGATCATTCCAGAAAATCATGTTTATCTACTGGGTGACAATCGCGACCTGTCGGCTGACAGTCGCGTCGAGAGTCCATTGGGTCTAGATGGCAGCATCCCTTGGCAAAATATTGGCGGTCGTGCCGAATTGCTCACCTTCTCCCTGGATGGTTCAACAACATTGAACCCGCTTAGCTGGTTTGGTGCATTCCGCAGCGGTCGTGCTGGGAATAGCTTGCGCCCCGACAAAGTGGAAACTCCTGCCAAGTAATCCGGATTACAGACGAAGCCCCGCAGTTTCGTCCAGGCCAGCCATAATATTGAGGTCCTGCACCGCACTGCCGGCGGCCCCCTTGCCCAAATTATCAAGCCGCGCAATCAAGCGCACGCATTCACCACTGGGATCGGCAAAAACATAGAGATCAAGCCGGTCAGTGGGCGGATCATTCTCGCCGAGAAGCAACTCGGTCATTCCTGATCCATCGTGAACATGGACGATGGGTGAGGTTTCATAATGCGCCTGCAACGTTTCGAGCAACTGGGCCGCCTTTGCCCCGCCATTCATCGCTGCAAGATTGAGCGGCACTTCAACAAGCATTCCACGATAAGCGCGGATAACAGAGGGCGCGAAAATCACGTCATGATGCAATCCGGCATACCGTTTCATCTCTGGCATATGTTTATGATCAAGATTCAGGCCATAGTTGCGAACCCCAATATCGGGTTCGGCAGCAAATCGCTCAATCAATGCTTTGCCGCCGCCGGAATAGCCAGAAACCGCGTTGACCGAATAGGGCCAGTCAGCAGGAAGCAGGTTTTTTGCAACCAGCGGCGCGACCAACGCCAGAAAGCCTGTCGGATAGCATCCCGGGTTTGAAACAAAACGCGCTTCTTCTATCGCTTTGCGCTGACTGTGGCGAAATTCATGAAAACCATACACCCAATCTGGAGCTGTCCGATGCGCCGTGGACGCATCAATGAAGCGCGTCGTATCATTATCCAAAAGTGATACGGCCTGCCTTGACGCCTCATCTGGCAAACATAAAATGACAAAGTCGCTGCCATTTATTGCATCTCGCCGCGCGCTCAAATCTTTACGCTGGTCTTCTGCCAGGCGCACCAGTTCAAATTCGGAACGATCGGCTAACCGATCACCAATTTCTAGCCCGGTCGTTCCAACTGCGCCATCGATGAAAACCGTCTGCGGCATTTTTCAGCCCAGCCGTTTGCGCGCGAGCACTGGCTGCTCACACTCTTCGCCGAAGCGGGAAACTACTTCCGCCAGTGGATCAATCGAAACGCGCATCCAGTAGGCATTGGCGTGAATGATTTTTTCCTGATCGACCATCATCCCAACATGGTCTGGGAAAAATACCAGATCGCCGCGTTGCAATTGTTCCTCATCGGCAAGATCTTTGCCAAGAACGGCCATCTGCTGATCAGCATCGCGTGGGCATTCTATACCGGCAATGGTCAGCACCGTTTGCACCAACCCGGAGCAGTCCAACCCGTCACCACTGCGGCCGCCCCATAGATAGGGTGCACCAACCAGCTGTTCCGCCAAATCAATTGGGCTATTTCCGCCATCAAAGACTATTTTCGCGCCGATTTTCTGCACATGCTGAACATGGACAAAACCCTTGCCAGTGCTCAGAAACTTTTTGCATTCACTGGGCTCACCACAAGCAATGTGCGCGCCCATCGGAAGCCGTTTCATAACACCCGATTTGATATCTGGTTGCGAGAAGATCAGTGCGGCCCGAGCCGAGACCAAATGTGTTGGTACGGGTGTCTTGCGAATATGCTGCAAGGCATGAAAAGGCACGTGCCCGACATAACCGTCAGCCTGACAGAAGCCCCAGGCCCAATCTCCGGCTACGTCCAGCATTTGGAATTCTTCGCCATGAAGTAGCTCAGAAACAGCCTCATAGTTCTTACCCGCTTGCTTTCGCAGCATCGCCTTGGGCGCGGAACAACGCATGGGCAGTGCTTCAGCATAATGGGGGGCAAACATTTTGCCCGCCAGCTTAATGTCGGCCAGGTCGCCGCGATGCGCGGTTACCCGAGGATCAAATTTCTCCTCAGGGCCATGTAGGGCAAATTTCGCTCTAGCCATATCTGCGGCCTTCATGTCCATTTTTTGCGCTACCCCAGTTAAACTCTTTGGCGGCAAACCGATCGATCATGCCGCTTTTTACAATCTGGCAGCCCTTAGACGATAAATACGAGGCTTATCAAGCGGCGTAACGATCCTTCAAATAACGCCAACTTGCCCGAAGGCCGAGTGCTTCGCCGCCTTTGGGACGGCCTGCCTTACTTGCTGGACGCCATGCGTAGGTATCGAAATGGACCCAGGATACATCATCGGGCACAAATTTTTGCAGAAACAGCGCTGCGGTCATGCAACCGGCAAACGAACCGGATGCGCTGTTGATACAATCCGCAATCGTGCTGTTGAGACGATATTCATAGCGCTTCCAAAGTGGCATCTGCCAAACTGGGTCATCCTCTTTGTCGCCAGCCTGATGCAACGCTTCGGCTACGTCGTCGTCAGTGGCGAACATAGCCGGTAAGTCTGGTCCCAAGGCCACACGCGCCGCCCCCGTCAGGGTAGCAAAATCCAGTATCAGTTCCGGCTCTTCTTCCCCTGCCAATGTGAGCGCATCACCCAAAACCAGCCGCCCTTCCGCATCGGTATTGGTAATCTCTACCGTCAGACCTTTGCGACTATCCAATATATCGCCCGGCCTCAAAGCATGGCCATCAACGCTATTTTCAACAGCCGGCACCAAAAGATGCAGATTGACGGGAAGCTTTGCCTCCATGACCAGTTTGGCCAAAGCGATGGCATGCGCTGCGCCGCCCATATCCTTTTTCATCAGCATCATGCCGACGGGTGATTTCATCGATAGACCGCCGCTGTCAAAAGTTACGCCCTTCCCGACAATGGCTATTTTAGGGTGATCCGATTTGCCCCATTTTAGTTCGAGCAATCGCGGAGCGTGCGGCCGCATCGCCGCTTTGCCGACGCCATGAATCATCGGAAAATGCTCTTCCAATGTATCTCCGCGGGTTACCTTGAACTCTGCGTCATGTTTGACCGACAATTTGTCGACAATTTCTTCGAGTTTGTCTGGCCCCATATCCGCTGCAGGGGTGTTGACCATATCACGCACTAAGGCGGTGGCATCTGCCTGGCGAACGGCTTCGTCGAGCTGCGCGATCTCATCCTTGACCAACAACACGCTTGGTCCCTGACGATCCGGCAATTCTTTATATCGATCAAATTCATGTTGGGCGATCAGCCAGCCGAACAGCCCGCCTTTCTCGGTGGCTCCAGCAAGACGGTATTTACCTTCCGGCAATTTCCCGCCCAATTTCGCGAGTGACCATGGATCGAGCTGCTTGTGATCGATGACACCGGCAACAACTTTGAAATCACCCTGCTGACCATCGACGGCTTTACCTGAGCCGGGCAGAATCAAGAAAGATTTGGGGTTAGCCTTAAACTTATAGGCTTTCACAATTTCGCGGATCGTATCCGGCTGATCATTCAGCCAATCTTCGAAATTGTGAACATCCAATATCTGGATAGTGCGAGCATCTTGGCCCTTGTCGGCCTCTATCAGAGCATTAAAATCAGTCATTTCAGTCCTATAGACTGACTCTGATACAAGTGCGAGAGACTTATACGGCTTCCAACTCGCGAGATTTCATCGCGGACTTCGATTTTCCAAAAACCACCACGCCATCATCAACCGTCTTGTGCCGAAGATTGATAATATCCTTTGGATAGTTCTGATTGAGCCGCCAGGGTTTTTCCTGTCCCTGTTTCGGCAAGTCAGCAATAGCCCGTTGTACATAGCCCGACGAGAAGTCGAGCAACGGTTCCGGCTGCACCGATCCATCGGCAGGCAGGGTTGGCACCGCATAGTCGAAGCCATTCGCCTCCATATGATTGAGCAACCGGCAAATATATTCGCTGGTTAGATCGGCCTTTAACGTCCAACTGCTATTGGTATAGCCAAAGGTCATGCCAAGATTGGGTACCCCGGACATCATGACCCCTTTGTAATTGATGGTTTTGCCGAAGTCTACTTTCTGGCCATCCACTTCAAAATCGGCACTGCCACCGGTGAGCAATTTGAGTCCCGTCGCGGTGACGATTATATCAGCTTCGAGTGTCTCTCCTGATTTCAATAGGATTCCATTTTCCACAAATCTATCAATGTGTTCAGTCACCACAGAGGCCTTGCCATCACGGATCACATTGAAAAGGTCGCTATCCGGCACGGCACAAAGTCGCTCATCCCAGGGGTTATAGCGCGGTGTGAAATGGGTCATGTCATAATCGGGACCCAATTCCTCACGGACCATATCAAGCAGTGCTTTCTTGACCCGTTTCGGTCGTTTACGCGCCAGATTAAAGAAGAAGAGCTGCATCAATACATTGCGCCAGCGGGTAATCAGATAAGCAGCCTTGCTGGGCAGAATTTTTCGAAGCGCCAGTGCAAATTTATCCTCACCAGGGCGCGAAGCGACATAGCTGGGTGAACGTTGAAGCATGGTCACATGGCCAGCCGTCTCCGCCATGGCCGGGACCACGGTAACCGCGGTTGCACCGCTTCCAATGACGACCACTTTCTTACCGGTGTAGTCCAAATCTTCAGGCCAGAATTGAGGATGGATAATTTGCCCCGCAAAGTCATCGCGCCCAGCAAATTCAGGATCATGCACTTCTTCGTAGTTGTAATAGCCAGAGCACATGAAGAGGAACCGGCATTTGACGATGCTGGATGCGCCATCTCCATGCAAAATTGTTGCTGTCCACAACGCCTCATCGCTCGACCAACTCGCGTTCACTATTTTTTGTTTGTAGCGGATATGCTTTTCCAAACCATATTCTTCGACCGTCTCGTGCAAATAGGTCATGATGTTCGGCCCGTCGGCGATCGCTTGCCGCGAGGTCCAGGGTTTGAAATTATAGCCCAATGTGTACATGTCACTATCGGAGCGAATGCCGGGATATTTGAACAAATCCCAAGTCCCGCCGAGACTCGCGCGCGCTTCGACAATGGCAAAACTGCGCCCCGGGCATCTTTTGGTAAGGTGAACAGCTGCGCCAATGCCAGAGATACCGGCACCAACAATTAGGACATCAATTGTTTCATTTTCCATGACGCCTTACTACTTACATTAATGTAAATTGCAAGATAGTCTATTCTGCCGCCTCTAATGTTTCCGCATCTTCATTGTTGGCTTTGGCGCTATTGGGACCGTAAAACTGCAATACCCCGTCATCAATCGGGTCATTGAGCAATACAGGCTTATCATACAGATAATCCTGATTGAGCTTCCATGGCATAGCGGTGCTATGTCGCGGTAACTCATCAAGCGATCGCCGAATATAACCGGAAGAAAAGTCGAAAAGCTCTTCCTGCTCTAGTTCCTTACCCAGAACTGGATTGGCAATGCGCGTCGCCGAAGCATCCATATGATTCAGCACGCGGCAGGTATATTCAGACACGATATCTGCCTTCAACGTCCAACTGGCATTGAGATAGCCAAACACGATGGACAGATTGGGAATGTCGGAGAACATGCAGCCTTTATAATAATAATGATCGGGCCAATGTACCGGCTTACCATCCACTTCAAACTGGACTTTTCCCGCCACAGCCATCTTCAATCCGGTTGCCGTAACAATGATATCCGCATCGAGTGTTTCACCAGATTTCAGTGTAACGCCATTTTCGGTTACCGTTTCGATATGTCCTGTCTTCAAATCGGCTTTGCCCGACGCAATGGCTTTGAACATGTCGCTATCAGGAACCAGACACAATCGTTGTTCCCACGGACCATAAGGCGGTGTGTAATCTTCCTTGTTATATTTGTCGCCCAGCTCTTTTTTGAGCGGCTTCTCAAGCTTGCTGATTACTTTTTCCGGTTTGTCCCGCGCCATTCGAAAGGTCAGATCCTGCATCCAGACATTTTTCTTGCGGATGATTTTATAGGCCCACATTTCGGGCATGATTTTGCGCAAGCTATTGGCCAGCCAGTCTTTCGCCGGACGTGCAGCATACCATGTGGGTGTCCGCTGTAGCATTGTGACATGAGACGCTTTTTCCGCCATCACAGGAACAATGGTTACCGCTGTTGCGCCGCTGCCAATAATGACGACTTTCTTGCCCATGTAATCATAATCTTTGGGCCAGAATTGCGGGTGAACCACGTCGCCTTTAAAGTTCGAAATGCCTTCTATCTGGGCATCATAAGGATTGTCATAGTCATAATAGCCCGCGCCCATATAGACGAAATTAGCGTGGATTTGAACGGTGCTGCCATCGGACTTTTCTGCGGTCACTGTCCACCGCGCGTCCTCACTGGACCAGCTGGCCGACAATACTTTATGGCCAAATCGAATCTGCTTTTCCAGATCATGCTTGTCCTTGATCCGGTGCAAATATTTCATGATCGAAGGGCCATCGGCAATTGATTTTTGCTCGGTCCATGGCTCAAAATTATAGCCCAATGTGTGCATATCACTATCGGAACGAATGCCGGGATATTGGAAGAGATTCCAGGTACCTCCAATTTCTTCGCGGCGTTCAACCAGAGCAAATGATTTCCCGGGACATTTATCCCGCAAATGCACCGCCATCCCGATACCGGAGATTCCCGCACCAACGATCAAAACATCAACAGATTCGATGCCAGAACTTTGCTGCGCATCCTTCTTATCGGCGACCTGTGTAGCCATGCAGTCTCTCCCATTTTGGCGACACTATGCCACTCGCGGCGCAAGCTTGCAAACGGGAATTTAATCGCTTGATTAAGAGGGAATAAATTGCCCTTTGGATAACATCGGGCGGCGCTTTGTTCAGCCAATTAATTGCCGCTAACGGCTTGCCCGAGTTTGGTATTGCCAAATTTGTCTTTATACAGCGCCTGATCGGCTATGCGCAGTAACTCTGGAATTTCCAATCCATCTCTGGGATAACGAGCAGAACCGATACTTGCAGAAATAATCACCTGGCTGCCTTCCACCTCATAAGGCAGAGAGAGCATCGCTTTGATCGCTGATGATTGGTCTTTCAACAGAGAGTTTGTGGTGGCCGCAACAATCAAGGCAAATTCATCGCCGCCTAGACGGGCGATAGACCGCGCATGACCACAGATTTTTTGCAGTCTTTTGGCGACTTCACACAACAACTCATCGCCAGCGACATGTCCATATGTGTCATTCACGCTTTTGAAACCATCCAAATCAATCATCAAAACCGCAAAGCCGCCAGATTTATCCTTTTGGTCGGCAATCTGAACCTCTTCTTCCAGTCGCTCGCCAAAAGCCCGCCGATTAGCAAGTCCCGTTAATACATCGGTAGTTGCGAGAATCTCTAGTTCTTGCCTCAATTGCAGGCCGCTGACCATCTGAGCAAAATTGGCTATCACCAATCCGGCCATTAAAAATGATACAATAAGCAAGCTAATTCCCATTGCCTGAATACCGGCATCAGACGAAACGATCATGGCAACCGAGGGCAGAGCCAAAGCGGTCAACATAGCGCCGAGAGCCGCTTTTGGTAGACTGCTCAAACAAATTGCGGCGGCAAATGTCAGCATGAAAATAAATACTGGGGCCAGGACACGCCTTGCCTCAATTGTTTCGTAATAGGCATCTAAAGTCCAAAGACCGCCGACCAATCCCATAGCCACTGCTATTCTAGTCGTTGAATGCAGATGCTTTTCAGCTTTCTCCAAATCCACTGGCTTGTTCTTGCGACTATACCAAATCCAGCAGCGGAAAATGCCCATGCCAACAAAGCCACCAGGCAAAACAACATGGTAGATGGGGTCAAACCCGCCTCCAGAGGCCGAGGCTGCAACAATCGCAATAGTGGCGATCGTGAAGTAAAGAATCGGAATCAAGGCGCCAATGCGCTCATGTTGCAACGTAATCAGATCAGCACGAATGGAATCGGGCACCGCGATTTTAGTCCAAATTTGCCGCCAGGCAGAATTGCTTGAATCCTGTGCCTTTTCCAATTTCACGATTGCCCCTTATGCATCTCGTGCCGTTATACGGAATAAAGTGTAAAAACAGCGTTAACCATGAATGGCTAAATAATGGTTTTTGCTAGATAATTCAGCGACCGAAGGTTCAGACTGAATCCCGCATCTCTGGGAGGTTTTTGGAGGCCCGAGCCGGAATCGAACCGGCGTGGACGGTTTTGCAAACCGCTGCGTGACCACTCCGCCATCGGGCCTAACCATTGGAAGATCGCGTGGAGGGGCGCGAATTGCTTTCCTTTGCCAGTAATGTCAACCCAAAACGCTTTTGGATCACAGAACGACAGTCTAAATTTGTTACGCGAAAAACGTAATTACATGAAAATAACTGGAAACTGACTTGGCGGGAGAATGAAGTCTGTCTAATAGAAACCAGGCTTCGTAGATACTGTATTGCTTAAATAATACAGGTTGTATAAAGCCATTTTACGAAACATTTGACAGTGAGGACGTTCTCGGTGGGTCAGGAAAATTTCAAAGAAATGCGCAAGGCCATGGTCGTTTCGCAATTGCGAACAACCGATGTTAGCGATCCGCGTGTCATCGGAGCGATGGCAGAAGTTGCACGCGAAGACTTTGTACCCTCCGCCAACCGGTCCATTGCCTATTCTGATCGCGGCGTCGCCATAGGCGAAGGACGCGCGCTTAACACACCGCTGGCAACCGGCCTGTTAATCAATGCCGCTAACATTCGGGATGATGATAACGTGATGATTGTCGGAGCAGCCTCTGGTTATACAGCAGCTGTGGTCAGCAAATTGACCGAATCAGTCATTGCTTTGGAGCAATCGGCAAAATTGGTGTCAAAAGCACAGGCTAATCTTGCTACCGAAAAAAATATATCGATCGAAAAAGGCAAATTGGCAGATGGCTTTGAGAAAGGTGGACCTTACTCGGTTATTTTGATCGATGGCATTGTTGAGCAAGTCCCAGACGCGCTGGAGGCTCAGCTGGCAGAAAATGGCCGCCTGGTTGCAGCGATCAGCGATTCGGGTGTTTCCCGCCTCGCCCTGGGCCGTAAAGCAGGTGGCACCGTTAGCTATCAATTTTTCGCTGACTGCGGCGGTTGTGTTTTACCGGGTTTCGAAAAGCCAAAAAGTTTTGAATTTTAGAGCCGATTTGCGAGAGGCAGTATGATGCGTAAAAACAGACTGTTTCTGACCGCTGCGGTTGCGGCTTTTGTTTGCGCTCCGGCCCATGCAGATACGCTTCGTGAAGCGTTGATAGCTGCCTATGAAACTAATCCGACTATGACGGGTGCACGGGCTGGACAAAGGGCATTGGACGAGGCTGTTCCAATCGCCAAGGCCGATGGCCTCCCCAATGCGACAAGCGATTTTGGCTTTCAGGAAAATTTCCTACGCAGTGCCAACAGCTTCACCGCGCCGCTCCGCCAATCCACGGCTGGCGGCTCGGTTACTGTGCCGATATATGCAGGTGGAGCCATCAAAAATGCCGTTAGAGCGGCAAGGACCCGGGTTGATGCTGGTCAACACGATTTGCGGGGCACTGAATCGAGCTTGTTCAGCAATGTAGTGGCCACATATATGGACGTCATTCGCGATGCCGCGATTGCCGACCTAAACCGCGCCAATGTTGGTGTGCTCGCTGTCAATTTGGAAGCGACCAGCGATCGGTTTGAAATTGGCGATTTAACGCGGACCGATGTTGCACAATCAGAAGCTAGATTGGAAGGCGCCAAAGGCGATCTGGAAACTGCGCGCGCCAACCTGATCCGCAGCAAGGAAAATTATATTGCATTGGTCGGCCGAGTGCCTGGAGAGTTAAAACCACCGCCGCCACTTCCAAATCTCCCCAAAACCCCGGATGAAGCTGCGGATGTCGCATTGGCGAATAATCCCGACCTATTGGCGTCCAAAGATCGCAGCCGGGCGACAGAATATGACATTAAGCGCGCGCGCGCAGCCAGAAAGCCGCGCGTGGAAACCTATGCCCAAGGTCGCTATTTGAATTTTCATGGCACATTGGGTGGCGCCATTGCGGGCGCCAATTTTGTACAAGAACAATCAACCGCGGAAGCCGGAATTCGAGCCACTGTTCCGATTTATCAGGGTGGGCGACCGTCGGCACAGATTCGGCAAGCACAAGCCCGATCCAGTCAAGCTTATGAGCAGCAAATCTTAACCGAGCGCAACATCATTGCCCAAACCCGGGCTGCCTTTTCCAGCTGGCGCGCGTCAGAGCGGGTGATCCAATCATCTGAGCGGGCTATGGCCGCAGCGGCTTTGTCACTCGAGGGGGTTCGCGCCGAAAATACAGTAGGCAATCGAACCATATTGGATATTTTGAACGCCGAACAAGAATTACTGAATACCCAGGTGCAATTGGTCACTGCTCGACGCAACGCCTATGTCGCAGGATTTAGCTTGTTAGCAGCAATGGGGCGCGCGGAAGCCCGTGATTTGGGATTAGATGGCGGCACGCTCTATGATCCCAATGTTAACTATAACCGTGTCAAAAATGTCATATATGACTTCCAAAGTGACCCCAATCCAGAGCCAGAAGCCACTCGGACCGTTGACACCAAAGCGCAAACAGCGGACATAGAACCGCTGCCGGTTCCACGCGAAAGCAAATGAACCGATAGTCTCTAACGAACACGGGGTCGTTAGAATATATTCTTGGGGGTTTGCAGATGGCAGAGCAAAGCAAAGAGTCGTCAATGGAAGAGATTCTTTCGTCCATCAAACGCATCATCGCGGAAGACAAAGTGATTGAGGCCGATGCGGCGCCTGTTCGCAAAAAAATTGCAAAACCGAAACTAAAAGCCGTACCCGATATAGAGACCGTAGAAGAAGAGGAAGTGCTTGAACTTACCGAGGAAGTACAAGACGAAGATTTGAGCAGCGCCCGGGGTGTGTTCGGTGATCGGCGCAGGGAAGAAAGGCTGATAGACGAGAATAAGCTCGACGCGATGCGTGAATCGCTTTCGGCACTTGTTTCTGCCGAAGGAACAGAACGCAAAGTGGCCTCCAACCAATCCAATGGCACATCACTGGAAGATTTGACCCGCGAAATGATGCGACCCATGTTGAAACAGTGGCTGGATGACAACTTGCCGCAATTGGTGGAAGAACTGGTGTCGCGAGAAATCGCCCGGATCAACAAAAACTAATCCCAATTGATCTGTAGCTAGCTCGTGCTAAACCACGAGCCATGAGAAAAATCTGCAAAACTTCATTTGGAGCGCTCCTGCTGGCTGGCGCCTCCCTTACTGCAACAACGGCCATGGCCCGCCCGATGACGGCAGAGGATTTGGCAACGCTCAAACGCCTTGGTGCACCGACCGTCTCACCGGATGAAAAGCAAGTGGCTTTCTCGGTCACCGAGACCGATCCGGAAAGCTATGAACGGAGCACCAACCTTCACATTCTGGACCTTACGCAATCTAATGCCACACCCCAACGTGTTGCCGATTTGCCGGATGCCAGTGAGCATAGCCCATCCTTTTCTCCCGACGGAAAGATGCTGTATTTCCTAAGCGATAAAAGTGGCAGCGAACAGTTATGGGGAATGCCAGTTTCTGCCATCGGTAAGGTTGATGCAATCAAATCTATAGGCAGTGTAAGCAATTTCAAAACGGATATTGCGGGTTTCAAAATATCCCCATCCGGAAAAAAAATTGCTGTCTGGGGAGATATCGCGAGAACATGCGAGAATTTTGGTTGCGATGATGATGGCAACCGCGCGGAGCCTGGCCCCGGCACTGGCCGTGAATATGACGAGCTTTTCATTCGCCACTGGTCCAGCTGGGAAACGCCAGGCAATTACAGCCGGATTTTCGTATTTGATCTGAAAGACGGAAAAATATCTGGAGACGGTAAGGCGGTTGATGACGATCTTGTTGGCGATAGTCCATCCAAGCCGTTTGGCGGTGGCGAAGAGATCACCTGGGCGAGTGATGGTGAAAGCGAGGCACTGGTTTTCGTTTTGCGGGAAGCGGATCGGAACGAGCCCAAGTCAACCAATCTCGAAATTTACGGGAACGAACTAAAAGGCAAAGGCGCTGAACCGATGCCGCATAACGGCCCTTCGGTGGATAGTCTGCCCGCCTTTTCTGCCGATGGAAAGCAATTCGCATGGGCATCGATGAAACGCCCCGGCTATGAGAGCGACAAGATGGTCCTCAAGGTTATGGATCGCAGCGAGAAAGTGAATGTTCTCACCGAGAATTGGGATCGGTCGGTCGGTTCCATTGCATGGACTCCAGGTGGTCGATCTTTGATCGTCACCACACAGGATGTGCTTGATCACCCTGCCTTCGAAGTCGATGCCACTTCAGGCAAAGTCACGCGGCTAACGGGAGAAGGCAACGTTGGTGCGACCATCCCGCTCAGCGATGGATCGCTGATTTACACAATGAACAGCCGGCAGGCACCGACTGATCTGTATCGCCGGTCAGCAGATGGTAGCGTTACGCAACTTACCAACATCAACGGCCGCGAACTGGCGGAAATCGACGAGGTTTCAAATCAGAGATTTAGTTTCAAAGGCGCCAATGGAGAGAAAGTCTGGGGGATGATTACCAAACCCAAAGGCGTCACGGGCAAACTCCCGATGGCGTTTTTGGTGCATGGCGGCCCGCAGGGAAGTTTTGGCAATAGCTGGTCTACCCGCTGGAATCCCAAAGTAATGGCCGCACAAGGATATGCGGTCGTCTCGATCGATTTCCATGGGTCCGCCGGTTACGGACAGGAGTTTATGGATAGCATCAACCAGGATTGGGGCGGAAAACCACTCGAAGACCTGAAGCTGGGTTTTGAGGCTGCCCTAAAAATCGATAAGCAAATTGATGGCGAGCGGTCTTGTGCTTTGGGCGCATCCTATGGGGGCTATATGATGAACTGGATTGCGGGAAACTGGCCAGACCGGTTTGATTGCATCATCAATCATGCAGGCATTTTCGACCTACGCAGCTTTGCCTTTAGCACCGAAGAACTCTGGTTCGACCAATGGGATCATGGCGGTCCCTGGTGGAAGCGGGCTGATCCGGAAAAATGGAACCCGATCAATACGATCGAGAACTGGAAAACGCCGACTCTGTTCATTCATGGCGAGAAGGATTTTCGCATTCCCTATACGCAGAGCATCATGCCGTTCACATACGCACAGGAGATGGAAATTCCATCGAAGTTGCTCATCTTCCCCGATGAGAACCACTGGGTGCTCAAAGGAAAGAACAGCGTGCAGTGGCACCGCACTGTGTTTGACTGGATGGCGAAATGGACTGCGGTTGAAGGCGGCCAAGAGGGTGAAGATTAGTGACCTATTTCCTGACTGAAAATCGTGATGATACCCTCATTATCACCCTGACCAATGGCGAGCGTAACACGCTCAATGCCGACCTGTTGGAGGAAGGAGCAACCCTGCTTAAGGGCCTGGCTAATTCTCCACCCAAACACGGCATTGTGCTGACAGGGGCTGGTGAACATTTCACCTGCGGGATGGATACCAAAGTCGCTGCGGCACTGGATGAGCAGGGTCAGGAGCGCGCGATTGCCGCCGTTAATCGCTTTTGCGCTGGCCTCCATCGCCTTCCTTGCGCTTTGGTCGCAGCAGTCAATGGCAACGCAATTGGTGCGGGCGGAATCATGATGCTGTGCGCCGACTGGATATACGCAGCAAGCGGCCATTACAAAATTGGATTGCCAGAAGCGAAAGCGGGGCTTCCCTTCCCACCCGTTCCGCAGGCTGTTCTGGATCATTGGCTAGAGCCGGGCTGGCGGCGGCGTTTGGCGCTTTCCAGTATGCTTTTAAAGCCCAATGAAGCTATTGGGGCCGGTATGGTTGAAGCTACTGTGATGCCGAACAGCTTAATCGAACAATCCGTAGCCAAAGCAAAAGAGCTTAGCGTGCAACCGGGATTTACCGCGTGTAAGCAACAATTGCGTGCTAAGGCCAATGCTGAGATCGATGCTATTTTGCAGAGCTAGACACTGATCAGTCAAGAACAGATAGATTCATCCAAAACAGTTTTAGATATTTATCGCCAATTGCTGTTTTTGTCGGCTTTCAACACGTTGATCATATAATCTCTTCAAACCCTTGTTGAGGGGCTTCTCTAGTGAATAGTGAATAGCGAGACCAATCAAAGCGGCCATGCTCAATGCTATGGAAAATACCAAAAATGGCGGTGTAGCATCGGTAACGATCAGTCCCCCAACCAGTCCCAGGGCGAGCAGATGGAAAAGGTAAATCGAATAGGATGCATCCCCGAGCCACAAAAGAAAAGGCAACTTCGGAATCTGATGATCAACGGTAAGTAGAGATGCAACAATAACTGCTGCCGGTATTCCCACTGAAAGCTCGCGAACATCGATCCAAGACCATAAAAATGGAATTGCGAACAGCATCGCCGGCGCCAATAGAAACGGCAGTCTGATACCGAAACGGGCAATCGCCATGCCCAGCAGAAATTCAAGGAGGATTGGTCGCGTATAGTATCCAGCCACGCCTGTTGGTTGAAAAGCAAGGCCGACTACAACCAACACTGTCAAACAGAGCGTAACGGCAAAAAACCGGAATCTTTCCGCCAACAAAAGCGACAGACCAAATATCAAGTAGAAAAACATTTCAAAATTCAGCGTCCAGCCCGGCTGCAGCAACGGCATGAAGGCATTCGATTGGGGATTGAGATATGGGATAAACAAGAATGACTTAGCGGCTTCAATCCAGTCCCATTGAATTGTCATCATCATTGCCATTGTCGCGATCCAGTAGATCGGAACAATTCTTATAATGCGCCGTGCATAAAATTGTGTGGGCGAGTAGCCTTTGCCAATGGTGGATTGGACCATTATGAAACCGGAAATTACAAAGAAAATATCGACGCCGCCCGCCAACCAGGCCGTATTGCCGTTGAAATCAACCAATCCGGTTGTGAAGGAGTGATGCCCAACAACCATCAGAGCTGCTATCGCCCTTAAATACTGGATCGATGTAAATTCCTGCACCAAACACGCCTTTTTAAACATCGGTTCGATATCAATATTTGGTTTATATTTAATTACATGACGTTCATTGGGTGACCAGAATTCCAAACACATATTGTTTGTAAAACACTAGGCAGTTTAACGTCCTCTGGTCGTGCTGAACTTGATTCAACATCTCCCAAGCCATACGGAAACGCTGGAGATCTCGAATCAAGTTCAGGATTATGATTAGTGCGTGATTAGGGTGTTGTTTCCTTTGAGATCCACTGGCAAAGGCAGCGCATGACATTAGACAAAAATTTCGACCCCGCCGCCATCGAAGCGCGCTGGTATGAGCATTGGGAGACCAAGGGATTGTTCCGTCCTGAGCGGAAGGATGCGGAGCCCTATACGATTGTTAATCCGCCGCCCAATGTCACCGGATCACTGCATATCGGCCATGCGCTGGATAACACGCTGCAGGACATTATCATCCGTCATGAACGGTTGAAGGGCAAGGATGCGCTTTGGGTCGTCGGCATGGACCACGCCGGTATCGCCACACAGATGGTCGTCGAGCGCCAGATGAACGAGCGCCAGCAGAAGCGCACCGATTTCACCCGCGAGGAATTTGTCGAAAAAGTCTGGCAGTGGAAAGAGGAAAGCGGCGGCACGATCACCAGACAGCTCCGCCGACTGGGCTGCTCAATGGATTGGGCGAACGAACGCTTCACCATGGACGAAGGCATGAACGAAGCCGTGCTGAAAGTGTTTGTGGATCTTTACAATGACGGCCTGATTTACCGCGACAAGCGGCTGGTGAATTGGGATCCGGCATTGAAGACCGCGATTTCCGATCTGGAAGTTGAGACCACGGATATGAAGGGCAGTTTCTGGCACTTCAAATATCCGCTGGCTGATGGCGCCAAGCTGGATGATGGTCGTGATTATATCGAAATCGCGACCACTCGTCCCGAGACCATGCTCGCCGATATGGCGGTGGCAGTGCATCCTTCCGACGATCGCTACAAGAACGTGATCGGTAAGGAAATCCTGCAACCGATCACCGGGCGGAGATTTAAAATCGTTGCCGACGAGCATGCCGACCCCGAACTGGGCAGCGGTGCGGTGAAAATCACCCCCGGGCATGATTTCAACGATTTCGAGGTTGGCAAACGCGCCGGGATGGTCCCGGCAGATATGCTCAATATGCTCGATGGTGAGGCCAATATCTGCCAAACGGCAGACGGGCTGGTGCCGGAAGAATATATCGGACTGCACAGGTTTAAAAAAGACGGCGTCAACGGCGCGCGTGAGCTGGTTGTTAAGCAGCTCAAGGAACTCGGCCTATTGATCCCACACGTGTCCAAAAACAAAGACGGCGAAGAAGTCGAGCACGATGCCGAACCGCGCACCATCGCAACGCCCTTTGGCGATCGCGGGGGTGTGGTGATTGAGCCATGGCTGACTGATCAATGGTATGTTGATGCGGAGACGCTGGCACAACCAGCGATCAAGGCGGTTCGCGAAGGTGATATTGAGATCGTACCCAAGACCTGGGAAAAAACCTGGTTCAACTGGATGGAGAATATCCAGCCCTGGTGCGTGTCACGCCAGCTTTGGTGGGGGCACCGGATTCCGGCCTGGTTTGATGATGATGGCAATATCTTTGTGGCTGAGGATGAGGCAGCGGCCCAAAAAAAGGCGGGTGAAGGTGTTAATCTTACCCGCGACGAAGATGTGCTCGATACATGGTTCTCTTCTGCCCTGTGGCCGTTTGGCACGCTCGGATGGCCAGAAGAAACCGATGACCTAAAGCGCCATTATCCCAATGACCTGCTGATTTCCGGCTTTGACATCCTGTTCTTCTGGGACGCGCGGATGGCGATGCAGGGCATACAGTTTATGAAGGACGTACCGTGGAAACGGCTCTATTTGCACGGGCTGGTACGCGCCGAAGATGGTTCGAAAATGTCCAAGTCGAAGGGCAATGTCGTCGATCCGCTGGGGTTGATCGATCAATACGGCGCTGATGCGCTGCGCTTCTTCATGGCCGCAATGGAAAGTCAGGGTCGCGACATCAAGATGGATGACAAACGCGTCGAAGGCTATCGCAACTTTGCGACCAAGCTTTGGAATGCCTCGCGTTTCTGTGAAGTGAACGGCATTGGTGCGAGCACAACACTCTCTGCGCCCAAAGCCACCCTGCCCGTCAACCGGTGGATCATTTCCGAGGTTGTAGAAACGCAACAGGCTTTGGATAAAGCGCTAACAGACCTGCGCTTTGATGCGGCGGCCAACACCATCTATCACTTCACCTGGGACCGGTTCTGCGACTGGTATCTGGAGCTCATCAAGCCATTGCTGCAAGGCGATGACGCCAGCGCCGCCGATGAAACCCGCGCCGTTGCCGGCTGGGTTCTCGACCAGATCATTGTGATGCTCCACCCGTTCATGCCGTTTATCACGGAAGAATTATGGCACAGCATGGGCACGCGCAATTACGACCTGATTGTCGCCAAATGGCCAAATCCGAAAGCTGAGATCGATACGGAAGCAAAATCTGAAATAGATTGGCTGATTAAACTGGTTTCGGAAGTGCGTTCAACCAAAGTCGAACTCAATATTCCGCCGGGCACAAAAATGGCTGCGCATGTCCGAGATGGTGATAGTGCATTGATGGAAAAAGTCGCGCGCCATAATCCTGCGCTGGACCGCGTTGGACGTTTGGAGTCGATATCAGCTGATCCTGCTCCTGAGGGACCGTCTGCTCAGCTCGTGATAGATGGCGCAACTTATGTCCTGCCACTGGCTGGTGCTATCGATATCGATGCCGAGAAAGCTCGACTTACCAAGTCACTCGAAGGCGTCTCCAAAGAAGCAAAATCGCTTGAAGGCCGCCTGAGTAATGCGAATTTTGTTGAGAAAGCCAAACCGGAAGCCGTCGAAAAAGCCCGTACAGACTTGGCGGATAAAGCCGCTGAAGTCGATCGGTTGCAGGCAGCTCTCGACCGATTGGGCTAGGCAGGTTTCGCGCGAAGCGCGCTAAGGTTTTCAAGAGATTGGTCTATGCGTCCAAGATGGTTTGAAACTGCCATGCTAGGTTTAAGACTAAACTCTTAGAAATCCTAGCGCGCTTTGCGCGAAACCTGTTCCGCCAAAATGCCAGATAGACTGTAGTACGGATTGCATAAGAAAACTTGCGAATTTAACTTCGATCTAAGCGATAGTTGTTAGCGACACGTTTCAAACCTTCTTTCAAAGTTATACCGCCAAAGTTAATCAACAGCCCAAGCGGCAGTTTCATCAGCCTCAAATAGGTTAGGGTTTGACGGGTATGGACAGGAGCAAGACGCGATACCGCCTTGATCTCCAGCAATAGATTGTCTTCAACAAGAATGTCAGCGCGAAAGGCATCAGGGAAGTTAAGCCCATCAATTCTTCCACCAACCGGAATTTGCCGATCTGTTTTCATTCCTCATTTTTGTAGGCGGTTGGACAACAGTTGCTCGTAAACGGTTTCCAGTAAGCCGGGTCCAACATCAATGTGAACAGACATAGCAGTGTCAATGACTTTGCTGGCAAGTACTTCGAGATCAGACATTTAATTAATGTAAAAATTTCGCGCAAAGTGCGCAAAGATTTCTAAAAGTTTGGCCTCAAGTGCCAAGCATTGTTGATCAATACCAACATAACCGGATGGACTAATCTCTTGAAAATCTTAGCGCGCTTAGCGCAAAATATTTCGGTAGATCACGAGCTGCCGCTACGCATTTCTTCGGCAGCCTTGCGCATCTCAGCAGCACCTTCGCGCATCTCTTCTGCACCGCGCCGAAATTCGGGAACCTTTTCTAAAAGTTCATCCGCTGTCAAACGACCATCGCCCCAACTGTCGCGCCGTGCGGATTCGCTTTCGCGAAATTCGGAATCGCGTTCCAATCGATCTGCATACGCTTCCATCTTGTCGGCACCCCTGAGCATTTTTTCTGCCCCTTTCTCCAAACCAACCGCACCCTTTTTTAGACCGGCATACACTTTGGCCTCAATTTTTTCGGCTAGGTCTTCGCTCCACTTCTGGTCAAATTTATGCTTGCCGTCATGAGCATTGCTCGCAGCAAAGGGGACCATGGTAGCGACCATCAGGCCCAAAATTGCAACGCCCTCAACCAGTTTATCCTTGTTCATATCAATTCTCCATCCACGTCGATCAGGCCTATGCCCGAACACTGACTACAGATGTAATCGTTATGATTAAAACTGCTACGAAGGATCGACTAACGACATATTTGAATTGATCAACGAAATGGCTTTCCTACATCGGATCACATGAGCATCATGCCAAATGCATCACGATTCCTGAAGAAATCCCAGTGTCTTTTTTGCCCGCAGGGGCGCTCCAAACTGCAGAGCCGTTATGTGTATAATTTGTATAAGTTGTTGGAAATTAAAGGCGGCTAGCGACCCTGATTTCTCCAGCGTTTAACGACACGGTCGATAATCTCTTCTTCGCCGCCATGCTCGCGCCACAGATCGGAGAAAATAGGATCTTCGGATGCCGGACGGCGCTCTTCAACCAGCGTATCGAGAGAGACACGGATAGGGATAGCCACACCCTCGCCGCAACAGATAATCTCGCGATTGCGTAGCGCCGGAATAGAATCAAGAAAACCACGCGCACCTTCTGGCATTGCTGCCTTCACAAAGGCTTGGTCACGGTCGTTGTTTAATCGCATGGATAGAATAGTACCGCACTGTGACAGAACGCCTTCGGCCAAATCGGATGGGCGCTGTGTAATCAAACCAAGCGATACACCATATTTACGACCCTCTTTGGCAATCCGACTCAGCATATCGCGAACCGCACTTTCACCGGCGATATCATCATTCGGGATATAGCGGTGCGCTTCTTCGCAAACCAAAAGGATCGGGCGTTTCGGTTCGGATTTTGCCCAGATGGAATAGTCAAATACCAACCGGCTAAGCACCGCCACAACGGTTGGCGTAATTTCGGATGGCATAGCCGATACATCAATGATCGAGATTGGCTTTCCATCGGCCGGCAATCGGAAAATTTTCGAGAGAAAAGATGCCATCGTGTCGCCGACCAGCATGCCAGAGAACATGAATCCATAACGCGGATCCGACTTGATTTCGTCGATCTTGGTTTTGAGGCGCATAAAGGGCGCACTGTTGGTTGCCTTATCGAGTTTACCCATTTCATTTTGGATGATCGTGGTCAGATCGGACAGCAGATAAGGAACGGGAGAATCTACCGTCAGTTTGGCGACGCCAGCTGCAGCCTGGTTTTTCTTCTTAGCTTCAAGCAAACATTTGGCGAGAATGTCGCAATCCGTTTGCTTGTCATCACCCGTTGATTGAACAAACACCTCACAATGTTCTTTGAAATTCATCAACCAATAAGGCAGATTTAGGTTGTTCACATCAAACAACTTACCATTGCTTTTGAATGCGGCAGAATATTCGCCATGGGGATCGATCATCAATATGTGACCCTCAGGCGCGAGATCGCAAATCTTGTGCAAAATCAAGGCAGCGGAGGTCGACTTACCAGTACCAGTAGAACCCAGGAGAGCGAAGTGCTTGCCCAACATGGAATCGACATAAAGCGCGCCGCGAATATCGTCGGTCGGGTAGACTGTTCCAATTTCGATATTGGCACGGCCATCAGATGCATAAACCTGTTTCAAATCAGCTGTGGTCACAGCATAAACAACAGAACCCGGCGTTGGATAGCGAGTAACACCGCGGCGGAAGTTATAGATATGGCCGGTAAGGCGCTCTTCGTCACCCTCGCCCAGAAAATCGATCGCTGCCATAATCACACCGGCATGATTTTCATGCAGTTTTTGGGTACGAATATTGGCCAGCAACCATGTTTGACCAACGCGAATTTTGACTTGGCTGCCCACTTGTCCAGCCATTTGTATGGTCGGGTCAGCATGTTCCAATAGGCCGGCCAATATGTTGCAATCCAAAATAATCCGGGAACCGGATCCTGCGATTTCCACCACTTCACCAATTTTATGCCCTTCGGCACGTTGCGGCTTGCTACCTCCTTGTGATGAGCTAGTTGCCCCTTCAACAGAAGGGAGCGGCCGCGCCGCTGGAAAATTGTGGGAACCCATATCCGACATGTTGCGATAGTCCTGTGCTATTTCTCTGCATTGGGACTAAAGTTTTATGGTTAAGAAAGTCTTACTGGAGCAGAAATCAACGAGAGCCGATCATGGTTTTAAATTTTTCTGAACGCATATCCGGCAACCCAACCCAGAAAAACAGATATGAGTACCGCCAGCAACCCATAGAAAAACCCATTTTCTTGGGATAGATTTGTGATGAATCGACCAAAACCACTTTTCTCAATGGTGATATCTTTAATCTCTGCAGCTTCAACGCGGCCATCAATAATCAGAAACGTTTCGGCAGTATACTCGCCAATCGGCACGCTGGCCGGTAGATTAATCCGTGCCTTGTATAGCACGTCCCCTGCAATTTCGACGCTGTTGGGCAGATTCTTGTACAATCTGCCGCGTGAATTCAAATCGACCAGTCCGTCGACAAATCGGTTAATTTCTCCGCTATCGATAGTCCCCGCAGGAGATAATTGAAGATGATCCAATCCTAGTTCGTAAATATCTGCGGTCTTGTCATCCACAATCTCCTCAATGGGACGTGATGATGCAACGGCATAATAACCAGGAGCCGATCGAAATTCACTACTGGCTGCGTTGATCCAAATTCCAGCTATCTGCTGCTTTTCCCGGACTACAATCGACTGCGTAGGTCCTTTTAAAACGACCACAATATCTGCTTTGTCGCGATTGCGCGTTCCCGGTGGATAGGTGATAGCCCCGAATAGCAATAATTGTGCGCCGTTAAAATCGCCCCTGATGCTGACTCTATCCTGTGAGACGTCGGGTACCAGTGTCGGTGTGTTGGCTGACAACGTGAACAATGCGCCGATCAACAAAATAATTTTACGCCAATCTATCATAGCGCTTGCACCGTAAAAATCTCATCTGGTTGAAAACCGAGGCCCAATGCCAGACGTATCGCAACGAGTAAAACCATGACCGCCAGCGCCAAGCGCAGATATTCCGGTTTCATGCGCTGTGCAAATTTGGCCCCCAATTGTGCACCGGTTACGCTGCCAACGAGCAATAGGGCGGCAAGAACAATATCCACTGCACGCGTGGTCATGCTGTGCATCATTGTCGACGCTATCGTAACGAACAGTATCTGGAACAAAGACGTTCCTACAACAACCTGAGCTCCCATGCCCAACAGATAGAGCATGGCGGGAACCATAATGAAGCCTCCGCCCACCCCAAGTAACATCGTCAAAATGCCTGTGATGATGCCGAGCACAAACGGCGCAATGGGTGATATATAGAGACCAGATCGATAAAATCGCCAACGCATCGGTAAGTTCGCCACCAGCGGGTGGTGCCTGCGTTTGCGCGCTGGCAAGGCTTTCCCAGCTCGTGAGGCGCGTACGCTTTCCCAAGATTCTTTCGCCATCAGTCCGCCAATACTGCCCAACATAAGGACATAGAGGACGTTGATTACGGTATCGATCTGCCCCCATTGCTTCAAAATCTGAAACAACAATGTGCCGAGAAACGTACCGATTATACCGCCGACAACCAAAACGGCACCCATCCGAAAATCGACGCCATTTCGACGCATATGAGCGGTCACACCGGAAATGCTGGCACCGGTAACTTGGGTGGAAGCGGAAGCTGCTGCCACTGTCGGCGGAATGCCATAAAAAATAAGCAACGGTGTGGTTAGAAAGCCGCCGCCAACACCAAACATGCCAGATAGAATGCCCACCAAACCACCAAGCAGCACAATGACAAAAGCATTGACCGAAATTTCGGCGATAGGAAGATAAATGTCCATCTTCCCATTGGACTAATCTCTTTTGGCAAAAGGATAAAGAGACTTAGCGATATGATTTAGAATTTAGGCAAAATTACACCTGCTTGAGGTAAAATATCTCGCTAGAAACTGCTCGACAGTGATACCGCGAGACCTGAACCAGGCTGTGCATTACCGGTCACTCGTTGGCGCCAATCAATAGAAACTCGCGTGGAGATATTTCCGAATGGAGCATCTATGTTAACACGCGGCCCCACATCAACTCTTCGGACCCCCTCCTGGCCACCAGCCCAAATAGCGCCGCCCATCGAAATTTTTCCCGCACCAATCGAGGATAGTTTTTTTTGAACAGAGGCAGATCCATCAAAAAAATAGCTGCTATCATCTTGGAATACATATCCTGCCTGTCCATATGTTTCGAGAAATGTGCCGCGCATTATTTGATCTGGTCCCGTGCCACCAGCCACAAACACAGCTGTTCCATCATCGCCCAGCGCATTTTCCCGAAACCGTTTTTCTGCATATAGAGATATTGGGATCCCTTTTATCGGCTTAATCCTCACTCCAAATGCAGCCTCACCAGCCTTTTTGACGGCTAGCGCAGTTGATACTCTGGAATATAACGCAACATTTTGGTCATGATTGCCAGCAAGTCTGTAGGTCAAAATTGCACCGGTTTGACTTCCTCCATATTGAACACCTCCGGGTTGCAGTGCTGAGTTAAAAGGATTGGACAAAGCAGAAGATGAACCTTCTCGGGCAAACAGCCAAAAATAGGCTGATAAACGGGAGTTTTGCTGCGGCTCGGGCTTTTTCTTCGCATCTAAAGGCTTGTCTGTTCTCGGTCGATATGATTCCTCGGTTGGCTTTTTGCAGCACGATGCCAGTTGCTGTTCGCTAGCCTGAACACCAGCTGAGCGAAGGGGAAGCAACGCATGCACCGCGTTGCCATTGATCGGCTTAACTGGCGGACCGCCGATGATCAGTGAATTCATTTTCCAATGTCTCTGTTGGTAGAGCGACAGAGTACTAGGCTTCGTAAATTCAAAATCCGGGAACTGGTTCTGGCCATTTAACCAATCACGAAATGTAGGTTTGGACTGCAAAGCGAATGGGTTGCTGGCGGTCACTTCTGATATTTCGGAATCCACTTGAGCATTGCTTCCAGTGATCTCAGCCAAAGCTGTCGGCGGAGCTATGTTTGATCCCCATGCTACTCGACTCAATATCCAAATCATACTGATGAGTAAGAATATTCGTATTGGTGCACCTGCAGTTCTGATCTGTGGTGTATCACTCACTCGATGCGCCCAACTTGGCCGATTTCAGTTCTGATACTTCTGATTTTTCCAATACAAAATGCTGTGTTTTGTCCCAATCAACTTTCGCGCCTGATAGCGATTGCAGATATTTGCCAATTGCGCGCCGGGCAGCCATCATGTTGATGATATTCGCCACAACAGTGCGTGGCACGGAGTACAGTGCTTCTGTCAAACCATATAGATGGAAAACAAATCCAGCCCTAAACAACAATCGCCAACTCAGAAAAAAAGCATTCAGATATAGCAATTTCTTGAGAAAATCAGATATTGGTTCCGGCGAGTAAATCCCAAGAAACCCAATAAGCGCAAGGCCAAACGTCAGGAACACCGCACAATAGGCAATTGCGAGAGCGATCGCAACAAAACTCGCTTTTCGATCACGAAATCTAATCCAGTTTTCCCGCAAACTATGATTCCAGCCAAGCCGATCCCAGCCTGACAAGGCGATCCCAGCCATCCATCGGCTTTTTTGGCGAACAGCATCTTGAATGTTATCGGGAAAGAATTCCTGCGTAGCTACCAGTTGACCATCTTGATCCTTCAGGCGCACAAATATTCCGCGACCATCACCTTCGGTCAGATTGAGACCCAATTCATAGTCTTCGGTCAAACTCGTTGCATCGAATGGCTTGCCTCCACTTTCCATAGATAGTCGGCCAAGTGCATCTTTGGAAAAGGCACAGCCAACGCCCGCCGAGGGGATGGCAACTCCCAATGCTTCTCTGAGCACCATTTGCTTCCCATGCTGCTCGGCAAATTCATCACAATAGTGACCCGCAATCCACCGAGATTTAACGGCACGTCTTGGAATTACAGGAATCTGTATAAGCGTCGCGCGCTCGGCAAGATGTTCAAAAACACTGAGTGCTTTTGCATGAACCAGGTCTTCAGCATCATGCAGCACAACAGCCTTAAACTTGATATTCTCGGTCAATTCATCTTGGCATAGACCAGTCCATAGTCGATTCAGGCAATCGGCCTTTGTAGTTGGGCCATTGTGATGACAAATTATCAACCTCACATTCTCTGAACCTTCGATCGCTGATGCCACAGCAGCAACGGTTTGATCATCATTGGGATAGCAGCCGACGTATATCCGGAAGTTTTGGGTACCCCACTGTGCCAAGCATCTTTTGAGCATGGCACCAATGACCGGTGCTTCACGCCAAGCAGGCACGAATATCGCCATCAAGCCGTCAGATTTTGAATGCGGCAGAGATTCGACCTGCATCCGCTGATGTTTAGTATAGACGAAAAATTTCCGTTTGAGGGCATGACCAATCCACAGACAGTCGAATACGAGATCATCAGCAGATCCGATCACGAAAAGAATGCTGGCAATCAACAGTAACTCTTTTTGAAAAATATCGATAACCACAAAAAGAATCTCTGGCATTTGAAAAACCTCTCCTGTTTTTGAATAAGCTATGCGCGATCAATTGGAATTCGTTCGCTGAAACCAGACCATGGCGCTAGAGGTTGTTTGACGCACTCTAACATCTACCAGTTTTCGCTGGTGCCACCGGTCGGACATATTCATGCGCGCCAAAGGCCAGGGCAAACAACATAGGATAGGCCCAAAAGGCTACCCCTGTTGCCAATGCCCAAGAGGCTATATTAGGAGCAACGGCAGTTGCCACATGAATTGATACGGCAATAAGGTGAAAAGCCGTTGCCCACATTGGCCAAAACCGATCTGATGAGACGGTCAAGTAGATGAGCGCCAACAACGCCATCATATCTATGTAAAATGTGGCTGTTTCAAAACCAGTCCAGGTAGTCTCAAAATAGATTGATGCAATTGTACTTGCAACGGAACCAATGATCATGATTGCTGCACCAATATATTCGTACTTACTCCCTCTCCTAACCGCATAAGCACAGGCAAGGAAAAGACAGGCATAGTAGATATAGGGCGTTGCAGTTTCGAAAATCATGTCGCCATCTGCCATTGGTCGTTCGATTTAAGACCACCTGGTCGCGGGTGTCGCTTCAAGCTGCTTTTTCAACCAACTCTAGCGTTTTGGAGACTTGAGCAAGATTGGGTTTGTCATTCTTACCTCCCATCGCCATTTCGCGTAAGCCAATCTGATCTCTTGCGTTGGCCAATTTATTGTGCGTTTCAACAATCTGCCCGCGAGCATCGACGAGAGCAGCCAATGTTTGCGCGGCTTGTACGATAGCATCCTGACCAACAACTGCCGACAAATTTGCACTGCTCCGCGCTACTGGCATATAGCCCGCCAATTCGGCCATTTTGGTGATCGCGTCGTCAATTGCGCCCTCTGTTTCAAACAAACGATTCGCCAGTTGCTGTGCTACTTCTTTTCGCTTTTTAAGCATTTTCTGCCCTTTCCAAATTCAGTTTCCATTTTTCGAGAAGGGTGTACTCTGGCTGAGAAAATAACTAACCGCTCAACCGGGAGAGTGCCTCCAACCCGGATAATATGCCACCGAATGAAACCGCTGAACCGATAGCGATCACAATAATCCAACCTATCCTCTCCCAAGTAGACAGGGTGTTTTTTTCACCCCGAAAACGTGGGAAAGGAAAACGATCAGAATTGATCTGAGGTTTTTCAAGCACTGCAGTTTTGACATTGATACCCACCACAGGAGCTTGTTTACTGTCCTCTCTATCGTCCAATTCATTTCGTTCGACTGACACGCCAACTGTCTCGGATTCCTGAGCTTTCTCAATATCCGATGATTGATATATCAATGGTTGATATGCGTTCTCACCTTCATATTCTGCAAACTTACGTGCCGCTTCGAAGCGCGAACTAGCACCAAACGTCTTCATAGCCTGGCGCAGTCTTTGATCTACGGTATGAGGCGAGATATCCAGTTTTCGACCAATTTCTTTAGAATTCAAATGTGCAAGAACCAAACGCAAGCATTTACGCTGCCCATCGTTTAACTTTGAGTATTGAGAATCATCCACAGCCTGTTTCACTGGACATCTGCTTAATCAGGAATTGCGAGACAGTAACGCATAGTGAATGCGCAGCACGATAATTCATCATTTCTATGGCCAGCAACATATTGCTTTTAGCCATTCTGCACCCCCGCAACGCAATGCTTTGTCATTATTGATAATATATTCATAGCATATTGATGTAAAAGCATGAAACATTATTGTTTTGCATGTTTCACCAGATTTTTCGCAAAATATTGCTCAGCACTAAAATTGTCTGCTGGACACATCGGCATGATACCGCCATCACGGAAAGAAAATATATAGGAGAAGGCATGAGCGCGTCAGAAGCAGCGGTTTCATCTAATACCAATACCGGTCAGGCTTTCGGGACCACAGGATATCGCAACTACGTACTGATATCCCTCACTTTACTCTACACATTGAACTTTATTGATCGTGTGCTGATTTCAATTTTAGCGCAGCCGATAATTGATGAATTTCAGCTGTTAGATTGGCAGTTTGGTCTGCTCTCCGGATTTGGTTTCGCCTTAATGTACACTTTGGTGGGCATACCAATTGCCCGGTTCGCCGAGAAATATAACCGCGTTCGAATCATCGCTGCGAGCGTAATATTATGGTCGGTGATGACCGCGCTATGTGGCTTCGCTGGCGGCTTCTTATCCCTCCTCGCTTTTCGCGTTGGCGTTGGCATTGGCGAAGCTGGCCTCACCCCACCTGCGAACTCAATCATTGCAGATTATTTCCCTCCTCGTAGCCGGGCAAAAGCGATGGGCACCTATGCGATGGGTGTGACTCTTGGCGGTGTTTTTGCCGCCGCTTTCGGTGGACCTATTGCAGATATGTTCGATTGGCGAACTGCATTTATTGTTCTGGGTGTTCCAGGAGTTCTTATCGGGCTCGTTTTTTGGGTATCGGTAAAGGAACCACCGCGGGGATATTCTGATCCTCCAGGAACGGAGAAAAAGGAAAGCACCGGCATTGTCGAAACGTTCAAAATGCTGAGCAAGAAACGGACTTTCTGGTTAAATACGGCAGCTGCGGCGCTGGTTGCGTTTGTTGGCTATGGCATTAGTGCTTTCCAGGTGGCCTATTTTCAACGTGCTTTTGAGATGACGCTTTCGGAAGCGGCATTTCAAATCCAGGTGCCTGCTGGATTGGCAGCATCTTTCGGTATTTTCGCCGCGGGTTATTTGACAGAGAAACTGACGCCTCGCTGGAAAAATGCGTTGGTTATGATCCCTGGTATCGGCCTGGTGTTAAGTGTGCCGTTCTATGTAATCGCATTTTCCACTGGAAACGTGCCTTTGGCGGTGTTCATGCTGATCATCGGTGCAGCTTTGCATTACACCTATCTCGGGGCGCAATATACTATTGGTCAGGGCATTGCTGACGCCCGATCACGTGCTACGGCTATCGCGATCTTGCTCTTCATTGTGAACATCATAGGCTATGGCTTGGGGCCGCTATTTGTTGGTGCGCTCAGTGATATTATGATCAGCAGCCAGCTTTCGGCCTCCTCTTTTAGTGCCGAACTCACCTCTGACATGTGTAAAGGCGCACGTGAACTGCTGACCGCAAATCTTGGTGCGGAAAAAGCGGAAGTTTGCCTTGATTCAAATGCGGGTGGATTGGGCCAATCATTAGTGATCACGGCAATTCTCTATGGCATTTGCGGTATCATCTATATGCTCGCTAGTAAGACGCTGCACAAAGATCTCGTCGCCAAAATGTGAGCTGATACCAATGACAAGACCAGAAACATGGCAGCTGGAGGCGGCCAGTTATCCGATAACGCAGGTCTGCCAGACCCGCTTTCAAGATGTCGATCCCAATCGGCATCTCAACAACGTCGCTTTTGCCAGCCTGTTTGAACATGCGCGTGTGAGACTCAATCGCGAGCTTAGGCCGTGGCAGGAAAGACCGAAGAACGAACGCAGCATGGTTGCGGCCGTCACGATCAACTATCTTCGCGAAGGGTCTTATCCTGAAGATGTAATGGTCTGCTCTGGCGTGAGCAAGATTGGTACTTCAAGCTACGTGATTGCGCAGGCCATGTTCCAGCATGACAAATGCATTGCAACCTGTGACAGCGTTATTGTTTGCCGCACCGATGGTGAGGGCAAACCGCTGCGCCAGGCAGTGGTGGATGCGCTTGAAAAGATGCGAACCAAAAACTAGTCTACAAAATTGGCAGCGCGCTTTTGCATGAACGCATAAACCGCTTCGACCTGATTAGGAGTCCGGCTTACCTTATCCTGACCTTCAGATTCGGCTATCAGAATTTCATCTTCATTCATATCTGGCAACTTGTTGATTAGCGCTTTGGCAATCTGCACGGCCTGTGGGTGCTTACCCGCGATCTCCGTCGCAATTTCCATCGCCTTAGCATGTGGATCATCCGAAAGATGCGTTACAAAGCCCAATTCCTTGCCTTCTTCGCCGGTAAAAATGCGATTGGTATAGGTCAGCTCACGCAGCACATCGTCGCGGACAAAGCTGCGCCATGTCGTGTAGCTACCCATGTCCGGAATCAATCCCCAGCGCATTTCCATGATCGACATCTTCGCATCCGGTGCGACCACGCGGATATCAGCAGCGCTGGCAAATTGCAGTCCGCCGCCGATACAAGGGCCATGGACAGCCGCGATGACAGGGGCTTTTAGTTTCCGCCAAAGCAGAACGATATGCTGGAATTTATTGGCATTCCCAAATGTGCGCTCGGCAAGCGTGTGCTTCAATGGAGATTTATCACCACCTTCATCTTCTGATGCAGCAGCCGCAGAGGCAGCGAAATTGGCCATGTCTAGACCCGCGCAAAAGGCTTTGCCTTCGCCGGAAAGAACGATAGCGCGGATGCCTTCCATAGCGGAAAGTTTCTCGCCTGCCTCGACGATCGCATCAATCTGTTCGGCATCAAGTGCATTCATTTTTTCGGGACGATTGAACCGCACATCAGCTATATGGTTCTCAACGGATATGGTGACGCGTTCTGACATGAAGTTTTCCTTATTCAACTGCTTTCACGATTGTTTAATCGCCCAGTTAACAAGTGGCAACTGGTCATTGCCAAAATACATGCGTTCGCCCTCGCCGAAAGGGACAAAAATACTCGGACTACCATAAGAACCGCGCGCAATTGCTTCCTCGGTATTTGCTCGCAGGCGATCCTTGATCTCCTGTTCCTGTGTCTTGGCCGCAAGCGTCTGTCCGTCCAGTCCCACTTCATTGGCAATAGCAATCAATACAGCCGGATCATCGAGGTTCCGTTGATCACCATAGTAAGCATCAAAAGCCGCCGTAGCGAACTTGTGCAGTGCCGCCTGATCTTCTTCCAGTGCACAGCATAGTCGCATTGCGTGAACCGATTTTACCGGATGATGCTCGCTCGGAAAATTCATCGGCACACCGGCCAGTTTTGCCCAATCCTTCAGTACGCGAAAGCTGTGCACAAATTTGATATTGTCCGGATTTTCTCGCGCAGCATAGACCGTCTGGTTTACCGCGTTGAATACACCGCCGACCAGAAAGGGCCGCCAGACAATTTCCGCTTCATTTGCTGCGATGATCGGTTGAATATTGTGAAAGGCAAGCCGTGTCCATGGCGAGGACAGATCGAAAAAAAAGTCGATTTTTTTGGTCATATTGCATCCTGTATCGGTTTTAAGCGGGTCAATAGAAAACAGCTTATCCTTTCGCGCCGCGTTTTCAATCAAGATCGGCCTTTTCCTTGCGATAGATCAAAGTGATCACTGCACATTGATGAAAATATTGGGGCTAACAGAAGGAGCTACCAAATCATGACCAAAGAAATTCTTATCGCCACCGACCTGACCGCACGGGGAGACCGTACGTTTCAGCGCGCAAAATTGCTTGCCGACCAATGGCACGCGAACCGGTCGGTTTTGTTCGTCAATGACTCGAAATCGGATGTCAAAAAAAGCAAGGTGCAGGACTTGCTCAATCGAAACTATCGCGAAGATGCGGAGGGGTGCAGCTTGGTGATTTCCAAAGGTAGCCCGCCAAAGGTCATTGCCCGCACGGCCGCTGCGGAGGAAAGTGATTTGATTGTTGTCGGCGCGGCTCGGCATAACAATATATCCGATTTCTTCCTCGGAACCGCCGTTGATCACTTGGTCCATCACGCGGTCACGCCGGTGCTGGTCGTCAAGGAACGGCCCAACGGTCACTATAAAAACATTGCTGTTGCCGTAGATTTTTCTGACTTTTCGGCCAACGCGCTTCTTACGGCGCTCGAACTGTTCCCCGGCGCCAACATCCAGATCGTTCATGCCTATCATGTAGCCTACGAAGCTTGGCTGAAATCTGACGGGGTGGTGGAAGAGATGCATGTGGAAGCAAAACAGGAAATGCGACAATTCATGGAGGAACTCGATCTATCGGAGGCAGACAAAGACAGAGTGACCATCAATCTTGTGGAAGGCAACCTCCATCAATCCATATATCGCATACTCGATACCGGAGATGTCGATTTACTCGTGCTTGGCACCCATGGGCGCAGCGGTTTTATCAAGGCGACCATTGGCAGCAGGGCCAGTGAGATGCTGAAATGGTCGCCGGTTGATGTTCTGATGGTCGGAAAACCCGAACAGTAGCTGGGTTATCCTTTGTTCAGGAATTTCTTAATGCTGCGCGCGGCTTGCCGAATGCGTTGCTCGTTCTCAACCATTGCCAGTCGAACATAGCCTTCGCCTTCATCGCCGAAACCAGTGCCCGGTGACACAGCCACGCCCGCTTCAGCGATTAACTGCTTGGCAAATTCCATCGAGCCGAGTTCCTTGAATTGTTCGGGAACCGGTGCCCAAGCGAACATGCTCGCTTCGGGTGAGGGAATATCCCAACCCGCACGACCAAAGCTTTCAACCATCACATCGCGGCGCGCTTTATACAGCGCACGGTTGTCATCGATTATGTCTTGCGGGCCATTGAGCGCCGCCGTAGCCGCAACTTGTATGGGCGTGAAGGCACCATAGTCGAGATAGCTCTTCACCCGCGTCAATGCGCTGATCAGCTGTTGATTGCCGACTGCAAAACCCATACGCCAGCCGGGCATAGAATAGGTTTTGGACATACTGGTAAATTCAACCACGCAGTCCTTCGCGCCCTCTATCTGCAGCATCGAAGGCGTTGGCGTGTCTCCAAAATAGATTTCGGCATAGGCGAGATCGCTAATCACCCACAGCTTATGCTCGCGCGCAAAATCGACGACTTTCTGATAGAAATCGAGATCGGCGACATAGGCGGTTGGATTGCTGGGATAGCCCATGACCAGAACCGATGGTTTTGGTACGGAATAGCTCATTGCATATTCCAACCGAGTGAAGAAATCAGGCCCCGGTGCCGCCGGAATGGATCGGATAGCTGCACCCGCAATGATGAATCCAAAAGTATGAATGGGATAGGATGGATTGGGCGCAAGGATCACGTCGCCCGGTGCCGTGATAGCCTGCGCCAGGTTCGCCAGACCTTCCTTGGAACCCAAAGTCACCACCACTTCGCTGTCCATATCCAGATCAACATCAAAACGGCGCTTATAATAAGCCGCCTGAGCCTTACGTAGACCTTTTATACCTTTGGATGCGCTATAACGATGCGCGGTTGGATCGTTCGCTGTCTCTGACAGTTTGTCGATCACATGCTGCGCCGGTGCACCGTCGGGATTACCCATGCCCAGATCAATAATATCCGCGCCCGCCGCTCGTGCTTCGGCCTTCATCGCGTTTACTTCAGCAAACACATAAGGTGGAAGACGTTTAATGCGGTAGAATTCTTCAGACATTATTCTTTGGCTTTCAATCGTTCGTTTAAGGAACGCGAAGCCTTGCGGAATTTTAATTCAAATGTCGAGGATTCTGTGCGTTCTAGCCTAGCGACAATTTGTTGTTCCCTGCAGCAACAGCATGCACCGTTTGCCCCTTCATCTTCGTAGACTTGCTTCTAATGGTTTCCAGAAAATGCCAGGTCGAACTCGCTGCATCTGGCGTCAGCGAAACGGTCATGTAACCCCGGCTATCGGTATTGGTCCAGTGCAGTTGCGGGTTGGTTTCGCGCAAAGCTTTAGAGATGTCATCCGGTTTGGCCCCGGGAAAGAAATTTTCAAATCCGGGAGATGTAACGCTTTGACCGGCAAACTCGACGCCGACCGGCATGTCATCAGCCTCCAGATTAAACGCCCAGCCATTATGACTGTCACCAGTCAGCACAATTAGATCAGCATTTGCGTCGGCAATTTCCCGCAATATGCGCTGCCGGGCAGCCGGATAGCCATCCCAGGCATCCATGTTAAACGGCAATCCTGCTTGTGCAGCCATTTGACCAACTTTGACCCGCAATTGAACGAATGGCGGTGCCTTGGGATCAAGCCAGTTGATGGTTTCCTGCGGTGATTTCAGGTTACCCATAATGCACTGCTGTGCCCAAACCTGCCACTTGGTGCCATTCGCTTTGGATTGGCGCATAGCCGAAGCCAGCCAGGCTTCCTGATCACTGCCCAGCATCTGGCGCGATGGATCTTGCCAAACTTCATCACGGAATTTCGCCAGTGCCGGCGGAATATCAGTTTGACCACGAAGTGCATCAGCAATTTCTGCCGGATGGTCGCGGCCGCTGATCCGGCTTTCCGTAACAAAAATCGTTGCCAGATCACCAATCTGATATTGCTCCCAATAGGGTTCGTTGGCGCTGCGGTCACGGACCGGCAGCCACTCGCGATAAACCTGTTCGGCCACGCGCTTGCGCATGGACCAATCACCCTCACTGCTATCATGATTTTGGGCTCCATCGCGATGTGCATCATTGGTGAACTCGTGATCATCCCACATTGCAATCATAGGAAACAGCTGATGCAGTCGCTGCAAATCCGGATCACTGCGATAGGCGGCATAACGTAACCGGTAATCGGCCAACTGGATCATTTCATGGGATGGCGCGACTTCCCGCCCTGCCAATGCCTGTTTTTCGGATGGATATGTTCCAACACCATATTCGTACAAATAGTCACCGGTATGTACGATTAAATCAAGATCACTACGTTGGGCTGCGTGGGCATATGCGTTAAAATAGCCAAAGGGCATGTTGGAACAACTGAATACGCCGAGGTTGAACCTTGATGTCGGCCCTTCCGGAAGTGTCCGCGTCCGACCGATAGCGGATTTTTGGCCATCGGGAGAAACAAAACGATAAAAATACCAACTGTTTGGATTTAGATCAGAAGCCACAACTTTCGCCGTAAAATCTCTTTCCGCTGTGGCGGTTACCTCCCCAACCATTTTTGCGTCTGAAAAGTCTGTGTCGGTCGCCATTTCAACAACCAGTTTGGTATTATTGGTCGCCGCATAGCGTGTCCAAAGCAACACGGAGTTTTGTGATGGCTCGCCGCTAGCAACACCGTGCGTAAACCCAGTACTATGCGTCAATTTGGCCGAAGCGGGCATCGACAATGCACCAAGTCCAAAAGTGCCCAGTGCCATCAATTGGCGGCGATCAATGTTTATAGTCATACAACTACCCCAGGACGCCGAGCGCCAATAGAATGAGAAAGAAAATCAGGATGCTGATAAACGTGAAAAAGAAAAGAAATATGACACGAACAACAGCTTCGGGTCGCGATAGCGAATATGCATGGCGCAATTGGCGATACATATGAATGGGCGGATAGAACACCAGCAATACCCCCCATATCGCTTCGGAAACGCCTAAGGCCGCCAATACCGCGCAAGTGATGAACAACAGCGACATAAAAGCTATAGAGTAGGTCGCAAAAACGGCGTGGTCATAGAAGTGAAATCCGCGCCTGCCGATCATCACCAACCAAACAAACGGTACAGAAATCGGGATCAGTAACCATGCAAACTTATAGCCATTGGCCTGTAATTTATAGAGCAAAAGATCTGGATTGGAGACAACCCTTTCCACGGTATCACGCAGAAATTTGTCAGTTTCTTTTGATCCAGTGCTAATAAAACTGTCTTCGGTCAGTATTTTTCCCTCGGCGAAATCTTCAAATCCCGCTTCAATCTTGTCCAGTTCCTCTTCGGTATAGTTCATCCCAGACGTATCACCGTCACGCAGTTTGATATCCGGGAAAGGCGATTCCTCGCCCGCCAAATTGGCAACCAAATTCCGCATCTTTTTCAGATCCAGTATTTCTGCCTCCAGTTTGTCGCGTTCTGATCCCTCCATGCCTTCAAGCTGCGCAGTTTTTTCGGGAATTAGCTTGTCCAGCCGCGCCGCCCGATCAGCAACAACCACGGAAACATCGATATCAGCAGTCTCCGCAGCTTCTGTAGAAAATGGGCTGCCCATGAAGGAAAACACGGCAAACATCATGAATATCGAGAACAGAAACAGCGCCATTGGCGAGATGAATTGAGCCCGTTCGCCATGAATATATCGCCGGGTCAAGTCTCCTGGTTTCCAAGCCAGTAAGGGCAGCGTCCGCCAGAACTTGCCTTCAAAGTGCAACACGCCATGCAATATGTCGTGCCAAAGCGCTCCAATCGAACGATGCACATGCAGCGGTTGTCCACAATTGCTGCAATATCTCCCTACGACTGGAGTTTCGCAATTCAGGCAATTTCCGGAAACTTCGCCCTCAGCACGGACGAGCTTACCCTCGTCATCCATCGCTTTCGCGATCAGTCCGCCCTCCACTGCAGCGCCGATAGCCTCAATATCATCCGACATATCCGGATTGTTCGTTATTTCAGTGGCAAAGGCAAGTTGCTTTTGTACAGATCAATATTGATCGTGCCGCTTTACCCATGCCATTGTGAAGGGCAGGTCATTCTCGTTCCGACCTTTTGGCGTAAGATCGAGATATTGATAAACCGGATTCATCGGGTCCAGCCCACGGGCGTATGTTGAGTAGCTACGAAAAATTCGTCCATCCCGATCTTTGACAAAAACCGAGAATCCCGGAGCTTCGCCGGGTGGGTGATTGCTGAGTCCAAAATTGTATTTCGCATCGCCGCCATCAATCCGTTCCGATGTGAAGGAAACGCCAAAATCAAAGTTGAAATCATTGTCCAGCGATGAAACCCACGGAATCGTCCAATCCATTCGCTTTCGATAAGAAAGCAGTTTATCGATCGGTGCCCGTGAGACAGCGACATAGGCCGTATCACGAGCAGCAAGGTGACCGAGCGTTCCATTGATCCCGTCGACCCAGAAGGAGCAACTGGGGCAACCCTCTTCCCAATCCGGGCCGAACATGAAGTGCTGGACAATTAACTGGCTGTGATCGCCAAACAGATCGGATAGCAATACTGGCCCGCTCTCGCCGTTAAACAGATAGTTTTTTTCGACCAATACCTGCGGTAGATTTTGACGGGCCGCGGTCACCTCGTCCCGCAAACGAGTCAGCTGTTTTTCTTTTTCAATCAGCGATAGTCGCGCGACCAGCCATTCTTTTTCGGAAACGATGTCCGGCATCTACATATCCATCGCTTCGGCGACCTCGACTGAACCGCCACTTTGCAATGCTGGACATCCTTTTGCCATCTCAATCGCGGTATCGATGTCCGGTGCATTGACCAGTGAATAGCCGGTCAAGGGATTTGCACCGCCATCATCGGCAACACCGTCAGCTGATACCGTTTTCGATGGTCCAACCGGGTTTCCGAAATCCACCGCATCATCCCCCATCGCGCCGAGCCAGGATTGCCAGCGTTCCATTTCCTTCGCACCTTCTTCCGGTGTTTCCGGCATAGATCCTCCATGATAGGCAAAAACAAATTTTGGCATATTCTCTCTCCTTGATTGTGATTCTATTCAGGCAAATATTCGGTCGAGTTTGGTCATGGTCGACTCCCAACCACTGCGATGATTCTCAAGGCTTTCTTCACTCTCTAGCCCGATATGCCGCATCGTCAGTTTTACGCCATCGCCATCGGGTTTGATGTCAAAACTGACTTCGCTTTCATGACCTCGCGCATCGTTGTCATCATCATGCCATCCCCATGTGTAACGAAGTCGATGGGGCGGATTATATTCTACGATTTTTCCCGAGACTTTGTGTAGCTCTCCGGTGTCATCGCCGCGCATGGTTACGGTCCAGGGACCTTGCTGATCGAAAACCATGGTTTCTTTCACGACCGAAACACCTTCGGGACACCACCATTTTGGTATATGTTCTTCTTCTGTAAGGAAAGCGAACAGCGTTTCCGCATCCGTGTTGTAATGTCTTTCTATCACCAGATCGCGCATCAAAGCTCCCCTCTCTTTCGTTGATTATCCTCATCCACCAGTTCACCCAGTCGATCCAAACTTGCTTCCCAGAATTTTCGGTAATCCATCACCCAAATCGAGATTTCGCGAACCGCTTCGGGGCGAATAGAATAGATACGCTTTTGTTTTTCGGACCGTTGTTCCACCAATCCTACTTCCCGCAATAGCTTCAAATGGCGCGAGAATGCGGGTGGAGAAATTGGCGCAGTTTGCGCAATATCTCCGGCGCTCAATTCGCCTTCTTTCAGCAATCGATCCACTATCGCAAAACGTGTCGGATCACCAAGCGCTGCAAAAATCGGTGTAAGTTGGTTCATTGTCGCCTATTTATTAACTGATTCGTTATTTAACTATTTTGTTAAATTACTTGAGTCAATATGTTTTGATTGTTACCTAAAGAAAAAAGAGGAGCTCACCATGATAACCAATGCCCTATTTGATTTTTTGCGTGAACTGAAAGACAACAACAATCGGGATTGGTTCAAATCACAAAAGGCCCGGTACGAATCCGAGGTTGTTGATCCTGTGACGGAATTTATTGAAAATATGGCACCGCGGGTTGCAAAGATCAGTCCGCATATCATTGTCGATCCGCGACCCAATGGTGGCAGTCGTTTCCGGATCTATCGCGACACCCGCTTCTCGAAAGACAAAAGCCCGTACAAAACTCAAGTCGGTTGCCAGTTCCGGCACGAAGCAGGCAAAGACGCACATGCACCCGGATTCTATGTGCATCTCGCCCCCGGTGAAGTGTTTTTCGGCGGTGGGGTCTGGGGCCCAGAAGGCGACGCACTCCGGTCCATTCGCCAACGCATAGTCGACAAACCGAATGAATGGGAAAAAGCAACAATGGCTCTGGAATTGCGCGGTGATCAACTGGTTCGTGCACCAAAGGGGTTTGATCCAGAGCATCCTCTGATTGAAGATCTGCGCCGGAAAAGTTTTTTCAGCTTCCAGGATGCAGATGAAGCACTTGCGACGTCAAACGATTTTGAAAGTGCCGTTGAGAAGCAATTTGAAAAGGTCGCCCCTCTAATGGGTTTTATAGCGACCTCATTAGGCGTGAACTTCTGAACTAGATTTTCCGCGCAACCATGATGAGCGCTGTGGTCGGGGCTTTCAGGCTTCCATATGTTCCCAGATAGGAGGCCGTCTCTTGTGACAACTGATCGATGATTTGTTCGATAATTGCATCGCCGTCAGGATCTTGGGGGTCAACAACCGGCTGCAAAGACCCATCAGGGGCCGGGCGACCAAGAAACAGCATGTCAAACAGGACCAATGTGCGAACATCCGGCAGTGATGCGATGAGTTCATGTCGCTCCAGGCTCTCAATCCTAACACCGGCCTCTTCTGCGACATTCCTTAAACTCTCCTGCTTTCCAAATGAAAAGGGGCCAAAAGGGATCAGGTCCTCTCCCAGATGCTCAGCAATGATATTTTCAAAAGCGCCAAAAACAGGATTACCATCATGGGCAGATGTCCAAACCCCGAATATCATGACGCCATCGGACTTCAGCACCCGCGCGGCCTCCCTTAAGGCCGCAGGCTTGTCCGGAAAAAATTGTAATCCCTGCTGGCAAAAGATAGCATCAAACGAACTCGCATCAAATGGAAGCTCCAAAGCGCTGGCCACCTGAAAATCAACCTTTGCAGCCCAGTCCTTTGCCTTTTGTAGCGCGACCGCCTTGTCAATCATCGGGGGAGCCACATCAATTGCTTTAACATCCGTCACTTGGGACAATTCACTCAGTTTTCTTGAAACTATGCCTGTCCCGCAGGCGATATCGAGACATTGGCCAGCTGGTTTCACAGTATCAATCAAAACCTCAGCCCATGGCGTAAACAATCCTTCGACAAGATACGCCTCATACAAGTCTGGTGGCGTCCGGCCGGCAACGAAATCAGTAATTAACGACATGACAATATCTCCGGACAGGGCAATGGTTGGACGTTTTATAGCACATTTTTGGGCTTCACCGGAATTCCAGTCACGCAAAGCCTAGCTTTCCCGCTTCCCCTTCCCTAAATGCAGCTTCATGCATTTCTTAGATCAAGCCAAAATCTATGTCAGCTCTGGTCAGGGCGGGCCGGGCGCTGTCAGTTTCCGGCGTGAAAAATACATTCAATATGGTGGTCCGGATGGCGGCAACGGCGGCAAGGGTGGCGATATTATCTTTGAGGCCGCTGAAGGACTGAATACACTAATTGACTTTCGCTATGCCCAGCATTTCAAAGCACAGCGCGGCAAAGGCGGCGCGGGCAAAAACAAAACTGGTGCAGGTGGCGACGACAAGATCATCAAAATTCCCGTCGGCACGCAGATCTTGTCAGAAGACAAAGAGCATGTGCTTTACGATTTCACCAAAGAAGGACAGCGGGAGCTGTTTCTCGAAGGTGGCATTGGCGGTCGCGGTAATGCCAGTTATAAAAGTTCAACCAATCGCGCACCCCGCCAACATCAACCGGGTGAACCGGGTGAAGAGGCGGCGCTTTGGTTGCGGCTCAAACTAATTGCGGACGCCGGTTTGGTTGGCTTGCCCAATGCCGGTAAATCCACGCTGATCAACACGATTAGCAATACCAAGGCAAAGGTCGGCGCTTATCCGTTCACAACCATTCACCCGCAACTGGGAGTGGTGCATCACAAAATGCGCGAGTTTGTTCTGGCAGATATTCCAGGCCTGATTGCTGGCGCGGCTGATGGGGCGGGCATTGGTGATCGCTTCCTGGGTCATATTGAGCGTTGCAAGGTGCTGCTCCATCTGATCGATGCGACCGGCGATGATCCGGTTGAAGCGTGGAAAACCATCAATCGCGAACTGGCCGAATATGGGTCGGATTTAGAGAATAAGCCGCAGATATTAGCGCTCAACAAGGGCGATCTTCTTGACGAGGAGCTAATGGAATCGGTTGCCGAAGACCTGAGAGCTGCAGGCGCCAAACAGATATTGTCCGTTTCCGGTGCAACCGGTGAAGGTCTAGAAGCCGTGCTGGATAAAGTGCTGGAAGCCGTTGGTGAGAACAGTTCGATTGAGAAAAAAGAGCAGGAAGCCGATAGCGAATATTTGGATGATGACGGGCCTGCTAAGGACTGGTCTCCCCTATGACTGCGCCAAAGTCCGAAAAACTGGTCGTTAAAATCGGCTCGTCTTTGCTTGTCGGCGAAGATGGCGAACCACGTCGTGACTGGCTCAAAACACTTGTTCAGGATATCGCAAAACGCCATACTGACGGCGGTTCCATCATCATCGTTTCATCTGGTTCCATCGCATTGGGCGCGCGCAAGCTTGGCCTTGAAAAGGGCGGGCGGGCCAGCCTTGCTGACGCCCAGGCAGCCGCCAGTGTTGGTCAGATTGCTCTGAGCAGTCTTTGGTCCGAACTCTTGGCAGGGCATGATATCACAGCCGCGCAAATGCTGCTGACACTAGATGATATGGAGGATCGTAAGCGCTATCTCAATGCGACCGCAACGCTGGAAAAGCTTCTCGAAAATCGCGCTATTCCAGTCGTTAACGAAAATGACAGCGTAGCAACCGATGAAATTCGCTTTGGTGATAATGACCGGTTGGCGGCACGGGTTGCACAGGCTGCTGGCGCAGATCGCGTTATCCTGCTTTCCGATGTAGATGGTCTATACGATCGCGCGCCGGGCAGTGAAACCGAAGGACAATTTATCGGCCTTGTCGAACAGGTGGATGACGCCATCATGGCAATGGCCGAAAGCGAAAGTTCCTCCGGTCTAGGCTCCGGCGGAATGGTATCAAAACTGGAGGCGGCGCGCATCGCCAATCTGGCAGGGATCGAACTGTCAATTATCTCCGGCAAAGAAGACCATCCGCTCGACCGCTATGAGTTGACCGAAGTTGGGACCCGATTCAAGGCCGGCGATGGCAGCGGCGCACGGAAAGCGTGGCTGGGTGGTCGACTCACGTCATCTGGTTCCATCACAGTTGATGCAGGTGCGGCCAGAGCCTTATCGGCCGAAGGAAGCCTGCTAGCTGCGGGTATCATCTCCATTGAGGGTCAGTTTGAACGCAGCGATGTCGTCGAAATCCTTGATGAAGGAGGTCAACTCATCGCCCGCGGTCTAGCCGAATATCATGCATTGGATTGCGCCAAGATTATCGGTCGCCGCAGTAGCGAGTTGGAGGCCTTGCTTGGTTATGCCCCGCGCAGCGCAGTTGTCCATCGCAACCAGATGGTATTGGTCTAATCGGCATGACGGGGGCTAAACAGAAAACTATCGCGTTGACTGGAGCCACCGGGTTTGTGGGCAGCCGCTTTCTCGATTTGGCAGTAAAGAACGGTTTTTTTGTTCGTGCTTTGACTCGTACAAAACAGGACGATCGCCCGAATGTAACTTGGGTGCGCGGCGCACTGAATAACCGGAAAAGTCTCGACCAATTATGCGACGGCGCACAAATTGCAGTTCATATTGCCGGGGTGGTAAATGCCCCTGATCGAGAAAGTTTCGAAGCAGGAAATGTTGCTGGCACATTATCGATGATTGAGGCTTCAAAACAATCAGGCGTCCAGCGCTTCATCCATATATCATCGCTGGCCGCAACCCAGCCCGACCTATCGATTTACGGTGAAACCAAAGCCAAGGCGGAAAAGATCATTGCCTCCAGCGGCCTCGACTGGACCATTGTTCGTCCCCCCTGGGTTTATGGTCCCGGCGATAAAGACACATTGGATCTATTCAAATCCGCGAAATTTGGCTTTGTTCCCATACCGCCTGATACGGATGGAAAATTGTCGGTTATACATGTCGATGATCTTTGTGCCGCAATCGGTGCGATAGTTCCCGCACATGAAGATTTAACCACGCAAATATTTGAAATTGATGACGGCGCGGCAAAGCCTTGGACACAGAGCGAATTTGCCAAAGCCATAGGGGCAGCTCTAGGCAAACAGATCAAGCCCATAGGCACACCTAAACCACTATTAGGCTTTGGCGCAAAACTGGACCGACTTTTCCGCCGCAATCGTGCCAAGCTCACGCAGGACCGGGTGAGTTATTTTTGTCATGACGATTGGTCCATTGATCCCAAGAAACGGTTGCCAGAGCAAATCTGGAAACCAAAAATTGATACGCTTAAGGGGCTTTTGAAAACGGGTCGTTGGTACCGGCAGAATGATTGGCTCTAATCTTTCTACATCAACGGGCCGGTAAATTGTTCCAGCAAATAGGTCGCAAATGTCAGTGACAGCCCGATCAGAAAAACCCGGTAAGCGAAACCCAGATAACGGTATTTCTTTTTCTCCAGCACTACACCCATCTGATAGATATCGCGCATCATTGTACGATAGATCTGTTCCTGACTTCCCATGTTTTCAGCCAGTAACTTGGCCTTAAACTCTTCTTCGGAAACCTTCGAAAATGCTCCGAAGAACAACATGTTGGGGTTAGCCCCAGGTCGAATTTTTGTTGCTGGCATTACCGCCAAAGCAGCCAGCCCTGCCGCACAAAAGGCGGAAATCGCCAGTATCAGGAGCGGGAGTGAGAAATTGCTGGCGTGGCTTTGCCCAATTGCGAGCGTGAATACCACAAAGGTTGCCCCGATTAGCATATTTGCCTTGTGATCGGCCATTAAGCTGAGTTGTACGTGATGTTGCTGCGTTGTACGCAATAATTGAATGACTTCGGCTGGCCATTCTTCGGCGGGTGCATTGCTTTCAATACCCATATTTGCCTCCTGATGCCCTATGATCTCGCACATTCGGCCAAATTGAGCAAGTTGACGCCGTTTTTCCGCCTTATTCACTTGCCAATGGGGCGCATCCATTGGCAAAGGTCAATGCACGCAATTTTTGGGAAGAAAATATGGCAAGTCGCGAAGAAATTATGGCCAAGGTCAGTGAGCTGATCGGACCGTTTAATAACAAAGGTGTAGAACTGAAAGAAGACACCACATTCCAGGGTGATCTGGAATGGGATAGCCTGACCGTCATGGATTTTGTTGCTGCAGTTGAAGATGAATATGACATCATCATCACCATGAATATGCAAGCAGAGATAGAGAATATCGGGCAGCTTTCGAGTGCCGTTGCGAAATTGATGGATGATTAAACTACCATAAACTCGTCATGTTGAACTTGTTTCAGCATCTCATGAAAACATCTCCAGTCGATGGCGGTCCTGAGCCTAAGGCCATCGGAGATAAACAAGTTCAGGATGACGATGGGATAACAGAAATGACCGACTTACTCAGTAAATTTGATCCCCTGATCCAAGAGCGAGAGACGCTTCTCTTAACGGGCGTTAAAGACCCGTATGCGCTGGTGATGGAAGAGGTGAAATCTCCAACTGTTGCTATATGCAACGGTAAGGAAACGATCCTTCTCGGCACATATAATTATATGGGCATGACCTTTGATGATGATGTTCGCGAGGCAGGCGTTAGAGCGCTCGAAGAATTTGGTTCCGGAACGACGGGCAGCCGTGTCCTTAACGGCACCTATTCAGGCCACAAGGAATGCGAAGAAGCGCTTAAAGAATTTTACGACATGGACCACGCGATGGTCTTTTCCACCGGCTATCAAGCCAATCTGGGGATTATCTCTACGCTCGCCGGCAAAGGGGATTATGTCATTCTTGATATTGATAGCCATGCCTCAATTTATGACGGCTGCGCGATGGGCAATGCCGAAATTGTTGCTTTTCGTCATAACGATGTCGAAGCGTTAGAAAAGCGCCTAAAACGCTTACCTGAAGATGCCGGAAAACTCGTTGTTCTTGAGGGCGTCTATTCCATGCTTGGTGATGTAGCGCCGCTCAAGGAAATGATCCGAATCTGCAAAGAAAATGGCGCGATGACTCTGGTTGATGAAGCGCATAGTATGGGCTTCATCGGGGACAATGGCCGCGGTGTGGTCGAGGCACAGGGCGTGATTGACGATGTTGATTTCATCATCGGTACATTCAGTAAATCCGTCGGAACGGTCGGCGGATTTTGTGTTTCCAACCACCCGAAATTTGAAATTCTACGGCTGGCTTGTCGTCCCTATGTATTCACCGCTTCTCTGCCACCCAGCGTTGTTGCGACGGCGGCAACCAGTATCCGCAAACTGATGCATAGCGGCAATAAACGCGCGCATCTTTGGGAGAACAGTAAGAAGCTGCACCAGGGTCTTCGCGATCTGGGCTTTGAAATAGGTACACCCGAAGCACAAAGCGCGATTATTGCTGTGATCATGCCCGATATGGAGCGCGGTGCAATGATGTGGCAGGCCTTGCTAGAAGAAGGGCTTTATGTGAATTTGGCGCGGCCGCCAGCGACACCCGCCAATATGACCTTACTGCGCTGTTCATTGTGCGCGGAACACACCAGCGAGCAAGTCGATCAAATCTTGGGCATGTTTGAGGCGGCAGGCAAGGCCGTCGGAGCAATTTAACTTGAGCGCGCCAATCTTAATCGAGCAACGCGGAGCGATCGAAATTCTCTCGCTCAATCGCCCTGATAAACTCAATACCATGAACGAAGAGCTGATCTTCGCTTTGCAAGACTATTTCCGCGACCTCCAAAAACGCCTTGATGTCCGCGTTGTCATTTTCCGCGCCGAGGGACGCGCCTTTTGCGCCGGTCTCGATATTGGAGGCTGGCAGCGAGATGATGATCAGGGCCGTGTCCAACAAGCCTGGAAAACGCAGCGCGCCATTGCCACAGTGATGCAATTGATGCGGCAATGCCCACAGCCGATTATCGCTTTGGCACAAGGTGCGGCTTGCGGCGGTGGCTTCTCGCTATTGCTATCCAGCGATGTGCGGTACGGCGCGCCTAGCTTGAAAATGAATGCGGCATATATAAAAATCGGACTTGGCGGCTGCGACATGGGCAGCAGTTATTTCTTGCCGCGCCTTGTCGGTTCGAGTCTCGCCAGCGAATTGATCCTGACCGGTCGTTTTATTCACGCTGACCGCGCAGAAAAATATGGGCTTATCAGTGAAGTGGTTGAAGAAGATAAATTGCTTTCAACCGGTTTATCACTTGCGGAGGAAATGCTCGACACCGCGCCCATGGGATTACGCCTGTCCAAGGATGCGCTGAATCGCAATATTGATGCTCAAAGTTTTGAGGCCGCGCTGGCCATCGAAGACCGCCAACAAGTCATGCTTGCCATGACCGACGACAGCCGGGAGGCGGCGAAGGCATTCTTTGCGAAGAGAAAGCCCGATTATAAGGATCGGTAGCTACTAGAGCCGTCATCCTGAACTTGGTTCAGGATGACGATCTTTGTCAGATCAACGCTCGCGATGCTCGGTCCCTTCACCTGCCGTAATGAATACAGCAGTCGCTTCACCTTCAACGTCTGCTGTGTGCCAAACGCCTGGTGCATTTACGGCATAGTCGCCATTGCTGATTGTGGTGCGTTTGTGCGAGCCGTCTTCCATCTCTTGAACCAGAGTCATCTCTCCACCGGTACATAAAACAACTTCCGCACCCTTGGGATGCATTTCCCAAACGTCCCAGCTTTCCGTGAACGTGTACATCGAAACCAAGCGCCCTTCGGCTCCATCGTTACCATGACGCAGTCCATAGCCTTCGTACCATGACAGATCACCGGTCATTTCTGGTTCGACTTCGGCAGTTGCCCCCAATCCCAAATGTATAGGATTCTTGCTTAGTTTATGTGTCATGTCACGCGCTCCTCTTCCGTTATTTAATAGCACCGCCTGCAATCAATCGCGGCAACATAACGATAGCACCCAAAATCGGCCACTTACGCTGCCAAGGCTTGATCTCATAGTCTGTCCCAGCGTGCCGATTTATCTTCCACGCCAAATAGTCAATCCCGCCAGCATAAGTGCCCGAGGCTTTGGCAAGTCGAGCCAAAGTCAGCATTTTTCCATTGCGGCGTAGCTCCTTCCACCGTGTCTCGACGGCATCACGGGGAGCGACGATTTTGGTTTTTCCTTTTTTGGCAATATCGCGTTCTGAAATCGCCGCCATGATTGCGGGTGCAAATTTCGTGTATCGTGCAGGATCTGAGTCCACCACTGAACCGGAGCGGTCTTTTCGTTCTGCCCGAAGTTCCGCGTTGTAAGTCAGTTCAAAGCCCCTCTTCCAGAGATCAAGCATACCATGCTTCTTGTCGGGCTCCATCATCGGGAACGTCATATCGAACAATGTAATGGCTGCGCCAGAAATTGCTTCAATCGCGGATGCCCGAGCTGCCTCTCCGGCATCCCATACCAATCTGGATGGCTGCGCAAATCGCGCCCATACACTGACACTGTTTGCACCAATCCGGTTTAATTTATGAAAATCACGTTCACTTAAAATCGCTACTTTGGCGACCAATCCCTCATGCTGCGCTGGGAAAACATTTGGCGGCAGAAGTTTGTTTGCGCGAACCAACCAGCTTTTTCCATAAGCTTCTTCATAACTCGAGACAATGAGATAGAAATCCAGCATCTGCCCTTCGAGCTCGGTTGTACGAAGACAAGAACCATAGAACAGGACTGCTTGTGATGCTTCGCCATATTCCGCAGCAATAGATGCAGCAAAACCAGCTACACGCGGGTCAACAGGCTGTGCAATTTCTTCTGCAATCAGTGTTTTGAGTGCGCTCACGCGATTGGCTTTAGCTTAAGCAGCTAGCTTTAGAAAGGATACTGGCTTGGTTGATTTCAGTACAATCGGCTTACCATCCTGAGCCTGAAACAACTCTCCATCCATAACGACATTACTATTCTTACCTTCGATGCGGATCGTATCGCCCTGCTCAAAGTGAATGCCTTTCTGTTTCTTATTGCCCAAACGCCCAAAAATCGCTGCGAAAAGGAAACGCAAAATCGCGCCGGTTTGTTGGTCAATCGCCATGAATTGCATCCGGCCTCGCCCAGACTTACTTCGGGCAAAGCGCCTCATCAGCAGCAGTTTTTCGAGCGTCGTCACCACCAGTACTGCAAAATTACCCTGATATTGCCCTTCGCGGATCAAAGAGATTTTCACCGGTGACGGTTTGTTGGGCAAAAATTTGGCCCGCAGACCAAATAGTACAGACGCCAGTGCGGCAAAGACGGTGATGATATGCGCGGCGACATTGGGTAAACCCAGAGGATAGATTTTATGGCGACAATATAAGATGAATTCCGACAGCCCAGCACCGCCCAGAAACATGCCCAGTACGACCTTACTGTCTTTCTCACCATCGGAGAGCGCGATCAACTCACGATCCACGAGATGTTCATGCAAATCATGTTTGGCCATATCCACGATACGTTCAAGCGCGGTTAGCGGATTACCCTCTGCACCCAGATCCAATGCAATGAGATTGGTTTTCCCATTCGGTAGCACCGCGACAGGTGGAGGATTGTCTCCAAAATGGCCGCCCTGATGCAATTCGGTTAAGGCCGCCTGAACTGTTCCATCACCGCCATTTATCACCAGAACCTTTGGCTTAATCCGTGCAATGGTTTCCAATGCCTTGGCGATTTCATCAATATGGTCGACCTCATAGTGAAATACATCACTAGTCTTCACACAATAGGAGCGCACTTCCGGTAAAATCGCCCGGTTTCCGGTCGAATGGGGATTGGAAAGGAGTGCTACATTGGCCATTGATTACATATATCGCATTCTGATGTTGATGGCTTTCACGCCGTTACCAACGGAAATCGCGGTTTTTTTGTAACTTGGTTTGCCAAGATTAAAGATATTGATGCTGGGATTATTTGACATTCCGCCACCATCTTTGGAAATTTCGGTTTTGCCATTGCCATTAATGTCGTGGCGAACCGCAATACCGTAGGTTCCAATTTGCTCGATCGGCATGCAAAACGTCATCTGCCGGCCCGTTACGGGTACATCGATGCGGTGCAACCAGCGGCCTTTTTTCAGCCATTCTGACTTAGTACCACGATAACTCTGCACGCGGATCTTTCCGGTGGCGGCTTTCAAACCATTCACTTTGACCAATACGGCAGGACCATTTCCGGTCTGACATTTGGCTAAATTATTGCCAATTTTCTTACCTCCAGCATAGACAGGGGCGGCGGTCGCCAACATGGCGGTTGAAAGGGCAGCTATGGCCGCAAATTTCAACATGACGTTTATACTCCTAGTCGTTATACCCCGTCCAAACTCCGACGGGGATAGAATCAGCCCCCTGAATAATTGAAATATGGCAATAGTTTGCGGCAGAATTAGGGTGAGAGGACGACAAGAAGTTGAAATTCCTAACATCTACTGATCGATATATCGCCAAACTCATTGCTTTGCCGTTGTTCAGCACGCTGGTCATCGCCGCAATGTTGCTGGTTTTGGAAAAAATGTTGCGGCTGTTTGACTTTGTTGCCGCTGAAGGTGGCCCGGTCAGCGTGGTATGGCGGATGCTCGCCAATCTAATCCCAGAATACCTATCGCTTGGTATCCCAATCGGCCTATTACTGGGTATTCTACTGGCGTTCCGGAAGTTATCTCTTAGTTCTGAACTCGACGTCTTTCGCGCTGTTGGACAGGGATATTGGCGGCTTTTGCGCGTACCGTTCATGTACGCAATTGCGCTTATGATGGTGAACCTGGTTTTGGTTGGCTTCGTCCAACCCTTATCGCGCTACTATTACGAAGAATTGCGCTTTGAACTCCGTTCCGGAGCCCTTGGAGCATCCATAAAAGTGGGTGAATTTAACAATCTGGGCAAAAGAATGACGATGCGGATCGAAGAAAGCCGCGACAATGGCACAAAATTGAGCGGAATGTTTGTGCGTGCAGAGAATAGTAAGGGCCAGATTGTCTCAGTAACCGCAAAAAATGGGCAATTTTTGGCAACTGATGATCCCGATACGATCATCATGCGACTATCCGACGGTGTATTGATCCATGACGCGCCTAACTACGAAAAACCTCGCATATTGAGCTTTAGCAGCCACGACTTACCCATTGATCTGCCCGACATCGCCTCCTTTCGATCACGGGGTGGTAAAGATTTAGAATACACCATTCCTGAATTGGTCCGGGTCGGTCTCGATGAAAATCGCCCGGTGACCGAGCGTAATGAAAGTCGGGCAAATTTTCACTTTCGAATGGTGGAAGTTGTGATGATGCTGCTTATGCCATTACTGGCGTTAGCGCTGGCCATTCCGCCCAAACGATCTACTTCGGCACTTGGAGTGTTTTTGTCTATCGTGATGGTTGTAACCTATCACAAGATTAACGAATATGGCGAGGATATCGGAGCATTAGGCATTGTTGATCCAATCATTGCGCTCTGGGTTCCTTTCATTCTCTTCGCGGCGCTTATTATATGGATGTACTATACCGTTGCACATGTACCCGGCGGGCAACCCATCGGCGCTCTGGAAAAAGCATTTTCGAAATTTGGCGGCGTCTTTAAAGGGCTGTTGAATTTCAATCGAAAGCGGGCCAATGTTACGGATTAATGATCACCGACACAGCGTCGGAACGGGGATCTAAAGATGGATTTTTTCCCATCCCGCACCCTGGCCATCTACATGGCGAAGATGTTCCTTGTCCGTGTATTCAGCGTCGCAGCATTGCTGGTGCTGGTGCTAATGTCGCTCGACCTGTTAGGAGAAAGCGGTAAAATTCTGGCCAATCCCGAAAATGGGGAAGCACAACTGTGGACCTATGTGTCACTTCGAGCGCCACAGATAATTGCTTTTGCCTTACCATTTTCAGTTCTTCTTGGAGCATTGGTGACACTCGCTACGCTCAATCAAAACAGCGAAGTCGTTTCAATGAAATCTGGAGGTCTTTCCGCCCACCAGATTTTGGCTCCACTCATCCTCGCCAGCATGTTGGTTGCCATTGGGTCATTCTTGTTCAACGATGTCGTTGTCGCACCATCGACCGCGCGTCTATCTGCCTGGCAAAAAGTAGATTTTGGCCCGATTCCCAAAGAAGCAAATGTCCGCACCAATATTTGGGTGAAAGATGGTGATAATTTGGTAAATGCCAAAACAGTAACGGGACGCGGAAACAACGTTGTGCTTGGCGATATCACGTTGTTTACGCGAACAGAAAATGGCCTGAAGAGTCTATTACAAGCAAAAGAAGGAAGGTTTTCGGCAAGCGGGTTAACCGCCACTACAGTAACGGAATTCGATGTCCGGACCGGCGCCGAAGAAGCAAAAGACAGTTTGAATCTTGGAACCAATCTGCAACCTGATCAGTTCACCCTATCCGATGTAAATGCGGAAGGCTTAAGCTGGCTCCAGTTGCGATCAGCCATTCAAGAGTTAAAGCAAGCGGGACGCCCCACTATGGATCTAGAGGGCGCACTATGGCATAAAATCGCAAAACCACTTTCCGCCGTTCTTATGCCCTTGTTGGGCGCAGTGGCGGCCTTTGGCCTTGCCCGTTCGGGGCAACTTTTCATTCGAGCAGTTATCGGCATGGCTCTTGGTTTCGCCTATTTCGTCGCCGAAAACTTCGCCCTCGCTATGGGCAATATTGGTGCTTATCCGCCACTACTGGCGGCATGGTCACCATTCATATTATTCTTCCTAATTGGCGAGACAGTACTCGTCCGCACCGAAGAATAGTTTCAGGATTTCTGACCGGCACTGCTTCGCATCAGCTGAATCACCAGCTTTGATAAATGCCGATGATTTGAATGCTCGTAATTTGCATTGTCCGGCATCGCTTTCTTAATCCGCCGATGTGCCTGCCCTAGCGCATGATAAGGCAACCCTGGTAGCAAGTGATGCAAACCATGATAGCGCAGACCAACCGGCGCCCAGAGCGCCGGCAGAGTCGCTGGCGGGGGAACGTTGACACTGTCCATATATTGCTGGGTAACGGTCATCTGCTTCCCGTCATTTTCCCACAAATGGGCAACCAAAGTCCGGATCTGATTTAGAACAACGCTACCGGACATCACAGCGAGGAATATCAGGAACGCTCTCAGCGGAATAATGCTTGTCCACACCATCGTCAGCAACGCAATCGACCAGATACTGGCCGCTATCTCGCAAGTCAGCCATTGGCGCTTCAAATCTCCTTCGGGCGGTTTCCGGCGGAACTCTGGATTGATAATCAGTCCCGAATAGCGCTCGACCACCAAAGTGCGCAGCGGCGGTATGATGAACGAAAGTGGTGTTAAAACGGCATAGCGAAACAGAAGTGCAATCGGTGCCAAGGAGGCAACGACCACGAACAACGGCACAGTCCATGGTTTCATCAAGGCTAGCGGTAAATATTCTGGATCTTCAATCGTTCCATACTTCTTTGTCCGGTGATGGATACTGTGCACCCCTTCATACATGAAAGACGGGATCAGCATGGGTACGCCAAACAACGCGTTCCAGGCAAAATGAAATCCTGGAAGCGTATTTCGACGCACATGTGTGAGTTCGTGAATAAAACTGCCTGCACGGTAAAGTGCGAGTATTGCCACAATGCCAGCTATCACTGCCCCAATCACCGACGAAAATACGATCGCCGCAAACAGCGCACCATATCCGACCAAAATGGACGCTAGAAAATCTGGCCAGTAAATTTTGGCCTGCGGTGCATTTAGGTCACGCGTGACCTTAGCCGCTGTTCGAATGAGATCATTATCTTCAGCTACGCTTGCATTTTCAAGACTTTCTGCGTGACTGTCCTGCGAAACTGCTGTCTCTTGATGTTGTAAAGCCGAGTTTTCCATATTTTCCTACATTAACATAGACCGCGCCATGAACAGAACATCATGGCAAGAAAATGACCTGACTGTGTTTCATTCCGATCACAATGATCTAGCTCAACACTTACACCAACCCTTGACAATGTGGATCCAATAGAGCCACTGGCTGCCAGAAATGGTGAAAGGACCAGCGACAGTGTCAGCCAATATAGTAATTACGCCGGTATCCACCAAGGCTCACATCAAGCAATTTGTCGACATTGCTTATCGGTTGAATGCTGATGACCCCCATTGGGTTCCGCCGTTGAAGTCGGAAGTGATGAAGATCATTACACCCGGCAAAAATCCGTTTTTCGAACATGCCGATGTCCAGTTTTTTCTGGCACACCGAAATGGAGAAGTCGTGGGCCGGATTAGCGCTCATATTGATCATCTCGCTTTAGAACAGCCAATCGAACAGGGCATGGGGCCAGGCACTGGCAATTGGGGGTTTATGGAAGCGGCAGATGAAGCGACCATGCACGCGCTAATCACCGCTGCGGAAAGCTGGCTTAAGGAAAAGGGTATGAACCGCGTGCTCGCTCCCCTGAGTCTGTCTGTTTGGGAAGAGCCGGGTTTATTAACCTTGGGTCACAATCTGGATCCCATGATTCTACTGGGTCACCACAACGCCACCTATCAGGGGTGGATTGAAAATCTATCCTATAACACCGCCAAACGATTGGTGAACTATGCCGTACATGTGAAGGATGGCCTTCCCGAACTGATCAATCGGATTGTGGCATCGGGAGAGCGAACCAAAAAGTTTAACATCCGCAAGGTTGAAAAGAAGCATTTCGAGCGCGATGCCGCCATTATCATGGGCATATTAAATGATGCCTGGTCGGACAATTGGGGATTTGTGCCGATGACGGATCATGAGATTCAACATGCAGGGAAAAGCCTGAAGCCTATTGTTCATGAGGAAATCATCCGCATTGCCGAGATTGAAGGTGAGCCAGTGGCATTTATGATGGCGCTGCCCGACATCAACCAGATTGTCAAAAATATGAAGGGATCGTTGTTACCATTCGGTTGGGCCAGACTACTCTGGTGGCTTAAATTTCCCAAGTCAAAAACCATGCGCGTACCCTTGATGGGTGTCAAAAAGGAACTGCATAGTAGTAGATTGGCCAGTCAAATGGCCTTTATGATGATCGAATATATCCGTCGCGATGCCACAGCGCGTTTTGATACCGAGTGGGCAGAGATCGGATGGATTCTGGATGACAACAAGGGAATGGTGGCTATCGCAGATGCCCTTGGAGCGAAAATTAACCGCGAATATTTGATTTACGAAAAATTACTGTAGTTGCTGCCCAACGCTGATCGTTCACCAATAGGTCATCACGCTGGCGATAATGTTCTGTTGATATTACGCCAAATAATCCTCTGGTGAGATAACTATGCCTATTAGTCACTCTTTGGCTCTACTTATTTTGGCCAGTACGATCCTTATCATGCCGGTCCAAGGTGCCGTAGGGAAGCCTCTCAAATGCGATGCCGTCATGGCTTATGCCGGCAAACCTTCTGTGGCTGTTTCTATAGCGAATCCGCCGGTTGCCGATCAGACACCATCTTCAATAAATGCCGAGCGGCAAAGTAAACTGACATCTGCATTTTCCGATATGATGACCAAGTCCAAAGCGGCGAGCATGACGGTCGGCCTTGCCGATGCCGATGGCCCGATATGGTCTGGGACTGACGGACTGACAGGCTCAGAAAAACTCCACTACTGGGCGAGTGTTGGAAAATCCTATACCGCTGTCGTTATCATGCAATTGATTGAAAACAATCAATTGTCTTTGGATGACCATCTATCCAAGTGGGTCAAAGGCGTTCCCAATGGCGACCTTATCACCATCAGAATGCTGCTCAATCACACATCGGGCTTGTACAGCACCAATGAGGACCAGGTCGCGACGAGAAACGGTACAAAATCGCTAAACCTCAAAGAAAACATCAAGGTCCTTAGAAAGCACGGCGCCCTATTCTGTCCCGGTCAATATTGGCGCTATTCCAATACCGGATATTTCTTCCTAGGCCTGATTGCGGAAAAAATTTATGCGCAACCGCTGTCTCAAATCATTCAAGCGCAGATCTTTGATAAGATCGGTCTTCAAAACAGCCGTGCTCTTTCCACAATCGATGATGTGAGCAAAATTGCGACACCTCATCCTAGTGATGATCAAACATCTGATATGCGATCACCCGGCGCAGCCGGGCCGATCGCAGCAACCAGCGATGATATGATAGCCTTTTGGCGCGCATTATTGGCAGGTCAATTGGTAAGGCCTGCAACCCGGGATGAGATGTTTGCCAAACTTTACCCTATGTTTGACGATGGCATGTTTTATGGGCTCGGCGTGATGGCAGTTCGCTTGCCACAGTCGGATGGACAGTTAAAAACATGGGTGGGCCATGCCGGCGGAATGCCGGGGATCAGGGCTTTTGTGATGATTGATCCTATGGATCATGATTACGCCGCCGTCGCCTTAACCGGCGAGGGTCCGGCAAATGCCGTAGCCTATCAGATGTTGCGCACATGGCAAGAAACGGCAGTTCCATAAGCCAAGCCTCTAGCTGCCCGGGACAAACCGTTCTGCTTCACGGCGTACAATGTCATCAATGCCGAGAGACCATAGATCGTTGTGCCCACCCTGCTCTATTGAATGCCTGGTCTTGGGATCTTTTGCAGCATCGAATAACTCCTGCCCCATTGCAAAGGGAATGAGTTCATCAGCAGTCCCATGAATCCAACTCAGCGGCATATCTATTCGATCGATACGATCAATCGAGCGATAGCGATCTTTTACCAGCCATTTGGCTGGAAACATCGGGAACTGCCGTTGCGCCATGTCATCCATGCTGGTGTAAGACGCTATCAGTATCAGCCCAGCAGCTTCATTTTTGGTCGCGAGATTGGTTGCAACACCTGATCCTAGCGATTCACCAACAATTACAACTCGCTCCGGGGTAATATTTTGCGAAATGAGCCAATCAAAATTGGCCTGAGCCGCAGCATTGAGCGCCTGTTCCGAAGGACTGCCAGGATTGCCTCCATAGCCAGGATAACCCACAGCCAAAATACCGGCACCACCCCGCGCTATCGCTTGAATCATTGGGATGCGATCATAGTGAGATCCAGCGTTGCCGTGCAAAAAAAGGATCACAGGACTATTGTCCTTTAACGGATCACGCCAGAGGGAATGGGTATCACCATCTGGGCCGGACTGAATTGTAACGCTAGCAACATTCATCTTATTGAGATGGTTTTCACTGGGTACGGATTGATCAGGCAAATAGAGAAACTGTCGTTGGAATAAAAACACCAACAATAACAAAATCAGATAAATGCCAACCGAAATGGCAACGCCGCCCAAAAGGGTCCGCATCAAATATCCAGCTCAACCCATGCTGGTGTGTGATCGCTCGCTTTTTCACGGCCGCGATGTTCTTTGTCGACACCGACAGTTTTTAAACTATCCGCAGCCAAGGGGCTGAGAAGCAGATGATCAATCCGAAACCCTTGATCACGCTGCCAACCGCCGCTGCGATAATCCCAATAGGTCCAGATATTGCCTGCAGGATAAGTAACGCCCAGGGCATCGGTCCAGCCATCGCCCAAGATACGTTGATATCCGGCACGGCTTTCTGGCTGCATCAGCGCATCATTCTGCATCGCCTTCACAGAGAAAACGTCATTGTCACGCGGAATCACGTTGTAATCCCCTGCAAGCACTGCTGGAATTTCCTCCGCCCATATTTGAGTGGCACGATCACGAAGGCGCTTCATCCAGCGAAGCTTGAAATCAAATTTTGGGCCAGGATGCGGATTGCCGTTGGGAAGATAGATACTCGCAACCCGAACCATCTCGCCATTGGGGCTTTTTACATTCGCTTCCAGATAGCGGCTATGCTCATCTTCTGGTTCACCATCGAGGCCCCGTTTGGTTTCTTCCGGCTGTTGATCACGGGTTAGGATCGCAACGCCATTAAAGCTCTTCTGCCCGTGCCAAATCGCACCATAGCCAATTTCTTCAAATTTATCCGCCGGGAAACCCTCATCCTGTGTCTTGATTTCTTGCAGGCAGGCGACGTCCGGCTTGGTTTCTTCCAACCATTCAAGCAGGCGCGGCAAGCGCGCCTTGATACCATTAATATTGTAGGATGCGATTTTCACTTAGACAGAGAAACTAGAGCCGCAGCCGCAACCCGATGCGGCATTGGGATTTGTCACCTGAAATGCACTGCCGCCTAATGATTCGACAAAATCAACGGCACTTCCGCGCACCAGATCCAAACTAATTTCGTCTACGGCCAGTTTGACGCCCGATTCTTCGACCACTGTATCATCATCTTCAATCGCTTCAGCAAGACCAAAGCGATATTGAAAACCGGAACAGCCTCCACCTTCAACGGACAGCCGCAATACCGCAGGCATACCCTGTTTATCGGCAATAGCAGCCACACGCTTTGCGGCGTTTGGCGTGAGGATAATATCCTGTTCGGATGTTTCAGCGATTTGGGTCATATTCTCTAGATAGGAAGAATCAAAAGGGGCGGCAAGTCTTTACGACCTGCTCACCCCTTTGCACCCTCTCCCAAAGGTGAAAATATAGCTTATTCTTCTGGGCCGCCTAAAGCAATAGCGCCGTTTGTTTGCGGATTAAGCTTCTGCGCAACCAGAAAATCATTCGATTGCATGAAAGGTGTTGGATTCACTGCCTGGCCAGCAATCCGCACTTCATAATGAAGGTGACTACCGGTTGAGCGGCCGGTTGAACCCATAAAGCCGATCAAATCACCTGCTTTAACGCGCGCATTCGCTTTCACGTTCAGGCGGGACATGTGACCATAACGGGTTTGAATTTCATTGCCGTGATTAATTTCTATATATTTTCCGTAACCGCGCACCCATTGTGAGCGACCAACAATGCCATCTGCTGTCGCGTATATTGGCGTACCAACAGGGCCGGCCATATCAATGCCTTTATGGCTGCGACGACCGCCACGGAATGGATCGGAGCGCAAGCCAAAGTTACTGGTTAGTCGGTAACTCTTCACGGGCTTCATAGACGGTATCGTCAGTTTAACTGGTTGTTTCTTGCCCTGACCTGACCAATTTTTGAAAATCATCCGGAAAGCAGGGTCTGCTTTGCCGAGAGTACTTTCGCCAGCATCAGATTTCAGTACGTCCACCGGGATACTTGCACCGGCTTCTTCCGCCGCTGCGGCTGGCGTTAAAGCCATCGCTGATCCGATTACTACTACCGCTGTGATTTTGTTCACAGCATTTTGAAACAAACTAATTACATTGCCGGTCATCAAGTGATCGACTCCTGTTTTGCGACCCGTGCAGCCTCACGGTTCTATATTGATCGGAATTTAACCCCCGGTGATCTATTGACAGGTGTAAAATGGTATTGGTTAATTATTCAATACCAAGGTAATAATCTTGGGTTAAACCGGCTGCACGACGGGCTGAGTCGTTGAATGGAGGCTTTAGTGCGCCTCTGAAATGCGTTTTTACAAGATGATGCCATTGTTCATAATGGTTAATTTTCTGCGTTTCACAGACGGATTCGAACCATTTGGTCCCATATGAGACATGCCGAATTTCATCGTGATAGATTCGGGTTAAGACCTTTGCGGTGAGATGATCTCCTTGTTGTTTGAAGCGCTCAACCGTCGCCAAAGTGATGTCCAATCCTCTCGCCTCTAACACCATTGGCACGATCGCCAATCGAGCAGATACATCATGCGCCGTTTCCTTTGCTGCATCCCAAAGACCATCATGGGCGGGCATAGCTCCATAAAAGCTGTCCATTTCCCGCAACCGCCGGTCCAAAAGGGCGAAATGCATCGCTTCCTCTGCCCCAACACGCATCCAGTCATTGACAAATTCTGGCGGAAATTGACCGCCAAATCGCCCGATCATGTCGAACGCGAGATCAATGGCAACAAATTCAATATGTGCCAGAGCGTGGATCAATGCCGCCCGCTTTGCCACAGATGTCCCTTTGCCTCGGCGCGGCATTTCACGCGGTTGAAGCAATTCAGGTTTATCGGGACGGGTTGGCGTATCCGGCATATTTGCCGAAAATTCATGCGCCAGCCGCCCCTTTCGCCAATCGCGGACGACACGGCGTGCCGTCATAACTTTCGCCTTAGGGTCTGCGGTGTTCAAAATAGAGCGGACCGCTTCGCTGACATCGGTCATGGGCAAAGAATCAGTTCAGGCCGCCTGAACAGCCGCAAGAACTTCTTCCGCATGGCCTTTAACCTTCACCTTTGGCCATGCCTGGACCACCTTGCCGTCTTCACCAAGCAAAAAGGTCGAACGAATGATCCCCATATAGGTCTTTCCGTACATTTTCTTTTCCGCCCAAACGCCGATCTTTTCCAAAAATTCGGTACTTTCATCGGATGCGATATCAACCGTCAATTCCTGCTTTTTGATGAAATTCTGTTGCCGCTTGCCGGAATCCGCAGACATGCCAAGCACCGCTGCTCCTGCTTTCTCAAATTGCGGCAAAAGTGCAGAAAAATCTTTAGATTCTGTCGTGCATCCCGGCGTACTGGCTTTAGGATAGAAAAACAGCACAAGTTTTTTGCCATGATAATCAGATAATTTCACGATAGCACCATCTGGCGCCGTCAATTCCATATCTGGTAGTGTGTCACCCACGTCGATCATTTTATGTCTCCAAGAATTTCATCAGGGTCCGGCCGCAAGTGCCGATTCCATTCTTCAATAACGGATTGCCGAGCCGCATCATAGCCGTCCAAAAGGGCATTCCAGTTTTCTTGACCGGCCGCACGAGCAATAAGTTCCCGACCCGCCTCCGGCGGATAGTCGCAATTTGGCGACATTAGACGAAGCGCGACAAGCAATCGCGTCATCAATTCATGTGCGTTTACTAACTTGTTGTCTAGGTAACCTGCATTCGCCAATCCTCGCGCTGCTTCACCAAGTTGCGGATGACGAGCTTCGCCAGTTTTTAGCTGCAAAAAATGGATGATAAATTCCCAATCTACCAGACCGCCTTCCATTAACTTGGTGTCAAGCGGGCCTGCGGGCGGCTTATGTTCAACAATATCAAGCCGCATTTTGCGCACTTCCTTACGCAGTTTTTCCGGTTCACGTTCCTTTTTTAGGATCGCCTCAATCTCCATCTGCAGTGTCGTACAGCCTTTCAAACTGCCAAATACCGGTCGGGCTCGCGTTAAGGCCATATGTTCCCAAGTCCAGGCGTTTTCATTCTGATATTTCCGAAAACTCTCGGTGCTTACCGCCATTGGTCCTTGAGCACCCGAAGGTCTAAGCCGGGTATCCACTTCATAAAGAGGTCCAGCCGCTGTCTGCACTGACAGAGCAGAAACAATACGGGTTGCCAGCCGATTAAAATACTGTGTGCCGCCAAGCGGTCGATCGCCATCTGATTCGATACTATGATCACCAGTGAACAAGAAAATGAGATCCAGGTCAGACGCATGGGTCAGGGCTTCTCCACCAAGGCGGCCGAGAGCCAGCACAAGCATCTCACTTCCCGCTATCTTACCGTGGACAGCCTCAAATTCAGCAATCGTGGCACTAGCAAGCACTTGTATCGCTGCCTCCGCTACACGCGCGTAGCCGGCGGCAATAGCCAATGGATCATGAGCCGATTCAATAAGCTGCGTCCCCAAGGCAAAACGCTTTTCTCCGACACGTGCGCGAACGCGGTCGAGCAGCATCTGATAGTCATCGCCCGGCTCTTTCCTTGCAAACTGCTTGGATAACTCATCAACCGAAGGGGGTAAATCGAGAGCAGTGGCATCAATCAGACCTTCGAGTAACTCGGTCCGCCGCGACAAGGCGTCGGCGAGCACTGGTGCGTGGCTGAGAATACGTCCGAGCATCTCCCGGAGCGCCGGACGAGCCTCCAGCAAGCGAAAGAAATTTATTGCTGTCGGCAGCTTTTCGATCAGATTATCGAGCCGTCGAATTGCTCGCCCTGGATCAGGTGAAGCAGCTATTGCACCGATTAACTCAGGCAACACGGCCTCAAAAGAATCAACCGCAGCAGCACTTCGCAAAGCCGTTACCTTGCCACTACGCCAACGTTTGATGCTCGCTACAAAACCATCCAGTTCGGAGACCTTCTGGTTTGTCAGAACCTTACGCAGTTTCTGTTCATCTTGAGGGAGGTGCGTATCATCATCATCGCCAATCAGATCATCATAGATCATCCCTACTGCTTCGACATGTGGTTCGAGCATTGCCAACAGTGCCGATCCGTCATTAATCCCGTGCAATCGCGCCACACGGTCCAGTGCTTCGTTATCATCTGGCAGGCTGTGAGTTTGTTGATCGTTGACCATCTGCAACCGATGTTCAATCACCCGATATGTTTCATAAGCACTAGAAAGCGTTGCAGCTTTTTCGGTTCTAATCCGTCCGGTCTTTGCCAGGACAGCAAGCGCATCTCGCGTTGCAGGCACTCTCAATTCTGGTTCACGACCGCCAAATATCAGTTGATGCATTTGCGCAAAAAATTCTGCTTCACGAATTCCGCCGCGGCCGCGCTTTAGATCATAGCCCAAACCGAACTTCTGTCCCGCGGCATAGTGATCCCGGATTTGCACCGAGACCGCGCCAATATTATGAATCGCACCATAATCCATCGACCGACGCCAGATGAATGGATTGATAGCTTCGAGAAAATATTGTCCCAACTCTGCATCACCAGCCGAAAAGCGTGAACGGATAAAAGCCGCTTGTTCCCATGCCAGCGCACTGGATTCGTAATAGCTGATCGCGGCCTCTACCGGCAATGCCACCGGGCTGACTTCCGGTGAAGGGCGCAGCCGCATATCAACCCGAAAAACATAGCCATCTTCATCACGGTCATTGAGATACTCGACCAGTTTCTGGCCGATACGGCGAGAGGAATCGCTATGATCTTCCCGGCCGCGCGTCGGAATTTTATCTGGATCGTAAATGAAGATCGGGTCAATGTCAGAGGAGTAATTCAGCTCCCTGCTGCCATGTTTCCCCAGACCAATAACGGCGAAACCTGATGGGTCTGCATCCGGATATCGCTGCGCATATATGTCGGTGATAGATTCATTTAGAGCGCGGTCTGCAAAGTCGGAAAGATGGGTTATGACATCGGTCAAACTTAACTGTCCGGCCAAATCTCCAATGGCTAGTGCCAAGGCTAATGCACGTTTTTCCCGTCGCAGTTTCTGACGAACATTTTCAGCACCAGCTCCGGCCTGAGGGACAAATTCCATCGCAACAGCGAGTTTTTCATCTGCAAACAATGCTGTTAGCTCAGGCTGCAATTCTATCGACATCGCCAAGTAAGGTGAGTTTTCCTGTGCCCGGCGCAGCGCGTCGGTCAAACTGGTTTGAGATATTGCATCGCTCATATTCTCACCCGTCATCCCAGCGGAGGCTGGGGTCTAAGCCAAAAATCATTGATGCCCGAAGATTGATCTGGATGCCAGCTTTCGCTGGCATGACGGAAAATGGCAGCATTTTTCTAGCTAAGATATTTTGACCGGAAGGAACCAGCAAAGTCCGCGAACTCACCCTTCGATATAGCCTGCCGCATCCCAGCCATCAGCGCTTGATAAAACGCAATATTATGCTCCGTCATTAACATCGCACCCAATATTTCCTTGGCTCGGATTAAATGATGGAGATAGGCCCGGCTATAGGTTTGGCAAACCGAACAGGCGCAGCTACTATCAAGAGGTTCTAGATCTTCGGCAAATTTGGCGTTGCGAATATTGATGGGCCCATGCGTGGTAAAAGCCTGTCCATTGCGTCCAGAACGGCTGGGCAAGACACAATCAAACATGTCCACACCGCGTTCCACTGCGCCGACCAGATCATCGGGTTTTCCAACGCCCATTAAATAACGCGGTTTATTGGCTGGCAGTTGGTCAGGCGCATAGTCGAGAACATCAAACATTGCCTCTTGCCCCTCTCCTACGGCCAGACCACCAATCGCATAACCATCAAAACCAATTTCTTTCAGCGCCTCTGCTGATGTTCCGCGCAGTTCCTTATCCAAAGACCCTTGCTGAATCCCGAACAATGCCGCTCTGGCTGCATGCTCTTCCCCGCTATCAAATCCATCGCGAGACCGTTTCGCCCAGCGCATCGAGCGCTCCATTGACGCTAGTGCTTCCTTTTTCGTCGCGCCGTTTTTGGTGCATTCGTCAAAAGCCATGACAATGTCACTGCCCAGCAATCGCTGGATTTCCATCGACCGTTCCGGGGTTAGCATGTGCCTGGAACCATCCAAATGGCTTTGGAACTCCACCCCATCCTCGCTCATTTTGGCTAGATCGGACAGGCTCATCACCTGATAACCGCCGCTATCGGTCAAGATCGGGCGCTCCCAATTCATGAATTTATGCAATCCGCCGAGCTTAGCCATCCGCTCAGCCCCCGGACGGAGCATTAAGTGATAGGTATTGCCAAGAATGATATCCGCGCCAGTCGCCCGCACAGTCTCTGGCTTCATCGCTTTCACAGTCGCAGCTGTTCCAACCGGCATAAAGGCAGGAGTGCGAATCTCCCCTCGTCGCATGGCGATCTTGCCGGTTCGCGCCTTTCCATCAGTGGCAGATATTGAAAACGTAAATCGTTGAGACATTGCGGGCTTTCAAATTGCAAATCCCACAAACCAAAGCATGGGGGTTTGAGATTTTTCATTTCTGGTGTAACCATTTGGCGATTCTGCACGAATCCTCCACCAACTGTGCAGGATGGGTACAGTTTTTCAAAGACCTAATCGGGAGTTTACAATGACAAAAACAAATAAAATGGCTTCGGCCGCGACTGCCTTTATCGCTGCAGCCGCTCTTTCCGCTTGTTCTGGCGGTGCTGAAGAAGCAACCAGCGAGACCGCTGAGGCGTCTAGCGAAGAAGTAACTGAAACAGCTGCTGCTCCTAAGACCAAGTGTTTTGGCATCGCAAAAGCAGGCGAAAATGACTGTGCTGCTGGCGAAGGCACAAGCTGCTCCGGCACTTCAGTTGTTGATTATCAGGGCAATGCCTGGAAATATACCGACAGCGAAGAAGCTTGTGATACAGCAGGCGGTACGCTTGAAGAGCAAGACAATAATGACGAAGGCAAACCAGCCTAACTTGTTTAAATTCTGATTGTTTAGAGGGCGGTTCGATTGAGCCGCCCTTTTCATTTGACCTCTCGTCTTAGTTTTTTGATAGGCTGCTTACGGCCCAGTATCCGGATAAAGATATAATGGAGAAGATGGAATGAGCGCGATCCGGTTGTGTACAGCATTTTTTGCGGTTGCCGCGATCTTTGCCGCGCAACCTTTACTGGCACAACCCTCTAACAAGGCGGAAGCCAACCACTTGCGCACGCTATTGCGTACCGATCCAATGACGATTGATATTCCAGAGGATAAAAAATCTGACCATAGCAGTTGTGACGCCTCGGAGGGGGAAGCCTTGATTGCTGCACTCAACAACTGCTGGCCCATTTTGCAAGCCTTTCAGAAATACCGGGCCAACAAGGAAGCGGCGACAAAAGCAGCGTTGGCGATAGGTGAAAAAGTGCGATCCGGCGAGGTTACACATGGGTCAGAAGCGCATGAAGCAATGAAAGCGCAGGCCAAGGCTGACAATCTTCAAGCTGCTCAGGAATTGTACGACATGACCAAAGCGAGAGAATATCCTTTGCAAGATATGACACTCTTTCTTGCCAATTTGACCCGGACCTCGATTGCCGGAGTGACCGGCGACTATCAGATGGCGCTTCCCTATCTGGAAGATAATATCCGTATCATGGAAACAACAAAAATGACCGAACCAGGCTTCGTGACGCTTGAACCGCTTCGTAAAGAGAGGGAGCGATACCTACAATATATTGCCGAACAAAAAGAGACTGAAGATCCTTGATATGACGATATATTGGATGATTTCATGCGATATCTACTAATTGACGGCCATCCAGATGGCGACCGACTAACAACCGCTCTTTTAGACCGTTACGCGGCCAGTTGCCCAGATGGCTGTCGTATCGATCGCATGGTTTTGCGTGACATCAGCTTTGACCCCATCTTGCGCAAAGGCTATGCGCAGCCGCAAAAATGGGAGCCAGACCTGGAAAAGGCTGCCGAGCTTGTTGATGCATGTGATCACCTGGTCATTGCCTTTCCGATGTGGTGGGGCGCTGAACCGGCTATTGTGAAAGGGTTTTTAGACCGCTTGCTATTGCCGCATTTTGCTTTTCGGTATCATGATAATGATGATTTTTGGGATAAGCTGTTGGAGGGACGCTCCGCCGATGCGCTGGTTACGATGGACACGCCCTCGATATTTTTGCGGTTCATGTATGGAAATTCCATCGTTCATCGCTGGCGAAAGCAGGTTCTTGAGTTTTGCGGATTCAAACCAGCGCGCTTTCATATTTTTGCGCCCGTTCGAAAAGGCGGTGCGGAAAAAAGCTGGGCAAAATGGCAACATCAGATTGAAAAAGCAGCTCGTTCGGCGGCTACGCTGAAGCGCAAACCAAAACAAAGTCATTTGGAGAGTTTTTTGGATTACGGCAAAAGCAGGGAAGAATCGCCGTAGCTGTAAAATCGATAGTCCTTTTCGATCGCATGGGCGTAAGCGGTCTGCATGACCTCTCGTCCCATCAAAGCGCTAACCAACATAAACAATGTTGATTTCGGCAAATGGAAATTGGTCATTAACCCGTCAATGGCGCGAAACTTGTAGCCCGGCGTGATGAAAATATCAGTATCGCCGTCAAACGGTTTAATGATGCCATCCTCTCCGGTAGCGCTTTCGAGCAAACGCAAACTGGTTGTTCCTACAGAAATGATCCGGCCTCCACTTTGACGCGCTGCATTCAGGCGGTCGGCGACATCCGGTTCAATTCGGCCCCACTCACTATGCATCTGATGGTCTTCGGTATTGTCGGCTTTGACTGGTAGGAATGTTCCAGCTCCAACATGCAGCGTAAGTGTTTCACGAACCACGCCAGCTGCATCAAGAGCAGCAATCAACCGATCGGTAAAATGCAGTGCCGCTGTGGGCGCGGCCACCGCACCGTCTTTTTCTGCAAACATCGTTTGATAATCATCGGCATCACGCTCATCGATTTCTCGCTTACTTGCAATGTAGGGCGGTAGTGGCATGGTCCCTGCCCGCTCCAAAAGAAGCTCAACTGGCTCATCTCCCAGAAATTGCAGCACAAAGCTGCCATCGGCGAATTTGTCCTCTGCAATTGCCATAACCTCACTGCCGAAATCGACAGTCTCTCCAACCCGAAGACGTTTTGCATTGCGAACAAAGGCTTGCCAACGCCGCAAATCGATACGTTTGTGCAAGGTCGCGCCAATTTTCGCATTGCCTCTCTGCCCCTCCAACTGCGCAGGAATGACCTTTGTGTCATTGAACACCAGGACATCTCCCGGATTGAGCAAAGAAGGCAAATCGACCACGACATGATCGGAAAGCGCGTCGCCTTGCACAGCAAGTAAGTGCGCTTCATCGCGCGGTACGGAAGGCCTTAAGGCAATATTCTTTTGAGGCAGTTCAAAATCGAACAGATCAACGCGCACGAAACATACTTACGGATTAATTGGTGCGTTTAGATCATCAATCGTGATTTCTCTTTCTGGTGAGGCAAATGTAGAACGCGGCGCTGGAGCCGGTTTGTTGTCAATCGCTACCGAGGCCTGTAAAATCCGGCTTGGATTTGCAGGTGGTTCACCACGATTAATAGTGTCAACATACTGCATACCTGATGTAACCCGGCCAAATACCGTATATTTGTTATCCAGAGAGAAGCGTGGATAAAATACGATAAAAAACTGACTATTTGCGCTGTCTTCGCTTTCCGAGCGCGCCATAGAAACAACGCCACGCAAATGCGGATAACGATGGAATTCAGCTTTTAGATCAGGGAGCGATGAGCTCCCGGTTCCGGTTCCGGTTGGATCCCCAGTCTGGGCCATAAATCCTTCAATGACCCGGTGGAAAACGATCCCGTCATAGAAGCCTTGACGCGCTAAGGTCTTGATCCGCTCTACATGATTGGGCGCGACGGCCGGAAATAGCTGGATGGTAACCCGGCCACCAGTGGATAGATCCAGGTGCAGGATATTCTCTTCGGCAGGAACAGACGCCGGTGCGGGAGCCGCTTCCTCGGCATCTTGGGCAAAGACAGGAGTCGCGACGAAAAAGGCAGTCGCAATGAATAAAGATAGGTTACGCAGCATGAAAAACTCAATCATATTAATGTATCAATCAGGGATTAGAAGCGCTTTTGGACGATCAAGCCTTTCCCTGCAATGAATTCGTTGTAATTTTGCCTATTGGTCGCCCTTCAATCCCGTTTCCAAGATGCGTTGCGTAATTTCTTCCTCGACTTTTGGCGTAACAAATTTGTGAATTTCTCCGCCGAACATTGCAATTTCCTTTACCAAACGAGAAGCAATAGGTTGCAACGAAACGTCTGCCATCAAAAATACGGTTTCGATTTGATCATTAAGCTGCTGGTTCATACCCGCCATTTGATATTCATATTCAAAGTCAGCCACAGCACGTAGACCACGAACAATGACCGAAGCGCCTTGCTTCTCGGCAAATTTCATCAGCAGGGAATTGAAACCAACAACCTCTACTTTGTCGCCCAAGTCCGCAGTTTCCCGGCGGACCATATCGAGTCGTTCTTCGTCCGAGAATAAAGGAGATTTTGAAGGGTTGGTGGTCACACCGATAACCAGCTTGTCCACTAAGCGCGTTCCGCGCCGGATGATATCCATATGACCCAATGTTATTGGGTCAAAGGTCCCCGGATAAACGCCAATCCTCATAATCTTCCCCTATCGATCCCGTTCAACTGAAAATTCTGCGATAGCACGCAGCAAGTCTGCTTGCTCGCCAAAGCCATGCAAATGTGCTTTGGCTTGATCCACTAGCATTTGCGCTTGTTCCTTGGCACGATCTGCTCCCATCAAACTCAAAAATGTTTCTTTGCCGGCATCGGCATCTTTCTGGAGAGCCTTGCCGGCTTTTTCTTCATCACCTTCGACGTCCAGAATGTCGTCAGCAATCTGGAACGCCAGGCCAACGTCATTGGCATAGCCGCGCAAGCCTTTACGTCCCTCTTCCGGTAACTTACCCAAAATGGCGCCGATTTCCACGCAAGCAGCAATGAGCGCGCCTGTTTTGAGCTGCTGAAGCCGCGTTACCGTCTGCAAATCAAAACTAGCATCTTCCGCCGCAAGGTCCATCATCTGACCACCAGCCATTCCGGAAGGTCCGGCTGCTTTTGCGAGACAGGATGCCATCTCAGCACGGACAAATGGATCCGGATGAGTAGCTTGATCCGTAAGCAATTCGAATGCCAAAGCGTGGAGTGCATCCCCCGCTAGCACAGCAGTCGCCTCATCAAATGCTACATGCGCGGTCGGTTTTCCGCGCCGCAAATTATCGTCATCCATGCACGGTAGATCATCATGGATCAGTGAATAGACATGTAAAGCTTCAACCGCTGTTCCGGCTCGCAGGGCAAAAGATTGATCGACATTGAATAGTCTTGCTGTCGCTACAACCAGCAGTGGTCGCAACCGTTTACCACCTCCGATCGCGGAATGACGCATCGCCTTATACAAATCGGCACGCGCATCACTGGGAACCTGGAGCAACAGATCAAACAGCCGGTCAACATCAGTGGCCACACCGGTCATTTCGGCGAAAAGGTCGAGATTATTGTTCGCCGACAACCTGTTTAACCCTCGTCAAAACCGACAGTGCCAGCAGGCTTGCCATCGCGGTCCAGCGTAATTTTCTCAATCTTCGCCTGCGCTGCTTCCAACCGCTTCTGGCATAGGGTTCGCAACTGTTCACCCTGGCTGTATAATTCGATAGATTGGTCTAGCGGAACATCACCACTTTCCAGCTTTCGGACGATATCCTCCAACCGCTTCAATGCTTCTTCGAAACTTAGGTCAGCAGAATCTTTTTCGGTTTCACTCATGGCAAGATGCAATGACGGTGCATTGAGGCCGGGTCAAGAGCACAGCTTCACTTATTCAACTCCGAAGTGTAGCGTTGGCGCCAGCAGGGGAGAAAAATATGTTCATTGGCCATTTTGCGCCCGCGATGATCGCAGCAACCCATCCGAAAGCGCCGGGTCTAGGCACGTTGTTTGTTGCCGGGCAATTGGTGGACTTCGGATTTTTCGGATTAGCCCTGGTAGGCATTGAAAATTTCAGGATAACGCCTGGAATAACAACAATGAACCCATTGGACTTATATGATATGCCCTTCACGCACAGCCTTTTGGGTAGTGGGATATGGGCGATAGGTTTTGGACTCTTAATTTGGCTCTTCACAAAAAACCGAATCGGGGCAATTATTGGTGGTGCTGTAGTGTTGTCTCACTGGTTCTTGGATTTACTCGTACACGCGCCTGATCTAACCTTTGCAGGCAGTCCGCCAATGCTGGGCTTTGGGCTCTGGAACTACCCGGCGATCGCCATGCCGCTCGAGATCATTTTAACCTTCGGTGCGCTGGGTTACTATTTTGTAAAGAGCAAAGCTTCGTCTCCGCGCGCCAATCTGGCCATAGCAATATTAGTGTTACTGCTCACGGCACTGCAGGTCTTTAACTGGTTCGCTCCGGAACCCGAGGGAGCAACACCGGATATGATGATATCCGCTTTGGTTGCTTTTGCATTGGCAGCCGGTGTTGCATCATTTGTAGGTCGAACGCGCACGTTGAAATATGCGTGAACGACACTGATACAACGACCGCGTGTTTAGTGGCAAAGTTATGCGATTCAGGTGTTCTCCGTATTGGATAGAGACAAATTAACAACGTCCTAGAAAATTATGTTATGCTCTACTATGTGCTCTCCAACACCCTCGGTTCTACTAGATCTTGATGGCACTCTGATCGACTCACAGGTTGGCATCCTGTCGAGTTGCAAGGCTGCACTTCGCACCTTGGGACATGTGCCGAAGCCATCGCTGGATTTATCTACAATCATTGGCCCGCCGATCGAGGAGATCATGCGGTCGCTGCTGGAGCCGTACAATGATGACCGCGTTTCAGAAGCAGTCGAAGCCTACCGAACTGACTACGGTCAGAGCGGCTTGTTTGAAAGCGTTCCTTATCCAGGTGTTGCTGCAGCCTTGACCGCGATGCAGCAATCGGGAGCAAGATTGTATCTGGCGACTTCCAAGCGAAAGAGCTTTGCGCAACGTATTCTCGATCATCTTGAACTTGCTGCCTACTTCGATGGTGTTTACGGCTCCGAAGTCGGTGGAGCCTTGGATCAAAAGCCTGAACTTATTTCCCATATCATCGAACAACAGGCGTTAATACCGAGCCACTGTGTGATGGTGGGTGACCGTAGATATGATGTCGTCGGAGCGCATGCGAACAAGATGCGTGCCCTAGGCATACTCTGGGGATATGGCAGCCGTGATGAGCTTGAGGCTGCACGAGCAGATGAGCTTGTCGCAGAAGTGGCAAGTCTTCCAACGGCCTCGTTAAAAATGGCCACGGCCGGTTGAAATAGTCTCTTTCGGGAGATCCTAGACGTCAGGTCAGCATCTGCTTTGGGCGCAAAAGCGATCACTACGACAAAAGCAAGTTCGACTAGCCTTGGAATTCTCGCTCATGTTGCTTGCCGTTGTCACAAATTTTGTCCCAGGTGGCTTTCGATTCTACCCATATGTGATGAGAAACTTCCAGATTTTCGGCTCCTGCTCCCAGCAAACCCACAGGAACAAACATGTTCATCTCGTCATTTTTGCCGGGTAGAGACGATCCACAATTACGACAGAACCAGCTCTGCCAATCGGCGTTCGGTTTTTGCCAACTTACTACTTCTTGTCGCCCGGAAGACCACTCAAATTTGTTGTTTGGAACAATCGAAACCGCGACGCCGTTGTTTCCCGTCCACCTTCGGCAGATTGAGCAATGGCAAACATAGATATCTTTGAGATCCATATTGATCGTAAAAGAAACCGCACCACAATTGCAGTGTCCTTTCAACATGGCTTACTCTCCCTTTGATTGAGTCCTTTTTGCGCAAATAAAACACTCTCACAAAAATGACAGAGATAATTTTAATGTCTGATTTCGGATATAGCGGTCATGGCGCTAGTGCCAACTTTGGGCGCAAAAGCGGGCATTAATTTCTTCAACACCCCTATACTAGAACAATAATTCTATTTCTTGACAACCCCAAATCAACCTGACATTAAACAGAATGAACGTTCTAATATGAGATGAGGTTGAAAATGGCCAAACGCCCATGGCAATCAGATTTACACTGGCGCCGCGATGGTCAGCAAGATCGCGCGCATAAAACCCAGAGCCGGGTATTGGACGCAGCTGAAACACTGTTTTTTGAACAAGGCTATGAAGCAACTTCAGTGAACAATGTCGCCAAAAGAGCTAAATGCTCGATTGGATCCGTCTATCATCATTTCAAAGATAAAAAAGCGATTGCCTTTGCCCTGTTTGACCGGATGATGGCTGATTTTGAGGCTACTGCCAAAGAAGCCGTGGCCCCGGAGCGTTGGGAAGGCGCTAGCATAATCGACATTTTAAGAGGCTTTGTCGAATTCACCTTGATCAACAACAAAGACCGTCCCGGCTTTAAGACTGCTGCTCTCGAAGCCGTTCGGCTTGATCCGGCGTTGGCAGGCAGCTTTCCCAAGCAGCAGCGCCAACTAAACCGTGCGTTACAATCTCTAATTCTTGCCCGACGGACCGAAATCGGTCACCCCGACCCTGAATTTGCAAGCGGCTATGCGCTAGACCTGTTGATAGCTCTTTTGAGGGCGAGACGGGATCCTGACTTACAACAATCACAACTTTCGAAACTATCGGATAAGCAATTTACCGAACAAGTGCTCGCGCTTGCCGCATCGTTTCTCAGACTTCAAAATACCGGAAAGGATTGATCATGACAGATCAGAAAATTGCTATAGTTACAGGTGCCAATACCGGCCTCGGGTTTGAAACCAGTCTTGGATTGGCGAAGGAAGGCTATACCGTCATTATGGCATGCCGAAGTGCCACCAAAGCAAATGAAGCCATTGCGGCAATCAAGCACAGCGTCCCGGATGCGACGCTGGACTTTATCGCTCTGGATCTGGTTGATCGCGATATTATTCACCAATTCGCCAAAACGTTCTCCGATCGATATGACCATCTTAACCTCTTGATCAACAATGCAGGTGTCATGGGACCACCTTACACCCTCACCAAGAACAAGTTGGAATTACAATTTGACGCCAATCATCTGGGGCATTTCCTGTTGACTGCGTTACTTATCAAGCAGCTTGATCAAGAATATGAAACACGCATCGTTAATATCTCCAGTCTGGCCGCAAAATTCGACGGTGTTAATATTTTCTTTGATAATCTGAATTTTGAAGGAAATTATGAGGACGGCCCTGAATTCATGGGCCTCCCAGGCATGATGGCCTATGGTCAAAGCAAGCTAGCCAACGTTCTGTTCACGATGGAATTAAAGGATCGGTTGGCGGCGACAGGCAAAAAAATCACGGCAGTTTCTGCTCATCCCGGAGCTTCCAATACAGATTTATCGCGAAACATGCCGTTTCTAATCCGTTTTCTGGCGCCGGTGCTAGTCAAGTTTATGAACGTTTCAACGCCATCAGAGGGTGCTGAATCTTCACTATATGCGGCGTTGAATTCCGCAGTGAAGCCCGGTGACTTTATTGGGCCGATGGGCAAACAGGAAAGAACTGGTCCTCCCGGCCAATGCGAACTTCCACCGCATGCGCATGACAAGGATTTGTGTCTAAGGCTATGGGCGCTGTCTGAAGAGCTTTTGGGAACAGAGTTGAAATTATAAACTATCTTGGTTGGTTTGCCCTGCCAAATTTGACACTGCACCAAGTTAACAAACGGAACGAGTCATGAAAAAGCGATATAAGATCCTGATTGGGTTGGCTGTTTTGACAATTCTTGGAACTGTATATGGCTATTGGTACGTTTCGACTGCCGACAGTCGGGAACCTTCCTTCGTTGCATGGAATGAAAATTGCGCCAGTTGTCATGGAAAAGCGCTTGAAGGAACCGAACTGGGTTCCGCGCTAGTTGATACGACATTGGAGCATGGCGACAGCGTTGAGCAAATGATAGCTGTCATTGCCAAAGGAATCCCCGGCACAACTATGGCTGGCTGGGAGAAAAAACTGTCACCTCAGCAAATAAAATCGCTAGCCATATATGTTAGCGAACGTCGCCAGAAGTTTCCAACAACGATAGATTCCTATGGCAAAGAAACCCAAACCAGCAGGAACATTAAGTCTCAACACCATGGGCTCAAACTGGAGCGTGTCGCCACCCTGAAAAGCCGCCCCTACTCATTGGCGCCTTTGCCCGATGGCAATATTTTGGTCGCCGAGAAGGTTAGAGGGCTCTCAATCGTGAATCAGAAAGGAGAGCAGACTCCTTTGGTCACCGGGACACCAGAGCTTTGGGGAATCACCCTCGGCGCTGGAGGATCATGGTTCAACCTCGGTACCGTGCTCGATGTTGAACTGCATCCAGATTATGAAGAAAACGGCTGGATATACCTGTCCCATACAGACCAATGCACATGGCTATGCGGTTGGGTAATTCCGGGCACCATGGTCCGGGTTGTCAGAGGGCGTATCAAAGACGGCAATTGGGTCGATCAGGAACTAATCTGGTCGGTTCACAAAGATCATTATACTCCCGTTCCCGATGCTGTTGCAGCCGGCCGTTTGGCCTTTGATAAACGCGGATATCTGTATATTTCGATTGGCGGTAAAAATACCTATGATAAACTCCACGAACTGAACACACCCTTTGGTAAAATTCACCGGGTTCGAGATGATGGTACGGTGCCCGAGAGTAATCCGTTCTGGGTTGCGCCCGAAGACCGCACAGAAACATCCACAAAACACACGGTCTGGAGCTATGGTCATCGCACCGGTCAAGGGCTGGATGGACATCCAGACAATGGTGAAATCTGGAACACGGAAATGGGGCCTCGCGGCGGAGATGAAATCAATCATATTATCGGCGGTCAGAATTATGGATGGCCACTATACACTAACGGTCTTGATTATAATGGCGAAGAAGTTGCTATCGGAGAAGATCTGGGGCTGGATTATGCCATTGAAGATACCGTTTTACCGGTCGTCGATTTTACCCCAGCACCTGCGATATCCAATTTCACCTTTCACAATGGCGAACAGTTTTTCAGCTGGGATAATGACTTGCTAGTTGGTACGCTCAAGGCAAGCACACTTTATCGTCTGCGCATTGAGAACGGAAAGCTCGTTGAACAGGAAAAACTAATTACCGATTTCGGACGCATAAGAGATGTTGCGATGGGTGATGACGGGTTGGTTTACATTGTGCTTGAACACAACGAGAATGGGTCTCTCTGGCGTCTCAGTCCGCTCTAGACTCGCGGTCCATCTGGTTAAATCATCTACCCTAATATCCGCTCACGAGTGAAAGCGGGCATATCGTTTTTAGGCTTTGGAAAAGCTGATTTTAGCCGGCCACCAGCTTCACGAAATTGCTCTCTACCCATCCACTTTTGCATGGGCCATCATAGTCGCGTTTTGATCGCACGGGTGCGGAAACGCCGCACTCGCCTGGGCCGCGATCAGCGGTGTTAGCTGCATCGCCATCTACTGCTTCGGTAACGCCATCGTCGTAAACAATACCATGCCATTGCTGGTCGTGACTACGGCTGCATATCCACACTTGCTGACCCTGCTTGATGCTGTCTTTTTTCTGAGCAGCATCGAAAGGCGCAATGCGAACATCGAGTTCACGGCCTTGAAGTCCTTGTATGCGCCCTACGCCCTGGCAAGCATCAAAACGTGAGCCGCCCAGACCGATACGTACGAGTCGTTCTGCTGGATTTGTTTTCGGGCGCTCTGCTCTGCCGGTCGGGTTTTCCGCATTGGTTTGCGCACCTGCCAAATCGTCTTCCACCTTGGTGGTTTCTGAACAGGCCGTCGAAGCCAAAGAAATAAGGGTCAGCGCAAATAAAGTTCGGATCATACCATCTATGTAGAACAAATTTTCAACAATTCAAAAAAAACCGTGATGCAACCGATTACAATACAATTTGCGTCTGGGTCACAACAGCAACCAAAGTGCCATCCTGCAACGTTATTCGTGTCTGCCATACCGATTGCCGTCTTCCAGCTTTCAGCGGCAATGCTTCTGCATAAACCATTTCGCCTTCCGGCGCGGGGTTGAGGAAATTGGTTTTGCTTTCAGACGTGGTGGTGCCGTTTGCGCCTTCGGGTAACGCGGCCCATCCGCCAAATGCGCCCACCACGTCCGCTAAAGTCATGACGGCACCACCATGGATTGATGGCTTATCGGTACCATTGCCAGCCGTGCAAATCTCTGGTTGCACCAACATTTCAGCGCGCGCTCGATCCGCGGTCATCTCAGTTATCTGGATGCCCATTGTCTTGGCAAAAGGGACCATATCAGCAGGGTTAGTCATAGGCGTTTCTCCAACGTTTTTTTGCCTTGTAGTACTGGTTCCGACCGCTGAAAATCTGTCAATAGATAGTTGTAGTTTTGAGTCTATATAAGTCATTGTTTTTATTGAACAATAATATCCTGAAATCCAACATTTTTCTTGGGTTTAGGCACGCCAACGACTATCTTGGTGACATGAGTGAAAATACCGAAGAAAACACCCCAGATCAGGCTTCCAACGAGTCCAATCAGAATGAATATGGCGCCGATTCTATCAAGGTTCTGAAAGGCCTTGATGCGGTGCGCAAGCGTCCCGGCATGTACATTGGTGATACCGATGATGGCAGCGGCTTGCATCATATGGTTTTCGAGGTTTCGGATAACGCAATTGATGAAGCACTGGCTGGTCATTGTGACTTGATATTGATCACCCTCAATCCCGATGGCAGTGTTTCGGTCGAAGATAATGGTCGCGGCATTCCAGTTGGCATGCACAAGGAAGAAGGCGTTTCAGCGGCCGAAGTGATTATGACCCAGCTTCATGCGGGCGGAAAGTTTGAAAACACATCAGATGATAACGCCTATAAGGTTTCCGGGGGTCTCCACGGGGTTGGCGTATCCGTGGTTAACGCGCTGTCCGAATGGTTGGAACTGAATATTTGGCGCGAAGGCAAAGAGCATAATATGCGCTTTGAATTTGGTGATGCAGTGCGATCATTGGAAGTGATTGGTGATGCGCCTTCTGCTGATAATGAGACCGGCTTTAAAAAGGGAACGCGGGTAACTTTCTTCCCTTCTCCCGAAACCTTCAAAATTACCGAATTCGATTTCGAGAAACTGGAACATCGATACCGCGAACTGGCTTTCCTAAACAGCGGTGTCCATATTCTGTTGCGCGATGAGCGCGGCGAAGAACCAAAAGAAGTCGACCTCTATTATGAAGGCGGCATTGCTGCCTTTGTGCAATTTCTAGACCGAAACAAAACACCATTGGTACCCGATCCCATCGCGATTAGCGGAACCCGGGATGATATCACTATCGACGTCGCACTGGAATGGAACGATAGCTACTATGAGAACGTGCTGTGCTTCACCAATAACATCCCGCAGCGGGACGGCGGTACGCACTTGGCCGCTTTCCGCTCGGCTCTGACGCGGACGCTCAACAACTATGCTGAAAGCTCTGGCGCGCTCAAGAAGGAGAAGGTCAAGCTGACCGGTGATGATATGCGCGAAGGCTTAACCGCCATTGTGTCGGTCAAATTACCCGATCCGAAATTTAGCTCTCAGACCAAAGACAAGCTGGTTTCTTCCGAAGTACGGCAACCGCTGGAAAGCCTGATGGCCGACAAGCTGGCTGAATGGCTCGAAGAAAACCCGCAAAATGCCGGCATGGTGATCCAGAAGGTAATCGACGCTGCCGCCGCTCGTGAAGCAGCAAAGAAAGCCCGAGAGCTCACGCGCCGCAAAGGCGCGATGGACATTGCTTCCCTGCCCGGCAAATTGTCAGATTGCCGCGAAAAAGATGCCAGCAAATGTGAACTCTTCCTGGTGGAGGGTGACAGTGCTGGCGGTTCAGCAAAACAAGGTCGTGATAGCAATTATCAAGCGATCTTGCCGCTTAAAGGCAAGATCCTCAACGTCGAACGTGCACGCTTTGACCGAATGCTTTCGTCGAAGGAAGTCGGGACGCTGATCCAAGCCATGGGTACGGGCATCGGCCGAGAGGATTTCAACCTCGAAAAACTGCGTTATCACAAGATTGTTATCATGACCGATGCTGATGTCGACGGTGCGCATATCCGTACATTGCTACTAACCTTTTTCTATCGCCAAATGCCGGAGATCGTCGAAAACGGACATCTCTATATTGCGCAACCGCCGCTGTACAAAGTTGGCAAGGGCAAGAGCGAAGTCTATCTAAAAGATGACAACGCGCTGGATCATTATCTGGTTGATGCGGGACTTTCGGGAATGATTTTACACACTGCGGAAGGTTCACGTTCGGGCGAAGACCTGCGCGGTTTGATCGAACATGCGCGGCGGATGCGATCGCTCATGACCTATGTACCACGTCGTTATGACAGCACGATTGTCGAAGGCATGGCGTTGACTGGCGCCCTAAACCCCGACCATGGCCATTCTGAACGACAAGCAGCGGTGGATGCCGCAGCCGCGTGGATGGACAAAGTCGACGAAGAAGGCAAATGGTCCGGCAGCGTTTCCGAAGAAGGTGGTTATTTGTTTGAACGCCTATGGCGCGGTGTCACCGATCATCACATCATTGAAGCAAAATTCCTGGAGTCTGCAGAAGGCCGCAAACTACATCGCCTCGCTAGCGAAGAAACTGCCAGCTATGGCAGTGGCAGCCGCTTGATTAAGGGCGCGAATGAAGACGGTGATGCCGACGGAGCAGAAGGCACATTAATCACGCGGCCATCGGAATTGCTCGACACGGTAATGGCTGCCGGGCGCAAAGGACTTGCCATTGCTCGCTATAAGGGTCTTGGCGAAATGAACGCGGAACAGCTTTGGGAAACCACGCTCGATCCGGATGTGCGTTCCTTGTTGCAGGTTACGGTGGAACAAGCCGATGTGACTGACGAAATATTCACCAAACTGATGGGCGACGTGGTTGAACCTCGGCGTGAGTTTATTGTCGACAATGCGCTGAATGTCGCCAATCTGGATGTTTGATTGAACGATCACATCGTCTGCTTGCATTTCCTCAAAACGGCAATCTCTCACAATTTCCTTCTACATCAACGCCCGCAAACAACGCCCTCACAAATGGCAGCGTATCACCCGTCGAACCTGGCACGACGGCTCGATGATCTAGTTCGGGATATAGCATCGACACTATGGTCGACCCAGCCTGGCATGCGCGACTGACAAATGCGGCCTGCATCCGCGGCGGCGTATCTTTGTCTTGACCACCGGTGCCGACAAAGACGGGGGTTGAAATCTTCAGTGTCGGAAAGCCCATTTTGGCAAAGGCTCGGGTAAGATGTTTAGAAGGCGATTGTTTGAAGGTGCGGTTATAAGTTAGTTTTTCCGATAGAACTTTGGCTTTAACATCTTTGTGACAGGTATTTTGCACCGACTGTGCAATCGGCAACACTTCATCCGACACATAGTCTGTTAGCTCAAAATCGGGATCGGTTCGCTGCACCAGCGTTAGCGCCAGCATATTATATCCCAGCAACGGATCGACTCTATCTCGCGGACGGGATTCCTGTAGAGCAACCAATGCAGCGGGAGAGAAAAACGGAACGCCAGTCGCTACCGCACCGATTACCTTTACATCGGCGGCATAATCCGGAGCATAGGCTGCCGTTGCAACCGCTGCACCTGCCCCCTGTGACTGGCCGAATAATACAACCCGATCGGAGACCGGAAAATCCGCCGATTGCACGGCCCGAATAATATCTAAGTTGCTGTATGCTTCCGGGCGGGTGGCCAAATAGGGATGAGTTCCGGCTGTGCCCAGCCCCTGATAATCGGAAGCAACAACAGCATAACCATTTTTCAACCAGAACTCGAGGTGATCACGATCTTGTTGTTGGCGTCCATTCCAAGAAGGCGCACAGATGTCGGCTATTCCGACCGTACCATGTGTCCAGGCCATAAGTGGCCAGCCGCCCGCCGGTGCCTTGCCTTCGGGTAAAAACAGCACCCCGGATACCGGAAGTAGCTCCTCGCCGCCCAAACCATCGGTCGACGAATATAGCAGACGTATGTTTTTCGATGCTCCCGGGTTGGATTGCGCTGCGTTTAAAGGCTCCTGACGCAACAGCTTTCCTGGCGCCATTAATGCACCATTGTAGATATAGAAATCCGAAAGATAACTATCGCCCAATGTCATACTGAGGGGCGGGCTTTCTGCGCTTGCTTTCTCCGTGGTTTTCACATTCGCCGAACAAGCGCCCAGAGCAAGTACGGCTGCTGCAATCGCAATCTTGGGTCCCAAATTCATCAACATTCCTTTTGGTTCAATCCCTGTTGGTCTAAACAATTGCCATGACCCATAGAACCCATATTATCGCTATTGCAACCAATGGCCCCTCACTCACAGAGTTTACGCCCGAGGTTACCGATTGGATCCGCTCCCAACATATATCGACCGGCTTGCTCACCCTTTTCTGCCAGCACACTTCGGCATCACTAGTTATTCAGGAAAACGCCGCTCCGGAAGTGCAGACTGACTTGTTAACCGCCTTTGACGGCTTTGCTCCAGAGGGGTTGCATTATCTCCATGATAGCGAAGGACCAGATGATATGCCTGCCCATATCAAGACAGCCCTAACGCAATCGCATTTATCAATTCCTGTTGTCGACGGCCGGCTCGCGCTGGGAACATGGCAAGGCATTTACTTGTTTGAGCACCGCCGCCGCCCTCATCAGCGTCAAATCGTGATGCATATCGCCGGTGAGTAAAGTCACCGCTTCTTGGCGATCTTCAACTTATCCTGTTTCGCGTGTTTCTTGATCGATTCTTCGCTGCGAGTCAGTGCTTTTGAAATGGCCTTCAGCGTCATTCCTTTTTTTGCAAAGGCGTGAAGCCTTTGGATTTCATCCGAAGTCCAGGGTTGCTTGTGCCGCTCAAAATGTTCTTTTCCCATTAGATATCCCTATAGTGCCAAACCGATTGCTCGCAGTGCATCGGGCGCCTTTTTCTTAACCGCAAAGAAGCTCTTGGTCGCAAGCGGCCAAATTGCTTTATCATATTCGCGCATGACCCACTTCACATTTGCATCCCTTACTTCCCCGCCAATCGCATCATTTAGCGGACCAACCGGAATCCATGAAGATAGCAGGCGTTCTAGCCCGGCATCATGTAATATTTTCTTCAATCGCGTCCCCTGATCCCAGAAGACGACATCACAACCAAAATGAGCGCCTGCGCGGGTCGCAGCGTCTTCAACCGCGCTGAGGGAAAAATTGCACACATTCTCGCTCATCTCGCCATGGCTTTTCGCTTCTGGTGCAGCGGCGGCAATAATCAGGGAAGGTACATCGGGCAGGGTCAGGCTCTCCGGATGGCAGTCCTCTTCATGCACCAGCAACGCAAATTTGGCCGCCTTCGGGGGAACGGGCGGTGATTTAAACGGACGCAGTTTGAAATTGTGATCTTCATCAAGCGGTACGGCCTTGATCGCGAGACCAGATGGCGCAAAGCGACCATCGCTGAACTTTCCAATATTCTCGGTCGTCGCAAGATAGGTTTTGCCCTTGGTATGCAAACCTGCAACCCAGCGCCACGACAGCGTGTTCGATGCTGCATCACCGTCGAGCAAATGGCGCAGAAAAAAGTCTGCGCCCATCGTCCAAGGCAACTTCAAAGTGAATATCCAGATGCTGGCAAACCACATGCGCGCATGGTTGTGCAGATAGCCTGTGCTGACCAGTTCCCGCGCCCAATAATCGAAAGCATCTATGCCGGTTTCCCCCAGCTCCGCTTTTTCAATCGACTTTCGCAGACCGCCAGCCACTTTAAGCTTTGCTGAAACTTTTCGATGTTCTTCAACGCAGGCTTTCCATACGTCAGGTCGTTGCTCCAACCAGCCGCGAAAATAACCGCGCCACAAAACTTCTGCGACAAACTTGTCGGCGGCTTGTGGTCCATGTGCTTCAATGGCTGCCTCAAGCACTTCTTGTTCCGTGATCAAACGGTGTCGGATATAAGGCGAAAGACGCGATACATTGTCACGCCAAATCTCCGCATCGATATCTGCTTCCGGGCCATAGTCAAAATTGCGTTTGTGAGCATAGTCATGGCCCATATGAACGGTGAATTCTTCCAAACGTGCGAGACCAGCTTGGCGCGTGGGTTTGGGAATATGGACAGGGGAATTGGGCATTCCGGCGCTATTGCAGGAAGCGGCTCGCTTGCCAACCAATCCTTCAGGCTTGCCAGCAATCTGCCAAATGGTCGTCCGTCATGCCTATAGCCTGCATATAGGCATAGATGATGGTAGTCCCGACAAAGCTCATTCCGCGTTTCTTGAGCGCTTTCGAGATGGTGTCGCTGACCGAAGTGGAGGTGGCCATTTCGCTGAAGTTCTTAGGCCGATTAACCGGAGGTGGACCGCTTAGATGACCCCAAAGCCAGCTGTCGAAGCTGCCAAATTCACTTTGCATTTCCAGAAAAACCAACGCGTTCTTGCGGACCGAATAGATTTTCAACCTGTTGCGAATAATCGCTTCATTCTCTCGGAGGGCTTCCAATTCCTCGTCCGTCATTTTTGAACACCGCACAATATCAAAACCATGGAAGGCGCGCCTATAGCCGTCACGTTTGCGGAGCACCGTTTCCCAGCTAAGCCCCGCCTGGGCGCCTTCCAGAATCATGTTTTCGAACAGCAAGCAATCATCATGAACGGCGACGCCCCATTCATTGTCGTGATAGTCACCGTAAAATTCTTTACCTGCCTGCCCGCCAAAACAGCGATGTTTTCCGTCTGTGCCAACTGTTGTCATATGACTAGACTATGATCAGCGAAGCAATTTGGAAAGCGCTATTCCGCTGGATGAATTTCGGGTTCGCGCCCCTGTTCGGGAGTCCACCAGCCAATTCGGCGTTTTGCCCAGTTAACCAGACGCGGGATCGGACCGTTGCGATCCATCCATTCTGCATATTCCTTGTAGGCGGGATCAGCGAGAAGATGTTTCTCTTCGGTTTTTGCACGCCAATAATAGACCCCGCTAACACAGCCCATCAGCACTGCGTTGCGGATCATATCGACATAATTGCCGCCCATGGTCAGGAATGGCAGCGATGCCATCCACCAATAGGCATTTTTGGCAACATAGGCGGGATGCTTGGTCCAGCTGTAGGGGCCGTGGGTCAAGATACCGCGATGCGTCAGATTTGAGAAACGCAATCCAAAAGCAACCGTCGCCCAAGCGTAGATAGCGGTCAGAACGACAAGCGCGCCGCCCCATATCCAGAGCAAGGCTTCATATTCGCGGAACCAGTAATCCCATCCGGCAATGTCCACCTCATAATGGAGCGGGCCGCCGGGATACATCAAAGCAAAAGGCGGATAGCATAGCAATGCCGCCACCCAGCCGCCCAGATAGGGATTGGCGGTACGGATGTGAGAATCCAAAGGTTTCATAGTCAGCAAATAGCCAACCGTCGCAAACTGCACATCGACGACAAACATCGCGACAATCAACCAATGTGCGATGGCAATCGGATTGCCTGCGATCTCGCTAAAGTCCAATCGGATGAAATCCCCGAAGCCACCCGGTACGATCGAAATCATAAAGGCGAGGAAAAAGCCCTTCACCGCCCATGCGCGCAGGTGATGATAGATTTGCTCCGGATCAAATTCGCCGCCGCGCGCCTTTGGCTTTCCGCCCATTAAAAACTGACCAAAATGCCAAGCGCCATCTTTTGGTTCAACGAAGAAGCGGTCGAGGAACATCACATATGGAATAGAGATAGCAAGCAGCCATGGTGCGACCATTTCCATCATCTGCATCGAGAATTGATATTGACCAGTCCAGTACCAACGGCCGATACAGTAGATGACCGCGATCAAACCCCAGGTACCCCAAAGCCCTGCCAGTTTGATAGCGCTGGTGTCAAAAGTCTCTTTCAACGGTTTCGGATTTTTCCAGTCAATTCCGGTGCTTTCCCGCAGATGGACTTTGTCTTTGAGTAGCGACCAAATAACCATCGGCAAACCACAGGCTGCACAAGCAGCCAGCGCCGAATAAGGTCCGTCCATGCCGTATTGCCGTGCGATCATGATCCATGCGGCAAGCCCGATTAGGCCGGCCACCCCAACGCCGCCAGACACAGCCGACTCAGGACGCGGATCCGCAGAGTTTGATTTCAATCCGAACATGATTGTCGCTTTAACCAGAAATGGTAAGCAAGCCGTGAAGATGTGAATAATTCCCCGGACCTCTAGGAAAAGGGGCCGTGAATCGCTATATTTTGTCGATAACAACCAGTTTGGAACAATCATCACCATGACCACGGGAAAAACCATGAAAAATGTAACGCTTTCCGCCGTATTTTCGATTGCTCTTTTAGCCTGCACAAATGGCGAGCAGGCCCAGGCTTCATCCGATGATTCACAGAAAACAGCCAGTATCTCCCCTGTTGATCAGGATCCATTCCAGATAAATCCTGTTGCAGAATTTGATGAACCATGGGCGATGACCTTTTTACCCGACGGTCAAATGCTGGTTACCACAAAACCGGGAAAGCTGTTTCAAGTCAGCGCAGACGGAAGAGAAATACCAATTTTGGGTGTTCCGGAAGTTGATTATGGCAATCAGGGTGGATTGGGCGATGTCATCCTTGCCCCAGATTTTTCAGAATCCAATACCATCTACCTTAGCTGGGTAGAGGCTGGAGACGGCGACACGCGCGGTGCTGTTGTAGGGCGAGCACAATATTCACCTTGCCCGATTGATGCGGAATGCGAACAACCGGAGCTGACTGATCTTCAGATCATCTGGAAACAAAACCCGAAAACAACAGGTCGCGGTCACTATTCTCACCGGCTGGTTTTCTCTCCGGATGGCAAATATCTGTTCATCGGTTCCGGCGAACGGCAGAAATTTGATCCGTCGCAGGATATGGGCAGCAATTTGGGTAAAATCGTCCGACTCAAACCCGATGGCAGCATTCCAGGCGATAATCCCTTTGTGGATCAGGAAGGCGCTTTGCCAGAAATCTGGTCGCTTGGTCATCGCAATATTCTCGGCATCGCCTTTGATAGCGAAGGTAAGTTATGGAACCAGGAAATGGGGCCGCTCCATGGTGACGAGCTAAACCTTGTCAAACGCGCCGCTAACTATGGTTATCCTATTGTCTCCAATGGCGATCACTATGACGGTAAAGAAATTCCGGATCACGACACACGTCCGGAATTTGAAGCCCCTAAAGTCTGGTGGGATCAAAGCATCGCACCCGGCGGATTGATCTTTTATTCCGGAGATGAGTTCCCCGCGTGGCAAGGCAGCGCTTTCATCGGCGGATTGGCTAGTGAGGCCTTGATCCGCATCAGCTTTGACGGTGATACAGCACAAGAGGCTGAACGTTTCCCAATGGGCAAACGCATTCGAGAGGTTGAGCAAGGTCCAGCCGGAGCGATCTGGGTGCTGGAAGATGGTGATGGCGGCCGGTTGCTAAAACTGACCAAATAGTCCGCCTATCGGCACAATCGATTGCCCAGAACACCGCGCTGCGCCTGATCCAGATGAAAGTGGTCAGCATGCGCGGCGTTATAGTCGGGTGACAGCACGGTCGAAAACAAATCACAGGATCCATCGCGGACAAGCCGCAAGAAACGCGCTTTCGGATCGTTCCCTTCCCAATCCTTTATCAGGCTAATTCGCTCGCCATCGGCAAGCGTAAAGCCCGCGATATCTATGGCATTGGCCGTTGCATGTTCACTCCACCGATCTGTTCCGGCAATTGGGCGGCAGCTGAAACTTCCCAAATGCTGGATATGGGTGACTTTCTGCCCGAACAGTTGACGCGCGGCCGGTTGCACTACTTGATCTTCCCAAATGGTGAGCGCCGCCGCAACTGGACAGGATGGCGCCAATCGGGCAGGCGAGAATTTTATACGATCAGAGTTTGAAAACAGCAGATTTACATTCTGGTTGCGCTGGCACTGGTCGCGCCCGGTTGGCGGAAATCGGCCGTAAGGGATATTTGCAGCGTCAAGCAACTGACGGCATTGTTGATACTTGCCGTCAAGCGCAGCCAATTTGCGACCTGTAAAATATCCAATTGGTTGATTGAGATCGAGTTCGGTCCACGGCAAATCCTGCGGTCGATCTTTAAGAATCTCAGAATAGGCTAGCAGCAGGATCACAAGAGTCACAAAAAAGGTCGCGAGAAATGTCGCGATCTTTTTTGTAGAATTCAAATAGCTGTGTCTTTTGCGCCTACCGGCCATCCGATATTATTGAGAAGCAGCAGTCGTCGTGCCAGACAGGTCGCTTAGGAATTTCCGAACACGCTGAGAATTCACACCCAGATCATGCACGCCAACCCGGCTAACTGACCGCATATCAATAATGCTGGCGGCACCATTTTCTGCTGCTCGCGCCCGGATAACGACGTCGTCCTTGAAGCGAAACAGGGAAACCGTATCGGTCGCTTCCAGATGCCCCGATGCCGGTTCTACACTGACAATTTCCCAGCCCCGATCTTCGGCAAGCCGTTTTGCTTTTTCGATAACCTCAGCCACGGGCTGATCGATGCGAACCGAACGGATGTCTGAAAAGGCCTCTTGATGCAATGTCGCCCAGCGTTGACGCGGGTTCATGCCGCGCATTTCGCCATCATCCGCACCGGGAATATTATCCCAATTGTCTTCACGCAACTTCAACGCAGAAAATTGCGGTGGGTCAGCCAGATCTGTCGTGATGTCATGGATCGCGGGAAGCGACAGCATGGGGCTGATATAACTTGTCAGATAGACGAAAAAACCGACGGTACCCGCTAGGCCCAATCCCAATAGCGGCCAGCGGGTCTTGCGACCCTTGCGACGGTCCAGAATGATCCCGACTATCGCGATTATCAGCGTCAGCAAAGCCGCGCCAACAATCCATGGTACCGCACCCAGGCCGGCCTGCCAGCCCCAAAGTCCCAGACCACTGCCCCCGGCAGCGATTACAAAGGCCAATGGTGCACCTATGCCGAGCAGCAGGATGAGACAGCCTTTTGGGTCATTGCGCAATGATGCCAATTTCCCCGTCTTCTTTGCTGGTTCTGCAACTGGCGCATCGGTCGCTGCTGTTGCCTCAGGTTCGGCAGGCTTCTGATTTTCGTTTTCCAAGCTCTAAACTCCGGTAATTTCAGACTCTTTTAGACAGATGGACTGCAATGTGCAAACCTCGGAACGATTGCGGCTAAAAGCCGAGGTCTACGGTCGACATATAGTTGATTTGCCGTTAAGTCCGCGCGCTTGTAACGGCAGAAACTAGGACCGACTTTGACCACCATCATTCCTCTTGCTGAAATAGATCCAGGGCTTGTTGAAGCGCTTCTTGATGCCGCTTTTGGAAACGATCGAAAATCGCGCACGGCTTATAAAGTGCGCGATGGCATGGATATGCTGGAGGGACTGAGCATCGCTGCTGTGGACGAGGAAAAAAGCGAACTGATCGGCACAATCCAGTGCTGGCCAGTTGCGCTGACCGATGACGCCGGAAAAATGCACCCCGTGATCATGGTCGGCCCGGTGGCGGTTCATCCGGAATGTCAGGGCGAAGGCGTGGGTCGCGCGATGATGGCAGCCCTGCTTAAGGAAGTGCAACCCGATGAAAGCCTGCCTCTGGTAATGATTGGCGATCCGGAATATTATGAGCGCTTCTTCGGTTTTTCAGCAGAACGAACGGGTGGATGGTCATTGCCGGGACCTTGGGAGCCGGAGCGACTGCTAGCACGCATCGCCAACAATGTGACAACTCCCGAAAACGGGATGCTGGGTCCCTGGAAACGATAAGCGGGCAAGCGCTTTACAGGTCGTCCAACTCATAATAGGCGTTGTGCATGCCTTACACACCGCCGCCCGAACTTGCTTCTCTATCCCTCGCCGAAATCGCGGAAATGGCCGAAGCACAAAAACTTCCACCCGTGGATCAGTGGGAGCCAGAGAATATTGGCGATAGTGAAATGCGCATCGCAACCGATGGCAGCTGGTATCATCAAGGTGACCCCATCCAACGTCCAGCCATGGTTCGTGCATTCTCAACGATTTTACGGCGGGAGGACGACGGCGGTTTTGCACTGGTAACGCCGTTCCAAAAACTGTCGATTGCGGTGGAGGGCGCGCCCTTTGTCGCAGTGGAAATGGAACATGAAGGCAGCGGGAAAGAACGCAAGCTGGCGTTTCGACTGAACACCGATCATCTGGTCATTGCCGATGCAGACCACCTGCTTCGTTTCCCCAGCGATCAACCGCAACCTTACCTGACCGTTCGCAAGGGCCTGGAGGCGGTGCTGTCACGACCGGTTTATTATCAGCTCGTAGAAATGGCATTGGAAGATGACTTGAACCCTTTTGGGATATGGAGCCACAACGCCTTTTTCCCGATTGAGAAATCCGAATGACTTTGCGGGATCGCCTTGAAAAAGCCCTGGTACAGGGTCATGAAAATGACATCGCGCACGAACTTTACAACGAGCGTGATCATATTGATGACGTGAGCGGACTGCGCAACGCTGCGGTGCTTATTGCTGTCACCGACCGTCCCGACCCCGGCGTGATTTTTGTCCAGCGGCCCAATCATATGCGCAATCATCCCGGCCAGGTCGCTTTTCCGGGCGGCAAGATCGATCCGGAAGATCGGGACGAAATTGATGCTGCCCTGCGAGAGGCGCATGAAGAGGTGGCGCTCGAACGCCACCATGTCGATGTCATCGGGCTGACCGACAGCTTCCAATCTGGCAGCGGCTATAATATCCAGCCAGTTTTGGGCGTTATTCCACCCGACTTGCCGTTTGTTTCTGATCCAAATGAAGTGGAAAGCTGGTTCGAAGCGCCGCTCGACTTTGTTCTGGATCCGAAAAATCGCACAACCCACGAAGGCACATGGAATGGCCGTAAGCGTCATTATTATGAGATGTTCTGGGATGATTATCGTATCTGGGGCATTACAGCGGGAATCTTGAACAATCTGGGCAAGCGCTTGGGATGGCATCAATGACCCGGCCAACCAAACTTCCGGATGCCGATTGGTTGCACCGGCGCGGTTTGTCAGCGCTGATAGCAGCGCTCGATGGAAAAGCCCGCTATGTCGGCGGAGCTGTACGCGATACACTGCTGGGGCAGGAAGTGAAGGACGTTGATATCGCCACACCTTTACTGCCTGAAAGTGTGATGGAACGGCTTCGCGCTGCCGACATCAAAGTCATCCCGACCGGCATTGAGCATGGCACTGTCACAGCGGTGCTGCCTGATGGTCCGGTCGAAATCACCACGCTACGCCGCGATGTTTCAACCGATGGCCGCCGTGCAACCGTTGCTTTCAGTGATGACTGGAAAGAAGATGCCGCGCGCAGGGACTTTACGATCAATGCGCTGTTTGCAGATCCAGAAACACTTGAAATATCTGACTATTTTGACGGTCTTGTTGATTTGGAGGCGCAGCGGGTGCGGTTTATCGGCTCGGCAAAACAGCGCATTGCCGAGGATCATCTGCGGATTATGCGTTATTTCCGATTCCTTGCACGTTTCGGGCAACATAATGTTGACCAGGACACTTTGGATGCCTGCAGAACCGCAGCGCACAAATTGGAGCAACTATCGCGTGAACGCATTGCCGATGAGTTAATGAAATTGCTGGCAACCGATGATCCGCTCTACGCTGTCGAAGAAATGATTGCAGCGGATATTTTTGATCATATTGTCAGCGCTATCGATCCTGAAGCGATCCGAGTACTGGCAACGCTTATGTTGCGCGAACAAGAATTTGGTATCTCGCCCAACCCGGTGCGGCGGCTTGTTGCTATATTGCCAAAGGATTTGGACGCTGCGGCAGAGATTGCAATAAAACTACGTTTTTCGAAGAAACTACAAAGAGCCACTACTGATCGCCTCAAATACGAAGAGGTAAATGTCGATACCATCGAAGCGCTCGCCTATCATCATGGCGCAGAAGCAGCGCGCGATACAGCGCTGCTGTTTGCATCTGATCAAAATCTAACGAGCTGTCTCCGGACATTGGAAGGCTGGCAAAAACCAACCTTCCCGCTGAAAGGCGGAGACCTGGTCGCTATGGGCATGCATCCGGGACCGGCCGTATCAAAGCTATTGGCGAAAATTGAGGATAGCTGGATAAAGGAAGGGTTTCCTTCCGACGCGCGCGTTCGCGAGATATTGGACCAAATCGGCATCTCCCAATGATTCCCTTTCTACAAAGGCCAGAACCTTCCGTTCAGGGGGTTTATATGATAAGGTTTTTGGCGAAAATTGGCGAAATCTAACTGTTTCAGAGGTGCTATGAAAAACTACTTTCTTTGCAAGCCGTTACCAGTTGCCATTCTCCTCTCAACAGCGGCGATGGGCTGTTCCCCTGAACCAACGCAACAGAATCAAACTGTTAGTCCCCCGACTACTGTTCCTGAAACGACCCAGAATTCAGGAATTTGTAGTATGACAGAACTGGAAAATCCGATGAAAGCTGCAATTAGCGAAGATCTTTGTAAAATTTTTGGAGAGCATGCAGGTGATGCAAGCCATGTCGAGCATGTGATTATCACTTTGCAAAAGGGTGAAGAGCGCCCTGACCTCTCTGCATCCGGCATCGAGATTATATCGGAAACGAAGAACATGCCATTGGTCACTGCCAAGATTACGGCAGAGGGATTGGAAAAACTGTCGGAAATGGAAAACATCGTGAGAATTGAGCGCGATGGCGGCATGTCCATTCCGGAAGGCTAGCTTGCCGGTTCCTCAACCTGCTGATCCGCGATCTGCAACTTTGAAATTCGTTTATAGGCAGAACGGTCCAGATCATGCTGTTGCTTCCATTTCACCATTGATTCCAGCGTATCGCGCACCTGCCTGCGATGCGGTTCCAACATTTTTGCGTCAGTCGAAGCGGCACTCATCGGCACTGGCAGCACCTGCGCCAAAGGATCACCGGCGACAACATGGACAGAACCGGGTGACGGGGGCAGTTCGAAAGCCAGATTGACGGCATCGGAATACCAACCCGTCTCAACCAGCCCGGACATCATCGTCAAACCATTTGAAAATTTGCGATTAATCGGCGGCACAAATAGCAAACCCGCGTCACGGTCTGTCCGAAAAATATAAGGGAGATGTACTTTGACCAGCGACTGCTGATCTTCACGGTCAAAAAAACTCAGTCCCGGAATCACAAGGTGTCCGGCGATTTGGGAAATTTTGTCAGGCACGGCAAATTGATTGCCAACAAACCCATATTCTGGATCGTCTCGAATATAAAAAACCCGGTCCGGGCAACCACCTTTTACTGGCGATTGAAAAGACCGGGCAAGTGGTGGCACTTCAGCGGGTGTGCAGTAACCCCACGAAAATGGCGACGGGACAGTCAGGCCAATTCCAGCGGCGGCTACAAACGGGCGGCATTGTTCCCGTGTGCCATAGCCAGAAGGAACCTTGTCGCGCGTTTTGGGGGAAGCGGGGACGGGCGGATGAAATTTCTGCACCAAACCGATGATTTCGATTGTCGCGCTGTTTTCATCCATTGCCCGTCCCCGCTCTATTCGTTGTTCCGGTTATCAGATTACAAATTCAGGTGGATTGCCCATATAGAATGCAGCGGTATTCGCATCGACACGCCCTTTGCCATATTTCTCCGGATCCTGGTCACCGACATTGTCGTTGAAGGTGTTGAGTAACCAGCGAACCTGCTTGTTGTTCGATCCGCGGTGCGAACCCCACGCTAGTGCGGCCACACCGGAAACATGCGGACAGGCCATCGAGGTTCCACTCATCGGTCCCGTACCGCCGCCGCGGGTCGTCGAGATTATGCTGACGCCCGGCGCGCAAACTTCGATTTCCGGACCACGACTGGAAAAGCCAGCAATGACATCCGAACTGTCGACCGCAGATATTGCCATCACATGCGGATATTTGGCGGGGAAACCAACGGTATTATTGCCGGGCCCGGAATTGCCGGCAGCAGCAACCAGCAAAACGCCATCATCATAGGCGGCTTCGCACATATCAGCCAAAGCCTGTGGTGCTCCGCCACCGCCAAGGCTCATACTCGCCACGCGTGCACCTTTCTTGTCCATGATCCAGTCAAGTGCAGCAATCAGCCAGCTCCAATTCCCGCTGCCCGTGCTCGACAGCACTTTTACCGGATAGAGATAGGCATAAGGCGCAACACCGACGATCTGCGAATTGTTCGTTGCTGCCGCAACAGTGCCTGCACAATGTGTTCCATGACCGTGAAAATCTTCGGTACTACTCTCGGTCGGAACAAAGCTTTTGCCGGTTCTGAGGTTGGCGACCAGATCGGGATGATTGGAATCAATGCCGGTATCGCAAACAAATACCTTGATACCTTCACCCTGACTGGACGGCCAAGCTGCAGGAGCCTTCACTTGATTCACACCAACAGGAATAGTCTGAGCCAATGCACCGGGGCCATCCAGTGCATGCATTTCACCATCTGCTTCAATCCGCGCAATGTCCTTGTGCTTTTTAAGCTTGTCAATTTCATCCTGCGTCAAATTCGCCATCAACAACGGCGCTTTATAACGATTCACGTCATAGCCTACCGCACCGATATCTTCACCAGAACCAACAGCCCGGGCTTGCTTCGAAAAATCATTAGATGTGATAAAATTGACTTCGGAACTGATAGCAGATTGTAATATTTCCTGCTTGTCATCTCCAGTCGATCGCTTGTCCTTCCTCTTGAAGGTTATGATCACTGGTTTACGCTTATTTTTCTTGGGGGATTTAGGCATAACTTTCTCCATTTTTACATGTTTAGAATTATGCGCATTTTCGGATATTCACATATCCGTATGGTGACCGAAGCCACACCCGAACGCTCCCATTTGTTATGGAATTTTTTCTCGTCAGATTGTCATGCTTGCGAGGGGGGAGTCGCAAGAGTTTTATAACAGTGTTTGACATTATCGGCAATCGTAATTCTTCTGTGACGTTACGTATTCCTCGATTTATTGAATATTGTTTACTGTCTTTTACGAACAAACTCATAAAGTTAGATCGACGCCAAAAATATTTGATTAACCAAAAATGCAGTCAATTTTCCAGGCCAATTGAACCCGGATTCCGTCTAATTGAAACGACATATTCTCGAGAGAAAGATGTTGTCGCTTCGATTCGAAACGACAGCTGAAGAGCCTATAGAAAGCAAATTTTTTCTCTCCAATGAATCATAGAACTGGCATCGTACTTCCATAACGGGCAATGCCACATCAACATCTCCCAACAGAAGAGTGACGACATGAAAATAGACAATGATAGCGTGGCTTTCATCACCGGCGGTGCCGCGGGAATTGGACTGGGTATTGCACAGGCTTTTGCCAAGCGCGGAGCGAAACTGATGCTTGCCGATATTGATCAATCGACTTTGGATGCGGCAGCGGAGCAACTTACGGCGGAAGGTGCCGATGTCGCAACTGTGATCTGCGATGTCTCCGATGAAACCCAAATGCGTGCAGCGGCACAGGCAACGATCGACAGGTTTGGCAAAGTCCATATCGTCGTCAACAATGCCGGCGTAGCCTTGGGCGGCCTGTCGGGCGAGATTGACTTGAAAGACTGGCGTTGGATTACCGACATCAACCTGATGGGTGTCGCCAACGGCGTCGAGATATTCACACCATTAATTCGGCAGCACGGCGAAGGTGGCCACTTTATCAATACAGCATCTTTGGCGGGCCATGTGACCAGCCCTGGAATGGCACCCTATCATGCCACGAAATTCGCTGTTGTCGGCTATTCGGAAGCGATGCAGCAAGAACTTGCGCCTGCCAATATTGGCGTAAGCGTATTGTGCCCGGCATGGGTCAAGACCAATATCCACCGCAGCGGGTTCAACAAACCTACCGGCGGTGGCGACGAGAACGATCCAAGGTTCAAGGAAATGAGCAAGGTGATCGACGGCGGCCTCGATGCCCGTGATGTCGGTGAATGGTCGGCGACATGTGTGGAAGACAACCGGTTATATATCTTCACTCACCCCGAATTCGCTGTCGGTATTGATGCACGCTATGCGGCGGTGAAGGCGGATTATGATGCGTGTGCAGAATTTCCGGCATTCAAAGCAAACAACCATGATGAGTAGTTTGCCTCGTTGCAGTGACGGCTAGATAATGGCCGTGCAGGGGACTCATAGATGTGGTCTAGCTCAGGCTTTTTTATCCGCGCAGCTGTTCTTCGATCTGACCCAGACGTTCTTTGCCAAAATACATCTCGCCATCGACAAACATGGTCGGAATTCCAAAGGCACCGCGCTCTACCGCCTTGTCAGTATTGTCGATCAAAGCCTGCTTAATGGCCGGATCCTGTGTTGACTCAAACAACGCCTGCGCATCCCAGCCTCCGTCCTGCAGCACTTTGCCCAAGGCCTCTGGATCGGCGACATCCAATCCATCTTCCCAAATGGCTGGCACCAATGTTTCGATAAGGGTTAAACGTTTTTCCTGATCCAATGTCAGCAACATGCGGAGTAGCGAGACCGAGTGGAATGGAAATTTCGGGTTCATCTTGAACTTGGTCAAGCTGTGCTTGGCAATGAACCGGTTCATCTCCAGCATCGCATAGTCATTCTTACCCTTCACATCGGCATCGCGCATGAAAGGCGGTGCATTGCCGGTCAATTTGTGCATGCCGCCAAGATAGGCTGGTGTAATTTCGATTTGCGCGCCGCATCGCTCCGCCACATCCTTCAGCGGTTGCCAGATCAGATAGGCATTGGGGCTGACAAAATCGAATATAAGCTCAATAGTTTTGGACATGAAGATGCTCCTTTACCTAAAGTTCATAACGCAACTTCAGAAAACATCAATTCCCACAATAATTCCCTCTAGGCGAAATTGGCGGAGATCGTTAAAGGCTTTGCATGACCACAGACACGCTGATAGCAGAACCCAAAATCTCCACAGAAACCGTCCGCGAGCACGGCCTCAATGAGGAGGAATATCAACGGATATTGAATGCGCTGGGGCGCGAACCGAATATTACTGAGCTGGGGATATTCTCGGTTATGTGGTCAGAGCATTGCTCTTACAAATCATCCAGATTGCATTTGAAGAAATTACCGACCGAGGGCCCGCAAGTGATTTGTGGTCCAGGCGAAAATGCGGGTGTCATCGATATAGGCGATGGCCAGGCCGCGATCTTCAAGATGGAGAGCCACAACCATCCATCCTATATTGAGCCATATCAGGGAGCGGCCACCGGTGTTGGCGGTATTCTCAGAGATGTCTTCACCATGGGCGCTCGGCCAGTCGCCAATTTGAATGCACTGCGCTTTGGTCGACCCGAGCATCCAAAGATGAAACATTTGGTGAAGGGCGTTGTGGCTGGCATTGGCGGCTATGGCAATTGTGTTGGCGTGCCAACCGTTGGCGGCGAAACAAATTTTGATCCGGCCTATGATGGCAACATCATCGTCAATGCGATGACGGTCGGTGTCGCTGATGCCGAAAAAATCTTCTACTCAGCAGCCAGTGGTGTCGGGAATCCAATCGTCTATGTCGGATCGAAGACGGGCCGCGACGGCATTCACGGTGCAACCATGGCCAGCGCAGAGTTTGACGATGACAGCGAAGAAAAGCGCCCAACCGTTCAGGTTGGTGATCCCTTTACCGAGAAACTGCTGATCGAAGCCTGCCTCGAACTCATGGCCAGTGATGCGATTGTCGCCATTCAGGATATGGGTGCGGCTGGCCTGACCAGCTCCAGCGTCGAGATGGCGACCAATGGTGAGGTTGGCATCATTCTCGACATGGATAAAGTACCATGCCGCGAAACCGAAATGACCGCCTACGAGATGATGTTGAGCGAGTCGCAAGAGCGCATGTTGATGGTCCTGAAACCTGGCCGCGAAGAAATGGCCGAGGCGATCTTCACCAAATGGGAACTGGATTTCGCAGTGATTGGCGAAGTGACGGATACGCGCCGGATGGTGTTGACCCATGGCGGTGAGACTGTTTGCGATATCCCTCTCGGTCCACTGGCCGATGACGCACCGCTTTATGATCGTCCACATCTGAGCCAAGAAGAATATAAGGCGCATGTTGATGTGAAGCCTCTGGGCGACATTCCCGAAAACACTGACATCGGCGCAGACCTGCTCAAAATGATGGCAACACCCGCCCTCGCCTCACGGCGCTGGATCTGGGAACAATATGACAGCCAGGTTGGCGCCGATACCGCACAGCGTTCTGGTGGTGATGCGGCTGTTGTGCGGGTACATGGCACCAATAAAGGTCTTGCGATCACTACAGATTGTACGCCGCGTTATTGCAAAGCCGATCCAGTTGAAGGCGGCAAGCAAGCCATAGCCGAAGCCTACCGCAATCTGTGTGCGGTAGGCGCAAAACCACTCGCTACAACAGATTGTATGAATTTCGGTAACCCCGAAAAACCGCATATCATGGCGCAATTTGTCGGCTGTATTGAGGGTATGGCCGAAGCCTGTGAAGCACTCGACATGCCAATCGTTTCGGGCAATGTCAGCCTCTACAATGAAACAACCGGCGCAGATGGCGTAAGCCATGCCATCTTGCCAACGCCAGCAATTGGCGCGGTGGGCTTGATTGATGATCTCGACACCATGATGACTTTAGCTTTCAAAAATGAGGGCGATTATGTCGCGACCATTGGCTTCCATCATGAAGAACTGGGCCAATCCCTTTGGATGCGCGAAATCCACGGCGTTCAAGACGGTGCACCGCCCTTGGTCGATCTGAAAGATGAAAGCCTGACGGGGCGCGTTGTACGAAAGTTAATAGCCGAAGGTAAGGTGACGGCTGTGCATGACATCAGTGACGGTGGCCTTGCCGTCGCGCTGGCTGAAATGGCAATGGCCGGGAATATGGGTGCCGATATCCAAAAAATGACCAGTGCCTTTGCCTTTAGCGAAGCACAGGGACGCTATGTCGTAACGTATCGCAACGAAGGCGATTTGGATCGCGATGAAGTTCCGTTTACCGATATTGGCCGGGTTGGCGGCGATCATCTGGTGCTGAATGAGAAACCGATTGCAGTGAAAGACCTGCGCGAAGCACATGAAAGCTTTTTCAAGGACTGGATGGCGGACTAACAGTAATGCGGCATTCGGGATCCTGCCATTGCCAATCGATTCAACTAATTCTCGATAGCCAACACGGTGCTAAGGCCATTGTAGCGCGGGCCTGTCAGTGCAGTTTTTGTCGGAAGAATGGCATCAACTGGTATTCCGATCCGAACGGACAATTACTCCTCAAATATGCTGCCACATTGAGACCCACTTATTATCGCTTCGGCATGAAGCTCGCGGATTTTGTGATTTGCCCCCGGTGTGGAGTCTGCGTAGCCGCAATCAAGGATGATGACAGTCAACCGCGCGCGGTGGTTAATCTCAATTGTTTGGATTACGATTGGGATTGGTCCAAAAATACAATATCGATGGATTTCGACAGCGACAGCAAGACAGAGCGATCTGATAGGCATCAACAAAACTGGATGCCGTTCAAAATAATTACGTATTAGCCTAACCACTTACCGCGAGACAGATCATTTGTACTGTCAGGCACCAATTGCGCTGACAGTCTCCACAGATTACCCATAATCATGTATAAAGAATCAAAATAAAAGGGTCGCTCTTGTGACACAGGACAGGAGAGAAACATGACAGATATACATTGGACGGAAGCGGGCAAGAATGCATTTGGACTAGTCCGCGACATCAGCCTCATTGGCATTTTGGGTGGATTGGTATTTTACCCCGACAAGGTTGGGGATCGATTAGATCAAGCAGGAATTGTTGGCGGATCGGCATTCGGAATTGAATTTGCGCGACAAGTGGAGGATGCAAAAAAACAAACCGAAACTGCGATAGCTGAGGCAAAAGCAGCGAAAGCGCAATTGGTTGAATCTGAAAAAGAAGCGGAACAAGCCATTGCCAAAGTCGACGAACTCATTGCCAAAAATCCCGAAGTCAGGGCGGATGCGCTGATCATCAAAAGTGAAATCGAGTCATCCTCAGCCACCTTGAGTCAGGCGCAGGAGCAAATACAGACTACGGTTGATGCCCAGCAGATCATCCGGGATTCACAAACGGAGCTAATTCGAAAGATCGGTGCCAAAAATCGGCGCGATGGCGGCGAATAAAAGCAGGCCTTTAGGCGGGTTTCAGTTCACCCAACAGGTCATAGGGATCAATGCCTTCTGATCGGTAGGTTGTATGGGCCTCCTGATAGGCCGTCGGCGTTTCGATGTTCATCTGTTTGCGCAATTCATCAAGTGGTTGTGCCAACATGTCCAATATCGATTCTTCGGTGATCCGAGGACAGGCGCGACCCATTTTGCGGGCCTGTGTAATCGCCTTAAAAACGGCCGCCTTGCTCGAGATGGTTTTTTTCAGATTCAATCCACCTAGATAAGCGATGAACAAATGTGCGGGTGCCGGGCTTTGACCATAGGTAAATGCAAGCACACATTGTTCACCCAACGCATCACGGCCATAGCCGGTCAAAACATGAAGCAGGTCGTGCGTGTCGCGCTGACGATTGCCATACCATTCGATAAGATCACCATATTTACGCGCATGAAATTTATCGAATTCCTCGACAAGTCCAGCGGCACTTAGGCCTTCCTTTTCCATGAAGTCACAATAAGCGTGGGCCAAACTGCCTTCTGGCATAGCGCGCAACCGTTCATGGTCATCCAGAATATCGGGTAGATATGGTTCCTGACCGCGAATATGCTCACCCTTTTCACTGGTCGAAAATGCGAGCGCTTCCTTGCGAAAGTTGCGGCGGGGAAGGCATTCAAAAATATGGAAGACCTGCTCGGTATCTTCCTTGTCTTTAATCAGTTCGCGAAAGTGGTGCAGGGCTTTCAGGGGACGAAAACGTGATTCAGGTCGTTCCGGATGCACGTGCATAGGCTCAGTGCCGGCGGTGTTAAATTTGTGATTCATTTTCATGCTGGGAATATGAACACTATTAACATTGATGTCAATATAGAAATGACTTTCCTACAATCACCCAGCTCTGATATGATCCCCGTCAACCAGCAAGACAGAATAACGAGCCAAATATCACGGGTTTCCTGGGGGTCAATTTGGTCAATTTTGAAAGATCATGTTCTAATGAAACCGCATCAGACGCTTCCTTACACCGAGCTTCCTGACTATTCCGATGAAGAACGAGTAGAACGGTCAAAATCCTTTTACGAAGCCATCAAAACGCGGCGAACTTGCCGTTATTTCAGCGACGCTCCCGTGCCGCAGGAAGTCATAGAAAATGCTATCCTGGCTGCTGGAACGGCACCCAATGGCGCCAATCATCAGCCCTGGCATTTTGCTGTGATTGAATCGACAGACAAAAAGAAGGCGCTGCGTGCGGCAGCCGAGGAGGAAGAGAAAGCGTTCTATGAAAGCAAGGGAAGCGAAGAATGGCTGGATGCCCTGGCACCGCTGGGAACCGATGCCGACAAGCCATTCCTCGAAACTGCGCCCTATCTCATTGTCATATTCGGCCAACGCAAAGGCGGGATGCATCCCGGCGAAATGAAGCAGAACTACTATGTCAACGAAAGTGTGGGCATCGCGACCGGTATGCTTATCACCGCTCTGCATGACGCTGGACTCGCCACGCTAACCCACACACCCAACCCAATGAAGTTTTTGAACGAGCTGTGCGACCGACCTGCGCATGAGAAACCCATGATGGTGTTGGTGGTCGGCAAACCAACAGCCGATGCAACCATCCCGGTCCATGCCACGATCAAGAAACCACTGGAACAGATTGCCAGTTGGCTCTAAACCGTATTACCCATACAAAACACCGTAAGGCCTGAACATAATGGCTACCAATACAAGATTTTTGGAACTTGATGCCCTGCGCGGTTTTGCGGTCATGGGGATTTTGTTGATGAATATCGTCGGCTTTTCGATGCCGGAAATGGCCTATATTAATCCTGCGGTATTCGGTGGAACCGATCTCCCCGATTCGATTGCATGGGTCCTCTCCTATCTCTTCATCGACGGGAAAATGCGCGGACTGTTCACCTTTCTATTTGGTGCCAGTTTAATACTCATCTGTGAGCGCGCCGATGCGAAAGGTGAAAGCCCAGCGAGCACGCATTTTTCACGCATGATCTGGCTCATGATCTTCGGTCTTGCGCATTATTTCTTCATCTGGTGGGGCGATATTCTCTTTCTCTATGCAGTGATCGGGTGCGGCGCCTATTTCATGCGTAATTGGGCCGTCGACAAGTTGATCCGGTGGGCTGTCATTCTCTACTTCTCGGGTTTTATCGCCTATGCTGGCTTCACTGGCAGTCTGTTTTACTTACAATCGATGGCGGAGGCCGCTGGCGCCGGGTCGGCAATGGACATAGAGTTTCAGGAAACAATGGCAGAGATTGCACCATCAGCAATCGCCATTGGCCAAGATGTGTCTCTGCACCTTTCAAGCTATGGCGAGCTGTTCCGTTACAAAATAACAGAACTGTGGTTCGGACCGCTGGGGATGATTTTCCAAAATGGATTGGAAACCCTTCCCTTCATGATGTTCGGCATGGCGCTTTACAAAAATGGCTTTCTGACTGGTGAGTGGGAGGCTCATCGTTATCAGCGGATGGCGCGACTGACTTTGATCATTGGTATAGTGCCGTTAGTCCTGATTGGCGTCTTGGTGGTAGCGAATGACTTTGAAGCTATACTTACACTCAACGCTGTCATGGCTTGGTCGATGCCTTCCCGATTGCTTATGACAAACGGCTATTTGGCTTTGCTTATTCTGCTCATTAAGCGGTTTGCAAACCACGCCTTGATGCACAGAGTGGCCGCCGCCGGTCGCGTGGCATTTTCCAATTATCTGGGCACAAGCATCATTATGGCGTTCATCTTCTACGGTTGGGGGCTAGGCCTATATGGTTCGGTTGGACGTGCGGAGCTTTATCTGTTCGTATTTTCTGCGTGGGGCATGATGTTGCTCTGGTCCAGACCCTGGTTGATGCGTTTCAAATATGGACCTCTGGAATGGTTGTGGCGCAGTTTAGCCAAGAGGCAAGTGCAACCCATGCGGATTGCGAATTAGTATAGAAAGAAATTATATTTGCTATTGCGATCTATTCTCATTAGCTCTATACGAGTCGCGATTGGAGACGAGATGGTCGTTTGTGTGTGCAACGCAATTAAGGAAAAAGACCTGCGGGCTGCCGTTGAGAGCGGTGCTGAAAAGCCTTCTGCCGTCTATGCCCAACTCGGACGCAAACCCAAATGCGGACAGTGCCTCGCATTTGCAGAAAGCATCATTAAGTCAGAACTTGCGACCGCTTAGCATTCGCTTTAGCAAATCATTGAAATAATTAGATTTTCTGTCACAATCACCCTTTCTTACTGAAAGACGGTGCGATATAGTCCTGTCCAACGCAAACCACGGCAATCGGAAGGAAACTGCCATGAAGGGTGACCCTAAAGTCATAGATTATCTCAACGAAGCTCTCAAAAACGAACTCACTGCTATCAATCAATATTGGTTGCACTACCGGATGCTCGACAACTGGGGCATCTCAAAACTGGCTGAATTTGAACGCCATGAGTCGATAGACGAAATGAAACATGCGGATCAGTTGGCGGAACGCATCTTTTTTCTCGATGGCCTGCCCAATTTCCAACTCCTTGGTCGTCTAAAGATCGGTGAAACAGTCGAAGAAATCCTGAAGGCTGATCTGGAACTCGAGCATGAGGCTATTCCTATGCTGAAAGATGCAATCGAACATTGCGAAAAAGTCCGCGACTATGTCAGCCGTGATCTATTCGCAGCTATTCTGACTAGCGAAGAAGATCATGTCGACACATTGGAAGATCAGTTTGATCTGATCGAGCGGATGGGCATTGAAAACTATATCCAACTGCAATCAGCGCCAGCCGAAGGCTAAACCCCTTAGCCGCTGTCTTTGTCGTGATAGGGGTTTTTCGGTGCGCGAATAATGATGCGCACCGGAACCCCGCCAAAACCCAGCTCACGCCGTAGCCCATTGATCAAATAGCGCCTATAGCTCTCGGGTAAATCGTCGACGCGCGTACCAAAAATCACGAAGCTCGGCGGACGGGTCTTAGCTTGTGTAATATAGCGCAATTTAATCCGTTTGCCGCCCGGGGCCGGTGGTGGATTCTCTGAAATTGCATCTTCAAACCAACGATTAAGCTGGCCAGTTGGAACACGGCGAGACCAAGTTCGGCGGGCATTGAACGCCGCCTTGAGCAACTGATCAATACCCTTGCCAGTGAAGGCCGATACCGTCACCATAGGTACATCCCGAATTTGCGCCAAACCATCATCCAGCGCCGCTCTTATACCGTTAAAAAGAGCACTTGGTCCTTCTGCTACATCCCACTTGTTAATCGCGATGACGATACAGCGGCCTTCTTGAATAGCTTGATCCGCAATGCGCAGATCCTGTGCTTCCAAGCCCTTGGTGGCATCAAGAAGCAAAACCACGACTTCTGCAAAATCAATCGCCCGCTTAGCGTCTGCAACCGACAGTTTTTCCAGCTTGTCGTTGACCTTTGCTCGCTTGCGCATCCCGGCAGTATCAATCAGCCGCACCTTGCGATCAGGCGCGATGCCATCTTCCTGATCCTCTTCGGTTAGTGCGTTATCATGCCATGACCAGTCGACTGTAATACTATCGCGCGTGATACCTGCTTCGGGTCCGGTGATCAGACGATCTTCGCCTAGCATCTTGTTGATCAATGTAGACTTGCCCGCATTGGGGCGGCCAACAATAGCAAGTTTTAGCGGCGCACTCTCATCGAGCGGTTCATCTTCTGCCGCTGCCTTAAAACCCTCGATAAAAGGACGAAGAGCCTGAAAAAGATCGGCAACGCCCTCCCCATGCTCGGCACTAAATGCGATCGGGTCACCTAGACCCAGAGAATAGCTCTCCAGCATGCCCGATTCTGCGGCTCTGCCCTCTGCCTTGTTGACCAGAAGAATAACCGGCTTATTCGATCCCCGCAGCCAGCGAGCTATCTCTTCATCCAGCGGCGTCAGACCCGCACGACCATCAATGACAAATATGGCTGCTTCGGCTTCAGCAACGGCCATTTCCGTTTGCTTACGCATCCGGCCTGGCAGGCTCTTCGGATCTTCATCCTCATAGCCCGCTGTATCAATCGCATTGAATTCAAGGCCTAGAAGGTTGGCCGCGCCCTCGCGGCGATCACGGGTTACCCCTGGTCGATCATCAACCAGCGCCAGTTTCTTGCCAACCAGCCGGTTGAACAAAGTAGACTTGCCAACATTTGGCCGCCCGACAATAGCAATATTGGGCAGCATGGTGGCCGTTCCCGTTCCTTGAAATTGGTAGTTTAACGAAACGCAGAAATGCGCCCGCTATCATCCAATATGTAAAGCGTGTTATTGGCGACCACTGGTGGCAATGAAACACCATTTTTCAACTCAAACAAAGTCGAAGACGAACCCTCTCCTGGCGATACCGCGACAACTTCGCCCTCTGTGCTAGCGACAATCAATCGGTTTCCGGCCAATATTGGTCCGGTCCAGTTAATTGGGTTTTTCTTCTTTTCCAAATTCCGATACGAGGCAAGCTGACTGATCCAGCGCACTTTTCCAGTAGGGCGAGCGATACACAGAAGTTTGGCATCATCAGTCAGTACAAAAACCCATTCACCCGCGACATAGGGAGTGGATATCCCGGCAACGTTTAATTCCCAAATTCGTTGCCCGGTGACCAGTTCATATGCGGCCATACGGCCACCCTGGCCAAGCGCGAACACACGGCCACGATCTATAACAGGGTCAGCATCAATATCAGACAGTGTTGCAACCGAAGTTGAAATACTAGTTCGTGCCAATGCGTCATTCCAAAGATTGCGGCCATTTTCATATCGATAAGCCGTTAGCTCTCCGGATGAATAACCTGCGATTACCGTACCCTGGCCAGCTGACGGTGCAGCCACACCAAAAATACCAGCTAATCCAACCGTTCCGGCTTCATTCCATTGCACAGAACCATCTGTTTGACTGAGCGCATAAATTTGGTTGTCCTGTGTCATCACATAGACATTGCCATTGGATACGGTCGGCGCACCTCGAAGTGGTCCCGCCGGACGTACTTTCCAAAGCTGGCTGCCGTCAGATGCGTTTAGCGCAACCACATCACCCACACCGTTCGTAGCATAGACCATCGAACCTTGAGCCGCAGCACCACCGCCAAAACGGGAGGATTTCCCGTCTCCATCGACTTCTATCCTCATGGACCAAACGCGTGATCCAGTAGCAGCATCAAAGCTGTGCACCACAGCCTCTGTATCAACGGCGAAGACTCGGCCACCTGACACAACAGGAGATGCCGCCAATCGAGCGCGTTTAGACGTCCCGCTAATCTGCGCCGTCCAGACTTGAGTAGGGGAAGCACCAAGTGCTAGATGACCGATAGACTTAGACGCATTGCCGCCAGACTGTGCCCAGTCGGTATTCACAACCGGACTCGGCAAAATAACCGATATTCCAGCCAAAGCAGGATCAACCGCGGCACCGCTTTCGCCAGTTAAAATGTTGGTTCGCTTACCAAGCGTAGGCGTTTTCTTTTTATCATCGCCGTCGCCACCGCCCAATACGCTACAAGCAGAGACTAGCAATGCAGCTGCCACGGCTGCTGCGAATTTAGCGAAAACTGATTTTCCGTTGTTCATTCCTGCGTCTCTCCCTCGACCGGAGCAACCGTATCCGGACTTAATTCTGTCTCTTCATCGCTCTCCAGCTCAACAGCGTCTATTCCCTGCTGCCCGGCCATTTGCAAAGCCCGAGACCGTATAGTTGGTGGAACGGTATCATCCTTGGCGAGTTGCGCAAATAGTGGCCCTGCCAGATCTGCTTTGTCCATATTCAAATAGGAAATGGCGACCATTTCGCCGGCACTGCCAAACCAAGGATTTCCAGGCACAGCCAATGATTTCAACCGGTCAATAACCTGCTGTGGTTCCAGCTCATCGAATTCTGCAACGGTTTGACGAACCAATGCCAAGTCACGAAACGGTTGAGGCAGATCACTGTCACCCACAATTTCCTTGTAGCCAGCAACCGCGGCCTTGGTGTCCTGTTTCTCTAACGCGATATTAGCCTTCATCATTTTGGCGGCAGCGCGATAACCATCTTGCTCTGCATCCTGAAGTGGCTCGAGTGCAGTTGCTGCGCCATCCAGATTATTCTGTTGAACGCTATCGATCGCCGCAACATATTCCTCACTGCGAATGCCCGATTTTTCGTTCAAACTGTTGCTATAAAAAATCCAACCGGCCAGACTAGCAAGGCCTATAACTAAAAAACCGCCTATCAAAAGGCCATATTTTTGCACGAAATTCTGCAGATCAGCCTCACGGACGGCATCGTCCACCTCACGCATGAAGACTTCTTCCTGGCGATCGGGCTTGTCCTCGGGAACGTTATTGTCTTCTTCTTTGGCCAATCTGGCCTCCTTCAAGTGTCTTCGAGACGCACTTTAAATTGCGCCTGAACTATATTAGAATTGCGCTGTCCTTTAGCGCCGCCAACTGCAAATGTAAAAGTCTATCGTGCCTTGCGCTATGCTGAACAAAAGATTCCCTATTACAACAGATTTTCGCTATTTTTTAGGCTGATAGAGTTGATCAGGTCCCGGAAAACTGCGCGCGCGCACTTCGCTGGCATATTCCGAAGCCGCCTGTTCAATTTGTTCCGATACATTGTGATAGCGTTTAACAAATCGCGCCGTTCGTTCAAACATGCCCAGCATGTCTTCGGTCACTAGAACTTGCCCATCACATTGCGGTGAAGCACCGATGCCGATGACGGGAATATCAACGCTTTTGGTGGCGGCAATTGCGATTGGTTCCAATACTCCCTCTGCGACCATCGCAAAGGCACCTGCATCAGCGACCGCCTGCGCATCGGAGAGAATTTTTTCATGTTCTTCCTGACTCCGGCCGCGGGCTGCATATCCGCCCAGCGCATTCACCGCTTGCGGTGTCAGTCCGATATGCCCCATCACCGGTATGCCTCTCTGGGACAGAAAGGTAATAGTGGGGGCCATGGATTTTCCGCCCTCCAATTTGACCGCTGCACATCCCGTTTCCGCCATGATGCGGCTTGCAGATTCAAAAGCTTGCTCTGGCGACTTTTCATATGATCCAAACGGCATGTCGACGATCACAAGGCTATGATAACTGCCGCGAACAACGGCAGCACCGTGGTTACACATCATATCCAGCGTAACGGGCAGCGTTGAAGGCAAGCCATAAATCACCTGTCCCAGTGAATCACCAACCAAGAGCATATCGCAATGCGCATCGAGCAATTGTGCCGTCCTGGCCGTATAGGCTGTCAGCATGACCAGCGGTTCTTCTGTATTGCCTTCAAATTTTCGGCGTTGAATGGCCGGAACAGTTAGCCTCTTGAGCGGCTTCGGGGTCGGGTTGGCACGGCTTGTCGACGTGTCGAGCTTATATGTTGTAGACATAAATACGGTTTAGCGGCTGTCGGTCAGAATATCCATTGCCTTTCGCGTAATTTTGAGTCACTTTCGATTTTCTCACGACTCAGCGCTAACTTTCCACACTTGGAGATTTCCTATGCCTACGGCCCAAAAGCCGCAGTCCATATTGCTGTTCGTCGCATTCATTGTGTTTATCGACATGATGGGCATTGGATTAATATTGCCTGTCATGCCCTCGCTGATTGAGGGAGTAACCGGCGCGAGCATAGATCGGGCAGCAGAAATCGGCGGCTGGTTGCTATTTGCTTATGCCGTCATGCAGTTTCTGTTTGCCCCGATAATTGGTGGGCTAAGTGACCGTTTCGGACGGCGGCCAGTCTTGCTGACCACGCTTTTCCTGTTGGGTATCGACTATGCCATAATGGCCTGGGCACCAACTCTGACCTGGTTGTTCATCGGAAGAATCATTTCCGGTATCATGGGGGCAAGCTGGGCAGCCGCCAATAGCTGCGTTGCCGACGTCGCAAAGCCAGAGGAGCGCGGAAAGTTCTTCGGTATCTTGGGCGGTGCCGGTGCTTCAGGATTTGTTTTGGGACCCGCACTGGGCGGCATTTTGGGAGAATATGGTGACAGGCTGCCCTTTATTGCAGCATCTATTTTGGCTCTGATCGGCACGGCGGTCGGCATATTGATTCTGAAGGAAACACTCCCTCCGGAAAAACGCCGTCGGTTTACCATCTCGCGCGCGAACCCATTGGGCACGATCATACAGATGGCAAAGACTCCGTTGGTATTTGGGTTCTTGATGACCATCTTCTTGTTGCAATTGGCATCCCAAGCTCAAATCGCAGTTTGGGCCTATTGGCTTATCGAGCGTTTTGATTGGAGCGTGTTCCAGATCGGCCTCAGCGTTGCCATGTACGGTATTCTTTTGGCCATGGTACAAGGCGGCCTTGCCGGGTTCACCATTGCCAAAATAGGAGAACGGCGATCAGCCTATTTTGGCCTGATGTTTGGTGTACCGGCTTACCTTTGCTTTGCTTTCGCACCAAACGATTGGTTCGTTTACATCGGTATATTGATTGGCGCGGGTAGCGGCGTTGCCTTCCCCGCAATGCAACAGATGATGAGCAACCGGATTAGTGAGGATGCACAAGGAGAGCTCCAGGGTGCAGTTGCCAGTACGATCAGCTTGACATCGATTTTTGGTCCAGTGATGATGACTTCCGTATTTGGCGCTTTTGCTGACAAGCAGGGATTTTATTTTCCGGGAGCGCCCTTCGTGCTTGGAGCTGGTCTGTTTCTGGTATCAATTCTGGTCTACACCATCACGGTGCAGCGTCACTATCGGACAAAAGATTGACAAAGCTAGCTATCGAATGGCTTCGCCGTCGCGACCGGCAAGCGCCTGTGCCGGATTGTCACTGAATAGTCCGTCGACACCGGCGGCAATAAAGGCTTTCACCTCACTCTCCATATCGCCTGAATCTCGGGGATCCACACCACTTTTAAAATCGGTGGGCAAAAAATAATTTTCCCGGCGGAAAGTCCAAGGGTGAACCTGCAAACCGGCAGCATGCGCGTCTTTGATCAATGCGGTAGGAGCGGTTAGTTGTCCAATCGCATTGCGGCCTATGATAAGATCTTTTGCTGGCCCCAAACCATCTGCATAGCGGGCAATATCCTGCAACCCGTCGGGAGTTATCATTGCGGCATAGGTCTGACCCTCTAGGTCTGGAGGCCCGGACTCGCCGGCCACAAGTTGCACTAACCGAACCTCGGTTTTTTCGTTTAAAGTTTTCAGATTGCCGACTTCAAACGATTGAATGAAAACCGGATCATCGGCGCCATCAAATCCATATTTTTCCAGAAGTGCCAGAAGCGGGGCGTCATGCGGCAAAGAAATGCTCTCAAAATAACTTGGGTGTTTGGTCTCGGGATACACTCCGATCCGTTTACCGGTCTTGGCTTCATGGCCCGTGATCAATTCCAAAATTTCCTCAAATGTCGGAATTTCAAACTGGCCATCATATTCCATATTGGCTTCACGCAGATCGGGTAACCGTTCTTTCGTTCGCAGGGTCTTTAGTTCTGCTAGCGCAAAGTCTTCGGTAAACCAGCCTGTCACTTCCTGATCATCTATCAGCTTGGTCGTCTTGCGATCCGCAAATTCGGGTTTATCGGCGACGTTGGTAGTGCCGCTAATCTCGTTCTCATGTCGTGCAACCAGCACACCATCCTTGGTCAACACCAGATCCGGTTCAATAAAATCAGCACCCTGCTCTATGGCCAGTGCATAGGCCGCTAATGTATGTTCCGGACGTTCACCGCTCGCTCCGCGATGTGCAATGATGATGGGGGCAGCCCCGGTCAGTGTGGGCATCTCGTTCACCTGCTCCGATTCACCGGTACATCCCGCCAGTGACAATATTCCAATAGCGACGAACAGGCGGGATAGAATCATGCGGTCACTTCTACACCTTTCCAGAAAGCGATGCGATCTTTGATTTCGGCAGCCTTTTCTTTTGGTGCTGGATAATACCAGGCAGCATCGTCGTTGGTTTCACCATTCACTACCAACGAATGATAAGATGCGTCGCCCTTCCAGGGACAATGGGTCGTCGTATCACTGCGCATCAGATATTTTGACCAGACCGCATCACGCGGGAAATAATGATTGCCCTCAACCACCACGGTTTGATCGCTTTCCGCAATCACGACGCCATTCCATCTTGCTACTGCCATTTTTTTCTCCGTCCCTGAAGGACAAGCACCGTGCCGGTCAAAACCGTCAGCGGGGTCCAAATCCAAATTGCCTCGGATATCAAAACCCGAATTCCGCGATCAGAGATAAAATTGGCGATGCCGATAGGCGATACGGCAATCGGGGTAATCGGCGCGAAATAGCGATGGTCATCAAATGGCCAGAGCAAGGCAGCGCCCAATCCGCCGTTCGTCAGGGTATCAAGAAGACCGTGCGAAGCCATTGCGATGAACAGATAGGCCGAAACCACAAAATAGTTATGCGGTCGGAAAAGTGCGGTCGCAAAAAGCGCGGCAATGAACGCAAAGATCAGGCTATGTGTCGCACCGCGATGGCCCCAGCTATCGGCATAGTCGACACCAAAACCAAAGCCGATAACATCAGCGTCTGGAAACATGGCAAAGACAATGCCGGCTGCCATCACCGGAATCGATATCTTGTTGCGTCCCAGCATCAGCGCACCGGCAATCGGGACCGCTGCGTGGGACATGATCGTTGGCATTAGCTGTTACGGGCTGCCAGACCTGCTGCTTCGTAGTCGGCGGCTTTGAATCCAACCACCAGCTCATCACCATGCTCCAGCACCGGCCGTTTGATCATGCTGGGATTTTCCACCATAAGCATCACCGCGGTATCGTCACTGACATTTTCTTTGACCATGTCAGGAAGCTTGCGAAAGGTTGTGCCGCGTTTGTTGAGCAACGTTTCCCATCCAACCTGCAATACCCACATTTCGAGCTTTTCTTTGGTTATTCCGGATTTTTTATAGTCATGGAACACATAGTTGAGGCCGTTTTTTTCCATCCAGTTGCGCGCCTTTTTGATCGTGTCGCAATTGGAAATGCCGTACATTTTGGTTTCGTTACTCATGATGCCCGTCCTGTTATTTGGCGCTAATTTCTAGCACCTTTGCCAAATTGGCCACCCAAAAACATAATGATCTTTGCCAGCAATGTGGCATGCAGGAAGATAAGTAATGTAACATCTTCCGGGATCAACCAGAGCGCGAGATAGGGAAAGATGGCGAGATTGGCCACTATAAAAATCAGCTTTGCCGCCCATCCCTTAACAGAACGCCACGCCGCCCGAGTGGCCTCAGTGGAATGCGACACCAATCCGGCACCCAGATTCCAGACCAGGAAAAGCAATAGAAAAGACAGCGGCGGGTCCTGCTCCGACAGGGCCAGCACATAACCAGCCAGCAGCAATCCGAACAAATGCGCGCCGATCACGTTCAGGATCGGAGGCCGGTTTCCGTGGAAGAGAGACAACCATTTCATACCGCTTCCCTATGCATCAAATAGTTCCGGTTCAAGCAGGTTTTAGGGATAAGAGCGGCGAGTTTACAAGCTGTTGGGATTTTATTCATTCCTGCCCGATGTCTGACCGGTTAAGACAACCAGCCGAATGACTGTTTCAGATAATCCAATCCATTTTTGTGCTGTATCTCGCCATGCGCCATTACCACCTTTTCCGGTTCCAACGCCAACAACCGGTCGCGAGCATGACGCGTGGCTTTGCGGTTGAAAAACGAAAGTCGCCATTCCAGCGGTGCATAACCCTTACCTTCGGTAATGCCCCAGGGTTTTGCAACCCAGCGCTTCCAGCCTTTCCAATGCTGCGCGATAAAGCTCTCGCTGAAATTTTCGGAAAGGTCGCACAATATCGCAGTTTTGGATGATCGGTGGAAAAAGACAATCTCGTCCAGAACAGGTGATCCGTTGAACCAGATCATGTCAATTTCATTACCCCAATCACTAGGTGGCTGATTTTCCAAGGCCGCCTCAAATTCTAAATCGCTTCGTTTCTTGATCGTCGAGGCCGGACCCCATAACTGGGCATCGGACCACTCGGCCTTCCAGTCCTGCAGATAAAGATGGTGGATTTTGTTGGGGCTGATCAAATGTTGCGGTTGGCCAATATTGGTGATTTCGGCCTTGAGCTCTGATGTAAGCGCAATCGGTGACCAGCACCACAAGTTTCCATCCGACAAACGCACAATGACAGCGCGGGTGGGATAGGGGAAACCGTGAAAATCGACAATTTCTCCCTCAGCAATCCAGATATCTTTGGCGAGTTGTTCCATCATGCTCAGGCCGGTTCATAACCTTCAGGCAGCTGGCGCACTTCATGTTCCGGATCGAACCAAGGTGCTGCATCGCTGCGCCAGATATGGGCATCGGGCTCTTGGGTAATCTCGGTATCCATACACCCCATTCGCAACAGCACCAAATTGGCTTCTTTACGCTCGGCAATCAGTTGTGATCCACAGCGGGAGCAGAAACAGCGGTCCTTGCCGAGCGATGATTCAAAGCGGTTCAGCACATCTTTGCCGGCGATCCATCGAAAATCTTTATCCGCAATAGGCATGACACTGGAAAAGGCAGCACTATGTGCTTTGCGGCACGTTTGACAATGGCAGTGGATGATGATGCTCGGATCGCAATCGGCTTCATATTGCACTGAGCCACAAAGGCAGCTTCCTTTCAGCATTTGTTTTTCCTTCAATTCCTCTAACCGATCAATCCAGCCGCCGGCCTATGGTGACAACTGGTTGTACCTCATATCCTAACGCCTTGTAAAAGCCGATAGCCGGCGCATTGTCTTCTCGCACCATCAACTGGATTTTGGGCGCGTTGCGTTTTGCCAGCCAATGCTCAGCCGCCAACATCAATTCTCGTCCCAGTCCCTTGCGCCGATGATCCGGATCCACGCCCAGATAATAAACCCAGCCACGATGGCCATCAAAACCAACCATGACCGTTGCAGCCAACTCGCTTTCGACATGCAACAGCAAAATGGCCGATGTGCTGCCCTCAACCGCAAGCTGAAAGTCTGACTCTGCATTGTTCCAGGGCCGAGTCAGTTCAGCGCGTTCCCAAAGGGCAATAACCACCGAGCTTTGGTTTCGTGTGGCAATGCTGATCTGATTTTTTTGATTATCCATACCGACACTCCCACTGCACGATCATAAGCAAACAGAACCCTCCCGACCGATTGCAATCGAGAGGCAGGGGAATTTCTATTCCGCGTTATGCGTCACAAAACTCATTTTGTTACCATCGGGATCACGGGCATAGCCGCCATAGAAATCAGGCCCGTAAAGTGGCCGAGGTCCCGGCGCACCTTCATCGAAACCGCCATTGGCCAGTGCCGCTGCATGGGCCGCTTTGACCATTTCAATTGTATCAACCGCGAAGCCAGCGGTATGGCCATTACCGGGTTCAGCGGTTTCGCCATTTTGCGTCTTGCCGACCCACACACAGAAACCATCGGGGAATTTATAGCATTTGGTAAATCCTTCATATTCCGCTTCGACTTTTGCGCCTAGGGCCGCCATCACAGCATCATAATAGTTGTAAGACCGCTCCAGATCATTGGAGCCCAGCGTGATATATTTTTCGGTCATCGGCAATCTCCTGTCCATTCGCTAAGGAATAGGGGATGCATCTGTAGAGACAACGGGTCAAGCGGATTACGTGCCTTTATCTGATCCTGTTTTGCAGATTTTTTTGACAGGGCATGGACCGCAATCGGGACTTTTCGGACGACAAAAAGTCTGGGCAAGCCCTTTGCCCAGCAAATGATGTTCATCGATATCTTCTGCGCCCCATTCGGGTGGCAATATCGGCATCAACGCATCATAGGCGCGTGTTGTATCGGCTTTGGGTTGTACCAGTCCCATTCGCTGGACAACACGGCGGTGACCGCCATCGAGTACCATCGCCTTTCGGCTAAACTGGCTGGTGTTCATTACACCGGCACTGATTTTGCGGGCAACACCGGGTAGTTTTTCCAACCAGGCCATCGCATCCGCGGTACCGATCGTTTCCAAATGGTCGATATTGGCAGCACCCCGCTGGGCAATGATCTCCTGTAAACAGGCCTGCAGTCGCTCGGCCGCCATAGCCGGAAAGGTGGCCGTCCGGAGCAATGCGATCAGTTCATCCAGCGGCGCTTTGGCCACGTTTTCCCAGCTGCCATAGCGGGCAATCAACCGGTCGGTATTGTCATTCGACACGGCGGTTTTCGCCCGCGCTCCGATAACGCCCTGCACCAAAGTCCACATCGGGTCGCGGCGCTTGTCATCCGGCCGGATGATCCAGCCAAATTGTTCAATCAGCGCCGCGTGCATCTGGCGCAGGACATCGGTCCGCGTGTCGTATCCAAGGTCGAGTTGCACTAGAATCTATGGCTCAGATATCGACTATAATCTTTCCAAAATGCGCGCCGGATTCCTGATGCCGGAACGCATCGGCAATTGCGGCCAGCGGGAAGGATTTATCGAGCACCGGCTTGATACCATTGGCCTCTATTCCGGCGATCATGTCGATCTGCTGCTGACGCGAGCCAACAGTCAGGCCTTGTACTCGCAAATTTTTGGCCATCAAAAGAGCGGTTTGCACGGGTCCGGCAAATCCGGTGAGCACACCGATCAGCGCAATATGCCCGCCGATACGAGTCGCCATCATCGATTGGTCCAGCGTGCCAGGGCCGCCAATCTCAACGACGCAATCGACACCTTTGCCGCCGGTCAATTCCAGTACCTTCGGTCCCCAGGCCTCGACCTCTTTGTAGTTGATCAAATGATCCGCGCCGAGTTCCTTCAATCGCTCCAATTTTTCATTGGAAGACGATGTCGCGATCACCGTCGCGCCGGCCGCCTTGGCAAATTGCAGCGCGAATATGGAAACGCCGCCCGTTCCCTGCACCAGCACGCTGTCCCCCGGTTTCACATCACCATCGACAAACAGCGCTCGCCAAGCTGTGAGCCCTGCACAGGTCAGTGTCGCCGCCTCAGCAGCATTATATCCTGCCGGTGCCTTGGTCCAGGATGTGGCAGCGCCAACCACCTGTTCAAGCGCATAGCCATCAATCCCGTCACCCGGTACGCGCTGGAATCCGCCTTCGGGTGGTGTACCGTCGATCCAGTCGGGAAAGAAGGTCGAGACAACCAGATCACCGACCGCAAAGCCGGTCACACTCTCACCCACCGCGGTTACTTCACCGGCACCATCCGACATCGGAATGCGGTTCTCTTCGGTCGGAATCATGCCCTTTACCACTGCATAATCATGGTAATTAAGGGAGGAAGCGCGCAGGCGAACCGCAATCTTACCCGGTCCGGGAGCAGCCGGATCGGGCAGATCGACAAGCGTCAGACTGTCGAGCGATGCGGGGGCTTTTAGTTGAATGGCTTTCATGAATATCTCTCCTTTTATAGTGTCTTGGCTAGTCCGCTATCCGTCTGGCGATATAATAGCCATAACCAAAATAGGCAGACCACCGCTTGTATAGGGCTATCTCTTTCTCTTCCGCTGCGACGATGGATTTTGCATCTTCAGAATGGTCATGGCGCGCAAGAAAATCATCAAATCGCGCCTGCATCGGATCATAGTAATTATCGAGCCAGCAATGCTCAGGCAGCGGGAAATAGCCGAGCAAGGCATAGCCTGCAGCTTCCAGCTGTCCCATTTTCGACGAAGCCGTGGCCACTTCAGGGTATTGCGCCATCCAGTGCGCTTCGAGATCCGCTGGTCGCTCTCCGGTTAGCCAGCTCAACTCGGACACCGCCAATATGCCGCCAGGCTTCAGGAACTCGCGCCAGGCGCGGATGCCATTTTCAAAACCCATATTGTAGATCGCCCCTTCCGACCATATCGCATCTAGTAATGCGGGCTGGAATGTCAGTGCATCCATCGAAGCAGTCTGAATGGTGATACGATCCGCTAAACCTTTCTCTCGCGCCATTGCTGACAGCGGTTCAAGAAAATCTGGAAGAAAATCTACAGCGGTAATCCGGGCATTTAGCTCGTTCGCCAGGACCAAGGTCGAAGCTCCCGTTCCGCATCCAATATCGGCAATACTGAGATTGGCTTTCTCTTTCAATCCGGACAAAGCGATGGCCAACCGTGTCTCATCATCACCGCCCGGTCCCTGGCGATGACCGCCTTTATGCAGGTCAATGATGAGATCGAGATTATCCATGGGCGTCGACCGCACAGCTCCTTACGTCGCCGAGTAAATCGGACAAACAGCCGCCGGCTGTTTGCTCTTTCCGATTTACTCCCACTCAATTGTCCCCGGTGGCTTGCTGGTATAGTCATAAACCACCCGGTTAATGCCCTTCACCTCGTTCACAATCCGCGTCGCCACTCGGGTCAGGAAGCTGGCGTCGAAGGGATAGACGTCAGCGGTCATTCCATCGGTGCTGGTCACAGCACGCAGGCCGCAGACGCTGTCATAGGTGCGGCCATCGCCCATCACGCCGACGGTCTTGACCGGGAGCAGCACGGCAAATGCCTGCCAAATCGCATCATAAAGACCGGCGTTGCGAATTTCCTCGAGATATATGGCATCGGCTTTGCGCAAAATATCACAGCGCTCCTTGTTGACCTCACCCGGAATGCGGATGGCAAGACCCGGGCCGGGGAAAGGATGGCGGCCGACAAACTGGTCATTGAGCCCCAATTCCCGCCCGAGATCGCGCACTTCATCCTTGAACAGTTCGCGCAACGGCTCGACCAGTTCCATATTCATGCGTTCCGGAAGCCCTCCAACATTATGGTGCGACTTGATTGTCACGCTAGGGCCGCCGGTGAAGGAAACACTCTCTATCACATCAGGATAGAGCGTTCCCTGCGCCAGAAAATCCGCGCCGCCGATACGCGCCGCTTCTTCCTCAAACACATTGATAAATTCACCGCCAATGAACTTCCGCTTCTTCTCTGGATCGGAAACACCATCTAGGCCTTTTAGGAACCGCTCTTCGGCATCGACCACGACCAGCGGAATATTATAATGATCGCGAAACAAAGTCTCGACCTGTTCGCGTTCGTTCATTCGCAGCAAACCATGATCGACAAATACACAGGTTAATTGATCACCAATCGCTTCGTGGATCAGGATCGCCGCAACCGAGCTATCGACGCCGCCAGACAGACCGCAAATCACTTTACCATCACCGACCTGCTCGCGAATGTCATTGATCTTTGCGGCTTTATATTCGGCCATGGTCCAATCACCGGCACAGCCGCATACATGATGAACAAAATTGGCAATCAGCTTTCCGCCATCGGGAGTATGGACAACTTCGGGGTGGAATTGGGTGCCATAATATTTGCGCGCCTCATCGGCGATAACAGCGAAAGGTGCGCCTTCACTGGTTGCTACGATTTCAAATCCTGGCGCAAAATCGGTGACTTTATCGCCATGGCTCATCCAGACCTGATGCCGATCATCGACCTCCCAGAGGCCTTCGAACAGGGCGCAATTCTTGGTGACCGTCAAAAAAGCCCGGCCAAATTCGCCGCTATCGCCAGCCTCTACTGTGCCGCCCAGTTGATGGCTCATCACTTGCTGGCCGTAGCAGATGCCAAGGATCGGCAAGCCGCTTTCAAATATCACTTCGGGCGCGCGCGGGCTGCCTTCTTCGGGTACTCCGGCCGGTGAACCAGAAAGAATAATCCCTTTTGGTTTCAGGCGGTGAAACGCCTCTTCCGCATTGTTAAACGGCGCGATCTCGGAATAAACGCCGGCTTCGCGAACGCGGCGGGCGATAAGCTGGGTCACCTGACTGCCGAAATCGACGATCAGGATAGTTTCTTCATGGGCTATAGACATGGGGCAGCGCATAAGGCGCAGCCGGTTTAGAGTCTAGTCAGATTTCGTGTTCGGGAAAATCAAATCCAGGCAAGCAAATTGGACAATTGTTCCTGCTCATTTTGATCAGCCACCTGCGCCAGTTTACCGGCCAACTGCCTTGCATCCTCTTTGCGTCCATTAACTGCAAGAGCATTGGCCAGATGCCAATGAATTTCTCCATTGTCGGGCAAGGTGGCGGCCGCCTGCTCGATCAGTGCCAGCGCCTTTGCCGGGTCGGTGCGTGTTTGCAGTAAAATCCATCCCAATGTATCTTGGACCAACGGATTGTCAGGTTCCAACTGATGCGCCTGCTGCGCCAATTTGATCGCTTCATCGGCTTTGCCGAGATTCAGCTGCACCATCGCCGCATTGTTGAGGAACATGATTTTCTGTTCGCTATCTTTGCTCAAAAGCTTGGCATAAATTTTTGCGGCTTGCGTCCATTCCTGGCTGATGATGGCGTGCTCTGCTTTGAATAGTTGGTTCTTGACACCATCTTTCTGTAACACAGCTGCCCGTTGGGCCAATTCTGTTGCCACTGGATCATTGACCTTTTGTGCCAGTTCAGCGCCCAGTTTCAGGGCATCGGCTGGTGCGGAGATAGAACGCAGCAACGGTACCATCGTCCTAAACGCTTCAGCATCATTGCCTGCTTTTGCATAGGCGCGCGAAAGCGCCATAATCGATTCTGCATCGGCCGGATTTTGGGCCAGATATTTTTTTAGTTTGGCGATTGCCTGTTCATGATTGCCGCGCTGAATTTCGAGAATACCGCTCAGACGCATTGCTGGTGGCACGGCTTCCAAATTGGCTTTTGTTGCCTGCAACCGTTCAAAAGCGTCGGTGCTTTTGCCATCTTCATAATCCATTTCGGCCATGAAATAGGTGGCCCACGGATGATTGGGAGATTCGCTCAGAACCGTTTTGAAACAGTGACGCGCTTCCTCGCGCTTGCCGAGATCCTTCAGCACCGCGCCTCGTAAAAATTCTGCGGTTGGAAGATCTGGACGACTTTCCCGCGCTTTTACAAAGTATGTGAGAGCCTCTTTCCCTTTTGATTTCGCCAAAGATATCCGACCCGAAAGCAGCAAGGCTTCTGCGCTATCAGAATCAAGCTCCAATGCTCTTTTCGCACTTTGCAATGCCGCGTCGACATTGCCGATTTCTAGATCGCGATTGCCTTTGATCCAATTCAATTCTGCACTATCTGGCACAGCACTGAGGCCTTCTTCCAACGCAACCCCAGCCTCTGCCGTGCGTTCTAAACCGATCAACGCCAGCGTTTTTACGGCATATAGTTGCCCAGCAAACTCGCCAGAAGGATTCGCAACCAGCTCTAGTGCCTTTTCCGGTTCTCCCATAAAGATATGGGTTCGTGCCATTAACGGGAGAACTCGTTCCGCATATTTTGCATTGCCCACCAGCTTTTTTAAAGCCGCCTGTGCGGTCACTCCATCACCCAATGCAATCAGCGTTTTCGCATAGAGATAATTGACTTCCGGATCTGCGCTATTTTCACGCAAGGCCGTCATCAAGTGAATGCGCGCGGATCTATAGTCCTGTTGCTCAATGGCGGCCACAGCGTCTTGCATCGGGTTGTCCGAACCAGACGAACATGCGGCCAAAGCGCCGCTGGCGATGAGAACAAAAAGACTTGTCTTGGCGAAACGTGTTTTGGCGATATTTTTCATAACCGCGTGAATAGGCAAAAAAACTTACATTTTTGCTAACGTCCGACGGCCCAGGTTCATCTTCATAGTTAACGCACAACCATCACTCTGTTTGGCAATTCCCGCGTAACTATTGAACGGTGCCCTTGCCAGTCGAACTACGAATCTTAATCCTACCTCTCGCGGCTATGCAATTGCCACGTTTTGTTAACCCTGTATCTTAACGAATTTCGCCGGATATTTTTACAGTATTACAAAGGTTTATGACATCTTAACCAGCTAAGCCAATGACCTATTTGAACAATGAATATCTGGCATGCTGCATGCGTCCTCTGGTTCATCTCAAATACGAATTTTTAACCGGGGCAATGTAAATACAGTTCCAAATCAGGGTGGTGGAGTGAAAATGAAAAGTATCTTTAAAAAAGCAATGATCGTAGCGGCATGTGGCAGCGCAGCTCTAGCAGTTTCAAGTCCTGCTTCCGCGGCGCTTTATACCTATACACAAACCAATGGCGACATTTTGACGATTGACAGCAGCAGCAATGCGGGTTCGCTCAAGGGTACAAATATAGATGTGACTTTCACGAGCACCGCATTTGCCAACTTTAACGGCGGTGCAAAACCTTCCGGAATGTTTAACCTCGATAGCCTTGATGGAACGCGCACCCTTGGCGGTACGGCTTACACTGACAATCCTTCGCACCAACAGGTATTGAAGTTCATAAATGGCGGTAAGAAAGTCAATCTGTGGTCATGGTGGGGTAATCCAATTGTGGCTGGTGACTATATTACCACCATCGCAGATTATACACCTCCTTCGACCTCCAGCGGTGGTACGCCGGTTCCCGCTCCTGGCATCCTTGGACTGTTGGCTTTGGCGCTAGCCGGTCTCGGTTTTTCCCGGCGTCGGCGCAAAGATACGGCAACTGAAAAGTTGGTACTTGCGTAAAATAGAAATCTGAGGGTCTAAACTCCTCTACATCTCAATAAAACGGGCCGCCTGTTGCAGACGGCCCGTTTCTTTTTCCACAGTTCGTGATTCGAAGTCTTTACGATTGAGCACTCGAGGGACTGTCGAATAATTTAACATTAATGCCATGGAAAAACTCATGGTTAATAAATATCTAATTGTTTTTAATAGATTTTTCATAATTGGCACAACAGTTGCTGAGTTGTCCCCACAAGTTGATTCTCAAATATTGGTTTTCTGATTTCTGGAGGGAAGCCGACAAACGAAGGGGCAAGAAATGAAGAAAATTGCTATTATTACTGCAACAGCTGCCTTGCTGGTATCAGTGTCACCAGCAAATGCGGCAATTTATAACTACCAAACTTACATCAGCAACGGAATTGGCAACGCCAATGTCTCAATTGATACCACGGCAAAAACAGCAACCTGGACTGGTTCCAACATCAATTTGACGATGTCAGATTCTGACCTCGCCAACTGGAACCCAAATCTGAGCCGCTGGGGCACCACCAACAAGGTAGATTCCCTTACCGGTACTTTCACACGCTATGGTCGTCAATATGATGCCTATTGGTCTTCACGCCCTAAGCACACCCAGTTCCGCTTGGGCGACAAATATAGCTTCCTTTGGATGTATGGCCGCGATCAGTGGGGCCGCACCTATGACTTTGACGGTAAAGGTAGCTACACCAAATATACCGGGTCCACCGGTGGCAGCACCGGCGGTTCAACTGGCGGTACTCCTGTACCAGCACCAGGTATTCTTGGCCTTCTTGGCTTAGCCTTGGCTGGCCTAGGTATTGCCCGTCGCAAGAAAGCGGTGACACAAAAAGATACGCTCGCTTTCGCATAACACTCAATATGCATGAGCAATTCAGGGGCTGCGGAGACGCGGCCCCTTTTCTTTGTTCAATTGCTTTCATCCATTCCCTTGCCTAAACCAGAGGTGCTTCACGGGGAGAAAGCGATGATCATCCGAACCATTTGGCAGGCACTCGTTGCAGCTGTTTTGACAACCTTATTGGTATTCATACCAACTCGTGCCGCGAATGCGGAAATAGTCTATGACATAGTCATTGAAAAAGGCCGGGTCATGGATCCCGAAACTGGTCTCAATGCACTCCGCAATATTGGCATTGAAAACGGCACTGTTTCAGAGATTTCGGCCAAAGCACTCAAAGGCAAAAGGACAATTGATGCGAGCGATCATATTGTCGCACCTGGTTTTATCGACATCCACAGTCACAGCCCAACCCCGCTTGGCTTTTCCTATCAAGCACAAGATGGAGTGACGACCTCGTTGGAACTGGAAGCCGGTTCCTACCCGCTGGATGAATTTGGCGCCTTGATCCGTGACAAGGCGATAATAAACTATGGCGCTTCGGCGGGTAGCCTCAACGCCCGGCTTGCCGTAATGACCGACTTTCGCAAATCCAGTCTGCTCGCACCGGCAGTGAAAGTCGGTAAAGATGGGCGGGATATAGCCAGAGGACTAACTGTTCCAGCGACACCAGCTGAAATTGGTCAGCTGCGGAAGCATCTGACAACTGCCCTCGACAACGGGGCTATCGGTATCGGAGTCCCGCTCGATTATATGAATGTTGCAGTGAAAGAACCGGAGCTGCGCATGTTGTTTGATCTCGGTGCTTCCTATGCCGTACCGCTATTCATTCATATCCGGCGCGGAATAGCAGGTGATCCAGCAGGCCTGGATGAAGTCCTCGCATTGGCAAAAGAAACCGGCACCCGGATCCTGATTTGTCATCTGTCGCATAGCGCGATGCAAAACACCCCGCTATTCCTGAAGAAAATTAGACATGCACGCAAAGACGGTGCGGATGTCTGGGCAGAAGTTTTGCCCTATAATGCAGGTTCGGTGCAGATTGGGGCTGCCGTGTTCAACCGCGACTGGCGCAAGACTTTCAACATCGACTATGGGGATGTTCAACTCGCTTCAACCGGGGAGTGGTTTACGAAGCGAAGTTTTGAACGTACACGAAAAGAAAATCCCGGCGCTGAAATCATCCATCATTACCTGAAGGAAGAATGGACGCGTTACCTCGCAACCGCACCGGATGTTATCATTTCCAGCGATGGCCTCCCTGCTCTTTCCACGGACAAAAAAATACCTCCCCAAGGAGTGGGCAGTTTCTCCAAGATTTTGGGAAAATACGTCCGCGAAGAACAAGCGCTGGACATGATGACTGCACTTTCAAAAATGACGTTACAACCTGCCCAGTTGCTGGAAAAAGCGGCTCCAGTCTTTCGGCTGAAAGGGCGGCTGCAACTCGGCATGGACGCGGATATCACCATATTTGATCCGCAATCGATTAAAGCCAACACGACTTATCTTGATCCCCACCAAGCTTCGATGGGAGTGAACTGGTTGCTGGTGGGTGGTCAGATTGTGATCGACAATGGTCAGATCATGCCCAATGTTCATCCAGGACAGTTTCTGAAAGCGACGCCGCGACCGGATAACCGGAACTAGTTTTTGCTAGCTCGTCTCCGCTTCGGCGAGATCCCGTAACTCGGTTTTCAGAATCTTTCCAATATGGCTGCGCGGCAATTCATCGATCAGGCGTAGTTCGGATAAACGCTGAGTCTTTCCAAGATCTGCATTGGTTGCCGCTTTCAATGCATCCAGATCGAGTTGGACGCCGGGTTCCTGCACGACAAATCCCAGTGGCGTTTCTCCCCATTGTTTTGATTCAATACCAATAACTGCCGCGTCCGCTACACCTGGTTGCTCCATCAAAGCCTCTTCCAGATCCCGCGGGTAGATGTTGAATCCACCCGAAATAATCATGTCCTTGGACCGGCCCATCAGGGTGATAAAACCATCTTCATCGACTTTGCCGATATCGCCCATGCGCTGCCAGCGATCGCCATTTTCATCATACCAGCTCGCTTCCTCAGTTTTTTCCGGCTGGTTTTGATACCCACTCATCATGGTTTCTGAACGGCCGACCAGTTCACCCATTTCACCCGGAGGTAGCGGATTGAGATCCTCATCAACCGTGATAACTTCGCTGGCTCCAAAGGGCTTACCCACGGTGTGCAGTTTGTCAGGATGCTCGTGCGCTAGCAATATGCAGACCACGCCGCCTTCGGTCATTGAGTAAATCTCGACAAGGCCGCCCGCCATGCGCTTCAACACATCGGCTTTAAGCTCGGCAGAGAAAGGAGCGCTGGTACAATATTTCAAGAACAGCGAGCTCAGATCATAACTGTCAAAATCATCAAAATCCATCAGCCGCTGATATTGCACTGGTACCAGCATGGTATGGGTCGCCCGATGCTCCTGGCATCGCTCGCACCAGCCACGCACATCAAATTTGCGCATCAGGTGAACTGTCCCGCCAAAGGCAATAGTCGGTGTAAAAATACCTAGCGTGGTGTTCGAATAAAGCGGTGTCGAGAGCAAAGTGACTTGCCCCTCTTGCCCATAACCGCCACCCGCTTGGGCATGATACCAACGCATCTGACGACTATGCACAATGCCCTTTGGCGTGCCGGTTGTACCGCTGGAATAGATAATGTTGTAAGGATCTTCGGGACCGACTTGCGGATCATCCGGCATCGCCCCTTCCGCTGCCATCCAATCGAAAATCAGCGGCGCATCGTCCTCTGCCTGATCCATCATGACATGTTTGACAGCAGGCAATTTCACACCGCTTTCGGCCAGCTCGGCACGCTTGACCGTATCAATGAACAGATGTGCCGCCCCGCTATCTGCCATCATTGCAGCAAGCTGTTTAGGCGTTGCAGAAGTGGTCAGCGGCGCAGCGCAGCCACCGGCAACAATCGAGCCCAGATAAGCCAGCGCATATCGGATGGTGGTTGTTCCCAAAATCGAGACTGCCTGCCCTTTTTGAAGCCCATCCGCCTGTAACTGCGCGGCTATCCGGTTCACGTGGGTGGTGGTCTCTGCCCATGTAAGTCGCTCTGCTCCATCGTCCAGCGCTATTCGGTCGGGCACATTTACTGCATGCGCATTGATGAGATTAGCGAGGTGGCCGAAGGGCTGTTCGAGATATTTTTGAGGATCAAGTTTTGTCATGTGGGTCTGATTCCTCATCCCGCATCAAAAAGCAACGCCCTGATTTAATGGTCTGATTTGGAAACACGAATAATTGCACTTGCTGGAATGAGATAAAGAGAGAATGGCAGTATCTCATATTGGTGCCGCAAAAAGAGAACGTAAATGCCTGAACTGTCATCCATCAAGAAGCTTTCCTTCACTGATTGTGTAAACCTTCAAGTGGCAATGCTCGAATCTGGAAAGCCTCTAGAGGCTTTCGATCAGTTCTTCGCTGCTCAGGGGAAAATGTACGCGAATGATGAAATTTTTGCGGAAGGTGCAGAAGAAGGTCGGCGAAAGCAGGAGCCATTTATCTCTGCAGCGCAGTCAGTCAGCGGATTAATCGTTGATTTGAAAATTGTTGAAGAAAAGGAAATCTGCATATTCGGTAATCGGTCATCTTTCACAACATCGAACGCGGAGGTACATCAGATTGATGGTCTATGCTGGCAAAAATGGCATCAACGAAAGATTGTCGAAGAACGCTATTATGACGGCGATCAAATGCTGACGCTCATCAAAAGCGGCATTCTATCCAGTCCGGAAACGCTTCTCAGCGTCTCATAGATTCTTGCCAGTTCGAGCACTGAACCAAGAAGGGAGGGGTTAATCCCGCAACTTGTCCAATCTTTCCCGCACCTCTTTGAGCAATGGGCGGAGTTCCGCCAGCGTTTCTTTTGATAGAACAGTTTGTGCTTCTGCGATCGGGCCAGCGAGGCGCCGTAAGCATTCCTCCCGCATTTGTCGGCCCGCCTGAGTCAAGGAAACAAGCTTACCCCTTCCATCATCGGGATCGGGTTTGATGGCAACCAACCCTGACTTTTCCAATCTCGCAAGTGTACTAGTCATGGTCGGGCGCGTGACCTGAAAGGTGCTAGCAAGCTGGGCCGGCGATCTGGCATCATGTTCTAACCTCACAAAATGATTGAGGATACCGAATTGAGCTGTAGTCATACCTTTCGGGAGCACCGCTGCGAACGCCGTACTGGTAAGCTGTTGGATGATTCCAATCTCGTTAAAAACTTCAAAAGTCAGTGGGTCGTTAGGGGTCACAGCTTGAGGTTACGCCTTAACATGTTTTTCCAGCGGCCAGCGAGGACTAGGACCGATCATCGGTCCATAGCCCAGTCGCGCCAACATTTGAACCCGGTCTTTCGCTGTTGCACCGAGCATCGCGTGCACCGCTCGGTAGGGTTCAGCCACTTCATCATATTCCTGCAGCGTCTGGCTCATCGGGTGCATGGAAAGCCCAAGCTTCGTCGCCTGCAAATTGGCCCGCACATATTGACGGCCCGCTTCCAGTTGGTCGAGGCGGGTGTTTGCCGGTGTCGTAATCCAGTAAAGCGCACCAATCGAACCATAGGTCTCGGCCATTTGATCGCGGCCAATATTTGACGCTTGGCTATCCGGGTCGGCTAGTTGCGCGCGATCAATCTGACCCGTTAACTTACCAGCCTCTATCATCGGTCCGCCAAGATCGATACCATCAGGATTGGCATCAATTTCGTCATAGCCGATGCGCATTAGCTCAACGCTTTCCATATTGGCATCGTGCGTCAGCAACTCGGTTTCAATACCAATGAGAATTTGTTCTCGTAGCTTGGCGACAAATGCGGGATCGGATGAAAATGCGCCGCCAACGGCCGCAATCTGCTGAAGCTTTTTATCTTCAACAGCACGCGTAAGGTCGTAAACCTCTTTGTTGGACCGCCGCACCGGAATGGCGCCAAACAGCGGATCGGAATTGATCGTAGCGTCTTTAACGAAGGTCAGTTTTGCCACCGGACTTTCATTTAAACGCGGCTGCGTTTCTCCGGCGGGAAATGCCTCCATATCCATGCGATACCCGCGCTCAGCTGCCGCTATTCGGGCCAGCTCCAGGAAAGTGCCAAATCCGATCGTGATTTGCCGGTCAAACGGGTCGGTCACAGGTAGCCTCTTATCCAAATCACAACTGATTTCTGCGGCATCGTCACCGATCAAACGGATTGTCCAGGGCTGTCGATTATGCGGATTGGGTGCGAGAATCGCATGATGAAACGCATCGAGTCGAACATCCTCGGGCGGCGATCCCGCCAATTTCCAGGGCGCATACGCAGCCTGAGGCGTTCGCGTAACCCGCCAGATACCACCAGCGCTAACCAAAGCTAGCCCGCCCACTCCTGCTCCCAAAACCATTCTACGACTAACCATCTGAAAACTCCATTTAGTTTGATATCAAACCATATAGATAGATATCGAACTAAATGCAATATATCTAACCATGCGCTCGATTACTGATCTTTGGAATGGCGGGTTTGGAATGGTTACCAAGGGTTGCAGTGTTGGCGAAGAGCAAATCATTATCGCGGCTTGCAAGCTTCTCTTAGTGACTATTGTGTTGTTCCCTAATTCAGTTAGTATTGAAACGAGAAAGTCAAACCAGCCATCCTATAGACCTGGAAAAATAAAAAGGCCCCAGCTATGCACATCAATCGCGCTCTGTCTTTTGTCATCTCCCTCATATTCTTATCCGGTACAGCACTTGCGGAAGAAACGGTCACAAAACCACAAATGACGATGGGCAATGGTAATGCCAACGCGATCCAGGTTGCAGGCCTGTCCCGCCTGAAACAGGAATCAGTCGTTTCCGAGATCCGTATCGATGGCACGAACGTATCGACCCTGCGCGCCAACACGACCGCGATAACCTTTCCCAAAGTGACGATTGAAAAGGCCGGCTGGCTCGTTCTTCATCCGGTTATCGATGGACGTCCAGACGGCGATATCGTCTCCGGCTTCACCTATTTGGATCCAGGTCAGAGCGAGGATGTAATGGTCAAAATACAACATCCTGCAGGTGCCGGAGACAAATTTTTGGTCATGCTGCACGGCGATGTTGATCAAGATCGTGTGTTTGATTTCGTGTTTGTTGAAGATGGTATCAATGTCGAAGACACGGCGGTTTTCGAAGGCACGCGGATGATCGCACATGTGATTGCCCTGCCTGAATAATATTTACACTGCAAACACCGGTACAGTCGCCTGATTGTTTGCCGTTGCTCGGGTTGAGGTGGTCGCGCGGGTGTCCATCGAGATCAAAAGATGCGCCAGGGTTACACTGTTGACACTGTGTCACCCTGCATTTGGAGACTGTTTTGACTTGATATCAATCAGTTAGGTTGAATTTGCCAAGGTGACACATTGCAAAAGCAAAACTGCTTGCGCAGATGAGCATGAACTTCGCCGCTGCGCCGTGAAAAAAGATAGAAGATGAGAAAGAGCCAGCCCATGGCATAACGCTTTGCCGGGATGTAGGACAGGCTGGTTGGTACGGTGAAGAAGTTTAAATAGTGCACTGTCACCGTAATGCCGATGCCTAATATAGTCGTAGCGGCAGTGAATATCTCTCCGATTTCGGTCAGATCACGATCGGCATCCTCGCGCACTGTTACCGAGAATTTACTATAAGTAGTCGGGCTTATCTATTTCTATCATATCTCTTATGTCAGCCAAGGGAGGGAGCACATCCACATCGATGCCGAACATGTCTTTAAACCATTGGTGTATATATTGTTTTCTGTCTTCTGTAATCTCAATGTCTAAATACGATTCATATTCATGATAAATTTTCCGATTGCGCCGCGCCGCGATTTGATGGAGATATTTCGTCTCAATTTCTGACAAGCCGCTCACCGGAACAAATCCAAATAGCTTAAATAAATCATATCGGTTGGCACGATAGTCCAGCATATCGTATAAATAGAGAGGAGAATTGTCTTCACTATCAATCGCACGAGCCGCCCATTGTGACAATTCATCACGTGAAATTGCTTTTGATGCCAGGCACTTGCTTACAAAGCTCAAATCTGATGAAACACTGCTTTCCATCCTGCCCACGACTTAGGCATTGCCCAGGTCTTTTTGCTTCTGCAAAAACGCTGGATTTACCCAACTTTTTGCATTCTCAGGTGATGGCAAATCACTATAGTCATCTTCTTCAATCAATTTCAGAAACTTAAGAAAGCTGTCACAAAGGTGTTTCAAATCCTCTGTTTCATGATCCCAATAGTACACAGAACCTAGCTCAGGTTTCTTGAACACGAAATAGTTGCCCCCTGAATCCTCAGCAATTGCAATTAGATTGTCATCCCAAAGCTCTACGGTAGATATTCCTAAACTATGAACTGGCGTGAATTGTCGAACTTCATAGACTTCTCCTTTTGACAAAGAAATCTTGGCATTTTTTAATTTCGCTCCATTGTATTCTTGGCAGAATTCTAAGTAACCATTTGGAAAGTTATGCCCAACCCTTACCTCTGCCTTCGAGATAGAACCAATATCTGCCTTGCTGCTTGAGTATATTAGATTTTTATACATCAGTCAAAACTCCCACCATTCCGAATTACCGCGCAACCCCCAGTATGTCTACAAGCATCATGTAGATCCTTTGGCACCAGTAGTAAGGTTTTTCCATCTTGATGATGGTGCCACGTGAATCCTTCTGGTGTTTTGTCAAAACCAAAATGATCATTGGCTAACTTGAAATCCGTTCTTATATTTCCCGTTAAATTATCAAGTTCAATCTTCGCCTCTGAATGAGGTTCAAACTTTGGAAAGCCCTGATTGTCGAATTCAATGCCTGAAGGATGGGTCTTCCCTGCCCAATCGCTGTTGATTGGCTTTCTTCCGCCAATTGTGGGAATATCAACATCCGGGATATCAACTTTCCCTTTAGCGATGATGCCGAGTATGGCTTTGCAGCCGCCGGTGCTAAGTTCGACGATGATGGAATTACGGTGACAGGTGCAACAATCCCCAGTTACGGACAGGAAATTAGTGCACTGTCACCGTAATTCTGACTGTTTCCCGTTGCTCGGATTGAGGTGTCCGCGAACCTGTCCATCGAGATCAACAGATGCGCCAAGGTTACACTGTTGACACTGTGTCACCCTGTATTTGGTGACTGTTTTGGCTTGATATCAATCAGTTAGAGTGAATTTGCCAAGGTGACACATTGCAAAAGCAAAACTGCTTGCGCAGATGAGCATGAACTTCGCCGCAGCGTCGTAAAAAAGGATAGAAGATGAGAAAGAGCCAGCCCATGGCATAGCGCTATGCCGGGATGTAGGACAGGCTGGTTGGTGTTTGGAATGTTTAGTAATTTAGTGTCGGCAGATTCGAACAAATCTTTTAGATCGTCATAGCTATAGTTGTTTTACACCAAAATTTTCCAAAACTGATTGTGCAAAATCACGGTGTTCTTCAAGATCGTACTCCTTGCTAATATCCATCAATAATGAATCAAGCTTAGTTATCTCTTCTGAATCTAATGCTAATAAATTAGCAGCTGTCTGCTCAAGTATTTTTACAGCAATATCTTCATCTACCTGATCGCCATTTGAAAATTCTATGGCAATCATTTGATCTAGCATAACCTTGGTTATATTTCGCAATAGACTCATCTTAACTCATCCTTCCGCGAATGACGCTGACAGGTGCAACAATCCCTGTAATTTAGGCCAGTTCGAATACCGGGTATAACTATGCGGGGAAATCGTGCCATCTTCTAAGGCTAGTTAGCGCTACAAAGACTGTAAACGAACGCCTCTTATCAATACCGGACAACCACCTCAACAGATCGGGGATTATTGCACCTGTCACCGTAACCACTGTCACCGTAACTTTACCAATTCATCTTCCAATTTTCAGGCCGCTCCGTAAAATTAATGACGGGAAAGTTATCGACGAATAACGTAAACATCGGTTCTTCTGGGAAATCATTCAGTCTCAAAGACAGTTTTTTCCCATCAACATTTGCATGGAAATGGAATCGGTCAATTTTTTCTTCATTCCAAATTATTTTTGCATTGAAGTATTCCGGGAAATCTTCCCAATTGTCTTCCTTATCAATTTTCATCATTATCTCCTGGTGGCTTAACGCCGAGTTGATCATTTACACTTCTTCTACTCCGCTGTGCAGCTTCGATAATAGCTCTAAAGCGATCATTGTTGGACAATTGGTTTCCATCCTCATCCTTGCTATATTTTTCTAATACCTGGGGCCAGCTTAGGTTCGGATCATCAGTGGCTAATTTCTCGGCGGCAGTCCTATTTTCCATCGCGTTTCTAGCCAAATCCCGGATTTCATTTCGCAAAGCCCATGCTTGCCGAGCCTGTTCTTCCGAAGAAGCACTATCATCGATCAAATCCGGAATTCTTGCCTCCTGTTCAAGATACCATTTACGGGTATCCAGATTAGATAGGCTTCCATCTTCTGGAACATGAATATCAGAATTAGAAATTATCCGCCGAGCATCTGAAATGGTTTGCGCGATCTCCACCTGTTCGCGGCTTCCCCCGCTGCCCAGAAGCGATCTACGTCCGGTATCATCAATGGTGTAACGCTCACCACTACCGCCATCTTGATAGATCGCATTGCCATTTTCATCTGTGCCTACTTCAAAGCGCCGTCCTCTATCAGCTTCTGTAAATTCTGTGCCATCTGGGTTGACGACGATGAAAGGCCTGACATCATCATCCGGGTCGGGGTCATTGTTGCTGGAACCGGTTCCGTTACCCGAAAGATCAATATCATCTACCGGATTGTCGGGTTGTAGTAAGTAGGCAGCTGACACCGCAAGTGCACCACCAACTATCAATCCACCAATCGCCCTTGGATCGGGTCTTTTTCCAGTGGATATAACATAGCGGGTTAGCTGGCCGCTATATTGGCTGGCAAATTCCGCAAACGGTAGGTTTGCTGCGCTCGCTGGAACCGCTCCGCTGGCGATAAGATTAGCCATAATCTCTTCACCCGCGACAACCGGGCCATTCGCGGATGAGATTGCATTGGCTAATCCCGTTTGCCTAAGAGATTGTTTGATCGCACTACCCGTCAGCCCATCTGCTATCATCGCAACAATCGCATTGAGTTGGGCCGGATCATCCGTTCCGTATTCAGCGATAATGGCATCCAGGCTCGCTCGATCATTTGAACCGGGTGGAAACGCGAGCATTTCCTCTACCGTCTTGCCATTTGCACAGGAGGTCCCTGGCACACAAACTTCGGCTGTCTGCCCGGTTTCTGGCAACCTTACCGTCGCTGTCGCATTGTTATCCACTTCTGCCTGTGCACCGGCTATGGCGCTGGCCAGATCAGATCCCTCTACGCCCACAGCTGTGCCAATGGTGGCGACCAGGGTTTGAATAATCTCGCTATAGGCCAGTTTCTCTTCTGCTGTTGCATCAGGGTTTGGTTCGAATAGTGCGGAAAGGATAGCTGCCCCTCCTTGCCCTGCAGAACCGGCGCCGCATGATCCGGTTGACGAAGCGGTTCCACCGGCGCAACCAATTAGACCGTGTAAAATCGCACGTGCACCGTCGCTGAGTTCGTTCTTTCTTTGCCCCACCTCTTCGGCAGCAAGCTGTTGCAGGGTGTTCACCGCAAAATCTCTTACCAGATCACTGACGCCGCCGGTTACATTGCCCGATGCCGCAGCGGTGAGCGCGGTCAGTATCTGACGGCCTGTACCGCCTGCTTCAAAGCCGTTTGAGCGTGCGCGAAGATCTTCCGCGTCTCTCTGCCGCTGCGCTATCTCCGGCTGGGACAAGGTGATCCGATTGCCATTGGCATCTTCAACCGGTTCTCCGGTATTTGGATCAATCTCGCATTTGCATTTTACTTCATCTTCCTTGCGCTCCGCCTCATCCGCTTCGGCGGCCCGGTTCGACAGGAACGTCCCCACCTCACTCGTCAATATCCGCGTGGCTTCAAAGCCGTCGGCAATCTCTTGGCGTTTTGCGTCGTCAAATTCCTTGATCAACGCGCCGTCATTGGCGGTGTCTGTATCACGCGATAGCCCAGCGGGATCGGTCTCTACGCCGCCAATGGTGATGGTCGCCGGGTCTATGGCGCTCAGCGTCGTGCCCGATTGGCTGCCGCTGGCCGACAAGGCGCTGGGCAAGGTGGCGGAGAGATCGCCAACACCGGGCAGCGAACCCCCCGGTACTTTTCCGCCGCCGGTCGCTGCTTTGCCGTCATCATCCTTGCCAACGTTGCCAAAGCCCGCGCCGATATTGACCTGGTTCGCGCTATAGTCTTCGCGGTTCTGAATATCCTGAAACGTCAGGGAGCCGGTGTTGAGGCTGTTATCCGCAGCATCGGCGTCAGAGGCTATCACCCCGCCTTCCAGATTGGTATTGCCCTGCACATCAATATCAAAGCCGCCGGAGCCTGCAAAGATACCCGCCTGCTCCTGAACGCTGGCAAAGTCACCCGACTGCTTGCCCTTGCCCAGATTGAGGCTGCCGCTGAGCAGCGCGGGCGCTAGGGTTACACTGTTGACACTGTGTCACCCTGTATTTGGAGACTGTTTTGACTTGATATCAATCAGTTAAAGTGAATTCGCCAAGGTGACACATTGCGGAAACAAAACTGCTTGCGCAGACAGACATGACTTCGCCGCAGCGCCGGGAAAAAATATGGAAAATGAGAAAGAGCCAGCCCATGGCATAGCGCTTTGCCGGGATGTAGGACAGGCTGGTTGGTGCGGTGAAGAAGTTTAAATAGTGCACTGTCACCGTAATTCTAACTCAGTCTCTTGACTGGTCGGGTAAAGTTATTGGCTGATAACTGAATGCTTTTTCAACAATCTCTTCTGGTGTCATCTCTATTCCATCTTCCGGGTAGAAGATATAGTCGGAAATATACGGATCTGGTGATAGTTTATTGATTTTCTCAAATATCTCATCTTGTTCACTTTCTGGCATTTTTCCTAATCCATCCAGAAACGTTATGAGTAACTGCAAAACTTCGTTTCTTGCTTCTGTTTTATTCATCTCAACTACCTTTTTTAATGTGATTCAAAGGCGTTCGTATAATTATATTATTCAAATCATAAACATTGCCGCCATTTGAAATGGGTTGATTGTGGTCCAATTCATACTTTGCACGCCCACCAACTTGTTGCTCTAGTCTGGCGTAAGGAGCACGGCCATTCTTCATTAGCGTCAAGCTACGTGGATCAAACTGCTTGCTCAGCACCGGATCATCAGCAGCCGCTTCCCAAAATGCTTCTCGAAGTTCATCAAAATTATTGAACTTCCGACCCGCCAGTTTTTCCGCAACCTGCGACGGTACTTTAGCAGCATTTCCGTCACTACCTTTTAACCAAGTATCGCCTTCACGGATAGTAGGCAAGTCTCCGCCATGCGATGCGACCCCTGGTTCATTGCGTCGTACCAATGCTCGTGCATCCGCAGACGGCAGGTTTCTAATTTCTGGTGCGTCAATGTCCTGATTGACTGTAATCTCTGGCTTATCAAGATCGATCTTCTTGCCGCTTTTCAGTCCCGGTATATCGACGCCCAATATCGTCGTGGCGGCAGTGAATATCTCGCCGATTTCGGTCAGATCACGATCGGCATCCTCGCGCACTGTTTCCTGATCTTCTGGTGAGAGCGTATCGATACTGAGAACACCCGCTTCCTTGACCAAGGCGCCAACCGCTTCCTGTGCCTCGGGTGAGTTGGCCAGTGCTGCCTCAATGCCTTTGCCAATAACATAGCCTGCAACCGCCTTGACGGGTCCGCCAAGCGCTGTGTCCAGAGCCAGCTCTACCGCCTCTCGCTCTCCCTCCGGAACCTCGTTAAGCCATTGCCCTGCGTCGGCCGTTATCTGAATAATGCGATCCCCAGTGGAGAGGTCTCCGGCAGTTATGACTAGTTCTTCACCCGATCCAATGGCGCCTTGCGAAACCGATGCACTGCCATCCTCAGACAATGCGTCAATGTTGCCAAGGCCAATGCCGCGGATACTGGCACCCGTTTCCACCGCATTGCGTGCAAATTGTTCCAGCCTATCTTTTTCATCTTCGGTAGCTGGGCGACCCAGTTCACCTTCAAAAACATCTAGCGCGGCCTCAAAATTCTGCTGTGTCCGCTTATCGACATCAACACTTATTCCGATGTCAGCCTTTACCTGTTCAATCAATCCTTCCAACGCGCCGCTATCAGCGCGGCTGTCGAACAGGGAGCCGATTTCACCCAATGCATCCTTAACCGCCGCCAGCGGATCATCGGCCAGCGCCTCTGCGGTGGATAGTATCTGGCTGTTCTTGGTATCTCCCTTGGCGAGAGCAACCGCCTCACGGATGGCGCTTTCATCGGCATAGACGGTAAAGCCGCTCTTCCTGTCCTTGGTCACCACCTGCGCGCTATCCACGTCGCGGTTGACGCCGCCCAGGGCATCGCTGTTTGTGTCGCCGCCAACGGTCACGCTGCCTTCGCCAATCGTGCCCTTGGTATCCTGACGGAAGTCAGAGCTGGCATAGCTGCCATCCACCACCGGCGTGTTCGCCCCGCGCTGGTCCTGTTCAAATGGATCGTTGATATTGGCAGAAACCCCAACAGAGATATCCCGCGACGTCGCGCTATCTTGTATATCGCTGACCGACAGGCTGCCGGTGTTGAGGCTTAGCTGGCCGCTATCCCGGCCCTCTTCGTCCAGAGCCGCATTACGGAAACAGTGCACTAATTAAATGGGAGCGGGTTAAGGAATTAAGTGCAATGTCACCATAATTCAGAAACGTCACCGAAACCCGCTGTAAATCTCAGAATCGGTTATAGGAACCTTAAGACAACAGTATCCAGCGGAACATTCATATCATCAACATATTCTTCCGAATAGAAAGCCACCGAACCATCGTACAAATCAAAACCTCCGTTCGTGGAAGTTAACTGAAACCCATCAATTTCTAGCATATTTTTTATTTGTAGCATTGTCTTCTGAAACAATGAGCAATTGCCCAGCTTTAGACACTTGATGTGAGTTTTTTTGCGGGGAGATAATATTTCAATTTCTTTCAAAATATTGTTTGCATCGTAACCAATCCTGACCTGCCCTTCCAAGATATGGCTGGTGATGTTATCTGCCGCTGGCCTCCATCCAACTGAGATAGTATGAAAAGGAAAAAGCTCCGCTATATCCATAGTTGAATTGTCAGGGCCAAGATCAACCAAGCCGTCATTGCCTTTATATGGATTCCCTGTCGGAATATCAGTTAGCTTTTCGAATGGAATAATCTTCATATTGCCTCATAACTATTGTGGACTTTTTGGTGTCTTGAAATCATTAGGGTCGAGTGTCTTCACATAATCTTGTAACTGTTCAATAGCGTCATCATATTTGTTGCCAAACTTCGAACGTATATCGTCGATATCCATCTGCACGGCCTCTTCCAATTTTCCTTCATTCAATAACCTCTGTTGCTCGGCGCGATAAGCTAGGGCTTCAGCACCATTGCCATTACTTGCAGTTTTCCTATGATCCTCCGGGTCTATTTTTATTGCAGGACCATCGGCATCACTAATTGGGGCATCTTTGTAACAGTTTTTAGCAGGACAATGGTGACTATCAAATCCATCACCCCTAGGCTTTGACGTATCCCTATGAGCCCCTCCTTTAATATCATTCGCATCAGGAATATTCAACTTACCCTTAGCGATGATACCAATTATCGCTTTGCCGCCGCCAGTTGCCGCATTGAGGATCAAATCGGAACTGGCCTCGGTGATTGTTGACGTACCGTCAAACCTCTTCCCATCTCTAAGCTGCTGTGAGCCCTGAACGAAGGGATCAATGAAATCCTCTCCCAAAGCTGTTGCTGTACCAAGCGGGTCGTCAATAGCCTGCTTACCCAATTCAATAGCGCCTGATACCCGGCTTTCGGTCCGCTGCTTCTCCGTCTTGAACTTGGTGCCGAAGGTGATGATATTCCCGACATAACCAGCAGCATCACCGATGAGCTCGCCAGTATCCTTGGCATTTTTAATCAGACCAGTACCGGTCCCCTGAACCGCGCCTCCGCCTGTCTGGGTGACAGGCCGGACAAGGGCGGCTGTCTTGTCGACAATACCCTTGTTAGCCCTATTGAGAAGTTTTTGATCATCTTCATTGCGGATTCCGTAGACAACAATCTCATCTATGCCGTCGTTCGTTGATTCCAAACCTGTTCCTGTTGCGCCTGCCGGTGTTTCCGGTGGGGGTACTCGCCTCGCCACTTCCTGAACCAGCAAACGATCTGTGTGATCCAGTTCTCCGTTGTTCGCATTGTCTGCGGCACGGCTTGTCAAATTGGCCAATACAAGATTTTCAACCACTTCCCGATTGTCAATCGTGACAGTTTTTTCAACCTCGTCACCTGTCTCTTCATCTAAGGCTGTAATCGTTGCAGTTGTCTCTTGTTCAATATCAATGCCCAGAAACTCGGCAGTTTGTTCAACCATGAGATCAACGGCTTGCTCTTCGTCTATTTTGCCCGTCTTCAGATCATCCTGTATCCTGTCCAAAGCTCTTGCCTGTTTCAGTTCCTTACCAATCTGCCGGAACTCAGTTATCAAGATTGACGCTGTATCCTTGTTACCATCAAAATCCTTGCTGATTTCGTTGATGCCGCTCAGTATCTGACTATTCTTGGAGTCACCCTTCGCTAATGCCACGGCCTCACGGATGGCGCTTTCATCGGCATAGACGGTAAAGCCGCTCTTCTTGTCCTTGGTCACCACTTGCGCGGCATCGACATCGCGGTTGACGCCGCTCAGGGCATCGCTGTTTGCATCCCCATCAACCGTAACGCTGCCTTTGCCAATCGTGCCCTTGGTATCCTGACGGAAGTCAGAGCTGGCATAGCTGCCATCCACCACCGGTGTGTTCGCGCCCGCTTGTCCCTGTTCAAATGGATCGTTGATATTGGCAGAAACCCCAACAGAGATATCCCGCGATGTCGCGCTATCCTGTATATCGCTGACCGACAGGCTGCCGGTTTTGAGGCTTAGCTGGTCAGCCTAATCTCCAGACATATCTGGCAAGATTATTGGTTTATATTCGAAAATTTTTTTAACAACCAAGTCAAGCGCACGCTCATCTATGATTAGGGCATCGCCCTCAGTTTCAACAAGACAATCCTCTAGTCCATATTTACTGGGATAGAATAAATAGTCTGACCAGTATGGGTCGAGCAAAATACTATTCAATTTTGAGGATAAATCTTGCTCTATATCATCAAATTCTTTGGAGTTTTTTACTTCTAAAGGTAAAAGTAGCAAATTCCTCATAAGTGTTTTTGCTTGCTCACGGTCTCCGGTCTTCATCTCTCTAGTCACTTTCCTTTGATGTGATTGAACGGCGTTCGTATAATAATATTGTTCAAGTCATAAACATTTCCACCGTGTTGAATCTCCTGCGCATGATCCAATTCGTACTTTATACGTCCACCGACCTGTTGATTCAGTGGTGCACGCGGAGCCGATCCGTTTCGCATCCTAAACAGATTCGGCGAATCAAACTGCTTGCTCAAGACCGGATCATCGGCGGCCGCTTCCCAAAATGCTTCTCGAAATTCATCAAAATTATTGAACTTCCGACCCGCCAGTTTTTCCGCAACCTGCGACGGTACTTTAGCAGCATTTCCGTCACTACCTTTTAACCAAGTATCGCCTTCACGGATAGTAGGCAAGTCTCCGCCATGCGATGCGACCCCTGGTTCATTGCGTCGTACCAATGCTCGTGCATCCGCAGACGGCAGGTTTCTAATTTCTGGTGCGTCAATGTCCTGATTGACTGTAATCTCTGGCTTATCAAGATCGATCTTCTTGCCGCTTTTCAGTCCCGGTATATCGACGCCCAATATCGTCGTGGCGGCAGTGAATATCTCGCCGATTTCGGTCAGATCACGATCGGCATCCTCGCGCACTGTTTCCTGATCTTCTGGTGAGAGCGTATCGATACTGAGAACACCCGCTTCCTTGACCAAGGCGCCAACCGCTTCCTGTGCCTCGGGTGAGTTGGCCAGTGCTGCCTCAATGCCTTTGCCAATAACATAGCCTGCAACCGCCTTGACGGGTCCGCCAAGCGCTGTGTCCAGAGCCAGCTCTACCGCCTCTCGCTCTCCCTCCGGAACCTCGTTAAGCCATTGCCCTGCGTCGGCCGTTATCTGAATAATGCGATCCCCAGTGGAGAGGTCTCCGGCAGTTATGACTAGTTCTTCACCCGATCCAATGGCGCCTTGCGAAACCGATGCACTGCCATCCTCAGACAATGCGTCAATGTTGCCAAGGCCAATGCCGCGGATACTGGCACCCGTTTCCACCGCATTGCGTGCAAATTGTTCCAGCCTATCTTTTTCATCTTCGGTAGCTGGGCGACCCAGTTCACCTTCAAAAACATCTAGCGCGGCCTCAAAATTCTGCTGTGTCCGCTTATCGACATCAACACTTATTCCGATGTCAGCCTTTACCTGTTCAATCAATCCTTCCAACGCGCCGCTATCAGCGCGGCTGTCGAACAGGGAGCCGATTTCACCCAATGCATCCTTAACCGCCGCCAGCGGATCATCGGCCAGCGCCTCTGCGGTGGATAGTATCTGGCTGTTCTTGGTATCTCCCTTGGCGAGAGCAACCGCCTCACGGATGGCGCTTTCATCGGCATAGACGGTAAAGCCGCTCTTCCTGTCCTTGGTCACCACCTGCGCGCTATCCACGTCGCGGTTGACGCCGCCCAGGGCATCGCTGTTTGTGTCGCCGCCAACGGTCACGCTGCCTTCGCCAATCGTGCCCTTGGTATCCTGACGGAAGTCAGAGCTGGCATAGCTGCCATCCACCACCGGCGTGTTCGCCCCGCGCTGGTCCTGTTCAAATGGATCGTTGATATTGGCAGAAACCCCAACAGAGATATCCCGCGACGTCGCGCTATCTTGTATATCGCTGACCGACAGGCTGCCGGTGTTGAGGCTTAGCTGGCCGCTATCCCGGCCCTCTTCATCCAGAGCCGCAACAAAGCCCCCGATAATCTCCGTGCGCTCGGCGACATCGATGGTCAGGTCACCGCCGCGAGAGACGATACCCGATTGCTCGGTGACTATGGCGCTGTCGGACTTGCCATCGGACACAGAAGCACCGACATTTGCACCAATTCCAGATTGTCCCGGTGTAGGTGAGTAGCTCAACCCCAGATTCACGCCCGTGCTGCTGCTGTCGCTGCTGGCGGTATCCTGCAGACTTTCGATATTCAGATTGCGACCCACATTGACATCGACATTGCGGCCTTCCGCAGTCGCCCCGGCCAAGGTCGTATCACGGCCGCTGTTGATGGTCAGGTTGTTCCCCGCAGAGAGCGTGGTGTTGCGCTGTGTGGTCTCGTCCGACCGGCTGCTGCCTTTGCTATTGGAAAAATTAATCGATCCGGTGGCGGTCACTCCGCCGGCCAGACCAACACCGACACTAACCCCGATGCCCGCACCCGAGCTTCTGCTCTCCGATCGGATTTGCTGGGTGTTTTGTGCCGCGCGGAGTTTTATATCGCGCGCTGCATCCAGGCTGAGGTCATTGGTTGCCCCCAGGTCAGAGCCCACGACATCAATATCGCTGCCCGACCGAACGGAGATATCCCCCGCTGCGATGGTTGATCCCGCGACCTGCTCGGCCTTTGTCTCGGTCTGCGATTTGGATTTGGAAAAACCAAGATTGGCGGAGATACCCGCAGCATTGCCGATCGCACCCTGTACCGCACTGATCGCGCGTAATGTTTCGGAGGCAGCGGTAATACCCGCCTGGGCAGCACCGCCCGATGCGCCATTCGAAATCCGCGACGGTGTATTGGCGACGCTGTTCACCGCGCCAGAAACATTTTCATAGAGCTTGATCGACAAGCCAAAGGAAGACTGTTTGGTTTTGCTCAGCGTTTCGGCGGTATCAAGTTCATTGTCGATGGTTACCTGCTGCCCTGCCAGATCAACCGTTCCCGGTGCAATGATGCGGCTCGCCGTTATACCCAATGCGTCTGTGGCGTTTATCGTCACATTGCCATCCGAAGATCCGATCAGTGATCCGACATTGGTGGCGGTCTTGATGCCGTCTTCATTCTGAACTTTTGACTTGCCGATAAACAACCCGCCGCTGCCGATGCTAAAACCGGATTTCTTGACCTTGATATCTTCCAGCTCGCGGCTGTTTTGCTGAAGCGCGCCGATCACGATATCGCCGCCCGCAACTGCGCTGACGTCGCCGGTGCCGACCACGTTGGAACCCAATATTGTGGTATCGCCGATGCTGAATAGGCCCACAGTATCGCCCGAGAGGGTGGACTGTATCACCAGCTCCTGATCGCTTTCGATGCGGGTGGTGGTTGTCTTTTTGGACAGCAGGCCTTTCTTCACCCGCTTGGTATTGATCGTCTCACTGCTGCTGTCGATGACGCCGGTAATGTCGATATTGTTCGCCGCTACATTGACTGCGCCCACGGCATTCACCGATCCGCCCCGGATTTGCAGATCACCAGCGCTGCCAATAGAAAGGTCGCCCCCGACATCAATCGTGCTCAGCACATTGCTGGTTGCGGTGAAATCGCGACTGTCGGTGTTGCGTTTCTTACGCTCATCCAAGGTCGCCGTGCGGGTCTCGGTCACCGACCCGATGGTGATCGCATCTGTACCAACAATCCGGGCGCTGCTGCCAGCGGCAAGATTGCTGCCCTCAATAGTCAGAGCGCGGCCCGCATCGACGTTCAAATCACCGCCGGCAGTAATGTTGGAACCCACAAAGACCTGGTTTGAGCTACTTTTCTCACCGTAATATTTCTTGCCGGTTTTCCAGCTTTCCGAACTGCTATTCTCTCCGGTAATGCCGCCGATATTGATGTTGCGATCGGCGCTGAGAGACAGATCACCGCCCGCCTGTACCGTGCTCGCCGTCACATTCAGGTCACGGCCCGCGCCCACAATAAGCGTGCCGTCCGCGGCAATGGTCGATCCGGTAACCGTAGTTCTGGTAGAGGCGCTTTCCCGGAAGCGGCCCTTGCGTCCGTCTGTCCGGCTGGTTTGCGTATCAACGGCAACCACTGCCCCGATGTCAATATCGCGGCCCGCCTGCAACAGAATATCACCGCCAGAAATGGATGCATTTCGGTTGATAATATCGCGCGCGGCATCAGCAATGACGATACCGCCGGCAATTGTTCCGCCGTCGCGATTTACGATCGATCCACCAGCGGTCAACGAAGCGATATTGGCGGCCTTTATGCTTCCTGTATTTTCGATGTCCCCTGCGATGTTCAGAGCGACATTATTGCCCGCCAGCACAGCTCCGTTTGTCAGGTTCTTGCGATCTGATGCCGCCAGATAGACAACCGGTACAAGAACATCGCGGCCATCAAAAACACTCGACACCCACCAAACAATGCTAGTGGCCAGAGACGCGACCTGATCAGCCGTTAATGCGGTTCCGACGGAAAGACCCAACCCAACCTGTTGATCCGCAGCCGCTTGCATCAGAGCTTGGGCCTGATCCAGCGCGCTGCCAAATTGCGGTAGTTGCGCCTGATTGGTCGCTTCTTGTACTTGCTGTGAAATCAAAAGGCTTTCAAAAAAACCGTCTCCCAGGCGAAGGAAGTTTGTGTCCCGATCAACATCAAGCTGGTCAAAGAAAAAATCAGAATCAAACAAAGCGGCTGTGTCGGAAAAACCCGGATTGGTGGTGAACAGGAATCGTGAACCGGGCGCATCATTGAAAGTGAAGAGCGAATTCCCATTGGCAAAGTCAAATCCGTTCTGACCATCAACTAGCTCGAAACCGGCTAGGAAATTGAACACGAAATTTCCAAGGCCGCCATCCCTGCCGATGATTGACGGCACCGCCAAAGTTGCGCAACCAAAAATAACCTGTGAACGCATTGCGTCAGCGATACTGGCGTTGTCAGCCATCAATTGCGAACCATCTATTGCGGTTGTTTCTGCTGTCACCGCGTCCACACCAGTATCGGTCCCGCCACCGCCGAAATTGGCAACTGGCGTTTCAATATCGACCAATGCCGATTCAGCAACAACGCCTCCGATAGAAGCTGGATCAACCGTCCCGATACCGGAAATCTCAACCGAAGGGCCGGCCACATTTGTCACGTCTACCTGCGGCTGGTTATCTGCGATCATCGGACGGGAAATCGTGCCGGTGCCGGCCGAGCGGGTATTATCGCTGGCATTGGCTGTTGACGTCACTTGTGCGCCAGGGGTCCCAACTGGAGTAACAGAATTACCAAGTCCTACCTTGCCAAGGCCGGTCGGCGCATTGGCAGTGCGCGCAGCAGCTGCATCATCAAGGGTTGTTGGACCAACCGACGAAGACGATCCATTGGCGCCAGTTGCACCAACATTCACGCTACCAATCGTGCCCGCTCCCACTGAATTTTCACCGGGACTGTTCACGGTTCCTGTCACGCCGAGATTGCCTGACGCTCCGTTGCCATTTCCGCCGGTTACTACATCACGCGCGGCACTCCCGTTAACATCATTTGCAGTATTCCGTGCGGTTTGCGTCATTCCTCCACCAGCGGTTTGTCCGGCGGCGGCTGAGCCCGTGGAAACACTGGACGTTAGAGGTGTCGACCCGGAGATAGCAACGGGCGACGAACCGTTACCTGCTGTGCTGCCATCGGTTGGCAGGGGGTCACCACTGCCGTTTACCGCAACACCATCTACAAAACTACCATTGCCGAGCCCCGAGACATTTATAGCCAGCGTTCCGCCGGCCTGGATGATTGTTGGCAACGGATTGTCAGTGGTAACCGACGTAACTGTTGGATCGCCCGAAAGGAGGCAACCGCTGGTTATTCTGCGCGTACAAACGCGATTTAGGAAGCCTCCAAATCCCAAATCTCGAATTTGCTGCACTGTACCCGTTTCAGGCTCCGAACAACCTGTGCCATTTTGTCCAGCCTGCAGGCAGACCGTCACTATGTTGCCAAGACCCGAGACTACCGTCCGGCGGACTGTGTCGGCTATATTATTGACTGTCCCAGCCGTGATATTGATATCGCCACCTGCCAAAATGTTTGAATTGCTGTTGGTGACTGTTCCACTGGAATTAACCGACAAGTTAGCAGCACTTACGATTTCAGCGGCACCCGTATTAACCGTGACAACTTGATCACCACCCGAACCCGGGCCGCCTTCTGTAACTATAGTAAGCGTCTTAATCTCATTGGTCAGGTTACCGGTGTTGATCGTAATCGCGCCGCCCAAGGATTCGATTTGCGCTGAGCTGTTCAGGACACTGGCTGCGGTAATGCTGATATCGCCCAGCGCCAATATGACCGCTTCATCATTGGTGAAGGCGCCAGCGGCATTGATCCCCAGATTGCCTCCCGCAAATATGGTGCCTGTATTGGTAAAGATGCCACCGCTGATTAGGTCGAGATTGCCATTGGCACCAAGCAAGCCACTATTGGTAATATTGGGTGCATTTATCAGAAGGTCATTTGCAGCGGTAAACGTTCCGCTGTTAACAAAATCCTCGCTTTGCAACAGGGCAATTGATCCGGCGAAAACTTCGCCCGAAGCATTAATGAAATCGCCATTGTCCGTTCGGAATACAGTTTGACCCAAGCCAGTAATCTGACCGCTGTTCGTGATGTTACTATTTTTACTTTCGAAAAAGGCACTTCCGTCGGTGAAAATAGTACCCGCATTGTTGATCGCATCCCGAGAGGCAATTCGAATATTGGCGCCACTGCCATCGATGCTGTTAAGCCCAATAGAGCGAGCATCCCCCTGGACACTGATTATTCCAGAAGCTCCGATACCGATAGAGCCCCGTGCCGCATCGAGCGAGACGGTGCTGCCCGATGCAATCACACCATCAATGGTAATGTTACCCGAAGTTGATGACAGAGCGACTTGCCCGCCGCCCTGTACCCGGCCCAATTGATTGATATGCGATCCACCGGTCAGATCGATATTGCCCGCCAGCGAAAGGATATTTCCGCTGCTCGCAATATCGATCGTACCCGTTGTCACTATATCAATATCGCCCTGGGTATTGCCCTGGGCCTGAATCGTGCCAGCAATGGGGGCAATGTTCGCGGCATTGATTATGATATCGCCGTCAGAGAATATCAGGCCGTTAGTGCCGATAGTCAGTTGATCGGGCCACAGCGAGACCAAACGACCTGCTCCTATTGTTCCATCGATTGTGGCTGACGACGAGCTATTGTCGATCAAATCTCGGCCGGCAGTAACCACGGCGCCCTGTTCTACGGTGATATTGGTAGCGTCTATGTTCAAATCACGACCGGCGGCTATTTGGCCAGACAGGTTCGCATCCATAACCGTCAGGCCAATATCATTATTGGATCCGACAAGCCCGCTGACATTCAACACACCGGTATTGAGCGTAACGTCTTCAGCGCGGATTTGACCGGCAATATCTATGAAATCAGCGTTACCTGCGGCGCTGGTCACGACATCGATTGATCCATTTGATTGCAGCGATCCGGTCGCTCTGACCATGATGCTATCAACGGCATTCACACTAACAGCGGAAAGCGCGGCGGCATCGCCAGCAATACGGATTGAATCAGCATTGATGACGTTAAAAACACCGCCAGCAAAGATATTGCTTCCTGTTAGTGTTTCAAAACTGCGATCACCGGTGCCAGCGGATCCAAGGTTGACGATAACATCGCCCGAAGCACTGCTAACAATCCCCGTACCGGCGATGTTAACATTTGCTGCCTGTGTGTTCGAACTTGTGTTGAAATTAATATCGTCAGTCGCGATGACCGCAGCAGCGACATCGATTTGATTGCCGTTTAGAGAAATATTTTGCCCAGAAACCTGCCTTGATATCACACCATTGGAAGCGGTGTTAACCGTACCAGCGGAAATTGAGATATCATCGCCCGCATCCAGTACAATGTTTCCGCCAGCTACGATTGCACCATTCATCATGATATCGGCTGACAAGCCAGATGCGATGTTGGTCGTGGCGACAATATCGATGTTCCCGACAGCGCTAGTGAGGCCGGCATTGATTATTCTGGCGCCATTGGCGGTTAGGTCATTGTTGGATAATATATCCGTACCGATTGCAAAATTGATCAACCCATTGTCGGCGTTAAAATCAATATCTGCTCCGGTGACCTGTCCTGCTGTGGTGATATTGCGGTCTGCATCAACCTGGATAGTTCCGTTGCTGCCCGATATGCCGGAAATGCCGATGTCGCGCGCCGCAAAATTTATCAAACTCAGACCAACCGTCTGACCCGATACATCAATATCACCAGATGTACTTGATAATGCCAGAGCTGCATTTGAGAAAATACTGCCCGTAGAAACCAGATCATTGAGCGCGTTAAGTGTGACATTCTGGTTTCCGGAAATCGTGCCAGCATTGGACAGATTTGTGCCACTGACGAGGGAGATGGTTCCTCCGCCACTGACAGTGCCTGCACTGACAATTCCGCCCGTTTCGATCAAAGTCGCACCGGAAGCCATCGCATTGATAGAAGTTTCAGAAATCAAGCTTCCGGAAAGCGTCAAACTTGATACATTGATGTCCAGTGGGCCCGCAGAACTGACGATTCCACCAAAATCGCTCGCGCCGCTCGTGATCGATATGGAACCCGAAGAAATATAGTCTCCCGCTCCGCTCACCGAGTTAGCATTCAATGTAATATCGCTTCCAGCAACTATGCCGATAAGAGCCGAAGGATCGTCACCTGCCGTAAAGCCAGCGTTGTTAACAATCTGCTCTGTCGCTTGAATATCAATCGCCCCGGCGGAACTGATCACATTGTCATTGGTGAGATTTTCAACGTTGAGCGAGATACCGACATCTGAGTGCAAACGCCCCGTTCCGGTTATGGTGACATCATCAAAATTTCCGACAAATGCCGTTCCGGATTGGACTAGACCTGCAATTTCTAGATCTTCACCGCTGACCAGCAATTGATCGATTGTAGACGTGATGCCGCCAAGGCTGACCTGCTCGGCTGTGAATGTTAAATTTCCGGTGTTGGAAATGATGTTGCCAGTCGAGCCAATTTGACCAACGGTGGCGGTCTGTAATCGGATATCACCCTCGGCTCCAATCGAGCCAGCGTTGTTGATTGCAGTTTGCGCATCCAATGATATCTCAGTTTGAGAGAATAGATTTCCGCTGTTCGCAATATCGATGCTACCAGTGGTTGTAGCAACCGTAACATCTCCCAGCGCATCGATTGATCCGGAGATGGTGACACCGTTTTGCCCGGTGACGATCACTGTATCATTTGAAAATACCGAACCGGTTTCGATCATATCACCGATCAAAGTGACCGTTCCTGCGGCCTGAACCACTCCGCTATTGTCGAGTGTTCCGCCAGCATTGATCAACAAATTGGCCGCCGAACCCACATTGGCCAACGCACCTAAAGAAATATCCCCGGTGGTAGTCGTCACCTGGGTAGAAAGATTGGAATTCACCAATCCATCGATTTGAATGTCGTCGCTCGCAGAGAGCGCTAAGGACTCAATAGCCCCAAGATCAGAGCTCTCGGTTAACAACAGCGAGCCATTTTCGCTCTCAAGCGTGATATTATTAGCAAGAAGCGATGCGCTTACCGAAAGCAGGCCATTTGTTGCGGTTAGATCAATATCACCCTGCGAACTAATGCTGCCGCCAAGATCAATGGAATTGGCAGTAAGTGCGAAATCATTGGCGCTGCTGATGACGCCGCTATTGGCAAAACTGGCAGTGACAATTTCGAGGTTATTTGGTGTGAGCAGGCTACCCTGGTTGTCCAGCAAGCCACCAACATTCAATCCCAGATTATTTTGTGCATAGATCAAACCGGTATTGGTGAGATTGCCAACAGCCAATAACGCCACGGCATCTTCCGACACTATGATGGCAGAGTTGATCAAATCGGCAGCCGAGCTTATCCCGATGTTGGCAACACCCGTATCAATCCGGCCCGCCAATTCGATATCGCCAGAAAGACTGGTCAATGAGACACCGATATCACCGATCAAGTTACCACTGCTCTGAAGACTTTGCGCTTCAATGGTAAGCAAACTTCCCGTCCCAATATCCCCGATGTTTGAGAAAGCCGCGACAGCTGTTAGGGTTATCGCTCCGTTCGCCCCTATCGTGCCACCGCTTTTGTTTAGGCTACCGCCGCTAGTGATCGTGACACCAGAAAATCCCGAGATTATACCTGCGGTATCAATATCTCTTGATGCATCCAACGTAACTTGATTGTTACTTTCCAAACTGGCTGTACCGGCGATGTTGATATCGCCTGCATCAATCGACAGGCCTGCTAACCCAACTATCGATCCGCCACTCATCACACTATCGGCGACCAGCGCAACTGTGCCAGATGCCCCAACAAATCCGTTCGTGTTTGCACCGAGTGCGTTGTTGAAGCGGGTGGCAGTCACATCAATGCTTCCCGCTGCTGCTGATAAATCAATATTGCCGCCGGAAAGCATGCTATTTGCCAATGTGATTTCATCAGCATTCACCGAAATATCATTTCCAGTGCTTATCGCGCCAAAAGCTTCGAACCTATCAGCGGCTATGGTGATATTCGCATCACTTAATATCTGGCCGCTTTCGTCCAGCAATAGTTGTTGGCCGGAAAGGTCCACAATTCCAATCGAACTGATCACTCCATCCAGGCTCAAATCACCAATTGCATTGATGGTGGTCGTTCCGAAGCTTGTAATATCGCCCTGCAGGTCAATCTGCGAACCGCCAACGGACAATGCTGTTCCCGATTCCAACCTAGCACCGCCAGTAACGTTTCCAGTGGCATCAATAGCGAGCTGATTGTCTGCGACGATTAGTCCGTTCAGGTCACTGTTCGACCCGCTGACCAGATCAATATCGCCTGCCGCACTAATTTGACTGGGGGTGCGAACTGAAACCGCTCCTGCAGCTATAAGGTCAATATCCGCTTCAGATCGCAATACACCGCCGGTATTGATGTTCGCTGCGCCAATTTTAAGACTGCTCTGCCCGACAATGCGGCCGGTATCCGCAATATCGACATTGCCCAGAGCCGCAATTTCGATCGCGCCATCCGCGCCAATATCTCCGCTATTGACGAAATTCGCGCTGTTCAGATCGAGCCCACCGCCACTCAAAATCAGACCACTATTCGTCAGACTGCTACTGGTGATAATGTTGAGGTTATCGGTAACAAAGGTACTGATCGTGCCGGCATTAACCAGCGAACCAAGATCAGCGACAATTGCGCCATTGGTAATCAACGCGCCATTGGTGCCAATATTTGCGGCGCCCACGGTATCAACATTTATGCTTTGCAAGGCGGATAGCGTGGCGTTGACGATCAAACTACCGGCGTCGATATCCAGATCTTGATCGGTGACGAGCGCATTATTTACTTCGATCAAGCCCGCCGACCGCAACGTGATGTCGGACACCGCAGATGCATCACCGTTTAAAAGCAAGTGACCATTTTTGGCATCTATATCCAGCGAAACAGAAGTTAGCGAACCAGCAGAACTAACGCCTTCACCTGATAGATTTACCACACCTCCCGCTTCAATATCCGATGCAGAGACAAGTGCACCAGTTGCACCAAGCGTTACATCACCGCTGCCGACCATGCTTCCAGCGGTCTGCAAGCTGCCGCCACGTAAATCAATATTGCCGAAACCGGGGCTGCCAACCGCAAGAACGGAGCCCGACGCTGTCAGGTTTTGCACAGCATCAACCGAGATCGATTGAGCAGATTGCACCTCCGACGCTACCGTTAATTCTATATTGCCACCGCTAAGCAACAGATCCTTCAAACTCGTCAGACGTCCATCGACTCGCAGATCGAGACCGCTTAGATCCAGATTGCCAGCTGTTTCTATAATCCCATTTTGATTGAGGCTGCCACCCGCTTGAATTGAAACATCATCCTGACCGACAATTTCTGCGCCTAGGATAATATCCGTTCCAGCATCAATTCCTATAGTGTTCCCGCCAGACAATATGCCATTGAGGTTAATCGCCTCGACGGTTGATATTGCCACCGGACCACTTGCAAAAAGTTCGGCCGTGGCGGTCGCCGCCAAATTCGCACTGGTCAAGTTCAATCCTGCACCAGCGACAATGGCTCCAGAAATCGCTAGGTCCCCGGCCCCTGTATCAACCGTGATCACCTGATCGCTAAACAGGGCTCCGCTGATATCGGCCGATTGAACGTTCGCATCAAATCTCGCGAGGCTTTGAACCACTCCACCAATGTTCAACGTACCGCCAATGATATCAAGCGCTCCGGGAGTGAACACGGTACCATCCGCAATCACCGCACCATTGCCGGTCAAAGAAATATCGGCATTTGAAACAAGCAGAGAGCTGCCCTGCAGATCTACTGTACCCGCACTTAGATCAATATCGTCCTGCGCCGACAAAGTGCCCGTCAGCATCACGGTATCGTTGGCGTTCAAGGTCACCGTGCTACTGGTCTCGGTTATCCCGCCAAGCGACAGACTATCCGCGGTTAGAGCAAGCGCGCCGACGCTGGCTATTTCTCCGGTGCTGGTCAGCGATCCACTGGCCGACAGGTCAACTGTTGAGCTGCTTTCTATGCGGTCTGTGCTAACTATATCAGCAGCAGCAATATCCACCATCACGGCGCTTATCAAACCGGCATTGTTCATTGATGAACCGGCATCAATGTCAATCAGTCCGCCGCTTGCGATGATGGCGGTATTTGAAAAGATCAAAGCCGCAGCGGCATCAATAGCGACAAGATTTTGACCGGAAACTATGCTGGCAATATCTATATTGTTGCCCGACAATATCACAGAATTGTTGCTGGTCAGATCACCTGTCAGATCAAGGTTACCACCAGACTGCACGGTAATATCTGCCACGGAAGACAAATTTGTAGCCAAAGCTAAATCATTTGCGCTGATGACTGACAGCGCGTTACCCGCTCCAATCGTTCCGCCGGTCAAACGCAGATCGGAAGCCTGCAAACTGACATCGCCATTGGAAATGAGAGAACCAGTGAAACTCAGAATATCATCTGAGCTAAGCGTTGCATTACCGCCAGCTTGCGCATCACCAGCAAAATCTAGCAGACTACCGGCATCCAATGCGAGATTGCCCAGCGCCAAAAGACTGCCATTGATCAGCAGGTTGTTGTTGGCGGTCAATTCCAATGTGGTCCCGCTCTGGGTATTGGCCGAACTACCGACCAGAATGTCATCCGCTGTAACCACAACGCCGGTCAGACCCGTAAGTGTTGCCAACAGATCCGCGCGCGTTGCATCAATATTGACGATCAATCCGGCTTCTATGTCACCATTTAGCAGTGCAGCGTTGCCAGCACTAAGAAACGCATTGGCTTCGGTGAACAGCGACCCACTATGATTCAGATCGCCTCCCGCGGTTAAGGTAATATCGGATGTCGCCACAAACACGCCGGCATTGGTAAGACTATCCGATGCATCACCGAATATAGACCCTGCCGAAACAACGTTGGAAAGCGCAGCAATTTCGATGTCATCGGCAGCTAGGTTGATATCGCCATCGCTTACTATGTCTCCCAACAAATCAAGCGTGCCAGCCGCGTCAACTTGGATATTGCCGATCGCAGAAACGTCGACAAGTGTGACTTCGGCTGCGTCAATTACTATCGTCGCACCACTGGCGATTGCCCCGGTCGATTGTGCTGCACCAATGGCATTGATTGTGATGCCTCCCGCGGCACTAAGCGTTGCATTATTGGCAATATCCGTACCCGCTGCGAGTGTCAGCATACCCCCGCTCGCCAAAGAGGCTTGCTCGGACAAACTAAGGCCGGTATTCGCATCAACGGAAATATTACCAAGGCTGGAAAGTTCGGCATCAAGGTCCACACTGCCGGCGTTCACATCCAATGCACCCTGTGATTGAATCAAACCGCTGATAGCGGCGCTGCCAGCCACATCGACCAAAAGCTGATCTCCCGCCAAAATATCTGCAGCGGATTGCAGTTCAGCAGCGGTAATGTTTATCACCCCGCCGGCTTCAATATTCACGCCGACATCAGTGTTGATTATATTGGTTGCTTCTATTGCAAGGTCAGCGAAAGCGGCTAAATCACCGGTTAGGTTGATGTTTTCTCCCGTTAGATCAAGTGCTGCTCCGCTAAGCAGAGAGCCAGTCAGGTCAATCTGGGCAGCTGTACTAAGGTCGATGTTACCTCGGGCAGACAAACTGCCAGCAATCGATATACCGCCTACTCCGCCCAGCAATTCAAATGCCTGATCGGACTGTGCTACACCACTTAGATCAATACTTGCGGCGCTGATGCCGATCATGCCGGACGACAGCAAACTGCCATCCAGCATCAAGTCTCCAGCTGCCGCTAGAGCAGTTCGATCGTTGGATTGCCAATTGCCCGAAATAGCCAGATCTGCCCCACCAAGCACATCCAGAGCGCCCAGCGATAGAAGGTTACCATCCAGATCAGCATTGCCAACAGATCTCAGTTTAAGAACATCTCCCGATTGCAGGAGGCTATCAACACCAGTGGTCAAAGACCCGGCGTCAACATCAAGGCCCAGCAAACCAGTAACGGTATTGCCAATCTCAACCACATCGCCCGTAATTTTTACTGTTCCATCGGCGAATAAATCGCCGGACCGCAGATTGACCGAGCCGGTATTCGATTGCGCCAGAACAATATTGGAACCTGATTGAATATCGCCGTCACTGACAATGGAAACTGCGGCAACTGTCACATCACCTTGCGCGCCGACCAGACCCGCAAGATTTGCAAGACCCGAACTGTTCACACCTATCGCAGCATCGCTTAACAATGATGCTGCGGTACCAAGATCGACAGAACCGCCCGAAATGCTCACCTGATCCTGCGCGGACAGCGCACCAAGCAATGTGACGCTGTTTCGGGCATTTGCGGTCGCGGTGCTGCCAGTTTCAGTATTGCCGTCCAGTAACAGGCTATCACCAGTCAAATTCAGTGCCCCGATACTGGTTATTTCACCTGTGCTCGATAGCGCTCCACTCGCCAGGAAATCGGTGGTTGTACCGGATTCCACGCGGCCAGCATTGGTAATGTCGACGGCTTCAATGTTCACTGCACGGCCGCTGATGAGGCCGTGGTTAAACAGATTACCATCCGCATTTAAATCAATTGTTTCACGGGCAAAAAGCGATGCAGCAGACGAGACTTCAATATCTTCAGATGCTTCCAAATTGATACTGTCGCCCGATTCCAAAACACCATTGGCTGTGATACTCAGCGCCAAGGCCGTAATGTTTCCACTTGCCGCTATTCGGCCTTCCAAAGTGACGTTAGTGGTCGCAGAGAAATTCAACGCACCAGCTGTTTCAATTTCTCCTGTTTGAATCAGTACGCCACCGGCGTTCAGATTGACGCCGCCCAACGCGCTGATCGCCCCCTCATTGACGAGACTGATGGGTGCAGTCAGCGAAACACTGCCCCGGGTCGTAAGCGCCGCGACATTGGTGATAGTATTCGCCGAAAAGCCAATATCATCATTGGAATCAATTTTCCCGGCAAGACGTACATCGCCGTCGAACACACCCTTAACTTTACCTTCAGCCAACAGCTCGGCATCAAGGGTCAAATTTTTGCCCGACAGAGCCAGCATTCCAGCTGATGCGATGCTACCCGAAATGTCCAGATCCCCATTGGAAACAACTTCAACATCGGTTTCTGACAGGATCGAACCCGCCTGCGAGAGATCACCTGAGCTGCTTTGTAGTGAGACACGGCCGACCGCCGAAAGCGCAAAAGAACCGTCAATTTCTGGCGCATTTAGCGACAGATTACCAATTGCAGTGAGTGAACCTGAACCAGAAAGCTGATTGCCCGACAGCCCCTCTATATCGCCCCCAGAGATCGCGGTAATGTCGAGGATCAGGTTGTCACCCGCCTGAAACACGGTATCACCCGCCGATTGCGATAGACCCGCCAGAGACAAGCTCTCAGAGGCGACAAGCGAGAGGCTTCCGCCGCTCTGTATATCTGTATCTATTCCGGCGGTGATGTTCGATGCATTGACCGAAAGACCGGAGCCACCAATCAACTGACCATCAATATCGATATCATCGGCGCTCAAGGCAACTAGATCACTACTGTTGATTACTCCTTTGCTGTCAATGCGCGCCGAATTTAACGATATTCCGCCCACACTGCCTATGATAGCAGCGTTATCAATCGACTGTGCTGCGACAAAAACAGCTGTTTCGCCGGTTGAAATACGACCGGCCAGCCCGAGATCTGTACCCGCCTCAACCGCCAGCATTCCTTCGGCAGCAATTTGGGCCGAGCTCATTAGCGTGATCGCTTCTCCAGCATCTAAATCTATATCAGATGTGGATTGCAATGCGCCGCTGACGTTGAGAGATTTGCCTGCTAGCGCATTAATCCCGTCATCGGAAACTACCTGGCCAGCCAAGGTGATGGCTTCAGCATCCAAAACCGTCTTGCCAGCACTTTGTGAGCTACCTGACAGGTTTATCGCGTCCCCGCTGTCCACGGTAAGATTGCCGCCCGCAAACAGCTGGCCATCAAAAATGGTGCTGCCAGCGCTGAGCAGATTTACATTTCCATCGGATGAAATCTGTGCTGTCGCCGCGTCGGACGATAGTGCGGCGATAGAGATATCAACCGCCGATAAGCCAGAAATAGTGCCACCCAGGTCAAGCTGTTGTGACGAGAACACGATCGCACCATTTGCCGCAACCGTACCGCCAACATTTGCATTGCCAGAAACATCGAGTGCGAGACTTTCACTTGCGCTAACGATTCCTGCAATGTCGGCATCGCCATCGATAGCAAGCGTCAAGTCTTCCCCAGATGCCACAATACCTGAAAACTGAACGGCATCATTAGAAGCAATATCTACCGATCCATTGGCAACAATATTCCCCTCAGCGTTTATCCTATCAACCGCAAGACCAAGATCACCAAGTGATGAGATATTGCCAGCAACGATGGTATCTTTTGCCAGAATAGCGACATTGGATGCAGTGATCTGCGATCCAGTACTGATATTCAAATCCTGTGAAACCACAGATATCCGGTGGGTAGCGAGAACTTCGCCATCCAGCTGAACATCACCAGCGGTCGTCGCCACAACCGAACCCGCGCCGGTCAGTGTACCGTCTACGTTCAGGCCGGCATAGATACTTGCCTGGTTTACAGATATGCCTGCATCTGCTTGCAAGGAAACATCATGACCTGCGCCAACAAATTGTCCGCTGGTTAGGATTGAACCAGCAGCATCAACACCAAGATTGCCAGCCGCATAAGCCCGATCAGAGATAGTGATCGATCCATCCCCGGAACGGATATCCAGGTCCTTGGCCGCAACCACACTGGCAACAGAAATTGCGCCGGGCGCTTCTATAAAAATGTCATCCTGTAGTGATGCAACGGCACCTTGAAGGTTTACCCCAACGCCTCGGTCATTTCCAACCAGCCTGATCCGATTTGCAAACATGCCGCCGAGCAATGTGGAATCAATCGCAATACCAGTGCCTGTGCGACCGCGCGATCGGCTCAACCGTTGAGCGTAGTCAAAGTCACTGGCACCGGCCGAAATTTGAAGATCACGCGTGTATAGATCGGCATTAATTTTTGCCGTTAAACTTACAATATCAAAATAGTCGACATTCCCGCCAAGTAGACCTTGACCGGCAACAGTCACATCCCCCTGCGTAACGGCCAGACCGCTAAACCGTCCATCTGCGCCAAACTGGACTTGCCCGGTTGAAAGGGTAACACGCGGCGTCCCCACAAACCCGCATCCGTCACATGTTATGCCGGCGGGATTGGCCAGGATCAGCCCTGCCTCTCCGCCAAACACTTCAAGAGGGCCGAGAAAATCCGAGCGATTACCGCCCAAAACCTCTGCGATAATCAGGTCTGCTTCGCGGCCATCACTTGTGAAATTGGGGTTGGCGAGCAGCTGGCCTGCTAGTAACGAACTCGCTATTTCGGCACTATTGTTTAAAATCGTCCCTTCTTGATAAACATTGAAGCGCTCAAAAACGTTGTAAGACGTGCCATTATTATCAGGCGCGGCAACCTCCACAATCGGAGTGCCAGTCGGCGTAACATTGAGTCTCGCCTCCTGACCGCTTCTAACAACAATCGGCGGCGAAGATCGGGCAGCAGCATTTTGTGCATATGCACCAGTTATCGGCTGCATGATGAGCGAAGCCATTAAGACCGCCCGCATTGCTGTTCCTGACCTTAGTCTATCCATATGCCACACGCCTTATTCAAAACTAAAAATTGAACCGTAAGTTTGCGCCAAATTCCGCATCTCGCCGACGGACAAAAGATGGCGCAGAAACGGGTATGGACACAGCAAATTCAGCTGCGAATAACTTTGAAACCAATTGTAATCCCACGGTTGCGCTATGCAGAAATCCGCGTTCGAACGGATTGTCGCTCCGTGCGGCAACGCCGCCTGCATCATATGCAGCGAAGGCCAAAACTTTGGATTTTGCCTTGGAAGAAAGGGAAGCGAACAACTCACCCAGCTCCCCGCTCAATTGCTGCCTTACGGTCGCGCCAGTCCGACCGCTATTCCCGTCATCCTTAAACCCCCGTACGGTAGAAGAACCGCCGATACTGATCCGCTGCGCCGGGAAAACCGGGGTAAGAGCAACCTGCCCCCGCATTGCCAATGCATATTGCAATCTTACACCCGCAAACAAAAAGGGTTCTCGGTAAGATATGTTTGCAGTGATTTTGCTAAAATTAGTGCCCGGCCCACCTGGTCCCGTATCAACCGTTTGTGCGCCCAGGAAATCAAAACCCTGAACGAAGCCCAGCCCAGCATTAAGCAAGCCTTTGGGTAAGCGTTGTTGCAACCGCACACTGGCCCGCGCATTTACGAGACGATAGCTGCTGGTCGAAAGCCTTATTCCTTGTATCCGGTTTACAGTATCAAACAGGTTTAACCCGATCGCTACGGAGAGCTTTGTGTCCGCATCCCGAAAAAACAACCGCTCGAGAGTGGCAGAACCGTTATAGGTCTCACCGTCGCTGACAAAGGACTGGCCATTGCCGGAGATAATGCTGTCATATTCTGAGTAGCCGCCCGATACGCTGATCGTCCAATAGCCTCGCGGAATGGACAGGAAGCCTCCAAAAGACTGCGTTCCACCAGTCTCTCCGGCGCCTAGATCTCGCGAGAAATAGAGCGATGTAAAGTCCAGCAAACCGGTGATATTATCAACATCAACCGACAAAGTGGTCAGAAGACGACCTGTACTGACCTGACCGTCATTATTGAAACTCAACGATGGTCGTACCGGGCTTGCTGACTTTTTACGTTTCAAAATCAGGTTGCTAGCACCCTGTGCGGTTGCTGGCTCTATATCGATCGAAGGATCAAAAGATGGCAAGCGAAGCATTTGATCGATGCCTTGTTCAATATCGCGCAAATTGAGGATTTCATTTTTCAATCCCGGAAAGGCGGCCCGCAGCTCTGTATTGCCAATTTTGTCCTGCTCCGCACGAATGTCTGCAAGCTGGCCCTCGATAACGACAATCTCAATGCTGCCATCATCGAGATCCTGTGGAGCGATCAAGGCGCGAGATGTAACATAACCGTCTTTGATGTAACGATTGGTAATGGCCCGCAATATTGCGTCTATGTCAGAAACAAAGATACATGTGCCAACAATGGATTGCAGCACGTCAGTGAATTCATCTTCCGGATATATAGAAACGCCTTTTATCGTCGCCGTCATTACCGTCACGCATTCACCCGAGGGGACGGTAGCCAGATCAGGCGTTACAACCGGAGTACCAGAAGGCGCCACCTGCTGGCGCGCGCGCAAATCTTCCTCACGCTGGCGTTGTTGCTCAATCTCTCGTTCCTGCAAACGCTCAGATTGACGGCTCACGTTGTCGGGGATATTTTGCGCAAATACAGATGATGTAAAGAAAAGTAAAATCGATAATAACGTGGGCAAAATACGAATCAAAGTAAAAACCTTTTTTGATATTTAGCCCCAAATATCATCAATTATATAATTCTATATTACAATATACGATCAACCTGGTCAATTTATATGAATTTACATCTTAAACATGTCGTGCTTAATATATCTAGGATAAATTTATTGCCTTTGAGTAGACTTACCACCCGCTATCATGAAAATATTACCGGTACCTAGATGTATCTGTATCAATAATAGTCTACAATGTGAATTTCCATCAGTACAATTCTATATCTATAGCAAAGATATGGCCGTTACTGTCAAATTGAGATGAACAAGGACGCAATACGCGCGCAAAAGGGCATTAGTCGAGAAATGGTTTTTGAGGCAAAGCACGTGCCGCACAATCCTCCAGACCAGTTCCGCTGTTGAAAATTATCACTGATCGTCCGGAACAGTCCTTCATCATTTTTGTCAGACGTCCACTATTGTGATTTCAACCGTGCAAAACAGGTTCCTGCGCAAGCCACAAGTTGACTGCTGTACCGCCAGATTCTGAATTTTCAATCGCCAGCTTTCCATTCAAAATTGCGGCGCGCTGACGCATGAATGTCAACCCTTTGCTCCCATTCCCCTCCTGAGGATTAAAGCCGATACCATCATCAATAATGCTTATGAGAATACCGGTCTGGTCATCCAACAGACTTGATTTGCATGACAAAGTAAGGAAGCGGGCGTCTGCGTGTTGTAGGACATTGCTGATTGCTTCTTGCAGGAGCCTTAGCAGGTGGAGGCTATGTCCGGCATCCATCCATTCAAGCGGAGCGCAGTCTTCTACCTGCCAGATGCTCGCTATGCCTGCTTGTGCAAGCTCTTGTTCCATCCGGTGACGTAAATTGGCAAGCAGAGTAACCACATCACCCTCTATAGGTGCAAGCGAGTCTACTGTGATTTTGAGATCGCTAAGCGCTCTTTGAAGCGTCGTGATGGTGGATGCCGGGTCTTTGCGGCGGCGCGCAACAGCAAGCGCCGTCACTAGGCTTGATCCGATTCCGTCATGCATTTCCCCCATCAACCGTTCGCGTTCTATTTCTAGCGCGCGCTCCACCTCCATCTTTCGCTGAGCCTGCTGGCTGGCGGCGAGTGCTTCGGTTGCTTCATTCACGCTCTTTTCCAAGTGAAGGTTGGTCTCTTCAACAAGACTAAGTGCACTTAGAAACCGCCGAGCGAGCGACAGCATGAAAACCAAAAACAGGAAAAAGCCAATATAGGGCTGGAAATGAAACCCCGCGCCGTTCCACCAGTCGATATTGGGAATGCGACCGATGTCGTGAACGCCGGTTAGAGAAGCGACAGAAAGAAGAATGAGCAGCAACCAGCTTTCTGGGGATCGACTTTTCCAAGTATGATGTGCCAGAATTACAAGAAAGAAACCGAACAGAGCGATCGTCAGCAGGCTGCTAATTAGGTCCGTGCGATCGGTCAGGGTAAGAAGCAACCGGATCAAGCTTAACGACACGCCAATGCCAAGCATCGTGATAATGATAAATTTGCGCCGACGCAGTTTTAGAAATTCGGCGCAAAATGCCAATGTGACTGCGACAGCAAAATAGATGGAATAATAGGTGATTTGCTGAAACAGAAGCGGCTCAATAGGAACGGTTTGGGCGAAAAAGTGATAGTTTCGAATAAACCAGAACAGGCCGGTGAGTGACAGCCATAGCAGTTCCATTTCCTGCCTGCGTCCCATCCACATCACAAAGACAAAAACTGAAAGCAGCAGCATGATCCAGTTTAAAGTTTTCGGCGCATCGATCCTCAAAAGATACTGACTTTCAAAGTGCGACCCCAAAGCGTTGTGAGCACCCACGGCAATCGTACCTATGCCAAGCGAATGATTGCGCCCTGATTCCGCGCGGATCACGATCTCGTTTGCACCAGACCTTAGTAAAGAATTGGAAATTGGTATTAAGTAAGGATGATTCCATCCCAGCATCGCATGCCGATCGTCGGTGTAATTTCTAAAAATGCTGGTTCCGTTTATGGAAACCGAGATACGCTCGCGATTATTCTGGGTGAATATTGAAATGGTGTCATTCTCGAAAGCCTGACCTTGAAACCTAACGCGTGCGCGGACGAATAGATCCCCCTCCTGAACCTTGCGCGCCTCATCTGATAGCCAAAGTGCAGGTAATTGCCTTCGATTCCAGCTGGCGTTGGAGCCCTCACTGGTCTCCAAAAATGAAATATCTGCGTCCGTAAAACGCATCACTTTTCCATCATCCGTTATCTGCATATCAAATTGATTTACGGATGTAACATCCTGCGCTTCAATCGGCTCTGAAATCACCCAAAGACCGATCAGCGAAAGTAACCACAAAATGCGGATGGACCAATCGCTAGCCACCCAATATTCCGCGACTGGATGCTTCGAATACAGCCTCGGCGCGAGAGTTCACTTCAAGCTTTCTATATATATGTTTGACATATGTCGCCACAGTGTGCGCTGAAATATTCATGATACCGGCAGATTCAGAATAAGAAAATCCGCGAGATAGCAAGTTGAGAGTCTCCAACTCACGATTAGATAGAGGTTCTTCCATTTGTTCGATAGGCAGCGGTCGGGGCTGCAATTGTTTAAGCACCAGGCGGGCAATTATTGGGTTTATAGGAGAACCGCCAGCCCGTATTTCCCGGATTGCATCAACGCAATTCTCAAGTGGCTGATCTTTGAGTAAATAGCCACGTGCGCCTGCCCGAATTGCATTTAGAACTTTTTGGTGGTCCGCGAACATGGTGAGCACCATAATATCTATTTCGTTCTGCCGCTCGGATGCCATCTTGATTAAGTTCGTCCCATCTCCGTCCGGGAGCCCAAGATCACATACCAGAACATCAAAGCCACCATTGGCAACCAGCTTTTGTCCGGATGTATAGTTGGTGGCGGAATTGACCAGTTCCATGTCTTCCGCTCTTTCAATCGCGTCACAAATGTCCGCTAGAACCGGTGGGTCATCCTCCACAACGGCAACTTTTGAGTATCCGGGTCGCATAAATATCTCCCAAGTGGCTCAGCTGCAAAGAATGACCTGTTAATTGGAATAAATCAAATGGCCTATTTGCCTATCCCATGAACTGGGGATGGCAGTCCGCCGGCTCATCGGAGGGAGGAATGGCAGGGCTGTTCTTAAGCATCAGGCAAAATTGGGCCAGCATGGCCACAAATATTGGGGTCTGGAATCAATTGACTGGATTTGCTTGCTGACTATTCGGCTGTTTACCTTATCCGTTTGAGCTGAACACGGTACAGCAACCGCGCCTTTCCGCTGATGATTCCTTCTACGCTCTCGATCGCTTCACCGACATTAAGATCGCGCCGCAAATTTCTGGCTTGCAGCAGCAAGCTGCTTTTATCGTTTTTGAAATCCAACGGTTTGAGCATATCATTGAGTGTCGTGTAGATTAAAAAGTTGGAAAACCCATCTTGGCCGGCGGGAACGATGATATTCAACGATCCTTTTCCATTGTTGTCATGACCAAATGTCTGTCTTCGTGGTCCCCTTTTTGTGCACCGAACATCGAAGTTACGATTTCTGGAGCGGATTTCGTTTCCACCGGCATCGGTCACGCTAAGCGAATAATATCCCCGATACCGTTTCCTGAATAGGGCTGTTCCATCGCATGATATGATGTTCACGTAGAGTTGATATTCTCGGTCCTGCGGTGGAGCGATGGGTGTATCGTTGACCGGCGGTTCATCTTGATCGTCTTCGATGACCGGGCTTTCAACATAGTTGACCGGCACCAACTGGTAACGGACCGGACCCAGAGTTCCCAATACTTCAGCATCGAGCGTACCGTCCGGTCGTCGAACGAATGTAGCTTTGCCCATCAATGGCAGATCATCGGCTACAAACAGATTGGGAGCCGTCTGGCGAAAATTTTGCAATACAACCATATCGGGCTTTACCTGCAGGACCAGTGCGTGAAGCCATGGATCGACTGCGTAGGCGCGGCCATTTGCGATAGTGATGCGCTTGCCAATCGTCGAAATACGATATGTGCCATCGATTTCGCTCGCCTCTCCTGCCGCGACGGCCTCTTTCATCGGCAAGAATGCAGATATTTGAGCCTGTACCTGTGCGGCGGAAGCGGCAGCTGCCAAGAGGATTGCTATGGCAACCCGCTTGGCAATACCGTGATTGATAATGAAATTACTTCGGTGGAGAGCGTATCCAGATGTCAGCATTTTTTGTCCTTTTTCTTCGACCGGAATAAGTTACCAATGCCACATGTTGTTTTTTTGCTCACAGACTTGACGTTATTCATATGATGTTTGGCGCGATCCGTTGCGACTTTAGCGACAGCCGCCACCGGTTTTTTGTTTAACGCTGCTGCTCCATAGCGCTTCGTTACATCTCTGCCGCGCTCCAACTTCAATCCAGCTTTGTCTTCAATTCCAGCCCGCACATTGCGATCAAATCGATCAACCTTCACCGCAGTTTTTTTGAATTGAACACTCTTTTCCTGACCATAGGTACGCAGGTTTTCCTTTAGCTTTCCCTTAGTTGTTAGTGTTTCTCCAATCTTTCGGAAATTTTCACGATGGTGTGCTCGCCGTTGAGCGGCCACGTCGCGCAGGGATACATCTTTGTCAAAAATGGCAGCGCCATATTGAAAACCGGTGCTAAGTGGATCCTGTACCTCTGCTCCTGTCAGTGCTTTAACACTTTCGGTACCGACAATTTCCGCTGCTACCACTACCGCTCCGACGCCTGTGCCAGCTAGTACTGCACGACCGCCTTTCCCGATTTTTGCGGCCGTAGCAGCTGTTTTGGCCGTCTTGGCTAACTTCGCTGTTTTCGCCATCTTGGCCGCGTTGGCTGTTTTGGACACCGCTTTCAAACCACCTGCACCGCGAGCAGCTTGTGCGGACCGACCAGCCTTATTCAATTTCGATATATCACCGCCTTTGCCCGCAACATTGCGTATGACCTGACCTTCATTGACGATCTTGCCGCGAGCCATTTGCGCAGCATCACCCTTGGAGATCAAACGTGCGATATCCGCATTGGCCCCTTTTGGATTGCCTAGTTTTCGAGCAAAGCTGTCAGCTCCCTTGGTTGACAGTCTTGTTGTAGTCGGCTTTGCACGGACCTGATCTCGAAAGGTTACCTTCATTCCGTTACCCTTGCGCGCAGGCGTTGCCTTGTTCAGCCGCGCATTCTTTGCCGCATTTGCGCGCCGGTTCAGCTCGGCGAGATCATCGGTTGAGCCAGCGACCCGGTTAACGCGAGCGCGTTGGGCATTTTCACCTTTCTCGATTACACGCCCGAGGTTTGAATTTGCCACATTGGCTGGTCGGGCGCGTGATGCGGCGTTCTTTTGACGAGCTGTCTTCGCAACGTTGCCGCGACGTTTCAGTTCCGTCAGGTCGTCCGCTGAGCCCCCGATTTTATTTGCACGTGCAGCGCGTGCGGCATCGCCGCGCTGCTTCAACTGTTTGAGGCTAGTCGGCCGAGATTGGGTCGCGCCAGATTGTGTGGACTTGGGAAAGCCACTCATTTCTGCTTTTGTCATCTTGCGCATTTCTGGCTTGGGGTCAGAATGCAGCCTAGTGCTTGCTACCAGGGCTGCACCGCCGACTATCAATCCGATTTGCGACTTTTCTTCATCACTCAACTCATCATTATCGGCAGCACTACTGCTTGTTGCTTGTTGTTGCACGCCCTCTTCAACAGTCTGCGCAAGCACAGGAGTGGAAGCCATTGCAATCGCCAGCGCGGAAACGCCCAATCTAGGAAAAACCTTTGAAATCTTCATAATTCTACTCCTCAATCCTCAACAAAATAGTCCGCCAAAAGGCTTCTTGAGATTTTGAGTAGCCGAAACATTGTCTGTCTAGAATGAGGTGAATACCTCAATTGTGAGGAGCGATGGGTTAGATGCTGGGGAGAGCAATTCTTGCAACAGTTCCACGGCCGAGGGTTGACGTTATCGAAAATTCAAATCCATGACGTGCCGCCAGTTCCTGGACAATAGCTAGCCCCAATCCATCGCCTTTAGAATTTGCGTCCTTTTCTCCACGCTGCTTGGCTTTCACCAATTGATCGGAATCCATCCCGCAGCCATTATCTGACACCTCAATAATACACTGCTTATCGTGTAGTACCGTTAGCGTCACACGATCTGCCTTGGCGTGGCGCAATGCATTTGCCACCAAATTGCTTGTTGCACGAATGAGGGCAAGTGCCGGAATATGTGTACGACAGGGCGTCCAACGGGTTTCGAGCATGACACCTAGCTTGGAGGCTTCGCCGCTGAACATATCCTCGACCGTCTGTACGATTAACTCAAGCGAGTAGGCCTCTTCCTCAGATTCATCCAGTGCCATCTCCGGCCGTTCGCGGTCGCTATATTCGTGCGTGAGTTCCTCCAGATAGTCGATCGCCTCCCCCAGTCGCCCCTGTAGGCCTTGTGAAAGCTTGTCAGCTTCCTCCCGTATTGCTGCTCGCAGCCCGACCAGGGGTTGACGAATATCATGACTTGCAGACGCAAGCTGCTGCTTGCGTCTTCGAGCTGAATCGCGCGCACGGGCATATCGTCGTTCTGTCTGGAGAAGCCGCTGGTTGGATTCTGACTGCGCTTTCAGGGCATCTATCCGCTCATTGGTTAGCCGGTCGCGTTCTTTCAAATTGCGCCGGATATCGACGATTACAATAATCAGCAAAGTGCCTGCGACAACGACGCGCATTAGGTCTCTGACAAAATTTGAAAATAATTCGGGCACAACGGTACCAACCAAGGCTGGTTCCACCAGCACAATGGCGAGGGAACTGAATATAATCGACGCCACAGCGATGCGCCGCAGCCCCTTTGCCGTTTCCAGTCGGAATGCCACGACGGCGATCAGCCCCAAAACGAGCATATAGAACACCGCGACCAAGGCAGAGTCTATCTGATAGACAAAGAGCAACCACAGGCCTGTCACTGGTAAAAAGAGCAAAAAGGCTAGACCAAACTTGTTGAGCGTTCTTGCGATATTTTCCCAAAAAGCTACGAGAATGATGCCAGCCAACACAGCCGATACAAAGGTTATACAACTACGCCAAATCAACCGGGCCTGATCAAAGTCACTGGCCAGAATAGTTGTGAAGAGCGAAACATCGCTTTGGATAGCTACAAGAGAAAATCCGATAGCAATCAGGATAGTGATCCATCTCCTAGCCAATATTCCAAGAATTATCAGACAGATTCCTACGGCCAGGAAGGTTATGATAACACCGGCCTTAATGAGGGTTCCAATAATTTGGTTTCGACCCAATTCTCCTTCACGGAATAAACCGATTGATGGACGATCTATGCTGGCAAGGTTGATGAGCACTAGTTCTGATTGTCCCGGAGCCAGTTCAAAACTCGCAGAGTGCAGGTAAGTTAGCTTGCGCGGCAATAGCTCACCGCGGGTGCTAGCCAAACCTCCCAGAACTTTCGCAGTGTCACTGGCCTGTCCGGCAAGATAGATTTCAGGAATAACATAGAAAATTCCACCAAGGCCAATGCTCCTGCGAATAGAGCCTTCGTTAGTAGCGGCGGCCTTGATTGGCAGTGCAATCCAGAGGTCACGAATTTCTTTAACCCCCAATCTCTGAGGAAGAAACGACGTCGAAAACTTGCCATTTCGATACGCGGCAACTGCTTCTTCAACTTTCAGAGATTCCCCGTCAGCAGTGGACAAAAACAGCGCATTTCCTTCAACCTGTTCGGTCGGTTGGCCTTCATACACAATTACAGAATCGATGGGATGAGATTGCGCAGAAACTGTGGTTTGAAAGACGCTCGCTGAAACCAGAACGATTAGTGATGCGAATATCCGCACTATTGTGGTCCACTCCGACATCATGCTACGTTTACACGAGTTGCCGGCTGGCAAAAGGGGTTATGAGATATGCTGGTTGGGGCACAATGAGCTTTGGTAGAGACTATACGGTGGTGATCGCCGATGATCATGCAATTGTGAGAGGAGCACTCTCTCATCTTCTGCGCAATGCAGATTCCCTCAACGGCTTCAACTTTAACATCTGCGACGAAGTACAGGATGGCATTCGCGCGATTGGCGCTGTTCGCAAGCACCAACCTGATTTGCTGATGCTTGATGTAACCATGCCACACGCGGGTGGGACAGAGGTTTTGATTGAGGCACGACGCTGGTCGCCTGACACCAAAGTGGTTGTGCTGACGGCGGTGCAGGCCAGCGGGAAAATTGCCGAACTTGTTGAAGTAGGCGCCGATGGTGTTTTTTGTAAGACCGATGAAATGGATGAACTGGCCGATGCGATTCCGAAAATTATGGAGGGAGCACGGATAATATGCTCGCGCTTTACGCAAATGCTTGAAGAGGCAGCGGATATTGAACCATTGACTGCCCGCGAACGTCAGATTCTGAATTTGGTCGTTTCGGGACAAACCAACCGAGAAATTGGTGAAACACTTGGCATCAGCATAAAGACGGTCGATCGTCATCGCACCAGTGTAATGCAAAAGGCCAATGCCCGATCGGCGGCCGAGCTGATTGCCTATGCTTTGCGCGAAGGATTGGTTGATCCCAGTGCTTCCTAAGAAGATATAGGCTGACAAGCGTCCAACAGCTCTATTGTAAATCTTCAACACTTACCCAGCCCAGTAAGCCGTAAGCGTCTTTGACGGGCAGAAATATCCCACTCAATTCTCCGATCGGAGTGAGCGCAATACCAGGTCTAATAGCGCGAACCGTTTCTGCTGACCGCGATGGTTCCAGATATAGGAATGAGTCGGTAGCTGCCAAAACTGCTGCAGGCACGTCGTCATTCGTCGACGCTTCTTCTTGTTCGAGCTGCCGCTGTCCAATCCCCAAAGCCTGAGCCTGCACAATCATGTTATTGTAAGCGATCACAAAACTCTGGATCATTTCCCGGCCAGATTCTTTCTTGGTATAACGCAAACCTTCTGAGGCTTGCTCTACGCTCTGCATCCAATAACCTTCCGGTGTTAACGCCATGGCATCATCGTCGTTGTCGTGAAATTTCAGTTTGGTTTTTTGAACCAGCCCACTTCCCGCCGCGACCGCGCTGTTCTCGGACGTTTCGATTAGTGTCAGGCCGGTGATTACAGTGTTCTTTTTACCAATGCCTACCATGCCAGCGAGGCCATTTATAACAGCTCCAGCCAGAGGAATCGCGCCCGCAATATCACCTGCTGTTCCCAATCCATTACGATAGCCACTATTCTGGGCGAGCGCAGCGGCGTTGGTAAATCTATCGCTATTCAAATTGGTCGCCTTCGCAACCTCTACCTTGTCACCGGCGACAACGTTCAATAGATATTGTGCGGCCTGCGCACTGTCCGGATCATAAAGAGTAAAGCATCTTGATTGCTCAACCAGCGCTTTAATGATCCTTTTGGGACTGCCCATTTTCTTGTCGACCCAGCTCCGGGCCTCACCTTCCATCACGGCTATCGTACCCAGCGGTTCCTTGCATTTAACCAACTCAATTGGTCGATGTTTTGATCCGGCATTGGCGGGCGCGCAGGTAAACGTAACGCTCAATAGGGCGGTGATTGCAATAAAGGTTTTAGAATAAAGGAACATCACATATTCCACCGCTGATTATTACCGTAGAAACAATCCCATATCTGAATTCTGCCGCCGTCTCGTTTTGATTCAGGACCATGAGCATCAAGGCAGCGTCCAGTTGCCTTGTGGACAAAAGCGGTACCACCTTCCCCGGTTTCATTGGCCTCCCATATCTGCGCTGCATTGCCATCACAGCCAAACGCACGGACGGGAGCTCCGCTATCTGGACCAACAGCCTCCAGACACATACCGCTGGCGGTTACCAAAAGCCCATCATCAGACAGGAAAATGAACCGCTGATTGTCACCTCCAAGGCAATTCCAGACTTGAATACGACCGCCTTGCTTCTCAACATCCGGACCATGTAAGTCTAGGCACATGCCATCTGCGCTGATAATCGGATTGGTGACATTAATGTCAATCTCAATTGGATCAGGCCGGCCGACCAAGGCGAACCCTTCGGAAGTTAATGCAAGCTCTTGGCCTTTTCGCATCGCTTCAAAAGCATCGGGATAGGAGAGCTCTATTGGTTCAAGAGAAAATTTAGGAGCGAGCAATCCTTCGCCACCAGAGGCAAAAATTGTGCCGTCCTCGCGCACCGTCCATTCCATGTCGCGCTTTAACAGCGCATCATAGGCGACTAGCTTCTGTCTGTCTGTCTGGCGCAACTGAGTAGACGTAACCATGCCGGGCTCTACAATCCAAACAAACAAATGCGTCCATCCCTCCAGGGCGAATACATGACCGCCCTCGATGGCCACCTGCTTGTTCAGTTCACGAAGTCGCCAAATGCCATCGATGGGGAGCGGCTGACCGGGCTTTGTTTCTTCGATCTGCACCAGATCGGCACGCGGGCGATTGTCTTGCGACTTTGCAGGGGTCGTTTGCCCAAGCAGAACTGCGGATACAAGAATCAGAACCCAGTGAGACCAAGGTTTAGGCCCGATATTTTTCGTGAGCTTCATTATTCCAACTCCTCGCTGACACAATGTTGAAATATCTCAAATCAACATTGTGGAAAATGAGGTCTATCCCCCAAATGCAGGCATTGAAATATTGCGCAGCGAGCTGTTTTTCCGTTTATGTCGCGCTATTTGGTACCTCGCATTTGGATCAGCGCACCCTGCTTGGCTCCGAACAGAGCCAAAATTTCTGGTCATCGGTGAATTAAGAAAGCCGCGTTTCTGCCGTTCCTATATCCATGCTTGGTAACTCTCGATCTTTTGAGACAAACGAGATGCTCGAATGAGACGCTTCCAAAGTGCTTCGCGCTTTCTAACCTTTTGTTTAAGCACGCGTTTATCGACAATCCCGGCTGTAGGGTTCTTGTTTTTGGCAGTTTTGTTTTCAAGCCCCGCACTGGCGCAAGATCAAGACGGGGATAGTATTGCTGATCTCATCGATGCCGATGATGACAATGACGGCATTGTCGATACGCTGGAATCTTATCAATCGGGCCTTTTTATCAACGGATCTTTTGAGGCTGCAGATGGATCCAGTGATACCGCCACCGCGATTTCCGGGGATTCAACCCTGATTACATTACCGGGATGGACCATCATCGGAGATATTGATCTGGGGGAGTCTACTGTTTTTGGAAATCCAGCAGCCGTTGCATGGGCAACCGGCGGACAGTTTATCGATCTTCTAGGCAACAATCCTCTGGAGGTTGGAAATCCCGGTCCGGGCGTAGATCTAAGCAGCCAGCCAGGCTATGTTCCCAATGGTGTCGAGCAGACGTTCTCAACCGTCATTGGCAGAAACTATACGTTGCTGTTTGATTATACCGGTCATGCACCCAATGGCCAGGCAGCCGAGCTTTTCATAAACGGGGTTCTAATCGCAGAAATCATCTACACGGATAGTACGGCATTTGTATCCAATACTTATTCCGCAACATTCGTGGGCACAGGTTCAGACGTTGTTCACTTGATCGCATCTCGATCAGCGGGCGGCAACGGCGGTTTACTCGTAGATAATTTTCGCGGTTACTCACATTTTGATACCGACGGTGATGGCATTTCTGATCACCTCGATATTGATGCCGACAACGACGGCATTCCAGACAACGTAGAAGCGCAGACAACAGCGGGCTACATTGCACCCAATGGGACGGTTGGAAGCAATGGCATTGATACGGCTTATGGTAGCGGCTTAACACCGGTTAACACCGACGGTTCGGATGATGCAGATTTTCTTGATCTGGATTCCGACAATGATGGAGTGTTTGACATTACCGAAAACGGATTCGGATTGATTGACGGTGATAGTGATGGGCGAAGCAACGGTATCGTAGGCGCGAACGGACTCGATAATGCCGCAGAGCAATCGGATAACTATTTGGATGTCAGTGGAAACGCCTATAATGACTTAGGCGGTATTTTCGGGTTGGCCGATACAGATAGTGACACCGCAGCTAATGGTGCCGGCGCTGTGCCGCTCACCACCGATTTTGATTATCGCGACAGGACCATCCTCCCAATCGAGATATCGAAAACCAGCGCCGTTTGGGATCCACTTTTAACCAATCCATTCGCATTACCGGGAAATGATGTTGTTTATACAATTGTCATAGAAAAACCGGTGGGCAGCGGCACAATAGATGGCGGTACAATCTTTCTCGTCGACAGTCTGCCGTCAGAGATCAGTTTTTACAATGGCGATGTAGACGATGGCGGACCGCAAGTGAATCCGGTTGGTTTTTCACAATCAAACGGCAGCCTCTCCTTCAACTATGCCAACGACGTCGGCTTTTCCAATGCAACGGCAGCGCCGTCAAGTTTCGCCGATTGTACCTATGTGCCGACAAGCAGCTATGACGCCAACGTGCGGCATATTTGTATCAATCCAAAAGGTATTATGCTTGCGGCGACCAGCTTGCAGTCCTTCACCCTAATTTTCCGCTCGCGGATAAACTAAGGCTTGGCGAATCCAGTGTCCACCTTGGACGCCAAAATGGATATTGCATTTTTGGATGGCGACATCTTAAGAACCTAAGCAGCCTTGGTTGCCATGAGTGCGGTTGAAACGGTTGACCAGTCCGAAAAGCCCCATATTTCCGGATCTTCAATTGCCATCACATCTTGGGTTTGATCCGAACTCGTATCAATATCAACTGGCGTGATTGCTTTATCGGAATCAAGTGAATGAAAGGCACGCACAATTGGCGCCGAAAAATCTGTTGGCGATTCCCCGATCACCATTCCCAGTTCTCCTTGGCTGAGACGGACCAAGGTTCCGACCGGCAAGATTCCCAAACAATTGACAAAATCACGATAGATCAATTTGTCAAAATGGCCGGTCCATGAGCCCATTTTTGCCAAGGCCTGAGATGCGGACAAAGGCTCGTTATAGGGGCGTTGGGAAGTAATCGCATCATAGACATCGCAAATCGACGACATACGCGTCACCAAACTCAAGCAATCTGCATCTACTTTCCCGGGATATCCGGTTCCATCCATTTTCTCATGATGGCCGAGACAGACATCTATAACGACGTCGCTAACTCCCTTAGACTTTTCCAAAATTTCGGCGCCTCTGTGTGGATGAGTTTTTACCTCGGTCCATTCATCTGCATCCAATTTTCCAGGTTTCATTAAAACGTCATCGGAAATCGCTGTTTTGCCGACATCATGCAGTAGTCCTGCCATACCGATATCGTGCATCTGGTCTTCCGGAATACGTAACTTACGGGCAAAATTAATCATCAATGCGCAGACTGCTACCGAGTGGAGATAGGTATATTCATCTTTCTTTTTGATGCGTGACATATTGAGGATTATGGTCGGATCGACATCCACTGATCGGGAGATTTTATCGACCAATGGCGCCATCTTGTCGGCCTTCACTGCATTACCAAGGCGAGCATCCTCGAACAGGCTCATGACTGCGGTTCGCGATCGTGCGATGATAGCAGAAGCTTTTTTGGTTTCGGCTTTTCGTTCTCGCCGAGACAAGGGTTTGTAATCCTGTATTGGCATCGGATTAACCACAGATCGACTATGAACAGCCTCAGATACTGCAGGCAATATTGAGCTTTTCTTTGATTTAGACACTTTTTTAGGTTCTGCTGGTTTGGGTAATCCTTTGCCTTTGGTATCGTCGATAGTCACCCAGACGACATAGCTGCAAACTAGGGTTTCCAGTTGTTCAGGCGTAGATAGCAAGAAACTAGATCGCCAAAACGGGTTCTCCAGCCAAGTACCTTCCAAAGAATCGATATACATACCCAATTCAAGTCTGGTAGTTTCAATCCTGTGAAGCATGCCTCGTCACCTAGTTCGCAACCAATCCTAACCTCTAGTGACGGTTTTTTCGGTCGATAATTAAGCAAATATTTCGATCTCATGGCCCGAGATTCAATGCCATAAATGCGGCCTTCAGGATAAAGCAGTCTCAACGCTGGTGTCCGCTATTTTGCGCAAAAGCGGGCGCTAGCATTGGTGCATATTAGGTAAGACTCGGATACCCTAATTTCTCTGATTGCACTGCATCCATTTTGCATTATGTTACAGGAACTTAAGGCTTGGGGGCTTTGATGGAAAACGCTGAGCAAAAGGAATCTTCACACAGGATACAACCTGTACTGCGCGCATCCCTTTTTGGCGGTTTCCAGTTGTTTGCAATGGATGGTAGTGAAGTTACAATCTCCAATCGTCGTGCGCGCGCTATTCTTGCAATGCTTTGTCTTGTACCAGAGGAGTCGCTTGATCGAAGCTATCTAAGCAAGTTGCTCTGGCCGGGTAGATTTGAAGCCCAAGCCCGCGCCAGTTTGCGGCAATGCCTGTTGGATATTGGAAAAATATTCCGGTCAATGGATTGCGATCTTCTCGATGTCAGCCGTTCTCGCGTCAGTCTCAACGCCTCCGCTGTGCAAACCGATCTGACCGACCTGGAATGCGCTCTTGGTGATGAAAACTATTCAGATGCAAATGAAATGCTGTCGTCCATCGGTGCAAAACCCTTGCTTGATCAGATGAACCTTGGCGAAGCATTTGACGAGTGGTTGCGACTTCACCGTCATGAAACCGAACAACGTATGCAGGTCGGGGTTGCGGCGGCTCTGTCGGCGTTAAAAAATAATAACAATTTAACCGATCACGCCCGTTTGCTCAATGCTTGGTCCGTGCGATCTGCTGTTCCCAATCCGATCTCTGACCGCAAGCGGGGCAAAATTCGCATTGCCGTGCTCCCATTCAAGTCAGTCGCAAAACCCGATGATCAGGGCTTCTTTGCAGATGGTATTGTCGACGAATTGATCACGACCATCGGTCAGATGCCCAACATGCTGGTTGCCGGTCGAACATCGTCCTTCCAGTTCAAAAACTCTGACAAAAACCCGTCCGAAATAGCGAGCACACTGAATGTATCCTATCTTCTGGAAGGATCGGTTCAAAGACAAGAAGAGCATGTTCGCATTGATGTCGGCCTGACCGACACCGAAACTGGGTTTGAACTATGGTCCTACAGTTATGAAGGTAGCCTGGACGATATTTTTGCCGCACGCGCCAATGTCACACAAGCAATCACCAATGGGTTGAGTGAGGCGCTAAACCTGCAGGAACACAAACCCCAACCCCGCCCCCTGACAACCGACCGGGAAGCTTATGGGCTCTATATGCAGGGCCGTGCTCTAACCATCAGGGCCATTGGCGATGGTGTGCTGCCAACCGCGATTGAACTGCTGGAAAAAGCGCTGGCACTTGATCCCGAATTTGCGGAGTGCTGGACTGCACTGGCCGAAGCAGAGATAAATATGACGGTTTACACGCCATGTTTGGATAGGCTGGAACGCAGTGAAAAAGCGGCTGGATATGCAAAGAAAGCGCTCAGTCTATCGCCGCAGCAGGCACATGCCCGTATCGTACTTGCCTTTTACGCCTGGACGCAAAATGATATTGTCGGTGCGCTTGATTTGGCTTTTGAGGCTTACCGGCTGGAGCCCAATAATCCGGATGTCTTAAACCGGGTTGGATCTTTTCTGCTCTATTGCGGGCGCACCCGCGATGCCTTGCCTTATATTGAAGCGAGCATAGATCAAGATCCGGTAAATGGCCGTAGCTACGCCATTCTTACCGGGGTACATCTCAACCTTGGGAATGTTGATGCCGCTATAGCGGCCGGACAGAGGATGGTGGATCTTGGCTTTCCATCCATGTGGCTCGCGGCGGCTTTGGCGGTATCAGGCGATAATGATGCTGCGGTGGAAACCCATCAGCTGACGAAGAAGCTGTTGAACACCGTGATATTCCCGCCAGCTGGTAGTTCACCGATGGATGCTGACGCGATGGATGCCTATTGGTTGATGGCTGCGAAGGGGCTTTGGGGCGGCGAAGATCAGGACCGCAAAAACTATTGCATGGTGTTGGAGATGCTCCACGCGACACTGCATGATCCCTGTGATGCCACAATCACATTGCCAGCGATCTGGATGGGCGACGCCCCCATGGTGTTCAAAACCCTCGGTAAGCAGATAACAACCGCCAATTTCTTCTCTTTCATGTCACTCTGGACCGACGCAGAGCCGATAAACCAGGTTCGACTACATCCGGATTTTATGGATTTCGCCGAACGGATCGGAATGGTTGCAGCATGGGAAAAATATGGCTGGCCAGATTTGCTCCCCAAACCTACCACCATGAACTAGAGCATTATTGACGCTTTTTTGACGGTAGCACCGTTGACGCGGTGTTACATTTGCGTCCATCAACAACGCATTGAAATTACAGACAAGTTTGATCGTTTAGGTCGGTTCGAAAATTCCTTCGACCGCCAGCGGGAGAGCTATGCCTGCTACATGTGGGGGTTAAAATGGAGCAAGCTGTTAAGCTGCCGGTGCGGCTGGCCCTTCCCTCATTGTCCGAAAGCAAAGCAGCGCGCCTAATCGTCGTGGCAATCCTTTACCTTATGCAGGGTGTGCCAGTAGGACTGACAACAGTAGGCATTTCGGCGTGGCTCGCAGCCAAGGGCGCAACTCCTGTTGAAGTGGGTGTGTTCATTGGAACGGCTTTGCTGCCCTGGTCATTGAAGCTGGTAAATGGCCTGTTGATGGACCGTTTTACTTTCAAACCTATGGGCCGTCGCCGAGTCTGGATTATTACAGCACAAGCCATGATGGCGATTGTCCTGCTGGCCATGGCGATAGATGCGCCGACGGTTGATCAGATCGGATTATTGGCGGGATATTGTTTTGCCCTCAACCTTTGCGCCACCTTTAACGATGTCGCTGTCGACGGTATGGTGGTGGATATTGTTCCCGACAGTGAGCGTACACTCGTCAATGGCCTGATGTACGCATCCCAATCAGTGGGAATAGCAGCGACCAGTTTCGTGGCCGGACAGTTACTGGTTTCGGGGGACATTAGTACAACTGCACTCACGTTCTCCGCTTTTGTGGCAATTGTTTCCTTTGTAGTCGTGGTTATCCGGGAACGCCCGGGCGAGCGGTTGCTGCCATGGAGCAAAGGTACCGCTTCCCGTGAATGTGAGGAACGGCAGCACAGCGCTTGGCTTCCGATCATAATCGGCTTGTTCCGGTCAATTGCCTCGCCGCTTACTTTGCTCTTCCTTCTAGCTATGACCTTAGCACAAGTAAGTTGGTCTTTTATAGACGCCGTCAGCCCGACGCTAACCATCCAACAGCTTGGTTGGGGTAGCGATCAATATTCCAGTTTTTCAGCGATTGTTAGTTTGGCCGCCGCTCTTGCTGCAGGAGTTGTGTCCCCTCTTATCGTGCGCTTCATCGGCTTGCGACATGCCATCATTTTTCTGTTTCTCCTGCTCGGCATCAGTGCGGCGATTGGCGGCGCGACTTTCGACAGTTGGGAAGGTGACAACATCTTCATCGCAATTTTCTTGATCCAGTATGTTGTGGCCCTGCTGCTGATGATCTTGCTGATCGTTTGGGCCATGCGCATTTGCAGTCCAACCGTGGCCGCTAGCCAATTTGCCCTGTTCATGGCTGTTCCAAATTTAGGTCGTGCACTGATGTCTGGCAATTCCGGCTGGCTGATCGAAAGCGAGGGCTATGCAGCAACCTATTACGCGGTCGCCGCGATCACCCTGGCGGGCCTCGCCATATGTTTCCTGGCCAAAGTGGGGAAATCTGAAGCTGTGCCAAAGGCGGCGCAACCCATCAAAAGTTCAACATAAAAGTTCAATAACCAAGGAGAAGTAAAATGAAGATGAATACACAAATGAAAATGGCCACTGCTGCAATAGTGATGGCCCTGCCAATGGCGCTACCCACGGCCGTCCATGCGCAGGAATTCCCGCTTGTTGCTGGTGACTATTCCAGCGTTGCCGGTATTTACGTTAAAGACGGCGGCGAGTTCAAATATGCGAACCATCTTGCTGGCGATTGGACCAGAGTACAGGAATTCGCAAAATCCAAAGGCTGGATCAGCGACTATAAAATTCTGATCAACGAATATCCCCGCGACGGAGAGCCGACAATTTACTTGATGAGCACGTTTTCCAATATCGCTGATGCGGCCGAAGTGGAACGGCGGAACAAAGCATATAGTGCCTTTATGAAATCAACAGTCGAACAGCAGATATCAGAATCGGGCAACCGCGCTGAATATCGCACCGTGAAGAGCAGCATGCTTCTACGCGAATATAAACCTCGATAGGCCGCCCTTAGGTCTTTTCGAAAAGCTCGCGCAAGCGATGCGTCCGGCGGATGAATTTTGCGACCCATCATCCGCCGGATTTTGCATGCGCTGAGTCGAACCATCAACATGCACGATATCGACTAGTCTCAAAACAAGCTCCGGAAGCGTCGCAATCACGCTATCTGCCCAGCGAGCCTTCTCCAGAATTATAAAATATCTGGAGGTTCAACAATATCGCTTTGACGGGCGGTAGCAGGATTAGACAAATCGCGAGGCAGATCGTTAAACCAATTGCAAAGGCCCACAGCTTTCCGGCGATGCTGCTGAAAGAAAGCACGAGGACAAGGATCACCGGTACCAGGATGATCGTGACGCCAAAGCCCACAAAGAAGGCAGGACCATCAGCAGTGTCTGCGACCGTCAGATCTTGCTCACATATATCACACTGTTCGTGAAATTTCAGATAGCTCTTAAACAGCAAGCCCGTTCCACAGTGCCCGCATTTCAATTTCAGACCCGACTTGATCTGGCTCACCAATTCTTTGTCCATCCAATCGCTCCATTCTTTGGGCAAAATCCTTTTGGGTCTTTCATCCAAAACGACCGATCTCTGTATAGAATGAAATTATAAATGAATAAACAGACGTAATAGAACTTGATTATTGATATTTAGTCATCAATTATAGAAAAATGGCTATGCAACCAGCTACTGAAATGAGCGTATTCAGCGAAGTTGTCAAAGCGGGTAGCTTTGTCGATGCCGGTCATAAGCTGGGCCTATCCCCTTCGGCGATCAGCAAGAAGATCGCCCGGTTTGAGAAAAGGTTGGAGGTTCGTTTGTTCAATCGAACCACCCGCTCCTTGTCGCTGACCGAAGCAGGACAATTGTTGTTCGAACGCTGTGAAAACATTCTTGCGGCCATTGAAAATACCGAAGAAACTGTTCGTAATTTGAGTTCCCATCCAGCCGGTGAATTGCGCGTAGCGGCATCTGATGCGCTGTCGGTAGAGGTCTTGGTCCCTTTCCTGAAAGACTTCGCGGATACTTACCCGGATATCTCAGTGGTCGTTGTTCAAGGTGATGGGGGCATCGACCTGTTAAAAGATGGAATTGACGTAGCGATTCTATTTGAACACCCTAACGAAACCTCCTTCATCGTACGCAAGTTGATTGACGACCCATGGGTTGTTTGTGCGTCGCCAGAATATCTGCAACAGGCTGGGCGGCCCAAATCGCCCGCTGAACTCGCAAACCATCGATGCCTGACCATCCATGCGAAGGGGAAAACGAATGACAGCTGGGAATTTCGAAACGGTCAATCTGTACGCGTGAACAGCCGATTCTCGGGGATTGGCCTGACCGTTAAAACCGCAGCGTTGCAGGCGATGGGGATAGCACGACTGGCACGTTTCTTGGTTCACTCTGAATTACAAGCAGGGACGCTGGAGCCGCTTTTCACCGGAGAGCTTAAGGATGTGAACCGGGCAATTTTTGCCGTTTACCCCAATCGCGAATATCTCGCCAACAAGACCCGCGTTTTTGTCGATTCATTTGAAAGCTATGTGAAAAGAACCATCGCTCCATAGCATCGGCAGTTCCATTGGCGTCGAACATTTTACCAACAATGTCACAAACATATAATAGATCGCATCTGGATCTGTGTTTCAGTCATCATTTTGAAAAACTGGAGCGGGCGAAGAGATTCGAACTCTCGACCTTCTCGTTGGCAACGAGATGCTCTACCACTGAGCTACGCCCGCTTGGCGCTGCTGAAACATGGTATCGTCGTCAGCAGATGAGGCGCGCGGTTAGCATGGGTTATATACCCCCGCAAGCCCCATTTTCACCTCACTAACGCTGAAAAGTAAAAATATGCTTGGCTTTGACGCTTTGATCCCCACATAAAGCGCGCATAATAAACAATTTTAGCGTGATTCTTGGAATGCATAATTCCTTTCGCGCTCAGCATATCAGGAGGCATCCCTTGGCTACAGCGGGACTGACAGTCGAAGAACAAAAGGCAGTTGAAGAATTTCAACAAAATGTTGTTGCGCCCAGCATGGACAAGCTGGTCATATTGGATTTCTGGGCCGAATGGTGCGGGCCGTGCAAGGCGCTGACGCCTCTGTTGGAAAAAGTCGCCGCTCAATATGCGGACAAAGGCGTTATCCTAGCCAAGGTGAACGTTGATGAGAACAAGTTCATCGCATCCCAGTTTCAGGTGCAGTCCATTCCGACGGTTTACGCGATATTTCAGGGCAAGCCGGTTGCCGACCTGACCAGCGCGCGCAGCGAAAGCCAAATTGCCGGCGCATTGGACCAATTGCTCGAAAAACTGCCCGTTGGCGAGGGCGGAGAAGAAGCAAAACCGGATATCGAGCCGTTGCTCGCGATGGGCGAAGAAGTGCTGGGCGAAGGCGATGCAGAACGTGCGGCCGGCATTTTCGCACAAATTGCGGAAATGGCACCGGATAATGTGCAAGCCGTCGGCGGATTGGTTCGGGCCATGGTCGCAGCAGGGCATGTGGAAGAAGCCGAACAGGCTCTGGCTGGTTTACCAGAAGACTTACAAGGTGATCCCGCCATTGAACGGGCCAAGTCGGCACTGGCTTTGGCCAAAGACAGGCCGGAAGAAGGTGCTTTGGATGGTCTGAAAGCAGCGGTAGAAAGCAACCCCAAAGATCATCAGGCACGATTGGATCTGGCCAGTGCTTTGATCGCATCTGGTGATCATGACGGCGGTGCGGAGCATCTGCTTACGATTATTGAGGCAGATAAAGACTGGAACGACGGCGCAGCCCGCGAAAAGTTATTGGCCTTGTTTGAAATGGTTGGCCTGGAAGACGAGTGGGTTGCCAATACACGCCGGAAGCTATCCGCGGTGTTGTTCGGATAATATGAGCGAAACTAAACGCCTCTCGATCTTCCCGCTGCCGGGTGCATTGCTGTTTCCCGGCATGCATCTGCCGCTACATATATTTGAAGAGCGCTATCAGGCGTTGATCAATGATGCGATGGCAAGGGATCGGCGGGTTGGTATGATCCAACCAAAAACAGGCGGAGACACGCCCGAGCTGTTCGATATTGGCTGTGTCGGGAAAATCATCGATATTGAAGCACTAGAAGATGGACGCTTTAATATTGTGTTGGAAGGTGTCGCCCGCTTTAAGGTGATCGAAGAGCTCGATTCGAGCACTGCATTCCGTCAGGTTCAAGCCGAGATAGAAGAGCCCAGGGAAGATGATGAAGTGCTGGCCAGCACCGAACGGGCTTCGCTTGAGATTGAATCACGAAAATTTGCTGACCTGCAAGGATATCAAGTCGATTGGGACAGTATCGGACGGCTCGACGATTTTGCTTTCGTCAACGGCATCGCTCAAATCGCTCCCTTTGATGTCGCTTCGAAACAGGCGCTGCTGGAAGTGGAAGGTTTAGCCAATCGATCAGAGCTAATCATTCAGCTGCTACAATTCTTTGGACGCTCCGATGGTGACGATGACCGGGTTACGTTGCAGTGAGTGAGATAATTGCGGTCGATCCAGAGTTGCTCGAAATTCTGGTATGCCCAGTAACAAGAACGACACTGAAATATGATGAGAAAGCGCAAGAATTGATCAGCGAGGCGGCAGGTGTTGCCTATCCCATCAGACAGGGTGTTCCGGTGATGCTGATCGAGGAAGCACGGAAACTTTAAAAACTCGCCTTCATTCCGTCGACCACAAATTGCACCGCCAATGCTCCCAATAACACTCCCAGCACTCGGGTAATGACGGCTTCAACATTGCCACCCAAAAGCCGCATCAATGGTCCCGCGAGTAACAATCCGCCAAGCGTCAATAACAGCACCGCTCCCAGAGCACTCATAATAACAAATGTGCTTTCGAGACCTTCATGCTTTGATATCAGCAACATGACCGCTGCTATGGACCCTGGCCCAGCAATCATTGGCATTGCCATGGGGAAAATAGAGACATCTTCAATTTCGGGTTTGTCGATAATATCTTGCGCGCGGTTCTCGCGGCGTTCGGTGCGTTTCTCAAACACCATCTCCAGCGCGATTATGAAGAGCATGATACCACCTGCTATGCGAAAACTATCGAGGCTGATACCAAGAGCGCCCAACAACTGTGCACCAAAAGCGGCAAAGACAACCAATATGACAGAGGCAACAATGATGGCGCGAAACGCCATATTTCGGCGTTGGTTTGCTGGCGCGTTGGTAGTCAGGCTGGCGTAAATCGGCGCACAGCCCGGCGGATCAATCACCACGAAAAATGTGATAAAGGCAGAGATAAAAAGCTCGGTCATTTGGCTGCCAAACCAAAATCTTCCTCAACAACGCTCTTTTTCTCACTGCCATCCCAAATAGAAACGGATAAAAGGCGCCGACCGTCCGCATTTTCAATCGCGCTCCACCACAGTGAAGCATCTGTGGACTGCCCCCTGGTGTTGCGGGTAGCGCTGGTAGAAACCGTCATTCTTGGAGATGGTTTGGAATCACATGCGGCCACTTCTGTTTCGACAAAATCTGGTTCTTGCAAGGGTTCATCCACAGCAAAGCCATGATCAAAAACCCATTTCCATTCACTCTCTTTTCCTCGGACGCGCCGATCCTCTGCATTTTGTTTTTGCCAAATCGTATAGAATTTTCCGGTAGAGCCATTCGCAGCCTGCCATGCTCCGGTGGATACGGCCATAGAGCCATCACAGGACATAGTAATTCTATGGGGTTGCCAATCAACGGCCTCTTTCGGATCCGCTTTGCCCTTCAACCATTGCTGCGCATTGGTTAGATTGGGTACAAACATCACGGCATCTTCGGTCGCGGTTTTGCGAAACGCGGTCCATTGTCCTTCTTCGCGTGCCAATCGTGCAAAAGCCAACTCCGCCTTCACGATTTCACTGGGATTAGCGTTTGGCTTACCGGCGATGCGCTGAAAACGCTCCCGATCAGCGGGACGTCCGCCGCTACTGGCACAGCCCGCCAACAACAAAGCGATGCCGATTGCAGCAAAAATTCGCATTAGAAACCCTCCGGTTTTTCCAGTCCTTCCCGCGCAGAAGCGGCGACCAACGTGTTGCGTAGTAGCACCGCTATGGTCATCGGGCCAACCCCTCCTGGAACCGGAGTAATGGCACGGACATGATCCATTGCTTCGGAGGTAGCGACATCACCGACCAAACGGCCTCTTTCCTTGCCAGGTTCTGGATCGAGCCGGTTGATACCAACATCAATGACAACCGCACCGTCTTTGAGCCAGTCACCCTTGACCATCTCAGCACGGCCCACAGCGGCGACAACGATATCTGCACGGCGAACCACTTCTGGCAGATCCTTGGTCCGGCTATGCGCCATGGTGACGGTGCAATTTTCGCCCAACAGAAGCTGCGCCATCGGTTTGCCAACCAAGATTGAACGGCCCACTACAACAGCATTGAGGCCGGAAAGATCACCCAATGTGTCTTTCAGCAGCATCAGGCTGCCCAGCGGTGTGCAGGGTGTCAGCGCTTCTTCGCCATTGGCCAATCGTCCTGCGTTGATAACATGAAGTCCATCGACATCCTTGTCCGGATCAATCGCCATAACGACCGCTTTTTCGTCCAGTCCTTCGGGTAGAGGAAGCTGCACCAAAATGCCGTCGACGGTATCATCCGCATTCAACTTCTCAACCAAAGCAATCAGATCAGCTTGGGCTGTATCGGCGGGTAGACGGTGTTCAAAACTCTCCATACCTGCCGCGATGGTCGCTTTGTGCTTTGATGCGACATAGACCTGACTAGCAGGATCTTCGCCGACCAGAACAACGGCCAACCCCGGCGCGCGTCCGGCCTGGTTTTGAAATGTGGGGACAGCCGATTTGATGCGTTCACGCAATCCTGCTGCAAACGCTTTGCCGTCGATAATATGTGCTGTGGTCAAGTCAGTAGGGCCTGCGCAATTGGTGGAAGAATGGCATCCTGTAATATAATTATACCTATGATGACAACCATTGGTGTCAGGTCAATCGAACCAAAATCAGGCATGATCTTGCGGATCGGATTGTAAATCGGCGCGGTCAACCCATCAAGTGCAGTCCAAACGGCGCGGGCGATATCATTTTGTAGGTTTATGACGTTGAAAGCGAGCAGCCAACTCATGATGGCCTGCACAATGATCACCGTGATCGCGACATTGAGAAGAATATTGATAATCTGAAGCAGGGCAAATGCCATGACGCGAACCTTTTCTATCTGTTGGCCGAGCCCTAACGACTATGTCGGGCTATGCCAAGAAACTTAGTGTACCATTAATATAACACAGTTTGCCGTTTATTCAACTGCCTCAAAATCATCGCGGATCAGCGTGCCAGCGCCCTGACTGGTGAAAATTTCAAGCAGCATCGCATGGGGGATACGGCCGTCCAGCACGACTGCGGCATCCACGCCTTTGGTCACTGCGTTCACACATGTCTCCAACTTGGGGATCATGCCGCCTTTGATGGTACCATCTTTTGAAAGCGCCTCAATTTTGGTAGGATCCAGATCGGTCAGCAATTCCCCTTCTTTGTCCAGCACACCGGCAACATCCGTCAGCAAGAACAAGCGCGCAGCACGCAAAGCTGAGGCCACAGCTCCCGCCATGGTGTCCGCATTGATATTGTAGGTATGACCATCTCCATCGACACCAATGGGCGCGATTACCGGGATCATACCTGATGCCGAAATCGTATCCACAACGCCGCGATCCACATGCTTGGGCTCTCCGACAAAGCCCAGATCAATAATCCGTTCAATATTGCTATCGGGGTCGCGAGCGGTACGTCGCAGCTTGGCTGCTCTTACAAAACCGCCATCTTTTCCTGAAATACCGATGGCGCTGCCACCAGCCCGGCCGATCCAGCTGACCAGTTCCTTGTTGATTGCACCAGATAAAACCATCTCCGCAATCTCTGCGGTTTCCTTGGTCGTCACCCTGAGGCCATCGACAAATTTGCTTTCCACACCTACGCGTTCCAGCATCGCGCCAATCTGCGGACCGCCGCCGTGAACGACCACCGGATTGATACCCACTTGTTTGAGCAGCACAATATCCTCGGCAAAATTGCGCGCCAGTGCAGGATCACCCATGGCATGGCCGCCATATTTGATCACAAAAGTCTCTCCCGCATAGCGTTGCAAATAGGGCAAGGCTTCGGTGAGCGTTTCTGCTTTGGCAAGCATGGCTGGGTCTGGGCGATGATCAGGTGCATGGTCAGTCATCCGGGCGTTTGACTAAAGCTGGCCGCGAAAAGCAACTAAATTGTGACTTCCTCAATTTTCGCGCTAGGATGTGAGAAACAGGAGAGACATTTTGGACGCGCCCTTGATAACCAATGATGCCATTGTTTTTGGACTGCTGGCGGCGGTGCTAGGCGCGATATTTTACACAAAAAGCCGCGGCGGCTGGTGGGATAAATTCTATACGTTCATACCCATTATTTTATTGGCCTATCTAATCCCCTCGCTGATGAATAGTTTTGGATTGATATCCTCCGAAGAGTCCAACCTTTGGCAGATTGCCAAGGATTATTTCCTGCCGGCCGCACTGGTGCTGATGACGCTCAGCATCGATATGAAGGGAATTTTGGGGCTGGGATCAAAAGCACTGATCATGTTTTTCACCGCAACCATCGGGATCATATTGGGCGGTCCCATAGCGATGTTGATCGTCGGATCGTTTAGTCCCGAAACGGTTGGTGGAGAAGGTGCGGATGCAATTTGGCGCGGGCTCGCAACTCTGGCGGGTAGCTGGATCGGCGGCGGTGCGAACCAGACGGCGATGCTCGAGGTCTATGGCTACAACCAGGAGAAATATGCGGCCATGGTCGCCGTGGATATTGTGGTCGCGAACATCTGGATGGCTTTCCTGCTTTATGGCGCGGGCAATTCCGAGAAAGTGGACCGCTGGCTGGGCGCAGACAGTAGCGCGATCGAACGACTGAAAAACAAGATGGCAGACTACACTAGCTCGGTGGAACGAACCGCATCTGCCGCCGATCTGGTCATGCTGACCGCCATCGCTTTTGGCGGTGTAGCGGTGTCACACCTAGTTGCTGCTGTGGCAGTGCCGTTTTTCGAAGCGCAGGGGCTCGGCGAATCTATATTGGCGGCAGAGTTTTTCTGGATTGTTGTGACCGCAACCACGGTTGGGCTTGGCTTAAGCTTTACCAGCGCACGCGGTTATGAAGGGGCTGGTGCTTCCAAAATTGGTACCGTGTTCATCTTTCTATTGGTTGCGATCATCGGCACAAAAATGGATGTATTCATGCTGGCCGATCAACCGCTGCTGTTCCTGGTCGGGTTTATCTGGATGACCTTTCATTCGATATTGCTCATTGCGGTCGCAAAAATCATCAAAGCACCATTTTTCTTCGTTGCGGTCGGCAGCAAAGCCAATGTGGGTGGAGCAGCATCGGCGCCTGTAGTCGCCGCCGCTTTTCACCCTGCCCTCGCACCCGTCGGTGTTTTGCTGGCGGTGTTGGGTTATGCCTTGGGTACTTATGGCGCCATCATCTGCGCGCAAATGATGGCCGCAGTGGCGGGCTAGCCCTCCTCTTCCAGCTGCGACTTGAGCGCATATAGATGATCAAGCGCCTCCCGGGGGCTCAGTGCATCGATATCGAGATTTTCAAGAGCGTCTCGTAATTTGTCGGTCGCTTCTTCGGTCTCTGCCAAACTAGCTGCAAATAAAGGCAAGTCGCCCAATCCTGCGGCCAGACCTCCGGTTTCCGCCCGTCCAGCCTCCAGTTTATCGAGTACGGCTTTGGCGCGTTTCAACACGGGTTTTGGTACACCAGCCAGTTTTGCGACAGCCAATCCATAGCTGCGATCCGCCGGACCGCTAGCCAGTTCGTGCATTAATACCAGATCACCCTTCCATTCCCGCGCCCGCACGTGGTGCAGAGACAATGCATCTAATTGATCAGCCAGACGGGTCAGCTCGTGATAATGGGTGGCGAACAGGCAGCGGCATTGATTTGTCTCGTGCACCGCCTCGACCACGGCCCACGCCAGTGCAAGACCATCATAAGTAGACGTCCCGCGCCCTACTTCGTCCAGGATCACGAAACTATTCTCGGTAGCCTGATTCAAAATCGCCGCGGTTTCTACCATTTCGACCATGAAGGTAGATTGACCCTGCGCCAGATTATCGGAGGCCCCAACCCGGCTAAACAAACGGTCGACAAGGCTTAGCCTCGCGGAAGATGCCGGGACAAAACCCCCCGCTTGAGCGAGAATGACGATCAGCGCATTCTGGCGCAGAAAGGTCGATTTACCGCCCATATTGGGACCGGAAACCAGCCAGAGCCGCTCATGCGCAGCCAAGGAACAATCATTGGCAACAAACGGATCGCCCGCTTTCTTTAGCGCTTCTTCCACCACCGGATGACGGCCGCCCTGGATATCCAGATGCTTGCCATCGACAAATTCGGGTCGGCACCATTGCCCTTCAGCCGCACGTTCCGCCAACGCGGCCGCGACATCAATGCGGGCCAGTGCATCGGCACTGTCTGCGATCGCTTCCTTGCGCGCCAAAACTTTCTCGATCAAATCCTCAAAATGCGCGGCTTCGGAGGCCAGCGCATGTGCGCCAGCCTGCGTAACGCGCAATGCTTCTTCATGGAGTTCGGTCGAGTTAAACCGCACCGCACCAGCCAATGTCTGACGATGGGCGAAACCGGAGTCCTCGGTCATCAAAGCATCACCGTGACGCGCTGGCACCTCGACAAAATAACCCAGCACCGCATTATGCTTGATCTTCAGTGTATTGATCCCAGTCGATTCCCGGTAGCGGCCTTCCAGTTTTGAGATCGCCTGACGGCCATCCAAACCCGCACTGCGCAATTCATCCAATGCCGGATCATAGCCCGCGGCAATATAACCACCGCTGGCGGTTTCGGTTGGCGGGCTTTCGATCAACGCACGTTCCAGCAGATCTACCATCGCTGCATGCCCGTCGAGTGCTGGCAAAATCTGTTGCAGCAATTCGGGCAACGCCATCATCAGTGACAACCGCTCACGCAAAATCCGTGCACCGGCCAGACCATCGCGGATCTGCCCCAAATCGCGCGGGCTGCCCCTGCCCGCTGATACCCGGCCCAAAGCCCGGCCAATATCGGGCAGCGCTTTCAGGGCTATGCGGATATCGTCGCGGACCGCTGGATCGTCATGGAACCATTGCACCAGCGCCAGTCGCTCGCCTATTTTGGTCGTGTTGCAAAGCGGGGCAGCGATATCGCGGGCGAGCAGTCGCGCACCGCTCGCCGTCACGGTGCGATCAATGCAATCAAGCAGGCTCCCTTTGCGTTCACCGGCCAAGGTCTGTTCAATTTCCAGACTGGCCCGTGTGGGGCCATCAATCATAAGGAAATCGGGGGTCTTGCGCTGAACCGGATTGTGCAAATAGGGTGTTTCACCCTGTGAGACATGCTCGACATAGCTCACCAACCCGCCCGCTGTCGCTATCTCTGCGCGGGAAAACTGGCTGAGTTCGTACTTGCTGTCTGATCCGAACAAAGTTTTGAGCCGCCCTTCGGCCTTGCTGCTGTCGAAATCCGCTTTTTTCCATTCCGTTGTGATGCCGCGATGACTGCCTTCTACTTGCTCGAACAGAGAGGGCGGGCAAATGACCTCGGACGGTGCAATGCGCGCCAATTCAGCAGTCAGTTCTTCGGGCGTGATGCTGGTCAGTTCAAAATTGCCCGTAGAAATATCGGCTGCGGCCAATCCAATTTGCCCCTGCACTTCTGCAAGTGCCACGAGCATATTATCCGATCGTGCATCCAGCAGCGTGTCTTCGGTCAGCGTGCCAGCCGTTACAAAACGGATAATATCGCGCGCGACCAGCGCCTTATACCCGCCCCGCGCTTTTGCTTCTTCCGGTGTTTCGGTCTGCTCGGCTATCGCTACCTTGAAACCGGCACGGATTAGTTTTGCCAGATAGCTCTCCGCCGAGTGCGCAGGAACACCGCACATCGGAATAGACTCGCCGGCATTTTTCCCCCGACTCGTGAGCGCAATATCTAGTGCTGCAGAGGCCTTTATGGCGTCGTCATAGAATAGCTCGAAGAAGTCGCCCATCCGGTAGAAGAGCAAGCAATCCGCGGCCTTTTCCTTCAGCGCGAAATATTGCTCCATCATTGGCGTGACTTTGGCTGGCTTGGATGCCGCCTTTTTATCCCCTGATTTAGCCTTTTCGCGAATCTGAGTTGCCATAAAAATGCGATAGCGGAGACGAGAAGGACATTAAAGAGCAGTGATCAATTCACATGATAATTGCTTGATATTGCGAGACTCCCTTAAACCGAGTAGGGGTCCATTTGGGACGCAAAACCCTTTGGCAGGAACCTGCCAAATATGCGGAGAGACAAATTGGCCGACAAGAATAAGAGCAATGTAGAATTTTCCGAGCGCGAAGCGCTACTTTTTCACTCACATGGCCGACCTGGCAAGATCGAGATTGTTGCCTCGAAACCAATGGCGACACAGCGCGATTTGAGCCTTGCCTATTCTCCCGGCGTTGCCGTTCCGGTCCGCGCGATCGCGGAAGATCCATCCACCGCCTATGATTATACCGCCAAGGGCAATCTGGTTGCGGTGATTTCCAATGGCACTGCTATTTTGGGATTGGGCAATTTGGGTGCACTCGCCTCCAAGCCGGTGATGGAGGGCAAGGCGGTCCTGTTCAAACGCTTTGCCGATGTCGATGGTATCGACATCGAGCTCGACACCGAAGACACAGACGCTTTCATCAATGCCGTTCAGATTATGGAACCCAGCTTTGGCGGCATCAATCTGGAAGACATTGGCGCACCGGCCTGTTTCATCATCGAGCAAACATTGCGTGACCGGATGAATATTCCGGTTTTCCACGATGATCAGCATGGCACCGCAATCATCGCAGCGGCAGGAATAATCAATGCCTGCCTGCTCACCGACCGGAAAGTCGAAGATGTCAAAGTTGTGGTCAATGGCGCCGGTGCGGCTGCTATCGCATGCGCATCACTGATCAAATCTCTTGGTGTGCCGCATGAAAATCTGACCATGTGCGATCGCAGCGGGGTGATTTATCGCGGCCGCGACAATGTCGATCAATGGAAATCCGCGCATGCAATTGACACAGACGCGCGCGACTTAAACGAAGCCTTAAAGGGTGCGGATGTGTTCCTTGGTCTGTCTGCTGCCGGCGCACTCAAACCCGAAATGGTCAAAGATATGGCGGACAAGCCGATCATCTTTGCCATGGCCAACCCTGATCCTGAAATCACGCCGCCTGATGCCAAAGCGGCCCGTCCGGATGCGATTGTCGCGACTGGACGCTCCGACTACCCCAATCAGGTCAACAATGTTCTGGGCTTCCCGTTCATTTTCCGGGGCGCGCTTGATGTGCGGGCCACCCGAATCAATGAAGAGATGAAAGTCGCAGCGGCGCAGGCCATTGCCGAACTTGCCCGCGAACAAGTGCCCGAAGAAGTGGCTGCAGCCTATGGTGGTCAAGCCCCCGTGTTCGGCGAAGACTATATCATTCCCGCACCGTTTGACCCGCGCCTGATGGATGTGGTGTCTGCGGCGGTAGCGAAAGCGGCTATGGATAGCGGCGTCGCACAAAAACCGATCGATGATCTCGACGAGTATCGCCAGTCGCTCAAGGCGCGGCTCAATCCAACCACATCTGTTCTGACGCAGGTTTACGAGAAAGCAAGACAGGCACCGAAACGGGTTGTCTTTGCCGAGGCCGAAGAGGATGTCGTGCTGCGCGCCGCAATCATGTTCCGCGACGGTGGATATGGTGTGCCGGTTCTGGTTGGCCGCGACGACAAAGTGCGCGCCAAGCTTGCCGAACTGGGTGTGAGTGACATTGACAACTTCGAAATCCATAATAGCCGTAAAAGCCCACTCGTCCCCGACATGGTCGAGATGCTCTATCAACGCATGCAACGCCGGGGGGCAATGCGCCGTGATATCAAACGCCTAGTCAATCAGGAACGCAATGTCTTTGGTTCGGCATTGTTGAAACTGGGTCAGGCCGAAGCGATGATCACCGGTGTCACACGAACCTTCTCGCAATCATTGCGGGACGTTTCGAAAGTCATCGATCCTGTTCCTGGCAGAACATCATTCGGCATTCACGTCATGGTCGGTCAACATCATACCGTCTTCATGGCGGATACCACTGTCAACGAACGACCAAGCGCCCATGAACTGGCCGATATTGCCGAACAAACCGCAGCTGTTGCCCGCAAAATGGGTCATGAACCCAGGGTTGCCTTTCTGAGCTACTCGACTTTCGGCAATCCTCCGGGTCAATGGCTTGGGAATATTCGCGACGCTGTGTCTATTCTCGATGAACGCCGGGTTCCGTTCCAATATGAAGGGGAAATGGCTCCTGACGTAGCGCTTAACCCCGCGCTCATGGCTAACTATCCATTCAGTCGGCTAGATCAGCCAGCCAATGTTCTGGTCATGCCCGGACTACAATCCGCCAACTTGTCGGCCAAAATGCTGCGTGAGCTAGGCGGGGATGCGGTTATTGGACCGATGCTGGTTGGACTTGAACATCCGGTTCAGATTGCCACCATGGCCTCTACCGCCTCTGAATTGGTAACACTGGCTGTGCTTGCAGCTGGCGGGATAGCCGATTGAGTGATCCGGTCCAGATCCACAATTGGCTTCGGCTAGACGACCGGATCACCACGTCGGGTCAACCAAGCGAAGAAGAGCTGGCCGAGATCAAGGCGCTGGGTATTGAGCATGTCATCAACCTGGCGCTGGAGGATCATGAAAAATCTCTGACCGATGAACGCGGCGCCCTGGAATCGCTAGGTGTGGAATATATCCACATTCCGGTTGTCTTTAGCGCGCCGGCGGAGCAGGATTTCCAGCAATTTTGCGATACTATGGATAGACTGGACGGCAAAAAGGTCCATGTCCATTGTATTGTCAACGCCCGTGTATCGGCCTTTTTCTATCGCTACCGGACAGAGCGGCTGGGTTGGAATGAGGAGAAAGCCCGCGCAGACATGAATAAGATCTGGGATCCAGCCGACTGGAAAGAAGTCGGTCAGCCCTGGGTCAAATTTCTCGAGAATTAAGCTGTATTAAGGCCGAGTACGGTCGTTGCTCGGCCCCTGTGCACCGGGAGCACCAACAGCGCCAATATTACCGAACAGCTCTTCAAAGAACCCCCGCTCCCGGCCCAATGTCGGCGTTTTATCGCCATCTGGACTGATATTGGCCACCAATTCCAATCCGGTTCGATCAGCAGAAATCACGTTACCTGCGGCATCAAACTGGACGCGAAGCACTTGCTGATCGCGAGGTCGGGGAGAGTTAAACGCCAATTGCCGTGTTTCACGCGACACATAATACCATATATTATCATCGAATTGCCCCGTAAAGGTTGGGCGGCCCAAAGATGCTTCCACTGATTGGCGGTTGTCAATTCCTGGAGCAACAGATGTAATCAGTACAGCATCGGCAACATAGCCCTGATGCCCGCGCACTTGCGTACAGCCTGATAATACCATGCCAACGGCAACTAATCCGCCCACTATCGCAATTTTTCTAGGCTGCTTTAACATTTCGTAACTCCAATACTGGTTTCATCTCGATCATTCGAGTAAAACCGCAATCTGCAAAGGCCCATTGCATCTCGCGCAGTAAATATCAATATGCCCTGTATGTAGACTTAACAATCGCCGAAACAAGCTTTCGGCCTATGATACTGGAACGTTAGAACATGTCTTTTCTCGACAAGCTGTTTTCCAAGGAAAATCCGAACGCGGAAATGCAGCCGCTTTATGACGCGATTATCGCGGAAGGACGACGACTGTTTTGGTATGAAGAAGGTGCTGTTCCTGATAGTCTCGATGGCCGGTTCGATATGATTGCGGCTATATTTGTATTGGTACTGATCCGGCTAGAAAGCGATGAGTCCGCCAATCAACAAGCGTCCTGGCTGACCGAATTATTCATCACTGACATGGACGGACAATTGCGACAGATTGGCATTGGCGATATGGTTGTTGGCAAACATGTGAAACGTATGATGGGAGCACTGGGCGGTCGTATCGGTGCCTACCGCGAATCCATTGATGATACAGAAAAGCTGGTGGAAGCACTGAATCGCAATTTGTATCGAGGCGACGAGCCCAACAAAGAAGCGATAAAATTTGTGGCCACGCATTTACAGCAATTTCACGCCGACCTTATCAGCACCGGTACTGCTGAGATCATTTCTGGCACAATTCCCGAGATTTCGAAATGACACCTGAATTTTCGCATATTGTGAAATTGTCAGAATTAGGCGCTGATAACAAAAAACGCTCTGTCACGGCCGACAATAATGAACGAAAGGCACTTGCCAAACGCTTTGGTCTACCGGCCATTCAGATGCTAAGCGCGACCTACGCGTTGGCCGTAGATGGCAACAAAATTCATCTCACCGGCGTGATCAATGCTGAATTGGAACAATATTGTTCGATAAGCGCGGAGCCAATTCCCGTCCTTATCGAAGAACAGTTTGCGGTGATTTTCCTGCCGAAAACAGAGATTCCGGAAAGCGACGAAGAGATTGAACTTGCGGCTGAAGATTGTGACATCGTCGAATATGAAGGCAACAAAATTGATATAGGAGAGGCCATTGCGCAAACCCTTTATCTGTCACTCGACCCCTTTCCCCGCGGTCCCAGCGCCGATGTAGTGGCCGAAAAACAAGGATTGAAAAGCGAAGAAGAAGCAGGTCCGTTTGGCGCATTGGCTGCGCTCAAAGATAAAATGGGTTAAGCCGCTTTTTCAGCCTCCGACTTTTCCGTCGCCGCAGCAATGAGCTTCTTCTTCAGATTATTGAGTCGAACCTTGTTGGAGATTTTCCCTCCTAGCAGATCAGTGATGTAAAAAGTATCAACTGCTCGCTCACCATAGGTGGAAATATGGGCGCTATGAACCGTTACCTTCGCCTGGAAAAGCGCATAGGCGAGTTCGTGAAGCAAAGCAGGACGGTCCTGCGCATTCACCTCAATTACAGTGAAACGATTCGAAGCATCGTTGTCGACCATAGCGCCAGGCGTGATGGTGAAAGCATCGGCTCTTGCATGCGACAGCGGCCGCGCATCCAGTTTTGTAATAAGCTTTGACCGATTGGCCAACGCATCTTCAACTGCTTGCTTGAGTCGCTCCAGCTGGCGCTCTTCGGAATAGGGCGCGCCATGCTGATCCTGGACCAGGAAATTGTCGATTGCCATCCCATCACGCGTCGTATGGATGCGAGCGTCGATAATGTTCCCACCAGCCACGTGGATACCGCCAGCTATCCTGTAGAAAAGTCCTGGATGATCGGCAGCATAAACAGTGACCAGGGTCGCACCTCGATCCGGATAGGGGTCGGCGGCAATAGCCAGACTATCTTCACCAGCTCGCAGCATTAACCGCGCGTTCTGTTCGATCATATCGTTCGGTTCCGCGATCCAATATGGATCGGTCAGGCGACTGGCTAATATATCAAAATCTGTTTGCGCGATATCCAGCACATCAAACAATATCGCCTTCTTCTCAGCAATCCGTTCATCACGCCCGCGTTGTTTGTGCCCTAGACGCAGCATTTCTTCTGAAGCTTCAAACAAATCGGTCAGCAGTTGCCGTTTCCAGCTGTTCCAAATCCCCGGGCCAACAGCGCGAATATCTACTACCGTAAGCACTGTAAGCAGTCGGAGACGCTCCATGCTTTTTACCTGAGCGACAAAATCCTGAACAGTCTTATAGTCTGAAAGATCCCGCTTAAAGGCTGTGGCCGACATGAATAAGTGATGACGTACTAGCCAGGCTACCAGTTCGGTTTCGAACGGCTCCAATCCGAAGCGTGGGCATAATTCCAGTGCAACCTCGGCACCCAATACACAGTGATCGCCGCCCCTTCCCTTGGCAATATCGTGCAGCAATGTTGCGACAAACAATACGCGGCGGTTTTTCAACTTTTGCATAGTCTCGGTAGAGTTGGGATGATCCTCCGCCAACGAACCATTGCCAATTTTTGCCAACAGACCAATCGCCCGAATGCTGTGCTCATCCACCGTATAATGGTGGTACATATCAAACTGCATCTGTGCGACCACTCGTCCAAAATCGGGAACGAAGCGACCAAAAATCGAGGCCTCGTTCATCCAGCGTAGAACCAGTTCCGGATCACGCGGCGAACAAAGTACCTCCAGAAACAGTTTATTTGCTCGCTTATCTTCACGGATCTTGTTGTTGATCAGTTTCGCATCACGCCGGGCCGCCCGCATGGCCAAAGGATGAATTTCCAACTCATGCTTGTCCGCGAGCTGAAATATCTCGATCAACCGTACCGGATCTTCTTCGAAGAAACTCTCATCGGGCAAAGCCAATCGCCCGCGATCCAATATGAAGCCTTTGAGTTTTTTCGGGCGGCGTGTAATATTGGGAATGAACCGGCGCACACCCGCGTTATGCGTTTCATCCAGATGCGCGAGAAACACGCCTGTTAGATTGCCAACCACTTTTGCATTCAAGAAATAATATTGCATGAACCGTTCAACCGCAGACTGGCCCTTGCGTTCGGCAAACCGCATCCGCTTGGCGACTTCAGGTTGCAGGTCAAACGTCAGGCGGTCTTCGGCTCGCCCGGTAAGGTCATGCATGTGACAACGCACGGCCCAAAGGAAGTTATCGGCCTTGCGAAAACGTTTATATTCGACATCGGAAAGCAATCCAACATCGACCAATTCAGCCGCTGTTCTAACCCGGTGGATATATTTGCCGATCCAATATAGTGTCTGCAAATCCCGCAGACCGCCCTTGCCTTCTTTGACATTGGGTTCGACGACATAGCGACTATCACCCATTTTTAAATGCCGAGCATCGCGTTCTGCGAGTTTGTCTGCAACAAATTTACGATCGGTTCCGGCCACAACCTCGCCAAAAAACCGGGACCGGGCCTCTTCGTAGACTCCGCTATCGCCCCAAATGAAGCGCCCTTCGAGCAATGCTGTTTTTATCGACAGATCTTCATTCGCCATGCGAACCATTTCATCGATAGACCGGCTGCTCTGGCCCACTTTCAAACCGAGATCCCAAAGCCAATAGAGCATGGCCTCGACCACTTGTTCGGTCCAGCTTGTCTGCTTGTGCGGTGTTAGAAAGGCGATATCCACATCACTGTGCGGCGCCATTTCCCCGCGCCCATAACCGCCCACCGCCATAATCGCGATACGCTCTCCGGATGATGGATTATTCACCGGATATTGATGGTGAACCGCGACGTCATGGATCAACCGAACCAGTTGATCGACCAGGAATGACTGCGCGATAGCGGCTTCGTGACCAGCGGAGGATCGCTTGAGCAAACGGCTACCAATCTCTGCTCGGCCATCCGCCAAAGCCGTTTGAAGCAGAGGCAGGATCTGCGCACGGGCCTTGCCCATTCCGTGTTCGTCAATCAGCGTTTCTATCTTGCCCGACAATGCTCGGCGGTCAATAATCTCCCGCTGCCGGACGATCCGCTTTTCCGGAAGAGATTTGGAATCAGCAATGTCGGCCGGTATGTTCATCCCGATTCAGCAAGCAGTTCGCGGTGCTTCTTGGCTACTGAAATTTTGTCTATCTTGGCAGTACCCAGTCTTGGGAGCGGCGTATCATGGCGCCAGATGTGGCTGGGTATCTTGAATGCTGCCAACTTGTCCGACAGAAATTCAACCAGTTCTTCCTGCGACAGGCTTTGACCATCTTTGGGGTGATAGACGAGCGCCGGAACTTCTCCAAAACGTTCGTCTTCAACGCCGAAGACACTGGCTTCAGCAATGGCAGGGTGGGAATAGATCGCATCTTCCACTTCCTGACAGCTGATATTTTCGCCACCGCGAATGATGATATCCTTCTTGCGGTCGACGATGTACAAAAACCCTTCTTCGTCGAGATATCCAATATCACCGCTCAGGAAAAAGCCGTCATCGGTATAGGCTGCCTGCGTCGCGACGTCGTTGTTCCAATATCCGGTAAAGGTGCAAATGGATCGTATCCCGACCTCTCCGCGTTCACCTTGTGGAACCGGTTTGCCATCGTCATCGAGAATCCCAATCTCGACAATCGGAGGCGTCGCTCGTCCGGTACTATCCGGTCGCGCCATGTAATTTTCGTTCTGGTTGGATGCGCCGACACCGTTTGTCTCTGTCAGGCCATATCCAATGATGGGAAATCCGTTGTCACCCATTGCACTCTTGATCCGTTTCACATGTTCAACCGGACGCGGTGCACCACCGGCTGCAACCGAAACACAGGTGCTCAAATCATAGTCACCCAGTTTTGGATGAGAATAGATCTCCATGCTCATCAGCGGCACGCCGACGAAATAGGTAACTTTTTCAGCCTCGATCAGTTTCATCGCGCCTTCTGCATCCCATTTGTTGAGAAACACAATCTTGCGGCCCAGTGCAAAACTCACCAGAAGCAATGGTACAGATGCGGTTACGTGAAACAGTGGCACACAAAGCAACGCACATGGCTGAATATCAGGCATGGTGCCTTCTTTCTCCATGATCGCAGCAACCACGGCAAAAGCGCCGACAAAACTCATCGCACCTTGCACAACCGCACGATGGTTCGAATAGGCGCCTTTCGAACGACCGGTTGATCCGGAGGTGAACAGGATCGTCGCCCGGTCCATGGGATCGAGCTGCGGCAAGACGGTTTCAGCTCCACCACCCTTTGCCAATAATGCGCGTAGTCCTTCCAGCGGCGGTACATCATGATCAAACAGCACGATTTCGGCATCATAATCCAGACCACTATTCTCAATCCGCTTTGCCCGCTGGGCATCGGCGAACACCATTGTGCAGCCCACATCGTTCATGCCTTCAACAATTTCATCGCTCTGCCAGAATCCGTTTAATTTGGTGGCGACACCGCCCGCCATAACAACGGCCATATACAGGATTACCCAATTGGCTGAATTGCGCCCGACTATGCCGATATGATCGCCTTTTTTGACACCATGGCCTTCAACCAGGCCGCCAGCGAGCGTTTTTGCCGCCATATAGGCCTCACCAAAGGTTAGACGAATATCGCCATCAACCATGAATTCCTTATCGGCATGCTGGTTACAGAAATAGGCCATAAAATCGGCAAGATTACCCGGTGCACTTTTGAACATCGGCATTTGCTGACCAAAATGTTCACCCTGCGTGAGCTCAAGCAATTGGCCCGGAGCCATCATGGCTTCGAGTGTTGCACGGATTTTCAAGTCCAATTCTGATGGCATTTCAATTTTCTCCCGATTATTCTCTTATAGTTTCCCTCTTGGTATAGGGGAATTACCCTTTATATGGACACGAAACCACATGGGGAAAAGAGTTGATTGATATTATTCTGGCCAGCGCCGTCGAATTTACGCGATTTGAGGAGTTGGGCCTGTCTCCAAACGCTCTGGATCTGGGATTTTTCCAGCTCAAATGGTATTCTCTTGCCTATTTGGCCGGCATCATCATTGGCTATTGGTACTTAAGCAAATTGATTAGAGAGCCCGGCGCGCCTTTGGCACAGCGGCATGTTGATGACATGATCTTCTGGGCCACGATGGGAATCATCCTAGGCGGCCGCCTAGGATATGTGTTTTTCTACAATCCCTCAATCCTCGAAAATCCCGTCGACATTTTCAAAGTCTGGCAAGGCGGCATGTCGCTACATGGCGGCACTTTGGGCGTCGTACTCGCGATCTGGTGGATATCACGCAAGGAAAAACTCAGTTTTCTGCGAGTTTGCGATTATGTCGCGTGCGTTATCCCCTTTGGCCTGCTGTTTGGCCGGATGGCCAATTTCGTCAATGGTGAACTTTGGGGCCGGGCCACCGACGTGCCGTGGGCGATTGTCTTTCCGATGGGTGGGGAAGTCGCACGTCACCCAAGCCAGCTTTATGAGGCCGGACTGGAAGGGCTGCTTTACTTCATCATTTTGTCATTACTCTTCTGGAAAACCGATGCACGCTACCAGCCCGGAAAATTGGTTGGAACAGGGTTGCTCGTTTATGGTTTCAGCCGGTTCATAGTCGAATATTTCCGCGAACCAGATCAGCAATTGACCTGGCTTGTAGAGCAGACCGGATTTAGCATGGGACAGTTTTTAACGATGCCGATGATCCTGCTCGGTGCGTGGTTAGTGTTTACTGCAAAGAAACGGCAGGTCGGGACCAAGCAGGCAACCGGAGAAGAGAGCGTTGCCTGACCAGCCATCGGCGCTGCATCAACTTGCGGAAAAAATAGATCGTGAAGGCTTGATTACACTCGGCGAGTATATGGGCATCGCCAACGCGGCCTATTATGCCAGCAAGGATCCGATTGGCGAAGACGGCGATTTTGTCACTGCTCCCGAAATCAGTCAGATGTTTGGCGAGTTGATCGGCATTTGGCTCTCCGACCTGTATCTTCGCAAAGGATCGCCGAGCAACTGCCACTATGTCGAGCTCGGCCCCGGCCGGGGTACCTTGGCCAGTGACGCGCTGCGGGCAATGTCCAAATTTGGCTGTCAGTCAGACGTGCATTTTGTGGAGACCAGTCCGGTCTTAAAGGTCAAGCAGGCGGATTTGCATCCCGATGCGACCTGGCACGAAACCATAGACAGTCTGCCCGAAGAGGGTCCCTTGCTGGTCATTGCCAATGAGTTTTTTGATGCGCTTCCGATTGAGCAATTTATCTACACAAAGGATGGCTGGCGACAGCATATGGTCACCCGTGAACGCAACAAATTTATAGCGATTCCCGGAACCGAGTCAGTTGCCGATCAGCTATCGACCAAAATCGAATTCGATGTCGGAACAATATTGGAAAGCTCCCCCGCCAGCACGCAAATATTGGGTGAACTCGCTAACCGTATTGCCAAGCAGGGCGGTGTATTGCTCATTATCGACTATGGCTATGACGAGCCGGGAACGGGAAGCACATTGCAGGCAGTTAAGGGGCATATGCCGATCAGCCCTTTTGATAGTCCCGGCACATCGGACCTGACCGCACATGTCAATTTCCTGAGTCTCGCGAATACAGCGCGCAATCGCATGCTCGCCATCCATGGACCAGCCGAGCAGGGCATTTGGCTAAAAGCGGTCGGCATTGATCAGCGCACCGAAACGCTGTGCAAGGCTTCGCCAAAACAAGCAGATGCTATCCGCGCATCCCATCATCGGTTAACGCATCTGGATGAAATGGGACGATTGTTCCAGGTCATGGCCGCCACTTCAATCGACTGGCCGTCACCCGAAGGGTTTGTTTACGGTGAAGAAAACGAAATAGCCTGAATTGGCTTAGCCAACCCAATCGGCAACTTCAGCGGCAACCTTGTTGGCTGCGCTGTTAAGCGCTTCCCCGACCGGAGCTGGTTCAGCAGCAAAGACACTCTCACTTGCTTCAAACCGGCGTTTTTCAACCGGTTGACCATCGCGAATTTTTACAGCGTCATAGGTAACCGTGACCATCAAACCAGGCCCATCCACTCCGAAATTCACCAGCTCACCCGACAAATAGGTTTCCGCTTTTCCGGAAGCCTGCGCCGATGTCAGCACCATACGATTGTTTTTGGCGCTGAGCGTTTCAATCAATAAATCCTGAAACAGTCGTGCCGGCTTGTCGACCCAGACCGCTTCTTTCAGATAGGCTATGCCGGTGGAACTGGTTTGAACAGGGACGCGCAAATTGTTCAATTTTTGCGGTGTCGCCGGCAAGCGCACAACAACGGCTCCCGACTTTGGTCCGGTCTGCTCAGCCCCGGCAGCAACAACTGTATCGGAAGAGAGAGACAGCAGAAATGGCGGCGGTTCTGCTCCGCCAAAACTAACGCATGCGCTCAACAAAAGCGGAGTTGCCATTAGGCCCGTCAATCGAAGCTTTTTGATAATATTCATTGTCATCACCCCTATTGTCCCGGCTCATAGTCCGGCAACGCGGGTGCAGAAATCAGCGAGCCTGCACCACCTTGATCCAATCGTTCCGACACCGACGTCATTGATCTGGTCAAGGCCTGCATATCTTCCACCAGCTGATCTACTTCTGGCAGCGTCTTGTTACCAAATTGCTGGAGACCGGGCCTTGTATCTTGCAGCACATTATCCAGCGCCTTCATGCTCTTTTCCGCAGATTTCAGGGTCTTGCTTAGATCCTTCGCCAGTGGCTCGCCATTGGCGGTGAGAAATCCATTTGCATTGTCCGCAAGCAGGGCAAGCTTTTCTGCGGTTTGCCCCGCATTGCGAATGGCTATCTGAGACTCAGCCATCAAAGCCTCAATACCCGGTGCCTGATCCGCCAGACTGCCGGTTAATCGGTTGGTGTTTTTCAATATGCCCTGGATCGATTCCTGATTTTGATCGGACAATAACAGCGTCAGGCGATCAGTCAGTGTAGCCAGTCGTTCAACCACCAATGGTGCACTATTTAGCAATTCGCCCAACGCTCCCGGTTTGGTAGGAATGACAGGAGCGCCTTCCGGCCCCAATTCGGTAATAGGCGGTGCATCCTTTTTGGCGCCGTCTAGTTGAATATTGGGCGGCGCTGTAAAACTGACGCTCTGGATGGTAGCCGTTGTTCCCTGCAAGATCGGCGTATCTTCGGTTACTGCAATCCGCACGCGAACAAAGTCGGGATCTTTCTTCCAAAGTTCCACCTTGGTAACCTGTCCCGAAGGAACACCAGCAAATGTTACGCCAGTCCCCGAAGCTAGTCCGCCGACGGATTGCGCAAAGAATATATCATATTCCTTCGTCGCGCCGTCGCCGAAGCGGACAATCCAGACTAGAAAAGCTGCCAGTAGTCCCAGCAAAATCAGCGTAAAGACGCCGACAAGAATATGATTGGATCGCGTTTCCATTTACATCACCTTTATGACGGAGATTTCTGCCACTGCAAGAAAACTCTGCATGTTCATCTCCTTCAATTCTATGGCTGCGGCGCAGCCATCCTTCCGCGCGGCCCGTTAAAATATTCCTGAATCCAGGGATGATCGAGAGCCAACAACTCTGGGATCGTGCCTACTGCGATCACTTTTTTATCAGCCAAAACGGCAACACGATCACAAATAGCATGCAGCGTATCGAGATCATGGGTGATCAGAAAGACTGTGAGGCCAAGCGTTTGCTGTAGCTCTTTGGTAAGGTTGTCAAAGGCAGCGGCGCCGATGGGGTCCAATCCGGCAGTCGGCTCATCCAGAAACAGCAATTCAGGATCCATTGCCAATGCGCGCGCAATTCCGGCACGTTTCTTCATGCCGCCGGACAATTCCGAAGGATATTTGGGGGCGGCATCAGGCGGCAGGCCGGATAAACAAACTTTATATTTGGCAACTTCTCTACGGAAATCGCGATCCATTTTGGGGTAAAATTCTCGTATCGGCACCATCACATTCTCGGCCACTGTCAATGTGGAGAACAATGCGCCACCTTGAAATAAAACGCCCCAACGTTTCCGAATTTCAATGGTTTCAGCATCTGATTTTCCCAGAATCTGTTTGTCGAAAACCCGGATCTCGCCTTCGTCTGGTGTTTGCAAACCAATTATCGAACGCATCAACACCGATTTACCCGTTCCCGATCCACCGACTACGCCAATAATCTCGCCGCGTTGGACGTCCAAGTCGAGATCTTCATGGACAACTTGATCACCAAAACTATTGCGCAATCCTTTGACGCAAATAATGGGGCCATCATAATTACGGTCAAACTCTATGGGTGTTGAACCAAGCATCAATTCCACCCAATCCAGGTGAAGAACACCGCAAAAAACGCATCCAGAACGATAACCAGGAAAATAGCCTGCACCACCGCAGCGGTCGTTCTTTTGCCCACCTCTTCCGCATTGCCCTTAACCTGCATGCCTTGATAACAGCCGGTAACGGCGATGATCAGGCCAAATACTGGCGCCTTGACCAAACCGACATAGACATCGGTAATCGGGACGACTTCCCTTATCCGGCTAAAGAACGTGCCCGGCGGAATATCCAGTTCGACCCAGCTCAGCAAACCGCCGCCAATGATCGCCATAATCGAGGCATAGAAGCCCAGAAGAGGCAGCATCAACACTGCGGCGAGAACGCGCGGCAACACCAAAGCTTCAGTTGGCGACACGCCGATTGTGCGCATCGCATCAATTTCTTCGGTGAGCTTCATCGTGCCAAGCTGCGCGGCAAAGGCAGATCCAGAACGCCCCGCAACCATAATCGCGGTCATCAATACACCCAATTCCCGCAAAGTTAGTCTGCCAACGAGATTCACGGTAAATACTTCCGCGCCGAATTGGCGCAACTGCACGGCTCCTTGCTGGGCAATGACCAGTCCGATTAGGAAACTCATCAGGCCGATAATGCCCAACGCCCGGACACCAACGACATCAAAGCGCTGAATAACCGCGTTCCAACGAATCCGTCCCGGGTGCAACAAAAGCGAGAAAAACGAAACAACCACCGCACCGAGAAAGCTGATAAGCCCGGATAAGGTTGAAAAAGCCAAACTCGTGGCCTCTCCAACGTCGCCCAAGACTCTTATAATCGGATTTGGCGGATCGGGGCGAACGTCAGAAGCGGGATCCACATCACCTACCGCTTTGATCAGACGGTTGGCTTCGTCATCGCCACCGACAACCTCAGCACCCATATCCCGCGCAGTGCGGTGGACAAGCCATGCACCGACCGTATCCATATAGCCAACCTCACTTAGGTTTAGTTGATCGACCGAATGACAATCGCGCAGTCGTTCCGGCATATCATCGAGTGATGCTATAGATAGATCGCCAGAAAAGCGGAGTATCTCCGCTCCGTTTTCATCCGTTTCATGAACAAAGTCACTGGTGATCGTCATCAATTCTATAGGTGACGGAAATTGTAACAAAGCTCAACCCATTAAAATTCGGAAATTTTTGTCCCAAATTTCGTTTCTGCTGGTAAAGGATCGCGGATGATCGGGCGGGACCAATGCAGAAACTAGCCATTTACGATATGGATCGAACCATTACGGTTCGGGGCACCTACACGCCGTTCCTGATGCATATGGTATTGGCGCGCGCGCCGTGGCGATTGTTGTTGCTGCCCTTATTGCCCTTTGGATTCATTGCTTACGGCCTGAAATTGCTCAGCCGCGAAGGCTTAAAGACTTACAATCAAAGACTTTTGTTGGGGAAACCTAGGCGAGAATCCATAGAGCCTTTGATCCACGCCTATGCCGAGAAAGTGCTGAGCGGCAACTCCTATGCGAAGGCTTTCGAGCAAATTAAGGCAGATCGGCAAGAGGGAAGAAGACTGGTGCTGGCAACGGCTTCCTATGAACTATATGTCGATGCCATTGCCGAGAAACTGGGTTTTGACGATGTCATAGGCACGCGACTGGAAATGGATAGCGCAGGCCATGTCTTACCAAAGATCATTGGCCGAAATTGTTATGACAAAGCCAAGCTGGATCGGATTGTTTCGTTTCTTTCCGAACAAGCCCTGGATCGCGAAAAAATACATATTCGGGCCTATTCGGATCATGTCAGCGATGCACCAATGCTGGAATTTGCCGACGAAGCCGTAGCCACGACCCCCAGCCCTGCGCTACGTAAACTGGCGAAAGCGCAAGGCTGGCAGATTGTCGATTGGGATTAAACGGCGGCCAAAGCCTGGTCAAAATCAGCGATCAAATCATCGGGATCTTCCACACCAATTGAAATGCGCACCAGGTTATCCGTAATGCCGAGCTGTGCTTTACGTTCATCAGGTACCGACAAATGGGTCATGGCTGCCGGCAGGCTGACCAATGTTTCGGTCCCGCCCAGGCTAACCGCAAGCTTCGCTATCCGCATGCTGTCCAGGAAACGGAAACTTTCTTCTTCGCCGCCTTTGATAAATAACGAGAAGGTGGAACCGGCTCCGCTACAATGCCGATCATAGATATCCTGTTGCCGGCTATCCGATATCATACCCAGATAACCAAGGCCGTCGACCTTCGGATGCTGGGCCAGAAACTCGCATACCTTCGCGGCATTTTGTCCGGCACGTTCCATGCGCAGTTCTACCGTTTCCAAAGAACGCATCAGCATCCAGGCAGTATTCGGGTCGCAAATCCCGCCCATCGTGTTGCGCAGCGCCCGAACCGGATCCATCCATTTTTTGGCGCCCGCTAACGAACCGGCCACCAGATCGCTATGACCGCCCACATATTTCGTCAGGCTATATACAACAATATCCGCACCATTGTTCAACGGCTGTTGCCATAATGGTCCAAGGAATGTGTTATCAATCGCGATGGGTGGTCCATCTTCACCCAGCACTGCATTACGGGCATCGCGAACCGCCTCGATATCAACCAATGCGTTGGTCGGATTGGCCGGGCTTTCCAGATAGACCATCGCCACCTTTCCGCCTTGCTCGTCGGCCTGCGCTTTGGCTTTTTCCAAAATCGCATCCAATTCCACGCGCGACGCTCCAGCCGGAAAATCAACATAGGTCACACCGAATTTGCTCAGCACCTTGGCGACAAAACCTTCGCTCGCCGCATAGAGCGGTCCGCTGTGCACGATCACGTCACCAGCCGAACAATAGGCCAGCATCAGTACCGAAATGGCCGTCATCCCGCTGGAAAAGGCAAGCGCGTCTTCTGCGCCATCCCAGATACCCAGACGGTCTTCCAAAATCTCCTGATTGGGTCCGTTAAAGCGCGAATAGACCAATCCTTCTGCACCACCCGGGCGCTTGCCGGTAATACCCTCAAAATGACGCTTGCCCGCCGCCGCATTTTCAAAGGCAAAGGTCGATGTCAGAAATACCGGCGGCTTCAATGACCCTTCGGAAAGCGCAGGATCGAATCCATGACCCATCATCAATGTGGCCGGTTTGAGTTTACGACCACCAATTTCTTCAATCGCCGGCTTTGGTTTCCGGCGCGGTGTTGGTTTGTCGACGCTATCAGTGGAATCAGGCATAAAACCTCCCTCTCAAAATCGGTGCAGCGTCGCAGGACAGCATGCTGCACCCGAAACGCTCCCAGGAAGGCAGGAGCAAGATTATGATGTTGGGGCCTTGGGTTTCTAACCTCCGCAGAAACGTCTCTCCCCAATCAGGATTTCATATGGCGAAGTCGTATCAATCGCAAGAGTGATTTCAACAGATACTAAATTCGATGGTTCAGGAAGAAAGAAAGGCCACCAACCAGATCGAACCAATGATAATCGGGATCCCCGCGATATCGAGCAGGAATCCGGTTTTCAGCATTTTCGGCAATTCGATATGATTGGTTGACCAGGCAATCGCATTGGGGCCTGTTCCCGACGGCAGCATGAAACCCCAGCTTGCCGCGACCGCCGCTGGCATTGCGAGCAACACCGGATCGACGCCCGTTGCCAGTATCAAACTTGCGACAACCGGCATAACGCCACTGGCAGTCGCCACGTTAGATGCAAATTCCGTCACCAATATGACCAGCGCCACCAGCGCAATCGCAATGACGATAACGGGCACGGCCCTTAGCGGTTCCAATGCGCCGCCCAGCCAATCGGCCAGACCGGAATCGATAATACCCGCTGCCAGCGCCAAACCGCCGCCAAACATCATGATCACGCCCCATGGCGCGCGATCGGCTTCATCCCAGTTGAGCAATTTCCGTCCGGTACCGTCGGGCAGCATGAACAGAAGCAATCCGCCAATTATGGCAATGGTACCGTCATGCAATGCACCCTCAGGAGCAATAGCCTTAAGTTGCGGTAAAAACAGCCAGCCAAGCACGACCAATGCCACAACCGGGACCACCCGTTTTTCCGGACCACTCCAAGGACCGGGCGAACCGATTGCCGCCTGAACCTTTGATCCGTCAAAGCTGTGTCGCCCGACTTTTTGTACTGCAATGAGCAAGCCAGCGAGGGTAGGAATACCTAAGATAACGATCGGCATTCCGAATTTGAGCCAGGTTAGAAAATCGATCTCCATATCCAGAGTTTTGTTCATCAGGCCTGCGGCAATCGCGTTGGTTGGGCTACCCACCAATGTCCCTACACCGCCGATCGATGCGGCGAAGGCAACACCCATCACCAATGCGCCCGCGAAGCCCTCAGTTTCGCCATCTCGGACACCACCTGCAACCAAAACAGCAACGGCTATGGGGATCATGATCAGGGTCGAGGAGGTGTTCGAAATCAACATGCTGAGAATGGCCGTTGCGATCATGAAGGCAAACAAAATCCCCCACGCGCTCTTCCCCGCCATACCGATAATCGCCAAGGCCAGCCGCTTGTGCAGGCCCACGCGTTCAATCGCCAACGCCAGAAAAGCGCCGCCTAGTATCAAGAAAAGGATCGGCGAATAATATTGGCTGGCCGCCTCCTTCACGGGCATCACATCGGATAGCGGGAGCGCGAGAAAGGGTAACAATGCGGTAGCGGTGAGCGGTACCGCCTGTGTCATCCACCATGTCGCCATCAGGATGGTGAGTGCTGCCACCTTCCAGGCCTCTGCACTCATGGAATCGGGCGTTGGCATCAAAAGCATTGCGATGAATACAGCAAGACCGCCGAACAAACCTATCTGCTTGGCATTCACCGGCTTACTCCCTCAGTCCGATCAGTGATATCTGCCGACCATATCCGTCCTCACCGCGATGACAAGACCGGCGATAGCTGTAGAAGCGATCTTCATTGGCATAGGTATCAAGGCCGAGTTTCTCGATTTGTTGTATTCCGGCATCAGCAAGACGACCCGCGACATAGGCTTCGATATCGAACTGGTAATGGCCCGGTTTTCCCGCTTCAAAGAACGTCTCATTGTCCTGATCTTGCTCCAGAAACCGGTCACGGAAACCGGCATCCACTTCATAGCTGGCCTGGGCAATACAGGGCCCAATAGCACAGGAAATATACGCTCGGCTCGCTCCCAGCGCTTCCATCGCAACAATGGTGTTGTCCGTAACGCCCGATATTGCCCCCTTCCAGCCGGCATGGGCGGCACCAACCACATTGGCCTTGCGATCAAAAAACAGCACCGGCACGCAATCAGCCGTCAATATGCCCAGCAACAGCCCGGGTCGATCCGTAACCATCGCATCGACATGGGGACGCTCATCCAACGGGACGGCTGCTGAAACCGTCATCACATCGGGGCTATGCACTTGATGCACAGTTACCAGCTGGCTGTCGGGCAATATTTCTTCTTTGGCCCGCTGGCGATTGTCCAAAATGGCGTCGCGATCATCGTCGCTGCCCAGACCGACATTAAGCCCGGCATAAATCCCTTTGGAAACTCCTCCTGCCCTGCCCAGAAATCCGTGAGCTGTGCCGGCAAGCAAGGAAGAGGATGAGATATCAAGCAAGGCTTTTGTGCACCTGTTCGGCAACATCTTTGGAAAGATCGGACTGCGCAGCAATGCTTTCCAATGCCGAACGCATCAGCTCGGAGCGTACGCGCTCATAGCGCCGCCAGCGACCCAATGGCGGAATGAAGCGCGCTGCGGTCTGCGGGTTTTGCTTGTCGAGTTCGATCACCATATCCGCCACCCAGTTATAACCCTTGCCCGACAGATCATGGAAATGGACCTGATTGTTGGTGAAGGCACCATAGAGCGCGCGCACCCGATTGGGATTGGAAAGCGTGAAGTCGGGATGCCGGGCGAGACCCTGCACCCGTTTCAATGTGTCACTGCGCTGCGCCATGGCTTGCAGCATGAACCATTTGTCGAGCACCAGCGCATTGGCTTTGAATCGTTTGAAGAAGCTATCAAAGGCCACTGCCCGCTCTGGCGTATCCATATGTGACAGCGCACCCAGCGCGCCCTGCATCGCGGTCATATTGTTAGCCATTCGATATTGTTCATAGGCGATGTCCGCTGCATCTTCGCCATGCGAGGCGGCCAGATATCCCAGTGCCACGTTGCGCAACTTTCTATTGGCCCGTGCTTCGGCGGATAGCGAAAATTCCTCCGGCTGGCATTGATTGTACAGTCGCCGGAATCGGCGTTCAAACTGGATGCCGATTTTTCCGCGCAATTGTTCCCGCGCATCGTGAATGGCTTGTGGATCGACTTCCGCCATTTGATCACCCAGAAAAGCCTCGCTAGGCAGCAGGATCAGTTCTGCCAGAAAGGCGCGATCAATCGTCTCGTCAGCCAGCACAGCGCCCACGGCATGCAATATGATATCGCGGTCCGCCGGCGCACCGGATATCTTTGCCAGCAAATAGCTGGTCATTAATTGCTGCATCGCCTCAAACCGCGCGAACGGATCATCATCATGCGAGGTTAGAAACGCCAGTTCCTCAGCGCTCTGGTTGCTTTCCAATATGATAGGAGCGGAAAAACCGCGGTTGATCGAAAGGATCGGCTGTTGTTCCTGACCGTCAAAAGTAAAGCTTTGTTCTGCCTGGTTCAAAACCACCAATTGCTCCCCATCATGGGCACCGGTTTCCGGATTGAGCAATGCGGTTTTTAGCGGGATCACCATTTCCGACGGACGGGGTTTTTCACCTCCTGCCGCCAATGTCTGTTTACATGCCAGAGTGGCCGAACCGGTTTGTGGGTCATGGCTGAGCGTTACCGACACGCGCGGGGTGCCCGGCGTCTCATACCATTTGCGGAATTGGTTCAGGTCAATATCACCGCCATCTTCCATCGACTGGACAAAATCTTCGCAGGTTGCCGCTTCTCCGTCATGGCGATCAAAATAAAGGTCCGTCCCTTTGCGGAAATTCTCGGCACCCATCATGCTGTGCATCATCCGGATGATTTCCGCGCCCTTGTTATAGACCGTCGCGGTATAAAAGTTGGAAATCTCCTGATAGCTTTCCGGTCGGATCGGATGCGCCAATGGCCCGGCATCTTCGGGAAATTGCGCCGCGCGCAGGATACGGACATCCTCGATCCGTTTAAGCGCTTCGGAGCCCATATCGGCCGAAAAACTCTGATCCCGAAAAACCGTGAAGCCCTCTTTCAGGCTGAGCTGAAACCAGTCGCGGCAGGTGACCCGGTTGCCCGACCAGTTATGAAAATATTCGTGGGCAACAACGCCCTCAATGCCGTCAAAGTCGGCATCGGTCGCGACTTCAGGGTCGGCCAATATGTAGCGAGAGTTGAAGATATTCAGCCCCTTATTCTCCATCGCGCCCATGTTGAAATCACTGACCGCGACGATATTGAACAGCCCCAGATCATATTCTCGACCATAGACTTCTTCATCCCAGCGCATCGAATCTTTAAGCGCCTGCATCGCATGCCCTGTGCGGTCGAGGTCACCATCACGAACGTAGATATTCAGCTCGACTTCCTTACCAGAGCGTGTGGTGAAGCTGTCATTATTGGCAACCAGATCACCGGCAACCAATGCAAATAAATAACTCGGTTTTGGCCAGGGATCATTCCACTGCGCCCAATGGCGACCATTTTCTGCGTCACCCGAATCCACCCGATCGCCATTACACAACAGAACGGGGAACGCCATTTTATCGCCTTCCATGCGTACTTTATATTTGCTGAGCACATCCGGACGATCCGGGAAAAATGTAATCCGGCGAAACCCTTCGGCCTCGCACTGGGTGCAGAGCATGCCGCCCGAAGCATAGAGCCCCATCAGCTGGGTATTGGATGTTGGATCAATCTCCACCTCAATTTCCAACACATGCGATGCACCCGGCAACGGCAGTTCCAGATTATCGCCGACAAGCTTCCAATCCGTCCATTTTTCGCCATCTACTTTGACAGATACCGGCTTGATCCCGTCACCATTGAGAACCAATGGTTCCTGATGTTTGGCGCTTTTGGAAAGGCGCACGTCCAGCTTGGAACGGACAATCGTGGCGTTCAGGTCGAGCTGAAAATCCAGCTCTATTTCAGGAACAAACCAGGCCGGCGGACGATAATCTTCGCGGCGAATGGTGAGCGGTTCTTGTGGTGTTGGCGCGGCATCGGCCATTTCCGGATTGGCGGGATTTTGTACATCAAGCATAGTCCAAGCCATAAGAGCCATTGGCGCACCGCGCAATTGCGATTATGCAGATTGCCGATGACAAATATGCTGATCTTCGGAATGGGCTACACCGCCTCGCGTCTTGCGGACCATCTGCGCGACAAGGGCTGGCGGGTAACGGGCACGCGCAGGGAGGCAACAAAGGGTACCATTGCCTTTGATGATGAATCTTCGGTTTTGACGGCCCTGTCGAATGCAACGCATATCCTGTCTTCCGTACCGCCCGCTCGCGATGGCTCCGAACCTGTTCTCGACAAATATGGTTCGGCCATAGCGGGCGCCGATCTGCAATGGTCGGGTTATCTCTCCTCGACTGGCGTTTATGGAGACACTGGCGGTGCGTGGGTTGATGAAAGCGCACCGATTGGCACCGGCCGCCGCAAGGCGCGATCAGAAGCCGATACGCTCTGGCAACAACTGCGCCGTGATATGTGTGTCTTCCGGCTTCCCGGCATATATGGCCCGGGCCGCAATCCACTGGAACGCGTGCGTGCTGGAAAAGCAAAACGAATTAACGTTCCCGGCCAATTGTTCAGCCGCATTCATGTCGATGATATCATCTCCGCTGTGGTCGCCTCTATTAAGGGACCTGCGGGTGTCTTCAACATAACCGACGACTTGCCCGCCGCACAGCATGAGGTGCTCGCCTATGCAGCACGGCTGCTCGGGATCGAAACACCGCCGCTCATATCGCTAGAAGAAGCCAATCTCTCCAAAGTGGCGATGGGGTTTTATGAAGAGAACCGCAAGGTTAGCAACGGCAAGGCCAAACGAGTGATGAATTGGCAGCCACAATATAAAGACTATAAGATAGGCCTGTCCGAACTGTTAGACTAACCCGCCTTCGCTCTTTTGGCTTTCAACGCGACAATTAATCCCAACATTGCAACCACCGCCCCTGCTGCGGGTAATAGGGTCCATACAAATCCTTCGAACATTGTCGACAGGATCATTGCTACTATCGGCACCAGAACGCTCGAATAGGCAGCGCGGCCCGGGCCTATCTCGCGAATGATGGCGAAATAGAGCGGGAAGGTAACCACCGATCCGATCACGCCCAGATAAACAATGCCCGCCCAATAAGCCGCCCGGGTTTCATAGGTCGGCGGACCCACCAACACCCAAGAGAGTATAATATTGATCACTGCCCCCCAAAGCATCGCCCAAGCCAGCACGGTGATCAGGGGATAGGATTTCAACCGCTCTCCCGCCTGCATAACATTGGCAATGGAGGCAGCAATGATACCGCCAAATGTTAACGCCACGCCGAGCAGAACCTGTCCCAAACTAGCGGTAGATGCCTGATATTCATGCCAGAACAGCAACGCAATACCGGCCGCTGCTATGGTTGATCCTGCGATAAATTGCCCGCTGATTTTTTGCCCGATAAATATTCGTCCGAGGATTGCGTTGGGAACCATCAACAAGGCAAAAAGCACGGCCACCAATCCCGAGGTGATATATAATTCCGCATTATAGACGAAGTTGAAATTGAACGAGAATTGGAAGAAACCCAATATCATTGCCAGCACATGCCCCATCCGGTCGAGCCGAAATGTCGTCCGCCGAATGCCAACCAGAACAAACATTGCCGCCGCAGCGATCAGGAACCGGTAGCTGACCGACCAACTGGGAGGAACTTCTGATATCTGGTCCTTGATCACTAACCAGGTCGACCCCCAGATCAGGGACACCAACAGAAACGGAATAAGAATGCGCGGTGTCAGCAGGCTGACTTCGCCGCCGGGCTGATCAGTCATAGGGCTGCAATTGCATCTGCCAATGGCCGAATGTCTTCGGCGCTTTGGTTCCAGCTGGTTACCAGCCGCGCCTGACCCTCGCCCCAATCGTAAAAATCAAACCCTGCATCACGCAATTGCTTGGCTTCTTCGGCAGCGAGTTTGATGAATATTTCATTGGCCTGCACCGGATGTAATAGTCGTTCTTGCGCTGCTTCTGCCAAGACCTGCGCTCCGGCATTGGCCGCCTTAGCATTGCCTAGCCAAAGATCGTCCTCCAGCATCGCCAATATCTGCGCCGCTAGATAACGCCCTTTAGACTGCAGATGACCCGCCCGTTTCCGGCGATAGTGGGTGTCAGCGGCCAGGTCTTTGTCGAAAAAGACCAGCGCTTCGGCACTCATTCCGCCATTTTTGACAAATCCAAAACTAAGCGCGTCAACACCAGCACGCAAGGTGATATCTGCTGGATGACATTCAAGATTGGCCACCGCGTTTGCAAAACGTGCACCATCCATATGCAGTTTTAGTCCGTGTGCTTTGCAGACCTGCGAAATGGCTCGCACCTCTTCAGGCGAATATACCAAACCATATTCGGTAGCGTTGGTTATGGAAACACAAGCAGGCTGCACCTGATGCACGTCATCCCGGATTGCTTTGCAATGGGTATCAATATCTGTCGGATTTAGTTTCGCGCCCGCCCCGTCGAGCAACATTAGCTTGCCGCCGCCGGTATAAAACCCCGGCGCGCCTGCTTCATCCTGCTCAATATGGGCTTCGCGGTGGCATATCACGCCTTCATGCGGCTTGCACATTGATGCCAATGCCAGGGAATTGGCCGCGGTGCCCGTCGCCACCCACAAAGCTTCGACTTCTGTTTCAAAAAGGTTTGAAAACACCCCATTCAATTGGCCGCTAAGCGCATCGCCATCATAGGCCGTATCTTGCACATTGGCCGTGCCCAGTGACGCCAAAACCTTAGGATGAACCGAAGCTGCATTGTCAGAGAAAAACCGCATATACGGCCATTGGCGCGATGCGCCCAAATCGTCAAGCATCGTGCGTTTTCCAATCAGTTTTTCCACCAGTATTCGATCAAATCACCAATTGACGTTTATCGAAACCGGGACTGTCTTGGTCGAAATCAGCCTAGCAGGTTACCAATGATACTATAGCGATGACAGTTGTAGTTGCTGAGGGAGTGACTGCGTGGTGAGAAATTTGCCCATCCGGATTCTATCAATCTGGTGGCCGATTTACTCTCACGATTGGAGGGAATTGTGAATCTGACCGCTATTGCGCTGAAGTATCCAGCCGCCATTTCTGCCATCTTGGCACTCATTGGGTTGATAGGAATCGTTTCCGCATTTGGTACACCCATTCAACTTTTCCCTGATATCGAACGGCCTAGTCTATCGGTGCAAGCCAATTGGCGCGCCGCCAGTCCGAAGGAGATCGAGTCAGAAATCACCATCCCTATCGAAGATGAGTTGCGCGGGCTGCCCGGTCTTGTCACCACTCGTTCCTGGTCGAACAACGGCAATGTTTGGCTTAATCTGGAATTTGCCCTTGGCACCAATATGGACAAGGCCTTTTCCGAGGTGTCGAGCCGCGTACAGCGCGTTCGCAACTGGCCCTTGGAGGCGGACCGACCATCGGTAGGCGGCGCCAATGGGCAGCAAGGCGAATCGCTGATCTATCTTTTCCTGCAAGCTTTGCCCGACAGCAATATGGATGCCGAAGCACTGGCGAAATTTGCCCGCGATACATTTGTTCCCAAAATTGAATCGGTTGAAGGCGTACAGGGCGTCACGGTAGAGGCGCCTACAGGCGAGCGTATATTACGTATTCGATTTGACCCTTGGCGTCTTGCTCAGCTTAACCTCACCATCGACGAGCTATCCCGAGCAGTCGGTCGTTTTCAAGACGTGGGCGGCGGGACGGTTGACGTCGGCCGTCGTGGCTATGCGCTTCGGTTTGAGGGTAATTTTTCCGCTGAACAAATTGGTAATCTGACAGTCGCACAGCGCGGCACAACCGTCATCCGCATGAGCGATATCGCCGACATTAATGTCGGACCGGACAAGGCATTCGGGGTTACCTATCAAAATGGCAATCCAGCTATTGGCATGCGCGTCATCCGCCAGCCTGGCAGCAACACACTGGACGCAATTGATGGCGTACTCAGCGAAGTAGAACGCTTCAACGAAAACGAACTGAAGAGCATCGGCGCACGGGTAGAAAAAAGCTTCGATCCCTCGGTTTTCATTAAACGCGCCTTATCATTTCTAGGTGGTAACTTGTTGTTGGGTACGATTTTAGCCGTCGGCTTGCTCTGGCTCTTTGTCCGGCGCTGGCGGGCTACTTTGATCATCGCGGCAACTGTACCTGTTTGCCTGCTCGCAACATTAGCGGTCATTGGAATGACCGGGCGATCGATTAACGTGATTTCACTCGCAGGTCTGGCCTTCGCAACGGGAATGGTCCTCGATGCAGCCATCGTGGTGATGGAGAATTTCGTACGACTGCGTCACCAGGGGCGAACACCGGGAGAGGCAGCCATGGAAGCGGTTGCGCAGGTGTGGCCAGCTCTGTTTGCATCGACAGCCACTACCGTAGCAATCTTCATTCCGATTATGTTCATCGCCGATGTCGAAGGTCAGTTATTTGCCGACCTTGCTTTGACCATCGCCATTTCAGTGGTGGCTAGCTTGGTTGTAGCGGTGACGGTGCTTCCCGCCGCAGCCCGTCATTATGCCGGTAAATTGGACATGGATGAAAACGAGGCGCGCTGGGATGGTTATGCTGATCGTATTTTCGGACTGACCGACACGGACAAGAAACGCAAAATCTGGATTCCTTCGCTGATAATCGCCCCCTTTGTCATCTCCTATTTTCTCTGGCCGCAAACCGATTATCTTCCCGATGTGAAGCGCGATGCGGTCGACGCCTGGATTGGCCTGCCCTCTGGTGCGACACTGGAGTCGGCACGCACGGAAATTGCCGAAAAAGTTGTTGAGCGGCTTGATCCCTATTTGAAGGGTGAAAAGCAACCCGAGCTTTTAAACTATTATCTGTTCGTCAACCCTTGGGGTCTCAACACCGGCATCCGGATCAAGGATCAATCCCGCATCGAAGAGATGACGGGTCTGGTCAACAGCGAGATACTGGCTGGATTTCCGGATGTACAAGCCTTTGCCCAACAAGGCAGCCTATTTGGTAATTTTGGCGGCAACGGTAGCATTGAGGTACATTTACAGGGAGAGAGCGATGAAGGTCTACGTGAACTTTCGCTGGTCGCCGTCGATGCTATCCAGGCCGCTCTTCCCGGCGGCATGGTTCGTCCCAACCCCGATCCCAATGTCGTGGTGCCCGAACTACGTCTAACGCCGAATGATCGCCGTATCGCAGAGCTGGGCATGACACGTGATCAGGTGGGTCGCGCTGTCCGTGCTCTGGGGGATGGTCTCTATCTCGGCGAATATGTGTCCGACGGTGACCGTATGCGTGTCATCTTGCGCGGCTCGGCGGCCGCGGATCCCGAAGCCATCGAAAGCGCGCCGCTGGTCACGCCCAGCTCGGGAACAGTGCCTATGCGCGAAGTGGCAACGTTATTGCGGGGCGTGGGGCCAAATCAGATTAGCCATGTTGATGGCCGCAAAACAGTTACATTGATGATCAACCCTCCGCCCGGAATGGCGCTTGGAGAAGCACTGGAGAAAATTCAAACCGAAGCCGAACCTAAAATCATGCAGGCCATCCATGCCGGAGAAACCCTGCGTTATGGCGGAGATGCAGATGCCTTGATCAAAGCGATCAAATCTCTGAGCACCAACTTCATCCTGGCAGCAGCCCTGTTATTCGTGATCATGGCATCGGTTTTCCGCTCGGGTCGAGATGCGGCATTGGTTATCATTGCCTTGCCACTCGCCACAGTTGGCGGCGTGATTGCGATCCAGATACTTAACCTTTTCAAACCGACGCCGCTTGATCTGCTGGGTATGATTGGCTTTGTCATCTTGCTTGGGATCGTGGTCAACAATGCCATCTTGTTGATGGCACAGGCCCGGCAAAGCGAAGCGGAAGGGATGAGCCGTACAGAGGCAGCCCGCGCTGCCTTGAAGCTGCGTCTGCGGCCCATTTTGATGACCACCGGAACATCGGTCATGGGCATGTTGCCTCTGGCTCTGGTTCCCGGCCCGGGCAGTGCGATTTATCGCGGGCTGGCGGTGATCATTGTTGGCGGCGTGCTGGTTTCAACGATATTCACGCTGATCCTGTTGCCCGCACTGATCCAACTCGGGTCCGCGAAGAAAACGGATGATAGTGGAAACAAACCCCCAACCAAAAATGTGGATGACAAGCCTGGCTTAGGCAGTGGTCCCGTTCTGGAGCCTGCTGAATGAATTTAACAATACCGGAATTTGTGCGCGACAATTTGCGCTGGTTTATCGTGGGTGCAGCACTGATCGTAGCTGTCGCCACCTATTTCCTTTTTTTCGCTGCGAATCCTGCAGATGGGCAGCAAGCAGGGCCAGGACAAGGCGGGCCTCCGCCGGCCATAGTGACGCTGGATACAATCCAATCCGCAGCCATCACGCCCAATTTCACAGCCCCCGGTGATATTGTCGCGGATCGAGATTCAGTGGTGGCGGCCGAATTATCCGGCCGGGTTCAGACAACCTTGAACAATGGTGCCCGCGTCAACAAAGGAACCGTCATAGCGGTCATTGATGATCGCACGATCCGGCTAGCCCGGGATCAGGCGCTGGCAGATGTGCGCCGGTTCCGATCTGACCTGGCCTATCAAAATCGGTTGGTTGAGCGCTTGCGGCAATTGCTCAAGGAAGAAGCGGAATCAGAAGCCGCTTTGGATGAAGCGATATCGAACCGGGATCAAACCCGCGCGCGATTGGCTGCAGCGCAAATCGCACTGGATACGGCTCGCGTCAATCTATCCCGCACACGCATTCGCAGCCCTTTCGCGGGCCAGCTGGTGGAACGCAGGATCGAAGTAGGTGAATATGCAACACCCGGACGGGAAATTGCACGTGTGATCGGTCGCCAGGGTTCAGAGGCCCGGGTTCGTGTTCCCATTGCAGTGGCAAGCGGCCTGACAACCGGACAGGAAGTCAAAATTGTTGCCAATGGCGAAGAACGCACATCACGGGTGCGCACGGTGATTGAGGCCGGTGATGAAGTCAGTCGCACATTGGAAGTGCGCGCTCCGATGGGCACACATAATCTGAAAATGGGCAGCGCTATCTCGATGACTGTACCAACCGGAGTGGAACGAGAGGTGCTTACGGCACCGCGCGATGCGCTGGTGCTGCGCGACAGCGGCATATTCATCTATACCATCAATCCCAAAGACAAAACCGCCAAGCGGGTCACGGTGCAGGTCGGCGAACCTGATGGCAACCGGGTTGCGATCACCGGGCAAATTGCCGCTGGTGACATGATCGTGGTGCGCGGCGGTGAACGTTTGCGCGATGGTCAGACGGTGACCTGGGATGACGGGACAAACGATGAAGAACAGGCAAAATCCGCCAAAAACGAAAAGTCAGCGGGATAATTGAAAATGAACCGCCGAATATTGTCACTGCTTGTTCTGACATCGCTCTCTGCCTGTGCCATTCGGGGCGGTCCCGCGCTGGATCAGTCCACTGTTCCACTTGCTCCTGACAATTGGGCAGCGCGTCCCGAACTACCGGTCGATGTCGCAAATGCGGAACAGGTCGAAATTTCCAATTCCGGTTGGGTGTCACGGTTTGAGGATGAATCACTCGAGCAGGCCATCAATCGCGCTTTTGCCAGTAACCGCAATTTGCAATCGGTATTGGCCCAGCTTCGGGCCGCGCGCGCAGCGATGCGGGTATCGCGAGCGGGTTTGTTTCCCTCGGTCGATATCTCGGGAACCGCAACCGATGCGGAAAATTCGGCGGCGGTTTATGACGGCGCGTTCGCGGCAAGCTGGGAAGCCGATATCTGGGGCCGTAATCTGGCGCTGGCCCGGGCCGGTAGTGCCGATGCCCGGGTAGCAGCTGCCAACTTTGCGGCCGCGAGACAGGCGCTGGCAGCATCCGTCACTCGCGCTTGGTATGATCGCAGCGCCGCCCGGATCACTTTGGACCTGGCCCGCAGCGACCTTGATCGGCGCAAAGACACGTTGCGGATAACCGATGCGCGTTTCCGGGCCGGCCTTGCGTCTCGCCTTGATGTGCGTCTGGCGCAGGTGCAGGTTTCCAACAGCGAAGACCGGTTACAGGCATCGCTCAGGGCAGCCGCTAATGCGGCCCGCGCTCTGGAAGTGCTGACCGGTGCATATCCATCTGGCCAGGCCGCGGGTGCCAGTGATCTGATCACACCTGTCGCTCTGCCATCCTTGACCGCGCCTGTTTCCGTCCTGGCCGGACGACCCGATCTGATTGCGGCTGAAGCACGGGTGGATGCAGCGGGCCTTCGGGCAACCGAGGCCCGACATGCGATGTTCCCACAATTGACATTGCGCTTTGACGCCAATGCGCGTTCGGGGAATTTCGGCGACCTGTTTGACCCCGGCACCTATATCAATGCGATTTCCGCCGGATTGTTGCAGCCGCTGTTTCGAGGAGGCGCACTGCTTGCCGAAGCTGACAGGCAGGGTGAACTCGCACGCGCGGCATTGTTTGACTATGCACAAGCAACATTGACTGCGTTTCAGGAAGTGGAGGATCGGCTCGATGCCGAGGACACATTGCAGCAACAGGTCGATTCCACCGCAGTCGCAGCCGAAGAAGCCAGCACGGCGGTAAACCTGACCCGCAGCCGCTATATCAATGGCCGCTCAACCATCTTTGATCTGATCAATGCCCAGACAACCGCGATTGCCGCACAGACCCGGGCGGTCGAAGCAAGGCGGGCGCGGATTGAAAACCGGATCAACTTGCATCTGGCGCTAGGCGATGAGCCTTTTCCGGTTGATGATCCGGTCCAGACTATCGCACAGAACTGAGCTTATTTCCGCTCGAACACCGTTTTGCCGCGGGATACGGTTTTCATCACTTTGACGCGCAGCAGATCGGCCGGTTCGACATTGAGCGGATTTTCCGAAAGAACCACAAAATCCGCTTGCTTGCCGATTGCAATCGATCCTTTCTGATCCTCTTCAAAATTCTGATAGGCCGCGTTGATGGTCATCGACTTCAGCGCGTCATAGATCGATACCCGTTGTTCCGGGCCCAATATCTTACCCGACCGCGTTTCCCTGTGGCTGGTTGCCCAGAGCAACCGGATCATGTCAGGCGGAACAATCGGTGCATCATTATGGGTCGTGAAGACCATGCCCCGATCCAATGTGGATTTGGTCGGGCTAATCCGCGAGCCCCGAACCGGCCCCAACACGCTGTCGCGATGATAGTCACCCCAGAAAAATACATGGCTGGAGAAAAAAGACGGAATCATGCGCAGCTTCGCCATCCGATCGAGTTGATCCTCCCGCGCGGTCTGGGCGTGGATCATAACCGTGCGGCCTTTGCCCTTTTCACCCTTCGCATGCGATGCCTCGACCGCATTGATCAGCTCATCACCCATGGCATCACCATTAGCATGCGCGATCAACGGTACATTATGGCTAAGCACCTTGTTCACCATCGCATTGACCTTGTCGGTCGGATAATTGGGATAGCCGCGATAATCCGGCTTTTGTCCTGCTGGCACAATATGAAAAGGCTTGGTTAGATAGGCTGTCTTGCCTTGCGGTGAACCATCGAGCACCAGCTTGACACCCCCCAGTTTGAACCGGCCGTCATAACCAGAAAACTGCTCCGCCGGCGGCAAATCCTGTTCGGGAGTCCGCAGATGAAAATAGCTGACAATATCGAGCGACAATAATCCCTGCGCGTTGGCGGCGCGCACCAAATCGATCGCTGGCTGCGACGCTGCACCATCCTGCACAGTGGTTACGCCATAGCGCGCGTAGAGTTTCTGGACAGCCGCCAAACCAGCCAAAGCTTGTTGCGGCGTTGGTGTTGGCAATTTGGCCTGCACGGCATATTGCGCCCGTTCTTCGAGCACCCCATCAGGCGTTTTTCCATCGGCCATCCGGCGAATGACGCCACCTTCTGGATCAGGTGTATCCGGCTCCACATTGCCAATTTTTAGCGCAGCGCTATTGGCGCTGCCCAGATGGCCGGAAACGTGCAGCAGGTAGATGGGATGGTCGGTCGATACATCATCCAGGTCGGTACGGATGGGATGCCGCCCTTCTGCCATGAGTGATTCATCATAGCCGTACCCAAAAATCCACTCGCCCTTGGCAATCTTGTTGGTTTCAATATGTGACTTGAGCGTGCTTTTTAGATCGTCGATATTCTTGACCTTGCCCACGGGCGGCGACGACAGGTTGACCGCAGAAAGCAACGCCGCCTGAAAAGTCACATGGCCATGGGCATCGATAAATCCTGGAACCAGGGCCTTGCCGCCAAGTTCCGTGACATCACTATCGGGACCTTTGTGCCGCAGAATCTCTTCACGGCCGCCAACCGCGATAATCTTTCCATCGGAAACGGCCACGCCTTCGGCATCTTTAACGGCCGGATCCATCGTCACAATATTGTCGCCCAGATAGATAGTATCGGCAATGGCAACTGTCGGAGCAATGGCCGTTTCAGCCGGACCCGTGGTTTTGCAACTGGCCAGCAACAGGCAAGTCAGGCCCAAAGCCATTGGCTTGAAAATCTGTTTCATTTGAACGGCCACACACATTCCCCCAATATTCTTATATTATTTTGGTCAGGCTAGGCATCATCATGCGCCAGCGCAAGCCCATGAATTAGATCATCCAACTTCTTTTCAGAACCAATAGTTTTGCCAATTGGTCAAAATGAAACTAGGCCTCATGTCTTACGGTGGTTATGCAATCGCCATTCCAAAAACAAAATTCTTAAAGGCTTCATATGACGACAATTTCAGCAGAAGAACGGATCGCCATGCGGGATAGCTTTGCCCGTTTGTTGGAACAACGCGCCGATGAAGAAGCACTGCGCAAGGCCATCGATACAGATGCTGGCTATGATCCTGCTCTTTGGCAAGAAATGGCGGATATGGGCATTCTTAGCCTTCTGGTAGATCCGGAATATGGCGGCATTGGCGGTGATGCGATATTGTTAGAGATGCTGATGGAAGAGGCCGGCTCCCGCCTTCTTTGCAGTCCGTTTATCTCTACAGCCGTTGTAGCAAGCAGCCTGACCGGCGCTTCGACAAATGACGATATGAAGTCGCAGATATTGTCCAAAATTGTTGCCGGGCAACTGACCATCGCCATTGCTATGACCGGAGAAAAAGGCCTTTGGACCACCGCTGGCGTTGACGTGACTGCCCGACAAAACGGCGACAGTTGGCAATTGGATGGCAACGCTTCATTTGTGATGCATGCTGAAACGGCGGGCCGCATATTGGTCATCGCCAATGTCGATAATGAGATTCGTGCTTTCCTTGTCGCACCCGATGCGCCCGGCGTTGCACTCAGCACGCTGAAAACCAATGACCCCACTTTGCGATTGTCGCAAATCACACTGTCGGGAGCAGTTGGCCAGTTACTCGAAGGAGTTAATGGCGTTGCCGTTGATCATGCAATGAACCTCGCTCGCATTGCATTGGCGGGTGAACAGGCCGGCGGTGTGAAGCGGATTTTTGATATCACGATCGACTACCTGCAGACCCGCTATCAATTCGGACGACAGATTGGCAGCTATCAGGCGATGAAACATATGGCTGCCGATATGCTGGTCGAAGTAGAGTCCGCGACATCGGCCGCACGTCATGCCGCCGAAGCCTTTGCGAAGGGTTCGGATGAAGCCCAGACGCTGGTCAATCTGGCCGGCTTTGCCTGTGCCGATGCCTATCGCGATGTCACTGCCCAGGCCATTCAGATGCATGGCGGCATCGCTTATACCTGGGAACATCCCGCCCATCTTTATTGGCGAAGGGCGCGAACCGGGCTTTGGCTGTTTGGATCATCGGATCATCACCGCGACCAATATCTCACACAGTTGGAGGCAGCATAATGGCTAGCAATCCCAAAGAAATATCAAATGAAGACGTGGCCATTGAACTGGAAGCCTGGCTCGATGCCCATTGGGATAGCGAGAAGCGATGTGAAAAGGGCAAGGATAAGCTCGATACAAAATCCTGGCTAACGACATTGCTGGAAGCTGGTTACGCGGTACCGACCTGGTCATCCGACTGGTACGGACGCGACTACAACACCAAACAGGCCAGGATTATCGAAAACATCCTGAAATCCCGGAACGTCATTGGGCGGTCGCAGGATCGGTTCAATCTGGGCGCTGTTACGGTTTACCGGATGGGCAGCCCCGAACTCAAACAGGAGCTGCTGCCCAAGATGCTCACCGGGGCGTTTAGCTGCTTGCTCTATTCCGAGCCCAATGCGGGTTCCGATCTGGCAGGTGTCCGGACCAAGGCCGAATATGTTCCCGGGAAAGACGGCGGCGAATATGTGGTTACGGGCCAGAAAATCTGGACCTCCAATGCTAATGAAGCCACCTATGGCATGCTGATCGCCCGCACAGATTGGGATGTATCCAAACATAGCGGCATTACCTTCTTCATCTTTCCGATGAAACAGGATGGCGTCGATATCCGGCCGATCAACCAGATTACTGGCGAGTCTGAATTCAACGAGATTTTCATCAATGAGGCGCGTATTCCGGCCCGCTATATTGTTGGCGAATTGAACGGCGGCTGGAAGGTCCTGCAAACCGCCCTCGCCTATGAACGATTGATCATGGGTGAAGGTGCGACTGAGCGACAGGGCAAAGATAAAAGCAAGGTCCACCCGCTGGTTGGTCTGGCCCGGCGTCACGAAAAACTGAACGATCCCGTCTTGCGGCAGAAAATCGCGCAGGCCGTTGCTTACCGACACCTCAACGCGCTCAACATGCGCCGCGCCAAGGCGGAGATTATCGAGAATGGATCGTCATCGCTCATGTCGCTCGGCAAGCTGGCCATGTCTCGTGTACAGCATGGCGAAGCGCGAGTAGCAGGAGAAATACTGGGTCCCGCAGGCCTGTTTGATGGCGAGGCCTTCCCGGATTCAGCTGACATGAATTTCGATTCCGCCAAATCCTATATGCACAGCATTGGCGGCGGCAGTGATCAGATACAGCGCAACATTATCTCCGAGCGCATCCTGGGACTACCACGCGAAATGGAAGTCGATCGCAATATGCCGTTTCGGGATGTGAAGTCGGGCTGAGTTCAGCACAACTCCAGACTTGCGCTCAAACTTTCCAGACGGCGGTACCTGCGGCTTGCAAGTTTACCGACCCCACCAGCATCTGGTCTTCTTGCAGGGCCGGAAACGCCTGCTGCAAATCGCAGTCTAACGATCCATAGTTGAAAGCAAATATGTGCCCTTCATGTTGCCTTATGCGAAGGCCCGGCGGCATGGCTTTTAAAGTCAGGTCGGCATCTTCACCCATATTCCGAAACACTGTTTCCAAGAGATCCGCTGTTGGCCACGCGGATAGATAAGAAATATTATTTCTTTTAAATACAGTGGCTTGTGGATCTTCCAACATGGCGTCTCCACCCAATGAGGCTTCCACCTCTTCCGACCAACGGCTTGGATTTCCCGGCATATCGGGGCGCATACTGGCTACGCGCGCGATTTTAACCGGCAGCACATCCTGTAGCGGCCCCGGCGGTAGCTCCGGCGGTATCTGTAAATCAGCTGTCTTGCTGCCACTGCGCGGACCAAATAAAACCGGTACATCCAGCCCCGCGATTTTGGCGACTAGTTCTGCCGTCAAGATAGGTAGCGACGGAACAACGACCATCTTGTAGCCACTTAAGTCAGCCTCGGGCGAAACAATATCGACATTGAGACCAAGTTGACGCAGCGCGCTATACATTTCGAAGGCCAGTTCAATATAGCGAAAATCATGCCCCTGCGGCTGGGTCTGGAATAACCAGTCAGCTTCATAGGAAAAGACCAGCGCAACCGGTGCTTGGTCAGAATGGTCCGACAGGCCAAGTGCGGCTAGGTCCTTCGCCGCCTGTGCCGCCTCTTCACCGCCTGGTGCGATTACATTATCGGGCCGGTACAATCCCGCGTGCATCTGTTCCTGTGCAAAAGGGGCCTGTCGCCAGCGGAAATAGGAACAAAATTCTGCGCCATGCGCCGCAGCCTCCAATGTCCAGAGCTTTACCATTCCGGGCAGCGGTATTGGATTCCAGCGGGCCCAGTTTACCGGCCCCGGCTGCTGTTCCATCACCGCCCAGCGGCCATCTTTGCAACAACCCCGGTAGAGATCATGATGGAAGGCAGCGATATCGGGATGACCCTGACGGGCATAAGCATTTTTTTCCTCAACCCCGAACCAATATTGTTCCAGAAAACCCAGCGGATAGCTGTCCCAACTGGCAATATCGATATCAGCGCCGACATCATGATGATCGAAATCGGTCACAAATCCCATGAAATTATGGATGATATCGCGGCCCGGTGCATGTTCCCGCAAGATATCGACCTGTAACTGATTGAAGCTGCGCACCTCGTCGGACGCAAAGCGGCGATAGTCCAATACATGCGAAGGATTGGGTTCTGTCACTGTCAGATTGGGCGGCTCAATTTCTGAAAAATCTCGATATTCCATTGACCAAAAGACATTGCCCCACGCTTTGTTCAGCGCATCAACATTGCTATATTTCTGTGCTAACCAGACCCGGAAAGCTTCTGCAGCAGCGTCCGAATAGCTCACTGTGGTTTCATGGCAGCCATATTCATTGTCGGTTTGCCACGCTGTCACTGCCGGATTGTCGCCGTAACGTTTGGCCATCGCGTTCACGATACGGCGACATTCCTCCCGATACCCGCGATGCGAGAAACAATAGTGCCGACGCGATCCGAATTTTCGGGGTTTCCCATCTGCATCAACCGCCACCATATCGGGCATCTGGTCTACCAGCCATTTGGGCGGGGTTGCAGTCGGGGTTCCCAAAATCACCTGCAAGCCTGCATCGCCGAGTGTCACAATCGCCCGGTCCAACCAGTCCCAGTCATATTGACCGGGTTCTGGTTCCAGTCGGCTCCACGCAAATTCGCCAATCCGCACCAGTGACAGACCCATATCGGCCATGCGCCGCGCGTCGCCTGCCCACATGTCTTCGGGCCAATGTTCGGGATAAAAACAACAGCCCAGCTTCATGAAACAATCCTTTGTAAAGTGAACAACCATGCCGTTTCCGGATGGGTCAGCGGAAGCGTCAAGCCTTGCTGCATCAATGCCTGACCGGTGAGGCGCAGTCCATCGCCCCAACGCCCGGCATCGGGTAGATATTGGGACGCCTTTTTCGGCCATGGCTTGGGTAGCTGAACCAGATATTGCGCGTCCGGCACCAGTCCTTTCAAACGAACCGGCGCGGCGTTGAAGTTTTCTCCAAACCCGGTTTGGGCGGCCATTCCGATTGCGGCATCACCCCCCACAACCATATGCGCAAATATGCCATCATCAGGATGATCAAGCCTGGCATAGTCTCCGCTATGCAAAACTGATCTCCACTGTTTGTACAATGCTATATGCGCGGCAAGGCAATCGCGGTCTGCATCACTCATATCCGCAGGATTGGCCTCCACTCCCATATGGCCAAATACCGCCACCTTGGAGCGAAAATCCATATTCGTTTGACGGCCGGTTATCGGATTGGGCGATGGTCCGACATGATTACCCAAAACCTCCAACGGTAGAAAGCGGCTCCAGCTTTGCATGATCGGCAACCGTTCAATCGGGTCGTTATTATCGCTGGGCCAAACCCGGTGACAATGCCGCAAATAGGCAGTCGATATCCGCCCGCCACCGCTTGAACAGATTTCCATTTCAACATCCGGCCATTTTTCGCGCATGTGTTTCAGCAGCTCACGAATGCCGTCTTGCTGGCATCCGTTATCCGGAAACAGCCGACGATTATGATCCCATTTCAGATAGGCGATATCATTGTCACGCAGCAAAGCATCAAGAGCATGTTTGATATACTTGCGCACTTCAGGGCGAGTCAGGTCAAGAACCAACTGGTTGCGCTCCGTTGGTCTATCGTCGCCTTGACCATGCAGACACCAGTCAGGATGCGCGCGATACAGATCACTGTCGGGGGATATCATTTCCGGTTCCACCCACAGACCAAAATCCATGCCAAGGCTTTTCACATGATCGATCAACGGTGTCAGCCCATTGGGGAAAATCGCTTCGTCCACCTTCCAATCGCCCAGAGCAGCGCGATCATTACGCCGATTTTTGAACCAGCCGTCATCAAGCACCAGCCGCTCGACACCTAGCTTTGCTGCATCATCAGCCAGTTGCATCAAACCGCTCTCGCTAAGATCGAAACTCAGGGCTTCCCAGCTGTTGAGATGCACCTTGCGCGGCGCCCAGTTTGTACGATTGGGTAATATCTCGTTTCGCACATAGTCCTGAAACCGCTGGGTCATAAGATCAGCGTTCGGAGCATAGCAAAATTCGATCACACCCAAATCGCTAGATCCACCATCCGCCAGAGATATCCCACCGGTCGGACAATGCGCCGCCATTTTGGCCACAGTGCGTCCATCAAAATCGCGAAAAACCTGCACATTGTGATTGCCCAAGCTGGATGTGTGAATGCCAATTTGGTCGCCCTGCCCGCTGTCGGCCAGCATGATCCAATTGCCACCATCAAAGCCAGGCTTGCCCGCGTGCGTGCTCATATCCATGATGCGCGAGTCGATTGTCAGCTTGGTTTCTTGCGCTTCTTTTGCCCACCGTCCGGGGAACCAGGTCAAGCGATCAAAACGGCTCGCCAATGGCAGAACCAAAGAACTGGCGGTCACCACCGTTGCGCTCTGCTTATGGGCGGTCAATCCGGTCGTTACCCTGACAATATCTCCTGTTCCAATCTCCCAAAGCTGGTCGACCTGCAGTCCCGCGCTTTCGTCAGCCCATGTAAATCTGGCTTGCCGGTCCGAACCCGCAAAACCGTCCAGCCTGAAATCCGGATCCACAACCCGGTCCGATTGAACAATTTCAAGTGCTGGTGGGCCATCATAGCCACCACCTGTTTGTGGAAATATTCCTGTGATGGGTGGATGATCAGGCTGATTTTCATGCTGGCCATATTGCTGCGAAGCCGCCAACTCCTCAAGTTTCTGATCGCCAGGCAGCCTTGGTCCACAATAAATCAGGTCGATATTTTCGCAGGCGCGTAAAAACACTAACGAAACATGGTCTCCATCCAGTCGGATCAAAGGAATAGCATCGGTCATTGCCTGCAAAATAAGCCGCCTATTGCACAAGGAGTCAATTGCTGACTTGCTTTTGAGTGAATCAACTATAGTCTCTCAGCAACCAACAAGGGCGAGAGACGAAATGTCTTCGTGCTAGCGGGAGGAAAAATTTGCTCGAAAATCTTCCGCAAGCCAGCGGTATCCAGATCGTTGTTTGCATTCTGTTACTGGCATTTATTGGCCTCGCGACGTGGTGGAAAGTACGTCAGGCAAAATCGCATGACGGATCCAGCAAGGATGTTTTCCTCGCCGGTGGCGGTTTGTCCTGGATATTTATTGCAGGCGCCATCACCCTGACCAATCTCTCCACTGATCAACTGGTCGGGATGAATGGCAATCAGATGGCTCTGCTGGCGTGGTGGGAGATTTGCGGCTTTTTCGGCCTGCTCATTCTCGCCTTTGTCTTTGTTCCCGTCTATTATCGGAACAATTGTACAACCGTCACCGAGCTGCTGGAAAAGCGGTATAAAGGCCGGTCCATCCGAACGCTCATCTCGGCTCTGTTCCTTCTGGGGAACATTCTCATTTACCTGCCAGCCGCCCTCTATTCTGGCGCATTGTTCCTGCAATCGCTTTTTGGCGGCAATGTTCCGATCCTGTTTTTTGCCGCTATTCTTGCGTCCATTTCCGCGGCCTATACGATATTTGGCGGGCTCAGGGCGGTTGCCGTGATGGACACCTATTCCGGCATCGGCATTTTGGGACTGGCGTTGCTGATCGTGTTTCTCGCATTGGCTGCAGTGGATTTCGATATCGTCACCGATATGCCAGCAGAACGATTGACGATGATCGGGGGAGAGGACTCTCCCATTCCGTTCCATACATTGTTCACTGGCATGATCTTCATCCAGATATTCTATTGGTCGACAAACCAGAATATCACCCAGAAAGCAATGGCCGCGCCGACTGTGCGGGAAGCGCAAAAAGGCGTTATGGTGGCCGCAGCAATCCGCATCCTGATCGTGCCAGCCATTGTCGTTATCCCCGGGATTGTTGCCTACAAACTGTTCGGTGATGTGGGCGATGCAGCCTATGGCAGACTGGTCGCGGAAATATTGCCGGATTGGTTAGCGGGCGCATTCGCAGCGATGGTCGCAGCCGCAGTGATCACTACATTCAGTGCCGTACTCAACAGTTCTGTGGCCCTATATTCGGTCGATTTCCATGACCAATTTATTGGCGAGGTAAAAGATCACTGGAAACTGGCGGCGGCGATTTCGGTTCTACTTGCCGTCACATCGGTCATGCTGGTGCCTCTCTATCAAAATGCCGAGAGCATCATAAACCTGCTGCAACAACTCAACGGATTGCTGTCTATGCCGATCCTGTCAGCCTTTGTTGTGGGGCTTCTGTTCAGAGGCGTTTGTGCGCCAGCGGCGATTTGCGGTGTGACCTGGGGTGTGCTGCTTTATGGAGCCTATACATTCCAATTGGAACCAGCTGGCATCATCACCATCCACTATATTGACTTCATGGTCGCCACATTGGCATCATCGATCATCGTAGCACTGGCTTCCAATGCGTTATTGTTCGGCAATCGGGCAACATTTATCGGCCTTAGTCTGGTGCGTGGAACCGAAGTGTCATGACAATGGATCAGCCGCATCGGCGCTATGATCCGTTGGCGGATAAATGGATCTTATTGTCACCGCACAGATTGTCTCGGCCATGGCAGGGAGAAGAAGGGGAACCCGAGCCATCGCCGCCCGCGCATGACCCCGACTGTTATCTTTGCCCCGGCAACAAAAGAGCAACGGGCGATTTCAATCCAGACTATGATGGCGTCTATGTGTTCCCCAATGATTTTCCGGCTCTGAAGCCAACATCCGCAGATATTACGGGGAAGACAGCCGATTTGTTTCAAAGTGAAGCGGCCAATGGCGAATGCCATGTTGTCTGTTTCTCTCCCGATCATGGAAAATCGCTGGCCGAGCTAAGTTATGAGGGACGTCTTGCGGTAATTGAAACCTGGTGTCAGGAATCCGAGAAACTGGGTCAACAATACCCCAATGTTCAGATTTTCGAAAATAAGGGTGCGATGATGGGTTGTTCGAATCCGCATCCCCATGGACAGATTTGGGCCAATGACTATCTGCCGGACATTGTGAAAAACGAAGATCAAACCCAGTTGGCCTATGCACAGAAAAATAATCGCTCGATGCTGCTTGCTGTTGCTGAAGCGGAAATTGAGGCGGGTGACCGGATGGTTGCCCAAAATGATCAATGGGTAGCCGTCGTCCCGTGGTGGGCGAGCTGGCCATTTGAAACGCTCCTGTTGCCGCGCTTTGCCGTTTCACGCTTGCCCGATCTAGATAGCGATCAGCAGCAAGCGCTGGCCGAGATATTGGGCGCTCTGACCGTAAAATATGACAATCTGTTTCGGTGCAGCTTCCCCTATTCGATGGGCTGGCATGGCGCGCCCTTTGGACAGAAAGAATCCGGGCATTGGCAATTGCATGCGCATTTTTACCCGCCGCTGCTGCGCTCTGCCTCGGTTCGCAAATTCATGGTCGGCTATGAAATGATGGCGGAAGCACAGCGCGATTTGCTACCCGAACGCGCGGCAGAAATGCTGCGCAATGTCTCTACTGCACATTATCGCCAAGACGCCTGAACATGGATAGACGAGGGCAGCTAATCAATCGCGTCACGCAATCCTTTGAGGCTAATTTTGGCCAGTCACCACAATTGATCATCTCTGCACCCGGTCGTGTGAATCTGATCGGCGAACATACCGACTATAATGACGGCTTTGTGCTGCCCTGTGCGATTGATCATGAGACAATTGTGGCGATTTCGCCAACGCAGGGAGAGCTAGTGGATGTCATCGCTTGCGATTATGATCAACAAGATCAGTTTGGCATCAATAGCGCTTTTGAACATCAAACCGATGAATGGAAAAACCATGTCCGGGGCGTCGCGGCCAGCTTCAAAGCCCGCGGCCTAAACATTGCTAGTGCCCGTATCGCAATTGGCGGCAATATCCCGCAGGGTGCAGGACTATCTTCCTCCGCGTCGGTCAGTGTCGCACTTGGAAAAGCGATAGCCACGGTCAACGGGTTCGACGACATTGACGAAACACAGCTGGCCCTGATCGCGCAGCAATCCGAAAATGATTTCGTCGGCTGCGCCTGCGGCATTATGGACCAATTGGCTTCCGCTCGTGCTGTCGACGGTCATGCCATGCTGCTGGATTGTCGTTCATTGGATTTCGAACCTATTGCAATTCCTGAAGAGTTAAGCTTGCTGATCATCCATTCGGGCGTCAAACGCGGCCTGGTTGATAGCGCCTATAATGAACGACGTGAGCAATGTGAAACAGCAGCGCGGCATTTTGGCGTCAGCGCATTGCGTGATCTGGATGAGCAAAGGCTTAAGGATGGCAAAGGCGACCTGGACGACGTGAGCTATCGCCGCGCCCGCCATGTCGTGACGGAAAACAAGCGCGTTCTGGACACCGCAGAGGCCTTTAAAGCTAAGGACTTTCAAGCAATATCAAAACTGATGTCCGCATCACATCAATCCATGCGCGATGATTTTGAAATCACGCTGCCCGCGATCGATCAACTGGTTGAATTGGTCGCCAGGATAATTGGGGATAGCGGCGGGGTCAGAATGACGGGCGGCGGATTCGGTGGCTGCGTGGTTGCTTTGGTACCGCATGAAGAAATTCAAGCTGTGGAGACTGCCGTTGCGACTGAATATGTAACGCCAGATGGAACACCTGCCATCATCTATCGATGCAAACCGGCCAATGGTGTTACTATCGTTAAAAGCTAAACAGGGATTGCTCGCAAAGAACCTGCCTGCGCGCCGTACTCAAAATTAGGGTAAAATCTCAATCAATGAAACATGGCTCGTAGGATCAATGCATTGATCAATACCAAGACCGCTTTCAAAATGCGAAACCAGACTGGAATCTTTGCGGGGAGAACCGTAGACCGTCAATGAGCCATGACAGAGATGGATTGCTTTTCCTTCCCGCCGAACAATGCGTGAAGCGGTTCCCGCCAACTTTCTGCCAGATACGCAGATGTTGAAACGGCCATCACAATAGGAACCCGATACTGATCCGGTTGCCGCTTCAATGCCCAAGCGTTCTAAGCCTCTAACCAGCAGTTGGGTAAATTCCTTATAGCTTTCATCCGGACGCATTTCAGATCGGTTCGAGACGACGGCCAGCGACATATTCAATATTCCCGGCCGGTGCACGACGGTGGTGCCGCCAGTAGAACGGACAAAGACTGGCCATCCCTTTTGGGCGCTTAGCTTGGCGGATCGATGGAAATGTGACAGCCGAGCGATACGTTTTGTTGTCACCAGGCATTGTTGATTCTCCCATATCCTTAGCCGCGAATCTCCTGGTGCGTGGCCGGCGAGCTGATCTACTAGCTGATCGTCAAAATCGATCGCAAGCTGGCCACTGCATTTTTCTATCTCGTGCCCAGAGCAAATGGCGTCCGCCAAATTTCTCAGTATTTGTTGATCGCTCAAACAAGCGTTCAAGTGATCGTTCCAATGATTTGGCCTGGAACAACGATATCATCCTCTGCGACTGTAGTCACAAGAATCCCACCAGCTGGTGCCGGAACTTCGAAGCTGGTTTTCTCAACCATGATCTCGCACACTGTCACACCTGTCGAAACGGCCTCTCCATCTGCATATAACCAAGTTGCCAACGCAGCCTCCTGGTCTGCTTCCCATTGCCCTTCGGGCACACGAATTTCGGTCATTTCTCATCTTTCATCATAGACAATACAGCCTGTTCAATTTTTTTCGCATCCGGCAGGACAAAATGTTCCAGCACCGGAGAGAACGGAATAGGTATATCTGGATGCGCTATACGTTGGGGCGGGCACTTTAATGGCCCAGCTCCGGTCTCACAGACCGACGCAATAACCTCCGCGCCTACGCCAAAGCTCAAATAATCATCATCGACAACCAGCAACCGTCCGGTTTTGGAGACCGATTGGATGATTGTCTGTCGGTCAAGCGGGGCAATGGTTCGCAGATCAATAACTTCTGCCTCTATGGAGGCATCAGCAAGTCTGGTTGCTGCCTCTAACCCATGGTGCACCGTAGCGCCGAGCCCCACGAGAGTAACGTCTCTGCCTTCGCGGACAATATTGGCCTTGCCGATCGGAACGACATAGTCATCGTCGGGCGTATCGGTGATCGAACCCGCGATCGTGCCAAGCCAGCCCATGCCCTGCAGTGCCTTATGGAACATGAAAATTACGGGATTGTCGTCTCGGATGGCGCTGAGCATCAGTCCTTTTGCGTCATGTGCATTGGAAGGCATGACAACCTTCATACCGGGCAAATGACCAAAGGTGGCATACAGACACTGACTATGCTGACCTGCATCGCCATATCCTCCGCCAACTGAAGTCATCAATACCATCGGGCAGGACACTTTTCCGCCGGAGAAATAGCTTTGCTTGGCCGCAAGATTGTAGATCGCGTCCATACAGACACCAAAAAAATCAACGAACATAAGTTCAACAATAGGCCGCATACCGCCCGCAGCCATCCCGACCGCGGCCCCGATAAAGGCTGTTTCCGATATGGGCGTGTCCTTCACACGATCCTTACCAAACTGATCAAACAATCCAGTAGTAGTACCGAACACACCGCCCATCCTGCCGATATCTTCGCCGAGCAAGATTATCGATGAATCACGCTCCATTTCCTGTCCGATGGCCTCACTCATTGCTTTGGCTATGGTCAGGCGGCGTTCCGCCGGCGGAGCAGATATTGGTTTATCAGACGAAGACATGGTCATACGCCTCCTCGGGTTCTGGATATTGATTTTCGCGTGCAAAGGAGAAAGCCCGTTCGACTATATTGCGCGCATCTTGTTCCGCGCTTTCGAGATCAGCTTCTTCAAATCCATCTGCGAGCAAGCGCGCCCGGTATTTCGGAATGGGATCCAATTCCCTTAGTCGGTCCACCTCGCCATCCGGGCGATAGCCTTCTGGGTCGCCCATGAAATGCCCTTCTAGACGGCTGGTCTCAATTTCAATCAGACTAGGACCTTGGCCGTTTCTGGCATACCTGATCGCTTCGCCAGCAATTTCAGAAATCGCATCTGGGTCGTTTTTAGCGACATGGTGGCCGGGCATATCATAGCTGATCGCTCGAACGGCATTGCGTTCAACCGCCGTGCAGTCAGACTTTGAAACAGATATCCCATAGCTATTGTCCTCGATCACGAAAACAACGGGCGCTTTCCAGACCGAGGCCAAATTAAGCGCCTCGTGAAACGCGCCCTGATTGGCTGCTCCTTCACCAAGAAAAGCGACCGCGACAGCATCGCTGCCGCTAAGCTTTGCTGCCATAGCCGCACCAACCGCAGGTCCCAATCCCTGCGCGATAATTCCTGAGCAGGAGAAGTTCACAGCTGGATCAAACAGATGCATATGACCACCGCGCCCTCCCGCAAGGCCGCCTTTCTTCCCGAATATCTCGGCGGTCATCGCGTTGATGTCGACGCCCTTCGCTATGGCGATATGATGGGGTCTGTGCGTTGCAGTCACTACATCGTCTTCACGAAGGTGGGCGCATATTCCAACGGCGCAGGGCTCTTGTCCATCAGACAAGTGCATCTCGCCGGGTATCGGCCCTTTAGCCATGTTGAAGACCGGTGATTTGCCCTCGAAATAAGCGGGTTTGATTAAGTCCTCAAAGTGCCGACTCTTGACCATATTGGCGTACATCCAGAGCCGTTTATTCTCGTTGCTACTCATCGCGCGACCCACCCTCCATCAATCACCAATTCTATACCGGTCACAAAGCGGGCCTCATCAGAGCCCAGATAAACCGCGCCCATCGCAATATCCTCTGGGTTACCAACCAAATTGAGCGGACAGAGCGAGGCCACTGCGCTCCAAGGGTCATTTTCAGGGATCGATCCATTTTCGACCCAGCCATCGACTGCCATTTCCAGCATTGGCGTGCGAATGCAGCCAGGATGAATCGAGTTACAGCGAATGGCTGCTCCATGCGCAGCCCATTCAATCGCGAGGCTTTTCGACATATGCCGCACCGCGCCTTTTGAAGTATTATAAGCGACTTGATCAGGATAACCGACCAATCCAGCAATAGACGAAATATTGATGACCGACGCAGACGTTCCGCCTTCACCTGCCTTGCGCAACAGCGGTTCAAATGTCTGGCATCCCAAAAACACACCATCGACATTCACGGACATGATAGTGCGCCAGTCTTCCGGGCTATGATCCGCCAATGGCTTGACCAATTCCAACCCGGCATTGTTCACCAGGATATCGAGTTTGCCAAATTGGTTTTCAGTTTTCGCAGCCACCGCTTGCCAACTTTCCGATGAAGCGACATCCAGATAGCTGGCCGTCCCGCCAATCTCTTTTGCCAGGGCAGTTGCAACGGTTTCGTTGATATCTCCGATGAGCAACTGCGCACCTTCTCGAGCCATTGCCCGAGCGATACCTGCTCCTATACCCTGGGCCGCTCCCGTGACTAAGACGGTCTTGTCTTGCAGACGACCTGCCATATTCCATCCTCTCTATTATTGAAGATGGTTTAAGGCACGGAAACGGGTCTTCGCTTGTGTCAGCGCGGCTACAAATTTGTTTTTGCGTGAATCCGGCGCGCGCGGCTTTTAAATTCCACCACCGATACGATTGATCGAATGTTTAAAGTCCCTTGGAGACATGCCAAATTCATTCTTAAAGGCGTGACTAAAATGCGAAGGATCTGCAAATCCCCGGCGCATGGCAATATCAGTAATGGAAAGGCCAGATTTCACTGCATCACCCAAATCAGCTTTTGCCGCATTTAGGCGCCGCTTGCGAATCCAGTTGCCGACGCTTTGATCGGATTGTTCAAAAAGCCGGTGCAGGTATCTTGGGCTGAACTGAAACGTTGCCGCGATGGAGGCCGGGGACAAATCCGGATCGCCAAGATTTGTGACGATATATTCCTGCACCCGATTTAGCACCGCTTTGCGAAATGTCGAGGTTGATTGGTTTGCATCCTCTGGTTTGAAGGCTGCAGCAACCAATTCCACAGTTGCACGCAAAACAGCAGGACGATCTTCCGGTTCAACAATATCGATAGTCTCGTGGATCTGACGCAAATGCGAATGCAATATCGCACCCAATCCTTTGGTGCCGTCGACGCTCAAACCGCACATATCCTCAATACCCGGAATCATAAGCTTTGCTTCATCGCGCGGAATCAGCAGCGAATATTGATTGAGCCGGCTGCTATTTTGAAACCGCGCAGGACGGGTGCTATCCCAGATGGATATCCGCCCGCTAGTGATAACAGTGGAATTGATACCCTGTTCCAGAAGGCATTCTCCGCCGGTGAAATAGAGTAGGCAGAAATAATTCTCATCACTTTTATTGATATCTTGGGTCGAGCGAAATCCTGTCACGGGGTCAGCGACAATTTGCGTTAGCATATAGTCATTAACCGCACGGCGGCGAACTTCGGCTATATAGTGATCATTTTGATCTGACTTCAGATCCCAATGAAAATGGGTCCGGTCCAACACTTCCTGAAAACCAGGCAGCTGCTTGGTCGGAGGTAATATCGCTGATTGCCAGCGCTCATCCTCTAGCTCCATTTTCCTCTCCCTACCGGAAATCTAAGCGTTACAGGGAGGAATAGCAAGCCACGCCGACGAATTGACACGCACAGTCAAGTAACTTGTCACAATGGCACAAGTTCCGACAAACCAGTTCACTATGCTACAATATTCCAGCCGCAACGACGCATGAAATGCGGGAAAACTTTGGGCTATCCAATGGGAAACCCGGACGATCACAATCAAGATGGTTGCCGGACAGGAAGAGGATCAAGTCCATGAAAAAGCACACACAGAAATTACTGGCCGGGTCGGCTGCCATATTGTCATTTGCCTCGCACGGTACAGCCGTGGCGCAGGACAATGTTTCCCAAGCAGCTACGGCAGATGATAGTCAAGGCGGCGTGAACGTCATCGTCGTGACCGCACAAAAACGCGCGCAGAATTTGCAAGATGTTCCGGTCTCCGTCACCGCTTTTGACGACAAGATGATCGCTGAGGCAGGTTTCACGAACAGCTTGTCAATCGGTGACCAAGTCCCCAATCTCGAGATCAAAACCTTTGGCGGCGTCCCCAATATTTTCATTCGCGGTGTCGGCAATAATGACTTCAATAGCTCTTCCATCGGACCCATCAGTGTATATCGCGATGACGTCGTTGTGGCATCGACCGGCAGTCAGATATTTTCTCTGTTCGATCTGGAAAGGATCGAAGTCGTGCGCGGACCACAAGGTACGTTGTTTGGGAAAAACACAACCGGCGGTGCTGTCCAGTTTTTCTCAAAACTTCCCGGCGATGTATTTGAAGGCAATGCACGGGTAGGTTACGGGCGTTATAACCTCTTCGAAGGCGAAGTCGCAGCATCTTTGCCGATCACAGACAATTTCTCTGTTCGTGTGGCTGGTATGGTTCGCAGGCGCGATGGCGAGAAAACCAATATTTTCGACAATAGCGATGCGATCAATGTCGATGAGGCCGCTGCCCGCGCTATTTTCCGACTTCGCCCCGGGCCAGATACCGATATCAGATTGACCGTCGGCGGTGGTCGCGATCGCAGTGATTATCTGGAGAACAAACCCGTAGGCGTAATCAACGGCGGAGATCTGTTTGGCTATACTGATCCGTTCCCTAACGATGATGGTATCTTGAATTTCAACGGACTATCACGGAATTTCTCAGACAATGTGTTCGTGAATTTTGTTGTACAACATGATTTCGGCGATTGGTCGATCCGATCGCTTACCGGCTATGACAAAAGTGACGTCGATAATGCGGTGGATGTTGATGGCGGACCGCTGCGTATCGATGAGATTGTTTTTCTAACCGATGCCGAGCAATTTACCCAGGAACTCCAGCTTTCCTATGATGACGGCACGCTCAACGCGATTGGCGGCCTCTATTATTTTTACGAGGATTTCAACGCCCGCAGCAATGCTGATTTGGTAGGGGAATTGACCTTTGCACAAGGTGCATTGCCACTAATTACGCAGGCAACCCGAAAAAACAAAGCCTATGCTGTGTTTGGACAGGCGACCTATGCGGTAATGCCAGAGCTTCGCTTTACGGTAGGCGCACGCTACACAATCGACAAAGTACGGGCGACCCATCAGGCAGACCTGATCCCCAATTTTTTCGACATGAATATTCCCAATGGCGCACCGGTTACCTTGGTCCCATTTGCCAATTTGCGCGACACCTATAAGTCATTCTCGTGGCGTCTTGGTGTGGATTATGACCTGACCGACGACGTCCTTGCCTATTTCAGCGTCGACAAGGGGTTTAAAGCCGGCGGTTTCAACATTGGCATCATTACCAGTCTTGCCGAGCGGACCCAAGTCGATCCAGAAACACTTATCTCTTATGAAGTTGGTTTGAAGTCGACTTTGTTTGACCGGAAACTGCGGTTAAATCTCTCTGCCTTCTATTATGATTATAGCGACTTGCAGGTGCTTTCCGTCAACACCCAAGCAGGCAGTGCTGTACCGACGCTAGGCCTGGACAATGCAGCAGATGCGACAATCAAGGGTGTTGAAGTTGAAGCTTTTGCAACGCCAACCGACTGGCTCGACTTAGGTTTGAATTTTGGCATTTTGGATGCGAAGTTCAAAAACTACCTATCCGGCGCCATAGATCCTGTAACCGGACTGCCCCGCGATTTCTCCGGAAACAGAATGCCGGGCGCACCCAAGTTCACTCTCTCGGCCAACGCGCAAGTAACCGTACCCGTCGGCCGGTTCGAAACACGCTGGCGCGCGGAATATAATTTTACCGGCAAGAAATTCTACAACAATGCCGAAGACCAACTGGTCAGTTCGGGAGAAGGCTATGGCTTGCTCAATCTCCGAGCATCTCTGGTCGACCCTGACAATGATTGGGAGTTTGCCCTTTGGGCCAAAAACGTCACCAACAAGGCCCATATTGTCGACGCCACTGACCTGCGAGGCTTTGGCTTGGTACCTCGTTACTTCGGTGAAGGCGCGACCTACGGCGCTGAACTTCGGCTTTCATTCTAACAACCTTCAATAGGTTTTTCAGGAGCACAAAATGGACATTGCGCCAGAACTGTTAACAACCCCAGATGATCTGGAATGGTATAACCTAGTCGAAGGCATTGATTTCAAACTGTTCTTCACCAGCAAGGAAACAGGGCGCTGGACTGTGTTGCTTCGATGCCAACCGGGCAGCTTTTTCCCCAAGCATCGTCATCTGGGCGCCGGTGAATATTATGTCGTCGAGGGCAAGATGGAATACCGGATGGGGACGGCGCTGGAAGGCACTTATGGTTATGAGCCACTGGATGCTATCCACGATCACACATCGTTTCCGGAATATACGTTGCTGTATTTCACCAATCATGGGCCTGTTGTTTTTCTGGATGAAGACGAGAATGTGACATCTATTCTTGATCATTCCTATTTAACGGATATTACTAAGGGCCGTGTCTAATCCATCAAATGAATATGAACGCATCTGGCAGTCCAGCATGGACGATAGGGACCAGTTCTGGCTCGATGCGGCATCGCAGATAGACTGGATCACCCGCCCGCAAATAGGCTGGGATGAACAAAAAAATTGCTGGTTTCCCGATGGACAACTGAACAGTTGCTACAATGCCGTTGATCGGCATGTAGCGGCTGGTCGGGGCGAGCAAATCGCATTGATCTACGAAAGTTCAGCCACGGGCCATCGAGCCGAATTTACCTATCAGGAGTTATTGGAACGCGTCGCCAGAACGGCGGGAATGATGGCAGCAACCGGTGTTCAAAAAGGTGATCGCGTTGTCATCTATATGCCCATGATTCCCGAGACCGTGTTTGCGATGCTTGCCTGTGCACGGATTGGGGCCATTCACTCCGTTGTCTTCGGCGGGTTCGCGCCAACCGAATTGGCAAAGCGAATTGATGATGCAGAACCCAAGTTGCTTCTAACCGCTTCCGGCGGAATGGAAGGCCAGAAAATCATCGAATATAAACCGATTGTTGATCAAGCAATCGCACTGGCAGAATATGAGATCCCGTCCGTCATCCTGTTCGATAGAAGTATATTGGACATAGAGCTTGATGGCCCCGGTTATCTGGATTGGCAGCAGCAATACGAATTGGCTGAACCGACAGAATGTGTGACCGTCCATTCGTCAGATCCACTCTATATTCTTTATACATCTGGTACGACGGGCATTCCGAAAGGTGTAGTTCGAGACAATGGCGGGCATGCGGTGGCTTTGCACTGGACCATGCAATCCATCTACGGCCTGAAACCGGGCGAGACATACTGGGCAGCATCCGATGTTGGCTGGGTCGTCGGGCACAGCTATATCGTCTACGCGCCGCTATTTGCCGGAGCATCAACTATCCTGTTTGAAGGCAAACCAATTGGAACGCCGGATGCCGGAGAATTTTGGCGGGTTATGGAGCGCAACAATGTCACTGTATTCTTCACGGCTCCGACCGCTATCCGGGCGATCCGAAAGGAAGATAGCAACGGCGCATTGCTGCCGGAAAGCAGATTGCCCGATTTACGGGCCATTTTTCTAGCCGGAGAACGCGCTGATCCCGACACGATATATTGGTTGGAAGACTTGCTAGATCGCCAAGTAATAGATCATTGGTGGCAAACCGAACTGGGATGGCCAGCCGTTGCAACTTGTCTGGGACTGGGAGATACGCGGCGCAGGGCCGGTAGCGCCGGCTTTCCCGTTCCCGGTCATCACTTCCGGATACTCAACGAAGCAGGCCAACCGGTCGAAGAAGCGAGTTCAGGCAATATAACCATTGCAACACCGTTACCGCCGGGTTGCTACCAAAGCCTCTGGAACAATCAGCCGGAGTTTGAAAAAGCCTTTGCCAACTATCCAGGTCACTATGAAACTGGAGATAGCGGATATCGCGACAAGGATGGGTTTTTACATATCATGGGCCGCACCGATGATATTATCAATGTAGCAGGGCATCGACTGTCCACGGGTCAGATGGAAGGGCTGTTAGCCGAAGTTGATGGCGTTGCAGAATGTGCTGTGATCGGAGCGCAAGACACATTGAAAGGCACGATACCAATGGCTTTTGTGGTCGCCGGTGCGAGCGCTGATCTAGAAAATCTGGACAGACAGTGTATTGCCAAAGTACGTGCCGAATTGGGTGCTGTTGCCGCGCTAAAAACAATTCATCAGGTTCAAGCCTTACCCAAAACAAGGTCAGGAAAAATCTTACGTTCCTCTCTGCGAGCGATTGTGAACGGGCAACGAATGACTATGCCCAACACGATTGAAAACCCCGAAGCTCTGAAAACAATAGCCACGCAGTTTGCTTATTCGTTCACTCTTTGATGTATTGAGTTCTTTCATCTGAGCTAGGATTTTAAGTGCTGTGCCCGCAGCGCCTCGTTGGCAAATACGCGCATTACAATTGATCGTATTTTCGTGAAATGAGCTGCGAAACTCTGACTAAGGGAAATCACTGTCTAATAGCGCACGCATACGATTGTCTTTGCTCAATTGAAAATCCACGATACAGTCTGGCAAAAGATAATGGAGAATGCCCCATGTATCCGGGAGAGCAAGTCAAAACCCGCCGGGACCAACCCGCTTTTATCATGGCGGAGAGCGGTGAAACGGTAACCTATGGCGAGTTGGATGAGCGATCCAACCGCATCGCCCATTTGCTTCGCGACCAAGGTCTCAAACGTCTCGATCACTATGCGGTCTTCATGGAAAATCATGTGCGCTATCTCGAGTGTTGCTCGGCGGGGGAGCGCTCAGGCCTCTATTATACCTGTATCAACAGCTATCTGACCGCAGAGGAATTGGCGTATATTATCAACAACAGCCAGTCACAGGTGGTCTTTACCTCTGAGAAAAAGCGTGAAATCGCGTTGGCGGCGATCAAGGATTGTCCAAACGTCAAACTGGTCGTGATTGTTGACGGCGCTGGAGGTGAACGGAATATTGTCAATCTGGATGAAGCTGTGGCTAGTTTCCCAGCAACGCCAATTGCGGATGAGTGGGTTGGAGCATCCATGCTCTATTCTTCTGGAACGACTGGTCAGCCAAAAGGCATATTACGCCCGCTGCCAGAAGAACCGGCGGGTTTTAAGTTACCTGTATTCCATTTTCTGGGTGCGCTTTGGCAGTACCGCGAAGATATGATCTACCTCTCGCCCGCACCGCTATATCATAGCGCGCCCAATGCCGCCGTTGGCATGACAATCTCTATGGGCGGCACGGCGGTCATCATGGAACGATTTGACCCTGAAAGCTATTTGGCATTGATCGAGCAGTATAAGATTACCCATACCCAGCTGGTTCCAACGATGTTCTCTCGGATGCTGAAATTGCCAGAGGATGTACGCAACAAATATGACCTGTCGTCGCTGGAGTTCACCGTCCACGCCGCAGCGCCTTGTCCGGTACAGGTAAAGGAGCAGATGATTGACTGGTGGGGGCCTATTGTTTCGGAATATTATGGCGCCACAGAAGCGCTTGGCTTCACCTATTGCAGCAGCGAGGACTGGCTGGCCCATAAAGGTACCGTGGGCAAGGTTGTGGTCGGCGTGCTGCACATCCTCGATGACGATATGAACGAATGTCCGACAGGCGAAGTTGGAACATTGTGGTTTGAGACCGCCAATCCATTTGAATATTTCAACGATCCGGAAAAGACCGCCGAGGTGCGCTCAGAGGATCAGACAATGAGCACCGTCGGCGATATGGGTTATGTGGATGAGGATGGCTTTGTCTATCTGACCGACCGTAAAACATTCATGATCATTTCCGGCGGCGTGAACATTTATCCGCAGGAATGTGAGAACCTCTTGATCGAGCATCCCAAGGTGTCGGATGCTGCGGTCTTTGGTGTGCCCAATGTTGATCTGGGTGAAGAAGTCAAAGCGGTTGTCCAGATGATGCCGGATCAGCCAGCAGATGACGCAATGGCGGAAGAGTTGATCGCCCATTGCCGTGAGCATCTGGCATCGATGAAATGCCCGAAGAGCATCGACTTTATCGACGAAATGCCGCGCCTGCCGACCGGCAAACTCTACAAGACCGGGCTTCGGGACAAATATTGGGGTGAGGGCAAAAGCCGGATTGTTTGAGTTTGATGCGACCTAAGGTTAATCACTAACCCACAAAAGCACGTGTGGCAGTCACCGGCTCTGCCAAAAATTCGTTGAGATCTCCGAGCATGACCATAGGATCGCGCAGACGTTCATCCTGCATGGCTTCGATAAATTCGCCATGATCAGGATGGGAAGGCATACACACCGCTTTCCTGGAAAACTCGGCGTCGGAGAAGGTGCCCCAATTGGTGATCCGGGCGAAATAAACGCCGGTTGCGCCAACCTGTTTTGCCAGATCAATCGCATCACCCATTTCCCGGAAATTTTCCTGTTGGACAACGAAAATCAAATCAAATTGATCGACTAGACCGTCTTTCGTCAGGTCACCGGCAAAGCGCATATTCTCCAGCATAGTCGGCCAATAGGCTCCGCGGCGGAGCAATTCATGGGTCGGGCCTGTGGCGGCATCGACACTGATTTTCAACATGCGGACGCGGCCATGCAGGCTGGGGAAAGCTTCCCATTGTTTGGGGGTAAATAGCATACCGTTGGTCATGATCTGAAAGCCAAGTTCGGGATAGTCATCCGGCGTCAATTCCGACATCAGCCGACGGAAATTCTTGCTTGCGAAAGGATCACCGGAGCCGGTGACAAATACCGTTTTTGCGTCTTTCAGCATGGGCAGGATGCGCTCGCGCTGCATCTCTTCATAGCGCGCTCTGGTTTCGCTGTCCGCGGCATATTTTTCACTACGACAACTGGGACAGCTTAGGTTGCAGGTTCGATCATAGGCAAGATTTACAACTTCCGGCCCGACAGGCATCGCGGTGAGTTGATCAGCCACAATCGCATCCCATAGCGGGGTTTCCTTTGCTATTTCTTCAGCCGGGACAAGCGTATTGGTTTGAATCTTGGGGCAAGCCATTTTGTTGCAAAAACGATAGCTGCCATCATGGATGCTGGCGCGGATATCCTGCGCCATGTCTGAATTCCATACACTCTGCCAATCGGTCTTTGATAAATCACCGGCTGATTGCTGCAACCAACTGGCGCAGCATAAATGGGTTGATTCTTCCAATACGTCCATCTGTTGAAATGGTGCGTTACAGATTTTTCCAGCAAGTTGAAATTTCGGGTTTTCAGGGTCCTTCAGACTGTGGAGATGGAAAAGAGCGCCTTGCACCAAAGCCGATTGGCTATGGGTAATCGCAATGTCTTCAATCGCGTCAAATGCGGCATCCAGCGGACCACTTTCGGCCAGCGCAATACAATGAACAAGCGAGATATGAACTTGAGTTTCCGCGTTCGCTTCCAGCAACCGACGCTGTAGAAGCAATGCGGGGAAGTCCGGAAAATGAAGCAGAAATACGGGGATTTCATTCCATAGCTCGGGATGATCACGACCATCTGACAAAATACTGATCGCCAGATCGATAATATCGTCCGCGCTCGGCTGGTGCCTCTCTTCTGCCGCGATGGTCACTTCTTTGCTCATTACGTACTCCATGCCTATTATAACAGGCACGCCTAACGCATAATGATCAAGAAACTGTTAACCATGTTTATCCCCAGAAATCAGCGGATAACTGGTTCTATGGGTTAGCTGACAGTAACTTTCCGTCAGCAGGTGGACCCCGATTGTCATCAGGGTCCGCCTTTATGCCGTAGTTTTAGATCCGTTCGATAATGATTGCCGGAGCCATGCCGCCAGCTGCGCACATGGTGACCAGACCACGTTTCTTGCCCTGACGCTCAAGCTCATCAACCATTGTCCCGATCAGGATAGAACCGGTGGCGCCAATCGGGTGACCAAGCGCCATTGCGCCGCCGTTGACGTTTACTGTTTCCCGGTCGAGGTCGAGATCGCGGATGAATTTTTCTGCAACAACAGAGAATGCCTCGTTAATTTCCCAAAGGTCGATATCATCCTTAGTGAGACCGGCTTTTTCGAGCACTTTCTGGGCACCCGGAACCGGCGCATTCAGCATCAATGTGGGACAATCACCCATATTCGCCATCGCAACGACTTTGGCTCTGGGCGTCAAACCATTTTTGTCCGCATAGGCTTTTGATGAGAGCAGGACCGCAGCCGCACCGTCAACAACACCAGAACTGTTCCCGGCATGATGGAAATGCTGAATATCGAGATCTGGATATTTCTGATTGATCAGGCCGCGAAAGGTCGTGCCTTTTTCGTCCAACGGCACATCGGCAAGCTTTGCAAAGCTGGGCTGCAATTCCGCCAGACCTTCGGCCGTTGTCTGTGGCCGCGGAAATTCCTCTTTGTCGAGAAGAACCGTTCCATCATCTGCAACCACAGGCACAACGCTCTTGTCGAACCGGCCTTCACGGATAGCGCGATCGGCATTTTCCTGACTCTTAAGCGCCAATGCGTCCAGTGCTTCGCGGTCAATGCCTTCCATCGTCGCGATGGCATCTCCGCACACACCTTGGTGCGATTGCGGATGGCTTTGCTGCAGGCGATCATTTTCGCTGCCCATCATGGGCGGTTTGATCCCGGCTTGCATCTCATCCTTCGTGCGTTCAGCGGTATAGGACATCATTTCCGTACCGCCGCCAATCACGAGATCTTCCATGCCGGACATGATTTGCGCCGCAGCAAAATTCACCGAAGTAATACCGCCGCCACAAAACCGGTCGAGTGTGGTGCCACTGGAGCGGATGTCATAACCAGCGTCGAGTGCCGCCATGCGGCCCAAATCGCCGCCCTGCTTGCCTTTTTGCGTAGAAGTGGACCAGATGATGTCATCCACTTCCGCGGTGTTTAGATCATTGCGTTCTTTAACCGCTTTCAACACGGTTGCCGCTAGATGCTGCGGGTGTTCATTGGCCAGCGCGCCTTTGCCTACTTTGCCAATACCGCGCGGTGTGCGGACTGCGTCAATAATATATGCTTCGCTCATTTTTAGTTTCCTTCGACAATTATCGCCATTTCACGGCCTAAAGCTAATTAATCACATAATTAAACTTTCATCATGCGGCAACCGTCAATTCAGATGACCCGATCACCGCCTTTTGGCACCACAGCCAGCATGAGAGGCCAAGCTTTCCATATCAATACAGCAGATGATCTATGGACATGTCTTCCCGAATCTATGATAAGAACAAAATATTCGGAAAAAATGTAAGGAAATGATGCGATGGCTTCTCAGGCAACCTTTACAAAAATGCAGGATGGTACACTCGAAGAGTGGAAGATAATTGGCGCTGCTCATAAGGAAGAGTTCAAAAATACGGCTGATCGCTTCATCGATATGCTGAAGTCTCTAGAACAGCACACACTCGGTTTTGCCTGTGATCAACTGCAACACTCCTTGATGACCGGGACGCTCGCTCGCCGCGCTGGTGCCAGCGATGAAGAAATTGTGATTGCTTTGTGCCATGATATTGGAAAAGCGATCAATGTCCCCAATCACGGCCCGATAGCCGCGGAAATGATGCGGCCGTATGTGAGCGAAAACAGCTACCACGTGATCCGCAATCATCAGGCGTTCCAGGGTGAGCATTATTATCACTATATGGGCGCGCCCACTGACCTGCGCAAAAAATGGGTTGATGAACCCTGGTATGATCTGGCGGTCAAACTGGTTGATGAATGGGATGCGCCTGCTTTCGATCCGGACTTTGAAGTGGACAGCCTGGAGAGCTTTGAGCCGCTAATGCGAAAAGTTTTCCACGATGATCCGGTGGCCGTTGGGTAGTTACAGCAACAAAGATTTGATATTCCATCCAACCCAATATCGTTCAACCAGCGAAAACTGGCAATCTAGTATTGGCGTTACGGCCGGATCTCGATTTCGGCACCGTCCGGGACCACATCCCATATCTGCTTGATCTCGGCATTGCTGAGCGCGATGCAGCCGTCGGTCCAATCGCGATCGATGGGTGGTCCGTCATAGCCATTGGGCTGGCCATGCAGGAAAATATCGCCGCCCGCTGATTTCCCGTGCGCTTCGGCATAGGCACGATCCGCCGCATTGGGATAGGAAACCCGCAGGCTCAAATGATAACGACTGCCCGGATTGCGTCCGTCGATGGTATATATGCCTTCCGGCGTTCGCTCATCGCCTTCGAAACGTTTATGCCCTTCTGGCGCATCGCCGAACCGAATTTTCGAATAGCGTGCAATTTCTTCTTCACCTTTGAACAGGATCAACAGGCGATCGCTTTTGTCGACCAATATCCGGTCTGCCATTGTGCCTTCTGGAATATCTGGAAGCTTGATGCTGGCTTCCGCACCATCTTTCTCGCCTTGGATGCCGGGCGCGTCATTTGCCGTTGAGCAACTGGCCAGCGCAAGGGCGGCAACCAAGGCGATCCATTTAGTCCGCAAAGGGATCGGTCACCAATATTGTATCTTCGCGCTCGGGACTGGTTGACACCAATGCCACGGGGCACTGAATCAGCTCTTCCACGCGCTTTATATATTTGATCGCCTGGGCAGGCAAATCAGCCCAACTACGTGCACCGGCAGTGGTTTCATTCCAACCCGGCATCGTTTCATAGATCGGGGTAACGCCTTCCTGATCCTGATGATGCGGCGGCAAATAGTCATAGGTCACGCCATCCAGATCATAACCGATGCAAATTTTTAGTTCCTCGAAACCGTCAAGCACATCGAGCTTGGTGAGCGCGATTCCCGATACACCGGACACGGCCAGAGCCTGTCTTACCAATACCGCGTCAAACCAGCCACAGCGACGCTGGCGACCGGTCACCGTGCCAAATTCATGACCCCGTTCTCCAAGGCGCTGTCCAACATCATCATCCAACTCTGTAGGAAATGGTCCGGATCCAACTCGGGTCGTATAGGCTTTGGTAATGCCCAGAACATAGCCGGTTCCGCTCGGTCCAACGCCAGATCCAGCCGCTGCCGTGCCAGAAATTGTATTGGAGCTGGTGACGAATGGATAGGTGCCGTGATCGACGTCGAGCAATACGCCCTGTGCGCCTTCGAACAATATCCGGTCGCCACGCTTCCGCGCTTCGTTCAATCGTTTCCAAACCGGCTGTGCATATTGGAGCACGCTATCGGCAATTTCTTTCAAGTCGTTGAGCAAGCGTTCGCGGTCCACCGGTGGCTCACCAAATCCGGCACGTAGCGCGTCATGATGGGCGCAAAGCCGGTCGAGTTGCGGCACCAAATCATCCAGATGTGCGAGATCACAAACCCGGATTGCCCGGCGACCCACTTTGTCTTCATAGGCGGGGCCAATACCGCGCCTTGTTGTACCAATCTTGCCCTTACCGCTGGCATCTTCCCGCATCGCATCCAGATCACGGTGGATTGGGAGGATCAAAGGACAGTTTTCTGCAATGCCAAAATTGTCGGTGTTGATCTTTACACCCTGGCCTTCGAGCTTTTTGATTTCATCGCGCAGATGCCAGGGGTCAAGAACCACACCGTTGCCAATGATGGATAATGCACCGCGTACGATGCCCGAGGGTAGCAGAGACAATTTATAGACTTCATCACCAACAACAAGGGTGTGACCTGCATTGTGGCCGCCCTGGAAGCGGACAACAACATCGGCGCGTTCCGAAAGCCAGTCGACAATCTTGCCCTTGCCTTCATCGCCCCATTGAGCGCCAATTACGGTTACATTTGCCATGGATATACCTTTCCACCCTGCCAGAGTGGATCCGAAACGCCCTTCGACAGGACTCGACGTACGGATAGAATTAAGGGCTTTCCCAACCCTTTTGCGCAGCGGTCGTTACCGACTCAAAATAGGTGCGTCAAGCCATATGCTTTTCACGAGTGTTAGAGTGGTTGAATCTCATCGCCATTCAATATGTGCGTACAGCCAAGTGCCTTCGCGTCGTCTTTTTCCGACAATGCTGCAACAGTACGCCAGCCTTCACCGCGCAACTTTCGGGCGGCCCCATTGTCATGGCCAAGCGGCAGAAACAACTGGTCCTTTGCCTTGGCGCCAAAGCCGGCATCAATCAGTGGATTGGGATAGAGAGAAAAGCCGACGGCTTGTTCTTTCTCTTCGTCCATGTGGGCAATCTCGTAGCTGCCACCGCGCCCCAGTGCACCAACAAACCCTTCGGCAAACAGCGTGAAACCAAACCAGTTTTGATATTCGAACCCATGCCGCTCGGTTGGATCGAGTGTCAGATTGGCCTTGCCTTTGATGCTCGCCGCAATTTCGGCAATGCCATCGAGCCGAGAGGTCAATAGACCTTCCCTGTCAAATGTCCGCAACCGCTCCATTGCCTGATCAAACGGCCCGGTCGATTCAATCAACGGCAGATAGCCGGTAGCGCCTATAGCGGCCAAACCGCCCGCATCTTTCATGTCTAATTCCGCCTGAACCTCTGCGATTTGCGCTTCGTTGAGCGGCAACGGTCCGGCGGCCAATATGTCAATCAGGTCGGGCAAGGTGAAGTCGACAGTAATCCCTTTGACACCAGCCTGCTCAAGCGCTTCGATTGCCACCGAGACTATCTCACACGCGGCTATCACGGTATCCGTACCGATCAACTCCGCGCCAATCTGCAACCGGCTGCGTTCGGGCTGCAATTGGCCGGAGCGAAGTTTGAGCACCTGCCCCGAATAGCTAAGCCGCAAAGGACGCGGCTGCTCCGCCATGCTGGTTGCGGCGATACGCCCCACCTGCATCGTAATGTCTGGACGCATCGCCAACGTCCGCTGCGAAATTGGGTCGACAAAGCGCATCAAGTCGCTCTTGGTCTCGCCATGCATCCGCGCGGTCAGGCTGTCTTCATATTCTGCCAAAGGTGGCGTTACACGTGCATAGCCATGACTAAGCAATGTATCGAGCACATCACGTTCCAGACGCGAAGCCGCCTCAGCTTGCGGCGGCAGCGCATCATGAAAACCCTCGGGCAGTAAATTGGACGGCTTTTGCATAATGCCGAACTCCATAGCCCAAGCGTGCGCTCAGGCCATCATTTTTATTGGACCATTAAAAGCGCAATGCCTTTACGGTTTTTACGCCGTCCAGTTTGCAAACCGCCCAAAGGACAGGTTCTTCCACCGGTGAATCGAGCGAAAGCAACAATACGGCTTCACCGCCGGGCGCATCAGACCGACGACCCAAATGGAAGGTACCAATGTTGACACCGGCTTCGCCAAGTGCGGAACCGATGCTGCCGATAAAGCCAGGCTGATCTTCGTTGACGATATAGAGCATATCACCTTCCAGATCCGCTTCGACCTTGATCCCAAACATTTCCACCAGACGCGGTCCGGATGAGCCGAACAAAGTTCCGGCAACAGATTTTTCGCCGTCATCTGTAGTCACAGAAACACGGACTAGAGTTTGATAGTCACCCTCTCTGTCATGGCGAACCTCACGCACATCCAGGCCTCGCTCTTTTGCGAGATACGGTGCGTTCACCATGTTAACGGCATCGCTATAAGCGGCCATCAAACCGGCCAAGACAGCGGCGGTGATTGGTTTTGGATCAAGCTCGGCTGCTGCCCCTTCGACTTCCACTGAAATGCCTTTGAGGGAACTACTCGAAAGCTGCCCGATCAAGGAACCAAGTTGATGAGCCAGTTCCATATAGGGTTTAAGCTTGGGTGCTTGTTCCGCCGATAGGCTAGGCATGTTCAGTGCATTCTCGACACCGCCATTCACCAGATAATCGGCCATTTGTTCAGCAACCTGTATCGCAACATTGACCTGCGCTTCGCTGGTTGAAGCACCCAGATGCGGAGTACAAATCAAGTTTGGTGTACCGAAAAGAGGATTTTCCTTCGCAGGTTCTTCGGCATAAACATCAAGCGCTGCACCAGCGACGTGACCTGATTCCAACGCCTCTTTCAAAGCCGCTTCATCAATCAAGCCGCCACGTGCGCAGTTGATAATACGTACACCGGGCTTGGTCTTGGCCAAAGCTTCCTTAGACAGGATATTGCGCGTCTGATCAGTAAGCGGGGTATGCATGGTGATGAAATCGGCACGACCCAAAAGGCTATCCAGATCAACTTTTTCAATACCCAATTCAATGGCGCGGTCTTCCGTCAGGAAAGGATCGTAAGCGATTACTTTCATTCGAAGGCCAATGGCGCGTTCCGCCACGATCGAGCCGATATTGCCTGCACCAATGAGACCCAGTGTTTTGCTGGTCAGTTCCACACCCATAAATTTGGACTTTTCCCATTTCCCGGCTTGCGTGGATACGTCGGCAGATGGAAGCTGGCGCGCCAGCGCGAACATCATCGCAATGGCATGTTCGGCCGTTGTAATGCTGTTGCCAAATGGTGTGTTCATCACCACGACGCCCTTGGTCGACGCGGCTGGAATATCAACATTGTCAACCCCGATACCGGCACGGCCAACCACTTTCAGATTGGTTGCTGCGTCCAGTATCTCTGGGGTTACCGTGGTTGAAGAGCGAATGGCTAGTCCATCATACTCGCCGATGATTTTCAACAACTCTTCGGGCGTTTGGCCGGTAATCTCATCAACATCACATCCGCGTTCACGGAAAATTTCGGCGGCACGGGGATTCATTTTGTCGGAAATAAGGACTTTTGGTTTCGTCATTTTCTGATTCCTTGTCAGTGTTTTCCTGCGAAGGCAGGAATCCATCTCCTGCTCATTCGAGTTGGCACAATTTGAAGATGGCCCCCGCCTGCGCGGGGGCACCAAAATTAGGAAAGTTCGGCTTTCACCTGAGCAAAAGCCCATTCGATCCAGGGCAGCAGACGCGCAACGTCTTCCTGCTCCACAGTCGAACCGCACCAAATACGGAGGCTGGGCGGTGCATCGCGATAGCCATTGAAGTCATAGCCAATGTCCATCTTGTCGAGCATACCAGCGATTTTCGCCGGCACCGCCGCCTTGTTGTCATCGCTCAGGCCATCATACCATTCACCCTGGAAGACCATACATACGCCCGTATTGGTCCGCTTGGCCGGATCATCGACCATATTGCGGATCCATGGCGTCGCCTCGATCCAGTCGAAAACTGTCTGCGCGTTGCGGTCGGCGCGGGCATGCAGTTCCTGCAAACCGCCAATCGATTTGGCCCATTCGAGTGCCGCGATATAATCTTCCGTCGCCAGAAGAGACGGCGTGTTAATCGTTGCGCCTTCAAAAATCGCACGGTTTAGCTTGTCGCCTTTCTTCACCCGGAAAATTTTGGGTAATGGCCAATCCGGATTGTGGCTTTCGATACGCTCGACCGCACGCGGGCTGAGGATGAGCATCCCGTGGCCAGCTTCGGAACCCATCACTTTTTGCCAGCTATAGGTCGTGGCATCGAGCTTGTCCCAGTCCATAGGCTGGGCGAAAACCGCGCTGGTCGCGTCATTGATTGTGACCCCTTCGCGATCGGAAGAAATCCAGTCGGTGTTCGGGATCTTTGCGCCCGAAGTCGTGCCATTCCAGGTAAAGACAATATCATTGCCTGGATCAATCTGGCTGAGATCAGGAATTTCACCATAATCCGCTTCAAGCACGGTAAGATCGGCTGGCTTGAGTTGCTTCACCGCGTCCTGAATCCACACATTGCCAAAGCTTTCCCAAGCGGCGACGGTGGCAGGGCGGGCGCCCAGCATATTCCACATGGCCAGTTCAACAGCTCCGGTATCGGATGCCGGGACGATGCCGATCAGATAGTCATCGGGAATGCCGAGCAGTTCACGGCTCAAGTCAATCGCATATTTCAAACGACCTTTGCCGACGGCGCTGCGATGCGAGCGGCCCATGGCGATGGTGTTGATGTTGTCGAGAGACCAACCAGGATGTTTGGCGGTGGGGCCCGATGAAAAATTCGGGCAATTTGGACGCAATTCGGGTTGCGGATTCGTAGTATCAGTCATTGTAACGCTTCTCCTTACAGAGAGCTCGCGCGGCGTTGGGACCGCGTGGCCCGAAGCGCCTTTGAATGTTGCGGCGCAGCAAGTCAAGCGGCGATTTAGTCAACTTTGAAACCATAACCGAGCATCGCTCATTGAGCGCAAAAGCCCTGCAACTCACCGCATTAAGATTTGTTAACCATGATCTTCAGGTCCGATTTAACCATCCTCTGACAGAGCTTTTTGTCATGGAATCGATATCTAAAAAACTGCGTAATCTGCGGACTACCGGGATTCTTTGCATAGCTACATTGGCTGTGAGTGCCTGCGGTGCGATTCCCTCTGGCAAAGAGCGATCGGCAAGCCGCCCGCAGGCATCAGCAGGTATCAGCGGCTTCAATCCAACGCCGTCCGCACGCCAGTGTTTCAGCAAACTCAGTAAAGCCAATGTGCGATTCTCTCCGCTTCCAAATCGCAACTTCAGCGGCGGATGTAGCCAGATTGACAGCATTAAATTGCTCGACGTTGGCGCCGATGTAACCAATCTGGGTCCAGTGAAATGCGAACTGGCTGCCAATTTTGCAGCATGGACAGAATTCGCGGTGAAACGCGCCGCGCGCAAATATTTGGGTGGCGAGCTGGAGCGTATCGAAACTATGGGCAGCTATAGCTGTCGCAACATCGCCGGTTCTGGCCGCCTGTCACAACATGCCCACGCCAATGCGATTGATGTGTCAGCTTTCGTTTTGCATGACGGCCGCCGAATTACGGTCGAGAATCACTGGAAAAGTGGCGGCGACAAAAGGAAGTTTTTTGCGGCGATTCATGATAGTGCCTGCAAGCGATTTGGCACGGTTCTCAGCCCCAACTATAACGCTGCTCACTATAACCATTTTCATTTCGATATGAGCGGCAACGGTTTTTGCCGATAAATTGATTGCCACATCAAACATGGTCACTGGCATGTCATAAGTCTTTGCTTTAGGGTAAAGCCATGACAAATAAAGATTTACATGACCCCCGCTTCTATCGCGCAAAGCAAGAAGCAGATTTCGCCAAACAGCTTGAAACCAGCACACCACAAACCGAGGACCCGGCTTACACCTTGGCCTTTCAGGACACAGAGTTTCTGCTCCGCGAAGAACTGCGGCCAGTACGATTTCAACTGGAACTTTTGAAAACCGAAATGTTGATGGAAGAGGCCAATATTGGCTCGACTCTGGTAATGTATGGCTCTGCACGTATTCCCGAACCGTCCAAGGCGGACGCGCTGATCGAAGCAGCGGATGGGGAAAAAGCCCTCAAAACCGCACAGCGGCTTAAAGAAAAAGCCAAATATTATGATCAGGCACGTGAACTGGCTCGGCTGGCCAGTGATTGCGGCCTGGAATCAGAAGGCAAACGCGATTTTGTTGTCTGTTCGGGCGGTGGGCCGTCGATCATGGAAGCGGCCAATCGGGGTGCGGCGGATGTTGGCAAGGAATCGATTGGGCTCAACATCGTTTTGCCGCATGAGCAGGCACCAAATGAATATGTCACCCCCTCACTGAGTTTCCAGTTTCACTATTTCGCCCTGCGCAAAATGCACTTTTTGTTGCGGGCGCGGGCCGTAGCAGTTTTCCCGGGCGGATTTGGTACGTTCGATGAATTTTTCGAACTGTTGACGCTCATTCAAACCGGCAAGATGGAACCATTACCAATCCTGCTATTTGGAACGGATTTTTGGAACCGGGTGATCGATTTTGAAGCACTCGCGGAAGAAGGCACGATCAGTCACAAGGATCTAGACCTATTCCAGTTTGTTGAAACAGCCGATCAGGCGTGGAACATCATTCAACGCTTTTACGATTTGGACTGCGGGTAAACCGAAAGTTTTATTCTTCGGTTGCTGCTACGTCCGCTTCTGCTGATTCTTCTGCAACCGCTTCTCCAGTTGCATCCGCTTCGGCAGTAGCTTCAGCTTCGTCGGTCGCTTCTTCAGCAACTTCTTCTGCTGGTACTTCTGGAAGAGGGATATTGGAACCCTGCGCATTCAGATACACCATCAGGTTGGCGCGATCTTCAGCCTTACCCAAACCCGCAAAGGTCATTTTGGTGCCATCAGCATAGCGACGCGGGCTTTTTAGCCATGCGTCCATGTTTTCCCAAGTCCAGTTGCCTTCTTTCGATTTAAGAGCATCAGAATAGGCAAAGCCCGCCACATGTCCGTGTGGCACGCCCATAGAATTCCATAGATTAGGGCCAATGCCGGTCGCCCCGCCTTCATTAATCGTGTGACAGGCTGCGCATTTGTTGAACACTTTTGCACCAGCCGCTGCGTCCGCACTGGCCAAGAGCGTTGCAAGCGGAGGCCCGCTATCCGCACCGCCAGAAGATTCGACACCTTCAATAACATAGCCCATTGTCTCAGGGCGCTGAGGTTTATCAGCATGAAAATATTTGCCGCTCGCAATGGAAAAACCAAGGGCCGCGATCCCGCCGAATAAAACCCATCCTGCAATTGTATTATTATCGCTCATATTCTCTTTTACCCCTGCCGACGCAAAACCGGTCGAAAATTTGTGCTTTCTGTAAAGTGGCCAAAGCCGCAAGGCAAGGCCTCAATTAAAGCAAAATGCATGGACAGACTTGCAAATTTTGCATTGACCATTTCACCGGACCACTTCTGTCTTGCCCCGTTGCGCTGCGTTGGACTATCGGTTGGGCTTCGAACAGAGGGACAAGATGGACAGTTTTCCGCAAAACGCGCTGGCAATGGTTGAGAAAATGACCGAATCTGCAGCAGAAGATTCTGACAAAGCGATCGCTTTTCAGGGAGCGCCTGGTGCCAATTCACACCTGGCCGCCCTGCAATATGACCCTGATTGCCTACCGCTGCCCTGTTTCTCTTTCGAAGACGCGTTGGAATCGGTGAAATTGGGCGTGGCGGGATCGGCGATTATTCCGATTGAAAACTCACTGCATGGCCGGGTCGCCGATATTCATTTTCTACTGCCCGAATCGGGGCTGCATATTGTCGCAGAACATTTTATGCCGATTCAGCATTGTCTGATGGCGAAATCGGCAGATGGCAAGATCAAAACTGCAATGAGCCACCCACAAGCTCTGGGTCAATGCCGTCACTATCTTCGGGATCACGGAATAATTCCGGTCGCCTATGCCGATACCGCCGCAGCCGCTGCTTTCGTCGCTAATGGTGATGACGAAAACGCAGCAGCCATAGCGCCGCCGCTTTCGGCCGAACTATATGGGCTCGAACCGATCGCTGATGCTATTCAGGATCGAGCTGATAACATGACCCGCTTCGTTCTGCTCGCGCCCGAATGCTCAATCCCCGAACCCAACGGGCCAGTGATGACGACCTTTATTTTCGAAGTGAAGAATATTCCTGCCGCGCTCTACAAAGCGATGGGCGGGTTTGCGACCAATGGCGTGAACATGACCAAATTGGAGAGCTATCAGCAGGGCAGTAGCTTTGCCGCCACCGAATTTTATGCTGATATTGAAGGCTCGCCCGGCGATCCAGCGGTTGATCGCGCGCTCGAAGAACTCTCGTTCCATTGCAATTCAGTGCGGGTGTTGGGGACATATCGGCAAGCGCGGCCGCGAACGATCGCTTAGCGATGTTGTTTGTTGCCGAACTAAATTGCCTTTAGTTTAGCGGTACACCTTGCACGGTAATTCGATTTAGATAACGCCTGTGGCCTTGATAATCATTCAGCGCATAGTGCCAGGTTGATCGGTTATCCCACATCGCCAGCATGCCTTCTTCCCATTTGTGACGGTAATGAAAACGGTCCTGCATGATATGGGCGTATAGCGTCTGCAGCAGTTCAGCACTTTCCTGCTCATCAACATCCAGAATTTTCAGCGTGAAACCGGGATTCACATAAAGCCCTTTCGCGCCAGTTTCCGGGTGCTTCAAAACCACCGGATGAATGGCTTCCTGTCCGGCATTTTCAGCGTTTTTATAGCGGCCGCCGACTTCCTCGCGATACGCGCTGTCCTTGCCAAAAATATGCGCATTGCCGTGCAGCGCTTTCAAATTTTCGATACGCGCTTTCATATCATCATCTAGCGCCTCATAGGCGGCATGCATCCCGGCGAACAATGTATCGCCGCCGCTGGGTGGTATTTCGAGTGCATAGAGAATGGACCCCATAGCGGGCACTTCATCATAGCTATGATCGGTATGCCAACCGCCACCGATGTTGAGTTTTTGATCGGGTTCTTTCAACACCTTGGCTATTTGGGGATAGCCTTCAACCGGTGTGAAGAACCGATTGACATCAATATCATTCCAGCGCTCGGCAAAGGCAATGTGATCTTCCGGAGAGAGTTTCTGATCCTTGAAGAACAAGGCGCCATGGTCAAAAAACTGGCTGCGCAACTCGGCAAATTGATCATCACTCAATTGCGCGACGTCGACATCCTCGACAACCGCACCAACCGCATCGCTCGCTTTGGTAATTTGCATTACAATCCTCTCGCCATTCTCGTTCACCTATCTTTGCATAATATGTTAGGGGAATATCAAAGACAATTCAAAGGAGAACCCCCAATGACCGATACAAGCATGAACCGCCGCCAGCTTTTGGCCGCTACAGCAGCAACCGGGGCGGCTCTGACCGCCTGTCAAACCTCGGCTGCAGAGAATGATGCACCTAATTTGAAAGGCAAATCAGTGCTGATCACGGGCTGTTCTTCGGGCTTCGGTAAAATGGGTGCGATGCTTTACGCGGAACGCGGCGCAAAAGTTTTCGCAACGATGCGCAACATGCCGCGACCAGAGGCAGATGAGCTGCGCAAGGCGGCCGAAGGTGGTCTCGATATTACTTTGCTTGAGCTGGATGTTTTGTCAGATGAATCCGTTAACAAGGCAGTCACCGAAGCAGAGAATCTGAATGGCGGTGCCTTGGACGTTGTCATCAACAATGCAGGCATCGGTACAGGGGCGCCTGTCGAGCTTCAAGATACAGAGGCTACGCAGCTTTTATTCGAAACCAATGTTGTTGGTTATCAAAGGGTCGCGCGGGCGGCGCTTCCGAAGATGCGTGCGAAGAAATCGGGCGCGATTTTCAATGTGTCCTCGCAATTGGGTCGCGTGATGATACCCGGCATGGGCCTGTATAGTTCTACTAAATTTGCGGTGGAATCGATGAGCGAACAGATGGCCTATGAGCTGGTTCCACACGGTGTTGATGTCACGATAGTCCAACCCGGCGGTTTCCCAACCGATATTTGGAAGAATGGCAATAAACTCAGCGCACCGATGCTCGAACGTGCCGATGAAGAACGCAAGGCGGCATATCCCGAGCTGGTTGCTGGTGCCCTACGCAACGGTGGTGGTTCGACCGATCCGATGGATGTTCCCCGCGCTATTGCCAAAGTCATAGCGATGTCGCCGGGGAAACGCCCGCTGCGCTTGCCGGTTCATCCCAGCCGGATACCACAAACCGCCATCAATGATGTCAGCACCAAAACGCAGCTGGCAATGCTCGGCAATTCCGGCTTTGGTCCGTGGGTAAAAGATGTACTTGAACGAAGCTAAGCGGCATTTTTGACCAGTAAGATCGGCCAAAGATAGAAGGCCAAAACAACGATATTCAAAGCGGCATTGGTGGCGTTACCCGTGCCAATGGACGCGCTGCTGTCGATCAAGAACCAGATCAGAAAGGCCAGGATAGTGCCGCGTTTGATCATCGGGTTCTGCTGTTCAATACCGGGCGCCGAGATAAACAGATAGAAGCCGACCATACCGCCGAACACTCCACCGGCAACCGCCATCACCAGTTTGGCTTCCTGTGTGGCGACCCCGGCTATCCCGGTTTCTCCGGTGGCAGCGTGTTGCAAGAAGAGATCATTCAATCCTCCCGGATCAAACACACTGCCCCATGCAAAGACGACAGCGATTAGGAGGGAGAACCATCCGATAATACGCATGGATTTGGCGGCTGTTTTTGGCGTCATTATCTCACTCCTGTTCTTTAAACGCTGGCGGTGGCGGTTTCTTTCACCCACAAGAGAGGCAGCAGATAAAGCACCAAGAAGATTGCATTGGATATGGCATTAATCGGTGCTCCACCCGCAACGGATGCGCCGCTATCAATTACATACCAGATCAGCAGGGCATAAACCGTGGCGCGGGTGATCGCCTTGTCTCCGCGCTCGATGGCGGGTGCGGTGATCAGCAACAGCATGACCATGAATCCGGCAAATACACCGCCCGCAATGGCAAAGCCGACCTTGGATTCAGGATTGGCAATTGCGCTGACACCTTCAGAACCCGGAATGATAATCGCAAGAAACTGACTCAGGCTTCCAGTCGGATCATTCATCGCGCCGGTCGCAAAAAGCAGCGCGGATAGAAAAGAGACAATGGCCATAAAGCGCATGAAATTTGCAGCTGTTTTGGGTGACATTTTCAATCTCCATTATTCAGATACAAATCTTAAGAGCATGTCCGGGTTATCTCAGCAATTACCTCGGGGGTAAGTGCATCACTTGCCCGATGCTGGCATGACAGGTTAGAACAAGGTCACAGGAGCAGGCGATGCAAACAGAATTTGGCAGCATATTGAAGGAATGGCGCAAAGTGCGCCGGTTCAGTCAATTGGACCTCAGCCTGGAGGCCGACCTATCCGCGCGCCATTTGAGTTTCCTTGAATCTGGCCGGTCCAAACCCAGTCGCGAGATGGTGCTGCGCTTGTCCGATGCTTTGCAGTTGCCCCGACCCGCAGCCAATCAAGTCCTCAACGCCGCGGGTTTCGCGGCGGTATATCCCAGCCTGCCCGATGACGCGCCGGAACTGGCTCCGGTCAATCAAGCGATAGACAAAATGCTCGAAAAGCATGACCCGTATCCCGGAATCGCGGTGGATCGATACTGGAACGTGGTAAAGTCCAACCAGGGCGCACAGATGCTGCTTGCGCTGGCCAGTCCCGATGGCACTGCCAATATGATGGACATATTGATGAATAGCGCCGGGCTCGATCTGATCGAAAACTGGGACGAGGTTGCGATGCTCGCATTGACCCGGTTGCGTACCGAAATACTCGAACTGGGTGGAGATGAGAAACTCTCCGCGCTAATGCAGCGCCTTGCTAGTCACGAGCGGGTGAAACAAATCGACATGAGTGCGATCAATCTTAATCAGGCCGTCATCCCGACGATTTTACGGTTTGGGGAATCGCGACTGTCGCTCTTCTCGACAATTTCACAATTTGGCACCGTGCAAGACACGCGCGCTGGCGAAACCCGCATTGAGATGATGTTCCCAATGGACGAAGAAACGGTTCAGTTTTTCGAAAGATAACGGCTGTCATTGCGACCAACATATCTCTAGACTTTAGAGACGAGAGGGAGCGATGAGATGGATATTTTTAATCGAATTTTTGTCTGCGGCAGTTTGGTTTCACTGATAGCTTGCGTACCAACCGTGGAGGCTGCTGAAGAACCGCCAACCGCTCCCGAGACCAAATTAGCACCCAACAAAATCAGTGCCGAAACCATGGCCAAGTGGCGAGCTGGTGTTCCGAGTTGGTATGCCCCCGTTGAACCCTTTAGGATCATCGGTAATGAAAAGAACGGCATCTACTTCGTCGGCACCGAAGGCCTCGCGATGTATTTCATCCCAACTGACGAAGGGCATATCGTCCTAGATGGCGGTATGCCAGATCAGGGCAGCTATGTTGCCGAGGCAATCCGGAAACTGGGTTATGACCCGGAAGATATAGCGGTTCTGATAAATAGCCATGCCCATCTCGATCATAGCGGCGGACTAGCGGAGTTAAAGGAACTCAGCGGTGCAACTGTGATGGCCAGTGAAGGTGATCGTTCAGCGCTTGAAGGTGGATTCTATCTTGGATCCGAACAAGACACCAATCTCAATGCACCGCCAGTGAAAGTAAATATCCCATTTTCCGGAGGCTTTTCGTTTGAGCATGGCGGCGTTGCCATGACCGCGAAAGTGACCCCAGGGCACTCGCGCGGCTGCACGTCGTGGACAATGAACGTCGAACAAGACGGCAAAAACCATGAGGTTTTGTTCTTCTGCTCCGCCACCGTTGCCGCCAACCGGTTGGTCGGTCCGCCACAATATGAAGGTATTGTCGCGGATTATCGCAAGACATTTGCGATGACCAAAGACTGGAAACCGGATGTATTTCTATCCAACCATCCTCAGTTTTTCGGCTTCAAGGCAAAGCGCGAAAAACTATTGGCCGGTGACCCATTGGCCTTTGTTGGAAACGAAGATTTCCCGAAGTTTATAGCAAAAATGGCGGTTGATTTCGAAACCGGACTGGAGAAACAGAGTTTGAAGCATAACGCTATCATGAGTGAATAGGAGCACGATATGGCAGCCGCTAAAAATTTGGCAGAACGTTTTTGGGATATTCAGATTAACGGCAGCCACGCCGAATTGCTGCCGCTATTTGCCGAAGGTGCGGTGTTTGAAGACCCCGCGATAGGCCGCATCGAAGGCAAGCCCGCGATCGCAAAATTGCTGGCACATCTCGACAAATTATTTGGTGACAACCCTCCGCAGTTTGAACTGCTGGAAGTTGCCGGCGGAGACAATGTCGCCTGGTCTCGCTGGATCTGGAAGCGCCCGCAAGGCGATGTCGAGGGCGTGGGATTATACAAAGTACAAAACGGACTATTCACATCCTATCGTGATGTTTTTCAAGTACCGGAGGAGATTTGAACCATGCAAGCCAAAGATGTGATCGAGAAATTTTGGTCTGTTCAAGACGGCCATGACTACACAAAACTCATCCCGCTCTTTGCCGATGATGCAACATTCGATGATCCCGCGATTGGCCGGATAGAGGGCAAAGAGAGTATTGCCGCGCTATTTGCTGAACTGACCAAAGAACTCGCCGACAAAAAAATGCATTTCGAGGTACTGGAAATTGCTGGCGATGAAAGTGTCGCCTGGGCGCGCTGGCTCTGGAAGCGGCCCGATGGTGATATTGAAGGGGTCGGTCTCTACAAAGTGAATGACGGTAAACTGATCTCCTACCGGGATTTTTATCCTGTGCCCGACGAATAGACCGCTTCTCTCTCTTATTCCAAATGTGTATGATTGAAAGATAGACGAGACATTTTTTTCATCCCGCGATGAACATTAGTTTTGATGCTGGATTCGGATTGCCCCGTTAAAGACGCAGCCTCCTTTATGCTGTAGCCTGCTATCTTGGTCAGGCGTATTGCCAAAGCCTGTTTTTTGGAAATCTGGTTCATCAGTTTTTGCAGACTTAACCGTGCATCCACATGTCGGCCTGTCTCATAATAAAATTGATCTTCGCTTAGTTCCACTTCGTTGATCTGATAGTCTTTTCTCAACTGATCAATCCAGCGGTAACGTGCGATCGTCGCCAACCAGGGCAAGAACGGTCGATCTATGTTATAGTTCGCTTGAGAACGGTGGATGGAAAGCAGGGTATCCTGAACCAAATCCTCATGTCGAGATTCTCGGATTCTACCAACGAAGTATCGACTCAGCCATTTTTCCGCTGCCCTATGTAACTCCAATTGGCTTTTTTTGTCGCCCTCTCGGCTCTTAGCAATCAAGCGATTGAATCTATATTCCGATATATCCATTTATGCGAGAACCATCATATTTTTCAAAATCTTGCTCGAAAAAATGGAGTTTCCAAATTCAAGCTACGACCGACAATTTGATAGCTGACAGACTTCTTTAATAAAGATTAGTGGATGGAAAATGGTCAAAATGCGCCATTTTGTAAGAAACTGAGTCGGCGAAACATTTGATCTCTTCAAGACGGGCAAGCTTATTCAAAGCTCATCCCGTTCTTTGCAGACAGTGCCATATTCGAAGATACCTCCACTGGTCGGGTGAAGGGGAAACAGAATATCGCGGTCCTGTTTACACCGTTGGCCGAGGAACTAGCCGAGTAAAATATGAACTTCGGACTGCTGGAAGCTGCTGCCCTATCCAACCATTCTTTTCAACGCACCATCGTGTTTGTCGATAAAATGATGCTTCAGTGCGCCAAGGATGTGCGCGCCCAGGATGATGTACAGGATGTAAGGCAATAGATATTTGTGAAACAAACCCCAGATTATGTAGGCATCGCTCTTGCCCCAGAATGGCTGAATTTCGAGTGCAAAAAGATATGTCGGAAAACCATGAAAACTGGTCATGACATATCCGGTTACCGGAACTGCAATCATCATGATGTAGAGCAGGATATGCACGCGGTGCGCCCATTTGCGTTCATTTGGTTTTAGAGAAGAGTCAAGTTCCGGACGCTTGGATCTGCGATTCCACAACAGCCTTGCAAGAATGAGTGCAAACACCACCATGCCGATTGTTTTGTGCACAACATAATAGTGATTTCGAAACCAGGCATCCTCCGGGATCATCGATGCGAACATTCCGATCGGAATGAGCGAAATAAACAATATCGCTATGGTCCAGTGCAGCATCCTTGAAACAAAGCCATATCGGTCCGGCTCGTTTTGCCCAGACAGCTCCAAAGTATCGGTGCTTTTGCTTTGCAGTAAGGATGCCCGGAGCAGCAAAATACCGCCGATCAGAGCAACGCCCGCCTGTATCCATAGCAATACCGGCTTGGCTGAATCCATCGGTGTCTGATTGGGTTTTGGATTTTCCAAAATGCCCGTACCCAAGATTGCCACAAACCAGAATACCACAGCAAAACAGCCGAGGGCAGCAAGCAATGTTCCCAATGCCCGGACCTTGGGCATACGATAGTTCATAAACCAGGCTGTCAAAACTGACGCCATGATAATCGCCAAAGCAATCCAACTATCTCCATTTGAAATATTCATTTCTATTCCCCTGAATTCAATGGCTCTGTCGGCAGGTATCCTGCGGCGCAATAAGGCGGCTGGTCAGTTTGAAAAATGAATTATGCAACGTGCGTGACCATTACCTCGCGCGATTTACGAACCTTTGCCATCGGCAGCAGCCAGTCTCCGGTTGGATCACGATAGCCAAGCGGTAGCAGAACAACCGAACGCAAGCCTCGTTCACTGAGGTTCAGGATTTCGTCGACAGCCGCCGGATCGAACCCTTCCATGGGCGTGCTATCGACTTCTTGTTCGGCGGCAGCCACCAGAGCGATGCCCAGCGCAATATATGCCTGGCGAGCCGCATGAGCATAATTAACCTCTGCCTCCCGCGGTACGTAGCTGGCCTTCAGATTTCCGTAATAGTCGTGGATTAGCGGTATCTCACCGCGTGCTGCGATATTCAGATCTGTCACTTCGTCGATGCGCTCATTGGTGTAATTATCCCATGCGGCAAAGACCAGCAGATGGGAGCCATCTGTAATCGGCGTTTGGTCGCCGGCTGCTTTGCGGATGTCTGCCAACACATCTGGATTGGTTACCAGGATAACCTCAAATGGCTGCGTCCCGCTGGATGTCGGTGCCATACGGATCGCCTCCAGGATGGCATCCACTTTCTCTTGCGGCACAGCCTTAGCCGGGTCCATTTTCTTGGTGGCGTAGCGCCAGTTCAAAAGTTCATTCAGGGTCTTGCTGGTCATTTTCTGGTTCCTGTTGTGGTTGTTTGAAACTAGTGGTATACAATTGTTACTGACGATATACTCGGAACTGGATATTCTTGCAAGAAGGCACTTTTTTGCGCCTCGGTTACACGAAGGGAACCACCATGGTAGAATCAGGAAAATTTTCGGAACAATGCCCCAATTGCTTGCGCATCAACGAAGTTTTGACCCGGGTTGGTGACCGCTGGAGTGTACTCGTGATTATCTCGCTTTCACAATATGGAACGCTGCGCTTCAACGAATTGAAACGAAATTTGGGAATCTCCCAGCGCATGTTAAGCCGCACTTTGCGCGAGCTGGAGCGCGACGGCCTTGTTAATCGCACCTATTATCCAACGATTCCACCTAAGGTAGAGTATAACCTTACGAAAATGGGGGAATCGTTTCGCGAACCGGTCAATGCGCTTGGTCATTGGGCAATCGAAAATCTATCCCACATTGATGCGGCCCGTGAAAACTATGATACGGCTAAAAATATGCAATCGTCAGTATCCGCATAACGCCCGCTTTGGAATTCAGAATTGCCGGGGCGAATGATCGCCTTCTTGTAACCCATTTCCGTGGCTCGTATTTTTCCAATGGAAAGCTAGTTTGCCAATCACAAGAGCTCTTCGGGAAGCGCCAGTGAGATCATAGTGTGGTTGGTTGTACCTGCGATCTATGATCTCATTTTGTTGTGACTGCAGCACGTTACACAGTCAGAACGATATCCAATATTTCCAAGACTGTGTCAGGCTATATCTGCGGCGCTTCCACCGCACAACTGTCTAGCCATTCACATATTCCAGACTTTGTATTCTCAGATACGAGCAACGGCAAAGCGGAATTGGTATAGCGATTGGTGTTTTGGAATATCGCGGACTGGTCAAGCAGATACGTGATGGATCGTTCGCAGATCGATTTCGAAATATCGAGGCGAACAGCAAGCTCATCCACATTGGTAGAGCGCTCCTGATACTCAGCTACGAATATCTCAAGCAAAATGGTCCAGACCGGATCACCAAATCTTAACCCGGGCATAAACTTGGATCGCGTTTGATTGAGCAGGTTGATGTGATTGGCCAAATAAGGGTGAAACTCATTTATGCTGCTTTTTTTAACTTCGCTTTCTTGATCCAGTCCTTCTTCAGTATCCCCCATAGAAATTTCCTCCCAGCGACCCCGTCAAAATCCTTACAAAGGTAACCTGAAAGCCGGTTCACGTCTTGTCACAGGAATACGTTACAATGGCTATTCGCGCGAACAATGATTCATTGTTCGTCAGCTGATACGCGTACAAACATACAGGAAGTAAATACTATCATGCATTTGAGCTGACATCGCACCATTCTCGCGGAGGTCACTACGCCCTAGTTCGAATTCAAAAACCCGATCACTTCTTCGGCAATCACATCAGGCTGTTCGGGCAGCAGTGCGTGGCCTGCATTTGGAATAACCACAAGTTTGACCCGGTTAGGATATTTCTGTGCCAATGGAATTCCGGCGTCCTGCGGTGGTGCAATTGTATCTTCCGCGGCTTGCAAAACCAGCATTGGTTTGGTGCCACCTGCGCCCCATTGCTCGTATACATCCGTTCCTTTGGCCTTTCCTTGCAGGACTGCAGTCTGGGTGTGCCAACCGACAACCCAATAGTCCGGAATATCATTTCCTTCCGCGAAGAAAGCATAGTCAATATCTGCGCGGCGCTGGCCAACCGTGCGGCGTGGATCGAATATAGCTTTGAGCGCTGTATCGGCTTTGGGTGGAATCGCTTTTGCACCGCCCGAAGCAATCAGCACCACAGCATTGATGCGATCATCATTGCGGCTGGCATAGGCGCGGGTCAGCCTGTTGCCAAAAGCATGGCCGATCACCGATATCTTCTCATCCGGCTCCACCTCAGCCTCGGCAACAGCTGCCACATCGTCGGCCATGTCAAAGAGAGAGAAGTCCCCTTCAGGCAGGGTTGAATTTTTGATTCCATGGGCATCGACCGCAATGGTGCGATAGCCCGCAGTGTTGAGTGCGGTCGCCAGTTCATTGAAATCACTGGCTTCACGACCAGCGCTAGCGAGCAAGATGACGGGCTTTCCTTTACCGCTGATATGATAGGAAAACTGCCGGGTGCCTCGTTCGAGCGATTTCTCGATTCCTATTGCGTCGCGAGCAGGCGTATGCGGTAGCGGCATCCAAACAGCATAAACAATGATGCTCACTAACGCGAGCATTGCGAGTGCGGCCAGAGAGTATTTTTTTATCAAAAACGCTATTCCTAAAAATCTACTGCAATACCCTTATGCTCCCAGTCACCATAACGTGTGGGGCCATCCTCGTCGGCAATCTCATCGGCTTTTTCCAGTGGATCAGGTTCAGGAACCGGTTTATTTTTCGACAGATATTTCGGCGGCTTCACATCCGCAGGACGTTCCCCCGGTTTTCTGGTCTTTTCGGTCATATTTCACCTGCCTCAAAATTGAAAAACCCCGCCTCACCTCCTATATTGAGGGGAAGACGATCTTAATCAAGCGGGTTTTGTGCGATGAATTTTATGAAAACAACCATGTTGCTAGCGGCACTGACGGCGTTGTTCATGGTCATGGGTTACTCACTCGGTGGCAGTGGCGGTGCGATACTGGCGCTTATTGTTGCGGCGGGCATGAACCTGTTCACCTATTGGAATGCCGATAAAATCGTTCTGAAAATGCATAATGCGGTTGAGGTTGATGCCGGCAGTCATCCCGAATTCTATTCTATGGTGCAAAATCTGGCACGACGAGCGCAGCTTCCGATGCCGAAAGTCTATATTGTCGATCAGGCGCAGCCCAATGCCTTTGCTACCGGGCGCAATCCGGAAAACTCAGCTGTGGCGGCCACAACCGGTTTGCTCAACATGCTGAGTTTTGAAGAAATTGAAGGCGTGATGGCTCATGAACTGGGCCATGTTAAAAACCGGGATACTTTGGTGATGACCATGGTTGCGACTATTGCCGGTGCGGTTTCAATGCTGGCCAATTTCGGGATGTTTTTCCGCGGACGCAATGCCGGGATAGCCGGTCTGATGGCTGTTTTGATTGCTCCGTTTGCAGCTATGATCGTGCAAATGGCGATCAGCCGTACCCGCGAATTCGGTGCGGATAAGTCTGCGGCGGAGATTAGCGGCAAGCCATTGGCTCTGGCTTCCGCTTTGGCGAAGATATCCGGCATGGCGGAACGGACACCCAATCCGGTTGCCGAACGCAATCCGGCAGCAGCTCAGCTCTATATCGTGCCAGCTGGCGTGAGACAGATGTTCTCCACCCATCCCGCGACCGAAGACCGCATTGCTGCGTTGCGGGAAATGAGTGGTGGTGGTTCCGATCATATGTCTGGGCGATCCAATGAAGTGGGTGATATGAGCCGATTGAAAAAACGCAGCGCACTTGATCCCAGATAAACCGCTTCGCTTGGCGCCGCATAGCCGCTAAGGCCGCTGCCCATGGACAGATCCAATAAAAAACCAACCGGTTTCCCTGCGCGCCTTGCAGCAATCCGTTTGCTCGACGCCGTGTGCCGTCGCGGCGAAACGCTCGATCAAGCGATGTCATCCGCGACCGGAAGCCTGTCGAACCCATCGGACAAATCACTAGCGCATAATATCGCCGCCAACGCCCTGCGCTGGATGACCGCACTGGATGCGATGATTGATAGCGCAACGAAGAATCCCCTGGCCGAGGATGCGAAAGCCCGGATGGCGCTGCGGATTGCATTGGTGCAGGTTCTGGTGCTCGATACGCCGCAGCATGCCGCAATTTCAACGGCGCTACCGCTGGTCCAAGGCGGACCAAGACGATTGGTGCACGGGGTGTTCTCCACCCTGATGCGCGGCGTTGAAAAAGGCGATGTTGCATTGCCGAAATATCCAGCGATACCGGGTGAAACGCGTGCACGGTGGCGGGAAAATTGGGGTAAGGAAATCACCTCCGCCGCCAATCAGGCATGGGCACAGCAAGCGCCTTTGGATCTGAGTTTCAAATCCAACAATGTTGGAGAATTGGCCGAAGAGTTGGAAGGCGAAAATCTGGCTTCAAAACAGCTGAGGAGGCTTCCATCTGTTCCCGTTACCGAATTGAAAGGCTTCGAAACCGGTGATTTTTGGGTACAGGATCTGGCCGCCTCGATTCCAGCCCGATTGCTGGGCAATGGGGATGGCAAAACGGTGCTTGACCTGTGCGCAGCCCCGGGCGGCAAAACCATGCAGCTGGCCAGCAACGACTGGGATGTAATCTCGGTCGACAACAACAAACGGCGGATGGAACGCTTTCACGACAATCTGAAACGCACCGGATTAGAGGCGCAAACGGTTATTGCAGACCTGATGAAATGGGAACCGTCGGAGCCCGCCGACGCGGTGCTGCTCGATGCCCCTTGCAGCGCCACCGGCATTTTCCGCCGCCACCCCGATGTGTTGCATTGTATCGGAGAGCGCCAGATTGCTGATAGAGCAGAAGTGCAGTCGGTACTCCTGAACCGGATCGCGCCATGGGTGAAACCTGGCGGATTTCTTGTCTACGCGGTCTGTTCGCTGGAACCGGAAGAGGGTGAGGAACAGGTCGCAAAATTCCTGGAGCAGCATGACCAATATGAAATCGCAGCAGTTGGTCCAGATGAATTGCCAAGTGGCATCACGCCAACGTCCGATGGGCATGTTCGCACCCTGCCTACTATGCTGGTCGACAAAGGTCATCTCGATGGTTTCTTCATCGCCAGACTGCGCCGGAAAGAGTAAAAACAAGATATTGTGAACCTGTCCCCAAACTGTCCACAAGGGAGAGTGTTTCGTTACCAATCGCACCTTGCGAGCGAGATGCAATATTTCTAAACGCAGTTGGAATTTTAGGGATTTTTCATGACCAGCAATATCCGCATCGCTCCATCCATTCTTTCCGCTGACTTCGCTAAGCTGGGTGAGGAAGTGCGGGCAATTGACGAAGCCGGTTGCGACTGGATCCATGTTGATGTGATGGATGGTCATTTCGTTCCCAATATCACTATCGGCCCTGGCGTCGTCAAAGACCTGCGCCCTCACAGCGAAAAACCGTTTGATGTCCACCTGATGATTTCTCCGGTCGATCAATATCTTGAGGCCTTTGCAGAGGCGGGAGCGGACTATATTTCCTTCCACCCTGAAGCTGGCCCGCATCCCCATCGCACAGTCCAATCCATTACTGCGCTTGGCAAAAAAGCGGGATTGGTTCTCAATCCGGCGACACCGCTCGATATACTCGATTATCTCATTGATGATCTGGATCTCATTTTGGTGATGAGCGTCAATCCCGGCTTTGGCGGACAGAGTTTCATCGACAGCCAGCTGCGCAAGATCGAAAATATCCGGCAACGGATTGACCAAACGGGTAAGGATATCCGTCTCGAAGTCGATGGGGGCATTGACCAGACCACTGCACCAAAAGCCATTGCGGCTGGTGCTGACACATTGGTCGCCGGTACCGCCACTTTCACCGGTGGCCCCGGTCAATATGCCGCCAATATTAGCGGCCTGAGGGGTGAATGAGCGAAGGCCCACCGGATCAGGATGATTGGACGAGCGATGGCCCGGCCCAGTTTAACGACGATTTAGAGGACGCGCCCGACGGGCAGAGCCTGACCATTCGCTCGGGCAGTGACCGCGGGCAGTCGCTCGCACAGCAAGCCACAATGCTTTACTATCGGATGACCTGGCGGATGCCGATGCATCGGTTGCGCCTTTCTGGAAAATTACCTTTGCGGCTACTCGCAGTTCCCGTTGACCCGGTGGATGGTGATCGCGTGCAAGGGACGGCGGTGCGTGCCGGCCATTTTTTGTTTCGGGGCCTAAAAAAGAAGCACGAGAATATTGATTTTGCCGACCTGAAACTTCCGCCACAGTTTGAAGATTATGTGCATCGGTTCCAATGGCTTCGTGATTTGGATACGGCGGCATCGCGGGATCAGGCGGTACCGGTCGCAGAGGAATTGATCGAAAAATGGTTGGACGCAAACGGCGGCAAAATACGCCAACCGGCCTGGCGACCCGATAATTGTGGCTGGCGACTACTGATCTGGGCGAGCCATGCGCCCATCGTCCTTTCGTCGAAGGACTTGGTTTACCGGTCTAAGGTTCTCAACAATATCGCGCGAACCGCCCGGCATCTGGATCGGACAGCGGATAAAGCGACTTCCAGTCTGGGACGTCTGGTTGCTTGGAGCGGTGTTGTAGCCTCTTCCTTGCTGCTTCCCGAAGGACGGGTGCGCCGGATTGTTGGTGAAGCTGGTCTTGAAAAAGCGATGAGCGAGTTTTTCTATGCCGATGGTGGGTCAGTGTCACGCTCTCCGCTCAACCAGTTGGATGCGGTGATCCTGCTTTCGATGCTGAAAGAAGTATATGTCGCCCGCAAGGAGGATGTCCCGGAATATCTGGGTGAGGCGCTCAAAAAAGCGGTGCCACCGCTAACCGCACTGACTCATTTCGATGGCAGCATGGGCAATTGGCAAGGTGGCGGTGCGACTGACTCCAAACAGGTCGCGCAAGTGGTTGAAGCCAGCGGTGTGCGCAGTCGGCCGCTGCGTCAGGCACGTGATTGGGGATATCAGCGGGTTTCTTCGGGGCGATCCGTTTTGATCCTTGATGCCGCCCCGCCACCTATAGCTCGCATGGCCGTCGCTGGTTGTGCCTCAACCTGTGCTTTCGAGTTTTCAAACGGCGATTGCCGGATCATCACCAATTGCGGAGGTGCCGGACTGGTTGGCGCAACCATTCCTGCATCATTGGCGCGCGGTCTGCGGACAACGGCTGCGCACAGCACGCTCTGCATAGATGACAGCAACAGCACATCGATCCTGCCAGATGGTAAGCTGGGACGCGGGGTTAATGAGGTGGAGCTTTTCCGCCGTGATGTGGAAAATGCCACCCGTTTGGAAGCCAATCACGATGGTTATTCCCGGCGCTTTGGCCTGATCCACAAACGATTGCTCCTGCTGCGCTCAGATGGCTTGGAACTGCGCGGCGAGGATATGCTGATTCCAGATGGCAGAAAACGTCGGCGCAAGAAACAAGAAGTCGAATATGCGCTGCGGTTCCACCTAGGGCCAGATATTGAAAGCGATCTGATTTCGGATGGAAAAGGGGTGTTGCTACGCCTAAAAGATGGTAATTTATGGCAGTTCCGTTCGACCAGCGGCGCCATAGCCCAAGAAGAGAGCGTCTTCGTAGACGGCATGGGTATACCGCATGAAGTCAAGCAAATGGTGATTACAGATTCAGTAAGCAGCGGCGGTGGAGCCACCGGCTGGTTGCTCAAACATATGGGGTAGAAATGACGGAAAATATCAAGATCAAACGCGCTTTACTGTCGGTATCTGACAAGAGCGGACTGGCTGAGCTGGGTCAGAAATTGGCCAATCATGGGGTGGAACTTATCTCCACTGGTGGAACAGCCAAGGCGTTACGTGATGCGGGGCTCGAAGTCGCAGATATTAGCGACGTCACCCAATTCCCAGAAATGATGGATGGCCGAGTCAAAACGCTGCACCCCAAAGTCCATGGCGGATTGCTTGCACGCCGTGATGATGCGGGCCATGTCGCGTCGATGGAAGAGCATGACATTGCCGGGATCGATCTGGTGGTGGTCAATCTATATCCGTTTGCACAAACAGTTGCGAAAGGCGCTGACCGGCCGGAGATCATCGAAAATATCGATATTGGCGGACCATCCATGGTGCGTGGTGCCGCCAAGAACCATGACTTTGTGACGATCGTTACGGACCCATCCGACTATGCAACGCTGGTTTCCGAGTTGAACGATAGTGATGGCGCGACGTCCCTGGAATTTCGCAAAAACATGGCGGCAAAGGCGTTTGCGGCAACCGCCAACTATGACAGCATGATTGCGCAATGGTTCGGCTTTGCAGATCAAGGTAAGATGTTTCCTGACACATTGCCGATAATCATGAGCCAGCCGGTTGAGTTGCGATACGGCGAAAATCCCCACCAATCCGCCGCGCTCTATTTACCCAATGGTCCATCCGCTTCGGGCATTGCGCAAGCCGAGCAGCTGCAAGGTAAGGCGCTGAGCTATAATAATTATAACGATGCCGATGCCGCTTTGGAACTGGTCAGCGAATTTCGCGATGGCCCGCCAACGGTCGTCATCGTGAAACACGCTAACCCCTGCGGCGTGGCAAGCGGGGCGACGATTCTCGAAGCCTACAAAGAGGCATTGGCATGCGACAGCGTGTCGGCCTTTGGCGGCATAATCGCCGTAAACAGGCCGCTAGATGCAGCGTCAGCAGAAGCCATGACGAGTATCTTTACCGAGGTGGTTTGCGCACCAGCCGCCGATGATGACGCAAAGGCTATTTTTGCAAAGAAGAAAAACCTGCGTTTGCTTTTGACCGGAGAACTGCCCGATCCTGCGCGCAGCGGCATGGGTTTCAAATCTATTGCAGGCGGGTTCCTGCTGCAGTCCCGGGACAATGGTCAGATTGCGCAAGAAGATCTGAAATGCGTGACCAAGCGTCAACCTTCGGAACAGGAAATGGCCGATTGCCTATTCGCCTGGACCGTTGCCAAACATGTGAAATCCAACGCGATTGTCTATGCAAAGGATGGCGCAACAGCTGGCGTTGGCGCAGGACAAATGAACCGACTGGAATCTGCCCGTATCGCTGCATGGAAGGCCAAAGATGCGGCGGAGAAGGCTGGTTGGGATGAGACCCGCACGATTGGTTCAGCAGTAGCCTCTGACGCATTCTTCCCATTTGCCGATGGATTGATGGCTGCGGTGGAAGCAGGCGCGACGGCGGTCATTCAACCGGGCGGATCCATTCGCGATGATGAAGTGATTGCAGCCGCCGATGAAGCCGGGCTGGCAATGCTGTTAACCGGAATGCGTCATTTCAGACACTAAGTCGGAGCCCCTGTGCAGGCGGGGCCCCATATCCTGAACAATGCCTCAACGCACAAACGCTATGGGATAGCGCAACGATAGCGCTGTTGCGCGCACCGACACCATTGTGAAAAGACGTGAATTCTCTAGATGGACCCCGGCCTTCGCCGGGGCACAGGATTATTCCGGCGTAGCGGCCTGTGCGTTTTGTCCGTCACCTTCGGGAGCGGCAATAATATCGCGGGTTACACTGCCTTTATCGACGGTGTTGGTACCCGGATCACCTACCGCCGAACGAATACCTGCATCGGAGCTACCGGCTTGGCTAACGACCGCAGCTTCGGTTACGCTACGCGCCTGAGATCCGCCAAACATGGCTTCCAGAGTTTGTTGTTGCACACCGCCAGTTTGTGGGCGCGGCTGGCCCGGCTTGGGCGGGGTAAGGGCGAAATCGGGTGGAATCACAAGAGGTGGCTGACGCGACACTGCAAATTCATCGGGACGGTCACGATTGAGCAGGCCGCTAGAGCCGCAGGCGGTCAGGCTGGCCAAAGAAACGAGGCTGATAGCAACGGTGGTCTTACGCATGATTTGATCCCTTAAACATCTTTATCAAAGCCTAATAGCGGGCTCTTGTAACAATTCAACTGTCAGCAGCCTGAACGTCATCTTCCTTCTTGGCAAAAAACAGGGCGCGGATGAGTAATATCGCAACGCCTATACTGATACAGGCATCCGCAACGTTGAAAATTAGAAACGGCCGAAAGCCGTTAATATGCAAGTCGAGAAAGTCGACCACATATCCATACATCGCGCGGTCGACAATATTTCCAGCTGCACCGCCCAATACCATGGAAAGAGCGACAATATCCCATTTAGCTGTTTCTTTCCACATCCAGACGGCGACTGCTAATGCGATAATGGCGGTTAGCGCGACCAGCGCCCAACGTTGAAAATCACTCGATGCGGTTAGCATTCCCATCGAAACGCCATAATTTTCGGCCCAGGTCAGGTTGAAAAAAGGCAGCAGTTCAATCTGCCCTTTGCCGCGCAAGCCAATGGAGTGCACAATGAACAATTTCATCACCTGGTCGAGGGCGAAAATCAAAAAGGCGATGATCAGTCCGTTGCGACGGTATTTTTTGAGTTGCTCCATCAAGCTAACACCTTCTCACAGCGTCCGCACAAAGCGCCGTCTTCCTCGACTTCGGGAAGCAAGCGCCAGCAACGTCCGCATTTGTGGTTATCCGTTTTGGTCACATTGATTTCGGAGCCATTGCTCACTTTTGCAACAATGGTCAATTCGGCAAACTCATCAGCATCAACCGGTAGGTCAGCCATCGGAAAGCTGACTTCGGCTTCCAGACTGGAGCGGATTGTTTTTTCACGGCGCAACGGTTCGATCGCCTCCGTCACGCTGGTTCGCGCTTCGCGGATGGTTGTCCATTTCGCAGCCAGCGCATCATCGCCCCAACGCAGATCAACTTCTGGCCAGACTTTCAAATGGATAGAATCATTCTCATCCGGGAAACGGCTCTGCCAAATTTCTTCAGAGGTAAAGACGAGCACCGGGGCGATATAGCGCGTGAGTGCGTGGAATAGAATGTCCATCACGGTCCGATACGCCATGCGCTTCGGATCATCCGGCGCATCGCAATAGAGGCAATCTTTGCGAATATCGAAGAAGAAGGCGCTCAGATCTTCCTGCGCGAACGCGGATAGCGTGCGCATATAGGGGCCGAAAGCAAAGTCATTCACATGCTGTTTGAGTTCGGCATCCACCTCGGCAAGGCGGTGCAGGATATAGCGCTCCAGCTCAGGCATATCGGCCACAGCAACCCGTTCATCATCGGTGAAATCGGAAAGCCCACCCAACATGTAGCGGAACGTGTTGCGCAGCTTGCGATAATTGTCGGTGACCCCTTTCAGGATCTCATCACCAATCCGGTGGTCCTCGGTGAAATCGACACTCGCCGCCCACAGACGCAAAATGTCTGCGCCATTGACGTTGATGACTTTTTGCGGATCAAGCGTATTACCCAGCGACTTCGACATTTTTTTGCCGGCTTTATCCAGCGTCATCCCGTGGGTGAGGACAGCTTTATAGGGTGCATGCCCCCGGGTGCCGCAGCTTTCCAAAAGACTGCTTTGGAACCAGCCGCGATGTTGATCGCTGCCTTCCAGATAGAGATCGGCAGGCGTCTGATGATCGGGCCATTTTCCGCTTTCGAGCACGAATGCATGGGTACAGCCACTGTCGAACCAGACGTCGAGAATATCGGTGATCACTTCATAGTCATCGAGCGCGTATTTATCGCCGAGGAAATCCTGATGATTGGCGTTGAACCAGGCATCCGCCCCGGATTCTTTAAACGCCGCAATGATGCGTTCGTTAACCGCCGGATCGTTGAGATACTCACCACTCTTACGATCAACAAAAAGTGCGATCGGCACACCCCATGCGCGTTGACGGGAAAGCACCCAGTCAGGGCGGCCTTCGACCATCGATTCGAGCCGGCGACGACCGCGCTCGGGAACGAAACGCACTTTGTTGCGGATTTCATCGAGCGCGACTTCTCGCAAGCTCGGTGAGGCGCAAAGTGTCTCATCCGACAGATCAACCGCACCGCCTTCGCTTTCCCAGCCTTTTTCTTGCGGGGTTTTGGCGGGCAAATGCGTGAGGTCAGTGTCCATCGGCACAAACCATTGCGGCGTGCAGCGATAGATAATCTTCGCTTTCGAGCGCCAGCTATGTGGATAGCTATGCTGGAAATCATCGCTGGCCGAGAGCAAGCTACCGGCTTCGCGCAGGTCCGAACAGATCGGGCCTTCGCTGCCAACAAATTTCTTGTTGATCACACTGCCGGTCAGCGGCAGCCAGGCCCAATCCTCGCGATATTGCCCGCCCGCATCGACAGCAAAAACGGGGTTGATGCCATTGGCCTTGCACAGGTCAAAATCATCCTCGCCATGATCGGGTGCCATATGGACGAGGCCCGTGCCTGCTTCGGTGGTGACGAAATGCGAGCCGTCGAGGAAGGGGCGGGGTTTGGTGTAAAAATCGCTGTCCGGGAATTTGTCCGCCATCGGGTGTTTGGCGATTGTTCGCCCACCAACTGCAGGGTCATCAGTTAGTCCGAACATCTCCCCTTTGAAGAATACGTCGTCAACTTCATCTTGAATTGCAGGGTCATATTCCAATCCCGCACGGGCACAGAATTCGTCTCGAAGATCTTCAGCAACAACGAACCGCCGACCGTCTGCAACTCGAAATACTTGATACATAATATCAGATCCGAAAGAGAGACCTTGATTGACTGGAATCGTCCAAGGTGTTGTTGTCCAGATTATTGCGTTAGCGCCAACTAATTCCCGCATTGGGCTATCTACAATCTCAAACGCCACATCAATCTGTGTCGAGACAATATCTTCATATTCCACCTCGGCCTCGGCCAACGCGGTTTTCTCCACCGGCGACCACATCACCGGTTTCGCGCCGCGATACAGTTGTCCCGCTTCCGCAAATTTCAGCAATTCGGTGACAATCGCCGCTTCGGCGGCATAATCCATCGTCAGATAAGGCTTATCCCACTGCGCCAAAACGCCAAGCCGCTTGAACTCCTCGCGCTGCACATTCACCCATTTGTCCGCATATTCGCGGCATTCCTTGCGGAACTCGCTGGCCGGAACCTCGTCCTTGTTGCGCTTTTTCTTGCGATATTGTTCCTCGATCTTCCACTCGATCGGCAGGCCGTGGCAGTCCCAACCAGGCACAAACGGCGCGTCCTTGCCCAGCAGGTTCTGCGAACGGACAGTAATGTCTTTCAGAGTCTTGTTCAGCGCATGACCAATATGGATATTGCCATTGGCATAGGGCGGGCCATCGTGGAAAATGAACTTCTCCCGCCCGTCACGCGCCGCGCGCAATTTTTCGTAAAGATCAATATTCTGCCAGCGCTCCAAGATGCCCGGTTCCTTGTTCGCAAGGCCGGCCTTCATGGGGAAATCGGTTTTCGGCAGGAAAACCGTGTCTTTATAGTCTGGAGCTTTAGTCATGATCGGAGCGGATTAGGCGAGGTTGCGGGCCTGTGCAAGCATGGTTTTTGCGCTGCAACAGCGCAGCCGGGACTCAACGCACTAAAGCGGGCCCGACGGTGGCAATATCATCGACCCAAAGCCAGCCCTTGTAGCTGCCGTTGATCGATTCCAGCTGCTTCCAGTTGCGCAGTCCGACCAGCTCGCCATGCTCATCCTGTCCGGCAGCAAGAATGATATGCCCGCCATGTTCTTCCATGCGTTCTGCCGTCCGGTTGGGCCATCCAGCGATGCGCCACTGCTGATCCAGTGAAACGATCATGGTACCACCTTTACAACTCTCAGGTAGCGATCCTATCCACCCTGCCAGCCGATAATCCGATGCGCAGGCCAACCCTTCGGCGGCAGTCCAAGCCCATATGCCGGGAACCAGCGCCCGCATCCGTTTTACCGGTACTGGGTTGCCATAGAAACCATCACCCTCGGTCACTGGATTGCGACCTTGCGCTTTGAGGATCGCAAGAAGCTGGTCTGCTTCCTTGGGGTCATCACTTCTGAAGTGGAACATGAATGGCTTTTTGGTCTCTGAGCCCAGCGCATCTTCGACAGTGGCCATTTTTCCAACGCCTTCGCCGCGCAATGGAAAGCTCTTGCCGTCATCCGGCGTCAGACCATAGCCAAGGTCCAATTTTTGGAGTTCTTCCAACGTCAAATCACCGGTCGTGCCTTTGCCATCGGTGCGACAGCTCAAGTCCTGATCACCGAACAGCACCATTTTCCCGCCTTTGGTCGGCGCAACATCAACTTCCACCATATCTGCCTGGGCTTCCGATGCAGCCCGGATGGCATGGACGGTATTCTGGAAAATCGGCTTGGTAGCTTTGGCGCCAATCCGCGTTGCGGTGCAATCATCAGGACCAAGGCCAGTGCGGTCATACGGTTGATAGATATTGCCGTTGGCAATCATTTTAACCGTGCCGCCTCTGGCCGGTGCCCATATCGAACTATGAAAAAGATAAAACCCGATGATGAGCAGCCAAAAACCGCCAAACGCCCACAATAGGAGCTTCTTCATTCGAGCAGTTCTCTGGCTTTGTCGCAGTCTTTGTCCATCTGTGCTTTCAGCGCATCGAGATCATCAAATTTCTGCTCGCCGCGCAGGAAGTGATGGAGCTCCACTTCAATCGTCTGGCCATATAGGTCTTCCGCAAAGTCAAAGAAATAAGGCTCAAGCAATTCTTTCGGTGGATCGAAGCTAGGGCGCACACCCAGATTGGCCGCGCCATTCACCACACGCCCATCGGGCAAACGTCCCTTAACCGCGTAAATTCCATATTTCGGTCGCTGATATTGACCCAGATCGATGTTAGCGGTGGGGAAACCAAGTTTCCGTCCATTTTTATCGCCATGGATCACCTCGCCCTGAATGGTGAAGGGACGGGTGAGTAAACGCCCCGCTTCCTCGCAGCGGCCTTCGGTCAGCGCGGTTCGAATGCGGCTGGATGAAATCACATCATCGCTATCGCTAATGGCACCGGCGCTTTGAGCGGACAATCCAATCGATGCCCCATGTTCTTTGAGCAATTGGACGTTGCCTTTGGCACCCTTGCCAAATGTGAAATCTTCCCCGGTCACAACACCGTGCGCGCCAAAGCGGTCAACGAGTAACTCCGCGATAAAATCCTCAGCAAGGGTTCCAGCCAGTTCCGCGTCAAATTCAAATACCAACATGGCGCCGGCGCCGGCATCGGCAAAATGGCGTTGCCGCTGATCCAATGTGGTCAGGCGGAAAGGCGGCACATCGGGCTTGAAAAATCGAATCGGGTGTGGATCGAAAGTGGCAATAATCGCAGGGCGACCTTCTTGTTGCGCCCAGCTGAGCGCTTTGCCCGCCACCGCTTGATGCCCAAAATGAAAACCATCAAAATTACCCAGCGCGATAATCGCACCGCGCAGATCGCCTTCTATCCGGTCATTGCCCCTTAGCCTTTGCATATATTGGCTACTGACTAGATTCGCCTGATTCTTCAACTAGTTCTTGCGGCAAGTCTTTCATCGGGATCAGGCCCTTTTGAATCAACCGCATGGCATTGAGGCCCATCACGGCGTGGATTTCTTCTTCGGTAAAGCCCGCATCCATCAACGCCTGCGTGATATGCACAATGCCGCTGGTATCAAAGCGCGTCGTCACAGCCCCGTCAAAATCACTGCCCAGTGCCGCATGTTCAATCCCGACCAGATCACGAACATGTTTGACGGCTTTGGCAACCGTTTTGGGATCGGTGTCGCACATCGCACCATCCCAATAACCCAAACCTATCACGCCGCCGGTTGCGGCCACGCCCTTAATCTCTTCATCGGTCAGGTTGCGATTAACACCGCATACGGCCTGCACGCCGCCATGGCTGGAAACAACCGGCCTGCGCGCGATTTCGAGCACTTCGGCAACCGTCTCATGGCTGCTATGGGCGATATCAACGATCATGCCCATTTCTTCCATATTGCGCATGATAGTGCGGCCAAAATCGGTCAATCCGCCTTTTTCGACACCATGCATGGAACCGGCTAGTTCATTATCAAAGAAATGAACTAGGCCCGCCATTCGCATCCCGGCGTCATAGAGTTTCTGGAGATTTTCCTGTTTGCCCTCGAGGGTTTGTAAACCCTCCGCAGAAAATAGCGTTCCTATGACTGCCTGTCCGTTTTCTTCCGCGGTTTTTCCGCGCAGTTCGGGGAGCCCATCTGCATCACTAGCAGACTGGATTTGCGTTAAAGCACCTTCGGAATCGGTCACAGCATCACTCAGTTTCATGCCATGATAAAGCTGCCGCTCGAGCAAGGAGAACCAGGTACGCATGGGCTGTAACTGCGTTATCGCCAGCAGTGTGATATTGTCTGTTTCGTCGCTGTTGCTATCGTAATTCTGCCCGCGCGGTGTTTTGCTGACACTGGAAAAAATCTGCAGCCCGACATTGCCTTTCTGCATCCGCTGCAGATCAATATGGCCGCGGTCGACGCTGTCGGTAACCTTGCGCTTCCATAACAATGTATCGCCGTGCAGATCGACAATTAGCAAACTGTCGTGCAATTTTTGAGCATCAGCCCTGATTTCCGGCAATGGTTCGCCGTCGATCATGTTGGTTTGTTTTTCAAACTGAGCTGGCGCGAAAAGGAACCATGCAATAACGGCGATGACAAGCAAACCCAGTAGTGACAGACCAATTTTTTTCATGATATTTCCTTCATCAGTGTCACGAAACTATGAGCAGGCTTGCTATCTTCTGCCTCGATGGTTTCTCGTTTTATCTCTCGCCAATGCCGGTAGTCAAAGCCATCGATCATCGTATCGCCATCCGGTTTAACATGTACTTCGGTCAATTCGATCCGATCGGCTTTTTCAAGAAACAAGTTGTAGATCTCTGCACCACCAATAATCGCTATATGCGGGGCGTTGGCAATCCTCAAAGCTTCTTCCACGCTATACACGACCTCTGCGCCATCTGCCTGCCAATCCCGATCTCGGGTCAGAACAATATGGCGACGACCGGATAATAGCCCAGGCAAACTATCAAATGTCTTTCGCCCCATGATCATGGGTTTGCCCGATGTCAGAGATTTGAAACGGCGCAAATCACTAGGCAAATGCCATGGCATATCCCCATCTTTCCCGATCACTCCATTGTCAGCACGCGCCAGTATCAGAAAGATTTCGGGATGATCCATGAAACGGGCCTAGCGCAATTGAGTTTAGAAAAACAGCTTGGTGACGTGCCCCATTTTGCGGCCATCGCGCACCTCTGTCTTTCCGTAGAGATGGAGGTGATTGCCACTTTCGGCCAGCAACTCTCCCCAGTCATCCGCTTGATGTCCGATCAAATTATGCATCTCCACGCGCTTTGCCGCTAGCCCTGTATCGCCCAATGGCAAACCGCAAATTGCGCGGATGTGGTTTTCAAACTGACTGGTCACTGCACCTTCGATGGTCCAATGACCACTATTGTGCACGCGCGGTGCCATTTCGTTGAACACCGGTCCATCTGCTGTGGCGAAGAATTCACAAGTGAGAACACCAATATAATCCATTTCTTCTGCCAGCTTGGCGGCCAGCGCACGAGCTTCTGTTTCCTGATTCAGGATTTCGGATGGAGCCGGAACCATACTATGCGCCAATATGCCATCTTCGTGGATATTATGTGGTGTATCCCAATAGCGAATTGCTCCATCCTGGCCGCGCACCAAAATGACCGAGAATTCATGGGAAAAGTTGATAAAACCCTCGGCAATAGACGGCTGGCGACCGACATCATGCCAGTGCTGAGACAGATTTTCGTCGCTATGAATACGAGCCTGTCCCTTGCCATCATAACCCATGCGCGTGGTTTTCAATATTGCCGGATAGCCAGTTTGTTCCAGAGCCGCTTCAAGATCGCCGCGATCATTTACAACGGCAAAAGGCGCCGTTTGACCGCCATGCGCCCGGGCAAGGTTTTTCTCATCAACGCGGTTTTGCGCAACATTCAAAGCGCCGATAGATGGATGAAGGGGGCTGTTGTCCTGAATCAACGCTAATGGTGAAACAGGTACATTTTCCCATTCAAAAGTGATCACATCACAGCTCTCGGCAAAGGAGATCAGCGCGCCCGAATCATGATATTCCGCGCAAGTGAATTGACGTGCGACATGCGCAGCAACGCTATCTTCCTCGGGAGCATAAATATGGCAATGAAAACCCAATTGTGCAGCCGAAACCGCCATCATCCGACCGAGTTGTCCTCCGCCCAAAATGCCTACTGTTGATCCGGGAGCCAAAGATGCCATGATCAAGACTATTTCGGCTGTTCCGCCACCGCTGCGCTTTGAGCGGCGCGCCAGGCATCTAGTTTATCTGCTACCGCATGGTCTTCGTTTGCGACTATCGCGGCGGCCAAAAGCGCAGCATTTTTGGCGCCGGCTTCACCAATTGCAAGGGTTCCAACCGGAACACCGGCAGGCATTTGCGCAATCGACAACAAACTGTCGATACCATTGAGAGCCTTGGACTGGATAGGAACGCCAAGCACCGGAATACGGGTCATGGACGCGGCCATGCCGGGAAGGTGCGCCGCCCCGCCGGCACCAGCGATAATGGCTTTTAGGCCCTTGTCGGCGGCCGATTTTGCATACTCATAAAGGCGATCCGGTGTGCGATGGGCCGATACGATTTTAACCTCGTGCGCAATACCGAGCGTGTCCAATATCTCGCTGCCTAATTGCATAACCGGCCAGTCGGATTGACTGCCCATAATGATTCCAATTTTTGGAGGCGCTTCGGCCATGTTTCACCTGAATGTTATCGCGGAAGCAAAACCTCCTAGCTTCGAATCAGGGAGGGCGCAATGCATCACTCACCGATCAGGTGTTTGATGTATTGCAAGGCACGATCAAAATCTTGCTTTATCAACGAAATACGCTAATTGGTCGGCGAAATAGAAAGCGCCAACCTACTATTTTCACCAGTTAGATCAGCCGTGTTGGGGGACACGAAAGACTATGGGGCACAATAACTCTGAATCTTCCGCAAAAACGGATTGCGACCGCTGTGGCGTGTTGTTGCAGGAAAATACACGCCTAAAAGAGCAATTGCGCGAGATGGAAAACCGCGCTCACCACGATGTCCTTACGGGTCTAGCCAATCGCCGCTTTTTTATGGAAGGTCTGAAAGTCCGGATTTCACGCTGCCAGCGCTATGGTGATCAGACTGCGTTGCTGTTTCTCGACGTCGATGGCCTAAAACAAGTCAATGATCGACATGGCCATCAGGCGGGTGACTTGCTGCTGACCAGCCTAGCGACAATATTGAGCGATAATGTCCGTGTCTCCGACATGGTTGCGCGCATTGGCGGTGACGAATTTGCCGTTCTGCTCGACAACATAGAACCCGTGCAATTGGAGCAAAAAGTTGCCTCCTTGCTGAACCTGATCCAAGGTGCCGACATAAAATTTGGCCAGCAATGCTTAAACCTTAGCGCAGCCATTGGCCATTGCTTTGTCGGACCACAGGATAATGTAGAGGACCTCTTGTCCCGCGCAGATGCGGCTATGTACCGGGAAAAAAGAAAGGCAAGTTAGTCCGCTTTCGCGTTAACGCTCGGACAAATAATAGCGTTCCACCTCGTTCAAATCATCATCGAGTTCGTAAATGATCGGCTGGCCTGTCGGAATTTCTAGGCTGGTGATTTCATCATCAGCGATATTGGACAGATGCTTAACCAACGCACGTAAACTGTTTCCGTGAGCCGAGATCAGCACGCGTTTGCCATTTTGCAGCTCCGGTGCGATTCGGCTTTTCCAATAGGGCAATACCCGGGCAATCGTGTCTTTCAGACTTTCAGTTGCTGGCACTTCAATGCCCTTGTAACGCGGATCGGAGGTCATCTGATATTCACTATCAGCGGCCATAGGCGGCGGCGGAGTATCGAAGGAACGCCGCCAGATATGGACCTGTTCATCACCGTGCTTGTCGCGAGTCTCTTGCTTATTGAGCCCGGTTAATCCGCCATAGTGCCGTTCGTTCAACCGATAGTTTTTCTCAACCGGAAGCCACAACCGGTCCATTTCTTCGAGTGCCAGATTGAGCGTTTTAATCGCCCGCGACTGAAGAGACGTAAAACAAAGATCTGATTCGACGCCCTTTTCCTTCATCAGCCGACCGGCCGCTCGCGCTTCCTCAACACCTTTTTCAGTGACGTCGACATCCCACCAGCCGGTGAAGCGATTTTCCAGATTCCATTGTGATTGGCCGTGACGCAGAAGTACTAGTTGAGGCATAAAGAGTCCTGTTTGTTGTTGCGAGCTTCTTAGCGGCGCTGGTCTGGGCAGACTAGAGGCAAAGTAACTATTTTCCAGATTCCGGATTGCTCACCACAACGTCATATCGACCAACGATCCGCTCGATTTCTTCCTGCCGCTCCGTTTCTGCCATGGTCTCCATATAGGCGTCGCGGATACGGTCGCGATTTGCAGAAAAATCTGCCTGTGCGGCCTGATCCACCGCTTCGATTCGAACCAGATGCAAGCCGAATGCCGACCCGATAGGTTTGCTCCATTGACCTTTTGGTAATGCAAAAATCGCTTGTGCGAAATCAGGCCCAAAGGCTCTCGTCACTTCCCCTTGCGGCACGGTAACATAGGTTCGTTTTTGCATGAACGGATCACCTAGTGATTGCCAATTGGTACCTCTTTGCAGTTCCAACAGGGCAGCAGAAGCTTTGCCTTCCAGACCATCCCCGTGTTGCTCAGGACTAAAATAGACATGATTAAAGCTGCGGCGTTCGGCAATGTTGAATTTGTCCCGATTCTCCGCAAACCACGTTTCCAGTTCGCTGTCAGAGGGTTCATCGACGGCTTCCTCGCGGTCGACCATGAAGCGCATTTTTTGCGCGAGGCGACGTTTGATAATCTCATCGCCTTCCGCCAAACCCAGTCGCTGTGCTTCCCTGGCCAAGGCTTCTTCCTGAACATATTGGGCAATCAAACCATTGCGATCTTCCGCAGACGGTTTCCGGCCCGTTGTTCTGATCCATGAATCATCCAGACGCGCCAGAACAGAATCGCTCACCGCGATTGTCTGATCATCCACACTCTGGCCGCCAGTCCAAAAATAGTTCGCAAAGAAAACAAGAAATCCAACGGCGAGAAAATGCACCAACGGCTCACGCAGCAACTTTTTCACTTTTCCAGCCTTTCAGACAGCGCGCATCAAGCTTCGCTTGGCGCCAACCAGATCGGCGATGTCCATGCGCGTTCCTGGATCGTCTTGGGCAGCTTGGGGTTAGGCGGTACATTAGCGCGCAGAGCATCCCAAGTTGACCAGCGACATACTGGGTTTTCCAGCACACGAACGTAGTAGGACGCCCGCTGATCGGATTTATACTCTGGATCTGTCCACATGGTTTTGAGTTCCGGCGCGCCTTTGTCTTGCGAAATTGCACAATTGCTCAAATCCACTTTGGCACCATTGTCCGGGCAACGGCCTGTTGCGGGATCCACTGTTCCGCCATCGCTACAAGCGACATCGAACAATTTTTCTTTGGTTTGGCCACCTTCAACCCAGACCTTCACGACTTGCAATCGTTGCAGCGGTGCGCTCATTGGATCGCGCAATGCCCAAACTAGGAAACTTGGCGCCTCGCCATTACCAATCAAGTCGCCACCCATCGGCACGCCATTGGCATAAGCCTTGGAAACCATCTCTGGATCATCAAGCATGGCTTCATTAAATCCAAAGCCGCCAAAGAACCGCACTTTCAGCCGCGTACCGGTGGTTGCATAGGTTTCCTTGCGCCGCATCGCATCAAAAATACTTTCACGAGTATTCTCTTCAGCCCAGACAGCAGCAAAACCGGATGCACCCCAACGAGAGAACCAGAGATCGGCATTGGGATCAAGCTTTACACCTTCCCAGGTTTTAGCACCGCCCGGCGGAACAGAACCGCGTTGCTCAGGTGAAGCATCCAATATACCGACTTTGGACCAGAAATTTTTCTCATCAAAAGAGCCGCCAACAACATGCGTGTCGCTAGAGCCGATCAGGCCGAACGCAAAAGGATTGACGCCGATGGTTTCCATCAACTTTACACCATTGGCCAGTGCCTGCCGGACATAGTCTCCGGTATCGGTTTTTGAAGCCACAGGCGAAGACAGCAATTTGTCATAAATGCCAAAATCGGCCCATTCATCGTTGGGGGACAGCGATGGATGGGTTTCCGATGTGCCCTTTACCTGCGTCATTTCGACAATCGGTTCGTTGCGCATGCGTTGTTCGGCATATTCCTTGGTCAAAGGAGCGCCGTCATAAGTCTCCATCTTAAACATCTCGCCATCCGAAACGTTGCTATTGTGCGGCATGGCTAGAGATTCATTGCCCGCTTCACGTTGTTCATCCATCCATGTCCACAAATCTTCGGGATTGGTTGAATCTAGCGTAGAGAATGGCATGTCCGGCGCACTGCCTCTAAACACAACATTGCGATGGAGATTACCCCCAGCAAAACCGCCTTCTTCGCCGCGCGTTACACGTACAGCTGTATATTCATAGGCAGCGAAAGTTGTAAATTTACCGGGCTTGTAATATTTGTCTGCCGCATCGATGGTGTCTTTCCAGACGCTGGCTGTTACTTTCGGATCAAAGGCTTCTTCAATCTTAACCCCATTACGGATTGAGCCACCAATCAACTGAAAAGCCGCCAGAATTTTGTCATTGTCATCGCTGAACATATCTTTGGCCATATCCAGTTTAGACAATTCTGTGCCTTCTGTGTCCATTGCTGGAAGGTGCCCCAAATAGGCAGCATGATCGGTCACAGCCATAAAGTCGAGCGGTGGGCCTTCTAATTTGAGATCATATCCGGCCGGATGCTTGACCGTTTCACCAAGTCCAAATTTATACGCATCATCCGGCGTGGTGCGCACATTGAATATATACGCATCAAAACTATTGCGCGTATGGATATGCAAGTCGCCGAAATAGACGTTTCTATTCGGATTGGCGCCTTCTGCTGAAGATTCTCCGGGAGCCAGTATTTCCGAATCGTCACTGGTGTTGCCGTCATCAATAGCCGTACATCCTGCCACTAAAGCGCCAAGTGCAACACATACCAATAAATTGCGTGTCATTTTTGCATCTCTCCTACTGATCATCTGACCTAATTTCCCTCATCTTTGGCAAAAACCCTTGTCACATAAATGCCACATCAATTTCAGAATCGGCAATAGTTCCGTTTCGCAACTTGATTTAATGGCGGATTTGCGTGACTGACGCAAGCGACCCATCGGTGAAGCGCACCCTACCCCCTTAAATCAAGCGCACGGTGGATTGTTCAACGGGAGAATATTAATGCGAGTTTTGAATAAAGTACTCATGGCTGCGATGTGCAGCACCGCAATGGCAACCCCCGCCTTTGCCCAGGACCAGGATGGTGCAGAGAACGTAGATGACAATGTCATCATCGTGACCGCAACCCGCCGCGCCGAAGATGTCCAGGATATTCCAATTGCTGTGACCGCGGTTAGCCCGGTTCAGCTGGAACAACAGGGTGTGGTAAACGTCCAGAATATTGGCAGCGTTTCACCAAGCTTCTCAACCTCCAATGCACAAACCGCATCGGGAACCGTAGTTCTTCGTATTCGCGGTGTCGGTACGACTTCCAACAACATCGGATTTGAATCCGCTGTCGGTATTTTCGTTGACGGCGCTTATCAATCACGCCCAGGTGTTGCTCTTGGTGAGTTTGTTGACGTTGAACGTGTGGAAGTTCTGCGCGGTCCGCAAGGCACTCTATTCGGTCGCAACACTTCGGCTGGTGCTCTGAACATTACCAACAAGCGTCCAGATCTCAACGAGTTCGGCGGCTTTGTAAACGCAACCTATGGTAACTTTGACCATATTAGTGTGCAAGGCGCGATTAACGCACCACTCATTGAAGACACATTGGCTCTTCGTGTAACCGGTGCTTATCGCAAGCGTGATGGTTTCGTAGACGTTCTTAACGCGACTGGCACACAGCTCGGCGAATCCAACACTACCGATCAGTATCTCATTCGTGGCCAACTTGGCTTTGAAAGTGATAGCGGTGTCAAAGCGCGTTTGATTGCAGACTATTCCAAGAGCACAGCAAGCTGCTGTAGCGCGGTTGAAGTTCAGCGTTCGGGCCTCGAACTTGGTGGAATTTTCAATGCCGTAGGACTTGGCGCACGTGGCGGCCAAGCTGCTCCATTTGCCTCCAATACTGCATTTGACACCGGCGCTGCCCAGCAAGCAGTGGATGATCGTGTTGCAACGGAGAATTTTCTATCAAGCAACAGCAATGATCAATGGGGCATCACTGCAGAAGTTGAATTCCCAATCAGTGATAGCGCTGATGTGATCTACATCGGTTCATACCGGGAATTCCGTGCTAGTGAATCTTACGATTCTGACTTTACCGGTATCGATGTGTTCAATGTCATTCCTGATTTCGGATTCGGTGGAGGAACCGCCATTGACACAATGACACACGAACTGCGGGTTCAAGGTGAAGCGCTTGGCGGCTCATTGAATTGGCTTGTTGGTGGCTACTACTCTGATGAGGATATCAGCCAGACAGCCAACTTTGGTCTCGGTGCGGATTATGACCGTTTAGTTGGTGCATTGCTAGCTGGCGCGACCGCGGGCGGAACACTTGATCCAACCAACGCTCTATATGCCGGTGGTGCCACTTTCCTTGGCGCAACACCATTGCAAAACCTGACGGGTGTTGATCCATCCACTGTGCAGACCGCAAATGCTTATACGCAAAGCAGTAAAAGCTGGTCGATCTTTACGCACAATACATTGGAAGTTTTGGACGGCCTTAAGTTTACTGTAGGACTTCGCTATTCTGACGAAAGTAAAGATGGTTCGTTTACTCAACCGGGTATCAACAACAACCTCTGTCTCCCAACATTGGGTCAAGTTGGCGCCGGTAACGTTCCTGCTCCTCTCGCGAACACCGTTGCAGCGCTAGGTTGTTTTGCATTTACCGCACCGGCCATCGGCAGTGATGCGATAGCATTTCCTTTACCACGTCCGTTTGACGCTGACTTCAGTGATGAAGAGCTGATCTACACCGGTAAAGTCAGCTATGAGTTTGCTGATCCGGTAACGATCTATGCAAGCTTCACGCACGGCTACAAATCAGGCGGTTTCAACCTCGATTCAACGGCTGCTGCTGGTGGTGCTGACCCACGCTTCCTTTCGGAAGAAGTGGACGCCTATGAAGTTGGTTTGAAAGCCAAGTTCCTGGACAACGCCGTTACTTTGAATGTTGCTGGTTTCCATGAGGAATTTTCGAACTTCCAAGTTCTGGAATTCACTGGAGCTCAATTCACCACCTTTAACGTTCCGGTTGCGAAATCAACGGGTGTTGAGCTGGAAACAGTCATTCGGCCAAGCGAGAACATCACGGTTAACGCCGGTTTGACCTACACGGATGCTCGTTATCCTACGAACTGTGCAGGCACGCAAACTTCTGCCAATGTTCTGGCTCTGTGTGGAAATTCTCTCACAAATGCTCCTAGCTGGGTTAGCATCTTGGGTGCTACTTATGACCGTGATCTTGGTGATAGCATGAAGTTCTTTGTCAACGCTCAGGTCCGTATGGAGAGCGATCGCCGGACTTCAACACAAGCTGTTGTTGTGCCAAGCGGAACAGTTATCGCCAACAATTTTGGCGGTGATGTTCAGGCAGCGGTGGATGCGGCGGCTCTGAACCCATTTGATGTCCAAGATGGCAACATCAAAATCAACATGCGTGCTGGTATCGCTGATATCGACGATGCATGGGGTATCGAAGCTTGGGTAACCAACCTGACCAACGAAATTACGCGCGGTGTTACGTTCAACACTGTGCTGCGTTCCGGTTCACGGTCGGCCTTCGTTCAAGAACCACGCATGTTCGGCCTGACGCTTCGCGGCAAGTTCTAGGTTGAATTGGAATTTTGGGGGCATTCGTCACCCAGCAATGAGGGGCCGGTTTTACCGGCCCCTTTTTTGTTATGCCGATGGTTGCGACGAGCGGGCTTTGATGCAAAGACGAGCCTATGAAAAATTTTAGCTTTCAAACCGTACCCATCCTGCATTTCGGCGAAGGGTGTCTCTCACAATTGCCTGAACAGATTTCGGCATTGCGCGCATCCAGACCGATGATTGTTACTGATAAGGGTATCATCGCTGCAGGTTTAATAGCACCAGTAGCAGAAATTTTGACCTCTGCAGGTCTGGAAGTTTCAATTTTCGATGCGGTCATTGCCGACCCTCCAGAGGCAATAGTCCTAGACGCCATTGCTGCGGCCAAATCAGCCGAAGCAGATATCGTGATTGGCTTAGGGGGCGGCAGTTCGCTCGACACTGCAAAGGTGGTTGCGGCTCTGGCAATAGATAATGCGCAGCCACTGCCCGATATTTATGGCGTTGGTCTACTGGCCAAAAAGGGACTGCCAACCATATTAATTCCAACGACTTCAGGCACTGGATCAGAAGTAACCGCTATTTCGATTATCACCACCGGCGAAACAACCAAAGCCGGCATCGTCTCACCGCATCTTTTCGCCGATGTCGCTTTGCTTGACCCCATGTTGACAATTGGACTGCCTGCACCAGTTACGGCAGCGACGGGTATCGATGCGATGGTTCACGCCATCGAAGCCTATACCGGCCAACATGCAAAGAACCCGGTTTCTGACATGTTGGCTATTGAAGCACTTAAACTGCTGACAGCGAATATCGAGACCGCCTGCTCCAATGGTTCGAATATCGAAGCGCGGGAAGCAATGCTGCGTGGTTCGATGTTGGCCGGACAGGCCTTTGCCAACAGCCCCGTTGGCGCCATACACGCGCTGGCATACCCACTTGGCGGTATCTATCATATACCGCATGGCCTCTCCAATGCACTGGTCATGCCCTATGTTATGCAGTTCAATCTTGAGGCCGCTGCTCCGCTATATGCAGAACTGGCGAGTGCTTTGAATATTTTAACGGGATTGGAAAATGGTGCCGAAGCAAAAGCACAGGCCTTTATTGACTATTTGGAAGGATTAGCGGTTTCCGTAAAGGCTCCGCGAAAATTGCGGGACATCGGAATCTCGAAAGACGCCACCCCTGAACTAGCCGAAGCAGCAATGTTGCAAACCCGGCTTCTAGTTAACAATCCCAGAGAACTGTCCTTGGTAGACGCACAAAAGATATATGATGCCGCGTGGTGAGCCGCCTGTGCGAAGTGATTATCGCGAAGGATCCCGCATCACCACCCGTTGGAATGACAATGACCCCTATGGCCATGTCAACAACGCCATCTACTATTTCTGGTTTGATACCGCTGTGAATCGTTACTTGGTTGAGCAAGGCGCTCTTGATATCACCGGTGGTGATATCATCGGGTTGGTCGTCAACACGAGCTGTGATTATTTCGCACCCATTGCCTTTCCGGACGAAGTCATGGCTCGCATTCGCGTAGACCGACTTGGCAATAGCAGTGTCACATATGGTGTCGGATTGTTTCGAGGGGACCAGACATCAGCCTCTGCGGCAGGGAGCTTTACCCATGTTTATGTCGACCGCGAAACGCGGCGTCCCATCCCGCTTCCCAATGCGTTGCGTTCCGCGTTGAAAGCCATTGCAGTCTAGGAAGCGATGGGAAAGTGGCGAATCCATTTTATCGGTATGCGGGTTTTGCCGTTTGGCAGATGGGCTTTAACCGCTGGACAAGCGCAGCAACGGAAACGATAGCGTCTGGATGACCGAACGAGCCACCGAAACCATAGCAAACAAAGCTCCATTGCTGCCAATGGGGTCGGTATTGATTGGCCTTGCATCTTTCTCGGCCATGGATGCGGTCATGAAAAGTCTTAGCCTGTCACTAGGCCCATACAATGCAATCTTGTGGCGCTATGCGGCCGGTTTAATAATGATCGGCATATTGTTTTTCCTGCAAAAGCCACGCTGGCCAGAGCCTGAGATCATGAAAATTCATATTTTGCGTAGCGTGATGATAGTTTTCATGGCCTATTTGTTTTTTTGGGGTCTTACAAAGGTGCCCTTGGCAGAGGGTGTTGCGTTAAGCTTTATAGCACCACTTATTGCACTTTACCTCGCTGCTATTTTTCTGAAAGAAACCGTCCCTCCTCAGGCTATTTGGGCTTCTCTTTTTGGACTGACTGGAGTCGGTGTCATGGTTTTCGAGAAGCTCAGCGGAGATTACCCGGTCGATGTGTTATGGGGTATCGGCGCCATTTTAATTTCAGCCGTTCTCTACGGAGCCAATCTAGTAATCCAGCGTTATCAAGCCCTCCGCGCGGGACCGATCGAGGTAAGCTTTTACCAAAACCTGATCGTATTTCTGGCTTATGTTTCTGTTGCGCCTTGGTTCGCGACTGTTCCGCCAACAGAGAGCTGGTTGCCAATATGGCTGGCGGCGGTTTTGGCAATTATATCGATACTTTTTGTGATGTGGGGATATGGTCGTGCCGAGGCAAAGATATTGGTCAACCTAGAATATAGCGCCTTCATTTGGGCCGCGATTTTGGGTTGGATATTCTTTCAGGAACCCATCACTCTAAGCACTGTGATAGGAACGATGCTGATCGTCGCCGGCTGTGTCTTGGCGACACGCCAGGGACAACGACCTGTGCATGTTGAAACCACTAGCATTTAGCCGTTCATTGCTATTTCACGATACCGCGAAATACTAACTTTCCGGAAGCTCCAGCTGCAATAGCGTTGGCAAAAGTCCAGCGAATATGGGTGACGTCAGATGGCTGTGCGGCCCTATTGCTAGGCCCTTCGCTAACCTCGGATAGCGCATCACTTGCTTCCGTTTCGTCGGGAACCACCGCAACGGTTAACGCATCCAGTTTTCCAAAATTCTTACCGCCATCCACCGAGACCACAGCCCAGTCTTCCGATACTTCCACGAATGAAACGGCGGCATGAATAGGATTGTTTACGACAAAGCCGTTCACCGGAACAGCACCGGCATTCCGATAAGAGTTGGTAAATACCAAGCGATCTCCCGGAATAACTTTTACCTCTGTAGGAGAATAGAGCTTGGTAACATCATTTCCGCTTGCATCTTTCTCGGTTCTTTCAACCTGGGCAACACTCTCGATCTTAACGTTAGAACGTGGATCAACCGCTGCTTGCGCTGCGGCAGCGGGTGCGGCGTGCGCTATATTTGAGGCAGTGATCCCCGTCGCCAACACAGCAAAGACCAAGGCAGTTTCGACAAAAATATTGTGTTTCATAGTCATGGTTCATTCCAAAATTTACTCTTGGCCCAGCTGAAATCGGCTTTGCCATTTCTAATCATGCAAAATATGAAGCGTGATAGTTAACAGGGGGTTAAATTCGTCGCGACTCGTCGCATTTGCCCTTTCGACATCAAATCATCGTTCAAAATGAATTACTTGCCCATTTACCGGCAATTTTATTGGCATCCCATAGTCTGACGAGCTAGGGATTTACCATGGCCTCGCCAGTGTGTCGCAGTTGCTTTCTATGGATACCGGTTTGCGTAGGTCTAGCCACGCCTACTGCACCCCTGTTCGCGCAACGCGCAAACTTACCGACCAATTTTGAAGCGCAACCACTTGATCCAGATAAACCCATGGCCGACATCCCTGATTTTGGGGTTGCATGGCCTGATCTCGACGATGAAATAGAATCTATCAATGTCGAACCGGATGATTCAGCAGATAGTACACCGCTGCCCGATCAGCGCGATGAGACTGTCGAGTCCAGTGTTGAAACTGAGGCAGATATCTTCGAAGAACAACTGATAGCTGATGTTTTCCAACCGGAAGATAGCCTCGCGGAGACTGGTTATAAGATCGAGTTTGACGGAATTCCCAGTGACATCGGACAGGGTTTTTACGATCGGTTCGATATTCTGTCCGCTCTGGAGCAGTATAAGGGCGACGATGCCAATTTTGCTCAAATCAAGCGACGCGCTGATACCGATCGAGAGCTTGTAGAACGACTTTTGCGCATCGAAGGTTATTATGACGCCGTGGTTCGTATTCGCTTTTCGGCTCAGGCGGACACCACCGACCCCAATGACGTTACCGCAATCATCAACACCATTGCAGGCCCACAATATAAAATCGGCGATGTGAGTCTGCCAGGTATTGAAAAGGCTCGACCGGAGGATGCAGAATCGCTTCGCACCGCATTTGACGTGAATATTGGTGATGTCATCAACAGTGATCAGATTGTCCTTGGCCGGGCGCAATTAAACACCGCTATGGCAGAAAACGGCTATGCTTTTGCCAGAACTGAAGATCCCGAACTGATTGTTGATCATGCCGAGCGCAATGGCAATTTGACACAGCCGGTTGTCCCCGGTGGACGCTATGATTTTGGTTCGATACAATTGGCGAGCGAAGATTTGTTCAATGCCAAGCACATACAAAAAATAGCGCGGTTTGAAGAAGGCGATCTATTCAAGGCCTCAGATGTAGACGATCTTCGCAGAGCCCTGATTGCGACCGGTCTCGTTTCAACTGTCACTTTGGATCCTGTCCGATCCGAAGATCCTGAGAAGGTTGATCTTGCCATAAATCTAACGCCAGCTCCGCTGAGAACTATTGCCGGAGAAGTCGGCTATGGAACCGGCGAAGGTTTGCGCACAGAAGTAAGTTGGGAACATCGCAACTTCTTCCCACCAGAGGGTCTGATCCGACTGTCCGCTGTTGCCGGTACGCAGGAACAATCCGGCGGTGTAACCTATCGGCGCAACAATTTTAAGCGGCGAGACAATATCCTGAATGGTCGTGTAGCTCTTAGCAATGTCGACCGCTCTGCCTTCGCTGCCAGAACATTTTCTGTCTCCGCAAATATCGAGCGACAGAGCAACTTAATTTATCAAAAGCGCTGGAGCTGGTCGACTGGGATTGAACTGCTTGCCTCTGATGAACGCGATGTTGTGGGACTGACCGGCAGAACCAATCGCCAGACTTTTTTCATCGGCGCCTTGCCGGCAACCGTTCTATACGATGCCAGTGATGATCTGTTAGATCCCAAAAAGGGATTTAGAATTGGTGCCCGCATCTCCCCCGAAGTATCGCTACAGGATGGTAGCTTTTTCTATGGCCGTGGGCAGATAGACGCGAGTGCTTATATCCCTGTCTCAGACAATATGACGCTGGCCGGACGCGCGCGACTTGGGTCAATTGTCGGCGCTGGAAACAACCGGATTGCGCCGTCACGCAGACTCTATGCAGGCGGCGGCGGATCAGTGCGCGGCTATGGCTTTCAACGAATTGGGCCAAGGGATGCGAGCAACGATCCGATCGGCGGTAGGTCACTCGTGGAATTTTCCCTCGAAGCCCGTGTAAAAACCGGATTTCTCGGCGGCAATCTCGGCCTGGTTCCCTTTATTGACGCAGGCAATGTCTATACCGATCCACTGCCGCAATTTTCCGGATTGCGCTACGGAGCGGGTTTAGGATTCAGATATTATAGCGATTTCGGGCCCATCAGAATTGACCTTGGTACACCGATTAATCGGCAGTCCGGCGACTCCCGTATCGCAGTTTATGTTTCATTGGGGCAGGCATTCTGATGGCGGATGTCGACATCAAAGAACCTGCATCCAAATCAACTGTAATTCGGACCATATGGACCAGCCTGTTGGCCGTTGTCGTGATACTTTCTATTGGTACTGTTGGTGCAGCCTATTGGCTCGACAGCGATAGCGGTCATAATTTTATTATTGACCAAGTCGAGGGCCTTGAGCCCGCAGACGGCTTGCGAATCAAAATTGGTCGACTGGATGGCTCCATCTTCAACAGCACAAAGATCAAAGATTTGAAGCTTAGCGATCCCGATGGCACGTTCTTTACCGCTGGTGAAACAACACTTGATTGGAATCCGTTAGCCTGGATTTTCAACGAGCTCAACATTTCCCGTGCTGTTGTCTCGCAGGCAAGATTGGAACGACTGCCGGCCCTCATCCCATCCACAGAAGAAACTCCCTTACTGCCCAGTTTTGACATTTATGTCGGCACCTTTCGTGCTGATAACTTATCGATTGGGGCAGCGGTTACTGGAGAAGAGCAATTCGCAGATTTGGCGGGTGCACTTGATATTACTTCTGGTCGCGCCATGCTCAATCTGGATGCGGCGACCACCAAAAGCGGCGACAAAGTGCAACTGATATTCAATGCTGAACCGGAGCGAGGGAAACTGGAACTGCAGGCCGATGTAGCTGCGCCCGTGGGTGGTGCGATAGCGAATTATCTAGGTTTGACTGAAGCCATTGACGTAACCGTTAATGGAGATGGTAATTGGGATCGGTGGGACGGCCAGTTTGCGGTTGAACGCAATGATCAAATAGCAGCTAGAACGTTTATAGCGGGTCGGGGTGGTGTCTTCGGAATCAACAGCGCCGTGGAAAACACCATCTTACCGGCGGGAATTGCCAGACGGATGACGGCACCCCAACTCGCGATAAATGGTACAATGACCTATGATAATGGTATTGCTGGTGTCGATCTGGTTGCAGAATCTCGCGCAATCTCCGTGTCAGCCAATGGTGGCATTAATCTGACCAAGAACGCCTTGGATGCGATGCGGGTCGAGGCAAAGCTTCAAAACCCATCCGCATTGCTAACCAATATGAAAGCGCAAAACCTGGAGTTGCGAACCTTGCTGAATGGCAGTTTTTCGGAACTCAGATATCAATATCTAGCTACTGCTCCACAAATAGCTTTTGGAAAAAGCTTGTTCATGGGTGTGCAGGCCGAAGGGAAAGGACAACGTGATCCAGGTGGTTGGGACATACCCATTGCACTGTCCGCAGATCAGTTGATTGGCAACGGTGAGCTGGCGAAACGACTGGCATCTGGTTTTCAGAGCAAGGCAAATTTCCGGTTTGAGCAAGGTCTTTTGTTTGCCGACAATGGTTTTTTCCAAACCGATAGTCTGAAAGGAAAAGCTGATATAGAGCTGAGACCAGCAACTGGTGACTATGCTGTGTTGGTTGATGCGCAGGCCCCCGGGTTTTTGATCAATGGCTTGGGTATTGCGGACATATTGGCGTCAGTAAATCTCCGCCCAGGCACCAATGGCTTGGCCCTGAACGGGGATGCTGCAGTAAAGTTTAGGCGCTTTGACAACGATTTCCTAAGGGAACTAGGCGGCGGCATACCGGAGATAACCTCCGAACTCTCACTGGGTTCTGGAAACTTGTTACAATTCCAGAACATCAGAATTTCTGCTCCTAAACTGAAATTTTCTGGTTCTGGCGACCAAACCAATGCAACTGAATTCGCGTTTGCAGGTACGGGCAAGCACAATCAATATGGCAGTTTTGATTTGGCTTTGGATGGCCCGCTCAATCGCCCACAAATTGCGCTTGTCCTGGACAATCCTTTACCTGCCGCTGGACTTTCAAAAGTCCGCCTTGCGCTTGACCCCGTTGCCAATGGGTTCAGCTATCAAGCATCTGGCGGATCAACGCTCGGACCATTTGATAGCGAAGGGGTAATTGTCACAGGCGAAGAAACGCTCATTCGCGTGAATCGACTTTTGGTGTCGGAGACAATGGCGACCGGGATAATCCGGCCAAGCAGCGCAGGGCTGGCAGGAAGCCTCAATATCAGCGGTGGTGGCGTCAATGGAGCGGTTCGCTTCGAACCCGGATCAAACCGGCAAGTGATCCGCGCCAATCTAGTTGCAAAAAATGCGCGATTTGATGGAAGTCCAGCGATTTTCATTCGAACTGGTAAACTGAATGCGGATGTAATCCTGATTGACGGTAAGTCCGACATCAATGCTACGCTGCAAGCCCAAGGCATTAGCCGGGGTGAATTGATGGTCGGCCGAATTGCTGGCAATGCGAAGCTTAACAATGGCACCGGAACGGCCGTGTTCTCTCTTGCAGGTACAAGGGGCAGCACATTTGAATTTCAGGCCCGAGCAAATATTACACCTGACCGCTATGTGTTAACTGGCAATGGTCTTTTCGAAGGTCGCCGTCTGCGACTTTCAAAGCCATTGGATTTACGCCGTGTGAGCGATGGTTGGACAGCCGCTCCAACGACGATCAGCTACGGCAGCGGGTCCACACGGCTCTCTGGTCGCTGGGGCAGCGGTCGATCCAGTCTTAACCTCAACATGTCAAAAATGCCCTTATCACTAATGGATATTGCCTTTGATGATTTGGAGCTTGGCGGATTTGCATCGGGGACGGTGAAATTGTCTCAGACCAATTCTCAAACACCGATTGGTGATGCGAAACTCACGATAAAGGGCCTGACACGATCTGGTCTGATCTTGACTTCCAGACCGGTCGATCTGGGTTTGAATATTGCCATCTCAAATCGCAACGCGGCTGCGCGCGGTATCATTCAATCGAATGCGGGTAAGACAATTGGACGCTTTCAAGGGCGGGTTACAGGACTAGGCAGCGGCAATTGGAAAACTGAATTACTGCGAAACCCGCTTTTTGCGCAAGCCCGTTTCAACGGAGAAGCCGAGAGCCTTTGGAGACTGACCGAGGTTGAAACTTTTGATCTCACTGGCCCTGTTTCACTTAGCGCAGACGTTGCCGGAACCTTGGAAAACCCACAAATAGAGGGCCAATTTCGCACCACCAGTGCTCGTTTGGAGAGTGGCCTGACGGGTACGGTTGTCACAGGCATAAAAGCAAATGGACAATTTGATGGTTCTCGCCTGATTCTGCCCAATGTCACCGGCAATACAAAGGGCGGCGGCACTGTCAGCGGCAACGGTAGCTTCAATTTTGCGGTTGAACCCGATGAAGGCATCGGCATTGTTATGGATGTAAACGCATCAAAGGCAGCCTTGATCGCGCGCGATGATTTTGCCGCAACGATTACCGGCCCTATTAAAATCCGCAGTTCCAAAGATGGTGGCCTGATATCGGGGGACGTAGTTCTCAACCGCAGCTTCTTCCGGTTTGGGCAAGCCAGTGCGGTCGCCGCACTGCCGCAAATCAACACGCGAGAAGTAAACCGCCGCGCGGACGAGAGACCGCGCCGGATAAGCAGCCGGCCTTGGCGCTTTGCAATCAATGCCGATGCACCCAACCGATTGATGGTCGATGGGCTGGGGTTAGACAGCGAATGGCGTGCCAACCTCAAGGTCTCTGGACCGGTCGATAATTTTGCCCTCGCCGGTAATGCCAACTTGATCCGCGGGAATTATACTTTTGCCGGACGACGGTTCAGCCTGGAGCGGGGACGCATAAGGTTTGTTGGCAATCAGCCCGTTAATCCGGTGCTGGATATTGAAGCGGAAGCAAACCTGACTGGTCTCAACGCAACGATCAATGTGACGGGAACAGGCAACCGTCCTGAAATTGCCTTTAACAGCATTCCGGCTCTGCCCGAAGACGAGTTGTTATCACGTATTTTGTTTGGAGCTTCTATTGCCGACCTTTCAGCTCCAGAGGCAGTACAATTGGCAGCAGCTGTGGCGTCGTTAAACAGCGGTGGTGGCCTTGATCCGATTAATCAGCTTCGCAAGGCGGTTGGATTGGATCGCCTGCGCATCCTTCCATCCGATATAAATAGCGGCCAGGGAACATCGATCGCGGCCGGTAAATATATTACTCGCCGCGCCTATGTCGAACTCATTACTGACGGAAAAGGTTATAGTGCGACGCGTCTTGAATTTCAGATAACCAGATGGCTATCAATCCTGTCGAGTATTTCCACGCTTGGCAGGCAAAGTGCCAATGTGCGGGTAAGTCGGGATTATTAGATGGGTGAGTTCTTTCTCCATTGGGCATCACTCTAAAGTTACAGTTGCAAAACATTTTCTATTGAAACAAAGACTGAAATCTCCCCTCAAGATCCCTAATCTAAGACATGCGCTATTTTCCCTATTCTCTCTTTCCCATAATTTTCATTCCTTTTCAGGCTGCTGCCGCGCAAGACGGGCAACCGCAATCCGATCTTACCCAAACAGAAGACACCAATGACGCAATTATTGTCTATGGGCGCGGACTTGAACTAATCGGACAGGCTAGTACCGCCTCAGAAGGCACGGTCGGATATGCAGATTTCGAAGACCGGCCTTTGTCTCGTACCGGTGAACTGGTTGAAGTTATTCCTGGAGCCGTTGCAACCCAGCATTCCGGTGAAGGCAAGGCGAACCAGTACTTTCTACGCGGCTTCAACCTGGACCACGGCACGGATTTTTCCGCCTATATTGATGGTGTACCAATAAACCTCAGAACGCATGGTCATGGTCAGGGCTATCTGGATCTCAACTTCATTATTCCAGAGATCATTGAACGGGTTGATTTTCGAAAAGGACCCTATCGCGCTTCCACCGGCGACTTCTCTTCGGCGGGTTCCGCACGCTATGTTACTCGCGACAGACTGGATCGCGATTTCATTGATCTTTCGGTCGGTGCATTTGGTTATATCCGCGGCGTCGCGGCGGTAGATTTTGCTCTTTCCTCTAGCAGTAACTTGCTCCTCGCGGCGGAAGGTATTGCCCACAACGGGCCCTGGATACTTGATCAGGATCTGGAAAAATTCAACGGATTTGCAAAATTGAGCCACCAGTCGGGACCTTGGAACCTAAAACTCTCCGCATCAGCATATGACAGCAGTTGGGTTGCAACCGACCAGATACCCCAACGTGCTGTTGCATCCGGAGTTATAGACCGGTTCGGTTTCGTTGATGATGACCTCGGTGGCAGTTCGACGCGGCTGGGCGTCAATGGATCCATAGCGTACCAACATGAGAAAGGCGCGGAAACTGAATTTCAAACTTATGCCGTTTCCTATGATTTTTCTCTTTTTTCCAACTTCACCTATTTCCTGGATGATCCAGTTAATGGTGATGAATTTGAACAACGTGATAAGCGTACATATTTTGGAGCGCGCCTCGTCCACAGTGAGTCCTTAAGTGATCGGCTTCAGCTACGGATTGGTATGGAAACCCGCTATGATGACATATCCGATATTGGCCTTTTCAAGACAACCGACCGACAGCGCCTGTCGACTGTCCGGCGTGACAAAGTTGAAGAATTCAGCCTGAGCCTATGGGGCGAGGCCGAAATCGCTGTGACCGATCGTTTGCGTGCAAATTTCGGCCTGCGCGGTGACTATTTCAACGCCGATGTTACGGCCATCAGCCTGCCCGCCAACGGAGGTTCCGCTCATGACAGCCTGTGGAGCCCCAGCGCAGCATTGGCCTGGCAGTTGGTCGATGGCCTGGAACTATATGGAAACTATGGCCGGGGCTTTCATTCCAATGATGCGCGCGGTGCGACAATCAATATTGATCCACAGAGCGGAGCACCTATCAATCAGGTACCGTTATTGGTCCGTTCAGAAGGTGCGGAGCTGGGTATTCGACTGGAAAGCGGATCGTTTCGTGCCACTTTGGCCGTGTTCAGTCTCGATCTGGATTCAGAGCTGGTTTTTGTCGGCGATGCTGGAACAACGGAAGCAAATGATGCTTCAACACGATCCGGAGTCGAAGCTAGTCTATTCTGGCTGCCTACCGACTGGCTGATTGCGGATTTATCCTTCGCCCATACTGATGCAAAGTTTGATATTCCCGGCACTGCCACCGCAATTCCCGGTGCAGTGGAAACGGTTATCGGCGGAGGATTTCTGGCCCGCTTTGCCCCCTTTACAATCAGCGCCCGCCTTCGTCATTTTGGTGAAGCTCCGCTGATCGAGGACGGATCTGTAACGTCGCAGCCAACAACACTGATCAATCTTGGCGCCACGTATGAGTGGAACAATGTTTCGTTCTCTCTCGAACTGCTAAATGCATTTAACGCGCGAGATTCAGACATCTCCTATTTCTTTGAATCGCAGCTTCGAGGCGAGGCTTCGGCCGTCGAAGATGTGCATTTTCATCCTGTTGAACCCAGACAATTGCGGGTAAGTGTGCGGTTCAGTTTCTGATGGCAATGGATCAGCGCTGAACTCGGATTGTTAGAAGAGCGAATCGTGTTCGGAGCAATCACCGAAACGATTTTTCTCTAATCAAACTTCCCACTCTTGGGAAATCCGGTCGGCGGCAACCGCCCTGCTGCACCACGTGCGACGCGCCACATGGTGAGATCGTTTTCGGTCCGCGTGCGGCCGCTATCGCCGCCCATAGTCCAGCTCAACCCTTCTTCCAGGGTGAAACAGGTCGCATCGGAAAGCCCGCCATCTTTGTAACGTTGCAGCATCACGCCCTGCCCTTTGGCCATTTCGGGCATTTCACTGAGCGCAAAGACAACCAGCTTCCGGTTCTCGCCAATCGCAGCAACATGGTCCGCGTCTTTGGGAACCTCGCGCACGACCAACAACCGTGCATCACCTTTCAGGTTCGCGACCTGACGGCCTTTTTTGGTTTCGGCCACAACGTCGGCAATATTGGCAATAAACCCACGTCCCCAAGTCGAGGCGAGCAGCAGCTTGCCTTTGGGATCAGCAACCATCAGCGCTATAGGACCGGTATCTGGGTCCATATCGACCATCGACGCAACCGGTTCGCCAAAACCGCGTGCACCGGGAAGTTTATCTGCGCCAATCGTATAGAAACGGCCATTGTCACAGCACATCAGCAGCTTGTCGGTCGTCTGTGCGTGGAAGGCGAATTTATGCTCGTCACCCTCCTTAAACTTGAACGCTTCGGGCGCGCTAAGGTCAGCATGGCCCTTCATCGCCTTGATCCAGCCGCGCTGTGACATGATCACGGTAACCGGTTCTTTCTCGATCATTGCCTCGAGCGGAATATCCTTTGCCGGAGCAGCCTCGATCAGCATCGTCCGACGCGCGCCGATCTCGGTATCCTCGGCATAGAGCTTGCGCAGCTCTTTCAGGTCTTTCTTGAGGCGGGTCTTCTGACGATCCTTGCTGCCAATCAGCAGTTCGAGCCCTTCACGTTCTTCCTTGAGCGCATCCCGTTCGGATTTTAGCTCCATTTCCTCCAACTTACGTAAGCTCCGCAAACGCATGTTGAGGATTGCCTCCGCCTGACGGTCGGTAAGCTTGAACTCTTTCATCAACTCGCCTTTGGGATCGTCCTCGTAACGGATAATCTCGATCACGCGGTCAAGATTGAGGAAGGCAATGATATAGCCGTCGAGCAGTTCCAGCCGGGCGTCAATCTTGTCCATCCGGTGCTGAGAACGACGCACCAGCACTGCAATTTGGTGCCGAATCCATTCTTTTAGCACCTCACGGATGCCCATAACCTTCGGTGTGCGGGTTTCGTCGAGCACATTCAAGTTGAGCGAGAAGCGGTTCTCGAGATCGGAAATTTTGAAAAGACTTTCCATCAACACATCAGCATCAACCGCGCGGCTCTTAGGTTCGAGAACGATCCGCACCTGTTCATCGGATTCATCTCTAATGTCGGCAAGGATCGGTAATTTCTTGTCGGCGATAATCTGGGCAATCTGTTCGATCAGTTTGCCTTTTTGCACCTGATACGGAATTTCAGTGACCACGATTTGCCAAGCGCCTCGGCCTTCGGCATCTTCCTTCTCCCACTTGCAGCGGAGCCGCATGGCGCCCTTGCCGCTTTCATACGCCGCATCGATCACTTCTTTAGGGTCAACCAATGTCCCGCCAGTCGCAAAGTCGGGACCTTTGATAATCTGCATTATATCGGCATGTTCGGATTTGGGAGAATCAATCAGCAGCGTCGCAGCATCGATAATCTCTGCGACATTGTGTGACGGGATATTGGTCGCCATGCCCACGGCGATCCCGCTGGCGCCGTTAGCCAAGAGATTGGGGAACAAGCCTGGCATGACCTCTGGCTCTTCATCTTCGCCATTATAAGTGGGTTTGAAATCAACCGTGCCTTCGTCGAGACCGTGCATTAGCTCAATCGCCGTGCGGGTCATGCGGGCTTCGGTGTACCGATAGGCAGCCGCATTATCGCCGTCGATATTGCCGAAATTCCCCTGCCCGTCGACCAAGGGATATCGCAGCGAAAATGTCTGCGCGAGACGGACCATGGCGTCATAAACCGATTGATCGCCGTGGGGGTGATATTTACCAATGACATCGCCAACTACGCGGGCGCATTTTTTGTAACCCTGCGAGGGGTCAAGCTTGAGCAGCCGCATCGCCCAGAGCAGGCGGCGATGAACCGGCTTCAAACCATCACGCAGATCCGGCAGGGATCTGGCCGTGATCGTCGACATGGCGTAAATAAGATAGCGCTCAGACAGAGCCGCATCGAACGGCGCGTCTACAATCGCATCAAATTCATCTTCAGGTTCTTCGGGCGGCGCATCGGTTACATCACTCATGGAGAGAGCGATAGCAGGGTCGATTCTGCGATGGTAGGGGGAAGTTTGAGTAGAATATGATTTTCTGATATTTGACACTTATGGAAGCTAAAAAAACTGTGTTTACCTTGGTCGGCGCGATCATGATCATGTCCTCTTGGTCAGCCTTCGCCCAAGACAAATGGCATGTTGCACTACACCATGATCGTGAAGGAAAGGCGCTGTCCGGAGATATCGGTAAGCTGATCTCGTCGATCAGAAATGGATGCAACCTGCGGATCGCATGGGGCACGAAAAGGGCCTCTGATCCAACCCAAACAATTGAACATATTGCGACCCCAATTTGGGTTTCAGTGCGAAACAGCGAAACGGTAGAAGCTCAGCTTGATGATTATCTAATCAATTTGAATGTGCTGGGAGAACCACCGGAAGATCACCCTCGGCGGGATCGATTTGGCGGAACCGAGAAAGCCGTTAACTGGCGCGCCAGTTTGAAAACCGATGGAAGCTTCAATGCCGTGTGGTACGATGCTGGGACCGGTGCATTCATTGAACGTATCCCACAAAAGCATCCCATGAAATGGTTTGTGGATTGCGAACCGAAGGCATCGACACCGCTTTTCAAATCTAACTAGTTTCTGGCCAGCCATTCTGCCGGCAATTCCAGCCCTTCGCGCTCATTATCCCAGATCATACCCATGATCCACCAACGGCCATTCGGTTTACCATCATCACCCATCCCGTCATTCCACAAATGGGTCATATTGACGCCGCGAAACTGGATTTCAGGATGCTCCGGTGCCTCTCGCGCTTCATAGGCGGAATAGACATGTGCGACCTGGCCAAATATCTCCACTTTGCGGCCAATTTCGATTTCGTAAAATGACACGCCTTCCAGGATCGGTTTGGTCGCTTCGACAAATTCATCGAAACTAAACGGATAAGCAACCGGCTTTCCATCCTCTATACGAGTGCGAACCATCACGCAGCGCGGATGATATATTTCGCGGTCGCGTTCCCAATCCTGACCACCTGGTGGTCCTGAAATACAATCATAGAGCGTGTTCAGGATCTCATCGATCGTCGCGTATTTGGTCATGATATCTCCCTCAAACCATCATAAACTGCATAGCATGGTAAAGAAAAAAAACCGCTGCATCAGGTGGAAAACTGCCCAGAAACTCAATTCATCGTTCATAAACAACGATTCATCGTTGACTAGGTAATATTATCACATTAATTCTGGCCGTCCCTGAACTAAGAAGAGGACATAAAATGCGTAAAACACTATTGACCATATCGGCGCTGGCTTTGCCACTGGCAGCCTGCTCACAGGGAGAGGAGGCTTCCCCCGAGCCCGATCCGACCGAGCAGGAAGTCGAGGAGCCTGACAGCAATTCCGAAGATACAGTCACTGATCGTAAATCTTCGGATGATGAAGCATCGCAAGATGCCAAGTCTGAAGGTGAAGGTTCGGAGGAAAAGGAAGTTTCCGAATAGATCAACACTGGGGGCCGGCTATCTCTATAACGGCTGGCTCCCTTTCATCTCATTCTCTAACTAGGAACATCCCGCTATGACCAAAGTTCTAGTTGTTACAGCATCCCTGTTTGCCCTCGCGGCATGCAGCAGTGAATCCAGCGAAAGCATGGCCGACTATGACATGGTTGAAGAAACCGCGATGGAGGCGCCGGAAGGCGAACTGGCCATGGAACAAGCAGCTCCCGGGGATGTGAGTGCGAGCGGTTCCGATGCCGGTGGTGAAATCCCGGTTTCCATTCCTCAAATCGCTTATAGCTATCAATATGGCTACCGTCTGCCGGCGATAGAAATTCCCAAAGCGCAACAGGCACATGTCACGTTATGTGAAAAGCGCGGGCCGAAAATTTGCCGGGTACTCAATATGGAAAATAGTGGCGGCGAAGGCGACTATGCAACCGGAATGCTGCATTTGGAAGTGGCAGCAAAACAGGCGCGACCATTTGGTGCCGACTTGGCCAAAGCGGCTGACGAATATGGTGGTAGCCAAATTGCTGCCTCCATCAGCGGGGAAGATCTTTCGAAACAGATTGTTGATACCGAAGCACGTCTGCGCAGCCGGGTATTGCTATCCCAACGACTAACCGAGTTGCTGCGAACCAAAAGTGGTTCGGTGAAGGAGCTGGTTGAAGCAGAGCGCGCGGTCACCCAGGTCAACGAAGAAATCGATCAAGCCCGCAGCTGGCTGAACGAAATGCGCGGCCGAGTAGCGTTCAGCAAGATTGTTGTGAACTACCAATCCAGCGCTCCTGGATCGGGCGGCTTCCTGCAACCCATTCGTGAGGCATTTGGCGGGATTTCTTCAATGTTGGGCAATTCCATCGGAACGGCGATTACCTTCATTGCGGCGCTACTGCCGTGGATATTGGTACTGGGTTTGATAATTTACATCCGCAGACGCTTTAAGGCTTATGATCGCACATTTTGGGGCAGAAAAATTGAAAATCCCGAACCAATTCAGGAATAATTGCGCCGACCTGTAGTTTGGCGTATAGGATTTTCTCGCTGCCCCGCCCTTTCGTTTCTTTATGATTCGATTGGGCGGGGCATGATTTTTCGCTCACCAATCGAGTAGGAAACAGCCAATGTCCCGTCGTCGCCAAATTTATGAAGGCAAGGCCAAAATTCTTTACGAAGGCCCGGAGCCCGGAACCATCATCCAATATTTCAAGGATGATGCCACGGCTTTCAATGCCGAAAAAAAGGGCACAATTAATGGCAAAGGCGTGATCAACAATCGCGTTTCCGAGCATATTTTCACATTGCTCCAGCAAATCGGGATTCCGAGCCACTTTATTCGCCGACTGAATATGCGCGAGCAGTTGGTCAAGCAGGTTGAGATCGTTCCGATTGAGGTCATTGTCCGCAACTATGCGGCTGGCTCGCTAACCAAGCGACTGGGCATAGAAGAAGGCACGCAGCTTCCCCACACATTGATCGAATATTGCTACAAGGATGATGCCTTGGGCGATCCTCTCATTGCCGAGGAGCATATTGCCTGTTTCGGATGGGCCAGTCAGGAAGAGATGCAGGATATTTCCGCGATGGCGATCCGGATCAACGACTTTATGGCCGGAATGTTCGGAGGAATCGGCATAAAATTGGTCGATTTCAAACTGGAATTTGGCCGTTTGTTTGATGGTGATTTCTCTCGCATAATTCTTGCCGATGAAATCAGCCCCGACGGGTGCCGTCTATGGGATATAGAGACCAACGAAAAGCTGGATAAAGACCGTTTTCGCCGCGATCTGGGCGGAGAAGCCGAAGCTTATCAGGAAGTTGCACGGCGTTTGGGGCTGTTTCCGGAAGGCAATGTCAGCGAAGTCGCAGACCTAGATAGTGAACGAAAGAAGCGCGGAAAGTAACCATAGTCTTTTCTATCATGGTTAGGTGACAATGCGATTACCCGCCTCAGAAGGGCGGGGCATAGCCTAGAATATTGAACATGGTTTACGCCATTTTAACCATTCGAATGATAGCACCGCCCTCATGTGGAACTCATATGAGGAATTTTTCCGATGCGCACGTTAATCTTGCTAGCCTGTACAACAATGCTTGCCGCTTGTGGCGGAGCCGGCCCCCAAACCGCAGGTGGCAGTGCCCCTCCTACCGGTAGCGGCATTGGCGGCGGAGTAGGAAGTGGTAGCGGCGATGGCAGCGGTAATCCTCATACATTTGTTGATCCAACAGAAACAAGAACGTACCAGGCCGTTGGTAGTACGCATAGTTACGAATATACCGTTGAAGATGCGATCAATGGAAATGCAAGCCAAATTGGTCAGCTGTATCAAGGTGATGCAACGACAATACGCAATACCAATTTGACAATCGAATATAATCCAAGAGATGCCATTTTCGATGTCAGCTTTGTAAACGCCTTGGCAGGAACAACTGCTGCCACCCGTTTTCAGGATCCAGTGCACCGAACCGACTTTGGTGGCGCTGTGGAGCCACAATTCGGCACTCCCAATTTAGGTGCGGCTGCATTCAACATTCCAGGGATCAATTATCTGGAATCAGGTTCAAGTAACAATGTATTCACGTCGATACCAAATGAATTTGTTTTCGGTCTTGTGAATCCAGACGAAGGGGGCAGTTACGATGTTTCCACTTTCTTTTACCAAACCCCAGGTACCGAAACCCAATATGTGACTTTCGCTGGCTATCTTAGAAACAAAGCGACTGTCACAAACATAGAGATAGATAACGCAGATGGATCAACCACCGAGTTTATCCGGCAGCGGAATGATTTGGAACGCGGTGCCTTTGCCTTCGGAGAAAACACAATCAACGACCAGGTTCCAACCACTGGAACCGGCACGTTCACCGGCACAACTCTGGCAACCATGGTTTTCAATGACCAGCCAGATATCAATGGAAACTTCGACACTTATTTCCAATGGATTGCGGGACAAGCCACTACCAATGTTGATTTTGGCGCAAATACATTCTCTCTTTCACTCGAAGGTTCAGTTGGCGCACCAATGTTTGATGGCACCAGCCGACAGCATAGTATTCAAACAAACGCTGACTTTTTTGCCAACGGCGCCGGTCAAGTCGATCTGGTTCAAGCAGGCGGCTTTTTTGGCCAGTTCAATGAAGCCTGGTTCGTCAATCCCGGTGGTGCGCGACTGGATCTGGTCATTGCCGGCTCCAGCATTGATGGTGCTTTTTATGGTCCCAACGCCGAAGAAGTCGGTGGTGGCTATCGTATCGTTGGTGGCACACCGGACGAACGGATTGATATCTTGGGAACATTTGTCGGCGTTGAACCTTAGGAGCAATCTGTGAAACGGCGCAGCCATGCGGCTCGGTTGCTATTATCTTCTTCGCTGATGACAGGCTTCCTTATCGGAACGCCTGCATCAGCAGGAATATCCGATTTAGCAGCTGATGCAGAAGCAATAGAGGCCCAAATACTAAAACCCAAATGTGATACGGCCGGCACCTGCCGCGTCCGAGTGACACCGACACAACTTCTGGCCAAAGCCGAAGCGCTGGTTCAAGAGAAAAACTACCAAGCCGCAGCGCCACTGATTGATGCTCTCGGCCAAGTACCAGAGCTAAAGTTTCAACAACAATTTTTGGCCGGTTACATTGCCGTTGAGACAGGTGACCTAAAGGGCGCGATCAAGAGTTTTCGGTCAATTTTGAACGATAATCCTGGCCAAACCCGTGTCCGGTTAGAGCTTGCTCGCGCCTATTTGCTGAGCGGCAAAGAAGCCAGCGCCGACTATCACTTCCGTCTCGCGCAAAATGATGAACATCTCCCCGACGAGATTGCTCGTACCATCCGCAATACGCGTAGTATCTTGAGGGATCAGCGTATCTGGCGTTTCAGTTTCGATTTCGGATTCGCGCCAGATACAAACATTAACGGTGCGACCAACGCAGAAACGATCGATTTTAATTTTGGCCCAATCAAACAGCGTCTAACATTGAGTGATGAGGCGAGAGAAACGTCTGGGATTGGTCAGACGGCCGGATTTTCGGGAGGAATAAGGCTGAAAGCCAACGAAAAACTAGCTTTCCTCTTCGATGCAGATAGCCGGATGATAAACTACAAAGGTACGGCGTCGGATGACATTGTCAGTCAACTGGCTTTCGGTCCGGAAATCAAATTGGGAAGCTATACAAGTGTTTCCGTACAAGCTGTTGGCCAACAACGCTGGTTTGGCGGTAGCCTGGCCACCCGCGAATATGGTGGACGGTTAGGTCTGCAAAAAGTTCTCAGCCAAGGCCAAAGAATGGGAGTGGAGCTGGATGCGCGCAAGATAGATTCCAAATTGAGCGATAGCTATTCGGGCTGGCGACTAGGAGCCAATGCTACTTATGAACACCTGATTGGAAAATCACTTATCGCTTCAGCTAGTATTTTTGCGCGCAGAGACCTTTTGGAATCAGACGGTTTTTCGAGCCTAAACTATGGGTTAAACATGGGTATCGGGGGAGAATTGCCGCTTGGCTTCAATGCTGGAGTTTCTGGAAGCATCAGTCGTTCGGTTTTTGACGAAGCAATAATATTCTACTCAGCAGAGAAACGTTCAGATTGGCGTAGCTATGCTCGAGCCTATGTTGGTAATCGTAAAGTCCGGTTTCTAGGATTTTCACCTTCGATTGATTACAACTACTCGCGCGTAGACAGCAATTACGATCTGTATCAAATGAATCGCCACCGTGTGAATTTCAAGCTCGCGAAGTTTTTCTAACTAGAACAACAGTTCCAAATTTCTTTGCCTTGGAAATCTCCATCTTTCCTTGCGACGAACGATGATGACGTTATAGAGTTCACAACTTCGTCACCGCAGATGGGTCATTGCGCAATGAAAATAAAAATTTTTGTAACCCTGAAAAATGGAGTCCTTGATCCTCAAGGGAAAGCTATTCTCCATGCCCTGGAGAGTCTAGACTTTGCTGGCGTCAACAATGTTCGAGCGGGTAAATTAATCGAATTGGACGTTTCGGACGATGTTAGCGATGAGGAAATTCAGGCAATGTGCGAAAAGCTTCTTGCCAACACCGTCATCGAAGATTTCGAGATAGAAAAAATTGAGCCAACGGAAATGGCTCAACAATGAAATCAGCCGTGATAGTTTTTCCAGGGTCCAATTGCGATCGAGATATGGCTGTTGCGCTGGCAAAAGTAACTGGTGAGCAACCGAAGATGGTTTGGCATGGCGAGACCGAACTTCCCGAAAATCTAGACGTTATCGCTATTCCCGGTGGTTTTTCCTATGGTGACTATCTCAGATGCGGCGCGATGGCATCGAGAACACATATAATTGACCCCATCCTAGCTGCTGCCAAAAGAGGAGTTCGGGTATTGGGTGTATGTAACGGCTTTCAGATACTGACCGAAATCGGACTGTTGCCGGGAGCCTTAATGCGCAACAGTCAAATGAACTTCTTATGTAAAGATGTTCAACTACAGGTCGAAAACTCGACTTCACATTTCTCGTCTGGCTATTCTTCCCAAACCTCTATTACATTACCGATCGCACATCATGACGGAAACTATTTTGCAAATGATGATGTCCTCACTGAACTGGAAAGTGAGGGTCGTATCGTCTTTCGATATGGTGACAATGTTAATGGATCCCAACGGAATATTGCCGGTATCATCAATCGGGAAGGCAATGTGTTAGGCATGATGCCCCATCCTGAGCGGGCGATTGAGCTGTGCCACGGCGGCACTGATGGATTGAAACTTTTTGAAAGTTTAGCGGCTTAAAGTTCCGAAATATACTTTCGGTTTTCAAGATTCTTCAAAGTAAAACAAGCTCGTTTCTGTGACCGATCCGGCATTTTTTTATGCATTTTTTCGATCCGCGAATCGATTAAATCAAATTTATGTTTTGATCGCAAAGGATCACGGTGACTTAGAGAAATTTTCTTGAAGCGTTGCTTGTTAAGTCCAGAGTGCAAACTGGAAAGTAACAGAAACAACCTGAATTGAATGAAGCCTTGTCGTTCAGCGGGTTTATCAATTTGATCTCCAAGTTTCGATATGTGAACAAGTCGCTCTATTACAATTTCATTGTACCGCGGATGCGGCCCTCTATGAAGAGGCCAACCAGTCCGCAAAGCTTCGTTCTCACAACTGGGAAGCAAAATGCCGTTTGTTTCAAAATCTTCCAAATTGAAACCGCCATCTTGTAAACTGTGAAAGATATTCTGAAGGCCGGATTCCAAACGAGCCTGACGAGGGATCAAGTGATGACGTTGATAGTTCGGTCTATGATTGGCATCATTTGGCCGGTTTATTTGTGAAAATGGAATCACGATTACACCCCCAACAAGGAGTGAGCATCTTCCAGCTGAAACTAAGTAATTGCTATTTGATCTCTACCAAGAACGGAACATGTCCGTAGATATCAAAAAAAAGGGCCGGTCTCTCGACCAGCCCTCTTGTTAACTAGTAAATAAGACTAGTTTCCAGAACCCGGACCATATTGAATGGTAACGTTTCTGTTTTGTGGTTCGCGAACACCGTCTGCAGTGTCAACGCGAGGACGCGATTCACCGAAGGCTTCACTAGAGATCACACCGCCATTAATGCCGCGTGATTCAAGATAAGCACGAACTGCTGCGTTACGACGTTGAGATAGACCAACATTGTAGCTTGCAGAACCAGATTTATCCGCATTACCCGCAAGCATCACTGCTGCGTTACCGCAATCACCATATGCCGTGACCGCATTGTCCAGAACCGTAGCTGCTTCTGGTGTGATATCTGACTGATCCCAGTCAAAGAATACAATATATGGTCCAGGAGCACACACAGCTGCCGGAGGTGGCGGTGGTGGTGGAGGTGGAGGTGGTGGAGGTGGTGGAGGAGGTGGTGGAGGTGGTGCCTCTGGTTCACCGCCAAAGTTGTAGATCAAGCTACCAAGCATAGAATGCGAACGCATACGCGTTTCCACATTCCGACCAACTTGGTCAACTAGGCTAATTCTGTCAGCATTGTAGAAACGATATTTAAGACCAACGTCCCAGCTATCGCTCAGTGGTGCACGGATACCCGCAAGAACTTGCCAAGCAAAACCAGTATCTGAATCATCCAAATATGGACCAGCAAAGATATTGGTAACTTCCGTACGTGCCACACCAACACCGACGCCAGCGAAACCTTGAATGCCATCATCATCACCAAAGTCCAACAGACCGTTGATCATGAAGCTCAACGAATTAATTTCGCCAGAAATTGGCGTTGTGCCAATAAATGTTCCGGCACCGTTGGCAAGCGTTGGAATGCCAGGAGCTCCGGCCTGAACTCTTTCAGCCGCAGCTGATTTATAAGCAACTTCAGACTCCAACCGGAATCCTCCAAAGTCATAACCAACGATTCCATCGAAATCATAACCTGTATCATGATCCACTTCGTTAGTGTCAGTTACTATGCCTACATCGGACGTAACATCCTCAACAAGCAGTGCACCGCCCTCGATGCCCACATACCACTGGCCATCACGTGCCAGAGCAGGTGAAGCAAGCGCCGTGGAGGCAAGCGCCAATCCTATGGCTAGCTTCCGCATTTATATTCCCCTTCTCAATTAGGTTCTAAATTCACGGCGCTTTGTAGCCATTGCGGCCCAACAGTGCAAGCTGACAAATGATGGAACTGTTGCGAAAATGTCGCCATTTTCGATATTTAGGGCAAAAAATGATCGCGAATTCCGTCAAAATCACTGATTTCTTGGCTCTTGTTCGGTGAAAATCGCCTGATTTCAATTCCTAACCTTCGATTACTGCTTTGATTCTTAGCGCTTCCAGCATCGAATCAATGGCGATTCTGGCTTCGATATCGATTACGGAGCCCCCTTCGGGTCCAACAATCGCTCCATGAGAAACCCAATTGTTTCCCCGAAAAATGGCAGTTTCATTGGCATCAGCTATAAATATTTCCGCGCCAATATTTGGTTCCACGAAACGCCATCCTCCAGCGGTCCAAATTGCGATTTGATTCGTTCGAGAAACCCAGTCGCCTGTTGGATTTGCATCCACCAGCCATGCTTTCCCTTCAGATGGCACGAGTATATTTGGATCGCTATGCTTAGCTTGCACAATCGGACATACTAAGAAGTCCAGCAAAGTGAGCGCTTCATTATGAAATCGCTCCTTGTGGGCTTGCCCTGTCGCTAACAATGGTAATTTATAGCGCGGCGTTTGTAATGATTGCATGATGAAAATTCCTGTTAAATCCAGTATCTGAAGAAATTCGAGACAACTCGCCTATATTGAGACCGTCAACGAAGCCGCGGCAGACATCGTATATTGCCCCCGTTGTCGTACATTGAATTGGATTTGAGATATTTCCTGTTCACGATAATCCAAAATCTGCGACTTCATCACACTGAATTGAGGCGCCCCAACCGATGCCTCGCCTAGCGATTCACCTGAACTGCTTTTCCATTCGACTAAATATTCTTCAAACTCTTCGGCTAGTGGCATGTCGACATGATCCACCCATTCAGAACCTGCTCTTGAACGCCTTGTCCAGACCAGTTCCAAATCACCTGCGTCAGTGAAGCTGGATTTTATATGGACCGGCTCCCTTGGTCTCAACGCGTTTCCAGGCGAATCGATTTCAGCAAGAACTGGCACTGCATCATCGCGACCCAAAGCCGCAAATTTTACCGGCTCGAAGAGAGTAAAATGACTTGGAGATATTGAAGTCGCAGAAGCCAGTTCAACCAACATAAAGACTTCCTGGGATTTGTGGTTTTCAATAAAACGTTCTGTTCCAGCCAAACCTCTATAAAAACGCGACAATAAATATCGTCCATCACCCAGAGCCTCAGCTCTAGCAAATTGTATGATTTCTTGCCCTAGTATCGCAACGTTCTTGCCAGCATAAAGTTGGACGTCATCTGCGTCGTTGAGCCGCATATCAGAATGATGCAGCTTAACCGTCACGGTCGTGTTTTGATCCAGCAGTAAAGCGCTTCCGGGTTCAAAAACTTGTTCTACGGAGCCCAATATGCCCGGTGAAGACAACTTTCCCACAAATTTGCCAACTGATCCATCCGCTTGCGCTTGGTACAGATCAGCATTGCGCCAGCCTTTTCCTCCAGCTGCAATGGCAAATAATTGCGCTGATGTTGCAGCCTGATTTGGTGCTTGTGGCGCAAAAGGCAAATCGAACAAAGCCAGTCTGGTGACGCCAGCAGTGGCATCCAAGTTGGAAACCGATCTGCCGCCGTCACTTTCTAAATCTGCCATTTCCAAATGGGTACCAGTGCTGGTCAAGGACAGAGATGCAGATCCAGCCCGAAATTCATGATTTCGAATGACCCATGCTTTTTGGCCGTCCAGTTGCACGAGATCACCAGGCTTCCCCAATTGAGCATCGCGGGGAACCTCGATCGAAGCGGAGGATCTCTCGAAATATATATTCCATAAAAGTTCTTGGCTTATGCGCTTAGCCAAAGAAGCATTGATTGCCGCAGGAAAATCTTGTTGGGCAATGACCCGGCTAATCCCCGGTCGAAAACCACTCTGTGATCCAGACTGATAATCTCTTTCCGGTTCATAGTATCGAAGAGTCAGTTGACCCGGTATTTTCGTTTCAGAAACAGTTTCAAATTGGGGTTTCGCCACTGCAGATCCATTTATGTCAGTAACGTAACTGGCTGTCTTGATAGCCTTCACAGAGGAAGTGCTTTTCATTCTAGAATGTCCAAAAATCACGCCATTTTCGGCCGAAAATGACAAACGATAGTTGTCGACAATAGGGTCCATGGCTGCTCGACGGTTTTCTCCAGATGCCGCATAACCATCGAGCCGTTCTTGTGAGTAAAGGGATATCCGATGATCAGAAAGATCATTTACGATATCGACCAGATCTATTGAGCCATCATCAGCGATAATTTCAAAGGTCAGTGATGGAATGCGATTTCCATAATCCGCCAATTCCATTTCTTCAAAAACGGCGATAGCCATCCCGCGATAGGCAGGCGCAGCATCTACGCCCTCGGCTGACGCAATTAAACCATCTCGTGATTGATCTTCATGACCCTCGAAAAAGCGAAATCCAGTTGCGGTTTTAAAATCTCCAGCAACACCGCGAAACAGATTTCCATCTGCCCAAATGCGGCCAATTCCTCGAATAGGTCGACTGGATAAAGCTACAGCGAAACAGGCGGAATAGCTGTATGTTGTTGTGTCAGGACGCCCTTTCCCGCCCTCCGTATTTTGGGTTTCCTTAAGATCGGTTGCCCAAATAACAGAACCAGCGATGCGCATGCTACCAAAAATTCGCGGGATTTGTGTTCCGTAGCTGGATGTCTGAACTGCCAGTTCCTGGATTCTCGGGCCTTCGCGCGCCGGGGGTTTGAAAAGGATGTTCTGGTCAACCTGTTGGCCCACCAGTGCGCCCAATGCGCCGCCAATGGGGCCACCGACAGCCGTCCCTACAGCCGTTAAAACTAGAGTTGCCATTCAGGACTCCATAATTCGGAATATTGCTAAAATCGGCCAGGGGCATGACCCAGGGGAAAGAACAACTTTCCGCAAACCCGCATGTGCATGCACATATCCATCTTGTGCGCGAATCATGAAATGGAGTTGAACCGGGCTGACCCGAACCAACAGCACATCACCGTCAAGAGGCGCGCTTTGGCGGCAGACTTTTTCAAACCCGGCTTGCTCCATAAGGCCGATAATGACCTCTACGTTACCACCGCGCAGGGAGTATCCGGTCGGAACCATGGATTGCAGATTGACGGCAGATATACAAAGACCTGCAAGCCCAACGCAATCTAATCCAGTTTCCGCATCCCGGCCATGCAACCGGAAATCGGTGCCGCACAATAAAAGCGCTTCATCTGCCAATGCAGTTGCTCGATCTTTCATTTCAAGTTCCCGGATATCGGGTTAGCAAGTCATTGCCAGGCAAATGCGGTTCGCCACGAAAATTTAGGCTATTTGCAAATCGGTTTTGACAGGTCGTGAAATTTTTATCACATCCCGCTGTCAACAGCACTCTTTCGCCAATTACCGCCACGTCTGCCGGCGCATCGGCCAACCAGACTGCATTGCCTTCGCCTTTCAAAACTGCCGACGATAGGCCACAATTATGACCACTCAGCCAGCGCAGCTCACCAAAGGCATAGCTTGAAGCCAGCCCCGCCAAATCTTCAATTTCCATTCGAGATCCATCGCGCCCACTCAGCGTCACTTCTTGCTGATACTCATGCAGGCTTAACTTGCATTGCTTGTCGCCAAATCGCGCTCTACATGTTGGTGATGTTAAGGGGACAATGGCCTCGTCTAGAAATGATGTAGGGCCCAGTATTTCGACTTGAAAAGAATTACCGGAACGCGTGATTTCACCAAATTCTCCGGAAATCAAATGCTTGGCTTCATCATTCGGAGATTCCCAATTGAGCAGCACAATCTGTAATTGCGCTCCGTTCCATCGACCGGCGACTAGGTCTTCCTCTGTAATTGCCGAAGCGTTTAAGACACCTTCGATTTCCACGCTATCGACGTCCAAACTGTCGTTCAGAGAAATTGTTGACGGTATCATCCCCGGGGTTGCTCGATAGCGGAAATTGTCGACCACAATATCTCGATCGTGGGAGGTAAAACCGAAAGACACACCATCAGCACGATCAAGTCGCCACCCATAAGCTGTTGTCGTAAGGTCGCGGTCCAACCATGTTAGGCTCACGCTGCTTCCCTGACTTCTAAGAGCCGTATCTCTGGCACTTCTCCTGCCAGAAACGTTACATGACTGACTTCCAATTGATCTGAGGCGAAGCGTACCGCAACATCAAACAGAAAGCCCGCTGTGACGACCGTTCCACTCGCTGGCGGTTGATCGAATAAAATCCGGCCCAATGGCTCTAAACTCCAGTTTGAAACGGCTTGTCCATCGATTGCAACAGTCAACGAGTTAGCTACAGGCCGGGTGATTCGGCGGCTTTGGAATTCATCCTGCCCATAAGTTTTAATCAAATCGAATTCGGTATTCTGGCCGTTTCCAACACCAATTTGTTGATCAAGCGCGGTGGGCGAAGCGGTCATGGCATTCGAGCTATGGTCCAATGGATCGCGGAAACGGAAAGCTTTCGCTGCTCCGCGCCTCGCACGGAAAAAATCTATTAAGGTTCTTAACTCGTCTTCGCTGCGAACACCGGGTCCTGCGTCATATTCCATCTTGGCATCGGACCAGTCGCTATTTCTTTTCTCATGCCCCGATAAGGTCGTAATGACACCCGTTGAGAATGTTGGTGCTACGATCGCACCCTGACCGATTGCAATGGGAAACTCGACATCATCAAATGCATCCACATTTTCTTCCTCTTCATCAAAATAGGTAAATCCATCGCGCGCTACTTGGGGTAGCGCCCAGACATAGATCGCGGGCGTGGCCCTGTCCTGCGCATCATCAATCGCCTCCACCATATTGGACCAGATAAAATCATCTTCCGGCAACAAGGTAAAACCCGCAAAATAATGCTGCCGATCAATAGGATAGCCAAGCCGCTGGGTCGCCAGGTTGATCCCACGCCGTGTGGCATGGCGATCACCTGCTATCACCCAGTCATAATCTTCCAGTTGCAGGACATCAAAGGCAGGCGCAGACCAACCGATGGGCAGGTTTGCGCGCTTTGCTTCCGGTGCTTTTGCATCCACTATCGTTGGCAGATAAGCCAGCAACAGCGTTTCAACTGGCATTGCCCCGGCTTCGCTTTTTACAGCAGCGAGCAAGTTGGAGGTGGACTGTGCCAGCATGGCACCAGCTTGATCCAACATGGCTTTTTGGGCGTCGGTTTTCGGGCCATCGATGCTGGCAATGCTCACGCTTTGTGATCCAAAGACAGAACTGGCAGCTGCATCGTACAGACAAATCCGCTTATCCGGCATGATCCACCACCAGGGTTCACCCACCTGAAACTTAATCGCCACTCCGGCATCTCGGGCAATAGCAGTAAAGGCCCGGGCCACCGCCCGAAGATAACCCATAGCATTGGCGTTGGCAGGCGACAGCAATGTGGATGGCGGTACCCACCCAGTTAGCGCTTGATCACCATTTTCGGCTCGCTGTTTCCAGTCGTTCCAGCAGTGTGCGTTGAACAGTTCATAAGAAAGCGACTGAATGACATCGAAACCCATCGCATCGGCGCGCCTTAAAAAATCCCGATGCCATACCGCGCATGGTTGATTGATCGCCGCGAATTCTTCACCAGACTGCGGTTGAGAAAGGCTAACATACAGCCCTTCGCCCGATGTGCCGAGCCGGAAATAATGGCTCATCCCCAGATAGTGATTAATGCTTCCGCGATAGCCCAGCGCGCGGATCGAGCGCAGCAACCGCTCCGGCGTTTGATTGAAACTGTCATCATAGGCGGTTGCCATGGACAATCCGTTTTCGGGAACCATGACATCGCCAATTTCAAGCACCGCACCGCCGCCATCAATTTGGATTTCACTCATCTCAGCCCACCCGACTTTGGGTGTGTCATAACGCGTGCCCAGTGCATCATATTCGGGCGGGATGATCGAAATGAACAGCCTGTCTATATCATCCGGGTGAACCGGATCCGCCTCGCCCGGCAACAGAAAACCGCCATCCAGTTTGGAAAACTCTATTGATATCTGCGCATCTGTTGGACTCCCAGAAGCATAGTTCCAAAGCCGTACATACCAGGCTTTGGGATTACCCGACGCATCCCGCCCTTCGATAGTTAGCGTTGGTCCGTTCACCGCATCCAGAGGCATGATACCCGAAGATTTCCAATGAAATCGCCAGCTGAGACGAGCGTAATCTTTCAGTGTTTCGTAAGCGAGTAACGGATGATCGAGCGTGTCTTCGCTATCCCAAATCAATCCGGCAAGATCATCTGAATTGTAGAAAACAGCATCGACTTTGAGGGCATCTGATGCGGTTGTCACAATCGATGCCATCATAGGGCGTGGGAAATTGATCGTCCAAAAGCGTGGATCAAATCGCTGCATAAAACTGGTTTGCTGCGAAGTTCGTTCCTTCGCGAGCCAGTATCCCATGATCAGTCCGCCTTGCTTGCAAGAGCACTACGCACAGCTCGGGCAATTTGCCTGCTGGATCGACGCATTTGATCGGGAGCGCTGGTTTGACCGTTGTCCGAGATGTTGATGGTCAGACGAATATTGGGGGCTGCACCGCTCGCACTATTTTGCTCAACCCGTCCAGACGATGTTGGAACAAATAGTTCCGGACCACGCTCGCCCACCATATAGGCGCGCCCTCCGCTGACCGGGCCTCCGGTCGCTCTGCCCGGCGCGCCGAGCAATGAAGTCAAAATTGACGTGCCAACACCCAGTAAACCGCCGCCGCCATTGCCACCGAAAAGCGAACCAAAGCCGCTACTGATGGCGGCATCGGCGACATCGGATATCACGGATAGCGCAACTTGCTTCAGATCCTGAAAATCCAAACGGCCCTTTCTGATCGCACGGCTCAGGGTGTTTTCAAGTAGTGCTCCAGCCCGTTCCAAGCCACTTGCCAGCGGGCCATCAAGCAGGTTCTGCATTTCACCAACATCTTTAGCAAAGCCGGCAGTATCAGCGCGCACGCTGATCACCAGTCGTTCAATTTCTTCATCCATCTGGGAATTTGTCTTTCAGTTTTTCGAGATGCGTATTGTCAAGCGGTGCAGCGGTTTCCCCGCTTTCATGATCTAAGGCGCTAAATGCCGTCGTCAGTTCCTGCGGCGTCACACACCAGAATTGATCTGGTGACCAACCGAGTAAACATACCGCTATTGCCGATAGTTTCTCGGCACCTTCGCTAAACGGCTTGGTCATCGGGAGCGCTGCCCGCCAATATTTGTTTGAGCAACATCTTGAGTGGCGGCGTTAGCTGCGCCAATCCAAGAGATACTAACTCGCTGCCATATTGGTCACGATCCAGTTCTTCCGGTTTACTGCCGACACAATGCCAGAACAATGTGACGATTTCTGACAGAAGCAGTTTTCCATGGGCGGCCCGCTCCACCAACGCAAAAAGCGAACCCAGTTCTTCCTCCGCGGCAACCAAAGCTTCAAAACTTGGGCGCAGAACATAGGTTCCAGATGCCAGTGTCAGCGATGCTTCACCGCGGATAGGGTTAGCCGGCCGGTCAGGCATTGATGACAGCGCCCGAGCTTTCCAGGCTCATTGTATAGCTTCGTTCACCGTTAAAATCGCCGCTATAATCCAGCCGCGAGATCAGGAAATCGCCTTGCATTTTTTCACCGCTTTCGAAGCTGAGTTCGAACGCATCAATCGTTCCGCCTAGCGCATGGTTCTTCATCCGATTTTCGGCATCAGAACCAGTGAAAACACCGGCCCCGGAAACCGAAACCGACCGCACACCAGCACCCGACAGCAATTGCCGCCAGCCGCCACTATCTTTGTTTGTGATAACCACCGGTTCGCCGTTAATCGACATCTGCGTGGTGCGCAATCCAGCTATGGTTGTGTATCCTGCCGGCGATTCTCCGTCGCCAATTTTCAGAAGAAAGGCGCTGCCTTTTTCTGCTGCCATAAGTTGTTCCTTTCAAAGATTTAGGTTTTTAGACAGCGCGCGCGATATTCGAGCAGTCCGTTCCAGGGGCTGATTGCGCTGCGCAAGATTCTTGTGCGTCTGAAATCGAATGTGACGATTTGCCAATCAGGCGGATCGCTCAAACCATCTTTCAGCGCATCCTCGACCAGTGCCATGGTCCGGTGGAGGCGCGCCGCACTGGCACCGTCATCATGCACCCTTAGCGCCAGACTAAGCGCGCGGCCTTCACCTGTCTTATGGCTCCAATCGAGCGATGCTCCCGTTGCCAAAACGATATAAGGGAATTTGGCGCGTGCCGGCGATCCATCAAATATACCGGTGACCATGTCCACTAGCGGTTGGTGTGATTGCAAGGATGCAACCATGGAAGTTTGCACGGCCTCAAGCGCGCTGCTCATCGAACGCCCCGCATCAAAAAGGCAACGTCTCGCAAGCTGCTGTTATCGCTAATTTGTTCGGAGAGATTGGGACCTTTGACTAAAAGGCCATCACCCTGCTCTTCTATCACAACATGGTCTGGCAGCGATTCATCCAGAGCCGCTTTGACTTCCCATCGGGCCTTGGCCTTTTTCTGTTCCGCCAGCCGTTTTCCCTTTTGCAATAACCTGTCCATCATCGAATCTCCTCGGCATCCAAAATTGTTCTGGGCAATAGTCGCCTGTCCTCAGAAACTGTGCGGATCAGCATATTTCGTTCCGACCAGATCAGCCGGTCACCGGGAAGGATCTTGTCGGTTTGACGGAGGATGAAACGCCAACGCTGCATGGCTGATCGACTCTCGGCAGTGGCTTCTGACCCGGCGCCTTGCGCTTCAATTGCCGCCCAAAATTCACCCACGAGTTCGGTTTCAGTAGAACCAGAGGCCAAGCTATCGCCCGCCGCAGAGGGTCTTTCGATCCGAATGCGTTCACGCAGTACGCCTGCGAATTCAGCGCTCATCAGGCCAGCCTCAGCCGGCGATGGGGCCGCCAGAGCGCCGTCACCGCGCTGGGCGGACCGCCAGCATCCACACCATCGCGATTTGTATAAAGATAGCCAGCCAGTCGTACGATACCCTGACGCAGCGTTTGCGGGAGATCTTTCCAATCTACCCCGATACCGGCGTTGTACGTCACGCGGAGGCGAGACCCATTGCGGTTGTCTGCTAGGCGAATCCAGCCAAAGCCATCGCTGTCGATGTCCAGAGCATAAGCTTCGGCAGGCAAAGCTACCGCCGCTCCATCAGAAGAGATAAACTCCACAGCACCAATGGACTGCACAGGAATGCGGTTCAGTTTTTGCCACTCGGATCGAACTGGCAGCATGTCGGTCACCGATCGCATGACTAGCATTTGACCGACAAAATCTTCGCAAAGCGAAGCAGCACTGCGGATAAATTCATCCACCGCAGCATCATCCAAATCATGATCGATTCGGACAAATTTTTTGACATCTGCAATCATTTCCGATGGAATATCAGGCAGGTCTTCAACAGGAAAACTCATGATTGCGTCGTCCTTTCAAGAGAGGGAAATGGTGCGCCCGCACCGACCAAGGGGAGCAATACGGCGCGGGCGCTCGCCACGTTGAAACGCAGCGAATTGATTTCGCCATCCTGAAGGCGTTTCAGGATCTCGTATGGAGATTACCAATGGAGATGCTGAAACAAGTTCAGCATGACGGGATAGCAAGTCAGGAAGCGCTGAACTGCATCAGTTTAATCGCTTCGGAATTCATCACCTGACCGCCAACACGCTTGGTTGCATAGAAATGCACAAACGGTTTGTTGGTGAACGGATCGCGCAAAATGTTGGTGGCACTGCGTTCGGCTATGAGATAACCCGCACGGAAATTACCAAAGGCAATAGAGAGGCTGTCCGCCGCAATATCTGGCATATCTTCCGCCTCTACCACCGGATAACCGAGCAGCGTGTCGGGTTGACCATTGGCCAGCGAAGGCTGCCACAAGAACGCACCATCAGCGGTTTTAAATTTGCGGATTTGGGCCAGCGTCGAGCTATTCATGACAAATGTGGCGCCTTGCCGGTAGGCTGGTCTTAGCGTGTGAACCAGATCGACCAATGCATCTTCGCTGGAAAAGCTGCCCGAAGAACCAGACGGCACATATTGTAACGAACCAAAGGCGCGCACATCATCCGCCTCATCGGTCATTGCCGCATTCAGAAAACCGCGCGGTTGATTGGTTCCGGAACCATTGACGAAAGCACTGCCTTCGGCCTGAGCAAATTCGCGCGCAATTTCATCGGCGAGCCAGGTTTCGACATCGAAGGCGGCATCATCGAGCATCGCCTGTGAAGCCGCAGGATTGGCATAAAGCTCTCCAGTAGGCGGCGCGATCTCGTTGAAATTCGGCGTATCCGTTTCCGGACGGCTGGCGGTTTCGCTGACCCAACCGGAGGGCGTACCGCCATCTGTCACAAGCTTGCGATATCCCGCACTGCCGGTTTGCACGACGGTTGCGATGGATCGGATCGGCGAAATGTCCTTCAACGTGGAGCCGATCAATGCATCGATTTCTTGCGGGACGGCAAAACCGCCTTCAGGGCCAGACGCACCAGAGAAACTTTTCAACTCAATACCGGTATGATCGCCCCGGCGCAGATATTTGGTTACGAAATCTTGCGCAGCGGGGGAGGCAGTCATGCCTTTAATGCCTTCCAGTGCGGGACGGGCAGAGGCTTTGGAAATATCAATCATCTGCGATTTCAGACCGTCGACATCGGTTCGTAATGTGTCGATTGCGTTACTGTGGCTGGCCACATCTTCGGCCATAACCACAGCATCAAAGGATGCCTCCAGCGGGTCGGCCTTGGTTTCGAGTTTTTCCGATATTTCGTTTTTGGGGGAGAGTTCCATAATATTCCTTTCGTGGGCGTAATGTAGTTCAGGCAATAAAAAACCGCCCGGTTCGGGGCGGCTGCAATTTCATGTTCTCCGGTAATTCTAAGCAATCATGTGTATCTTTGCCGCGCTTTGCATCGGGAAACTCACCAATGAGATTTCAGCGATATCGAGATCCAACAAAATCCGGGGCTTGCTGCCGTCGCATCGTTTCACGCGATAACCGAAGCTCAATCCGTTAACCGCTCCATTTGCGAGCATGGCAGCTGCCGCACGACCAGTTTTCCTGGTGCGAGAGAGGTTACCAATAACCCGCAAACCCCTTCTATCTTCCTGCGCGTATGTCACGCTGCCGATACGCTGACCGGGATCATGTTGCCAAAGGAGCGGGAGTTTCTGGCCTTCCTTCAGCGACCCAAAAGCCCCGGGGCGGATAATATCACCGCCCTTGTCTATTCGATCGAAAATCGCGGCATAGCCGGCGAAGCGCATCGCGCTCACCGTATCATATCACTTAGGCCAAGACGGACGGCGATACCGATCAGCAGCAGTGTCAGCACCGCGCGTACGGTCCAAGTCACCACTTCTTTCCAGGCACTCGACTTGGCCGTTCGCCAAGCTTGCAGCAATTCGCGCAGTTCGTCCAAATCACCGTGGGCTGTCGCGTCGCCCAAACCAAGACGATCAATAACCCGCACCGCGCCATTATCGGTGGCCTCCTCAACAATCGCGCGCAAGGTAATCAAATCCGCACCGTCACTTTCCGCCTGCGCCATCAGGCGGGCGAGCATATCTTCATTTTGCATTTCTTTTAAAACTCCGTTTTGACCTCAGGCGCCGGGCGCGATGTCCGTGCGGCCTTGCCTCGCTATGCTCGGTGCTCATACGCTTCGAACCAAGTTATCGATCGCGAGAGGACCGTTGCAAAGCAACGGCAAGCGCGACCGCGCGTCCGCAGCAAAGCGAGGATAGCCTAGGGCGCGGATGCGCCCGCCCGGCGCTTGAGGTCATAAAAAACTAATCCAATCCCAACATCGCCCGCTTCTCTTCGGGAGACATGAAGTCCGCGTCGCAAACTTGCTTCCATAACCGCTCCCTGTCCTCCGACAGCGCCGGGATCTGGTCACGGTCGATCGACAGGCTTTCCTCTGGCCACCAGCTGATCAGCGCGTCGGATAATCCGCGGAGTATTTTACCCGCCAACGGCAATATGGTCAGCCGCCAAAGCGCACGATTGGCTTCGCGGTAATTGGCATAACTATTGTCCCCCGGCAGTCCAAGAAGCATTGGCGGCACACCAAAGGCCAGTGCAATTTCCCGTGCAGCGGCCTCTTTGAGTGCAACGAAATCCATATCGGCGGGCGTCATGCTCATCGACTGCCATTTCAGACCGCCTTCAAGCAGCATCGGCCGCCCGGCATTGCCAGACCCGGCAAAACTCGCCTCCATCTCCGCTTTCAGACGATCAAACTGTTCACCGGTTAAAGCGGAACCATCGGCGCCGGGATCATAGACGAGAGCTCCGGAAGGGCGTGCGGCATTGTCGAGAAGCGCCTTGTTCCACTTGGCCGCAGCATTGTGCACCGCCACTGCTTTTGCCGCCGCACCCAGACATCCCAGCCCATAGTGGTCATCAGTGGGATGAAAGGCCTTGATATGAATGACGGCGTTACGGCCCATCTGATCTTGCGCCGCAAACCGTGTTTGATGTTCGCCGGCACGGTATCGATACGCCACTGGCCAACCCTTCGAATCTGGTTCGATCGTTATCCGATCGGGGCGCAATGCAAACAGCTCACACGGCTTGTCATCGCCGCCGCAAATTATCTGCACATAAGCATTGCCATGCAATAAAAGATGCGCCGCAACAGTTTCGAGCAAAGACTGACCGGCACTCGTTTGATTGACCAATGCAGAGACATCATCAGAGAGATCAGCCAACGGCGCGCCGCCAACGCCCTCCGCGACAATCCGAACCGCGCGCTGTGCTATTGCATTTTCAACATAAGCCTCATGCACTGCACTGACATAAGAAAAAGGCGCCTCACTCGATAGTGATGCGCCTCCATAAGTGCCGATATATGAACGCCCCAAAGGCGGTCGTGAATGATCACCCCCACCCTTGAAGGCGAGAGACAGATTTTCCCAAAGTGTCATATTTTTTCCCTATCCGTGCCCCGGCGAAGACCGGAGAATTCATCGAACCCGCGGTTCGTTCTTCTTTCCCAACATCAATTCCGTCAACGCCCAAACCAACGCATCGGCGCGGTCCGGGGACCGGCCTGGTCCTTCATAGGCTCCGCCGATCATCAAACCGCAAAGCTCATCCTCCAGTCGAGGGAAGGCGCAGATATGGTGAACGCGATCATTTTCATATAGCGCTGCAACCGGTTCCGCTCGCGCCACCTTGCCCCGCGATGCATGGACCAACTTGACCGGCAGTGAGATATCCGCAGCCTGCAAGACTGACTTCACCATCGCACCGCCTTGATTGGCTTCCGCAATCACCCGGTCGGCATCCCATAGTGCCGCAGCATCCGCAACGGCCCTTGCCCATTTTTCCGGACTTGGCTTTTCGGTACTGCAATCGGCAAGAACATAGGCTTTTCGGTCGTGGCCCAGCGCCGCAACGATAATCCCGCACGCATCACCATTGGCGGATGCAGGGGGATCAACCGCCACCACAATCCGAACGAAGCTGGGTACCTCATCAATCAGACAAGCTTCGATCATGGAACGCGTCCACAAAGCGCCCTCCAACTCTTCGATCAACTCTCCGTCCAGTTCCTGCCGGCCCAATCGCGTACCCGCATAATCAATGGCCATCGCCGTCAAAAATGCCTCGGGCAGGTTTAACTCATTGTCGATTGTTCGGCCCTTGGTAATCACGGCGGCACTATCCTTTACCAGCTTCCGAACCAGCGGCACTGGTCGCGGCGTTGTTGTGGCCACCGTTTGCGGCCATTTCCCTAACCGCAATCCCATTTTCAAATTGTCCCAGGTCGCAACGGCCTGACCGGCATTATTCATCCATTTGGCAATCTCATCACACCAGGCGTGACTATGTTGAGGCCCACGCAAGCCTTCGGGTTCCGCAGCAGAATAGAGCCGCGCCTCCGCGCCATTTGACCATTGCACCCGCTTTAGAGAAGGCTCCCATAACGGACGATTAAAGGATGGTGCGATGGATAATAGACCGCTTTCTCCTTCCACCATCACGGTTCTTACTTCGGCAAAATTGGCCCCGACCAGGGCAAAGCGGGCATCGCCATTTTGCTCGGCAATGGACCGCACCCATTCGGCGCCAGCCCTGGTCTTGCCAAACCCGCGCCCGGCCATAATCATCCAGGTTGCCCAATGTCCTTTTGGCGCAATCTGATCCGGCCGTGCCCAAACTTTCCAGCTGTGCATTAATTTTTCCAGATCAAACGAAGACAGTCCGGCGAGAAACGCGGCCTGTTCTTCGTTGGTTAGTCTTGCAAGAAGAGTCGCCGTCGAGACACGGCTCATGCAGAATTACTGCCGTGCTTGATATTTCCGTTGAAATCTTCACGGTTTTGCAGCCGTTCGCGCATCTGGTTTATTTTCTGATCCAGGGTTTGGCGTAGCTGGGTCGTCCTATCGGTATTTTCAGCTCGAGCGGCCCGTGTTTTGGCGACCAAATCCTTGTGCGCCATCAATAATCGAAACGCCAGGCCATTGTCATATTCCTTCACTGTTGCGACCTTTTCTCCGTTGCGAAAAACAGGTTTCTCGACGCCGTTTCGGGCGCGGTGCAGCAATTCCATTTCCAGCAATTCATATCCCGCAGAGAGCGCGATTAGCCAGTCTTCCAGAAATTCGGCATCCCGCTCACGCCAAAGGTAGAGCGTAGAGATTGGAATGTTCGCTGCTCTCGCGGATTGGGTGACATGCGAACTCATCGCCAGGTGTTTGAGGAATTTTTTCTTTCGTTTGATATCGCGTTTAAGCTGTACCGGATTTTTGGACATTCACTACTCCACTCCAGAGTAGCCCCCATACACTGGTCACAAAAAAGGCCGACCGCCTGAAAGACGGTTCGCACAATTTCGCGGTACGTCGTTCAGAGCCTGTCAGCCCGAATCACTTTTTCTCGATGTTCTTGATATGTACCTAAACAGCGTGACGATGTCAATAATTTTTACCTATTTGGTAAAATTATCCTTGAAATCAGCACTGATCAAAACCTGCTCTGTTATGTATTCTGCCGCCATTTCCGCCAATTCTCGACCGAGATGCCAGTCCAGTATCTGCATATTTGGAATAATAGGTGGGTTTACCAAAATATCCTGCTCGCCAAGCATCTCCTTGGAGGCCATACGGCTCGCTACCACCATCGAACGGGACATTATTTCAACGATAGATGGAAACTCGGCATCTCTCTTGCGTCGCAAGAGGACATCTTTCATCAAAGTCCATCGCCCACGTACCGCTTCATATTCCACCTCTGTCCGCCAAACCTCATTGGGATCGCCCAGAGTGACAACGATATTGGGGCCGGTTTTCAGATCATGCATGACCTTCACAGGCACATTGTCCAATACCCCGCCATCGACCAATATATTACCATCACTATCAATAAAAGGCGGCAATATAGTAGGTAGCGAACCCGATGCCCGCACACATTCCCATAGGGGGCCGCGGCGATGAATATGCAGGCCATTGGTCGACAGGTTAGTGGAAACGCCAAAGAAATTAATCGGTTGGTCGGCAATATCTTTGGTGCCGTAGCGCGTTCGTAACTCTCTATCGAAGACCGTCGGATCGAGCAAAGAATAGAGCGGCAGCGTAACGCGCTTCATCGCCTTTGCATCAATAAACATGGCTTCCATTTGATCCAATGTTTCGTCAACGGTCATTCCGCGGGCAATGGCTCCGCCCATTGCTGCACCAGCGCTGGCACCGCCAATATAGTCAATCGGAATATCCGCCTGTCGCAACGCTTTAATTACGCCCAAATGTGCACAGCCTAGCGCACCGCCGCCAGCCAGAACTACGCCCACAGCCCGACCAGTCAGGAAGCGTGCGACTTTGTTGAAATCATCTTCGCTGTCCAAAGCAACATGGTGGTGCAATTTGGGACTGCGGGGATCGATCCATTCCGCGCTTTTGCTGATCAACTTGCTTTGCTTTGACCGCAACAACAAAACTGTCCGTTGTGGTTCAGCCACCCAACGCATGGCCGTTTGTTCCATCGCGCTGGGCTCCGGATCAAACGTCCCAGGCCGTCCGACCATCAACAACGCGTCGGCATTGCGGCAGATCATTTCACCCCATTCATCACCGCCGCTGCCGTCGACCAGAACATAAGCACCTTTGCTTTCCTGTTCAGCCAGCCAGGTCTGATAGGCCGAGCGATCTGATGCTTCGCTAGTCGCCCGGTCGACCGGAATGATCGGCGTTTCACCACCGACCGTCGCCTCGAATGCATTGGCAAGCCGGACCAGAAAACCATCCGGAAGTTGTGTGGTGCCAGCGGGCAATATGGCTATAACCCGCGGCATATTAGTGGACATCGCCGATGTGCGGGCAGTCGCAACCGCCAAACGTTCTGACACCAATTTGAGCATCGCCGCATTCAGTTCAGGATATTTCTGCGCTATTTCATCAAACGCACTGCGCGATACTTTCCGGACGTGCGAATCCCGTGTAGCAACGACATCAGCAGTACGCTTCCCTCCAGCAAAAAAAGCCAATTCACCGACAGCCTCTCCGGTTTCAATATGGGCGACAATGCGCACCTTGTTCACCACAACGCGAAAGCGTCCGGATTCAACAAAATACAGAGCATCCGCATCTTCGCCCTGCGAAACCAATGGCTCTCCGCCTGAGATGTTTTCTATCTCTGAAGCCGCTTCCAATGCATGCAACGCATCGGATGCCACGTTAGCGAACAAGCTGTGACGAGCAAGGCTAGGCGTATTCACATCATCATTCATCGAATGAACTCCACCGGTGCGACCCGACAGACGCGATTATCCCGACTTGATCCAAAAGAATCAAGGGTTTCGCAATCAATCAGAAATGACACATCAGACCGCGGCTGGGTGCAACCTCATTGGCCAACATTTTTAGATAAGCGCTTTGCAGGGCTTCAGACCCTTCCAGATTTTCTACATGCAAATAGTCACTGGCATTTTTAACAAAGATCGCAAACTCGGCATCAACCCGCGCACGAAATTCAATTGGGCCAATTTTCCCGATCAAAGACTCAGCCGCAGTTGGCGCAAAGAACAGTTCTGGCTTCGGATCAGCCAGATCATCCGCACTACCACGGTCGTCAATGTGAGTGACCCCAACCAGAGAGCTGAATTTCAAATTGTCGCCCCAATGCGCATGGATATTGGCTAACAATTTTCCGTTGCCGGCAAAATCTACGGAAACCGTCAGTTGCCCAGCATCAGCCTGATCCAATTGGTCATAGGTTAGAACTTGATCGTATAATCCGGTTTTCGTAACAAAATCTACATTGCCTGCAGAGGTAAGACCAATGCGTTTGATCGATGGACTAAGATTCTTTACAACCTGTGCCAATCCCAATCCAGTTTTTGAAGACGCGCTGGTCAGCACCAAAGCTTCTGCACCGAACCAATCTGCGCTGCGCATAAAGTCCTCAATAAGAAAGCTGGTCGTAAACAGCGGCTGGAAAATCGCCCGTTCTGCTTCGAGCGCGCCTTGCTCAGTACCCAGCCGATGATATTGATTGTAAATAATGGCCAAACCTTGGCGGTGTTCTGCCATATCGACAAAACCAGCATCGGAGATGCTGCCAGGGCTGACAACCAGATGCGAGCCCATTGGCAGATAGCCGTAGACCCGCTCACCCACCTGAACATCAACATTTTCAGATGCGACAACCTGCGCAAAACCCCAAACCGGAACGATGCCCCACTCGGCATCACCGGTTGGAAAGAAATTCCAATAGCCAAATCCATCGCCCACGGCGGCATAGGTGATGTTGTTCGCGGTCAGTGCGTATTTTTCCACCTGCAGCAAAATTTGTCCATCGGCCAGATCTGTTGCCTCGGCTCCATGCCATTCGCTTTTGTCCAACTCGTCTTTCTTCACCCACAGACTATTCATATTCTATACTCCGTTCATGTTTGGATCACTCATAGGCACTGATGGCGGTTTCGCAAAAGCATTTGCGAAAATTTCGTTCACTGCTAATCCGGCAGCAACAAATAGATAACGCGTACCAAAATCGCGTGATCGGGGAGAATTTCATGAGTGCAGCACCAATGACGAGCGCAGAAGCCGCAATCAACAATGTCACCAACGTTTCAGATTTCATCTGGGGCGGTACCTGGAACGGAGCAGAAGTGCTTCCCATCCCGCCGATGGTGGTCATTCTCTTGGGCGCTGGCATCTATTTCATGATCGGCTTGAAGGGCTATCCACTACGCCGTCTTTTCCCTGCGCTGGCAGGCCTGTTCAAGAAATCTGATGGCAAGGGCGCCGGAGAAATCTCTCCCTTTGCTGCCTTGTCTACTGCTCTTTCAGGACAGGTTGGCACTGGTAACCTGGCAGGTGTGGCGACAGCCATAACGCTCGGCGGACCGGGAGCGATATTCTGGATGTGGGTCACCGCTTTGTTTGGCATGGCTTTGGCTTTTGCCGAAGGCTCCCTCGCCGTTCGTTTCCGCGAAAAAACCGAGGCAGGCACCTACCGCGGCGGACCGATGACATACATTACCTACGGCCTTGGACCAAAATGGACCTGGCTGGCAGTGCTATTCTGTCTGGGCGCGCTATTCTCGGCACTGGTTACCGGAAACGGCATTCAAGCCAATAGTCTGGGCGATAGTGCCAACGAGCTATTTGGCGTCGAGGAATGGGTCGGTGGCGCAGTTGCTGCTATAGCCGTTTTTGCGGTGATTATCGGTGGTATCAAGTCGATCGGTAAAGTCGCCGAAACAATCGTCCCTTGGATGGCGGGTCTTTATCTGGTGATGGCTTTTGTCGCGCTGATGATCAACCTACCTTATTTGCCGGAAACCTTCTCGCGCATTTTTGCCGGTGCATTTGGTTATGATGCCGCAACGGGTGGTTTTCTTGGCGCGATGATAATGATTGCGATCCGCGCCGGTGTGGCTCGCGGGCTGTTTTCCAATGAGGCGGGACAAGGTTCAACGCCAATCGCCCACGCCGTTGCGCAAACAAATGATCCGGCGGCTCAAGGCCGTTTTGCGATGATGGGTACGTTTATCGACACAATCGTCATCTGCACCATGACCGCGCTGGTCATGCTAACCGTGGCTGGCGACTTCACCGTCACCGATGCCAATGGCGTCAAACAGGTTGTCGAGCATGCCTGGCAGTCGGATCTCAATGGCTTTGCCATGACCTCTGGCGCTTATGCAGCGGCGTTCCCTTGGCCTGTTATCGGCATTCCCATCGGCACGTTGATCGTATCGGTAGCGCTGATCTTGTTCGTTTTCACCACCTTGCTCACATGGAGCTATTATGGTGAGCGCGCGATCACATATCTTTATGATCTATTCCCGGGATCCAGTCTGAAAGGCGAAGCACGGTTGCATCTCCTTTGGCGGGTCGCTTGGTGTGTAGTGATTTACGTCGGTTCTTATCAGGACCTCGAACTGGTCTGGCGCCTCGGTGATATTTCCAACGCAGCCATGACATTCCCTAACATCATCGCCTTGCTCGCTCTGTCCGGTGTCGTATTCGCACTGGCCCGCGGCGAACGCAGTGCTGGGACTGACCATGGCCGGGAAACGCCAACTGAACTGACCGAAGAAGTGAGTGGTGCCGCCGGTCATTGATGAAAAATTCAGAAAAGGCCGTTATTCCCAAGCTTGTCGAACAATGCTTCTCGTTTATAGGCAGGTTTCGACAAGTCCAACCCTGACGGAATTTTGATACATGCTTAAGCGCCTCTACGAATGGATGCTGGATAAGGCTGGCCATCCCCAAGCCACCAAATGGTTGTCCGGGATCAGCTTTATGGAATCGAGCTTCTTCCCAATTCCGCCCGATGTCATGCTGGCACCGATGTGTCTGGCAAAACCGGAACGTGCTTATTGGTATGCCTTTATCTGCACAGTTTCATCGGTGCTGGGCGCGCTTTTGGGCTATGCGATCGGCTTCTTTCTTTTTGAAACGGTTGGCACCGCAATCCTCGATTTTTATGGGGCCGGTGAAAAATTTGATAGCTTTGCCCAGAGCTTCAACGAACAAGGTTGGATTGTGGTGATGCTGGCCGGATTCACACCTCTTCCCTTCAAAGTGATAACCATTGCGGCCGGTAGCACCGCCATGCCGCTCTATATTCTCATAGCCGCAGCGATACTGGCGCGCTCCGCACGTTTCTTCCTGGTCGCGGTTTTGTTGCGCTATTTCGGCCCGCCGATGAAAGAATGGATCGACAAGAATTTTGCCCTCGCCACAACTGTCGGCGGCGTTTTGTTTGTCGGCGGCTTTGTCGCAGTCAAATATCTGATCTAGCAAACAGTTTTACTTTGTCGGCCCATTACTTTTTTAAGTAGCATCGGCCGCGATGATTTTATAGAGCCAGCACATGAGCACAAGACAGGTTTCAAATGGCAACGATCCTGTGATCGAGAGTTTTGACCAACTTCTCGAGCCAATGATCAAGGGTGAAAAGCCCAAACAAGACTGGCGCATTGGCACAGAGCACGAGAAATTCGTCTATTGTGTCAAAAACCATCATTCTCCGAGCTACGAAGAACCCGGCGGTATCCGCGATATATTGATGGCACTGACCGAATTTGGTTGGGAGCCGATTTACGAAGGCGACAATGTGATTGCGCTTTCTGGTTCAGATGGTGCGGTTAGCCTTGAGCCGACTGGCCAATTGGAACTATCGGGCGCACCGCTCGAAAACCTGCACCAAACGTGCAACGAAACCGGGCGACATCTCCAGCAAGTCAAAGCGATAGGGGAGAAGACTGGCAAGGCTTTTCTTGGCATGGGTATGTGGCACGACAAAAGCCGCGAAGATCTGTCGGTCATGCCCAAGGGGCGCTATAAGATCATGATGAACCATATGCCAAAGGTCGGAAACCTTGGCCTGGATATGATGTTCAGAACATGCACGATTCAGGTTAATCTCGATTACTCCAGCGAAGCCGACATGGCGCAAAAATTTCGTGTTGGCCTGGCGTTGCAACCGTTGGCAACGGCACTGTTTGCCAATTCACCCTTCACCGACAACAAACCCAATGGCTATGAAAGCTATCGCAGTCATATTTGGTCGGATACAGACCCACATCGCACTGGCATGCTGCCGTTCGTGTTCGATGAAGATTTCGGATATGAACGCTATACCGAATATATGCTCGACGTGCCGATGTATTTCATCGTGCGTGACGGGAAATATGTCGATTGTGCGGGATTAAGCTTTCGCGATTTCCTCAAAGGCGAGCTTTCGGTCGCACCGGGTGAAAAACCGACAATGGCGGACTGGAATGACCATCTTTCGACGGCATTCCCCGAAGTCCGCTTGAAAAGCTTTCTGGAAATGCGCGGTGCCGATGGCGGACCGTGGAACCGGATTTGCGCGCTGCCCGCTTTCTGGGTTGGCCTGCTCTATGACCAGACCGCGCTCGATGCGGCATGGGATCGGGTGAAGGGCTGGACAATGGAAGAGCGCGAAGACTTGCGGAACAACGTCCCCAAGCACGGCCTCAAAACGCCGATTCCCAACGGCCAGACGCTGAAAGAATTGGGCGAAGAGATACTCGAAATTTCATCAGCGGGTTTGACGGCGCGCGCTAGACTGAACACGAGCGGCGATAACGAGAGCGGGTTTCTTGATCCGCTCCGTGATATTGTTGCACAAGGCAAATCCCCTGCCGCCCAGTTGCTCGATAGGTATCACGGCGATTGGAATGGCGATCTCAATCGGATCTATGACGAGATGAGTTTTTAAAACTCGAACGCTGCCTGACCTTCTTCAGCGACTGATTGCACCGGTTGCTGCTCAGTGCCTTCCAAATTGACCAATCCAAGACCCAAGAGCCGCACACCATTTTCCACCGGCATGATTTGCGCCAGCAAATCATGACTTATGCTGGCAAATTCGGCTTTGGTATCAACCCAATGATCGACCGAGTGCGATCTGGTGATGGTTCTGAAATCAGCATATCGCGCCTTGAGCGTAACAGTGCGTCCACGCGAACCTGATTTTTCGATGCTCTTCCAGGTAATGTCGATGATATGTTCAAATGCATCCTGCAAGTCGGTGTCGGTCACCAGATCATCACCATAAGTGCGCTCGTTGCTCACCGACTTGCGAATGCGATTGGGCTTGACCTCTCGATGATCAATCCCGCGAGAGGCCCGATAGAGATAACCAGCCGATTTGCCGAAATGCTGACGCAGGAAATCTTCGCTCTGCGCGCGCAAATCGGCTCCCGTGTGCAGGTTTAGTTTGGCCATGCGTTCCGCCGTCTTGGGGCCAACTCCAAAAAAACGTCTTACCGGTAACTGCGCGACGAAAGCAGCACCCTGATGCGGTTTGATTACGCACATGCCATCGGGCTTGTTCTGATCCGAAGCGATCTTGGCAATGAATTTATTATAACTCACACCGGCGCTGGCGGTCAGTTGGGTTTGCTGCTTGATCTCTGCGCGAATCATTTCGGCAATACGGGTCGCATTGCCGATACCCATCTTGTCCTGCGTGACATCAATATAGGCTTCATCAAGCGAGAGCGGTTCGACCAGATCGCTGTGCGTTTTGAAAATTTCACGAATTTGCCGAGAGACATCTCGATAAACATCGAAGCGGTGTTTAACGAATATCAAATCAGGGCACCGTCTTTTGGCCGTGACCGACGGCATCGCCGATTTGACGCCAAATTCGCGCGCCTCATAGGATGCTGCAGCCACAACACCGCGTCCGGAGGCGCCGCCGACGGCAACCGGCTTGCCGCGCAACTCGGGGTAATCCCTCTGTTCAACGCTCGCGAAGAAGGCATCCATATCAATATGGATGATCTTGCGTTGCAACACATCAACAGAGGCGGGATCAGACAGGGATATGGCTCCGATATGAATATTTCTGTTGGCATTGTAACCAATCGCGACTTAGGCTCCAACATATGACTATGAAAAAAACACATGATGTAATTGTAATTGGTGCCGGTGCTGGCGGGCTGACCGCAGCCGGCGGTTGCGCGATGCTTGGCCTGAACGCCGCATTGATTGAGCGCGGGGAAATGGGCGGAGACTGTTTGAACAGCGGCTGTGTACCCTCAAAAGCGATCATCGCCGCAGCGCACCGTGCACATGATTTTCGCGATGCGGCTAAATTTGGCATTGAGGCGGCTGAACCCAAAGTCGATTTCCCCGCCGTGAACAAACATATTCATGACGCCATTGCGACGATTGCACCCGAAGACAGCCAGGAACGTTTTGAAGAAATGGGTGTCGAGGTTATTCGCGGCGAGGCCAAAATGCTCAGCGACCGCGATGTCGAAGTCAATGGCAGGACACTGACCGCTCCGCGCATTGTCCTGGCGGTTGGCTCGAAACCCTTTGTTCCTCCGATTGATGGACTGGATGGCGTCAACTATCTGACCAACGAAAGTCTATGGGAACTGAAGGAGCTGCCTGATCATTTGATTGTTTTGGGCGCTGGCCCGATTGGTTTGGAAATGGCCCATGCCTTCCGCCGACTGGGTTCCGAAGTCACCGTGTTGAGCAGGGACGCCCCCTTTGCCAAGGATGATCCCGAAGCAGCTGCCATAGCGATTCAGAATATTGAAGCGGAAGGCGTCAAAATTTTAGCCGGTGCAGATATAGATCGCATTGCAAATGAAGACAGCAATATTGCCGTCACCTACTCGGTGAAAGACGGGAATGGTGGCACTGTCAAAGGCAGTCACCTTCTAGTTGCAACTGGCAGAACAACCAATTTTGATGGCCTGGGGCTGGAAGCTGCCGGGATAAAATATGGTCGCGGCGGTATCGACGTCGATGCCCGGCGCCGCACCAACAAAAAACACATCTACGCTATTGGTGACTGTCGGCCAGGCCCGCAATTCACGCATGTCTCCGGCTATGAAGGCTCGAACGTGGTGCTCGAAATCGGCTTTGGCCTGCCAACCAAAGTGGATTTCAAGGCGCTACCCTGGGTCACCTATACCGATCCAGAAGTCGCGCAAGTCGGTATGACCGAAGCGCAGGCACGCGAGCAATATGGCGATAAAATCACCGTCTGGCGGGAGGATTTTTCCCACAATGATCGAGCGATCGCGGAAGCAGAGCGCACCGGCTTTGTGAAAGTGGTAAAAAAAGGAGGTAAGGTATTGGGTGCAACCATTATCGGACGCGGTGCCGGCGACTTGTTGCTACCATGGGCGATGGCCATTCAAGGCAAGTCATCGGCCTTCGGCATGGCCAGTTTGATCCTGCCTTATCCCAATCGTTCGGAACATAATAAAGCGGCAGCCTTTGCCTCTTATGATAGTTTGATCTTCAACGATTGGACCAAGAAATGGGCGCGTTTTCGAGCAAGTTTGAGAAGCTAGCGCTTGTTGATTGCTACCTTTCAGTATCCATGCTTTTACGAACTTTCTCTAGCTGCTCCGCACCTACTTCCATACGGATCACCTCGCCAAAACTGGCCCGCATCCCGCAGGACATGAAGTTCCAGGCATCGGGATATTTCTCATAATCCGGACGGCCATTTTCAAAGACCTCCAGGCGCCCGTTATACACCCTGAATATCGGCATCGCCGTATCTTCAGAAACCGGGATATACCACCCTGTCTTCTGGTCGAAATAAAGATGCGATGCGCCAAGGGAGCACAAATGCGCATTGGCGCCGACAGCAGAACCCTGGATAGAATATAGGCCATCTTGCTGACGCTGCACCAAAATTTCCGTATGGGATGCACCGGCCAGAGCTGGTGTTATTTTCTGATAAAGCGGGGTTTGTTTGAAGGCTGGAGTTAACGGCAACACTTCATCAACAAAATAAGCAGCTTGTCCAAGCTTCAGCCAGTTTTTGTTTCCGACAAGACCCAGCAGTTGGCCCTTTCGTTTGGAGTAAGACTGGCTCACGCAATCGGAGGGGAATTCCTGACTGGCGCAAGCATTGCGTGCTCTTAGCCATGCCAACTGGCTGCGCTTAACCCCATTATCGGTTGCCCTTACCTGTCCATATAACGCCGCAATATCGCGGTCCATCGCGCGCAGATCCGACGCATATTCTTCGCAAATCACGGCCTCAACCTTGGTTGAAGCCTTTGCACAGTCAAAAGAGGGACGAGCTTCGAGCAATTTCTGTTCGCGGTGAGCCGCAAGCATGGTCTGCGCTTGATCCGGCGAAATGGTAACGTCTTGATCGCCACCGCGCAGCACAATATCGCCACGAAATTCAGCCTTCGCCAATTGTGGCAATTGCGCTGGACCAATGGTGGTATTGGCCAGCACAGCGCCGTCGCTTGCCATCCGATAGAGACCAAAACTATGCAGCGTTGCACCGGAGAAATCAGTCCCTCTGGCACTAATTTCACCGTCGCCCTGATAAACCGGACAGCCATCATCCAGGGTGATGCCGCAATCGAACGTAAAACCGCGCAAGTCCGCGCTATCAATATTCCAACCCGCCACATTGCCTTTAAACCAACCGCCATCGAAATGGCCGCCAGTGAAATTCGCGCCGGATGCGTTGACGTCGGCTAATTTGACATCGCGCAACATTATAGAGGGCATGTCGGCATTTGTGAGATTGGCGCCGGTCAGATCAGTGTTGATGAAACCCAGCCCATAGCCACCGCCGCCCGTCCAATTGGTGTTTGCCAGTTTGCTCTCTTCAAAACAGGTCTGATTGATGTTCACATTGGAAAAATCCCAACCAGAAAAATCGCCACCTTTGATGATTGTCAGACCACCACGCGAAGCTGTTATGGCGCGCTGAAGATCCTTAAGCGATGAAAGGGCAATCCCATCTATCTCCTTGCGCTCTATTTCCTTCTGCTTTTCGTCCCAGATGTCACCATAAGCGTTTAAGCAGGTGGGTGCTTTGCTGAGCGTTTCTGCTTGTGCAGTACCTGTGCCGCCAGCCCCCAATAACAGTGCCGAAACACCCGTTAGAAATCCCCTCATCATCCTATGTCCTTCAGTCTCAACTCGAACCGGTCTATCATTTCTACTATAGCCACACTTGCGGTTCCTTGCCATAGGCCCGCAAACCAAGAACATGCAAAAATCAGCCCCTTCCTTTTCTCTCGGACGAACAGAGCTCATCATCTTGATGGCGAGCCTCATGTCGCTCAACGCCCTTGCGATAGATATCATGTTGCCCGCACTTGGCTTAATCGCCGATGACTTTGGATTGCCTGACCCCAACGACCGGCAATGGGTCGTTACATCCTATATTCTCGGCATGGCTATAGGCTCCATCATATATGGGTCGCTGGCTGATCGCTATGGCCGCAAACCGATACTTTTGGCGACCACCGTCATTTATGTCGGCTTCGGCGTGCTGTGCGCGCTGGCATGGGACTATGACCTGTTGCTGATCGCCCGCTTTATTCAGGGTCTCGCGGCATCCGCCATGGGCGTGCTGGTAAACAGCATTATTCGCGACCGCTATGAAGGCGATGGCATGGCAAGGATGATGTCGACCATCATGATGGTGTTCATGATCGTCCCAATTATCGCACCCATGTTGGGGCAGGCCGTATTGTTTGTCGCCGGTGATTGGCATGCCATTTTTCTGGTATTATCGGTAAGCGGGCTCGCCATGTTCTTCTGGGTTTTCTTGCGATTGCCGGAAACGCTCAATCCAGAGAACAAGACACCGATTAACGCAAAAGCCATCGGTAGCGCATGGCGGCAGGTCATTTTTCATCGCAACGCCTTTGGCCATGTGATGGCGAGCGGCCTGATGTTTGCGCCGCTTTTCTCCTATATCGCTACCGCACAGCAGATATTTTTCGATGTTTTTGATGCAGCCGATATATTCGTTTACGTTTTTGCGCTCAATGCCGCGGCCATGTCACTGGGGAACTTTTTGAACAGCCGCATTGTTATGCGCTTTGGCGCGCGGCGGGTTTCTCAAACAGCGCTGATCTTTTTCATTCTCATATCGACAATTCAGCTGATCCTTGTGCTGACCGATGGAATTAACATCGTGACCTTCACAATGTTGCTGATGCCGGCAATGGCCATGGTCGGTTTTACTGGGGCCAATTTCAGTTCGATTGCGATGCAGCCCTTTGGAAAAGTTGCCGGCGTAGCGTCTTCCTTTCAAAACTTCTCGCGTTCCTCCATTTCGGCGTCGTTAGGCGCCATCATTGGGTTACAATTTGACGGCTCGATACTGCCACTGGCGGCCGGATTTTTGATATGCGGCATAGCATCACTGACCATCATCTTTTGGGCTGAAGAAGGAAAATTGTTTCGCCGCGTTCACGTTGGTGTAACCGATCCGCGGCTAGCAGCGAAGACCAAGATATAGAATTAATCTTCGGGAGAACCACCGGCATGAAATTGCACATATTGATCAAGACAGCTCTTGTTGCTTCCAGCGTCGGATTGACGGCGCCCGCACTGGCTGCCGATTCCATCAACGGAAACTGGATAACCGAAGAGAAAGACGCAGTTGTCAAAATCAGCAAATGCGGCGCCACGGTTTGCGGGCGGATTCACAAATATCTGGTGACACCTCCCAATGGCGTGAACCAGAAAGATGTGAACAACCCCAACAAGAAACTGCGTAGTCGCAAGCTATTGGGTACGGCGGTGCTAACCGGTTTCAAAAAAGACGGCAAGAAATGGCGGGGCCGGATATATGATCCGAAAACCGGAAAAAGTTACCGGTCTGAAGTCATTTTGACATCAAACAATCGTTTGAAGGTCAAGGGTTGCATTGCCTTTATCTGCCAGGGTCAAAACTGGTCGCGGGCGCGTTAATTTCTTAACCTCAAACGCCGGGTGCAGGCATCCGCCTGCGCCCGGCGTTTGAGGTTATAAAGAATCGATCCACTCGCTGAGTAGCGCCACTCCCTCATCATGCACCAAAGAGCGTCCCACCTCTGGCATCGCCACTCCGGGATCGAGGCTTTTTAACCGGTAGATCATGATGCTTTCCTCCGGATGGCCCGGTTTGATAGAAAACTCATGTCCGCCGCTACCGCGTCCTGCCGCCACGGGTCGCTTGCCAACCCCAAAACGAACCGGCTCTTTTTCTTCATAGGTTAGGAACAGGCCGCTGTTGCTCGCCGAGCCTTCGCCATTGTGACAATGGGCGCAGTTCGCGTCGAGATAGGCGCGTGCGCGATCGGCCAATGGCATCCCATCATCACGAAAATCGGGCATAACCATTTCGGTTCCGGTCACACCATTCAAGATACCATTGGAAGCCAAAATGTCTTTGCTGTCATGGGTCAAATTGCGGAGCTTTGGCCCGATGGGAACCACAGCCTCGGAAAGCGAATGGCACTCCTTACACTGGTTTTTGTTGGGAACCGCATAGCTGATTGATCGCTCTTTGCCCGATGGATCGGTGAACGTAATCGGGATGCGTTTACCGGCAACTTTGAGCGTCGCCTCGGTCTGCTCTTCGTTCCAGACATAAGGCAAGGCTAGCCAGCCATCGGCACGATGCAGCAACACCCGCGTTTCCAACAGATGCGGCTTGCCGTCCATTTCATAGCCGAAACTCTTGATGATCGCCGACCCAACCGGGAATTGCAGCATGCCTTCGGGATTATCAGGGTTTACCGAAAGCGTCTTCCCGGCCGGAACGTATATGTACCGAAACTTATCCGCATAATCCGTGAACAAGGGACTGTTCAATCGATACAGGGTGACGCCTTTATTGGGCTTCGTACCGCCGGCGTCCTGAAAGAAGTTATAGTCGGACAGGTTTCTCGGCATTACGACACCGGAAATCACATCATCCGCAACCGGCACAGGCCGGTCGGCATGCGCCGCGACCGCCAACAGGCAAATCGCCCCTGCTCCTGCTAATAACCGCATGCGAAACCCTTATTTTAACCGCTCTTCCATTGAGGCTGGAAGTGTGATCGCTTTCAATTCTTTAATGGCTACGGCAGGGGGCCTTTGATAGAGCTTCGGTTGCGCATCGGCAAAACTTTGCCCCGCTTTCGTTAGTCCCAAATCGAGTGCCGGAACATCGTCGACCAGATTAAATCCTGCACCCAGCCCGTCATATAGAATCGCCGGTAGGCTGCCGCCAAATGCCTGGGCCAATAACTGCCCTCCCTCCACATCAGGGGCAAAGCCCGAATGACTGTAAATATTCTTCGCGACCGTAACATTGCGCGCCGTCGGGTCGTAGCTGGCATCATCAAATTTCTGTGTATAGGCGACAACCATGACCGCTGATGTGCCATTGTTGATGATCGCATTTTCCGTCACAACCACATCCCGATTAGCCATTACCATGACGCCGGTCCCTGCTGGCACACCCGCAACAATATTGCCTTCGGGTGCAAAGTTATCGGTGTTGTTATCAATGACCGCGTTGCGTGCCACCAGCACATTGTGACCGCCCATTTGCAGCAAGTTGGGAAGGTCAAAAACCAGTATCCCGCCGGTGTTTCTCGTCGCCAGATTCTCGGTCACTTCGGCGTTATAGCTATTCTCGATTTCGATCCCGGCGACATTCTCAACCGCTGTATTCCGGCGGACGATGATATTGTCCGACTGGCCGACATAAATGCCTGCATCGGAAGCCCCACGAACGGTGCTATCCTGTACCAGCACATTTTTCGACTCCACGGGATATATGCCATAGGCGCCGTTGGTAGCCTTTGGCCCGCCGGTCCATTCGACACGAATGGCATGATAGATAATTTGGTCGGCACCTTTGGATTTAATGCCGTCACCCTTGCTATCCTCAACTGCGAAATCGCGAAGCGTGACATTGTCGGAAGTGACCAGCAAGCCTTCACCCGCCCCCAATTGACCGGCAAAGTTCAAGACGCTTTGGTCGCTGCCCTGTCCTTTCACCGTGACATTATCAACATCCAGCGACAGACCATCGGTCAGGTCGAAACGTCCCTTGCCCAGTTCAACCACATCGCCGGGTTCTGCAAGAATCAAAGCCTCCTGAAGGCGCTCCTGCGCGTCTGCCCCGGCTTCCACAGTGATGGTTTTGGCAAGTGCTGGCGCGCTCAAGCACATTGCGGTGGCGATCATTAGGCTACGGAACATTTTTCTCTCCCTCTTTGCGGGGGATAATGGCTGATTTTTTAGATTATGCCAAGCGGATTGACACCAGTGTCAGTATCAATTGTCGGACAATATCCAGTCGACCGCCGCATCCGCATGAATTTCCGTGCTGTCATAAATGGGCAGGATGTTGGACTTGGTGTTCACAATCAGATCCAGCTCGGTGCAGCCTAGAACGATGGCCTCAATCTCCTGCTTGGCGATATCGGTGATGAAGGTTTTCAATGTCCGCTCGGAATCGCGCGTTGCTTCATGGAACATCAATTCTTCATAAATGATGCGCTCAATTTCCTCGACCCGCTCTTCATCGGGCGGCGACAAGGTAATCCCCTTGCCGACCAGTCGCTTCCTGTAAAAACCTTCGGTCATAACGTTGCGGGTGCCGATCAGCGCAGCGCTGTTAATGCCATCCACGACCATCTTGTCACCAACACAGTCGGCAATATGCAGGATCGGGACGCCGACTTCCTCCTGCACCTGCTCGTAAATCTTATGCATAGCGTTGGAGCAGATCAAGATCGCTGTCGCACCCGAAACCGCCAGCCGTTTGGCCGATCTAGTCATTAGACCAGCCGCCGCATCCCAGTCATCGTCGGATTGCAATCGCGCATAATCGCTGAAATTCACGCTTTCGATCAGCATATGCGCACTGGTGAAGCCACCCACTTTGCGCTGCACTTCGCTGTTGATCCGGCGATAATAGCTTTCGGTGGAGACCCAACTCATACCACCTATCAGACCAATTTTGCGCATATATCCAGCTATCCCGATAGATTCACAGCATTGTGAACAACCAAAAGCTATGCGTTCATCGCGCAAAACACAAGAAAAACAGCGCCTGAAGGGGCTACTCGGATGTAACTACTTCATCCTGTTTGACACTATCCGATGCATTTACAGAACTGACATGGACAAGGAAAATTGCCAGGCCTGTCACCGCCAATAATTTTAAATAGCTACCAATGTTCTTCTTCACCATATTTCTTACCTCGGCAAAGCTCGCCGATGCACCGTAGATACTGTTCAGGTGCTGGCAGTGCCATTGGCTTGAATTAGAGCAATTTCGGTGGCAGTTTGTGTCAAATCATGTATCCAAAACCGCCTGTCCCCATATGATACAGGGATTGATCGAAAACCGGGGAGGAACAATGGTCAAAGCGCCTTTACGATATCCTCGCACATTTTCTTTGCATCAGACAACAACATCATGGTCTGGTCCATATAGAAAACCTCGTTATCGACACCGGCATAGCCAACGCCACCCATCGAGCGTTTGATGAAGAAAACCTGCTTGGCTTTTTCTACATCAAATACCGGCATGCCGTAAATCGGCGAGCTCTTGTCGGTTTTCGCTGCCGGATTGACGACGTCATTCGCACCGATGATGAACGCCACATCGGCCTGCGCAAATTCGCTGTTGATATCTTCCAGCTCAAACACTTTGTCATAGTCCACACTGGCTTCGGCCAGCAGCACATTCATATGTCCGGGCATACGGCCGGCCACCGGGTGAATAGCAAATTTCACATTTGCGCCTTCTTCTTCCAGCAGATCGGCCATTTCACGCAATGCATGCTGGGCCTGCGCCACTGCCATGCCATATCCGGGAATGATGATGATATTCTCTGCCTGCTTCATCATATAGGCCGCGTCTTCGGCGCTGCCGCGTTTCCAAGGACGGTCGATTTTTTCCGCACCGTCGGCAGGTCCGCTTTCCGCGCCAAAGCCACCCGCAATCACCGAAATGAAGGAGCGGTTCATCGCCTTGCACATGATGTAGGACAGAATCGCACCCGATGAACCGACCAGGGCGCCGGTAATGATCATCGCAGTATTACCAAGCGTAAAGCCCATCGCCGCCGCCGCCCAGCCGGAATAGCTGTTCAGCATCGACACCACGACCGGCATATCCGCACCGCCAATCGGAATAATCAGCAGGAAGCCGATCAGGAACGCGAGCACCAAAATGGTCCAGAATATTGTACTGCTATCAACAGTGGGCATAACCGAAAAATAGCCGGTCAGACCGATAATTGCGGCCAAAACGCCCAGATTGATAACATGGCGCAGCGGTAGCATGATCGGTGCACCCGACATATTCCCGTTCAACTTCAGGAAAGCAATAACCGAGCCGGAGAAGGTGATCGCGCCAATGGCAACACCAAGACCCAGTTCAATACGGCTGACTGTCAGGATTTCTCCAGCATCATCCAATATGCCAAATGCGCCCGGGTTAAGATAGGCCGCAACACCGACCAGCACAGCCGCCATACCGACAAGACTGTGAAATCCAGCCACCAATTGCGGCATGTCGGTCATTGCAATCTTGCGCGCGACTATGAAACCAAAGGCACCGCCAATCGCAATGGCAATCCCGATTTCGGGAAGGCTGGCTATGTCATGCGTGACCAGTGTCGTCACCACAGCGATCAGCATGCCGATCATACCATAACGATTGCCCGCCCGGCTGGTTTCCGGAGATGACAATCCGCGCAATGCGAGAATGAACAACACGCCCGCAACCAGATAAGCCAAAGCCACCCATGGGTTCACCGCTTCTCCAGAGGCTGCCAAAGCCGGTGTAGAAAATAGAAGCGCAGAGGCGCCAATCAATGCATGCCGCATTATTTACGCTCCTTCTTCTTGTACATCGCAAGCATGCGCTCGGTCACAGCAAAGCCGCCAAATATATTCACACTTGCGAGAACGACTCCGATTAGGCCGAGCCACTTGGCTGTTTGACCGCCATCGCCCTGAGACGCCGCAGCCGCAGCAATAAGCGCCCCTACAATGATCACCGAGCTAATAGCGTTGGTCACTGCCATCAACGGCGTATGCAAAGCCGGGGTCACCGACCAAACCACATAATAGCCAACAAAACAGGCCATCACGAAAATTGAAAATATTGAAATGAAGTCCATTACTACCTCCTAGTTCGCCAGAAGGCGTTCATTCACAACCGCACCATCTTTGGTCAGCCTGATGGCATCGCCGATTTCTTCATCAAGCACTGGTTTGCCGGTCTCTTCGTCCCAAAAGGCACTCAGAAAATTATAGTGGTTGCGGGCAAATAGCGCCGAACTATCGGCCGCCATGGTCGCGGGCATATTTTTTGCGCCAATAATTTTCACGCCATGTTTTACAACCGTCTCGCCGGAAACAGCGCCTTCAACATTACCGCCTTGCTCAGCCGCCAGGTCAACGATCACGCTGCCTGCCTTCATCGTCGCAATTTGCGCATCTGAAACCAGCCGCGGCGCCGGACGGCCCGGGATGAGCGCAGTGGTAATCACAATATCCTGTTTGGAGATATGATTGGATACCAGCTCCGCCTGCTTCGTTTTTTGCTCGTCGGTTAGTTCGGCGGCATAGCCTCCTTCGCCATCCGAGGCCAAATCATCGTCAAAAATCGGTTTTGCGCCCAGCGATTCAATTTGCTCAGCCGTCTCGGGTCGCACATCGGTCGCTGACACTTGCGCGCCCAGACGGCGTGCTGTTGCGATCGCTTGCAGGCCCGCAACGCCGACTCCCATGACAAAGCATTTCGCGGCATTCACAGTGCCAGCCGCCGTCATCATCATTGGAAAAGCGCGCCCATATTCTGCGCCCGCCAACACCACAGCTTTATAGCCGGACAGGTTGGACTGGGATGACAATATATCCATCGACTGCGCGCGGGTAATCCGCGGCATGAATTCCATCGCCAAAGCTTCAACGCCTAGTTTGGCATAGGCATCAACTCGGTCGCGCTCGCCGAACGGGTTTAGACTGGCAGCTATCCAAGCGCCCTTTTTAATCCCCTTTAGCGATTTGGGGTCGGGTCCCTGTATACCCAATATGATGTCGGCATCTTTAATCGTGCCAGCACGCTCCGCAACAGTGGCCCCGGCTTCTTCAAATTCAGCATCGGAAATCGAAGCGGATTCGCCCGCCCCTTTTTCAACGGTGATGGATGCACCCAATTTGGCAAATTTCTTCACCGTTTCGGGCGTAGCACTAACCCGTGCCTCGCCGTTGGCGAGCTCCTTCAATACCGCAATTTTCACATTATTTCCAATCAGTTAGGAGATAAGAAAGACGACCAATATTGTTACCAAGGCTGTCAAAATCGTACCGACCTTTAGGAATGATAGAAAGCCGGCATAATTATTCTCGGCTTCTTTCATATTGTTGTCTGAAGTCATGATTTCCCCACTTTTTCTAGTAATATTGGTGCGTGTAGTAACCCCATATATCGTTTGGCTCAAGAGGCTCCCACTCAGCATTTGGATAGAATTTTTATAGGTGGTCTTAATCGGGTCTTTACCCCTTTTGCCTAAGAAAGTGCCTCATTCTGGTACAACTGGGACAAAAATGACGCAAAACGGTACAAAACTGCTGCTGCTAATCGATGACGAGCCAGCGCAATGCCGCCTGATCTCGGCACTGGCTTCTCGAGCTGGCTTCCGGACCATTTTTGCGCGCGACGCAGAAACGGCCGTAGCTACTCTCGGTACGCAGGACGGTATGATGCTGGATGCGATCATTCTGGATAACTGGGTTCCAGGTAGCGAGGCAACGGATCTGATAGCCGAACTCAAAGCCCGCCGCCCCGCTCTACCCATTTTGATGCTCACCGCTGTAGGCTCCATTGAAGAAGCGGTAGATGCCGTTCGTGCCGGCGCCACGGACTATTTGATAAAACCGGTCGCTCCCGAACAACTATTACAGGCCTTGACCGCGTCGGTTGTCGAATCACAGCATATGGGTGAACTTCAACCGCTCACCGAAAAGATTTCTGCACCGTTGGAATTTGAAGAGATTGTTGGCGCTGCTCCCGCATTTCGCGCGGCGCTTGCCATCGCAGCGAAAGCGGCGCGGGCGCGCGTTCCGGTTCTAATCGAAGGCGAGGGCGGCGTCGGTAAAGAAGTTATCGCCGATGCCATTCATGCGGCCAGTCCGCGTTCAAAATTGCCCATGTTAAAGGTCAATTGCGGGGCCATTACTGGCAATCTGTTGGATTCAATCTTGTTCGGACACGAGAAGGGCGCTTTTACGGGCGCGTTCGACCGAAAGATCGGTTTGTTGCAACAGGCCGAAGGCGGTACAATTTTCCTCGATGAGATCGATCGTATTCCGGTGGAGACACAGATCCGCCTGCTTCGATTCTTGAAATCATCCGAAATCCAACCGCTCGGCAGCCCAAATAGTTTCCAGCTCGATGTACGGATTATAGGCGCCACCAATCAATCGCTCGAGCAACAGGTTAAAAAGGAGAAATTCCGGGAGGATCTCTTCTATCGCCTCAATGTTGTCCAGCTAACCATTCCGCCTCTTCGGAATCGGACCGGCGACCTTCCCGCATTGTCGCGTCACTTTCTAGCCAGACTGGCCCTTCAACCAGGATTACGAAGCCTCGGTATAACCGATGAAGCCCTCAATCTGCTGCGGCGCTATAACTGGCCCGGCAATGTCCGGCAGCTGCAAAGCGTTTTGTTTCGCGCCGCTGTCATGTGTGATCGCGATGCACTGACCGAAGACGAATTTCCTCAGATTGCATCTTTTGTCGAACAGTCGGGAGCAATAGACCCAACACCGGTAGGCAGTTCCGAAGGTATCGGTATTACGCTGTATTCTGAGGATGGTAATTTACGCCCCTTGGAAGAAATTGAAGGCGATGTGATCCGATTGGCCATTGGTCACTATCGCGGTCGCATGACTGAAGTCGCCCGGCGCCTGGGCATAGGCCGCTCGACGCTATACCGCAAGTTGGCCGATCTCGGTATCGACAACGCCGCCTAAGACGCATTCAACGCCTCCACTCAGTCATTTGATCGAGCGATATCCAACAATCGCCATTGATGTTGGCGCTTGCTGCCATTAAGTCAGAGTATATGACAAAACGGCTTTCAAACTTTCCCGTAACAGCAGCGTTATCGATGGTGCTTATTCTATCCGCATGTGGCAAACAGGAGGCGGTTGGCGACGTTCCTTCTGGTGAAGAGCTGGCAAAACAAGCTGATGCGGCCAGTGCAGCCATTCGCGACGAAGCAGCAGCGGCGGAGCAAGCCGAAGCAGGTGTTGCAGCTGAAGCGCAAGAATTGACATTGACCAGTTACACTAACGCATTGCGCGGGTTCACAATCATGGTTCCCGAGGCGTGGGAAGTGGATGAAGAAGCCAGCGACGACAATGGCCAAACGACGATCGCTCCAGATAATGGTGGCAAATTGACGGTCAACTGGTCTGAAAATCGGGATAATGCCGATATGACTGCCGCCATCGAGGCGAATGAAGAAGCGGGAGAGGCCATGACGGGTGTTCAGGTTAGCGATGACGAATATCGTACATCCGGAACACAAGAGAATAACAATATCCTTGATCGGATTTTGCGCCAACCCGATGGATCAATGGTACGCGCTCGTATTTCTTATCCCACTGCCTCTGCGGAACAAATGGATGCAATTGCTAATCAAATTATCGATAGCCTGGCGTTAAAATAGGCAATATCTGCCCTGCGCGATTAGCTATTAAAATCTGCGCCTAAAAATGATGGCACAGGTCCGTTCCAACCGTCATCTTCCGGCTCTGGCTCGCTAGTTTTCTTGACAGCTGGCGCTTTGCTTTCTTTCGATTGCCGTTTGTCGTCTTTGCGCGGTTTATTTTTAGACTTCGGCTTTTCATTTGGATGGTGATCATTGCCATCTGCTGTCTTTTTGTTCGCGCCGCTTTTGGTTTTTCCACGCACAGGGATTTTTGTCCCCGTCAGTTTTTCGATATTCTCGACATGCTCCGAATCGCTTTTCGTCACAAACGTAAAAGCAACACCGCTGGCTCCTGCCCTCCCGGTTCGACCAATCCGATGGATATAGTCATCCGGATGCCATGGAATATCATAGTTGACGACATGGCTAACGCCTTTGATATCCAGTCCGCGCGCGGCGACATCAGAAGCGCATAAAATGTTTAACTCTCCCGACTTAAACCGATCCAATTCCGCCAATCGTGAAGACTGATCCATATCACCATGGATTTGACCAGCATCAAAACCATCCTTGCGGAGGCTTTGGCAAAGGTCACGTACCTCCGTTTTCCGATTGCAGAAAATAATCGCCGTCTCAACCCCTTCATGATCGAGAATATCAACCAGCAATTTGCGTTTTGCCTTCGGCGCCACGTTAATGAGCGATTGATCAATAGACGTGTTTGCGGTCGCAGGACGAGATGCTTCGATATATTTGGGATTGTTTAAAAATTGGTCTGACAACTTCTTGATCGGCGGCGGCATGGTCGCCGAAAAAAGCATAGTTTGGCGTGTTGATGGCAGTTTGGAACAGATTTGCTCAATATCTGGGATAAAGCCCATATCAAGCATCCGGTCGGCTTCATCGATGACCAACAATTCACAGCCGGACATCAATATCCGGCCGCGTTCGAAGAGATCCATTAGTCGGCCGGGAGTCGCGATCAGGACATCAACGCCCTTTTCCAAATCCTTAACCTGATCCCCCATCGAAACACCGCCTATGAGCAGAGCCATGGAAAGATTGTGATTCTTGCCATATTTCTCGAAATTTTCAGCAACCTGTGCAGCTAGTTCTCGTGTGGGTTCCAAGATAAGCGACCGCGGCATCCTTGCCCGCGAACGACCCTGGGCCAAAATATCAATCATTGGTAAAACAAAGCTGGCAGTTTTGCCCGTCCCTGTCTGAGCAATACCAATCAGATCCTTCATCATCAAAACGGGAGGGATCGCCTGTGCCTGAATTGGTGTAGGTTCATCATAACCTGCATCGGCTATCGATTTTAGCAATTCATCAGAGAGGCCGAGATCGGCAAATTTCATAGCTTTTCCGGAATTTGCGGCTGCACAAAATTGTGCTTCTATCACGCGTTTTCATTTGACGGGATCGATGGTGCCAAAATGCCATTTTGTCAAGCCGATTGGTTTGGCTGGTGTTACCTATTCAGGCACTAATTGCCGGAATCTATCAATTTCACATTTTGATCCGGTACGTGAATGCAGCATGTCCCGGTCAGCGCAAATTTTTCCATCCTTGGATTTTTCCATATAAAACCCGGAATAGAAACTGCGTGCCTGACATTTTTTCTCCAAACGAGCACGGATCCTTTTGCGATCTCGCGTAATCAAATCCAATTCGCGGCCTTGATACATCTGCACACCCAATATGTTGTTCATGGGCAGGCATTTGCCAATTTTCTTTTCGGTGAATTTTTCAGGCACAAGCTGAGAACGAAAACTCGCCAAAGGTCTAGTTTGCGAAGCCCGACGGCGGGGCACCCTGATAATCACGCGTCGTTCAATCCTTACTTGTGCATAGGTAATTGGGCGAGCTTCGACAAAAACGCCATTTGCATTCCGGGAATCCGCAATTTCGCTCGGAGGCATTTCAGCAACCGGCACAGCAAGCAGTAATATTGCAGACAGCGTCAGACTCACCAAAATCCCTCAATTACTTGTAGCGCGGCTATAGCAGTGACAATTGAACATTGGATGAATTATCGCCAGTGGCAATTTTTCGCAAGTCGCCTACATATGAAATCGAATCTTCCCGCCAAATCAGGTGCGTGAGAATAGAACATGCTTGTGGAGCATAATATGCCATCAACAGACAATTGGCTTGAGAAACTGAGTGCGGCCGTGGGACCCAAGGGATTCAGCGTCGATACAGCCAACATATCCCCCTGGCTTACAGATTGGCGGGGGCGCTATACCGGCAAAGCAGCTGCAATGTTGTCTCCGGCTTCAACCGAAGAAGTGTCTGCCATTGTCAAGATTGCCAATGAATATGAAATACCCATCGTTCCGCAAGGCGGCAATAGCGGCATGGTAGGTGGAGCGACACCTGACAATAGCGGACAATCAATTCTGTTATCGCTGCGCCGCATGAATCAAATACGTGAGATTGATGCAGAAAACCAACTCGCAGTTTGTGATGCAGGCGTCATTTTACAGAATTTTCACGAGGCGTTAGAACCTCACGGTCAGCGCTTTCCGCTGACGCTTGGAGGCAAAGGCTCGGCAACGATAGGCGGTCTAGTATCAACCAACGCCGGCGGCACTCAGGTTTTGCGCCATGGTACGATGCGCGCGCTAGTAGCTGGCACAGAAGCGGTTTTACCCGATGGCAGCATTTACAGGGGACTTGCAGCGCTAAAGAAAGACAATCGAGGCTATGACCTGAAACAACTCCTCATTGGCGGAGAGGGCACGCTAGGGATTGTAACCGCGGCGACATTGCGCACATGCCCGATGTTGGTGGATCGCTGCGTCGCGTGGATTGGAATCGAATCACCACAGGCAGCCTATCGCCTGTTTCAATTTCTGAACGCGGCGGAAAGTCGGTATTTGGAAGGGTTTGAAGTTGTCCCCGCGTCATGCCTGGATGCCGTGTTGCGGCATATTCCTGCCACTCGTTCTCCGTTGGAATCAACAACACCATGGAACGCCTTAATCGAAATTGTCCGGGACCAACCAAATGCGCAAGATCCTCGCCAGATGATGGAGAACCTTCTCGCAGAGGCTTTTGAGAAAAACCTCGCTATGGATGCAACAATCGCCAGCAATGAAACACAGGCCGAAGCATTTTGGAAATTGCGCGATTCAATCTCCGAAGCGGAGCGTGCAGATGGTCCTGCACTCCAGCATGACATTAGCGTACCGGTACACAAGATGGCTGATTTCATATCCAATGCAGGATCCGAAATCGAGACAGCCTTTTCAGGAACCGAAGTCGCTGCATTTGGTCATATGGGTGACGGGAATGTACATTTTCACGTTAAGGGACCAGATGGAGTCCAACCTAGGCAATGGATGGATCAAAATGCGTTGGCCATCACACCAATGGTTCATGATTTGGTTTTGCAATATGGTGGCTCTATTTCTGCGGAACATGGAATTGGTCAAACCAAGCGTCAGGAATTGGCGCGATTATCGGATGATGCACAATTACTGGCGTTGAGATCAATTAAAGCGGCACTAGATCCAAAAAATATTATGAATCCAGGAAAGCTTGTACCCCTTGCATCCTATAGGCCTGCGCCCTAAAGCCCTTCGAAAGAAATTACTTAGAAAAGACTCTAATAGATTCGGAGATGTTATTATGGCCAGCCAGGCTCAAGCCCAACAACTACCAATGTTTTACAACGACCTCGTGCCGCTTAATTCGAAAGAACATTCAGATTGGCGAGTTAAAGGGCTGGACAATGCATCATTCATGCAAAGCCAGCACGCTATTCCGGTCACGGTAGATGAGTTCCCCAATGCTGGCCGAAACTATCCCATCGTTTTTTCCGCGGGGGAAAATAGCGTTCCGCTTATCCTTATGGGCCTCAATGAAGGTGTAAACACATTCATGGGCGACGATGGAAAGTTCAAAGAAGTGGCATATGTGCCTGCCTACGTTCGCCGTTACCCGTTCTTGCTAGCAAAATTGCAGCCTGAGTCAGAAGAATTGTCACTATGTTTCGACCCTTCCGCTAACGCCATCGGAGACTTTAAGGAAGGCGAGACCTTATTTGATAAGGATCAGCCAACTGATCGCACCAAGTCTATACTCGATTTTTGCGAACAATTCGAACAGGCGGGTCAGCGTACTGGTCAATTTATGCAAGACTTGGCGAGCATGGATCTTTTGATGGATGGAGAAGTATCCATTCAACAAGATGGCGTCGAAAAACCGTTTGTATATCGCGGTTTCCGTATGGTGAACGAAGAGAAAGTTCGTGACCTAAGAGGTGATGAGTTGCGGAAAATCAACCAAAACGGCATGTTGCCAATGATTTACGCACATCTTTTCTCGCTGCAGTTGATGCGTGATGTGTTTGCCAAGCAAGTAGCGGATGGCAAGATGCCGCAGGTTACGGAAGCACCATCAATCTAGATCCGTATAAGTTGATGAAATTTATAGTGTAGTTCGACCAGCCGAACGATTTGCGCAAAATTGGTTTGATTGGGTCTTGCATAGCGATGTGAGAAGGACCACATTATGAATGTGTCAGACTGTCTCCCCCGATTGGTTTGACACAGGTGCTCCAAAAGAGCGCCACCTCCCTGAACCTTGGCCACCTCGTCAATATTGACGAGGTGGTTTTTTATTCAGCTGCTTCCAGAAGAAGATTGCCATTCGCCTGATCCGCCAATTCAAATACCAATTCAGAAACAGACTTCGCCAATGCGGGCAAACCTGGCCCCGGCTCATTGAGCGAAACGTCCAAATAACACCTCCGGTCAATCTCAATTTGAATCGCGTGAATATTATTTGCCAAATTGGCGTGGCGTTCCAGTATATATCCACCGGAATAAGGGAGATTGAGCTGGGAAGCCAAACCCGTTCGATTAAAAACAGCCATGGCAAATTCGGAGTAGCGCGATCCAGCACTTCGACCGAAGCGATCACCAATCACTATTTTTGGCTGCGTCTCGTTCGTCGCATCCAATGGCGGCATACTATGGAGGTCCACCAATATTGCACCGCCAAATTTGCGCTGCATAGTTTCCAGAATCTTGGTAATCTGGACATGATAAGGTTCATGATCCTGCGAAATCCGGGAAGCAATGTCATCCCAAGTCCATTTTTTTTGCCATAATTCGCCAACCCCGGAAAGACGGCGGGGAACCAACCCTAGCCCTCCTCTTACTTTTCGCGAAGGCATAGTCACGTGTGATTTCGACAAGCCGGTTATGATATCGACATCAACTTCAGATTTGTTTCGATTCAGATCGATCCAGGCACGAGGCTTATGGGCAATGATCGCAGGAAATCCGGCTTCAATGGCATCTTTGGCAAGCAGATCGGAATAGCGATCTTCCAACCTCCGTAAATGCGATGATGGAATGTTTAAGTTCTGGTGCACAGACTTTGGATAGTTCCGGCCAGCATGAGGAACGCTAATCAGGATCGGAAAGCGTAACTTATCGCCATTGTGAAGAGAGAAAGAATTTTCAGACATTTTTAACCAATGAATGCACAAGAGCATTCTTCACCAGAAAATTGCAACAGTTTTTGCGATTTTTTCAATAATTGGTACCGAAATCCAGTAAATGTTAAGAGATTTGTGCCTATGATCGCGATCAGGCATAAACAAAAGTCATTCGGTATTTAGACGAGTCAAAGGCAGCATAGAATATGATCAAGATTCTCCTGGCAGAAGATGAAAAGGCAATGCGTGAGCATCTGACGCGTGCGCTGCAAAAGGCCAACTATGAGGTCGTTGCTGTTGATCGCGGAACTGCAGCTGTTCCGCATTTGAAATCCGGCAAGTTTGATTTGCTTCTTACCGACATTGTGATGCCTGAAATGGACGGTATTGAGCTGGCCCAGCAATGTGCTACTATTTCTCCATCAACGCAGGTCATGTTTATCACCGGCTTTTCTGGAGTTACGTTGCGGGCAGGCGAATCGGTGCCAAAGGCTAAGATTTTGTCAAAGCCATTTCACTTGCGCGATCTTGTTCTGGAAGTGCAGCGAATGTTTGAACCAGATAGTCTGACCAACCTGAATTAACTGTTGCGCCGCCGATGCCCGGTGGCTACACGGCCTTCCGAAGTGGGCGTATAGCTCAGTGGTAGAGCACTTCGTTGACATCGAAGGGGTCGGGAGTTCAACTCTCTCTACGCCCACCATTTCCCAATGACCGATCAGGCCGCCATTTTGGCGTGACCAGACGCATCTTTGCTGGGCGGATGACCGTACCAGCTAGTATAGGCCCTGGTGAATGCGCTGAGCTCGCTATAACCTAGCAGTGTGGAAATATCCGAGAGTTGCCGCTTACCCTCCAAGAAATATAAATGGCATATATCACGGCGCACCCATTCCAGAACTTCCCGAAAAGATGTACCTTCTGCAACCAATTTTCGGCGCAGCGTCCGCTCTGCCATAGCAAATGATTCTGACGCCGAATCCAAATTCGGTCCCGGTTTATCGAGAAGGTAAATTAGATAGTCATAGCAAGACTTAGCATAAGGCCTGGTCTGCCATCTTTCCTCTGCGCGCTGCTTTTTGCTCGCCAGTTTCAATCGGTTGTTGCAATCGGGATTAGCGAGATCAAAGAAGCCGCGTCGAAATTCGATGCGATTATGTGGCCGATCATGTAAGATGGAAATCGAGGAATTTTTAGCAATATGGAAAGAATACGCACGCTCTTCCTCCGATTTGGAATGTGCAAAAGATACACTCCTGATGTCGTATAGAGCATCTTCATCTATTGAACGCAGCGATTCAATGATAACGAGGAACCCCAAATACATCATCTTCTTAGACTGGCATGCATCGTCATCCCAGACAACATAATCCCCAAGGCGATCCCGGTGTAAATTCAATATTGGCTTATCATGCCCCAGTCTCTGCGCATGAATTACTTTTCCCAACACTGCTCCAAAATTTATGTCAAATAGAGCAAGAAAACCCGGATCCGAAAAACCCGATGGCACCATTTTTCTAGCGATTTTGGGAATAAGATCATCTGTGCCTAATTCCTCGGCACTCGCCTCAAAAAGGGCGGAAAGTTTTGCTGAATCAAAATATCCCAACGGATTTCGTAGTTCTGGTTCTTTGAGTTCCATTGCTTTCAATAACACGGGTCTTCTGGCGCCGAGAAGCTGGCATGCACGATAAGCCCTGAACAGAAACAGAGCTGAAACTGGTTTTTGCGGTTTTATGAGATCCAAGTTCATTCACGAAGGCTATGACCCGCCCTTTTGAACTCAACTCACATTCGATGAATATGCAATTTCGCCGATGAATGCGCAGCAATTAGGCTGGTTTTATACGATCTCTAGAATCGAACAACCGACGCGCCCCAAGTAAAGCCGCCGCCCATGGCCTCTAACACCAGAAGATCACCTTCTTTAACTCGCCCATCTGTAACAGCGGTGTCGAGGGCAAGCGGCACAGATGCCGCTGAAGTGTTGGCATGTTGGTCGACTGTCTTGATGACTTTTTCTTTTGGTAACTTCAGCTTCTTTGCTGTTGCATCCAAAATACGTTCGTTCGCCTGGTGCGGTACAATCCAATCAACTTCTTCGACCGGAATCGATGCTTCCGCCAGTGCTTCGTGCAAAACCGAAGACAAATTAACCACCGCATGCCGAAACACTTCGCGGCCTTTCATACGTAATTTTCCGACCGTGCCCGTTGTTCCAGCTCCACCGTCAACATAGAGCAATTGATTATGCGCACCATCGGCATGTAGACGTGTGGATAGAACGCCTTTTGTGCCGATCTCACCAGACAAGACAATCGCACCCGCGCCATCGCCAAACAACACACAGGTCGCACGATCTTCCCAATCCAATATACGGCTGAATGTCTCAGCACCTATAACCAGCGCATTTTTGGCACTACCCGCTCGAATCATGCTTTCCGCCACGGATAAGGCATATAGAAAGCCCGAACAAACGGCAGCGACATCAAATGCAACGCATCCGTTGCAGCCCAGATTGTCCTGCACAATAGTAGCAGTGGCGGGAAAGGTCTGATCCGGGGTCGCTGTGGCTAGTACAATTAAATCCACGTCCGTGGCTTCCATCCCCGCCGCAACGAGCGCTTTTGCAGCTGCTTCGGTGGCTAGGCTGGACGTGGTTTCATCATCTTCTGCAATATGCCGAAAGTGGATACCGGTGCGTTCGACAATCCAATCATCGGATGTATCAACTTTTGCGGCCAGTTCAGCGTTGGAAACTTTTGTCCTGGGAAGAGCCGAGCCCGTTCCCTTGATCACTGCACGTAAGGCCGGTTGATCGCTCATTTGGCCGCTTCGGCCGCAGGAGAACCTATGGTAATCTTGGTCAAATCTTCGGTAATGCGTTCCAAAATACTATCCTCAACCAGACGCGCAGCGACTTCCACAGCATTGGCTACGCCCTTTTCATCGGCACTACCATGACTTTTCACTACCACACCGTTCAGGCCAAGGAATACTGCGCCATTATGGTTGTTGGGATCGAGATGATTACGCAACATATCGGTTGCCGGCTTTGATATCAAAAACCCTATTTTGGAGCGCAAGCTGCTCAAAAAACTCTGTCTCAAAAGATCTGTGACGAAACGTGCGGTCCCTTCAAGGGCTTTCAACGCGACGTTACCGGAAAACCCGTCAGTCACGAACACATCGACATCGCCGGTAGAAATTTTGTCTGCTTCAGCAAAACCAACAAACTCCAATGGCAGTTCTTTCGCGTCGCGCAATGTCCGGGCCGCATCTTGGATAGTGCCCGTGCCCTTTGCTTCTTCGGTGCCGATGTTCAACAATCCCACCGTTGGTTTTTCGAATCCATGCATGATCCGGCTATAAGCTGCGCCCATGACCGAAAACTGAACCAGATTGCGGCTATCGCATTCTGTATTTGCGCCCAGATCCAACATGACCACGTCGCTGTCTTTCATGGTGGGTAGCAACGCAGCCAAGGCAGGTCGATGAATGCCCGGCATTGTCCGCAGAGCCAATTTGGCAATGGCCATTAAGGCGCCGGTGTTACCGGCACTGACCGCAGCACCAACTGCACCGGTCTTAACCGCGTTTACCGCCAATCCCATCGATGTTTTCTTAGAACTGCGCAGTGCCTGGCTAGGCTTTTCATTTGCTGTGACAATATCATTCGTGTGCAATATTTCAGCCGCAGCTTTCAAATTGGGATGATCGTCAAGAGCGGCCTGTATCCGGTTTTCATCGCCAACGAATAGAAACTGGAAACCCTCGTGGCGGTGGCGAGCCAAGGCAGCGCCAGCGACCATGACGCGCACGCCTTCATCGCCGCCCATCGCGTCAATTGCGATTCGCGGCCTCATTCCCACCTGCTATTCCCCTTGGACTTTTGAATAATCAGCTAGTCTAACCAATTAAAGGTCAGGAGCCAATATCTCGCGACCATTATAGTAGCCACAGGCACCGCACATGTGATGTGGACGCTTCAGTTCGCCGCAATTCGGGCATTCCTGATGTGCTTCAACTTTCAAAGCATCATGAGAACGCCGCATTCCGCGTTTGGAGGGCGTAGTTTTTCTTTTAGGTACAGCCATTGCTCAGCCTGTTCTTTACATTCAAAATTCTGGTTACCAGCACAACACTATCAATGGTTTTCAAAATCCGGTTAATTCCTGTTCAACGAAAGAATCACCGCATAGCCACCAACAAGTCGCGCGCGAAAGGGCGGCTATAACGATTTTCCTGTGCGTTGCAAGCATTCTACTCCTATATCGCGGTGATAACACCACCAGATATGCTTCAAGGGGAGAAACATTATGATATTGCCAGTTACCTTAACCATTGCCGGTGCAGCGGCGCTTTTAAATCTTTGGTTGATGATTCGTGTCGGCCAAGTGCGAACATCGGAAAAGGTTAGCGTCGGTGATGGCGGCAATGAAAAAGTCCTCCGCCGAATGCGTGCACATAGCAACTACATAGAAACAGCTCCGTTTATACTGATCCTGATCGGATTGATCGAAATGACCAGCAAAGGCGATCTCTCTCCGACCTGGTTGTGGATCGTCGGCGGCGTTTATCTCTTGGGCCGTGTAGCACATGGCATTGGAATGGATGATGGAAAGTTTGGCAAGGGCCGGATGATTGGCACGATTGTGACCATGCTAACGTTGCTCGGACTGGGTGTTTATGCGGTAGTGATTCCTTATTTGGGCAATTAGTCGGCCCGGTCCGCTTTGAGCGGACTAGCGGTCATTTGGAAAGGACGGCCCAGTATCCGCTTGGACGACTGGGCCGTCAATTTCAGGCAGCCATGGGAAGATAGATGTCGGTAAGCAATTGTTCTGGCGGTGTATCTTCGGGATTGTTTAGGTACAGCTCATAACAAGGAGCATCCAACGGAATGCGATCCGTTTCGGCCAACCACTTTCCAAAAAGAAAGTCATAAGCGATTTTTACTCCTTCATACGGACCCTTATAGTGTAATATTGCATAGTCCCCTCCTTGCAATTGAACCCGCTCAAGTTCGTTTGGAACGGGGACGTTCCCGGGGACTGACAATCCTGCATGACATCGCAAATTGGCTTCATCAATGACATTGGGGTCATCATAATGAATACCCACCATGCATTCTACATTGGGCCAGAGCTTTGTCTTTGTTGCAATATTAGCCAATTTATCAAAGCATGGTCCAACCTCGGTATATGGACCCTTGTGCAAAAGCGCGGCGATGTGGCGGGCTGGTGTGCGTTTTATTTCTACTTCAAACATTTTATACGTTCCTTTTGGTTTTCGCGTTGGGAAGTCAGAGAGACTTCCCTTTGTCCTGAACGTACCGGGAGAAACGGAGAAGGCATCGGTGAATATACGGGTAAAGCTTTGCACATTGGGATAGCCTGCCCGCCTTGCCACTTCTGCCACTGACCAATCTTTGTAGATCAACCAATTTGCCGCTCGATACAATCGAACGCGGCGCACGGCTTGAGCGCAAGTCTCGCCAGTCATGGCATGAAACACTCGATGCCAGTGAAACCTAGACATTGCCGCAACGTCTGCCAAAGTATCTAGCGATAGATCGCCAGCGGGATTCTCATGAATATACTCCAATACCCGCAAGATTCGTTTCTCGTATGAGTGGGCCACTTGTTCTCCTTGATTCGTTCAAGTGTAAACATGTCGCAACTGCATTTCACAAATCTTGCTCAATTTCGATTGTCCGCATTGAGCGCAAGAACAGCCATTAGAGTTCGATGATCCAATGCCGATGAGACCTGCAAAACCCAAACTCGGCTCTACAGGTCTCGTAAGTTGTATGATGACGGTACGTTAAAGAACGATTTGCGCGCCAATCATCAAAATGGATGCCCATGAGATGAGATAGACCGGTGTTCTAAGGCCTGGAATACCGAACGTATAGACGACGGCGTGGGCGATGCGGGCAAAGAAGAACACTTTTGCCCAGGTGCCGACGGTTTCAGCAATAGACGCATCACCGAGCAGGCCCGCTGCAACAACAACGGCCACAAATGCGGGCATGGTCTCAACCATGTTCAGATGGGCACGTTTCGCGCGATCCATCCACAATGGCGTTTCGGGTTCTTCTTTGGGGAAGTTTTCCGGATAGTTGGTCAGGAACGTCGGGATGCCCCAAACGAACATGCGGCCAACAATATAAGGGGTCCATAGAAGGAGGGTGAGAATGCCGCTGAGGGCAAGATAATAATATGCGGTTTCCATGATGATATTCCTATGTTGGGACGGAGTGAGCCAATGACAGGCTCACTCCACCGCAAGGTTTAAAGGTCGGTCGCTGCCGTGTGACGGATTTTCTTCCAGTTGATCTCAGCCTTGGCGATCGCGCCTGCTGGATCCTTCTGGTAAGCTTTGAAAATGTCTTCGCTCAGGAAAACATAGAGCTTGCCATTGCGAACATCTGCCCAGCGTGGGTCACCGTCAAATTTCTTGCCGACAGAAACACCAAAGGTGCAGAAGCCGCCATTTTGAGGCAGGAAGCCAGCAGGATTTGCTTTGAACGTATCTAGGTTAGCCTGGCTAGCGAAATAATAAGCAACGCCGTCATGGACAGCTGCAAATTTTGCTGATCCTTCGATGCGGTTGCCGGTGTTGATGAACGCAACCGTGTCTGCACCGTGCAGAGCAAGGGGAGCTGCTGCTGCGGTCAGACCGGATGATACATTATATTCGTCAGCTGCCATTGCTGGAGCTGCGACGAAGGTTGCCAGTGCGATTGCGGTGGCGAGAGTTACTTTCTTAAACATAGTATATTCCTTTTCATTCAATTCTATTTTGCGGGAAATTACCCCGGTGATATTTGCAACCGAAACGGTCACGCGAGTTGACGACAGGGAATTTGCTTCACGCGAAATGATGTGACTGTGGGGGGAAGAAGATATGTCCAGCAGGGGGACGCTGAAAATCTTCGATAATATTTATCACGTCATTCATTTGATGATTCGCTCCTTCGGTGTCGTTGGAGCGTCTTTCTCTCAAATGAGATGATATGACAATATAGGCAGGCTAGTTAGCGACTAATTATCAATTCACTGGGACGATATGCAAACTATTGTAGCATTTGACGGTATAAAGTGGGTGCTACACCGAATTTTCCAGCAAAGGCGCGGGTGAATGCAGCCGGTGATTGATAGCCGGTTTGTACCGCAACTTGCTGTACCGAGCAGTTGCTGTGATCCAATATGGAAAGCGCCTTTTGTAGTCGCCAGTCCGACAGATAGGACATGGGGCCTTGCCCGACCAGATCACCAAAGCGTTCGGCAAAGCGGCTGCGCGACATACCTACTTGCCGTGCCAGCGACTCGACGGTCCATGATGCGGTCGGCTCCCGGTGCATCAACTCCAGAGCATGGCCGATTTGCGGGTCCTGAAAACCTTTTAGCAATGCGCCGATCTCATCCTGTTCTTCAATTCCCGCGCGCAACAATTCGATGAACATGATTTCCGACAACCGGCGTACCGAGGCATCCGATCCAATATTGTCCGAGAACATTTGACGATTTATCAATCGCAATATTTCGTCGAGCCAAGGATTTTGGGCGCGCATCGATGCTGTAGTCAGCAAGTGATCCGGCAATGACCGCAATATCGGGTGGTCGGCGCCCTTGCGAAAGGTGAAGTGGCCGCAAACAAGCTGCGTCGAGGCGGCATCATTACCTTCCCCCACAACCAGCACGCCATCGCCATCATATTCCACTGCTTCCAGCACCTGTTCAAGCTGCGGTGCGTCCGCTACTGGGCTATCGGACAATATGTGGGTTTGCCCTTTTGGGATCAGGATTAAATCGCCGGGGCCGAGAATTACGGCTTCCTCGCCGGGAAGCTTCACATGGCATTGCCCCTGTACGACCAGATGAAAGCGCGCGGCTTGCTCAAGCACCGGAACCGTTACTGACCATGATCCCGAAAAATCAGTGCGGAAATATAGTGCGCCTTTTAGATCGAGCGTGTCCAATATGTCGTTCAGTATATCCATCGCCGGATGATACAATCATACCAACCGTCTCACAACAGGGAACGAATTACCCATCTCTCCTGAATATGATGCAGATAATCCAGAATCAACGCGCGCCCAAAACATCATCGGCGACAAAAGCATTATTCTTCCGTTCATAGCCAAACTGGCTAGTTGGCCCGTGCCCCGGAATGAAGGTGACATCATCGCCCAAAGGCCATAGTTTCTGCGTGATGGCATCGATCAAATCCTGATGATTGCCGCGCGGGAAATCTGTCCGACCGATCGAACCTTGGAATATCACATCGCCGACCACAGCCAGCTTTGACGGCTCATGATAGAAAATCACATGGCCCGGCGTATGTCCAGGGCAATGAATGACATCGAGCACCAGCGCCCCAACGGTCACTTTGTCTCCATCGACAAGCCAGCGATCAGGTTCAAAGCTTTTCGCTTCCATCCCGTATTTTGCACCGTCACCATCCAGTTGATCGATCCAGAATAGATCTTCCTTATGCGGCCCCTCGATAGGAAGGTCCAATTCTTCCGCTAGCATTCCTGCCTGCCCGCAATGATCCAAATGGCCGTGGGTGATGATGATCTTTTCCAGATCGACACCATGCTGTTCCACCGCAGCTTTCAACCGGTTCAAATCCCCACCAGGATCACTCAACGCGGCCTTATTGGTTTTGGTGCACCACAGCAAAGTGCAGTTTTGCTGCAGCGGCGTGACGGGGATGATGACAGCCTTTAGCGGCGGCTCGGCAGTGGGCTTCAAATTGGAAGTGATATTGCTCATGCGCAGCTATTTGGAGAGGAAGGGATAATCTTGCAAGGATTTAGCAGCTGAAATAAGATATTCTCTTATTATGGATAGTATCAAGATTAGCTCTTACAACCCGGCCTGGCCTGATATGTTTAAACAGGAGAGAAGTCGGATCACCGATTGTCTCGCGGAACAATCCGTTTTGGATATTAGTCATTTTGGAAGTACTGCCATTCCCGGGATGCCCGCAAAACCGATTATAGATATCCTGATATCGGTGTCGTCCTTTGACCATGCAAAGCAAAGTTTCCCAGGCCTTCTGGACACGATTGGCTATGATTATTGGCATGATAACCCAAAAACAGATCGCCTGTTTTTCGTAAAAAATATGCCGCCACGAGGTGAAGCCAGGACGCATCATGTTCATGTTTTTGAACATTTTAATGTGTACCGAGATCATTTAGCCTTTCGTGACCATCTACGAGAAAATGCGGAAGACGCTAGTCAATATGCCCTCCTCAAGCGCAAACTGGCCACACAATTCGCGAATGACCGTGAAGCCTATACCGACGCTAAATCCGAATTTATTCAGCAAATTCTGACAAAAGCAGCACCCTAAAGTCCTATACAAATTGATATTATAGTCGTCGCCCGGTCCAAACCACGCGCCCGATAATATTCACATCCGCCACATCGACATCATCCCAATCGGGATATTGCGGATTATCGCTGCGAACAGAGATCTTTCCAGATGGCCCCAATGCCAGTCGCTTGACCAACAGCACATCATCCATGCGCAGCACGTATATCCCGTCACGCAGCGCAGCCTCCGCAGCACCGTGATCGACCATGATATCATCGCCGTCATATAAGGTCGGCTCCATCGAATCGCCGTCGACCGAGATCAGCGACAGCTTGGCCGGATCACTACCCAGCCGTTTGAGCCATTTGGGACCGAACGCCATTGCGCCGGACAGTTCATCATCAGCGAGCGACCCTGGTCCCGCCGAAGCTCCCAGATTCATCTGCTTTACTTCCACCAAACTGGAGGGCGTTATGGCAGAACGCCCGTTGCGAATGGCTGGCCCGCCGAGCGATTGTTCATCGACACCATAAAAATCCGCCAGTTTTCGGCGATCCCGTTCGTCCAGTTTTTTCGGTGACCCGCGCCGGATATATTGCTGGATATAAGCTGGATTCTTGCCCAGCATGCCCGAGATAGACGCAAAATCATCACCGCTTTTGCGGATCAGTTGCTCCAGTACAGCACGCGGATCATTGCTCTCCATAACCCAGTATTATTCCATTTGACCTTAATTGGCAATAGGATATTTCCTAGACATGTAGGAAATCAACTTTCAAATAGGATTTTCCCTATCAACCGAGTCGTCCTCTTTGGGACGAGGCCTAAAAAGGAGAAATGCCAATGCCCCTGATCCGAAAAATCGAAAAATTCTTGCGTGAAACCGACATGGCTTGGACCAAATTTGGCCGCCTGTCGGTTAGCGATCCCCGATTTGTCGACGACCTCCGCAATGGCCGTGAGCCAGGCCAATCAGTTTCGCAGCGTGTAGAAGATTTCATGAGCGAATGGCGAGCAGAACATGCTGGTTAGGCACATCCGCCGCGCGCGTAAAAAACGCGATACCGGAACATTGCTGCTTGAACAGTTACACGATTTTATTGGATCTGAATATTACATAACGCTGACCAAAGAGAAGCCGTGGGCCAGCATAACTTTTTCCGGAATGCGCTATATGTTTGAGATTGTCAGGATCAATCCAGACGGAAAAAACCTGTCGGAACGACCGCTCAATAAGCTAGCAAATCATGAGTTTGAACTGCCCGGTCAGTTTGTTGCTGACGTTTTAATCCGCAAAACAGGCTCGAAGAATTCTGCCCTTCAAGTAGAGATTCTGGCGATCGCTGATCCGGTAAGTGAATAGGCCAGTGATCGCCAGAAAATGATTTAGCGTTGCGCTGTCATTTTTTCCAGCGTGCCTAGGGCTGCCTTTAATGCGGCATCCATATCAGCCTGACGTTTGGCTTCCATTTCTTCCTGCGTTGGCTCAACGGTTTTCAATACCGGAGGAGCGTTAGGCGCAGGCTCTGAACTGGAAACGCTGATACTACCGGCTGCTGGTGCTTCAGCATGTACTGGAGCGCTTACGGCTTGCTTCGCTGGCAATTGGAATTGGGAAAGTTTGCTCAATCCCACTTCGAGACGCTCTGTAAGTTGTGCAATAGAAAGTTCCGAAAGATCTTCTTTTGGCGGCTCTACCATCTCTGGTTTTGGCGCGGCAAAAGGAGCCGGATTTGATTCAACGGAAGCAACCGGATCGGCGACAGTTTGCACAGCTGGTTGCACCTGAGAAACAGGGTCAACCACCATAGCTTCATCGGCTAGTGGCGTGTCAGTAACGATCGGCTCTGGCTCGACTACTGGTGGAACAGAAACCTGGCCAGAAAGATCAAGCGGCATTTCTTCCGCTTGCTCTGGCGGTTGGGTTGATTGAAGCGACTTGTCCATCACAAATGGTACCGGTGCTTCATCGGGTGCAGTTTCAACTTGCTCGTTTTCAACCGCTTCAGAACATGATTCCTGACGATCAAATGGCTGAATTTTGGAATTTAGAGCTGCCCCTAAATCCTTGTCGGCAAAGATAGGCTGACGAGCCGGTGCATCGGGATGACTATCCTTTTCGCGAAGATTGGGAAGATCCGAAAGGTCTTTAACCTCATCCTTTTTCTTCTTTGGTTTTTGCAGAAGCCTTTTAAGAGAAAATTTGCTTTTCTTTGGCTTTGCTTTGCGCTCTTCCCATTCGGCTTTTTCTTCTTCCCAATTTGCGAGCTTTCGAATTGCCAATCCCATGTCGGCGTCCCCTTTACGATGTAGAAAATAAAAAATGACCGAAGTCGATACGAGCCCGGCAAAGACAGCGAGCAGAGATTTGGCGGTGTTGCCAAGCGGCGGAGCGGCAGCCGAAACTATTTCAGCGATACCTGTCATACCAATAATTTTTTCCAAATAGACCGATGGTAGCGTAGCGACCACGAGAGCAGCCGCAATGCCGCCAACCAAAGCCATGGCAGGGTTTTTAAAACGGGTTAGGTCCTGATCCAATTGATCCACGATATTCTCCACCTGTTTAGGCCGCTTGCTCGAGAGTTTTCTCGGCAATCAACCTTTGGTAAACAGGATTGTAACGCAAAATGTTTGACGACCAGTTACGATCCGACCCAACAAATTTTCTAGCAGTTTCAAGTACTTGTGGCCACTCGTCTTGTTTTTCGATCAAATCGGCCAGTTTTTGCGCAATTTTTTCGGGATTTCCTGCTGGGAAAAGATAACCTGTCTTCCCATCTTCTATCAGCTCTTTATGTCCGCCGACATCTGATGCGGCAACAAGTCGGCCCTGCGCCATAGCCTCAAGCGGTTTGAGCGGTGTGACCAGATCGGTAAGGCGCATAGCTTTGCGCGGATAGACCATGACATCCATCAAACTATAGTAACGCTCGACTTCTTCGTGCGGCACGCGCCCGGCAAAAGTAACCAGCTTTTCAATGCCTAGCTGTTTGACCTGTTCCTTGAGAGCCTCTTCCCTTGGCCCACCTCCTACAAGCAGCAGGTGAATGTTGGATTGTTTCTGTTGGAGCATCGGCAACGCCGCGATCAGATCATCCAATCCTTCATAACCGTAAAAACTGCCGATAAAACCCAGATTGAGGGTTCCATCTATTCCCAGTTTTGCTGCCAGCTTCTTGTCTTGCTTCGGGGCATCTCCAAAAAGCTCCAGATCGACACCATTGGGTGAAACTGTGATTTTTTCTTGTGCAACTCCGCGCGAAACCAAATCCTGCTTCAATCCTTCGCAAATAACCGCAACAGCATCTGCCCCGGCAACAACATGGTTTTCCAATTGTCGAGTCACCCAATAGCGAGGGCTGCCCTCTTTGCCGGTCCCATTGCCAACGGCAGCATCTTCCCAAAAGGCGCGAATTTCATAGAGAAATGGCAAGCCTGACCGCTGCGCTGCTCGCATTGCCGCTAACCCGTTTAAGGCCGGGGAATGCGCATGCAAAACATCTGGTTGCCATTCGCGCACAACTGCATCAATCCGATCAGCCAACAGCGCTACTTCGCGCCACTCCTTTACCGGAGACGGTCCATGCGCATCCTCCATTGTCCGAAAGAAGTCTAATCCTTCCGCCTGCTCCAACGGGCTTTCTGCACGATAGCCGTGCTGGTTTTGCCGCACACCCGTTACACCGGCGACGGTTAAGCCATGACCCATTTGTGATTTCATGATTGCTCTTGTGCGAAAGCAATAGCCGCTGTGCAGAGGAAGGCTGTGATCCAAAATGTGTAATACGCGCGTCATGACCTAAATCTCTGCCATAAAAGGATTAACGTCCCGTCAACCCAAAGCCTGTATCGCGCGAATATAAAAATGCGCGTGGTGCGTATTTTGTTTTTGGATGATCCAGGCTCGATGATCGATAATTTTTCAATCTTGCTGTCACATGCGCTGCTGTTGATTGCTGCCTGGCGTCTTCTCCATCGGCCAGATTTGGATCTGGAAGATCCACCCGAGAGGGACAAGGAACCTGAGGGTTTTGGTGCGAAAGGCAAAGGAGGTGGCTGGGATGCGTGATCTTGTCTTTGTCGGCTACCTGCTTGCGTTGCTGTTCATCGCGTTTAAGCGACCGTTTCTATTCACTCTGGTATATACCTATATTGATATCGTCGCACCGCAGCGGCTCAGCTATTTCATGCTCAATAGTGTGCCGGTTTCGCTGATCGTGTTTGCGCTCGCTTTTCTCGGGTACCTGGTCTCCGACGACAAGAAAGATAGCCGCTTCTCCATAAGACAAGGTCTGATGGTGCTGCTCTTGATCTATTGCGGCTATACAACCATTCAGGCTGTTTCACCCGAAGCCGCATGGCAAAAGTGGGATTGGGTATGGAAATCGATGATTTTCGCAATCTTCCTGCCGCTTACTTTGCGGACGAAATTGCGCATGGAGGCATTGGCGCTCTTCATGGTTCTTTGCGCCGCTGCCCTGATTGTAACCGGCGGGATAAAAACCGTTATCTCGGGCGGTGGATATGGCGTTCTGGTTTTACTTATCGATGACAATGCCGGCCTTTATGAAGGCTCGATAATCTCAATGGTGTCGATCGCAATAATCCCACTGATATTGTGGCTCGCCAAATATGGGACGGTTTTCCCACCAGATTGGCGCGTCAAGATTTTCTCAATATGCCTGATATTCGCCTGCTTATTAATACCTATCGGCACCCGCGCTAGAACTGGTTTGGTCTGCATGGCTGTTCTCGCAATATTGCTCCTGCGCTTTAACAAGCATCGCTTCCTATATGCCGGAGCCGCACTCACATTGGGCATCATGTCAATTCCCTTCCTGCCGCAAAGTTTTACCGAGCGCATGACAACAATCCAGAATTACAAAGCCGACGAATCGGCCTCAACCCGAATTGCTGTCTGGGGTTGGACGATCGACTATGTGAAGCAAAACCCCTTTGGCGGCGGATTTGATGTCTATCTGATTAACGAGGTCAAATATGAACTGTCTGACGTTGACATCGAGCAATATGAAGAATGGGGCATAGATCCAGACGATGTCGACGTTGGCATTGTGGAAGATAAGGCCAGAGCTTTTCACAGCAGCTATTTTGAAATGCTTGGTGAACAGGGGTTTCCCGGGCTCATCATCTGGCTGTCAATTCATGTCGGCGGCGTCTGGCGCATGGAAGTCCTCAGGCGAAAATATAAAGATTCACCAAAAGAGAGCGAACATTGGGTCGCGCCCTTGGCCCTTGCGCTGCAAAATGCCCATATCATTTATCTGGTGGGAGCGCTGTTTGTGGGTGTTGCCTATCAACCCTTTGTCTACAAACTGGTTGCCCTCCAAATTGGATTGGACACCTATATGGCACGGCGCCAGATCGAAGCGAAATGGCGGCCTATTGCAAAACGTCTAGGTGGTGCTGCCAAGCAGCAAAAGCTGCCCAGCAATCCCAAACCATATTCTCAATGACAGTTAATCAATCACAGCACTAAATGCTGCGAAGCGCGGATTAGATACCGCCTAGATGTTCGATCACCGGTGCAGCAGCCATACAGGGCGCGAGCTTCGGACCGCTGGCTCTAAAATGATCTGATTTACCGTGCGCATCCAAAGCCGCCTGATCCACATAGCGCTCAAGCACTTTATACTGCTGCGGGTTATCTTGGCATTGAAACACCGAATAAAACTCGTTGCCGGGTTCGTTCTCTTTAACCGCGGCCATCAATTCCGAGAAAGCGGCCTCAAAATCTGCGTTTTTGCCTTCGGCAACGGTTAAAGTTGCAATCACACCTACTGCTGACATGGTTCATCCTTTCTTCAAATGAAAAGGGCCGACAGTCAAAGCCGGCCCAAAATATTAGATACTCTAGAAAATTTCGAACAACCCGGCAGCGCCCTGTCCGCCGCCAATACACATGGTCACAACCGCATATTTCGCGCCACGCCGCTTGCCTTCAATAAGGGCATGTCCGGTACAACGTGCGCCGGTCATTCCATAAGGGTGACCGATGGAGATAGAACCGCCATTGACGTTGAGAAGTTCATCAGGAATGCCAAGCTTCTGCTGACAATAAAGCACCTGAACCGCAAAGGCTTCGTTTAGCTCCCACAGACCAATATCATCCATTTTCAGGTCAAAGCGTTCGAGCAATTTTGGGATGGCAAAAACTGGACCAATGCCCATTTCATCTGGCTTCGTTCCGGCGACTGCCATACCGACATATCGACCAAGAGCATTCAGACCAGCTTTTTCAGCAACCTTTGCATCCATCACCACACTTGCCGAGCTACCATCTGAAAGCTGTGATGCGTTACCGGCCGTGATAATCTTGTCTGGTCCCAATACCGGTCCCAAAGACTGCAAGCCCTCAAGCGTTGTCGATGGGCGGTTGCCTTCGTCTTTGCTCAAAGTGATTTCATGCATGGAAACTTCTTTGGTTTCCTTGTCCATCACACCCATGGTTGCGGTGACTTCGACAATCTCATCATCGAAATGACCGGCTTCTTGTGCTGCTGCTGTGCGCTGCTGAGATTTCAGTGCATATTCGTCACAGGCTTCACGTGAGATATTGTAGCGCTCACCAACCACTTCGGCGGTTTGCAGCATTGGCATGTAAATATCCTCATGCATGGCGAGCAAAGCTTTGTCTGGCTGCATCCGCATTTCAGCGGTTTGCACGGTCGATATCGAATCTTGTCCGCCACCGACAACAACATCCATATTGTCTACAGTCACTTGCTTCGATGCGGTCGCAATCGCCATCAGACCCGACGAGCATTGACGATCCAGTGTCATGCCAGGCACTTCGATAGGGAAACCAGAACGCAGCGCAACATTTCGCCCCAGATTGCCGCCTTGCGAACCTTGTTGCAGCGCGCTGCCCCAAACCACATCATCCACTTGTGCAGGGTCAATGCCTGCGCGTTCGACGGCGGCTTTGGCCGAATAGCTGCCCAATGTTGGGCCGGCTGTTGCATTAAATGCGCCCTTATAGGCGCGCCCGATGGGAGTCCGAGCTGTGGAGACGATGACTGCGTCACGCATGGTGATGTTCCTTCTTTAAAGTTTTTATGAGTCGAAAATTGCCGCTATTGTCGAATTTAATCGTGCAATTAACAAGCCTTTTATTGGCCACACCTCTTGCCGTTACGGAATGCTAGCCTTCTTTGGCAGCGATACCGAAACCGCCTTCGGGATAGGGCATGATCATTTTGCCATCGGGGTCGGAAGTAAAGGTGGTTTGCGTCGGATAAGCAAATTCCAAACCTTCCTCGTTGAACTTTTGCAGAATCGCCAGACCAATCCGATGACGTCCTTCATAGACAACTTCGTAGTCGCTACTCATAATATCAAAATCGAGCTCGAAGTTTATCGAGCTATCTCCAAAACCAACAAAGCCGGAGCGAATGAATTTCGCATCATTGGATTCGACAATGGCTTTGAGCAGGCTCGGGATACGCCGCGCTTCGTCGGGTTGAGTCTGATAGATCACACCAATACCAAAGCGCGTACGGCGGCGGGCCAATTGTGTCATATTCACAATTTCTTTGTCGAGCAGGTTAGTGTTGGAGACGATAATTTCTTCCCCGGTTACCGCGCGTAATCTCGTGCTTTTCAGACCAATTTTCTCAATCGTGCCAATGGTGTTGTCATAACTAATCGTCTCACCCCGACGAAATGGCTTGTCGAAAATAATCGAAAGCGCCGCGAATAGATCGGAAAAGATCCCCTGCGCCGCTAGACCAATGGCGATACCGCCAACACCCAGACCAGCGATCAGGCCGGTTACATTCACGCCCAAATTATCGAGGATCATGATCGAAGCAATGGCGAACAATATGACCGTCACCAACAGGCGGATCAGCGTCATCGCGTTTTGCAATGTCTCATGCTGTTCTGGATCGCGCGATGTTTTACGTTCCACCAACCCTAGAATGATTTCCCTGATCCAGATAGCCACTTGCAGAACTGCTGAGATCGTAAACAGAATGTGGATGACTCGCTCGACTAATTCCGGGGCACTGGAAAAGCTTACAATCGTTTCGGCGGATACCATGAACATAAAGAATTTGCTCGTCCGCGACAGTGCCTTGCCGATTATTGTTCGATAACCGATCAAGTCCTCGTTCTTGCGCACATAATGCTCTGCATATCGCTTTATTCCGCCGAGAATGAAGAATATGATAGCGCCGACAGCAGTAGCAATAAGAATGTCGACATAGTGGTCGGCCAGCCATTGTGCAGATTCGTCAACAAATTTAGAAAACGAAAACTCGACACCCAGCGGGTTTTCCAGAGTTATGGGAGATGAAGGAGTTGTGCTTGTTGTCATGTCCCGCAACTAGTCATTGACAGTGCGAATAACAAGACGGTTACCGTTCAATCGATGCTGCTTAGTCCGCCGTCTCGTTATCTTTCTCTCGCTGCTCAGCAAACCAGCGGCGTATTAAGGCTTGCTGACATCCCGAAAACCCGTTTGTTCCGACAACCGAACAGCTATTTGGTCGTTCCACCCGCGAAACTTCGTCATGCAATTCTACCGTTGATGTCCAACTATGGCTGATCGCTCTTTCATCTTCGCGTTGTTCCCGCAATTCCTTGGGAATACGATAGCGCTCGGATTCCGGACGATTGGCGCAGACAACAATCTCGTCTCCCTCGGCCTCGGGACATTCATCCTCACCATAGGTAACCAAAACGGAAAAACGTTCGGGATTGGTTTCTGCATGCACCAGTTGCGGAAAGAAAACTGAAATCGCGAACAGGCAGGTAAGGGATGTGAAACAGAGACGCATATGATCTTGTCCTATGAATCGCCCCCGGCACTTTCTTGAGACAAACGCTACTCAAACACAATGCAAAAATTGTAACAGTTTTTCTCCACGCCTTTCCGGTCAGCGTGTGTTTTAGGTTTTATTGCCGTTTCGGGCAGCAATCAAAAACTCGATATTTCCCTTCGGGCCAGTGATCGGGCTTTCCGTGATTCCTGCAACCGGCCATCCGGATTCCTCCAACCAATTTTCCACCTTGTCACAGACTGCTTTGTGAACCTTAGCATCGCGAACAACTCCACCTTTACCAACTTGCTCCCGTTCAGCTTCAAACTGTGGCTTGATGAGAGCCATGAGCCACGCGCTATGCTTGGCAAAATTCATTGGCCGTTCCAAAACCTTTGTCAGCGAGATGAAGCTGGCATCACAGACAATCAAATCAATGGCATCTGTTATATGCTGATCAGTTAATATCCGGGCGCTGGTCTGTTCATGAACTAGGACCCGCGGATCTTGTCTCAGTTTCCAAGCCAGTTGATTGGTTCCACTATCGACGGCAAAAATCTTTTCTGCTCCATTTTCGAGCAGCACATCGGTAAATCCGCCAGTGCTGCTGCCGACATCAATCGCCGTCATTCCGAAAACATTCAGATCGAAATGCTTTAATGCATGGTCAAGTTTCAACCCACCACGACTGACCCAAGGATGATCCTTGCCCTTCAATTCGACATTTAGATCGGATGCAACCTGCTGGCCGGGTTTTTCCAACTTTCGGTCATCCGTCGATACCAGCCCGGCCATGATATAAGCCTGCGCTTTAGTTTTACTCGCGGCTAACCCGCGATCGACCAAAAGTTGATCGATGCGTTTCTTAACTGGTTTGGTTGATTTATTGTCGGATTGGGACATCGCAAATCAGGACTAGCTTAACGCAACTCTTTTGACCATATTCGATCGCTATGAGAATCACTTATGTCTTTTCCGCCAGTATCTTATCAATGGTATTGCTAGCTGCCTGCTCAACTCCTGAGCCGGCTCCTACACCAACGCCGCAACCGCCGCAGATTGTTACACCTCCTCCGGCACCAGCTCCCACCCCGCAACCAGTAGGCAAATGGACGGATTGGCCTTTGGCATCAGGCGATTGGATTTATCGCTCTGACCAAAGGGGTCCACTTGCTCTGTTTGGAACACCCAATGGCGACGCGAAACTGCTGATCCGCTGCGATCAAAACCAGAAGCGCATTTTTATCTCACATGCCGGTTCCGTTGGTAATGGTGCATCAATGACGTTGCGAGCCAGTTCAGGATTACAGACATTCCCAGCCCGTAGCACTGGTGGAGCCACCCCCTATGCAGCGGTTTCAATGGCGCCTGATGAATATATGCTCGATCGGATTGCGTTTAGTCGCGGCCGATTTGCTGTTCAAACGACTGGCCTAACGTCTCTTGCCATTCCGATATGGCCAGAATTTACGAGGGTCGTTGAAGATTGTCGCAGCTAAGCTATCGGGCTGAGCAGAGCGCGGGATTGTGACAGCAAAATAAAAAAATTCAAGGCTTGTTCATAAGTCGCGATTGATTCACATTTAGACCGTCGAACAAGCGGAGAAGATTCAATGCAACAGTTCGTATCTAACAACCAAGCGAAAGGAGGTGATCCGATGTCTCATGTTTCAGTAATAGGGTCGGAAAATTCCGTTCGGGGGACAGTACTGGTCTAAGGATCAGGTAACCCGGCAGCGGCACTTCCATCCGCTGACTCATGCTTAGAGGCTGTTGGTGGAAAACCAGCAGCCTCTTTTCAGTTTGGAAGATGGGAAGCTACAATTCCAATGCAAAAAACTGATTGAAGTCTGATTTTTCATATGCGCCAAATGCATCACAAGGCGCAAAACCACGTTTTCGGTAAAGACCTAGAGCAGCATCAAAAGTCTGGCCGCTTCCTGTTTCCAGGCACAGCCTGGTGTAGGAACGAGACTGCGCAACAGTGATAATATGTTCAAGTACTTGTCCGGCGATACCCATCCGCAAGAAATCGGGATGGGTTCGCATCGATTTGATCTCGCCCGTTTGCTTGTCGACTTCGTTCAATGCACCGATGGCGGCAGCTTGATCACCCATCCATGCCGTCCAAACCGTTACGCCCGGTTGCTGCAAATTGGATAAGTCCAGCGCATAAACACTGTCCTGCGGTGAGTTTTTATGCATATCTTCAAGATGCAACGCGACCAGATCTCTAACCTGAGGATCTTCTAATGGGTCCTGTTTGACAACGATATTGGTCATCTCAGGTCTATCTATCTTCATCTTCCAGAAATTCTTCGCGGATCATGAAATCACGGATACCAATCCGGACTTCGCGAAGAAACTGGATAAGCGCCAGAGACAATAAAGTGATCGCAACCACAAATGCCCCTGCAATGACCAGAGACAAATCAATGCCCGATAATCCCATCACAAAAAGCATACCGATGAGAAGGCAGGCGATAATTGCGCTGATTACGCTCAGGAAAATGGCACTGTTGACCGTTTTTATCCGCAATTGCATGTCGCGAAGCTCGGATACTACCAAATCATGTTCTTTGCCCTTGGTGGTCTTGAACAATTCCTGCAAGTCGCGGGAGCGATCTATGATCCGCGCCAGTCGCCCAGCAAAAAGGCCTAGCATCGCTCCGATACCAACCAGCAGAAATGCGGGAGCAAGCGCTGTTTGCAGCACCGTTACTATATCGCCATTGGCGAGTTGACCAAATCCAGTCATGATCACATCCTTATCCGCAAAGCCAAGCCTTCGACTGGCTGTTCATCCCAAAGCGAGAGTTCAAATCGCTCCGCGTCTGCACGCGCGCGATCCAATATCGCCGCTGGTACATCGGCGCTGGCAAAGAGTTGATCGGCCTGAGCAAGCCAACGCGCCTGCCGCAGTGTCAAATCATCCGGATCATCACTCGATAACTCCAGATCAATGACCTCTGAAAAACGGCCTGATCCCGGATTGCTTAGCCAATCGTCGACATCGATTTCACTATGCTCGGTCATTACATCAAGCACACCGGCTGGGTCTAATGCCGTATCAATTGCCTTCCGACGATCTGCTCCATCCGGCCAAGCCTGTTTAATCTGGTCGCGAGCTTTTCGCAAAGCTTGCGCCAAAACACCAAGATTGGCCGGTATCAATTGTTCCAGACGTTGCCGAAGCGCTTTTGCTAGACCGGCTGATGCCCCGCCCGTGCCGATGGCCAGCAATACCGGATCGCGATCGATGATCGCTGGCGTTGTATAGTCGCAAAGCGATGACCGATCGACAGCATTGACCAACAAGCCTCGTTTTTTCAAGCGCGCTACGGCGGCTTTCGCTTCCGCGTCATTCTCTATCGCTACAACGGCAAGGCTCGCATCCGCATTCTCATCATCAGTGAGAACTGCTCCGGCCCGCTCATAAAGGCGCTTCTTGGCATCCGCCATTTCACCCTGTCCCAATAATATGACCTTGCGTTCGCGCAGATTCACAAAAATGGGGAGCTGGTTCACTTTAACCAGTCCGGCACTTGTTCCGCCGCCATGATTGCCGCCGGTTTAATGCGCTCTGCCACCACAGCATATCTATCGCCATCGACCAATACCTCGGGCACCAAAGGACGGCTGTTATATGTGTTGGCCATGGTCGCGCCATAGGCGCCCGCAGTACGGAAAATGCCAAGATCATCGGTAGCCACCCTGTCCACCTCCCGCTCCTTCGCGAAAATATCGCTACTCTCACAAATCGGACCGACTATCGACGCAATCATCATATCACCGGTTGGCTGGACCGCCTCAAAATGATGCCAGGCATCATAAATGGCCGGACGCATCAGATCGTTCATAGCCGCATCTACAATGACAAAATCACTGTTTACGCCGGGCTTAATACGGATCACTTTGGTCACCATGATTCCGCTATTACCCGCAATGACCCGGCCTGGTTCGAACATCAATGTGACGTTCCAATCCTTCGTTACCTCGGTCACCATGGCGCCGTATTCTGCGGGACTAGGCGGCCTATCTTCAGGTTTATAAGGAACACCCAAACCGCCGCCCAAATCAACATGGGTGACTTCGTGCCCGGCGGCGCGCAATTCGGTCAGCAATTGTCCCATGCGTCTGTAGCATTTTTCCAACGGATCAAGCTGTTGCAGCTGACTGCCAATGTGGACAGCCACACCGCGCAGGTTCAACCCATCTAATTTGGAGAGCCGCGCATAGATATCGGGCGCCACATCTATCGCAACGCCGAATTTGTTTTCCTTTTTCCCTGTCGAGATTTTTGCATGCGTTCCTGCATCAACATCGGGATTGACCCGCAGGGTGCAGGATGCCGTCTCACCGCGACTGGCAGCGATCTCGGCCAGTTGAATGCCTTCTTCTTCGGACTCCAGATTAAATTGGCCAATGCCGCGATCGAGCCCCAGGAGCAGCTCTTCCTGACTTTTGCCAACGCCTGAGAAGACAATATCCTCGGCCTTCATACCAGCCGCGATACAGCGTTCGAGTTCGCCGCCCGACACAACATCGCCGCCATAGCCCTGATTAGCCAATATCCTTAGAACCGCGAGGTTGGGATTGGACTTTACGGCAAATGCCAGATGGATGGGACCGGCATCTTTCAAACCCTCTCGGAAAACGCGCGCATGTCTCTCCAATGTTGCACGGGAATAAATGTAAACCGGCGTGCCGACTTCCTCAGCGATTTTGGTCATCGGGATATCTTCTGCGTGGAGCACGCCATCTTTAAGTTGAAAATGGTCCAAGAGGTTAAGCTTTCAAATAGGGTTAGCCGGGAGGCGGTAAATCGAACTTGTCATCCTGACGTTTTTCGGAACGCCGCAATAGTTCATCGCTCCGCTCTGGTTGCGCTTGCGTGGATGGAATTAACAAATCTTCAGCGGATGGTGGTTTGGATTCACCATAGATTGCGGGTGGCAGAGATTGGCCTTCCGGCGGCTCCAATGCCCCACGATTGCCGCAGGCAGACAGAACCGCCAACGTCAGAAGTGCTAAGCTCGCCGCAAATGTCTTTGTCATATCAGCTCTCCAGCCCCAATGCCTGTTTCGCTTTTTCTATCTGTGCTTTTACCTGAACCGGGGCTGTGCCGCCATAGCTGGATCTGCTGGCAACCGATGCATCCACACTGAGCACGTCAAACACAGTGTTATCAATGCGGGAATCAATGCCTTGAAACTGATCCAGCGAAAGATCGGCCAAACCGCATGCTTCGTTTTCTGCCAGCGCCACCACGGCGCCGGTCACATGATGCGCTTCCCGAAATGGAAGCCCTGCTTCCCGTACTAACCAGTCCGCAAAATCAGTCGCGGTTGAAAATCCAGATTCGGCCAAGGCCCTCATACGGTCAGTATTAAACTGCACCTCTTCCACCATGCCGGTCATGGCGGCGATCGAAAGACCCAATAGATCATGCGCTTCAAACACCGGCGGCTTGTCATCTTGCATGTCTTTGGAATAAGCGAGCGGTAGTCCCTTCATCGTCATCATCAACGCATTCAGGCAACCGGTAATTCGGCCACTATGCCCGCGCACCAGTTCGGCAGCATCCGGATTACGTTTTTGCGGCATAATCGATGAGCCGGTTGAATAGCTATCTGGCAATTTTATGAAACCAAAGGGCTGGCTTGCCCAGATTACCATTTCTTCCGCCAAACGCGACAAGTGCAAGCTGCACTGGGATGCGGCCATCAGATAATCGAGCGCGAAGTCGCGATCAGAAACCGCATCCAGAGAATTGGTCGTTGGCTGATCGAAACCCAACATGCTCGATGTTTTTTCTCGGTCTATCGGAAATCCGGTGCCTGCCAAAGCGGCACTGCCAAGCGGTGATTGGTTCATACGCACTCTTGCATCGACAAACCGAGAACGATCCCGGCGCAGCATTTCATAATAGGCCATCAAATGATGCCCCAGGCTCACCGGCTGGGCCGATTGCAAATGCGTAAAGCCGGGCAAGATGCAATCCGCATGCTCTTCGGCGCGCGTAACCAATTGCGTCTGTAGCCCAGCAAGCGCAGAATCGACCATATCCAAGGCATCCCGCACCCAAAGTTTGAAATCGGTTGCCACCTGATCGTTCCGTGATCGCGCGGTATGCAGACGGCCGGCAACAGAACCAATGATTTCCGTCAGCCGCGATTCCACATGCATGTGGATATCTTCCAGATCGAGATCTTCAGCGACGCCATTGGCTTCATATTCCTGCGCAATTTGGTTCAGACCGTTTATGATTTGCGTCGCATCATCTGCTTCCATGATACCCTGCTCGGCCAGCATCGCTACATGAGCAAGCGAGGCCCTGATATCCTGCCGCCATAATTGCTTGTCGAACGGAATAGACGCGTTTATCTCGCGCATCACCGCTGAAGGGCCATCGGCAAAACGCCCGCCCCACATTGCATTGGAGTTTTTTGTGTCCTCGCTAATCCGACCAATCCTTTTTACATCTTTGCTTTTTGCGCTTGCGGCCTGCGATAGAGGCTCAAGTCAAGTCGAGCAAGATGTTGCTGCAAATGGTCAGGCTGCAGAAATGGCAAACAATAAAGAACTGGTCGGTAAGCTCGACATATCAAAACGGGGAACACCCGCGCTCGATGACGCTTTCCAAAACCCTAAAGGTAAAACTGTCAATCTCAGTGATTTCGAAGGCAAACCTTTGTTGGTGAACATATGGGCGACATGGTGCGCGCCTTGCATTGTGGAAATGCCGATGCTGGACGAACTAGCGGCTCGTGAAAAGAACAGGTTGAAAGTGCTTGTCGTGTCACAAGATTTGCAGGGCATGGACAAAGTCGGTCCGTTTTTTGAGAAGTCCAATTTTGCGGAGTTGGAGCCCTATCTCGATCCAGAGAATAAACTCAGCTTTGGATTCGGGACTGGTGTCATGCCAACAACGGTTTTGTTCGATGCCGATGGGAAGGAAGTCTGGCGTGTTATTGGCGCGATGGACTGGCACGGAGCCAAGGCAGCGGCTTTAATGGAAGAGACGCTAGCATCAAGATAGGCCAATGCTGGTCGTAGAGCCGAATCAGTAGATATCAATGATTAGGATAAACCATCTATTCTTCCGGTCAGGACTTTACTTGCCAACACATTTCCATAGCAATTTAAACCTAGAAAAATGGTGGGCGATGACAGGCTCGAACTGCCGACATCTTCGGTGTAAACGAAGCGCTCTACCAACTGAGCTAATCGCCCCTCCTTACGGGAAGCTGGGCTTTTAGAAGATTTTCAATCCCCGTCAAGTGCCATTTCGTGGAATTAAAAGGGAACAAATGGAATTAGATGGAAACCAGAGTCCCGAGATAGTCCCGAAGTGGAAGAACAAAAGGGGGACGCAAAAATTCTTCCCCAACGCTTAACGCGCGGCAGACAGTTTCTTGGATGGAGTTGGTGCGGGAACAAAACCCCAGGTTGGGGTTACTAGCTGTATCGCTCTAGTTTATGAAAGACCCGGATGACCTTCACAAAGCACATGAATGTAAAGGTCAAGAATACGAGTATTCCAGAGAAGGCAATGAACCCAAAATCAGTTCTATAATTCTGTTCAAAATCTGGTGCTGAAACCAGCAGTGGCAATGAGATTAAAGAGAGCAATATCGAAAGTGACAATGCCCTCAATACGTAACGACGAAGTTCGGTAAATGGCTGAGTTTTGGCAATTGCTTGAATGAATGGCTCAGACCTTGATAGGAAAAAGGCATACACGCTAAATAGGAACGCCGCTTGAATCGACGACCAATCAAAAACAGCCGAATAGAAAGCATCAATATCCCAGTCTTTGCTGATAAAATTTGCAGATATAGATGGTTGTTGCCAAATCAAAATCGCACCGACGCCCAGAGGCACAATCGATTCCAAATTTCTCCTCAAAAATCTGTAGACATTAAGGACCACCGGCGAGCCCTCGGATGTAATCGCGATGTTCATCAAAACAGGCCCTCAGATATGCTGTGCGTATCGCACGGCTTTCGATCGGATCATTGTCAGGCAGGTCCAAAACCGTATCATTGTATAATAGATCGTTGATAAAATTGAAAGCTCTATCAGACTCGATCGTCTCCACTTCAATGTTTTTGATTCCTTCGATTTCGCCTCGGAAACCGATCCATCGTCTCACAGTGTTCCATACCACTGCACTGTTCAAATGCCTGCCTTCACCTCTGGTGGAGAGTTTAATTTCAACCGATGGCGCATCGAACATATGCGACCATTCTTCAATTTGATCTTCAAAATCCGTTTTATCGATAGGGATGTTTTCGAAGTTGCGGGCGCGGGCGATGCGCAATCTCATTCTCTTTGGTGTCTGATCGCGAAATCGAGCCATTGTATCTCGTTTAAGGTATGGGAAATGACCAAACTCAGACCCGTTTGCTGCCCTCAAATACCGAGTAAATCGACCAACACCCATTCTCAAATCGTATTGAAGTGCCAAGCAATTCGTTGTTGGATCGAAAAGGAACACAACGCTGTGTCCAATCGCTTCCACCGGCAAGCGTTCTACAGTTTCATCAATGACATGTCCGGGAAGATTTCGTGTTTGAACCCTAGTTAGATCACCAACCAGTAACTCGTCGGACACTTCTAGTTCTTCGAGACGTAAAGTTACTTCTCCATCATCCAATCCGATTTGTCGTTCAAGTTTTGGTAACCCTGCCAGGTCTTGAAGAATATCTTCAATCCTGGCTGCATCGTTGTTCGGATAGTCGATCTCATAAAATCGGATTGATACTTTACGGTCCATTTGTAACCCCCAAGTAGTAACGAAAATAAATGTTGCTTCAATATTGTACTAAAATCAACAATTTTGGCGACTTAAATGAATAATTGAAGTTGTGAGACCACCTAAATTTGAACTAACTTTGCAGGAACTAAATCTGAGATTTTGTACCCGCATCAAAAAATGAAACAAACGATTGGAGAACGAAGCTGTCTATAACTGGTCAATCCAGCTTCATCTAGCGCCAGCTATTTGATAAGTCATTGATATTAAAGAATTTTTTGATCCCGAGATAGTCCCGAAGACGATAGAATCGGTGCAAATAATGCTTATATTTCAATTGTTTATGAGGTAGATAACTATCGTGTAAACGAAGCGCTCTACCAACTGAGCTAATCGCCCCCGATGGCCTTTGCCATCAAACGGTTTGCGGCCATTGCCAAATCAAGAGCGGTTTGGCAAGCGCCTTTCGAACACACTCAAAACTTTGCTTGCTCACCATCGCCAACCAAAGTGAATTCCGACTCAATTTCGAAAACCCGAGCTTGTTCGGCGATTCGCAAACATACCCAAGCTATCCACAGTTTTTAATTTATATATTTCAAAGCCTTAAGAAGATATTTTGCAATTTCTGAGACTTGCCGCTGTCAATAGAATTATTTCATTTTTTTTACATTGTCGCCCTTGATAGAATCGAATTGACGCGCCTAGTAAAGGCTATCGGCTGAGGTCGCGGGTTTACATTCCTGACCTTCATTGAACAAAAAAATCATATGTTGAAACCTGTTTTCAATATTGGCGGTCTGTGTCCTTTGTGTTCCCGTGGCTGGGGGCTGACAACAATTGGATTAGTTTGCAGGCTTAGAGAAATAATGTTCTGCCGATCGGCAACCGGAATCGCACTTGGCGAGACCGCTTTGGAAAATCGGGGGATTGAGTGGCAGAGGATGCAAAAATTGCGGGTGGCGGAATCAGCGAAGTACAGACTGCAACAGAGAAATTGACTGATGCAATCAGACAATCAGATATAGAGAATAGTTGGCAGAGTATTTGCTCTGGCTTGCGCCGCGATCTGGGCGTCCAGATTTTCGGGCAATGGATCAAACCCATGCAGCTGGTTCAGTTTGACACTGCAACTGGTGCTCTTCATTTTGAACTGCCATCGGAATTTGCCGCCAACTGGGTCCGTGATCGCTACGCTGATCGCTTGGCCCTCGCATGGCAAAGCCGCCACGCTGAAGTATTGGAAGTTGTCTATACTGCCAAGGCCGGCGCTGCGCGGATTGCTCAAGTAAAACAAAACCATTCAGCGGAAATGTCGGGTCAAAACGCACCAGCAATGGTGGACAAATTTCGCCTCGATCTCGATCCGCGCATGACCTTTGCAGAATTTATTCCCGGCAATTCAAATGTTTTAGCACTTAACGCTGCCGAGAGAATGGCGGCGGCCGAAAAGCCATTGTTCTGCCCGCTTTACCTTCAGTCATCGACGGGACAAGGCAAAACACACTTGATGCATGCAATCGGTCATGCTTATCGCGCAGAATTTCCGAACGCGCGGATTATATATATGTCCGCCGAGCGCTTCATGATCGAATTTGTGTCCGCCATGCGCAAGAATGAAGCGATGGAGTTTAAGGGCAATTTGCGCGAAGCAGATTTGTTGATGATTGATGACATACAATTCATTGTAGGGAAAAATTCTACACAAGAAGAATTTCTGCACACGGTCGATGCACTAATAAGCCAAGGCAAGCGTATCGTTGTTGCTGCGGACCGTCCGCCACAAGCATTGGATGGTGTAGATCAACGCTTATTGTCTCGCCTATCCATGGGGCTGGTTGCGGATATCCAATCAGCAGGTCTAGAACTGCGCCGCGATATATTGAAACACCGTCTGGAAACCATGCCGCATCAACAGGTCTCTGATGATGTGGTTGAATTTTTAGCGCGTACAATCAGTCGGAACTTACGCGAACTGGAAGGCGGCCTAAACAAGCTTCTTGCTTATTCCCAACTCACGGGCCGGGACATTACCCGGGAGCTCGCCGAAGAACAATTGTCCGACATTTTAAGTGCCTGTCGCCGTCGCATTACAATCGATGAAATTCAAAGGACTGTTTGCGAATATTATCGACTTGAACGCAACGAGATGTCGTCAAAACGCCGCGCACGAGCCGTCGCACGGCCGCGCCAGGTCGCGATGTATTTGGCCAAGGTCATGACACCGCGCAGCTATCCGGAAATTGGACGGAAGTTTGGTGGCCGAGATCACAGCACAGTTATTCACGCGGTCAAGTTGGTTGAACAACTCCGCGGTGAAGACAGCGAAATGGACAATGACGTTCGAATGCTATTGCGCCAGCTTGAAAGCTAGAAATAGGGAGACCTTATTTTTTCTCCGGTGCCACGGAGATGCGAACACGCTCGCCACTGTTGCCAGGGAAATTGGTGAACATCGCCTCAACTAGATTCGGCACAAGATGAGTCAGGTTTTTTGAACGAGATAAAGCCTCGGCTTTCCCTTCGAACAAACGCTCTCCATCCGCAGCGCGATCAATTTTCAGATCTAGGTCTGTGGTATAAACCGTGAAGCTGCGTACACCGCCATAACCTGCAAAACCTGCACCGCCGAACAGAAACGGATCGTGAAAGCCATAACGGTAGCGGTGACGACCATAAAATCCACGACGATAATATGGTCGATATCCAATCGGTGAGAAAAACGGATCAACATCGGAAACCACCTTTTCACGGCCCTTATCAATGTCATAGTCCATGCTCACAATAAGCTCGGCTGCAGCTGGATCATCACTGATTCGATAACCCAATTCTGTCATCCGCTGCTCAACAAGGCGCGCATATTGGCCAAATTCAAGACCGCCAGACAAATCAGGATCTGCAGCGACAACTGCGAAACTTTGGCCTGTTGTATCTGGTAATGCCGCAAACCTTTGCACATCTGCGCGAAACGGCGTTGCACATGCGCTTAACGCCAACAGACCTATCGGTGCGAACAACGCCAGTCGGCGTTTCAAAGACATTCTATCAATCGACCCTGTCATTTCTTTTCCTTCGGTTCGAACATCCACCATCAGCTTGTATCATAATATAGCAAGGCTGAACCGGTTTTGAACGGTGGGATTACAATGTTTAACCCAATTCGCCCTATTCTGGCGTAAAATTATCACGCTTTCCAAAAACCAAAGGCCGGGACTGTTAAGTGAAACAGGCCTGCTGACAATAGACTTATATGCTATTCACATCCACTGTTGGTCGTTGTTGGATCGACGTGTTTCAAAATTGAACCAACATCAAAAGAAAACACAGTGATGCAAATAATGGGGATTGAGGAAGATCATCAAACCGCTCTTTGGAGCGGTCAGATCATCGTTATTGGTAACGATCTGGTTCTACGTGGAAAGATTGTGGATCTCATTCGGGACGCAGGCGGCAGGATAGTCAAACCACTGCCTATTGATTTCAATCCAGCAGATATAGAGCAGCGACTTAATGCCATTGCTCTAGTGATTCATATTTGCAGCTGGGACGCAAAGACTCAGCAGTCATTATCAACGCTTGAAAGTTTCTGCGCTCAACATGATCTACCCTTGCTAATACTGTTGCCTCTAGAATTCCTCAATAACACGGTTGCCATGCTCGACTACTCCAATACCGAGTTTTTAACGACTGATGGGGGAGACAATCTTTCGGCTGAGATATTGGTGACTCTGAACAACAGAATTAAAGAGACACTGTCGGCTACGTTCAGCAATCGTGACGAACCAAATTTGACTGATCTTAGAAAAATATCAGAAGACGTAGAGCGCATCGCCCGAGTTTTGTCTCAACTTGCCGGCAAGCAAATCAGCCGCGGTGATCGCGATCCTATTCGCAGCCCGCTGCACCCACCCAAAGTTTCATCATCCGTTTCAGATGATCCGTTTGGCTTTAAGGGCCAGAGCAGCATTGATTCGATACCCTATGGAAGTAGTTCTGAAGAACATCATCCTAACAGCGTAATCACCGCCTCTCAAATCCGAGATTTGATCAAGGCCCGCCGGTTGCGAACTCAGTATTTTGATGCGGAGCTTTTTGCCGATCCTGCCTGGGATATGCTGCTCGACCTAATGGCCGCCCGGCTTGAAAATGTTACAGTGTCTGTCTCAAGCCTCTGTATCGCTGCCAGTGTACCCCCAACCACCGCTCTTCGCTGGATTAAAATTATGACAGAGGAAAATATCTTCGCTCGTAAGGCAGATGATAGCGACGGTCGCCGCATCTTTATCGAACTAAGCGACCACACAGCAGCAGCTCTGGAAGAATATTTTGCAATAGTACGGCGCAACAAACTCATGATGGTTTAGCGGCCCGATCCTTCTTTCACGCAAAAAGAAACCCGCCGGATAGGGCGGGTTTTCTTTTGTAGGTACAGCTTCCGAAGAAGCAGCATATTTTAGAGCGCTGCGACTCGTTTTGTAAGACGGCTAAACTTCCGTGAAGCGGTGTTTTTATGAAAAACGCCTTTCGAAACACCACGAGCCAGTTCCGGTTGAACAGCTTTTAGGGCTTCAGTGGCGGCTTTTTTGTCGCCTGCTTCAACTGCGGTATCTACCGCTTTGATCTTCGTACGAATTTGGCTGACGCGATTCTTATTGATCACAGTGCGACTTCCATTACGACGGATACGTTTTTTTGCTTGCGGCGTATTTGCCATGAAAAACCCTCAAATTCTGAAATATTATGCCGCGATTCGCCATAGCGAGCTCGGCTCAAGTCGGCGGGCAATAGCGTGAGCCGCGATTCCCGTCAATAGCTTAGTAGAACGGCTATTTCTGGCACCGTGAACAGTAGAAGGTTGATCGCCCACTATCGACTCGACGTTGAATCACTGAACCGCAGTGGCAAACCTCTCCTTCACGGCCATAAACCAGCCAATCTTTGGCAAAATAACCCAACTCGCCGTCCGGTTGCACAAAATCGCGCAAACTGGAGCCGCCAGCGGCGATGGCAGCGGTCAGCACCTGTTTCACCGAGCCAACTAGCTTGTCATATTTTGGCCTGGATATCTCGCCCCCCGCCTTGCGCGGAGAGATACCCGCCATATGCAGCGCTTCGCATACATAAATATTGCCAAGTCCGGCAACGGTTCGCTGATCCAAAAGCAATTGCTTGATTGGCGCTTTTCGGCCTTTGGTCGCTGCTTTCAGATATTTTCCATCAAATGAACCACTTAATGGTTCCGGGCCCATAGAAACAAAGGGTTTGTACAGGTCAATATCGCCCTTCTGCACCAGATCAACCGATCCAAAACGCCGGGGATCGTTCAAAACCAAGCGATGGCCGTCATCGGTTTCCAGGAGTAGATGGTCATGTTTTTCAATCTCTTCCGGATCAATGCGCCAGCGACCAGACATGCCGAGGTGAAAAATCATCACATCATCGCGATCCGTCTCTATCAACCCATATTTTGCGCGTCTCCCCAAAGCGATGATTTTCGCACCGGTCATTCTTTGACGCAGGTCTCCGGGGAACGGCCAACGCAAATCAGGCCGGCGCGGTTCGACCAATGTCAACCGCCGGCCTTCCAGAACGGGTTTCAATCCAGCGACAGTGGTTTCAACTTCCGGCAACTCGGGCATAGAAATCCTCAATCAGTTACGGTCAAAAGGGCAGCGATAGAGTGATTGCAGTGCCGCCTAGCCTCGTCTAACTGGAGAACCAAGAAATCAATAGCAAGAGCGTATCATGGCAATCGAAAGCAAAACCGTATCCTTTGGATATGAAGATGTTCCCGAGAAAGAGAAGGTCTCCCTGGTGGGACAGGTCTTCTCCAATGTCGCATCAAAATATGATGTGATGAATGATGCCATGAGTGGCGGCACACACCGGCTTTGGAAAGATCGCTTTGTGCGCCGTGTAAAACCGCAAGCTGGCGAAGATATTCTCGATATGGCCGGTGGAACGGGAGACATCGCTTTTCGCATGGTCGACAGCGGTGCCAATATTACGGTCGCTGATATCAATGCCGCGATGCTTGCCGCTGGTGTCGAACGGGCATTGGATAATGGCGAAGACCGGTTAGTCTGGAGCGAACAGGATGCCGAGGAACTAAAGTTTCCCGATGCAAGCTTTGATGCCTTCACGATGGTTTTCGGGATCAGAAATGTTACCCATATCGACCGCGTATTAGAAGAAGCACATCGCGTATTGCGTTATGGGGGAAGGTTCTTCTGTATGGAATTTTCACAAACCAAGTGGCCCGGCTTTGACAAGGTCTATAATGCTTATTCCCACAAAATCCTGCCGAAGGTGGGCAAGGCAATTGCTGATGATGAAGACAGCTATCGCTATCTCGCCGAATCGATTGATAAATTCCCACCGATGGAAAAATTTGAAGTGATGATTCGGGACGCCGGATTTGAACAAACCAGAATCGAGCCGATGATGGGCGGGCTGGTCTGTATCCATAGCGGCTGGAAGGTCTGAAACTTCAAACTATGACCTCTGCTCGCACCCATATTTTTCGCTTGCTCAAATGGGGTCGTACGCTTGCCAAACATGGTGCCCTGCGTGATCTCGAAAGGCACAAAGCGACCCCGCCACAAGTGCGTCGTCTGTTTCGAATCGCGCGGCTGGGAACGATTCAACCCAGAACGCCGAATTATTCCGCCGCTTTGCAGGCTATTGGCCCGGCAGCCATCAAGCTTGGTCAAACGCTAGCCACCCGGCCTGATATCATCGGAGCGGAGGCGGCAAAAGACTTACTGGAATTGCAAGACAATCTGCCGCCGGTTCCCTTTGCCAAAATCAAAGATGAGATTGAAGCCAGTCTGGGGCGCCCCGTTGAAGATCTCTATAGCGCAATTGATCCAGACCCAGTCGGCGCAGCCTCAATTGCGCAAGTCCATCGCGCTACCGCGATAGATGGCAAGGATGTTGCAGTTAAGGTTCTGCGTCCCGGCATTGTGAAAAAATTCAATCAAGATATTGAAACCTATGAGTGGGCGGCAGCGCATTTGGAAGCTTTGGGCGGTGAAGCAAAACGTCTGCGCCCTGAATTGGTCATCGCCAATTTTCGGCGCTGGACCATGCGTGAGCTTGATTTGCGCCGCGAAGCGGCTTCGGCTTCCGAACTGGCCGAACATATGGCCAATGTCGATCAGTTTGAGATTCCTGCAATTGACTGGGATCGCACATCCGGCCGTGTATTGACGCTCGACTGGGTCGATGGCATCAAAATATCCAAGCTCGATGAACTGAAAGCGGCCGGCCATGATCTTAATGACGTTGCCATCCGTCTGGTAAGAACTTTCCTAAAACAAGCCATTGAGGCTGGTTATTTTCACGCTGACATGCATCAGGGTAATATCTTCATCAAAGCCGACGGCACAATTGTCGCGATTGATTTTGGCATCATGGGACGGATCAACAAGAAGGCCCGTTTCTGGCTGGCGGAAATTCTCTATGGCTTGACCACCGGTAACTATAAGCGCGTCGCCGAAATCCATTTCGAGGCACAATATGTGCCCGACCATCACAATATGGAAGATTTCGCGACCGCGTTGCGGGCGGTCGGCGAACCCATGCGCGGCAAGCCGGTGCACGAGCTTTCTGTCGGTGACATGCTTGATGGGCTGTTCGCAATCACCCGTGATTTCGACATGGAAACACAGCCCCATCTGCTGTTGTTGCAAAAAACGATGGTCATGGTCGAAGGCATTGCTACCGACCTCAATCCCCAGATTAATATGTGGGATACCAGCGGTCCTTATGTCAAAGAATGGATCCGCGGCGAGCTTGGCCCCGAAGCGGCTATTGCCGACCGGATCAACGATGATGTCAAGACACTAATGTTGCTGCCGGATATCGTCCGCCGTCTTGACGCACAGCTTCCTCGCAAAGGAGGGGCTCCCCCCCCGCCGCCAGTGGCTGATGTCGAGTTGATTTGGGATCGGAAGAAGGAGAAAACGGGTGGCGGTGTCTGGCGCTATACGCTGACAGCGTTGCTAGCAGCTGCTATTGGCGCTGGAGCTATGTTTTACTGGGGATAGGAATATACCATGCGAATGAGACTCCTTTTAGCCGGATTTCTGATAACTACCTCGTCGTTCATCACACTACCTGCTGCTGCAGAAGAAGCCATTTCAACTCCTGCAACGCAATCGGCCATAATGGAAAAATTCGCTGGCACCTGGAAAGCAGAAGGAACCTCATTTGGACTCCCTTCCAAATCTACAATGATCTGGTTCAAAGATCTGGCCGACAAATTCTACCGAGTGAAATATCAGATCGACATGGATCGTGAAAGCAAGACGGTCACTTTTCGAGGTCATGGTTATTATACCCACGGCAGCAAGGATGGATTCTGGGCCGATACCAGCGGAGACTTACATCCCATGGTTACAAGTTATTCCGACAATATGCTCAGCACAATCTGGGGCAAAGCAGGCGGCAAGCAGGGCCGGTCCAATTACACTCTCAAGTCCGATGGCAGCATTGAGGTGGTTGACTGGATCTTGCAGGAGAATGGCTGGCGCGAATTTAACAGAACACAGTTCCAACGGGCTGAGTAGTTTAAAAGACCAAATTTGAGACATAGATCACAGCGGGATTGAAAATCGCCAGCTAATCCTTCGGTCATGTTCAAAAAAATGCCCTTACTGATTCGCGAGATTTGCTGGATGACCGCGACGATCGCCCTCTATCTAAGCATGGGATGGTTCGTCTGGGAACTCTGGTCGGCATCACTAACAAGCCCTCGCTTAGTTGTAGACATAGCGGCTCCTTTCTTTTCATTATTACTGCTTTTCTGGGTAAGACGGCAAACGCGCCGGGTGGTTCCAGGCTCGTTATATCGGCAAGGGTTGCAAGCCTATACGATTGGTCAGATGCGACATACTTGAGCCAAAGCCATTTCCGCCCTACCAAGCAAGGCAATGGACAAACCAAAACATATACTCCTGATCATCGGTGGCGGGATTGCGGCCTATAAGGCTAGCGAACTTATCCGGCTCATTAAGAAATCGGGCATGACGGTACGCTGTGTGTTAACCGAATCGGGCGCGCAATTTGTCACACCTATGACACTGGCGGCACTTTCGGAAAATGAAGTGCATACAACACTCTGGTCGCTAAAAGATGAGACCGAGATGGGCCATATTCAATTGTCGCGCGAGGCAGATTTGATTGTGATCTGTCCAGCCACCGCCAATCTGCTCGCCAAGATGGCGGGCGGGATTGCCGATGATTTGGCGACAACCTTGCTGTTGGCCACCGATACCTCTGTGCTGGCTGTGCCAGCAATGAATGTTCGCATGTGGCAACATGCCGCGACCCAGCGCAATATCGAGCAACTGCAAAAGGATGGCATCAATGTCATGCCGCCCGATGAAGGTGACATGGCTTGCGGCGAATATGGCCCTGGCCGGATGCCCGAACCAGAAGCCCTGATGGCGGAGATTGCGTCACTGATGGGATCACCATTTTTGACCGTTCCCGGAGCCGATACAGACGAGACTGAATTGGGTGCCAATCCGCTTGCAGGCCAACCGGCTTTTGCGCCAGATCAACACCGTCCCTTGCATGGCAAGCATGTTTTGGTCACCGCAGGACCGACCCGTGAGCCGATTGACCCTGTTCGCTATATCGCCAATCGCTCATCCGGGCTTCAGGGCTTCGCTATTGCACAGGCCGCCGCTGAGGCTGGCGCTCAAGTGACTTTGGTCGCTGGACCGGTCCATCTTCCCACCCCCGCTGGTGTTATGCGCGTGGATGTAGAAACCGCTTTAGAAATGGAAAGCGCAGTTCATGATGCCCTTCCGGCTGATGTAGCCATCATGGTGGCAGCGGTGGCCGATTGGCGCGCCAATACAAAAGCTGAACAGAAGATCAAGAAAAAGGGCGATGCGCCTGCTCCGCTAGAACTGATCGAGAACCCAGATATTCTTGCTGGATTGGCAACGCACGACAAACGTCCGGGCCTGCTGATTGGATTTGCTGCGGAAACCGAAAAGATTGCCGAACATGCACGGGCAAAACTCGCCAAAAAGAGGTGCGACTGGATCGTCGCCAATGATGTCTCCGGCGATGTAATGGGCGGCACCGATAACAGCGTCCATATCGTTACTGATACCGGCAGTGAAATTTGGGAGCGCATGCCAAAATCCGATGTAGCGCAAAAATTGGTCCAAAAAATCAGCGAAGAGATATAGTATTTATGTTCAAGCCTATCGAAATTCCGGTCAAACGGTTGGACAACGCCGACGACTTACCGATGCCAAGTTACGAGACAACTGGTTCTGCAGGCATGGATATCCGGGCAGCGGAAGCGGCCACCATAGCTCCGGGGAAACGTGGATTGGTCGGCACCGGTTTCGCTTTTGCAATTCCCGAAGGTTATGAAGTCCAGGTGCGGCCTCGTTCAGGGTTAGCGCTCAAGAAGGGTATATCAGTTCTCAACACGCCAGGAACGATCGACAGCGATTACCGGGGAGAAATAAAGGTTATCCTGGCGAATTTGGGAGAAGAGGATTTCGCTGTTGAGCGCGGCGACCGGATCGCACAAATAGTTGTGGCCCCGGTTCAGCGAGGAAATTTGATTGAAGTTGCCGATCTGGATGAAACAGACCGCGGGGCTGGCGGGTTTGGCTCAACCGGTATATGATAGAGGCGTTAACAAAGGTTTGGGAGATTTGATATGCTTGAACTACTAGCTTTGACTTTGGCCACAGTCCAGCCAGCTGCAACAAATGAAACAGAAGTTTCAACGCCTGCTGATATAGCATCTCTTGATTTGGCAAAATTCCGCAAACCGGTAAAATTTGCAGACCGTCATAATATTGTGGCTGAAAAAGCCGCACGAAAAGACAATTGCAGCCTTCCCATTGATAATTATCAATGGGTTCACGCGAAAATTGAAGCGGCCATCTATGTATCTGCTGAGGGAGAAATCGAGAGAGTTCTTCCCGTATCGGTCGGTTGCAAGGCGCTGGAGGAATATATGGGTCAGCATCTCATCAAGTTCGCGAAAAATATTGCACCAATTCCACCTCGTGGCAAACCAAAATGGTATCGAACCGCTATACATTTTCGCTGGCCTGAATGACAGAACTTACCGACGCCCAGCTTGACCGCTACGCGCGTCATATTGTCCTAAAAGATATCGGTGGAGCCGGGCAAAAAAAGCTGCTGGCTTCGCATATTCTTATCGTTGGTGCCGGAGGTATTGGTTGCCCAGCTATACAATATTTGACCGCTGCTGGCGTTGGCGCTCTGACCGTTATTGACGATGATGTTGTATCTGTTTCCAATTTGCAACGACAAGTTTTGTTCACCGAATACGATGTCGGAAAGCCCAAAGTCGAAGTCGCAAAAAAGCGTGCCCTGGAAATCGATCCAGATATCTTAATAAATATGGTTAATCAAAGACTTACCGCGCAGCATTTTTTTGACGATGCTGCAGCATTTTTTGCGCCATTTGACGCGATAATCGATGGTTCCGACAATTACCAAACGCGGCTTTTGGTATCTGATCTGTCGGTTCGGCATAAAGTCCCTTTGGTCTCCGCAGCAATAGGCCAGTTTCAAGGACAGCTCGGCACATTTCGTGGCTGGGAACTAGATAAGCCCTGCTATCGTTGCTTCGTCGGTGATGCGCATGATCCAAATGATTGCGACAATTGCAGCGAAGTCGGTGTATTGGGTGCGATGGTCGGCCTTATTGGCAGTTTTGCGGCAATGGAAGCGATTCGCGTTGTCACTGGCTTTGGTGAAGATCCTGCCGGAAAGCTGCAATTGTTCGACGGACTCACGCCCTCTATGCGAACGATGAAACTTCCGAAGGATCCGTCTTGTTCTACCTGCGGTCGGTCCGCCGACTGACAGCTTGCCTTTTATAGGCGACTGTCGGATAATCCCGTCAAATATGGGAGGAATTTATGACACTACCGGTAACTGCTCTGGCGGCAGCAATTTGCGGGCTCATGCTCATTTTCATGATGTTTAAAGTTATCGGCCAACGAGTCAGAACCGAAACCATGTTCGGCGCCGGTGAGGACGAGAAAATGAAAATGGTGCGCGGAGCCCATGCCAATCTCGCCGAAAATGCACCGATTGCACTTATATTGATGGCGTTGCTGGAATTGTCACAGGCGCATCACTGGACACTGACGGGTTTGGCGGCATTATTCCTGTTTTCACGGGTGCTGCATATATATGGAATGTACCAGCATGAAGGCTCAGGCAATTTGCGATTCCGGCAGTTCGGTGTGATGGGATCGACCCTTTCGATCATCGCAATGGCATTGTGGATTCTCTATTTGGTGACCACCAGAAATCTGCTGCAATAAGCCGGTTAAAAGCTTGCGCCATCCACTGGGCGCACCGGTAGATCCTGCCATAAGGCAGACTCAAACACCCGCATATTGATGCCCATCCGATCAGGCGCTGCCGATAAGGGCGTCCAGTGCGTATGAGAACCGCACCGTGAACAATTCCAAAGCTTGATGGTCCTGTCACCCTGGACATAGCTGTTCAACACACCATCTTGTGAATCGACAGTCACCTGGTCGGGATGCCAGTAACCACCGGTCCAGCCGGTTTTCTGACAAAGCGAGCAATTGCATTGGAGCACTTCTTTGGGAAGATTTGGAACCCTTATCTGCACGGCTCCGCAATGGCATTGCCCGGTAATATCAGACATGAGACAACACTTCTTCAACCCACGTTGGCACAAGTTCTCCCGCTTTACCCATCCTGTTTTCATGAAAATGCAGACTGCCTTCTGAAGGATCCAAATTCATCTCCAGCGTATGTGCTCCATAGTGTCGGGCGCTTTGCACAAATCCTGCGGCAGGATAGACCGCACCCGAGGTTCCGATCGAAACAAACAAGTCGCATTGCGCCAACGCCAGTTCAATACGCTCCATCTCATAAGGCATTTCTCCAAACCAGACGATGTCCGGTCGCAAATATCCAAATTGGTCGCATTTTGGGCAGGCCGGATCGAGGGCCATCTCTCCATCGAAATGGGATCGCCCATCACAGGCTAGGCACCATGCGCTGTTCAATTCGCCATGCATATGCAACAGTCGTGTGGCCCCTGCCCGATCATGTAGGTCATCAACATTCTGGGTTACCAGAAGCAAATCGCCAGGCCATTTCTCGTCCAGCTTCGCCAGTGCAGCATGTGCCGCGTTGGGATGCACGCTCTGCAGTTTAGCCCGCCGCTCGTCATAAAATTTCTGCACCAGATCCGAGTTGCGAGCAAAGGCCTCTGGCGTCGCAACGTCTTCCACCCGATGCCCTTCCCACAAACCATCAGGTCCGCGAAAGGTCGCCACCCCGCTTTCAGCACTAATTCCGGCTCCGGTCAGGATGACGATGTTGTTTATTTCGTTCATTGCGCTATCCAACAATTTCACAGACGATATTGCAAGGCACGAAAGACAAATCATGACAGCAATCGGAATAATCGGCAGCAAAGGACGGATGGGTCAGGCACTCGTCAATGCCATTGCACAGGCACAGCATGAGCATGCTGGCGGTGTAGATCAGGGAGACGATATCAAGCCTTTGATCGCGGCCAGTGATGTGTTGGTTGATTTTTCCTCACCTGCAGCATTGCAGGCTACGCTCGATGCTTGCATCGAAGCGGACAAACCCATCGTTATCGGCACCACCGGCCTGGAAGAAGCGCACCATACAGCCATTGACTCCGCGTCACAGAAGATTCCCATCCTGCAAACTGGCAATACATCGCTTGGCGTAAACATGCTTGCCGCACTGGTGAAACAGGCCGCCAGTAAGTTGGGAGAAGATTGGGACATTGAGATTGTCGAAATGCACCATCGGCATAAAGTCGATGCGCCAAGTGGGACGGCCAAACTGCTTGGGGAAGCGGCCGCATCGGGCCGCAATATCGATCTGTCCGCCCATAGCGAAAGTGGCCGTGACGGCATTACCGGGGCTCGTAAAACCGGCGCGATAGGCTTCGCCGCTTTACGCGGAGGATCGGTCGCTGGCGATCACACTGTTATCTTGGCTAGCGACGAGGAACGGATCGAGCTGACACATCGTGCAGAAAACCGGATGATCTTTGCCAAAGGTGCCGTGAAAGCAGCTGGTTGGTTGAGCCAGCAAAGGCCTGGCCGATATGACATGATGGATATTTTGAAACTATAACTGACACTGTCAAACTGAAGGTTCTGACATGAAGAAGATACCCAAAATTCTCAAGTGGCTATCAACTTTGCTTCTCGCCTTCGCCTCCCTAGCAGGAATTACAACTTGGTATCTTCACACCAATATTTCCGAAGAGCGGAAAAATCGAATCGAAAAATCCGAGCAATATCTTGATGGTGCATTCGTAAATGAAGAGCGCCAAGCTGAAAACACGCTTGGGCTAGCATATCTTCAAGAGCAATTTTTCGGGGATCAGCAAAGAGAGCCGGGTAATGATGTACCGATAGTGTCTCTAGAGATCGCCGCACTTCAAAATGATCCGAAACCGGGTTTGCGTTCAATCTGGTTGGGGCATGCCAGCGTTCTGATAGAAATTGATGGTCATCGTATCCTAACAGACCCGGTGCTTTCGCAGCGTGTTTCACCATTTCAATTTATCGGCCCGAAGCGAACACATGATGCGCCCTTGGAACTGACAGAATTGGAAGGCATCGATGCGGTGGTCATTTCGCATAACCACTATGACCATCTGGATGAAGCCACGGTCCGTCATCTAGCATCACAGGGTACAAAATTCTTGGTTCCGCTGGGTGTGGGACAATATTTGGAGGATTGGAATATCCCCGCCAATCAAATCGTTGAAATGGAATGGTGGGAGGCTGCACGGATCGGCAAGCTAACTATCACTTCGACGCCTAATCGGCATTATTCCAGCCGCGGACTGCTAGACTATAAAGCAACCCATTGGAGTTCTTGGTCTATTTCAGGAAAGCAACACAACGTATTTTACAGCGGCGATTCCGGCTACTCTAAATTGTTCGCACAAATTGGAGAGCGCCTGAGACCATTTGATTTGAATATCATCAAAGTGGGGTCCTATGGACCAGGTCAAGCCTGGCGGGATATTCATATGACGCCCGAAGAAGCGGTTAAGGTTCACCTGGATTTGGGTGGGAAGAGAATGCTGCCAGTGCATTGGATGACTTTCAATCTCGGTCTTCATGAATGGGACGAACCGATTGAACGGGCGATCAAGGCAGCGGCAAGCAAAAATGTGGACCTGCTAACACCAAAAATTGGTGAAATCGTGCATGCGGACAAACCCTTTGCGAATGAGCAATGGTGGAAGAGTTCGGACCAGTGAGACACAATTTCATCGTGCCGTAGTTATATCCAGATTGACTATTGTTATATATTATATATAATAAATTTCGATATTGGAATATCCGACTGCGCGAGAGGAAAGTACCATGTCCGAAACAATGACCAAATCAGTGCCAGAGGCTTCTCATCGAGCCGGACGGGTTATCCATGACGCCGACAGTCATATTACCGATTCCTTTGACTGGCTTGATCAATATGCCAGCGAATATGTGAAGGACAATTTGGTTGAAGGGCTGATATCCAAATCGCTTCCGGGCATAGAACCCATCGTCGAGATGGCAGACAAACGTCTGGCTGGAGAAAATCCGGAACTGACCGAAGGTTTAAAATCCAATATTTTCGGCCACAAAGCCAAGATGAATCAATGGGCGGCCTTTGGCGCGATTGACAAGAAGGAACGGAGCGAAGCGCTCGACATCATGGGAATCCAGTCGCAGATTGTTTTCCCGCTGGCGGCGCTTTCGCGTTTCGCACGATCGAAAGATGAACGCGTAGTCTATGAAGGAACCGAAGCTCTGAACCGCGGCATGGCGGATTTCTGTTCGGATGATGATCGCCTGCTCCCAGTTGGCTTTATCTCGCAGAACGATCCTGAAAAAGCGTTGGCAAGTGCGAAACAGGGTATAGAATTTGGCATAAAGGCTTTCTGGCTGTTTTCTGATGCCATCGATGGCAGGGCGCCGTCGCACCGCAGTTATGACCCAATCTGGGCTGTACTGGAAGAGGCCAAGGTTCCCATCGTTTTGCACATCGGTAGCGGCGTTCGCATGCCGTCTGAATATATGAATACCGGTGTTGAGCGCGTGCTGGAAGGCAGTCCGTTCAATCTGGAAACGACCAAGCCAAAAGATGTGAATGTCCTGCATCATTCGATCGAGCGTTGGATGACCTGTATGATATATGATGGCGTATTGGAGCGTTTCCCCAATCTGAAGATCGGTCTGATTGAACTGGGCGCCAACTGGATCCCGGCCATGATGCAAAATCTGGATATCGGCGTGAAGGAACTGGGGAAGTTTGATGTAGCGCTGCGCGATCTTTCGATCAAACCATCCGAATATGTTCAGCGCCAAGTGCGCGCTACGCCTTTCCATTTTGAAGATGCTGGCTGGTGTCTGAGGAGCGTTGGCAAAGAGATTTTGATGTTCAACACCGACTATCCGCATCCCGAAGGTGGTAGCGACCCGTTCGGCGATTTTGAGCGCAGCCTCAACGCCGTCGATGCAACGCCGGAAGAACTGGATCATTTTTATAGCAAGAACTTTGAGGATTTGATGGGGCTCTAACAGCGAATTTTCTCTATCCCACAGTTAAATTTTCCCTGAACGCTTTTGGACCCCAATCCCAAGCGCGTTCTCTTTTGGTTGATGACCATGAACGCCGGGGCCCCCAAAGTTGATCAACCGCATGGTGATTTACCGGTTGTTTATCACTCCGCTAGGTTTATTCACTATCCATGATTAAGGAAAAACGCCTCCGCCTTGCTCCCAAGGAACGACGCAATCAATTGCTCGATAGTGCGCGGGATATCATCTTGTCACGAGGATTTGCTTCGCTGACTATGGAAGCAGTGGCTACAGAGGCAAAAGTCAGCAACCCCCTGATCTACAAATATTTTGATACCCGGCTTTCGTTATTACAGGAACTGCTTGGACGCGAATTGATCCGATTTTATGGTGATATCAAGTTGAAACTGGAACAAGCAGAAAAATATGAAGATGTTGTCCGGATCGCGGTTACATCGAATTTTGATGAAGGGGCGAACGGCAACATTGTCTCTATATTGCGAAGCCAGCCGGATATTGAAGCCTCTCTGCACCCAACCAATATGACGGATACACTGGGCGTCGGCGAACTGCTAGTGGACCGCTTGATGGAATTCTATCCCGTTAAGCGCGGACAGGCCGCAAAAATGACGGTTTTTGCTTCTGGTGTATCACAAGCCGCCGCCCTTCACTGGCGGCTTCATGGTGGTAATCGCAAGAGGATGATCGAAGACGCCCTGCAATTCATTCATGCTGGGATGGCCAACTTTATTTCATCCGACTGAGGGGATGCGTTTATGATGATGCGCCGGGCATAGCGCTAAAGGCCTGACAACTGGCGCGCGACGAAACTTCCTTGTGCCAGCGATCCAGATTTTTCAGGCTTTCATCCGGTTTCAACCCAACCAAGGTCGACGCAAAATCAACGCCGGTTACTAGAGTGATATCCGCCACCGTAAAACGATCTCCCGCGACATAGGGGGATGACGCGAATTCTTGATCGAGGCGTTTGTAATAGTGACGGGTGTTCTCATCGCTCAACTCTTTGGCTTCAGGAACCTGCTTCACAATTCCCAATTGTCCTACGATCGGACCATTGACCCATGAGATTCCAATTTCCCGCCAATACTCAAATTCTATTTGACGATTGCGTGCTTCAATATAGGCAAGCTCATAGGAATCGCAGCCAAATAAATTGGGTTCTGGCTCGATCGCTTCCAGATAGCGACATATCGCCACTGACTCTGGAATGCAGCGTCCGTCATCAAGCTCGAGCACCGGAATTTTCCCGCTCGGGTTCTTCTTGAGAAACTCGGGTGTTTTATGCTCTCGCTTTAACATTGTAACTTGCACAAATTCGAGATCGATGCCTTTTTCAGCCGCAAAAATTTTCACCCTACGTGGGTTGGGCGCGCCGTCCTGATGGTATAGTTTCATTACTTGTTCCCGGTCATATTAGCGGTTTCATTATTATAAATACTGTATAATATCACCTTAGAGGAGAACGGGCTGAAAATGAACGATATTCGTCAAAAATTGCCCATTTTGACAAAAGTTGCCTTTGGCATTGGATCAATGGGGGAGATTGTCTTCCTCGGCATGTTCAACACATTCATCTCAATATACTATAATCAAGCCATCGGTCTTTCCAATTCACTCATTGGCACAGCGATAATGCTTGCAATCTTGGGTGACGCAATTTCCGATCCGATAGTTGGAATGATTTCAGACCGATGGCGTTCGCGATTGGGTCGTCGTCATCCGTTCTTGTTCGCTGCCCCCATCCCGCTAGCGATTTCGCTCTACCTCATCTTCAGTCCACCCGAAATGCTGAGCGGCGGTGCAACGGGAAACCCTAATCAGACTGGATTATTCATCTGGCTAATGTGTTGGACTGTTTTGGCGCGGTTATTTTTGACACTCTACACCATACCCCATTTTGCACTCGGTGGGGAGCTCACAAAAGATGCCAATGATCGATCAAAATTGTTTAGCATCAATTCGGTGTTTGGATATGCCTCAGGAGCGCTGTTTGCGTTCACGGCTTGGGGATTTTTCCTCGCTGGGGAATCCGTACTCGCTGATGGCACAATAGTCCCTAAGCATCTTGATGCATCCGCCTATGGACCCGTTGTGATGACCGCTTGCAGCATAGTACTCATCTCTATTTTTCTAAGTGCCGTGGGTACAAAGAATCGCATCTCACATCTCAGCAAACCGCCAGAGGGACAGGAACGCTTATCCCTGACCGGTTTTTACAAAGATCTGTTGGGTGCTCTGAAAAACCCGAACTATGCTTTCATCATGGTGGGTTATTTTTTCCTCATGATCTCTGTGGGCATGAATGAGACATTACAAGTTTTCGTGTACACATATTTTTGGGAACTACCTCCAGAAAAGATACGTTGGTTCGGGCTAGCAACGGTTCCAGCCATTATATTGGGTGCAGCATTATCGCCACTATTGATGAAACGGTTTGAACGGAAATTTGTTGTCTTGGGTGGGCTTCTTGCCCTCATTATATTCGTGCAACTACCTATAGATCTGCGGTTGCTGGGATTGATGCCTGCCAATGAATCAGAAATGCTGATGCCTTTGCTGGTGGCCAGCGTGATGTGCGCTGCACTTGGATTTGCAATCGGGCTGGTTGCGATCCTATCGATGCTGGGCGATATCTCAGACCAGAACGAGCTTTTTACTGGATTGCGGCAAGAGGGCCTGATTTTCTCCGCTCGTGCCTTTTTCGCAAAGGCGTCGAATTCCGCTGGTCATTTTATCGCTGGCATCAGTCTGGATCTGTTCATTGTTCTGCCGTTCGAAGCTGTTCCCGGTGAGGTAGATAGTGATGTAGTTTGGCGACTGGGCGTTATGTCCGGGCCGATTATGGCCGCTGCTGCGTTAGTTTCACTGGCGTTTTACGTAAGATACCGGCTCACTCGCGCGGAACATAATCGCATATTGGATGAATTGAGCACAAAGCAGGTACCTGAAGAGGTTGATGCCCAATCAGGTACATAAATACAGATTTGGAGAGAGTTTATGCGAAGAACCCTTATAGCATCGGCCTGCATCATAGCATTGGCAGCAACTGGATGCACCAATGGTAAAAGCAGCAATACCGCCAGTTTGAATACCTCGGATTCTCAATATCCAACACAGGTGTTCTGGGGCGATACCCATCTCCACACCGACAATAGCGGTGATGCTTTTGGCTTTGGGAATAGGCTGAACTCTGAATCCGCCCTCCGATTTGCCCGCGGCGAAGAAGTGACAGCAACCAAAGGCGCGAAAGCCAAACTCGCGCGCCCGCTCGACTTTCTGGTTATCGCCGACCACGCCGGAGCCATGGGCGCAACCAAGGAAATCGCAGATACGCCGCGTGCCGAATTACTAGGTAAGGAGTTATTGCTGAAATGGCATGATATGTTCAATGATGATGATCCGAATTCCAATGCTGGCCTCCGCGCCACCGCAGAAATTATTGATCGAGCGGGCAAGGGAACCCTGCCTGATGGCTTGCTCGATCCTGAAACATCAAAAAGGCGAACCACTGATCTATGGGCAAAGCATGGAAAAATCGTCGAGCAATATAATGAACCCGGAAAATTTACGGCATTCATGGGATTTGAATATACGCCGGGACCGGGGGGGACAATCTGCACCGCGTAGTGATGTTCCGTGATGCTCCGGATAAAATGGGCAATACACTGCCCTTCAGCGCGTTCGGCAAGCCAGATCCGGAGATGCTCTGGGCCTATATGAATGCCTATGAAGAGAGAACCGGCGGCCAGGTGCTGGCCATTCCGCATAACAGTAACATTTCCGACGGCCGTATGTTTGCGATGAACAAATTTGATGGCAGCCCGCTTGATGAGGCCTATGTCAAAACGCGCGCGAAGCGGGAACCCATTGTCGAAGTCACTCAAATCAAGGGTGACAGCGAAGCGCATCCATTTCTCTCACCCAATGACGAATTCGCCGGTTTTGGAAACACAGGCTGGGATCGGTGCAACCTGATTTGTGCGAAAGATACCCCGCCGGAAAGCTATGGCGGTTCCTATGTTCGTGAAGCGCTAAAACGCGGGCTCCAGCTGACCGTCAAATTCGGCTCCGATCCATTTCAACTTGGCATGATCGGTTCGACAGATAGCCACACATCGCTCGCCACCGCTGACGAGGATAATTTCTTCGGCAAACATAGTGGGTTAGAACTGAACAACGAAAAACGCGCGTCGACGCTATCTTTGCTTGGCGCCAAAAAAGGTCGGATCGGCTGGCATTATCTATCGAGCGGATACGCAGCCGTGTGGGCGACCAGCAACACGCGGGAGGCGATTTTCGATGCGATGATGCGCCGCGAAGTATACGCAACAACCGGACCACGTATGCAGGTGCGGTTCTTTGACGGTTTTGATTTTTCTAAGAACGACACCCGTAATCTGGTCAAAGCCGGTTATACCAAAGGCGTGCCGATGGGCGGTGAGCTATCGGGCCAGGCCGGCGACAGCAATGCACCAAGCTTCTTAGTCAGTGCCCTGATGGATCCGGAAAATGCCAGCCTCGACCGCATCCAAATAGTCAAAGGTTGGATCGATGCCGAAGGTGATACGCACGAGAACGTCTATAACGTTAGCTGGAGCAACCCGGGTCAAAGATCCATGAACAATGAAGGCCGACTTACGCCAGTTTCTAATAGCGTGGATATAACCAACGGCACTTGGGACAATAGTGCCGGTGCGCCCGAGCTAACGACTTGGTGGCAAGACCCTGAATTTGATGCCACACAAAATGCATTCTATTATGTGAGAGTCTTGGAAATTCCAACACCTACTTGGCCGATTTACGATGCATTGAAATTCGGCATAAAACTGCCTGATGATGTGGTGAAGGTCCAGCAAGAACGCGCCTATTCTTCGCCGATTTGGTATCGACCAAAAGCCTGACCAGATTGGCGAACAGATAATTTGTCAGTTCAGGGCTTAAGCGAGACCGATACCGACCGTTCCAAGTAAGGATTGAAGAGCCGGTATGATAGCTTGGTTTCGAATTGGCGCCATTGTTCCCACACAATGCCAATTCAACGCCCAGCACGCTGGGGGCATTCAAATCAGGCGGATTGGGTTGGTTGGTCCCTTCCCAATCCGCCCACTACCAGAGTAGATTGTGATCCAAAACTACGTTCTTACCAAGTTCAAGTGATTGTATTTTCGCCACTGAACAGCCATAATCAATCCTATGAAAAAAGACGATATCTTCGAATTTTATTCCCGCCTTGCTGCGGACAATCCTGATCCGGAAACCGAGCTGAATTGGGGTAATACCTATCAACTGGTTGTCGCGGTGGCGTTGTCTGCACAATCCACCGATATCGGCGTGAACAAGGCGACAAAGGCATTATTTTCCAAAGTTACAAAGCCGCAACAGATGGTGGATTTGGGTCTCGAGGGTCTTAAAGAGCACATCAAGACGATCGGTCTTTACAACACCAAAGCCAAAAACGTGATTGCGTTGTCGGAGATGTTGCTCGCCGATTATGGCGGCGAGGTTCCTGCCGATCGCGATGCGCTGGTAAAGTTGCCAGGCGTAGGACGAAAGACCGCCAATGTAGTGATGAACTGTGCCTTTGGCGCAGAAACTTTTGCGGTCGATACGCATATATTCCGTGTTGGCAATCGCACAGGCTTAGCTCCTGGTAAAACCGTATTGGCGGTGGAGAAGAAACTGGAGAATCAAACACCCTCTCCCTTTCGTGTTGGCGCGCATCACTGGTTGATCCTGCATGGGCGCTATATTTGCAAAGCGCGCAAACCCGAATGTTGGCGCTGCCCCGTTGCCGACCTTTGCCGCTTCAAAAAGAAAACGCCTGCGCCTGACTAGGTACATATCCTATCCTCAAACCCCGTTCAGCTTGGTGAAATTTCGAAATACATATAGTAAGCGAATCTGATGGAGATTGGACAGACTAGGAGAGTGAGATGAAATTATTGGCTCCCGTACTTATTGGTTCTGCGTTGGTTGCAGGCGGCTTTGGCCTGACCCAAGTAGAAGCTGGCAAAAAATCCTCAAAAGATGACAAATACATCATCAAAACCGTTGGCGAACCCAAAAGCTGTGTCCGTCGTTCGCAAATTCGGTCGACGGATGTAATCGATAACAGCACAATCGACTTCAAGATGCGCGGTGGTAAGATTTACCGGAATAGGCTTCCACATAAATGCAGTGGACTAGCCTTTGAGGAAGCCTTCTCATACCGAACCTCGACAAATAATCTGTGCAGCGTAGACATTATTCGCGTTCTTGATCAAACCGCAGGCCGGATAGAAGAACGCAGCGCTTGCGGTTTAGGACAGTTTCAGGAAATTAAAAAAACCCGGCGGGACAAGGAGGAAAGCTAACATCGTTGCTGATTTAAGCCGAACTATTCTGATTTCAACTTTGGCAAAAAATATTTGGTAAAGCAGAACCTACGCTGCTAAGCGCTGTCGCCTACGCAGGTTGGAGACCTGCGAACTTGGCACCCGTAGCTCAGCTGGATAGAGCGCTGCCCTCCGAAGGCAGAGGCCAGAGGTTCGAATCCTCTCGGGTGCACCATATTGCTTTTGTGAGTGGAAATATCACCTAAGACCTTGAAAGGTATGGAGGTTTTGGGCGTTCGAAAGCCT
>CANLUL010000002.1 GCA_947494305.1 uncultured Sphingomonadaceae bacterium | reverse complement strand
TCGTTGGTTTAAAACCAACAATCTAAGCGGAACTCGACTCGTAATCAGTCTAGCCCAATTACGCATGCTTTCGGGATTAAGCGGGCATTGGAGAAGACTGATTTTGGCAGGACAGATCACCCATCGACAAAACTTCCTTCAACGCTGCTGTCGAATCTATCTTCTTACCTTCATATAAGCGGCTTAGCTGGTCCTTGATCTAGTTTTTGGGAAGCTTCTTGAAGCAAAAACTTGCCGCTGCCACCATTTTTTCCCGCGAAGGATTGGCGGATTCTGCATAGCTGTTCACGCGCTTTAACAGTTCGCCAGATGTGCATTCGCAGACGGGTCGTACGGTGTTTTCCGGTGCCCCGGATTTTAAAGCTTCTGCCACACAACTTTTGACAAAGTTGGTTGTGAAATTGGCTCTGAAATTCTCATTCAAATTGCGGCTAAACTCACTTTCCTCAAGAGTTTCCGGATCGGTTGGTTCGATCACCGTTTCAGCAGCCTCCACATCCCCTTTGGCATCAGCAATATTGTCCGTCTCGACCACACTGCCACAGGCCGTCAAAAGGGCTAACATAGCCATACTGACCACTGCAGTTTTCTTCATTTCTGGTAATTTTCTCGCTCCGCGCAAAATTTGAGAGATATCGGCGACCAGATGATCATGGTTGTCAGCAAGAACCGGTGGATCATCCTCCACAACGGCAATTTGAGGGCTTCCGGCTCGCATAAAATTATCTCCCAAATGACTCAGTTGCTGAGAATGGCTCCTAGGATGGAATAGATTGAATCGTCTGTGATTGCCCATCCCATGAACTGGGGATGGTGCACGCGCCTGTTGTAATCCGATTTTCCGTTGATGGAAAAATTCTGGGGCGAGCCATGCCTTATCGGGATGAAGCGGACACTTTGCCAATGTCTGTGATGGGCGAAAAGCGGGCGTTAAAAGACGGTGCCTCGGTTTGATCTGTTCGATGTTGAATTTCGGATCATTTGGGGATCAGGATTCAAATGTGCGGATAGAACGCGGGAGTAGTTGGGTAGCCAAGCTTATAACAACCCAGATTCTATCGCTTTAAGCAGTATTTTTTTGTTGTTGGAAACACCAAATTTCTTACGAATTTCTCCGACATGGAAAGAGACCGTTGGCGTGGCAATGCCCAGTCGGTAGCTGATCTCCTTGTTGGTTTCTCCAGCTTTGAGGAAGTGCAAAATGGCCAATTGACGCGGGGAAAGGGACACTGGTTCCTGCTGTATATTCTCAACAATTGGCTTAATGCTGTCAGAGAAATAATTTTCTCCTTCCAGCGCCTTATCCAGAGCGGTTTCAATATCATCAACCGCGTCCGCCTTGCTGACGATTGCGCGCACACCCATTTTTAGGGCAAAGGAGAAATCGGAAGGCCGCTTTTGACCGGTCAGCAAAATCACGGTCTGGTCATATTTACCGATCAATTCCGCCAGCAGACTGGCGCCATTTACGTCCGGAAGGTCAAGGTCAAGGATGACGATATCAATATCATGTTCAGCCACATATTCGACAGCGCCGCGACCCTGATCAAGGGCCCCGACAAGTTCATAGCGGTCGAGCTGAGACAATAGCATCTCACAACCCTGACGGATCAACGGATGATCATCGACATGCAAAACGCGTAGTTTCATGACGGTTCTCCTTTGGCCATTGTCGTGTCGCCTTCTTTCTCTTGATTTTCACGGTGATGCTGCGCGATTTCGGAGAGCAGCGGATGATTGGTCATTGATAAGGTCACCGGCTTTAAGAGCATCAGCGCCGCAAATTTACTGATCCGTCCAGCCGTTTGTGATGAGTTATCAACGCTGATCGGCAGGATTAGAACATTTTTGTCTACCGCCTCTTGCAACTCGCGGTCGGTTGCAACGCCCATCTCATCAAACGCATCAACATCTATGATCTGATACGCGTCCAATTGGCTTTGAATTTTCTGTGTGGATATAGCTTCTTCGGCTTTTTCTTTGACCAGATGAGGTAAGGCAACAGTTATGGCTGCACCGCCTTCCGCTGATTTCTCAATATCTATCGTTCCACCAAGAGTGGCAATAATACGCTTGCTCGAAAGCAATCCAAATCCCGTTCCAGTCTCCAGATCGGACGACACTACACGCATTGCGGACGTGGTAGAAATTCTTTCGATCACTTGCTCGGGAATGCCCGTCCCGCCATCCGCAACTGTGATATAAACCAGATCATCATTCGAACGCGTTGAAATCGTTACATCGCTGCCTTTGGCATATTTCATACAATTGCTGAGCAGGTTGGATAATACGCGGGCAAGCAAGGCTCTATCGCTCACCAGCATCAGATCATCTTCAGATTCAAGGCGCAGATTCATGCCTTCCTTGCGCATCATCGGTGCGTAAATAGTTTCCAGACTGTGCGAAAAGTCTGCTGCGTTGAAACTACTGAGAGCCACAAAACTGGCACTCTGGAAACCCGCAACAGGATTGGACATTGTCGTGCCGATTATATCTTCAAGATGGCTGGCGGAGGATTTGAGCATGTCCGGTAATTTTTCTTGCAGCTTATCCGAGCCAAATTCATCAGCAAATTTTATGATCGTTTTCAGAGCCATTAAAACATGCTGGCTGTCATGGCCCGATGCATGGATCAGGTTTTCCTGATCGCGGATCGTTGACATAGCATCTTCGTTTTGCAGCGTTAGCTTGTTTGCCTTCTCTCCAATCTTTTGCTGCGCGATCAAACTTTCGTTGAGATGAAGGGCGTTATTTAACCGTTCGCGGTTCAATGAGTTGAGAAAGAGTAGCAATGCTAGAAACGAAAAAACCGTATTAAAAAGACCAATTGGCCCATGTATAAAGTAACTGAACGGGATTTGAGGAATGAAGTCAAAGGAAACAGCCATGGTGGCAATCCTGAATATGCTCACGACTCCCCAAGCAATGATCAGCGGCCAATAATAGGTCCCCAACCTACGCGTCGCGATGATCGCCACATAGGGTAGAACGAAAGTGCTCGCCAAGACGACAAGGCCTGCCATCGGCATAGAAATCTCGCTCAACATCAAGTTGGGGAAGAAAGCAGCGGCAACCAATGCCAGTGCGGTCAGCAGACCAACGAAAATTATCGATGCCAGGATACGATCCAAAAGAGGAGAGTTTTTTCGGGTCTTTATGAAAGATCGCGCAAATTGCGACATCGCGATGCTGAATAAAAGGGGTATCAAAAATCCGAGAATAAAAACCAATTCGACATTGTCGTACAAGAGATAGATACCAAAAAAGCCGCCCATAAGCACAATCTCTAGAATTGCCGCCAATTCTGCCAATCCAGCCCAGAAAAATTCAGGCCGGCCGGTCGCAGCATAGATACTGACACTAATAATCGCGATAGCAAGTATACCGACTGATGAACCTATGACGATAGCCAATAGCAAATAAGTATTATCAGCGAATGTTTCAGCGGTTACAATCTCAAACGGCAGAACCGGCAAATGGATGCTGTCGAATAGGATTGCAATTTGCTTTTCTTCGCCCGGTTGCAACATCAATTCATCGGTAAAGAAATGCTTGGTTCGCAATGCTTGAGCCGTCTGCTCAATGTTATTGCTATCTATAATAAGCCTGCTTTTCTGACCGGATATATCGGAGATCGAAAAGTTTTTGAATAGTCCACGATGTGTAGTGAGAACCCAGTTTCCTTCTATATCCCCATCGTTGCGAACGGAAATCAGAACGAGGGTTCGCGATCCTACTGGGCCAAAAACAAAAGATTCCCTCTCCAGATGATCAAACTCAGCATCGGTTTGAACATATGGCATCGGATCATCGGTTCCGAGAGGGACAGTCCGATAGCGTATATAGCTGTACAGGGGCGGAGCATCGCTCCCGGGAATCAGGCTTACAATGGCGGATTGATCGGTATTTGCCATCAGGGAATTGGCAGGGATGTTAGAATTTGGCTTGCTCAATGCCTGCTGTACACCCAGCGTCCCAAGAAACAGTGCCGAAGAAACCAGCAAAATAACCGAAATTATCACATATCGAACAAGATTTCGGAAGAAACCAAAATCAACCGCTTTCATGACACCCCCCTGACCAATAATCTGAAGACATTGTGAGTTGCCCGAAAACGCACATTTGGTCTTATCAGAAACAAGATCGTATAGCATGCCTCCATCAAGATCAAAGCGCGCTGCTCGACCTTTCCATACGTTAGAAGCCAAAGGCAACACCCACTCTTCCTCCTGTCGACCCCTTGACGGTCGATCCAGATATTCCGCCGGTTATGTAAACGTTCTTACTGATCTTACCCACGACGGAACCCGCAAAGCCTTGTTCGCCGCGATAAGTTGCCAGATTGAAGTTCACAGCGAAAGTTGTGTCGGGGGGCATGAATGTTCCACCCAGCGCGAGGGCCGCGGCAATACCGCCATTCGCATTGCGGTTCACTTGGGAAACCGATCCTCCCAGGGCACCCAAACCGGTTTCCAGTCTGTCCAGTCTGTCATCCTGCACGACATTCTGCCCCAATGCGGTATTAGCCAAATCACCAACAACACCCAGTTGCAAATCCTGTAACGTGTTTTGCGCAATCGCCGCATTTGCCTGTGACAGGGCGCTGTTGGCTGTTGATCTGTTGGTGTTTATTTCCGTCAAATTCTGGGCAATCTGTAGACCATTGTTGGAAATACTAGCTGTGTTGGTTGTTATCGCATCGGTGTTTTGGACGATTTGTGTAGTGTTGCCCGCGATTGCTACGTCCTGGGCTGCGTTACGGGTGCTATTGCTGGCAATCTGGACAGACTGTTGATCGAGACGATTATCCTGAGCGCTGTTATCTGCCTGAACTTGCACAATCGCATTTGCGTTGGTCTGGATTGCTTGATCTTGCGCAGCATTTGCGGCGATGGCGGTGTTGGCCAGTGTCGTATTGCTAGCAATCTGGACGTCTTGCGCCAAATTTGCAGAGCTATTGGCGCTGATATTTGCCGCGTTGGCATTAATCGCGATGTCCTGCACCGCGTTTTGCGCCGCCGCGTTCTGTGCCAGAGTCGTTGCATTGGTAATCGCCAGGTCCTGAGCCGTGTTCTGGATCAAAGCGGTATTGGCTAAGTTTCGAACCGTGTCGAGCTGTCCAACATTGACGCCATCGGTCCCATTGACACCGTCGGCAAGATTGACCAGTTTTCGTTCACTGCCAACAGCGCCGATTGACACGGTGTTTTCCTCACTTGCTTGCGACTGAAAGCCAATGGCAACGCTGTTACGCGCATCTACCATAGCCTCTGCGCCAATCACGGTGCCTTCTTGAGCCGTTGCCATGCTGTTCGCACCAACCGCCGTTGCAGATCGCGCAGATGTTTCCGCTTCATAGCCGAGCGCAGTAGCTTCTCTTCCGCCAGCAACTGTCGATCCGCCGAGAGCAACCGCGCCCAAACCATTTGTTTCCGCGAATGTTCCAACGGCAGTTGCCTGTTGGCCGTTTGCTTCGGTCAAAGTACCAATAGCGACCGAGATGGCGCCCTGTGCCTCTGCCAAATCGCCGATGGCAACCGAATCCGTTCCGATTGCCCGCGCGCCGCCGCCCGCCGCCAATGATCTGTTACCAGCGGCGTTTGCAGGTGCTCTGCCATCGGTATCATTATAGTTGAAGAACACACTGCCACCGCCGGCAACGCCCGCAACCGCATTGCTTAACTGCTGAACTGTTACCGCGTCCGTGGCATTGGTGCCATCGGCCAGATTTGTGATTTTCCTTTGAATGAGTGCGGAACCAACGGAAACTGTGTTGGCTTCGTTGGCGACAGATCCTCCGCCCAGCGCGACACTTTCCAGAGCATTGGCTTGCGCCGCAGTACCCAAAGCGAGACTGTTTATGCCATTGCCCTGTGCACCACTGCCGACTGCAACGCTGGTGTCCGCCGCTGTGGTTGCTTGCGCACCAATGGCTATCGAGGTTTCACCGGTCGCGACGCTGTCCCCGCCTAGTGCAATCGCATCCGCGCCCAACGCATCCGCATTGGCCCCGGTGCTATTCACTTCGAGATAGGGATTAGAACCGCCACCGCCAACACCGGCTATAGCAGTGCTAAGCTGGCTGAGATTAACCGCATCGCTGAGCTGCGTTGCATCCGCAACATTAGTGATCCGGCGCTCAGAACCAGTTGCACCAACGGAAACCGTGTTAGCAGCATCTGCGACAGACCCTGACCCGATAGCAACCGCATCATCGGCTAGCACAGAAGCCTGATAGCCCAACGTCACACTCTGCGCACCTTGCGCGCTCGTCTCAGCGCCGATCGCCACTGAATTTGCGGTCTGTGCATTGGACAGGCCGCCCAGAGCGAGCGCCCCCGTTGCCCCTGCATTGGCGGTTTGACCCAATGCGATGGCGGCATCGCCAATGGCGCTGTTGGTATCACCAATCGCCAGCGTGCCATTACCGGTCGCCGTATTGTCCCGGCCCAAAGCAACCGCGCCGAGACCGGTGGCCACATTGGGATCACCAATGGCGACCGCACCGTCACCATCGGCAATATTGTCCAGCCCAATAGCAACCGCAGCACCATTTTGCGCCGTTGCTCCATTACCGATAGCGACAGAGTCCTCCCCCGACGCAACCGTGTTGCCTCCAATGGCGACGGCCTCAACTCCAGACGCATCGGCAGGCGCACCCGCACTGTTGGTATCTACATAGGGATTGGCTCCCGCAACCACGCCTGCGACCACCGATGATAGCTGACCAACGTTGACAGCATCTGTGGCATTCGTGCCAGCCGCGACATTGACGATACGGCGCGTTATTCCGCTGGCTGCACTACCTACAGATATCGTTTGATCCTCGGTTGCAGCAGAGAATAGGCCAAGTGCCACGCTTGCGCTGCCGCTTGCGTTCGCTCCCCCACCCAAGGCTATGGAGCCGCCGCCCGAAGCTTGCGCTGAACTGCCAACCGCAAGGGCACTGGTTGCTGATGCGGCCGAGTTTTGCCCCACCGCAATAGCCCGATCTTCAGAAGCATTGGCCGTGGCTCCAATAGCGGTCGCGCGCCCTCCGCTGGCAACAGACAAATTACCTAAAGCGACTGATTCATCTCCGCTAGCAATCGCCTGAGCCCCAATCGCGGCGGATCGGGTACCAGCCAGAGCGGTACCAACCGCAACGCCATCTGCACCCGCCGTAAATGCGTTCGCGCCCAGCGCGGTGCCACCGCTAAAAAGCACTTGCGCGTTATCGCCCAATGCGGTCGAACCAGCACCGGATGCACTTGTATTGGAACCCACAGCGATGTTTCCATCGGCGAGTGCTCGTGCACTTTGTCCGATCGCGATAGTGTCTATCCCGCCAGCCAATGTATTTGCACCCAAAGCTGTGCCGCCATCAAAAACGGCTTGTGCGTCATCGCCCAATGCGGTCGATTCAGCGCCATCTGCCTGTGAACCGGCACCAACCGCAACGCCGGATTCTCCACTGGCATTTGCATCTATGCCAACAGCAACCGAGCGTTCACCCGTGGCCGCAGAAAAGCTGCCCGCGGCGAGTCCGCCTTGATTTGAAACTGCGCCATTGCCCACTGAAACCGCAACGGCTCCATTTGCTAGGCTATTTGTACCTATTGATGTGGACAAAGGTCCATTTGCCTGGCTGGCATAGCCAATCGCGGTGGCGCTTGTTCCGTCCGCAGTGGCTTGGCTGCCGAGTGCGGTTGATCGCGAGGAAGCCCGGCTATCAGGGCCGATTGCAATCGCGTCAATTTCCAAAGCGCGCGCGCTTGATCCGATCGCAATAGTGCGCAATGCGAGTGCTTCCGACACATTACCGATGGCAATCGAACTGGGCGTGCTGCTCGTCGCGAGAGCACCAAAATTACCTGCCCCGGAAACCGAACCGCCGCCAATAGCAACGCCCGTTGAAAAGGTCAGTCCGTCGGGATTGCCGAGATTTAACTGTCCGTCAAACGCCTGAATACCCAGGCTAGTTACCAAATCCGCATGACCCAATATCGTGCCGGTATGTTCCACCTCGCAATCGGGCATGCTGAGCTGTGTTTGCGCTGTAATATCAGCGCCCAACCCAATGCCATCTCCGACCAGTGCGGTGACAATACCCGGCGTTTCCGCGCCGAGAACACCAAAGACGGAACCAATGGCTTCGACAATACCGCCAGCGAGGCCCAAACTTGAGGCTGTTATATCGAGCCCGTTGATCAAGGAATCAAGCTGTTGCTGGCAAGTCCCGCCAAGCCCGCCCGTAGCGTTATTGACAGCCTCTTCGATGCGCGCCTGTCGTACTTCTGCAGAGCCTCCTCTCCGATTAATTCTGCGGATTTCGGCCTCGAGTGCATCAGGATCGACAGCCATACCAAAATCGGATGTTACGATATTCACTTGTGATGTCGGTTGACCGATCGTGCCAACTCTTTGCGCCATTGCCGGTTGGCTGGAAAGAGCAACCAGCATGATTGCTGCACCGGCCGCTAGTGCGCTGGATGAAGACCGCAATTTGGTCATCCTGCCTTTTCTATTTTCACCAAATGTATCTTGCGAATTTCCTGAAACAGTCATCCCATTATCTCCATTCTGTCCAATCGACCCGTTCTCGATCTGTGACCAAAATTTGGTCCAGTAGTCATGTTGGGAAATGGCAATTTGACGCACCGCTTCGTCTGGCAGTTGCTGCACCCAGCACTGCACAATGAACCTTCACAGTCATTCATACATTCCCCCCAACACCTTTGCTCAGGTGCGGATTGGGCATTAGGGTATTCAGGCCAGAGATTTTTGGAACCCTGAATTAGTTTAGGGTCTCAAATCACCTCAGAAGGTTGATACGCAGAGAAATCAAAAAGCTATGTTTGCTCTCGGGACGAAGCGCCGATGTCTGTTAAGGAATCACTCTTCAAATGATGAGCAATCTCAATAGGTTATGAAAAAAGCGACATAGACATCAAGAAAACTCCGACCTTAGTGCGGTTTAGCACAAGCCGGTATGATAGAAACGGCGACAAGGGATTGTCAAAAACGCATCAAGCAGCAGGAGGATGACAATGGCTGACAAAAAGAAAGCCGAAGAATTGCACGACCACGAACTGGATCAGGTCGTTGGGGCTGGTGATCCTACACCATATCCTGAAGATGTTGGAGAAGGCGGAGGTGGAAAGACCAAATCGAAGGGGAAATCCATCAAAGCAAGCGGTAGTGTTGGCAGTAGCTCGGGCTCCAGTACTGGCGTGGTCTCAGGCAGCACGGTTTCATCGAGCGTTCCTAAGGGTTCGTCGAATGTTAAAATTGAAGGTAGTCCAATAATCGGTCGTTAAGTTAATACTGTCCGCTTTTGCGTCGATAGCGGACACCGAGATTCAAGATGAACCACTCCATTACTGCCTCAAAACGGATCGTCTGCTTTCTTGCATAAACTAACTGACAACAGACAGTTTATTGTCGCCCCAGAGGTTGATTTCAAGCTCAATCAGCGGTGAATTCGGCGACCAAACTGGCAAACCCGGATGGATCTTCAAGTTCGGGGAAATGGCCTACATGCCCTAAGGTTATGAGCTTGAGCTCAGGAGCGAGATTGCAGATCGAATGTCCCCAATACGCCGCTGGGCTTCTTTTGACCCGTCCGGTTTGATGAGTTTTAGTTGCTCGGACAATAGTTTCTTGGTGTCTTGGATCTCTTTCTCAAGACTTTCCTGATCGTCCAGGTTCCTGGTCGATTTGAGCATCTTGATCGGTTTTTCAAATACCCGCTTCATGCGCTTGACGGCAGGGCCGTCCAGCGCGACCTTTGCAGATTGTGCATAAGCAACATGCTGCATAGTGCCAATCGAAATCGGGCTAGCCGCCAATAGAATACCGGCACTTAACAATGACAAAAATCTAATCACGAGTTGTCTCCCAATCCTCAATCTATGAAATTCATTTGATTTGGTTGACCATCGCAACGGTGACGAAACTTGTTCATGGGTCTGGAACAAAAATGCCAGTCCAGGTCCCGTCAGAATTTCCCTCGCCCTTCCAAGTTCCGGAAAATGTCTTTTGATCAGGGCTAAGCGTCCAAATAAGGGTTCCGCTGTTTTTTCTAGTATGAGGATTGTTCCAGTTGGCTCGTAATGTCGATCCAGAAACTCTTCCGTCTGCAATGGACGCAACCCCTGTGGGATCAGTGAACGTTCCAGTTACTCTTCCTGATTCTTGTTTCAACGAAACGATCATTGCATTACTATCAGCTCTAGCGTTGCCATAAGCTCTCGCGTTCCAAGTGCCTTCCCAAGGGTTCTCGCGTGTAAGCAGTACACCTTGATCAGCTATTGTTTCTGGTGCATCCGGTGGACAATCGAATTTGGCTGGATGAGGCAGTTTATTGAGCACTGCTTCATATTTGCGATAGCTCTCGAGATAACTGTTCCGGGTCGGACCAGCAGGTTCCTGCGCTCCTTTTTTTCGATATTCATCGCGCGCCGCACGCAATTCTCGGTAAAGCTTGCCGTAGCGGCTCTTGGCAAAATCTCTGTCCAAACCGCCGCCATCGGGGTTTTGGCATATATCATATAGGCCAGTGAGTTTGGTTGCGACCGTGTCCGGATCGCGCCCGGTTGGACGAACTGCATCGGCAAGACTGACAACTTCCAATTCTGGATTTGGTTCTTTTGCTCGCAATTCTCTTCCGCGATATTGCAATTCCTTTACACCACATTTTCGTTTCATATCCGCTGACAGAATATCGGACAGTTCCATAACCAGTTCCTTTGGGTCAAAATCAGGTGCAATAGGCAAACCTTCACCAATATACTGATCTTCCCAGATATTTTTATACTCATCACCAAGTGAACGCATTTTTGGCAATAGGCTTAGAATTGTCTTTGTGTCACAAATTTTGAGAGCGGCGCGTCCTTTTTCAAACAAGGCGTTGGATTCGAGGTCAATTTCCGGCACCCGCTCAATCGCTTTCAACTTAAGAACTCTTTCTTCTGGACTAAGCTGAATTTCCTCCAAGCTGCTGACTTGTGCCAGGACAGGTGACCCCATAGCCAGAGCGCCCAAAGCGAACGGCAAACCACTTCCGTTCAGTAATGGAATCTTCATGGAAATTCTCCCTTGTAATATGTGTTGGACGAAGCCGTTTTACATTTTGCAACAGTTGTCCTGATCTGTCATACGCCATATGGAGTATGGGCGTACATTTGGTGGGCGCGAGATGGGGAACGGGAAAGATTCGGCGGAATCGGTGCTCGACATTATCGAGGCCAATTATGAATTCTTGGCTGATCCCGACGCATTGGATAATCTGGTTTTGCAGTGGGCGCAGCGGATAGCCAAGGTCGACCGGAAAGAAATTGACAGCATAGAGCATCCTCTTTTGCTCCGTCACTTGCGGTCGCTTTCCAATACTAATGGACGCACCGCGGAAACTTTGCCGGAAGACCCCTACGCATCGATTGTTCACGAGGTCACCGGACCGGCGGTGGTTATCAGTGCGTCAAAACTTGTTGCAACGCTCAATGATTCTGCATCACAGGTCTGGAATGCGCGTCGCGGTGATGTGCTCGACATGCATTGGCTCGACCCAATCTCGCAATCGGACTTTGAAGCTATCTGCAGGGCAGCAAACGGTAGCGGAAATCGCGGACATGTTGTTTTGCAAACCCGGAATGATCCCCAGATAAGTGGGCTCGCCGAGGCTTTTTTTGTTCGGCGCAGAGAGGCACAACATGGTCGTTATCCGGGCGCTTCGGTTTGACTGGACCGAAAGTGTTGGTGTGATTCTGGAAGAGGCTTTTGCGTTGACCAAAGCGGAACGTGACATATGCAAGCTGCTTCTGGAATATCATGACACTGCTGAAATTGCCGAGCAAAGGGGGGCTTCGGTACATACCGTCCGAACCCAATTGCGGACGATATTTTCAAAGACCGAAACCAAATCACAGGTCGATCTTGCCCGATTGCTTGCCATGCTGTGTTCGCGCGTCAGTCTTGGCAAAAGGTCAATAAGCGCGGCATGGACTGATCCGTTGGCGCGCGAGGAAATTGTTCAGGACGCCGATGGTCGCGATATCGCCTTTACTTGGGCCGGTGATCCCGATGGCAAGCCGGCATTGATGGTGCATGGAATGGTCACGGGTTACATGTTTCCCGCAGCTGAGTTTGAGCGGCTTAGAGCAAATGGTATCAAGTTGTTCATGATCAGCAGACCAGGTTTCGGCAATTGCATGCCTAATGGCGATGTCGGGCCGATTCAGGCTGGGGCAGACGCGATAGTGCAGCTTGCCCGCCATCTGCAAATAACTTCATGGCGTGCCATCGGGTTGGCGTCTGGCGGCGTCCCGCTGGTCAGAGCGGCGCGGGCCCACGGATCCGGATTGACTGAAATATTGAATATACAAACCCATTTGCCCGTCACCCGGGATGACGAATTGGATCATTTTCCGCCCGCGAGCAAGGTGACACTTCGATTGGCACGAAGTTCATCGGAATTGGCCACAACAAGCGCACAAAATTTATATCAATTGGTCAAACTGAAAGGAGCAGAATATCTTGCCCGTGTAATTTATGGCGATTGCGAGGCGGATCGTACCGCACTGGAAAGTGCGGAGTGCAGGGCCTTTTTGCAAACCGCGCAAGCAATGCTGATAAACCTTGGTTCAGATGCCATTGGGTCAGACCTTGAAATTATTGCCAGCGATTGGACGGATGATTTAACGGGCTGTCCGATACCTCTTCATTTTCTATATGGTGCGCAAAGCACTACCCATTCAGAAGATCGCACCGCAAATCTGTTAGCTGCCTATCCAAAGGCGACAAATGAGCTATTGGATGAAGCGGGGAAATTGATTTTTTTCTCTCATTCCAATGAGATCATCGACAGATTTCTTGCTTTGGGTGCTGACGACTAGGCTGTAAAGCCCCGGACCCTGCCTTCGCAGGAGTGCAACACTGTTTAGGGCATAGCACCAACCGCATCCGACGGCCTTCCAGTTTCGCTTCGACCTTGGCAGTTTCCTTCATGCCCTCTTGAACGCGTTTGAGCATCTTCCTTCCCAGCTGCTGGTGTGACATTTCACAGCCACGGAAACGCAAAGTCGCTTTCGCCTTGTCGTCAATGCCAATGAACTGGGGCAGTTGGCTGCGGTTGTGATATGACCGCTAACAAGATTTAGCGGCCTCCATCAGGATGTCCGTTCTTGGGGCGCAAAGCCGACTGTGACGAACGGTTGATAATTTATCTTATGTGAAAGTGCCGTGGAACGGCAGGATAAAGATGACACAACGCCGATGCCTGCTGAGGGTGCAAAAGCGGAGACTAGAAATACGCTTGTCCCTATATAGCGCGCTAGGCCTCATTCAGATCTTGATCTACCCAAGCCCAAAACTGCAATCATCGGCAGTAAAATCATTACATCAGCGGCAAGAGCGAGGATGAAAATTACAATGCAAAGTACACCAAAGTAGGTGACGGTTGGCATAACGCTGAACAACGTGGCGATCAGACCAACCGAAAGCACAAGTGTTGTTGTGATAAGCGCCGGCGCGACATGTCGCATGATCTGAGGCAGGTCTTGCACGGTAAAGCTTCTGGGATAATTGGCTCGTTTTATCTGCAATCGGTTGAGCACGTGAATTGTATCATCTACCGCAACACCGAAGGCAATGGAGAGAGCCAGCGCGCTAGTAAATTCCAGCTTCCATCCGCTAAACATCAGCCATGCACCGACCACTAGGATCGGCAATATATTGGGTAACACCGCTGCGACACCATAACGCCACTGGCGAAACCATAGAGCGATCAGCAGAGGGCAAGCGAAGGCGGCGATAAGAAAGCTGATCGTCAATTCTCTGATCATCCGATCCGATTGTGTGGCCGCCAAAGCAGCAAGACTGGTCACTGGTTCTGCCTTTAGTTCGCCCAAATCCAGTTCCGAAACTGACTGATTGATTTGCGTTACCAGGGCTTCTGTTTGTCCGGAAGGACTGTCGCTGATCATCACACTGACTTTAAAACCATCTCCGTTGCGACCAACAAGTTCATCGCGTCCGCGCGCAGGGAGTTGCTCCAGTACGTTAGATAGATCACTGATAGTTGCACCGGGATTGTTTTGCCGGATTAGCCTTTGAAGATTGATGGCCGAAACGACCGTTTGATCTGAGAATTTGGTTTCCAACGCAGCATGTATTTTTTCCAATGTCGAAAGATATTTCTCGGAGATTATTGTTTTCTCCCCATTTTTCCGAAGGATGATATCTAGAGATTGACTCGGACCGACAATCTCTTCTGCTTGACCCAAGGCCACGAGCATTGGATCATTCTCGTGCAAATATTCGCTGAATTGGTGCGTAGTCTGTATCGGCAGGAACTGTGTCAGCAAAACGATAGACACTATGGCACTCCCGGCAACCACCGCATATTTTCGTACCACCAACCATTTCGTCACCCGGCCAAATTTATGGGCCCAGCCAGTTTGCAGTTGGGTTTTGTTAGTCATGGCTTTTTGGACCGGACCAAAATCCCAGGCTAGGGCGTATACTAATGGATGAATGACAATCACGCTGAACAACGCGATCAACATTCCCGCAATACCGGCGATGGAAAAGCCGCGGATCATCTCCGACTCAGAATAGAAAAGACTAGCTAAGGCGATGATCGTGGTTAGGCTGGTCAGTATGGTTGGTGGCCCCAACGAGCGCATCATCGAGCCAATGGCTTCGTGTTTCCCCATTCCCGCAGCCGCATTTTTGCGTAGTTCATGCGTCATATGAACACAGTCGGCCATCGCCAGAACCAGAATTAGAATAGTGACTGTATTTGAAATGACGTTCATTTCAAAACCAAGAAGACCGAAGCTACCGAGCGTGAAAAGCAACGCCAATGTTGGCGCTACACCGTTGAGTGCCCCGATCAAGATGCTACGGAACAACAACAGCGTGACAAGCGACCCTAAGACACCGCCAACCATGCTAACAAGAATCTGCTCTGACGCAAGATTAGAGGCGATACGATGGCTCATTGGCGGGAGGCCTGTCATTTCAAGCGACATATTCCCCTGAACTGAAGTGCTTTCCATCAATTCCTCGAGCTCTGCTATCAAAGGAGAGACATTGTCTAGATCAGACATACGATCTTCAATCGAAAACAGGATCACGATTTCGTTAAGATTTTCATTGATCAGTGGCGTCAGTTTTAGATTAGCATCCCGCACATCGCGCATCGGCTGTTTAATGTCTGAATAAGACGACAGGTCTTCTGCAATCAATGTTTTGTAAGCGCCGGTATCACGATCAAATACTTGTTGTGAAAAAATTGATACTGCAATGTCAACTCCGTCTATCAACTGCCCATTGAAAACAAAGTCTCTCAACAATTCAAGTTGCAGCTGATTAAAGTGTGTGTGTGATTTTGCGAAGATCAATATGTCAGTATCTGACTGTGGGAAGTCATTAACATGGCGTTGATATTGCGCAAATTCCAGCGAGGATGAGACAAAGATATCGCGAGCGCCGTCGCGATACTGAATTTTGGTCGCTGCATATGTCGCCCCTAACGACATTATAACCAACAGCATCGCCAACCACTTGCTGCGAGCTAATATGAACACAACCAGATGTTGCAGAATCTGATTTAGTTTGAAAATAGCATGAGCCCCTCTGTCCAAGACAAGGCGACTATTGGCAGATTGTCAAATGCAATATACGCAGGTATTCGTATATCGTGTATTGGGAAGCATATCTATTTTGAACATCAAGTTGCGAAAACGGAAGGCAGGGGGCAGTCACTTTGAGCGAATTTTTTGGCTTCTCACGTCCTTTGATCTCTCGCCGACTGATTTTCGGAATACTATTGTTTCTCATAATCAGCATATTATTTTCGGATAGTCGCGCACAAAGCACGGCCAAGCTAACCCTTTCGCAGTTTGCCGGTAACTGGTCAGGGACTGGATGGGGTAAACGCGATAGCTCTGCCGCACAAGAAGCTGCTCGTTGCCGCATGACAACGCGATACCGCAAGGCGACGAGCAAACTTGCCTTTAGCGGAAAATGTGGAGCAACTAGCCGGACATTCACATTGGGGCATTTGACCGAATATCCTGGAACTGACAAGATAACTGGTCGCTGGGTCAATCCCGATGGCTTTGGTTCAGTGAACATTACTGGCAAGCGGCGATCCAATCAACTGAGCTTCGAATTTCGGGTAAAGGATCGACAATCAGAGAAAAAACAAACGTTCAGAAACCGGCGGGATTTTAATAACTTACAATTTTCAATTCATACCGATCAAATGACGCCGACCCAATCGGCGATTGGAACCATCGCGTTCATACGGAAGAACTGACATCGTTCGGGGAAGGAACTGAGCAACGTCGTGCAACACACGCAAACTGGTCAAATGAACCGTCTAGGTAATTTGTGTCTCGCCTTGGTCGCATTGGCATGGCTGGGTAACGCCATTTATGCGTGGGGTGTTCCTGATGGTTTGCTGAAAAAATACTCTCCCGCTCTAGTTGCTAGTTCGATGATCGCCTTTGTCATATTGCATGGCAGTCATCAGTGGGGTTGGCGACGGGTTTTGTCATTTGCAATTACTATTTTTTGCATCGCCTGGTTTTTCGAAACTGTCAGCATCAATACCGGCTTTCCTTTTGGCAACTATAGTTACGGTGAGAATATGTGGCCGTTCTTTGGTAATGTCCCGGTTGCAGTTATGCCTGCTTACTGGGTGATGGCTTATGTTTGCTGGTCATTGGCAATATCGTTACGAAAGCGGATCGATGGACCGATGGATCGAAATTTTATGATAGGTGTTCCGGTCATAGGTGCGCTACTCATGGTGATCTGGGACTTGTCGATGGACCCGCTTCGCGCTATTGCCGAGCAACGCTGGCACTGGCACGATGGTGGCTCTTATTTTGGCGTGCCGTACACGAATTTTCTGGGCTGGTTCTTTGTCACCTGGTTAATGTTTCAGATTTTTGCCATTCTAGTTCGGCAGACGGGGCACAATGCACCATCGCGAATTGCAGTCGACAATTGGAAATATTGGCTCTCCATCCCGCTGATGTATTTGGCTTTCCCGATGGAATACTTGCTCAATCCCATATTCGCCAGTGCTTTGGGAAATACAAATCTGCATATTTCCGGGAAGATAGCCCCAGCAATTTATTTCGAGATCGCTCTAATAACATTGCTAACCATGGTGCCGATATCACTAGGTGCCATGGCGCGTATGCGTCGGAGAACAAATCAGATTTCAGCGACGCAAAATCTGCTTGCTGCAGGTCGGACGAAAGAATGACCGAACAAACACCATTGGTCACAACACCTACCCAAGTTGACCGATCACGAACGTGCATTCTGGCCGCTAAACAGGCCTATAATGAACTGGCGAAGACCGTCGATTGGTTCGAATCCCAACCGGATGAACCTGACGTCCGGATTCATTGCCTTTTCGCGAGGCTCTATCTGTATGATACTAAGAACTGGATCAACACATCGACGCTTGGACTAGACTCTGATTTTTTGAAACTATTTATTGCGCAGTTCATAGATGGCTATTTCAAGCAGGTCGTCGACGTGGTGCGGAGGGGCGATGATGTCGACAATAGCCAATGGAAGAAATATTTCAAACGTACAGAAAAACTGACTATGCGCAGCAATATCTTCTCGCATCTAGCAGTTGTGATTACAGCCTTTTATGAACATATTTGCCACGGTATCCCGGATGCTCTTTATCAATCAGCTAGGGACTATGAAGACTTGTTCGGGCACCCCATTGACCTGTCAGCAAACCGCTCCCTTTATATCGATCCTAGCAATAGAGATATTTTCCTGACTGCTCTTCTGGAATTTATGGTGTATCACCAGAAGCATCAAAGCACGTTTCGGAGTTTGATGCTGGCTTGTTTTGCAAATTTGGTGAGAATGACGACCAGGATTTGGTGGCCGATCCTTAACGGCTGGCGTCGATCATCCTGGGAGAGTTTTGAAAAAAGGATCACCCAACATTCTATCGAATAGAAATTTGATTTGTTGGGTCTTACGCATTCTAGCGCCCACTTTCGGGATGAAGCGGTCATAGCTCTCGAATTCGCTAAGGGTGGAAAAGCGGATACTAAAGTTTGCTTTAGACAATAGCGATGAAGACATATCCTAGTGTTGTGCTATTAGCGGACTTTAGAACAGCTTACGCAAGTTGTAAGGACCTTTGCAGTGACCGACCGAAACGGACCAATCATTGTTTTTGACGCTATGTGTGTGCTTTGCTCGATCAACGCTCAGTTAGTCTTACGGTATGACAGCGCAAAGCGATTTCGATTGGCTTCGATGCAAAATGAAGTAGGTGCCGCGCTTTATCGCGAATGCGGTATCGATCCCTCCGATCCTGATTCTTTGATCATCGTTGATGGAGATCATGTCCTTAGGGACAGCGATGCCGTAATCGCGATATATTCTGATCTAGATTGGCCTTGGCGCTTCTTTTCAGTGTTTCGGTTTGTTCCCCGAATATTGAGAAATCCCGTTTATCGTTGGATAGCTAGAAACCGATATCGCCTGTTTGGCAAAAGAGGATCTTGCTGGTTACCAACATCCGAGCAAGCAGACCGCATTTTATGAAAAAAGTACTGATTTTGGGAGGATATGGGGGGTTTGGTGCGCGCCTTTCTCGGCGTTTGGTAAACAATGGTTGCCATGTCCTCGTTGCGGGACGAAGTTTAGAGACCGCCAAAGCATTCTGTGGATCCTTGAGTACCGCTGAGCCATTGGTAGCTGATCGCAACAAAAACCTATCGCAGGTGCTGAAGATCCATAAACCATATTTGTTGATCGACGCTGCGGGCCCATTCCAAGGTAACAACTACAACGTCGTTGAAGCCTGCATTGCACATCAGGTGCATTATCTTGATTTGGCAGATGCGCGAGATTTTGTGACGGGAATCCAGCGTTATGACGAACAGGCTCGCAAAGTTGGGGTAGCTTTAGTGACAGGCGCTTCAAGCGTTCCAGGTTTGTCGGGCGCTGTCATTCACGAGCTCACATCTGATATGGATAGTGTGTGTAACATCGAAATGTCGATCAGTGCTTCGAGCCGAGCCGCTGTTGGTACGTCGGTTGCAAAAGCCATTTTAAGCAGTGTTGGCAAGCCCATCAAACTCTGGATGGGGCATCGATGGGTTGGTCGAACAGGATGGCACATGCTGCGCCGCGAGATATATCAAATCAAGGGCTCAAGGTCATTGAGCCGACTGGTTGCTTTGGTTGATGTCCCAGATCATCAAATATTCCCCGATAAATTGAACGGCAAACCATCGGTTGTCTTTCGAGCTGGGCCGGAGTTTGCCTTTCAGGTTTTGTTTATTTGGTTTTTGAGCTGGCTGGTCCGATGGCGTTGGTCCGGCTCTTTGTCCTTTCTAGCACCCGTCTTGAAACCGCTTCAGAACTTCGTCTCACGTTTTGGTAGTGATCGCTCGGCAATGCGCGTCGAAGCCAAAGGATGGGTAAATGATAAAGCCATTTTGCGGCAGTGGACTTTGATAGCCGAAAAGGGCGATGGACCAGAAATTCCTACGCTAGCGGCTGAAATACTGATCACTGAGATTGCTGAGGGTAATTTGTCTCCAGGAGCTTGCAACTCGAGTAGTTTGCTTAAGCTGTCGCAATTTCAGCCAAAGTTTGATGCTCTCGTGATTACCCAAGACCTCCAAGAAAACAAGTATGTACCATTATATCAGAGGGTTATGAGTGAGCGTTTTCTTGATCTTGATGTACCGGTTCAAGAGATGCACTCCATCATCGGGGATGCAGGTGCGAGCGGCACAGCCAAAGTCAAACGGGGTCGATCCCTGATGGCTCGCTTCATTGCCACTATCATGCGCTTTCCGCCCGTGGGAGAACATGAACTGTATGTAAGTTTTCGAGAGCGAGATGGAAAAGAACAATGGAATCGCAGTTTTGGCGTTCACAGTTTCGCCAGCGAATTGAGTCAGGTTGGAGAGCATCTTGTTGAACGATTTGGAGTCATGAAATTCTATTTTGATTTGCCCACCAAAGATGGTGGATTGGAAATGGACATGAAGAAATGGACAATACTGTCAATCCCAATGCCACTTGTTCTTGCTCCCAAGAGCCCTGCTAAGGAATATTCAGAGAATGGAACGTTCTGTTTTGACGTTCCTATTTCTGTACCGTTGGTCGGTCTGATCGTGCACTATTCGGGCAAGCTAACTCCGCTTTGAGGTCTGATGTATATCTGGCTTTTGGTGTGTGAAACCTAATGTCCGCTCTCGGGATGAAGCGAAATCCATGGGAATGTCTGAAATTGGGGCGCAAACCAGACACCAGTCGAGGTCGTTTCTTGCGACAGCAACTGGGCCGATTACAGAATGTCTGCTTCCGGCTGCTATGGGCGCAGAAGCGGTCTTCTCTGTGGACTTCAATATCCGTTATGTGCGACATCCAACCCCATTCCCGCTACGCTTCGATACATACCACCAACCGCGACAGCTTGAGGATTTGAAGCATTTCCTCCGGTACTTCGTTCCAATATCCCATGTAGGATCGCCGCTAATCGGAAGAAGCTGAAAGCCAAATAGAATGACCAATTTGCTATTGGTACGTTGCCACTAAGTTTACAATATTCCGCAATATATTGCCTTTCGGTTGGTATACCGACCTTATTGCGATCAATCGCTCCAAGCCCCTTCGCTATAGGATTGTTAGGCAAGCGCCATTGCATACATTGATATGCCAAGTCAGCATAAGGATGGCCAATCGTTGACAGTTCCCAATCCACCACAGCCGCAATCGACCAATCTGGAGTCGAAATCATGAGATTATCCAATCGATAGTCGCCATGAACCAATGTCGCTCGACCATCATCAGATGGCATATTACGCCCTAGCCAACTAATGAGCTGACCCATGGCTTCGACTCTTTCGATCTTCGTGGATCGATATTGCTGCGACCATCTTTCATACTGACGTTCAAGATAACTCCCCGGACGACCGTAATCGGTCAAATTAACTGCTCGGAGATCGACGCTGTGAATAGCAGCAAGTGCACTGCATTGCCCCTGATATATGTCGGTTCGTTGATGGTTGTTGAGACTTGGTAAAGCGGGGTCACTAAAAATCTCTCCTTGCACGAATTCCATCAGATAGAATTCGGTGCCCAGCACATCTAAATCTTCGCAATAGAGTATTGTTTTTGCAATCGGTACGTCAGTGTCGGCCAAAGCGGTCAACACCCTATATTCCCGGTCAATTGCGTGTGCAGATTGGACAAGCTTGCCCCTTGGTTTGCATCGAAGAACAAATTTCTCTTTTTCGGTGTTTAAACAAAAGGTGGGGTTGGATTGGCCAACCGCAAATTTTTGGACGTGCTTTAGCCCTGAAAAACCTTGGACGTTTTGTTCGAGATACGCGCTAAGACTTCGCAAGTCATCTTTGTTCATCGACACACCAACTTCCGCCATCCATACGAGCTAACCAAAGAATGTTTTGATAGTTGGAATTGTCTGTGCATCCGACATTTTTTCAGACTAGGTTTCCACGAACATGGCGTCACAAACCGCCTTTGCGTAATCGCCGTAGGGGGCTTTCAACGATGCCATTATCGGACTGTCATCGGCACATTCAAACACAGACTTATTATGCGTATAGGTCAAGAAACCCTCAAAGCCTGAATGGCACCCCATACCGCTGGCGCCGGTGCCTCCGAATGGCAATGCCGGATGCGCACCCTGGAGACCAAATACATTGATCCCAATACCGCCAGATAGAATATTGGTCTGGAATTTTTCTATCAAATCGCGCTCACGGCCAACGAAATAGGCGGCAAGTGGCCGATCCCGTTTGTTGATATATTCGATAGCTTCATCGAAGCTGTCATAAGGCTTAACCGCAGTTATTGGACCAAACATTTCTTCTTGCATGACTTCTAAGTTATCGTCTGGATCTACCACGATATACATTGGAATTTGCAAGGTTGTGGGATCTGGCTCATCATCATTAAGTGAAATAACTTCACAGCCAGCTGCTCTTGCTTCTTCGAGATAGCCCAGCAATCGATCAAAATGGCGCTTATTGATAATACCGGTCGCATCTTGATGTCCAACATATTGGGGATACATTCCGGTCCATGTTGATTTCGCAAGTTCAACCCACTCATCCATCCGATCGCGCGGAACCATGGCGTAGTCAGGAGAAGTGCAAACTTGCCCGCCTTTGAAAAACCGATTGTACAAGAAGCGTTCCACGAGATGCTCGCAAACCCCTTCTTCCGAGAAAACGGTTGGATTTTTCCCACCTAATTCCAATGTCACCTGTGTGAGGTTTTCGGCGGCGTGGCGCAGAACACCTTTGGCGATATTTCCTCCGCCGGTATAGGTCAGATGGTTCCAGGGCAAAGTGCAAAAATACTCCGCAAAATCAACACTGTCACCTTGCACAACTGTGAGTTCGGTCTCGTCAAATTTGTTGGCAATTACGGATTGCATGAGTGCACTGGTAGCGGGGGTCTGGCGAGAAGCTTTGACGATTACACGGTTACCGGCTGCCATCATATCATTGGCCATGACAAGCGCGCATTCAATTGGAAAATTCCACGGTGCCATATTGCCGATAACGCCCTTTGGTTGTCTTATGACTTGCGCCGTGGAACCACCATGCGCGGCCGGATCAAGGTCACGTGGAGACGCTTTCATCCATTCACCCACATAGGCTTGGAGATATTGGCTCCGTCCGATAACGCCGCCAGTTTCAAAAAGATCTGTGATCAGCGCAGGATGTTGTCCAAAGTCTTCATCGAGAGATTTTTGAAACGCTACCCTGTTTTCTTTCATCGCGGCTTCCAAACGCTTTAACCTGTCCAAACGCTCTTCCAGAGTGGGCATTGAATTCTTCAAAAAAGCAGCCTGTTGCGCTTCAAAGAGACGGTTAAGTTCTTGTTCTGATGTAAATGACATTTCTCATTATCTCCGATATTCTGATTCTAAATAGGCTTCGCCAAATGGATATTTTTCCAGCACCGTTTTGGTCGCACGGGCGATTTCATCGAATGCAGTTTGGTCATGTGCGAAGGAAAAATAAATGTGGTTCGATGTTGGCAGGCTCAACATCACCCCTTCATTGATCAGGGCCAGATAGAAAATATCGAGCAAGTCATTGTTCAGCGCGATATAGTTTTCAAAACTGGGATCCGCCGTTGTTGCAAATAACTGCATCATCGAAGCAAGTCGGTTGATGTGAATATCGATACCATGGGCTTCAAATATTGATAGGAGCTGCCCTTCTAGCTTTTCAACTCGTGACCACAGCTTTTGGTATTCGCCTGCTTCTTCTAGCGCGCGATATTCACGAATAGCCCCTACCGCCGCTGCCAACGCCATCGTTCCATCGTTGCCGGTTCCCGACTGGAAAACCGCCGGTGTTTCATCTGGAGCCAAGGGATCTGTCACGGCCATAACTTTTGCAGAACCGACTACGGCACCGAGTTTTTCACCTGCACTAAGCGCCTTGCCAAATGTGGCTAAGTCGGGCGTGATCCCATGATAGGCTTGAGCACCGCCCAATCCCATGCGGAAGCCGGTAATGACCTCATCAAAAATTAGAACCACTTTCTTTTCAGACGTGATTGTGCGGAGCGCCTGCAGGAATTCTTTGGTGGCGCTCCACAATCCGCCCGCATGCATGGCCGGGTCTAATATCACTGCAGCAATATCATCTCGACCGGCTATAAGGCTTTCGAAAGCAGCTATATCGTTGAACGGAAGCGTAAGCGTGTTTTCGATTGACGCTTCCGGAATGCCACCTCCGAATGTTTCTCGACTGGGTGCAACGCCCAATAGAAATTGGTCGTCTTGGCCATGATAGTGGCCATAGAATTTTACGATTTTATCTTTCCCTGCATAAGCTCGGGCAAACCGCACGGCCGTCATCACAGCTTCGGTGCCGCTGTTCAAAAACCGAACTTGTTCGGCGCAGGGAATTGTCTGTTGAACCAACTCCGCGCACTCGACGAGAATCTCGGGATTGACGACCATTGAACCCACCTTCGCGAGCTCGTTTTCACCTGCCGTCACAGCCGGATGACGGTGGCCCAGCAAAAGTGGTCCATTGCATGAAAAGCAATCAATATAATCGTGTCCATCAACGTCGCGGGTCAAACATCCTTGGCCGGACTCCATATATAGCGGATAAGGCGCGAAATAGCGCAGGTTGCCGGATGCGCCCCCCGGCAGAACCTTTTTTGCACGTTCAAACAAGGCCAACGAACCAGGAGTTTTACGACTATAGTCGGTGAAAACTTGTTGTCTCAGACTATCAATTGCACCCATATTATATTCCATCGTCTTTTTCGGAATTACAATGTGCTCAGCTTGAATACAGAGGGTCAATTCCTAGAGGTATCGGTGATGTTCGCACATCCAAGCGTTCCCGGTTTCCCAACGTCATGTTGGGAAACCGGGAACGCAATTGATTAGAAATTAAATCGAGCGTTCGCACCAAACCACCGCTTCGCTCCGAAAATATCTTCTGAGTTACCAAAAAATAGAGTTCCATCGATCGCGAATGTTCGGTAACGCGTGTCGGTGAGGTTGTTTACAAACACCGCGATGCTCCAAGCATCGTCGTCGCTCGCATAACCTATTCTGGCATTCAACACTCCATACGAGCCTTCAAGTACAGATTCACTTCTGGCGAGGTTGAATTTATGATCAGACTTCCAGACAAAGTCAGACTGGACCGAAACTTCGCCGCCAAAGGCAGGAAACGCATAACGAATTAAACCATTGAGCGATACATCAGAAACCAAGGGCGCGCTTTCAACGCCCGTCGGAAAGTTTTGCGCTGGGGCGAAAGTGATCGGATCCAGTGTATTAAACGTGGTAGGCAAATTGCTGATCTCAGTATCGATAAAGGATGCACCGAGAACAATGTCCAAACCCTGAGCTGGATTCGCAACCAGCTCAAATTCCGCCCCGTAATATTTTGCATCGGCATTGAACAGTAAGGTGTTAAATGCACCGTCAATATTGTAAGCCTGATAGTCATTGTAATCGTAGATAAATGCAGATGCATTGAAACGAACACCATCTGACAATGTGGTTTTGGCACCGATTTCATATGATGTTAGCTCTTCGCTAGCAAAAGGAAGGTCAACTGCAGAAATAGGTGTCAGAGGCAAATTGAAACCGCCAGATTTAATACCGCGGCTTAGTCCAGCATAGAGTAAAATATCGTCATTTGGGCGGTAATCAAGTTGTGCCTTTCCGGACCAATCTGTGTCAGATATACTGCCATTGAACTGCGGAAATCCGAAATCCACTGATTGTAGCGTAAAATCCTTTTCGTCATGATTGAGGCGTGCGCCGACCGTGAGCGCTAACTCATCAGTCAAGTCATATTCTAGTTGACCAAAAATTGCATAGGTGGTGGTTTTTTGACTGGCGAGTGTTTCAAACGAAGCAGCACCAAAAAATGCAGCACCCATTTGTTGGGTTGAAAAATCACCGTCAATATTCAAGAAATATGCGCCTACTGTTGTGCGATGCCTGTCACCTTCAAAGTCAAGCCTAAGTTCCTGAGAGAATTGGCTGATGTCAGTTCCTTGAGTGTAATGGAATGCATCCGTGGGCGATGCGTCCGCGTCTTCGCCATATTGATCGGAAATATCTTGGAAGTTTGTGATCGACGTCAGCTTAGCTCCTCCAAGGTCCAATTCAATTTTTGCACTTAAGTCCAAAGCCTTGGTATTTTTAAAGGAATCGAAGTCGTTGGATATGGTGAATGGATCTCCATCAGCATCAACATTACCGAAGAAATCCGTTGCGTTAAACGATGGAAGCCCAAAGGAGTAACCATTGGGAGATCCATTTTCCTCACCATATTGTGCCTTCAGCAAGATACTCAGATTATCTGAGGGCTCAGCTAAAATCTGCCCGCGTACCGCAAAGTTTTTCTCCCTAACTGCATTCCGGCCGATATCGTTTATAAGCAGGCCGTCATCACGACTAAGGTTAAATGACAGGCGTGCCGCTACGGAGTCCGATAGCCCGCCACCAACGGCAGATTCCACTCTAACGCGCCCTTGTTCGCCCACTGTGAGATCAACATATCCGCCAAAATCAAATGATGGCTGGACAGTCTTGTAGTGGACTAACCCGCCCGTCGCGTTACGTCCGTATAATGTTCCTTGCGGTCCGCGCAAAACTTCCGCTCGTTCGATGTCAAATAGGCTGAAGCGAGAGGAAACATTTGAACTCTGGTAGGCTTCATCAATATAAAGAGCCACTGGCGCTTCCTGGTTAGCCGCAAAGTCATTTTGCCCAACGCCGCGAATGCTGTAAGAGGTTAGCGCCCCTCCACCAAAACCGGAAACCTCTAAACCTGGCGTTTGCACCACCAAATCCGCCGAGTCAGTAAACCCAAGAACACGAAGTTGATCACCTGAATAAGCTGTTACCGAAACAGCGACGTCCTGCAAATTCTGCTCTCGCTTATTGGCCGTAACGACTATCTCATTTCCAAAAACACTGCCATCATTTGACTGCTCATTCTCTGGTGTAGCTGGCTGCTCTGCTTCCGCATATACAGGAGCTGCCATTAGCCCTGCTGTAATTGCCAAGGCTGACATGCCCACGAACCGTTTAAGACGCTTTGTATTCGTTGCTCTATTGGCGCGACTGCACATGAATTTTTCTCCTCCGGACACTAACCCAAATTCACTCTTTGATGACGATTGACCAATATCAGGCCGTCGATTCTCAACTTTGATAAATTAGTATTTAGGCCAATGCAATGTTTTAATGTTTTTTGGAATAAATTTTATAACTATTTGTAATTATGTGATATATTGCTCTTTGGTTAAGTGGTGTCATAAATAAATGTGTTGATCATGCGTTGTTTAGGCCACGCAACTTCCGTTAAATCGCCCATAGGGCGGCCAAAAGACGGCCCAATGGCCGATTATCGACTGTGGCGGCAAAAATTTTCCTATGCGGCCTTATCCCTCTTGTTGAAGATACTGTCGTCGCCATCCGCCCGTTCAAAAACCATGATACGCATTCCCTTGCTCTTCTCGAGCGGGAGATAGGCATATCTATCTCCTGAGACTGTATTCACTGCAGCTTTGTCACCTTTTGGAAGCGGAGTCGCATCCCCGGCGGTCAAAACGATGTCCTTTGCACGCATCTTGTCATAAAATTCTTCAATATCGCTTGTCTCGACACTGAGCTCGACGATTGAACCTTCTCCCAGAGATTTGAGAGAGCCCGTTTCGAGATTGCCGGATTTGGGGGCGATGAGTTCAATCCAAATGCTATCGCTGTTACCATTGATCCAGCTATGATTTGTCCCACCTAACGACATCCAATCGCGATCAATGCCTGAACTGACCGGTAGCCTCTCCAGACGTAATATGTCGGTGTAGACAGATGAAATTTTTTCAATTTCACGACCGAGAACACAAACGCTATCCAGTCGCGGGCCGTCTTTGGCCGAAGTCCATTCTAGACTCTTATGCGCGTTGCGCCGGTGCACAACCCCGGTTACCGGATGCTCCCATAACAGCTCAATGCTGGTACCGCAGGCCATGTCGAACGGGACGTAAGACAATCTCTCGTCGCCACGCCCGGTTTCACCGTTCAATCTCGTCCATTCGCGCAGCAACCCGTCTCCTACTATAGGATTGCCGTCCATACCGATCAGCTCGATATCACGAGAGCGCATCTCTTCGATATTTTTGTCAAAGTCATCAATTAGGAAATCGAGCTCGACCAAGCTGCCGTTTCCCTTTTCGCGGAGGAAGTCCATGCCCGGCCCTTCGGTGGTCGGTTGTACAAGTTCCAGCCAAAGTCCGTTGGCATCAATGAAAGCTAGCTCCATACCGCCAAAGACTTCGTCATCCTCATCGACGCCAAATTCGAGCGGGTGTCTTTTCCATCCGAGTGCATCATCCAGGAAGGCGGCTGTTTCATCCAAATCCTCCGCCCAAACTGCGAGATGCTCAATCCTAGGTACGTTGAATTCGCTATTTACCTTCATGCTTCACCCTTTTCATTTTTAGCTGTTATTTTCACTTAATTAGGCCAGAAGACTATTAAATCAAAAGCACCAACAGTTGACACCATTAAGCCTCATCCCTCCAACACCTTCTATCGAGAGAACTATGTGATGAGATTGAACGACTCGATACTTTCTTGACTCTAGATAGTCAACTTTATATTAGGCCAATGGACTAATTAACTAATCGTTGGGAATAATGTGGGACTATCAGCGGATCTAAGTGGAAAAAGGGCGCTAATAACTGGTGCGTCAAGCGCCGGTTTTGGCCGCTATTTTGCGACCAGTTTAGCGGACGCGGGAGCTCATGTTCTCGCCACAGCGCGTCGCAAGGGGCCGCTAAATGAGCTTAAGCAGCAAATTGAGTCATCGGGAGGGTCCTGTTCTACAGCCGTCCTTGACGTAACCGACATACAGAATGTGAGAGATGTGATTGGCAGTCAGGGGCCTTTTGATATTGTTGTAAACAACGCTGGCGTCTCCGTACCTAAACCTATTCTTGATCAGACAGATGAGGATTACGAGTTTGTGCTGAAAACAAATCTCAAAGGTGTTTGGAACGTAGGCAAAGAGTGCGCCCGAGTATTAAAAGACGCCAGAAAATCCGGATCTATAATTAACATCGCATCCATCACCGGCATACGTCAGGTCATGCATATTTCACCCTATGCTGCCTCAAAAGCAGCAGTCATTCACCTGACCAAGCAAATGGCACTCGAATTTGCTCGTTATGATATTCGTGTCAACGCAATCGCACCGGGCTGGTTTGAAAGCGACTTAACGCGAGATTTTTTTGATACAGATGAAGGCAAGGCCTTGGTTAAGCGCGTACCGATGCGGCGCTTGGGAGACTATGAGAGTTTCGGAGGATCGCTGATGCTTCTCGCTTCCGACGCCTCTTCATTCATGACAGGAAGCGTGATCGCAGTTGATGGCGGTCACCTATTGGGCTCGCTTTAGCAGAGGTCCTGCCAATCCTGCATTGATCGAGCTTACAAACAGTAAAACGGACGAAATTGAAATTTAGAGGAGAATATGAATGTCAATGAAACAGCTGGAACACCCACTACGTATGGATCACCTGGCTATCTGGGTTGGTGATATGGATAAAACAATCGCCTTTCTCACCGATATTGTGGGTTGGAAAGTGCATCCAATGGTAATTGAGGTCGATGAAGATGATCCCACAGTTGGCGGCATGAAGGCGATATTTGTTGATGGCAATGGCCTTTGGCTGGAGCTTATCGAACCAACTACACCCGGGCCGGGGATGGACATTCTGGATGAAGTGGGACCTGGCGCCATTGTTGAGGCCAATTTTGAAGCGCTGGGTAAGGACTATTTCAAAGCCATCGACATCATGGAAGCCAAAGGCGTTCAGATGCTCGCCATGGACGGTTCGCCTCTAGCGGACTATGGCCGGATTTATGAAGGCGTGCAGGGATTAGAAGAAACAGCTGAGACTGGGCAGCATATTGCCTATTGGCCAGCCGAGGCCACTGGCGGAACAACCGTTGAAATCTACTCTAGAGAAATGGACGACGAAACCAATCTGTTGAACGTGCGGGACGAACAATGGAAAAACGAAAAACCGGACCTTGAAAGCCCTCGATCGCATCATGTTGTTGTTATGGTCAAAGATATTGAACATGCAGCCAAATTCTATACCGAAACAATGGGCCTAAAGCGCTCCCCAGCGACTTTTGATATTGCGGCGGAGGATAATGACGGTCTTGGAGCGATGAAAATTGCTTTCGTAAACACTGGAAACAAAAAAATATGGCTCGAACTTTGTCAGCCTGAAGGACCCGGACCGGTCATGGACTATCTGACAGAAAAAGGCGAAGGCCAGATGACCGAACTTGTTGTGGAAGTTGATGATCTGGGCAACTACTATGAAACCCTAAAAGCAAAAGGGGTTCAGCTAGCCGACATCAATGGAACGCCTCTTGAGGAAAACAAAAAATATGATGTCCTCCAACCCAGCGGCGACAAGATTGCTTATTTTCCGAAAGACGTAGCCTGCGGTATGAACATTGAAATTGTCGAACGGGGGCCTCGGGAAACAAGCATCCTGCACCGCTTATACGATTAGAACTGCCGAAAAAAAATCAAAACGATTTGGGGCGATTTCATGTATTGAATTCGCCCCTTTTCCCATCGCCGTTCAATCGGCCAGCTTAACAAGAACCTTACCAAAGCTATTGCCGTCAAAAAGAGAGCGTAAAGCTTTAGGTGCGGCTTCCAGCCCATCGAAAATCGTCTCTTTTATCACCAATTTTCCCTCGTTATGCCAGTTGGTCATGTCGGCCACAAACTTGTCATAGCTATCCAGAAACTCCATGAACGGATAGCTTTTGATCCGCAAAAAACTATCCAAAACAAACTCAAAATTGTCGATGTTTTTGACTTTGCCACCAGAACTGTAAATGCCAACCATACCAGCGATCAATAACGTCTTCATTTCGTTCATAAGCGGCAGACAAGCTGAAAGATGTTCCGGGCTAGCATTTTCCAAAACCAAGTCTATGCCATTTGGGCACGCCTGTTCCAGCGCATCTCCAATGGCACTCTCTTTGTAGTTAAATGCTTCATCAACCCCAATATCTTTGAGCAACCAAGCGACCTTTTCCCGCGATCCTGCCGAAGAAATCACCCGCATCCCATTAATCTTTGCAATTTGGCAACCTATCGAACCGACCGTACCAGCACCGCTAGAAACCACCACAGTCTCTCCGGCCACCATATCGGCCCCGCACATCAATCCAAAATAGGCCGTTTGGCTAGCGACGCCGAGCAAGCTCAGATAGTCTTTTGGTTTCAAGCTACCAGTCAATTCCCGTTTCACAATTGCAGTGTTGGACGAAATATAGGCGATGAATTCATCGCCATCAGAAACGAAATGCTCCTGCCAACCCGACATGCTTTCGACCAGATCATCAACGGAATATTGGGGATTTTTGGATTCTACCACCCGGCCAATTGACGGGCCGTCTAACGCGGCTTTGATCGGCCATGGCTCCATATCAGTCGCCACAGCATCCATACTACGGCGCATATAAGGGTCAACGGACATAGCGAGGTTTTTGACCAATATCTGACCATCCTCCAGTTCTGGCAAATCTACATCAACGAGACGAAATTGTTCCAATTCCGGAATGCCATCAGGACGGGCGACCAATTCAATACGCCGAGACTTCATTTGATGACCTCCAGTTAGTTCTTATCTACCCTTCCCAAGAAAAGGGCATCGGTTGGGTGGTGCTAGGTTGAAAGGAAAACTCATCATGAACTACCCGCATTTTTGCGGTCAAGGTTCGGATTTCATCGTGGTAAAAGACTGTTCTTTCATTGGGAATAGCGATATTTTCATATGCAGGATCGGCAAAAAAAGCCGCAGCAACATCCAGATCATCAAACCAAAACTCGGCAACCACATCGATGTCATCCATTGGGAAATCGTCAAGCGGTAGTGGCTCAGACAATTTGTGCGATAAGACTAGTTTTCGTAGGCGTCTTTTTAAGCTTGGTTCACTCAAGATCATTTTGCCATGGTCGCTTGCCGCCTTGTGCGCTGCGGGATATGCGAAATCATCACTGCACCGATAGAGCAGATAGACTTTGGTCAAAAGGCTTTCGACCATATCAAGTTCCGGTTCATAGAGACGTTCTTCTTTGGCCAATACAAATTCGGCCGAACCATCTTGCGCGATAAAACGCGGTTCATCAGGCTGGATAAGATCAGGGTAATTGGGATTACCTAGCCAATCACCAACTTCGCCAATATTGTTGAGCCACACCTCTCCCGCACCCTCGATGTCGCCCATCGACTTATAGTGTCCCGGTAGCGTCAAAGGATCGCCGGGATATTTGTGACTGGTATTATACTTTCTCATATATTGGGAAAATGAAACAACATTCATTGCGCTGGGGCTATGATGTTTCTGCCAATAGAGGTGAAATGCACGGGGTGACATCTCCGCTATTGGTTCGACGAACTCTAGAAATTTGACAATCCCGCCCTGGGACGACCAAGGCTCTGCTTCCTTGGGTTCGGGGTTTACCCACGGACCTGGATTCACAATTGTCATAAGCGGTTCTTCAAAATTTGCGGAGGAAAGGCGTGGTGGATCGGGGCCGAATAATGAGAATTCGGTGCCCGATCCTTGGGAGAGATTTGATTTCTAGAATTCGGATTCTTCAAATGTCTTCAACACGGATCCATAAGGAAGGTCGGCGTCGAATCGCGCATAGATGCATGCCAATATGTCCCCAACGGGTAAATTGACGTCGTGATTGCCCGACATACTGATAGTGCCTGGACCTACGAAAACTTCGGCCTTTCCATCTGAACCGACCAGCGGTGCTGCCTTGAATGTAACCGAAGTCAATTGGGCCAAAGCTGGAGCGCTCCCTCCTGCAACGTCTGGAATGATCTTTAGGCAAATCAAGGGGGTTTCACCCAAAATATCTGCGCCCGCATTGTCTTGAGGGCTCATGACAGCCCTCAATGCGCCGTCGCCCGGATTGATATCCATTTGGGCTTCTACTTGGCCATTGTCGTGTTTTCTAATTTCGAAATGACTGCAGCGTTTTTTACCGAAGCCCCAGATTTCACGGCCCAGAATTTGCGAATTCTCTCCAGTTACGTAAACGCCGGGAACATAGGCATATGGCTCACCTTCCCATAGACACATAACCCCCACATAGACTTCCCCATAGCCGCCAATAGTAGTCCAATGGTTTTGCTCCATAACCATAAAGGCTGTGGCTGGTTCCATGAGTTCCAGATCGGAGGGAAGTAAATCAAGCACCGCGTTCTCGTCGGTCAGAAACTGGACCATCACCATCTCAGTATCGCGATAATAATAAGGCGGGCGGTGAGCCTGCGAATTATGTGCAGGCATCAAGCTGCCCCAATCACTCGGTTTTAAACGGCCAGATTTTCCCATGTTGAACTCTCCTAGGCGCGGCCAATAATTAGGCCACATATTGATTCGAAGATATAAACTACCACGTTTTTAGGCCATTGCAATGTTTTTGTAAGAAACCAAGACCATTCGCAGATTTCTGTGGATATGTGAGGCATTAAACATTAGACTAAATAGGTATTTTGATGGATAAGACATCCAATGTCTAAAAAGTGCATTGACCTAAAATGAGTAAAGGACAACAAAGTGGCTGGCATCAAATCGAAAGAACGTCCTATGAAAAAACCTATCCGAAAAAAGGGTCAGGAACGGCGCCAACTAATCATTGATGCGGCCAAAAAACGTCTAATAGCCCATGGCATTGAAGGATTGGTGCTCCGCGAGGTAGCGGAAAGCATGAATATTACACACGGGAATTTGCAGTATTATTTCCGCACTAAAGACGATCTTCTGCGCACGATATTTGACGAGGAAGTTCAAAAATATACTGAAGATATGAAGGAGTCCGCTGCTGAAACCTCGACAATGCAAGGTAGGATTTCAGCCATTGTAGATTCGAGCCTAGCCGTTCTGCAATCTGAAGAAACCAAGCTGTGGAGAGCCTTGATTGGAGCTGCCAATCAAAGTGATGAATTTGCTGCAATATTAAAACGCGAAAATGATCTGTATGAAAAAACTCTCGCGGATGAACTTAAATTTGTATCTCCCGACCTGCCAGAGAAACGCCGCAAGCATGTGGCCAAAATCGTCAGAATGGTGGTGGATGGTTTCGCGGTGAATCTGATCTACGAAGATTTTAGCACTGCCGAACTCTCTGCTTTGAAGGGTGAAATAAAAGCCATGGTTCAGCAATTGCTACAATTGACCTGAAAATTGCCACTAGGTCTTTTGTATTAACTGCCAGGCGATGCTCAGATATCAGTTGCGCTAACTGCCAAAGGAACAAAATTGACCGACGCCTCTCCGCCAATGCAAGCGCTCGTCAAAGGCAATATAAGACTAGCCGCGACGGTAATGCTTATACGAGATGGCGCTCAGGGTCTCGAAGTATTCATGATACAACGGCCAAGCAAAGGTGATTTTCCCGATATTCATGTTTTCCCTGGCGGGAAAGTAGATGTTGGAGATTTCTCTCCTGAGATCTGCTTTGGCCTAGGAGATTTAGAGGCGAGTGAGCGACTTGATGTAACCTCCGGCGGACTAAGATATTGGATAGCGGTAGCCCGGGAATGCTTTGAAGAGTGCGGCGTTTTGCTGGCGCGTACTGGCATCGGCAAGCTGGCAGGGAGGGCTGCTGCAATTTAAGCCAGGTATGATCTGGCTAGGGCGTGACGAGAATGGATTGCCGGTCGGTGTTGATGATGATCGCCATCTCGGCACCACCGCCCAAAACAGAAGCGGCAAGGGCACAGGTCTCATTATTCCCAATCTCATAAAATGGCCTGGCAGCACCGTGATTATCGATCCCAAGGGTGAGAATGCCGCCATCACTGCCAGGCATCGCGCAAAGATGCTTGGTCACAAAGTTGTGGTTTTTGACCCATTTCATGAATCAAAACTACCGGATGAGTTTCTAGGAAACTTCAACCCGCTCGATATGATCGATATCGAAAGCGACGATGCGATTGATATCGCGGGCCTCATCGCGGACAGCTTGATCGTCAAAGCCAACGACAAGGATATGCATTGGGATGAGAGCGCCTCTCAATTAATCGCCGGTCTGATCCTTCACGTTTGCAATACGGAAGAAGGTGAGCACCGCAATCTTGGTCGTGTCCGTCAGCTTCTCACCATTGGTGATCCGATGTTTCGAGATGCCATGATGATGGAAGATGAAGATGAAGAGAGGGAGGCAGGGGCATGAACGCACTTGATGGACTTTGGGGCCATATGCTCGCGAGTGAAGCAATGAATGAAAACATCCGTGAGTTTATCATGGGTACGGCTGAATCGATGATTGCTATGGGACATAATGAGCGGGGCGGTGTATTAAGCACCGCCCGCCGCAACACTCGGTTCCTTTCGACACCCAAAGTGCACGATGCTTTTTCCAGCACCAGCTTCAATATCGATGAGCTTAAAACCTCAAAGGGTGGGATGACAATATACGTCTGCTTGCCGGGACGGATGTTTCCAACCCATGCGCGAATGCTGAGGCTTAACATTTCCATGCTGCTATACCGGATGGAGGAAATCGGTTTGGAAAAACCAGCATGCGGTCATCCGGTTCTGTTCATACTCGATGAATTTGCCAGCCTTGGACATATGGACATGCTGGAGAAGGCAGCAGGCTTGATGGCCGGTTATGGGGTCAAACTTTGGACCATCGTCCAGGATCTCACCCAGATGAAAAAACAGTACCGGGATAGCTGGGAAACATTTCTGGCAAACGCTGGTACACTGACATTCTTCGCCAATAATGATCTTACAACACTCGAATGGATTTCTAAACGCATGATTGCCAAGTTTCCATGATGCAGTCCTCACCCGTACTGGGGTGAATAGTAAGCCAAATTTCAACTCTCTTGCAGGCCCAAAGTTCCATTGTTTACAGCCTTTGCGAGTTGATTGACGTTGTTGGATAGACGAGATTGTCCCAATGCACCCAAAACGCGTCCAAGCGCCTCCTGGTCCTTTACTGGGCGTTTTCCTCTTGTTCGGTGAGCAGGTGCAGCATCGCCGACGCAGCGGGATCGGATATAGGAGCTCAGTGTTAGACCACCCGCTTTGCGTTCCAACTCTTCTCGTTCCTCCTCAGTGAAACGCACCGAGATTGGTTTAGCATATTCCTTCTTAGCCTTTTCAGGAGGGCGTTTTGCGGCTTTTCCAAACGCCTGATCAACTGGCCCCGTCATGGGTTCGGTCCATCAATTCCTTCCAAGTCTGTGTGCTTGAGATGGTCATTCCACTCTGATAAAGAATCAAATAGCGCGTTCGAAGTTTCTCCTCTTAGGCGCACCATTGCATGATGGTATTTTGTAGTGATCGTGCTTCGCTCCTGCGAAAACACCCAGAATTGCAATTTCTATTGGTTTAAGGATCACCAAATTGGCTGACAAACACAACAAATTTTCGCTCGCCATACATGGTGGTGCCGGTGCCAAGCTTGGCGAAGACTATTCTATAGTTGAACAGCATCTAAAACAATTGACTGAAGATGGAAAAGCTTTGTTGAAAGCCGGTTCCACCGCTGTCGATGCGGTTGAACATTTGGTTCGCCAACTCGAAGTGTCCGGGCTCTATGTCGCTGGCAAGGGTTCAGCCGCTGCTTCCAATGGATGTGTAGAGCTGGATGCAAGTATCATGGATGGTGCGACGCGGAATGCGGGTTCTGTAGCGGCCGTTCGGGATCTCGTTTATCCGATCTCTGCTGCACGTGCGGTTATGGATAAATCCCCCAGCGTGATGTTGGCCGGAGAAGGGGCAAACGCTTTTGCCAATGATCATGGCCTGGATCTGGTGGCAAATCCAGATAGCTATTATGTAATGCCTCCGGGTGTCAGCGAAGACGACGTTGCGGTGAAGGAAATGCAACATGGCACGGTTGGCGCAGTCGCGTTGGATGTGCATGGCAATCTGGCAGCCGCAACCTCTACCGGCGGTGTCTTTGGAAAGCCAGCCGGCCGTGTTGGTGATACGCCGATCATTGGAGTAGGCACTTGGGCGGATGAGGAGATTGCGATTTCTTGCACAGGAACGGGTGAATATTTCATCCGGACCGGCGGTGCACTGACGGTTGCTAATCGGTTCAAACTAGCCGGCGATACGCTTGAACAAGCCATGTGGAGCATGCTCGATGATGTCAAATCACTGGGCGGTGATGGAGGATTGATTGCCGTTACAAAATCGGGAGAGATCGCAATGACCTACAACAGCGATGGAATGAAACGGGCTTCAGTTTCCAGTGAACAGCCGGTTTCAGTGACAACATTTGCACCATGTCGTTAGTCCTGCACGGCTTCGATTAGCTCAAACACTCTATCTCTGTCTGATAAGGCGAGAATCAGAGCAACATCACCTTCCTCCAGACGTTCCAATATCAATTTTGTTCCATCACCGGGGGAGGGTGTGATTTTGACGGCATCTGCGGGGAGCCCATTGGCGCTACATTCTGCTGCGATCAGGGTAGGAATATCGCCCAACTCACGTCCGCGCAGATAGTCCTCGATCTCGGCAGCAACCACCATGTCTGGCGCGAAACCAATGGCCCCTTTTGTGAGATCCCTGATATCTTGATCTGATCGGTCACCAGCATGGCAAATCAAAAGGTATCGCCGTTTTGAGGGTAGATTTTCAATCAGATTCGACATGGCGGCGATGGCATGTGGATTATGCGCAAAATCGACAAAGATGCGCGCACCTTTCACGACAAATTCATTACACCGACCAGGATTATCATCGGGCGAAGCGGAAAACTCGTTCAGCCCTTTGATGATCGCTTCATTGCCGATGCCCATTGCCTTGGCCAGGCCAATGGCGCCCATGGCATTTTGAACATTGAATCGCGCCGAGCCGCCCATTGTGATGGCAATATCGCTGGCGGGAATTTTCACATCAATATTCTCACCATCGAAATAATAGATATCGCCACGTTCAAACCAGCAACATGGCCAGCCATTTTCTCTCGCGCCGCGAATTTTTATATTGTCAGGATCCAGCGAGAACCAGCATTTTACTTTGTCAAAAGTCTCGCCATTCTCCACGACCAAGGGATCGTCAGCGTTGAGTATTAGCACGCCATCCTTGGACACCGCACGCGCCACTGCAAATTTCGCTTGTGCTAAAGCTTCCACGGTATTGACGCCATATTGGCCAAGATGGTCGGCCGCAATATTGGTAACCAATGCCGCACGTGCTTGAAACAGCGGCAGTCCGCGCCTTAAAATCCCGCCACGTGCGGTTTCCAGGAAAGCGATTTGCAGGCGTTTGTCCCGAAGCAGCATGCGCGCGCCGCCGGGTCCAGAATAATCACCGTGATCGAGTATTTCGTCGCCCAGTTTAACATAGTCAGTCGAGGTAGAGCCTGCGACCATGCCAGCCGCTTCGCCGATAGCAGTTGCCAATCGAACGCTAGTTGATTTTCCGTTAGTCCCGGTGATCAGTGCCACCGGAAGATTGTGCAGTCTGTCCCATTCCACATCTTCGGGAGCGGGGAGTGCATTCACACCCCAGACTTGCGATCCATTACCGTGGCCAAGTGATACAAAATCATCATCAGACAAAATGTCTATGGACCTATGATCCGCAGCTTCCTGCAATGCGATCAAGGCTGGGTTGGCCTCCATCGCAATGACTTCTTTCAGGTCTGCAATAAGCTTATCGAAATTTTGTGGTTCCAGTTCGAGCAACTTATGCGCGGTCAGGTGCCAGCTGGTTTCAATCACAAATACGGCTGAATAGAGAAGGTCAATCGGTGCGGAGATCAACAGTGTCACACCATCTTCAAAAATACGGTGGTTAGTCAGACTTTCTTGCCAATCCAACGCCCGCAATACGCGAGCGATTTGAGATTTCCAGACAGCTACTACGCCGGCCTTGTCAAAACCATCAACCAGAACATCAACCAAAGCACCGCGCTTGTCCCAGATCATTCCGGGGCCAGTAATCCGGCGGCTGTCATCCAATATTAGTTGCTCAGACTCCGGTTGTGGAATCGTTAGATATTCTTCGATGATCTCGATATCAGCGGGCATGGCTGCGTTCCCTCAATCGCCATCCTCATCGACTTCTTTGGCCACACGAACCCCGCGATCATCGCTGATCAAGGACTGGTCTTCGTCGACCAGATCTTCATAGTTCATAGATATTGCCGGTTCTTCGCTGCTGGCCGCTTTGTCTTTTTCAATGCCATCGCCGAAATGCACAATCTGTTTCCAGGATCGTGCCACATTGTCGCCAATAATCACCAGCAGGTCCTTTTCCTGTCCCATTTCCAGCGTGTGCTGAATAGCCGTCTGCTCATCGGGAATGATCGTGATCGCATCTTCGGAAATACCATGTTCGAGCAGATGCTTTTTCATCAATTGCGGGACTTCATCATCTTCGCGCCCACGCCGATTATCATCTGCTTTCAAAACATAGTGATCATAGTGACCGGCTAATATGGTGGCCGACTCCGCGATATCTTCATCGCGGCGATCGCCAGGACAGGCGACGGCGATAATTTTACGCTCGTGGCCATCGAGCTTGTCGACCAGCTTGGTAAGCTCGGAAAAGGCTGCGGCGTTGTGGGCATAATCAAGAATGACCCGGAATGGCAGTTCATCAAAGACGTTCATCCGACCCGGCGCTTGCGAGAAGGTGGTGTTAAAGGTTTTTAATCCCAATCGTATCTGGTCAATATCCTGCCCAAAACTATAGGCCATAGCCGCGGCGAACATCGCATTTTGCACATTATGGGTCGCCTTACCCTCAATCGTCGCAGGGATCAGGTGCGTCCAGATCAGCGAGATATGTGTGCAATTGTCATAGATGGTGATCATGTCGCCGTTCATGGCTTTTTCGAGCACCGCCGCCTTGCCGCCGGCATCAATATGCTGTTTCACCAGCGGATGATTGTGATCCATTGTGACATAGAATATGTGATCTGCGTCGCAATAGTCGGCCATCAGCAGGCAGTTTTTGTCATCGGCGTTGAGCACGACTGTATCGGTCGCGGCTTCGACAACAATCCGTTTGATTTCGGCCAGTTGCTCCAGTGTATCGATACCACCAAGACCGAGATGATCGGACGAAACGTTCAGACAGGCTGAGACATTGGTGCTGTCATAGCCCAGACCACTGCGCACCAGTCCGCCACGCGCGGTCTCCATGACGGCAAAATCTACCGAAGGATCGCGCAAGACCATTTGTGCCGATTTTGGGCCGGTGGTGTCGCCTTTCACGGTCTGTTTGCCGTCGACATAAATCCCGTCTGTGGTGGTCAGGCCAACTGTCTTGCCACATGTCTTCATGATATGCGCAAGCATGCGTGATGTGGTGGTTTTTCCGTTGGTGCCGGTAATCGCTGCAATCGGAATACGGCTCGGTGTTTCCACCGGGAACAACATATCGATCACTTTACCCGCCACATCGCGAGGCTCGCCTTCGCTGGGGGCAACGTGCATCCGGAAACCGGGTGCCGCGTTCACTTCAACAATGGCGCCGCCAATGTCTTTGTAGCTTTGCGAGATATCATCGGTGAGAAAATCCACACCGCCGACGTCCAATCCAACCGCCATTATCGCTCGAACCGCCATTTCGCGATTGTCAGGGTGGACAACATCGGTGAGATCAATTGCGGTCCCGCCGGTTGACAGATTGGCGGTGTCCCGGAGGTAAAATATCTCGCCTTCTTCGAGCACGGTTCCTTTGTTGTAACCGGCATTGTCCATCAGCCGCCTCGCCTGATTATCCAGTTCCAACTGGGTCAGTACTTTTTCGTGCCCAACACCGCGGCGAGGGTCCTCATTCACCTGATCAATCAGCTCACCGATATTCTTTTTACCATCGCCAACCACATGGCCGGGTACCCGTTTGGCCACCGCGACCAATTCATTGCCAACCACCAGCATCCGATGATCGAAGCCAGTAATGTAACTTTCTACTAGTACGGCGCGGCTGGTGCCTTGCTCTTGAGCAACATCAAAAGCGGTGGCTACTTCTTCCTTGCTGCTGAGATTGATCGAAACACCGCGGCCATGATTGGCATTGAGCGGTTTCAGCACCACTGGATACCCAATTCGCCGTGCACCTCTAACAGCCTCACGCGCGCTATAGACCATATATTGCTGCGGTACCGGAAGACCCAAATCGTTGAGCAAATTATGCGTATCCTCCTTGTCGCAGCTAATTTCCACTGCGATATGTTTGGTCTCGCTGGTGATTGTGGCCTGAATGCGCTGCTGATGCTTGCCGTGGCCAAATTGCACCAGGCTATATTTATTGAGACGCAACCAGGGAACGCCGCGTTCTTCGGCCGCCGCAACCAAAGATGCGGTGCTGGGACCAAAAGCATGGCGCTGGGCGCGTTTGATAAAGCTGTGCAGCTCATCGTCCCAATTCCAGTCCTCGTCGAGTTCATAGTCAAGTTGATCCTGTACCTCTTTGGGCATCAGATGAATCAACAGCTTGATCGCCAATTCACAGGCGGCGATCCCTACATCACGGTGAATATAGGCGTAGACCATATTATAATGACCGGTCTCACCGGCGGAACGCGTGCGGCCAAAACTGACTTCATTGCCAGCCACACATTGCAGTTCCAGGGCGACATGCTCGGTAATATGGGCGATCCAGGTGCCTTCATCTTCGCGCAAACGCCGAACAAAACCGCCGGGTGTACGATAGGAACAACCATGATCATTGAGTCCGGGTAGCGCCGCCAGTAATCCGTCGATAAACTCCGTACCCAGCTTTGCTGATGGCCAGTCTTCCAGGATACCAATATCCAGGACATGACGGATAACGCGAAATTTCGCATATTGGTTTGGACCGACATAAATATTTGTTTTCAAAATCTTCACAACGGGTCCCCTTTTGCCGGTCGGTATTATTTGCCCTTATATACTGCAAACATTGTCGGTGTCTCCAGTTGGCGGGAATGCTTCCCGCATAGTCAGATCATAATGACAGCCTTCGTGCAGAATATCCATTTTTAATCCTAGCATCCCCAAGCCTTGATCCCGCTGTGCCGCATGGGCGGAGCAATATACCATATCGCCGCCATCCACGATCGTTATTGTGCCGCTTCCGATAACTTCCAATACACCATGATTGTCAATGAAGGCAGCAGTATCTTCGTCAATGCCCATGCCAAGCAAGAAAGGATTGAGAGCGATGGCCGAAAGCAGGCGTCCAAGACGATTGCGCTCGGAAAAATGCTGGTCGATAACCGCTGCATTGGTCAGGCCCAATCCAGGCGCCAGCACGGCGCCTCCTTCGGAAGGACTGGAATCCGGTTCACCGCCAGCCATCATATGTTCGGACATGATGGAAGCGCCAGCGGATGTGCCAGCGACAGGAACGCCGCGGGCATTCACGCGCCTGATTGTTTGCGCTACATCCGATCCCCCCAAAATTGCGCTCAGCCGCAGCTGATTGCCACCGGTAATGAATATCCCGCTGGCATTTTCACAACGGTCGGCAAATTCCGGGTTGTTGCAGTCTTTCCGGCTGGCAATAGGAATTGAGCTGGTTTGAGAGGCGCCGAGTCCTCGAAATATTTTTTCATAGCGCGGCCCGGTATCATCCAGCTGCGACGCCGTTGGAATGATCACTATATTGGCGTCATTCCCGCCCGACAGCTCTACAAACCGGCGAAGAATAACCGGATCGAGTTCTTTTTCTTCACCGCCGCCAATTGGGATAAGATATCCGCGATCATCACCTTCACTTACGGGTGCTGGACACATGTAAACTTCCTTAAGTCATTATTTTGCGGCAACACCACAGATAAGCCAGCCTCTCAACCGCCGCAATGCAGGAAAGTCAACTTAATCTGCTGTGTTTTTCTACCGTCTTATAGGGACCTTTAGAGACATTCAGGAAGCTACTTGAAAGGAAGGGGCGTATCTTGGATATGATTGAGCGATGACAGGGAAGGAATTGCAAGTACATCGACATCGATATGTCGCTCTCACATTGTTGAGTGTACTCGTCCTTTCCGGTTGCGACTGGTTACTGGAGCCGCAGTTTGAACGTGCCCAACCTAGAACCGATGCAGAAGTCACGTTTGCAAAATCGGTTCTCAATAACCTTCAAGAAATCTCTTTTAAGCAAGATCGCGAATATTGCGGCTTCATTGGGTTAGACAATGAGGGTGATTACGTAGCAACAGAGGCTGTGCGTGGTGAGGAAGATGGTTGCCAGCCCGAGGAGCCTGATTCCGATATAGCAATATTGGCTTCCTATCATACCCATGCGGCCTTCTCCGACGGCTATGATAGCGAGCGCCCGTCAACCATTGATCTGGAAGCGGATGTTGCGGAAGGGATAGATGGCTATATTGCAACACCGGGCGGGCGGCTTTGGTATAATGACGCCGCACTAAGTGAAACCCGGATGATTTGCGGCAGTTTCTGTTTGATCCAAGATCCGCGATACGAACCGTTTGACGATATCCCGCTTGAGACAACTTACAGTCTAGACGAGTTGCGTGAACGTGATCGGGATGTCGAGTGAAGAGCGGAGGTTATTCGCCGTTACATTGTTCGTCAAACGTTCAATCCTCAACCCAGTTTTTTGGAAGAGAACGCCCAGCAAACGCCATTAGTATTGCTGCGATCACGTAAAAAATCATGGCATAGCTCATCGAATATCGTAACGATTCATCACCATAGATTGGCTGTAAAAAATCAGACAGCGCGCCAAGAAAATAAATCCCGCCGCCCAGGCCAATCAGATTGTTGATCAACAGGAAAAGCGCAGAAGCGGTCGCACGGGATTCCGCGGTAACCAGATGCTGTACAGCTGACAATACCGGGCCAATCCAGACATAAGCCAGTGCTTGCGGGATGAGGAAGAGAAGGAAAGCATAGGTGACAGAAGTTGTCATGATACCAGTGACGAATAAGGGTATGGCCAGTAAAAAAGCTGCTGCGGGAATATAGCCGTAAGCGGACCGGTTGGACTTCCCGAGGCGATCGCCAAGCCAGCCGCCGCCCAACACGCCCGCAACGCCGCCGATTAGCAGAACTCCTCCGAAAAATTGCGACGTTTCCACCAGGCTGAGGCCGAAGCTGCGCTGCAACAAACTGGGAAGCCAAAATCCAATCCCGTACCCCAACATGGAACTGGAAGCAGCACCAAGGGCGAGCAACCAGAATGAACTTTTCCTGGCGAGCGTTCCGGCGGTTTCCGTAAATTTCAGCTCTGGTTCGGTCGGCACTTGTTCAGGTTCGTCAAGAGGAGCTTCCGCCATCACAACGCTATTGCGAGCTGGATCATGCACCAGGAATTTGAACAAAGGCGCAATCACTACACCTGCCACGCCGACAACGAAAAAAGCCAGTCGCCAATCAACAGTTGCCGCTATGTAACCGCCAAGCATGACACCCAAAGCGGACCCCAAGGGGATGCCAAGCGAATATATTGAAAGTGCCCGTGCTCTTTGCTCACTTGGGAAATACTCGGAGATAAGCGCATAGGATGGAGCTATTCCACCGGCTTCTCCAATACCAACTCCCAGACGTGCCAGGAAGATTTGCCAAAAATTTTGCGCAAGACCGCAAATTGCTGTGAAGCCGCTCCATAGTACGAGCGAGATAGTGATAACCCAACTTCGGCTAGTCTTGTCAGCGATCCAGGCTAGTGGAACAGCCAATGTTGAATAGAGCAGCGCAAAGGCGATACCGCCCAAAAGCCCCATTTGTGTGTCGCTAAGTTGGAGATCTGCCTGAATTGGGCCAGCCAATATCGCCAATATCTGACGGTCAACAAAGTTGAATATATAAACCACCAACAACATCGCCAGCACCACATTACGGTTGCCGGGTTTGCGCGCGGTGGATGCTTGATCAACCATTCAGCTAGCGTGCTGTTTCAAAAAATGCTGGATTGCTGAAACGGCTTCCGGTTCATCGAGTATCGGCGCATGTCCAACATGGGCTACATCGACACGCTTGAACGGTCCGCTATGTTGATCTTCCATTTTCGCTGCAGTCTTCTGATGCAAAATGTCGGTTATTGCACCTCGGATCAGCAACATGGGCAAGTCAGTCAGCATATCCCACATCTGCCATAAATCAGTTGGGACGGTGGCTGGTTCATCGCCCTCCATACTGCTCGCAATGGCTGGATCATAAGCTGGCCGGATGGAACCATTTTCCTGAACATAGGTCCGCTTAGCAAATTTCAGCCAATCCGCATCCTCAAAATTGGGGAACGCAGAGCCATTGACGTCACGACAAGCAGCGGCGGCCCCTCCCCAGGTTAGAACGGCGTCGGTTTTGCCCACATAGGATTGGATGCGCGCAATTCCAGCCGGATCAACTTCTGGTCCTATGTCGTTTATGATGATGCCGCTTAGGCGTTCTTTCTGGACCGCACCCATGATCATCGCGATGAGACCGCCCATCGACGTGCCAATGGCAGTAACTTTGTCGATGTTCAGCTCGTCCAGCAGCGCAAACATATCTGCCGTATAGATATCCGGAAGGTAGTTTGCCGGGTCAAGGTCATAATCGGACCGCCCCCGCCCCCGCTGATCGACAGAAACCACATTATAGTTTTCATCCAGTGCGTCTATCAAGGGTTCGAAATCGGCGCTGTTCCGCGTCAATCCATGCATCATAAGCAATGTTGGCCCGCTGCCCGGATAAATCCGGGCATAGAGATCAAGCCTATTGTCGGCGCTCCGATAAAAATGGTCTTTAAACGCCATAATATTACTGTTTTTCAATCGCTTGACTAGAAACGGAAGCCGACGGTGAATGTAGCTGTGCGCGGCGGACCGTGGAAGACAGTGATATTGTTCTCCAATCCCAAAGTTGGGAAATTATATCCGGAAGTCCGATAAATCTCGTTGCTGAGATTTTTACCCTGTACCGCCAGAGTCCAATGTCCATCGTCGGAAGTCCAGGTTACCGCAGCATCGAACAGGTCATAGGCCGGTTGGTCAATTGCCGGGACCGGTGTTTCAAACTGGGTGATTGAGCTTTTGTGACTCCAGCTTCCGAAGAAGTTGATTGTTCCACCCCAGATGAAATCGGTGTTGTAATTGACGCCAAGAAAGGATTGAAAATCAGGTGTATTCTGGATCCGACGCATGTCAGCCACATCAATACCGTTGACTATAAAGCGCTTATATTCCGGATCCAGCAAGCTGCCGTTGGCGATAAATGTTAGCCCGGGAGCGACCTCAATATTCGCCTCAAGCTCGATGCCCTTGATCGTTGCCTTGCCCGCGTTGGTCACGGCGCCAACAAAATCATCGTTCACGCCGTCGCCATCGGTATCAATCGGCAACGAACCGGGGACCTGCAAATCCTTATAGTCGCTGTAGAATGCAGCAATATTTACATAGGATCGACCAAATCGGGTTTTCACACCGGCTTCGAAACTGTCGAGAATTTCCGGTTCATATCCGTTGACAACTTCCGGTGAGGAAAAGTTGGAACCCCTGGGATCGAAACTACCCGCTTTGAACCCGCGGCTGTATGACGCATAAAGATTGACGTCATCATCGGGCTTATAGTTGACCAACACCCGAGGAGAGAAGTTTTTGAATGTCCGGCTTGCTTCATAGTCGCTGGTAACAGCTGTTTGAATGGCAGTTGCATTTCCAAATGCGGGTGAGCCGGTTCCCAAATAGCTGGCACGGAAGATGTCAGCCGTTCTTTTGTCTTCAGTATAGCGCCCGCCAATAGTGGCTGAGAACTGATCGGTGAAATCATAGGTCAGGTCGCCAAATATGGACCATGCCGATGTGTCAACCGATCCGCCGGTAAAAGCCGTCAGAGGTGCTCCAAAAAAGGCGCGCCCCAATTGTCCCAGTACCACATCAAAATCATTGGAGGCTTTTGCATCCAGATAATAGAAACCAAAAACACCGTTCAGTTTGTCGCTTTGATACAGCAACTGCAATTCCTGGCTGAATTGCTCGTTTCGATAAATGACCGGTGCATCGAAATCGTCTACGGCAAGGCTGTCAAAATCGATGACTGAAAAAGTCCTGTCCTTTCGCCATGCGGTAATTGATTTTAGAGTAACCGAATCCGAAGCTTCCCATTCCAGAAGACCGTTTATTCCACCTGCTTCCACTTCATTCTGACCATTGATACCGGCTGTTGATGGATTGGTTGCGGCACCGGCAAAAGTGCTGAAGAAATTTGATAAAACCGGTGTCCCTGATACCGCACCTGGGAATGGCCGGTATCCAGCGACTGGATTGCTGTCGTCGTCGGTATAATCACCCGATATCCGGATGAAAATATTTTCGGACGGCATTAGTTCCAGCGAACCGCGAACAGCGATCAAATCCTTGTTGTAATTATCCTGGCCGGTCGTGAAGTTGGTGCCATAACCATCGCGATTGAGCGAGGCGATAGCAGCACCAATACGTACAGAATCACCAATCGGAACGCTGCCCTTCGCAACAACATCAATCTGATCATAACTACCATAGGATATCCGACCTGAAAATTCGGGATCGGGCCCCAGGCGGCGCGTCACATATTTGATCGCGCCACCAACCGCATTGCGACCATAGAGCGATCCCTGCGGACCCCGAAGAACCTCCACTCGTTCAACATCATAAACGTCAAGCAGTGCACCCTGTGGCCGCGCCAGGTAAATATCATCAATGTAGATCGCAACGCCAGGCTCAAAACCAGCCAATGGATCTTGCTGACCAACGCCGCGAATGAAAGCCGTTAACGTGGAGTTGGTTGCGCGAGAAGGTTCGATGGTCACACTAGGTGCTGCCTGCGCAATTTCAGAGATATTGGTGACGCCGCGATTTGTCAGGGTTTCTCCTGAAAAGGCGGACACCGCCATTGGGACGTCCAGCAGATTCTCTTCTCTTCGCCGCGCCGTCACAACAATCGCTCCGTCTGCGTCATTCTCGGAAGCTTCCACTTGCGCTTTCGCGGATTGAGCAGGAGTTACCATCGCTCCCAGAACCAAAGCGACCGCCATTGCTGAGTGGCTTACTGTAATGCGTTTTCTCATGACCCTAAAGATCCTCCCAATTGGTTTTTCTTCTTTGAAGGAAGAGTCTTTATTGAAACATGAACCAACTTTCAAGTTAGTTGTTTGCTATTTGCGAAAATTCCCGCTAGCCATTGCAAAATGGACATAGCGAGTTCCGCCATCTCCCCGCCGACCGGGAAAAAGCAGCCACGCACCGAACGCGGCCGAAAAACGCTCAGAAAATTACTGGACGCAGCGGCGATAGAGTTTGGCGAGAAAGGGTTTCACGAAGCATCGATCAGCGGAATCACCCGACGAGCAGGAACTGCGCTGGGTAGTTTTTATACCTATTTCGATTCAAAGGATGAGATTTTTCGAGCATTGGTCAAGGATATGAGTGTGCAGGTAAAGCAGCATGCAGCCACTGCAATGGCCGATTGGACCAATGCCATTGAACGAGAACATTCAGCCTTATCCGCCTTCATGCAATTTGCCAGGGAACATAAGGAAATTTACCGGATCATCGACGAAGCAGAGTTTGTTGATCCAGAAAGCTATCGCAGCCACTATCAGGACACCGCAAACCGTATTTTGGAACGCTTGCAAGAAGGTCATGAAAACGGGGATTTTCATGATGGTTTAGAAGAAGGTCATGCCTGGGCAATAATGGGAATGAACGTGTTTCTTGGCCTGCGCTACGGCATCTGGTCAGAAGAAAAATCCGCCGAAGAAGTCGCATCCATCGCCAGTAGCATCCTCGAAAAAGGTATCGTTAAGGACAAACAAGGATCGCGCCTTGATTAATGGGTTTCCAAAACCATCAGTATCAGAGGAACAAGTGGTGCGCGGTGCAGTCCGTCGAGAACGGGTCTCGGCTGGAAAACAGCGACATTTACGGGAGTTAACAGGCCAAAAACGTCGTTTACGTCATTTTTCGTGGAATTAGTCCCTTGTATGCCGCTTGTTTCGCGGATCTTGATCCGCAAGTTCCCGCAAAAGGGCTACGTGAATATTTCACGTCTACACGGGTAAAACAAACTGATCTTCGAGAGTCTTTATGAGCTTTGTGGGAAATTCCAAATAGACGCAGCATTTTTTTGTATCCAGAGCCCGGAGTAGCTACATAGACCATGCATTTCTGATCTATGACATGGCTCTAGAAAAGATTTGCCTCAAAATCAGGACGGTCTGATTTTGCAGATGGCCGGCATGGCTCGGCGCATCCAGACTGGACTATCGCAGACATGGGTTTGCGCTATCCGATGGACCTCATGGCAGGATCCATGTTGCCTCCACCACAAATTGTAGACCTCACTGAAGCGTTAATATTGCTTCGTTTTTCGTCCATTCGATGGAGATACACCCATGTCTAAATCAAAACTACACTACCTCCCGCTTGATAACCTAACCCACAATTCGCTTGGACCACTTAAGTGAAGAGCAAATTCGTGTACACTAGTGAAGACAACCCATTTGGGCGCAAGCACCACCGAGTGCGGGCGTTTGTTAGGGACTTCACTCGCGAAATGCATGATGGCCAGCGGCATCCAAACGCTGCCCAAATAGGCCGAACAGATGCCCGCTATCAGCCAAGCTGCAACGACCAACAAAAAACTCTTGCAAAAGCACGCCGTCCACAGATGCGCCCGAAGCGTCAGAACCAGATAGTCTGCTAACGGCCCAGTTTGCGAATTTCCAGAAATGGTCGCAGCAGCCATTCGGCAATGCGCCCCAATATCGGACGCTCCGATGGTGCCTACTTCACTCCGAAAGAAAAAATAACTCCTGCTCCCTAATCAATATAGCTCAATTCACCTAATGATGAAGCTCGAAGGGTCGCTGTGACTCGGCTGTCCACTCCTAGCTTTTTGAAAGCACGCTCGAGGTAAGTAATCACGGTGCTTTCCGTGATTCCTAGAATATCGGCAATAACGCCATTGCTTTTACCCTTTGCCACCCAGGACAAGATTTCCTTTTCCCGGGGTGATAGCTTTGCCTTTAGGGGCAAATCCGAAAGCAAGAGATGGCAATATTGCTGATGCGCAAACTGGCAACAGCTTTGTAGGAAGGATAGATCATTGTCGTCGAAGTCGGGTGTTAGATTGCCAAAGCCAATCGAGACATAGCCATTTCGCCCGTTGGGGCCGAAGACCGGCAGATGCAGACCACCGCTTACCTTGCTCGCTGCAAACTCCAAAAATGCTTTCTCTTTAGCGCTCATGCGCTGCGGCCTCTTCGTTTCATACCACCACTGCGCTTTGGTACCGGACAATATCTGCTGAATGCTTGGATCCGTTCGGATTTCATTTTGTGATTCAAACCGCTTTACTAGTTCTTCTGGGAACCCGACGCATATTACGTTGAGATCCACGGCATCGGCAGCACCAAAATGTGGCAAATGATGATAGGTAACCGCCTTTGCGCCAATTTTCTTGGCAAAACGCAAGCATAGATAGTTGAGACTTTTAAACGTCTCGCACCTGTCTACTTTCCCTTGAAAGGAAACTATCAAGTCGCTCGCTGTTAACGCTTTGGATTTCTTTGCTATTGTCATAATTTAGGCCTTATCTAACGGAAGGTAGGAGCAAGAGCCATTGGGAATTGATATTCCAATCTATTGATCCATCTCGCAACACTGTAGGAAACCTGCAGGACAACATCATTTCAGTTTTTCTGTTAGTCGTGTTAACTGAGCCTAGTTTTTCAAAGCAGGAACGGTTCGAAACATCAGAGGAATAATTATGATCCTTCCCAAATCTACTGGTTTCGCAGGAGCGCTGGCAGCGATTGCTTTGTTTGCACATCCTGCCGCTGCACAAGATCGATATAGCTATTGTCAGCAACGAGCATCCGATCTGTCTGGATATACCGGACGCGTTCCGGATCGGTACCTGCCAGGCGGTGCTCTGGAAGGGGCTGCTAGAGGAGCTGCTGTATCCGGCGTCGGCGGCTTGATTTTTGAAAAGAACAAGAAAAAGCGAAAGCGCAATGTTCGGCGTGGTGCTGCCATTGGTGCCTTGGTAGGTGCCATCAAACGCGGTAACGCCAAGAAAAAACAAAATCGTGCTGCACGGAACTATCGACTTGAATTAGACGCATGTATGCGCGGAGGATATTGATGACCCTACTTACAAAAAAACTAATCTCGAAAACGGGGCTCTTGGGCCTTTCAACCGCTTTGTTGATGGGCACCTCAGCGGTAGCACAAGTCGCCAGTGATGAAATTGGCGGTCTTTCGCCCGATGTACAGGTTGATTTGAAGGAAGTGACTTGCTGGGATGTTGTTACTCTCAACGAGGATGACAGAGCGTCCGTCATGACGATGCTATACGGCTATGCCACTGCCAAGAAAGGCATTTCAACAATTTCACCTGAAGCGGTGCAAGTAGCGATTGTTCTGACCATGGCCGATTGCGTTGAGAAACCTGACGACAAAGTGCACGAGCTTCTTCTCGAAAAAATGGCCCGCCGCGAAGAGTAGCCGTTACACTATTGCGGTGGAAAGCCGTTCAAGATGGTCTGTACGTCTTTTGAAATATCGGTGTTTTCGCCACGCATTTCTTTGCGGGATAGGCGCTTTTTCCCGGCTGCATGCCATACTGGACTACGCTTTTTTACATCGTAAATATCGATGGACAGCGTCCCTTCCGTATAATTGCGAACGACCGTGCGCTCGACCGGAATCGTCGATGGAAATGGCCGAAAATACTGACCGCCCCAACCCCAATTCAATCGATCCGCGAAAAAGAAATCAGGATAGGTACTCACGCTAACCTTGTCTCTCGCACCGACGGTATAGGATATTGCGAAGTCAGCCGATTGAACATCGGTCACATATTGATAGCCGCGAGAGGCCAGTGTGGTCTTTATGGAATCAGCGATCTCCTTCTGCACCAATCCCGATACATTGTGATCGCCAACGGCAATCATTGGATTATCGGAGGCCCAGGTAAATTTGGAATAGGATGAAAAATCCTGCGCCGGATCGCTGTCGGTCACAATATTCGGGATAGTCGCGCAGGCGGTTATTAGCAGCGACAAGCCCACTGCAAAAAATGTTCGAGCTATATTTGTCATCAAATTGGTTCCTTACAGTCAGATATTTTTAAAGGGTCTACTTATCGCAGATCATCGAGATCGGTGATCACTTCGTAAACCAATCGCCCACGTAAATATGTCTCTCGATAGAGGATGCCGTCGCACTGATAGAGTGTTTCATCATCCGAGTAGACACTATCGCAGTCACGCGGCAATTCCTCCACTATGAGCATCGTCGTCCCTCGCGTTGGATAGGAATGATACCAACCTAGTCTCGGGAACCAATACGGGCGTCCCCACAAGGAATGCCAAGGCCGATAGTAAGGAGGACGGAAAAGAGGCGGTCGCCAATTTGGTGGTCGCCAATGCGGCGGACGCCAGCCCGGTGGTCGACCAGCACCCGGTTTGTTCGGCCGGTTCGGTTTATTCCAAGCCGGTGGCCGGCCGTTGGGCGGGCGTCCGATGCCGGGCCTGTTCGGTCGATTGGGTTTGTTCCAGGCAGGAGGACGACCATTGCCCGGCATTCCGGTTCCGGGGCGATTGGGCCGGTTTGGCTTGTTCCATGCGGGAGGGCGACCATTGGTTGGACGATTTGCGTCCGGTCTGTTTGGCCGATTGGGTCGGATCGTTGGCCTTGGCCGAGAAATCGGACGGCTGGGTCGCAGACTGGGGCGCGGTCTCGTGATTGGCCGGTTGATACTGGGCCTTGGCCGTGCCGATGGAAAGGGACGTGGGCGGTTAATGGAAGGCCGCGTTTGTGGGCGCGGTCGGCTCATTGCTGGTTTTTGCGCTGGACCACGAAAGCCACCGCGTTGTGCTTCGGCACTGTTTGCTTCAACGGACAACGTCAGCACGGCCTCCGGCGAGGATAACAGCATCGCTATTGCGGCAACCGAGCTAAGAAGAAGTTTTTTCATCACCTTCCTCCCTATTTACCGGTTTCAATTTCGCCGCCACCGGCCTCCGCGCGTAACTTGGGTAGTGTGACTTTGCGCAAACTATCCTTCAGCTCAAACGTAAACAAGTTGCGGGCAAATTTTGGGGCGGTATCCCATTGATGGAAAAAAGCATGATATTGCGGCCAGCCCTGTTGATAGGGATCCGTTCCAACCACCATCATCGGCACCGGGCGCTTGTCATCCGCCGCAATCCACATCTGGCGATCTTCCGTGGCGGATCGAAAAGACAGATGATGGGTCGGTGTCCCGCCAACAGTCGTCACCCCATGATAAGTGGCTTCCACAATATCATTGAGGAACGCATCAGCATTATCAGCACTAAACACTTCCCAGACGGGCAAAGTGATACCGTGCTCAGCCTGAAGCTCAGTCACCAGCGCATCGAACGATCCGGTGGCATCCAGATCAGCATAATATCCAGCATCGAGCGAGGCGACCGTAAATTTCTTTCCATCATAAACATATTCACGAAACCCATCGCCGCGTTCACTGGTTGCGCGATACCCTTTGCCGCGTTCCAAAGCGCTGGTCCCGCTCCAGACATAGGTGATTTTTTCCCGTCCAGCGACGACTTCGTCATAAGTAACGAACCAGCCAGTTTGCAACGCGGGTAACTTAGCTAAGTAATTGGCAGAAGCCTTGGCGATATCGACGGCTTGCTTGTCGATAGCAGGTTGTTGTTCTGCCGATTGCTCAGTTTGCGCGTTTAGTGCGGAAGCAGAGAAACCAACAACAAATGCCAAACCAGTGATTATGATCTTCTTCATTTCATTTCCCTCGTTCCAATTTTAAGTTTTAGCACGAAACACGGTTTGTCAAAAAGTAGCCGAACCTACCCTCAATCATCATAGATTGAGAAAAAACTGGATAAGAAACGAGTTGGCTACATCCACAAAAAACGCACCGACCAGAGGCACAATAATAAAGGCCGTCGGTGCTGGTCCATGCGACTTCGCAACGGCTGACATATTAGCGATAGCAGTCGGTGTCGCACCCAATCCAAAACCAGCAAAGCCCGCACTCAGCACTGCGGCCAAATAATTTCGGCCCATGACCGGAAACACAACGAAGAGGATGAACAAGACCGCTACAACCACTTGAGCGGCGAGTAATATGAACAGCGGACCGGCCAGATCGGCGACTTCCCATAGCTGCATACCCATCAAGGACATTGCGATAAACAGACCGAGTGAAAAATCCGATATCACTGCTAAAGCATTGGAACCGGCGGGCCATGCAACTTTCCTGAAAATCAGCGGAATGGTGTTGGTCATCAATATGGCGATCATCATACAGGAGACAAACAATGGCAGCTTCAAACCAATTTCCGCCAGTATCTCATTCAGCATATACCCGAATATCATCGCAACATGGATAAGCAATATGGAGCTCATTATGCTCAAATGCGTGATGCTGGTCTTCTCTTCCTTGTCATATTCGATGCCAACCAGAAGCTTGGTATCTTCTTCGCTTTCCAGCTTGTTTCGTGACAATAGAAAACTCGCGATGGGGCCTCCAATCAAACTGGCGATGACCAGTCCTATAGTGGCCGCGGCCACCCCGATTTCTAGCGCGTTTGTTACTCCTTGCGTTTCTGCAATGGTGGGTGCCCACGCAATGGCGGTACCATGACCCCCGGCCAGTGAAGCAGATCCAACCAACAATCCCACGCCGCCGGGTTGGCCGATCGCCAGCGCGCTAAAATAGCCGACAGCATCCTGTATCACCAGATAAGTCAATGTTAGTCCCAGCAGCAGCAAGAGTGGTTTTCCGCCAGCCAATAGCTGAGCAAAGCGCGCATTGATGCCGATGGTCGTGAAAAAGTAGATCAAGAAAATGTCACGGGCATATAAATCATATTCGACAGCCCAACCGCCAAACAGAAAAAGAGCAAGCGCTAAGAGAGACGCAAAAATACCACCCGTAACCGGCTCGGGAATATTATATTTTTGCAAGAAGCCAATGCGGGCCGTGATTTTGATGCCAATGAACAACACGATGATACCTAGCGTGAGTGTTACAAAGCTATCAAACCGGATCACGCTGTCGGACAGGAATTCCATTGCCGGTCCTATTGTCCGGTATCATCATCAGCCGGTGGGACGTTCTTCCAATCACCGCCCAATGCCAAACACAATTCAAGATACTGATTAAGCTGTGCGCGTTTGAGTGCGATCAAGCTGCTTTCCGCTCCGAACACCCGTTGCTGGACGGAGAGCAAATCGATCAGATCAATCTCGCCTTCTTTATATTGCAGGTTTGAGAGCCGCAGCGCATTTCGAATTCCCTCGACCTGCTGTTCCAGCGCGATACGCCGTTTCCGAAGAGAAACACCGCGATCCAGTGCGACTTCAACTTCAGTGAACGCAGTTATTGCCGTGTTTGCATATGCCGCGACGGCAGCCTCGACATCAGCTTCGGAAATATCAACCTGTGCATCACGCGCACCACCGTCAAAAATCGGGGCAAGAATATTGGCCGCCAGTGTCCAGACAATATTTGCCGGGTCGAGGACGTTCTCTAGTTGGCCTGACGCGCCGCCAAGAGTGCTGGACAATTGCAAGCTGGGTAATTTTGCCGCCTCGGCCACTTTGCGGTTGTTTATAGCTGCCGCGATCGTGCGCTCAGCTGCGATAATATCCGGGCGGCGCTCCAGTAAGCTGGATGGCAATCCCGCTCCGGGCAGCAAAGGATGTGGCGGTAAGAGGCTTGGTGTCTGCAAATTGGCACCGGGATAGCGACCAATCACCGCCTCAAGATTGCGAAGCGTTTCCAGTTTGCCGTTCTTTGCGGTTTCCAAACTGTCGAGGGCCGAGGCCAAATCGGATTCCGCCAAAGACACGTCATAAGCCGAAGCAAAACCATAGCGATAACGCAGCCGGACTACGCGCCGGATTTCAATGAGTGCATCGACAATGCCCTGCGCCACGGCAATCTGTTCATCCGCTTCAATGACTAGAAAATAGGATTGGGCAACGGCGGCCGCTATAGAATATTGCGAGAAAAGGTAGTCCGCTTCGGTCGCCCTTGCGCTTTCCACCGCAGCACGTTCGCCCGCCGCAATCCGATTCCAGATGTCCACTTCGTAACTGGCCTGCAAACCCAGTGAGAAAGAATTATTCCCACCATTTTCAAGCGGTTGATTTCGTTGCGCTCCTGCACTGCCATTCACGCTAGGCAACCTTGGTGAACCGGCCTGCCGGGCCAATGCCCACGAGCGTCTGACATTGGCAGCAGCGGCGCGAAGATTGCGATTGTTGCGAAGCGCCTCTTCTACGAGCTTTTCAAGTTCGCGATCACCAAATGCCGCAATCCAGCCGACTTTGACAACGCCGACTTTTTCACGCGCCGATGTCCATCCCGGTGGAACCGGAGGCAGGCTTTCGGCTGCGAAAGCGCTGGTTTCAGCATCGGTGGCCGGACCAGTGCTGGCACAAGCGGAGAGGAGTCCCGTTGTGGCAAGCAGTGCAGCGGTGAGTTTCAAATGTGCTATCTTCATGCTTCCACTGCCTCTCCCGCTGTTTCTTCGGGTTTGATGCCAAAGAACATTGTATAGAGCACCGGAATGATGACGAGCGTTAAAACGGTCGCGAACGTCAGGCCAAAGACCAAAACAACCGCCATTGATTTAAAAAACGCATCAAGGAAAAGCGGGATGACGCCCAAAACGGTAGTCAACGAGCCCATCATAACAGGACGGACACGACTGGCAGCGGAGTCGAGCACTGCATCATAACGCGGTTTGCCTTCGCGGATTTCCAGGTCCATTTGATCAACGAGCACAATCGCATTTTTGATCAATAATCCCGAGAGAGATAGTAATCCCAGTATCGCCATAAATTCCATCGGCATACCGGTTACCAGCAACCCGAATACCACGCCAATAAGTGACAACGGCACGACCAGCCAGATCACCAGTGGTTGTTTCAATGCATTGAAAAGAACGACGACCACCAAAACCATCGCCAAAATGCCCATGGGAATCGTGCTAGCCAGACTACTATTGGCTTCGGCGCTGTCACCATATTCACCACCCCATTCAAAGCTGTAACCCTCTGGCAACTCAATCGCCTCGATAGCAGGCGCTATGCGTTCACGCAGCACCGACTGCAACTCACCAGGCAGCGGATCGCTTTGTGCATTGATGGTCCAGATCCGGTCAACACGGCGCAATCGCGAATTTTGCCATTTGGTTTCAAAGCCATCGACAACTTCCAATATGGGAACAGACTTGCCCGTAATGGGGCTGGTAATAGTGATTCCGCGCAGGCTTTCGGCATTCAGCCTTTCCCGGTCTGGCGCGCGGGCGATGATCGAGATCAGCTGATCCTCTTCGCGGTAGACTCCCACATTGCGGCCAGAGAAATTGGTCCTGAGTGCATCGGCCAAATCTTCCCGAGAGATACCAAGCCGCCGGCCGTTGTCGGCATTATATTCTGGTTCAATCACGCTGACCGGTTGCCGCCAGTCATCCTTGATCGAAATTGCGCCGCCGTCGGCTGCCATGATGGCTTTGGCCTGATTGGCCAATTCTCGCAGAACATCCGGATCGGGGCCGGAAAATTCCGCCTCAATTTTCGAACCGCCACCGGGCCCAAGCTGAAACTGCCAGACCTTGGCTTGAGCATCGGGGAAGTTGGCGTCGATATAATTTTGAATTTTAGGGAGCAGTGCGGGAATGGAATCATATTCGTCGGTTTTTATGAGCAATTGGCCATAAGCGGAACTGGGCGATTCCGGACTATAGACCAGCATGTAGCGAAGCGTTCCTTGCCCCACCAAGGTCTGCACATCCTTGACGCCATCGAGTTTCTGGACATGTTTTTCGACTCGTTTCATTGACGCATCGGTCTTGGTAATATCCATGCCCTCTGGCAGGAAGAAGTCGACCACAATTTGCGGCGATGTCGAAGGCGGGAAAAAGCCTGGAGTGACAAAGGTGAAACCAAATACCGATAGCGCAAAAAGCCCGACAACCATCAATACAGCAAGTTTCGAGCGCGCCATCACCTGACGCATGAATGATTTATAGCGAACAAAGAAGATATGCTCGGGCTTCTCTTCGACTTCTCCTTCTTCCGCCTCAGGAAACAACATATCGGCAAAAAGCGGCACAGCGGTAATTGCGAAGATCCAGCTAAACAGCAGAGAGATCATGACCACCCAAAAGAGGTCGCCAGTATATTCTGCCGTGCTCCCCGGTGCGAAGCCGATCGGGGCAAAGGCGATAATGCCGACCAGCGTACCGCCGAGCAACGGCCATTTCGTTCGCTTGACGATATCCTTAGCGACGTCGAGCTTTTTGCGTCCTTGCTGTGTCCCGACCAATATTCCTTCGGTGACCACGATGGCATTGTCGACCAGCATACCCAGCGCAATGATCAGCGCGCCCAGAGATATCCGGTGCATGGGAATGTTCATGAAATACATGGTCGCCAGCGTTGCAGCAATGGTCAGGATCAAGACCGCGCCGATTACAATTGCTGATCGCAAGCCCATGAAGAAAAACAATGTAACTAGCACGATTACCAACGCCGCAATAACGTTCAGTGCAAAATCAGAGACTGCGACCTCGACGATCTTACCCTGATGATAATATTCATGTATCTCAACACCAACAGGGCGGAGTGCCTTGGTTTCTTCCAGCTTGGCGTCAATTGCTGCACCCATTTTGGCAACATTGGCACCGGATATATTGGAAATGCCCATCGCGATGGCGGGCTTGCCATTCCAGCGGACGATAAAACTGGGCGGGTCCTGATATCCTCGCGTGACTGTAGCAACATCTCGCAACCGGACGATTGTACCGCTGGTCGCGGTTGAAATAACAAGATCGCCTATCGCATCAACCGAGTCTATCTTGCCGGTCGGCTGGAATTTTAACCTACGCTCTCCCAGCTTGATATCGCCAGCCGGGGTCACAGAATTCTGTTGTGCAAGATCGCCATAAATCTGATCGACAGATAATCCCAATGCGCTCGTACGTTCGCGAGATATTTCGACGAATATTGCTTCCTGCTGCATGCCCAGTGGCTGGACCTTGGCCACATCATCCACTGACAGCAGGTCTGTGCGCAGCGACCGGATATACTCATAGAGCTCAGCGGAAGTATATCCGTCACCGGTAACGAGGTAGTAAAGCCCGTAAACATCTCCGAAATCATCGTTGACCACCGAAGTTTCCACACCTGGCGGCAACCGGTTCTGGACGTCATTGACCTTGTTCCTCAGCTTGCTCCAGATTTGTTGCAAGTCTGATTTTTCTGGAGAGAAACTATAGAGAATATCAACACTAATTTCCGAACGCCCTGCAGAGGATACCGACCGAATTTCCTCGACTTCCTGAAGTTGCTGAACCGCGCTCTCCAGTGTTTCTGTCACTTCATTTGCAACTTCTTCCGGCGTCGCCCCGGGATAGGACGTCACAATCTGCGCCGTGCGGATAGTGAATTCCGGGTCTTCGAACCGCGCGATGTTTTGATAGCTATACCAACCGCCCGCCACCGAGAGGGCAATAATGATGAACATTATCAGACGGTTTTTGATCGAAAATTCTGCGAGATCAGGCATTAACGATCAACCCTCATAGGGCCGAATTTTCATGTCATCGTGCAGATAGGCAGCGCCGGCTGCGACAATGGTTTCACCGGCTTTCAGACCGCTCACAATCGAAACTTCCTCGCCGACATCTTCTGCGACCTGCACTGCGCGCTTCTTCACTTTCATGGTCTTCTTGTTGACGACCCAGACAAAGCGTTTTTTACCTTCGGCCTGAATGGCGCCGAGCGGTACGGATATTTGCGCCTCCGATTTGCCGTCGGTTATTAATTCACGGCTTCCGATAACCGAACCGGTCATCCCGGGCAGTATGTTCAATCCGGGAGGCGGGCTAAACGCGAATTTAACGCGAAAAGTCTGTGTCTGTGTGTCTGCTTGTGTGGCAGCCGATCGAAACTGGCCCGGAATCCTGACATCCGGTGCTGCATTGAGCAGAATATAGGCTTGGGCTTCTTTCGTCTGATCGATCCGTGCAACTATATTACTGGGAACGTTGACCGTGGCTTCGACCTCGCCTGTGGATTGCAAGGTCACAATCTCCTGATTGGGTTGAACATTTTCAAACCGCGTTGCGTGCTTTGTCGCGACCACGCCCGAAAAGGGTGCGCGTAACGTTGTGTCAGCCAAATCTTTCAACGTGCTGTCCAGATTGGCCTTTGCGATATCGCGTTTCGCACGGCGTTGGTTGACCGCAATCCGAGCGATCGCATCTTCTTCCAGCAACCGAACCGCGCTTTGATATTCGGATTGTGCATTGGCATATTCCGCACGGGCCGATGCAACAGCGTTGTTATATCGCCTTTTGTCCAAAACACCGATTACACCGCCTTTGCGGACAAACTGCCCCTCCCGGATGGGCAGGCTTTGCAGCAAACCGCCGACCTGAAATGTCAGGGTCGAAGACGCGCTGGCTTCAATCACTGCCGGAAAGTTGATTTCGAGGCGATCTTCAGATTTTTGGACAACATGCAATTTTGCCGGTCGGACGATTTCCGGTTCTTCAACTTCGCCGCCTGAACAGGAAGCAAGCATGCCAATAGCCAAGACACCAAGAATCTTTGAAAATACATTTGAATGCATACGCAAACCCGCCAAAATCCTGACCTTCCCGAGAATCAATAAATGTACGCTGTCATCATGCGCTATTTATAGCTATCTGAAAACACCCCTATACCAAAGGGCCTATAAGTACTGTCGGGGAGAACAGGGACAAATGCTATCACAATTGCTTTTGGGATCTGGGCTGGTCTGCGCAACTATTGTCGTTGAAGTTAGTTTTATTGGTATCGCCTCAGCAGTCCTGTCGAAAGCCGGAAGTCGCCTGACAACCGGTCGCAAGCTCTTGAAATTCATGCTTGCTTTGCTGATGGTGGTATTGTGGATGCTGGCCGCGATCAGTATTGGCGTCTGGATTTGGGCATCCGCGTTCCTGATCCTGGGTCAATTTCAGGAACTGGAAACCGCACTATACTTCTCTGTCGTATCGATGACGACGCTGGGGTATGGTGACATTGTTATTGGTAAAGAATGGCGGCTGCTTTCCGGTCTGATCGCAGCCAACGGTCTAATATTGTTCAGTCTGGCAACAGCCTTCTTCATAGAATTCATTTCCAGACTCAGGGCGGCTCAAACCGAGCAATGAAGCTTGGCGTCAAAATCCTGCTCGGGGTCATCGCGGCGCTAATAATTCTAGTTGCCGGGGCTGCAATTTGGTTCTTTTCCAACCTCGAAGAACCACCTCCTGCACCCATTCCCACCGAAATTCGATCAGAGGTTACGCTGGCAAAGCAGACATCCACTATCTTCATCCCTGTCAGTGGCAGCCTGAAGATATTCGAAGATATGCTGAACAAAGATATCCCAAGGCGCGTCGCTACCATCAACGAACCTCAAAAAATCTGCCTCAAGACAAAATCAAAACTGATTCCCGATATCAAATGCACATTGGTCGGTAACATCGACCGTGGGCGTATTCGTCTGACTGGGTCTGGTCAGAAACTGAAAATCACAATCCCGATTGATGCCCGTGTTCAGGCACGCAATATTGGCGGTATCATCAAAAAAGAGACCGCGACTGGTTCGATGCTGGTGACCATGCATCTGCGTTTATCGCTAAGCGGGGATTGGAGACCATCGGCAAAAGTCGATGTGAACTATGCCTGGAGAAAAAAGCCGGGCATTGATTTTCTGGATCGGCGTATTGAATTCACATCTCGGGTCGATCCGGAAGTCAGAAAGATAGCAGCACAAATCGAACGGCGACTGCCACGATTGATCAACAGTCTCAATGCCCGTCAAAAGGCCCAGAACATATGGCGGGAGGGATTTACCTCTGCGCGCGCAAAATCTGACCCGGAAATATGGGTGAGCTTTAAACCCGAACAAATTGGCTATGCCGGTTACACAGTCCGTGGTGGTCGATTGATCGTCAGTCTCGCCACCCGTGCGCAAACCAGAACCATTTTTGGCCCGCGTCCCGAAGATCCAGAAATCACACCCTTACCCAGTTTGATGCGCAATCTGCCTCCCAGCGGAATTTTTGTGAATGTGCCTTTTCATATTCCCTATTCAGTTTTGCAAAAACCCGTTGAGCAGGCTCTCGAACTGGGGACATTCCAAACGGTTCGGCTAGAAGATGGTTCGTCAGCCGAGGCACGATTCAATGATGTTGAGATTTTCGGAGTCGATGGCGGCAAGATAGCGATTGGTATCGGCTTGACCGTCAAGGAACCAATCCGATGGCTCGGGGACGTTGAAGGGAAAATCTGGATCGTTGCCCGGCCCCGACTGGATATCCCGAAAAAGACTATCGGAATTTCAAATCTAACGGTGATCAGTCGCACCAACAACCGGCTGTTCAACGCAATGGTCGGCGCGGTCAGCAAGGATGAAATTGATGCCGAACTGATTGGAAAAATTAGCTACGATTTCACCACAGACTATAATGATGGTCTGAAGAAAGCAGATGACTGGCTGAAAGCAGAGCCGCTGGAAGGGTTTGTATTTCGTGGACGATTGATCGACGCGAAACTGGAGCGACTGCATATTTTGCCAGAAGGATTAATCGTGCAGGCTCAAGCGTCGGGCGACGGTCGGATGTACTATGCACCATCTGAGGCTGCGCGGCTGGTTAGGCAAAGACGTCAACGCAGGATTGAGCGAGAACGAATGCAATCTGCCAAACAATGACAATTATATTCGATCACGGGTTTAGCGGAGTCTGCTTTTGCATCCAAAGCGTCAAAACCGGACAATCCGCCCAAAGCTGGTAGAACCAGACATTCTACAATCGGCCCAGTTCCGGACCCGAGGCAAAGTGACAGCAGTTGATTAGAAAGCCGCAGATCGGCAAACTGTCACTAGAGATCATGCAACAAATCGATCGCATCAATTTGAATATCGATTTCATCGAGCATCGAACGCAGATCAACAATCAAATCGCCAATATTTTGATTGCCGATCTTGGTGGCCTGACCCTTCACGCCGACTTCATGTACATCTTCGAGCCTTGCTGTGATAAGCGCAAACAATCCAGTTCGCACCTTGATCGGATCAATTTCGTCATCTGTGAATGCCATGTCAGAACCTATGCTCGACTTGGCATGGAAGTCCACATGCAGCTTTTGCATTTGTGAATATAAACGACTGGACTTCAGTGTTTGTTCGAGCATTGCTGTTGGTGTCGCAAACATCATTTGCGACGAGCCGCCCGCCTCACAAGCGATCTGCGGCCCAGCGTCAGTGGAAGCGCTGGATTCGCCAGCGCCAAGCTGGAGACACAAGATGGCAAACACAAAACCTCAAACCAAGTCAGCAAAAGTCATTGCGCTGCTATCACGATCCAAAGGCGCTACTCTCGACGAGATATGCAAAGCAACGGAATGGCAGCAAAATAGCGTCCGTGCATTTCTGACAGGCCTGCGCAAGAAGGGCTGTGCGCTTGTACGCGAACAGCGCGGTGATGACGCCACCGCCTATCGCATCACACAAAACCCAAGCGATAAAGAGCCAAAAGGTGCAGCATGAGTGCGGTAGACAATCGATTGGCAGAGCTAATGGCCATGCCTCCTGCCCAATTGCGGTCTGCCTGGCGGGATACCTTTAAGTCGCCTGCTCCGGACATTGGACCGGACCTGCTCCGACGCGGCATCGCCAACCGGCTGCAGGAACGTGTCCATGGCAGTATGACGGGTGCCACAAAGCGCGAGATCGAGCGGCTTCGCAAACGGGTCGAACGAACAGGCAAAGCTGGTCCCATGCATGCAATTTCGCTCAAGACAGGAACGCGGCTTGTGCGGTCATGGAATGGTAAAAGCTACCACGTGCTTGTTTGTGATGATGGCTTTGAGTTTGAAGGCCGACATTACGCAAGCCTCAGCCATATCGCTCGCGAGATCACAGGAGCTCATTGGTCTGGTCCTCGCTTCTTCGGATTGAAGAAACGAAGTGGATACAAACCGAAGGTGCCCGCCAATGACTGAGCGCGCTAAACGCAAGCGGTGTGCAATTTATACTCGTAAATCCACCGAAGATGGGTTGGAGCAGGACTTCAACAGCCTCGATGCCCAACGAGAATCTTGCTCGTCCTACATCATGAGCCAAGCCAGCGAAGGCTGGGAAGCTGTTCCTGAGCTTTATGATGACGGCGGTTGGTCTGGCGGGAATATGCAGCGCCCTGCCCTTGTCCAAATGCTCGACGATGTGAAAGCAGGAAAAATCGATATTATTGTCGTCTATAAAGTTGATCGCCTAACCCGTGCGCTGGCGGACTTTGCGAAGATTGTTGAGATACTGGATGAAAATGACGCGTCATTTGTCAGCGTTACCCAGTCGTTCAACACCACAACCAGCATGGGAAGATTGACATTGAACGTGCTTCTCTCATTCGCACAGTTTGAACGCGAGGTCACCGGCGAACGCATCCGCGACAAAATAGCGGCTTCCAAGAAGAAAGGCATGTGGATGGGTGGCGCTATCCCACATGGGTTCAAAGTTGAAGATCGGAAATTGTTGATCCGAGAAGATGAAGTTGAAGAGGTCCGCTATATCTTCAAGCGGTACATTAAACTCAAATCTGTTCCCAAACTCGTTGATGATCTTGCCGCACGCGACTTCAGAACGCGCAAGCGCTTAATGACTAGTGGGAAAATTCTGGGAGGTAATCACATCAGTACAGGTGCGCTGACATTGATGTTGCACAATCCAATCTATATCGGAAAAATCCGTCACAAAGGCAGAGTCTACGAGGGTGAGCATGAAGCGATTATCGATACAGAGTTGTTCGATGAAGTACAGGCAATCTTCAAACGCAATCGCCGGGACAAATCACTTGGAAAAAGAACACGCAATCCCAGCCTGCTTACTGGCATGATTTCAGATCCTGATGGACGGCCGATGTCACCCACCCAGGCGAACAAAGGGTCGAAATGCTATCGATATTATTCCACGCGTCTCAAGCCATTGGAGGACAAAACATCGGCTTGGCACTTGCCAGCTGGCGAATTGGAGACCACGGTTATCAAAGCCATTGCCGGAGACTTGGTGTCTAAACTGATGGACGAGGTGACCAGTAGATCGCAGGGTCAAAAGTCACTCACTCAACACGGGAAAGCTGCGGAAGCTCTTCCATCTATGAGCATGCTTGATCAACGAAAGTTCCTGCTAGCGCAAAAGGCAAAGGTTCAACTGAGCGACGAAGCAGTGAAGATCAGTTTGAGTTTGGCCGACCAGCAGGAGCCAATCATAATCTCAGTCAAAGCGAAACTGGTTAGCAAAGGGTCAGACCTGCGATTGGCGATGGCACCTGACGGCGGTCCCGCCAAACACGAACCGGATCCAGTGTTGCTAAGGTTAGTTGTAAATGCATTTGCAGCACGAGACTATTTGGTCGACGGCATAGCATCGCCGCTAGTATCAGATTATTCCCAGAGGCATTTGAACAAGCTTGCTAGGCTGAGTTTCCTGGCGCCTGACATAATCAAAGCTATCATCCAGGGTACACAACCTGTCAATCTAACCGGTAGACGCTTTTTGCGCGCTGGAAACATCCCTCTCGATTGGGAAGAGCAGCACACCCTATTTGGGTTCTAATAGAGCCGAAATCACTCACATCCTAATAGTGCATCTGGGATCCACGTTTCGGGGCATGGAGATAAACCAGCTATTTGCAGCGATATAGCGGGTGACAAATGGTCTCTGGATCAGGGTACGCTCAAACGATAGTGGCTAAGCTTCTGAAACTTAAGGACTATTTACGTTAATCACCAACGTTCTAGGAGACGCCTGAAACCTGAAAGAAAAATGGTGCTGCTAGAGAGAATTGAACTCTCGACCTCGTCATTACCAATGACGCGCTCTACCACTGAGCTACAGCAGCGTTCCATTTTTGGAGTTGTTAATAATCGCGGCCTATAGCGGCGCATAACTCCAGTCCGCGCGCCTAAGACCAAATGGTTACCATCTTGTCAAGCGCAGTTGCATTTTTTGGAGCCGGATGGCAGTTGGTCGAGATGCCCAAACCACAGCCCAAATCGGAAAAACAGCGCAAGGAAGCAGAGAAGGCGGAGCGACTTGCAGAGCAACTGCGCGCCAACCTTCGGCGGCGCAAAGCCCAATCCAAAGCAACAACGCCGAGAGATTCAGGCGAAAAGTAGAGAGATCATGTGGAGACGACGGATCGTTCCGGCGCAATCAACTCATATTTCGTAACTGCATCAATGAACTTTTGCGACACCGGAGACACCTCCTCGGTTACCGGATCAAACCAGACATAGGTAAGCGTGACCGCATTGAGCAGTTCATCGCCGCGCATGATATGGCATAATGCAGTGTAGCTGGTTTTGCCAAACCGCATGATGCGAATGGCGATATCCAAAAGATCATCCGCTTTTGCCGGTGCGCGGAAATCGACATCAGCATGCCGCACCCAGTTATCCCCGCCAAAGATGCCGATAAAGCCATGCAACATATCTCGCTCACCACTGCCCGTTTCATGTACCATCAGCGCGCGCAAATATTCGGTGAGGCCAACATCGGCGAAGGCCAGATAATTGGCGTTGAAAACAATGCCTTGGAGATCACATTCTGCGTACCGAACGCGCAGCGGTGTGGATGAGCGAAAACCCTCGCCGGGATGTATATTGTCGGTCATTTAGAGCGCAGCACACTGCTCTTCGAGCCAGCCCAGCGTATCGCCATCGATTTGTGGCCCCACGATATCGAGCACTTTGCTGTGATAATCATCAACCCACTGTCGCTGCGCATCTGAAAGCATAGCAACATCGATAAGGCGGCGATCCAGCGGTGCAAATGTGAGCGTTTCAAAACCGAGCATTGATTGCTCCGCTCCTTCAATATTCCGCTCTTCAACGAGGATCAGGTTTTCAATCCGGATACCAAATGCATCGGTTTTATAATAACCCGGCTCGTTGGAGCAGATCATGCCCGCGACAAGCGGTTCATTAAATCCACCAAAGGCTGCAATACGCTGGGGTCCTTCATGGACGGAAAGATAAGCGCCTACACCATGCCCCGTGCCATGTGCATAATCGACGCCGTCGGCCCACAAATATTGCCGTGCCAATATGTCTAATTGCCCGCCGGTTGTACCCTTCGGAAACGCCGCTTTGGCTAGAGCGATATGCCCCTGTAACACTTGCGTATACCGCTTGATCATTTCCTTGGTCGGCGCACCAACGGCCATGGTCCGGGTGACATCTGTCGTCCCATCGCGATATTGTCCGCCGCTGTCGACCAGATAGAGCGTGCCATCTTCAATCGGACGGTTGGTTTCCTCATTAACGCTATAGTGGCACAGCGCACCATTTGGTCCGGCCCCCGATATCGTCCGGAATGAAAGATCCATTAATTTGTCTGACTGCCCGCGAAACTCGGCGAGTTTTGCCGCAACTGACAGTTCGTCCTGGTCATGTAACGCATTTTCAGAGAACCAGTGAAGGAATCGGGTTAGTGCCGCTCCATCCCTGGCTTGTGCCGCTTTGTGGCCGTTCACCTCGGCATCATTCTTGATGGCTTTCGCCAGGATGGTTGGATCGCGTTTCTTGACGATTGTGGCACCAGCATCACCAAGTTGCTCAAAAATTGCGGCAACCGAACGCTCCGGATCAACACCGATTTTCTGGTCCTTATATTCCGCAAGCGCGGCACTAAACTCATCATAGCTGCGCAGACCAACTTCATTGCCCAGATGCACACGCACCTCGTCGGTTAGCTTTTCAGGTGCCACAAACAGATCGGCATTGCCGTCTGATTTCACAATGGCATAACCCCGCGGGACAGGCGTGTTGGAGATATCTTTCCCGCGAATGTTAAAGGCCCATGCAACGGAATCGAGGGCCGCGATTACCGTCGCATCCAGGCCTTCTTTTTTGAGCCATTCGGCAATTTCCAAACGTTTTTCGGCAGATGATTTTCCTGCAAACTCATCCGGTTGCACATCGAGTTTTTCGAGCGATGGTTCTGGCTGATCTTCCCATACAGCATCAATAGGATTGGATTTCACTGCAACCAGCGCTGCGCCAGCCTTTTGTAGTTTCGCAGAAGCTGACTTGGCCCAGTCCTGGGTATGCAGCCATGCATCATAGCCGATAGAAGCACCCTCGGGACTATTGGTGCCCAGCCAGTCAATCACACTCTGATCGGCCGTACCGACATATTCATAGAGATTGCCATCCACCTGATCGCGCACCTGAATGGTATAGCGACCATCGACGAAAATTGCGGCCTTGTCCTTTAACACTACTGCGGATCCAGCTGATCCGCCAAAGCCCGTAAGCCAAGCCAGACGCTGTGCATAATCGCCAACATATTCACTCATATGTTCATCACAAATGGGAACGACAAACCCATCCAGACCATCTTCGGCCATTTGCTCACGCAGGGCCGTGAGTCGTGCTTCGTAAGTGGACATCAACATCTGGACCAAAACTCCTTGAATATATTTGTTGCCAAACACATAGGTGTTTCACGGCGATTCCGCCACATAATTTGCTGTGTGAGAAATTATCTGAAATTCACGATAGCTCCATAAATCTCGCTGCGAGCTTGCTCGCTTAGCCCTCTCTTGCAGAGAAAGAATCCAAAGAAACCACCATGACCAAACCGATGACCAGCGCGCCCACCGCCGAACAGCGCCCTCATAGTTACGATCGCCACGGCTATACGATACATGATCCTTACCACTGGCTGAAGGACCCGAGCTATCCGAAGGTCGATGATGAAGACATACTCGATTATCTGAGAGAGGAAAATCACTGGTTTGAACAAAACATGGCGGATCAGAAAGGTCTGACCGAAGAACTGTTCGAAGAAATGAAAGCACGGGTCAAAGAAGACGAATCCTCGGTTCCACAAAAAGATGGTGATTGGATATACTGGACCGAATTTGAGGAAGGATCGCAGTATAAAATTTGGTATCGCAAGCGCGTGGCACCGGTTGACAATGCGTCACCGCTTAGAATTCTCGACGAAAACGAACTGGCGAAAGGTAAGGACTATTTTCGCCTCGGTGCCTTTTCTGTTTCTCCCAACGGCAAGATTCTCGCTTATTCTTATGACGACAATGGCTCCGAGCGATTTGATGTTCATTTTCGCGATCTGAGCACCGGCGACGAATTGCCGGATATTATCCCCGGCACATTGTCGAGCCTTGTCTGGTCGGCCGATTCAACCAAATTGCTGTACGGATTAGCCAACGAGAACTGGCGAACGGACAATGCGCGGCTGCATGTGCTAGGCACCGATGTGAAAGACCATATCGAGCTGTACAAGGAAGAACAGGACGGTTTCACCGTCGGTATTGGCCTGACCCAATCCGAGAAATATATTGTTATCGCAACCGGCGACAATGAAACCAGCGAGGTACGCCTGGTACCGACCGATAATCCGACAGCTGATCCGGTCCTGATTTCTCCGCGCAAGAAAGGCCGGGAATATTCCATCGAAGAGCATGACGATGTGCTGTATGTTTTGACCAACGACGACCATGTGAATTTTCGGCTGGCGACCGCTTCACTGGACAATCCGGGCGAGTGGACGACATTGATCGCCGGATCAGATGAGTTTTATCTAACCGGTGTGACGACCTTCAAAGATTTCTATGTCACCGAAGGCCGTGAAAATGGCCTCGATCAGGTGGATGTCTGGTCCTACGATAGTTCCATCAAGGGTCGCGTCAAATTCCCCGAAGCAAGCTATAATGCAGGCCTCGACAACAATCCCGAATATGACGTGACCAAGTTGCGGCTTTCATATGAATCGATGGTTACACCCGATACGGTTTATGACTTTACCGTGGCCAATGGTATTTTGGAAACGCTGAAGGTGCAGGAAATCCCCTCTGGCTATGATGCCAGTGAATATGCGACCGAGCGATTGACGATCAAGGCACGCGATGGCGCGATGGTTCCCGTCAGCCTTGTCTACAAAAAAGGTACAAAACTCGACGGAAGCGCGCCGCTACACCTCTATGCTTATGGTGCATATGGCTATGCTGTACCGCCCAGCTTTTCAACCAATAGGCTCTCTTTGGTTGATCGTGGTCTCATCTATGCCATCGCGCATATCCGTGGCGGTGATGATCTAGGCCGCGATTGGTATCTGCAAGGCAAGCTGATGCAGCGGATCAACACGTTCAACGATTTCGTCGATGTGGCAAAAGGACTAATTGCGAAAGGATATACCAGCAAAGGGCGTGTCACCGCATCGGGCGGCTCCGCCGGCGGGGAGCTAATGGGAGCCATCGTCAACTCCGATCCTGATCTCTGGGGAGCGGTTGTGGCGCACGTTCCCTTCGTTGATGTGCTCAATACGATGCAGGATGAGAGTCTACCACTAACGCCGGGAGAATGGCCGGAATGGGGTAATCCGATCACCGACAAAGCAGCCTTTGAATATATTCGCAGCTATTCTCCCTATGATCAGGTGAGCGCCCAAAATTATCCACCAATGCTGATTACCGGGGGCCTCAACGACCCGCGTGTAACCTATTGGGAACCCGCCAAATGGACTGCGAAGCTACGTGCAACCAAGACCGATGACAATATGCTGCTCATGAAAATCAACATGGGTGCTGGCCATGGCGGCAAATCGGGCCGCTGGAACCGCATCGAGGAAATTGCAGAGGAATATGCATTTATTCTGTGGCAAATGGGGATGACCGAAAACAAGCGATGAACGAGCATTTTTTGGAACTAACTGCGCGGCCTGATGATATCGACGAGCTTGGCCATGTGAACAACGCCGTCTGGGTGCGTTGGGTACAGGAGCTGGCAACCGCACATTGGAACGCGGTTGCGCCTAAGGATGCGATTGACCGATATATCTGGGTCGTCACGCGACATGAGATTGATTATCGTAGCAATATGACGGTCGGGGAAACCGCGACAGGTCGCACCTGGATTTCAGAGAAACCCAAGGGCGCGCGATTCTGGCGCAATTTCAGCTTTACCAATGCAGATGGCAAAAACATGGTTTCCGGACGCACCAATTGGGCGATAATTGACCGTCAAAGCCAGCGACCTGTTCGCGTTCCGGCTGACTTGGTTGAATTGTTTCTTACAGACTAAGGCGCTGGAATTGGTGTCACATTGGGTGCCAATGGGGAAGGTGCATCGACACGCTCGCCATCACCGGCGCGCAATTGTTGTGGCTCCAATATTGCCGCCGTTTCAATGACATCCAGCGCACGTCGTGCCTCATTGTAGCGCCGCGCCTTTTCCATCCAGGCGATGGCGTCTTCATCTCCGCTCATCACCGCAGGTAATCTATCCATTTCCGTAATGGCAGCATCGACATTTCCAACCTCAATATATCGTTCAGAACGAACAAGACGCTGTTGTGGTGCAGTCGACGGTGATCCCTCTTTACGAATGACAAAAAGCTCAGAAACTTCGCGTTGAATGTCGGCCCAAAATCCCTGACTTTTTGTTCCTGCCGTCAGCGTCGGAGCCAAATCATCAAGGCCACCGGCCAGTTCTTCCAAAGTTACGGGCTCCCGCGAGGCATTAATGATGGTCTGTACGGCTCTTGGCTGCGCTTCGCCAAATCTTAGTCGAAGTTGGGACTCTATATATCCTAGAGGCGACCCACGATCTAACGCACGCCGTGCTGCAAACGCTATCAATAGACCTTCCGCGCGCGCCGCATTACCAGAGGCGGCTTGGGCCTGTACATTGATCCGAGACAGCCGGTCTTCGAGATCGGCAACGCGCACTGCTAACGCGCGTTCTTTTTCCGGCGTCAACGCTGGAACAGGTAATTCGACCTCTTCTTTTTGCGCCGGCGATGGAAGAACAGAACCATCCGCATCAATTCTATTGGCCAATGCGGCGGCAGGATCGACAACCGCCTTTTCCGCTGTTGTCGTCACTGCTTCTGTTACAGGGGTTTCATCGCTGTCAAACGGATTATAGCGCGACAGGACCCAGCCGGCCAAAATCGCACCACCGACAAAGGCAACGATCATCAATACCAATACATTGCGAGTCAGATTGCTATTACCACCTGATCCCAACAGTTTTTCATAGTCCCGGCTCATTCGGGCTCCTTGTCTCTATTCATACGGAACATAGGCGGGCAGCTTGCGTCAGTAAAGCTTCGTCGGTCGGCTGCTTCGCAACATTTATTGATTTCCAAGCTTTACCAGCCGCGTCAGCAACATTTGGTGAAATCGCAATGATGTGATTGTTTTTGCGCGGAATGTTCATTTTGTCCATTTCACCGGCCAGCGATTGCGCCGCACGCATCGAGTGTATTAATATGATGGCGCCGTTCTCCAGAGACGTTCGGGCTTTCTCGCCCAACCCAATGCAGACAGATTCATAAACAGCGACTTGATCAATTACTCGGTCTGATTGGACCGTTGTATATTCTGATCCTGATAACCGTAAAATTCGCTCGAAACGATTTTCTGGCAGCATATCTACCAGCGATTGCACGCCTGATTTACCGGTTTGGATCACCTCAAAGCCAGCCAGTTCTGCGGCCTGCTTGGTAGCTGCCCCGACCACTACCGCAGATAGTTGTGCATAGTCTTGTAATTCGGAGCCCGTCATTTTCAAAGCATTGGCACTGCTGAACATGATCGCATCATATTGATCGGCTGGAGGAGCACTCCATGGAAGCGGTTTAATCTCGAACAATGGATCCACAATCGTATTTAAACCAAGCGCTTGCGCCTTAGCGGCGGTGCTTTGTGCGCCTTCGATTGGCCGCAAGATCAGTACTGGTAGGCTCATTTCCCAAAGATGGATTTCAGTTCATCACTGGCTTGAACCAGCAGTTTTTGAGCCAGTCTTTTGGGTGCAGCTACATCGCCATGATCAAATTCTATGCGATCTGCAATGCGTTCAGTGCCATCGGGAAGCAGAATTTCGGCTCGCATTGAGGCGTGCTTTCCGGCAAATTTTGCCAAGGCCGCAACGGGACTATGGCAATCGGCCTTAAGTGCCTTCAGAAAAACCCTTTCAGCCGTCACTTCACGAAACGTCTCAGTGTGCGAAATTTTTCGTAAGATCTGCCGCATGTACCGATCTTCGGATCGTACCTCAATACCAACAGCTCCCTGCGACGGGGCGGGCAGCATGGTGCGTTTGGATATGGTGCTACCAATATCTTTCATATCCAGCCGATCCAAGCCCGCTGCGGCCAGCAGGGTCGCCTCAAATTCGCCATCCTCAATTTTCTTCAGCCGCGTTTGTACATTGCCTCTTATCAAACGAATATCGAGATCATTGCGCAAATTGAGCAATTGCGCCTTTCGTCGCGGAGATGCCGTTCCGACAATGGCGTTTTCGGGCAAACCATTGATTGATTTGGCACCTACCAACTTGTCATGGGTTGCCGCGCGCTTCAGCATTGCCCCAATAGTGAATATATCGGGCCGTATGGTTTCCACATCTTTCATGCTGTGAACGGCGCAATCAATGTCACCCTCTGCCAATGCACGGTCGAGTTCTTTGGTCCAAAGCGCCTTCCCGCCCACATCGGCGAGCGCCTTGTCCTTAATCTTGTCGCCGGTTGCAATCATCGGCACCAGTTCCACTTGATCGGATCGCCAACCATGGGCCGCAATGATAGATTTGGCAGCTAGTTCAGCCTGCACCATGGCCAAGGGAGATTGACGTGTTCCAATCCTCATCGGGCGATCGATTCCAGCCCTGATTATCTTATCTTCGTGGGTCTTTTCACTCATGACCCTTGTCCTAATCAGTTGAGGCTCTAACTACTAGAGCTATGAGCATCATTTTGGGGATAGAATCGAGCTGCGATGAAACTGCAGCGGCATTGGTCACTTCCGACCGTGAAATTTTGGCTCATAAGCTAGCGGGACAGGAAGAAGAACATGCGCCCTATGGCGGGGTGGTTCCGGAGATTGCAGCACGCGCCCATGCGGAGATTCTAACGCCGCTGATCGAGGCGGCTTTGGATGAAGCCAATATGGCTTTGGATGATGTTGATGCGATCGCAGCGACAGCGGGACCCGGACTCATCGGCGGTGTGATGGTTGGACTGGTAACGGGAAAGGCGCTGGCCATGGCCGCTGACAAACCGCTGATTGCCGTCAATCATTTGGAGGGCCACGCGCTTTCGCCTCGCCTTTCAAACCCGGAATTGAAATTCCCTTACCTGCTGCTGCTAGTATCAGGTGGGCATTGCCAGATACTGCGGGTGGAGGGCGTGAATGAGTATCGCAGACTGGCGACTACGATCGATGACGCTGCTGGGGAAGCTTTTGACAAAACCGCCAAGATCCTCGGGCTGGGTTATCCCGGCGGTCCAAAAGTGGAAAAGCTGGCGGCAGAAGGCGATGCCGAAGCTGTTCCCCTACCGCGCCCTTTGCTTGGTTCGAAAGAACCGCATTTCTCGTTCGCAGGATTAAAGAGCGCCGTCGTTCGTGCCTATGACGGTGGCAAATATGAAAATGCCGATATTGCCGCCGCTTTTCAGCAAGCAGCCGTAGATTGTTTGAAAGATCGCCTAGAAAAATCAATCCGCGAGCATGAACCGGTAGATCATCTTGTGGTGGCCGGGGGAGTGGCCGCCAATAGTCCAATCAGGGCTATGCTCGAGACTCTAGCGGCCGAACATGAAATGCAATTTACGGCGCCGCCACTCTGGCTCTGCACCGATAATGCCGCGATGATTGCTTGGGCTGGAGCGGAACGGTTCGCTGCAGGTTTGACCGACCCTCTGGACATCGCGGCCCGCCCAAGATGGCCGTTAGACCCCAATGCTGAGAAGGTACGCGGCGCTGGGGTTAAGGCATGAACGCGGCCAAAATAGGCATTGTCGGGGCAGGTGCATGGGGTACTGCATTGGCCCAGGTCCTATCGGAAGGTCAGGACAATCTCTTGCTGTGGGCACGCGAACTCGAAGTGATCGAGCAAATAAATACGCATCACGAGAATAAGAGCTATTTAGCAAACCATCCATTGCGCCAAAACATTGTGGCGACCAATGACACAGATGATCTGGCTTCATGTGAGGTCATTTTACTGGTTACTCCGGCCCAGCATTTGCGAGCCAGTCTAGAAGCGCTCCCCAATACCGATGCTCCTCTTATCCTTTGTTCAAAAGGGATTGAAGCAAGCAGCCGGATGTTGATGAGCGATCTTGTGAAGGCGTTACGTCCGAACAACCCGCTCGCCGTTTTATCCGGCCCCACTTTCGCAGGGGAAGTAGCAAAAGGCCTGCCGACGGCCCTCACCTTGGCATGTGAAACCGAAACGCTTTGGGATCAGCTCAAACCGCTGATCGCAAAGCCTAGTTTTCGTCCCTATTATTCTGACGACATCATTGGCGCTGAAATTGGTGGCGCCGTCAAAAACGTCCTCGCCATTGGATGCGGTGTGGTTGAAGGCGCAGGATTAGGGCAAAATGCACGGGCATCTTTGATTGGAAGGGGTTTCGCGGAAATGCTCCGCTATGGAACTTCACGCGGAGCACGAACGGAAACCCTGTCCGGTCTCTGCGGATTGGGAGATCTTGTTTTAACCTGTTCTTCAACCAGCTCGCGAAATTTTTCTTTAGGCAAAGGGCTTGGTGAAGGACAATCTGCTGCGTCGCTGATGTCGAACCGTTCTACCGTTGCCGAAGGAGCTCATACCGCTCCTGTTTTGCAAGCTGACGCTCGGGAGCACGGTGTAGACATGCCTATTGTTGACGCAGTCTGTGCATTGCTGGCGGGCAAGACCGATCCCAAGTCCGTAGTGGATCAGCTCATGAACCGCCCGTTGGTTTCCGAACGACGTTAAGGCTTGATACAGCCCCAAAAGATGACAACGCGGACCGTCTCGTCTAGAGAGATGCATTGTTCGCAGAACCACCAGGGAAACTCCTTTTGACCACATCTGGCTCCACAGGCGCGCGTAGCGGCAGGATAACTGATGCGCCAGAACCAGATGCCAAGGAAACGGAAGATATCGCCGCACTCGCCAAAGGTGGCCGCACCAATGTTTTTGGCTTTTTATTGCGCCTAGCGGCGCGACTTCCCTTTCTTTTTATCGCTGGGCGCATGTATGGTCCGGAGGCGCTTGGGCGCTTTGCCTATGCCATTTTGGTGGTGGAGTTTGCAGCGCAACTCGCAACGCTTGGCCTGCGCCGCGGACTGGCCGAACAGTTAAGCAGAACCAAAAGGCCGCATGTTCACGTCGTCTGGGATGGATTGCTGGTCTCATTCTTTGCGTCCGCCGTTGCCGCGATTATTTTAATTAGTTTTCCGCAAATCATGTTCCCGAATAGCGAAATCAACGGGCTTGATCGCTTTCTGCCGCTGGTTATTTTCACAATAGCCGGTGCCGATATTGCACTCGCTGCGCTCGCCTATCGCTACGACATCGCATCAACAGTGCGTGCTCGGGCCATAGTCGAACCCTGGACTATCAGCCTGGCTGCCCTCTGGTTTGCGTTGCCTTTCATGCCGTTCTTCTCCCTGCGGGACGGTTTGATTCTATCTTATGTTGTCTCGATGGTCGCAGCTCTCGTTGCATCTTTGTGGCCGCTTTTTCGCAGCTATGGTTTACCCAAGGGTTGGCGGCCAAAACCGCTTAGAATAGCGGCACTAGCCCGTCGCAACATGCCACTTGCCGCCGCCGATGCTGCCGAGTGGGGCTCCCGGCGACTGGATCTTGCAATACTAGGATTGTTCGCCTCTCCAGCTATTGTCGGCATATATTACATTGCGCAGCAGGTGGCGAGTTTGCCGCAGAAGCTCAAAACCAGCTTTGATCCGATACTGGGACCAGTGATCACACGCAATCTGGAAGAAGGCAATTTGAAAGCCATTGCCGGTCAGGTGAGCCAGGTCGGTTTCTGGATTATCGCGGCGCAGATCGGCATTGCCTTGGCATTGGCCATTCCCGGTGAAGCGGTCATGGGATTGGTTGGACCCAATTTTGTCGGCGGCACGGGTGCACTGGCGTTTCTGCTGGCCGCCGAAGCCGTCGCCGCAACTGCAGTGGTTAGCGAGTCTGTACTGGTCTATGTTGCGCGTCACCGTAACTTGCTGATTTCTCTTTCCATGCTGCTGCTGCAGGCTGGTCTCAGCGTTGCCTTTATCCAGATTTGCATGCGCCTCGGTTGGCCTCCGCTGTTCCAGGCGGCGTCGGTCGCTGCCGCGCTAATGGTTGCTCTCGCTTATGCCTCGCTGGTCAAAGCGATATTCTTATCCAAACTTCTCGGCGCACCGGTCAATGGTTGGCGCTGGACGTTGCTGATAGCTGTAGCAGCGGGCACCATAGTCGGTGTCTTATCAACCTATTTGCCGGAATGGGCCGAACTGGTGTTTGGCATACCAGCTATCCTCGCCAGCTATGCACTGGTCATCTGGAAATGGGGCTTTGGTCCGGAAGACCGAAAACTGTTTAAGATGAAAAGCTAGCTTCTAACCAAGCCGCTGTTTTACCAGCTCCCGCAAATCAGCCTCTGGGCGCGCGCCATAGTGAGAAATCACTTCAGCAGCAGCCACTGCTCCCATAATCAGGCAATCTTCCATCGAACGCTGTTCGACATAACCGCTCAGGAAACCTGCAGCGAACAAATCACCTGCGCCTGTCGTGTCGATAATCTGATCAACCGGTTCAGCGGCAACGCTAGTGGTTTTGCCATCACGCACCGCAATGGCCCCCTTTTCACTTCTTGTGACCACAAGGGTTTCAACCTGTGCAGCGGTTTGCGCAACGGCCGCATCGAAATCATCGGTTTCGCATAGGGATTTTATCTCATCTTCGTTGGAAAAGAGAATATCGATCCTGCCCTGCTTCAACATACCGGTAAAATCATCCCGGTGACGATCTACACAAAAACCGTCCGACAGCGTGAAGGCTACTTTCCGATCATGTTGATGAGCAATATCAATACCCAATGCCATGGCTGCCTTGGGTTCCCCGGAATCCCACAAATAACCTTCCAGATAAAGAATGGAACCACTCGCGATCAGATCCGCGTCAACTGCTGCTGGAGGTAGAAACTGGGATGCGCCCAAAAAGGTATTCATCGTTCGTTGTGCATCGGGTGTTACCAATATCAAACAGCGTGCCGTTGGCGGTTCTTTTCCCATAGCCGGCACATCAAAATCGATTCCCACCGCACGGATATCATGCCGAAATACTTCTCCCAGTTGATCATCGGCGACCTGGGCGATAAGGGCGCATTGGCGACCCAGAATGGACGCTCCCGCTAACGTGTTCGCACCTGATCCGCCGCTAATCTCACGTGCCTGACCCATGTCGCGATATAGTTCTTTTGCCCGATCTGCATCGATGAGCGCCATACTGCCCTTGACCAGCTGCTCTTCCTCCAAGAAATCATCGCTAGCCTGAGCGATGACGTCGACAATAGCATTTCCGATGGCAACAATATCGTAGCGGGCTTCGGTGGTCATAAGAATTCCCTGATGGCAATTTCAACTAGCGCGGCGTTAGAGGGTGAAGAGCTGTGCTTCAAGAGGAATTGACGACAGACAAGAATTCATGACATGAGAACGGGGTGTTAGAAGCTTTTCAATTGGCCATCTCTCAAATGCGGGATCGAAAGATTATCCTGCTGCTTGGAAAAGTGCTGCTCACCACTTTGGGATTGTTGGCCATTTTGGGAATTGGTCTGTTTTTCCTGCTTAGCTGGCTGTTTGCTCAATATCTGCCGGCCGACAGTGGTTTTGCAGCGGCGGCAACTGCCGCAATATTGAGCATATTGGCTTCCGTTTTCCTGTTTCGGGTTATCGCGATATTTGTCATCAATATATTCTCAGATGACGTGGTCGATGCGGTAGAGAGCAAATATTATCCGGCCCGCTGCGAACAGGCCAAACCACCCAGCTATGCTTTAGGACTGCGTATGGGTCTTGCATCCGCTGGCAGGGCATTGGGTTACAATCTGCTAGCCGCCCCGCTCTACATCGGCCTTTTAATCACCGGGGTTGGAACTGCGATCGCCTTTTTTGCGGTAAACGCAATTCTGATAGGCCGCGATCTGCAAGACATGGTTGCCTCCCGGCATTTGAAAGATTTCAGAGATATAGAAAATGGTTGGCAACTTCCCAAAATCACGAGATTCATTCTCGGCCTAATTATAGCACTGCTGCTCGCAGTCCCCTTCGTCAATTTTCTTGCGCCCATTGTTGGAGCCGCTATGGCTACCCATCTGGTGCATCGGCAAAGGCAAGAGGAGGCCCCGACGTGATCCGCAAATTTCTAATCCTGCTTACTATTCCAGCACTGGCAGCCTGCGCTTCAACGGGTGCAACAACCACATCCTTGCCACCCAATCCGCCGTCGCCGTTAACAAATGTCGCCGGCCTCGACAGTGTGATGGGTAAGACAGCTAGCCAACTAAAACGTCTATTCGGTGACGCGCAGCAGGACGTGGCAGAGCCGCCGGCACGAAAGCTGCAATTTGCTAGTGGTGCCTGTATATTGGACGCTTATCTTTATTCTCCACAAGGTGGCGGTGAGCAACGCGTTACACATATCGATACACGCCGCAGCGATGGCGCAGAGGTGGATCGGGTGAGCTGTGTAAACGCCCTACGGTTGCGCTAAAGTCAATTCTTCCAAAGCCCATTCCGCCGCTTCGCGAACCACCTCATTGTCGTCTACCAACAATGCTTTAACTGGTTCCACCAGCGATTGATCATTGCTGTTCCCAGCGGCGATCAGTGTATTTCTGACCATTCGATGCCGCCCGGTTCTCTTGATCGGTGATCCGGAGAAAACTTGCCGAAATGTTGAGTCGTCCAGCGCCAGTAAATCTGCCAAAGCAGGGGCCGTTAGCTCCGCTCGTGGAAAAAAGGCTTTGTGCTTCGCCGCTGTTTGCGCAAACTTGTTCCAGGGACAAACCGCCAAACAATCATCGCAACCATAAATATGATTGCCGATCGCCTTGCGATACTCGTGAGGAATTGGTCCCTTATGCTCTATCGTCAAATAGGAGATACAGGCACGAGCATTCAGTTTATATGGTTCGGGAAAGGCATTGGTTGGGCAAATATCCTGACAAGCAGAGCAACTGCCGCAGCGGTCCTGTCCAGATTGCGAAGGGAGCAAATCCAGCGTGGTGTATATCGCTCCCAAAAACAGCCAACTGCCATGTTCCTGGCTAACCAAATTGGTATGCTTTCCCTGCCAGCCAAGCCCAGCGGCCTCTGCCAGCGGTTTTTCCATAACGGGCGCGGTATCAACAAAGACTTTTACCGAACAATCTGTCTGCTCGACCAATGATCGCGCCATACGCTTCAGCGCCTTTTTAACGATATCATGATAATCCTTGCCCTGCGCGTAGACCGAAATACGGCCTAAACTAGGCTCTTTTTCCAATGCGAAGGGATCATTTTGCGGCGCATAGTTCATGCCCAGCATAATCACGGATTGCACATCCGGCCACAAAGTCATGGGATCAGCCCGCTCATTTGCGCGGCTCTCCATCCAAATCATATCGCCGTGCCCGCCCTCGGCCAGCCATGCTTTAAGCCGTTGACCAGTTTTGGGGGCCAACGCAGCATGCGCAACGCCAAAGGCAGCGAAGCCTTCATCCCGCGCCATTTTTTCCAGACTTTTGGTCAATCTTAACTTGTCATCGGCCATAGAGCGCTACTATCAAACAGCTTAGCCTCTATTGAAAGCCGTAAATGACTTCCACTTCCCCCGACATTGCAATTGAAGCCCGCCAGATTGTTAAACGCTTTGATGGCGATACAGCCGTAGATGGTATCGATCTGACCATAAAAAAGGGCAGCATCTTTGGAATATTAGGCCCCAACGGTGCCGGTAAAACCACGACGTTACGAATGCTTTTAGGAATAATCGATCCAGACGAGGGCGAGCGCTATCTGCTCGGTAGTGCCGATCCCATCAGTAAAGCGCATAAGGTTGGGTATCTTCCGGAAGAGCGCGGCCTGTACCAGTCGATGAAAGCCTTTGATGCCATTGCCTTCATGGGGGCTTTGCGCGGATTGCCGCTGGCAGAAGGACGCAAGCGCGGCCGCGAAATGATGGAAAACCATGGTCTGGGTGATGCTGTCGACAAACAAATTCGGGCTCTGTCCAAAGGTATGGCTCAGACCGTTCAGTTACTCGGTACAATCGTTCATGAACCCGATTTGATCATTCTCGATGAGCCATTTTCAGGACTCGATGCTCTGAACCAAGGCAAGCTTGAGCGTCTAATCCGCGGTCAGGCGGATAGAGGCGTAACAGTGATTTTCTCCACCCATGTTATCGCTCACGCGGAACGACTGTGCGAAGAAATCGCGATTATCGCCGATGGTAAAGTTCCCTTTAAAGGCAAGGTTTCGACGGCGCGTGATCGCTTGCGCCCACAAGTTCATCTGGAAACCCGTGAATTGGATGGCCCCTGGCGTTCATCCATTCCCGCTGATTGCGAGCCGTTGGGACATAACTGGCATTTCACATTACCGGAAAGCGGTGTCGAACCTCTGCTGGAGGCCTTGATCCAAGGCAAGGCGGGCATAGAGTCTCTATCCATCGAACGACCTGGCCTGCACGATGCATTTGTCCATATTGCCGGTGAAGCCGCCGCCAAGAAGATGGACGCGGATGCCGCAGCGGATGCTCTGGGGGAGGCTGCATGATCGAGAATTTTAAAGAAGTCATCCGCGCCGCCTTCGTGATTGCACGCCGCGATTTCACCGCGATTATCTTTTCGAAGTCATTTTTCTTCTTCCTGTTGGGACCGTTATTTCCCTTGATAATTGGCTTGGCGGCTGGCGGTCTGGGCAAACAAGTAAATCAGGATATCGATCGACCCTTTATCGGCGTTGCATTAAGCGAGGGCGAAACGAAAAAACTGATATCGGCCCGCAGCGCCTTGGCTGAAAACTTAGGTAACTCAACCATCCCGGAACTGATTATTTTGCCAGAAGTAGCAGCTGACGATCCGGACATTCAGCGCCATCTCGACAAAGCAACGCAACCACTTACCGCCATTATTTCCGGAACTTTGGAGAAGCCAAGACTGACAGGAACCGAGCAGGATGTGAAACGCTGGCAAGGGCGGACCGCTTTGCTCGCGGAAACCGCACTGAAAGGATCCAGCCCGATTGCTGTCGAAACCGATTATGTAGCGGCTACAGGAAGCTCCAAGAAGCGCACCCAATTGCTAACCGCACAAGGCGGTCAGATTGTTCTGGTTCTGCTCACCATGATATTGGCAGGCATGGTCCTTTCCAATTTGGTTGAAGAAAAGACCAACAAGATTATTGAAATTCTTGCGGCGGCGATTCCGATGGATGCGATTTTCCTGGGTAAGTTATTCGCGATGCTTGGCATGGCTCTGGTTGGCATAACGGTCTGGTCAACGCTTGGAGCCATCGGACTCTTTTTCATCTTACCTGACCTTCCAAACCTTCCCGCTCCTGCAGTAGGCTGGCCCATATTCTGCCTTTTGTTGGTCGTTTACTTCTCGATGGCCTATCTGCTGCTGGGTTCGTTGTTTCTCGGTATCGGCGCCATGGCAACGACGGTACGCGAAGTGCAAACGCTCTCCATGCCCGTCACAATGGGACAGTTGTTGGTATTTTTCCTGGCAGCAATGTCGGTGACAAAACTGGGCGAAACCATCGAATGGTTTGCGGTTATCTTTCCATTCAGTTCACCGTTCGCAATGATTGCCCGCGCCGCGCAGATGGATAATCTATGGCAGCATGGCGCGGCGATCCTCTGGCAGGCACTATTTACGCTCATCATCATCCGCTTCAGCGTGATGCTGTTTAGACGCAATGTGATGAAATCGGGTCAGGCGGCTCGCAAGAAAAGCCTGATTGCACGGGTCGCCGGCCGCTAACTACCAAGACTATTTAGGGCTCGACCACCCGCATATTTTCATTCAAAAATTTGGCGCTATCTTTCAGCACTGTTGCTGTCCTGCGAAACGGTATGGAAATCGCCATCATCACCTCTTCATGGGTCAACCCTTCATAGTTGATCATGGCGACATTGGCGCCCACAGCCTCTAATTTCTCGGTGAGCCTTATCGCATTGCGGGGACGCACAATCGTGTCCTTCGTGCTGGTGAGCAGCAGCATGGCGGGCGCATCGGCACGAGCAAAATTAACCGGCTGTGTGCGTTCAGGCTCCTCATATTGTGCCATTGCATCAATCGAACGTTTCTTGTCGAACGGGTAGAAATCATACGGTCCGCTCATGCCAACCACGGCTTTGATCGATTCGATATTTCCGTTGGCATTCTCAATCCAGCTTGGATCCAGAGCAATAAGTACAGCGGTGTGAGCACCAGCGCTATGGCCGGAAAGTGCAATATTCTCCGGATCACCGCCATATTGTGCGATATTATCCTGCACCCAGCGTACCGCCTGAGCGCCATCGATTATATAGTCGGGAAAATGTACATCTGGAACCTTGCGATAGTCCGGAATAACAACCAGAAAGCCTTCTCTTGCAAAAGCCTTGGCCGCGAAAGCATAATCCTGGCGCGATCCTTTCACCCAACCGCCACCATGCCAGAAAATTACAACTGGTAAACGGGAAGACTGGGAAGCCTCATCACCCCGCCAAATATCCAATTTCTGACCATGGTCACCAAATCCAACATTCTTTCCAACATGTTGGACACCGGTTCCGCCGCCCATCGCTGCATCCAACTTACTTAGCAATCCTGGCGGAGAGGCAGTCGCCAGATAGGCGCCAATGCCTACCATCGCCGCAATGATAATTCCGATCCACATGCGCCAGTTCATAGCAATCCCCTCATGGAAGGTCACCCACAACAGGCGGCTTGGGTTCAGGCAGCGGAATATCCGATATATCGAGCCAGTCATGCTCCCCGCCGCCATAATAGCTGTCGAGCACAGCAAAAGGAATGCCGAACGGCTTACCCCAGGCATTGTTCCACATCGCAACCACGCCGGTTCGCGCTTCGGGATCAAAAACCATTGTCGCCCGATATCCTTCCACCGCACCGCTATGCCCGACCAGTCGCCGCCGTGCATAGGTAAAGCTCCGCCAGCCCAAACCATAAGCCGGTTGCAACAGTGAACGGGAAAGCTTTCCACCATAGACGCGTGGTGTTTTCACAATCGGTGCGTGGGCCTGTGCCAGCATTTCGGCAGACAGCACTTCCGGATCACTTCCCATCTGTGCCTGCATCCAGCGCGCCATATCGACGATATTGCTGCTGATACCGGCAGCAGCGGGTAAAAGAAAATAGGTATCCTGAAGCGTCCGAACTTCATCCCCCCAATGCGGCCGCGCCCAGCTTCTATTCTGGGTCAGTCCGCCGAGACCAAAGCCAACGCTATCCATGCCAAGCGGTTCGAAAAACAAATCCCTTGTCGATGCGGAATAGAGCGTTCCGGCCGTCTGGGCCAATATTTCTGCCGAAGCGTCAAAGGCAATGTTCTGATAACTGTGGCAGGTGCCGGGTATGCATTTGAGCGGCGCGCCCGCCAGACTGGCGCGAAGAATACCTGGGCTCTGCCCATCTTCCAGTTTCCGATCATAGCTATTTTTCACCAATCCAGTCTGATGGGACAGGAGCTGCTGCAATGTGACTGTTGAGTTGGCGCCGCCAGGAAGCCGGAGAGATGTCTGCCAGTTGGCTATTGGCGCATCGATATTCAGTGCGCCCTGGCTCGATAATTTTGCCGCCAATGCGCCAGCCACGCCTTTCGAAACCGAAGCCCAACGAAACACGGTTTCCGGCATCACCCATTCACCGCTGCGTTTATCAGTCACACCATAGGTTTGAACAAAGCGAAGCGCGCCATCCTCAACGATCGCAACCGCTAATCCCGCCATTTCGGGGCGCCTTGCTATGGCATCAAAGTTGCGATCAAGGCCGCGATAATCAATTCTGCCAATCCAATCACTTGGTTCAATTGGCAGTTCGGTATTGGCAGTGGTTTCAGGCGCTTCTGATTCTGGAACAGCAGCTTCGGCCTGCGGAAGGTCCGGCTTCGACTGCACCAATCCGCGATATCCGTACCAGCCGACTAACAACACGGCTGCAATCGCAATGAGCCAGGTGATTGACCGGGCGATCATATTAACGGAAATCAACAATCATAGATTGTGTTCCACGCCTAACTTCAAGCCAATGAACACTGACTGCCGACCGAAATTTTTCCGCCCGACACAGGCATCGCATAAACGCCCGCGCAGGGGAATTTTGAGCCGCCAATATCAAGCCGGTTGTTTTTAACCAGTTGGCGAATAACCTCGACATCTTGAGACAGGCCATCCTGAGCCAGTGTCGTGACCACACAGCGCGGGTCGGGCATGGTGATGGCCATCGACAGGCTATCCCCAATTGTCAGAGCCTTTCCAATCCAATCATTTTCAACAAATCCGGTTTTCTCGGTTTCCAAAATCAAGTTCATGCGAAAACGGCGCGGGTCCGCCTTCGTACCCGGTGCATGACGCTCCAGCGCACCCATGGTGGCATCGGTCATCACGGTTAGCGGGAATACATCAAAAAACAGACCTTCTGCAGCGGCCGGATCCATGCCTAGTTCACGAAACAGAGATGCGCCCAGCTTTTGCTCTTTGGTCGTGCCGGGGTCACCCGAAGGATCGGCATGCTCTACGTCGACAATGTCGGCATCGATTACAAACTCTTCGGGCGCGGATTGCTCAAGGGTAACTTCCCGGTCAAAATACCCCGAAAGCATTGTGTTTACCTCTGCAGAATCGCTGGTCGCGCTTTGTCCATCGGGTAGGGTTATGAGAACCGGTGGCACGGGCTCACCTTCGACAGGAACTTCAACAAACCTTGCCTTGCAATTCAAAACGCCGGAAAACTTTTTGGTATCTTTCGCGCTGCCAACCCGCCCGGTTTCAACATCTATAAGCGCATAGGCCCGGTCGCCCAATATCCCGCGCTGGCCGACATGAGCATGTTCCAGCTTCTCACCAATCATCGACTTTACGGGAAAACGCCAGATTTCAGATAGTTTCATACAAACGTCTCCCGATATGGTTTTCCAAATAAAATAACGGTTTCAGTTCTCGTAGCTGGCAGTCGTCTTTGCTGCGACATCTTCGGCACTAACGCCGGGTGCGAGCTCGATCAGCTTGAAGGGGCTATTGTGATCCTTGCGGTGGAACACACATAAATCGGTAATGATCATATCGACCACATTCGTTCCGGTTAGCGGCAAGGTACATTCGGGGATGAACTTGGGCGAGCCGTCTTTGGCGCAATGATCCATCACCACGATAATTTTCTTCACGCCCGCTACCAGATCCATCGCGCCGCCCATGCCCTTGATCATTTTTCCGGGAATCATCCAGTTGGCAATATCGCCATTTTCCGCGATTTCCATCGCGCCCAACACTGTCAGGTCAATATGCCCGCCGCGGATCATCGCAAAACTGTCTGCGCTGCCAAAATAGCTCGAGCTGTCCAACTCGCTAATCGTCTGCTTACCCGCATTGATCAGATCGGCATCGATTTCATCTTCATAAGGAAATGGCCCAATGCCGAGCATACCGTTTTCACTTTGCAACGTAACCTCAACCCCGGCCGGGATATGATTGGCAACCAGTGTCGGGATACCAATGCCCAGATTGACATAATAGCCATCTTGCAGTTCTTGAGCCGCGCGCGCGGCCATTTGATTTCTATCCCAACCGACTTTGTCGGTAACTTGATCGGACATTACTATAATCCTTCTTCGTCGGAGCTGGCGGGCTGATTTTCTTCGGTCGCTACAACCAGTGGCGGCGGTGTTATAAACCAGCCATTCCCGAACATATGTTCCAGTGAAATGGCACCATCAGGATTGCGGAGATAATCATAGAGCTCATCAAAATCCGCGCGCTCATCCCCTGCTATTGCCACTATGCAGTAATTTCTTGCGGCGTCCCAACGACGGACCTGCTTACGGTCATCATTACCACGGTCAAGAAACAGGAAATCGCCTGACTCGCTCTCCGACAAACCTCCTTCCTTAAGTATGGTTGAGATTGTCGCAGCTGTGGAAACAGGTTCATCGGATATCCAAATCACACTAATTTCCGCAGCACGGAGACTGCGTAGAACCTCCACAAGGCCATTTTGTCGGTAAAGCGTTTCGGCTGCAACCAGATCGGCGTTTTCCTGATCATCCAGATCCATCAAAACCGCCAACGGCTTACCACCACATTCCACTGTTTCGGGTTTAAAAATGTCAACTCTGGGTATCAGAACGACTGACTCTACCCCTTCCCCTGCTTCCAGTCGCGCAACCTGTTCCAAAGCGTGAGCAGCAAATCCAGCAAAGGGCGAAGCTTGCGGGCCAATGGGCTGGAAAAAGCGTGACAAATAATTGTTAGAACCGCCCTCCAGATCACGGTCGGATATTTCAGCACCCTCCCCTTTACCGGAGAATTCGGACGACTGGCCTTCCGATTTTCTTAGCTTTTCAGAAGCTTTGGAGCCATTGCCAACCGTAACAATCGGCTGTTTCATATCGATCGCACCAGCCGCAATTAATTCCCGCTTCGCCTTGGCACGATCAATTTCGCCCTTGCCAAGAGCGCCGGCGGCGGCAAGCGGCAGCAGTGCAGCCACGCAGCCAGACAGCAATGGAATTGTTGCCAGAGCAAGAAGCGCGGAACCACGCACTAGGAGACCTGCCGTTCCCGGGTCATACGAAACTCAATTTTCTTATCATAGGGGGCTCCGCTGATCAGCCGTTTCACGTAGATGCTCGGTAGATGGATCGCATCAGGATCCAGCTCACCCACTTCCACGATCTCCTCTACTTCAGCAACACAGATTTTGCCCGCCGTCGCCATCGGTGCGTTGAAGTTCCGCGCAGTTTTACGGAACACCAAGTTACCGGCCTTGTCTGCTTTCCAGCCTTTAATCAGGCACAAGTCTGCATAAATTCCGCGTTCCAGGATATAATCCTCATCATCAAATTTTTTGACTTCTTTGCCTTCGGCCACCTGTGTTCCTACACCAGTTTTGGTATAGAAACCGGGAATACCGGCGCCGCCCGCACGGCATCGTTCGGCCAGAGTACCTTGCGGACAAAACTCCACTTCCAATTCGCCGGACAGAAACTGCCGTTCAAACTCTTTATTCTCTCCGACATAGGAGGAGATCATTTTCTTCACCTGTCGCGAGCGCAGCAATTTTCCGAGGCCTTCATTGTCGATTCCGGCATTGTTGGAAGCGATGGTAAGGTCCTTCACACCATTTTCCTGCAGCGCATCGATCAACCTTTCGGGGATACCGCACAAACCAAAACCGCCAACGCACAGCTGCATACCGTCAAATAATAATCCGTCCAGCGCACTGGCTGCATCGGGGTAGATTTTCTTCATATTTGTGCCTCTGGTTCTTTAAGGGAGATCACTAGCGTAACTATCGCAACAGCGTCCAGAATAGAATATATTTGCGATCAATTTTAGGGTATTCGCTCAATGATGATCCGCGTTCTTGCCTGCTTATCACTGTTGTTCTTCCTAGTACCGGTGACCTTTGTCCATGGTCCTAAACCTCGAGAAAATGACAGCCAATATATCAACCTGCAACCGATACAGCTTGATAGCGGAAACCCTCTCCAAAAAATAGTTGGTCGTCTCGAGTTTTTGGCCGGATGGAAGATGTCTAGCGAGAATAGCAACTTCGGCGGGTTTTCAGCGATGTTGGCGATGCCCAATGGCCGGTTCTTCTTTTTAAGCGATATGGGCGGATTGACCGGTTTCACTCTCAACGAAAAAACTAACAGGGCCAAACGCCCTTTCATCGCTCCTTTGCCTGACGGCCCGAAACAAGAGAATGAGTTTGCTGCACAGAATTGGGATGCAGAATCACTTCTCCATGAACCTGATACAGGTCAATTCTGGATCGGATTTGAACATCAGCACAGCATATGGCGATACGGTCGCTCCTTTGCCCGAAAAGAATCAGCGACTGCCATTCCGGCCATGCAAGATTGGCCGAAAAATGGTGGAGCGGAAGCGCTGCTAAAACTGAAAGATGGCCGCTTTTTGATTTTTTCTGAATCGGCACTTGCGAAAGATGGCGGCTATCAGGCGTTAGTTGTTGAAGGAGATCCAGCCGAAACCGATTCTAGCGTCACATCCTTTTCTCACACGCCACCAGATGGCTTCAGGATAACCGATGCGGCACTTCTTCCAGATGGAAAAGCGCTGTTGCTACATCGGCGGTTCACGCCATTTGAAGGCGTATCAGCCATTTTGTCGATAGCCGATCTGACAGGGATTTCCGCAGGTCAAAACCTGCAGTCAAAGCCCATCGCCACTTTGAAACCACCGTTACGCGTGGACAATATGGAAGCACTCGCCGTCACGCAGGAGGGCAAAGATACAATTGTGTGGATGGCATCTGACGATAATTTTAGTCCGTTTCAGGAGACGCTATTGATGAAATTTCGTTTGTTGAAGGGCAAAACGAAACGCGACGGTAAACCGAAGAAAGCTGTCGAATCGGAAAATGACAAAGAAAAAGCCGGGGATAAACCCGGCTTCTCGTCGCTAGAAGACTAACGTTTTTTTAAGCAGCTGCTGCTTGTTTCTTGGCAACTTCTCTTTTCAGACGACGCGCCTTCAGGCTCAACTTGTCGTCTTTTGTTTTGAGCAACCAATTGTCGAGACCGCCAACATGCTCAACAGACCGCAGTCCATGCGTTGATACCCGCAATTTGACGCCTTTTTCCAATGTGTCGGAAATCAGGGTCACATTTTGCAGGTTAGGCAAAAAGGTTTTCTTGGTCCGGTTTTTGGCGTGGGATACATTATTGCCTACCAGCCGAGTTTTACCTGTCAGTTCGCAAATTCGCGACATCGTATAATCCAATTTCTTATTGTCAGTGATTCCCGCGCGGGAAAGAAGCGGCGACTAGCGCCATTTGAAGGGTTCGTCAACCTTGAGCGCAAGTTATTCACTGCCACAAGATTGCTAGTCAGTGCCCTAGTTTAGGGGTAGTTACGCATCTATGCAAAGCGGGACTTTCACTTCGTACATGGCCGAAGCGCTAAAGCTGGCCAAGCAGGCACAAAAACTTGGTGAAGTCCCGGTTGGTGCGTTGGTTGTGAAGCAGGGCAAGATCATTGGCAAAGGCCATAATCAACCGCGCTCCCACCATGACCCAAGCGCTCACGCCGAAATTGTAGCGATTCGAGATGCGTGCCAGAATCTGAAATCAGATCGCCTGGAAGGGTGCGATTTATGGGTTACGCTCGAACCTTGCACTATGTGCGCCGGCGCTATCGCTCACGCCCGAGTCGGCAGGCTCTACTATGGAGCCGCCGACCCAAAGGGCGGCGCGGTAGAGAGCGGCGTGCGGTTTTTCGAACAGGAAAGCTGTCACCATGCACCTGAAGTCTATTCGGAAATCGAAGAGGCCGAGGCTTCGGCTTTGTTAAAGGCGTTCTTCCAATCGCGTCGGCGTTAGATTTTTAATGGACAAACCGCGCTACCACGTCCCTGTAACTGCGACTAACCTTCACTTGGGCGCCTGAACCCAGCACCAGGAAACATTCGCCATTGGTATGCGGTTTTACTTCACGGACCTGGCTAAGGTTTACGATAGTGGAGCGATGGACACGCTGGAAGTGGCGAGGATCAAGCCGTTTTTCTAGATCTTTCATCGTCTCACGCAAAATCAATGAATTGTCTGCCGTATAGATACACATATAGTCGCCCGCAGCATCAATGCGTTCGATCGTGTCAACATCAACCCGGAAAATCTGACCGCGGTCCTTGACGTTAATCAGCTTTTCATAGCGACTGGCGGCTGCGGGTTCTTCTTCATTCGCCATATTCGCCATGGCATCGGGCGCGACTTCGCTGAGGACAGTTTTCAGTTTTTCAATTTCTTCCGCTCCGCGTTTTTCGGTCAGACGTTTGCGTACGCGGTCGATCGCATCAGCAAGCCGGTCTTCCTCCACCGGTTTGACCAGATAGTCGATGGCAGACGCTTCAAACGCACGCACCGCATGATCAGCATAGGCGGTCACAAAAATGAACAAAGGCGGCTCAATCTCCATCACGCCCTGAACCACCGAAAACCCATCGAATCCAGGCATTTGAATATCCAGAAATACCAGATCGGGTTTCAGAGTCTTGATCTTGCGAATAGCTTCTCGTCCGTTGTTACAGGTGTCGACTATTTCGATATCATCAAATTTTTCTAGACGAATCTCCAAGCCTTGAATGGCCAATTTCTCGTCGTCTACTAATATTGCTTTTATGGTCATGGACTCACTTCCTTATGCTGCAATGTAGCCATTGCTGGCGCGTTCGTCTGCCCCTCTATGGTTCCGGCTCCTGAAGTTGCGCTGACGGTCCGCTCCCCAGCGGCTTTTTCGTCATTGGCTTCGTTCAATTCCGCTTCACGTTCCAATTGTTCTCTTGTTTCAAACGGTAGGGTGATTGTCACCGCAAAACCATTCCCAGATGATGAGCTAACCTTGAATGTATGTGCATCTCCATAAGCTTGGTTTAATCGCTCCTGAATATTTCCCAAGCCAACACCCGTTGAACCACTTGTATTGTCGGATATGGAATTGGTGCCTGGCCCCGTGTCGGAGACCACTATCTCCACATTTCCATCGACAAGCTTTGCCGATACTGAAATATCGGCTCCTTCTTCCTTCGGCGTAACCGCGTATTTGATCGCGTTCTCCACAAGCGGCTGTAGCAACAGCGATGGAAGCAATGAATCGCGCACTGCTGGATCAATATCAAAATGCGGACGCATTCGCTCCTCAAAACGCATTTTTTCTATGTCGAGATAGAGGTGCAGCGTTTCAACCTCTTGCGCCAAAGATACACGGCTGTGGACTTCATTGACCAACGTATGACGAAGGAAGGAGGAAAGTCGCGATAGCATAGCATTGGCGGGTTCGGTCTGCTTCAGCAGCACCAATGTAGAAATACTGTTCAGCGTGTTAAACAAAAAATGCGGGTTCAGCTGATAACGCAACATCGCCAGTTGCGCCCGGGTTGCCTGGCTTTCCAACTGTACCAGTTGATCGTTCTGCTCTTCCACGCGAAGAAAGAAATTGATCGCGTAATAGAGTGCCGACCAGGCACCAAGCAAAGTCAGGTCAACAAAAACATAGCCTACAAACAGGCTGCCAAAGCCGCTTTCTACCGCAGGATTTTGAATCAAAAATACCCAAGCATCAATAAATGCGAATAAAGCCACTGCAATCGAAAGGACAATAGCAGTCACCCCCCAGGTGACCAGCGGGCGCTTGTTGATCAGGTTCCGGTATACCACCGAAAGCAAAAGCGTTACGCAATAGCCGGTTATAGTGGAAATAATGATCGGCAGTAGGAAGCTAAGTGGTTGACCATTTGCGATGCCTGACAAGCCGCGTAACACCAGCGCACCAGCCCAACCCGCGGACTGCAGGTTCCAGAACGCCCGATTCTTATTGTCAAAAAACGGCTGGGGACGAATTTCCATGACGGCCATGAAGCTCTATATAGCGAGCCATTATCGATAGGGAAAGAATGGCCTCACATTTGTCGCTGAGCCGGGCCCAATATTCGACACAGCGCAACTCAAATTTGTCGAGTGAAAAGCGACCATCTCGGGAACGGGCCGAGATCGACAGATTTGAGATTGCTAAATAAGCGTCCTCGTCATCTAGGCAGCCGTGGATTCACCAATCGTCTTTAGATGGCGAACATTGATATCATCGCGGTCGTTCGAATCGCTGGCGGCATGATCACGTAGTTCAGCCTCGTCAATCCAGCACAAGTCTTCCATGACCAATATCCGATCATCATGCGCGCGAATTCCCAGATCCTGAATAGGCAGTCGGTCACGCGAATCACATAATACAGGATTGGAGGCTACGCCGGTTTCCCAGCGCTCCCCCCATTGACGCATAGCGATCATCGTCGGGAGTAGATCCTGACCTTTTTCTGTCAGTCGATATTCAACTTTGCGTTTGTCATGCTCGCACGGCTTTCGGGACATAATACCTGCATCGACCATTCGGGTCAGCCGGTTGGCCAATATATTGCGGGCAATGCCGATTTCGGAGAGGAAGCCTTCAAAATGCCCCACACCGTTTAATGCAGCCCGCAATATCATGAAACACCAGCGTTCACCGATAACCTCCAGCGATGCTGGAAGGCTGCATTCATCATTTGCCAAACTCGATAAGTCTTCTTTTAATCCCATAAACACCTTCCTAACCGAGTTTTGCCGTGAGTGCGAAAAAAATTTAAGTTTTTAGTTGCAACTTAAAACCTTTTTATATAGGTACTGATTCGCAACCTAAATTGCAAACAAAAAAATTCCCTCTCCCAGGGCTCGAATTTGAAAGGACGAACAATGACTCTCTCCCAATCTCCCCTTCGCGCAACGGCCACACTTGCAACCGCTTTAATGGCATCAGCACTCATGTTCACAGCCAGCGCAGGACAAGCGCGCAGCAACCCTATCGTTTACACCGCCGAACTGGCCGCACCCGTCGAGGCCGCCAATCACATTATTCGCGGTACAGTTATTCGCTGCGCCGGAACCGAGTGCAAAGGCCGCAAGAGTAGCTCCTCGGTTCGCACCATTTGCGCCAAACTGTCGGATGAAGTCGGTGAACTCGCTTCCTTCTCTTACAAAGGCGAAGCAGTCGACGACGAAGCGCTGGCCAAATGCAATAAATAAACTGACCCCATACTGGCCGATCTCTCAATCCCGATAGAGCCTTAAAGGCATTTTTGGCCAGACCTCCCCCCGATCCAATTCGGGGCGCCGATACCACTTGATCCTCCCTCTCAGGGAACGCTCCTAAAGCGATTAAGTTGGTATCGGCGCTATTTTTTTATTGCGCCTACTCATAAAGCGCGACAACCTGCGCAAATGCTTAGACAATATGAACTGGTTGAACGGGTGCGAGACTATGACCCGGATGCAGATGAAGATCTGATCAACCGCGCCTATGTCTACTCCGTAAAAATGCATGGCAGCCAAAAACGCGCCAGCGGCGATCCCTATTTTAGCCATCCAATCGAAGTCGCCGGGCTAATGACCGACCTGAAACTCGATCAACAGACGATTGTCACTGCCCTCCTGCATGACACGGTCGAAGATACGCTCACCACCATCGAGGAAATCGAAAAGCTTTTTGGCAAAGAGATTGCGCGGTTAGTCGACGGCGTGACCAAGCTTTCCAAAATTGAGGCACAGACCGAAGATGAACGGGCTGCGGAGAATTTGCGGAAATTTCTGTTGGCATTGTCCGATGACATTCGGGTGCTGCTCGTCAAGCTTGCCGACCGTCTGCACAATATGCGGACATTGCATTTCATCAAAAACGAAGCAAAACGCCGGCGGATAGCGGGTGAGACGCTGGATATCTATGCCCCGCTGGCTGAACGGATCGGCATGTACGAATATATGCGAGAGATGCAGCTGCTCGCCTTTCGCCATCTTGAACCCGAAGCCTATGAAACTATCACCGCCCGCTTACAGCAGATCAAAGAAGGTGATGATGGCCAACTTGATAAGATTGCGGGCTCCCTCTCTCAAGCATTAACAAATGCTGGGTTGTCAGCAGAGGTTACAGGCCGTGAGAAGCACCCCTATTCAATCTGGAAAAAAATGCAGGAGCGTCATGTCAGTTTTGAGGCTCTGACAGATATCATGGCTTTTCGTGTGGTTACCGAAAACCGAGCAGAATGCTACCGTGCGCTGGGCATATTGCACGACAAATGGAAAATGGTGCCAGGCCGGTTCAAAGATTATATCTCGACGCCCAAACGCAACGGCTATCGATCGATGCACACCACGATCATGCATGAAAACAACATGCGCGTGGAAATTCAAATCCGCTCTGAACGTATGCATCAGGACAATGAGTTCGGACTGGCCGCCCACTGGTCCTACAAACAAGGAAACCAGCCAGATGGCCAGGCGGGTTGGATCAGGGATCTGATCGAAATTCTGGACCATGCCGAAGATGCTGAGGAACTTCTCGAGCATACCAAGCTGGCCATGTATCAGGACCGGATTTTTGCCTTCACGCCCAAGGGTACTTTGTTGCAGCTTCCGAAAGGGTCAACGACGGTGGATTTTGCCTACGCGGTTCATACCGATCTCGGCAATCAAGCGGTGGGGGCAAAAGTGAATGGCCGTCACGTCCCTTTAAGAACCCAACTTACCAATGGTGATGTTGTAGAAGTTCTCCGGTCAGAAGGTCAGGAACCGCAACCCGGTTGGCTTTCTTTTGTGATTACAGGGAAAGCACGAGCCGCGATCAGACGGTTCGTACGGCACAAAGAACGCGACGAAATTATAGAAATTGGCACGAAACTTTACGAAGAAATTATCGAGCGGCTACCGGGGAAAATTGGCAAGAGAGCGCAAAAGGCAGCGCTAAAGCGGCTTAATGTGAAGGAAGAAGAAGACCTGATGATGGCCATCGGGACACGGGATATTAGCGACCGGGAAGTGATGGAAGCGCTTATGCCCGGTAGCGTCAACGATAATGACGAAGACTGGTCCTGGCCGGAACAGGGTAGCGCCATTTCAATCAAAGGCCTGACGCCCGGTGTTGCCTTTGATCTTGCGGAATGTTGTCACCCGGTTCCAGGAGACCGCATTGTCGGCCTGCGCCGTAGCGGTGAAAATGTTGAGGTTCACGCAATCGACTGTTTCAAACTGGCTGACGGTGTTGATGCCGACTGGGTCGATCTGAGCTGGGGAAAGGATAGCGACGGTGCTGCCGCAAGGCTCGCGGTCGTTCTCCATGACAAGCCGGGAACGTTAGCCGAAATGGCCGGAATATTTGGCTTCCACAATTCCAATATCCTGCGGCTTCGGATGACCAATCGCGACGCGCCATTCCATACCTTCGAGGTCGATCTGGAAGTGCATAATGTGCACCATTTAATGCGCATATTATCCGCGCTCAGGTCTTCAGATGCTGTTGCGCAGGCAGAGCGGCTTTAGAGCCTACCGATAGGTTTTAGTTTCAGGCTGGTGCGCAGCGCGGATAATCACTGTGCCGGTGGCTGAACGCTTTGCTGCATTTGTTGTTGCAGCTCCTGCATCTGCTCTTGGGAAATAAAGTCGAGCAAAGTCACATCGAAAATCAGCACCGAATTGGGCGGCACCTCTGGTCCGGGGGATGCTTCGCCATAAGCCAGTTCTGAAGGCAGCCAGATGCGGTACTCTCCGCCCTTTTGCATCAATTGCAAAGCCTCGGAAAATCCCGGTACAACGCCGGCGACCGGCATGGGCGTTTGTTCATTCTCATCAAAAACCGAACCATCGCGCAACTGGCCTTGATATTTTACCAGTGCGGTATCTGTTGCTTTTGGTGATAAACCCTCGCCCGCTTTAATCACGCGATATTGCAATCCCGATTTGGTTTGGATCACATCTTCATTTCTGGCATTTTCTGCAAGAAATTCTGCGTTATCTGGTGGAGGGAAAACTGATTCCCAAGCTTGCACAGCATATCCGCGAGGACTTGTTCCCTCCGGTAGCGAATATACAAACACACAGGTCACTGCGATCCCGATAAGCAGGCCTAGAAAGAATGGTTTAACGGGAGAACCGCCAGAATTGTTCTGCCCATCGCGGGATTGGGAAGGGCCAATTGTCGACACAGGTTATTTTATTGACCGGGAGGAGGTCCGCCGGGCCCGATACCTTGTTGCTGCATCTGCTGTTGCAACTGCTGCATTTGCTCTTGGGAAATGAAATCCATCAGCGTCACATCAAATATCAGCAATGCGTTAGCCGGAATTTCTGGTCCCGGAGATACTTCACCATAAGCCAAATCTGATGGGATCCAGATGCGGTATTCGCCGCCCTTTTTCATCAATTGCAGGGCTTCAGAAAATCCCGGAACAACACCACCAACCGGCATGGGGGTTTGTTCGTTGGCATCGAATATCGTGCCATCACGCAGACGGCCTTCATATTTTACCAGAGCGGTATCCGTTACAGTCGGCGAAGGACCTTCACCAGGCTTGAGTACTTTATACTGCAGACCGGATTCGGTTGTTTCAACGCCATTTTCTTCGGCATTGGCCGCAAGAAACTGTTCATTGCTTGCGCCGTTCGTAACAGCGGCTTTTGTACCCATCCAAGCAAGGCCAGCTGCTATAGCCGTAATCAGCGCCAGTCCGATCCACAATTTCGTTAGAGAACCCTTTTTAATGGGTTGGATCGGAACAGTGGTCACGGACATATAGCGTATCCTTTAAGAATATTGAGAGGCCTTAAACCAGACCGTCGCGTTCCATCCGCTTACGCTCCATCTTGCGGGCGCGGCGAACAGCGGCGGCTTTTTCGCGCGCGCGCTTTTCGGATGGCTTTTCGTAATGACGACGGAGCTTCATTTCGCGGTAGACGCCTTCACGCTGCAATTTCTTTTTCAGCGCACGTAGGGCCTGATCTACATTATTGTCGCGAACCATGATTTGCATATTACTAAAACACTCCATTCAAATTTCGTTGTACCGGCAATCGATCGACCGGCTAAATATCTAAAAAGCCATAAAAAAGGGTTTGCGAGAGACTCAGTCTTCGCAATCAAAGCGCGCCTAACAGCGTTAATCGGCGATTTCAAGCTTTTTGAATCAGGTGTTCAGCCCGTTTGACGGCGCTTTGCGCCAATGCAAACGGCTTAGCATTCGTCTTTGGCTTCACCATGCTATAGGCTCCACAACAATAATCAGCGATTGATTCGAGGAGAGAATATCATGGCCACTGCAATTAACGTCCAATCCGCCTGTACCGAGATCGAATGGAAAACCCGCCAACGCCTAGCGGCCTGTTATCGAATCTTCGCTCATTTCGGTTGGGACGAGCTGATTTACAATCACATCACCTTGAAAGTTCCGGACGAAGACAATGCCTTCCTGATCAACCCTTACGGCCTGCATTTCAGCGAGGTTACCGCATCGACGCTTGTGAAAATCGATATTGATGGCAACACGTTGGATGGTTCCAAATATCCAGTAAACAAGGCCGGCTTTGTACAGCACAGCCTGTTCCACCGCGAAAAACCCGAGATTCATGCGATCGCTCATACGCATACCACAGCGACCATGGCGGTTTGCTCTTATGATGGCGGACTGCTGCCCATCAATTTCTATGCCGCAATGCTGACCCGGCGTCTTGCCTATCATGATTTTCAAGGCATCACGGTCCGCGCAGATGAGGGGCCAGACTTCCTGAAAAGCCTGGGCAGCAAACGGATCATGATGCTCAAGAATCATGGCCCAGTGGTGATGGCCAAAACTATCGAGCAATGTTTCCAGGATCATTGGGCCCTGCAGCGCGCGTGCGAAATCCAAATTCAGACTTTATCTATGGGAGACCCTGTTCTGATTTCTGACGAGGTTGTGGATCGTCACATGGCCCATCTGCATGAGGCGCAAATTGATCCGACCGCCGTTGGCGCGCCCGAATTTGATGCAATGGTGCGGTTGATTGATCAGAAAGATACAAGCTGGCGGGAATAGAATTCACCGTTTGTCATGCTGAACTTGGTTATTTTCCGATGGCCCTTGGCTCAGCATCCCCATCGGGATAAAGCATCGCACAAAGATCCTGAAACAAGTTCAGGATGACGGGTATGGTTCGGGATGACGAGTAGGGTTCAGGATGACGAGTAAGGCCAGGGTTTGACAAAATTCACCGTCAATAATCGCCCCGTGGAATATCGTATGGACGAAGACACGCCATTGCTTTGGGCTTTGCGTGACGCGTCCAATCTAACCGGCACAAAATATGGCTGCGGCACCGGTGAATGCGGCGCCTGTATGGTGGAGATTGACGGAGAGGCGATACGGTCCTGCCTCGTCACCATCGGTGAACTGGAAGGGCGCTTTATCACGACCATTGAAGCGCTATCGCGTGATCGCAGCCATCCGGTGCAACAGGCATGGGCGGCCGAAAACGTCCCGCAATGTGGTTTTTGCCAATCGGGCATGATCATGGCGGCCGCGGTATTGCTCAAGAAAAACCCCAACCCATCCAATGATGATATTGACGAAGCGATCACGAACATATGTCGCTGCGGGACTTATCCGCGGGTTCGTGAAGCGATCCAACGGGCCGGACGGGTGGCACGGGGAGAAGCGACGCTCAGCGCCGCACCTCCGCCCGGGATTGATCCGGAAGATGCAGCAAAGGCTGTTCCGGCACTGACCCCGGAAGAATGATTGTGACATTCTCTTCCTCTCCCGATATGAACTGAAGCGGTCGCAAGTTTTGGGGGATATTTGATTTGGCCGATGTATTCATTTCCTATTCGCGCGATGATCTGGAAACGGTCAGCAAAATCGCGACTGCCGTCAAAGAAGCAGGCTACGACCTATGGTGGGACAAGGACCTGCCTCCGCATCTTTCCTATACCGAAGTGATCCAGGAAAAGATCGGCGGAGCCAAAGCCGTCATCGTGGTTTGGTCAGCACAAGCAGCAAAATCAGAATGGGTACGCGCCGAGGCGGATATGGCCCGCAACCAAAATAAACTCGTACAGACATCGATTGACGACGGTATGCCGCCCCTGCCCTTCAACCAGATCCAATATGCGTTGCTATCTGATTGGGATGGCGAGAGCGATCATCCTGCCTGGCACAAAGTATTGCTCAGCCTTGCTGATCTGGTCGGCAAAGAACATGTCGCGGCTCCAAAGCCTGCACCGGCCCCTCGAAAAGAAGCATCGATTCCCGCGCCGCCGCCGGAAACTGCTACTGCAAAAAGCAGCCAGTTGCCGCTGATTATATCCATTTGCTCGCTGGTGCTTGTCGCTGGTTTAGTGGGATGGCTTATCCTTGGCGGCGATGACAAAGTTACAGAAACAGCTGTCGATACGGTAGCATCAGCCGAGACTGAGGACACCGAAGCTGCCGAGTCAACGGAAGCCGCAGACACGGATGCGTCCGAGCCAGCTCCACCCGCCGTTCCTCTGCCAAAATCACCAAAAAGCAACGAGTTTAATGAATCGGCGATGATCGAGGATGCCGATGGCTGGACCAATTTCCGCGCCGAACCCACGCGTTCTTCCTCCATCATCGGACGCATTGAAACCGGTGAAATATTCTATACGCACCGGCAACAGGGTCAATGGTGGAAGATCCGTACCGATGATGGTCAGATTGGTTATATGCATTATTCTCGGATCGCGTTGACCGCGAGCCGAGCCAAATCGCCCAAAGTTTATTTTCCCGACTCTGGCAGCAGAATTATCAGTCCCGGCGAGTTAAGCTCTCTGAGTAAGGCCGAACTGCGCCTCGCCCGAAACGAAATCTTCGCACGCAAGGGCCGGATTTTTCAGAGCGCCGATCTCACCGCACATTTTTCCCGCTTCGATTGGTATCGCCCCACCAGCACTGAGGTTGCTGTGAACGAGATTGAGAAAGCCAATGCCAGAACGATACAGGCCGAAGAGCAGCGGCGGTAACAAAACCCCAAAAGCTGACGATGAAGGCCTGATTTACGGCAAGCAATTTGCTACTCGATCAGATGGCTTCGAATCTTTGTGCGAAGTCACCTGATCAAATAGTCATCCGCTCAGAATTTGCCCGTAACGGAAAAACGGGCGTTCAGCGGTGCGCCAACCGTGGCTTGATGGGTGGCGTGTGCGTTCGGGAAATAGGTTGTATCGGTCAGATTTTCGATATTGACCTGCAACCGCAGATTCTCAGTCACATCAAAATGGGCCGCCGCATCAAGCCGCGTGTAAGATGGCAGGACCGCTGTATTGCCATTGTTGATAAAGCTCTCATCCTGATGGGTCAGTCCGACACCGAAGCCGATACGATCCGATATCTGAATATTGTTCCAGATCGAGAACATATTTTCGGGCAATTCGCGAGGGCGAAGGCCAGTAGGCCCCCCGCGATTAACCTGCTCGCCATCGAGATAGCTGTAACCAGCAGAGATCGTCCAATTATCTGTTACGCGGCCTTCCAGCTGCACCTCAAAACCTTGAATTTTGGAATCAATCACGTCAAGCGTGGAGGGGTCATTGTCACTGGTTTGCGGCGAACTTTGTTCAATTTCAAATATCGCAGCGGTTAAGCTCAGACCTTGCTCGAAGTCCCATTTGACACCAGCCTCAAGGTTGGTGAATGTATTGGGGTCTAGAGCATTGTTGCTGCCATTAATATTGGCGAACTGTTCTCCACTACGCGGCAAGAAGCTCTCACTATAGCTGGCGTAAAAGGAGACATTCTCACGTGGCTTCAAGATCAGTCCAAGACGAGGAGAAAATTCTTCATCCTTGCGGGTCCGGATCTCATTACCAGGAACATTGTTCACCGTGATATCAAAACTGTCAAAACGGCCGCCGACGACTACATTCAACCAGTCGGTTAGCTTGATTTCATCCTGAATGTAGAAAGACAACACATCAATATCGACACGGGTATCATCATTGAGGTCGGCGAAGGAATTTATTGTTGCCCGACCATCGGCCAATGTGCCCATGTTGTTGCTGAGGCTTAGAGGGCGAGAAACACCAAAAATGGCACGGTCAGTTCTAGCCGCACCGAAAAATGGATCAACAACCCCATTTGCTACATCGGTAACAGAAGTATCGAAACGGGTGTTGAGGCGGTTCTGATCCGATGAAGTATTGATATATTCACCACCAAAGATCAGCGTATGACCGATGCTCCCTGTTTCAAATTCACCGACCAAGTTGCCTGACAGGACCAGATTCTGGCGTTCGGTCGTGTCAACATAACCATCCAGTTCAACCCGATTGGTTGCAGGATCGAAATCATTGGTAAAAAAGTTTGAATAAACCTTGTCATAGTCACCGTAAAAAGCGCCAAAGTTACCCTTGAAATTATCGGAAAACTCGTGACTCAAATTGGCGCGAAAAATATGCGCCTGCAAATCCAGGAAATTAAATTCCGGATCGCCGAATACGACATTGCGTAGCGTCGAAACGGGGCGGCCATCGTCTCCGGTCGGAATACCGCGATCAATGAAACGCTCATGATCGGCATATTCGTATGACAAATCCAATGTGGTTGCTTCTCCCAGCTTGAATCGGACCGTTGGATTGATTCCGATGCGATCACCGTCAAAAAAGTCGCGATGATTGTTGAGATGTTCATAGGCCGCATTTAGCCGAACACCGATATTTTCACCGGCTGCCAAATTAACATCACCCTGAATACTGAAACCACCAAAGGTATTAACGGCAATCTGGCCCCCGCCAAAGGTTCTGCCAATCGTCCCTTTCTTGGTAACACGGTTTAGTACGCCGCCTGCGCCGCCACGGCCAAATAGAAGCGCATTGGGGCCACGGAGAATTTCAACTTGTTCTAGATTGTATAGCCCACGATAATATTGAACGTCATCGCGCATGCCATCAATGAAGAAGTCAGCGGTTGACCGAACACCGCGGAACACGACTGCATCGCGATGACCCTCTCCCTGAGAGCTATTCACACCCGGTGTGTAATCGATAATCTGACCGATACTGGTAATCCCTCGCTCCAAAATCTCTTCTTTCGAGGTAATTGTAAGGCTTTGAGGAACATCAATAATCGGCGTCGGCGTTTTGACTGCATTGATCTGGTTGGAATATAGAACTTCCCCGGATACGACGATTTCCCGATCATCCACAGCGCCCTCGGATTCGTCCGCCGCAAAGGCCGGTTGCGAAGCCATTGCCAGCACGCTCAAACTCGACAAAGCCGCCATTTTGGATGCGCGCTTCGATGATATCCTCATTCAGCAAATTCCCTCAACTGCAAATCATTCTCAATATTGATTCGGGCTCTAATGAGAATGGTTCTTATGTGCAATCCCTATTCTGATAAATTCAAAAATTGTTTTGAAAGTGAAACAAAACTGATGTTTATGGGGCACAGAAACGAGTCATTCAGGAGCAGGACATGAAAGCAACCATCTGGCACAACCCGAAATGTGGGACGTCTCGCAAGACATTGGCGATATTGGAGGAGACCGATGGCGTGGACGTTACCGTCATCGAATATCTAAAAGATGCACCGACTCGTGCCAAGCTGGAACAGCTTTACAAGGACGCTGGAATCACACCGCAAGAGGGCTTACGCGTACGCGGATCACCCGCCGAAGAACTCGGGTTGACCAAGGATAGCGTCACCGCCGATGAAATATTAGATGCGATGGCACAAGAATCGATGCTGCTTGAACGGCCATTGGTGGAAACGGACAAGGGCGTCCGGCTTTGCCGGCCACAAGATAAGGTTCGCGAAATCCTCTAGGGTCAGGCGTACTTTGGCTGAACATTGAATAGGGATGCCGAGACGCAAATGGCGACGATAGCAGTTTACAGCATGAAAGGCGGTGTCGGTAAAAGCTGCACAGCGATAAATCTTGCCTGGAATAGTGCCGTCAATTCATCGCGTAAAACATTGGTCTGGGATCTGGACCCGCAAGGCGCGGCATCCTTCATATTAAACGGTGACAAGCAGAAGAAAGATCACGCACGTGCGATGATCGAAGGAGATATCAAGCCCTCCAAGCTGGTCAGGAAAACTGAATTTGAAAATATTGATCTTTTGGCGGCAGATCTATCCCTTCGCGGCTTGGATCGTTTCTTCTTCGATTTGGGCAAGCGCAAACATATTGGGAAAATCCTCAAACAATTGAGCAAGGATTACGACCGCATCATATTGGACTGCCCACCCGGACTAACAGAAACCAGTGAACAGATATTACGCAACGCCGATTTGGTCATCGTTCCCATCATCCCATCTCCGTTATCCGAGCGTGCCTTGAAAGATGTGCAGCATTTTCTGGATTCGGAAGGCCGCAAACATGCGCCCATGTTACCCGTTTTCACGATGGTTGATCGCCGCCGGACGATACACAAACAAATGCTCAAGCAGCATAAGAAATGGCCAGTCATTCCCATGGCAAGTGTAGTAGAACGAATGACAAAGATCAAAAAACCGGTCGGAGCGTTTGCCGCTAGCAGTCCGGCAGCGAAATCTTATGCCAAAATCTGGCGTGGGATAGAAAAAAAGCTAACCAAAGTTTGAGTTAGGCAGCCCGGAAATCCTGAATTCTCGATGTTTCGGTCTCGACATCATAATCTCCGAACAACTCCAAGGCATCCGTCGCCGTCATCGGCCGTCCGAAATAGTAACCCTGGATTTTGCGACAACCCAGTTTCTGAATCATCCGCACTTCTTCTTCGGTTTCCGCACCCTCCGCAGTCGTAGACATGCCTAAGCTATCAGCCATGGCCACCACAGCGCGGATAATGGCAAGGCTTTCAGGGACATTCTTGGCTGCACCCTGCACAAAGCTGCGATCAACTTTGATCGTGTTAAACCGAGTTTTGCGTAGATATCCAAGAGAAGAATAGCCTGTACCGAAATCATCAAGCGACAGGTTAATACCCATGGCGATAACCTCGTCGAGTTTTTCGGCGGCTCCGGTGCCTTCGCGCATAAAGATGCTCTCGGTCACTTCGATTTCCAACCGATGCGCGGGAAGCTGGCTGTCCTGCAAGGCAGAAACAACCATATTGAAAAACTCGGGATCATTCAGTTGATCTGCCGATACGTTTACGGCGACTTTGACGGTCGAAGGCCATTTCATCGCTTCTTTACAAGCTGTGCGCATGACCCATTCACCAATCGGAACAATCAATCGCGCATCTTCTGCAAGCGGAACAAATTTGGCGGGAGAAACCACTCCAAACTCTGGATTGGTCCAGCGCAACAATGCCTCAAATCCAACAACGCCACCACTATCTGCGCTGACAACGGGTTGGTAATTCAGCGTAAACTCATCGTTTTCCAACGCCTTGCGCAAGGCAATTTCCATGACTCGGCGCTCTTCAGCGTGGACATGAAGCTTTGGTTCATATTGATTATGCGAGCCGCCGCCCTGATCCTTCGATCTATAGAGCGCGAGATCGGCACTGCGCATCAGCATTTCTACAGTCCTACCGTCACGCGGTCCAATTGCGGTGCCTACGCTGGCGCCAATATATAATGTGTGCTGATCCACCTCATAGGGACGCGAAAGCGTATCGATGATCTTGTCACCGAGCGTTTCCATATAGTGGCTGTCGCTTGCATCTTTTACGACGATAGCAAATTCATCGCCCCCAAGACGTCCACATAGCTCATTGTCAGACATGATGGAACGCAATCGCTCAGAAACGCGCGCCAACAAACGATCGCCCACTGGATGGCCCAATGTATCGTTCACCGCCTTGAATCGATCGAGGTCCAGCATCATAAAACCGCAACGACCGTTCCATTTTTCGGAATCCTGCATCGCTTTGCCCATGGTTTCAGTCAATTGCAGACGGTTAGGCAGGCCAGTCAATGTATCAAACCGTGCCATGCGGGAAATCTTATCTGCCGATTCCCGTTGTTCAGTTACATCGGAACCGACTCCCCGAAATCCATGAAAAATGCCACTTTCATCCAGTTTCGGTGAAGCCGACAACTCCCACCAGCGCATCTCACCATTAATCGAAACAGGAATCAAAATATTGCTGAAACTGTCCCGCCGTTTTAAGCGTTCCGCTAGATCGTGCAGAGCCGATGGGAAATTACCGCTATCCCATGATTCTCCAGCGACCAATTGTAGAAAAGGTTTGCCTTCGATGTCGTCAGAAGGTTTCCCAACGGCATGGGCAAATCTGGGAGAAACATGGGTGATGCGCCGCGATGTATCGGTCTGCCACAACCAATCTGCTCCCGTATCCTCAAACTCTCGGAGCAAAAGGCTAACCGTTTCTTTCTTTTCATTGAGGCTTGCCTCGGCGATGCGTCGTTCGATGAAGGAACGCCCCGTTGCAAGTGATGAAGCAATCAGCAGTATCGTTATGGCTACAGAAGCCATAGTCAGTTGAAAACTTTCGGCAAAATACCAGCCGACAGACGATCCAATACCGGTCGCAATAATGAAAACAATGCTGCTGAGCGGAATAGAGGATAGGAGCATGGCGGAACCCACCATCAAACATACCATGATGGACCAAAACCCAATCATATCGGGTTGACTTACGGTGTAACCAAACAGCACAAACCCAGCAGCCCAAATACATCCGCCAGCCAGAGAAATCAGATGCACTATTGACGTATCCTTGCGTTCAATAGTCTTGCGTTTCCAGAAGGCTTGCTTTTCCAGCATAAAATGGGAGTAAATATATAACGTGCAAAGCGAGACAAGCCAGATACCTAGCAAAATTGGATTGACAGTATTCATCCCAAACTGAACCGCCAACAACCCGCAAACTATGGTGGCTACCGTCTTGAGCAAGCCATGTTTTTGCATGCCTTGAAATTGAAGCGCACGAATACGCCCCCAGTCCACGCCTGGGGAATCGCTAAAGCCCATAAGCGCTCGTAGAGGTATGTGTTGCGGCAAGCCGGATTGGGGTAATTTCTCTTCCACAGAAGAACGTTTACGCAAGAAACCTTGCTGAAAGGTAATCAAACCCCAAAATTTGCTAATTTATATTAAGAACCAATTATCTGCGTTCAGGCAGCCATTGCATATGGTTGAATATCGCCTGAAAGATAAAGGTTTCGAGCCTTTGCGCGGCTCAGCTTGCCCGAGCTCGTGCGCGGGAGCGTCCGGGGTGGAACCAATTCAATCACACAGTTCATGCCGGTAATAGCACGTACTTTCTCCCTAATCTCATCGCGCAAACGCAAGCGTTCTGAATCATCTGATGTCCGGCATTGCACTAGAACCGCAGGTGTTTCCTCGCCCCCAGGTGTGGTAATTGCAAAGGCAGCGATATCACCGGTTTTAAAGCCCGGTAACTGCTCCACTGCCCATTCAATGTCTTGCGGCCAATGGTTTTTACCATTGATGATGATCATGTCTTTTGCACGGCCCACGATGTAGAGATATTCATCAGAAAGATATCCCATATCGCCCGTATCAAGCCAGCCATCGATCAAACAGGCATCTGTTGATTCTTGATCGCGGTAGTAACATTCCATTACTGCCGGACTTTTCATCCATACCTTGCCAACGGATTTTTCTGGCAGCACGGCACCGTCCTCACTGCGAATTTCGATTTGTGTATCACGCACAACTTTGCCGCAATTCACGATTGCACGATATCGTTTCGGGCGATTGCCATCGCTTTGTTTTTCGCCGGAAAGCTCGGTTTCTTCTACCAATTCCACTTGCATGCCCTCGCCAACCGGCATCAGGGTTACGGCTAGTGTTGCTTCCGCCAAACCATAGCTAGGCAAAAATGATTTCGCATCAAATCCAGCTGGTGCGAAAGCGTCTGTAAAGCGTTGCATCACATCGGGCCGGATCATGTCGGCACCATTACCAGCAAGTCTCCAGCGGGATAGATCAAAACGATCAACAACGTTGGTTTGACTGCCAATTCTGCGTGCACAAATCTCATAGCCGAATGTCGGGGAAAAGCTGCAAGAAGTGCCTTCGTTGCGTGTGATCAGGTCCAACCAAGACAAGGGCCGCCGCGCAAAGTCCGCCGTTTTCAGAAAATCGGTCGAAACCTGATTGGCGACCATCGACAAGAAACAGCCGACCAGGCCCATATCATGATATAGCGGCAACCAGGAAATGCAGCGATCATCGCCGCTGATCAGCATGCCATGCGCATGCGATCCCAGATTGTGCAGTAGCGCCTTGTGCGTAACGGCCACACCATGAGGAAAGCGCGTCGAACCGCTGGAATATTGCAGATAAGCAAGATCACTGCTCTTGGCCTCAGGCAATGTACAGTCAGGTGCCTCGCGTTCCGCGAAATCATCCCATCCGGAGACGGGTATATTGCGTGTTTGTCCGGCCGCGCTTGCCATTTCGGTGATCTCATCCGGAAACAGCAATATACAAGGATCACAGCTATCGAGCTGAACGCCGATTTGATCAATATAGCTTTCTTTTCCGCCAAAAGACGTTGGAAGCGGAAGCGGAACAGGAAGAGCACCCGCATAGACAGCGCCGAAGAAAAGGGCGCAAAACTGAGGCTCAGTATCTGCAATCAATGCCACACGATCGCCTGGCTTCACACCAAAATCAATCAGTCTTTTGGCTGCCATCATTGCATCTTCACGCAGCTCGCTAAATGGATATGTTTTAATCAGTGTCGCGCGAGCGTCATGGAAATTAAATCCCTTTTCGCCCAAAGCAGCATAATCCAGCGCTTCTCCCAACGTGTCGAAATCTGAAAAACGTTTGGGGTTATCATCGATTGTCGGAGTGGGGCGTAAGTCTGTCATTTTTCTTCCATTTCCTAAAGGTCCAGCCTTCAAAATCTGTCATGTAGGGAAAGCGGCAAAAACGCGTCTTCCTCCTGAGTAATTGGTGCAATGATCGTTGTTGGCGTTTAAAATTCGGCTCGACTGTGGCACAAAAAGGGCAATTACAGTTTTTGAAAGTTAAAGCGTTGAAAAACAGCGACAAAGCGTTGAACCCGAAAGATCTCGAAGCACTCGCTTTGCGCTATGTCAGTCGTTACGCAACCACCAAGCATAAATTGAAATCATATCTGCACCGGAAAGTACGCGAAAAAGGGGGCGATGAGGAACATATCAACATAATCATCAATATTGCGGACAAGTATGAGCAGCTCGGCTATATTGATGATGCCCTCTTCGCCGAACACCGGGCTTCATCACTGCTTCGCAGAGGCTATGGTGAACGCCGTATTGAACAAGCGCTGAAACAAGCTGGCATTGATAAGTCAGATCAAATGAACGCTTTAATACTCAGTGAAAAGGGAAAGTGGGACGCGGCCGCAAAATTTGCAAAAAAACGGCGCATTGGCCCCTATGCAAGTGAGCAATATGATCGAGCAAAATGTCAAAAAATGCTACAAGCCTTCATGCGGGCAGGTCATGACTATGAAATCGCCACCAAATTTGTTTTCGCAAAGCCGGGGGAAATGGTCGAGCAAAACGTCTAAAAACGAGTAAATCTCTGACTGCCGCAACGGGCAAAAGCGACTGATATGTTGAGAAGAATCGCAAGTTTATAATTGTTGTGATATATCCCTTTTGTTCGAGTCCCTAATGACCGCTAGTTAAGTCATCTGGACTTTGCATTTGGAGACGATTTGTGCCTAGTTTGTTTGCAGAAACGGTTGAAGAGGAGATGGACGACCTTATTCAAAAGGAAGTCGATACCGACAATAACGCTGCGGATGACAAGGTTTTTCAAGCAACTGGGTCGGTGAAATGGTTTGATAGCCATCGCGGATTTGGCTTCATCATTCCCGACCGTCCAATTTTTGGATCAGATGAGCAGGATATCTTGGTTCATTGGTCGGTTTTGGAACCGCTAGGACGCCGCGATCTTCCTGAGATGGCCGTCGTTACCTGTGAGTATGTAGAAGCACCAAAAGGCCTGCAAGCCGTCAAAATCCTGGATATTGACGATTCTCAGTGCAATGACACAGCGCCAATGCTCAAAAGCTCCAATCGCGGTCAATCCATCCACGTCGTAGATGATGCAACTGGCTTTCTAGACGCAGAAGTAAAATGGTTTAATCGTGCCAAAGGCTATGGCTTTTTGATTGTTGATTCTGTTGACGGAGATATTTTTATTCACATGGAAACTCTTCGTGAAGGGGCCATTGGTGAGGTTATGCCCGGACAAGAATTGCTCGTACGCGTTGCTGCCGGTAAGCGAGGCCATCAGGCCGTTCAGGTTTGCTTGCCTCCGGCCGATTAATTGGACACATTATTCTCTATGTCATCCTTAACCAAAATCGCACAATCAGCACTGGTCGTTGTGAGCAGTATATCGTTGATCGCATGCAATGCGATAGCCAGTGAGAATGAGGCACGAAGTGGGTCACCCGTCGAAAATTTATCCGAAAACGGATTGCGTCAAGCACCCCTCACAGTCACTTCAAAGGAGGCAGAGCACCGCTTCACCGTAGAATTGGCACAATCAGTTGAAGAACAAGCACGCGGATTGATGTTCCGCACAAAACTAGATCCTGATGAAGGGATGATCTTTCCCTTTGGGACAGACCGGATGGCTAGTTTCTGGATGAAAAACACCGTTATCCCGCTCGATATTATATTTGTACGGCGGGACGGTACTATTGAATCCATCGCTGCCAACACGACTCCCTACTCACTTGATGCGGTGCAGTCCGGCGAACCGGTAGCTGCCGTTTTGGAGATCGCCGGTGGGCGGGCTACAGAATTGGGCATAGCTGCCGGAGATCTAGTACGCTGGTAAGTGGTCATAAGTCTTCCCGTTATGGCGCAAACAGCATTTTTTATTTGCGAACAGACCATACCAGACGCTAAGCGGTCGCCATGGGTTTACTAGGCAAAATATTCACATGGTGGGACGGCGCCACTATCGGCACAACTTTGTATAGCTGGCGGAAAGGAAAATCCGTCGGCGAAGACATTTTTGGCAATAAATATTACGAACTGCGCAAGCCCGGTGAAGGGGAAAGCCGCCGCTGGGTTATCTATGACGGCGCCAATGACGCAAGCCGAGTGCCCTCCGAATGGCATGGTTGGTTACATCATAGCTATGATGAAGTTCCCGAAAGTCATTTGCAGCAACCGCGCATTTGGGAAAAAGAATATACCCCCAATCTAACGGGAACCGCAGAGGCCTATCGGCCAGCAGGTGCCTTGGAATCTGGTGGCGTTCGTGCCTCAGCAACCGGCGACTATGAACCATGGAACCCGGCCGAAGCGGAATGAACATGAAAACCGCTTCCCGTTTGCTGGTGCCGATATCCGGCGCACTAATGCTTGCGGGCTGCAGCTGGTTCAGCAGTGATGATGTTGAAAAAAATGCCACTGGCCAGGCGGCAGAAAAGGCAGAAGCAGCCGCGACCAATGACGATTTGGTGCAAACCGTAACCGAGCAAATTGGTACGCCCATGGAAGAGCGATTGGCTACACTCGGGTTTTTGAACAAAAGAAACGGCTTAACACGCGATCTGGAACTGCGCCCCGGTCAATCCATTCGAATAGGACGCGCCATTGTGCGTTTGCGTGCTTGTGAACGGACCGCTCCTTGGGAATTGACGCCCGAGCATGGTGCTTTTGTACAGCTTTTGGTGAACGAACGCTCATCCAATAGCGGCGATGAAAATTGGAAAAGAGTGTTCTCGGGATGGCTGTTCCGTGAATCCCCTTCGCTCAATGTGGTTGAACATCCGATTTACGATGTTTGGGTCAAGAAATGCGAAATGAGTTTCCCCGGCGAAGCCAGCCCACCAAATGATGCAACAGATCCAACCGCGCCGCGGTCTTCAGATTCCAACATCGCCAATCGTTCATCTAATGTGGAAAATTCAGGACCGGTTTCCAATGATGCGCCGCCGGCTGTCGCTGCTCCACTAATACCCGAACCTGCGCCCACACCCGCGCCAGCTCCCGCACCGACGCCAGCACCTGTTCCCACACCGGAGCCAGCACCTGCCGTCGGACCTACTGAGGGACCAGAGGATCTGATCGGCGATCTCATCGCTGAAACGGAAGAAGGCGGCTGAGTTAAAGCTGCACGCAACAGCTCCAAATATTCCTCCTGACTGATTTCCACTGCGCCCATCGTTGCCAGGTGTTCGGTAATAAATTGGCAATCGAGTAGCGAAAAACCTCCGACTTTCAGCCGCGCAACTAGCCATGCGAGTGCAACCTTAGACGCATCCCGTTCCCGGGAGAACATACTCTCTCCGCAAAAAGCACCGCCGATCGCAATGCCGTACAGCCCACCTACCAATTTTGCTTCGCTGCCCTCTTTGTCGGATCGCCAGCATTCCACACTATGGGCAAAACCCCGCTCGTGAAGATCATTGAACGCCTGCTCAATATCATCATTGATCCAGGTCTCCTCCCTTCCCTTCGACGTTTCAGCGCAGGTGGAGATAATATCAGAGAAAGCGGTATCGGCAGTAACGTGAAACCGGTCGCTTCGAATGGTTTTGTGCAACGAACGTGAACAATGAAAACTTTCCAATGGAATAATGGCCCGGTTCTGCGGCTCAACCCAGAATGTTTCAGGATCAACTCGGCTGTCCGCCATCGGGAAAATACCAGAAGCATAAGCTTTCAGCAGCAGGTCGAGATCGATAGTCACTACATTGCCTTAACAAATGGAAAGCGATGCTCAAGAGTAAATCGTCCGATTTTTAGGCTGGCAGCATCGCTCTTGCCTCATCTGCTATTTTTTGGGCGATGGCGTCATATTCATCTGCAAAACCCGCGCCCGTTCGCCAGGCCGCACCAATAGATCGCGTTACATTCCAGCCATCAACATCAAGCAGAGCCACATCACCCCCCCGTGCAAGTTCACTTTGCACATATAATTCGGGTAATATGCCAAGGCCGAGACCGGAGGCAACCATCTGCCGTACGCTATCAAGACTCGTACCCTCATAATCGCGCAACAGGTTCATGTCATATTGCTGACATTGTGCCTCCACATCACGATGAAGGTGATGGCGGCGATCAAGACTGAGTACAGGTGCACCGGCCAAATCTGAAACACTGATTTTCTCTTTTTTCGCGAGCACATGATCAGGTGGTGCAACTAGAATAAGCGGCTCACGAAACAGTGGCTCGATCTGAAGATTCTCTCCTTCAATCGGTAGTGGGCCAAGCAGCATATCGATCGATCCTTTGACCAACTCCATTGCTTGCAAGTCAGGAATACCTTCTCGCATATAAAAACGCAGATCGGGGCGGCTTTGGTGAAGCGCGGCAATGACAGGAGGCATAAGATATGGCCCTAGCGTCGGAGATACACCAAATCTCAGCGTGCCCGCTAATCGCTCACTGGCGCGCTCGGCCAGGTCACGAATGTCCTTAACTTCAACCAGAACCTGACGGGCGCGTTCCGCAATTTCGCGACCAACCGGCGTCAGCTCTGCGCCATGTGTTCTCCGTTCCACCAGGGTCACGCCCAATCGTTGCTCCAAAGTCCGAAGTTGGTGACTAAGCGTTGGTTGGGAGGCTGCCGCGGCCTGCGCAGCCTTACCGAAATGACGATGATCCGCCACCGCAACCAGATATTCAAATTGACGTAAAGTCGGCATAGCGTGACTTTCTCCCTCAAAAAGCATATAGATTTTTTCTATGAACAATAACTATTTCATTCGATTGGCTATATCAAGCAATTTTTGCCATATCTCTTTCAACACAACATGCGATGTCCGAAAAGGAGATGAAAAATGAAAAATTATCTAAACAGCCTGATACGCAAACACCGTAAACTTGATGCGCAAATCGACAAGGTGCGCCACGATGTTTCGCAAGTACGCAAACTTAAAAAAATGCGCCTTCAACTTAAGGATCGCATCCAGCTTATCCGGCGTTCGTCATCCCCAATCGGAGTGCGTCAGTCGGCCTAAACTTCCTTCCTTATATCCTTCTTACTCCCTCGGGGTGGCAGCTTTCCCTCAATTGCTTGCCACCCCACTTTTTTTGTGAAAGAACAAGACTATGGTCACCACAGTAAAAGCGGCCCTTCAAGAATTCATCAAACAAGAAACCAGTGCAGGAATTGTTCTGTTCATTGCTGCTGTGGCTGCAATGATTGCGGTAAACAGTGCGTTCAACCCTATCTATCTGGCGTTCCTGAACATCCCTGTTGAGGTGCAATTTGGCGCACTAGAGATCGCCAAACCGCTATCGCTGTGGATCAATGACGGCTTGATGGCCATTTTCTTTTTCCTGGTCGGGTTGGAAGTTAAACGGGAAATCGTTGAAGGGCAGCTTTCCAGTATCCAGCAAGCCTCTTTACCCGCTATTGCCGCAGTTGGTGGGATGGCCATTCCCGCCGCCATTTTTGTCTGGATCAATATTGATATGCCGCAGAACCTAAATGGGTGGGCAATTCCAGCGGCCACCGACATTGCCTTTGCGCTCGGAGTGCTGGCCCTGCTCGGTAAACATGCTCCTCTCAGCCTAAAGATATTGTTGCTCGCGATCGCTATTATTGACGATATCGGTGCGATCATCATCATTGCGCTATTTTACACAGCGGATGTTTCGACCATCTCTTTGGTGCTAGCAGCGGTGGGAACTATAGTGTTGTTCACTATGAATCGTTTGGGCGTAGTGCGCATTGCATCCTATGTTCTGGTCGGAACATTTTTGTGGATTTGCGTTCTGAAATCCGGCGTCCATGCCACCTTGGCTGGCGTAGTCGCAGCCCTCGCAATCCCGCTTAGTGCCAAAGATGGTACGTCACCGCTTAAGCATCTGGAGCATATTCTCCATCCATGGACAGCATTTTTGGTTCTGCCGATATTTGCCTTTGCCAATGCTGGCGTTTCTTTGGCCGGTATTCAGGTCAGCGATCTGATGGCACCTTTGGCACTTGGCGTTGCGGCAGGATTGGTGCTTGGCAAACAAATTGGGGTATTCGGCTTCATGTTTCTCGCCACAAAACTGGGTTTGGTGCAGCGCCCACAAGGTGTCAGTTGGGTGCAACTCTATGGTCTCGCTTGCCTAACGGGGATCGGATTTACGATGAGCCTGTTTATCGGCAATCTCGCCTTTGTCGATCCTGAGCAAATAGAAACGGTGAAATTGGGCGTGATAAGCGGATCGCTGATCTCTGGTGTTCTGGGATATTGCCTGCTGCGTTTCGCTCCAAAACATGGCTATGAGACGATTGGCGCAGGAACCCCCAAAATAGCTTGAGTGAAATCCGTCCAATCATGTTATTGCCGCCTGATGAAAAAGCAGCTTTTCTTATTGGCGGGACTAGCTTCACTGGCACTCGGTAGTATTGGCGTTATCCTGCCATTGCTCCCGACCGTTCCATTTATGATTTTGGCCGCATTTTGTTTTGCGAACAGCTCACCACGGTTAGAGAGATGGCTGGTAGAACATAAAACATTTGGTCCGCACATCCAAAACTGGCGAAAAGGCCGCGCCATTACGCGGAAAGGAAAATGGGCAGCAACGATAGCTTTTGCCGCTAGCTGTGTAATATCCCTGATCTTTGCACAACTGCCCTGGAGCCTGGCGCCTTTCGCAGCAGCTCTAATTGGCGGTACATGGATTTGGACTCGGGCAGAACCAAAGGATCTTGATCCACCCGAAACCAATCAAAAATTTGTCGAATAGGCTAAGCGGCAACCTGATACTCAGCCAAAAACGGTTCCAAGTCTTCTGGTTTAAGCATCCATGCGAAAGCACATCCCATATGGTTTCCGTCGCATCGCACCACACGGGTTTCCATGATTGAGAACCTTTGTGACCCCGGAAGGCTTGGTAACTTTAACCAGCATTTTGTGCCGGGTGTGAAAATTTGACGACTGTCACATGCGAAACCAGCCAAAGACATATCAGTAACGGTGACAGATATGACTTCATCATCCGCAAATTCCATCAATGCAGGTATCGCCATAGTATAGCGCTGTGCCTTTCGGCGTTCGCCTTTTGGTTGGGGTTGGTCGGCCAATATTACTTTATTGGCTAGATTTACACTGGGGTCAAAAGAAGTCATGGATTTTCTCCGTTGGGTCAAACCGCCGAAATCCAATATTGATGCTAGATTTCGGCAGCTTTTTGGGGGCAACTAAGAGTTATATTCCCAGCGGCTTATGCGAACGCTAAATGGTCATACCAACAAACAACCTTAATATTTTAACCATCCTGTTGCTGCGGCCGGTATTCGCCAAGCCAAAATCTTCGCACAAAGGATAGTTTGCACGCGGTCATCTTGTGATATTCTTCGCCAAATTAGGAGATTCCGATGTCACGCGAGAAACTGATAGAAATGACACGCTCGTTGGTTGAGCATGGCAAGGCAGACACCATGGAACTGGTTGATGAGGTCGTGGCGGTTCCTGCATCCGACTATACCGATGAAGCGCGGTTTGAGCTTGAAAAGGAAAAAATCTTCAAGCGACTTCCGTTGATGGTCGCGCCGTCCTGCGAACTCCCAGAACCCGGTTGCTTCAAGGCAATGGAAATCGCCGGGATTCCAGTTTTGGTGACACGTCAGAAAGACGGCACTGCACAATCTTTTCTGAACAGCTGCACGCATCGTGGCAATCCCGTTGCACAGGGCAGCGGCAAGGCATCACGCTTTGTTTGCGGTTATCATGGCTGGACTTTCAAAAATACCGGCGAGCTAATGGGCATCGCATCAGCGCAAGATTTTGGCGCAGTAGACAAAGCCGCTTTTTGCCTAAAGAAATTCCCAACTCTCGAACGCGCAGGCCTAATCTGGGCAACACTTGATCCAGACAGCACGCTGGATATCGAAACCTATCTTTGCGGTTACGATGAATTGCTCAATCATTTTGGATTGGAAAACTGGATCTTGTTCGAGCAACGCACATTGCCGGGCCCCAATTGGAAAACCGCTTATGACGGTTATCTGGATTTTTATCACCTGCCAGTTTTGCACGCCAATACTTTTGGCGCAGACTTTTACAATCGCGCTAACTATTTCGCCTGGGGACCGCATCAACGACTTTCGGCACCTTCAAAAACTTCCCAAATGGTCGGCAGTGACGAACAGATTGATCTCACACAAATGGATGAGAAGGATTGGCCGATTGAAGCCCTCACCCAAGGCGTGTGGACAATCTTCCCGCATATTTCGATTGCTAGCTTTTATGGCGGCGGCGGGCGCGGCGCGATGATCTCACAGCTATTTCCTGGAAAAAATGTTGGCGAAAGCTTTACCACGCAATTCTACGTGATGGAAAAAGAACCAGATAGCGATGAAGTCAGGCAAGGTGCTCATGATCAATTCGCCTTCTTGGAAACCGTTGTCGCAGATGAAGATTACACGACCGGAAAACGACAGCATGAAGCTCTGCAAAGCGGGATGCTCGAGAAAGTATGGTTCGGCCGAAATGAAGGCGGCGGACAGGCATTTCACCAATGGGTTGATCGATTGATAAAGGCTGATGACGATGATTTGCCAGGCATTTTTGCCGGCGAAGTATCAGACGAGACATTGGAAGCGGCGGAGTAAGAGAACGCGCGTCCAATGCTGAAGCTCGCCATGTATCAAAGGCTCCGGCGCTTTAGTTAATCTAGGGATCGGTGCCTATACATTCCGATATTCTCGGCTAGGCGGCAGCGCTTCTTTCCATTTCGGCTGCTCAGTGCGCAGCTTTTCAAGCATCTTTTCCCAATAGGCCTCGGTTTTTCCCTTAAACTGAATATCGAAATCTTCCTGCGTGCGGAATTCAAGCAATTCGACCCCATCTTCGCCAACTGTGTAGGTATAGGGGGTTTCTGCGGGTAGAAAAAACCCATCGCCGGCGTTCATTTCTTCGGTGCCCATGCGAATATCGCCGGAAATTATGTAATATAGACAATCGCTGTTGTGGCTATGCAGCGGCAAAGGGTATGCGGGTTTGAACCAGACATAGTGGAGTGAAAATCCAAATCCGGAGAATAGGCATTTCAAAACGGCCCCTTCGCCAATTCCCGCTTCGCCTAATTTGGCCGCACCATCCAAAATCACCGGATCATCATCGACATATTCCATATGGCCGGCTTCATCGAGGCTGGGCGCGTCGGAGCCCCGGAAAATGCGGAGCACCTTCAATGGATCGGGCTGCTTTTTAGTTACAATGCCTGCTTCTGTCATAATGTCCTCCGGGCCAGATTGGAGACCGTTATAACGAAGCAGGCATCAACCGCAAATTGACGAGATGATTAGGTGTTTGAGAGCTTTTTCGTTGAAAACTCCGCCAGCAATCGATCGAGTACCGCTGGATTAAGCAGGATGGAAAAAGCACATCCCAGCCCGCGATTATCGTAGCGGATCACTTCAGCTTCGAGCGATCCCAAACCCTGCATTGTAATCCAACAGCGCGTTCCGGGATCGGCTTGCATAAGCGCGTCACAGTTGAACCCGGCCAGTGAAATGTCTGACAAAACGACATCGAAACTTTGCGCGCAGGAAAAGCGCAAACGAGCAGGAATAGCGACCGGATATCGCACCGCACACCGATCTTCTTCAGCTGCATAAACATATTCGAAAGGTGGTCGCGACTCGAAACCTGGTTTTGGTTCGCTTGCTTTTCGAGAAATTGTGCCTGTGTCGGTATAATATTCAGTCATGTTTCTTACTCCGATTGTTTCTATCCCGCGCTTTGCCTTAACCTCGCCCGAAACAGGTCCGGAAACATTACCCTCATGGTTTTTGGCATCGACAAGTCCTTTTCACAGAGCGAGGTAAATTGCTTATTTTCCCGTGGGGTAAACAATAAGTCACAATTATTTTACCACGTTTTACTTATCCCCGGACCTGTGAACAGGATGCTTGCGAAAAGGCCCACTTATCGCTAAGGCCCGCGAACCATTGGGACGCAAAGTCCGTGTAGGGGTGTAGCTCAGCTGGTAGAGCGTCGGTCTCCAAAACCGAAGGCCCACGGTTCGAACCCGTGCGCCCCTGCCATTTTTTTCATAGATACCCTATTTGCTACAATTGCAGTCGGTGCGGTTAGAGCGTGCGACGGCTCGTTTCCAAAACAGCGATCATTGGCAGCAGCATCAACAAATCTGCGAGAAGCGCGAGTAGGAAAATCGCTATGCAAATTGAACCGAAATAAAGGACCGTTGGCATCTCGCTAAAAAAAGCGGAGGACAGGCCGACGGAAAGAACCAGCGTCGTTGTAATCAATGCCGGTGCAACATGCTGCATAACGCCGGATAGATCTGAAATGGTAAAGGCACCGCCTTTTTTGCGCCGGTTGATATGCAGGCGATTGAGAACATGGATGGTGTCGTCAACAGCCACTCCGAAGGCGATCGAGAGAGCAATCGCACCGGTAAACTGGAGTTTCCAGCCACTGGCCATCAGCCATGCACCAACGACCAGAACAGGGATCACGTTGGGCAGAACGGCTGCAAGACCATAGCGCCAATCGCGAAACCATAGCCCGATCAACAACGGACAGGCAAAAGCAGCAATCAGAAAGCTGATCGTCAGTTCCTTGATCATCTGATCAGACAAATGAGCGGAAAGCGCTGTGAGGCCGGTAATCGGCTCGACGGTTAAATGTCCCGTATCGGTGGATTTCAATTGTGTCTCAATCGCCGATGTAAGCTGCCGGATATTGGGCGATGGCTGATCCTCGACACGAAAGGACAGTTTGAACGCGCTTTCTGACAATCCAATCAGCTCTGCCTTCATTCGGTCCGGTAGCGTATCCAGAAGTATTTCGATGCTATCTGGACCCGCCGGCTCCCCGGAATTCAGCAAAATCCGGCGCAAACTATGAAGCGAATATATGTGATTATCGGGATATGCTTTTTCTAGTTCCTGATGCACCTTACCAAGCGTTTCAAAATTCACTTTGGACATTAACGGTTGGTTCTTGGGAGTTTGGCGAAGAACTATATCCAGTGATTGTGACGGGCTGCTGATCGACTCTGCCCGTTTCAATGACAATATTATTGGCTCGTCATCGTACAGATACTCATTGAACCGATGCGTTGATTCCACCGGCAGAAAAGCGGCCAAAAGCAGAGTAGCAAATAGTCCGCTCAAAATTACCACTGGGTATTTTCTGCCAATCAGCCATTGTGTTATTCCGGCAAAACCCAAATTGTCACGGCCCGTTGGCTGTAATGGTTTGGTCAGCGCCCTTTCAATCCAGCCAAGACGCCAGCCAAGGGCAAAAACCAATGGATGAACTACAATTGCGGAAAATATCGACAATATGAGTCCGACAATAGCCGCCACAGCAAACATTTCGATCAATGCCGATCCCGAGTAAAACAAACCCGCCATCGCTATCATGGTTGTTAGTCCAGTTAACATGCAAGGCGCAGCTATTGCTCGCATCATAGCGCGCACAGACTCATCTCGCCCTTTGCCTGCAGCAGCATTTTTTCGCAGCTCGAATGTCATGTGAATGCAATTTGCCATTGTGATCACGAGAATTAGGATCGAAATCGAATTGGTGATCACGTTCATTTCCAGCCCGAGCCAGCCCATTGCGCCCAGCGTAAGCAGGACCGCAAAAATGGGGGCAATACCGTTGAGCAAACCAACAGCCAGACTGCGGAACAAAAGCAAGGAGACAAGGGCTCCCAATATTCCGCCAATGGCGTTCAACAAGGCTTGCTCTGAGATAATGCGGTTAACTATCAGGTTCAGTATCGGCAGTGTGCCGGTCATCTGCAGTTCCAGGTTCGAATCTTCCGCCGTTTCGGCAAGCAAGACTCCCAATTCATCAAGAATCGGTTGGACATTTTTCTCATCAACTCGGTCTTCTTCGACCGAATAGACAATTACCATCTCATTTTGCTCGGTGTTCACCAACGGCAATATTTGCCAGTCTGACTGCGCAATTCGGTTCAGTGGAACTGACATATTTGGATAGCTGGAAAGATCATCAGCAATCAGATTCTGAAATTCCCCCGATGCAGAATCATAGTTCTGGATGGAGAAGATCGAATGTGCAAACTCAATACCGTCAACCAATTGCCCGTCAAAAACAAGATCGCGAAGCCCCTCAAGTTGACGCTGATTAAAGCGATGTTCCGAACGGGCGACTACGACAATTTCGGTGTCGGCCTGTGGGAATTCGGTCTTGTGCTCCGTAAACTGAACATATTCCGGGTAAGTGGAGGCAAAGATATCGCGCGCGCCATCATCGAAACGAATTTGGGTGGCACCGAATACCGACAATATCGCCAACACAAGGATAAGCAGCGCAAAAGATTTTTTCCGGTCGAGTAAAAGGTTATTCACCCGATCAATCATGTCTAGCAGGTCTGCAGATGGTGTAAGTCTTTCTTAGAACAAGTAGCAAAGGCCTGACCCGCTTGTCAGGAATCTGGGATGGAAGGTTGAAAACCGCAGAGATCGAAGAATCCAATTGTCTTATTACCGAAAACTGGTCAAGCTAAGTTTGTTTCCTGCAATCGCATCGCCGGTAACGGGAACAATCGTCGGGGGCAGCAAAAAAATGGGTCAGTTATACAACCTCACATCAAGGCGTATTTGTCGATCGCTCGCCATCGTCGCAATTGCAGCCCTGCTTGTCATGGGAAGTCCACCCGCCAAGGCAGCGAAATCGGTTCCGCTGGCAAATATGGCTGGCCAGTGGACTGGCAACGGTTGGGCATCGCGAACCGTAGGAGCGTCAAAAGAAAAAGTGAGATGCCGACTAAAAGCAAAATATAATGCAAAAACGCGAAAACTGTCTCTCAGCGGAAAATGCGCAGCGTCCAGCGGCACATATACTTTGCTGGGCCATATTGCGGAATATGCGGGCTCTAAAAAACTGACCGGCCGATGGGTCAATCCAAAAGGTATCGGTTCGATGAATATTGCAGGAAATAGAAGCGGCAACCGCCTGACATTTCTGTTCAACAACAAAGACAAGAAATCCAAACGCAAAATCGCCTACAAAACGGTTTGGGATTTGCGGAATAGCAGCTTTTCCTTGAATACAGGCCTTGCTTCCGGTGCACATAATGCTCTCGGTCAAATTGATTTTCAAAGATAGCTGTTTTTCTTTGCTGCGGCTTAGGTCGGGTCATGATGGTAGGCGCTTTGCATTCACTTTACCGGACCAACCGGACAGCGTTACCCGCAACAATTCGGTAGACCGCAAATAAGATTGAAACTTCACACTGGCAAAATCACCATGCCGTAACGTCACAACGGTAAGTTGCCGAACTAGCTGTTTTCTGCCATATTGTAGCAATGCTAAAACATAAAATAGAACCGGCCAATCACGCTATTGTTGCCCCCTATCTAAACGGCCGCTCCTTTGCAGATGTCTGGGAACAGTTTCAGGAAGACGGATATGTCATTTTTGAAAACGTGCTTTCTCCGGCAGAACTTGAAACACAGCGCGCGGCGCTCAAACCCTGGATTGACGCCGACATCCGGGGACGCAATAATTTCGAGGGATCCCGATCCAATCGCATCTATGCGATGCTCGACAAGGACCCCGTTTTTGGCGATCTGATTTCGCATCCGCTGCAATTGGCATTTGCCGAACGCGAACTGGGTGCCAGTGTGCTTCTCTACGCCAGCCTGGCGATCAATTTGCATCCAGGCGAAACCGCTCAACCCTGGCATTTTGATGACAGCCACTGCGGCCTTGCCCGACCGCGCGAGCCACTGAGCATGTCTACATTCTGGTCAATCACAGACACCACTGATAAAAATGGAGCGACCGAAATTATTCCGGGCAGCCATAAATGGGGCGATGAGCAACCGGATGGTGCGAATAGTGCCGATGATTTTGTAACCGGGCGTATTGATGGCGAAGGCGAGAGTACAGGCAATCATCGACAGGCTATAAAGGCAACAATGCCGGCGGGGTCTCTAATGATCGCTAAAGGCACGCTCTGGCATCGCGGCGGTGCGAATGACAGCGATCAGTCGCGTTTGATTGTCACGCCGCAATTTTGCCGCGGTTGGTGCCGTCCGCTCGAACAGCAATTACTGGCAGTATCACCGGAGAAGGTCTCCAAATTGCCAAAACGGGTGCAGGAATTATTGGGTTACAATATCCACCTGCCATTCATGGGCTATGTCGATGGTATGCACCCTTCGAAGGTGCTACCTTCTTGATCGGAGATACCGATGCCTAGTGACCATGAAACAATCCAAAACCTTTATGCTGGCTATTGCTTTGCCGTGGACCAAGGATCCGCGGAAGACATAGCAGCCTTTTTCTGGGATGAGTGCTATCTCAATTTCGGTGGCAATATTCATCAGGGCGTCGACGAAGCCCGAACCGGGTTTGCCAAATGGATAGCAAAAATGCGCGATCCGGTTCAGGGTCTGCGACACTGCCTCTATACACCTTTGATCGAGATCGATGGCGATAGCGCCAAAGCCGAAGCTTATTATGATGCGGATGGCCATGCTGGACGCAAAGGCAAACCAATCCAGCTTCGCGGTCTCTATCGCAGCACATTGGAAAAACGCGATGGAGAATGGCGCTTCATCAAACATGAAGTGCAAATCTGGGACAGCATTCGTGATCACACTCCTATTTCGCAGGAGGCGTCCGCTTGAAAGCCCTTGAAAGCGATGCGCCACTGATCGTCTATATCGATATCAAAAGCCCCTATGCCTTTGTCGCTATCAAACCCATTCTTGCGCTGGAAGAAGAACTGGGAATGCAGTTTGATTGGCGGCCTTTGACGCTTGATATCCCGAGTTATTTGGGTTCCGCGCAAAAGAAGAAAGGCAAGGTCGTCAAAAGCACACGCAGCGCCGATCAATGGACCGCCGTTAAATATGGCTATGCAGACGCTCGCCGCTACGCCGAGCGACAGGGGCATATGCTCAAGGGCACTGAGAAAATCTGGGATAGCTCTATCGTAAATATCGGGATTTTATGGGTCGCACAGACTGCGCGGGATTGCATGGGAGATTATCTCAATATTGTTTACCCACCTTTTTGGCGACGGGAGCTGGATATTGAAGATGTGGCTGTTGTCGAACATTGCCTCAACGAAGCGGGCGTTGATGCGGCAGGCTTCGATGGCTTCCAACAGGGGGAAGGCCGGGCCATCCACGACGCGTTGCAACCGCAATTGCATCCGTCGGGCATATATGGCGTGCCGACATTTGTTTTTGGTGATCACATCCTGTTTGGACGCGAGCATCTGCCGTACGTGCGCTGGCATCTGATGGGCGGCAACGGCCCTGCTCCCGATATCGCTTATGGCATTGCCATAAATGGAATGTCGTTCGGAGAGTCTCGGTGCTGACCATCTTTATCGATTTCAAATCTGCGGCATCCTATCTGGCGCTGAAACCAGCGCTGGCACTGATTGAAAAGACTGGCATAGAGGCAAAATGGCTTCCTTTCTCCTCTCGCCCTTTCACCATTCCCGAAGAACAACCGGATGAAACGGTCGGCGAACGCCATCGCCGTGTCCGTGCCATTGCGCAGCGCGATACACATTTGCACTATGCAGCCGTTCAGAAAATTGACCTGCAATTCTCGAACAATCCGCAAAGCTCCGATGTTGCATTGGCAGCACTAGCGGTTCTGGATTCCGATCCTGTTCCGTTCATTCGAGCAGCATTTAAAGCCTACTGGAGTGATCAATCTAACCTAGACGATCAATTCTCTGTGGGTCAGCTTTTAAACAATTGTGGATGCGAAATTTCGGATTGGCCCGAAGCCCTAGCGGCTTTGCAAACGATCCGCGAAAAAGCAGAAGAACAAAAGGTTTTCGAAACGCCCACCTTCTTGATTGATGGGCAGATTTTCCTGGGCCGAGAGCATCTGCCCTGGATATCAAACATTATTGCTGAGCGGACAACATAGCAGCCAACTTCTCTGGTGTTTGGCTTCCAACGAAGATCGTTCCAGAACCATCTACGATCAACTTTACTGCTTGATTACCGCGCGCATTGTACATTCGGCCTTTTCGTCCAAATCGAATGCCCCAACCACCAAAATCGCGAATGGGATCATATCGTACAACTTTGACTGACTGAATGTCGGAAAGTGCAATATCCATACCGCCAAAGGGTGACATTCTGATAGACAGCTGATCGCCGGTCACAGTCGTTCGCAACGTAATCCATTGATAAAGAGCGACTATAATCAGCACAGGAACACTCACACTTAAAATGGCCATGATGCGATCACCTTCGGAAACCATGAAACCACTAAGAATGGCGATGCCAACTATAAAAACGCATACTCCAACCATGAATAGGAAAGAAAATTTCTGATCTTCTTCGTACATGCCCGATAAATAACAGATGCCACTATTGATGTAAAAAAGACTTCAACCAATTGATTCCGAGCATCATCTAACCTCACTCGACCCTTGCGAATCTCTGAATCGGGGTTTAAAGGACTGGTTCTTTCCGAAATCATGCATATATCCGACACAGTCCAACGACTGACACCCGGAGTTTATGTTGAAGCCGGGAGAATGATTTAGGAACTGAAGCAATGGCAAAAGTAAATCCAGGCGAGTTTATGCGGCAAGTCCGCGCCGAGAATAGCAAGGTGGTCTGGCCAACATGGCCCGAGACTGTCCGTACCGCTATTTTGGTGCTGATCATGACCACCATTCTTGGTTTGTTTTTCCTAGCCATTGATACGGGTTTTAACGGGATTGTTGGCTGGCTGCTTAGCCTCGCTTAACAGTCTTAGAGATATTTAGAACGGGTTTTGGGCATGGCTGCACGCTGGTATATTATTCACGCTTATTCGGGCTTTGAACATAAGGTCAAGGAAGCAATTGAGGCGGATGCGAAGCGTCTTGGTCTGACCGAACTGGTCGAGGAAATTGAAGTTCCCACCGAAACCATCACCGAAGTGAAGCGCGGCAAGAAGGTGCAATCCGAACGCAAATTCTTCCCTGGTTATGTGCTCGCGAAGCTGACCATGACCGATGATGCGTATCACTTGGTCAAGAACCAGCCGAAAGTAACCGGATTTTTGGGTAGCAGCGGAAAACCGCAAGCAATTAGCGAGGCAGAAGCAGCGCGCATTCTCAATACGAAAGAAGAAGCAGCCAACGCTCCAAAAGAACGGATCACGGTTGCTTACGAAATTGGCGACGAAATCAAAGTCAAATCCGGACCGTTCAACAGCTTTAACGGCATTGTTGAGGAACTCGATTTCGACAAGAACAAAGTCAAAGTTTCCGTCTCCATCTTTGGTCGTGCTACGCCGGTTGAGCTGGACTTTGGTGAAGTTGATCTGATCAGCTAACAAATAACACTGTCATCCTGAACTCGTTTCAGCATGACGAAACACCGAATTTCAGCGCTTGCTTTTCAGCAAAATTACTTTAATGGCCCGTCGTTCGTCTGCAAATTCAGGCGAATCCATTGTGGAAGGCGAATATGACTTCGCTGTTTGACCACTTAATTTGATGGGCGATAGCCCAGATAGAATGAAAGGACTGCCAATATGGCTAAAAAGATTGATGGCTACATCAATTTGCAAGTACCTGCTGGTATTGCAAATCCATCCCCGCCAATCGGCCCAGCATTGGGTCAACGCGGCGTTAACATCATGGACTTCTGTAAGGCGTTTAACGCGGCTACAGACAAGATGGAAAAAGGCGCTCCGATCCCGACGAAAATTACCGTCTATGCGGATCGTAGTTTTACCTTTGTTACCAAGACTCCTCCTGCCAGCTACATGATCAAGAAATTGACCAAGCTGAAAAAGGGTTCTGGCGAACCGGGCAAAGAAGTCGTTGGTTCGATCAAAACATCGCAGCTGAAGGAAATTGCCGAAGCGAAGATGGAAGATCTCAACGCCAATGACATTGATCAGGCAATGAAGATTATTGCGGGTAGCGCCCGTTCCATGGGCATCGAAGTGGTGGAGGGATAAGACATGGCTACACTCACCAAACGCACAAAAGCCGCCAACGAAGCCGTAGATCGCGAAAAGCTCTATGGCGTTGACGAAGCGATCAAGATCCTCAAGGATCTGGCGTCTAAATCAAAATTCGATGAAACCTTCGACATCGCAATCAACCTAGGTGTTGACCCGCGCCATGCTGACCAAATGGTCCGCGGCGTAATCTCACTTCCTGCAGGCACAGGTAAAGACAGCCGTGTTGCGGTTTTCGCCAAAGACGCGAAAGCAGATGAAGCGAAAGAAGCCGGAGCAGATGTTGTCGGCGCAGAAGATTTGATGGAAGCTATGCAGGGCGGCGATCTTAACTTTGATCGTGTGATCGCAACTCCAGACATGATGGGTGTTGTCGGTCGTCTCGGTAAGGTTCTTGGCCCTAAAGGTCTGATGCCTAACCCGAAACTTGGCACCGTGACCCCAAATGTTGGACAAGCTGTCAAAGACGCCAAAGGCGGACAGATTGAATATCGCGTTGAAAAAGCCGGTATCATTCACAACGGCATTGGCAAAGCGAGCTTCAAAGAAGCCGATCTTCGCAAGAACTTCGATGCTTTGATGAGCGCCGTTGTCAAAGCCAAGCCATCGGGCGCAAAAGGCAAATATGTTCAGAAAGTCGGACTTTCTAGCACAATGGGCCCTGGCTTGAAAATCGATCTCGGAGAGATTGAGGGCGCTTAATCTAGCTACCATATTATAGAATGTTAGAAGAGGCTGGGAGCAATCCCGGCCTTTTTCATTTCTGCACCACATTATCTATCGAAAGCTCTGCGTTGCTGCGATTGACCGTCAACCAATCGCCAACTAATGCCAACCGCGATGGAGGTTCAACCAAATCGCTTTTGCGGAAAAATGGAGAACATAATGAAAGTAAGAATGTTGGCAGTATCGCTTACTGCGATAACGTCGCTCACGGCCTGCTCGGGCGCAGATGATGCCACAGCTTCAAATGAAACAAACACCGAGGCAATGACAGATGTAGCAGCCGATGAAGCTGCGCAAGTCAAGACGGCTGCTGTTCTGGTTTATGCTGATTGGTGTGGCAGCTGCAAAGCACTCGATCCAAAGATCAAGGAAGTTCAGGCGCGCGGCGAAATGGCGGGACTGGAATTTGTAACCTTGGATTATACAATTCGTGACGAAGCTAATTTCTATGCTCAGGCCAAAGCTGCTGGTGTCGACGAAGCAGTTAAGACACATCTTAATGGTACCATTAAGACCGGCCATCTATTGCTGGTTGACCTGGATGATCAAAAAGTTTTGTCGACCGTGACAAGAACTTTCGAGCCTGATCAAATTGCAACGGCTTTGGAAGCTGCGATCAAAGCCTCCTAGTCAGATAGATTTCTGGAAAAGAGGCAGCATATTGCTTAAAAGGCCGGGCGAAACCCCGGCCTTTATTTTTGAAAGAAGCGCAATTGGACCAGAAAGATCACAAAGCCTCCTGTCTCTGCGGTGCAATATCGGTCACGGTTACCGGCGATTTACCCGAAGCAGATGCCTGCCATTGCAGCCAGTGCCGCAAACAATCTGGCCACTATTGGGCCTCGGTTGATCTTCCCATGGAAAGTGTGTCTATTGGCGGCGAAGAAAATGTGCGCTGGTATCAAGCGAGCGAAAAAGTGCGGCGCGGCTTTTGTCAGACTTGCGGATCTTTTCTATTTTGGGATCCCATTCATCACGATAAAATTGCCATTGCGATGGGGGCATTTGACGGCCCAACGCAAACCAAGTTGTTCAGCCATATCTTCGTAGCCGATAAAGGCGACTATTATGACATCGAACCAGGCGTTTTACAGAAGGATCAGTGAGCGAAGATGTCGCGGCTGGTAGTCCGTCGATCCAGATCCACACCCTTACCTCTCATATAAGCCCGCCTTGCCGGATAGTAGAGTATCGAGAGAGCGATACTGATCGCAATTGCGCCCAGAACGACCGGCGTCATATCTTGTGTGAGTATGACTAATCCAATCAGCACACTGGTTGTTGAGAAAATAAAGAAGAACCACCGCCAAAATGTGCTGAGTTTGAACACTGCCTTTTCGTAAGCTTCGGGAAATTTCTTGGGAATACACATCACGGACCAAAGAATCAGGATCGTCGGAAAGGACGTGATAATGCCCACCGCTCTGGCGATAGCGCTAATTTCAAGGCCAGCGATCAACGGAATTATTCCCAATCCCAATACGATGATGAGCATAAAATGCGGTACATCATTCCGGTTTAACTTCCCCAGTATCGGCGGAATAAGTTGATCCCAGGCTGCGACCATGAAGTTGCGCGGCACTTGAATAATCGACGCATTCAACGTGGTCACCAGCGCCAAAGCGGCCCCGCCAATCAAGAAATATGTGAGCGCCCAACCGGGGAGAAATGCCTGTCCGGCTAAAGTGAGTGGTTGATCGGCCATATCCTGCCAAGGAACAGCGGCAATACTTGCGAAGGAGATCAGGGCATAGATAAACCCGACCACCATGGTGGCGCCGCCCATGATTAAAGGGATGTTTCGGCCTGGGTTTTTCATCTCCCCGCCCAGCGATACGATGGTGGAAGCGCCCGTCGTCGCGAATTTGAGCACAAAGACCGCTGTAAGGAAACCCATTAGTCCATTGGGTGCGACAGGTGTTAGATCGCGCACTTCCATTTCCGGTGCCGCAAAGCCAGCATATAGTGCGAAGGCGGAGAGCATGATCAAGACCAGAAACATCTGAACCCGGCTGGCAATCTTCAGGCCGAAGAAATTGGCAAGGAAGATGACAACGATCATCAATATGCCCCACTGATCCTGTGACAAGAACGGCAGAACTGGTTCCAGATACAGCCCAAATGCCTTACCAAACAGGCTGATACTGACGACGCAGACCATCAGCACCAGAAACAAGGATATCGACCCCAGCCAGCCGCCACACAAGCGCGATGGCCAGACATAATATCCGCCTATAACGGGAAGCGCCGAACCAGCGACCATCGCAAGAACACTAGTAAGCAATGCCAACAATGCGGCACAGATATAGGCTAGGAAAACACCCGGCCCAGTCATGCCAATAGCAACACCGGTCAGCGCCACGGCACCAGCGCCAATGACTTGGCCCACGGCGATAAAGAATACGTCCCAGAAGCCCAAAACGCGGGAGAGTTTTTGCTCAGTCACTGATATGGCAGCCTTTGTTCGGCGCCTTGTTCAATATTAATGCGCCCGTGCTTCTGGCCAGATGCGAAGAAAATTCTCAGTGAAGAAGGCATCCTTAACCTGATCATTGGCCGCCGCCAGATGTCCGTCAAACTTGCCCAATGGATCGCGACCACCCTCCACATGGGGATAGTCGCTGCTGAACATGTATAAATCCGGATGGGATTGTTCGATCATGTTGGCAACATCTTCGTGCGGGAATGGCGTGAATGCCATTTGCTCGATAATCTGTTCCGAAGGCTTCCGGTCAAAACGCACGCTTGTATCGGCCCGAGAATAGATACGCGTCAGGTCATCCATCCGGCGCAGTAATTCCGGCACCCAGCCTGCACCCAGTTCCACCGCAGCCCCACGCAGTTTGGGATGGCGTTCAAAAATTCCCTCGGCAACCATCATGGATGTGAACGTCTCGACGGCTTGGTGTAAGACAAAGGCGTCTTTGGTGCGCACATTTTCGCCGCCGCCCATCCAGTCCTTAACCGCTGCCTTGCCGTTGTTACTCCAGCTCTTCATCGCCTGAAGCGGGGAACCACCGACATGGAAGACAAAAGGAATACCTGCCTCAGCCAGCTTCGCCCAAAATGGCTCCAAGTCGATATGGCCACAGGAAAATCCAATCGGCGCGCGATGCGGAACCCAGACGGCCTCCAGTCCCGATTCGATGACAAAGTCCAGCTCGGCAATCGCCATTTCCGGCACATCGAGCGGAACGATACCGACACCGACCAACCGATCATCATCACTGCAAAAATCGGCCATATGGCGGTTATGTGCGCGGGTGGCTCCGTAGCGCAAACGCGCTTCGGTTTTCGAACTCGGGTGGAAAGGCAAGGCGACACTGTGGGTGGCAAAAACCAACTGTTTGCGAAAACCGAGCAGATCAACTGCCTTCGATCGGTCGGCGCTATTAAATGCCCCTAGTGCCTGTATTTCCTTGGACTGCGCGATGAGATCATCGCCCAGATCAATCATCGATTGTTTATGTTCGAGGCTATGATCACCGCCTTGGTTCATGATGATTTCTACTTCTTCATCATTGACCAAAGAGGCACTGTAACTCACCTCAGGGATCTCATCCCGCAGTTCCGGATCGGCATAGCTGGTCAGAAAATTGGGGAGCTCCATGATATGACTGTCGGCATCATAAATCGCCCGGTTTGATGGTACGTAGGTCATATTGCTCTCCTGCTTTGTCTTTGCGACTTTGGAGCGAAGCTAACCTGTTTTGATCGGACTCACAAGCAAGGGCTCAAATCAAAAAAGGGTCGGAAAACTCCGACCCTTTCTCGTTCTTATCAATTGCCGCTTTAGAAGCGCGTTCGTAGTCCGATTCCTACGCCAAAGGACTCGGTGTCGTCGCGCAGATTTGCGCTAAATCCGTCATTACCACCCGCAATGAAACGACGTTCGAAATCACGGCGATAGACTTTCGTGTAACGACCTTCGGCAAAGATATCGAAATTCTTGCTGACCTTTGCCGTTGCTCCGATAGCACTAAACGTAACCAGGCCGGTTGGATCTCCGCGCACGCCAAATGTTGGCGCTGTCGCGACCCCATTGTTGGGGAAATAGTCGATATCAGTATCAACCACACCGATCCCGATACCGCCGCCAAAATACGGAACAACCTTCTGATTAGGCGACCAGACAATGTCATTATAGAGCGCGCCAGTCACAGTCAGCCGGTTAATATCACCGCTAAAACTTTGATTGCCGCCGTTAAAACTACCGCCGCCGACATCGGCTTCGGCATAGCTTACTTCCAGTTCAGCGCGCGGTTTCAGAAAGCTGATCAGACCGTCTTTGAACTGGTAACCAATCGCGCCTCTGATCACAAAGCCAGTGTCATAGTCGACGCTGACATTGGCAGGGGCGCCTGCCACGCCAGGAACGCCAGCATCGGGATTTTGGGTTCCGACAAAATCACTATCGTTAAAAAACTCAGCACCACCAGATGCGGAGAGATAAAAACCTTCTTCCCGTTCGGATTGGGCCTGCGCCTGAACGGACATCATCAAACCACCGGCTAGACCGGCAAAAGTAACTACACTACGGATATTTTTCATTAAGTAATCGTCCTTGGGTTGGGGGAAAACACAAGTTTTCGGTTAGGGGACGACAGGCATTCGCAGCAGAATGTTGAGAGGTTACTCTATGTAAAATAAAATTTGAAATTGGGTGAAACGTTAACAATAACCGCCGATGCAACATTGCAGTGGGTAGCAGCGTCTATCGACCGTGATATACATCCCATTCTAACCGAGTAACTTCCCAGACCAATGATGCGCGCGTCGTGCCATCGGGGCGCTGGCTGGTTATCTCGCCCTTGCGGTTGAAACCAAGATGATCAAGTAGCTTGGCCGTGCGGATATTATTGAGCGCGGCGGTTTCGCAAATCAGCTCCAGCCCCAGCACATCAAACAACCAGTCAAACCCCAATCGTGCACCTTCTATTCCGCGCCTTTGCCCTTGTCGTTGCTTGCCAACCGCGCCACCTAATTCTCCTGCCGCCCATTCCGGCCAGATCACGATGTCTATGTAACCGCCAATCCCGCCGGTTTCGTCAAAATTGAGAAACAATAATCCCTCGCCGCGTTCACGTTGCGCTAGATGGTCGACAATAAAGTCTCTGATGGCATCAACAGTTAAGGGTCTTGGCAAGGTATAGATTGGTGCAGATATGTCTGGATCGCTCAGGAAAGTATGAAATGCCTCTGCATCATCCAGGGTCGCCAATCGCGATTTATCGGCTTCCGTGATAATCGCCTCTGCCGATCGCACAGCAGTTCGGATTTGTTTCTGCTTTTGCTGCGGGTATTCCTGTCGGGTTATTGGTATGCTCGTCATGGCGACAATGTAAGGATATTGTCGCCATGAGCAAATCGCTATCTCCATCCGAATCTCTTGACATTCCTCTCTATCCCGCTAAAGCCGCCATCGAATGCTGGCTTTAGTCAGCAATCACCGTCCGAGACAGCGGGTGAAGGTAATTTGACCTTCTTAATTTCCAGCCTAGACGGGGATCAGTTTTTTCGCAGGCCAAGAGTAATCGGATCCTGCGGTCGATAAGTTTAGCATTTGAGATGCGGACGATGCGGCCAAAACCCCCCTTCGGATTATACAGGATTGGTTTCGATCAATCCTTTCGCTCGTCATCCTGAACGTGGTTCAGCATGTCGAATTTTGAGTATTGAGCTTCTCTTTCGGGAGAGGTTCACGTGAAGGAGCAAAATATGGATCGTGGTCAAAAGGCCGAAGCCGTTACTGCGCTGAACGCGACTTTCAAGGAAACCGGGGTTGTCGTTGTAACACGCAATCTGGGTCTATCTGTAGCTCAGTCTACAGAACTCCGCGGAAAGATGCGTGAAGCTGGCGCCAGCTTTAAAGTCTCAAAAAACCGCCTCGCCTTACGCGCTCTGGAAGGTACCGACTATGCACCGATCAGCGATATGCTGAGCGGACCAGTCGCACTTGCCACATCGGATGATCCGGTGGCTGCTGCAAAAGTTGCAGTGGAATTCGCAAAAACCAATGATCGTTTGGAGATTGTTGGTGGCGCGATGGGTGATACCCTTCTGGACGAAGCAGGCGTGAAAAACCTGGCTTCCATGCCTTCTCTCGACGAACTGCGCGGAACGATTGTTGGATTGCTTGTTGCACCGCAAACGAAAATCGCACGGGTTGTTAAAGAGCCTGCTGGAGCCCTTGCACGTGTGGTTGGCGCTTACGCCGCTGCGGGTGAGTAAATTTACAAAATCAAACTGATTAGAAATTTGGAGTAATTAAAATGGCTGATATTGCTAAACTTGTTGAAGAACTATCTAAACTTACCGTGATGGAAGCGGCTGAATTGTCAAAAGCTCTTGAAGAAGAGTGGGGCGTTTCTGCAGCTGCTGCTGTTGCAGTTGCTGGTCCTGCTGGCGGCGGTGGTGGTGAAGCTGCTGCTGAAGAGAAAGACGAATTTGACGTCATTCTGACCGGCGACGGTGGCAAGAAAATCCAGGTGATTAAAGAAGTTCGTGCGATCACCGCTCTGGGTCTGACCGATGCGAAAGCACTGGTTGAAGGCGCACCAAAAGCGATCAAAGAAGGCGTTAACAAAGCCGAAGCCGAAGAAATCAAAGGCAAGATCGAAGCAGCTGGCGGTACCGTAGAGCTGAAATAAACTTTTACGGTTTATTGAAAAGAATAAGGGCGGCCTCCCAAGTGGAGGCCGCCTTTTCTATTTCAACCGATCAACCAACCATTTTTGCGCGGCGGTAATTGCACCCTCTTTCGAGGTTTCAATATCTGGAACAACACCAGTTCCTTCCCAATTCCCACCAGTGTGCGGACTATATGGGCGCGTCTCGGGAACACTGATTTTCCAACCACCGGGCAAAGCAATCCCCTCTCCAAGCATATGCGCGCCACCACCACTCGGTGACCCCATCACAATCGCACGGCCTTGTGCTTGCAGTGAATAGGCCACCGCTTCGGGCGCCGAAAATGTGGTCTTATCCACCAATATAACCATGGGCCGCTTCGTTCCATAACGGGGCCAATCCAGTAACGGTTCGGGCATATCCGGTTCCGCACCACTGCGTTTCTCTTTGCGGAGCGGAGTAATCGATCCGGCGTTCATGAACGTCCATTGTACTGGCCATTCCGTCTCTGGTGTACCTCCCGGATTTCCTCGGAGGTCGAGGATCAGCGCGTCACTGTTACTCACCAGTTCGAAAGCTGCAGTTAGCGCCTTTTTCGCCGGATCATATTCATAGAAGTCGGAAATATGCAGATAGGCGATGTTGTCTTTCAATCGCTTTACCGCCTTTACACCATGATTTCTCGATGCCGCCCCTTCGCGCCATTTCTCCATCCAATCATCATCACCATGTTGATCGGAATTCGGCGCGTACTCCACATAGAGATGGCCGTCTTTCATCTCGGTTCTGAGATATTCTGTCATATACTCGGCGAAGGTAGAAGGATCATTGCAGTGACGATCAAACCCACCACGTCGATTTTCCTCCCTCAGGTTCTTCGCTGATTTGTGAGCGGTTTTTTCCAGAACATAACGTTCCTCAATCGCGTCAGCCATGATGGAGATAGCTTCGCGCTCTTGCTCACAATTAGCTGCAACAGGGGTTGCGGCCAACAATATCGCCGTGATCATATATTCACTCCCTTGGATTTAGCTGATTCTGAAATTCTGTCTGCAAAGCTAGTTCGTTCCAGCGCATCATCCAGCCTATCGAGTTGACTAAGAAAATCGGGACTGGCCTCTTTCAACAATGTCAGCGCCGCCTGATCGACAATGGCGGATATATTGCGCATACGCGCAACCACGCGCTTCCCCTCATCAGTCAGATGCAAAGTCTTGCTCCGACCGTCCGAAGGGTGGGCTTTGCGCTCCAGCAATCCGGCCTTTTCCATGCCGCGAACCACCTGCACAATCGCGACATGACTTTGTCCCAGCCGATTGACGGCTTCACCGCTTTGCATCGATCCGTGATCATCAAGCAACATGGCAAACGCAAACCAGCGTTGCTCAAAGCCAAGTTCGTTACGGTAAATATCCGCGACGTTCCCATTCAATCGCTCGAACAGTCGTCGGATTCGGGTTCCCAGTGTTGTGACGCCAGATCGGCGCAAATAGTCTTCGGTCATTTATGTAAGTAATTACATATAATGCTTCTTGTCAAGGAACTTTGATAACCAACCGCATGCCAATTGTATCGATGCCCGGGTTTTGAACACTACTGAATATCCGCCCGTGACTAAGATGTACCCAGCTCGCCTCCAGGTCAACGCGCTCCGAAATCTGAACACCAACCGCGATTTCCGGTTCGAAAAGCACGCGTGATCCCAACTGTGTCTGCGATCCATCTGGCGCAAAGGCCAATTCCGGTCCATCGTGAATGGCAATACCAATGCCGGGCCGGACATAGATTTTTTTACCGAATTTCCAACTCAGGCCCACAGCAGCAAAGCTGGTGTCGCCAGCGGTATTTACCGATGCCAATATATACGGCGACGGACTGGCTACAAATGACAAGGCTTCAATCGGCCCACCGCGATAGCCCAGCTGAAAGTCGACTCCGCCTGCGCCGGTATCCTGCGCCAAGGGTGTCAATATATCCTGAGAACCAACACCAGCGAATATTTCATCGGCCTTAGCAGGACTTGCCAACATCAGGGATGCAACCACGGATGAGCTAAAAACTGCTTTTCCAAACATCTTACGGATTGTCATAAAGAATTGCGGTCTTTCGGCAGAAGGGTTCTTCCACGTATATCTCAGATATTGCTGGAAAAGTGGTTAATTTAAGAAATCGGCACCATTTTGACCGGCATGTCGTCTATTTCATGCAGAAAACAACTGCCCGAATAGGTCAATGGCTCTGTCTGCTTCACGGTAATATTGCGACTCAAAATTTCTTCAAACAGAATGGCCAATTGCATTTCCGCCAGCCGGGCACCAACGCAGCGATGCACACCATGACCAAAGGCAATATGCCGACGGGCGTTGTCACGGGTAAAATCCACAACATCCGGATTGGGGAAAAGCTTCTCATCACGATTGGCCGAGATATACCACATGATCACTTTTTCACCGGCCGGAATAATCTGCCCGCCCAGCTCGGTTTCGCAAGTGGTCGTCCGCCGCATATGGGTTACCGGCGATTGCCAGCGAATGATTTCCTGGGCTGCATTGGGGATCAATGATGGATCACTTCTGAGTAACTCAAACTGATCGGGAAATTCGTTACAGGCGCGCACAAAACCGCTCATGCTGTTGCGGGTCGTATCGTTTCCACCGACAATCAGCAGCGCAATATTCGCCAGTCGTTCCAGCTCGGGCATATTGCCCATGGCGTCGCTGTGTATGATGCGATTGAGTATTTTGTCATTCGGTTGCTGCGCCCGTTCCTTTTCAAACAATGTATCGAATTTTTGCAGCATCTGGAACATTTCGGCAAAAAAAGCCTGTCGCCGTTCTTCGCTAAAATCGGGATTGACTTCGCTGGCTGTATCGGACCAGCGCTTCATGTCGCGCCATTCCTCCCAGGGGAAATCGAACAACACGCAAAGCATGCCGATGGTCAATTTGACTGACACTTCTTCGACCCAGTCAAAGGACCCATCGACCGGGAGTGCGTCAAAAAGCTCTTTTGTGCGCTGCCGAATTTCCGGTTCGCGGGCCAGCATTTCACTGGGATTGAACGAGGGCTGGACAACCTTGCGCTGGGCCGTGTGCTTGGGCGCATCCATCGCGATGAAATTGGGAAACTCGTCTTCCCCGGTCCCATCGGTAATTGTGATACCGCCATGTTCATAAGAGGATGAATAGGTCTTGGCATCCAGCTCAACCTGTTGAACCAGATCATGGGTGACAACCGACCAATAGGGGCCATAAGGGCTTTCGGGACAATAGCTAACCGGCATATCGCGGCGCAACTGTGCAAATGGTTCCTGCCAGCGATCCTCCGAATAGAGCGCGCCATCGCTCAGGTCGAAAGGTGTGATCGCACGTTTCTCAAGAACATTGGAATCGGCCATTTTAATCTTCTCCTTTATGTGCCAACCTAACTCAACATGACGCGATCGCAAAGAATAACTTACACTGTTGTCAGTGGTGGGAAATAGGGGCAGAAAAATGGCGGGTAACGTAGACCTTCGTGCGCTGGTGCGAACAATCCCTGACTATCCCAAACCCGGCATCCAGTTTCGTGACGTCTCGACCCTATTGCTCAATGGACCCGCTTTTAAGAAAACCATCGACCGGATGGTCGCGCTGGTAAACCCCGATGATTTTAATCTTATCGCCGGGATTGAGGCGCGCGGCTTCATTGTGTCCGCCGCTATGTCCTATGCCCTCGAAAAAGGGAAAGTGATGCTGCGAAAGCCGGGCAAGCTGCCTGGGCAATCGGTTAGCATCGACTATGCCCTGGAATATGGCACAGACCAGATTGAAATGCATGTTGATGCAGTACAAGCGGGACAACGAATTCTTCTGGTTGATGATCTGCTTGCCACCGGCGGAACCGCTATGGCGGGCGCGCAATTGTTGCGCGGTCAAGGGGCCATTGTGACACAAGCCCTGTTCATCGTCGACCTTCCCGATTTGGGAGGTGGCGCTAAACTGGCAGAAGCCGGTATTGAAACGCAGGCCCTCATGGCCTTTGAAGGCGATTGACAAGCCTCCCAATTCTTGGTCTCTGAGAATTGGTCGTTTTACATTTTGGGGCTTGTTGCATGGCGATCGTCGAATTTCTGGTCAAAAACATACTGCATTTCATGCCGATAACCTTCGGCTTTCTTTTCTTTGGACCGCTTTTTGCACAAATCATGGATAGATTGGGTTGGGAACAACCCCTTGGCTTCTCAACGCTTACCATCGGCATGATCATCGGCGGTGCGTGGGGCATATTTGCCTTTTTCCGGGGCAGCTGGATTTGGGCGCGACCATGACCGCAAAATTGTCAGAAGCAGAATTGCGCAAACAGGAACGCATGATTGCACGGAAATATGCAGATCGCTTTCCATGGGAAGTTCCCGTCTGGGGCCTTGGGAACTTGTTAATATGGCTATCGCTCTGGCCGCTTGTCTTCCTCGATATGCTCCCGCTCTGGGTTGCTTTTCCAATTGCTTGCGTCAATGTCATGGCCTGTTTCCTGCCGGCGCATGAGGCGGTGCACGGAATGATCGCACGTCCCGGCGAGAAACTCCGCTGGCTCAACGAATTGGTCGGCCATCTCAGCCTGCTACCCATGGCCATGCCATACCGGCTGCAAAAAGTGACCCATATGGAGCACCACAAGCACGTCAATCACCCGGAAAATGATCCCGATATCACCACCCAATCCAAAGGACCGTGGGATGCGGTCTGGCAAAGCTTTGTTCAGCGCCAACGCGGCAAAGGCGGAGCGATGCGGGGATATGGCTATATTCTCGAAAAGGTCGGACGCAACGACGTGCTGGTCGATGGCGCGCTCTATCAGCTCACGTTTTTCGCCTCACTATTCGCGCTAGCATGGAATGGTTATGCCATCGAAGCCGCCCTGCTCTGGTGGGCACCGCGCCATATTGGCATTGCCTATATCCAGTTTTTCTTCAGCTGGGCGCCGCACCACCCAGCTTTCAAACGGGGTCGCTATGACAATGCAAAATTCTGGACCAGCCGCGTTGGCAATATCGCATCCATGGGTATGCAATATCATTTGATCCATCATCTCCATCCGTTCATACCGCTTCGCGATACGCCTAAAGCTTATCGGGAGATGCGTGCGATCCTGAAAGCGCGGGGTTGCAAGTTTGAAGGAGATTTGAAGTGACACTCAGAGCCAGCTGCCTGTGCGGCGGCGTGAAATTTGAAGTCAGCGGCAAGCCCGGGCCAATTGGCCAGTGCCATTGCTCCAAATGCCGGAAAGTGTCTGGCACCGATGGCAATGCGGTCTTCCACACCACACTCGAAAATCTCTCCTGGACCAGCGGCGAAGACTTGATCAAATCCTACACCGTTCCCGGCAGTGACTGGATGTCGATATTTTGCGGCACATGCGGCAGCCCGCTTCCACACAAGGATGAACCCAACAATATATGCTATGTTCCTGCTGGTTTACTGGACGACGATCCGGGGCATCGCGGCTATATTGGCCATATTCACGTCGGATCCAAAGCTCCCTGGGTGAAAATTACGGACGATGGCGTACAATTTTCGGGAGAAGTTGGATCCGACAAGATTGAGGCGAAGTAATATCGCCTAGGCTGTAGGCACCCAATTCCCATGAAACCCAGGAGGAATGCGGTGCGGCACATGGATGACTGCCTGTGGCTCGCCCAGAAAATCATCAGCGTTGAGGATCGTCAATTCGGTGGTCTCATTCTCCGCGTCTATCACCAGCCCAATTAACCAGCCTTCATCTTCACCGGCATCCTGACTGCGCGGAACGAAGACAAACTCTCCGGGATGACGGGTTGCACCGAAATCACGAGTCAGTGTTTCGCCCGTCTTTAGGTCATGCTTGAAAAGCTCGGTCCCTGCGACATCGAAATCACCCTGATCACCGCCCAGCGATATACAATAGGCATAGCGATAAGGTTGGCTGGTCAGGCGTTCATCATAGCGCGGAAACTCCTGTGCACGGTCGGACAGGATTTTGCGATCCACCTTTTGGGTGGCCGGATCGAGTGTCCAGCGCTCAAAGCGTGACCACTCGCCACCGGGGCCGAATGCCGTCGACGCGTAAGTGCTTTCATGGACCACCACATCGACCACAACTTTTCCATCATCGGTCTCATAAGCATTGGCTGGATGATAGACGTAACATGGTTCGTCCAAATCACACCAAATCGTCTCACTGCCTTTGCCATCCTTGCGAAGCAAGCCAACGCGGGCGCCATGATCCGGGTTCCAGTCATAGGGAAAGGCATAGCCGGCCAGCATACGTTTCATCGAGAATGTCGCGGGCAGATCAAACACCAGCACGAAATTTTCGGTGATCTGGCAATCATGGATCGAAGGCCCGTCTTTGACCGCAATCGGTTCTTCGCGGGTGACTTTGCCCTCCGGACTGACGACCACATGCCACACAGTATCGGCAACAGGGGCATCATAGACGATCGCGTGGGCTTCTCCGGTTTTCGGATCGAAATGCGGGTGCGCTGAAAAGCCGTTGGTTAGCGTCCCTTCAAAGGGATTGTGTGCCACGGTTTCGAGTTCATCGGTCAGTTCAACCGGGAATCCACCGGCTTCAACAATGGCAAAAGTCTTACCGCCGATTTCGACAATATTGGTGTTGGCGGTATCGGTCCGCGGTTTGCGGGTGCCCGGCTTGCGCTCCTCGCCCAAAGCATCACTAACAGCATTGGAACGGATCCAGCGATTGCGATACCAGACGGCCTCGCCGCCCTGAACCCGGATACCATGCGCCATGCCGTCACCGGTAAACCAGTGATAGCTGGCCTCATCCGGCGGCGTCACCGGGTTTGGGCCAATACGCATATAGCGGCCGTCGAGTTCGGTTGGTATCGACCCCGTCACCTGCATCGCCGAAATGGTTTCTTCCTCTTTCATCGGCACATGGACACCGCTCAGATACGGGTGACCACCCTCCGGCTTTTCCAGACGCTTGCGGTTAAAATTGGCAACACCCATCATGACGGGAGTAACCGCAGCACGAATGGTTTTTTCAATAACGGAGGCCATGATGATCTTCCTTCCAAGATTAGGCTTTACAGATGTGATTCGTAATGTTTATGCTGTTAACATGACAGCAAATGCTAACAGTGTCAACATTGAAGGAAATGATGGGCAATCTCGTGCCTACCATCACGGCGACTTGCGCGGTGCGGCATTGGCTTTGGGCATGGAGAGGATCGAGAAACAAGACCATCCCGAGCTTGGCTTGCGCGCCCTCGCCCGTGACCTTGGTGTATCGGCAACTGCGCTGTATCGGCATTTCCCCAACAAGGATGCACTGCTTGATGCGCTCGCGTTGGAAGCACTTGGAAGGCTCGGGACCAATCAAGCCAAAGCCGCGATGGAAGCTGGCGGTGGCCGTGAAGCTTTTGTCGAGGTGGGCATTACCTATGTCGAATGGGCGCATTCCAATCCGGCGCTCGTGCGGTTGATCTACAACCGGGTTGGCGAGGTGGACCTAACCGATGGTGACCCGGACGAGATGGGGGAAGCGTTTCGTCAATTGCGCGCCGGTATTGCGGCGATGATGCCAGAAAGCCTTTCGGATGAAGACCGTGCCGCGGCGGCTTTGCATGCCTGGTCGCTGGTTCATGGTCTGGCGATGCTGATACTTGATGGCCAAATTGAATATGACCCCGTCATGATCCGCAAAGTGGTGACCATGACGGACTTTGGATTGACGCAAGACTGTTAACTAGGGTTGGGTCCGCACCCCTTTAATGCAAAGATACAAAGCGGTCGCAACCAAAGCGATCAGATTGGATGCCATAAAGCTGGCAGTCACATAGAAATGACCGAGCATCGGAATAAAATCACGGCTGACAATCATACTGGCCACGAACAAAGATGCAAAGATGCCCCAGCCGGAAATGACCCGCGGGATTAGACCCGAACTCCAAAACAGGAAGAAAAAACCGGCCATGGCAATACTGGAAAGAACCAGCCCCAGATGAAAAGATGTGTAGTCTGAGGTTGCCTGTAGGCCAGTCAACAAGAGCCGCTGTGAGTCCGTTGCCAATTCGATATAGGCTGCGTTTCCCGCAATATGCGCCGCATTGAGTGCAAAGACGGCACCCATGAGCGACAGCAGGCTAGCCGCCATACCAACTACCAGGCTCCAAATGGCCAGCAAGGGACCGGATGAGCGAAGCAACAAAAACAAACCGGCGTTAAAGACCACACCGAGAGCAAATGTTGCCAAAGCGATATAAGCCTTTGCGCGTAAATCGGCTTCTGCTTCCAACATATTTTGAGCCGTCGCGACAACGTCTGCAGACAGATTTATATCTATCCCTTCGCCGACGATGAAAGCGGATATTATTCCGATCAACAATGTGCCTAAAAACGAAAGTCCGATAATTCTGGCAAGGGATTGGGGATTGTGTGATGTCATTGCTGTTTGATCGCTCATCTCAGTGTATTACACACGCAATACACAGACGTCAATGACCAGTGTGCCGGCCAAGTTGGCACCAGTCGCAACCCAGTTCGAAGAACTCTCACGCATTTTCCTCGAACACCAGCAGATCACCAGGCTGGCAATCCAGCTCTCGGCAAATCGCTTCCAACGTGGAAAATCGCATAGCCTTGGCTTTTCCGGTTTTCAGGATCGACAGATTGGCGAGCGTGATATCGACACGCTCCGCCAATTCGGTCAGCGTCATCCGATTGTCGTGCAACAGGTCATCGAGTTTTACCAGGATCGCCATCAAATCGTGCCTTCCAGTTCTTCCTGCATCTCGGCACCGCGATCAAAGATCCGCGCAAGGATAACTAGGAGCAGGACGAGCAATATGCCGCTAAGTGAGATGCTACCTTCAATGGTCATGTGAAAATCCTGATCCGGCTTCACTTCTCCGAGCATCGAAAGCAGCCCTGTTGCCAGCAAACCGCCGGTAAAGGTTACAACCTGAATGGCCAGTACCGCTATACCCATGCCGCGCAAACGGGTGCCATTGATCCGCGTGAAGGGATTGCCTTCGCCCACAGAGTCAACAATCCTTCGGAGCCGGTTGAGCGCAAACAGCGTGAGCAGCATGAGGGTAATACCCAGAAAAATAAGAATGCCAATTAGCCCGACGACTTCGGGTCCGGGTGGCGTCACAAATACATCGGCCAACTTGGTCACAATCTTCTCATGAAACACCAGGACCACAGGCAGGGCGACCGACAGAGCACCCACACCAAGCATCAACAACCATTTGGAGAAGATGAGCAATCCTCGTGTCGATTTGAGCACGATATCATTTTGTTCCTTTGCTTGAGTCATTTTCTATTTCCGTTTCTGATTCGTCATTTCTTATTGTTTATCAATATCACAATATCGATAAACATCAAGTGTTTTATTGTTTTTCGATAATATCAGCCTATAAAGCGACTTGTCTGGATTCGCGCAGTGAGGGAAAACCAATGATCATCGTAACCTATATTCATATCATCTTGGGGACCGTCGCGGTTCTGGCCGGCGCTGGTGCGTTGGTCGCACGCAAGGGTTCCAGACCACATCGCTTGGTCGGTAATGTGTTTTTTGCTTCGATGGTGACCATGGCGTTATCGGGCATATATATGGCGATTGTCATGCCTATGGCGATTTCGGTCCTCGCCGGAGTTTTTACCATCTATCTGGTGGGCACATCTTGGACGGCAGCCAAACGACTCGATGGAGTTACCAACTGGCTTGACTTCGTCGCTCTCGCGACTGCACTGGCCGTTGCTTTGGGAGGATTGCTCCTGGGTCTGGAGGCACAAAACAGTGCCACAGGTTTGAAGGATGGCCTGCCGCCCTTCCCGCATTATTTCTTTGCCGGATTGGGCCTGATCGCAGCAGCTGGTGATCTGATCGTGATCGTGCGCCGCGGGATAAGCGGAAAACAGCGTATTGCGCGTCATCTTTGGCGTATGTGTTTTGCCTATTTTATTGCCGCTGGATCGTTGTTTACTGGCCCAGGTGCAACGGCCTTTCCCGAAGCCGTTCGTGAAACCGGATTATTGAATATTCCCGAACCGTTGATACTTGTGATCATGCTATTCTGGATCGTGCGCGTGCTCGCGACAAAATGGTACGGCAGCAAACCGGTGGCGGCCACATCCAGCTCTTGACGCTAATCCAACATCTCCCTATATCACCCCTTCACCACAGATTTCGAGACAGGGCATACAGTTGCGCAGTGTGCCATACGAATGAAATCTGACCGGTTTTCAGGACGCTAAAAAGCTGCAAGTTCCTTGGCTCGAAATGGCCAAAGGCGACATGCGGCTTTTTGTAGTTTTGAAGCGCCTCATAAATTTTGGATTTCCGCCGGCAAAGCCCTGCAATCGCAGTGCTACTCCGGTGATGGCGAGAAGGCAAAAGACATATGGCTACCCATGCAGCTTCGGTTAAAACGACGGCTCCGACACCCACCCGCAAGAAACGCATTCGCAAAATCTTTGGCGACATTCATGAAGTCATTGAAATGCCAAACCTCATCGAGGTTCAGCGCGAATCATATGAGCAATTTCTGCGTTCAAACAAAGAAATTGATTATGTTTCGGGTTTGGAAAAAACATTGCGCAGCGTTTTCCCGATCCGCGATTTTGCTGGCACGGCCGAAATGGATTTCGTCAATTACGAGCTAGAAGATCCGAAATATAACGTCGAAGAATGTCGCCAGCGGGGCATCACCTATGCTGCACCGATGAAAGTGACGCTTCGCCTGATCGTGTTCGAAGTCGATCCAGAAACCGAAGCACGTTCGGTTCTCGATATTAAAGAGCAAGACGTTTATATGGGCGACATGCCTTTGATGACCAAGAACGGCACGTTCGTCATCAATGGCACAGAGCGCGTTATCGTCAGCCAGATGCACCGTTCGCCCGGTGTGCTGTTTGACCATGACCGCGGTAAAACCCACTCATCCGGCAAATTCCTGTTCGCCGCCCGCGTTATTCCTTACCGTGGTAGCTGGTTGGACTTTGAATTTGATGCGAAAGACATCGTCAACGTTCGTATCGACCGGAAGCGTAAATTGCCTGTGACCGCATTGCTGCGTTCATTGGGCGACGCGATTATCGAAGTAAAAGAGAAGAAGCCTGACTTTAAGGCCGGTGAAATGGTTCGTGTCGCTGGCATGAAGCAGCCAGCCGAGATTTTGGAAATTAACGGCAACCTGATCACTATTCGCGAACCCATGGGCGCGATTGAATTTAACCAAGGCAAGATCGAAGACGAAGGCCGGACCAAGTCGGCTGAAATGGTCAAGATCGTCAAGCAGGGCTATTCTGAAGAAGATATCCTGAACCTTTTCTACAACCGCATCACTTACAAACGTGCAAAAGACGGCTGGACCATTCCTTTCGTCATGGAACAGTGGAAAGGTCAGAAGCCTACTTTTGATATTATTGATGCCGACAGCGGCGAAGTGGTTTTCGCCACCGGCACCAAAGTTACACCGCGTGCAGCCAAAAAAGCTGAAAATGATGGAATGAAAAACATCGTCATTCCAACCGAAGAAATTTTCGGTCGTTACAGCGCTTTTGACCTGATCAACGAAAAAACCGGTGAGATTTACATCGAAGCTGGTGACGAAGTCAGCGAAGAAAATCTCGAGAAGATGGACGGCGCTGGCATTGATCAACTCGAACTACTCGACATCGATCACGTAACCACTGGTCCATGGATCCGCAATACGTTGAAAGTCGACAAAGCTGATGATCGTGATGGCGCGCTATCCGATATTTACCGCGTTATGCGTCCTGGCGAACCACCAACACGTGAGACGGCAGAGGCGTTGTTCGAAGGTCTGTTCTTCGATCCAGAGCGTTATGACCTGTCCGCTGTGGGCCGTGTTAAACTCAACATGCGTCTCGAACTCGATGCGCCAGCCGATTATACGATCCTGCGCAAGGAAGATATTCTCGAAGTCGTTAAAACCCTCGTCGATCTGAAAGACGGCAAGGGCGAAGTCGATGATATCGATAACCTCGGCAACCGTCGTGTGCGTTCGGTAGGCGAATTGCTCGAGAATCAATATCGTGTTGGCCTGTTGCGTATGGAACGTGCCGTTAAAGAGCGTATGAGCTCTGTTGACGTGTCTACCGTGATGCCGAATGACCTGATCAATGCGAAGCCAGCTGTTGCAACCGTTCGTGAATTCTTCGGAAGCTCACAACTGTCGCAATTTATGGATCAGACCAATCCGCTTTCGGAAGTCACGCACAAACGACGCGTGTCGGCGCTTGGACCCGGCGGTCTGACCCGTGAACGTGCCGGCTTTGAAGTCCGCGACGTTCACCCAACCCACTATGGCCGTATCTGTCCGATTGAGACACCTGAGGGGCCTAATATTGGTCTGATCAATAGTCTCGCATCATTCAGCCGCGTCAATCAATATGGCTTCATCGAAACGCCATATCGGAAAGTTGTCGACAATAAAGTGACCGACGATGTGGTCTATCTCTCCGCTATGGAAGAGCAGAAGCACACCGTAGCTCAGGCGAACGCCGATCTGACGAACGACGGCAGCTTTGTTGAAGAGATTGTCTCTTCACGTCAGGCTGGTGAATTCCTGATGGCACCCCGCGATATCATCACCTTGATGGATGTTAGCCCGAAACAGCTCGTATCTGTTGCGGCCTCACTTATTCCGTTCCTGGAAAACGATGACGCGAACCGCGCGCTTATGGGATCGAACATGCAACGTCAGGCTGTGCCGCTTGTGAAAGCAGAAGCACCGTTTGTTGGCACCGGCATGGAAGAAACAGTGGCCCGTGATAGTGGCGCAGCTATTGCTGCGCGCCGCTCGGGTATTGTTGACCAGGTTGATGCGACACGTATTGTTATTCGTGCATCAGGCGCTGTCGAAGCTGGCAAATCTGGGGTGGATATTTACACACTACAGAAATTCCAGCGCTCGAACCAAAATACCTGCATCAATCAGCGGCCTCTCGTCAAAGTGGGCGAGATTGTTCAAAAAGGTGATACGCTAGCTGACGGTCCATCGACTGATATGGGTGAATTGGCACTGGGTAAAAACAGCCTTGTCGCCTTCATGCCTTGGAATGGCTATAACTATGAGGATAGTATCCTGATCTCCGAGCGGATCGTGAAAGACGACGTCTTCACCTCGATCCATATCGAAGAATTTGAAGTTATGGCGCGCGATACCAAGCTGGGTCCTGAAGACATTACCCGCGACATTCCCAATGTTGGTGAGGAAGCGCTTCGCAACCTCGATGAAGCGGGCATTGTTTATATTGGCGCCGAAATTGAGCCGGGCGATATCCTCGTCGGCAAGATTACACCAAAAGGCGAAAGCCCGATGACACCGGAAGAGAAACTTCTCCGTGCCATCTTTGGAGAGAAAGCATCTGACGTACGTGATACTTCCCTGCGCCTGCCTCCTGGTGTTGCTGGTACCGTTGTTGAAGTGCGTGTGTTTAACCGCCACGGCATCGACAAAGACGAACGAGCCCTGGCAATTGAACGCGAAGAAATCTCACGCTTCACAAAAGACCGTGACGATGAACGCGCGATTTTGAACCGTGCAACTTTCAACACGTTGAAAGACATGCTGATTGGTCAGACCGCGACTTCGGCACCAAAGCCGATGAAGAAGGGCGCTGAGATTACCGAAGAAAGCCTGACCGAACTCGAAAATGTCGACTGGTGGAAAATCGCGGTGAAGGATGACAAAGTCCAATCCGATTTCGAAGCCACCCGTCAGCAATATGACGAAGCGATCAAGCTGATCAACGAACGATTTGAAGATCGCCGTGAGAAGCTGGAGCGTGGTGACGAACTGGCACCAGGCGTTCTGAAAATGGTCAAAGTCTTTGTGGCTGTGAAGCGCAAGCTGCAACCTGGCGACAAAATGGCTGGCCGCCACGGGAACAAAGGGGTTATCTCTCGCATTCTTCCACAAGAAGACATGCCGTTCCTCGAAGATGGTACGCCGGTTGACATTGTGCTCAACCCACTTGGTGTTCCTTCACGTATGAACGTCGGACAGATTTTTGAAACCCACCTTGGCTGGGCCGCACGTGGTCTGGGCGAGCAGGTTACAAATGCTCTGGAAGAATGGAAACTGGCCAATCCTGATCCAGAAGCGGCACCACCGCCTGATGCTGTCAAAGAACGGCTCAAGGTTATTTATGGCGAGCAGTATCATGAAGATATTGATAGTCGTGATACCGGTGAAATCGTCGAAATGGTCGGCCATCTCCGTCACGGTGTCCCGATGGGCACACCGGTATTCGACGGCGCGCATGAAAGCGATGTTTCGGATATGCTCGAATTGGCTGGACTGGATCGTAGCGGTCAAGTTGACCTCTACGACGGACGTACTGGAGACAGGTTCGACCGTAAGGTGACCGTGGGCTATATTTACATGCTCAAACTGCATCACCTTGTCGACGACAAGATCCACGCACGTTCAATCGGGCCTTACAGCCTTGTCACGCAGCAACCACTGGGCGGTAAAGCACAGTTTGGCGGACAGCGTTTCGGGGAAATGGAAGTCTGGGCACTGCAAGCGTACGGCGCAGCTTACACGCTGCAGGAAATGCTTACGGTTAAATCCGATGATGTGATCGGACGGACCAAGGTTTACGAAGCCATCGTCAAAGGCGACGATACTTTCGAAGCCGGGGTTCCCGAAAGCTTCAATGTTCTGGTCAAAGAAATGCGGTCACTCGGCCTCAACGTCCAACTCTCCAGCTTCGGCGACGAAGAGGAAGAAGGCGGCGATGATGACGACGGCATTGCGATAGCGGCGGAGTGAGGAACTAACCCCACTCCACCCAGCATTTCAAATTTGGGGCGAAAGCCCAAGAGGAATTAAGACATGAACCAAGTAACAAATTTCGCAAATCCGATCGCAAAGCCGGAAACATTTGACCAGATCCAAATCGGTCTCGCGTCTCCTGAGCGGATCCGCAGCTGGTCCTTTGGTGAAATCAAGAAACCGGAAACGATCAACTACCGCACGTTCAAGCCAGAGCGTGATGGTCTGTTCTGTGCACGTATCTTTGGACCCGTAAAAGATTACGAGTGTCTATGCGGCAAATATAAGCGCATGAAATATAAAGGCATCGTCTGCGAGAAATGCGGTGTCGAAGTTACGGTAACCAAAGTGCGCCGTGAGCGTATGGGTCATATCGACCTTGCTGCTCCTGTTGCGCATATCTGGTTCCTGAAATCACTGCCATCACGGATCGGCTTGCTGCTTGATATGCAGCTTAAGCAGCTTGAGCGTGTACTATATTTTGAAAGCTATGTGGTTATCGAACCCGGTCTAACCGCACTGGAAAAATTCCAGTTGATGACCGAAGACGAGCTGCTCGAAGCACAGGACGAATATGGCGAAGACGCTTTCTCTGCCGGTATCGGTGCAGAAGCGGTCAAAATCATGTTGCAGGATCTAGATCTGCAACAGGAAAAAGACGATCTGATGGAAGATCTGCGGACGACCAAGTCGACGCTGAAGCCCAAGAAGATTATCAAACGCCTGAAAGTGGTCGAAAGCTTCATTGAGTCCGGCAACAAACCGGAATGGATGATCCTCGAGATTATTCCAGTGATCCCGCCCGAGCTGCGCCCATTGGTGCCTCTGGATGGTGGCCGTTTCGCGACGTCTGATCTTAACGATCTTTACCGCCGCGTGATCAACCGGAACAACCGTTTGAAACGCCTGATGGAACTGCGCGCACCGGACATTATTGTTCGTAACGAGAAGCGTATGCTGCAAGAGTCTGTCGATGCATTGTTCGACAATGGCCGCCGTGGTCGCACCATTACTGGCGCTAACAAACGCCCACTAAAATCTCTCAGCGACATGCTGAAAGGTAAGCAGGGCCGTTTCCGTCAGAACCTTCTTGGTAAGCGCGTCGACTATTCCGGTCGTTCGGTGATTGTGACCGGTCCTGAGCTAAAACTGCATCAATGCGGTCTGCCGAAGAAAATGGCCTTGGAATTGTTCAAGCCATTTATCTACGCGCGCCTCGACGCCAAAGGCCTATCCATGACGCTGAAACAGGCGAAGAAATGGGTCGAAAAAGAGCGCAAGGAAGTTTGGGATATCCTCGAGGAAGTGATCCGCGAGCATCCCGTGATGCTGAACCGCGCGCCAACGCTTCACCGTCTGGGTATTCAGGCATTTGAGCCGGTATTGATCGAAGGCAAAGCGATCCAGCTTCATCCATTGGTTTGTTCCGCTTTTAACGCCGACTTTGACGGTGACCAAATGGCTGTCCACGTTCCACTGAGCCTCGAAGCCCAGTTGGAAGCACGTGTCTTGATGATGTCTACCAACAACATCCTGTCACCAGCCAATGGTAAGCCGATTATCGTTCCTTCACAGGATATGGTTTTGGGTATCTATTATCTTACAATGGATCGCAAAGGCGAGCCGGGCGAAGGCATGATCATTGCCGACATGGCTGAGGTACATCAGGCGTTGGAAGTAGGCGCCGTAACGCTTCACTCCAAAATTCACACGCGTGTGCCGCAAACCGATGAAGACGGCAACGAAGTGATGATGCGTGTTGAAACGACACCGGGCCGTATGTTGATCGCGGAATGTTTGCCGCAATCACATAAAGTGCCGTTCAGTGTTGTGAACCGTTTGCTGACCAAGAAAGAAGTCGGTGACGTGATCGATCAGGTTTATCGTCACACTGGTCAGAAAGACACGGTGCTGTTTGCCGATGCGATCATGGGCCTTGGCTTCCGCCACGCCTGTAAAGCCGGTATTTCATTCGGTAAGGATGATATGATCATTCCAGAATCGAAAGACGGCACGGTTGATGAAACCAAAGTCTTGGTGGCTGACTATGAGCAGCAATATCAGGATGGTCTGATCACGCAGCAGGAAAAATATAACAAAGTGATCGACGCCTGGTCACGCTGTGGTGACACGGTTGCCAACGCCATGATGGACGAACTGGCCGCAACACCAGAGGACGAGCATGGCCGCGAGAAGGAAATCAACGCGATCTACATGATGAGCCACTCCGGTGCGCGTGGTTCACCAGCCCAGATGAAACAGCTGGGCGGTATGCGCGGCTTGATGGCGAAACCTTCTGGTGAGATTATTGAAACACCGATTATCTCGAACTTTAAAGAAGGTCTGACCGTTCTGGAATATTTCAACTCCACTCACGGTGCTCGTAAGGGTCTCGCGGATACGGCGTTGAAAACGGCCAACTCGGGTTATCTGACCCGTCGTTTGGTTGATGTTTCGCAAGATTGTACGATTGTGGAAGATGACTGTAAGACTGAAAATGCGCTGGAGATGAAAGCTATCGTCCAGGGTGGTTCGGTTATCGCATCACTTGGCGAACGTATCTTGGGCCGGACTATGGCCGAAGATATTGTTGACAGCAAAACCGACACTGTTGTGATCAAATCTGGCACGTTGCTTGACGAGGCTGCGATCAAGGTCATTGAAGAGCTTGGCATTCAGTCCGCGCGCATTCGGTCTCCGCTGGTTTGCGAATCCAAAATGGGTGTCTGTGGCACCTGTTACGGACGTGACCTCGCCCGTGGTACACCGGTTAACATCGGTGAAGCGGTTGGCGTTATCGCGGCTCAATCCATTGGTGAGCCGGGCACACAGCTAACGATGCGGACCTTCCACATCGGCGGCGCGGCACAGCTCAACGAGCAATCAAATCTAGAGGCTGTTGCCGAAGGTACGGTTGAATATCGTGACATGCCAGTGATCGAAGACAAGGATGGGCGCTTCCTATCGCTTGCTCGTTCGGGTGAAATCGCGGTTATCGATAATGAGGGTCGTGAGCGTAGCGCTGATAAACTCCCATATGGTACCAACGTGTTGGTTAAAGATGGTGCGAAAGTTAAACTGGGCGACAAACTCGCCGAGTGGGACCCGTTCACCATGCCGATGATTACCGAGAAACCGGGCGTCATCAAATATCAGGACGTTATCGATGGCAAAACAATGTCCGAGATCACCGATGAAGCGACGGGTATCGCGCAGCGTGTTATTACCGAATATCGTGCCTCCGGCCGTGGTGCTAACAAAGAGGATCTGCGTCCGCGCATGACCTTGCTGGACGAGAATAGCGGTGAAGCGGCTCGTTACATGCTTGCCAATGGCGCTACACTATCCGTGACCGATGGTCAGGAAGTGGCCGCTGGTGACGTGCTGGCACGTGTCTCTCGCGAAGCGGCGAAAACGCGCGATATTACGGGTGGTTTGCCACGTGTTGCCGAACTGTTCGAAGCGCGCATCCCGAAAGACAACTCGATCATCGCGAAAATCGATGGCCGGATTGAATTCGTCCGTGACTATAAAGCGAAACGTAAAATCGCGATTGTTCCGGAAGAAGGCGATCCAGTAGAGTATCTCGTGCCGAAGACGAAAGTCATCGACGTGCAGGAAGGCGATCTGGTCAAGAAAGGCGACAATCTTGTTTCCGGTTCACCTGATCCGCATGACATTCTTGAGGTCATGGGTGTTGAAGCACTGGCTGAATATCTGGTTGCAGAAATTCAGGAAGTCTATCGTCTGCAAGGCGTGAAAATCAACGATAAGCACATCGAAACGATTGTTCGTCAGATGCTGCAAAAAGTTGAAATCACCAATGGCGGCGACACGACGCTTCTTCCTGGCGAGCAGATCGACAAGGAAGAGATGCTGGAATATAATGCCAAGCTGACCAAGAAACAGGCTCCTGCTGAAGGCAAGCCGGTTCTCTTGGGCATCACCAAGGCATCGCTCCAGACACGCAGCTTCATCTCTGCAGCTTCCTTCCAGGAGACCACGCGGGTTCTTACCCAAGCGGCGGTTGAAGGTAAGAAGGACACGCTGATCGGTCTTAAAGAGAACGTGATCGTGGGTCGTCTGATCCCGGCTGGTACTGGCGCTGGTATGAACCGTGCCCGTATCGCAGCATCTTCCAAAGACGCTGCACTGCGCGCTCAGCAACAGAAGATGCTGGACGCCATGCAAGCTGCGGAAGACTTGAAAGCAGAAGAAACTGCCGCAGCAGCATCGGGTGAAACCGTCACTGCCGAAGCAGAACCAACGGCTGAAGACGTCTTTGGCGAAGCACCGGCTGAAGCAGTGGTTGCTGAAGAAGCTGCTCCAGTGGAAGAAGCGCCTGCTCCTGAAGCGGAAGCGAGCGAAGAAGACTAAACTTCTCCGCTTAAACCCAATAGCAAAAGCCCCGCTGGAGATAATCCAGCGGGGCTTTTTGTTAGGTCATTATGTCTTCATCAAGTGAAAACAAATTGGTCAGAGCACTCAATAGCTGGAGGCTTTGGAAGCTGAGTTATTAGCGGATTGTGTCGGCTTCTTGTTGGTCGCGTTGCGGATCAAAGACTGCGCTTCCTTCACGGCATCGGCTTCTGTCATTTTCCCTTCGGAAATTTCTGTACCCATTTCCAGCAATCGGGCGCTGATCACCGTTCCGGTCGCGGCTTCTTCTTCAACCGTAACACCGCCATTTTTGTCAATCACAGCATCCCATTCCGCGCGAACCGTTTCCCAATAAGATGCCGTCTTCGTCCAATAGTCATCCGCTGCACTGACCGTGTAGCCATCAAATTTTTTGTAAGTGTTGAGTACCGATTCCTGAACATAAGGCATCGCTTTGCCGTCGGCTGTCTTCATCTTTGTATTGTCCTGCCAGTGAATCCAACCACCAGGCATCGGCTGATGACGGTTGATTGCCTGATAATGATCATAGACCGGGTTGCGCACGGCATCGCGACGCGCGAGCGGACGCGCGGTCCAATTGCTCGTCCAGCTACGCACACCGTTGACTGTTTTCCATTTGCCAACCCCGCCATAGCGCGGGCTATCATCGACCTGCCAAACCGTCTGTGACCATTGGCCTTTACGATGGGATTCAGGCACATCTTTATCAGTCCATTCCCCAGATCCCGTATAGACCAAAACCTTTTTGGGTTCGTAAACCCAATCCTGTCGCCAATGTTTGATCACAAATGTTTTGCCTTCATGCTCGGCCACTAGGAGGTGCTGCAAAACGATTTCCTTGCCGGTATCCTTGATAATACGCACGCTTTCATGACCGCCCGAGATTTTGACTTTGATCGGTTCATAATCATCGCGCCAGGACGTTGTCTCTGCCATATCAAATTTGACTTTATAATCGCCTGCCATGGCGAGGATATCGGCACGATCCTGTTCAAATGACGCCTGTATCTGTTCGGCGGTCATTGGCTTTTGATGACTGCCTGCTAATGCAGGCGAGCCAGCCAATGCGATCGCAATTAACGCCGCTCCAAATTTGGTTTTCAACTTCTTATTCATAGTTACTTCTCCCACTAAATTGTCAGAATGATGCGCTGAGTGAAATGCTCGCGTTACGACCCGGTTGGGTAAATGCATCAGAGATGTTGGATGTTGCAGCTAGTCCGCGTACATTGGACCAGAGCGCATATTTCTTGTCGGTAATATTGAAGATACCGGCTCGGATTTTGAAGTTGTCGGTAATCCGGAAAAACGCAGTTGCGTCAAAGATCATAGATTCATTGGGCCGAAAACAATCGACATTACACACACCGATGGTCTCATTGGCCTCTTTGCGCGCATTGTAGCTGGCGATAATTTCTCCGCCAAAAACTCCACCGGGATCACGATAGCCAACCCCGAATATCGCATTTAACGGATCCACGGTATCCAAAGCAGAAATGATTCCGGTATCGGAGGTGATTTCACCATCGGCAAAGGCCAAGGCGAACCGTGTTCGGAAACCATTCTCTGCCTCATAACTGGCTTTGACTTCAAATCCTTTGACTTTGACATCATCAAGGTTGGTAAATTGGAACACAGCAGGATCGTTCGGTGTAAATGTTCCACCAACCTGAGTTTGGCCAATGAAATCATCATAGTCTGCATAAAAGGCTGTGAGATCGAGACTAATCCCATCCGCCGCATAGCGAATGCCTGCCTCAAAACTGGCACTGGTTTCTGGCGTTAGATCAGGATTGGGAAGGGACGTATATCCAAAGGCCAGATTCTCGAAGAAATTATTGACCTGACTGGGTGTCGGCGCGCGGAAACCTTGCGCATAGTTTCCGAACAGCCGAACATCGCCCAGCTTAACAACGGCACCGATTTTGGGTGATAGTTTGGATCCATTCTGCCCACTGGGTGTAAAGTTAGGCAGCAGCGGATCATTGGTAACCGGATCAAGATCATAAAAATCATAGCGCAATGCCGGATATAAGGTCACGATACCATCGCCAAATTCGATCGCATCACCGATATAGATTCCGCCCAGCGTGAAATCGGTAGTTGGGAACGCACGGGATGGAAATACTTCGCCGAATGGCGGAACCACGCCATCACGAAGGCCATCCTGCTGTGTTTTACTGACATCTCCACCAAAGGTCAGTGTGTGCTTGACCGCTCCGGTGTTAAAGCTCGACCGGAAGTCAGCAACCGCTCCAAAAACTTCATTGTTAAACGTATTGAGACGCTCCCGATCAGGGCGCGGGGTCGCGCCCGTTGGAGAGCGATCTTCATCGGCAAATTGCCGGTCTTTGCCATCCTGCCAATAGGCCGCAAGATGGGCATAGTCGATAAAGCCTCCGCTTTCTTCACCAGCATCATAGGTGTAATCAATTGAGGCGCGTGTGCGTTTGGTAGAATCATCGGCAGTTAAGTTATCAACAATCCAGCTGGGGAACGGCCCAAATAGGAAAACCGGTCCACGACCAGACAGAATATTGGAGGAGACTTCACGCTCCAAATATTCACCAGTCAGCCGAATTTTGTGCGAACCATCCTGCCAGACCAGCTTGCCTAGAAAGGCGTTGGATTCCCCGTCTTGCGGATTGGGTGTTGTGCGGGTGTCGTCCTCGGTGTCAATCGTACCTTGATTATCGAGCTCTTTGAAATCACGCCGAGAGTAGGCGAGCATTGCAGAGAAATTACCAGTCTGCCCGGCCAAAGCGACCGTCTCTGCAAATTCTTCATCGGCAGAGCTATATTGCGCTCTGGCAAAACCGCCCAAGCTGTTCCCATCCTGAAGAAAATCGACTGGATCGGAGGTGACGGAACTTACCGCGCCGGAAAGCCCATCACTGCCGTATAAGGCGGATGCAGGACCGCGCAGAATTTCAACAGATTTGATAAGCCCAACATCAGTGGCGTTGCCTCTGCCAACATCTTGCGCACCGAAACTAAACCCCTGGGGAGAGCGAATGCCATCAACCTGGATGAGAACACGGTTGCCGCCGATACCACGAATGTTGAAATCTTCATTGCCTGCGCGGCCAGCCGTTCCAAGTGCCGCGCCAAACCGGGCTGGGGCACGGCGAACCGTGATACCGGGTTCAAACCGAACCAGATCATTTGCATCCGTCGCCAACTCATCGGCAATTCGTTCTTGATCGAGTACAGTGACAGTCGCTGGCGCATCCTCAATCTCAACAGGTGTACGGGTTGCAGATACCACGATGGTTTCATCATCCATCACCTCCTCAGCTCCGCCTGCAGCGGCCGCTACTTGGGAGGAGGTTAACGCGGTCAAGCTGCAGGCGAACAAAATGCCCCGGCGTCCGAAATTCGAATTCATAGATTTTCCCTCTAATCATTATTGCAAATGCGAATGATTCTCATTCTCGAATAGAGAGAGTTTTGGGAGTCTGTCAAATGCAAATTTGGAAATGCGGGAAATGGTGTTGTCAGTTAAGGGAATTCAAACCCGTTAATCGAGGTTAAAAAGGCTGTTTTTCCGGTCATTTGGCCAAATTCAAAAAAGAACGAACAACACAAAAAATTACCGCTCGTATGAATCTACGCAAAAAAATACTACCAAATTTCGGAACATGTAGAATCAAAAAGCCCCACCGGAAAAGATCCAGCGGGGCTTTTGGGTTGGCGTCCAATTTAGAGTCCCGAGACTTTGGCAAGGGCGTTATCCACAGCATCTTCGCCCTTCATCATCTGCTGATCTGCTGCGATAATGGTTACATCGGTAATACCGATAAAGCCGAGAACGTGCTTCATATAGCCAGAGGCGAAGTCGATATCACTACCAACTTCGGTGCCACCCGAAGCCATGAGCACATACGCCTTCTTTCCCTTCAACAAGCCTTTGGGGCCATTGTCCGTATATTCGAACGTTTTGCGCGCACGAGCAATCATATCAATCCACGCTTTAAGCGAGGCTGGTATCCCAAAATTATAGATCGGGACGCCGATGACCAAGGTGTCGGCAGCAATCAACTCCTCCACCAGCGCATCGGACCGGGACAATACCGCCCGCTGCTCGTCAGTTCTTTCCCCTTCATCGGTGAAATTGGCTTGCACCCAATCTTCCGAGACGAAGGGAAGGCCTCCGGAAACATCGCGAGTGATGATGCTTGCAGGTGCGAGTTTCTCGATCATGGCATCCGTTAGAACACGTGAAGATGATCCATTTTTGCGGGCACTGGAATCGATGCGCAGAATTGTTTTAGAAGTTGTCATGAGAAATATCCTTGGTTTGAGAAATACTGTTGAAGGGGCGTTTGGGCATTGGGGGTTTGACAACGCCCCTTCATTGCGGGTGTTAGTTTTGGGCTTCGAAGGCTTCGACAAAGACCAATTCGGCATCGGTCAGGGCTTCGATCTCTAACGAGGTCACGTCGCGGATTGCCAAAGCATCTCGGGCTTCGATCTCTTCACCATTGATGCGCAGTTTACCGGCGGAGCCCACCAGATAAACATGTGCATCAGCAGCAAGTTCGTGCGTTATTGCCGTGCCGTTGCTTAGCGTAGCCCCATAGAGCCGCGCATCCGCCCGGATCATCAAGGCGCCGCTTTCAATATCTTCATCGAAACCGCTCGCCAGGATTTCCAACTCTCCAGCGCGATCACCTTTTGGGAAAGCTTTGGCATCCCAGCGGGCATCACCGCCATTTGACCGCGGTTCAATCCAGATTTGGAACAGCTTTGTCTGCTCATCTTCCAGATTATATTCGCTGTGCATGACGCCGCTACCCGCGCTCATCACCTGCACATCGCCGGCTTCTGTCCGACCTTCATTACCCATATTGTCGCGGTGCGTAATCGCGCCTTCGCGAACATAGGTGATGATTTCCATATCCTTGTGGCCATGCATCGGGAAACCAGTTTGCGGGTTGATTTCATCATCATTCCACACCCGGATCGGGCCAAAACCCATGCGGGCGGGATCCCAATATTTGCCAAAAGAAAAATGGTGTCTAGCCTTCAGCCATTCATGGTCAACTGTGGCCAATTCTTTAAATGTGCGTTTCTCTAACATTGTCATTCTCCTGTTTGAACGGATCCTTTCCGTTCGTCTTGAGAATGAAATAGGCCTCAATATCAGTTTCCAAAATAGACAAGATAGAAATTGATTGTTTCTATTTTTTAACTAATAAATCGTTATGACCTTACCCGATTATGAAGCCTGGGCGATATTTGCTGCGGTAGCGCGGCTGGGTAGTTTTACGGCCACCGCCCGTGAGTTGAACCTGTCCAAACCAACCATATCAAAAGCTATCACTCGTCTGGAAGACGATCTAGGAACCGTGTTGTTTCATCGCACATCGCGCAAAATTTCCCTTTCGGCGGCAGGAAAAGCGTTGCTGCCCCATGCTCAGCAAATTGCACAAGTGGGCGAGGCGGCGATGGAAGCCGCACGTGACACCACGCAATTGCTGCGCGGACAGGTGCGTATGGCGGCTCCGCTGAGCTATGGTCTGTCTCACCTTGCCCCGATCATCGCCAGCTTCATGTCAAAATTTCCCGAAATAGCAGTCGATGTGCAACTAAGCGATGCCAGGGTTGATCTGGTCGAGGAAGGGTTTGACCTTGCGGTGCGAATCGCCGCCCTTCCAGACAGCAGTTTACGAGCCCTCAAGATACGCCCTGTGCACCGCCACATTGTGACATCGCAGATTTACATCAAGCGCAAGGGGAAACCAAAACATCCCAGTGAGTTGAGCGATCATGACTGCTTCATCTATTCCAATCAACCTACCCGGGAGCTGTGGCACCTAACTGGACCCAAGGGCGAAAAAATGAGCGTTCAACCCAGGTGCCGCCTGCGAACGAACAATGGATCCATCGAACTTGCCTCCCTCGTCGCTGGCCATGGCATCAGTAATCTGCCCGACTTTCTGGTGGATGACTCGATCCGATCGGGTAAACTTGTGACCATCCTGGATGACTGGCAACTTGATCCCATCAATCTCAATATTGTCATGCCGCCTTCCCCGCTGCGCCCCGCCCGCGTGAATGCGCTTATCGAGCATTTGCGAGAGCATTTACGCTAACGTCTATTTGCTGCTGTCCTACAGACTCAATTTTGTGATAACCAAATCCTATGAGACGTCATTTGCCGAGACCCTGGTTTTGCTTCCCAAACCCTGCCGACTTAGGTGGTTTTTCAAAACCCTGCTCTGTGTAGAAAGTGTATAATTTGTTGCTGCTCGAAAACCCGTCAAAAGCCCTTCGGAGCGCAAATGCCGCTTGAGACTATCCTGCTTTTTGTCATTGCCGATCTGATGATCTGTCTGACGCCAGGGCCAGCAACCATGGTCACCGTTAGCCATGCTTTACCGCGCGGACCTGCTGGCGGCATGCGCGGAGCGCTTGGTCCTATCGTGGGAGTCAACATTGGCAATTTTATCTGGTATGCGCTCACGGCTTTTGGGTTGATTGCTCTGATCCAGGAATTCCCAATTGCCTATACCGCATTGCGCTGGATTGGTGTCTTCTATCTGGCCTGGATGGGTATCCAGATGCTGCGCGGCGGCGACAGTCGCTTGGCCGGACAGTCTGCGAATACGGCCAGTTTCAAAAAAGGTTTCCTGAATGGCCTTGCCGTGCATATGTCCAATCCAAAGGCATTGATGTTCTATGTGGCTTTCATTCCGCCGTTTATTGATCCCGATGGAAACCTACTTTTGCAATTTGCGATATTGGCAGGTTTGACCGTTCTGACCGAAACAACCGGTCTCTCCTTTTATGCAGCCTTGGCGAGCAAGGCACGCAATTTGGGTGATGCGGATCAAGCACAGCCATTGTTTCGGAAAGTCGCAGCCGCTGTGCTAGTGGGTGCCGCCATAATCCTGGCGTTGTGGAACATAACTGATGACTCCGCGATGTTCAGCGCGGCGTCAGGATCAACGGGTTAGAAAAAATGGTGATTTCCAGATATTTTCTCCTTTCTCTGGCAGTGATTGCCATCGGCTTAAATCCAGGCAATGCGCCCGCGGAAATCGGCTCTGATACCAAATCAGCCCCTACCACGGCTTCTGATCAACCCGGACAATCCGATCAACGCGTCCAGGACGTGGGTTTCCGTCTGGTCAGTGCCAACGCCCCGTTTTGCTCCGAAACAATATCAAGGGGAGGATTGACGATCGCGGAACATGGGCTGGGTTGGATCGTATCACCCGACTTGGGGCGTGACCGGCCAATCGTACCGATGACGGAACAGGAGGCAAAGACCCATCTACCTCTGGTAGGAACAGTGGCAATGAATGGCCCGGCCGATGAAGCAGGCTTGCTTGCCGGAGACCGTATCAGCGCCATTAATGGTCAATTGACACCCGCGCTTTCCTATATCGAAATATTATCCGATGGGCAGCATAGGCTCAAAAACCCCGTCAATGTTGTCAGCGGTTATCTCGACCAGCAATTTAGTTCGGGTGTCACCAGATTGCTGATATTTCGTGATGGCAAGGACATGGAACTTTCCATCGCGCCGACCAAAACCTGCCGAAGCTGGTTCCAAACGGTACATGGAAAGAAGCGCATTGCCAGCGCCGATGGCAACTGGGTTACCATTGGTTCGCCGCTCATTGATTTTATGCAATCTGACGATGAACTGGCCGCTGTGATCGCGCATGAGCTGGCACATAATCTGTTGAAACATAAAAAACGCCTCAACGCTCAGAAGGTCAATCGTGGTTTTTTTGGTCAATTTGGTAAAAGCGCCGGACGGATCAAACAGGCCGAAATTGAGGCGGATCGATTATCGGTCTGGCTGATGAAAAATGCCGGATTTGAACCGCAAGCCGCCATTCGTTTTTGGACACGCTATGGCAAGCAGCATGGCAAAGGGATTTTTTCAGCTTCCACCCACTATCGCTGGAAGAAGCGCGTAAAATTGTTTGAGGAAGAAATAGCTAAGATCGAGGCGATAACTCCGGTAGACGGTAAATACGCGCCTCCGCAGCTCGGCGAAATGGAGTGATTCAATCGTCGCGCTTGTAAGCCTCTTTGCAGTTACGGCGCTCTTGCTTATTTTCCGCTTCATCCAGACAGAGGTCGCGCTCTTTTTTGCGCTCGGCCAATACCTTCCGGCCAAGGTCTTCTTCTCTTTCCGACTGGGTTTGCGTGGTCGCATCGACAGCCGTTTCGACTACCGTACCGGCCGCTTTGAATGGCGCGGTGACAATCTTGCTAGCTACACAGCCAGAAAGCAGTACCGGTATAAGTGCAATCGAAGCCATGGTGATGATACGCATAATAGTCTCCTCTTCTGCACTCCACTGAGCGCCTCAGGCTGAAACTAGCCTGAACACAGCATCAACATTCTGCCAGCAATCTCTCGGCCATTTTTCGGGTATCGGCGCCAATTTCTGGATGTGCCAGTGCCAATGCCAGATTGGCTTCCACATAACCCTGTTTAGAGCCACAATCATAGCGTTTACCATCAAAGGTCATACCGTGAAACGGCTGCTGACCGATCATCTGCGCCATCGCATCGGTGAGCTGAATTTCGCCACCCGCACCCGCTTCTTGCGTTTCCAATATCCGCATCACTTCGGGTTGTAGGATATACCTGCCCGGCAAGATTAGATTGGATGGCGCCGTTCCAGCATCGGGCTTTTCAACCAAACCTTTCACTTCGGTTATCGGTCCATCGCGTTCACCGGGATCAATAACACCATAAGACGGCGTGTCTTCGATCGGTATTTCAAGCGCACAAACCACATTGCCGCCAAGCTGGTTATAAGCGTCCACCATCTGCCTCATGCAACCCGGTTCACCAACCATAAATTCATCGGGCAAGAAAATCGCGAACGGTTCATCACCAACTATTTCTCGGGCACACCAGATGGCGTGCCCAAGGCCCAGTGGTTCCTGCTGCCGAACAAAAACACAATCACCCGGTTTCAATCGCGTGCCATCCAGTGCCGAGTGATCCTTGTCGCGATCACCCATGGTCCGCTCCAGTTCATAGGCCATGTCAAAATGATCCTCGATCATCACTTTGCCGCGCCCATTGACGAAGATCATCTGCTCGATACCGGCTTCCAAAGCTTCATCGACTGCATATTGCAGCAAAGGCCGGTCGACGATGGGGAAGAGTTCCTTGGGCATTACCTTTGTAGCAGGAAGGAACCGCGTCCCCATTCCCGCAACCGGGAAAACTGCTTTCTTGATCGGTTTCATGCGGCAGCACAGTCCTTTAATTTATCGGCAAAACTGGTGCGCAGCTTCTGCAACTTTGGCGGAATAGTTGCAACACAATAGGGATTTCCGCGTCCTTCGTCGGCCCAATATTGCTGATGATAATCCTCCGCCACATACCAGGTTGCCGGACCTTCTATGGTCGTGACTATTGGTGCGTTCTGCCCCGCTGCGGCGCGTTCAATTCCCGCCTTTGCTTCGCTACGTTGCTCATCATCCAATGGGAAAATAGCAGACCGGTATTGGGTCCCGATGTCATTACCCTGACGGTTCAACTGTGTCGGATCATGCGTGGCAAAGAACATATCGAGCAGATCGGAATAGCTTACTATTTCATCATCAAAGCCGATTTTGATCCCTTCCGCATGCCCGGTGGTTCCGGAGCAGACCTCACGATAGGTTGGGTTCGAATTGTCACCGCCAATATAACCGCTCTCCACGGACTGCACGCCAGCAATGTCGTTAAACACCGCCTCCGTGCACCAAAAACAGCCGCCGGCAAAAATCGCTTCCTGCATTGTCATTTCTTGCTCCTTTTAGGCGGGGACTGGTTCTTCGGAAGAACCAGCACCATCGCCGCCATTTTCTTTTTCAAGCCGCTTTGCTTCGTCTCTTCGCGCGACCAATAGATACATAGCTGGGGTCACAACCCGCGAAAGCAAGGTCGAGCTGATTAAACCACCAATAATAATAATTGCTACCGGCGCATAAAGCGAACCACCCAAGATCGCCAGCGGCAACAATCCGCCTATGGCTGTGATTGATGTGAGCAACACGGGCAGGAACCGGACCTCGCCCGCTTCCTCAATGGCGCGGCGCAGACCAACGCCGCGCTCACGCAGCTGGGCGGTAAAGTCGACCAGCAAAATGGAGTTTTTAATCTCGATACCAATCAAGGCGATGAAGCCAACCATCGCCATAAAACTAAGAGAATTACCGGTAATATATAGCGCCACCAAGCCGCCAAAAGTACCGAGGGGAACCACCCCAGCCACAACAATCGTTTCCTTAAAACGTCCAAATTCAGCGACCAATATACCGAATATCAGCAACAAAGCGGTAACGACAATCGGTCCAAAATCGGCAAATGTTTCTCCAATTGCCTCGGATTCACCGCCGATTGCAAATTTGTATCCTTCCGGAAATTCAATCTTGTTTATTTCTTTAACAGCCTGATTGTTGATCGTTGCCGGAACACGGTCATATTCAACCTGCGCTGTAACGGTCACAACGCGTTCCAACTGATTGCGAGAAATTTCCGGAATCACGCTTTTCAGAGTTGGGTTGGAAACCTGTGACAGAGGCACTGGGTCGCCATTTCGTGTGGCAAGATAGATATCATCCAGTGCTGACACCGGCTGGCTGTTGTCCAATGGTAGGCGAACAGTCACCGGATAATTATCGCCTTCTTCATCTCGGAAAAAAGCCGCCCTCTCACCGCTCAATGCCAGTCGAATAGCACGGCGCGGTTCACCGGGAGGGATGTTAAGTAGCGCGGCCTTGTCCTGATCGAGACCGATATCGAGATCAATTTTATCAGTTTCCAGAGGATTCACAATGTCGCGCGCACCAGCTGTATCGCGCAATATATCAGCAACCTGGCCCGACAGGTCTTTCAAAACATCAAGCTGCGGCCCGCTAACTCGAAAGGCGATGGGGGCTTCAACAGGGGGACCGTTATTAAACAGTTCAACTTTGATCCGTGCTCCCGGAATCTGATCGAGTTTTTCACGCAACCGCTGGACCATGGCAGGGCTATCTCCCGTATCCCATTCATCCATAACGGCTAGTATTTCGGCATAGTTAGTCCGCTCTGCTCGCGGACCGACATTGTAGAACACTTGCGGATTACCATTACCGATATTTTCGGCACGGACTTTGATCGTTGGTTCTTGCGCCAAAATGGCTGAAACATCGCTCACGACGGATTCGGTTTGATCCAGACTGCTGCCTTGCTCGGTTTCGACCGATACGCGGAAATAAGGTGCATCGGCGTTAGGAAACAGAGAAAAACCCATACGCGGCACGAGCGCGAAAGCAGATAGGCATAGCACCAGAGCAATAACGACCGTTTTCCAGGGCGCACCAAGTGCCACATGCAGAAAGGGACGGTAGATAGAATGGATTTTTCCATTGACCCATTGGTAAGCGGCATTGCCCTCAGGGTCCTCATCACGCTTCAGCATACGGCTAGCGAGAAAGGGAATCAAAGACAGTGAAATCACCAGCGATGCCAATACGGTTGCCATAATCGAGATGAAGAAGGATTGGGTATAAGAACCAGCGCCGCCCGGGAGATAGAGCAATGGCGCAAACGCAAAGACCAGTACGAAAGTAGAACCGATAACAGCAGCCCGTATTTCCAGGCTGGCATCTATTGCGGCCTGCTTTCGGGATTTACCCATGCGCAAGTGCCGCGCAATATTTTCGGTAACAACAATGCTATCATCAACCAAAAGCCCCAATGAGACGATGAAGCCAGCTATGGACAGCTGGCTGAGATTGTAACCCATTGCATAAAGCACCAGCAATCCCGAAGCGAGCGATAGCGGGATGGAAATCATCACGATCCCCGATGCTCTGAAACCCAGAGGCAATAGGGTAAAGATCACCAATCCAATCGCAATTAGGAAGTCCCGACCCAATTCACTCAGCCGCCGCTTAACATCTTTGCTCTGGTCAAATTGCATTTCCAATTTGATATCAGGTGGCAACAGCTTCTTTTGCTGTTCAAGCTCCACATCCAGCTCTTTTTTCAGGCGGGTGACATCAATGCCATCCTTTTGCGTCGCGGTGATAAATATCGCTCGATTGCCCTGATGCTTGGTACGATAAATCTGCTCTCCGGCGCCCCATTGCACTTCGGCCACATCATCAATCTTTAGGACTGCTCCATCTGACGTCCGCAATGGCAGCCCTCGGATTGATTCCAAATCACGATAGGCACCGCCAGCGTCCACATTGAGCCGCCGCCCACCGCTCTGCACAGCACCGCCCGGTATCTCCATACCGCCCTGACGCAATGCGTCCGCAACGGCGCTGGGCGGAACCCGCAATTCGGAAAGTCGGTCAGAATCAATGGTAACGCTTACTTCGGGATCAGGCAGACCAAATACCCGCGCTTCCCGCACACCATTATACCGGGTTAGATTATCCACCAGATCGTCAGCGTACTTCTCCATCCGACGCCAGGAAGCGGTATCACTGACCATCGCGAGCTGAACAACCGCGGCTTCGGTCGTTCGAAATTTGCGATATTCCAGTCTGGCAAGATTGTTGGGCAGCTGATCGCGGATCGCGGACACTTCTCTGACCACATCATCGAAATAGCCTTCGACATCTCCGGACCAATCGCTGAATTCCACACGGATGACGGTTCCACCATCGGTGCTGGTGGATTCCAATTCCACAACATCGTCCAGGCTTTGCAGCACTTCCTCAATCGGCTTGGCCACGGTCTCTTCCATATCTTGCGCATCAGCGCCGGGCAGGATGGCAATAACGGTTACCGAGGGAATGGGAAAATGGGGGTCGACAGCACGGGTAATGTTATTGAACGCAAAAACGCCGAGCACCGACATTAAAAGAAAAAGGACAAATGTAAGCTGCCAGCGTTCTATGACAAATTTGGCCAGCATCTAGAGCAGTTGTGTCCCGGTTGAGATAGGGTCTTTCACTTGGCTGCTCTGATCGGTTTGATCGTATCGCCATCACGGAGATCTTCAACACCGCGTGATACGATTATTTGACCTTCGGACAGACCGGATTCAATCTCGACACTGTCATCGGTCAACGGACCCAACACCACAGCTTTTTGAGAAACCTTGTTTTTATCGTCGACAGTAAAAACCAGCCCTTCACCTGAGCGGATACCGAATATCGCTGTCGATGGGATAGCTATTGCACCGCTGTCGCCCCGGTTCACTTGAACATCTACAGTCCCCAATTGGCCCGAACGAAGGCGGCCATTGGCAGGCAACAAAAAGCTAACCTCAAAAGTGCCAGTGCGGGGATCCGCTCGCCCATCTTTCTCGCTTACAACGGCTTCAATCGGCTCCTGCTGCACGGCTTTAATCTTGACCAGAGCCCGCATACCAGAGCGTATTCGTGATGCATCGGCATCTGTCATCGGCACGCGCAGGACAAAGCCTTTACCGGTTTCTCCCAGCACGAGTGCAGCCTGACCGGCGGATACAATCTGACCAGCATCGATATTGCGAGTCAGGATGATCCCGGCACTGGGCGCGTGAATATGGGATGTGTTGCTAGCGAAGCGGCTAGCTTTCACATTGGCACGGGCTGCACGCATCGCCGCCTCCGATTGTTCCAGTTGTGCCTTGGTAACCCAGCCATCCTTGTAGAGGGAATCGATCCGAGTATATTGTGCCTCGGTTCGATCCTGTTCCGCTTTTGCAGCTTCAAGATCGGCAGATACTGTGCTGGTATCCAGGGCCGCTAAGACAGTCCCGCGCTTAACCTGATCGCCTTCTTCGTAGCGCACAGAGGCTACTTTTCCGCTTGTGGTGAAACCCAAAACCGTCTCCCGACGAAGGCGTATGGTGCCCGGCAAGGTCAGTGTTTCCGTGTCACTTGCCGGCTGTGCAACGGCAATAGCTGCGGGAATAGGGTCTTTATTTTTGGGCGCTTCCTCTGCTTCAGTCGCCGTGCAGCCGAGCAAAGAGATACTGGCCAATATGACCAAATAATGTCGTCCAAAGCCCGCCATCATCAGCAATTTTCACCCCCTGAGAAGCCTTGTTTAAAACACGATTGGCTTTGGTCAAAATAAAAATTGCATATTGAAACTAAAAAGGGCCGGATCGAAGACCCAGCCCTTAAATCTGTTTTCAATTTCAAAGTTTTTATCAGCCTTTGGTACCGGTCACATCCTGTCCGCTACCGCCGACAATTTTGTAGACCAACCCTGCCAAAACTGCGCCAACGATCGGAGCAACCCAGAAGACCCAAAGCTGTGAAAGCGCGATCCCGCCCTCGATCAATGCCGGACCAGTACTGCGCGCCGGATTAACCGATGTGTTGGTTACCGGAATGCTGATCAAGTGGATCAATGTCAGGCCAAGACCGATGGCAAGCGGCGCAAATCCTGCTGGCGCACGGCCATCTGTAGCGCCCAAAATGATCATCAGGAAGAAGAAGGTCAACAGAATCTCAATCGCTATCCCTGCGCCCATTGCATAGCCGCCTGGTGATTTCTCACCCACGCCGTTAGCCGCCAAACCGTTGGTGGCAAGGTCATAGCCCGGGTTGCCGGTCGCGATCATATAGAGCGCGCCAGCGGCAACCACAGCGCCAACAACTTGCGCAATGATATAGACCGGAATTTCATTGGCCGGAAAACGGCCACCCGCCCAAAGTCCGATCGTAACCGCGGGATTTAGGTGACATCCGCTGATATGGCCAATCGCATAGGCCATGGTTACCACGGTCAGTCCAAATGCCAGCGAAACACCAAGCAATCCGATACCGACTTCCGGAAAGGCCGCCGCAATGACGGCGCTGCCACACCCGCCAAAAACAAGCCAGAAGGTCCCCAAAAATTCTGCCAATGACTTTTGCATTGTTGTCATAATTCTTCCCCAAGTTATATTTACACTCAACTAAAGCGCCCAGATACGAGCTGCTTGTCCGAGAGCTTAACCCAATATGGAGAAGAACCCAAATTTCCGGGCGTTAGGACTTGTAACATGTTGTTTCATGATCGGGTCGCCGCTCTCCGCAATCGGTCATTGATAGCCCGTCCCATAGCATTTTCCGGAATAGGTGCGACCGCAATTCGGGATTGTTCCGCGCTATCTGCAAAATGCAGAAAAGCGAATAGGTTGGCTGCGGCTTGGGCTAAGTCTCCCGTTTCAGACAGGTTCAAATCACCCGGAACATCACCAAAACCGATATGATATTCCTCCGGTCCGGCTTGTTCGACATTTAGTCGCACTGTTTTTGATGGCGCATAGTGATTGGCCAGCTGACCGGGGGCCTCAATTTTGGCATCACTCACTTCAATGGGTTGTTGACCGGTCAGTTCGATCAACATTTCTTTTGTCACGGGTCCCGGGCGCAGAACTTGATAGCCACCTTCCCGCACGGCAACGATGGTCGATTCCAATCCCTGTTCACAAGCCCCGCCATCCAATATCATAAGCTGATCGGTTCCCAGGCTTTCTCGCACATGGTCCGCTGTTGTAGGGCTAATACGGCCACTCTTGTTGGCCGAGGGTGCGGCAAGATAAAGTTCTGACTCATTGAGTAAATTACGCATCACTGGATGTTTGGGACAGCGAATTGCAATAGTTTCCAACCCCGCCGTCACTGCCGCTGCGACCTTACATTCTTCTGTTTTCGGGAGAACCAAAGTCATTGGACCGGGCCAGTATTTTTCGGCGATTGTCCGGGCAAGTGAATTGAACGTTCCGAGTTGTTGCGCCACATCCAGGTTCGGAACATGCACAATGAGCGGGTTAAAATCGGGACGGCCCTTGGTTCGATAGATTTGCGCCACAGCTTCCGCATTGCTCGCGTCGGCGGCAAGCCCATATACCGTTTCAGTAGGCACAGCTACCAGGCCGCCCGAACGCAAATGTGCGGCGGCTTTTTTTACTATGCCCATTTGATCATTTGAGCCTGTCATAACGCTGCGCTATAGCGCCGCCCAGTAACAATAACCAAGTCACAATAAACAGCGGATTGATTCATGACCTTTACAGCCCCCAGCCGGGAACAAAATTTCGTCCTTAAGCATATTGCCGAGATTGGCAAACTGGCAGAACATGAGCGCTTTTCTGGCGCCAGTGAAGACATGGTGGAAGCCATTGTTGAGGGGATCGGCCAATTCGCACAGGGCGAATTTGCTCCAATAAACCGGATCGGTGACACTGTGGGCGCGCAATGGCATGACGGCGCTGTAACCACACCGGAAGGTTTTAAAGAAGCCTATCGACAATTTGTTGAGGGCGGCTGGGCTTCAATCGATGGACCAGAGGACTTTGGCGGACAGGGCCTTCCCTATTCCCTATCGGCGCTGATCCTGGAGACCTGCGGCGCGGCTAATTTTGCATTCACTCTTTGCCCGATGCTCAGCTTTGGCGCGATTGAAGCCCTGCATGCGCATGGCAGCGATGAGCAGAAAGCGAAATATCTTCCCAATCTGGTTTCCGGCGCGTGGACAGGCACGATGAACCTGACAGAACCGCAAGCTGGCAGCGATGTTGGCGCGCTGCGTTCAACTGCGGAGCCGATCACCGAGGGAGAGCATGCCGGAAAATATAAAATCAAAGGGCAGAAGATCTTCATCACCTTTGGTGAGCATGACCTGACCGACAATATTATCCATCTGGTACTGGCCCGAACACCGGGCGCACCGGAAGGAACGCGCGGCATATCTCTGTTCATCGTGCCTAAAAACCATATTAATGACGATGGCACCATCGGCGCGTTTAATGATGCACGCTGTGTCTCCATTGAACATAAAATTGGCATCCACGGCTCACCGACATGCGTCATGGCTTATGGCGAAGACAACGAGTGTATTGGCGAGCTCATCGGCGGCGAATTTGGCGGAATGAAAGCCATGTTCACTATGATGAACAACGCACGGATCAACGTCGGCTCGCAGGGCGTACAGATTGCCGAACGCGCAACACAGCAGGCAAGCCAGTTCGCAATTGAGCGGGTGCAATCAGCGCGCGCTGGCAGCGGCACCAAAGATCCCGTTGCCATTGTCGAGCATCCTGATGTCCGGCGCATGTTGCTGCGCTCCAAGGCACTGACTCAAGCAGCACGTGCTTTACTATATTACGCAACCTCGTCCGTTGACCGCGCTACATTGGGTATAGACGGCGCTAAATCACGTGCGGAAATCCTGACTCCTTTGATCAAGGGTTATGGCACCGATATCGGCAATGAAGTCGCTTCCATCGGGGTACAGGTTCATGGCGGTATGGGATTTATTGAGGAAACAGGCGCTGGCCAACATTTTCGCGATGCCCGTATTGCGCCAATATATGAAGGCACCAATGGCATTCAGGCCGCTGACCTGGTTGGGCGTAAACTAGGCCTTGATGGTGGCGATGCGATGATGACCTTGATCAGCGACATAAAGGCGGAGGCGCAGAATGACGATGCGCTGATGACTTTGGCAATGATGTGTGAGGATATTGCCAAGTGGATGGCCGGTGGAGAAGCCTCCATCGATGATCGTCTGGCTGGCAGCTATCCCTTCATGACCATGTTGGCGACCGCAACTTGCGGGATGCTGATGGCCAAGCAGCACCGCATTGCTGAAGCAGAACTGGCAGGTGGTGATGATCCGTTCCTGAAAGCCAAACTGGTCACAACGCGATATTATCTGGACCATTTGGTGCCAGAGGCAATGGGATTGAAGGCCGCCGCAATGGGGGGCGCTGATATTCTATATAGCCTCAATAGCGAGGAGCTGGTTGCCTGATCATGGCAGACGATGGCCATAAAGCTGTTCTCGAACGCATCGCCGATGCGCTGGAACGGCTTTCACCGCCGCCGATCGATCCGATCGACCTCAACGCAGAGGCGGCCTACTATTGGGATGGAACGCAGTTCAGCGCGATCCCGAATTTTAATCCGATTCCCCTCGATCTGCTCACAGCTATTGATGATCAAAAGGCAAGGTTGATCGAAAATGCCAAGCGGCAAGCATCTGGCCATGCAGCACATGACGTGCTGCTGTGGGGCTCGCGCGGAATGGGTAAATCTGCGCTTGCGAAATCGGTTGTGAAAGCGCTTCAAGATGATGGCGCAGCGATCGCATTGATCGAAACTTCATCCGATCATTTAGACAGCCTGCCTCGGCTGTTTCAGATGCTTGGCGATAGCCAACGTGCTTTCATCCTGTTTATCGATGATATCAGCTTTGAAGACAGCAGCGCAGCACCGCGCCTGCTCCGTTCGGTGCTGGAAGGTGGTGCATCGCAACGACCGTCCAATGTGCGGCTCTATGTGACTTCAAACCGCCGCCATATCGTGGCGCGTTCGATGGCCGAGCAGGACGATCCGGTGAACCCGCGTGATGTTGTGGATGACAAACTCGCGCTATCGGATCGCTTTGGCCTGCGCCTCGGATTTCATGCAGCGTCACAGGATGACTATCTCGCCATGATCCGGAAATATTCGGCGACACATGGCCTTTCCTTTGAAGAGGATGATGCCCTGCTCTGGTCCAAGCAGCGCGGCAGCCGCTCGGGCCGGGTGGCGTGGCAATATGTTGTCGAACTGGCCGGTCGCGCCGGAAAGACGCTGGGCTGAATTACTCTTCGGCGGGCTTGGCTGGCGCAGCATCTTTTCGAGATACGCGCCAGATTATGCCAGCAACATCATCGCTGACCAACAAGGCTCCGGTCGAATCAAATTCAACCATTGTTGGCCGACCTTTGGCCTTTTCATCATCATCCACAAAACCGGATAATAGCGTGACGGGCTTTCCAACCGGTTCACCCTTTTCGTCAAAATCGACATAGACAACATCATAGCCCGAATAGGGTATGCGGTTCCATGATCCGTGCCGCGCGATGATTGCACCTTTGTGAAACGGTTCACCCAAATTCTGGCCATGGGAGAAAGCCAATCCCAGCGGCGCTGTATGCGCGCCCAATCCATAATCCGGGCGCCGTTCATACTGTCGGTGATCTAGGTTTTTCGGCTCTACCCTTGGGTCCACATAACCGCCCCAGAAATGCCAGGGCCAACCATAATGCGATGCCCAGCGCACCTCGGTCAGATAATCCGGCACCATGTCGCTACCGAGCATATCCCGCTCGTTGACCACCGTATAGAATTTATCGGTCCCGGGTAGATAGGCCATACCAACCGGATTACGCATGCCGTCCGCGAAGATTTCCTTGTCATTCGTGGCCAGTTCAACCCGCAAAATCGCCGCACGCTGAACTTCGGATTCCATACCATTTTCGCCGATATTGCTATTGGAGCCAACCGAGATGTACAAATATTTACCGTCATCGCTGGCCAACAACCCGCGGGTCCAATGATTGTTAGGCGCCTTGGCGTTAAGATTGGCAACGCGGCGGCCTTTGCCTTCAATTTTGGTCATGCCTTCCTCATATTCATAAGCGAATACGGTGTCGGTATTGGCAACGTATAAATAACCGTCGACCAAAGCCATGCCAAAGGGTGAATTGAGATCTTCAAGAAACGCGAATGTCTCATCTACCTTGCCATCTTGGTCTGTATCGCGCAGCAAAGTGATCCGATTGGCAGAAGGTGTTCCGGCACCGGCTTTTTGCATCAGGTTCCGTAAAACCCATCCCTCAATGCCCTTGTTGGTACGCGGCGGACTATTGGTTTCGGCGACCAGAACGTCACCATTGGGAAGCCGCAGCATGGAACGAGGATGATCCAATCCCTGAGCAAATCGTTCTACGGTAAATCCATCTGCCGCAATTGGCGCACCCTCTTCGCCCCAGGGTTCAGCTGCTTTCACATTGATTGTTGGAAGCAGTTCGGGCCGCACATTGGTCAGGCTGGGCTCAGCCCCAGAAGTTTGCTCCAAAGGAATTTGAGCTTCGTCACCGTGAATGAAATAAAGATAGGAGATCCCGGCGAGCACAAGAACAACGAAGAGAATCAGCAAGTTTCTTAAATGTTTCATGGTTCAACAATAGGAACCAAACTAGCCAAAAACAAGCATGGCGCGTGGGTTTAGCGTTCTTTCAACCAGATGAACAAAGCCAATATGCTTCCCAGTGCTAACCCCGCCAGAAAGCCAATCGATGGCTGACCCAGCAAAGCACCAATCACTGCCCCCACGACCGTACCAACCGCAATAAACACACCGCCAGCATTGCGGTTCTGAGATGATTCGCCGGAAGCGCCGGAAGCCTGATTATCGCTCATTTCTGCGCCATAGCGCTGTTCGAAACGGATAGCCAGATTGTTTTAGTAAACAGTTGGATAAGTTTTTGTTCACCAAGGCCTTTGACAGTTTTTCCATGGGTTTTGGGTAGAGCCTTGACTTCCACTTCGCAGGGCTAGCCGCTCTTCGAGCCTATTTCAGGAGCCCGCCTTGCAACTACCTGTATTCATTGACTCCAGTAACTATACCGATGCTGAATTGTTACTTTCCAACTTTGGTGAAGAAGCTGGATTGGAGGCTGCCAATCGCGCCGACAAAAGCCGGGCCTCTGGCAACCATATCCATTATTGCAAATGGCGGCAGGTTGAACGGTTATGCGTGTTGCTCTCTATCGATACGTCTATCGGGACCGTGCACTAGCTTCAAAAAGTTCAGTTTTTCGGGTTGCAGATTATCTCTGCCGCTCCAGCGGTTCGAACCAAGCATTCCGGACGCCCATCAATCTGAATAAAGCCGGATCCACCATTGGTGATCTCTGCGCGTTTTTCGACGGTAATTTGGGTGTTGGCTGGCCCGCGATGCGTTAAGTCTAAATCGTCTACCGTTAACGCTGTCGCGTCCAGTCTACTGGAACCTAGTAGAGCAACCTTGGCTGTTCGCGCCGTTCCTCCGATGATCAGCTCGCCTCCGCCATTCATGCTGATCTCCAATCGATCTGTGTCGATATCACCGACTGTTACGCTGCCAAATCCACCTATCCGGATGTTTGTATTGCGTTCTTTCATGCTATCCACAGCTACGCTACCCGGTCCTCGATGTAAGATTTTGGTAAGCTGATAGGTTGTCAAGCGCAGCGCAATAGGCGGTTCTTTGGAAAATCGGTCAGTCTGAGTGGAGCCGGGGCGAACAGACACGATCAACTCATCGCCGGCTTTGCGCACCGACACCCGATCCAATGCACGCCGCGTATCTGCCTCAGCCACAGCAGACGGTCCTTTTCCCGTTTCAATGCTTACATTTACATTGCCAATGATCTGGATAGCATCAAAACTATACCCAGACAGTTTGCGTTCTTTGGCTTCTGCGGTTCCGGCAACCGCAACAAGAACAGTCGTCAATATGAGAATGAAATACCTCATACTGGCCGCGCCTCTCCCATTTCCATCCAACCCAGAAAACGCGGTGTTTTGTCCGCATAATGTCCATCGCTATTGGAAACATTAAATCCGTTGGCTTCAAATTTCTTGATCACCGGGCGGTGCAAATGACAGCCGCCGGCAATATGTTTCCACATGGGTTCCAGCCGCTGTTGCCATTTTTCCGGACCGGCATCTGGGGCTCGTCCATGTTCAAGGAACAATATTTTGCCACCCGGCTTCAACACGCGGCGCATTTCTTTCAAAACCTGCTCACCATCTTGTACCGAGCACAAGGTGAAAGTGGCCAATACGGTATCGAAGCGACCATCCTCAAACGGCATAGCTTCCCCAATACCGTCCAGAATATCCATATCAAAACCACGAGATTTTGCTTCTTCACGCGTGTAATCCAGCAACTCCGCAGATGGATCCAGGCCAGTTAAACTGTCCACACGCTCACGGTCATAAAATTGTAGGTTGATCCCGCCGCCGCAGCCCAATTCCAACACATTCCCATCAGCTCTTGGAACTATTTGACTACGATCCTTCATCACGGCCGGCTGTGAACAGGCGAACCTGATCAGCTTCGGAACCGCATATTTTTCCCATATATTTGCCATGGCATAGAAACTGGCACAGGACCAAGCCTGTGCCAAGTTAAATCATCCTTGAAGGTATTCACCTAGCCGCATGTAACGGTGCCGGATCCCATAGCTTTGGTCTTGCATTTCGCATCACCGTGGACGCGAATATCACCGGAGCCCATGACTTTTGCATCGACAGAGCCGTCAGACGACAGCTCGACATTGCCACTGCCCGCTATCGAAATGCTCGCAGTGTCGACTTTCATTTTCTTGCCGCTCACATCACCGGAACCGGCTATGGAGACTTTCATGGCTTTCGCCTTGCCGGCAAGTTTGAGATTACCCGATCCGGCAATGCTTCCTTTTAACGAGTCAGTTTTTACTTTCTCCACCGAGACATCACCGGAACCAGCGATGCTGATTTTGGCGCTGTCACCAGACATTTTGTCCGCCTTGATATCGCCTGAGCCTGCCAGTGCCAACGCGTTCAGTGATGGTGCGCTGACGAAGACAGTGGCTGCATCACCCTTTCCGCTCCAGCCTTTTTCTTTCAATCGGCCAATTTTCAAATTTCCATCGGTCAGTTTGTAACGCAGCCGTTCAATAGTTTCATCATCGCCTTCAGCGCGAATCGAAAAATCATCGCCTTTTGTGAAGACAATATTGTCCGGACCTACTGACGAGACTTTGGTGAATTCCCCCGGATCTTGATCATTGGTAGAAATGGCTTCACCATCGGACATGCTGCCGCTGCTTGCCATTTCCCGCACTTCATTGGCGATTGAACCTTCGCAAGCCGCAAGCGCAAATAAGGGGAGCGCAAATAGTATTTTCTTCATCGGGGGTCTCCTAGCTGTATTGGTGTTTTAATACAGCATGCAGGGAGTTTTTCAAGTGACTTTGACAAGTCAGGTTATTTGGGAGGCAGATCTTCGACAAAACTTAGCGCCAGTGCAATCCAGCGCTTTAGCAAATCCTGATCGCAATCCCCTGCATCAACGAAGAAAAACCCGCCGATAGGACGCCCACCCATTTCCATCCGCTGTGCAAGCGGCATAGCCTCGCCCTTGTCTTGATTTTCTTTACCAATGCGGAACATGAACCGGGCAACGTCATCTTTAGGGCGATCGGCTCCTCCGATCATGTTGCCGTTTAAGAGAAAACACATACCGCCCATCATGCGCTTTTCGCTGAGCCCCTGCATAGGGCCGAGCGCTTCCCTGAAACGCAAGGTCGTGTGTTCGTCATAGGCCATAGTTCGATGTCATTCTTTCCTATAGATATGCATTACAACACCATTTCCCGTAGGCTCAGATCGTACAAGTTTCAATCGGTCCGCACCCTCGACGCCTTCAAACAGACGCTTTCCCGAACCCAATATTAGCGGGAAAATAAAAAGCCGAAATTCGTCAATCAAACCGGCACCGATCAATGGTTGAATCAATTGCCAGCTGCCGTGAATTTGCAGCAATGGCCCATCCATTTCCTTTAACCGGGCAACTTCTTCAACCGGATTGCCACTCAGGATTGTCGCGTTTTCCCAGATGGATTCCGATAGTGTTGATGAGACGGTATAGACATGGCCGTCATTAGGGCTGTCTTCCTGATTGGCAGCAAACATTTCAAAGGTCTTGCGCCCTAGCAGCATGTCGTAAGGCTCTGCCATTGCCGTTCGTCCAACCTGGGTCATGACATCGTCCCAATAAGGGGCCGCCCACCCGCCATGGGCGAAGCCACCCGACATATCTTCGTCAGGCAGGCGTACGGCCTGCATCACACCGTTCAGGGTAACGAATGTCAAGATTGCTAGCTCTCGCATATTGTCACCTTCCGCCAGATTTAATGACCTAGTTTCCCCATGCTTTATGGGTTCTTACCGCCGTTTCCCAACGTTTGACATTTACCATATCCTTCGGAACCGTCTCGCCGGAAAAATCGCAGATCATGAGCGCGGCCATTCCGGTAATATCGGCGACCGAAAACTTGTCATCGCAAACATAGACCCGGCCATCGGACAGCTCAGCATCCAGCCAAGCCCATCGTTTCAATGCCAAACGTTTTTGCGTTTCAGCATATTCGGGAAGCTGTTCAGTCGAATCCGCAAACAAAGGAAAGGTGTGGCGAGCGACTTCTCCTATCGGCGTTTGAATCTGCTGTTCCATTCTTCTGGTCCACATATCGATCTTGGCAACTTCCAGCGGTGTTCTACCCATAAGAGGCGTATCCGGATATTCACTTTCCAAATATCGGCATATCGCAATGGCCTCGGTCAACAAGGTGCCATCATCAAGTTCCAGAACGGGCAACTCACCGAGTGAGTTTTTCTTCAAAAATTCAGGTCCGCGTGTCTCGCCAGCCATAATGTCAATCTGTTCGATAGGCAGTTCAATTCCTTTTTCGACCAGAAACACCCTTAACCGAAATGGATTTGGCGCAGGATGAGTGGTATAAAGCTTCATTATTTGCTCCGCATTGTAAATTTGGTTTTTGGTGAATCACTTCGGATAGCGTGATCTTTCTACATTTCCATATCCATCGCAGGTGCAACTTCTATTGTGCCCCCACCGGTTACATGCGGAGAGCGTTTGGCCATTTCGAGTGCGGTCTCGATATTATCTGCCTGCACAATCGAAATTCCGGATAGCGGGTTTGATCCGCCATCATCCGTCACACCGTCACGGCCAACTGTTTTTGATGGACCAGCCGGTAAACCGCGATCGATGACAGCATCACCCAAACCATCCATCCAAGCTTTCCAGGCAGTCATATGCGCCTGCCCTTCTTCTGGCGATTTAATGTCTGGATTGCCGTGATAAGCGAATATAAATTTTTGCATTTGGGGGTTCCTTTATTTGGTTGAGCACAGCTTATGCCCAGCCTTTTAATATGTTAAAGAACATATTTAGATTTCTGATAGCCTGTTCCAAACAAGGAAGAATCCATGCCATATAGCGCCGAGCACAAAGCCAAAAGTCGAGCCAAGATCACCGAATCCGCCCGCATATTGTTTAATCGTCATGGCTTTCAGGACGTTACCATTGATATGGTTATGGAAAATGCTGGCCTGACGCGCGGCGCTTTTTACAATCATTTTAGGAGCAAGGAGGCGCTATATGAAGCAGCCGTTTCCAGCTTTCTAATGGGACGTGGAGCCGAGTGGCGCAAAGATGCGGGCATTGACCCTGAAGGCCCCGCTTCAGATATGGCGCGTCAGATGATTGCCGGATATTTATCACCTGAACATTTGGGAGATTTGGACGGTCAGTGCCCAATGATCGCCCTGCCATCGGATGTGGCGCGATCAAACCCGCAGGTTCAGACCGCCTATCAACAGTTGCTGGATGCTATGGTTGGATTGTTTGAAAACGGTTTCGAAGAAAAAACCACCAGGGCCCGTGGGCAGGCTCTTTCAGTTGCGGCGTTATGTGTCGGCGGAATGGTTCTGGCGCGCACATTGCCGAACTCTGAATTGGCCGATGAAGTGCGCCGGGCGGCTGAAAAAACCGCATTGGAGATTGCTGCCGTTTCCCACTGAAACCGCCTGCGACCCGGAGCGGTTCACCTCCTCGACTACCAGCTTACCTTGCTGATTATTGTGATACTACTGACAGGATGCTGTCAGTAGGGCTGTGTCATAGCAGTTCCACTGAAAAGCAGCATGGACGGAATATGACCCAATTTGAAAAAGACATAGAATCTCCGCACCGCGGTCTATTTGAACTGGCAAGGGAACATCTGCTCACACTTGAGGGGATTGTTGAGACTCAGAAACCCAGAATCACAACCTACGCGAATTCAGATGGAGGTATTTGCCATCTAAGAACTATGCCGCATGGAATTGATATTGGCTTTTTGAAAGGAGCCCGAATGGTTGATGAAAAGGCTCGTCTGGGAGGAGCAGGTAAATCAATACGTGTGCTTTCCCTGAATAAGTTCGAACCAGAAACCGTGGCCTATTTTGTGGCGCAAGCTGTTGCACTCAATAGAAATTAAGATCAGTTATTGCCGAACTCATAGCTCGCAGACAGAAAAAGGCCACCACATTTCTGTGGCGGCCTTTTGATGGTCGATTTGAAATTCAACACCGCGATAGTCGCGGTGCAAGAATTTAAGATTCGTCAGTCTCGTAATATTGTGGTGCCGCAATATTCAAGATTTCGAGAATTTTCTCCAGCGCTGCCGGTTCGTCTGTGTCTTCCATCGCGGCCAATTCGCGAGCCAGACGGCTTGAGGCTGCTTCGAAAATCTGACGTTCGGAATAGCTCTGTTCAGGCTGATCATCAGCACGGAACAGATCGCGGGTCACTTCTGCAATGGAAACCAGATCGCCAGAATTGATCTTCGCTTCATATTCCTGCGCACGACGCGACCACATGGAACGTTTCACTTTTGGCTTAGCCTTGAGCGTCAAAATCGCTTCTTTAAGCGTCTTATCCGAAGACAATTTGCGCATGCCGACGCCTTCGGCTTTGTTGGTTGGAACGCGCAATGTCATACGTTCTTTTTCAAAGCGGAGCACATAAAGCTCCAATTGCATCCCTGCAATTTCTTCATTTTGCAATTCAATCACCCGGCCCACACCGTGTTTCGGGTAAACAACATAATCGCCCACATCAAAGAGCAGCACATTCGCAGCCATAAAAAGCCTTTCTAAATCTTGAAAATTCTAGGATTTTTTCGTTCAAACTTTCGAAAACCCCAACGAAATTGTCCTTTCAACCTATACAAAAGCGGCCAAAACCCCCCCGTTTCGCCGCTTGATAACCATGGTTTTAACAGATTCGTAACAAAAAAGCAATTTTTGGTTGCAATGCACAACGGGTTGCGTCTTGGAACCGATTCATCCGCAGTAATCGAACAGTTGCGATGGCAGTATGCGAATCGTAAGCTCGGCCAATGACAGATTTTCTTCTATTGGCATTTATTTTTCTCGTTGCGGGCGTAATTGCGGTTCCGCTGGCCTCAAAATTCGGACTAGGATCCGTTCTCGGCTATTTGTTAGCCGGCATGATCATTAGCCCGACTCTGGGCGTGCTTGGTGTCGATATTGTTGGCCTCCAGCATTTTGCGGAATTTGGCGTCGTGATGATGCTTTTTCTGGTCGGCCTGGAACTGGAACCCAAACGCCTATGGGAAATGCGAGGCCGGCTGATTGGACTAGGCGGTGGGCAAGTCATCATTACCATATTGTTGATGATGGGCATTTCAATGATCAGCGGCTGGGATTGGCGACTGTCGCTGGTGACTGGGATGATATTGTCCCTTTCCTCCACTGCGATCGTCTTACAAACACTGAATGAAAAAGGCCTGATGAAGAGCGATGGCGGCGAAGGAAGTTTTTCCGTTTTGCTGTTTCAAGATATCGCCGTCATCCCGATGCTTGCCTTTCTACCGCTGCTTGCAATGCCGGAACTGGTCGAAACCGCAGCGCAGGCTGCAACACATGGCGCAGAGGGCGGAGATCATTCGGGCGACCTTAATTTGATCGCTAATCTCAGCGCCTGGCAAGCAGGTTTGGTAACAATCGCCGCTGTCGCACTGGTAGTATTGGTTGGGAACTATCTGACCCGGCCGATTTTCCGGTTCATTGCACTCGCCCAGTTACGCGAGTTGTTTACCGCCGCAGCACTGATGTTCGTTATTGGTATTGCTGTACTCATGTCACTTGTCGGCCTTTCCCCTGCGCTTGGTACTTTTCTAGCCGGCGTCGTCCTTGCCAACAGCGAATACCGCCATGAACTCGAATCCGATATCGAGCCATTTAAAGGGCTATTGCTTGGATTGTTCTTCATGACTGTCGGTGCTGGAATCGATATTCCCGAATTGGTCGGCAGCTTTGGTTCTATTGCCTATTGGACAGCAATATTGATTGGAACAAAGGTCGCTGTTCTATGGGTCCTAGGACGTATTTTTGGCATCAACGGCGCCGACCGCTGGTTGTTCGCGCTTGGCCTGGCGCAGGCCGGTGAATTTGGGTTTGTGCTGCTTTCCTTTGTCACCACCAACAACATCATGCCAACCGATATAGCAGATGGGCTGTTGCTGGTCGTAGCGCTCTCTATGTTGATCACTCCTTTGTTATTCATTTTATACGACAAAGTCATCGCGCCGCGATTTGATGGCGCACAAGAACGCGAAGCAGATGCCCTGCCCGAGGACAGCCATATCATTGTTGCCGGACGCGGCCGATTTGGCGGCATTGTAGGACGGATATTGGAGGGTGCGGGTCACAATCCCACAATTATTGACTATAGCTCCAAGCAACTGGATATGTTGCAGAAGTTCGGCGTCAAAGCCTATTTTGGCGACGCCACAAGACCCGATCTCCTGCACGCCGCCGGAATCAATGACGCCAAGTTACTGATCATTGCGATTGATGGAAAAGATCAAGTAAATGCCATGGTCAAATATGCATCCAAAAACTATCCGCACCTGCATGTCATCGCCCGCGCATTTGATCGCAACCATGTTCACGAACTTTGGGCATTGGGGTGCAGGGATATTATTCGTGAGACCTATGACAGCTCCGTCCGCATGGGCCGGTCCGCAATTCAAGCCCTAGGCACATCGCGCGATGCCGCGCAGCGAATGGTTGATGTTTTTGAAAGAATGGACCGTCGTTCCATGCTATCGACGGCAGATGTCTACGACATAGATATTCCCGCTCATGAAAATGAAGCCTTACACCAGCGGATCAAAGAAAATGCGGAAATCTGGGAAACCGATTTGAGAGAAAACCTGGCGGCGGCTCGTGAAGGGACGCTCGATGCCGAGTCACTCAACCTCGACAAATATCCCCTCCCCGAAATAGTCACGAGAGAATTCAAAGACTAAAAGATGGCAACAAAACGTCCCGACAACAAGACGTTCGAATCAGTCCCCTTGGCCAGGCGCTTCCGAGAACATTTCGAACTTGCCTTCCTTGCCTTTAAAATCATCGGCATCAGCTGGTGGATCACGGCTGACCGTTATGTTCGGCCATTCTTCAGAAAATTTGGTGTTTATTTCTAGCATCTTCTCAAGGCCGTCTTCGGTATCTGGCAAAATTGCCTCAGCAGGGCATTCCGGCTCACATACACCGCAGTCGATGCATTCGCTGGGGTTGATGACCAGCATATTTTCGCCTTCATAAAAACAATCGACCGGGCATACTTCCACACAGTCCATATATTTACACTTGATGCAGTCTTCGGTCACTACATAGGTCATCTGGTCTTCTACTCCCTTTGCCCAAAACAGGCTGATCAGCTCCCTAGCTATTGCGCAAATTTGACAAGGTCAACCGCACATTTGCTGTTCATTTCAATAGCCTGTCTTTAGTATTTCGTAACAGGATTGTGCCTCCGGTGCAGAACTGCGGCGTTCCGGCAGTGAAATGATGCGCACAACACGCACTTCTCGACCCACAGGAATTGTTAAAATGTCGTTGGCGCGGACCGAAAGATGCGCCCGGCTTACACGGCGCCCATTTAGACGGACGTGCCCCTTTTCAGACAGTTTTTTGGCAACCGCGCGATTGCGGCAAAAGCGTAAAAACCATAGCAATTTGTCTACCCGGATGCTGTGATCGGAAAGACCTGACGTCGCCGAATGACCGTTATTCAAACCCGCATCCTATTTTTTCATGCTTTCCTTTAACGCTGCTAGCTCGTCAAACGCGCCGCCGCCGGTGGCAAGAACCGGTTCTGCTTTTTTTCGATTTGGTTTCTGTCCACTTGCGCCAGCTTTGGAATGCTTGCTGGGATTCTTTGTGCGGGGCTTATTCCGGTTGCCACCTTTTACTTTACCCATGCCTTTCCAACGCCAATATTGAGGCGCTTCGGCTTGTTCGGGAGCACTTCCCGCAGCGGTCTGAGACGTTTCAGATGTTTCGAGGTTATCAGCGGGTGTTGCTGCTTCGGCTTTTTCTTGAAACAGAGCCGGCTTTTCTGGGTCTGACGCTGCTTCGTCAGTTACCTCTACCGTCACAGCCGTTTTCGCTGGCGCAGGTTGTTCGTCGGTTTTGGCAAAACCGGCCATTTCCAGGAGTTCTTGATGCACTTCGTCTGCCATACCGAGCGATGTTGCCAGACCGCCATCTATTGCAAAAACATCCCCTTGGCTCCGCGCTTCGTGCGCTTGTTTAACTAGGCGTTCCGCCATATCGACACGAACATATTCATTGCCGACCTTGCGGAAACCCATCTGACTAATTTGTGGCCCGTTGGCAAATTCCCATTCTTTCAAATGGACCGCGTTATCCGGGGTCAATTTCGCCATCGGTTGTTCGTTGAGAACAGCGAATAGAGCTGAACGCCACAACACCGCACCCGGTTTCATCAAAGCATGGTGGTAAATATCCAACGCGCCAAAGACCAATCCGCCACGCCGTGCATGACCGCGCATGTCATTGTCCAAAGCGCGCACCGCATCGTTGACGAACCGCCGCGGAACGATGCCGCCGGCTTCAACAATTTGCGCAAAGAGAGCCCTGACAACCGGCGGTGTTTCGGCTTCATTCGCCAACCCATTGATCTTGACCAAACCCTCAAGATGCTTGAGCTTCATCGCTTCAAGCCAGGCATCCAGGCGGTCGCCGACTTTTTGAGCGGCCTCGGCTGGCAGATCTTTTACTGACTGTTCCAATCGCACTTCCGGCGACAACAAATCTTTACCTTTGGTCAAAATACCCAATTTGGCATCGCCCCACATGATCGCGGGTTGACCATTGTCATCTGCAACGAGAGACAAAACGGTGTCTGGGGCTTTTGCCAAGGCATCGGCATTTTCGAGCATGTATTTTCCCAAATATCTCTCTGCTGCGGACAGCAGCATTTTACGATCTTCCCTCCGGCTATCGAAAGGTACGGAAAATTGAAACCCATTGACAGTCCCAATTTTTATATTTTCAACCATAACGCCACCATCGGGCTCAATGGTTACGTCTTGTGGTAACCCATCCCTTAACAGACCGCGCATCAAAACACGGGTTCGTTTGTCAACAAACCGCTGCGTGAGTAGGCTGTGCATGGCATCACTAAGCTTGCGTTCAAGCGCACGCGTGCGCTCAATCATGATATCCGCCTGCTCCACCCAATGCTTCTTTTGCGCAATATAACTCCAACTGCGCGCGGCCGCGATCCGTCCTCCCAAAGTTGCAATATCGCCTTGTATATTTTCCAGCCTTGCAATCTCTTGTGCCATACGCGCGTGCGGAATTTTACCCGTTCCTTTTGACAGGTACGGCCATAGCGACGCGACGAATCGCGCCTGATGATCAGGACCGACTTTACGAAAATCGGGAATACAGGCCGCTTCCCAGAGCAGATTTACCTCATCTCGACCCTGTACAAGAGTGGCTACATCGGGATCTTGTGCCAACCGTTTGAGTACCGCCAGGTCTGTTGCTTCGGGAGCGGCCCGCAGCAATCTATCCTTCGGTGTCTCTTCCAGTCCATCGATCAGGGCTTTTAGATTTCTCAAAGAAGGCTCCGCATTGCGCCAATAGAGCCAGTTCAAATTGGGAAACTCATGCGCTTCCAGATGCTCAATTTCTTCGTCCAGTAGCTCATCCGAAGACGCCATCCCAGATAGGGTACCAAAACTACCGTCTTTTTGATGCCGCCCGGCCCGGCCTGCAATCTGTCCAATTTCCGCTAGCGTCAATCGCCGACGTCGGCGGCCATCAAATTTTCTAAGCGCCGCGAATGCGACATGGGTAACATCAAGATTGAGACCCATTCCGATAGCATCGGTAGCGACCAAATAGTCCACTTCACCATCCTGATACATTTGAACCTGTGCATTGCGAGTATGGGGGGAGAGCGAACCCATTACAATCGCGGCACCACCATGTTGCCGCCGCAACATTTCGGCAATCGCGTAAACATCTTCAATCGAGAAAGCGACAATTGCGGATCGCTTCGGCAGACGCGATAACTTGCGCGGCCCGGCATAGCTAAGCGTTGAAAAACGTGGCCGTGTTTGGATTTCTGCATCCGGCAGAAGGCTTCTGATCAAGGGACGCAGGCTCTCGGAACCCAATATCATCGTTTCGTCCCGGCCCCTTGCATGGAGCATCCGATCCGTAAAAATATGCCCTCGTTCCGGATCGATCCCAAGCTGCGCTTCGTCAATCGCTACAAAGGAAAAATCCCGATCCATCGGCATGGCTTCAGCAGTGCACAAAAACCACTGTGCATCGGGCGGGATGATCTTTTCTTCTCCGGTAACCAAAGCAACACTGTTGGGGCCCTTCAACTTAACAACGCGGTCATAAACCTCTCGCGCCAAAAGCCGCAGGGGAAAGCCGATCATGCCGCTGGAATGGGCACACATGCGTTCAATCGCGAGATGAGTCTTACCGGTATTGGTCGGACCAAGGACCGCGATCAGAGGGGACTGGGATAGGCGGGACATTATCTTAACAACAGCGCATCCACGCCGGACAGGCAAGCGCTAACTCACAAAATCTACAAATGTAGACCAAATATCCGCTAATCTGCACGTCTTGCCGCAACTGTCAAAATGCCGGCTCCTGTTAATTTGACATTAACTCTATTCCTTCACAGAGAAAGGCTGTTAACAGGGTGCAAAGCCGCCAAATGCTTACGCTTTTGCACCAGCAAGGGATCCGTTTGTTCAAGAGTACCGACAATCTGGATGATTATGGTGATGGCACAGCTGCTATAGCTGCGCCGCTTGCCAATATGCCTTCCCTGCCCGCACGGAAAAATCTCGCTGAAATATGGGAAAATTGGAAAGACAGCCTGTCAGAAGTTGACTGGATTCCTGATCTGGGTCGCGATATCGGCAGCCTTACCTGGTTTCGCGGTCTTGCAACGCTAAGCCTGCTTTGCGGTATCGCCATTTCTTGTCTCCCCGATTTCGGGCCGATTTCGGGCCATCAACCCGCCCCCCTGACCGGAACCTTTGCAGATCAAGCCAGATCGCAAACCATTGCTCCTCTCGCCTATGGTTCAGATACGGGCCTCAGAATGGCGGCAACCGACGCAGTTCGGCCACTGGCGCAAAGCCCAGAACGCCCTTCCATTGAGCTAAAGGCAACTCTGGGAAGAGGTGACAGCCTGCGCCGGGTTTTGCAAAGAGCTGGCGTAGCCAGCGGCGAAGCGCGTGAGGTAACCAATATGGTGGCCAATGCCGTACCGCTTGGCGACATTAAATCAGGTACAAATATCGACATTGTTTTGGGTCGTCGTCCTGCCAAAAATCAGGCGCGACCATTGGACCAACTTGCTTTTCGTGCGCGATTTGATCTCAATCTAGAAATTATGCGCGATGGTGATGCGCTAAAACTTAATCGTAAACCGATCGTGGTTGATGATACGCCGCTGCGTATCAAAGGCGTGGTTGGTTCCAGCCTCTATCGATCTGCTCGCGCTGCAGGCGCTCCGATGGAAGCTGTACAAAAATACCTACAGGTGATCGGCAAGAAAATGTCGGTTTCCCGAAACATACGCAGCACCGATGAATTTGATATTGTCCTATCCTATCGCCGCGCCGAAACCGGTGAAGTTGAAGTGGGCGAGTTGATTTATGCGGGCCTGGAACGAGGCGGCAAGCCCAAAGCGCAAATGCTAAAATGGCAAAGCGGTGGCCGCACCAACTGGTTCGAAGCCTCTGGTGTGGGACAGTCGCGCGGTGAATTGGTGCGTCCCACTGGCGGCCGTATTACTTCCGGTTATGGTATGCGGCGTCATCCGATCTTACGGTACAAGCGTATGCATAGCGGCCTCGATTTTGGTGGTGGCTATGGCAAACCGATTTATGCGGTCACGGATGGCACAGTTACCTTTGCTGGTCGCAAAGGTGGTTTTGGCAAATTTGTAAAAATCAAACATGGCGGTGGCCTCGCTTCGGGATATGCCCATATGAGCCGCATCGCTGTAAGCAATGGTCGCCGGGTCCGTAAGGGACAGATTATCGGCTATATCGGTTCAACCGGCCTCTCCACCGGACCGCATCTGCATTATGAACTGTACCGCAATGGCCGCACCATTAATCCGCGATCGGTCAAATTTGTTCAACGCTCTGAACTAAGCGGCAGTGAATTGCGAAAATTCAAAGCCGAACTACAACGCTTAAAACGAGTCGAACCCGGCGCGGCATTGGGTACATTAAAAAGTGCTTCCAAAAAACCGGAAGCCGAGCGGGAAATTAGCCGCCTCAACAAGTCTATCAACAGCTAGAGTTTATCCCGCTGGAATTCCGCAAGCCTTGAGGGCTGCGTTCATTTTTTCCTTTGGCGGATTTATTTTTTCGGAAATCCCGTCCAGCTTGCCAGCCAATTCGCCCGAAACACATTCGCATGCTGTCGTTGCATCGGATTCCGGCGCACCGACTTTCACGGCTTCGGCAACACAGCTTTCAACAAACTCCGTGGTCCAGCCTTCATCAAAACCCTTGTTCATCGCAACGCTAAAGCTGTTCTCATCATCGGCACTGCCGCAGCTCGCCAGCCCGATGCAAGATATCAACAACACCATTTTCGATGCGTTTGTTTTCATAGTTTCAACTCCTCAGTGCGCGGCTAAGGTAAAAGCGGGATATCGTCAAAATCTTTGTCGCCGGTTGAGTAGCATATCACCTTGGGTTAAGGCGCTGATATGACCAATATAACGCCCGCTTATCCACGAACCCGCCCACGCCGATCAAGAAGCACGGCATGGAGCCGTGATATGGTGCGGGAGAATAGTCTTTCCCCTGCCGATTTGATCTGGCCCTTGTTCATCATTGAGGGCGAAGGAGCCGAACAACCGGTGGCAAGCCTGCCTGGCGTATCGCGCTGGTCTGTTGATGGTATTGTTGAACGTGCAAAAGAAGCGCGCGATCTTGGTATACCCTGTGTGGCCCTGTTCCCAAATACACAGCCAGAAAAACGCAGTGATGATGGTTCAGAAGCGCTCAATCCGGACAACTTAATGTGCCGCGCGACCAAGGCGATCAAGGATGCACTGGGAGATGAGATTGGTGTACTGACCGATGTCGCCCTTGATCCCTACACATCTCATGGTCAGGACGGCCTTCTTAGCGACAAAGGCTATGTGGAAAATGACAGGACGCTGGAAGTTCTGACCAAGCAATCTCTCAATCAAGCCAATGCGGGAGCAGATATTATCGCACCATCTGATATGATGGACGGCCGTGTCGGGGCAATTCGAGACACACTTGAACATGCCGACCATCACAATGTTCAAATCATGGCTTATTCAGCAAAATATGCGAGCGCCTTTTATGGTCCTTTCCGAGATGCTGTCGGTTCAGGCGGATTGCTCAAGGGTGACAAAAAAACCTATCAGATGGACCCCGCCAATAGCGATGAGGCGATCCGAGAAATTGCGATGGACATAGCGGAGGGCGCAGACAGTGTAATGGTCAAGCCCGGTCTCGCCTATCTTGATATTATCTATCGAGCGAAATCACAGTTTGATGTGCCGGTTTATGCTTATCAGGTATCGGGCGAATATGCGCTGGTCAAAGCCGGAGCAGCAGCCGGTGTTGGCGATCATGATGCCTTAATGATGGAAAAACTGGTGGCGTTTAAGCGGGCTGGCTGTTCCGGAATTCTCTCCTATTTCGCGGCGGATGCGGCCAAACTGTTGCAAGGATAATGGCATTCCGTCTTGAAACAGAGCGCCTCGTCATGCGCGAATGGCGGGATGACGACCTTGACGCTTTTCACGCAATTAACAGCGATCCCAAGGTCAGGGAGACCTTGGGGCCCATCATGACGCGAGATGAGGTCAGAGCTCTCATTGAGCGATTGCAGAAACAACAGCAAAAAGACGGTGTCTGTTTCTGGGCTCTCGACACAAAAACGGATGATCGCTTGATCGGTTGGTGCGGTATGATCCGGGGTGACCATCCGCCTATTACCAACAAGTTGGAAATTGGCTGGCGGCTTGCCTACGATGCCTGGGGCAAGGGATATATCACCGAAGCCGCAAAGGCATGTATCACCTGGGCCGCGGAAGAATTCCCAAATGAAGCGGTCTGGGCGATCACCAGCGAAAATAACGCGCGCAGCCGAGCAGTGATGGAACGCCTGGACATGATCCATTTGTCCGATCTGGATTTTGATCACCCGCATGTTGATCCTGACAGCAATCTCTTGCGCCATGTCACCTATTGTACGAAAGAACCATCATGACCGATCCTCTCATTCTGCCTTTCAATGGCAAAACGCCGCAAATCGACGATAGCGCCTTCATTGCACCCGGCTGCAAGATTATCGGCGATGTCACCATCGGACCGGAAGTTTCGATCTGGTATAATTGCGTCATCCGCGCCGATGCCAATCGCATTGAAATTGGCGCGCGCAGCAATATTCAGGATGGCAGTGTCGTCCATTGCGACAGCCCGATGCCAGGGGCACCCGATGGCTATCCAACAATTATCGGCGAAGATGTTCTGGTTGGGCATATGGCGATGATCCACGGCTGTAGAATCCATGATCGCGGATTTGTTGGACTGTCCGCCACCGTCATGAATGGCTGCACAATCGAAAGCGACGCGATGTTGGGTGCGGGTTCATTGCTGCCAGAAGGCAAGCATATGCTGGAAAAAGAACTATGGGTTGGTAGTCCGGCCAAACGACTGCGCGAATTGCCCGAACCAGCGCTGATTGGCATGCAAATGGGCGTCGCGCACTATGTTGAGAACGGCAAAGCGCACAAGGCCGCTCTTGCCGAGGCCGAAAGCTAACGCAATCGCGCTTTCATCGCATCAATTGCATCCTGCTGCGCTTTAACCTGCGCCTGGATTTGATCGCGGTTTTTTGCAATAATCTGTGCGCCACCGGGCTGTTGGTCTTCAAATTCAGCGTTGAGGCGTTTCAGGTACAGTGCGTCTACATCTGCCAAAGCAGCCACCGACGGGCTGCGAATCATTTCCAAGGAAGCCAAATCCATTTGCGCGACCACCCATGATTCGCTGGAAATCGACGAACCACCCGCTGCATTAACGCGTTTTTTCACACCGGGAAGATTATTCAGGAATTTTCCGTGCGCCTCACTACTTTTTGCCAGCGCCTGATTTAAAGCCATCTGCAATGGTTCGGGGAGGCTTGAAGCTATCACCGGGGGTTTTGATCCAGACGAGTCAATTGGCGCCGCATCTTCATACGGTCGCTTCGTAAGCGAAGGAAAATCGCCGGTCTGCATCGCGCATCCCGACACAGCGAACATCGTCAATATTGAAATAGCGCTTTTTGCGTTCATATGATTCTATTAGTTATGCGGGCAAGAGGCCGCAATGCTAAACATGGCAGGCTTGGTTTTCCTCGGAAAATTGCCAAAAAAATCCCCTTAAGCTGGTTGACACCGCCGTTTCCATGGCTTAACTGCCCACTCTTTCCAGCGTGAGCCAAAAGACTCGCGTTTACTGACTTGCGCGTTGGAACCACATATTTGAAACGGAATTAAGCCATGTTCGCAATTGTGCGCACCGGCGGCAAGCAATATCGAGTTGCCGCAGGAGATATTATCGCAGTCGAAAAACTCGTTGGTGAAGCGGGTGACAAAGTGACCTTTGATGACGTTCTGCTCGCTGGTGACGGTGACAAGATCGCTGACACAAAGGGCTTGAAAGTCACGGGCGAAATAGTTGCGCAGGAAAAAGGCGAGAAGGTTATCATCTTCAAGAAACGCCGCCGGCATAATTACCGCCGTAAAAATGGGCATCGTCAACAGCATACGGTTGTTTCGATTACCGCTGTAGGTAGCTCGAAAGCCGCAAAGAAAGCTGCTCCTAAAAAGGAAGCTGCAAAACCGGCTGAAGAATCAAAAGCAGCTGCGAAACCTGCCGCTGAAAAGAAAGACGCACCTGCTAAAAAGGCGCCAGCCAAAAAAGCAGCAGCAAAAACCGAAGACAAACCGGCACCGGCCAAAAAAGCAGCGGCGAAGAAGCCTGCAGCTAAAAAGCCAGCCGCTAAGAAGCCAGCAGCCAAGAAGCCTGCTGCCAAAAAGGAAGACTAAACCATGGCACATAAAAAAGCAGGTGGTTCATCCCGTAACGGTCGCGACTCCGAAGGTCGCCGCCTTGGCGTGAAAAAATACGGCAGCGAAGCTGTTGTTGCAGGCAATATTATCATCCGCCAGCGCGGAACCAAAACCCATCCGGGTCGCAATGTTGGTATGGGTAAAGACCACACACTATTTGCGCTCATTGATGGAAAAGTGGAATTCCACAAAGGCAAGCTCGGCCGCAAATATGTCTCAGTCGACGCCATGGCGGAAGCAGCCGAATAACCGGATAATTCAATAAAAGGGTTATCCATCGCAGGATGACCCGGCGGGTTCGAAAAGAACCACCAATTTCAGGGAGAGGGTCATCCTCTCCCTTTTTTTATCTCCCTGTGTGAAATGTAACCGACCTGTCACCGGGCTGTTCTAAGAAGATCAGCGAAAACAGATCGGGGATATATTTCGAATTTGGGGGCCAGTGAAAACTGGACCTGGCAGAGGAGAGTATCAATGTTTGCGATTACGCCCAGATTATTGCTCAGACCCGGCTGGCAGGAAGATGCGCCAGAAGTCTTTGAAGCCATCAACGATCTGGATATTGTGCGAATGCTGGCCCGCGCCCCTTGGCCTTATACGCTGGCTGACGCTGAACAATGGCTGGAAAGCGAACCAGCTCCCCTGCACCCCAACTTTCTATTGTTCGAACGGACAGGCGGTCCACCAGTCTTTATCGGTAGTGCGGGCTTGGGAAAGGACGACAACGGAAAAACGGAAATGGGTTATTGGCTCCGCCGGTCACACTGGGGGAAGGGATTTGCGACCGAGGCCGGAAAGGCAGTGTTGGACATCGCCCGGGCGCTCGGTCACCAACATGTTTCGGCCGGTCATTTCACGGACAATCCGGCGTCTGGTAATGTACTTAGAAAACTTGGGTTTCGCTCATCCGGCAAGATTGAGCAGCGCCAATCACGCGGTAGAACCGAGCCTACCTCAACTTGCGTTCTGTTTGAGCAAGATCTTGCCAGCCAAGATTCGGATAGCCAATCGAGTCTGATGCGCCCGCTTGCGGCCTAAAAACTTCAAGCGGGCGCTATTATTTGCGCTGATATCGAAAATACCAAACTTCATGACCTTTGCGGCGCGCCTTCGCCTCATAGCGTGTCTCTGGCCATCCACCAGGGCGAACCAACCAGCTTTTGGGACCGTCACATAGCCAGTTAAACTCATCACGCTGCCCCATTATCATCATCGCCCATTCCAGATAGACCGGATGGTCGGTGCCAAAGCGAAACTCGCCACCTGGTTTTAGCTTCGCAGCAATCAGATCGACCGGGCCATGATTCATAAAGCGCCGCTTGGCATGCCGCGCCTTGGGCCATGGATCGGGATGAAGCAGGTATACAAAACTCAGCGCACCATCGGGAACACGCTCCAAAACATCCAATGCATTGCCCATATGCAAGCGAATATTTGCCAAATGTCGGTCACGAACATGCTGCAATGCGCCAACGACACCGTTCACATAAGGCTCACAGCCAATAAAACCGTGATCGGGCAGCATATCGGCCCGCTCGGCCATATGCTCGCCGGAACCAAAGCCAATCTCAAAATGCAGTGGTCGATTATCACCAAACAAGTCTGGGGATGATACGCGGTCCTCCAACGGCACGGAAATCTGGGGCAGTAATTTCTCTACCAGCTCCGCCTGTCCATCGCGCAACGCATGGCCTTGCCGCCGACCATAGAGGCGGCGAATTGTTGTAGGATCACTTTTGTTAAGGTCGTTCATGCGCTGCCAACTAGATGATTTCGATACCCGATGGCAACGCTCAATGAGCTGCCAAGGTGAATGTTCAGAAACATAAAAATCGTCAGTTTGTTAACCATGCTTTGATCTATCATGCCTAGACCTATGAGAATGGATGGGAACCAGACATTCCAGGTGCTGACGATGTTTATGATGTCGCTGTTCGCTGCTGTCTTTTTGATTGTCTATATCCACGATCGAACGCAAAAATTTGCCGGATGGATGGCAGTTGCCTATTGCCTGGGGCTGGTTGCCTATTGTTTGGATATCAGCCGAACCGTCGATTCAACCGCAATGACCATGGCCATGAATACCGCGTTCTGGTGTTTGAGTGGAGCAGTTATAGCCGCCGTTTGCGCTCGATGCGATCGGCCATTTCCCAAGCTCTATTTTGCCGGACTATTATGTCTGGGATATGTCAGCAATATCTATTTCACGTTCATGTCCCATGACCTAGCGATGCGGTCGAGTATGTCGAATGTAGTTGGCGGCCTGATGATCGCTTTGACCATTCCCATGCTCTACTCGCGGAAAAGACAAAAAATTGATCGTGCGATATTCATCGTCATGACCAGTATCGCTGTCATTATGTGTGTTCGCCCTTATCTTTCCTTCGCGATATTTGGTCCCGAAAGCGGTACACAATATCTGCAATCGGGATATGCGTTGATATTGCATCTAACGAGCGCTTTCATAGCACTGGCCGGTGCCATGGTGATGCTGCTGGCATCGGGACTGGATATGATGGACCGGCTGCACCGGCTCTCCCGAACCGACTATTTGACTGGTCTTCGCAACCGCAGGGGTATGGAAGCTACGTTTGATCGGTTGGAATTAGAGAACAACTTAGACGGCTGTGCAGTCATCGCCGTTGATATCGATAAATTTAAAGCACTGAACGATCAATATGGCCATCCGGTTGGCGATGTCATTCTAAAACGTGTTGCAGATTGTCTCAATCAACTAATCGGCGAAATCGGAACGGTAGGACGAGTCGGCGGCGAAGAATTTCTCATTGTACTGAGCAGTGTTCATGCACAGGCAGCAATTCATTTTTCCGAACAGGTTCGCAGTGCAATAGCCTTGATTCAACACCCGGAAATTGATCCCGGAGAGAGTGTCACGGCCAGCTTTGGCGTCGCAATTGTAGAGCAAGGCGAAACCAGTCGTTCAGCGCTCCACCGCGCCGATACAGCGTTGTACGCCGCAAAAGACGGTGGCAGAAACCGAGTGGAAACAGCAGTATCTGCGGTTGAACAGAAACGAGCCGGTTAGGCGCCTACTGCTTCCTTGAGCGCATCAACCAGATCGGTTTTTTCCCAGGTGAACAAATCACCTTCCGCCGTCCGGCCGAAATGGCCATAGGCGGCTGTTGGCGAATAGATCGGATTGTTCAGGCCAAGATGCGTGCGAATGCCTTTGGGTGTCAGCCGAACCAGTTTTGGCAATATCTCTTCCAGCTTCTCCTCACTGACCGTTCCGGTTCCGTGCAGATCAACATTGATGGAGAGCGGCTCGGCAACGCCAATCGCATATGATAGCTGAATGGCGCATCGCTTGGCCAATCCGGCTGCCACAATATTCTTCGCCAGATAGCGGGTGATATATGCAGCAGACCTATCAACCTTTGTCGGGTCTTTGCCTGAGAACGCGCCGCCACCATGGGGGCTGGCACCGCCATAGGTATCGACGATGATCTTGCGACCGGTCAGGCCGGCATCGCCATCGGGACCACCAATCTCAAATCGGCCCGTCGGATTGACGTGGATGGCCGTATTCTCGGTAATAAAACCGTCGGGCAGAACCGATTGGAACACGCCCATGACATATTCGCGCAGTTCTTCGTACAGCGCCGGGTTGTCGCTGTCCTTGTAATAGCCGGGCGCATGCTGCGTCGACACAACCAGGGCGGTTGCTTCCACCGGTACTGCGTCAACATAGCGCAGGGTAACCTGACTCTTGCTATCGGGCTCCAGAAACGGCGCTTTCCCGCTGTGACGATCATCAGCCATCTGGCGCAGGATCTGATGCGAATATTGCAGGGTGGCTGGCATGAGGTCAGGCGTCTCATCGCTGGCATAACCAAACATGATCCCTTGATCACCGGCACCTTCATCCTTGTTGCCGCTCTCGTCCACACCCTGTGCAATATGAGCGGATTGTGGATGGAGGTGGTTTTCAAAAGTCAGTGTTTCCCAGTGGAAACCGTCTTGCTCATAGCCAATTTTCCGCACTGTATCGCGGGCTGCTTTTTCAATTTCAGCCAGTGCGCCTTCGGCCCAATTACCGTCAGTATCAATCATACCGTTACCGCGCACTTCGCCTGCCAGGACGACCCGATCGGTGGTTGTCAGGGTTTCACATGCAACGCGCGCTTCGGGATCTTTTGACAAGAAAAGGTCAACAATGGCATCGGATACTTGGTCCGACACTTTGTCGGGATGACCTTCAGAAACAGATTCGGAAGTAAAAATAAATTCTTTGCGCATCAATAATTCCCGGTTTTTGGCCAGCTAAAGGCACGATTTGTGACATAAGGAAAAGTTTATATGCGCTTTAACGGGCGCGGGCGCGGATGGCAATGGCGGAGATCAGCAAAATAAAGGCAAACCCCAGCGATAACTTATTTCCATAGCGGGCAAATAGTGTTGGCGCTTTGGGTTTGGGAAGAGTGGTATCAATCCGTCCCGCTATGCCCATGGCTATGCTTTCTTTAACAACGCCGTTGGCGTCAATCACAGCGGATATCCCCGTTGGAGTGGAGCGAATGACAGGAAGCCCTTCTTCTATCGCCCGCATCCGCGCTTGTGCCAGATGTTGCGGCGGCCCCCATGCACCAAACCATGCATCGTTGGACGGGTTGAAGATGAAGTCTGGTCGGTTATCACGATCAACAACCTGTCCCGAGAAAATAATCTCGTAACAGATTTGCAGTCCGGTTTTGCCAAAATCCCCAAGGTCGAGCGAGCGTGGTCCCGGACCGGGCCAGAAGTCGAAATCGCCGGGCGCCAGACGAGAAAGGCCAATAGCCTCCAGCACCGGCCGCATCGGCAGATATTCGCCGTAAGGAACCAAATGGGCCTTGTCATAACGCCCGAGCAACTCCTTATCCGAATCCATGGCAAAGACGCTGTTGCGCGCGCCCACGGCTCGCTGTCCTGCTTCTTCAATCTCGAGTTTGAGAGCACCCAGAACCAGAACATCACCAGGCTGCATCAGCGATGCCAGCTGCGCGCGCACCAGTTCGGGCGGACGCCCATAATAATAGCGACGCGGATAACCGGTTTCGAGATAATCGGGAATGGCCGCTTCCGGCCAGAACAATATTCGGGGTTCATCCGTTTCCCGCTCGGTCAGTTCCGCGAGCTTGGCCAGATTTTGCTCCTCATACCCCGCTTTCCATTTGTCCTGCTGGCCAATATTGGGTTGGACGACGGTGATGTTAGGACCTTTGGGGCGAACGGGCGGTGTGTAGAATACAGAATCAGCAGAAATAACCGCCGGGATCACCAAAGCGAAGAGGATCGGAACAACGACCAACCATCGACGATGGAACAAAAGCAAGATGCTTGCGGCCGCGACAATCACGATAGCGGAAAACCCATAAGTCCCAACATACTGGGAGAAAAACGGCAATTTCCCAAGAGGTAGCAACGCGCTGCCCAACGGATTCCAGATAAATCCACTGAACACCCAGCTTCTGAGCCATTCGGTAAAGACCCAACTTCCCGCCATCGCCAACAGGAAGACAGCCGGTCGACCACGGCCGATTATCCAGCCAGCCAAAGCGGTCAACGCCGGATAGACGGCCAGATAGAGCGATAGCAATACTACCGCGATGTATCCCAGCCACTCCGGCATCGCTGCCTGAAAGGTAAAGGCTTTGGCAATCCAGTTCAGGCCAACGACAAAATGACCAATGCCGAACAACCATCCGGACAATGCTGCTTGTTTCCAGTTTTCACGGTCTGCAACAATCGCCATCCAAAGCGCCAGCGCAACAAGCGTCACCGGCCAAAAATTCAGCGGTGCAAAACCGGTTGCGCTCAAACCGCCGGCCAATAAGGACAGCCAATAGGGATATCGCTGTATGATGTCGGATAGTCTATTCACGCGGCGGCTTTAGCCATGTTCGGCAATAAGCTGCAATTGCTAATTGCCGCTGACTGCAATTCACCGCTATAGAAGGGCCATGATTACAGTTCCTATATTCGCTCTGGCATTGGCACAAACTGCGCCGACTACGCTCCCCAACCCCTTGACTGACATCCATAAACGCGACCTATCCTGTGTCGCGGCTCTGGCCATTGTTGCATCCGAACAAGAACGCGGCGTTGCCGATTCCTTCGCCTATCCCTTGTTGGAAGAACGCGGGCGGACCTATGCAGGGCTTGTTGGGGAACGGGTTTTGCAGGAAACCGGCCTTTCCCGCGAACAGGTTCGCGAACAGATATTGGCCGCGGTGGCAGAGCAGCAGCGCAAGGTGCAAGATGTCGCCGAACCACGCCAGGTAGTCGAAGCGGAAATGGAAAAATGCCTGCCGTTGCTCGAACAAGAAGTCCCACCCAAGCCAAAGCCTACACTCAATCAATGCGCTGCTATGGTTGAGCTGGCTTACCGCGAAGTCTATGGCCGCGAGGGATTATCGAAAACCGCACAGGACCTAAAAACGCTGGCCTATGTTCTCGATAGTCGGGCGCGAGACTCCCTAAAAGCCGAGGGATATTCCGGCACCGAAGGCGATATTATTTTGACACAATTGCGAGAAGAAATGTTGGCGGATGCCAAGGCTAAAGAAGGAGCAGGACAGAGCTCAGATCTCGATTTTGATCATTGCTTCAAATTGGCCGCGCCCAAAGACAAGACTCCGAGTAACCATTGAACAGTGACCAGTAAGAACCAACCTCTTAGGCCTTTCCATCTGGCCTTTCCCGTTCATGATCTGGATGCGGCTCGGACATTTTATGGCGGCTTGCTAGGCTGCGAAGAGGGGCGAAGCGATACGCACTGGATCGACTTTAGCCTTTATGGTCATCAGATCGTTACGCATCTGGATAGCGGCAAACGGACCAAAAATATGATCAATCCTGTCGATGGCGAGAATGTTCCCGTACCACATTTTGGGGTCGTGTTGACGATGGATGAGTGGGCAAAACTGGCTGAGAAACTAGAGACTCAAAATATGCAGTTTGTGATCAAACCGACAATCCGCTTCAAAGGAGAGACCGGCGAGCAAGCCACTATGTTTTTTCAGGACCCCAGCGGCAATGCGCTCGAATTCAAAGCTTTCGGAGATGACAGCCAGCTTTTTGCCAAAGACTGATCTCGCGATTTGCCAGCTCGGCGAAAAGCAACGATGTCAGAAAAGACTCCTAAACGCTCTCATGCTCCGCCTGCCAGCGCGCCAGTGCCTGTTCGAGATGCTTTTCGGCAAGATCGCGGGCTGTATGGCGGGGCAGTTCCAACGAACCGCACAGCCTGTCTCCCATCAGAGCGTCACCCAGCGCCATTAGCACCAGCGTCAGCGTATCTTCATGCATTTCACGATCTTCATGGCCACCAATAGCTAGGTCATCGACCAATTCATGGATGGCATCAACAATCGGATCAAGCGCATCTTCGTTGCCGGTTAGCAACATCCAGGAAGACAGGGCACCCGCACCGCCTTTATCAAAGGCGTCAAAGGTCAGATCGACAATATCGCGAACCGATCCCTCTCCCGTGCGCGATTTCAACACCGCTTCGCCAATAATCCCACAAACTTTTGCACCGAGATATTCTGCCAATGCTTTTTGCAATCCAGAGGCAGAACCAAAATGGTGTAGCAAATTGGCATGCGTACGCCCGATCCGCGAGGCCACAGCTTTCAACGTGACAGCCTGTGGCCCAGCCTCAATCAACAAATCCCGGGCAGCCGCCAACGCCATCTTCCGGCTTTCCTCTGGAGAAAGGCGTCTTTTCGCTATTGACATTTATGTAAGTAACCCTATTTTTGAGAACATCATCGTAAAACCCTAAGCCTCTTTGGATAAAAAAAACAGTATGAACATGCATTCTCCCCCGCAAGTCAAAACAATCGATACGCCGACGCCAAAGGATCATAGCTTTGAACCACGCGATCTGCGCTTTGGCCGTGACCGCGCAGAAAAGCTGAAACGTTACTGGCTGGGTGGTGACCCGATAGCGACAGCCTTTTACAACGCGCTATCTTTAACCTTCCCACGTGGCGAAGCTTTTTTCATCGAGAGCGTCAGAACTTTTCGTGATACCACTCCGCCAGAACTGCAAAAGGAAATCCGGGCGTTTATCCAGCAGGAGGTTATTCATAGCCGCGAGCATGTGGCCCTGAACCGCCGCGCGGTCGAAGATGGCTATGACACAACGCGGATAGAAACGCGGATTACCGAGTCGCTGGAAATGACCAAGGACCGTCCGCAGATCGCCAATCTTGCCGCAACGATGATCCTAGAGCATTTTACCGCAATCATGGCGCAACAGATTATTGCCAATCCCAAACATTTCGAAAATGCCGACACCGAGACCGCAAATTTATGGAAGTGGCATGCGCTGGAGGAGATTGAACATAAAGGGGTCGCCTATGACACCTGGCTTTACGCAACGCGCGATTGGAGCCGCTGGCAACGCTGGAAAGTGAAGGCGTTGATGATGTTGGTCATCACCAAAGTATTCTGGACCAATCGCTCCAAAGATACACTCGATCTATTGGCGCAGGACGGCATCAAAGGATTTCGCGTAAAACTCAGACTTGCCAAATTCTTGCTCGGCAGACCGGGCATCGCGCGCAAGATTATTGTACCTTGGATCAAATTTTTCCTTCCCGGATTTCATCCGTGGAATGAAGACGATCGGCATTTGATCAATTTGGCGGAAAGCGAATTCAAAGCAGCGGTTCTCGATACAGCAAAGGCGGCCAAAACAGCCACAGCTTGATTATGAACTTTCCTTGCGTTTGTGCTAACTGGATTATGCACGGACGAAGGAACAAAGATGTTCAGGAAATTGAAACTCAGCGTCTGGATTGCATTTGCGATCCTTTTTAGCGGCCCCGCTTTGGCCAATGATAGCGAGGCGGAGCTAAGCCTGGGCGGGTTGGTGCTCAAACAATCTGACAACGTCAGCATGGATAGCGAAGACCTGTATATTTCCCAGGATCAGGTCCGGATTCGCTACACATTTACCAATCACAGTGATCGCGACGTAAAAACAATCGTCGCTTTTCCAATGCCGCCGCAACCGAATTTCAATGATGATTTTTTTGAAGGGAATTTTGTTCCTGACTGGGAGAACTTGAAATTTCAAACATGGGTGGATGGCAAACCGATTAAGCTGACCATCAACGAACGGATCGCCATTGATGGCAAAGACATATCCAAGCGGTTGACCGAATTGAACCTGCCACATCGCTGGTTTGAGAATTACGAATGGCTCGAAGCATTTCAGAAAAAGCCGGAGGCCGAGCTAATGGCATTAGCAAAAGAGGGGCTAATTTCCAAAAATGTCAGCGGTTGGGAATGGCTTCCACGATGGCAATTGGTAACGGAGATATCGCGTGAGCAGATATTCCCAGCCGGCAAAACTATCACCGTTGAACATAGCTATGCACCGCAAACCGGCGGCAGCGTTGGCGGTGGATTACTCAAGGGGAACCGGAGTGGGTATCCCGAAGCTATGGGCTATTATAAAGAACGTTGGTGTGTGGATGACTTCTTCCTGCGCGGTTTTGACCGGCGGAACGATCAAAAGAACCGCGATGGCCGGGAGTCCTATCATGGTGAAATCTGGGTCGGCTATATCCTTTCATCCGGTGCCAACTGGAAGGGACCAATCAAGGATTTCCGTCTGGTGGTAGACAAGGGAAGCACTGACAACCTGGTTAGTTTCTGCATGGACGGGGTAAAAAAAATTGGCCCGACACAGTTTGAAGTGCGCAAGACCAATTTTGAACCCAAACGGGATTTGAATATTTTGATCGTCAAATGGTATGATCTAAATCAGGATTAGCGCCCAACGAGCAGAGTCACCATTAACTCAATGTGCGGTCTTGCTCACGTCGACCTTTTCCACCCACTCGGGATAGAAGCTCGGTTCGCGTGTTGACCAACCCGGCGCCGTCGCAGCCGCTTCGCTAATGCTCTGAAGCAGGTTCTTACGCGTTTTGGGGTGGAGATGTGGTAATGAGGCGGCCGCACAAAATGCTCCGGGCAACCATGGCCGCGAGTCCGGACCCAATAAGCGCTCATAAAGGAACCGAAATGCGGGAAAGCTGTTAATCCGTCCCTGCCCTAAGTCATAAGCCGCAAGCGACATCAAACCGGGCATGAATGCATCGATACTGTCGATCGCACAATCATTGGGAATAGCCTTACGGATATCAGCGATGCGTTTGTAAAGCTGAATCTGAACTTGGATGCTGGTTGCTTCTACAGCATCGCGAGACCAGGTTTCGATGGCATCAGCGCGTTCGAGCCCAACATCGAGCGAACGACGTATGTAGCGCTGCGTTGCAGAGCCAAAGCTCGCAAACTCTTTCATTTCTGCCAACGTCATCGCGCCGGGTACCGGCCTAATCTCTTTCGTCATCATCGGGGCTCCCTATATAAAGTTCCCACGACAATCATTTGACCAAAACATGGTTAGTAAATGGTTAAACAAGGGGGTTTTCTTTTAACGCAGACGCCGGGGCCCGCGTCTGAGGGCACCGAAAAGTAATATTATTTCGACCAACGGTAAGCATCTTTCGACAAGGCCCGATTCAAGTAGAGACATTTGATACCATATTGTCCTAAGCTCCGAGCAGTTAGAAAAGAAATTGATGAAAAAATTTGATATAGGAAATCACAAGCCATCTGTGGGGCAACAGGTCGCGATCTTATCGATCCTCGGCTTTTGGCTCTTTTATGTCATCATCCTGACATTGCGCACAGCAGTAGGCGATTGGCCAGCTCCGGGTGAAATGGCCGCGCGCCGCGTTGTTGTCACTATCCTTGGTATTGCAGTTACTTACCTACTCTACCTGCTGTTGCGCCAGTTTGAAGATAAAGCGCTTTCAACTCGTATTGCCACCGCATTTGTCGGCGCCGTTCCCTGCGCTATCGCTATCGCCATGACCAACTATTATGTTTTCAACGTCTATGATCCGGAAAGCCTTTTTGATCCCAAGCATATGGAAGAAATGCGGAAATATATGGCGAAGGAGGATTTCGCACTGAAAGCGATTTTCGAGGATACTATCTCCCGCTTTTTCTTCATCATCAGCTGGGCTTCGCTCTACCTGGCCATCTCTTACGCAGCGGAAGTTCGACAAGTTGAGCGCAAAGCATCACGCTTTGCACAAGCGGCACAAGATGCCGAATTGCGGTCACTCCGCTATCAGGTAAACCCACATTTTCTCTTCAACACACTCAACAGCCTCAGCACTCTGGTCATGCGCAGTCAGCCAGAAGAAGCGGAAAAGATGATTCTCAATCTATCCAAATTTTACCGGACCAGCCTATCCGGCGATCCTTTAGAAGATGTCCCATTGCACGAAGAGGTTCACCTGCAACGGCTTTATCTGGATATTGAGGCGGTACGTTTCCCAAATAGGCTGCGCTCAAAAATCCATATCCCGGACGACCTCGGGAATATGCTGGTTCCCGGCTTGATCCTTCAACCGCTGGTCGAAAATGCGATCAAACATGGTGTGTCGCCCAGCAAGAAACCGGTCACAATTTCCATTTCCGCCACCGTCAAGAATGACAGTTTGAAACTGACTGTGGCGGACAATAGTAGTGCTAGCAAAGAGCCATCCGACAGCGACCAGAATACAGGCATTGGCCTCGCCAATGTGCGAGACCGTCTGGAAACAAGATTTGGACGGGAAGCCAATGTAAAAGTTATCCGTTCGGAGAAGGGTGGATTTGTGGTAGAACTGACCATGCCCCTATTGGTGGACAACCAACCATGACCGAAACAGAAACCAAACCGCTTAAGACTCTGCTGGTCGACGACGAACCTCTCGCGATCGAGCGCTTGCAACTGCTATGCGCACGACAAGCAGATATTGATCTGGTTGGCACGGCGAGTGACGGCGAAGCCGCGATAAGGCTCACTGAACAGCTAAAACCGGATCTGCTACTGCTCGATATATCGATGCCAGGCACTGATGGTTTGCAAGTTGCCAAAGCCTTGTCCGGTATGAAAAATGCCCCAGCCATTATATTTGTAACCGCCTTTGATCGTTTCGCTGTCGAAGCGTTCGACGTTGCTGCAATCGATTATGTACTGAAGCCAGTGGAAACAGATCGATTGACGCTCGCGCTGTCACGGGTGCGGGAACGATTTGCTCAACCAAGCGAAAAAACCGATGAGGAATCGCCGTGGGCCGAAGAATTCTGGGTTCCGTACAAATCCGAACTCCGCCGCATTGCTGCATCGGAAATCAACCGTGTCGAGGCCGAACGGGACTATATGCGGCTGCATGTCGGCAACGGTAGCTATTTGCTGCACCAGACAATTTCGGGATTGGAAGAGCGACTAAACCCAGATGAATTTATCCGTCTACACCGCTCTCACTTAGTCCGTCGTGACTGGATTGCCGGATTGCGCCATGATGGCGGCGGCGTTTGGATCGCTTGCCTGAAATGCGGAATAGAAATCCGGATCGGTCGAACCCATTTGGCAGAAGCCAAAAAACTCGCTGGCCGTTAGGCTTTACTCGGTAGCCGCTTCGTCGGGTTTATCGAGCAACCATTTGCTCGCCTCCAATAGCAAAGTCCGATAATTTTCATCGCTATAGCTGCTCGCTTGGTGTCCGAGGGCGGAATAAAATACGCGCCCTTTGCCAATAGTGTGATGCCAGATCATGGGATGATCGCCCATCGCCAAATCGCGGCCAAACATCCAGGTGGATGGATTGTAGCTTTCCTCGTCGATCGAAACGAGCACGTTGACCCGTTCACGCGGACTATCGGCAAATGTATACCATTCATCATTTTGAATCCATTGTTCGGGTAGATGCCGCGTTGCCGGGTGGCTTTGATCTTCCGGAATCAGCTCAGCATCCTGAAAATGCGGGATGTTTGGGTGACTAACAAATTGGGTTTGAATCAATTCTTGTGGTCGCCACTGCCACTCATATTCCCGATCACCGCCAGCGGCATGAATACCCAGAAACTGACCGCCGGATTCCATATGCGCTTTAAAGGCTTCCCGCTGTTCGGGTGTAAACACATCGCCCGAAACATTATTCCAAATAACAAGATCAAATTTCGCCAAGTCTTCTGCATTGAAAATGGCTGCATTTTCAGTCGGCATTATGGTCCAACCTTCGGACTTTGCAAAATCAGCAAACATCGCATGCGCGGCAGGAATCGCATCAATATGCCGAAACCCGTTGGTCTTGCTGAACACCAATACCAGTGGCTTGCCTTCTGCATCGGGAATTTCTGGCGCCACCGTATCAAAGGTCGGCTCGACAAACATCTCATGCTTCCACAGCGTGTAGAAACCATAAGCGAAAAATAGCAAAAACAGCACCAGTATTGGCGCGACAACCCATTTGAAAAACTTACCGATAATGGCCATGATCAAAGCTCACCCTTCTTCCATAGTTTTGCCGCATAGTCGGCCGCTCTGGCTGTAAAGGCCATATAGGTCAGCGATGGATTGACATTGCCGCTGGAGGTCATTGCCGCACCATCCGTGACAAATAAATTTGGCACGTCATGGCTCTGATTCCAGCCATTGAGCGCAGATGTTTTCGCATCCTTGCCCATACGAACCGTGCCCATTTCATGGATCGCCGAAATCGGTTTCTCGCTGCCATCGTCGGGAATAATGGCCACCGCGCCGGCGGCTTTTAATATGCGATCGGCCTGCTGCGTCACATCTTTCCGCATCTGGTGTTCATTCTCGCCAAATTCCATCCGGATCTTGACCAACGGCATGTCAAATGCATCGCGCCGGCTTTCATCCAGCGTGATCTTGTTTTCCTGATAGGGCAGGCACTCTCCAAAAGCCGACATGGCAAAAACCCAGGGGCCGGGTTTGCGTATTGCATCTTTATAATCTGCACCAATACCTTTTTGATGCATTGTAAAACGGTGATCTAACCGAACAACATTACACTGAATGCCATAGCCGCGCAGGAAATCCGCATCCTCATCCTGACCGCCAATATTGCGAAAGCGCGGAATGTAACATCCATTGGGGCGTTTGCCGGAAAAATAGCGATCAATATCATCAAAGAAGATGCCCAAATTGGTGCTATGCTCATTATGATCCATCAGATAGCGGCCGACCACCCCGCTGCTGTTGGCAAGGCCATTTGGGAAAGCCGCTGATTTGGAGTTGAGCAGGATTTGCGCGCTATGGATAGTCGAGGCATTGAGAAATATGATCCGCGCCTTGTAAACCAGAGAGGCACCGGACTTCATATCCTTTACCTGCACACCGGTCGCTTTTCCGGTTGCGGAATCATAGATGATTTTCTGAACCGCACTTTCGGGACGCAATGTCAGGTTTCCGGTCTTCATCGCTGCCGGTAAGGTCGAACTCTGGGTCGAGAAGTAACTGCCGGTTGAGCAGCCACGCGGACAGGCGCCGCAATAATGACAGGGACTGCGACCTTCCAATGGTTCGGTTAGGACAGCGGACCGGCCGATTGTATAGGTGATATCGCTAGCGTGGCGAGCAAGCCGGCGCTTGATCCGTTTTTCCAGCGCGTACATTTCCATCGGCTTTTGAAATTCACCGTCGGGGAACGATTCCAGCCCCTCTTTTTGCCCGCTGACACCGATATATTTTTCCACATGACTATACCAGGGCGCCAGATCTTCATAGCGGATCGGCCAGTCGACGCCGTGACCATCCTCGGCATTGGCGGTAAAGTCGTGCGGGCCCCAGCGATAAGTTTGTCGCCCCCACATTAGCGAACGTCCGCCGACGCGGCCGCCTCTCATCCATTCAAAGTTGGTGCCTTCTTCCTGCAAATAAGGCTCATCGCTATCCTTGATCCAATGCGGCTTTGTCGCTTCGTCAAAGGCATAGCTTTTGGATTGGACTGGATAGTCTTTTTTGTAGTTCTGATAGTCGGCCAGACCGCCGAACGGAATCGACCAGTTGGGCGCATGTTCCCCGACATATTCACCAGGATGATTGAGCGCTGTCCCGCGCTCCAGCATCAATACCTGCATGCCTTTTTCGGTGAGTTCGCGAGCAGCCACCCCGCCGGTCATCCCTGATCCAATCACAATCGCATCATAGGTTTTACTGGTGGAAGCCTGGCTCATCATCTCTGTCATCACATGAAGGGGACCGAGGCCCAACTGCTATCATCGTAACCAAGGCTGGTATCGCCATCAAAATTGCCCGGCATCATATCATAACGAAGCACCTGTTGCGCGCCGACCTCAGACATGAAGAATCCAACCACGGTGATTTCCTTGAACAGCGCCATGAAGGGAATATCGTCCTGATCATCGGCAACTGAAGTCCCGCCAAAATTGAACCAGGGATGGTCGCCCTGTTCCTCTTCCATTTTTTCGAGAACGACCTTCTGTTCTGCGGCTTCGCAATCGGCAAAAACCTTTCCATGCGCGGCCTGCGCTTGTCTATCGGTCTCTGCCAATCCCCGATCAAAGAGCTGTTTTTCCGGCGCAGCCATCCATTGATCATAGAGCAGTTCGAGGAATTTGGGCACCTGCGCATCTATCGCGCCCGGCGTGCCCGTTTGGGGCAATAATGTTTCCGCCATCGCGGAGACCAAAGCCCGTTTTTCGGTTGAGAAGACTTCAACGGCTTGATCAACATAGGCCGGCCGGCCCATCATCGGCATGTCGTGGCCGCTGTGGTCCCCATCGGCCAACATCGCCGCCAGACCTTTGGAATACATGATCGCGCCGCCGGTCGCGGTAACAGCCGCAGCCAATAGAAAATCTCGACGAGGAAAGCTCATGCCGGCTGTGCCCTGGCCGATCGCCATTTCTTCCACAGCCAAACCAGCCCGAAAAGCATTAGCGCCGTTAGCAATGTCACCAACCAGCGATTGTTCCAGAACATAAACTGCGCCGTAACATAACGAAGCGGTCCGTAGATCGAATAAAGCCCTTCGATACCGGTCAAATGATATAATTCAAAAAAGAGATCAGCGAGCAGCGGTGTACCGAAGTGCACGAAAGCTGCGATTGCCGTCACAATCAAAATAGTTCGTTTGGAAAACTCCCCCATAAGGCAGGGCTATCAGTGAGCTGATTTTATGTCAAACAGGCGTCACTAGGCCAGCCAATAAAAAACCCCTCGGCGTAAGGGGGCGCCGAGGGGACCTGAGTTTTTTTTGGTAGTTTTGGCCGCTTATTGGGGGATTACGGCTCTTGGAATGATTAGCGTCCGACCGAAATTTTGGATCCTTTCAATGTACCGGCTTCTGCCGCAGCTAGGATGGTCACGCTTGCCCGACTGGCTGACAATTTGGCTTCATCCATGCAATTACCTTGATCCTGTTTATCAAAAAGGCTTGTGGCATCGTAAGATCCGCAAACCTTGCGCACAGCGCCTCTGATGCGGCCTTTAAACGTCGCTTTGCCGTCTTCGGAAGTCAGATCCAGATCGCCATATTCAACAACGGCGGTTCGCTCAATGCGGTTTCCGGCACTGGCGCTTGCGGAAAAACCAACGGTGGTGACTGCAACAGCGGCTGCGGCAAAAAGGGATTTATTGAACAAATTCGTTTTCATTTTAACACTCCTAAACTTCTCTAAGGATGTTCCGGCATTATTTGGGGGGCCGATCCATCCCATTGGGGGAAGAGTGCGGGAGCTAAATCTGAATACCGGGGAAGGCCGTTCAAATCTGTTAAAGGGGTTCGCTCCCGCCTCGCAATCTTAGGTAGGGGAACAGATATTTTTGTTCAGCAAAGCTTCGATAAACCACTATTGTAGTCGGCAAACGACCAAGCGCTTCGACAAACGACATTTCCGGATCGACCAATGTTTCATTAAGTAACTTTTGTTACGAATCAATTGGTTACAGATGTTACCGAATCTTGCTGTATTAATACGGTAAATCAGCTATGATGATCTGCGCTGCCAAGCCACATATAGGCCGAACCTGCATAGAGCTCTTTGAATATCGCCGCCTGACAATATTTCTCTGCGGCAATCCAGGGTTTAAAATCTTTGTGATCTTTGGTGACACCAAAGGATCTGTTGAACCAGATTCCGGCCGCTGCCATCCAGTCTGGCCACTGCTCCGGATATTTCAAACCCATCAAGGCTAAAGGAGCACCTCGCGACATGGCGCTGGTTGCCCGCTCAATCACAGCTTCATATTCAGGGACAAACTCAAGAGAAAATGTTGAGATGACACCATCGAGCTTTTCAGGAAACTGGAACGACCGGGAATCGCATTCGATTAGCTCTACATTTTCCAGATGCTTGATCTTGGCCTGTGCCTTCGCAAGCATGCCGGGGGACAGGTCGACACCGATAACCTTACCTTCCACACCAACGGCCTTGGACAACAGTTTCAAATTTACGCCGGTCCCGGTTCCCAGATCAACCACGGTTCCGCCCTTGGGCAGTGCCATCGATTTGATCAATTGTTTCCGGCGACTCTCAATCCCTGACAACTGATACAGGAATGATGCGGCATCATAATGGCGCGCTGTGCGGTCATAGAGCGCGCGCATTTCATCGGTGTTTCTAATGCCGTTCAAATCAGACCCGACAATGGGCTGGATGGATCAGCATACATACGCTTGCCCATGCGTCCCGATAGATAGGCTTCACGTCCGGCTTCTACCGCCAGCCGCATGGCCCGCGCCATTCGGATCGGTTGCTTTGCCTCGGCAATAGCGGTGTTCATCAAGACGCCTTCGCAGCCCAGCTCCATCGCCACCGCTGCGTCACTGGCTGTACCCACGCCAGCATCAACCAGCACCGGCACGCTAGCGCCTTCGACAATCAGGCGGATCGTCACACGGTTCTGGATACCCAGTCCGGAGCCAATCGGCGCGCCCAGCGGCATAATCGCGACAGCGCCGGCATCTTCCAACTGTTTGGCGGCGATTGGATCATCGACGCAATAGACCATTGGTTTGAAACCTTCCTTGGCCAGCACCTCGGTCGCTTCCAATGTTTCCTTCATATTGGGATACAGTGTCTTTGCCTCTCCGAGCACTTCCAGTTTGACCAGATCCCAACCACCCGCTTCCCGGGCCAGTCGCAAGGTACGAATAGCCTCATCGGCATTGAAACAACCGGCCGTATTGGGAAGGTAAGTGACTTTCTTCGGGTCAATATAATCCATCAGCACCGGCTGTTTCGGATCGGTGACGTTGACACGCCTTATGGCAACCGTGACGATTTCGGCACCAGCCGCCTCCACTGCCGCTGCATTTTCTTCGAAGTCTTTGTATTTCCCGGTGCCCACTATTAGGCGGGATTGGAATGTTTTGCCCGCAACACTCCAACTGTCATCGGCATCGTGATCACCACCACCAACAAAATGGACTATCTCCAATGCATCTCCGTCGGCCACTTTCACATCCGCCAAGGTCGAGCGTGGTACAATCTCCCGATTGCGTTCCACCGCCACTTTTGCCGGATCCAGTTCAAGCGACCGCACCAGATCGGCAATCGACATCCCAGCCACTGTCTTGTGAGGATCGCCATTTAACTGGATTGATATATCGGTCATTGTTGCTGTTGCCATTTCATTTAATCTCGCTTTTCAAGGGAGAGCCATATAAAGAGGTCGCCATCGTCGCAACCAAAAGCGCAAATGGGGAGCTATTTTGGCGGATCGCAACACTATTTATGTTCTCAATGGGCCGAACCTCAACCTGCTTGGCACACGTGAACCGGAAATCTATGGGTCGGATACATTGGACGACATTGCAAAAGCACTGAGCGACAAAGCCGACACCATGAATATCGATCTGGAAGTGCGTCAAAGCAATCATGAAGGCCATTTGGTTGATTGGCTACAGGAAGCCATGAACGAAAATGCACAAGCGGTCATCCTGAACGCCGGCGCTCTGACCCATACATCGGTGGCCCTTCATGATGCGATTAAGGGTATCGATGTCCCCGTCATCGAAGTCCATATTTCCAACCCGGCTGCGCGAGAAGAATTCCGACATAAAAGCCTGGTTGCCCCGGTTGCAAAAGGAACTATTTGCGGCCTCGGTGTAATGGGCTATCATCTGGCGCTCGACGCCGCTGCAACATTCTAATCAAAAGGAAACACAATGCCCGCTAAGAAAGACAATGATGGCATGAATGTAGATATTAAACTGGTTCGCGACCTGGCGGGCATATTGGACAAAGCGGGCCTCAGCGAAATTGAAGTCGAAGATGGCGACCGTAAGATTAAAGTCGCACGGGGCGGTGGGGGTGTCGTTATGTCAGCGCCAGTTGCCGCACCTGCCGCAGCCGCGCCGGCTGCTGCTCCTGCTGCCGCAGCAGAAGCGCCCGCAGCGCCAGCAGATGATCACGCCGGTGCGCAAAAATCACCAATGGTTGGCACTGCCTATCTCGCACCCGACCCGGACGCAGACAATTTTATTGGCGTGGGTGACAAGGTTTCCGAAGGCGACACATTACTAATCATCGAAGCGATGAAGGTAATGAACCCAATTACCGCAGAATCATCCGGTACCGTGAAAACAATATTGGTTGAGAATGGACAGGCAATCGAGTTTGACCAGCCTCTGGTTGTGATCGCTTGAGGGGTCACAGATGACCATTGAAAAAATCCTAATTGCCAATCGCGGAGAAATCGCGCTTCGCATCCTACGCGCAGCCCGTGAACTTGGCATACAAACCGTTGCTGTTCACAGCACCGCAGATGAAGACGCCATGCACGTCCGGCTAGCCCATGAAGCCATTTGCATTGGTCCGCCGTCAGCGACCGATAGTTATCTATCTATACCGGCCATTATCAGCGCGGCAGAGATTAGCGGCGCCGATGCCATCCATCCCGGCTATGGCTTCCTGTCGGAAAACGCGCATTTTGCCGAAGTGGTAGAAGCGCATGACATCAAATGGATCGGCCCAAAACCCGAACATATTAAAATCATGGGCGACAAGGTAGCCGCCAAGAAAACCGCTGGCGATCTTGGCATACCGCTTGTTCCCGGTTCTGACGGGGCCGTTGAAGATGTCGAAGTCGCCAAACAAATCGCCAATGATGTTGGCTATCCGGTGATCATCAAGGCCGCATCCGGCGGCGGTGGTCGCGGGATGAAAGTCGTCGAAAATGAAGGCGAACTCGAAACCCAGATGAAGCAGGCCGGTACAGAGGCAAAAGCGGCCTTTGGCGATGCGACTGTCTATATTGAAAAATATCTAGGCGATCCGCGTCATATTGAGTTTCAGGTTTTTGGTGATGGTAAAGGCAATGCCATCCATCTGGGCGAACGCGATTGCTCGCTGCAACGCCGCCACCAGAAAGTATTGGAAGAAGCTCCTTCCCCTGTCATCACCGACAAACAGCGCGAAGAAATGGGCGATGTTTGTGTCCAGGCAATGAAAGGTATGGGCTATCGCGGCGCAGGTACGATTGAGTTTCTGTACGAAAATGGTGAATTTTACTTCATCGAGATGAATACCCGCCTGCAGGTCGAGCATCCGGTGACCGAAATGATCACTGGCGTTGACCTTGTCCGGGAACAAATCCGCATCGCCGACGGTCGAGATCTCTCGGTTGCTCAGGAAGACATCGTGTTTAGCGGCCATTCCATCGAATGCCGGATCAATGCAGAGAACCCCAAGACATGGGCACCCTCGCCCGGCAAGGTTACCGGCTATCACCCTCCGGGCGGCATGCACGTCCGCGTCGATAGTGGGCTGTATGCCGGCTATAATATTCCGCCGCATTATGACAGCATGATCGCCAAGCTGATTGTCTATGGACGCACCCGTGACGGCGCGATGATGCGATTGGCCCGTGCGCTGGACGAATTTGTCATCGAAGGCGTCCAAACCACCATCCCGTTGCATCAGAAGCTAGTCTATGATGAGGAGTTCCAGTCGGGTGAATATACAATCAAGTGGCTGGAGGAATGGTTGGAAAAGGATAATGAATCCTAAATTCCGTTCAGATAACCCCAACCTTTCCTGAATATAACAACCGGGTTCAGGAGTCTGACAGGGTTAACAGACTATGACTTGTTTCACAGATGCGGCAAATGGAGTCGCAGAGCTTTCCTGCAAGGGAATAGTGATACAGGAGTAAGCCTATGCGTATTTTATTTGCCAGTGCATTATTGGCTGCCACGATGTTGACGCCCGCCGCCGCATCCGCTGCAGAGATCGCACCCAATCTTAATAGTTCACCCAATCTGGTGAATGTGGACCTCACCGGAAAAGTCGCTTTACAGCGAGATGGCCGCGCCGAACGTCGCGCAAACCGTGGTAATCGGCAAGCCAATCGTGCGAACAGACAAGCCAACCGCGCTAACCGTCAGGCCAATCGCGCCAACAGACAAGCCAATAACGCAAACCGGGATTCAAGGCGGGCAAATCGCCAAGCGAATAGAGGCAATCGCAGTGAAACGCGCGAGAATCGGCGAATGATCGAGGGTGATCGCGCAGAAAGGCGTCAGAACAGAAACTTCAATCGCGAAGGACGCGCAGTTAACCGTGAACAAGCGAGAGCCAATCGCCAAGAACGGCGCGCGCGCGTTGCGCAAAGCCAACAGCGCGTAGATCGCCGTGAGAACCGTCGCGTAAATCGCAATGGTGTCAGAAATCAACGCAACGCTGATCGTCGCCGCGACATCCGGCGTGGTGATCGCAACCGCAATGGCCGGGTAGATCGCCGATGGGATCGCAACCGGGATGGCCGGATCGATCGTCGTTATGATCGCAATCGCAACGGTGTCGTAGACCGGCGTTTTGATCGGAACCGCGACGGCAGATTAGATCGCCGGTATCGCGACAATCGCAGAAACGGTTATCGCAACAATCGCGGCTACAACGATCGTAGAGGTTATAATCGTGGCTATCGCGAAGCCCGTCGGGACCAGCGTCGCTGGAACCGGGCATGGCGGAATGATCGCCGCTATAACTGGCGCAATTATCGTAAGGCCAACCGCCATTACTATCGACTGGGACGCTATTACTCGCCCTATCGTAGCCACAGTTATCGGCGCTGGGGGATTGGTGTTTTCCTGAACTCCGGATTCTATGGATCACGCTACTGGATCAACGACCCTTGGCGCTATCGTCTGCCAGCTGCTTATGGCGGAACCCGCTGGATACGCTATTATGACGATGTCTTACTGGTAGACACATATTCCGGTGAAGTTGTCGATGTGATCTATAACTTCTTCTGGTAAACAAGATAATTCACGCAAGGAAGACCCGTTCTCTGAAAAGAGAGCGGGTCTTTTTTATTGCAACCTGGACGCACTGCCATCACAATCGGTTTACAAATAATTGGGAGACTTAATGATGATGCGGTTTTTGGGATTTTTGGCCTGCATGTTGTTTTCGACCGCCAGCATGGCACAAGAGCGTCAGCATATCTTGGTTGGCAATCTTATCCCCGATGCAGCGACAGGCGCAGTTGGTCCGCGCTATATCACCATCGAAAATGGCGTGATTGTAAGCATCGCCCCGCCACCGCTTGCTATCGACAAAGACGTTATCAATCTATCTGACAAAACTGTCATGCCGGGCATGATTGATCTTCATGTTCATTTGACCGGCGATCCCGGCGGAGATTTCTGGAAACAGACAACGGAACCTTCCGAATGGGGCGTTGTGGTAGGCGCAAAGAATGCGCGCATCACTGCCAAGGCTGGCTTCACAACTGTACGGGAAGCAGGATCCTCTCAATATAGCGCATTCTCTTTACGCCGCGGAACTGCTGAAGGAAAAATCCCTGGACCGCGCATCATCGCTGCTGGTCCGGCGCTGGCGATTGTCGGCGGTCATGGAGATACAACTGGCTTCACTGAGGATATTAACGAAGTCTTGGCTAGCGGTTATAGCTGCACTGGTGCCGTTGAATGTGCCGAAAAAGTGCGCAAGGCATCGCGCGCAGGAGCCGATATCATAAAAATCACCGCGACCGGTGGAGTGCTTTCACAGCAAGGGCGCGGGTTGGAAGCGCATTTTACAGATTCGGAAATGAAATCAATTGCCGACACGGCGCACTCTCTTGGATTGAAAGTCATGGCTCATGCTCATGGAGCACGCGGCATAGAGGCAGCAGCTCGCGCAGGTATCGATACCATTGAGCATGGCACGTACCTTGATAAGGCCGCTGCCGATGCGATGAAAGCCAATGGCACCGTCCTTATACCGACGCTGATGGCCTTCAAAGGTGTGACGGAACGGCTGGGCAAAGGCATATATACACCGGTTGTCGAGAATAAGATCGAAGCGGTTGCGGAAACCGCAAAGGTTTTCATGGGCCGTGCCTATCGTTGGGGTGTACCTATCGCTTTTGGTACCGATGCCGGGGTATTCGGACATGGTCGCAATGCGGAAGAGCTGGCATTGATGGTGGGTCAGGGAATGAAGCCACGCGAGGCCATTGCTAGCACAACGACGATAGCTGCAAAGGCTCTCGGTATGGAAAACCAAATCGGCAAAATCGCTCCCGGTTTTTCTGCGGACTTAATTGCTGTTGATGGCAATCCATTGGACGATGTTACGGTGCTTGAAAATGTGGACTGGGTGATGGTCCGCGGACGCGTTATCGACTGACAATAGGTTTTCGCGATCCATGTCCAAATCAACCGCACCGCAGCTCAAGCCGCTCAGTAAAAAAGAGCGCGAGAAATATGCCAGCCCTTCGCGGATGGCGAAATTGGGACGCGACGTAACGGACAGACTCAATGCCAATCCACGCGTGCAATGGCTGGAAAGTCCATTCGTTCAACTCTATGTTTACCAGCAATTTCTGTCAGACAGTGATTGCGATTATTTGATCGACACCATTGATGCCAATGCCCGGCCTTCAACTTTGTACAAAGGCACTGAGCAGGAGGGCTATCGGACCAGTTCCAGCTGTGATGTGGATCCCGATCATCCGGAGATTCAGCGCATTGACAACAAAATTGCCGATCTGTTGGGCGTTCCCAACAGCCATAGCGAAGTCCTGCAGGGGCAACGCTACGAGGTTGGCCAGGAATTCAAGAATCATCACGACTTCTTTCACGAAAGCGAAAAATACTGGCCTAATGAAGCGCGTCAGGGCGGGCAACGAACCTGGACCGCAATGGCCTATCTTAACGAACCAAAGGAAGGTGGTGGCACCGCCTTTCCGCAGTTAGACTACGTCGTCGAACCCCGGCGCGGGATGCTATTGATGTGGAATAATATGGACCTTGAGGGCCATCCCAATCGGAACACGCTCCATGCCGGTTCACCCGTTATAAACGGCACAAAATACATCATCACCAAATGGTTTCGACTGAATAAGTGGCGATAATCCAGCACTCCAAGGTGGGTGACGACCAACGAACGACTGACTTCGACAAACGGCCCTTCCAATCGTTGCGGATGAAACTAGGCTGTGTTAGCTGGCCATAACAGTTTTATATCAGGGGTAATTTTCATGACCAATCCGCTCTTTCTTCTCGCGGGCGCAAGCATGCTTGCCGTTTCCGCTCCGGCTCTCGCCGAGTCCGCTTCGACCGCCGCCGCATTGGAGCAGCCCGAAGAAGCAGAAATGACCGAAGGCCAGAAACTCAAGGCGCTGTTTGCCAAAAGCAATGAAGATAACCTGAAGCGCAATCCCATTAGCGCTCTGTTTCGCGGCGACCAACGCTATGCGGATCAACTGGGCGATTTCATTTCGGACGAATATTTTGCCCGGGAAAAATCCGCTGAAGAAACGGAACTGGCGGCATTACTGAAAATTGATCGGTCCAAGCTGAACGCCACCGACAAGATCGCATATGACGTGTTCAAGCTCAACAAGGAGCAAGCGCTCAAAGGCTATACAGATGAAATCATGGCGCTGTCGGTGGTTCGTCCCGTCAATCATTTCAGTGGGTTTCACACTTTTTATCCGACCTTTGCATCGGGTAAGGGCGCGGCTCCATTCAAGACCGTGAAAAACTACGAAGACAATCTGAAACGCCATGCCGAGTTTATCATTCTTGGCGACCGCTCGATAGAACGCTTTCGCGAAGGCATGGCCAGTGGCGTTGTCGAAACGAAGCTCACCATCAATAATGTGATTGAGCAGCTGGCGACGCAAATAGGATTGGGACTGGAAAACAGCCCCTTCATGGCGCCAACAAAACAGTTTCCGGAGGATTTTAGTGAGGCAGACAAGACACGCTTGACCGCCGAATATGCGGAAATGACCAATAAAATTTTCGCTGGTTATCAGCGCATGCATGATTTCCTGAAAGATGAATATGTTGCGGTCGCACGCGAAGGCGTCGGCCTGTCCTACATGAAGGGCGGCGACGTGATGTATAAGAACCTGATCGAGAATACGACCACCTTACCACTCGAAGCCGACTATATTCATGAGCTTGGTCTCAGCGAAGTGGCACGGATCAAAGGTGAAATGGATGCGATCAGACAGGAAGTTGGCTATGAAGGGACATTGCCTGAATTTTTCGAATATCTGCGGACCGATCCGAAATTCCACCCAAAATCTCGCGAAAGTCTGACTGAACGTTACTATGAGATGGGCAAGCTGGTCGATGCGAAAATCAGTGAACAGTTCAAAGTGCTGCCAAAGGCGCCACTGGAAATACGACCCTACGACAAGTCGATCGAGAAGTTCCAGGCTGGTGGTTCCTACCAACGCGGTACACCCGATGGATCTCGCCCCGGCGTTTTCTATTTCAATGCCTATGACCTGCCATCACGCAGCACCGCTGGCATAACCACACTATATCTGCATGAAGGTGCACCGGGTCATCATTTCCAAATTTCCTTGGCTCAGGAAAATGAAGACCTGCCAGCGTTTATGCGCTTTGGTGGCAACACCGCCTATGTAGAAGGCTGGGCACTTTATTCTGAAAAACTCGGCTTCCCGATGCAATTGTTCGATGATCCCTATCAGCGTTTTGGACATCTGCAGGATGAAATGCTCCGCGCCATGCGCCTTGCCGTCGACACCGGCCTGCACAGCAAAGGCTGGGGCCGCGACAAGGCAATCCAATATATGCTCGACAACAGCAGCATGGGCAAAACTGATGCGACCGCCGAAGTCGAACGCTATATCGCGATCCCGTCTCAGGCATTGGCCTACAAAATCGGTGCGCTTACGATCCAACGCCTGAAGAAAGAAGCGCAGGATGCATTGGGTGACAATTTCGATCCGCGTGAATTTCATGATCAGGTGTTAAATACGGGTGCATTGCCAATGTCGGTATTGGAATCGAAGATCAGAAACTGGATTGCATCACAAAGCTGAGCATCAACATCAAATCCTTGGAAGCCCCGATGTGACTGTTCGTTAAAGGTCACATCGGGGCTTTGGCTATTTAGATCGGCATCCCGCAAAATAACGTCATATTAAACATTTTTTCGTAACAATTGCCCCGAATAAAACGGGAAAATTACGATGAAAATGGACGTTTCTGGCCTGATCGGCGACATCAAAGCGAAAAAAGCAATTGGCGCGGCAGACGTGTTGAGCCTGCGCAAATCTGTTTGGCCAGATGGCATCATTGGTCAGGTCGAAGCCGATATGCTGTTCGAGATTAACAACCTTGGTGCGCAACCAAGCGAAGAGTGGCTCGAGTTCTTTGTCGCCGCGATTAGCGAACATGTTGTTAATCAGGAACTCCCCAAAGGCTATGTCAGCGAAGAGAATGCCGCTTGGTTGATGCAGCGCGTTGATCATGATGGTAAAGTCGAAACGCGCACCGAGCTGGAACTACTCGTCCGGATCATGGAAAAAGCCACCGGCACACCGGAATCCCTGCAAAATTATGTCCTCAAGCAGATTGAGGATGCCGTGATGACCGGTCAGGGCCCGACCCGAAATGGTGGAGAGCTACACCCCGGATCGATCACCGATGCAGAAGTGCAGATCCTGCGCCGCGCCTGCTACGCGCCCGGTTCCAGCGGCCCCGGACGCATTGACCGCGCTGAGGCGGATATGCTGTTCCGGATCAAAGATGCAACGCTGAACGCAGAGAATAGCGCGGATTGGCCAAAGTTATTTGTCCAACTGGTGGGTAACTACCTGATGGCTTATGGCGAATATGAAGCTTTCACGCGTGAAGAAGCGACCCGGATGAACGCGTTCATGAATGACAACAAGGCCAGCGTTGGCGGCTTTTTTGGTCGGATGGCCAAGTCAGATATTGCCGGTACGTTCAAGGATGTATTCGGATCCCATATTTTCGGAGAGAAAAATGCTGAGTGCGGGCATATCGATGCCGTGCAAGCCGCCCGAAAAATTGAACCTTCCGAGAACAGCTGGCTGCATGATAAAACCCACAGCGATCAGAATCTCGATCCGCTGGAAAGCGCATTGCTCGATTTCATCGCCGATGAGCTACAACATAGCGGCCTTTAAGCGGTGATAATCATTAGCACCATATTCGGAACCTGACCACGCAAGAAATCAGAGCGGAATTCGTGTTTTCGCTGTCCTAATCCCTGCGAAGAGTGATAGTCATGCGTTCATGATTATTGCCCGAACGCCATTTAATTTGCCAATGTGTCACCCACCACATATGGGCGAAAACTCCCCTCAAGGCCTTGAGAAGAAATCTGTTTTTGACGTTTTCTTGAAGGTTACACAGTGTCACCTCTGTCACCCTGAGCAGACTGGATTTTCGGCATGACCTTCAAATCCTCCGCTCGCGACATATTAGCGACCTTGATCGCCTTTGACACAACATCGCGGAACAGCAATCTCGAACTGATCAGATGGGTTGAAGAATATCTTTCCGGGTATGGCGTGCCTTCAACCCGAGTGGTCAATGCCGATGCTTCCAAAGCCAATCTTTACGCAACGGTCGGGCCCAATGTCGAAGGTGGGATCATCTTGTCGGGCCATAGTGATGTGGTGCCTATTGATGGACAGGACTGGCATAGCGACCCCTGGACAGTTACCGAGAAAGAAGGCCTGCTCCACGGGCGCGGGACCTGTGACATGAAGGGCTTTATCGCGCTCGCCCTGGCTGCGGTGCCGCTGTTTAAGGATGCGGCGCGGCCCATCCATCTGGCCTTTAGTTATGACGAGGAAGTTGGCTGTCTGGGCGCCCCAGCGATGATCGAGGAAATGGCTGCCAAGCTGCCAAAGCCAGCACTGGCGATCATTGGTGAGCCGACCATGATGAAACCGGTCACCGGGCACAAGGGCATCTGTGTCCATGATGTTGAGATACTGGGCCATGAAGCCCATAGCAGCCTGACCCATTTGGGCATTTCGGCCAATATGGTGGCAGTCGAATTGATGCATGATCTGGCGGTGCTTTCGCGGGAATTGTGGGAACAGGCCGATCCGGAATCGCCCTTTGTCCCGCCCCATGCAACGCTGACGATTGGCAAGATGGAGGGCGGAACGGCGCCCAATATCCTGGCCCGGCGCGCGGCCTTTACCTTCGATCTGCGCTGTCCGCCGGGTATTGATCCGGAGGCATTGTTGGCACCGTTCAAAGAAAAATGTGCAGCGCTCGACAAAGAATTGAAGGCGGCTTTTCCTCAGACCGGTGTAACGATCACCCGTCAGAGCAATGCCCCGCCGATGACCCATGCCGGATCCGAGCAAGCCGAAGCGTTTATCCGCAAGCTGACCGGGGACAACAGCCCAGCCGGTGTGGTTTCTTACGCCGCCGAGGCAGGACAGTTTCAGCAAGCCGGATTTCCCACCGTCATTTGCGGCCCCGGCTCGATTGAACAGGCGCACCAGCCGAATGAATATTTGTCGGTCGAACAGTTTGAACGCGGCATTAAATTCATGGAGCGATTGGCGGAAGAGTTGAAGGAATAGAGCATGTCTGACTGGTCACAATATGCAGGCCGTACGGCAATGGTAACCGGAGCCGGGGATGGCATCGGGAAAATGCTGGCGATAAATCTGGCGGCTGCTGGCATGCGGGTCTGTGTGCAGGATATTCGTGCAGAAGCAGCGCAGGCGGTGGCAGCCGACATTGGCGATCGTGCTTTTGCCATGGCTTTTGACATTAGCGACCGGGAAGCGGCCACGGATGCTGCCGATCAGCTACAATCCGATCATGGTGCACTTGCCATGCTGTGGATCAACGCCGGTGTCGGGGTGGGCGCATCTCTATTGGAGGGCAAGCCGGATCAGGTGCGCTGGGCCTATGATGTGAATGTTCTGGGTGCGATCTGGACAGCGCAATGTTTCGTACCCTTGCTGGAGGGCCAGCCCAGTCATGTTGGTATCACCGCTTCGACCGCAGCCCTGCGACCGCGGGAAGGGGCATTCCCACTTTATGCCGCAACCAAACACGGCACCATGGCTGTCGCCGAGGCTTTGCGCGGTGAGCTATCAGCAAAGCAGATCGAAACAACCATCCTGTGCCCCGGATTGCTGAACACTGAAATCTGGGATGGAGCCAAAGCCCGCCCCGAACGCTATGGCGGGGAGCGTCACATGGACCCAAAAATTGCCGGCATGTGGCGAGAGGCAAAAACGCCCGATGCCATGTGGCCGGATATCGAGCGGGTCATGCTAAGCGGCGGAGGCACTTTGACCTGCGCAACCGATGATGGCGATACGCGAGCAGCGATGCAGGAACGAACACAGGGTTTTGTAGACGGTCTGGTGGAGATTTAAGGCGGGGCAGATGCGGTAAATACGTAACGTAAATCGCCAGAAACCGCCAAAAAGTTGATTTAATTGATCAATTAAACTATAAGGGAGTTGAAGGAAAGGACGACTATGCCGACGGTAAAGGCTGCAAAACCACTGGAAATTTTCTCCCGCGAAGAATGGGACAGTCTGACCCACATCTCGCGCTGGCGGGGGTTGTGGCTGGCTGTGCATGGCTGGACCGTCATCGCGCTGGTCCTCGCCGCCACGACCTTGCTTTGGCAGTGGAACTGGATTGCCGGTCTGATAGCGACTCCCGTGGCGATCATGCTGGTGGGCAGCAGGCAGCTAGGGCTTTCGATCCTGATGCATGAAGCTGCACATGGATTGCTTCATCCGGATCGCAAGGTGAATAACTTTGTCGGCGAATGGTTTGGTAGCGCAGCGACGGGCAGCGATCTGCAGGCCTATCGGGCCTACCACCTGACCCACCACCGGTTTACCCAGCAAAAAGAGGATCCGGACCTCAGTCTGTCGGCCCCCTTCCCCACGAGTAAAGCCAGCATGCGGCGAAAAATTATCCGCGACCTGACCGGGCAGACCTTTTTCAAACAGCGCAGCAGTCAGTTCAAAAAGGCTTGGCGCGGGGTACAGGCAATTTTGCGCGGAGAACGAGATGCCACCGGAACGAAACGCGACACCAGCGCCGGTCAGACACTCAACAATTCATCGCGGGCTGGCATCGGGGCCGAACCAGCCTCAGTTGATGGTTCAATCATTACCGCCAAAACGGTAGGGCGCTTTCTGCTGGTCCATTTTATCGTGCTGCTGATCAGCCTCGCGACGCTAGGGATCATTCCCTTTCTGATCTGGATCGCGGCTCTGATGACCAGCTTCCAACTGATCCTGCGTATCCGCAATATCGCGGAACATGCCTGCACTACCACCGGCAGCGGGGATCCATTTTCCCATGCCCGGACCACCTATGCCAGCTGGTGGGAGCGCATGACCCTGGCCCCCTATTGGGTGAATTATCATAGCGAGCATCACCTGTTCATGGGTGTGCCCTGTTACAACCTGCCCAAAGCCAACGCGTTGCTAATTGAGAAGGGGTACGGACCGCGCATGACATTGGCCAAAAACTATGGCGAAGTTATCCGCACAGTTACTCAGCCGGTTGCAGCCTGAGCATATTTGCCGAGTTTTTCGGGTGTTAGATGACCGGTTTTGACCCAAGCAAGACAGCCTTCCTCGCTATACGGTGTATGCGACCAACCCGGCGGTGTCCGCTCCCAACTGCCTGTCGGATAATGGCCATGTTCGTCTGAAAGGCTGCCTTCAAGAATGAAAGTCTCACTACCGCCTTCATGTACATGCTTCGGATATCTGCTTCCCGGTGCCCAACGAACAATCTTCACCGCCTCACCTTCGAATTCATGAAGCCAGGCAAATTCAACACCCGGAGCGCCGCCATCCTCAAACTCCAGATCGTCAAGATGCTTCGAGAAATGCGCAGTATCTTCCGCGTCAAATTGATGCAGCTTCACCAATATGATGCAGCCATCTTCGCTATGCGGCTTGTGTTTGGTTCCGATTGGATTGCGCACATAAGTGCCAGCAGGGAAATCACCATGCTCATCCGAAAAGGTTCCCTCGACAACCAGAAACTCTTCACCGCCGCCATGCACATGCGGACTGAAAAAGCTTCCCGGTGCATAACGCACCAAGGAAGTGGCGCGCGCCACTTCACCACCAACCCGGTCGAGCATTTTTCGCTCGACGCCAGCTAATGGAGAAGACACCCACTGCATATCCTCTGGAAGCATTACGACGGGCTGATCAAATTCGGTATTTATTCTCATGTGACAAAGATAGGAGACCGCGCCCCCAACAACAACCGATTGTGAAAAAGACTGACAGGACCTAAGGCAGATAAGTGCAGCAATATCTCATCATACCTTTGGCCTTCCTTCTCGGATTTTCGCTGGGACGCGTTGCCACCTGCACCGTTGCAGCAACAGACCGATGGATCAACAAGGGCAAACTGGATTGGCTTGGCGGATTGGGCGTTGTCATGTCTTGGTCGGGCTTGGTACTTTTCTTCCTGCTCCTCTATTCCGGACGCGCGCACATTCCGGTCGATATCGAAATCCGCTCCTCACTGTTTGTTGGCGCATTTTTCATGGGGATTGGTGCGCTGATTAACCGGGGATGTTTCGTCGGAACAATCGGCTACATTGGGACTGGACAGTTCAGTTATCTTCTCAGTTTTGTTGGTCTTGGTCTCGCCATGTGGCTGGCCGGAGATAATATGCTGGATCTATTTGATCCCGTGACTCCAAAGAAACGCACGCTTATTCCGGACGACCCGGTCAAACAAATGGTCGTAGTTGGATTTGTCATTATCTGCTTGGCTAGTCTCTGGCTGCTCGTGATGATGCGCAATTTAGCGATGCTTGCATTGCTCACCGTGGGGGTAACTGCTGCCATGATCTTTGGCACCCGCCCGGAATGGGCTTATGCCGCGGTGATCAATAGTATAATCAATGGCCAAGGTCTCTCAGTAGGAATGACCGTTGAAATTGCCGTTGTCGCCCTTTTCCTTGGTGCTATTTTATCAAGCTGGCTGAAAGATCGTTTCAAACCAACACTAGGTAATTGGAAGCTAGCCAGTGGTAATCTGATCGGTGGATTCCTTATGGGTATGGGTGCTTCCGCCGTACCAGGTGGCAACGATATTTTGCTGATGTGGACCATACCCGGTCTCGCGCTGTACGGAGCGATCGCTTATCTGGTGATGATCGCAACCATCGCCTTGGCATTTAAGCTTATGCCGGTGATACAATCAAAAATGAATGTGGCACCGGATACCTGATAAGATACATCAGATCCGAATAAAGCGATGCGCCGCCCGATCTTTCTTCGCATGTATCGGATCAAAAACCTCTCCATTCATCGCGACATACACGCCGTGCGACAATGTCTGGGTAGCGGCCAACGCAAAACCAATGTTAAAGGCAGCATCACTATGGCGCAGAGTGGCAGGCTGCATCGAACCTGTCAGGACGATAGTTTTTCCAGCAATGTCTTTCAGCAAACACGCTGTTTGTACCATCGTATCAGTGCCATGCGTCACCAAGATTTTGTCGGCTTCACTTGCCGCCACTGCATCATGAATAGCCTGCCGGTCTTCATCAGTTAGCTCAAGACTGTCCTTACGCATCAACTGCGTTACCCGGTGCGGTACGTGAACATTATTCTCGGTGAGAATATCAGGCAGGGCGGTTGGTCCAATCTGATATTCCGACAATGCATCGAAATATACTTTATCGATTGTGCCGCCGGTGGTGAAAACATCAATCATCAGGCGCATTCATCCAATACTGGTGTTGCTGGTGTTCCATCGGGCGCATCAAATGGCTTTCGGAAGGTGAAAGCCTCCGCTGTCGCACCATGTTCCTTTAATGATTCGATCTTGTCCAATCCTTCTTTAACGGACGGGATATGACCAGCTGGAACCCACCATAAGGCTTGGTAGACTGCGATATGCTCAGCCCACTCCTTGCGACGACGCATGATAGCCAGATGCTCCGAGTTCTTATAAACAAAATTACCCAGTGACTGCACATCTTCCCAGACGGACATGTTCACAGCCAGACGGGGGTCATCCGGAACCGGATCAATATCGATGGCATCATTGCCATCCCCAACCAACCGCCAGATAAATCCCGGTGCTTCATCGGCCAGTGCATTTACCGGATCAAGCGCCTTCATAAAATCGGAATTGGCGGGATCATCTTTCTCACGCCTAAAACGCAGGATGTTGATTTGCGCAAGTTGATAGTCCCTCATGCCAGAGCCTCCGCAATTAGTTTCCGACTGTTTTCAATCCCGTAAAGCGCAATGAAACTTCCCATGCGCGGTCCCTGCGAAGAACCCAGCAAAGTTTCGTAAAGCGCTTTGAACCAGTCGCGTAGATTCTCAAAGCCACCTTCTTTGCCAATAGTATAGACAATGGTTTGGATGTCTTCCGCCACTGCATCTTCAGGGAGGGCAGCAAGTTCACTATCAAGACGTTCCAATGCCGCCACTTCGACGCCTTCCGGTTTCCGGCGCTGCAATGTTGGTGCAATAAAATCCTTGTGATAGGCCATGGCATTGCCAATCAGTTCGTCCAGAGCGGGATAGTTTTCAACCGTTGCATCGGGCGCATATTGACGCAGATAGCTCCAAATCTGTTCACGATCTGCATCACCCATCACGCCGACGAGATTGAGCAGCAATCCAAATGTCACCGGGATGGTGTCTTGAGGAACATTACCGCCATGGACATGATGAACGGCATTGCCCAGCCGCTTGTCGGGTGCCTGATCGTGCCAATTGGTACGAAACTGAAAATACTCATCCACCGCTTTCGGGATCACGCCAAGATGAAGCTGTTTCGCTGATTTTGGTTCGCGATAAATATAGAAAGCCAGACTGTTCTCGCTGCCATAGCGCAGCCATTCGTCCAGCGACAAACCATTGCCTTTGGATTTCGAAATCTTCTCGCCTTTTTCATCGAGGAACATTTCATAGATCATGCCATCGGGCTTGCGCGCACCCAGCACTTTGGCAATCTTTCCCGATTGCACACCGCTATCGGTCAGGTCTTTGCCATACATTTCATAGTCGACGCCCAGCGACACCCAGCGCATTGCCCAGTCGACTTTCCATTGTAGCTTGGCTCCGCCAGTGAGAACACTCTGCTCAACCGTCTCACCTTCATCTTCAAAACGAATTACACCCGCATCGGCATCAACAACTTCAACCGGCACCTGAAGCACATGTCCGCTTTTCTGACTGATGGGCATGATCGGCGAGTAGGTTGCCTGTCGTTCTTTGCCGAGCGTAGGCAGCATGATGTCCAATATCTGCTGATTACGAGCCAATACGAGCTTCAACGTTTCGTCAAAAGCGCCGCTTTGATATTGTTCGGTCGATGACAGGAATTCATAATCAAAACCAAAGCGATCCAGAAACTCCCGTAGCATCGCATTGTTGTGATGAGCAAAACTTTCATACTCAGTGTCAAAGGGATTGGGCACCTGTGTGAGCGGCTTGTGCAGGTGCTCGGCCAGCATCTCCTGATTGGGGACATTGGTCGGCACTTTGCGAAAGCCATCCATATCGTCACTAAACGCAATCAGTCTTGTGCTCTCGCCGGTCAATGTCTCATAGGCGCGCCTGACCATAGTGGTCCGCAGCACTTCGTTAAATGTACCAATATGCGGCAAGCCTGATGGACCATAGCCGGTTTCAAACAACATCGGCTCGCCACCCGGTTTCGGAGCCGGTGCACCGCGTTCGCCGCGATAGCGTTTGAGCAGCTTGCGGGCTTCCTCAAACGGCCATGCTTTCGATTTCATTGCGGCTTCACGATAGTCGGTCACGTCATTGTCCTGTTTTTCTTTGTATCTTGCGCAAATAGTAGCCTTTGGCGGTTTGGCAAGTTAGAACAAGCCCAAAGCAGGAGAATTGCCATGAACATGTTGATCGCAGGAGTGCTAATTTGGACTGTGGTTCATCTAATGAAGTCCGTCACTCCGGGCTTGCGCAGGTCCATTCAGGGCGCAATTGGTGAGGGACCGCACAAGGGACTGGTCGCTCTTCTAATCCTGGGCTCGGTAGCATTGATGGTCTTTGGATGGCGCTCTGTTCCGGGAGAATTTGTCTATGATCCACCCAGTTGGGGCAGGCATCTGAACATGCTATTGGTGCTTATTGCCATCTATTTCATTGGCATAGCGCAGGGGAAATCTAGGGTGAAGCAATGGATCAGGCATCCAATGCTCACGGGCGTTCTGATTTGGGCAGCGGGCCATTTGCTTGCCAATGGTGACAATAAGTCACTCATTCTGTTTGGCGGATTGGGATTGTGGGCATTGATTTCCATTTTCACAGTTTCACGCAACGAAGGCGCATGGGTCAAACCAACCGAAGTGGCAACAGCTGGCCGGGAAGTGATCAGCATCGTCATCGTATTAGTACTTTACACAGTCCTTTTTGGGGCACACCGCTTCCTGTCCGGTATCGCGCTGGTAGGGCCAAACGCACCGGGAGCATAGGCAGACTGCCTTGACCGACAACAATTTCCCCTACCCCGCTCTCCATGCCAGCCATGGTGGTATTTGGATCTGCGATACCGATGGCACTTCGCGTTCAGTTGGGAAGGGAGAGGCGGTTGGCTGTGTCGCTGAGACGCCGCATGTCTTGCTCAATGCCCCTTTGATGGGACAGAGGCTGGGATATCCCGATTTATCTGGGCTCGATCTGCTTGAGCTGTTTGCGTTCATTCACCCTGCCCAGTTCATGGTGCCAACCGCCGCCGGGCTGTCCAAGGTTTTAGGATTGCCTGTTCCGGAAAAAGAATCGGATATTGCCAGCCTCTATCGTCAGGCAGCTTCGCATTTATTGGAAGGATTGGAAGCCTCATTCTGGCAAGAACGAGAGGGTGCATGGAGCAGTGCGCAGGCGCTCCATCGGCTTCGTTGGCCTTGGGCGGGAGAAGTTGGAAAGCGCCTGAAGAAACCGGAGCAAGGAGAACGCTGGCTATTTTCAAAATTGTTGGAATGGGAAGAGCAACCCCCTCGCCCTGCACCCAAATCAGTGATGTTGGATTCTGGTGATACGCTCAAAATGCTCCAACATTTGACCGGGGAGGGAGCGGAGGATCGGCAGGGTCAAAAAGACTATGCAGCCGCCGCCACGGAAATCTTCAATCCGCGTACAATCAAAGGCGCTCCCAATATGTTGCTAGCCGAGGCAGGCACCGGAATTGGAAAGACACTGGGCTATCTCGCACCCGCATCGCTATGGGCGCATCAAGCGGGCGGCGCGGTATGGATATCCACTTTTACCAAAGCCCTGCAACGCCAGCTCGACCGAGAAACGCGGAAGATCTACAAGGATGAGGTGACCTTTCGTAAGAAAGTGGTCGTCAGAAAGGGCCGCGAAAATTATCTCTGCCTGCTCAATCTGGAGGACGCCTTGCAAGGCGGCTTTTCCGGACGTGCTGCGATTTTGGCCCATCTGGTGGCGCGATGGGCGGCCTATTCCAAAGACGGCGATATGATCGGTGGCGATTTGCCGGGTTGGCTCACCACCCTGTTCCGGCGCAATGGAACGACCGCACTTACCGACCGGCGCGGTGAATGTGTTTATGCGGGCTGTGCGCATTACCGCAAATGCTTCATTGAAAAATCATCTCGAGCCAGCCAGCAGGCGGATCTGGTGATCGCCAACCATGCGCTGGTCATGGTCAATGCGGCCAGAGGGCGTGAACAGCAGAGTCGCCCGACGCGGCTCATATTTGACGAAGGACATCACCTGTTTGACGCCGCAGACAGCATGTTCGCGGCACGTTTATCAGGGCAAGAAGCGATCGAAATTCGGCGCTGGGTCATTGGACCAGAATCGAAAAACCGTGGCCGGCGTAGGGGCTTGTCGGCCAGACTATCCGATTTGGCATCTTATGACGAAGAGGGTGGCCGCGCCATTGAAAGCGCGCGCCATGCCGCAGAGGCATTGCCCAGCGATAGCTGGTTAGGCCGTCTGTCAGAAGGCGAACCATTCGGGCCGATCGAGGCCTTGCTGCATGAAGTCCGGGCGATGGTCTTTGCCCGTGATGAAAGTCAAAGCGCCGATGCGGGATACGGCCTCGAAACCGAGCTGACCGACGTCGAAGGTCCGATGATTGATGCCGTTGCAAAGGCGGCAGAGGCAATGGACGCTTTGCTGAAGCCGTTGGTGAAGCTGAGCCAGCGGATCGAGCATCTGATTGAAGAAGGCCCGGACTGGATGGATGCCCCGGCGCGTGCCCGGATGGAGGGTGCGCTGTCCAGTCTTGGTTGGCGCTGTGACACACTTTCCGGATGGCTATCGCTCTTGGCGCGCATTGGCGGTCCGGCCGATCCCGATTTTGTCGACTGGCTGATGATCGACCGCTATGAAGGCCGCGAATATGATGTCGGTATTTGCCGCCACTGGCTCGACCCCACCATTCCCGTCACGGAAGTCGTCACCAAACCAGCCCATGGAATGATGGTCACTTCCGCTACACTGAAAGGCGGCGGGGAATGGGAAACGGCTCGTGACCGCAGCGGTGCTGTGCATCTTGACCATCCACCACAGGAATTTGAAGTCGCCAGCCCGTTCAACTACCCCGAGCAGGCGAAAGTCATCATCGTCACCGATGTAAAGCGCGGCGACATGGCCGGACTAGCCGGCGCCTATGGGCAGCTTATCGAGGCATCCGGCGGCGGCACACTTGGCCTTTTCACCGCCATCAGACGGTTGCGGACTGTCTATGCGCGGATTGCCGACCGAATGGCGCAAAACGGGCTTCCGATATTTGCCCAACATGTGGACCCGATTGACACGGGAACATTGGTCGACATTTTTCGGGATGATCCGAAAGCAAGCCTGCTGGGCACAGATGCATTGCGAGACGGTGTTGATGTTCCGGGACAAAGCCTGCGTCTCGTCGTGATGGAATCCGTGCCTTGGCCACGCCCTGATATATTGCACCGCGCGCGGCGACTGGCCGGTGGCGGCACAGCCTATGATGACCGGATCATCCGGGCGCGTCTAGCTCAGGCTTTTGGCCGTATCATTCGCAGCAAGGATGATCACGGACATTTTGTCATTCTTTCGCCCGCCTTTCCTTCACGCCTGTTCACCGCCTTCCCCGATGGCACCCCCATTGAACGCATGACATTGGAACAGGCCCTGGCAGAGATTAAGACTGGATCAACTCAAACAGATAAATCCAGTCTTTCCCCTGCAACATCTTTCGGGCATGATAATCCGATATGAAGAAACTCACCCTCCTCCGCCATGCCAAATCCAGCTGGGATGACACCGTATCACGCGATTTTGATCGGCCGCTCAACGACAAGGGCAAAAAGGCGTCGAAGGCGATAGGAACATTCATCAAACGACAGGAGTTGGATTTTGACCTGGTCCTCGCCTCTCCTGCGGTTCGTGTCATCGAAACGCTGGAGTTTGTGGAAGAGGCCAGCGGTGGATCCTATGAACCGGAATGGGAACGCAAAATCTATCTGGCCTCGTCCGTCACATTGATGGATGTATTGCGCGGGGTAGACGGTGACTATGACCACATCCTGATGGTTGGCCATAATCCGGGTCTGGAAGATCTGGTTTTTGATCTTGTGCCTGACGATGGTTCATCGAAAGCCCGCGATATGGTGGAAGAGAAATACCCAACTGCTGCGCTAGCCGAAATGTCTCTGGATATTGAAAGCTGGTCTGAAATCGCTGACAATTGCGGTACATTGAACCGCTTCACCCGTCCCCGCGATCTCGATCCGGAACTAGGGCCAGACTACGTTTAGCTACCATTGCCGGCGATATGCTGGCGAATTGCTTCGGTAACTTGCTGCTGCCGTTCGATATGCGGCCAATGATCAACCCCTTCCAGCGGGAGCTTTTTAAGATGGTCGGACAGTTTTTCGATTTTCGCTACATATTTTGGCGCAAACACACGATCATCTTTGCCCCATATCAAAAGTGCCGGTGCGACAATGCGGGCAGTCTTTGACGGCCAATAGTCGCTGTCTTCAATATCATCAGGTGATGGGATGTTTGCCCGATACCAGTTTATGTGCGCATCGATGCGCTTGGCATTTCCGGTTGCATCACAAAATAGCTTACCTTCTGTTTTGTTCAGAAACTTCTTGGCAACCAACGGCTCGTACGCACCCTGGCAAACCTGTTTGTCAGCACCCAGTGCCATTATCAGCAGAGGGTTGGCCTGTTTTAGTTTCTCAACATAACCTGCGATTTCCCTTGCCTCACGATCTTCTTCTAAAGCATCAAGAACCGCGTTCATGGGAGGCGCGCTCATTCCGGTTACGGTCAACACGCGTTCCGGGAACCGCTGCGCCAACCCAAATGCAAAGGCGGAGCCCCAATCATGCCCAACAAAATGTGCTTTTTCAGCACCCAGATGATCTAGCAAAGCAGCAACATGGGTCGCCATCTTCTCGAGTGTATATTCACTGACATCGAGCGGGGCATCGGATGAACCGGCGCCCAGTCCGTCAATAGCGACGACATGATAGTCGTCTTTAAACGCGCGCATCTGCGGCGATAGCGAAAACCAATAGGATGGAAATCCATGCAGGAACAGGATCGTCTCCCCCTTGCCTGCTTCAATATAGTTTAGGGTTCGGCCTTCAAACTCAAAATTTGCTTGTCGAAATTGGACGGCAGCCCACGAATCCTTATTCAGATAGACAATAGCCGGGTCGACGAAACTCGAATCAAACTTCTCCGGAGTGTTTGCCCACTTCAAAGCAAAAAGAAGAAACAGCAACAGCGGCACAGCCACAATTACAATCGACCGTTTCAATAATGACCAAAGCCTGTTTCTAGTGCCAATCATAACGAGGCACTTTTGATCTGAACCAACCGCACTAGGAAATTATCAGGCCTCGCTCAGCGCGCGTGATAGGCGATTTCGGATCGACCTCAACTCTTCCACAATCAAGCTGTTATCTTCATTCTGGCTGTTACCTAGCGGCAAAGCGGATTGCACCGCTACTCCTGCCGCCGGTGTGTCGACGTGATGTTCAGTTACTGGCTTACCCTTGCGAGAGGTCAGATATTTTCGTGCGCCTTTGATCGTATAGCCTTCTTCGTTGAGCAGTCGATTTATGGTGTTGACCATTTCGACGTCTTCAGGACGATAGTGGCGTCTAGCACCGGCACGCTTTAACGGCTGGAGCATAGCAAACTGCTCCTCCCAATAGCGCAGGATATGTGGTTTTATTTTGAGTTCCTTAGACAATTCCCCAATTGTCCGAAACGCACCACGGTCTTTCATTACTCAACTCCCCTGCCGCGATTAACTAACCGGCAGCAATAATCCGATCGCGCATGGTTTGACTGGCGCGAAAAGTCAGAACTCGGCGCGGTGCAATCGGAACCTCAACACCCGTCTTTGGATTGCGTCCCGTACGTTCGCCTTTGTCACGCAAAACAAAAGTGCCAAAGCCGGAAATTTTAACATTGTCACCATCAACCAGCGCTTCAATCATATGATCTAAAATGGATTCCACCATGACTGCGCTATCGGCACGAGACAGACCAACCTGTCGGTTCATAGTATCGGCCAGATCGGCGCGGGTTAGGGTGTTTGAATAGCTCATCACAACATCTCCATCTAAGAGATTGAATTAGTGGCAAAGGCATAGGCGATATCGATGCTCTTGTAAATGTTAACGTCCTACCGATCATCAAACTTTTGGAAACTTACCTGTAGATTTCAGGCAATTGGCAGGTTAACCGAATTTAATGACCGAAACAGAACATCAACCCGTCGCTCTTTCCGCTCTACTCAACCAGATTGGCAGTGGAGGCCCCGATAATAAAGTGTCCCTGCCGCAAAGCTGGACCCAGGGAAGGACTGCTTTTGGCGGTGTGTCAGCGGCATTGGCCTATCATGCTGCCAGCCACATAGAAGATGAGCTACCTTCGTTGCGATCTGCCCAAATCGCCTTCACCGGGCCGTTATTTGGTGAATTGACCGCTGAAACAAAAATGCTCCGTCGCGGCAAGAGCACTGCATTTGTGCAATCGGACCTATTCGCTGAAAAAGGACTGGGGCTGCATTGCAATTTCATTTTCGCGAAACAACGGGAAACCGCCGTAACGACATTGGATATGGACAAACCAGATATGCCACCGCTACCACAGGGTGAAGAATTACACAGCGGACCACCACAGTTTTTTACGTCCAACATGGAATATGTCGGGAAACGGATCGATACCAGCACCAAAACCAATCGATTAACCCGCTGGATGCGCTTAAAATTGAGAGACGATCTAGATCCAGTCGCCGAAATTATCGCAATGTGTGACAGTCTACCGCCCTCGGTCATGGGCTTGCTGGATAAAAATGCGATGGTCAGTTCGATGAACTGGCAAATGAATATCATTGCCGAAGACATAACCACCGATGACGGGTGGTGGTTGATCGACTCCCATACACATCACGCGGATCACGGCGCAAGCAGCCAGTTTATGGGCATTTGGAATAGCAAACAGGAGCTAATGGCCACTGCCATGCAGAGCGTAGCCTACTACGCCTGATGAGCTTGAACTCCGACGATAACAAACCCAGACTGGCGGTCATCGGAACCGGATTGGCAGGTCTAACGTCGGCCTATCTCGCCAAATCAAAATATAGCGTTACCGTCTACGAAAGCCAATCGCGAGCAGGCATGGGCGCCCATGTGGTCGACTATGTCAGCAACGGTATAGAGAGTCGCATCGATATCCCGCTTCGTATTTTCTCTCCCGGCTATTATCAGAATCTAACGGCGCTCTACGATCATATCGGTGTAGAAATGCTATCCAGCGATCATGCCGGGGCCTTTGCCGATGAAAATGGCGATATGATTTTGCATTATGGAAATGCGGAACTGGGCCCAATTTCATTTTCATATCTAAAAGGCAAAAGCCTTCTTAACGGCGATGCGTGGAAAATAGCACTACAGAGCCGACGGTTTTTTGTTCGCGCTGAACGTGATGTTGGGCAACCCGAAACTCTCGCGGTCATCAATTTTGGTCAATATCTGGAGCAGACAAGCGCTGGTGCAGAATTTACCAACACAGTTCTTTTGCCAATGCTTTCGGTCACCTGCACCTGCGACTATCAAACAGTTAAAAACTATCCCGCCGACATTGTGTTGGAATATCTCACTTGCGGTGTTCATAAATTGGGAATCACCAGTGCGGCGAAGGGGGTGGATGATATCGTCCCCAGGCTGTTGCATGGGGTAAAGCTGCTGACCAACGCAAGGGTTACCAAGATTTCAGCGAATGGTTCCCATCTAATTGTGAATACTCAAGACGGCCAAGAGGAAGCCTATCAGCATGTCATCATAGCCACGCAGGCACAGCAAGCAGCTGCAATGCTTTTTGGATTTGATGATCGGAAAGATGAGCTTTTGAAAGTTCCGGTCGAATCATCCACGATGAGCGTGCATACCGACAAGGATATCCTTCCAAAGTCGAAGGTAGAATTATCACCGGTTACCTATCATGTTCCCATTCAAAGCGAACGCGCAGAAGTTTCCGTCGATCTGACCAAAGCCATTGCCAGGCTATCAGGACAGCAGAGTGTCTTTCAAACCTGGAATCCGATGCGGAAAATTTCACCCAATCGAGAGCTGGCCCGGGTTAATTTCACACGTCCCGCTGTCACCTTGGAAAGTCGGGCGGCGGTTGCCGAACTGCGCGATCAAAATCAAAGACCCGACAATCAGCTCTGGCTTTGCGGTTCGTATATGACGGAGAAAATTCCGTTACTAGAAGCGGCGGTAGACTCGGCAATTTCCGTGGCGGAAGAATTGGGTGTGACTGTCCCGTGGCAATCTCCAACCTAACCAGCAGGATGGCATCAAGAGAATTTCATGACCTTGCCGAGCTGGCACTTAACAGCAGCGGACAATCATGGGGCAACTTGGGCTATTGGGCGGCTAGAGAGGATAGTTATTCAGATGCGTGCCGAACTCTGGCCGCGCATTTGGGTGAAGCAGCGGAACTGAACTCAAAGTCTGAAATATTTGACGCCGGATTTGGTTGTGGTGACCAGCTAATCCTTTGGCTTGATCATTTTTGCGTGCGCGATGTCTGCGGCGTCAATATTTCGAGCAGCCAAACGCAACGGGCCAAGTCACTATTGCAAAAGACTAAACATTGCGAAAAATCCGACAATATCTTCACAGCTGACATCAAAGACAGAAACAAATGGGCCGAGGTGATCAGCGATCGCCAGATCACACATGTTATCGCACTGGATTGCGTGTATCATTTTCCCAGCCGGGTAGATTTTTTCGATACAGCGAGCTCTCGCCTTAAAAAGGGAGGCAAGCTAGCGCTGACTGATTTTATTTTGGTGGATAGCGAACCGACAAAACTGATTCACCGTATTCTGTTGTCGATAATGCTCAAGCTATCCCGCATCCCCAAAGCTAATATGGTCGACCAAATCGCATATAGAAGTGACTTGGAAGCCATTGGATTTCAACGCATTCAGTTTCAAGATATCAGTCAACCGGTGATGGCGGGTTTTGCAGATTGGGTAGAGGCGCAAAAGGGAGTGCAACTATCTTTGTTAAGCGGAATAAAATATCGGATCACTGCGACATTCCTAAACTGGGCCTATTCACGGTCAATCCTGCAATATTCAATTATCGTGGCAGAGAAATGATTTCCAACCAACCGATTATGGAGCTTTGGGCTGAAACTCTATGTGCAGTTCCTTTAGGCTGCGCAAAAGGAAGTGCGGGTGATATTCAAAATCATTCTTTCCTTCGGCAAACCACATATCTTCAAAACGATCGACGATCGCCGTGAAACCCCAGGTTAATTCTCGCCGTGCCAGGGGCGCCCCCAGACAATGATGAATCCCTGATCCAAACCCCATATGCGCCCCGGCTTTTTTGCGATCCAGGTCGATTTGCTCCGGGCATTCAAACATCCGCTCATCCCGATTAGCAGCAGCGTAGCGCACGTTTATGAGAGCCCCTTCCGGGATTTCAGTTTCACCAACCACTGCATCCTTACCGGCAAAACGCATGAGGCTTTGTACGGGTGATTCCAAACGCACCACTTCTTCGACAAATGTCTTCATATATTGGTGAGGATCATTTTTCAGCTTCAGCCAGACGTCCTTGTTCTCGATCAAGAGCTTCATACCAGCGGCCAATGCATTTGTGGTTGTCTCACTACCGCCGACAAATGTATCCGCCATCATCTCCGCATGCAGCTCATTGTCGTTCAAAGGCCGTCCCCAACCTTCGATAACACGGTTTACCAATACGCTGATCAGAGAGGCATCCGGATTTGCGCGCAACCGTTCGAATATCGGTTGAAAATAGTGCTGCGCTTCGATCTCGCGATCGACCATCTCCATTTCCAGCTCTTCAGGCAGCATCATCGAGATGCGTTGGAAAAAGGCATCGGTCCAGCGCTTGATCTTCCACATATCATCCCGTTTGGCACCCATTTGCTCGCCGATAATGAACAGCGGCAGTGGAACCGCAAACTGCTTCACCCACTCACAACGGCCATCTTCGATAAACTCGTCGATTAAGTCATAAGCCAGATTCTCGACCAGAGGATCAATCTCCTTGATCCGGCTTGGCTTGAAAGCCTCATTGAACATCGCACGCATCTGTTTGTGATTGGGGTCGTCCCGGCTGGCCAATGTCGGTTCTGGAATCCAACCATTTTCCTGGAATCGCTGTTGGACCTTTAGTTGCCGGTCCTGATTTGCCGATTTCATTTTCAACTTTGAATCGGGATCCGGCGCACTTGGGAACCGAATGGGATCGGTCAAGACTGTACGAACATCTTCATAGCGGGTGACGATATAGATATCGGTGCCGGGTTGTTTGTAGACAGGGGCGTCATCCCGGAGTTTTTTATAGGCATCATATGGGCATTGCTGTGTTTCCACATCAAAAAGATTGACGTCTAGCTCGCTATCGCTGGTCATATTCTCTTCCTTCAACGAACCTGAATTTTCTCTTCGCCCCATGGGGCAATGGTTTCCGCCGACTGAAACGCTTCAGGCAATTCTTCCACCATGTGCCAGGTGGCAGCCAGCCTGCCAAAGCCGACAAAAAAGGCACATGTCATGCCGAGCTCAACAATCTGTGCTTCGTTGAAATGCTTGCGCAGTTCTTCATAGATCGCATCATCTATGGCCAGATGGTCCGTCGCCATCAACTCACCGAAACGGATAGCGACTTTTTCCGCGTCGCTCAGATTGTCAGCTTCCTGGGGTTTTTCGAGCGAACAGACCGCACCTTCATCGACGCCATCTTCGACTGCGTCACTATAGCGGATCGCCATACAGCTGCGGCATTGATTAAAAAAAGCGATGCGCAATCGCACCAGCTCAACCAGCCGGTCAGAGAGCTGGCGATTCATTTTGAGGGCACCACCGAATTGCATCAATCCCAATGCCTGGTCAGGACAATGTGCAAAATACCGACTTAGTCCCTGTTCGAGGTCCGACAGATTTTCGGGTTGTATCGCAGCCTTCAGTCTCGGATCCCAATCTTCTGGTGCAATTTTTTCTAACCGGCTCATAGGCCCTCTCCAATCTACCAATAGCTCTGACAGTCAAGATAGGGCTATTTGAGAAGCAAGGAACTGACGTTTTGATCAAGATTCTGAGGAGAGGCCGGTCTGGAAAAATCACCCAATCACGCGCTTGGTCCCATGGACTGTCCCGCTTCTCTTGACGATGTCGATCTTTTCGGAACTGGCGCCGCGGAGCACTGGTACGAAGCTTATGATATTCTGCATGCGCAGGCGCCGGTATTTCGTATTGCCGGACAGGGTCTGACGCCCGATAAAGACGCGTATATTCTCACAAAGCACGAAGATATCTCGCGCGTGGTAAAGGATTGGGATCGCTTTCCCCCAACATTATCCCTTTTGGTCAAACAGATAGAAGCGGAAGGGAAACTGCCGCAGGAAATGCCTGATCTGGATGCCATGATCATTTCCATCTGCTCCCTTCGGCCCACCCCCGAACTATGGCGCGCGCATCGGCAGGAACTGACCGATCCCTGGGTCGGCCCCGGAGCCAGTAGGCATGAAGCCATGATAACCGGCCATGTTGATCATCTTATCGATCAGTGGATCGGCGATAAGCGCGTCGATTTTGTAAAACAGTTTGCTCGTCCGCTACCGCAACGCACCATGGCCTCGGTTTTGGGCTTTCCTTTGGAGGATGTTGCACAACTTGAAATCTGGGGCAATGCGCAGGTCATGTCTTATGTCCATGGCTGCGGGCACAACAACAAGTTGACCGAAGAACAGACGAAAGAGAAGTTTCGCTTGCTCGATGGTTTCTCTGACTATGTGCGCGAAAAGGTAAAAGAAAAACGCGCCGATCCTCAGGATGACATGATCAGCTTTCTGACCCAGGTTCACTATCAAGCGCTTGATCGCAAGCTGACTGACGAAGAGATAAACGGAGTCGTTTATGCCATGGTGATTGGCGGACTTGAGACCACACAATATGCCATAGCAGAACAAGCGCAACTGATATGCGAACGTTCTGGATTGTTTCAAAAACTCAAAGCAGACCGAAGTCTGTTGCGCACCTTTATCGAGGAAGGCATGCGACTACGTTCACCAACGCAAGGCTTGTCGACACGCATAACTTCGAAAGATGAAGTGTTTCAGGGCGTGAACATACCCGCCGGTTCGTCTCTCCATTTGCGATATGGTGCGGCCAATGTCGATCCCGATGCGTTTGAAGAACCCAAGGCCTTAAAACTGGACCGAAAGGCAGCAACCCGGCACCTTGCTTTTTCCGCCGGTCCGCGCGTCTGCCCAGGGGCGGGCCTTTCCCGGCTGGAACAAACCATCGCATGGAACCGGCTGCTCGATCTCCTGGATGACATCCAATATGGTGAAGGCAATGATTTCCTGCACCAACCCGGAATCATGCTGGGCACGAACAAACTCAACCTGACATTCACCCCGGCTTAGGAGAGAATAATGACAACCCTGCTTGCCCATATAAAGATCAAACCCGGAAAATCGGAAAAGTGGGAAACCATCATGGCGGATATGGTGGAACAGACGTTCGCCACTGAAACCGGTGTAAAACGCTATGAGTACTGGAAAGGCCAGGAAGATAACTTCTATTATTGCCTGCTTTCCTTCGATGACAAATGGGCATTTTACCGGCACCAAATGTCCGATCATCACGAAGGCCATGATTTTGCTGATGTGCTGGCGGATATCCGATTGGAATATGTCGATCCGGTCGAGGGTGCCGGCGGGGGATTGGAACCCACAACAGACCCCGCACTTCCAGGGAATGCCGACGAAAATTTGATGATCGCGCAAGAGCGATTTCCTCTCGATATGGCGGGATGGTGGACCAACAGGAAATGAAAATGGACAAGGCGCTACAGGAACTGCTCGACAAAAAAGCCATCGAAGAAGTCTTGCTCCGATATGCCCGGACACTGGACTGGATTGATGCCGAATCCCACCGCACGGTCTATTGGCCCGACGCCGATATCGACTATGGATTCTTCCGGGGCAAAGCCGAAGATTTTGTCGATGTGGTCATCGAAGTTGAACGCGGAACTCAGCGGCGCTGGCATGGTGGTGCGGGCACGCAAATCACGATCCATTCCGAGACGAAAGCAAGCGCAGAAACCTATGGCTTGACCGCGAGCATCGCCGATCGCAACGGCGAAGGACCAAAAGGCAGCTTGATCGGTGGCCGATATCTCGACGAGTTTGAAAAGCGCGACGGTGAATGGCGAATTTCCAAACGCGCCTATCTGTTGGAATGGCGCACGGCGTTTGATGATGGATGCCAAGAGATGCTGGATAGCGGCTTTACATTGAATATGCTTGAAGGCGCTGATTCCAAACATCCGCTATATCGAAAAATGTAAAGCAAGCGGCTAGCCTTGTTCTGGCGCGCGGAGCCGATTATAGCAGCTGACATCAATAGGTAGGCAGGGCAATATTATGGCGGATATCTTCATCAGCTACTCACGCAATGATCGGGAGCGCTGCACAGCCATTCGCGACATTTTGGATAGCCTGAAAGTTAGCGTCTGGTTCGATGCAGGTATTGGTGCGGGCTCTTCCTTTGACCGCGAAATCGAACGTGAAATTGATGCTGCGAAAGCGTTGCTCGTCTTGTGGAGTGAAGATTCGGTCGAGTCGGATTGGGTGCGCAACGAAGCGCGGACCGGAAAAGAGAAAAGCGGGCTGATCGCGGTACAGCTGACCCCGTGCACATTGCCTTTGGAATTTCGTTCCGTACAAGCCGAAGTTCTAGCTGAAGGAGCCGAGGGAACAGACAACTCGGTCTGGCTCGGCATATTGGAACGGATTGGTGAATTGCTCGATCGCCCCGGATTGGTTGACTATACCCGCTTAAAGACCAAGGCGACCGTTACCGATTGGAAAAACTGGATCGCGCGTTATCCGACCGACCCATTGGTCCCGGAAGTTATTGATCAAATTGTAGAGAGTGCCAATCCCGATATGAGCGGGCAGCTTGCTAGCGAAAAAGCAAAACGGACTGCGCTTGAAGCGGAATTGGCCGAACTTTCCACTGCGTCCAAAGCCCAATCTGGAGAGGTGGCGACCAATGCTCGCGAATTGGTGCGATTAAAACGTGAACTGGACGAAGCACAATCCGGTCAGCAACAAGCCGATGCAGAACTACAACGGTATAGAGAAGCATCTGGCGGCAAGAACAAGTCAGACAGTCTGTCCGGCCTTGGGATTGTTCTGAACGATAAAATTGCCATCTATCTGGCGCTTCTCCTTTGGTTCGTTACGATTCAATTCATCTGGGAACCACTGAATCAACTGATCAAAGGCTATGGTGGGCTTGGTGATGTTTTCTGGATTGCTTTTGGTATCATCGCGCTCGGCGTTCCTGCTGCCATGGTCACTATCAAGATCATGCGTCAGCGAAAGGCAATGCAGCGCGAAGCGGAAGAAATGGCAGAAACTGCTGCTGATTAATGTCATCCGTCACAGCAACAGAGCAAACCAAATCAGCCATTGATAGTGGTAATCTGCTTCGTGCTTATGATCTTGCCGTGTCGGCGATCAATGACGGCGACACGAGTAGCGAACTTCGGCATCTGATGGTTCTGGCTCTGGCCCGCATGGGCAACGGGGAACAGGCACTGGAACTGTTTCGGGAGTTTGAACTCGATAAATCACCCGATGCGCATCATCGCAGTATTGCTGCACGGATTATGAAGGATGCAGCGCTAGCCACCAAAGATGAAACAGAACGACCTGCCGCTCTGCTTGCTGCATCTCAAGCCTATCACGAGATATTTGACGAGAGCGAAGATGCGTACCCCGGTATCAATGCCGCCACTCTGGCTTTTTTGGGTGGCAAGAAAGATACAGCAGCAGATATAGCAAAAACAATTCTCGATCTGGCGGAAATTACAAAACCGCTAAACTACTATGATGCAGCAACCCGCGCCGAGGCTTTGTTAATAGCTGGTCGTATGGATGAGGCAGCTGAAAGTTTGCAAAAAGCCGGTGTAATGTCTGATGCCAATGCGGGCGCGCGGGCAAGCAGCTATAAACAGCTAAAAATAGTTTCAAGGGAAGCCGGGTTAGATCAAGAAACCGTTGATCAACTCCTTAGCCCCGTGTCTCCCCCAACAGTGATACATTTTTGCGGTCATATGTTTCTTGAGGATGACACTGAAGAAGAGAAGCTGATAAAAAACATCGCCGATTATCTGGAGAAAAATGATGTCGGCTATGCCTATGGTGCATTGGCAGCTGGTTCCGATATTTTGATTGCTGAACAAATTTTGGAGCACGGCGCAGAACTCAACGTCATTTTCCCGTTCGTTCAGGAAGATTTCATAGCACAGTCCGTTGTGCCAGCTGGCGGTAATTGGTTAAAACGATTTGATGCCTGCCTAGCCAAAGCAAACAGCATCAATTTCGCAACAGAAATGCACTATGTCGGCGACCCGGAACAATTTGGCTACGCAAGCAAAGTCGCCATGGGCATGGCCAAATTACGCGCGCAATATCTCGGGAATAAACCAACACAGCTTGCGATTTGGGATGGCGTACCTTCCAATGGCCCAGCTGGAACAGGAGCGGATGTTGCTGCCTGGCAGAACTATAGCGGATCATCGGAAGTCATTGAAGCAGGCGACATAAAACGTGATCTGGGTCGATCACAAGCCCCAGATGAAGATGTCCACAAACGGACCGTCGCTGCGATATTATTCACCGACTTTCCCGGTTTTTCAAAGTTATCTGAATCAGCTTTACCCGCTTTTTGGGAAGGCGTGATGGGAAATATGGCCAAAGTTCTGTTGAACTATCCGGGTCAAATATTGGCTCAAAATAGCTGGGGTGATGCCTTGCTAGCTGTGACACCCGATGCTCCCTGTGCCGCCAGCCTCGCGCTCGAATTGCAAACCTCTCTGCAAAATTTTGACTATGCCTTGCTGGGCATGACTGAAAGCAGTGGCATGCGCATCGGCTTACATTATGGTCCAGCCTATGAAACCATGGATCCCATCACCGGAAAGATTACTCTCTATGGCACCGAAGTATCTCGCGCTGCGCGCATTGAACCCGTCACACCACCTGGAGCCGTTTTTGTGACCGAACCATTTGCTGCCATATTGGCGTTGGAAGCTCCGGATGAATATCGCTGTCGCTATGCTGGGAAAATCGAATTTGCCAAAGGATATGGAACCTATCCAATCTATCAACTGGTGGAGAAAAACTAGAGATGGATTTTCAATTGCCGAACGTAGGCGCTAAGAGGAGCCTATGACAGAACAGAGTACATCCATAGAAATTCTGGAAGTTGGTCCACGTGACGGCTTACAGAATGAACCTGACATCATCTCTACCGAGCATAAACTGGGACTGATAAACCGGATGATCGATGCCGGCAGCCGGCGTCTGGAGGTGGCCAGTTTCGTCCACCCGAAACGGGTTCCACAAATGGCCGATGCCGAGGAAGTTATTGCGGGTCTGCAGGATCGCAACGATGTTTCCTATATTGGACTATGCCTCAACAAGCGGGGTGTTTTGCGGGGATTGGCAACGCGTGAGGGAAATAAACGCGGCATTGATGAAGCCGGTTGCGTGATTGTCGCTAGCGATACTTTCGGCCAAAAAAATCAAGGTCAAACCATTGAGCAAGGGATCAAAGAAAATAGGGATATGATACGCTTTGCCAAAGCCGAAGGGCTAAAGGCACAGGTGACGATATCTGCTGCTTTCGGCTGCCCGTTTGAAGGCGAAGTAAAACCGGAAACCGTACTGCAGATCGCAGAGGAAATGGCCGAAGAAGAACCATTGGAAATCGCGTTGGCCGATACGATTGGCGTGGGCGTTCCGGCTCAGGTGGAAGATCTTTTTAGTCGATTGCGCGAGATATTGCCCGACCATATCAGTATGCGCGCCCATTTTCATGACACACGCAACACCGGGATTGGCAATGCCTGGGCGGCGGTTCAGGCTGGCGTAAGAACGCTGGATTCTAGCTTAGGGGGTCTGGGCGGTTGTCCGTTTGCGCCCAACGCAACGGGCAATATCGCCACGGAAGATTTGATAAATCTGCTCAACCGATCAGGCGTTCAACACGGCCTTGATTTGCGCAAAGCCATTGATACCAACCAATGGTTTGCCGGTATCATGGATCGCCAGCTGCCATCTCTAGTGGCGCGTGCGGAGGCTTAGAAATTGCTCAGAAACTAAAGCGATTGCCCGTCATCGACGACAATATCAGCGCCGGTGACCATGCGTGATCGATCTGATGCAAAATATAGAATCATGTCGTTCAGAGATTCGATATCCTGCAGACGCCGACGATGGAAACCGGCAATCTGCGCTTCGCCGCCAGCGGTAGAATACCAGTCACCCTGAATCTCTGTCGGAATATAGCCGGGATGGATAGTGTTGACATTTACACCCTGCCGCACCCATTCGCGCGCCATATTGCGGCCTAGATGCGTAACCCCAGCCTTGGTTGCGGCATAGGCGGCATCGCCATTCGCGTTGAGCCGTGATGTGATCGAGCCAATAATGATGATCCGGCCGTTTTCCTTCTCCCTACTACCGCTTGCAATAAGTCGTTTCGCACCTTCGCGCGCAACCGAGTAAACACCCATGAAGTTGGTATTGACCAGCCGCTGAACATCGTCGAGCGGAAGCTCAGTCGTCCGACCCGATGCACTCAATCCAGCATTGGCAATAATTGTATCGACTGTGCCAAATCTCGCTTCGGCGGCGTCATAGCTCGCGATGACAGACTGCTCGTCCGTCACATCAAGCGCAACCGGCAGGGCATTGCCACCAGATTTATTGATACTCCCCGCCAGATCCTTAATCCGGTCCGGGCGCCGCGCACCCAGAACCACATTGGCGCCCGCTTTGGAAAGCAGCTCAGCAAAGTGCGCGCCAAAGCCGGATGATGCACCGGCAATTAGTGCCGTCCGGCCTTTTAGGGAAAAAGGAATGTCCATAGCGTTGTGCCTTCATGTCATTGTTTGATTTGGCTGTAGACCATCGCTTACTGTTCGGCCAATATCAGATTAGGCAGGAGATAGAATAGATGGATATTTCACTCGACTATAGTGGCAAGACGGTTTGCATCATTGGCGGTTCAGCAGGCATTGGCAATGCGACCGCACAGGCGTTTCGGCAATGCGGCGCCGATGTTCATGTGACGGGAACGAGAGCTGATCAGAGTGAGTATCGGAAACAAGACGGTTCTGATTTTGAAGGCCTAACTTACCATTCATTGGACGCAGCCGATGACGCCGCGATTGCCGCTCTTCGTCAGAAATTTGCCAAGCTGGATGTGTTGATCTGCTCGCAAGGCATGGTCATGTACAAACGTGCAGAGTTTGAACCAGAGAATTTTGCCAAGGTGATACAGGTCAACCTGAACAGCATCATGACCTGTGGCGGAGAGTTTTACGATTTGCTCAAAGAAGCAAAGGGCTCGATGATCATTGTCAGTTCCACTGCGGCCTTTCATGCCACCGTTGGCAATCCCGCCTATAATGCATCTAAAACCGGTGCGATGGGTTTGACAGGTACATTGGGCAAGGCATGGGCGCCTGATGGGATCCGCGTCAATGGCATAGCGCCAGGCCTGATCGCCACCAAAATGACCAAGGTAACGACGGAGAATCCCAAGCGACGAGAAGGCACAATCCGGCGTATTCCGGTGGGACGTATTGGTGACCCCGATGATATGGCGGGATTGGCGCTCTTTCTCTGCTCACCTCTGGCCGGTTATATTGTCGGTCAAACAATCGTCGCTGATGGTGGTTTGTTACTGTGACCCTATCAGTTGGTCTCAGCCTGATGCTCGCTTCAGTTGCCGGAGAAGTCAGGACGGAAAATGGCTGGCGTTATGATCGCTATGTGGCGTCAACCGATTGCGACAATCGCAGACCATTAAGCGAGAAAGAGAAGACGGGGTTAACATTTGGCGGGGATGTTTTCCGGATTCTGACCATCGTTGGTAGAGAAGAGAATGCAGATGAAAAGGCCGAATGGATGATATTGGGCGTTGATAGCAAACCCATGAATCAGGCCGGTGAATTTCCGGAAGGGCGCTGTGCAAGCGAAGCCATGCTCTCCACGGCCAACGGTAAATCCTATAAAGGGATTGCTGAGTTTCGAGACAGTTCTGCAGACAGAGAACATCGCGACTACAGCATGCGGGTATTGTTTGAGGACAAGAGTCCGATATCCGAACTGCGCTATAATAGTCGAGGTTACCGAATTGACGGGCATATCGGCTATAAAAATTCAGGTAACAACACGCGGCCGTTTGCCGGATGGTCGGTCGTGGTCGAACAATGGAACTAGGTGTTGACCTTTAACGGTTTGATCGCGCGGCTCGCCCATAGATAGGTGATAATCGCAGGAATTATGCTGATGATGGTAATCGCAATTACTGCATAGTTGAGCGACAATGTTCCATGGTCGGCGGCAAGGGAGTCGCTAATGGCTCCAACAACCGCTGGTCCAAGAAAATATCCTAGAAATGTGGTGGCTAGGCTTCCGACAGCGGAGGCTGTACCACGTTCCGCAGGCGCAACAGAAGATTGCATCATTGCAATTGCGGGGCCTTGTGTGGATGAATGTAACCCATATCCAAATGTATATAGAACCAGTGCCCACATAAGGTTGTCGGTGAGCAAGCAGAGGCACAAGAGCGGTAAGGAAAGCAGCAGGACAATCGAGCAAAACCAGGCCCGCCATTTTGGATTTTTGGCAGATAACCTGTCGGTTAAAAATCCACCCAACACCATCCCGGGGACGCCGCCCAAAACCCATACTATACCCAGATAAATCCCGATTTGAGAGACCGGTACTTCGTAGTTGCGGATTAGGATAGGTGCCAACCAGATGGCAAAAGCATAGGACGCAGTAACGGCCAGCATCTGGGAAATGACCACCCGCGTGAACAATTTATTCTGCCACAAAGAACGCATGGTCACCATGAATGGTTCCTGCTCCGTGACCTGTGTTGATTGCGTCTCACGTGTCGCAATTTGCCCGCGCTTGGGTTCCTTTATCGTAAAAAATATTATCACGCCGACCAGAACTCCAGGTAGCCCAAGGATGATAAATGTCCAGCGCCAGCCATAGGCTTCAGCCAGCAAGCCACCGGCTACAAACCCCAGAACGGGGCCGAGAACAGCGCCGACCGAGAAGATTCCCATCGCCTTTGAAAGCTCGTGTGATTCAAAATAATTTGTGATCAGCGAGACCGATGGCGGACTACCGCCTGCCTCGCCAATGCCAACACCCAGCCGTGCCAAAAACAGTGTCCAGAAACCGATTGCGACACCGCATAACGCGGCCATCACGCTCCACAGAGCTACAGCAATAGCCACCATATTCTTGCGATTGGTGCGATCCGCCAGCCGCCCAGCGGGAATGCCAAGAATAACATAGAAGATCGTAAATGCAGTACCCGCCAACAAGCCGATTTGCGTGTCTGAAAGCGTGAAGTCTGCCTTTATATCCTCGATCAGGATCGACATCACCATGCGATCTGTGATGTTGAACATGAAGGTCAACATCAGCATGATCAGCACATAATATCGATAGACACCGCCCGACGCAGCACCGCTGGATTTACTCATTCGCACCCTCTCCAAAGGATGCTTTAGTCTAGACACAAAAAAAGGGGAGAGCCAGCGTGGCCATCCCCCCTTAATTGATAGGATGTATCGTTATCTTAACCGGCAACCAATTTGATATGGCGCCGCATATGATGATCGACGCTGCCAAATTCACTTTCGAAGATCGAAAGCCGCTTGAAATAGCTGCCCACTGCCAGCTCGTCGGTCATGCCCATGCCGCCATGGGTCTGGATCGCAGCCTGACCGATGAAGCGCGCAGCCTGACCGATTTTAACCTTGGCCGAAGAGACATTCTTCTTCCGCTCAACTGCATCTTCATCCAGTTTAATGGTCGCTAGATAAGTCATCGACACAGCTTGCTCATATTCCATCAGCATATCGGCCATCCGGTGCTGCAGCACCTGAAACGAACCGATGGCAACGCCAAATTGTTTACGCTGACGCGAATAGTCGAGCGTGGTTTCGTTGGTAATTTTCATCGCCCCTGTCGCTTCCGCACAGACGGCAGCAGTCGCTTCATCAACCACTTTTTCGATCAACGGCAGACCATTATCTGCTTCACCAATCAATGCATCGCCAGAGACTTTTACATTCTCAAAATATACTTCTGAGGCACGGCGCCCATCGACGGTTGCATAGTCGCGAGTGGACACGCCATCGGCGTCTTTCGCAACGACAAACACTGAGATACCGTTGGCATCGGTCTGACCGCCAGAGGTTCGCGCAGTAACAACCAGGTGAGTAGCCCAAGGCGCACCAACGACGACTGCTTTGTGACCGTTGATCACATAGTCGCCGCCATCAGCTTTGGCCGAGGTTTCGAGGTTCGCCAGATCATAGCGACCGCGCGGTTCTGCATAGGCGAAAGCAAAGACTTTCTCGCCAGAGATGATCCCGCCAATATATTCCTCTCGCTGTGCGTCATTGCCGCCATGTTTCAGGAAACCACCGGCACAAACGACACTCGGAATGAACGGCTCAACCGCCAGGCCTTTGCCAAATTCTTCCATGATGATCATCGCTTCGGTCGCACCACCAAAACCGCCGTCGGCTTCGCTGAATGGAGCAGCAAGCATACCCAGTTCCGCTAGCTGTGCCCAAAGTTCAGGCCGCCAACCGCTATCGCTAGCGACAACTTCACGGCGTGTGTCGAAATCATATTCTTCACGGATCAAACGCGAAATCCCGTCGCGCACCATATTTTGTTCGTCGGTAAATTCGAAATCCATTTTGATATTCCCCTTTGTCGGTCGGCTTAAAGACCGAGGATCATTTTGGTGATGATATTGCGCTGGATCTCATTGGATCCGCCGTAAATCGACGTTTTGCGCATGTTGAAGTAGGTCGGTGCCGCATGGTGGGCATAGTCCGGACCAATTGGGAAGTCGTTTGACCCATCATCCGGGAAACTGCGTGCATCCGGAGCGCCGTAATGGCCTACTGCTTCCAATGTCAGCTCGGTCAGGCGTTGTTGAATTTCGGTACCCTTCACTTTCAGGAGCGAACTTTCCGGTCCCGGTCCTTTACCGGCTTGTTCTCCAGCAAGCGTCCGCAGCTCAGTAATCTCCAGTGCCGACAGATCAATTTCCAGCTGGCTGATTTTGCTAGCAAAACCCATATCCTCGATCAGTGGCTTGCCATCGAGCATTTCGCTCGTTGCAATTTCTTTCAACTGTTCAACACCGCGTTTCGAACGGGCAACCCCTGCAATCCCGGAACGCTCATGCGCCAGCAAAAACTTAGCATAGGTCCAGCCGTGATTTTCTTCGCCGATGAGGTTTGTCGCTGGCACACGCACGTCGGTCAACCAGACTTCGTTCACTTCGTAACCGCCATCAATCAGCTTGATCGGACGGACTTCAATGCCCGGTGTATTCATGTTGACCAGAATGAAACTGATCCCCATTTGCGGTTTTTCTGCATCCGGATCGGTCCGGCAGAGAAAGAAACCCCAGTCGGCATATTGCGCCAATGTAGTCCATGTCTTCTGACCATTGAGAATATAGTCATCGCCGTCACGGACCGCTGTTGTTTTCAAAGAGGCGAGATCAGAACCGGCGCCAGGCTCTGAATAACCCTGACACCACCAGACATCACCGGAAATGATACCGGGCAGATGCTCGCGCTTCTGTTCTTCGTTACCGAACGTGTAAATAACCGGGCCAACCATTGAAACGCCAAAAGGTAGCGGCATGACGGTGTTCATCCGCGCATTTTCTTCGCCCCAAATATAACGCTGCGTCGGGTTCCAGCCGGTTCCGCCATATTCTTTTGGCCAGGCAGGAACGGACCAACCCTTTTTACCAAGCGTTTTGTGCCATGCGAGCATTGCTTCGCGCATCGTCGCCGGATCGGCATCGCCTTCGCTCGCCATATCCCGGGTCATGCCTTCAGGTGCATTATTCTCAATAAATTCACGCACTTCGGCGCGAAATGCATTTTCTTCTTCGGTAAACTCAAGATTCATAAGAGAAGCTCCTTAGTCTAATTTTGCCGTGACTATAGGCGGAAAACTGCGGAAAACAAGCGATTAACTGAGCGATTAAGTTGACGTTACGGCACGCTGGATTTGCTTCATTCGGATTGAGAATATTTGTCCTTGCGCCGTTTGCCGAATCTCATCCCGCGCTCCAGCCTTGCCCGAAGCGCGGTATAGTAGGCTTCTAGGAAAATCCGTTCATCTCCCGTACCCGGCTGCCAACCAATTTTTTGGCAGATAGATGACGCTACTGTTTCCAACGCTTCTTCGCTGCCGGCCCGCAGCACGTTTTCTAGCGTCTGCAATTCATATTCTCCGTAAACCGAGAGATCTTCTTCGGTAAATTGATAGCGGCTGGCGGGATTGGTGTCGTTTTCGGTTTGTGTTGCTGCGGTGGGCGCAACGATATCGCCAAGACCCTTTTTCACATTCTGAATCACCCAAGTGCCGGCAATGAGATCTCCTCCGCGCAAACGGTCTTTGTTGAACAGCGGGAAAAGCAGAAACATCAATACCCAGATAAAGCCCGCCCAAGCGGTGAAACTGGATGCGGTTTCTTGTGTGCTGGTTTGCATCAAAAACACCAAGGGCAAGAAGAGCTCGACATCACGCACAATATTGCGCGCGATCACAGCCTCTGCCGTCAGTCGGCCACCATCTCTCGCTGCTACTCTGATACCGACAGCGCGCTTACCCCAAGTGGCCGCTCGATCGCCCAGTTCAAAGTAGAGAAAATAGGCGTTTCGGAACAAGAACACTGAAATAATCCAAATGACCGCCAACACACCTAGCGGGCCGTTAAATTCTTCCGGGTTGCCCGCAAACGCAACGCCGAAGCCCCAAAGTACCAACAAACAAGCAATGGTGACAAAGAAAATCATGCTCAGAATGATCACGATATCAAGCGCCAATGCACCTGCTCTGGCCCCAGCCGCCGCGATTGTCACGTTTAACGGCACCCCTTCAGGTGAGACCATGATCCGATCGAGTTTTGGAGTGGCAGTCCTTCGGACCCAGGGTTCGACGGCCGTCTTGTCGTTCATGACCCGCTCCCGCGATACCGACGTCCTGCACCGATGAAATAAATCAGCCAGAAGAGCAGAATTCCATAGCCAACGGCATATCGTCCAGCTGTATTGTCGACCAACTGCCGTGCGAACCCTTCAAGCAAACCGGCACAAATCAGCATGATGATCACACCCACCATAACCAGAGCGGCTCGTTTGCCAGCCGCACTGGCCGCCGCCAGATGCGATTTGTCTCCGGGAAAAGCAATCGCCCGGCCCACGTGAATCCCCGCTGCTCCGGCTAGCAAAATTGCAAACAATTCGGTTGTCCCGTGAATGGAGAGCCAACCAACAAACTCGACGGTTAGACCGCGCTGTGCAAAAACCCAGAGCATTGCCCCGAGCAAAGCCAGATTGTGGATCAACAACAAGATACTGGGAATGGCAAAGGCAAATCCAAGTGCGAAAGCAAGAATTGCCACTTGCGCATTGTTGCTGAACAAATAAGCGGCAAATACGCCCAAACCTTCTTGGTCTTCCGATCCGAACAAGGTGCCGCGCAATGCCTCCTCGGATGCACCGGGGACGCGCACATCGGCGAACTGACCGGGGACCAGCGCATAGAACCAGTCACTATCACCAGCGACCAAAGCATAACCAACCGCGGCCCCAGCAACCATTACGAATAAGGCAATCCAGATTTCCAATTGAATTGCTCGTACGGCCCGACTCCATCCGCCGCCGAAAAACTCTTTCAACCAACGGCCAAAACTAGTTTGCGTGCCATAGACGAGAAAGTAAGACCGCAACGAAAGACCTTCGAGATAATCGATTAACCCAGCATCGAGCGAGTTTTCACGCGCGATCGATAGACTGGATAATAAAGTTCGATAGAGCGTGGGTAATGCCAGTACATCTTCGTCGGAGAGGCGCTTGGAATGCCCCTTTTCCATTTGCGTGACAATTTGTTCGAGCCGCGCCCAATCATCTTCGCGCTCCAGTCGGAACCGATCACTACGCAAAGCCACGCGTGAAATTTCTGCATCACCTTCGGTTTGGATAGCAACATCTGCGTTCATAGCTGCCCCCGCCGCTTGATTTTGAGGTAGCTGTTAATCAACCGCGTGCCTACGACATCGTGCGCACCCTCGATAACATCAATGCCCATATGCTGCAGCCGAGTGACCACAAGTTTTTTCTGATCAAGCAGGCTTTGCGCGGTGACTGCTCTGGTAACATCCGCAGAAGTCTCCGGCGGCTTACCGATAACGGTTGCAAGTTCTTTGTCCTCCAGCACAACGAACAGAACGAGATGTTTGTCGATGAGCCGCCCGGCAGCCTCTAGCATCAGGTCAGCTGCGGTCGGGTCGGTAAAGTCGGTAAACACGATGATGAGTGATCGACGCTTCAAACGGTTCTGCAATGCCGATAGCGCCAAGGTATAGTTGCTCTCTTGATGACGATAATCAATGGTCGCTGCGTCCTGCTGCAGGCGAAAGAAATTGCGGCTGTTCGACAAAAAGGGCGTCGACAACTCGGGTTTTGCAGCGAAGCTGAACAAGCTTGTTTTGTCTCCAGATTTCAGAGTGATATAGGCGGTTAAAAGAGCCGCTGATACGGCGCGATCAATACGCGGCAAACCGTCAATCGGTTCACACATGGCTGACCCACAATCGAGCGCAAAGACGATCTGGTTATTGCGCTCTGTATCATATTCCTTAGCCAGCAACTTGCTATGCCGCGCTGATCCTTTCCAATCGATGCTGCGCCGGTCCATGCCCGGTTGATATTCTGTCAGCGCTTCAAACTCACTGCCCTCGCCGCGAAATTTTCGGGCTAATAATCCGAACACAGAATCGCGCAGGAACATCTGTACGGTCGGGCTGCGCACCGCCGAAATATTGGGCAAAACCGATACGCTTTTATCACTCTCTTTTTCGGTCTGACGCCATGCCAGTCCCAATGGCCCTGTCCAGCGCAACCAGAGTTTGCCGATTTCACCGATCCCGCGCCGTGTAGGGGTGGTTGCCGCTTGACCGGTCAGCTGGTTGTTTGACGCTCCCTCACGCGCCAAATTTAATTCGACCCGGCCAGTCTCCGATAGGCGCTCATCCACTCCCAGATTGCCTTGCACCGTTCGCGGTAACATCATCCCCGCAAAATCAGCTTTGATGTTAAATTGCAAGGGTTCGCCAATTTCGGTCTGGCCAGGGCTAGCGAGGTCAACATTCGAAACTTTGGCGGCCACCAAACCATCCAGAGCCAAAAGGATTAAAAGCATAACCGCCCATGCCAGTCCGATCGCCCACAGGGAGGGAATCACAGCCGCCAATACAGCAGCAATGGGTGCACCCAATGCGATCAGGAAAACAGCACGGCTAGTTGGATAAATCAACGCGGCGCTTCCGTGCGCTCAACCAAGTTGGTGATGATAGTGTCAACCTGACGGCCTTCGATTTCAGCAGCAGGTGAGAGCAATGTACGGTGGCGTAGTACAGATGGCGCTAACGCTTTAACGTCATCGGGAATCACATAATCGCGACCTAAAATGGCTGCACGCGCCCGGGATGCTGATGCTAGCATGATCGCGGCACGTGGGCTTGCGCCGTTTTCCAGATCAGATGTTTCCCGTGTCGCGCGAACCAATCGGACAATATAATCGCTCACATCATCGACCAGTTTCACCGATTTCACCGTTTCAGCCGCATCTTTGAGAATTTTCTCATTCACTTGTGCTTCGATACCCATATCTTTCGGGTCGGTCGCACCTGTCCGCTGACCATATTGGGTAACAATTTTCTTTTCTTCTTCGGCATCGGGATATTCGATCAACAATTTGAACAGAAAACGATCAAGCTGTGCTTCGGGAAGCGGATACACGCCCTGTTGTTCAATCGGATTCTGGGTGGCCACCACCATGAACTGTGACGACAATTCATGGGTCTCTCCATCAATCGTAACAGCACGTTCCTGCATCGCCTCGAGCATAGCGGCCTGCGTCTTGGGCGGAGTTCGATTGATTTCATCCGCAAGCAGGAGATCACAGAAAATCGGACCACGGGTCAGTGTGAATTTACTGGTCTGGAAGTTAAACAGGTTGGAACCAATAATATCGCCCGGCATCAAATCCGGAGTGAACTGGATACGACCAAAGTCGAGATTGAGCGTGGCCGAGAAACATTGGGCAAGGAAGGTTTTTGCCGTACCTGGAGGCCCCTCCAGCAACACATGGCCGGAGGAAAACAGCGCGATCAACATATGGTCAATCGTCTCTTCCTGACCGATTATCGCTTTCGCTACTTCCGCTCGGATATTATCCGCCAGCGTTTTCAGTTCCTCGATCTTCATCCGATTTTTTCCTTCTTCCATTCGAATAGCGCTGATGCCGCATTGGCAACTTCATGTGAGTTTTTTGCTTGCTTCAGCGCGTGATAGTGCACCGAAAAATTATATCCGTTGACGTCACCAAGTGCATCCAGTGCGCGGTTTTTTTCGCTGTCTTCCAGCGCTGATGAAATACCGATGTCTGAGATGGCCTGATCCCGCACCATGTCTGCATAGGGTTCTGCCGCCAGATATTGTCGCTGCATCCGGTTGATGAAGCTCGCGCTATTATTCACTAGCGCGGTCTTTCCATAATCAATGCTGCGCGCCTCTTTAAGCGGCGGACCGAAGCGATAAAACGCCATCCATGCTGCCGCGATGGCAGCGATGATAAGGCAAATTGTGGCAGATAAAAAAGGCGGCTCAAATGCCAGCGTCAGCAAATTGTCCGAAGCGCCCAGCCCATTAAATGTTAGATCGAAAGTAACGGTACTGAGGTCACCAGCTGATACTGCGTTGACCAAAGCCAAGGCATGTTTTGCGGTTTGCTTGTCGGCCATACCAGCATTGTTGAGCAGATCAGCGTCGGCGACAAACAAGATGGGATAGTAGTTAGAATCTATCTCGTCTTCAGCAGTAATTTGTGACGGATCCAGACTATCCAACTGTGCATAGCTACCGCCGTCGTCGAGATAGGCGGCCAAAGCGCGTCCGGTCTTTGGCTCACGAACAACAGTGCGTACATAGTCACCGCTCATCGTTACCGGGCTGATCGGCGTTTTGACGGAATTCCCAAACGCAGAAATAGCGGTAGACGTCGATTTGGCTTTTGGGTTTTCGGGAACCTCTATTTCCACATCTGCCAACTCTTTGAGCATGGCCTGCCCAGGCTCAGGACCGAATGTTCCGCCGCGCGCCACCCATCCTTGTTTTAAAGTGGGCATTGGGGCGACCGCCCATTTCGGAAGAATGATCAGCGTCGGACCAACATAGGAACGGTTCTGCGCAGCATCGGCCAATTCCTGTGCGTCAGAATAGGGGTTGGGCGTCAAAATGAGCAGACCGGGATTGTTGTACCCAGCCTTGTTACGCGAATATTGGATATCCGCTCCGGTCTTTTCCATCAGATTGGACAGCGCTTTATATCCGACAATGCTGTTGGACGCGCCGTGCGCCTGTCCATTGCTGGACGGCGCAAATTTCTCACCCAAACCCATACCAGCGAGCAGCGCGACAAAGGCGGCGAAACCGATCACCGCCATGATGATGACCGTTAAACGGTTAAAGGGGTTGGCTTGCTGGCTCATTTCTGTGCAGAGGCCCTCCAGCTATCTGCCAAGGCGAAATCGCCATAGGCTTTGCGGGCGGACTGCCAGCCTTCCTCTCCAATTGGATTGGCTCCAAAAATGCCGCGTTCAACATGGCCGGCAATGACCGCAAACATATTGCGCGCACGATCGGGCAAACTCTCAAAGCGCTCAATCTCTCGCGAGGTATTGGATGGCCGCAACAGATCGGGGCGGCGACGCTCAATATCTTCGATACTGCGATAGAGTAACAAATGCACCGCTTGTTCAAACTGTCCTTTAGAAGCGAGTGCGTCGGCTTCCTCTAGCCAGCGCCGCGCCACACCCTCTTCGGGTCGCCATTCTTCTTCAATCTCTTTCGGCTTTCGCTCGCGCCATTCTTCAATATAGGGTGCCAAAATGACCCAAAGCAAAGTCAACACGCCAACAATGAGCAGCGCCAGCAACACATATTTCAAAACCGGCCACGAATAGACAAATGCTTCTGCAACTGGCGCAAAAAGGTTGGACAGCCATTCAATCGTATCGCGCCACCATTCTGGCACTTCGGGTGGTTTAAATTCTTCTACCGTGAACTGGATATCATCATCAGCGCGCACATCGTCATAGGCTTCTTCGAAGGAAGCTGCGTTATTTGAAACGGACGACTGGGCTGCTTGAGTCACCGGGATGATGTTGCAGAAACAATGTCTTACGGCAAGTCAGAACATGGATCGATAAAAGGAAGTTTACTTTACGTCCGGTGCCAATTGTGACAATAAATAGACCACATATAAGGGAGGTCTACTATGGCAGATGCAGAAGCAAAGGTTGATATCAGCCGCGTACTCAACAATACATTTGGTGTGATCAGCAGAAATCCGGTTGTTTTTCTGGGCCTTTCCGCTCTCATCGTGGGCATTCCCAATGCACTTTTGCAACTTGTTCAGGGTGACCCCGCAGCCATAGCAGGTGCTTTTGCTTCCCCTGCGGTGATCATATCCAGCTTTATCGGCTTTTTCGTTTTGATTTTCTTTTCAGTGGTTTTGCAAGCGACCCTAATCGTCGCAACTGTCAAAGATCTGGGCGGTGAAGAGATCAATCTAGGCGACTGCGTCAAAATGGCGCTCTCAAAATTCCTGCCGCTGATCGGATTGGGTATATTGATGAGCCTTGGTATCATGGGCGGCCTTATTCTTCTGGTGGTTCCGGGCATTATCCTGATGCTAATGTGGATGGTTTCAACCCCGGTCCTGATGACCGAAAATTTGGGCGTGGTGGATTCGATGAAGCGCAGCTCTCAGCTAACATCGGGTTCAAAACTGCTGCTGTTTCTAGTGATGATAATTTATGTCGTCATTGCCGCGGTGATTGGCGGCATTGGTGGCGCGCTTAGCCTGTTTAGTGCAACCGGAGCAGCAATTGTTGCTTTGCTGGTCAACACCATAACAGGCGCTCTTCAGGGTGCGGGCATTGCCTCTATCTATGTCGACTTGCGAACGGCAAAAGAAGGCACGGATACCGGCACATTGGCAGAGGTCTTCTCATAAGCCACACCATTAACCGAGCTATTGGTTTAGTCAGGGGGTCATGCACCATTGTGCACTTGGCTTAGTACAGTCCATTCGGTATAGGTTGCAAATTGCCATGCAACCAATCGGGTGAGATTTCATGATAAAGCTAAACGTCAACGGCCAAACCAAAGAGGTCGATGTTGATCCTGCCACTCCGATATTGTGGGTGGTGCGGGAAAATCTGGAAATGACCGGGACCAAATTTGGTTGCGGTATCGCGCAATGTGGTGCCTGTACGGTTCACCTGGATGGTAAGCCGGTTCGCAGCTGTTCCACGCCGATTTCACAAGCGGATGGCAAAGCGATTACAACCGTTGAAGGGCTGGCAGCAGAAGACGGCACACTGAGCAAAGTCCAACAGGCATGGATTGATGCGCAGGTGCCACAATGTGGCTATTGTCAGTCTGGTCAAATCATGTCTGCAACGGCGTTGTTGAAGAACAACCCGCAACCAACGGATGAACAGATAAACAGCGCGATGGCTGGAAATGTCTGCCGTTGCGGCATGTATGGCCGCATTCGCTCGGCGATCAAAATTGCTGCTGGAATGGAACAACCGGCAACCGAGACCGGTTCAGAGTCGACGAAAGTGGAGGCGTAATCATGGGTAAATGGTCTAGACGCGCATTCATTGGTGCTGGAGTTGTCGCCGGTGGAGCTTTGGTTGTTGGTGTGGCCGTGCGCCCCGGTAATCCGACGGACGAATTAAAACCCATATTAGCAAGTGGCGAAGGCGAAGAATTGCTCAACGCATGGGTCAAGGTTGGTACAGATAACGCCATAACGGCGATCATTCCGCATGTTGAAATGGGCCAAGGGGCCTTTACTGCATTGGCACAGATGCTGGCCGATGAAATGGATGCGGACTGGGCCAATGTCCGAATTTTGGAAGCACCAGCCATTGATCAATATGTCTCCGACAGCATTGGCCGCGAGTTTATTGCTCCCAATTTAGAGGTGCCAGAAATTTTGGAACCCACAGTAGCGGGCGGCTTCCTGGAACTAGTGCAAGCCATGGGCCTGCAAATTACCGGCGGTAGTTTCTCCGTACGTGGAACAGGTCAACGCGCCATGCGAACAGCGGGAGCCGCGGCTCGGGAAATGTTGGTAGCAGCGGCAGCCAGCGAATGGGATGTTGCCGAAAGTGAAATCACTACTGCGAATAGCATGGTGAACCACGCGAAGAGTGGCAAATCCGAACCCTACGCAAAATTTGCTGCAGCGGCGGCTGAACAAAGCCTGCCCGCCAAACCAAAATTGAAATCACCAGATAAATACACGCTGATGGGTAAGCCAATTGCGCGTACGGACATTCCCGCGAAAGTCGATGGGTCTGCCGATTTCGGTATTGATGCAAAAGTACCGGGTATGAAATATGCGGCCGTGAAGGCGGCTCCGGTTGTTGGCGCGACAGTGGAAGCGATGGATGCCACAGCAGCTAAAACAATGCCTGGCGTTTTGCAGATCCTCAATATGGGTGATTTTGTTGCCGTTGTGGCCGATGGTTATTGGCAGGCGCAACAAGCACTCAACACAATTGATGCAACTTATTCCGGTACAGAAGGCGACAAGCTGGACAATGCCGCCTTGTTCAAACGCTATGACGAATATCTGAACGAAGCTGGCACCGACGGCGGTGACACGGAAACTGAAGAAGGCGATGTAAGTGATGCGTTTGCCCGTGCCGCAACCAAAGTGGAAGCGGAGTATAAAGTTCCATTTCTCGCGCATGCCACTATGGAGCCGATGAACTGCACAGCATGGGTGCGCGATGGCAAATGCGATGTCTGGGCCGGGCACCAGTCTCCTCTGGGCGCACGCAAAGCGGCTGCCGAGGCGGCTGGCCTCGATTTTGAGGATGTGAGCTATCACAACGCCTATCTGGGTGGCGGCTTTGGTCGACGTTCGGAAAATGACAATATCGAAATGGCCGTTCGCTTAGCCAAAGCAACCAAATACCCGATCAAGATGATCTGGTCACGCGAAGAAGACACGATGCAGGATCACTATCGTCCTTCCGCAACGAGCCGGTTCGAAGGTGGCCTGGACAAAGATGGTAATGCGGTAAGCTGGAGCAATATCCATACGCATTTATTCGACCCACAAGAAGCACCAACCGTACCTTACTATAATATTGCCAATCACAAGATCCGCAAAGTCGATGTGCCAACCCACCTCCGCTTTGGTCCTTGGCGTTCGGTCGATCATAGCCAGCATGGCTTCTTTATCGAATCTTTTGTCGACGAAATGGCCGTTGCCGCCGGCAAAGACGGCTATGCATTCCGTCGCGAATTGCTGGCCGGTTCCAAACGCCATCTGGCCATATTGGACAAGGCAGCGGAAATGTCGGGTTGGGATAAACCAATGCCCGAAGGTCATGGCCGCGGAATCGCATTTGTTCCGTCCTTTGGCTCGATTATCGCGCAAGTTGCTGAAGTCGACATGACTGGCGCAAAGCCAAAGGTGAAAAAAGTCTACGTGGCGGCTGATGCCGGCTTTGTCGTCAATCCGGATGGCTTCACTGCGCAAATGGAAAGCGCCATTGTCTATGGTTTGACCGCCACGCTCTATGGAGAGATTTCGCTCAAAGATGGTGCCGTCCAACAAAGCAACTTCCACGATTATCCAATGCTTCGCATCAACGAGATGCCGGAGGTGGAAGTGGAAATCATCAATGGTGATCATAAGCGATTGGGCGGTGGCGGTGAACCCGGACTACCTCCTATTGCGCCAGCTGTGACCAACGCAATATTTGCAGCGACCGGCAAACGTGTTCGGGAATTGCCCTTGAGCAAGACCAGCTTCGCATAGTCGTCATTTTGAGAGGAAATTGATGAGAATTCTATCAGCCATCGTGGCAGTTTTGCCTGCGCTTGCTCTGGCCGCTTGCAGCAGTGACCCGGTACCGGAACCGGTCGAACAGATTATTGTCCGTGAACCTGGGGCACCGCCCGTTCAACAGGCAGCGGCAGAAGAACCGACAGTTTCCGGAGAGAATGATGAAGCAGCGCTAATCGCGGCTGGAAAATCTGCCTTTGCAATCTGTAGTGGGTGCCATGTGGTGGATGCCGATGCACCTTCAACAGCAGGCCCCAATTTATATGCTTCCGTCGGATCACAGGCCGGCGCGCGCGAAGATTTTGCCTATTCTGAGGCCCTCAAATCATCTGGCATAACGTGGACCGATGCAGAGCTGGACGCGTATATTGCTGACCCGGCTGGAAAAGTTCCGGGGACAACCATGGTCGCCGGCGCGGTGCAGGATGCTGGACAGCGTAATGCGATTATCACCTATTTGAAAAGCCTCTCCGCCACTTGAGCGAGCAGGATTACAGCTCGATCATGCTGGCCATTTTGGCGGCGGGACAGTCGAGCAGATTTGGTGACCATGACAAGCTGACCGCATTGCTGGGTAAAAAAATGCTCGGCCTCTATGTGTCTGATAATTTGCAGAGCCTGCCGTTTCTCAACGCCACTATCATCGCCCCGAAGGATGAGCATCCTTGTACAAACCATTGGAGTGAAAGCGGTTACAATATCCTGGGCAATGAAAAGGCTGCTGAGGGCCAGTCAACCTCGGTCCGACTGGCAGCGATACAGGCGCAATCAGTAAAGGCAGATGCTCTGTGTATCTGCCTTGCCGATGCGCCCTTTGTTTCAAGCGAAAACATTAAGCAGCTGGTTGCGGAATTTCGTCGGCTGGGACAGGTGAAGATTGTGGCTTCCTCCAACGGCGAGAACATAATGCCGCCAGCCATTTTCCCGGCTGATCAGTTCAAAAAGATGGCTTCTCTGAATGGAGATAAAGGCGCACGGTCCTTGCTGTTGAACGCAGCCACTATCACTTTCGCAATATCCAACATGTTGGATATTGACACCCCGGATGATTTGGCAGTGGCTAAGAAATTATTGTAATTTTATCAGGTGTTTGGCTGCTAAAATAGCGCTGCTGCGTCGGATATCACAATGTCCGATCGGGCTTCCAAGTCTTCCCGAATTTTATATTTATGCCACGCTCCGAACAGAATCAAAATCCGCTTCTGCTGGCCGCTTACATCATCCAGCGCCTGGTTTATCAACGTCAAATGGGCATTATTGCTTTTCGCCCATCCGCCTGCACCCAATTCTTCTCCGAACAGCTGCTGATACGTCTCCTGTCTCGCTTTAACAGCTTCATCATAGGCCCCGCCGTGAATATATTTTGGATCGTCCGATTTACCGGAAACGGACCGATTGTAGACCGCAATGGCGGCTTGATATTCCGACCAGTCTTTGGCGCGTTTCGGGTCATTTTCCAGTTGCTGTAATTTGGCTCGCCGATCATCGGCCAGTTGCCTAGACCAGGCGGCCACCGGAACTATTGTAAAGCCCATTTCCTTGCGCAGCGGGAAAACGACGTCCACCAGTTCCGGAAAATCATCAGCGCGGTTCTCCCGCACCTCACCAAATGCATCGAAATTCTTTGAAGCTGTTTTAAAGCGATCCTGTGGCAATTCGACCAGGACAACATCTGGATCAAATCCGTGAATGGCTTTCTTTAAAACGTCCAGCGAATAACGCTCACTCCGCTTGTGCTGGCCGTGAATAGCACCAACAACAGCCACTATGTTGGTATCTGCTGGGACCGTCTTTTCCGCCGCTCCCTGGCAACTGGTGAGTGCAAAAACCAAGCTGCACAATATGATGAATAGCCTAGCGAGCATCCAGTTTTTGCGCCAGTTTAACCACACCAAGAACCAGCGGCGGTACGAGAACAACCGACAATACCACTTTGGCCAATATCTGACCCGTCAACAGCGGCCCAATTGGAAACTCTCCATAAAAGGCTAATGTAATGAAGATAACCGAATCGATCGCTTGTGAAATCGCAGAGGCAATACCGCCGCGCACCATCATCCAGATACTGCCTTCGCCACCTGTGCCCCGCAATTTGTCGAAGATATAGACATTGAGAAAGAGCGAAACGCCATAGGCAACCGGCCCGGCCGCCATGATTCGCGGCGTTTGGCCCAATACCGTTTCAAAGGCGCTCAAGTTTTCCGGAGGCATTTTGTCGGATGCCGGTAAGCCAAGCACAATGAATATCAAAAAGACCGAGAGGGCGAGCGGCACAAATCCCCACAGAACCATCTTGTTGGCCTGATCCCTGCCATAAAGCTGAGCGATCGAACTCGACAATATAACCAGCATCAGAAATGCAAAAATGCCCGCTTCTACCGCCAGTGGTCCAAGCGCAACTTGTTTAAACCCCAACACTCCGGCGAGCACAGTCATACCGCCGTAAATTACGGTCATCACAAATAGACCCAGTGATATAGGTTTCGTTTTTTCAGTCTCCGTCATCCATATTGCCTAGCGTGATCGCCCACGAAAAAAAAGGAATAGTAACAAGCGGCAATTTTTCTATATGTGGGTCAGAATGTCTGCATCAGACCATTCAGGGGACGCGCGTTGCAAAGACTAGCCGTATATTGTGGGTCGAGCCCCGGAAAAGACGCCTCGTTCGCAGAGGCAACGCGGGCACTAGGGTCTGCGATGACCGCTCGTAATATCGATCTGGTCTATGGTGGTGGCAAACTTGGCCTGATGGGTATTATTGCGGACACTATTCTCGAGGGCGGCGGCAAAGCCTTCGGCGTTATACCTGAAACGCTGGTGGGAATTGAGGCGGCTCACAATGGATTGAGCGAGCAGCATATCGTCACCAACATGCATGAGCGCAAAGCCAAGATGACCGATCTGACCGATGCATTTGTGGCATTGCCCGGCGGCATAGGTACGCTGGATGAACTGTTCGAAGCGTGGACCTGGAACGCGTTGGGCTATCATGCGAAGCCTTTCGCTCTGCTCAATATTAATGGCTATTGGGACCCGCTGGTTGAACTGGTTGAAAAGATTGCGGCCGAAGGGTTCATGTCCCGGACAAGACAGAAACAGTTAATTGTGTCCGATACCATTGATGATGTGCTCGACCAGCTGACTGAAGCTTGTAAAACTGCAACCAAAGGGATCACATTATAATGGCTGTTATTTACTCGCTTTGCGGAATGGCATTAATTCTGTTGGTCGCTTTTGCGCTCTCCAACGGTCGCAAGAATATTCGACTACGGGTGGTGGGTGCTGCCTTTGCATTGCAAGCCGGGATAGCTTTACTTGTGCTCTATGTCCCCGCCGGCAAAGCCGTCATTCAAGCGATGGCCAATGGCGTGTCCAATTTACTGGGTTACGCCTCTGCCGGAACAAATTTCATTTTCGGCCCGCTGGCTAACCCAGAGATTGGCGGCAATAGCTTTGCCATTGCGGCCCTTCCAGTCATCATCTTCTTTTCCGCCCTTATATCGATCCTCTATTATCTTGGCATCATGCAGTTCATCATCAAATGGGTGGGCGGCGCGATCCAGAAGATCATCGGTATATCAAAAGTAGAGTCGCTTTGCGCCGCGGCAAATATATTTGTCGGGCAATCAGAATCACCACTGGTCATCCGTCCCTATCTCGCCAGTCTGACCCAATCACAGCTGTTCACCGTTATGAGCGTGGGCATGGCTGGTGTCGCCGGAACCATTCTTGCAGCTTATGCCGCAATGGGCATTCGGGTTGATTATCTGCTCGCCGCCGCATTCATGTCTGCACCAGGTGGAATTTTAATGGCAAAGATCATCATGCCGGATAATCCGGATGACAAGGCACCGGAAGATTTGCTGGTCAATGTTGAATATGAAGAAGAGAAGCCGGCGAACATTATCATGGCCGCCGGCATGGGCGCGCAAACTGGTGTGAAGCTGGCGGTTGCCGTTGGCGCGATGGTGCTGGCTTTTGTTGCATTGGTCGCGTTGGCCAACGGCTTGTTGGGCGGTGTTGGTGGCTGGTTTGGCTATCCCGACCTTAGTTTCCAGAAGATCATCGGCTATGTGTTTGCACCAATCATGTTTCTACTCGGTGTCCCTTGGGAGGAGGCAATGCAAGCTGGCGGCTTATTCGGGACCAAAGTCGTGTTGAACGAATTTGTTGCTTTCATCGAACTGGGCAAGATGCAGGAGGGCATCTCCCCACTCACCAATGCTATTGTTATTTTCGCACTTTGCGGCTTTGCCAATTTCAGCAGCATTGCCATCCAATTGGCGGTTACCGGTGGATTGGCTCCAACCCAGCGCCCAAACATCGCACGGTTGGGGATCAGGGCATTGGCCGCTGGATCGTTGGCAAACTTGATGAGCGCGGCATTGGCAGGGCTCATGTTGTCCATTGGCTGATCGAACCCGATTGACAAATTCACAAAGCAGCGCATCTTAATAGCATGACCAACCAGACGCTATCCTCTGTATCACTTGCATTGTCGGACAAGGATCCGGAACTTTTTTCCGAGCAGATCGGACAGACATTTTCTGAATGGGGTTTTGCTGTTGTTGCCGATCACGGTATTTCTAATGATCTGATCGCCCGCGCCGAAGATATGTCCCGCGCGTTCTTTGCGCTCCCGGAGGACGTGAAACGCAGCTACCACATTCCCGGCGGCGGCGGTGCACGTGGTTACACACCTTTTGGCACAGAAGTGGCGAAGGACCAGACTATCCATGACCTGAAGGAATTTTGGCATATCGGACGGGAACTGCCACCCGGGCATGATTTTGAATCCTATATGCCGCCCAATGTCTGGCCCAGAGAGTTGGATGAATTTCAAGAAACCTTCAGCGAAATGTTCGCTGCTTTTGACTTTGCCGGCAGCCGGATATTGTCGGCGATTGCGCGATTTCTAAATCTGCCTCCTGAGTTTTTCAACGACACAGTGCGCGACGGAAACTCGGTCATGCGGCTGATCCACTATCCGCCAGTGCCGGAAGATTCGCCGGCGGTTCGAGCCGCAGCGCATGAAGATATCAATACGATAACGCTTCTGATTGGCGCTGAAGAAGCCGGACTGGAGTTGCTCGACAAGCAAGGCAATTGGCGGCCCGTTACTCCAAAGCCGGGTGAACTGGCGGTCAATATCGGTGATATGCTGCAGCGACTGACCAATAACAGGCTGCCATCCACCACACACCGCGTCGTCAATCCTCCGCCGGAACGACGGGATCATTCCCGCTATTCCATGCCCTTCTTCTTACATTTCAGACCGGACTATCTGATCGAAACACTGCCCGATTGTATGGACGCAGAGCATCCCAATCTTTACCCCGACCCGATAACGGCTCATGAATATTTGCTACAGCGTTTGCGCGAAATCGGCCTAGCGTGAACCCAATAGCAATTGGCATTTCAGGCGGGAGCTGTTCGGGTAAGTCCACACTTACCGACAGACTGCTGGAACGACTGGGCCCGGACAAGGCCGTAATCCTGCCGCAAGACGACTATTTTTTCGGGTTGGGCGATGCACCGCCGGGCAAAGGTGGTCCGAATTTTGATCATCCTGATGCTGTGGATTTTGACAATCTATGCGCACAGCTTGCGCAACTCAAAACGGGCGAAGCTATCAACCGTCCACTATATGATTTTCCCACCCATCTACCGAAAGAAGAAACGGAGCATACCGCGCCTCGGCCCGTCATCTTGGTCGATGGTATATTGATATTGCACCACCAACCGATGCGGGCATTGCTGGACCTCAAAATATTCGTGGAATGCGACGCACCCAACCGACTTGCCCGCCGATTGGATCGCGATGTCAGGGAACGTGGACGAACCCCCGACTCGGTGAACACTGTTTTCGCCGATCAAGTGAATCCCATGCATGAGAAATATGTTGAACCCTCGAAGCGTCATGCTGACATCGTTGTAAATTCGCAACAGTCCGGTCATGGTTTTGAAGGTGATTTTGATGTTGTTGTGGACCGTATCAATTCGCTAAGCCCTTGAATGAGCGGGATAGCGGGTCGAAGAACACGCAAATTGTCTCCACAAAAACACAAAGCTTGATAATCTGTGGATAAAAACTAATTGCTGCATCGCGAGATAAAGACGTTGCGATTGAGACAAAACTGTCATTTTTGCAAACTATGGAGAGCCTGTTTTTAGGGTGGGGATGCGCAAATTTAGCGCTCGTTGAAAACTAGAGTCCGTCGGGACTTTTTCATTTTGTGATTTTATACGGGGATCGAAATCCATGAAGATTAAATATCTATTAGCAGCCAGTGTTGTCAGCCTTTCCGCCGCCACAATGATGGCCGCTCCAGCTGCAGCACAACAAATTACATCTGGTGTTGAGGGCTCTGTTAACGATGCAGATGGCAATCCTCTGTCGGGTGCAACGGTTACTATTACCGATACACGAACGGGGCAATCTCGGCAAACAACGACCAATGCCAACGGTGCTTTCCGGGCAGAAAGTCTTGTCCCCGGTGGACCTTATACAGTTACTGCCAATGCGTCGGGATTTCAGGGACAGACGATTGAAAATCAGTTCATTAATTTGCAGGGCAATAGATCCTTTAGGTTTTCTCTGGACTCAAGCGCAAACGAAAGCGTGATCGTAGTGACCGGTGCTCGCGTTTTGTCGACCCAATTGGCAACTGGCCCAGGTCAGTCTTTTGGATTAGAGACCCTCGAAGCTTTTCCATCCATCTCTCGGGACATCCGAGATATCATCCGTCTTGATCCGCGTGTTTCTTTGGATCGGGATAGCGAAGTTGACCGGATATCTTGTTTGGGAGGCAATGATCGCTCAAACTCGTTTACGGTAGACGGCATTACACAATCTGATAATTTCGGTTTGACCGATACACCATTTGCAGCACGCAGCGCGCTGCCCATTCCCTATGATGTAATCCGCGAGACATCAGTTGAGTTCGCCCCTTTCGATGTGGAATATGGGCAGTTCACCGGCTGTGCGATCAATGTGGTAACCAAATCAGGCGAAAATGACTTTCACGGATCCGCATTCTTCACCTTCCGGGATGAAGGTTTACGCGGTGACCGCGTTGATGGCCAAGATCGGACCACGTTGCCCTTCGAAGAGAAACGCTGGGGCGCTACCCTCAGCGGGCCGATTATTCCAGACCGCTTGTTTTTCTTTGCAGGCTACGAAGAAACCGATCTTCCAGATGCAGTTGATCGTGGACCTGCGGGAAGCGGGCTTGCCAATGAAGTAGACTTTGTCACCCAAGCACAATTTGACGAGTTTGAACAAATTGCACGCGACATTTATGGTCAAGATATTGGTGGTTACCCTGGCGTTACACCGGAAACCAGCGTTCGCTATTTTGGCCGCCTGGATGCTTATATTACTGAGGATCATCGTCTGGAAGTTACTTACCAGCATCTTGATGAATCAAACGTCACCCCTGATACTGGATCAAACAATTTGACCGGACTCAACAGCTTTAATGAACAGGGCACTTTATCGGACTATTACTCCGCTCGGCTATACTCGAATTGGACGGACAATTTCTCAACTGAAATTCGTGTTTCTCGGTCGGATATTTCCGATAGGCAGGGACCATTCGGTTTCAACGAAGCGCAAGACCCCAACCCTACCGTAAGGCTAGCTGTCGGCGTCATCGGCCCACAGGAAAACGGGCTACTATCAACAGGGCCAAGTATTTTCCGTTCGGCAAATGCTCTAGAACAACAAGTTGATCAACTGAAGATAAAAGCCAACTTATTGCACGGTGACCATGATTTTACCTTGGGCTTAGAAGTCAATCGCCTAGATGTTTTCAACTTGTTTGCGATCAACGCAACCGGCACACTTTTCTTCCAGAATCTTGACGATTTCCGAAATGGATTGTTGACGAACGGAACGGGCTTCCCAAGCGGCTTCACCGGCGCAGATGATGTCGTGGACAATGACGTTAACGGAGGTGGCATTGCTGCAACCGGATCTGGCGATATTCGAGATACCGGCGCGCAATTCCGCCGTACGATTTTCAGCGCCTATGCCCAGGACGAATGGCAGGTGAATGACCAGTTGAACATTTTACTAGGTGGTCGCGTAGATTGGTACAGCGGCGATGCACCTCAGCACAATCCGTTCTTCCAACAGCGCTATGGTTACAGCAACGCTGTGTCTTTTGGCCGCCTCGATCCTCTATTTCTGCCACGCCTTGGCTTTGCCTATGAACTGTTCAACGATGGGCTGTTTAGCAATACAAAAATCAAAGGTGGTGTAGGGATTTTCGGTGGTGGTGATCCGACCGTCTGGTTCTCCAACGGATATTCAAATACTGGCTTCACAGCGTCGAACGGAAGCACGCTGGCTGCTGGTTGTGCAGGATTACCAATGGTCAATGGTCAGATTGACGTCGTTGTTGGCGGACAGTTTACCGGTTTTCCTCAATGTGCGATAGATGATGCTAGTGCTGTCGCTGGCGCGGGAGCCGGCGAAGTCCAGTCAACTGATCCCAATTTGAAACTACCTTCGGTTATACGCGCCAATCTTGGTGTAGAAACGACCTTTGGAACGGATAACGGCTTTTTCAGTGATTGGAACGTGAAGGTTGACTATATCTATAGCAATTTTCGTAACCCGCTGGATTGGGTTGACCTGACCTATGCTGTCGATTTTAGAGAAGGTATCAATGGCCTTGCGACAGATGGTCGGCCGTTCTACTCGGCTGTCGACCCGCTCTTGGCCGGCTGTAACGCGACCTATGTGTCCCCAGGTGTTTACAATAATCTGTCCGCCGCATGCTATGGCACGAGGCGTGAAAATGAGTATATGCTAACCAATGCCGGAAGTTTCGAAAGCCATGTTGCTTCGTTTTTACTATCTAAAAACTTCAGGAGCGGAATTTTCACAGATACCGGCAGTGTACAAGTAAATATGGGTTATGCGTTCACGGATTCCCAAAATCGCCGGGAAGCGCGTAGCTCAACTGGGTCATCGAACTTCGGAAAGTCGGCACATTTCGACATACTCAGCCCTGATGCGTCAACGTCGAACTATCAGACCGCTCATGTGTTTACCTTCGCGACAAATTTCCGCGAAGAGTTTTTTGGCGACTATGGAACCGAACTTGGTCTTGTATTCGTCGCACGCTCCGGAAGGCCTTACAGCCTGACCTTCGACCGGTCTCCATTCAGCGAATTGTCAAGCAGCCGTGACTCTGCCCTGCTTTATATTCCCACTGGCCTAAATGATCCTAATCTTTCGCCTAATTCGGATCCCGCTGCTGTTCAGTCGCTGTTGGACTATGTGAGTGGCACGAACTGTAAGTTCACACCCGGAGCAACAATTAGCCGCAATACCTGCCGCGCTGATTGGTTCTTCGATATGGATATGCGTTTTAGCCAGGAAATTCCTGGTCCAGGTAAACTCTTTGGAGCGAACGATCGCATTACGCTATTTGCTGATTTCGACAACGTGCTGAACTTGCTTGATAGCGACTGGAATGTATTCCGCACGGTACCGGGTGGTAACTTCGCTGGTGGCGATGGTGCGTTAGTTGACGTCGTTGACGGCGATATCGATGGTCAAGGGCGCTATATAATCTCTGGTTTCAATGCTGATGACCAAGTTAATCTTGGCACATCGGCTTCGGTCTGGAAGATTCAGCTCGGCATCCGCTACGAGTTCTAACTCGTTTCAGTCCAATCTTAGCCGATAGGCATATATTCCGGCGGCACTATTTAGTGTCGCCGGTTTTGTTTTGGTCTCTTCAGTCACTTTACTGCTCAGAAGAGCGGGTTTGGAAAGCCGCACGGATGATGCAATCGATAGACATGATCATTCCGTTAGGAAGCTGGCGTTCGCTAACTGTCGCTAACCTCAACCACATTATCATCGCTATTCCGGTCGATATATTTGTTGTAAGGATCGATGCCGACAAAGCCTGGCCTTTTTGAAGATATGATCTTGATAATCTGCTCACCGGATTGCACCAACCGGCGTTCCATACTGATCACATCATCTTTACCAAAAGCGCCGATACCGGGGCGTGCGGTGAACAAACCGATCTCAATCTCATCAGTTAGAGGCGCTTCGGTTTCCCTACCCTGCCCATCCGCATAATATTTTGAAGACTGGATTTTCAAAATGGTCTCAAAACGGCCATCGTCCTGCTTTGTAACGACTGCTTCTTCAGCCTTCAGGTCATAAACAGTTATCTTTTCCAGCAGATCCACAACCAACTGCCGTTCACGATCATTGCGTGCCAGTGACTTAAAACCGTCCACGAGATCATTAGCATTTGCATAGGGCTGGCTCTTGAACCGATATTTGTCGAGCAGTGCAGCGAGCATAGCATTGACGCGATCTTCGCCTAGACGGTCCTGCAAAAGATACATGATCAACGCGCCCTTACGATAATGGATATAGCCTTGATTTTCGACCCGGTTCAGCGGTAGCTCCTCAATAGCCTCGCTACCACGAGCAGCCAGATAGCGATCCAGTTCATATTTCAGGAACCGGCGAATCTTATCCTCACCATATATCTGCTCCATCACCATCAGAGCCGAATATTGCGCCATCGTCTCAACGAGCATTGTACTGCCCTGTTGATCGGAACTGATGACCTGATGCGCCCAATATTGATGGGCAAATTCATGCGCCGTCACATAGGTTACATAGTCAATTTCATTCGGGTCGCTATTGTCGGCGATGAATCCAATTGTTTCTGAATAAGGGATGGTTCCGGCATAAGCCTGAGCAAATCTGGCATATCCTGGGAATTCAATGATCCGGGCATAATCAAACTGATATGGCCCAAAATTCTTCTGGTAATAGGCCAGTGATTCTTCAGTCGCATCCAGCATCGTTTCGACATTATAGTCATGGGATGGATGATAAAAAACCGACATTTTTACACCGTTGGCGTCACGTTCTTCAACCGCATAATCGGCAGACTGGATCGACAGAAAACCAAGGATAGGTTGCTCCGATACAAACCTAGCAATACGCCGTTCTCCTCGCACTTCATCAGAAACACGTTTGCCTGGAGCGATTGGCGTCTGGCCCTTTGCAGTGGTCACCGTAATATCTGTGGTTACCCAATCAACGTTACCGCCATAATTGCGTTCGCGGGCAGACTCATCTTCCAGTTTCGCTGGCCGCAACTCTGCAGGCAGGTCATGGTCCCGACGTGTCTGACGGTCGCTCAGCAATCCATTTCTGCTCATACCCAAAGTGGGCATAAACTCCAGATTGTTTAGAAAGGTTCCATTTTTGACCAATCGCGTGTCATTACCGCTTGCGCGGAATCCTTTCCGTTCCCTGGAAGTTTTGAAGCTAATGACCCTAGTTTCGCCTGGCTGCATGGCCTGATCTAATTGGTAGATTCGGTACCCTAGCTCTTCATCGTTAAGCTCCATCTTGGCAGCGGCAATATTCAACTCTTCCACATGTAAGCGGGGATCACCAATGCGAATATGGAACTGTTCGACCGGCGCGCCGGTGTCATTGATCAGATCCACCGATCCGGAAGCATCCAGTTTCAATTCATCCGGATAGATGTTTACGGTAAGCTTAATGTCTGTGACCGACGGTTGTTTCACCGTTTCATACTTGAGATATTTTTTTTCCAAATCGGCAAGTAACTCTTCCACGTCATCCTGCGTTGAATATTCGTTGAGGATGTTGGTATTGTAGAAAATATAACTGCCAGCTCCGATGGCGACCAATGCCGCAACGGCCATTACCGCTCCTGCTGAACTGATCATCCGGCGGGGCAGCTGTTTGATGCGCGGCAGTAAACTTGTTTCGGTACCACGCCGCCACAGGAAATGAGCAAACACGGCGAGAATGACTGCGATCGCTCCCCAGTAAAGGCGCATCCACCAACCATAAGCGCCATTGACCGCATTTCCGTTCAAATCGGAAAAGAGTGGATTGGGCGTCTGACCATATTGATAGAGGGGGTGCTCAAAACCAATATTTACCAGCGTCAATGTGGCCACCAAATAGAGAACCATGATTCCCCAGCCCACATATTTATTCGGACTAAGCGCCTGAACAAAAACCGACAGCACAGCCAGTATAATCATATCGACAGATAGCGGTAGAAGATACCAGGCCAGATATTGATCGAAAGCAATATCGGTAAACCCGCGAGACAGTTGAATAAGTACAGCTGCAATGACCGAAACAAAGAATGTAGCGAACAAAACGCAGGCAACGGCAATGGTCTTGGGGACCATATAGGCCCAGTTGGGTAACGGCGTTGAATCGATGATTTCATGCATCTTGCGATCTCGATCGCGCCACACGAGCTCGCCAGCATAGTAGATTGAAATGATCACCGGAATGATTCCGAATGTTCCCATCAGAGTGGACAATATGGCAAAGGTCAGGGGCCGTGCGGGAGTCCCATATAGTTCATTGGCGAACAGCAATCCGCCAGTCGCATTAAACAGGCCAATAAGCATCAAGACAATAAAGGCCGGACTTTTGAAAACCTGGGCTATTTCAAAGCTAGTGCGCGAAACGAGCTGACGCCAGGCCGCCTTTGCAACATCGGCCGTTGGAAGCGACTTTACTGTGACCGGCGCTACGGCAGCCAATTTTTCAGCCTTCTTCGCCTGTTTCCTTGCTTGGCGCGCCGAGATGCCCCGATCTGAAAAACTGAACCTCTTATAAGCCAGCACCAGAGCTGCTAGCGAAACGCCAAGCCAGATCACACGATTGACAATCAACATCCCGCTAAACGGAGGAAGTAAGCTATTACTATCTGTCGCAGTCCAATAGCGCGTATCATTGATTATCGCACCGCGTCCGAAGGGTTCCAGATATCCGGCCAGTTCACGGAATTCGGGTTTTGATGCTGCCGTTGCGATTAAAATAACATATAGTACCAGAAAGACGACAACACCGAGATAACTATACATCATCGATCGGGTCATCGTGGCCACAACGAAGAATATACAGGACGTCAGGAATATGCCGGGCAATGCGACGACAAAATAGGCAAAGGCATAATAGTTGATGCGGTTGGGACCGAGCGTTTCTTGATCGAGCCACGGCATCAGCGAACCGAGCCAGATTGCAAAAGGTACCGCCAGGAAAGCGATAGCGGCAGCTATAAACGCCCCGGTAAATCGCCCGAGCAGATAGTCATATTTTGTTACCCGCGTAGATCGCACCATCGGTCCAAAACCGCTTTCATCATCCCGCACAATCACATTGGCGACAAAAGCCGTTGTTACGAACATGAAGAATAAAGTCAGTATGGAATGAATTTGAATAATCGCCGTGGGGCTGTTGGCATTAACATTACCGCCTCCGCCAATGGTAATCCCATCAACTGTTATCGCTCCGAAGGTCAGCAGGAAGAAGAGAACAGCAACAACCCAGAAAACCGGATTTTTGAATTGATAGCGCAGTTCAAACGCGGTGATTTTACCAAACATCGGCGCCCTCCCGCTCAAGCCGCTTCAGCAGTATTACGCCGCGTCGCAGCAAGCGTAGAGAAATAGACGTCTTCCAGCCCGCCATCTACCGCTTCAAATCCATCCTTGGGGTCATCTGCCGACAAGATATGAATGATTGTTGATCCCGCGAAGAGGCGGGTGGAGATAACTTCATATTTTGCGGAATAGGAATCGAGTTCGTGGCGATCAATTGTCTTGGACCAAATTGAACCCTTGGTACGGCTGATTAAATCCAGCGGCGCACCCTCCAATTCTATTCGACCCTGTGCGATCACCGCCATTTTCGGGCACAGATCCGCTACATCTTCCACAATATGTGTGGACAAAATTACAACTACATTCTCGCCAATTTCAGCCAGAAGGTTGAGAAAGCGATTGCGCTCCTCCGGATCAAGGCCAGCCGTTGGCTCGTCAACAATAATCAGTTCTGGGTTTCCGATTAATGCCTGCGCTATGCCGAAACGTTGCCGCATACCGCCAGAAAATCCTGCAATCGCTTTCTTACGTACATCCCACAAGTTCGTTTGGTTCAACAATGTCTCGACCGTTGCTTTGCGATCTGCTTTGGAGGCAATCCCCTTCAAAACTGCCATATGGTCAAGCATATCATAGGCCGAAACACGGGGATAGACGCCAAAGTCCTGTGGCAGATAACCCAGCCGCTCGCGAAGACTTTCCGGGTCTTGCAATATGTCTATGTCACCAAATACTATTGCCCCTTGAGTCGGCGTTTGCAGTGTCGCAACTGTTCGCATCAAAGTCGACTTGCCGGCGCCATTGGGACCAAGCAGACCAAACATTCCCTTGGGAATAGAAAGAGTCACATCATCCAATGCTTTGGTACCATTGCCATAAATGTGCGTGACATTTTTCAGTTCGAGCATGTTTGTTCCTGCCAATTATAAGTTCTTTATGTGTGCTATATATATAATACACTAAAATCAACAACTAATGATGTTTGGAAATTTGCAAAGATACGATAGAGATTTGCAAAACATAATCTCCGGGAGTCCTCATGAAATATTATCTTGTCTCTGCTCTTGCTGCGTTACTCATCAATGCGCCTGTTCACGCCCAGTCAGAGGACAAGGCCAAAGAAGATAAATGGGATGTAAACGCTCCAAAAGGTTCGACTATTAAGCAAGTGCAAATCAGCACCGATGAGGGCAGCTGGATCGACGTTGATGTCAGCCCCGACGGCAACAGTATCACCTTCGCATTGCTCGGTGACATTTATACGATGCCTATGTCTGGCGGAACACCGACCCGGATAGCGGAAGGATTAGCTTGGGAAGTACAACCACGATTTTCTCCCGATGGAAAGCGCATTGCCTTTACCTCTGATCGGGGCGGCGGCGATAATATCTGGATCATGAACCGCGATGGTAGTGACAAGAAGCAGGTAACGAAGGAAGAATTCCGCCTGCTCAACCAACCAAGCTGGAGTCCGGATGGCCGTTATGTCATTGCCAAAAAGCACTTCACGACGAGCCGCTCGTTGGGTACCGGAGAAGTCTGGCTCTATCATGTCTCGGGCGGCGGTGGAGTGGTGCTGGTCAAAAAACCAAGTGAGAAGCATCAAAAGGAGCTTGGCGAACCCATTTACGCCGCCGATGGAAAGTCAGTATATTACACACAAAATGTAACGCCCGGCGGGACGTTTATCTATGCGCAGGATTCCAACAAAGACCTGTTCAATATCAAGAAATATGACCTGGAAAGCGGAGAGATCAGCACTGCTGTCTCCGGCCTGGGTGGTTCGGTTCGGCCCACACCTTCTCCGGATGGGAGCAAGATTGCTTTTGTCCGCCGCGAGCAGACCAGATCGAAACTTTATGTCAAAGATTTGGCATCGGGAAACGAACGCAAAATCTATGATGACCTGGATCAGGATGTACAGGAGACTTGGGCCGTTACCGGTGTCTATCCCAATATGGATTGGACACCGAACAGCAAGAGCATTGTCTTTTGGGCGCGTGGCAAAATCCGAAAAGTGGCAGCCGATGGTAGCGGCTCGTCAGTGATTCCGTTCCAGATAAATGACACGCGCGGTGTGGCCAATGCTCCGCATCCCAAAATCGAAGTAGCCCCCGATAGCTTCACCACCAAAATGTCTCGCTTTGCGGCGGTGTCCCCCAATGGTCGGCAGGTAGTGTTTGAAAGCCTGGGCAAACTTTACATCAAACCCATGTCCGGTGGTTCGGCCAAGAAGCTGACCAATAGCAACACCGGGCGCGAACTTTTCCCATCCTGGTCTCGCGATGGGCGCTCAATTGTTTTCGTATCCTGGACTGACAAAGGGTTAGGACAAATTAGAACCGTTGGGGCTTCCGGAGGGTCGCCTCGCACCGTGACCAATCGTCCCGGACATTATGCCCGACCACAATTTTCTCCCGACGGTAAAACTATAGTCTTTGAGATGGGTGGCGGAGGTTTTCTGACATCGCGGAACTGGTCTGTGGACGAAGGAGTGTACCGCGTTTCAAGCTCCGGTGGTGCGCCGACGCTTGTTTCACGAAACATGGCGAAGCCGCAATTTGGTGCGACCAATGACCGGATTTTCATGTTCGGTTCGAAAGACGACAAACAACTGCTGGTTAGCACCGATCTGAACGGTGAAGCCAAACGCACGCATGCCAAAGGCGCACTGGCAAATGATTTTGTCGTATCACCTGATGGTCACCATCTCGCATTTCGACAAAATTACGAAGCCTTTGTCATGCCGTTATTGCCTGGATCACAGGCGGTTGAACTAGGACCAAAGAGCAAAGCACTACCGGTCACCAAGGTCAGCAAATATGGTGCTGATTATATACACTGGTCCGGCGGCGGACAGCAATTGCATTGGAGCGTCGGGTCAACCGTTTACAGCGCTTACACCAACCGGCTTTTCTCCAATACGCCAGCAGACAAAGACGCCAAGACATTTGAATCGCCCAAGTCAGGCGTTTCACTAGCAAGGACCGTTTCGGCTGCGAAACCCAATGCCACGATCGCGCTAACAGGTGGGCGCATCGTCACCATGGCCGATGTAGATGGCGGGATCATCGATAATGGCACGATCGTTCTGCGCGGCAACCGGATAACCGCAATTGGAACAAGCGGAGAGGTTGCGGTGCCGGCGGGTGCCATATCCATAGATGTGTCAGGCAAGACCATCATCCCCGGCCTGGTCGACGCACATGCACATGGTCCACAAGGCGTTGATGAACTGGTTCCAGAGCAGAATTGGTCTTTGCTCCAGAATCTAGCGCTTGGGACCACAACGATCCACGATCCGTCCAGCCGGGCTAGCGAGATATTTGTCGCAGCCGAGATGCAGCGCGCTGGCATGTTGGTTGGCCCACGAATTTTTTCCACCGGAGAGATAATTTACGGGGCAAAAGCGGCATCAGTTTATGCGGAGATCAATAGTCTTGATGATGCGCTGGCCCATGTCCGCCGATTGAAAGCGCAGGGTGCCCATAGCGTCAAAAACTACAACCAACCGCGCCGTGAACAGAGACAACAGGTTGTCGAAGCAGCGCGACAGGAAGACATGCTAGTCGTAGCCGAAGGCGGCTCGCTATACGGTATGGACATGGCGCTAATTGCCGATGGCAATTCGACGCTCGAGCATAATGTTCCGTTGGAAATCTTCTACGACGATGTGGTTCAGTTTTTCTCGCAATCGCAGACCAATTATACGCCAACTGTCGTGGTCAGCTATGGCGGATTGGCCGGAGATCCTTATTGGCGGCAAGCAACCGACATATTTGAACATCCTTTGTTAGTGCACACGCCGCCCAATAGATTGGCGGCCAGTTCGAAACGTCGTACCAAAGCACCCGAAAGCGATTTCGTTGATGATGACAATGCGCGGGAAGCGAAAAAACTGATGGAAAAGGGTGTATTGGTTTCCATTGGTGCGCATGGTCAACAGCCTGGTATTGCTACCCATTGGGAACTCTGGTCCTTTGTGCGTGGCGGGATGTCTCCTATTCAGGCTTTGCGCACCGGAACAATTGATTCGGCGAAATCACTAGGTATGGATCAGGATATTGGTTCGCTCGAAGTGGGCAAACTGGCTGATCTAGTCGTGCTTGATGCTGATCCGACCCAAAATATCCGCAATAGCGATAAGATTCATAGGGTTATGATCGGCGGCCGGCTTTATGATCCGGCGACCATGAACGAAGTCGCGACGGGCACCCAAACCCGCAAAGCACATTGGTGGGAGGAATAAGCTTTACCTATGCTTGTCCCTTTGTTCCATTGCCACTAGAATAAGAGCTATCATTTCCCAACGCAAAGAAGATCATGACCCTTATTGGCCCCGCATCTCATAGCTATTTCTCTCAGCGCCTCCGCCTGCATTATGCAGACTGGGGCAATGAGGATAAACCGCCATTGATCTTGCTCCATGGCGGCAGGGATCATTGCCGCAATTGGGATTGGGTCGCGCAAGAACTGCGTGACGATTGGCATATCATATGCCCCGATGTGCGCGGTCATGGTGATAGCCAATGGAGTACAGACGGCAATTATTCATCAATGGCGATGGTCACTGATCTGGCGCAGCTGATCCATCAGCTGGATCTCTCACCAGTCACCATTGTTGCACATAGCATGGGTGGTAATATCGCGCTTCGCTATACAGGCCTGTACCCAGATACTGTGCGGAAACTTGTCGCGATTGAAGGCTTGGGACCGAGCCCGGAGATGCTCAAGGAACGCGACAAACTGGGGCAGCTTCAGCGCGTACGAAATTCAATCGAAGAGAAACGCAGGTCCGCCGGACGGCAGGTAAAACGCTACCCTACTTTCGAAGATGCACTAAAGCGTATGCAGGATGCGAACCAGCATCTCTCCGATGAACAGGCTCGGCATCTAACCACCCACGCGGTAATCCGCAACGAGGATGGCAGCTATAGCTGGAAATTTGATCCTTATGTCCAGCACTGGGATAGTATCGATCTTACGCAAGATGCGGTCCACGAGCTTTGGGGCAATATCACATGCCCAACCCAGCTTCACTATGGTGCAGACAGCTGGGCAAGCAATCCCGAAAAAGATGGTCGTATGCAATATTTCGGTGACAATGTTTCCGTGAAGGAATTCGCAGACGCCGGTCACTGGCTGCACCATGATCAGTTTGATGGGTTTGTCGAGACGCTAAGGGATTTCCTTTAACGCAGTCATCTTTCAACCAGAAAATTGCGCCGGAATATCTGGATCACCGGTATCTAGAAGCGGAATGATATTCTCCGGAAGATCGGCATAAGCTTTCGTCCAGCGAAATACCCAATTTGGATCGTTGACCTTGCTTGGGTGATATCCGGGCACTAATGATCGCAGCATCGCCGGAGAGGCCTTGATAAAGAATTGTGCGACCATTTTGTAGAGCCGCATACGGCTGCTGAACTTGTTCCAAAGGCCGTCACGCTTCAACATGCGTCTGTAGCCTTTACGGCTGGACCAGGCGACATGCCATGCTCCGTAAATCAACCCCCACGTCCGGGCCCAATAACCGCCATAGAGATCTTGATACAAATCATAGGCAACATTCTTGTGCTCCGTCTCCTCAACCATGTGCCATAGAATCAATGATGCCACCGATGGATCGGCATCTTTGAACAAGCTACGACGATCCTCGATTAACCACTCCGTGATACCCATTGTCATCGTTTCAAAACCGGCTGTATAGGCCAGACGCCAGCGCAAGCTCCGCTTCTGAAACTTCTTGTATTCGGCCGTCATTTCATCCTCAACATCGGCAAGATCTGGATAGTGGCTTTTCAATATTTCGTTGTAGCGACGATGATTTTGGAAGTGATTGCCTTCTTGCGCCATGAAGCCGTGTACATCGTCTTTCAGCTGTTTGTTGCTCGCTTTTTTCAGTGCCTCGCGCACGGTCTTAATCAGAAACGGCTCGAGATAGGGCATAGTGAGGGATGCTCCATTGGCCATATGGCTCCATTCAGGTTTTTCGGGATTCCAGACCGGATTGATATTCTCATCAAAAGCAAAAGGAATGGCACGAACGACAATACCGCCAGCTTCAGGATGGGGAGTCTTTATCTGTACAGTCATGCTTCCGACTCCAGTGATTTATATTTCCGCCAGGCGCCCCATGCGAACAATCCAAAGCCGATATGTACAGCAATGATTGGGGGCCAACCTGACAGGTAAATAATATTGTTGGTGGTGACATCGCCTGGAAAAGGCCCACCGCCAAATTCAAGACCTCTGGTAGAGAAGATGGCGTTGGCAATAGCGGGCAGTGTGAACATCCAGCCTGTAACTAGCGAAGACCAGAACAACCAAGTCTGGCTCCTGGCGCCCAGTTGAACAAAGGGCGCTGCGGCGGCCAAAGCGATGAGAACAAGGCCATTTGTAATGCCTTCCATATGCGCCATGTTCCAGGCACGACGATCACCGCCAATTTCAATTGGTATGTCGGTTACCAAAGGCCACAAATCGATCGCTCCGAGAAGAAAGAAGAAATAGAGCCAACCGCTAAATATGGAAGATATCAATAGTCCTACGCCATTCAATACCAGCAATGCGCGTCGTTTATCACTCAGCATTTTTCTTCCCCTCTTTTTGAAAAGGAACAACATTTGTCATCCCCGCGATGGCTTCGGGAGCCAATCGCTCCAGCGCTTTGGTACACCAATCCACCCATTGATATTCCCATCGCATCCCAACCTCCAAAGCCAGCTGTTGGCCCAAGTCAGCAAGAGAATTGGTATCTTCAAGCAACTGGTGTTTGACGACATATTCAGCGTGCCGGTCTTGGTGCGTTTCAATCCTGCGCATCAAGTTTTGGCGCAGCCCATCCAGATCAATATGCTCGATACCGTGAAACTGAACCAGAAACAGATCTTTCATTTCCGGCGGTTCCGAAGGTTCTCGTGACCATTGCAGCAATGTTTCCCGCCCTGCGTCGGTAATGGTGAATACAATGCGATTGGGTTTTCCGGACTGCGGAACTTCTTCGGCTACCGCCAGGCCGGACTCTTTGATTTTCCCCATTTCACGGTAAATCTGCGAGTGCCGCGCCCGCCAGAAGAAGCCGATGCTCTCGTCAAATTGCTTGGCAACATCATAACCGGACTTTGGCCCCTCTGAGAGGGCAACCAAAATTGCATGTTTCAAGGACATTACACACCTCTTATATTCCATTTGTGGAATATATATGACTAAAGTGTCATATGAGTCAAGGAGTAAGGTCTGACCACTAATCACACCTATCACATTTGATGTGATTTTATTTCTGGACTCATCACATTACAATGTGATAGGTGGTTGTCATTATCATATCGAAGAGGCGATTCCATGAGCAAGGTCCTGATTGAACAACTGATAGAATTAATTGAATCCGGCGAAGAAACCCGTGCTGGCCTGGCCCGCGCGGCTGGTCTTCACGCGAATAGTTTACGTAGTTTGGGTGATGATGACTGGAATCCGACCGCGGAAACACTTGGCAAACTGGAATCCTATCTGGCGCGAGGCGGAGCTTCAGTCATGGCAAGTGCGGAAGAGATTATCAACGAAGCACGCAATGGCCGCATGTATATATTGGTCGACGACGAAGATCGCGAAAATGAAGGGGATTTGATTATCCCGGCGCAAATGGCAACCCCCGATGCAATCAACTTCATGGCGAAATATGGACGCGGTCTGATCTGTTTGGCGTTGGACAAGGAACGGGTGGAAGAACTCGGCCTCGACATGATGAGCCAGAATAATCGCGGCGCGTATGAAACCGCTTTCACTATTTCTATTGAAGCACGTGACGGCGTTACCACCGGTATCAGTGCAGCGGATCGCGCTCGAACGGTGGCGGTAGCCATCGATCGGACCAAGAGTAAGGACGAGATTGTGACACCGGGTCATGTCTTCCCGTTACAAGCCCGCAATGGCGGTGTGCTGGTGCGTGCTGGTCATACCGAAGCAGCGGTCGATGTGTCGCGGCTTGCAGGGCTAAATCCATCAGGTGTGATCTGCGAGATCATGAAAGATGATGGAGAGATGGCGCGGCTTGATGATCTGATCGAATTTGCCCAGCACCATGGGATGAAAATCGGTACGATCCGCGATCTGATCGCCTATCGCCTACGCCATGATCATCTAGCTGCGCGCCGAGCCGAGGCAACATTTGAAAGCCAGTGGGGCGGTGAATGGAAAGCCATTACCTATTACAATAAGGCAACCCAGACCGAACAGATTGTTTTGCAAAAAGGCCATGTTGATCCGGACAAGCCGACATTGGTGCGGATGCATGCAATGACCATATTTAACGACATATTTGGCGCCACTGGTCCGGCGGGCAAAACGCTATCCGAGTCTATGAAAATCATCGGAGAAGAGGGTGCTGGCTTGATTGTCTTCATCACCCAATCGAGCGAACAGTTTCTTTCCAAGCAAGTCCGCAGACTTGCGGGGGAAAAAGGTCCGGGAATGGATCAGGTACGCGATTATGGTGTCGGCGCACAAATCCTGACCGAGCTTGGGGTCAGTGATATGGAATTGCTTTCCAATACCAGTCATGATCTGGTCGGTTTGGATGCCTATGGACTACGCATTGTCGGTCAGCGGGATATACCGACCGGCGGGAAAGAAAAGGTTCTGGAAAACGCATAGTGACCATGCGCGGGTTGGAAGATGAAGCCAAATCGCCGAAATATGCGCATTTGGAACTTGAGCGGCGTTGGCTAGTTGATGCAGATTCCCGGCCTCGTCTTGAAGGACTGTCCTATATAGTAATTGAAGATCGCTATATTGACGATTCACGCATGAGACTACGAAAAATGACCGACGGAATAACCGGACAGTCCGTTGTCAAACTTACAAAAAAATATGATTGTGCTGATCCACTAGCCCGGCCCATTGTCACGGCCTATCTGACCGATACCGAATATTCGCTGTTGAAATCAATGCCAGCGCAGAAATTGAACAAGCGAAGGTATGCGGTCGAGTCTGATGGAATAAGTTGGAGCCTTGATCAGTTTGAAGGCGATCTTATCGGCCTGGAGCTGTTAGAGATTGAATGGCCTGACTATGATGGGCTATGTAAGCTTTCACCGCCTGATTGGACTGTTACAGAAGTCAGCCATGATATTCGATATCAAGGCGGCACATTAATAAAACTTGGCATACCGGAGAACTAGAGTGGCAAAATTCCTTATCGTCGAAGCGCGGTTTTATGATCATCTGAATGACATGTTGATTGATGGCGCGACAGACGCTTTGAAGGCCGCAGGTCACGAGTATGAGACCATCACAGTTCCTGGTGCGCTGGAAATCCCCGGTGCCATTTCCCTTGCAATCGACAGCGGTCAATTTGGCGGCTTTGTGGCGATCGGTGTTGTGATCCGCGGTGAGACCTATCATTTCGAAATTGTCGCTGGTGAAAGCGCGCGCGGTATCATGGCTTTGACCATGGATGGCGCTGCCATTGGCAATGGTATCATTACCACTGAGAATGAGGAACAAGCGCTCGCCCGGGCTGACAAAACACGCAAAAATAAGGGAGGAGAAGCAGCACAAGCGGCCATTGCAATGTTTGAATTATCGCAGCGGTTCACCCCAGCATAGGTTTAAGGAACCAGGGTGAAATCTTTCAGCAACCAGGGCTATGAAGAAGAAGCGCCCACGCTTGTTGACCATTATGAACGGATATCGTTCGAAGATGCACACCGTCATGTTCTGGAATTTTTCCCGAAAAATCCGGCTCAGATAGTCGACATCGGCTCCGGTACGGGTCGCGATGCGGCTTTTCTGGCTGCGCAGGATCACCACATTGTGGCTGTTGAACCAACCCATGCGCTACGAAATGCCGCCATGACCCTCCATCCATCTGCCCGCATAGAATGGGTCGATGATGTTCTCCCCAATCTGGATAAGATTGCAAACCGGGAAGCAAAATTTGATCTGGCCTTAATGTCTGCAGTCTGGATGCATCTAGATCCAGCAGAACAAGACCTGGCCATGCCGATTGTGGCATCGCTTTTAAAAACCGGCGGGCTTGTAATCATGAATTTGCGCCATGGTCCGGTTCCTAAGGGCCGGCGGATGTTCGAGATTTCCGACATGGAAATGCGGGAGCTAGCCGGAGACCATCGGTTGCTTCCGATCCATCAACAAAATGGGGAATCCATTCTAAAACGCAATCAGGAAGCCGGTGTCACCTGGTCGCATTTTGTTTTTCGAAAAGCCGAATCCTAGTTCAAAAAGACGGCCTTATTTCGGCTTGGTCAACTTCAATATGAACCGATCAGTTTTGCCTCTTACCAAGGGATCGAATACATTTTTACTCATGTCGTCATAGCCGTCGAGCAGCATATCGTTACGTTCGACGACAAAGCCTGCCGCTTCCGCAGCTGCAACGACGAGCGCCGGGTCTATCCGGTGTAAAGCAGTGTTATCACCATCTGTTTTGCCCGCATGGTCAATCACGCCCAGCACGCCGCCGGGTTTTAGTTTGGCTTTTACCGCGAGCAACATACCCGTGGCCGCTGCGGCTCCGAAACTATTATAGACATCATGAAAATTCAGTGCCGTGAGCGCTAGGTCAACGCTGTTGTCATCGACACCAAGGTCGTTAATCTCGGTGTTTAATCGCTCGATTTGCGACAATGGGTTCGCCGCCAAACGGGCAGTGATTTCTGTTTCAAAAGCCCCATCACGCAATTTGAGAGCAGCATCCGGATTATGGGCATATACTTTCCCTTCCGGCCCGGTGGCGATGGCGGAGGCCACGCTATACCAGCCGCCAGAAGCTACCAGATCAAGAACTGTATCGCCTTTTTCGAGGCCAAGATAGTGAAGCACTTCAGCAGGTCGGCGCGCACCATCACGAGCCTTGTCTTCCACTGATCGTTTTTCCGCTTTGGTCAAAGCATCTTGAGTGGCGGCAATATCAATTACACCATCACTATCCTTTTCATGGTGAGCGCCGGAAACCGGGGATAGAGCCAATAGGCTAGCAGCGGTCAACAGGGGGAATATACGTGTCATGATGTCTCTCCTCTGCTTGTAATATCTACGGCCAGAGGAGTCGGGTCAAGCGGCAGCGAATATTTCAACAAACCCTGATTTGTTTCGCACGACATCAGCTAGCGTATATTGATCCAGATGCATTAAAAAGGCCTCGACGGCATCATTGAGCATATGCTTCAAACCACAGACCGGTGTTACAATACAGTGATTATCAGCACCCATCTGACATTCTACAAATTCGTCTGTTGTCTCCATCGCACGGACTACAGCACCAATGTTTATTTGATCCGCTTCATCGGCGAGGGTCAATCCGCCACCGCGCCCTCTCTGGCTATTCACAAAACCGGCTGCAACCAGCCTCTGCACCACCTTCATCAAGTGATTCTTGGAAATACCGTATACGCGGGCAACATCATCAATTTTTTGACTGTCCTCCTGACTGGCCAGAAACATCAAAGTGCGCAGGGCATAATCGGTTTGTACTGTTAATCGCATTAAAGAGGTATATTATATATTGCTTTATAATTCAAGTGCGCTATAAAAGGTATATTACATACACCTTTAATGAGTCGAAACGATGCCACACCCGCACACCATCAGCGCCCGCGAGCAGAAATTTAACGATGCCATCGCCATGGGGATTACCGAAGAACGAATCTCAGAGTTGGTTGAGACATTTTATGACCGCATCCGCAGCGATGAAATGCTGGGGCCCATTTTCGATGAGATCATAACTGATTGGCCTCCCCATCTAGCGAGGATGAAGGACTTCTGGACATCCATCGCGATTGAATCAGGCCGCTTTCACGGTAACCCGATGGTCAAACATCTTGCCATTCCCGGCATTAGTCAGACGCATTTTACACGTTGGCTCGGTCTTTTTAACGAAGTGCTTCCAACCGTTTTTGTCAATTCCAATGCCTGCCAATTTATGTCCGATCGCGCTGCGCGGATCGCAGATAGCTTGATGACGGGCATCTCTATCCACCGCGATGGTTTGCCAACCATTCGCCAGAAAAACACTTCCAAGAAGGAGATTTTTGATGTTGCTCGATGAAAATAATCTCGCGGTTCAAAGCATGGAATTTGAAGATACCAGTGCTCCGGTCAAGACTGATTATATTCCTGTCCGCGTGCAGCCAGAGGCAAGAACTTTTGGTATTCCAGCCATTATCTGGGGCAGCATGGCGGCCAGTTATATCTTGTTCTTCATGGGTTTGTTGTTGGGAACAGGTCATGATGGCAAAGCGCTATTCATGATAGCGATTAGCGTGCTTTACACGCTCATGTATTTCGGCACTGCCTTCATATTGAACAGCCTTGCTATGACCGATCGCAAGCGGCAGAAGAATCAATGGGTTGATGGAAAGTTTGATACATTCACCGGACCGATGACTTTTGGTTCGGTTTACGGGCAAATGCTGGTTGTACCGATTATGTTTGCGTTATTCGGTATAGCCATCGCAATCATTCGCTTTGCTGTGGTTTGAACTGTGAGCAAACCTGAAGCCTATAAATCCACACCGGTTTTTAGCGAAGCAACCCTGCCGCAAGCTTTGCAAGAGGCCCACAATACAAAGCCAGGCACATGGGGTTTACTGGAGTTAATCGCCGGTGAACTAGTCTATGTGATTGAAGAAAGCGGCAATAGCCGGCACATGCAAGCGGGGGACACACAGATAATCGAACCGCAGCAATTGCATCATGTGGAATTGGTTGGGCCGATGCAAATGCAGGTGCATTTCTTCCGTGAAAAACCGGATTAGTGTTTCTTCAACTCTGCCACGTCTTTTCGTAGCGCCCTGATCTCTTCTAGCATTTCATCGCGCTGCGCCGTTTGTTCTTCGTCGGCTTCTTCGTGCATCGCGTTGACGATAATCGCGATGAACAGGTTCAGGACGACAAAGCTGGTCACAAGCACAAAGGGCACAAAGAAAACCCAGGCCCATGGATAAACCTCCATGATTGGGCGAACGATGCCCATCGACCAGCTTTCCAAAGTCATGATCTGGAACAGAGAATAGAGCGAAGCGCCGATCGAACCAAACCATTGCGGGAATTCACCGCCGAACAGTTTCGTCGCCATGACCGCCGCGATATAGAACACCAAACCGAGTAGCAGGATCACTGTGCCCATAGAGGGGATAGCGGCAAATAGCCCCTGCACCACTTTGCGCATTTTCGGCATGGCCGAGATCAGCCGCAAGGCGCGCAATATCCTGAGTGCACGGAGGACTGATAGATTGCCTCCGGTCGGCAGCAACGCCACAGCAACAATGGTAAAATCGAAGACATTCCAACCATCCTTGAAAAAGCTGAACCGGTACACGAATAGCTTCATCAATATTTCGACAATGAAAATACCCAAAGCGATTGTATCGAGCAGAACCAGAGCCGGTCCATAGCTGCCCATCAACGCTGGCGATGTTTCCATACCGATAATGACCGCATTGATTACGATCACCACCAGAATCGCATTCTGGAAAATATTAGATTCAACAAGAGTACGTAATTTTTCAGTCATTTAGAGTCTTTTTCAGGAGGACAGAATGTACGATGTGGCGGTTCTCGCGCCTTCGATCAAGGGTGATTGGAAAAAGCCTGTCCAACAGAATCACTTGACCAAATCGCTCCGTTCTATAGATTGGAACAAACCATGAACAATATCGATTCGGATTCGGTGCGGGCAATAGACGCCTCTCCGACCAACCCTTTTGCTGTGCCTGAAACAGCTGGACGGAAAGCAGCGGCGCTCAAGACGCGGCTTGCCCGGATATTGTCCGCGCCCGCTGCAAGGGCAGTTGAAGCGGATAGGGGTCCGACGCATTTCAGTTTTGGCGTGAACCGGATCGATGCCGCCCTGCGAGGCAATGCGATGGCCGATGGCTTGCCGCGGGCAGCGCTGCATGAGATTCATGCGGCAGAAAAAACAGATGGGACAAGCGCGGCCGCAATGGCTTTGTTGCTGGCAGAACGGTGCAGAGACGATAAACCCATATTATGGATAAATGAAAGCGCAGAAAACCGGCGGCATGGGCATCTCTTTCCCCCTGGCATAGCCGAGCTGGGTATTGATCCGGATAGCATCATATATGTGAATGCCCCGGATAGCATAGCCGTGTTACGCGCAGCGGCTGACGGTGTGCGTTCTCCAGCAATCGGTGCAGTGATTGTCGATTTGGCAGGGAAAAAACCAAAGGGACTGGATCTGACCGCAACCCGGCGACTGTCATTGTCGGCGAGACAATCCGGCGTGACCAGCCTTCTATTGCGTTCGGGTAGCGATATGGAAGATCCCTTACCCACCGCCGCTTTTAGTCGCTGGCAAGTCAATGCTGCGCCCTCTGCCCCGCTCGAAGCCAATGCCCCCGGCCATTCGACTTTTGACATCACTCTGCTGCGCCATCGCAGCGGGCTTTACGGGCTCAACGCCCGACTGGAGTGGAACCATGACGATCATGCATTCCGTGAACGGCAAGCAGGAGAGACAGCGCCGGACCTTGGCGCTGTTCCTGCCCTGGCTGCCGACCGAGCGGATCATCAGGGCGCGCGGGCAGCCTGAGGCTCCTTTTGCGCTAACCGAAAAACAGCGTGGTGCGGTGGTCATTACCGCCCCCGACCGGCAAGCTGTTGCTTTGGGATTGGGCGCCGGCATGAAGCTGGCCGATGCCCGGGCACGGGTACCGGACCTGATGGCTTTCGACCATGACATGCTCGCCGATGCACAGTTGCTGGATCGCCTCGCGGAAGCGTGTGAGCGCTACACACCGATGGTTGCTGTCGCGCCGCCACATGCGTTGATTCTCGACATTACCGGCGCGGCGCATTTCTATGACTCTGAAAAGGCGCTGGCACGCGATGCCGAAGACCAGTTGGATACGGTCGGTTATTCTGCCCATTGGGCGCTGGCTGACACACCCGATGCCGCGCTTGCATTGGCACAGCATGGTCTGAAGGAAGGAGCAGAAGAGCAACTTCCGGTGAGCGCTCTCGATATGGATGCCAAAACGCATCAGGCACTGGAGCGAGCCGGGCTTTACAAGATTGGCGATCTATCGGACCGGCCGCGCCCTAATCTGGCAGCGCGCTTTGGTATGGAACTGACCCTGAAACTGGATCGCTTGTTAGGTGTGGAAGATCGTCCGATTGATCCGGTTCGCAGTCTTGGCAATGTGACAACCGACCGCCGCTTTCCCGAACCACTCACTCATATCGATGCCGCATTGAGTGTACTCGAAGAGCTATTTGTAGAAGCATCCGTGCAGCTTGAACAACGCGGACAGGGCGCACGGATGATCCGTATGATGTTGTTCCGCTGTGATGGTGATATCGCGAAACTGGGCGTAGAGACCGGCGCGCCGACCCGCGATCCGGCTTTGTTCAAACGCTTGCTGCGTGAACGGATTGATGCCTTGAATGACGAACTAAATCCCGGCTTTGGTTATGACCTGATCCGGCTCAGCATTGTCGCGGCCGAGACGCTGGCGGTGAAACAGCTCAAACTCGAAGGCGGTGAAGATCTGGAAGCCGATGAAGTCGCTTTGGTGAGCCAACTCAGCACGCGCATGGGACGAGGACAGGTGCAGAAATTTCAGCCTGCTGACAGTCATATACCGGAGCAAGGTCTGCTCGCCTTACCCGCGCTGGATGCCCCGCCGCCAGCGCCGTGGGAGATTCCTCCCTCCGGTAATCCGCCGATGCGGCCGCTTCATATGTTCGATCCACCGCAGCGCGTGCAGGTGATTGCCGAGGTGCCCGACGGACCGCCGCATCGCTTCACCTGGCGGCGTAAGGCGCATCAGGTTATCCGCTATGAAGGCCCCGAGCGGATTGGTTCCGAATGGTGGCAGCGCAAGCACGGGCAGCAGTCCGGCAAGGGCGGACTGACGCGGGATTATTACCGGGTCGAGGATGTGAAGGGTCGGCGCTACTGGCTGTTCCGGCACGGGCTTTATGGTGAGGAAAAGGCGAATCCAGACTGGTTTCTCCACGGGTTATTTGCGTGATTCACTTCTCAGAACTCTGCGCCTCCACCCATTATAGCTTCTTGCGCGGGGGATCTCCGCCAGCCGATATGGTGACGCGCGCGATGGAACTGGGCATGGCCGGTATTGGTATTGCCGATCGCAACAGCGTCGCTGGGGTGGTTCGCGCGCATGTCGCCTTACGCCGCGCGCATGAAGACGCGGAGGAAGAGGGCGTTGTGCTACCAGAGCTGAAACTGGTTGTCGGTTCGCGGCTCATCTTTGCTGACGATACACCTGACATGATCGTCTATCCGCTCAACCGTCGCGGTTGGGGCAGGCTGACGCGGATGCTCTCTACTGGCAATCTGAGGGCGGAAAAAGGCGACTGCCATTTATATGAAGCTGACCTGCTCGAATGGTGCGGTGAAGATTGGGCGATGATTATCTTCTCCCCTCCCGTTTACGGGAGGGGCCGGGGGTGGGAAGATAAGGATCAAGATATGCCCACCCCTAACCCCTCCCGTAAACGGGAGGGGGACTTATGGCGAAATCTCAAATCACACACGCCCCATATCTGGTTAGGTGCGACCATGCCGAGGTCAGGGCCGGACAAACGCAGTCTGGAAAAGCTGTACCGCCTTTCCCAAAACACGAGCATCCCGCTACTCGCTACCAACGACCCGCTCTATGCCACCGCCGAACAGCGCCCGCTCCATGATATCCTGACCTGTATTGCCGAGAAGACAACTATTGCAAAAGCCGGCCGCCTGCTCCGCGCCAATGCCGAACGCTATCTGAAACCACCCGAAGAAATGGCAAGATTGTTCAAGGATTATCCAGACGCCATTGGCCAGACGCAAAGGTTGCTGAACCTGATTAACTTCACTCTCGACGAACTGAGCTACCATTACCCCGATGAACCCGTCCCCATGGGCTGGACACCGCAGGACTGGCTTGAACATCTCGCCTGGTCTGCTGCCCATGAGAAACACGGAGAAGTTCTACCGAAGCGACTGAGAGAGAAAGTCGAGGGCGAGCTCCGCCTGATCGACAAGCTGCAATATGCGCCCTATTTTCTAACCGTCCATGACATTGTCAAATGGGCGCGCGATCAGGGTATCTTATGCCAGGGGCGCGGTTCAGCTGCCAACTCGGCAGTTTGCTATTTGCTGCATATTACCTCAGTCGATCCGATGAAACATGACCTACTCTTCTCGCGATTTATCTCCGAAGAACGCAAGGAGCCGCCCGATATCGACGTCGATTTCGAACATGAACGCCGCGAAGAAGTCATCCAGTATATTTACGAACGCTATGGCCGGCACCGCGCCGGGATTGCAGCAACGGTGGTGCACTATCGTTCCCGCAGCGCGATCCGTGAGGTTGGGAAGGCTTTGGGGTTGTCCGAAGATATCACCTCGCGCCTGTCGAGCACAGTCTGGGGCAGCTATTCCAGCAGTGCGCCCGATAACCGTTTTGCCGAAACCGGGCTTGATCCGGAAAGCCCAGAGATTAAACGCCTTGGCGATCTGGTGAAGCAGATCCTGCAATTCCCTAGACATCTCTCTCAGCATGTAGGCGGCTTCGTCCTCACCCAGGATCGGCTGGATGAAACCGTCCCGATCCACAATGCGGCGATGGAGGATCGGACTTTTATTGAGTGGGACAAGGATGATATCGATGCACTGGGCTTGATGAAGGTCGATGTGCTGGCACTCGGTATGCTTACCTGCATCCGCAAAGCATTCGATCTAATGGAGTCTATCAATATCCTTCCTCCCGGCAATGCGGGGAGATGGACATTGCAAAATGTCCCGACTGAGGATCCGGTCACTTATGATATGCTGTGTAACGGCGATAGCATCGGTGTCTTTCAGGTCGAAAGTCGCGCGCAAATCAATATGCTCCCGCGCCTGCGTCCACGCCAATTCTATGATCTGGTGATACAGGTGGCGATTGTCCGGCCGGGCCCAATCGAGGGGGATATGGTGCATCCCTATTTGCGACGGCGATCAGGCATAGAGAAGATTGTCTATCCCCAACCCAGCCCGCCCCATCCGCCTGATGAACTGAAAACCGTGCTTGGCCGCACCTGCGGCGTACCACTATTTCAGGAACAGGCGATGAAACTTGCCATTGTTGCCGCCAATTTTTCGGCCAGTGATGCCAATAAACTGCGCCGCGCCATGGCGACTTTTCGCAATGTCGGTACGATCCATCATTTTCAGGAGAAGATGATCAATGGCATGGTTGGACGCGGCTATGAGCGTGATTTTGCCGAGCGCTGCTACAAGCAGATTGAGGGGTTCGGCAGCTATGGCTTTCCCGAAAGCCATGCGCAGAGTTTCGGGATTCTGGTCTACATCAGTTCGTGGATTAAATGCCATCACCCGGCGGTATTCGCGGCCGCGATCCTGAATTCACAGCCCATGGGTTTCTATGCACCCGCGCAGCTGGTGCGAGATGCTAGAGAGCATGGGGTCGAGGTACGTGCAATTGATGTGAATCATAGCAATTGGGATAATGGGGTTGGAACGGACAAAAGCCTCCGCCTTGGCTTTCGTCAAATTGATGGTTTTCGTGAGACATGGGCAGATGAAATTACCGCTGCCCGGCCCTTCCAGTCCGTCGAAGAGCTTGCTCATAAGGCTAACCTTCCCGCTCGCGCACTGCGTTTGCTCGCCGACGCCGATGCCTGCCGGTCCTTAGGATTGGATCGGCGACAGGCGCTTTGGGAGGTACGCCGGACTCCTGTGAACACGCTACCCCTGTTCGAAGCCGCGCAGGCCAAGGAACTGGCCACCGAAGCAGATGCAAAACTCCCGACCATGACCAAGGGCGAACATGTCGTCACCGATTATCAGAGTTTCAAGCTTTCCCTGAAAGGTCACCCCATGGAGTTTCTACGAGAGACGATGCGCGCGGATGGGGTGTTGAGTTGTGAAGAGCTAACGGAAGCCAAGAACGGATCGTTTCAACGCGTCGCCGGGGTCGTGCTAATCCGTCAGCGACCCGGTAAGGGCAATGCGATCTTCATCACACTGGAAGATGAGACTGGCATTTCCAACTTACTCCTTTGGGCCAGTAGATTTGAGAAAATGCGCCGTCCGGTGATGGCCGCGCGCTTGATGATTGCCAGCGGTGAAGTGCAGAAAAGCCGTGAAGGTGTAATCCACTTAATGGTTAGCCGGATTGAAGACGCAACCCATATGCTGGATGATATTACTAAACGGGATCACCCAGTCATTCCTGCTCCAAATGTTGATTCGGCACGCACAGGCGGTGACCCGAGAGAAAAACCGCCTGTTGCCATGGCCCGCGCCGATGAGGTCAATCGACCTGTTTATCGCAATGAAGATAAACAAGCGGCGCTTCGGCAAGCCTTGCAGAACGGACCGGCAAAATCCAACGGCGGACATCCGCGCAATGTCCGTATATTACCTAAGTCACGCGATTTCCACTAAGCTGCTTGCAAAACTAGCCAATATTTCTTATAGTTTCATTTGTAACTACTTTTCGAATCCAATCAACATATGCTAAGGAACAATCATGGCTGATCTGTTTGAAAACCCCGCTGGCCTCGACGGCTTTGAATTTGTCGAGTTTTGCGCACCGGAAAAAGGTGTGTTGGAACCTGTATTTGAAGTCATGGGTTTCTCCAAGATCGCAGAGCATCGCTCAAAGGATGTGCATCTATGGCGGCAAGGCGGGATCAATCTGATCATCAACTATGAGCCCAAATCGGCGGCCTGGTATTTTGCCCGCGAACATGGGCCAAGCGCCTGCGGCATGGCTTTCCGGGTCCGCGATGCACGCAAGGCTTGGGATCATCTAATCAAAAACGGCGCGGAGCCGGTATCGGTCGAAACCGGACCTATGGAACTGCATATACCGGCAATCCGCGGCATTGGCGGTGCGATCCTCTATCTGGTCGATCGCTATGACGGCGGTGAGCGCGGCGAAAACCTGTCCATCTACGATATTGATTTTGAATATCTGCCCGGCGTGGATCGCAATCCTGAAGGCGCAGGCTTTCATACCATCGATCACTTGACCCATAATGTTTATGGCGGCCGGATGAAATATTGGGCAGATTACTATGAAACCCTGTTCAATTTCAGGGAAATCCGTTTCTTTGATATCAAGGGCGAATATACCGGCCTGACCTCAAAGGCGCTCACCGCACCGGACGGGAAGATCCGTATTCCACTCAACGAAGAGGGTGAAGGCGGCAAAGGTCAGATTGAAGAATTTCTGCGCGAGTTTAACGGCGAAGGTATCCAGCATATTGCTCTGATCTGCGAAGATTTGGTGGGCTGCTGGGACAGGCTCAAAAAGCTGGGTGTTCCCTTTATGACAGCGCCTCCCGAAACTTATTATCAGATGCTCGATGAGCGACTGCCCGGTCATGGAGAACAACCATCCGAATTGCAAACACGCGGTATCCTTCTGGATGGCACAACCGAAGGTGGCGAACCTAGGCTTCTGCTTCAGATATTTGCCGAACCGCAAGTGGGACCAGTCTTCTTTGAATTTATTCAGCGCAAAGGCGATGACGGCTTTGGCGAAGGAAATTTCAAAGCCCTGTTCGAGAGCATCGAACGCGATCAGGTCGCACGCGGCGTACTCGATGTGAAAGAACCGGCAGAATGAGTGCGCCCAATCTCTCCGGCATCCACCATGTCGCCTATCGCTGCCGTGATGCGAAGGAAACAACCGAATTCTATCAACGCGTCATGGGAATGGACTTCGACATTGCTTTTGCCGAAAATGAAGTGCCATCCACGGGCGAATACGATCCCTATATGCATATCTTCCTGAACGCAGGCGGCGGCAATATACTGGCATTTTTCGAGCTGCCGGAACAACCGGATATGGGGAAAGACCCGAACACGCCAGAGTGGGTTCAGCATATTGCATTCAAGGTCGAAACACTAGAAGAGCTATTGGCGGCAAAAGCCAATGCTGAAGCTGAAGGGTTGGAGGTGCTTGGCCCGACACATCACGGAATTTTCAAATCGATCTATTTCTTTGATCCCAATGGTCATCGACTGGAAATTGCCTGTGATATTGGCACCGATGATGAGATGACCGAACTGCGCCGTGTCGCGCCCGATATGCTCGAAGAATGGAGCCGGACCAAAAAGGCTCCACAGCACGCCGCGTGGCTGCACGAAAAAGCCCGTGACGAACACTAGTCTTTGGCATTGATTGTTATTGCATTGAAGCGCACAATCGGTTGATCAAATTTCGGAGCAAAAATGAAACTCGCAACTCTTAAGAACGAAACCCGCGATGGCCGATTGGTCGTCGTGTCCAAAGACCTGACCCGTTGCTGCGAGGCAAATAATATTGCTCCAACGTTGCAGGCAGCACTTGATGATTGGCAAAATTGCGCCCCGAAACTGGAAGCGCTGTACCGGGATGTCGAACATCAAGTTGTACCATGCGAGCGATTTCATGAAAATGACGCCCATTCTCCGCTACCGCGCGCCTATCAATGGGCCGATGGCAGCGCCTATATCAACCATGTTGAACTCGTCCGCAAAGCGCGCGGTGCCGAAGTGCCAGAGAGTTTCTACAGCGACCCTCTAATGTATCAGGGTGGCAGCGATGCCTTCCTTGGTCCGCGCGAGAATATTCCGCTCGGTGATCCGAAATGGGGTTGTGACATGGAAGGTGAAGTGGCCGTTATAACCGGCGACGTTCCCATGGGTGTTAGCGAAGAAGCCGCTGCTGAGTATATCAAACTGATCATGCTGGTAAACGATGTATCCCTTCGCGGGCTGATTCCCGGTGAACTCGCAAAAGGTTTTGGTTTCTTTCAATCCAAACCACCATCTGCTTTCTCTCCTGTCGCCGTGACTCCCGATGAACTGGGCGATTCATGGAAAGATAGTGTCATCCACTTGCCATTGATGGTCGACTATAATCGCGAGCCATTTGGACGTGCGAATGCCGGTGTTGACGCGACCTTCAGTCTTGCCAAACTGGTTTCCCACGCGGCAAAGACACGGCCCCTATGTGCCGGTTCGATTATTGGATCGGGTACGGTATCTAATCAGGATGAAAATGGCGGGCCGGGCAAACCCTGCAGTGAGGGCGGACTGGGCTATAGCTGTATTGCCGAAATCCGAATGATCGAAACAATCAACCATGGCGAGGCGAAGACACCCTTCATGTCCGCTGGCGATACGGTAAAAATCCAGATGCTCGACGAAGAGGGACACTCGATATTCGGAGCTATTAAGCAGGAAGTGGTTGAGGCCTAAACCGGAACCGCTGTTGTGTATTTGATCCGTTCCATCGCGAAACTGGCTGACACATCAGACAGCGATACCGCCTTGATCAGTCTCTTGTAGACCCGATCATAGTCAGCCATATCACGGACAAGAAACTTGAGCATATAGTCCACCTCGCCAGCCATCCGGTAAAATTCCACCAGCTCGTCTATCGATGAAGCGGCTGCAGCAAATTTCTCCAGCCATTTGTCGCTATGGTCATTGGTTTTGACCGCAACAAAGGCGGTCATACCCAGACCCACTGATTCAGGCTGCACAATTGCAACCCGGCGTTCGATAATCCCGTCCGCCTCCATCCGCTTGATCCGTCGCCAGCAAGCATTGGTGGATAGACTCAGTTTCGCAGCCAGATTTTCCAGCGATAGACTGGCATCCTGTTGCAAGGCCCTCAGGATATTTCGGTCATTTTGATCAATGTTTTTTATCTTTTCTGTCATATCCGAAAATATATCACGGTTTTAGGCAAAATCCAGAGATACTATATCAGACCGGTTATCCGGCCAATGTCGCGATATTTCGATCATCATGCGTTTTGACAGTCACTTTCATTCCGATCAAATCGGTATCCTCTGGCGCATCGGGTAACATCCCAATGGCTGGAAGGTCCTGCTCATCTTCCAGCCACAAGCTGGCCGCCCCGCGGCTGCCCTTGCCATAAGGCATGCAATAGCTGCGGATCACTGCTGCGCCCTCAAAGAAATGGTCTTCCTTCACATGATCCGGTTTCGGAATTCGGTAGGGTTCGGCAATCCGGTCGGGAGACCAGCCACCTTCGACCGGTTGGGCGGCATATATTCCCACCGATTCTTTGTTGATCACACCGCCATTCGCCGAAATCATCCCGGGCTTGCTGCCATCTTTGCGCAAGGCCTCAACCAAAGCAACAATACCATGGGTGCTGTAGCTGTTGCCCGGGCCACCAAAGAAAGTCAGTCCGCCGGTCAGTGTGTAGGATGACAAGGGACGATCAGGTGATCCTAGCGCATCGATTCCGAGAGACACTGCAACCGGAAAACAGCTGTAAATATCAATCGGCCCCAAATCATCAGCTTCAACTTCCGCCAATTCCATCGCTTTGGGAAAGGCCGATTCCATGGCCGGTGAAACCGACAAATCATCCTGCTGACTCATCAACGGCACACTCGCATCGGCACCGCTATGCAGATAGATCATCTTATCCTCCGCGATTCCTAACTCAACCGCATATCCGGCCGTGGTCAGGATGACTGCGGCACCCAATTCGACCGCATCCTGAGCCACCATCCATCGGCGATAGGGATCGTTGATCCGAAAATTTTTGTTGCCATCCCCCAGCAACTCTTCTGCCGACCAAGCCCGCGCAAATTGCGCATGTTCGCGCGTTACGGATACCTGTGAAAAGGCTGACCACAGCTCCGCCATATCCTTGGCATAGCTGTCCCGGTCGATACCCAGGCGTGCGCGCCGGGCATTTTCGACAATACCATAAGACATCGGCATGCTGATCAGACCCTGTCGCCATTCATAGGGGGTCAGAATTTTATCTTCATCGGTCCGCAGGTCGGTCATCTCTCGGGTTGCCGGCTGATTCCAGTCCAGTTCCTGCCCCGATCGCCGAGCGCGCTTGACCGCTCCAACGTTTTCCGCGCTGGATAGAACGACGGCTTTATATTTGCCCTCATGAACATCACAGGCCAATTTATTCAGATGCTTTTGCGGGCTTTGGCCACCCACATCGCCATAAAGAAGCGTTTCGGGGTCGAGACCAGCTGCGGTAGCCACCGCTTCCGGGTGATTTTCCGGAGATCCGAAATCGTGGGGCAATCCGCTGTCATGAAAAAGACGTGTCGACAGCAAGCAATCGATAGAAGCAGCCAGTTTCTCCGCCGCTCCACTATCTGCCAATGCCGCCTTTACCGCTGCCGAGGCGAGTTCAGCGGTTGATGGCCATTCCAGCCCGAGCGCCTTTCCACTGGTCTCTCCCACACCAATCAGTACCGGGGCCTTTGGGTCCGCAATCGCCATGAATTCTTCCTTCAAAATAACAGTTCATCAATCAGTTAAAACTGATAACAGCAATGCTAATCCATGCACCTAATTAATTGAAGGAAATCACATGAGCGGCTGGCCAAAACTGGAGTGGGACACAGAGCCCACCGGACCACTGAAGGGTTTGAAGATTGTCGATATGTCCACAGTTGTTCTGGGACCATTTGCCACACTCAATTTCGCCGATCTGGGCGCAGAAGTTATCAAGGTGGAAAATGGCGAGGGTAAATTCGCTGGCGATATGATGCGTCATGCCGGGGACAGTCCAACCGGCGATCTGGGGCCAATCTATACCGCGCTCAATCGCAATAAGAAATCAATCACGATCAACGCGAAAGATGATGATGACAAAGCGGCATTGATAGAATTGTTGAAACATGCCGATGTGTTTTTTCACAATGTCCGTATGGCGGGCATGGGCCGGTTGGGTCTGGATTATGACAGCGTCAAGGCGATTAACCCGGCTATTGTCTATGTACACTGTGCGGGATTTGGTCAGGGCGGCGAATATGAAAAACGCCAAGCTTATGATGATCTGATTCAATGTGCGTCCGGCTTTGCTAGTCTGTTTGAAAAGCGCGGTGACAGTGGGCGACCGCTCTATATGCCTTCGCTGGTGGCCGATAAGACGGTTGGCCTGTTTGCGGTGAACGCGACTTTGGCGGCGCTTTATCACAAGGAAAAAACCGGCAAGGGTCAGTTTGTTCAGGTACCGATGTTTGAAACCTTTACCTGGTTCAACATGGTCGAAAACCTCTGGGGTGAGACATTCATTCCCGGAAATGGGCGGCTTGCTTACACGCGCTCGATCAACGCCAATCGCAAGCCCTATCCAACAAAAGACGGATATATTGGGCTGGTTCCTTACAATGACGCACAATGGCGGAAATTTTTCGAACTGGGCGGCAAGCCGGGTGTATTTGATGAACCACGCTTTTCCGATTATTCGCAGCGCACCAAAAATATAACAGCGCTTTATGCTATTATTGAGGAAATTGCGGCAACAAAGACCACGGATGAATGGCTGCCGTTGCTTGATGAGAACAATATCCCGGCCATGCGCTACAACAAGATGGAGGACGTGCTGACCGATCCGCATCTGGAGCAGGTCGGGTTTTGGCAAGAACGCGAAGGCGAAAAAACTGGCAAATATCGCACCATCAAGCATCCGGTCCACTATTCTGCCAGCCCCGCCAATATCTATGCCGACCCTCCGACTTTGGGCGCGGACAACGAAGAAATTCGGGGCAATATCGGCATGGCTGCCAACGACCAATAGAGGAAGAGAATATGTCCGACCAACCAGCTTATGTAGTTGCCAATTTTATCGTGCACGATGCGGCCAAATATCGCATCTATGAAAAGGGATTCTTCCCGATCTTGAAAAAACATGGCGGCGAGTTCATCACTTTTGACGACAACAGCGTCACCTTTGAGGGATCAGACCCAAGAGAAGGCCGGATTGTCATGTTTAAATTTCCGAATGAGGATGCCGCGACAGCCTGGTATAATGATCCAGACTATCAGGCGCTTTCGGAGCATCGCCGTGCCGGAACGGATTTGAAATTCCTGACAATGGTACATAGCATCCCACCGAGAGACTGATCCCACGATGGCTGTACTCTATGACAAAATCGGGATTGGCTATGCCAACCTGCGCAAACCAGATGCCCGTATTGCAGCAACGATCCACCGCGCGCTTGGTGATGCTCAATCGGTCTTGAACGTCGGTGCAGGCACGGGGTCTTACGAGCCGACTGATCGCGATGTCACAGCGTTAGAACCATCGGCAGAAATGATCGGGCAACGCGCTCCGGAATTGGGAACGGCTTATCAGGGTGTCGCAGAAGATATGCCATTCGAGGACAATCAATTTGATGCCACGATGGCCGTTTTAACCGTCCATCATTGGACGAACCTAGAAAAAGGGTTGCGCGAAATGCGCCGTGTTACCAAGGGGCGATTGGTCATCCTGACCTTTGATCCAGAGGCGCATTATTTCTGGTTGGCAGATTACATCCCGGAAATAATCGAACTTGATCAGCCAATCATGCCAAAGATGCCGGAGTATGAGCGTATTCTCGGAGAAGTGGAAATCGAGAACATACCAGTGCCCCATGATTGCACCGATGGCTTTCTCGGCGCTTATTGGCGGCGCCCACATGCCTATCTGGATCCCGCGGTTCGCGCCTCTATTTCGACATTCGCAAAATTGGAAGATGCGCCGAGCAGCCTTGCAAAGCTTGAACGGGATCTGACCTCTGGCGCGTGGGACAAACGATATGGCCATTTAATGACCGAGGAGCATCTGGACGCCGGATATCGGCTCGTTGTTGCGCACGAAACCTGTCCTTCCGGGCAACAATTGCGCTAATGCCTAGTCAATCTCACAGTAGTAAAATCTTCCAGTCTGATTGAAACATTCTCTCTGAGCTACATGTCTGCCATGCCATTGTTGGCAGCAAACCAGATACTGTTGGAGAGCGATTATGTCCGTTGAAACGATTGAAAAACCTTGGCATCTGAGAGACAATTGGGCCCCTGTACTGGAGGAAAACACGACAACCGATCTGGTGGTAAAGGGAGAAATTCCAGAGAGCTTGAACGGAACCTACATACGCACAGGCCCCAATCCTAGCTCGGGACAATCGGTCCACTGGTTTTTTGGTGATGGGCTGTTGCACGGTATTCGTCTGAAAGATGGTAAGGCCGAATGGTATCGCAGCAAATATGTAGATACGATTGGATTTGGCGAAGACCCGTTACAGGCGGGTCATATGGGCAAGTGGGATCACAGCAAGGCGAACACCCATATTGTAAGCCACAATAGCGAGATTCTGGCACTGAACGAAGGCGCCTGGCCCTATGTCATTGATCAGGATCTTGGCACGGTCGGGATGCAGAATTACAATGAGGCATTGACCACAGCAATGACCGCGCATCCCAAAATATGTCCAGAAACGGGTGAGCTGCTAGCCTTTTCCTATGCTAATTTTCAGGCCCCTTATCTGCAATATATTAGAGTTGGCGCAGATGGAGTTTTAAAACAGCTCGAAGGAATAGATATACCGCAAAAAGTCATGATGCATGATTTTGCCATTACCCGAAACCATGCAATTTTTCTCGATCTGCCGGTGGTCTTTGATTTCGAGATGGCAATGAAAGGGTTCCCCTATGAATTTCGCCCCAATGCTGGTGCGCGGCTGGGTGTCATGCCACGCAATGGCAATAACGGTGATGTCCGATGGTTTGAAATAGAACCATGCGCAATTTTCCATACGGTCAACGCATATGAAACAGATGGTAAAATCGTGATGGTTGCCTCCCGGATGGGCTCCTGGAGTCACAGTGACTTTAGTGATGTTGGATATTTGTGGCGCTGGACCATCGATCTGAAAACGGGTCAGGTGACGGAAGAACAATTGGATGACCGCCCAGGAGATTTTGGCCGGATCAATGAACAATATATGGGTCTTCCTTCCCGCTATGGCTATCTGATGGAAATGGATGGTGAAGGGAATCCTGAAGAACCCACCTATGGCAAAGCCCTGCTCAAATATGATTTGGAAACTGGGAAATGTGAATCCCATGAGCTTGGCGCCAGTGTCCGTGGCGGCGAACCGACATTCGTTCAAACAGGTACCGATGAGGACGATGGTTATGCGATGACTTTTGTCCACGATGAGGCATCCAACCAGTCAAGCTTTGTGATATTGGATTGCAAGGAGTTTTCCGGTGAACCTATAGCGACCATAAAATTACCGCACCGCGTTCCCTATGGCGCTCATGGTAACTGGATTCCGATCCAATAGAACAAAAAATGATGCCGCGACCATATTAGGTTGACCGCTTTGCCCGATAGCACAATCTGTTAAGCGACTAGTTGTTAGTCAAACTCGCATAAACACGGCCAACAAATGCGGTTGTCGTGACCTCGGCACCATAAAATTCCTTGTCAAAATCGGCTGTCGGTTTCGCCGCAACAATGGCGTCCAGATCCTTGCCATCATCAATCATGGCCTGAACGCGGTTCTGTATGGTTGTGAGCACTTCTATATAGCGGGCCAGTTTCGCGCGGGTTGTCACCGGACCGTGACCAGGAATAACTTTTGTATCGTCGTTGATGGTATCGTGAACCGCCTGACAAAAGGCGATCATACCCTCAATATCTCCGCCATTGTCTGCGTCGATAAAGGGATAGCCGCTATTGTTGAAAACATCGCCCAGATGCACGGCATTCTTGCCGCGAAATATGATAGCGGTGTCACCGGTTGTGTGGGCCGGGCCAACATGTAGCAAGTCAATTTTCTCGCCATTGATGTGAAACTGCATGGTGGTATCATAGGTGATGTCAGAAATTGCGTGCGCCGGATAGGCTTTCTGTTCATAGGCGACGAAGCCCAGATTGATAATATGATCGCTGCGCATTTTCTCACGCGAATTGGATTGGCTGACAATCCAAGTCCCGTCTTTGCCTAGCGCCATATTGCCGTCCGCATGATCAAAATGCCAATGGGTGTTGATCACGAAATCGACCTTATCGCTGCCTATTTCTTTCAGTGCCGCTTTGATCTTGGGCATCAGTTGCGGAAACTGATCGTCAACAATCAGCGTTCCATCTTCACCCACTGAAGCTGCAATATTGCCGCCAACGCCGAATAGGACATAAAGACCATCCGCGACCTTCTCAGTTTTGATTTCGGTATTTTCAAAGTCCCACCCGAATGCCTTTCCGATCTCATCAAGTGTCATCACTGGACCGGTTGGGGACGGTGATTTGACATCATGAGCAGCAGCAGAGGTGCCCATCACTATGCCGAGAGACATTCCAAGAGCCGTTAGTGCGCGTTTCATATCCCGTCTCCCCAAACCTTATTTCTTCAAAATGCCCGCCATGATCAGATCAACGGTCTGCTCGCGATAAGCATCGCGCATACGTTCATCGAAATCTTCACGGCCATAGCAATATTTCCAGACCAGTTTGCCGGTAAAGAACCGATCAGCTGCTCCGGTCACGGCCGAGTAAAACAAGTCTGGATTCACATCGCGGAACACGCCCGATTTAATGCCTTCGCCAACGAATATATTATAGGCTTCGGAGAGTGGTTTCAGATATTTGTCAGCGATATTGCGTGCACCCTCTGGTGGAACATCGCGGATCAATCGCATGGTCAAGCGGTTGAGATAGGGAAATTCATAATAGGTGTCGATTACCGCTCCGATATGATGCCGGAGTTTGTCCTCGGGCGGCCAGTCCTTCTCGATTAACAGGCCGATCTGCTCCAGGATATTATTCATATCCCGCTCCAAAATAGCTTCCAGAAGCCCGTCTTTATTACCAAAATAATATTTGACCAAGGCGCTGTTAAGGCCCGACAATACCGACAACTCGCTAAACGAAATATCGATAGTGTCCCCGTCGCGCATGATCTGACTCGCGGTTTCGATCAGCTTGTCGCGCGCTCCCGCTTCATTCTCTTTTACGGCCAATTTTTCGACGCTCATTACTACTCCCCCATGTGCATCCCGTCACATTAGTGTCACTTATAAACAGGTTCCTCCCACCAAGGGAAGGTGTCTGGCAAGTCGTTGGAAACTTTATCTGGATAATCGGGGGATCGTTTTTCAAGAAAGCTCGCTATGCCTTCTTTCGCATCGGCCGATTTGGCGCGATTATAGATGATCCTGCTATCCACTTTATGCGCCTCCATCGGGTGATCGGCCGCCGGAAGTTGCCACAGCATCTGACGGGTCACCGCGACCGAAACGGGTGCGGTGTTATCGGCAATCTCACGCGCCAGTTCGTATGCCGCCGGGAGCAGATCTTCCGGTTTGTGCAGTGATCGCACCAAGCCGCCATCGATTGCCTCCTTTGCATTAAATACACGACCGGTCATGCACCATTCCAATGCCTGTGCCCGTCCAACAATATTGGGCAGGAACCAGCTGGCTGCACCATCAGGTGCAATCCCGCGGCGGGCAAAAACATAACCAAAGCGCGCGGTCTCGCTGGCCAGCCGCATATCCATCGGCAGCAGCATGGTTGCACCGACGCCGACCGCCACGCCATTGACGGCGCCAATAACCGGCTTGAGGCATTGATAGATGCGCAGGATCAGCAACCCTCCGCCGTCGCGCACGCGCGGATCCGAATAGTCATCGACCGGGTCTTCGCTGGCAAAAGGCTTCTTGCCATCTTCTGGCGTCAGGTCTGCTCCCGCACAAAAGGCGCGGTCGCCCGCCCCGGTCACAACCACAGCCCGTACGTCATCGTCGGCATCGATCCGGTCAAAGGCATCAGTCATTTCTTTGATCATCGTCCCGGTAAAAGCGTTCATCTTTTCCGGTCGGTTTATAGTGATCGTCGCGATGCCGTCGGCAACATCATACAGAATTTGAGTATAGTCCATGGGGAGGTTCCTTTGGATATAAAAAGGGCCGCGATTTTCTCGCAGCCCCTGTTGTTTTCCGTTTTAGCGTGGCGCCATTCGAATACCGCCATCCAAGCGAACATCCTCGCCGTTGAAATATCCGGTTTCGATCATGCACATCGCCAGTTTGGCATATTCATCTGGCACACCGAGGCGCGGTGGATGTGGAACCATAGCGCCCAGTGCATCACGCACTTGAGGCGGAGCACCAGCCAATAGAGGCGTATCGAAAATACCTGGCAGAATGGTGTTCACCCGAATACCTTCGCGGGAAAGATCCCGTGCGATCGGCAGGGTCATGCCAACAACACCGCCCTTGGATGCGGAATAGGCTGCCTGGCCAATCTGGCCATCCTCTGCCGCAACGGAAGCCGTGTTGACCATCGCGCCGCGATCACCGTCTTCCAATGGATCAAGAGTCAGCATACCGGCGGCTGATTTTGCAATACAGCGGAATGTACCGATCAGGTTCACTTCGATGACGAACTTGAACGCATCAAGCGGGAAATGCCTGATCGAGCCGTCTTCTTTTGAGCGGCTAGCGGTTTTGATCGCATTGCCGATACCAGCACAATTGACCAGAATACGCTCCTGACCGATCGCAGCGCGGGCTTTTTCAAATCCGGCATCGACGCTTTCTTCTTCGGTCACGTTGACCTTGCAAAACACACCGCCGAGTTCAGATGCCAGCGCTTCGCCTTTCTCTTCGTTCAGGTCAAAAAGCGCAACCTTGACGCCTTTTTCGGCAAGACGCCTTGCGGTCGCGGCTCCAAGGCCGGATGCCCCGCCAGTGATTACCGCTGAGATGTTTTCATTGAGTTCCATTATTATTCTCCAATTTTTCGTCATCCTGAACTTGTTTCAGGATCTCCGGCCTCTCAGCACTTCGGGGAGATGCTGAAATAAGTTCAGCATGACGAGTCAGTTTTTAATTTAAACGTTCAATAATTGTGACATTGGCTTGTCCACCGCCTTCACACATGGTTTGCAGACCGTATTTCGCGCCCTTGCCTTCCATAGCGTTGAGCAATGTTGCCATCAACTTTGTACCGGAAGCACCCAGTGGGTGACCCAAAGCAATAGCTCCGCCATTGACGTTGATCTTGCTTGGATCAGCACCAGTGTGCTTGAGCCATGCCAAAGGAACCGGAGCAAAGGCTTCATTCACTTCATATAGGTCAATGTCATCAATCTTCATGCCAGCGCGCTTTAGCGCACGGTCGGTGGCAAAGAGTGGTTCTTCAAGCATGATCACCGGATCGCCGCCAGTCACCGTCAGGTTCACGATTTTCGCACGCGGGGTCAGGCCGTGGTCTTTCAAAGCCTGTTCGGAGCAAACCAGTACTGCCGAAGAGCCATCACAAATCTGGCTGGCATTGGCCGCCGAAATTGCGCCGCCTTCTTGCAGAGGGTCAAGCGCTTTCATGCCTTCAAGCGATGCGTCAAAACGGATACCTTCATCCACCGTGTGCATTTCTTTGCCTTCTGGCGTTTCGACCTCAAGCGCGATAATTTCATTGTCAAATGCACCTGCTTCTGTAGCCGCCTTGGCTTTAGCGTGGCTTTGGTAAGAATATTCATCCAGATCCTCTTTGGTGAAACCGTGCTTCTTGACGATCATTTCGGCGCCCATGAACTGGCTGAATTGGATGCCGGGATAGGCTTCTTCCAATCGTTCACTTTTATAGGTGCCGAGTTCAGCCTTATAGAAAAGTGTTGAGGTGGATCCCATCGGAACACGGGTCATGCTTTCAATACCGTGCGCCAGAACCATGTCCTGTGTGCCCGACATAACACCTTGCGCGGCAAACTGGATCGACTGCTGAGACGAACCGCATTGCCGGTCAATGGAAACAGATGGAATGCTGTTGGGCAGCTTGGAAGCCAGGACCGCATTACGGCCGACATCGTTGGACTGCTCTCCGCCCTGCATGACGCAGCCGGTAATGACATCTTCAATGGCGGCTGGGTCGAAATCATTCCGATCACCGATCGCATCCAGTGTTGCTGCACCCAGGTCAACCGGATGATATCCCGCCAACCGGCCACCGCGACGACCGCCTGCGGTGCGCACTGCATCTACAATATAGGCATCTGCCATATTCCTGTTCCTTCAAATTATAAGAATCCAAAATTTAACTGATCGATTAAACTGACCATGCCCTAGGGTCAAATGAAAAAGCCGGCCATCACATTTGTGATAGCCGACCTTGTTCTATTTATAGTTCACCGGATTAGGCGGGAACATTATCTTTCTTGACCGTAATCACTTGTGGATAGGTGAATTCGAGCAAGCCTTCTTTGCCATATTCAGCTCCAAAACCGGACTGTTTATGTCCGCCAAACGGAGCGAAAGGAGACAGGTGAAGGAATTCATTCACCCACACCGTGCCGGTTTCCAACTGCTCGGCAATTTCAACGCCCTTGTCGGGATCAGCAGTCCAGACGGCGCCAGCCAACCCATATTCGCTGTTATTGGCACGCTCAATCGCTTCCTCTTCAGAAGAGAATTTCATCAATGGCATAACAGGACCGAATTGTTCTTCGGCCACAATGCGCGCATCTTCAGGTGGATTGTCGAGAATGGTAATCGGCATGTAATATCCAGGGATTTCCTTGTCCGCATCTCCGCCAACCAGGAATTTATAGCCATTGTCTTTGGCATCCTGCACCAGTTCCAAAACGCGATCATATTGTTTCTTGTTTTGGATCGGGCCAACGGCTGTACCCTGTTGTGCACCATCGCCGACAGTCACGTTTTTGGCATATTCCGCAATGGCTGCACTTAGCTCATCGTAAATTTCTTCATGGATATAGATACGTTTCGCAGCGACACAGATTTGGCCAGCATTGGTAAAACTAGACCAGAATAGCTGTTCGGCCACTTTCTCGACATTGGCATCGGGTAGAACGATCGAGGCGTCATTGCCGCCCAGCTCCAGCGTAATCCGTTTCAGGTCCGCAGAAGCCCCTTCCATAATTTTCTTTCCGGTTGCCGTAGAGCCCGTGAAAGTGATTTTATCGATATCAGGATGCGCCGTGATGAGCGGCCCAAGGCTGTCTTCACCAGTAATGATGTTAACAACACCGGCCGGAACGGCATCCTTGATCAGCTCGGCCAGACGCAAAGTCGTAAGCGGCGTGAACGGCGAAGGTTTCAGAACAATCGTACAACCGGACAGCATGGCCGGTGCGATTTTCTGGACCGCCATCATGATTGGGAAGTTCCACGGCACGATACCCCCAACAACTCCAACGGGAACCCGGCGGGTGCGGCTGAGGCGTTCATCCGTATCTTCGTTAATCTCGTCTTCAAGGTCGAGTGTGGATTGGGCTGCCGACATTGCTGCTGCACCAAAAATCTCGCCCTGGGCCTGCGCATGGGGCTTACCCTGCTCGGCGGTCAACAGACGGAAAAGCTCATCGGCATTTTCCTTGATGATTCCGGAAATCGCCTGAACCGCAGCACGGCGCTCATCGATCGACTTCTTGCTCCAGGCTGGAAATGCGGCGCGGGCGGCAGCAACGGCCTGATTGAGTTCATCTTCGCCACAGGATGGCACCTGGCCGATGATTTCTTCATTAGCGGGGTTTACAACATCCAGCATGTCAGCTGTGCTAACCATCTCGCCATTGATCAAATTTTTATATTGGGTAACCATTTTCGCTCTCCTTTGGGACTCGTTTCTATTTGATACCTATGTAGCGTATTACAAGACGCTTTGTGTCATTCATTTTGCCAATTAATCCGACAGTGTATATTTGATGGGCAGGGATTTCAGGCCACCGACAAAGGTCGAACGGGCCCGTTTCGGTTCTCCGGCCAGTTCGAGTGTTTCAATCCGGTCGAGCAGCTCGTTGAACAATATCCGCATTTCCAGCCGCGCCAGATGCAGGCCCAGACATTGATGCGCGCCGGCGCCAAATGCCGCATGACGATTGGGTGATCGCGCCGCATCAAATTTTCGCGGATCTTCGAATTGCGCTGGATCATGATTGGCCGCGACATAGTTCATCATCAACCAGTCATCTTTCTTGATCTGTTGTCCACCGATCTCGGTATCTTCCGCTGCCGTGCGCATGAAATGCTGCACCGGTGTGGTCCAACGGATCGCCTCTTCGACAATGCCGGGCAAAAGATCGCGATCGGCTTTGACCCGGGCAAATTGTTCCGGGTCTTGTGCCAGCGCCATCATGGCACCGGCGGTAGACGCAGAAGTCGTGTCATGCCCCGCGCTGGCGACGATAATATAATAGCCGGCCATATCGCGATCGTTAAGCGGCTCACCATCTACCTCTGCATTGGCGATCACACTGGCGACATCGTCGGTCGGATTGGCCCTGCGGTCAGCCGCGATAGCTGCGAAATAGCGCTCGAACTCAGCCACGGCACCCGCCACAACCTGGGTAATCTGTTCGGGTGTCATATCTTTCATTCCAGTGCCGGACAGATCCTCATCCTGGCCACCAAACATTTGTTGGGTGAGGAACAGCATCCGCTGTTCGTCTTCCTCGGGGACACCCAAAATCTGCATGACAACATGGAGCGGATAAGGCGCCGAAACCAGCGGAACAAAATCTGCTTCAGTTCCAGCATCAACCAACCGGTCGACTGTTTTCTTTGCGAGCGCCTCTATCTCCGCTTCCAGCAAGCGCAGGTTTTTGGGCATGAACCAATCTTGAGTCAGACGGCGATATTTGGGATGAACCGGCGCATCAAAAACAACCAGCGAATCCACCAACATCTTGCTTCCGGTGATACTCTTTGAAAATTCGATCATGTCTTTGGTCGACAGCACGACCGGGCGGGGATTGTTGAGGAACGTCTTGTTATCCTTCGATATCCGCATCACGTCTTCATAACGCGTGATCAGCCAGAACGGATCAAAACTGTCATCTTCCGCAACCACTTTTGCCACCGGCATATTGTCTCGGAGCCAGTCAAAAGTATCAAGCAGACCATTCCACTCGGCATAACTATCAGGATCGATCACTGCCGTTCCCATTTCGGGAGATAAAGTGGGTATATTTGAGGCCATTGTTCGCGCTCCTAATTTGCTTCGGCGTGAAATAGTTCGTGAAAATAGATGATTTGTTCAGGCTTCTTGCCCTGGAACGCGATCATCTGAAAATATTCTGATGGCTCGCCGTCGGGGCAGGAGTCCGGCGCCGCTTCAAAGCCAAAACGTTTGTAGTAATCAGGATTGCCAATCAGGATGCAGCCATGGGCATTCCGATCTTGCAACATGTTGAGTCCTTTGTGGATCAACTGACTACCCACTCCGAATTTCTGCGATTCCGGTTCGACCGATACTGGACCAAGCGCATACCACCCGTCAGACCCGTCATCCGGAAATGCCGGTGAGAATGCGATATGACCGACGAGTTTGTTGTCATGCTTTGCCACTAGAGAAATGGTCAGTGCATCATGATCGCGCAATGCGTTTATCAAATCCTGCTCATCACCCTCCGAAAAAGGCTTCGGCGCAAAGGCCCTTTCGGTCAGGTCATAAATGGCCTTTTTGTCTTCCGCTTTCTCAGGACCAATTTCCACAGATGTTGCAAGCGCTTCGGGCATCAGGCGTTTTGGCCTGCCTTGTTCCAATATTCATCCCGAAGCAGGCGTTTGTACAATTTGCCGGTGGGGTGCCGTGGAAGCTCATCTCGAAAATCAATCTGGCGCGGAATTTTAACGCCGGAAAGGGACTCCCTTAAAAACGCTTCCAGCTCCTGTGCCAGATCGTCTCCGGCCTCGTCCATATTGGCTGGCTGCACGACAGCCACAACCTTCTCCCCCATATCGGGATCAGGTGCCCCAATCACGGCGGCATCGGTAACCTTATCATGCGTGATCAGCGCGTTTTCGATTTCCTGCGGATAGATATTCACACCGCCGGAGATGATCATGAAGCTCTTGCGATCGGTCAGATAGAGAAATCCGTCTTCATCCACCTTCCCAACATCGCCTAGCGATGTCCAACCCTTGGGATGGGTCGCTTCTTTGGTTTTCTCCGGGTCGTTATGATATTCAAACTTATTGCCATTTTCGAAGAAAATCTGCCCTTCTTCGCCAACGGGAACTTCCTCCCCCTGCTCGTCACAGATCCGGACCTGGCAATTGACCGGCTGCCCAACAGTGCCCTTGTGGGTCATCCAGTTTTCACTGTTGCAAAAGACAAATCCATTGCCTTCGGTCCCGGCATAATATTCATTTAGTACGGGGCCCCACCAGTCGATCATTGCTTCTTTGATCGGGATTGGAACCGGAGCCGCAGCATGTACCGCGCTCTTAATCGAAGAGACATCATATTTGGCACGCACTTCTTCGGGCAGTTTCAGCATCCGGACAAAATGGGTTGGCACCCATTGGCCCACGTCGCATTTATATTTCTCGATCAATTGCAACGCATGTTCCGGATCGAACTTGTCCATGATGACGCTGGTCCCACCCAGACTATGCACGCCCATATTCCATCGCAGAGGTGCGGCGTGATACAGCGGTGCGGGCGATAGATAGACGCAATCTTCGTGAAAGCTGAAAATCATCTGTGCCAAGACACCTAGGCCGTTGGGGATATCCAGTGTTTCCGATTCCGGAAGCGCCATCCTGATTCCTTTTGGACGGCCGGTGGTTCCCGACGAATAAAGCATGTCGCAGCCGGGTCTTTGATCGGCAATGGGGGTGGTCGGCATGTCTGCGAGCGCAGCATCCAGATCCCGCTCGTCGCCAGAACCAAAGATCAATTGCTCAACTTCCGGATTGGTTTTTCGCAACTCGTCCATCAGCGGCAGCATTTTTTCCGAGCTGATCAGCAACTTGGTCCCGCTATCGCTCAGGATATAGGATATTTCATCGGTGGTCAGCCGGCTGGATATCGCCACCTGGACCATACCTGATCTTTGCGATCCCCAGACGACATTGAAATATTCGGGATGGTTTTCCATGCAGATCGCAACAGTCTCATCAATCTGGAGACCGCGAGATCGATAAAGCTGAGCAATCTGATTGGATCGCTTGTCCATTTCGCCATAAGTGATGGTCTGGCCGGTACTGGCCATAATGACGGCAGGTTTGTCAGGGTTTTTCTGTGCATGCAGATAGGGATGCATGGGGTTTCACTCTCCAATAATGATCGCGCCTGGCGGCGATTCGATTTGGAGGTACAATGGTTTAATCGTTCGATTAAATCAATCAGTTACCCGATAGAAATTTCCAACAAGTATTTTCAGCGATTACGCAGCGACGGTTCTTTCCGTTGTCTTGCCGCGGCTTCCCGAAATGTGGTCGCGAAAAACCGGCCGACCATCGCTCTTGCGCATGCGAAACTGCGTCCGGCCATATTGGGGAACAGGGCCCATCAGGGCGTCCGGACCGATGCGGTCTTGTCTTCTTCGCAAAATAAATTTTTCTAAAGCAGTCATATTGATTCTCCGGGGGGTGATTATCAACAGTTTTATCCACAGCGTATCTGGGCATTGTGCCGTATTTTCCAAGATCAAAAGACCTCAGCAGCTTTAAAATATACGAGATACCCCCACTTCCCGTGCAAAATTTGCGACCAACTGGTTAGGCTTAGGCAAAGTTCTGCAAAGTAAGGAGGGGCTTACTTTGCTATTTGTCGGTTAGGGCATCATAAACCATTTTTCCGGAAATACCGCGAAAATCGGTAGGTGGGCCGTTTTGCGGAAAACGCTGGATCATACCGATAAAGTACAGGTTATTAACCGGGTCTACCCAGAACCAGGTTCCAGCAGCACCGCCCCAAAAATAGGTTCCATCACCGTGGGGAACTTTGCCAGACCCGTCATTTTTAATGGTCCCAAAGTCCAGACCAAAGCCCAGATATTCCATCGCTGCAGGTGTCAGCGTCCCGGCGATATTCACTTTCTGGTTATCTTTTAGGACATTGGTCCGCATCAATTTTAGCGTTTCAGGTTTAATGATCCGGTTGCCATTAAGCTCTCCACCATTGGCTAACATCTGACAAAAACGGGCATAGTCATCCAGTGTGGCAACCAGTCCGCCGCCGCCAGATTCCATTTTTACCGTCGACTTTCTAAAAGCCACTTGGGGAAACGGGACACGGCCAAATTCTTTTGTCACCGGATGATATCCATAGACGTCGGAAAAACGATCATAGTCGGCTTCGGGAACATAAAAGCCGGTATCGTCCATATCCAAAGGATCGAACACCGTGGCTTTCAGATATTCTCCGAACGCCATACCTGAGAGGCGCTCAACAATTGCACCCTGAATATCAACCGCTGCAGAATAGAACCAGCGCTCTCCCGGTTGCGACATAAGCGGCACTTTGGCAACGGCATCGATGAATGATTTCATATCCGCTGAAGCCAGAATCTGTTTCTCCTTGAACATCTTGTTCGACGGATCCTCGCCATAAAGGCCATAGGCAAATCCAGCCGTATGGCTCATCAACTCGCGCATGGTCGGCTGCCGTTTCAGCGGCTCGACTTCAAAACTACCATCTGCGTTGACGCTTTTGACCACAGTTAGATTTTCAAACTCCGGAACAAATTTGGAGATGGGGTCATCGAGTGAAAATTTACCCTGCTCAAACAGAGTCATCAGGGCGACGCCAGTCACCGGTTTGGTCATCGAATAGATGCGGTAAATCGTGTCTTCAGTGATCGGTGCGTTATCCGACACACGGCGCAGGCCCGCCTGCATATGGCTAATGACTTTTCCGTCTTTGACGAGAAGCGTCGCTATGCCCTTGGCATCGCCATCCTCGACAAATTTCTGCATCCGGGCTTCCAGCGCTGCGATCTTCGCTGGACTAAAATCCGATCCTGCCGCTTCGGAGGAATATACTGGAAAGCTGGTCGAAGCCGGCGCGGTTGCTTGTGCGGCCAGGGGGGAAGCCAAAATGAAGACAGCGGTACCCAGGCAAGTGCCGTATAATTTTCTCAGATGCTTCATTGTCTTCTCCCAGATTATATGTGGATAGTTTCTATCCCTTATTTTTCCACGTAAATATCCACAGGTACCGACAGGTCGGCAAACACCCGGCCAATAGGCGCCATGCTCGTGGCCCCTTGTTCAATTTCCATTTCCAGCATCGACTGACCCGCTGTGCCTTTCAGCAGAACGATCACAGTCCGCGCTTCGCAGATCGCAGCCTTGGTAATTGTCACCAACGGTGTATCCTCATTGTCCGGCATGATACCGACCGCGCGCTTTTCCGCCGGGCCATCGAGCGCCTCTTCCATATCGGCACTTTCCATGATGCCAGCCGTACTGCCATCAGCACCCATGCCCAGCCAAACCAAATCAGGTGGCCATTTCTGGTCTTGCAATCTCGCATCAGCGGCTGACCCGGCCATCTGATAATCCTCATGGTCCGGAGCCAATGGCAAAACACGTGCGCCGCGCGTCAGGAAAAGCGTCGCAAGTTTTTTTGCCGCGCTGCGAGGGTCATCGAGCGGGACCAGATAATCATGGGTCGGAATGATGGAAACATGTTTCCATTTAATCTGCTTGGCAGCCAGTGCCTCGAGCACCGGCATGGCTTCATCGCTTGCCGGAAGCGCGAGCAACGCATCGCCGCGTGCATCTAGTGCGCTTTCAATGATGAATTGAATATCGCCAGCCACTGCGTCGACCATTTCCGTTGGATCATCAAAATCCCACCATTCAAGCGTCGATTCGTCATCTGCTCCAAACTCATCATCATCAAAGTTTTCGAGCGCTTCTTCTAATTTGTCCATGATATTACCTGGTTGGTTGTCTTGACCCTAGTATCTAGTCGATGCGCGTTTCCACACAAGGGAAAATGCATCTTTCCAATTGGGCCGCACTCCGCCATTAGCGCAAGAAAAGTCGCTGGAGATGATATGTCCAATAACTTCATTCTGACGCTGACGGCGCAAGATCGCGTTGGTCTGGTTGGCGCGGTAACCGGGTTCCTAGCCGATCGTGACGGTTTCATCCTGGATAGCCAGCAATATGCCGATCTCGACCAAGGTCGCTTTTTTATGCGCGTGGAGTTCAAGGAATCGGGGAATAGGTTCCCTCAAAATATTGAGGAACTCAAGCAAGCCTTTGGCGATGTTGCGGATCGCTTTTCCATGACATGGAAGCTGGTAAGCTGCGTCGAAAAACCGAATATCGTTATCGCCGTCTCGAAAGGCAGTCACTGCCTGAACGACCTGTTGCACCGCTGGAAAACGGGCGGGCTACCGGTGAATATTGCTGCGGTGGTAAGCAATCATGATAAATTGCAGGACTTGACGGAATGGCACGGTGTGCCGTTTCACCATTTGCCTGTTAGTGGCGACAATCGGCGGGATCAGGAACAGGCTATCCTGGATTTGATAGAGGAACAGAGCGCAGATTATCTGATTCTGGCACGTTACATGCAAATCCTGTCTACCGATATGAGCGCCGCCCTTTCGGGACGATGCATCAATATCCACCACAGCTTTTTGCCGGGTTTCAAGGGTGCCAAGCCCTATCACCGAGCCCACGAACGCGGCGTAAAAATTATTGGTGCGACGGCCCATTTTGTAAATGCCGATTTGGATGAAGGTCCGATTATCGAACAAGCAGTCGAGCGCGTCGATCACCGGGTTAGCGTCGAGGAATTCATCCGCATTGGACGGGATATTGAGGCGCAAGTCCTGGCCAGGGCGGTCAAATGGGCCGGTGAACATCGCATATTGCTCAACGGCAACAAGACTATCGTATTTCGCTAGTTGCCTGGCGCATTTGCAGCGCCTTGGTCGAGCAACAACCCGGCAGGCCGCAATATAGTCAACGAAGCGGGTGCACCCGATATGCTTTCATTTGCCATAATGTCCACCTGAACAAATCGTTGATCTTCCGTCAGTTTTGCATCCTGCGTCCAGTTCCAGATCAATCCGCCATTTTCAACCTGACCTCTGGACTGGCCAACGGCCGGAGGGCGTGGATCGGTCAGGATTTCCACTGCTCTATTGCGTACAACTGATTGTGCCACCACGCGGGTTTCCAGTTCGGCCGCATTGCGTGTCGTATAGGCTTGCAAACGGATTAGCGCGAGGGCGGCAAGGCTGAACACCGCCAGTGCAACCAGCATCTCGATAAGCGTAAACCCGGTTTCCCCTTTCCGGATCATGGTTCTGCTTCCGCCAGTTTGACATCGCCCATGGGCGCAATGGTTATGCGGCGAAACTGATCCTCGGACTGCAAATCAACATGGGCTGATTCGCTAGGCAAACCGGTGGATTCAAAGCTGATCAGCATCGACCCTTCCGCTGCTGTGGCAACGGTTATGCCGGACGACCAGTTGGTGGAGGAAAAGGGCCTGTCTTCCAACACATTCCAACTACCATCACGGCGCTGGAGGAAGCTGTATCCGGAAGCGGTTACCTGAACCGCCATCGGGCGAGATTGAAGGATTGCATTGTCACGCAGAGCAGCGGTCTTAGCGGCGAAACGCTGAGCGTCCTGTTCCAGCGCAGAACTCGCTCCGGGAAGGGAGAGAACAACCACCGACGTCAACAGACCCAACAGGCCAATAACGATCAGCAGTTCAACCAATGTGAAACCGGTTTGATCCTTTTTGGGTTGGATAAGAATTAGCGATGTCCTCATGACAGAATTGATAATTTCACCTTTGCAATGCTTGCAGAATCCCGGTGCCCCTGCAATGACGTCACCATAAACAAAATAGAAGAACAGGGCAAAGGAACCAATATGACCGCCGAAGATACAGCTGTCGTACTCTACGAAAAAAATGACCGGATCGTGACAATCACGCTGAACAAGCCGGAAACGCGCAATGCCTTGTCCAAGGATCTTTGCGAGGGATTGGTCAATGCGATAAAAAAGGCAGATGCCGATGACGATGTCAGCTGTGTTGTTCTGGCCGCCAATGGCAAGAGCTTCTCCGCCGGTGGCAATTTGCACGAAATCAAGGCGATGACCGAGGAACAGGGTATGTCGCCGCTGGAAATCGAGAATTGGTACAAGACCGGCATTCAGCGCATCCCGCTCGCTTTTTCAGAAATTTCGGTGCCTGTCATCGCCGCAGTAAATGGCCATGCTATCGGGGCGGGCAATGACCTGACCACCATGTGCGATATTCGAATAGCGGGCGAAGATGCAATCTTTGCCGAAAGCTTTTTGCGGGTTGGTATCATCCCCGGTGACGGCGGCGCTTGGTTGTTACCCCGGATCATCGGACAGGCTCGCGCCAACCAGATGCTGTTTACCGGCGAGTTTATCAACGCAGAAAAAGCCCTAGACTATGGACTGGTATCAGAGATTGTCAGCAACGAAAAACTGCTCGAGCGTGCCATGGAACTGGCCGAGATGGTTGTTGGCTTCCCGCCACTGGCCATCCGCAAGACCAAGCAATTGGTCCGCACCGCACAAAATGTGACCCTGAAAGAAAATCTGGATCAGGCCGCCTTGTTTCAGGGTGTGTTGCAGCAAATGGATGATCACCGCGAGGCGATTGATGCCATTCTAGAAAAACGCAAACCGGAATTCAAAGGAGCGTAAGATGAAGAAAATTGCTTTTTCAATAGGGGTTCTAGCTCTAGCTTCCACCGCTTTGGCATCGCCCCCAGAAGGGGTTGCAACCGAAGCTACAAAAAATGCCAATGCAGAAGTTGCCAAGCGCCTTCCCATTGCTGACCAGACCGACTTTGAAAATGCAAATCGCGGCTTTCTGGCAAAAATCGAAAAGCCCATTCTCAATGCCGATGGTTCGGTGTCCTGGGATCCCAACCAGTTTCAATTTATGACCGGTGATGCGCCCGATACCGTCAACCCCTCTCTATGGCGACAGGGCAAACTCAACAGCATTCACGGATTGTTTGAGGTCGTTCCCGGCATCTATCAGATTCGCGGATATGATCTGGCGCAGATGACCTTGATCGCTGGCAAGACCGGTTGGATTATCATTGATCCGTTGACTACACCTGCTCCGGCGAAGGCAGGGCTGGAATTGGCCAATAAGACCCTCGGCGAGCGACCCGTTGCTGCCGTGCTATTCACTCATAGCCATGGCGATCATTTTGGCGGTGTAGCGGGTGTGGCCTCTCAGGCAGACGTCCAGTCTGGCAAGGTCCAGATTATTGCACCGCATGGCTTTCTGGCTGAGTCGATTGGCGAGAGTGTCATTGCCGGAACCGCGATGAACAGGCGCGTCCAGTTCCAGTTCGGCACCGCCTTGCCAGTTGGGAAATCCGGTCATGTCGGCGGCGGTCTGGGGCAGAAACTCTCCAGCGGAGATGTGGCACTGTTGCCGCCAACCAAATCGATCAGCAAAGACGGCGAGACGTTGACCGTCGATGGTATCACTTTTGAATTTATGGATGCCGGTGAAACCGAAGCACCCGCTGAATTCGTCTTCTACCTGCCTCAGTTCAAGGCTCTGCACACCGCAGAGGTCGTGACCCGAACCTTTCACAATGTGCTCACACCGCGTGGTGCGCTGGTGCGTGACACGTTGAAATGGAGCAAGGTGATCGATGCGATGCTCGCAAAATATGGAGCCAAATCAGACGTGTTAGTCGCATCACATCACTGGCCAACATGGGGCATCGACAATGTGCAGGTCGCTCTAAAAAATCAACGCGGACTCTATCGCTATGTCCATGATCAGACCATGCGTCAGGCCAATCAGGGCGCGACTATGCATGAGATTGCCGAAAATATCGGTGAACCCGATTTTGCCAAAACCGACTTTGGCGTGCGCGATTATTATGGAACGCTGAACCACAACAGCAAGGCGGTCTATCAACGCTATTTCGGTTGGTGGGATGCCGTGCCCGCCCACTATCACCAATTGCCAACCACCGAGGCTTCTACAAAATATGTCGCATCGATGGGAGGCACAGATAATGCGCTAGCCATTGGTGAACAGGCTTTTGAAGCGGGTGACTATCGCTGGGCCGCTACCGTCTTCAATCATGTTGTTTTTGCCAACCCGGACAATGAAGGCGCCAAAAAATGGCTTGCCGCGACATATGAACAGCTCGGTTTTCAGGCTGAGGCTGGAACCTGGCGCAACATCTATTTGGTGGGTGCAAAAGAATTGCGCGAGGGTAACAACACCAAAGACAGCATTTCGACGGCCAATGCTAAGGTTCTCAATGGAATTCCTGCGGTTGATTTATTTGACGCTCTGGCCACGCGCTTCAACCCAAAGAAAATGCAGGGCAGTGGCGGCGTCATCCAGTTCAGTTTCCCCGATCGCAATGAAGAAGTCATGGTCGATCTGAACAAAAGCTATTTGTTCCCGCGTGCCGGCAAATCGGAAACTTCTGCGGCACAAGTATCCATCAGCCGCAGCGACTTTACCAAATTGCTGATGCGTCAAGCCAATCCATTGGAATTGATCCAGTCGGGTGCATTAAAGCTGTCAGGCGATACCGCCCTTATGGCAGCTATGTTTGGCGCGCTTGATGAAGTTAATCCACAATTTGATATCGTCACCCCTTAAGAGGATTTTCTCATGCAGCGATTTAATTTCCCCGTTGTTGAACCCGATCCGGCGCTCGAAGAACTGCGCGCAGAATTGCAGGCTTTTCTAAAAGAAGAACTGGAAGCCGGTAATTATCGCCGCGAGCCGGAATGCTGGATGTCTTCGGCTGATCCTGAGTTTTCCCAAAAAATGGGCAAGCGCGGTTGGATTGGGCTAACCTGGTCCAGCCAATATGGCGGCCACGACAAGTCTGCGCTCGAACGATACATTGTGACCGAGGAAACGCTCCATGCCGGTGCTCCGGTGGGGGCCCACTGGATTGCCGATCGCCAACACGCCCCGATGCTGCTTGAACATGGCACCGAGGAGCAGAAGCTCGATATCCTGCCTCGCATTGCTGCTGGCGAGTGTTATTTCGCCATTGGCCTCAGCGAACCGGGCGCCGGTTCCGACCTTGCGAATGTGAAAACCAAAGCGGAAAAAGTAGATGGCGGCTGGAAGATTAATGGCCAGAAAATCTGGTCCTCCGGCGCGCATATCTGTCACTATATGGTTGCATTGCTGCGGACCTCTCCCGCCGATGGCCGCAATCGCCATGTTGGTCTATCGCAGATCATGGTTGATCTCAACTTGCCTGGTGTCACGATCAAACCGATTGTTGATCTCTCCGGTGATGCGCATTTCAACGAGGTCTATTTTGAAGATGTGATTGTACCTGATGATTGTTTGCTCGGAGACGAAGGCGGTGGCTGGAAGCAGGTGACCGGCGAACTGGCGATGGAACGATCCGGTCCGGAACGCTTCCTGTCGAGCTATGTCACATTGGAAACCGCGCTTTGGCAACTGAGCGGGAAAATGGGTTCGGACAGCAAGGCACGGCTGGGCAAGTTGATCGCCAATTTGCGCACCCTGAAAGGCATGTCATGGGGCATTGCAAATCTGTTGAACCAAGGTGTGTCACCGGAAACGGAAGCCGCCTTGGTGAAAGATCTAGGCAATCGATTGGAAAATGATCTGACCCAGCAAGTCCGCGCCATGTTAACCGATCTACCCGCCGAAGAGTGGAGTCCGGAAATGCGGCGCATTCTTAACATAGGCGTGCTTCGTTCGCCGCCCAATACGCTGCGCGGCGGCACAACAGAAGTGATGCGCGGCATCACCGCACGACAGTTGGGGCTACGCTGATGATCAATACCGAAGGCATGGTCGCCGAAACGGCCACAAAGATATTTACCGACCTCTGTCCCAGAGAAGTTCCGCATGCAGCAGAAGCGGGCGAATATCCGCTGGCGCTCTGGGACGCGCTGCAGGAAAACGGCCTGACGCTCGCCTGGACCAGCGAAGATACTGGCGGATTTGGTGCAGAATATGATGAAGTGTTTGGCGCGATATGGGCATCGGCGCAGGCCGCGTCTCCAATCCCGTTCGCCGAGACACTCATCGCCAACTGGATGCTTGATCAAGCCGGATTGGCACCGGCTGATGGCAGCGCCAGCTTTGCTCTCAGCGGTCATACGCCCAGTGCGGATATTCCCTTTGGGATGCATGCTGACAAGATTGTGTTGTTTGATGAAGCGCATCAGGAGATATCGCTTTTCGACAATCGCGAAGCGGTACGGTCTCCCGAAGAAGCCTTGTCGCCTGATGGCATGACGCAGTTCATTTTCTCCGGTCATGTCGCTGAACAAACGGCCAAGACCAATCTGTCTAGGCGCGCCATTGAGGCGCTTGTGCTGACAGTTCGCGCAGTACAAATGGCCGCGTCGATGGAAGCCGCTTTGGATCTCTCAATCGGCTATGTGTCGGAGCGCGAACAATTTGGTCGGCCTCTGTCAAAATTTCAGGCCATCCAGCATCAGCTTTCGGTAGCCGCATCCGAAACGGCAGCCGCCACGATGGCCGCAACACAGGCTGCCAGCGCGCTGATTAAGCACAAAGACGATCCCGAAAAAGCCTGGCACGAGGCGGCTATTGCGAAAGTGCAAATCGGCCATAGCGTGGAGGCCGTGACGGTACCGTTCCACCAGGTCCACGGCGCGATGGGTTATACCCAGGAATATGATCTCCATCATTACACACGCCGGCTTTGGGCATGGCGAGATGCGCTGGGCAATGAGCATCACTGGTCCAAACTGCTTGGCGAAGAGCTTGCCGCCACGGCACCCGACCAAATCTGGAAAGGCGTGACGACTGGGGACTGGACGGGCGGCGAACGGACCGCTAGTTAATCGCCCGATTAAACTGATTCCCGAAACTGCCTTACAGGCTTCGATAACTTCCACAAGCAGGAGCTAATTCCATGAAAACACGCATCACTGAGCTATTCGGCATTGAACATCCCATCATTCAGGGCGGCATGCACTATGTGGGCTTTGCGGAACTGGCAGCAGCAGTTTCGAATGCCGGTGGCCTCGGTATCATCACCGCACTGACCCAGCCATCTGCCGAAGCACTGGCCGACGAAATCGCCAAGTGCAACGACATGACCGACAAGCCATTTGGCGTGAACCTGACCTTTCTGCCCGTCGTCAACGCGCCCGACTATGAAGGCATGGTCAAAGCCATTATCGATGGCGGTGTAAAGGTGGTTGAGACTGCTGGTAACAACCCGCAGCAAGTTCTCCCGGCACTGCAGGGCGCCGGGATCAAGGTGATCCATAAATGCACAGCGGTCCGCCATGCGTTGAAAGCGCAGCGAATCGGCTGTGATGCGGTTTCAGTCGACGGTTTCGAATGCGGCGGGCACCCCGGCGAAGATGATATTCCAAACATGATCTTGCTACCACGTGCTGCAGATGAGCTGGATATTCCATTCGTATCTTCCGGCGGACAAGCCGATGCCCGTTCGCTGGTTGCCTCGCTCGCTATGGGCGCAGAAGGCATGAACATGGGCACGCGCTTTATCGCCACGAAAGAAGCGCCTGTACATCAAAATGTGAAAGACGCGATTGTTGCGGCGAGCGAACTTGATACCCGCCTAGTCATGCGTCCCTTGCGCAACACCGAACGCGTGCTGACCAATTCAGCGGTCGAAAAACTGCTTGAGATCGAAAAAGAGAAAGGCGCCGACCTGCAATTTACCGATGTGATCGAACAGGTTGCGGGCGTCTATCCGAAAATCATGCTCGAAGGCACGATGGATGCCGGGGCATGGAGCTGCGGCATGGTTGCCGGTCTGATCAATGATATTCCGACTTGTAAGGAACTGATTGATGGAATCATGGCCGATGCCGATGCGTTGATCAACGAACGTCTGGCCGGGTTGCAGGCAGCTTAAACCATGGAACCCTATCAACCGCTCAGTCGTTCCATTGCTGGCAAGGTCGCCATTGTCACCGGCGCGGCCAGCGGAATGGGCCGTGCCACCGCGCATCTGTTTGCCTCCGAAGGCGCGCATGTCGCTGTGACCGACCTGGATCAGGGAAAATGCGATGCCGTGGTGCAGGAGATAGAAGCGGCGGGCTATAGCGGATCAGCCAAGGCATGGGCTTTGGATGTCAGCGATCAGGACGCGATTAAATCGGTTGTTGCTGCCATCGCGGAGGCCTTTGGCGGGATTGACATATTGGTCAATAATGCCGGCTTCGCCATTCCCGCCGATGTTGCAGAAGAAAGCTATGAGGATAGCTGGACACCGACACTCGAAGTCATGCTGGCAGCACACCACCGGATGATCCGTGCCGCATTGCCGCACCTTAGAGACGCCGAGCATCCGCGCATCGTCAATGTGGCATCGACCGAGGGCTTGGGCGCGACACCGGGCAATAGCCCTTATGTGGCCGCTAAACATGGCGTGATCGGCCTGACACGGGGACTTTCCGTAGACCTGGGCCGTGAAGGCATCACCGTAAACTGCATATGTCCCGGCCCGATCCGCACCGGCATTACCGATGCGATTTCCGAAGAGCATAAGACAATTTACGCCAAACGCCGGGTGCCGCTACGTCGCTATGGCATTCCCGAAGAAGTCGCGCATATGACTTTGTCCTGTGTGTTGCCATCGGCCAGTTTTTTGACTGGCGCCGTGATTCCGGTAGATGGCGGTCTAACCATCAAAAACGCCTGACAGGAGTATTCGCTTATGATTACGCTACACCATCTGGAATATTCGCAGAGCTTCCGTATTCTCTGGCTGCTCGAAGAAATTGGTCAGCCTTATGAGTTGAAGCTATACAATCGCGATCCTGAATCCAATCTGGCGCCAGCGGAATATAAGGCCCTGTCACCCTTGGGCACTGCGCCGGTGATTACCGACGAAAAAGGCCTTGTCCTCGCAGAAAGCAATGCGGTGATCGATTATATCCTGGATCTCTATCCCGATAGTCCGCTGCGGCCCAAGCCGGACAGCGCGACACGCGCCGACTATCTGTTCTGGTTCCATGCCGGGACCGGTTCGATGATGCCGATGCAGTTTATGGACGGTATCTTTACCGTGCTACAGAAACGGTCTCCCTTTTTTATACGGCCGATCATCGGTGCTGCACTGGGACAAGCCAACTCGCTGCTCGTCCAGCCGCGCATGAAAACGATATTGGACCGGCTCGAACATGATCTGGCAGAACATAAATGGCTGGCGGGTGAAGAATTGACCGCAGCCGACATCACCATGAGCTACTGCATGGCTTCGGCAAAACAAAAGGGCTTTATCGATGATAGCCGCCCCGGCTGTCTGCGCTGGATCGATCAGATGGAGGCCACCCCTTCCTATCAAAGCGCGATGGAAAAAGATGGCCGCGAGACGATGGTCTTTTCGTTCTAGGTTCCTTCCAAAGTTGACCAACTTGCCACCAAGGAACGGCTGATTTTCGCTATTCCTTCGTTTCAGCATAAGATCCCGATTTGACACTATCGGCCACCGTGCCCGCTGCAGATTGATGCTGCATCTCAGCATCTTCCACATCCGCAAGAAAGCGCTCCGGATCTTCCGGCTGGACCGGCAACAGCTTGTCTATCGCTTCCGCCAACGGTTCGCCCTGCTCGGTGACCGGCATGGTTCGTTCCGTTCCGCATCCGTAAATTTGCGGCTGGTGCGCGCGGAGCAGGAACATGAGCAACCGGTCATTGGTCTTCATATGGGTATAGATATGATGCCCGTCCTTATCGATCACATGCTGCTCAACCCCGTTGATCGCACGATCAAAGGCAACATCGGCGAGCAACCGCGAAGCCTGTCCAATGGCGGCATCCCAGGCGGCGGCAAAGCCCTCCGCCCCCTTTGACCGACGTAGCGCATAGGCACTTTGCTTGGACAGCCCCACCGCCCGCGCCGCACCCACAACCGATCCGCTGTCGGCGAGTGCCTCGATAAACTCCCGCTGTTTTTCGGGTGTCCAGCCATCATGCCGCCGTTTGCGCGGGACGGGGATCCAGATATACTCGTCCGGGTCGTGGCCATGCGCGTCGAGTTGGTTGTTTGTGTTGGAAATGGTGGGGGATTGAGGGTTTGCGGGAGGTTGGGCTGAGTTGGTGAGATGATGGGCGAGGCTTTTATGGTTTCTCATGCTTCTCGATATAACCGATATGGTTCTATGTAGGAAAGGAGTTTTAAAAGCAGAGAGAATATGAGAATTCGAATCGTCTACAACGGTCATTCGTGTCTTTGACGTCCGCTTTGTCCCCAAAGTGAGCATTGTTTGCATCTTGCAAATTTCTGAACTCAAAAACGCAAAAGATCTTCTGGTGACTGGTGTATATAATGGATTATTCCGTTGCAGACGAACATTGTTCTTGGCAGCGGTTGATCAACTCGGCATCAAAGTAGCTGATGACAAAACCTGATCAAATGCCGTTGGATGCACCGTTATGGGCGGCAGTTTTTTCTGGAGCGATTGCCGTAGCGCTCCTGGTTTTAGTGGCTGTGGTCATAAAGAGGCAAACAGAGCAAGCTTCGCTCTGCAGATGGATGGTAGCACTTATCGCTTCGATCACTTTTGGTATCTGGGAGAGCTGGCTGTTGGAAAGCGGTCTTTATCGGCTCACCCCTCATCTGCTTGGAATATTCAACGGTGCTTTGCTGCTCGTCGGCCCGTGTCTGTGGGGATATGCTTCAGCCCTTGTGGGCAAACCACAAAAGTGGTGCGTAAACTTAGTCCATTTTGCGCCGTTTTTTCTTTATACAATATGGTTGAGTTCTATCTTCTTGTTGGAAGATGCAGCCCACAAAATTCTTGTTGCTGAACTCTCTCTTTCGATGGAGTATCAGGTATCTATCATCGCATGGTTTAAGCTATCACACTTGGCTCTCTATGGCCTTCTTACGCTGCGCTTGATCCGGAAGACGCGCAGCGCTGACAAAAGCTATTTCTCATCATTGGGTGTGCGTGATCTGGCTTGGCTAACGCGGCTAGTTCGCGCGTTGCTGGTGGCAATCATGATGTTAATACTGGCAGAACCGTTTTCCGCAGTAGGATATCTCGACATACGTAGCTTAAACAATATCGCTACATTGGGGCTTGCCATGCTGATTCTTGTCATAGCGGCACAAAGTCTGTCACAGCCACCTTTGGAGGATGTAATCGATCAAGATTTAGATGCACCCCGATATGCCCGCTCTGGCATTGGCGCCGATCTTCTTCAAACATTCGTACAGCGAGTCGAATGCGCACTTACGCATGAACAGCTCTATACTGACCCGGAACTCAATCTCACAATGCTAGCTCGCGCCGCAGGACTGACTTTGCAGCAGGCATCACAGGCAATAAATCAAGGAATGCAAATGACATTTTACGATCTTGTAAACGATAAACGTGTCGCAGAAGCGAAGCGCCAGTTGCTGGCGGACAACGGATCCATATTGGACGCTGCGCTCAATTCCGGATTTGCAAATAAAGCAACGTTCAACAAAGCCTTCAAGGCACGGTGCGGAATGACGCCAAGCGTATGGCGTGCAAAAGAAGGGGCGCATTTCAAGTAAATCCCGTTCGGCTTAGACGACTCCGATCAATTTCCAGTGTTTTCTGTACGCGACTCAGAAAAGGAGAACTGGGCTATGACGGAAATATCGGACCAGCCGCACGGACTGCGTAAAAAGTTAAGTAGAAACAAATTCTGGCTAATCGGCACGACTTTGCTGATCCTTTTGTTGATGGCTTTGCAGCCGTTAATCGCAATCCCCTTCGTGTTTCTTTTGCTTTGGATAGCGCGCGAGAAGGTTTCGGTGATTGGTTTGACAAGCGTTTCAAGACCGATTTGGATAATAGTTTCCGGCATATGTTTTGCGCTATTCATGCAAATATTTAACCGGCTAGCCCTAATTCCACTGTTGGCAGCATTTCTTCCTGATGGAGGAGTTGGCGCGGCCGATATCGGATTGGTCCCCGGGGCTTGGAATATCTGGGCCATATTCGTTGTCGTCGCTATCTTTTCAGCGGGATTTGGCGAAGAACTCTCCGCACGTGGCTACGCACTTAACATGTTGGCCAGACTGTTTGGCGATACCAGACATGCGCGTTGGATCGCGATGTTGGTAGTCGCGGTTATTTTCGGCTTGGCCCATTTTTATCAGGGTATCCTTGGAACCGCACATGCAATTTGGATGGGCATCGCATTGGGTGCATTTTACTTATTGTCTCGTTCTCTGTGGACCGTGATCGTAGGCCATGCCGTATATAACATTTTGACCGCAACTTTGATCGTATCGGGCGGATTGAACGTTCTGGAACGATATCTCAGTTGGATATAAATGGGGGCTTGCCACGAAGGGGTAATCTTTGATTTGGAACCAAAACTCAATCCTCTCCCTATTCAAGAGGGTTAACGATCCTCCTCCACATTCCTCTGCACCCCAACATTTGCCTTCAATTCAAACACATCGGGCCGCGCATAATGTCCGGCGACATCGAGGTCGAACTTGCCTCTCGTGCGGTCATTCAGATCGACTTCGGTGGTCAGGATCACCTCCTTGCCAAATTCCGGCCCCGCGAGCACTTCGCCCGAGGGCGCGATAATGCAGCTGCCGCCGCTAATCAGCGCGGTATCGGACGCATTGCCCTGCACCGCATCAAACTGGTCATCGTCAAGGCTGATCATGCCGCGTTCGAGATATTGACAGGCAGACAGGACAAAGGCGCGGCTTTCGAGCGCGATGGTCTGCATGGTGGGGAGCCAGACCGGGCGGTCATCGACCGTAGACACACAATAGAAATCCGGATTGGAATTATAGTAATAACTGCGTAGCAGCGGCATGTAATTCTCCCAGCAGATCGCGCTGACCAGTCGCCCGGCGCTGCTGTCCATCACCGGCAAATCGCTCCCATCGCCCTGTCCCCAGATCAGTCGCTCCATTGCGGTGGGCACCAGCTTGCGGTGCACACCGAGCAGCGAACCATCGCGTTCAAAGCTGAATGTGGAGCAATAGAGCGTTGCGCCTTTGCGTTCGATCACGCCAACCACGGTTGCCACTTCGTTTGCAGCAACGGCTTCGCTGAGCGCTTCATATGCAGGAGATCCCAGTTCTACCGCATTGTCGGAATAGAGGCGGAATAGTTCACGACCAGCATCATTGCGCGAACCCACTCTGACGCCAAAATCAACGCCTTTGGGATAGCCACCGACAAAGGCTTCGGGAAAGACGGCCAGTTGGCTTTTTGCCGCTTTTGCATCCGACAGAAAATCAGAAAATTTCGATAATGTTTTTGTGGTGTTAAAGGGATCGGATCCCGCCTGTACCACCGAAACGCGTTTTATGTTCTTGCTCATTATCTAGCCTCAATATCCGCCGTCCAAAATTGGAACTGTAACCAAGACTGCCCGATCAGCGAATGATCTACAACATTCATGCAAAGGAATTCAAAATGTCTTATGGTTCAGAAATAAACGAAATCACGGTCGCCACGGCCGATTCCGGTCAGGCTGTCGACGCCGTTGTCGCGCTTGCCGGAACCGGTGCTGCTTATGCGTTCATGGTATTGGCAGCGATCATTTTCGCACCTGCCGCAGTCATGATGGTGATGTAGAAATTCACTGCCGCTGCCAGTGCTCCAGTGTGGAGCGCAGCGCGGCAGCAAATGCGAGTGGCTGATCAATCATCAGATGATGCTCTGCTCCGGGAACCGCGATCATCGGAATATTCTCTCCGCCCAATTCCCGCAGATAGGCGACACTATCGGCATTGAACAACCGGCTATTCTCACCGTAGATTATCGCTAACCGGTGCGGTAGATCGGCAATCCGTTGCGGGGCCTTCAGCCATTTGTCCTGATCATTTTCGCTGCGAGCAAAGACTTTCGGGTCAAATTTCCAGCTCCAGCCGCCCTCGACTTTCCGCATACTGTGATAGGCCATATATTCGACCAGGAAGGGCGTTTGTGCATCCTGCGGCGGTGCCAAAACAAAACGCCCGCGCGCTGTTTCGTAGTCTGGATAAATATTGTTCGGCTTGTCCGATTTGCCGGAACCCGGTGGTCCACCACCCTGTTTGAAATGCTCGATCAGCTTTTCCGGACGCATGATCATAAGGTCACAAATGATTAGCCCGCCAAACCGCTCTCCCGCCAATTCCATGGCGGTCAAGGCAACCCCGCTGCCAAAGCTGTGGGCTATGATTTTAGGCTTTACCGGGCCAGAAAACAGATCCAGCGCCTCTGCGACGCCAACCATGTTTTCCGCCCGCTTCTGACCATCGCAGTCCGGGATCATCTCACTGTCGCCCATGCCCGCCAGATCATAGGCGATGACATCATATTGATCGGCCAGAAACGGAGCGATAAAGGCGAAACAGCGCGCATGAGCCAGAAATCCGTGGGTCAGAAGCAGTGGCGGATTACCCCGCTTCCCCCATCGGAAATAGTGGACCTTGTGACCCTCGACCTCAACAAACGCTTCCTCTCTGGGAATGTCCATCGCGGCCACGAACCATTCGGGAAGGTCCAGGCCCTTCGCCCAGATATCGACTATGTCAGAACTTGCCATATGGGGTGTTTACTTGCCCTGCCAATTTGGTTTGCGTTTTTCGGCAAAGGCCCGAGCGCCTTCCTTGGAATCTTCTGAGGCAAATACGGCGCCAGAAAGTTCCTGCTGCTTCTGCCACATTTCTTCGCTCGACCAATCGGGTCGCTCGTTGATGATCCGCTTGGTGGCTTTCAGCGCCAGTGGGCCGTTGGCAGCCACGCGTGCAGCAAATTCCAAAGCGCCATCCAGAGCGGGACCATCGGTGATCCGGTTGACGAAACCCATTTCATATGCGCGTTGGGCATCTATGAAGTCGCCGGTCAATGCCAATTCCATGGCCATACGCTTGCCTACGATCGAAGGCAGCGTCAGCAAACCGCCAGCCGCAGCGACAAGGCTACGCTTCACTTCGGGAATACCGAACTGCGCCTTGCTATTGGCAACACAAAGATCACTGGCGATGGCCACTTCCATGCCGCCCGCCAGTGCATATCCTTCCACCGCAGCGATTAACGGCTTCTCAGGTGGCGATTCAATGAACCCGCAAAAACCCTTGCCCGCGACCATGGGCAGTTCGCCCTTCAGGAACCCCTTCAGGTCCATGCCCGAACAGAATGTGCCACCGGCACCGGTGATGATACCGGCGTTCAGGCTGTTGTCGCTATCCAGCTGTTCCATGGCAGCGGCCACACCTTCTGCAACCGCTCGGTTGACGGCATTTTTGGCTTCCGGACGGTTGATGGTGATGACGATAACGCCATCCTGGATATCAGTAAGTACTTCGGACATTTTTCTCTCTCCTGGGATTAGTCAAATAAAAGATCGGATAATTTTGCGCGGTGCCACGCGGCATCGCCGTTCAGCGCGCCTTTGAAAATGGCCTGGCGGCGATAGAGTTGCGCATCGCAATCGTGGGTAAAACCAAAGGCGCCGTGAAACTGGATCGCCCGGTCGGCGGCATGTGAATAGGTACCATGCGCCTGTGAGGCGGCCATGCGAACCGCCACTTCTCCGCGACCCTGATCACTGAAACAATGCGCCGCGCTATAAAGATGCGTGCGTGATTTTTCATATTCGACATAGTTTTCAACTGTCGGATGTTTCAGCGCCTGGAAGCTGCCGATAATCTTGTCGAACTGTTTGCGTGTGTTGAGATACTCAATGGTGTAATCAATGACCGCTTGTGTGCCGCCGGTCATTTCCGCCGAGTGGATCAGGCTGCCCGCCAGATCAATCGCCTCCAGTGTCTCGCGCGTGCGCGCGCCGTCCAGCAGGGCATCGGTCGAAACAGTCAGGCCATCAAGCGTCAGTTCATAACTGCGGACGGTCTCATCAATAACCGCTTCACGGCGAAGCGCAGCATCGGATATTGCACTGCGGTCAATCAAGGCGAAACGCACATCTCCGTCAATCTTGACCGAGGCGATAATCAGTTCCGCGCTGTTGGCCCAGACCACAAATTGCTTCTTGCCTGACAAAGTGACGCTGTCTCCGCTGACAACAGCCTGAGCGTCGATATTGGTCAAATCCCAATCGCCATTATCTTCCTGCAACGCCAAAGTCGCTGCGGTGCCCGCAGCAATTTTCGGAAGCCATTGGGATTTTTGTGCCTCGGTGCCGCCAGCCAGCAATACCTGCGCGGCCAAGGTCGTTGATCCAAAAGGCGTGTTCAACAGATTGCGCCCCATCTGTTCGGCAATGGGAACAACCTCTGCCATTGAGAGGCCAACGCCGTCATGCTCTTCGGGAATGGCAATGGCCAGCCAGCCGAGCTCTCCGATCTCGCGCCAGACATCGGGATCATAACCCAGATCGTCGTCGATCAGCGCACGGACTTTTTCTATCGGGCTTTTGTCGCGGCAGAAATTGGTGGCCACGTCGAGCAGCTCGATCTGTTCTTCGGTTGTACCGATGGTACCTAAATTATCCATGTTCCGTTTTCCAATCAGCGCGTTTTGGGCAGGCCAAGCGCATGCTCGCCAATGATATTTTTCTGAATCTGTGAAGTTCCACCACCAATGGTTGCGGAGAAGCTGTTCAGATAACTGCGATGCCAATAGCCATCGTCCACCGCATTTTCATCGCCAACATAATAGCCGGCTTTTGAGCCCTGAAACTCGAGCGAAAATTCGGTCAGCCGCTGGACCAGATCGGTTCGCGCCAGCTTGTTCATCAGCGGCAGTCCCATGGGTCGATCTTGCATTAGTTGCGGCATCCGGCGGCGCGTGTTGTTAAGATTGAGCGCCTGAATATCGATCATGAATTGCGTCATCTTGTCGCGCATCACGGGATCGTCGAGCAAAGGCTTACCGCCGCGCTTGGAGTTTTTCGCCAGCTCGACAATATCCATGACATCGAGTTCCTTGACGAAATAGCCGCCAACCGGCTTCACCTTGGCTCCGCGCTCATATTCCAAAGTCTTCATCGCCATTTGCCAACCATTGCCTTCGCCGCCAAACAAGCAATCGGAGGGCACACGAGCATCGGTAAAGAAACATTGGACGAAGCCATATTCGCCCGTGAGCTTCTTGATCTTGGTGGTGGTGATGCCATCAACATCCATGGGATTGAGAAAGAAACTCAGCCCTGCATATTTATTGGAGGCATCAAAATCAGTCCGTGCCAGCAGGATCATATATTTGGCGCGATCACCCAAGGAGGTCCAGATTTTGGAACCGTTGAGCACATATTCATCGTCATCTTTCACGGCCTTGAGTTGCGCATTGCCCAAATCACTGCCATTTTCCGGTTCGGAGAAACCCTGACACCAAATTTCCTCGGCGCTGAGCATCGGTTTGATATATTTTTGTTTCTGCTCCTCGGTCCCCAGGTCCAAAATCAATGGCCCGGCCCAACCATTACCAATCGCGTTTATCATGATCGGCGCATCATATTTCTTCATCGCACGGGTCGCTGCGCGCTGATAATCGCTGTGCATTCCGCCGCCGCCATATTCCTTCGGCCAACTGGCCCCCAGATAGCCGGCTTCATAAACTTTGCGCTGCCAATCACGGAGAAAATCAAACTGCTGATCGGTTGATACTTCCATAAAGGTGAGTGGCAACATGAAGCCGGGATCGCGAACAGTATTTTCCTTGAACCAGGCATCCGCCTCGTCGGCATATTCCTTCAGCTCGGCTGCATTCGGTTTATCGGCCATGGGCCTGCTCCTTCAATCTCTTATCAATAGGGCCAGTGGCGATGTGCCATGCCCTTCGATATTCCTTGGAATCAATACGCAGTTAATTGAACGATTAAATTTGAAAATGCAATGGCTGCAATTGACATTGGGAGAGAGAAATGGCGACCGCGGTTCAAGACCCTAAATTCACAGGACAGAAACATGTCATGTGCCGCGCCTGTCATGCGCATTGCGGGCTGATAGTCGATTTTGAAGACGGCGTTCCGGTCAAGACCCATGGCGACAAGGATAACCCCGAATTTGAAGGCTATAGCTGCATCAAAGGCCGCCAGCTGGGCAGCTATCACAGCCTCGATACCCGCCTGTTAACGAGCTACAAGGGCATGAAGAACGGTAAAAAACAGGCGGTGCATTGGCGTGATGCCGCCAGCGAAATTGCCCAGCGACTGGAAAACATTGTGGCCGAACATGGGCCCGATGCCGTGGCCAGCTATGTTGGCACATTCGGCTATAATAATGTCAACGCCCATGCCTTCATGCTGGCATTGATGGAATCGATTGGATCGACTTCGGTCTATGACAGTGTGACCATTGACCAACCAGGCAAAGGCATTGCCCGCGCGCTTGTTGGTCCCTGGCTGGCCGGTGCGCCGCGCGTAGGTGACTGGGATGGTTTGATGCTGGTTGGCACCAATCCGGTGGTTTCGATGAATGGCGGACTGGGAATGAACCCGGCCAAGAAACTGCATGATGCCAAGAAGCGCGGGATGGAATTGATCGTCATTGATCCCCGCGTCACCGATAGTGCGCGTCAGGCCGATATTCATATCCAGTGTCGTCCGGGTCAGGATCCGATTATATTGGGCGCCATTGCTAAAGTCGTGATCAACGAAGAGCTGTATGACAAGGATTTTGTAGCCGGCGATGTTGATGGGCTGGAGGCGTTAAGAAAAGCAGTGCAGCCCTTCGATCCGGGCCTTGCCGCAGAACGCGCTGGCGTGACAGCCGAAGAGATTGTGAAGGCCGCACGCATGTATGGCAGCTGGAAAAAAGCCAGTATTAGCGGTGGCACTGGGCCCAATATGTCGGGCGGCGGCAACATCACCGAATATCTCAATCTGGCGCTTACCTCGATCATGGGCCACTGGCTGCGCGAGGGCGATCTGAACCGGCGCACGGGCGTGTTCACCAAACCCGCCCCGCCCATCGCTGCCACACCGGGGCCGATTCCGGCATGGGGATTTGGCCGGAAGTTACACAGCCGCGATCTGGAGCAAAGCATTTCGGGGATGCCGACTTCGGCGCTGCCCGATGAAATTCTGACGCCCGGGGACAAACAAGTGAAGGCGCTGATCGTATTGGGTGGCAACCCGATGCTGGCATGGCCTGACCAACTCAAAACCTTTGAAGCCATGAAGGAACTGGACCTGCTGGTCTGTCTTGATCCGCGCATGTCAAAGACTGCGGAACTGGCCGATTATGTGATTGCACCAAAACTCCACTATGAGGTGCACGGCAATACTGCCGCGCCGGAAATTTATGGCGGCTTTGGTGCTGGCTGGGGCTTTGAGAATAATTATGCGCAGGCCAGTCCGCCGATCATGGATGTGCCCGACGGATCTGACCTTTGCGAAGAATATCAATTCATCCACACGGTCGCGAGCGATCTGGGAAAAACGCTCAATGTGAAATCCTGGGCGCTGCTGGCGCATCCCGATGAACGCGAGGAAAAGGCCACTTCTTTTGCACCCGGGGAAACACCCGATGTGCTTGATGCTTGGAGTGCTACGCTGAACGGATGCCCGACCGACATCAAAGAGCTATATGCCGATCCGGAAGCGGTCAAAGGCAAGATTGTCGATGCGCAGGCTTTGCTGGTCCAGCCGAAACCCGAAGATTGGGAGGGCAAGCTGTCGGTTGGTAATGCAGCGATGATGGAGGAACTGGCTGGCTATGCTGCGAAATTGGGTGAACCGATAGAAGATACCGATTTCCCGTTCCGCATGATCGGACGGAGGATGACCGAGATGCATAACAGCAATTGGCATGAGGATCCGGTCCAGCGCAAACGCGTGCCGCATCACCCTGCCTTCATGAATCCGCTAGATATGGAACAGCTAGGGCTGGAAGACGGACAACCGATTGAAGTCGAATCTGCGCGCGCCATGATCAGCTGTGTTGCAAGGTCCGACGAAACGGTTCGCCCCGGTTGTGCGTCGATCCCCCATAGCTGGGGCACCAATCCCGACGAGAAAGAAGATCCGCTCGGCGCAGGGGGCAATACCGGGCGCCTGACTGACAATGAAGTACAATATGACAAGCGCACCGGAATCCCGCTAATGAGCAGTATACCGATCAATATCCGCGCAAAACAAACCCAACTGGAGGCAGCAGAATGACTAACCCCTTATTTGATCTAACCGGCAAAGTCGCCGTAGTAACAGGCGCCGGACGCGGCATTGGTGAAGGCATGGCAAAGGTGCTCGCAGACGCTGGTGCCAATGTCGTGTGCGCTTCCCGCAGCACCGATCAGATCGACCGCGTTGCCGAAGAAATCAATGCTAGCAACACGGGCGGCCGGGCCATTGCACTGGCGACAGATGTGACCAAAGAAGAAGATATGGAGGCGCTCGCCCAGCGTGCGGTTGATGAATTTGGACAGCTCGATATCTGGGTAAACAATGCCGGTGGTTCGCTGGTCTCGGCGCCGCTCATTGAGCTGGACGAAGCCGAGTGGGACAAGACCCTGGCTACCAATTTGACATCGGTCTTCTATGGCGTGCGTGCCGCTTGCAAGCATCTGGGTGAAGGCAGTTCTATCATCAATACATCGTCGATGGCGGGGCAGGACCCCTTCCCCGGCAGTGGCCACTATAGCGCGGCAAAAGCAGGTGTTTTAATGCTGACCAAAACCCTGGCGCATGAACTGGGTCCCAAGACGCGGGTCAATGCGATCCTGCCCGGCTTTGTGCCAACCGAAACGGTGAAGGAAGCGCTCAGCATGACCGATGAAGACTTTATCGGCTTTGAGGATCAGTTGGGATTACCCGCTGGTCGATTGGGTACACCGACCGATATTGGCGCACTGACGCTCTATCTCGCCGCGCCGGCATCCGAATGGGTGACCGGACAGTGCCTGCGGATTGGCGGCACACCCTAACGGGTGCCGCGCCGATTGTTTGATGATCAAGCTCCCGAATTGACTCAGGCTACATCCCGATCACTCCCATTTACCGGCGGTGTATTCCTAATTTGATCTTCGGGCTTTATCGACTCAACTGGAGCTTCGTGACTGTGAACGGGTGCAACGCGCCCTTCGATTAGCTCGGCAGGAACTGCTTTGCTAAACAGATATCCCTGCACCTGCTCGCATCCTTCGGCACGCAGGCGCTTTAGCTGGTCATCACTCTCTACGCCTTCAGCGGTCGTCACCATGCCCAGGCTTGAAGCAAGTCCCGTGACGGCACGAATAATGGCACGACAATCTTCACGGCTTTCCACATCGTCGACAAAACAGCGGTCAATCTTGATTTTGTCAAAAGGAAAGCTGCGCAAATAGTTTAGCGACGAATATCCCGTGCCAAAATCATCCAGCGCTACGCGAACACCCAAGGACCGAATTTTGTGGAGCAATTCAACATTCGTTTGGCTGTCGCTCATGAGAACGGTTTCCGTGATCTCCAGTTCCAATCGGCCGGGATCAACACCTGTTGCCGCAAGCGCATTGACGATCGTTGGAATAAGGTTTTCGCTGCGCATTTGAACCGGTGATAGATTGACCGATAGGCTCAAATGCTCTGGCCAGTTCTTCAATTCCCAAAGAGCGGTTCGAATGACCCATTCTCCAAGCGGGACTATCAATCCACATTCTTCCGCAATTGGGACAAATTGGTCCGGCGGGATCATGCCTCTCTCCGGATGGGCCCATCGCAATAGCGCTTCGTAGCCAACAGTTTCCTGAGATTCGACGTTAATCAGGGGTTGATAGTGCAGTTCCAACTGCTCGCACTGAACCGCGGCGCGCAATTCCAATTCGATATCGCGTCGCCCCTCCACTTCCTCTCGCATCCCGGGGGAAAATATTGTGAATGATCCGCGGCCATCACTCTTGGTACGATATAGGGCTATATCTGCATGGCGCAGCAGCGTTTCTGCATTGTCGCCATGTTCGGGACACAAGGCCATTCCAATGCTGATGCCGCTGGATACCGGCTGGCCCTCGATCATGATCGGTTGTCCAATAGAATCGATGATCGACTTTGCCATCTGTTCTGCTTGTTCAACGGATTCAATACTGCGAAGGGAAATTGCAAATTCGTCACCGCCCAACCGGCACACGACATCTTCAATCCCAATAGCTTTTTCCAGGCGGCCTGCTACCGCCCTCAGGACGGCATCCCCGGCACCATGTCCCAATGTGTCGTTGATCAGTTTGAAGTTATCCAAATCCAGATACATGACTGCCAAAATCTGACCATCGCGTAACCGCTGGATGGAACGCTGCAATGATTCATTAAACAGGGCACGATTGGGTAGGTCGGTCAGACTGTCAAAATGAGCCAGGTGCGCAACCCGGTCTTCCGCTTTTTTGGAAATGGTTATATCTGTGGCAACGCCTCTAAACAGAGTCCGGGGATCGGTTCCGCCATCAACGGGGCGACCAGATAATTTCCACCAATGGCGATCGCCGTCGATTTCCAGCGAAAGAACCAAGTCCCTGAAGGCGGATTTGGAATCCAGGGATTTTGCTAGCGCGTTGCGCTCTACGGAGTCTTCAAACAGCTCGGTCAGGTGCATCTTGTTCAGTATCGAACAACTTTGCCCCGCTGCATCAACAAAGCGTCGTGAGGCGTTGACGATTTTTCCTTGAGTATCCAGCTGCCATAACCAATCCGAACTTTGTTCCGCATAATCATTCAGGAGCAAACGAACGGTTTCCGAATTTTCCTTGAGTTTTTCACTCTGCATATGTCTCTGGGCAAAATTGAAAAAGAACAGGCGGTAAATATAGTCAGTGCAAATTGCGAAGAAGCATAAAAGCACGGTTGCTTCTATTGCCGACCCGCCTCCACCCAAAAGAAATCCTGTTGCAAATCCGGCAACAGAAAGTCCCATGAATATCGTCTGCGCACGAGGCACACTCCCATAGACGAAACCACCGACAATGATGGTTCCCAATGCCACCAGAACCATTTCCACATTGGTGTCAAATTGACCAAAAGCGGTCGGCACAGCAACCATACCGGAATAACCAAGAGCATTGATAACACTCTTGATCTTGATATGCCGAATTGAGCGATGCACTTGTTCAATACTATTATCCACCCCAGATGGACTGAGGTGATTTTGAACAACGACAAACATCGCAAGGGAAAAATAAACCAGGCCGAACAGGGCAAACTCCATTGATGCCTCAGTCATCAATCTGAACAGGAGGTAACACAATATCGGGACCGCAATTGCCGATCCAAGACGCGAAAATTGTTCCATCGAACGAAGCTGTTCCCGCAACATGGATTCGCTCTCAAGAATCGGATTGCGATAGAGGAACATCCACATCCTCTGTTGCAGTTCGATCAACTTTTGAATGGTCAGCGCTTCGCCCAAATTTTCCTCGTCCACAAAAAATCACAATTGACCTTGTAATGGACGGATGGACCCCATGGTTATTAAGTACTTAAAGTTCTATTCAAACAAGTTGCGATGGATTTGACCTGACTACAATGAAATGAAATTGTGCTCGACGTATCTGAATTACCCGCCAAAAGACAATGGGTAGTCCATCGATATTACCCAGCGCCGACACTGATTTAGTTTAGGGGCAAACTTTAGGGCCAAAAAAAAGGGCCCCGAAAACGATCCGGAGCCCTTTTTCGACTATGTTTTTCGCGGTCTAACCAACCACAATCATCACTAGCGATGTGGCAATCAGTGCAGGTGTTTCAATACCGTCGATTTCCACAGTAACATCATAAGTCAGTAGCCAGCGGCCAGGTTGTTTTTCCTGTGCATTCTTCAACACATGACGCCCACGGACTTTAGAGCCAGCGCGAACCGGGTTAAGGAAGCGCACCTTGTCGAAGCCATAGTTGATTCCCATCACTGTGCCTTCGAGGCCAAGCGTTGTTCCGTAGGACAGCTTGGGTAAGAGAGAGAGCGTCAACAGGCCATGCGCGATAGTTCCGCCAAATGGTGTTTTCGCTGCCGCTTCTTCATCAATGTGAATGAACTGGTGATCTTCGGTGCAATCGGCGAAATTGTTGATCCGTTCCTGCGGGACATCAACCCATTCGGAAACACCGACTTCCTTGCCGATCCAGCTTTCAAGTTCTTCTGCTTTAATCATTGGCATAATATTTCTCCTCTTTAGGCGTTTAGCCCTTCATTACTTCCTGCATCCGGCGGAAAAATTTGCCGCCCTGTCCGCCACCATTGGCATATTCCTGCATCCCGGTTTCATCGAGAATCTGTTCGAAGTTCTCGGCGATGGCTTCGGCGTTCCGATTTGCTTCAGGAAGCCAAATGCCTTCGGTTTCCTGAATTTTCGCTGCGGCAAAACCACCAGCTCCGGCAGTCAGGATTGTTTTTGATGGCGCGCCGTCGCTGCACAAATAAACCACCGCCGGTGTTACTGCTTCCGGAACCAGCATTTTTAGCGCCTCTTCGGGCATGATATCTTCGGTCATGCGGGTAGCAGCAACCGGAGAAATACAGTTGGTATGGATACCTTTTCCGGCACCTTCCTGATGCAGGCTGTTCATCATGCCAACCAACGCCAGTTTCGCTGCGCCATAATTGACCTGACCGAAATTGCCATAAAGACCGGTCGAGGAGGTCGTCATAACGATCCGGCCATATTGCCGTTCGCGCATGTGATCCCAGACCGCCTTCGTACAATTGGCACTACCGGTCAAATGCACATCCATGACAAACTGGAAATCTTCCATCGACATTTTGTGAAAGCTTTTGTCGCGCAGCACGCCAGCATTATTGACCAGAATATCTACATGGCCCCATGCGTCGATCGCATCGGCAACCATTTTTTCAACAGCATCCATCTCGGTCACGCTGCAAACCGCAGCCATGGCTTCGCCGCCTTCGGCTTTGATCTCATTGACGACTTCTTCGGCCGGACCGGCGGAACCGCCGCTGCCGTCGCGGGCGCCGCCAAAATCATTGACGACAACTTTAACACCGCGCCGTGCCAATTCCTTGGCATGCTCTCGGCCCAAGCCAGCACCAGCACCGGTGACGATGGCGACGCGATCATTAAATTCTACTGTGCTCATGGGAGATCCTTTTCTTTAATCAAGTGATTAAGAAAAGCGATGGTCAATCCAATGCGGCGAGTCAAGACGGGATTGCCCTATGGCAACCCCAAATAAGCACCTATTTCTTGACCGCCTTTTTGCGTGCCCTTCCTGCCGTAGCGGCAGAAGCGGCAACCCGCTTCTTGGGCTTTTTGACCGTTTTTTTCTTTACCGCTTTTTTCTTGGGTGACGGTTTTGATTTTGCCTTTGTCTCTGCCGTCGGTTTGGCCTTCATTAAATCGGCAAAACTTTGCTCGATGCACTCGCGGTAAAATTCCGGATCGGGCATGATCTCGCGGTCTGCCAGAAACGTCAGAATGACATTGCCATTATAGCTGGTCACAATATGAAAAATGCCCTGTCCTTCAGCCAATATGCCCATGCCGAAGGATTTCACCAGCTTGGCGCCGGTAAAATACATAGGTACCATTGGCCCCGGAACATTTGTGACAACCGTATTGACCGCAGGATTCATCGTTTCGATCAAGCCCATGCGTACCATCAGCTTGGTGCTCGCGGCGGTTAATCCAGCAGGCATCGCACCGCTTAACTCCATCAATGTCCGTGCGCCAACTGCTTCGGTCATCGCTTTGGATCGTTGGGTTTCCGCCATCACAAATTCGAGCCGCTCAGCAGCCGTTGCCAAATGTGTGCCGGCGCCAACCGTCATCATCGTCACCTGGTTTCCGGCATCGCTCTTGGCATCGTCGGAACGCACCGAAACCGGCGCGCCGATTTTCAATGTCTTTGCTGGCAAATCGCCCTTGGCCTTCAGATAGGCCCGCAGCGATCCGCTATAAACCGCGATCATCACATCGTTCACCGTCGCACCAGGGAAATTGGTGCGGACTTTCTTCACATCCGCAATCGAAATCTCATAGCCATCGAAAACGCGATGCGGAGAGATTTTCTTGTTGAAGCGTGTCCGCGGCGCACGGCCTTTCGCACCCTCGTCCTGCTTGATTTGTTTGTTCAGGTCCAAAATACGTTTTGGTACAGGCAGCAGGTTTTGCAGGTTGCGCAAACCCCGTACCGGATTTACGACGTTGTTCACTTGCGCTTTTGCGAGCAATGATAACGGTGCCGGATCGGCTTCGGGATGATAAATATCATCAAACTTCCGCGGCTTCATTTCGGCATCCATATCATGCAACGCCAGGGTCATTTCCAGCCCGGACTTGCCATCAACCGCAGCATGATGGAACTTGTGCAGAAGCGCAAAACTACCCTCGGGCACGCCCTCGACATTGTTCAGACCTTCGATAACGGTAAATTCCCAAAGCGGGCGCTTCATATCCAATGGTCGCGCATAAATGCGTGAGGCCAAAATACATAGCTGTCTCCAGTCGCCCGGTTGCGGCAAACCAATATGCCGCACATGATATTCCAGATCGAAATTGGCATCATCAACCCAATAGGGGTGATCCAGATCTAGCGGAACGCGTGCCAGTTTTTGCCGGAATATCCGCGCGCCATCCAGTCGCCCTTCCAGATAATGCAAGATATCCTTGAACCCGACATGGCCTCCAGGTGCCGTTGACGGATCATAAATCAGCATCTGACCGATATGCATCGGCGTCGATGACGTTTCCATATAAGCAAAACTGGCATCCAGCGCGCTGAGTTGTTGCATGTTCAATCCCCTATCTGGCGGGTTCGAAATTAGACTCGCTCTCGCACGATCTTAATTGAGATAGGGTTAATAAGCGAATCGATTAACTATGCGCAGTTAAATACAGAAACTACCAAGTCATTTAGCCAGGCGTGTTGGCCACGCTATAATATAACGCTTCATCAATTGTCAGGCATCGGCGCGTTGATCTATCTAGTGAATCCTGTGTTGCAACGGCCTTTTGCTTGTACATAATATCGGTCAGCAATTTGATCGAAACGCCCATACGCACCAAGAAGAAACTATCTTCAGCGGCGAGCTGTGCACTTTCTTGCTCCACTTCGCTGATCAAGCCAACAGTCGAGTCCGTACCCATTTCCACACTATAGTCGATTGCGTTGCGGTCGCCGGTCATGGTGAACATGTGCACCATGAAGTTACCGCCTTGTTCGATGATCCGAATTTGACCGCCCATGAAGACGAAATTACAGGCACTGAAACAGGTCCAGCCTTTTGGTACGCGGGTAATCATACCCCGCCCTTCCTTTCGAATGATCCGGCCTGTCTCGTTTCCGGCACGGGCATCTCCGCCTGGTGATCGCAACCAGATTTCCGAAGCATCTGGGTTTTCCAACAGTGCTTTTTTCATGCGCTCGGGCAATCCGGTATCAACCGCCCCTTCGGCGAGCAGCACTTTCGTGCCGTCAATCTCCAGAGGCGTAATTGTCATTTCAGTATTTGCGGTCCAGTTCGGCTCCAATGGACAGGTTGGATTGACCGGATCCATGGCAACTTGCGGCAGCGCAGGCGATGCAATCAGTGCCGCCAAAAGTAGAGATGATCTAATAATTTTACGCATATACTTCTGTCTGAACCCCGCCCATTGCCTTGGACCTATAGAATAGTTGAGCGCCCAGAACAAGTTGTGCCCTATTTCACACCCCCTTGAGGCCGAATCGTTTACACCGTCCATGAAACCACGCTTTTACGTGACTTGCAGAAAAACCGCTTTGCGAGTAGCAAATTTATGACGCGATTATTCGCTGGAGGGGCCCACATGTTTAAAAATTGGCTGGCGCTATGCCTTGTCACCATATTCCTGTGGGGTACAGGAGCTGAAGCCAAACGAGTTGCGCTAGTTGTCGGCAATGGCACCTATGAAAGAACAGGTTCGCTTACCAATCCATCCAATGACGTTTTGACCGTTGCGCAAGCGGCCCAGAAAGCCGGGTTTGACGATGTTATCGTGGCGCGGGATCTAGGCATTCAAGCGTTCCAGACAAAAATCAGGGAATTTCGGGAAAAAGCAACCGGTGCTGACCTGGCCATGGTATATTATGCCGGTCACGGTGTAGAGAGCCGGGGTAAGAACTGGCTTATTCCGGTTGATGCAAAGCTCCAGACCAGCCTGGATCTGCCCTATGAAGCAATCAATCTGGATCGCATATTGGAATCACTGGAAAGCGCCACCATCGGTATGGTGGTCCTCGATGCCTGTCGCAACAACCCCTTTGGCGACACATGGCGCTCTGGATCACGCGGGGTACAGCGGGGTCTGGTCGGTGTCGATGCGGATGATATCTTGGTCATCTATGCCGCCGCTCCCGGCCAAACCGCAGACGATGGCAATGGTCTTAATTCACCATTTGCCACTTCACTAGCCAAGCGTTTGGTTCAGCCGGATCTTCCTATCCAAATGCTTGGCGGATCGATTCGCGATGATGTTCTGAGCGCAACTGGCGGCAAACAGCGTCCCTATGTCAGTGCCAATATTACTGGCACACCTATCTATCTAGTGCAAAGCCCGCCCAAACCCGCCGCGACTGCTGTTTCAGCCGCAGCCCCTGCGACCACAACCGGCAATCGCTCCAGACTGGATGCACTGTCATGGCGAGGAGCGCTTTCGGCCAATAGTTCCAGCGCTTACAGTGCCTATTTGACCGAGTTTCCAGACGGACTATTTGCAGATCTGGCTAAGGACAAAATCAATGAGCTGCGGCAACCGGTCCTAGCTGGCCGCACCACACGAGTGGCGACAACACGGCCAGTACAGAGTTTGCAAGCCGCACCGTCTCCCCCAGTTGTTCCAATAAAGGCCGTTAGTACGCCTCGAGTTTCAGCTGCTAAACAGCCAGCCGATCCAAAACCAAATCCGAAGCCATCAGTCGAAGCACCAGCTCCAACTATTATCCCCGCTTCGGAAGCTGGTGAAGTCAAGATGGCTCGATCTGGCGCCGATCTTGCCTATGTCCCGCCTTCGGTAGATGAACCGCCCCTGCCGTCGCTGCCGCCAACACCTGTTCTCCTGCAAAAAGACTATCCCGATTGCAAAGAGAGTCACCAGCATTTGGTGGACCCTCTCGACAAAGCGAATGACATCAATGCCTGCACCGTAAAACTTGATCAATATTATGAGAATGTCCTCAACAAGTTTCGCGAAGATATGAATGCGCACCAGGACCGAATCTCCGCCATCTACACTGAAAAGGTTGCCGGCCGGATGGAATATTCCGCGGCAAACAGGGACCGGTTTTACAAAGGAATGATGCAAGAGCATGCCGATTCCAACCCCGATGGGCCGAATCTGGCGGTGTATCGTGCGGCGGTTGAATTGTACCAATCTGATCGCAACTATTTGCGTGATCGCTTCTGTTTCAATACCGGTTGCGAAGGATATACCATACCAGAGAATTTTGGTTTCAGCCGGATGAAGGGCTATGAAGCCGATTCTGACGATGATGCGGTTGAAGTGGCCGTCAATTCGGAAAATTCGACAAAGAAAAAGAAGAAAAAGAAAAAGAAGAAAAAGAGCGGCGGGAAATGCAAGAAATCGCGCGGACGCGGTGCTCTGCTCGGCAGTATTTTTGGAGGCTTGGCTGGAAAAGCAGTGGGTCTCAACAAGGCTGGAACACTGCTTGCCAGTGGTTTGGGCGCATTGATCGTCGGAGAAATCGCCTGCCAGCTCGATGAGAAAGAACAAAAACAAGCGGCCAAGGCGACGGAAACGGTAACGCAACAAGAAAAGGTGGGCGCTACCGCAACATGGAAAAGCCCGACACGATCCGGGGTGTCTGGCTCATCAACCGTTACGGCCCTGAACACACAGCCCAATGGTCAAAAATGCCTGACGATAACCGATGTTGCTTTTATCGATGGAGAAGAAACACGCGTCTCTAAACAGATGTGTCGCGGAAAAAATGGCGGTCGCTACGCCATAATGGCTTGATCGAACTGCGCCAAAAACAGGAGTGGCACAAAATCTGATATTGCGCGACCACATGTCCCAAGTCTAAAGCAATTCCAGCAACAATATTCATATCGGACAACCCATGACACTCGACGGAAAACTGGTTTGCATTTTTGGCGGAGGTGGATTTCTCGGACGCTATATTTCCCAGAAATTACTATCTCATGGAGCCAGAGTTCGCATCGCAGAGCGCAGCGTCAAAAACGCCATGCACATCAAGCCATTGGGTAATTTGGGTCAGACTCAATTTGCCAGCGCGGATGTGACCAAGAAGGAAAGCGTCGAGCGTGCGGTTCATGGCTGTGATGCCGTAATCAATTTGGTGGGCGTGTTTGGCAGCAACATGGAAAAGGTCAATGTCGAAGGTGCACGCAACGTTGCAGAAGCCGCCGCTTCATTAGGCTGTTCCTCTTTGATCCAAATGTCCGCAATTGGAGCGGATTCAGAGTCTCCATCCCTTTATGGGCGGAGCAAAGCCGGCGGAGAAAAGGCAGCACAAGAGGCTTTTCCCGGCGCAATCATCTTGCGCCCCTCAATCATTTTTGGCCGTGAAGATGCGTTTATCAATCGGTTTGCAGGCATGATCCAAATGCTCCCGATAGTTCCGATCATTGGCGGCGACACCAAATTTCAACCTGTATTTGTTGGTGATGTTGCGGACGCTGTATCCAACGTGTTGGCATCGTCAGCAGAGCATGCTGGCAAGACGTTTGAGCTGGGCGGTCCTGAAGTTGTTACGATGCGAGATCTGAATCGCCGCATAGCCAAATTGGCTAGCCGTGAGCGTGACTTTGTAGATATCCCGGATTTTGCCGCCAAGATATTGGCAATGCTTCCCGGTTCTCCGATTTCAACTGATCAGTATAAGATGCTGGCAGTGGATAATATCGTCGCCAAAAAAGCACTGAGCCTTGACGATCTTGACGTTTTGCCAACGTCGCTGGCAGCTGTCGCACCAGGATGGCTGGAACAATATGCCGAACAAGGTCGTTTCGGGGCTCGGGCAAAAGCCGCTTGATCATTCCAAAGTGTCAGAAGAAAGCTAGCAGCGCGATACCCATAGCGACGCGGTAGACCACAAACACCAGCATCGATGCTTTTTTCAGAAATTGCATCAAGAAGGTCATGGTTGCAAAAGCGGCAATGAATGTCAGCACGCCGGTAATCAAAGCCTCTTTGAGCAGCTCTCCGCTGGCTTCCATTAAATCCGGGATAATCAAGACCCCGGCACCTGCAACGGCCGGAATGGAAAGCAGGAATGAAAAACGCGCTGCTTCGACCCGGCTATAACCTAGGAAACGAGCGGCAGTCATTGTGACACCTGACCGGCTGGTCCCCGGTATCAAAGCCAGCGCCTGCGCCAATCCCACGATGATGCCATCTTTCAACGTCATATCTTCAAAAGATTTGACCTGCTTTCCGAAATGATCCGCTAATCCCAGCAAGATGCCGTAGATAATCAGATTCACCGCAACCAAAGTGGTGCTGCGGAAGCCATCCAGATATCCCCCAGTTTTCAGGAAAAGCCCAACAATGACCGCGGGAATGGTACCAATGATAATCCACCAAAAAAGCCGCCGTTCAGCCGGAGCCTGACCGATTCCAATGCTAGCAAAGCCGCCTTTTCCCAATGACACCACATCTTTGAAAAAATAGGTGATGATCGCGAGTAACGACCCTACGTGAACCGCTATGTCTATCATCGGCCCTTGATCGGCATAGCCGGTGAAAACCGGCAGCAGAATCAAATGCCCCGAAGATGAAATCGGTAAAAACTCGGTAACGCCCTGAACAACAGCGAGCAGTAACATTTGGAGAAAGGTCATAACGGGCCCTGTAGGAATGGATTAGTCGCCCATTAGCTTGTTCAAAACGCGCTGTCGCCTGAAAAAGTGGGCGAGATTGTCCGTCAGTTCAGTCTTGTATTCACCAGTTTAGTGACAACGGTGATGTTGCCAAACATATGCATAAACAATTGCGTACCACCAAAATAACTGAAAAAGAGGTTGCAAGATTACTCATTTCTATTTGGTTTTGGAGAACGAGCGTGAGAAAATTTTTACTAGCAGGTACAGCCATAGCGACCATGGTGCTTTCCAGCCCGATTCTGGCACAGACCGAGCAACAAGCAACTGTGGAAACGCCCGCTGAACAAGGTGCAAATGAACTGGAAGCCTTCACAAAGATGTTCCAGAACGTGATTGAAAAAGACGATACTCCCATTGAGCCAGCACTTCTGGCAAAAGGGGAACGCATCGCTAAAGCCGTGGTTCCCAAAGGCAGTTATCGTAAGATCATGGCCGAAACCTTCAAAAAAGTGGTCGAACCGATGATGGAGGGGGTCGACCAAATACCACTTTCCGTCATCGCCAATTTCGCTGGCGTCGGGGAAGAAGACATCAAACTGAAAGAGGGCGCAAAATTGTCTGATCTGATGGAGATCATGGATCCCTATTATAAACAGCGCAATCGCACGATGATGACCAAATTGACCGATATCATGATTGATTTGTCTGACGATATTGAACCATCTATTCGGGACGGCATGGCCAAGGCCTATGCACGGCGATTCTCTGCGAAAGATTTGGAAGCGGTTGCGGCATTTTATGAAACCGAATCCGGTGCAAAGATCGCCGGTGAGAGCCTGGGGATTTTTGCCAGTCCGGAAGTCATGTCCGCCTCGATGGAAATGATGCCCAAATTCATGGAGCGCTTTTTCGGCGAAATGGAAGCCATCTCCAAAGGATCGGAAGACTTACCACCACCGCGGAAATTCAGCGACTTGAGCGACGAAGAACTCGACAAGATGAGTGAACTTATGGGTATTGATCGCGGATCAATGGGCGGCGGTGATATTGAGGAATTGTCGGAGATAGCAGAAGAGATAGCGGAAGACTTGGATGAAGAATCCGCCTGGAACGATCCCGAAAATTGGACAGCGGCAGATCGTGAGGCGGTCGAGAAACTTGAAGCCGCATCGGACGCGGCATTCAACACCTATTATGATGCGCTCGAAAAAGCCCGGGAAAAGGCAAAGGCAAAGCTCAAGAAATAGTGTTAGCCGATATAATCGAAGTCGTATGTTCTTGTTTTGATCCCCTATCTACTGTAACCTTCTCGTCATGGTAAATCGTCGAGTCGTGGTTGCTGGTTTGGGCTTACTGGGTCTGCCTGGTTGCGTTTCGGCATCAACAAGCAGCATCAGTGGAGAAGCAATCATGCCGAAAATTACCCCGAATTATCTGGAAATGAAAGCGGCTGACTTGCCGGCCAGCAAGGCCTTTTACGAAAAAGCCTTTGGCTTTGCGTTCACAGACTATGGTCCGGAATATGCAGCCGTTGAAGGCGGTGCGGTTGAGATTGGTTTGGCAGCAGGAGATAGTCCTCCTGCCCCAATGCCGACATTTGAAACCGATGATCTGGATGCGGCTTTTGCACAAGTGCAATCGACGGGTGCGGAAATTGTTGCCGCAATATTTGCATATCCCGGCGGCAAGCGTTTTGAATGCCTTGACCCCTCCGGAAATCGGCTGGCGATTTATCAGCCGGGTTAGGTGATGTTGACGCGTTACATATGTTTACAGCTTGGGCGTCATAGAGTGGCTTTGGTTCAGCTTTGACTCAGTCATATTTTGTTATCTAAGGCTATTCCAGCAATTTTGACCGGAGGAAACCTATGCGCCGACTATTATCCCTGCCCATTCTTGCAGTATCGATGGCGTTGGCGAATCCAGCGTTGGCCGCGGAACAGGGTCCCGAATCAGAGATGATTGAAAAACTCAATGATCCGGAATTTCAGGACGGCCTAACCTCGATGATGAGCGGTTTTATGGGTGCGATGATGGCATTGCCCATCGGCGAGTTTGCCCATTCGATTGAGAAAGCCATACCCGAGAATATGCGCCGCGATCGTGAGTTTTCCGATATTGATCGGGATGCAACGGTCGGCGATCTGGCGCGGCGCGATGATCCGGACTTTGATCGCAATATCGAAAACAAGATGCGACAGGGCACGGTGATGATGGGGTTTATGGCTTCGGAATTTGGCGCATTTTTACCTGAACTCCGCGCCCTGGGCGAGCGAATGAAAGAGCGTATGGAACGGCTCGACTAATTCTCTTCCCCAACGCAAAATAACTGACTATCAGCATAGTCTATGTGGCAACTCTACCAGTTTCCCCTCTGTCCCTTTTCACGCAAAGTCCGGTTACTTCTGGGCGAAAAGTCGGTCGCCTATGAACTGGTACGCGAATCGCCCTGGGATCAGCGCGACGACTTTCTGGACATGAATCCCGCAGGTCGCACGCCGGTAATGAAACATGCGCAACGCGGGACGACATTGGTCGATAGCATGGCGATCTGCGAATATGTCGAAGAGACGGTTGAAAAAGCACCGATGATCAACGGCACCGCAACCAATCGAGCCGAAATTCGCCGTCTGGTCGCGTGGTTTGATGAACAGCTTTACGGTGATGTCACCGCACCGATGCTTTATGAACGCATGCACAAGCGTCTGATCCACCGCCAGCCGCCCGATGCCAAGGTTCTGCGCGAGGCTATGCGGCGGGCCAATGTGCATCTGGATTATATAGACTATCTGATCGACCATCGCAGCTGGCTCGCCGGCGCGACAATGAGCCTCGCCGATCTGGCGGCGGCGGCCCAATTGTCAGTCGCGGATTATCTGGGCGGGATCGATTGGACCGGACATGAGCAGACCAAAGCCTGGTATCAGATGTTCAAATCACGGCCTTCATTCCGTCCCTTGCTGTCGGAACGCATGGAAGTGATTACCCCACCAGAGCACTATGAGAAGGTCGACTTTTGATACTCCCCGAAATGCTATAGCGTTTCGAAGAACCGACTATCATAGCTGCTTGATCATCTGGACCTGATCCATTCCCGGTGCGAATCCATCCGGTTTAACTTTTCGAGATTCGAAACCAAATTTTTCGAAAAACGGAGCGACTTTGGGCGTCGTGTGAATCTCTATTTCCGAATATTCTCCGGACTTCTCTATCGAAGACAACCGATATTCCGCCAATAGTTGACCCAATCCTTCACCGTGGTGCCTCCGATGTACCATGCCCCAGGTAAACCCGGCCTGCCTGCCATCTTGTTTTCCATATCCGCCGCTACCGATAACAACTCCGACGCGTTCAACTACAAAATAGGCTCCTATCGGGCTGTCCAGAAAATCGGATAGCAAATCCCGTTCGGATCTATCGAAAAAGTCGGGAGTATTGCTGTCGAAGATTCCGAGACATGCAGCTTTATCGGTTATTTGATAAACGCGGATTGAGTCTGTCATTTCCGGTGCAAGGTCATCAGGTAATTGAGCGACAGGTCATCCGACAATTCAAAGCCTTGCAACGGATTGAAGTTAATCCCGGTGGTATCGATCAACTCCATGCTTTCAGCGGCCAATAGTTTGGCGAGCTCCTCAGGCGTGAAAAACTTGTCATGGTCATGCGTACCGCGTGGAATCTGGCCGACCAATTCAGCCATCTCGACCAACAAAAGCTTTGACTTGGCGGTGCGATTGGGCGTCGACAATATCATCAGGCCCTCATCGGACAGGGCGCGCGTCAGTCCCGCAACAAACTCCTCCGGATCGTCGACATGTTCAATCACTTCAAGTGATGTGACCAGATCAAAGCCTGTATCAGGCAGTTGCTCGATGGCTTGATTACGATAATCGATATTCAACCCTTGCGCTTCTGCATGCGCTTTCGCCGCCGCGATATTTTCCGATGCCGCATCCAGACCGGTAACCTGTGCTCCCAAACGCGCAAGCGGTTCGCAAAGCAATCCGGCCCCACACCCAACATCAAGCACACGCTTGCCCGTCAGCGGCCTCAGCTCAGACGAATCAATATCGAAATGCAGGTCAATCTGCTCCCGAATATAGCCCAGTCGCACCGGATTGAGTTTATGCAGCATGGCCGACGATCCCTTTGGATCCCACCAATCTGCAGCCAATGCGCCAAAATGGGCGGCTTCATCGGGGTTGATTGTGCTATTTGCAGTGCTTGCCTTTGTCATAGTGCCTCTTTATCAGGCTTTCCGTTCCTATTCAGGCCCTTTTTTACGAAAGAATCATTCACAGCTCATGGCACGTATTGTGATGAAATTTGGCGGCACGTCGATGGCAGGCATTGAACGCATCCGCCGTGTGGCGCAGATCGTCAAACAACAGGCGGACGCCGGGCATGAAGTCGCGGTTGTTGTGTCGGCTATGGCCGGTGATACCGACCGGCTGGTCAATTTCTGCCGCGAGGCAAGCTCTCTCTATGATCCGGCCGAATATGATGTGGTCGTCGCATCCGGAGAGCAGGTAACATCCGGATTGCTTTCCATCGCATTGCAATCACTCGGCGCCAAGGCGCGCAGTTGGTTGGGCTGGCAAATGCCTATCCGGACAATTGAATCGCACAGCAAGGCGCGGATTGAAACGATCGATGCCGCTGACCTTATCCAATCCATGCAAGACGGTCAGATTGCCATCATTCCAGGCTTTCAGGGTATTAGCAAAGACGGGCGTATCACAACCCTGGGCCGCGGTGGATCAGATACCAGTGCCGTTGCCATTGCTGCTGCGGTAAAAGCGGACCGCTGCGACATTTATACCGATGTCGATGGCGTTTATACCACCGATCCACGGATTGTGACCAAGGCACGCAAGCTCAAAACGGTAACCTTTGAGGAAATGCTCGAGCTCGCCAGTGTCGGAGCAAAAGTATTGCAAACCCGCTCGGTCGGGCTGGCGATGAAGGAAGGCGTCCGCATTCAGGTGCTCTCGTCCTTTACCGATGAAAGCGTCAACTACACCGCCGATGACTTGCCCGGAACGCTGATCATCAGCGAAGATGAAATGGAGACAGATGATATGGAGCGCCAACTGATTACCGGCATCGCCCATGACAAGAATGAATCGAAAATCACGCTGACCCGGGTGCCCGATAAACCGGGTGCGGTGGCCAATATTTTTGAACCGCTGGCCGAAGCTGCGATTAACGTCGATATGATTGTTCAGAATGTCGGCCGCGACAAGGGGGAGACCGATGTGACCTTCACGGCACCGACGGTGGATTTGGACAAAACGATGCAAGTGCTCGAAGCGGCGCAACCCGATATCGGATATAATCGCCTGATCTCCGACAGCAATGTTGCGAAGATATCGGTGGTTGGCGTGGGCATGAAAAGCCATGCTGGTATCGCCTCGACCATGTTTAAGGCGCTGGCCGATCGCGGTGTGAACATTCAGGCAATCACAACGTCAGAGATCAAGGTCAGCGTGCTAATCGAGGAAGATTATACCGAGCTCGCACTGCGTGTATTGCATACCGCTTACGGTCTGGATTCTGAGGATGCGACTTAATTTATGTTCGTCATGCTGAACTCGGTTCAGCATCTCCCAAGGCGGAGAATTCTCTGGAGATCCTGAAACAAGTTCAGGATGACGATTTGTGGAAAGAATAATGACATGACCCAATCGAATCTATCGAACCTCATGCAGCGCGGCACGGAATTTCTCGGTTGCGAAACTGCAATCATGTGCGGCGCCATGTCATGGGTGTCTGAACGTAATTTGGTCAGCGCCATATCCAATGCCGGTGGTTTTGGCGTGATTGCTTGTGGTGCAATGACGCCGGATTTGCTCGACACAGAAATTGCCGAGACCAGGAAGCTGACCGGCAAGCCATTCGGGGTCAACCTGATCACCATGCATCCCGATTTGATGGACCTGATTGCCATCTGCGGGAAACATCAAGTCAGCCATGTCGTGCTGGCGGGTGGTCTGCCGCCCAAAGGCAGCCTGGAAGCGATCAAGGAAACCGGCGCAAAGGTGATCTGTTTTGCCCCGGCCATGGCGCTGGCCAAAAAATTCATCCGCTCGGGTGTCGATGCGATTGTAATCGAAGGCATGGAAGCGGGCGGTCATATCGGGCCGGTTGCCACCTCTGTGCTAGCGCAAGAAATCCTCCCTGACATTGCTGAACAACTTCCGGTGTTTGTTGCAGGTGGTATTGGCACAGGCGAGATGATCGCTGCCTATCTGGAAATGGGCGCCAGCGGTGTTCAACTCGGCACACGCTTTGTCTGCGCGCATGAATCTATTGCGCATCCTGATTTTAAAAAGGCGTTCATGCGCGGCAATGCCCGTGATGCCATTACCTCGGTACAAGTTGATCCGCGTTTGCCCGTCATTCCGGTTCGGGCACTGAAGAACAAGGGCACTGAAGAATTTACAGCCAAGCAAATTGAAGTGGCCAAGCTACTCGATTCCGGAGAAATCGAAATGGGCGAAGCACAATTGCAGATTGAACATTTTTGGGCCGGTGCGCTTCGTAAAGCGGTGATCGATGGCGATGTTGAATATGGCAGCGTCATGGCTGGCCAATCGGTTGGTATGGTCAAGGCCGAGGAGAGCGTTGTAGATATTATCAGAGCTCTAACCGACGAAGCGGAAAAGGCGCTCGCATAGGAGGAAGAAAATGGATCTGATTACTACTGGTCGCTTGGCATTTTTTTTGTGCCTGTCAGTTTTTGTGATCCAGCCCTCGCTTGCCGAAAAAAAACAGGTTACCGATACCGTTGAAGACAGCGCGTTTATTCACGACTTTACGCCGCTAACTTCTCCTCACAAGAGCCGGGTACTCATCGATCAATATCACAACACCATATACTCCAAAAGTCGTGAAGCGTCCGGTGCCAGGGCGATGCTGGACATCATGCAACGTGATGGCTTTATAGTCTCCAGAACTGATCAGCCATATGCCGATGCACTGACTGAAACTGATATTCTTATCATCCATGGCTTGCCCAACAATAAGATTGAGCTACCTAGCGGCGAAAAACTTTGGCAGTCTCCTCTCTCTGCCGATGAAGTTGAAAATATTGTGCGATGGATTGATGGTGGCGGATCGTTGTTCCTCACGTTGAGCCATTTTCCCAACGGCAGCGGTGCGCGACCGCTGCTTGACGCGCTCAACGTCAAATTTGCAGACGGATATGTGTGGCATGAAAAATCGCCGAGTTTTAATGATCCCGATAATGGTCGTTGTTCGCATTTTTTCGGCATGTCGCCGGAGCAAGGTCTTGTGAACCAGAACCATCCGGCACTGGCAGAAGGGTTGCCGGTGAATAGAGTTGACTACCTGTGTGGAGCAGCAGTTTATCGCTCGGAAAAAGATGCCATATTGCGCTTTCCAAATGGGTCTCATAACCATGCGAAAGGCTCGGTAGATTCTGGTCGACGGGGATTGTACGAGACATCAGACAACTATGCGGGCGTGATTGGATTCAATTTTGGCAGTGGCCGGGTTGTAATCAGTGCTGACCAAGGGATGTTCCGCAACTTTATATTCACTTTTGATGAAACGGAAAAAGTCTATGTTACGATTTCAAATCCAGACAATGACAATGCCAATCTGTACGTAAATCTTATGCGATGGCTAATTCCCTCGAAATAGCCATCAAATCTCCATCTTGCCTGCATAACATCGCTTCGTCATAACAGCACCAATGACCGATATAAAAACCAATACTTCCGATCAAGAAATTCTGGAACAGATGACGGTCGACAAAACTCGCGCATTTAATCAGGGACTGACGCCGCTACATCCACCACAGAAATCTCTCATTCGATTGCGCGCTGCTATTCGTGCTGCAATAGTTCTAATACTGGCTGTAGTGGGCGAATATTTCCTTCAAAGAGAACTGCATCTTCCCGGTGGATATCTGATCGGTGTGGCAGTATTTTTCGCCCTAATATCCGTCCTAATCCTCCCGCATCGCATCTATCGCCGCTGGGGTTACGATATGGGCACCGAACAACTGCGGGTATTGCGCGGCTTCCTTTGGCGCACGGATACGATCGTTCCCTTTAATCGCATCCAGCATCTTGATGTTGCCCAAGGGCCGTTGCAACGATCCTTTGGACTCTCCACATTGATCGTTCACACGGCTGGCACCCACAATAGCATCGTCATTCTGCCCGGTTTGGCAACTGCGGATGCCGAGAATATGCGCGAAGTGATAAAAGGGCATATCCGCCACGATATGATATGAACGACATCGCACCGGACATAGAACAACAACCCGATATCACGGATTCGGAAACACCGTTTCGGCATCTGCATCCGCTAAGTATCATATTGAAATCAACGTCTGTTTTGGGACGAAACATCATCCTGATTGGCGTGCTCTATTTCAGCCTGTTTGATCAAAATATTTTTTATACCAGCCTGGCGGCTTTGTTAATTGTCGCCCTCGTCATCGCGATTACGACACTTATCTGGTCACGCTTCAGCTATCAGGTTAGTACAAAGGAAGTGCGCATCAAGAGCGGTTTGCTAAACCGCAATAATCGCTCCATTCCGTTCGAGCGTATTCAGGATGTCAGCCTTGAACAAAAACTGGTCAGCCGATTGCTCGGCCTGACCACGGTAAAATTCGAAACCGGGTCCGGTGGCGGAGAGGATGGTAAGCTTGATGCCCTGAAACTGGAGGATGGCGAAAAGCTACGAGATACCATCCGCGATTTCAAATCAGGAAACACAAGTAGCGAAGCAGAAAATTTCCAACCTCCGGACTTACAAAAAAAGCCACCTCTTTTTACGATGGACAACAGGCGCATCTTAATCGCCGGTTTTTTCAATTTTTCTTTCATCCTCCTGGCGGTTTTGGGAACCATCGCTCAAAATCTAGATTTCCTTATTCCGCCGGAATTTTTTGATCCAAGAAACTGGATTGAGACAGTTTCGGGGGTCAATGGAATAAACGGCCTGAGCATGACCGCAAGGATAGGCGGCGCAATAGTCGCTATCGGATCGCTGATAGCCATCGGTGTCTTGAGCGGTATTGTTCGCACTTTCATTCGAGAATATGGGTTCCGTCTTGATCAAGTCGACACGGGTCAACCCGGCTTTCGCCGGCGGCGGGGCCTATTCACGCTGACAGATATGGTTATGCCCATCCACCGGGTTCAGGCAGCCATCATTTCGACCGGTCCGGTTCGTGAGTTTTTTGGGTGGTATGATCTAAAATTCCAATCACTCGCTGGCGATCAGGGCGGCCAAACTGATCACAGTGCGGCTCCCTGTGCACGACCAGAAGAAATTGATCCGATCATCTCCGAAACACAGATCAGCAAAATGCCCGATGACATTGAATTTCAGCGCGTCGATCAGGCTTTTTGGTGGCGCGATGCTGTGATTATCTGGCTAGTTCTGAAAATCGCCGCTCTCAGTTTGGGCTTTTTCCTCCACGAAGGATTCTTCGCCCTCATAATGCTGGCTTTTCCACTAATTGTTCTTTCGTACCTGAACTGGCGTCATCACCAATATGCGATGACGAACACACAGATTTTCGTCCGATCCAGCTGGTGGAACCGCAAGTTAACGATTCTGCCACTTCGCAAGATCCAGACAGTAGATGTCAGCCAGTCTCCATTGGATCATCCGCTGGATTTGGCAACTGTGACCATAGGTGTTGCAGGGGGTTCGGCCCTTTCACCGTTGAAGATAATGGACATTGAAGCTGATGCAGCAAAGGCTTTGCGGTACCGCTTGTTGCCAGCTTGAGTATTTTCCATGGGGCGTCGACCCTATGATTCCTGTGATGAAAATGAAAAGCTAGGCTGGCCATTTTTGGTTCTCCTCTTTAATGAAAGCACAAGAGGAACATTAGGGAGCGTTGGGAATGCGAAGAGCTGGTCTGATATTGGGGATGGCATTGGGACTAGCGGCTACGCCAGTTCTGGCACAAAGCAACGAACAGCTGAAATCCATTGTCGATGATTACTGGGCCTATCAGCTTGAACAATCACCTGTCTTTGCCTCTTCTCTCGGGGTCGACGACCCGATTGGCCGGGTTAGCGATCGCAGTCTGGAAGCTGAAGATAAGCGTGTTGAAAAAGCTAAAAACTGGTTGCAACAACTGGATGCCATTGATCAGGCCGGCCTTACAGAAAATGACAAAACCAACTACGGTATCTTGCGCCGCAGCCTGACCGAGCAAGTGGAAGCGAGCAGCTATGGCCAACGCACCATCAATTTTACCAATCGCAGCGGCTGGCATCAGGGCTTTGCCAGCATGCAGAACAACCTACCATTCCGGAACAAGCAGGATTACCAAACCTACATCAATCGCTTGAAACAATATGCGAGAGTTAATGATCAATCTATCGCAGTTGCCGATCAAGCGATTGCCGGTGGCTTTGTCCAGCCCTGCGTATCAATGGTTGGCTATGAAAAGACCATATCTGGCCTGATCACCGACGATCCCAGAGAATCGCGTTTCTACAAACCGTTTACCCGCAAAGTGCCAGACGGGATGGACCCAGAGGATTTTGAAGGCTTGGCCGCAAGCGCGATGACAACAATTGGTGCGCTCATAAATCCGGCGCTAAAAAAGCATCTCGAATGGTACAACACCAAATATGCACCCAATTGTCAGAAAAACCCAGGCGTTTCTGCGCAACCGGGTGGCGATGAATATTATGATTTCCGCATTCGTCAGATGACGACAACCAAGTTGAGCGCGGACGAGATTCACAACATCGGGCTTTCAGAAGTCGCTCGCATTCGCGCCGAAATGGTCGAGGTTTCAAAGGAAGCGGGCTATGACACGCGCGAAGCGTTTATCGAACATTTGCGCACCGACCCACAATATTACGCAAAGACACCCGAAGAATTGATGGAAAAGGTCGCCCGAGTGACCAAGATAATAGACGGTAAAATGCCGTCGATTATCGGCAAATTGGCGCGCCTTCCTTATGGGATCAAAGAGATACCAGCCGAAACCGCAGAAGGCACGACCACGGCATACTATAATCCGGGCTCTCCCGATGTGGGCATTGCGGGCTTTTATTACGTTAACACGTCAAAGCTTGATCAGCGCCCGTTTTGGGAAATCCCAGCACTCAGTGTGCATGAAGCAGTTCCCGGTCATCATATGCAGATTGCTCTGCAGCAGGAACTCGACATGCCCGATTTTCGCAAACACGGAGCATTTTTCACCGCCTTTGTTGAGGGTTGGGGTCTCTATTCCGAACGTCTCGGCATTGAGATGGAACTATATGACACCCCCGCCAAAAATATGGGGCGTCTATCCTATGAAATGTGGCGCGCCACCAGGTTGGTGGTCGATACCGGTATACATAGCAAAGGTTGGAGCAAGCAACGAGCCATCGATTTCATGACCGATAACACGGCACTGAGCGAAGCGAATATCGAAGCGGAGGTGAATCGCTATATCTCATGGCCCGGTCAAGCACTTGCGTACAAGATTGGCGAACTTAAAATCCGTGAGCTTCGTCGCAAGGCGACGTCAGAACTTGGCGAAAAATTTGATCTTCGCGAGTTTCACGATGTTGTTTTGGGCCAAGGAGCCGTTCCGCTCGACATATTGGAAGCGCAGGTTAATCGTTGGATTGCGACAAAATAGCAACATTAACAATATAATTGTACAAATAGTCAATTTGGGGTGACATAATCTATCAATCACCCTTGACGTAGAGCCATAATAAGTTGCACCGTGCCCTATAAGACGATTGCAATATAAACTGCAGCGGCTTTTGAGGGAGGAAATTTAATGAAAAAGTCCATTTTACGCAACAGAACCGCTTTGGGCGCATTGACCCTAGCATTGGGCATGACGCCCGGCTTGGCCCATGCACAAGACGCAGATGAGAGTGCTGAAAACGATAGAGTAATTGTTGTTACAGGCTCATTCATTCGCGGCACACCCGAAGATGCAGCGCAACCCGTGGATACTTTCAGCTCCGCAGATTTGGATGCTGCCGGCGTTTCTTCTCCACTCGAGTTTATTAAGGATCTGCCGCAAGTCGGCAGCGTTCTTGGTGATACCAACCAGTTTTCTACTGCTGCACAGGGCAATCAGGGTTTGGGTTCGATCAATCTACGCGGCCTTGGCCCACAGCGTACATTGGTGCTGTTCAATGGTCGCAGAACATTTACGGCCCCGGGTGCAGTCGGCGGTGGTTTTGGTGATACCAATGCGATCCCGCTTTTTGCTTTGGAACGAATTGAGATTTTGAAAGACGGTGCGGCAGCGACCTATGGGTCTGATGCTATTGCCGGTGTGGCAAACTTTATTACCAAAACAGGGTTTGAAGGCGTTGAAATCAAAAGTGATTATGAGTTTATCAATGGGTCAGATGACAATTATACCGCTTCGATTTTAGTCGGTCAAACCTTTGGAGACGTCAATATTCTGGCTGGCTTTGGTTGGCAACATCGTTCCGAATTGCCGACAACTGAGCGTGAGTTCTCATCTCAACCTTATGAAGTGAACCCAGCTGCCTGGTCTTCCCTCGGCACGCCAGGCCATTTCTTTGTCCCAGGAAATCCAGGTTTTGGCGGCAGCACCCGTGATGTGGGTTGTACAAACTTGGGTGGTGTTGAAGATGTCGTTTCCGGACTTTTCCCGGTTTGCCGGTTCAGCTTTGTACCTTTTGATAACCTGGTTGAAGAAACAGACCGCTATCAAGGGTACGTTCAGGCCACTGTTGATTTGTCCGATACGTTCCGGTTCCGTGGTGAGTTTACTTACGCACAAACTGACCTAGATTCGATCGGTACGTCGCCGGGATATCCGCCATTGCAGGGTCCAGGTGGGGCCGGTTTAGGTGGTGGCCCAGCATTTGGAGGCTTTAGTGTTCCTGTGGCTAACCCGGGCGTAGCTCCTTTCTTGGCGCAAACTGGTGCGGCCTCACCTTTGGGTGGTCGACTATTTCCGTTCTTCTGGCGTCCCTACGGCTGGTTGGGAAATCCAACTGACGAACGGGGATCTGGGCGTCAATTTGTAAACAGCAAAGCGTATCGTTTTTCCGGAACATTCGAAAAAGATTTTTCGGACACACTTCGTGGTCAATTCTCATTGACAATGATGAACTATGATCGGCGCGGTGGATCGCCCGGCATTATTGGTTCTAGACTCCAAGCAGCATTAAATGGCCTTGGTGGACCGAACTGTACGGGCAACACACCAGGTACCAATGGTTGTTTGTGGTTTAACCCATTTACCAACGCGGGTCCCGGTAACCCTACATTGGGTCTGGATAACCCATTCTATGTTCCAGGGGCGGAAAACACAGCCGAACTGGCTAACTGGATTTCAGTGCCAAACGGGAATGATCAAAGTGAAGATACAGTTGTTGCTGACTTGATTTTCTCTGGTGAACTGGGCCTTGATTTCGGTGGTGGGTCAGTTGGTTGGGCCGCGGGTGCGCAATATCGCAAGACGCGTTTCAACAACAAACCTTTGAATGCGTTTGGCAACCTTGATCTAAACCCATGCCCGATCTTGGGAGATCAAAGCTGTGTTGGTGGAGCGCTAGAAGGAGCTGGGTCCTTTATTTTTCTGGGTGGTCAGCGAAACGCGGATCTATCACAAGATGTAAAAGCGATCTTTGCCGAAGTAAAAGTGCCCATTGGAGAAACGCTAGAGGTTTCTGCAGCAGCCCGCTTTGAGGATTATGGTGGATCAATTGGTTCCACCTTTAATCCAAGGGGGTCAATCCGCTGGGAACCAACTGATTGGTTAGTATTGCGCGGATCCGTCGGCACAACTTTCCGTGCTCCTTTGGCTGCACAAGTTTCAACCAATGCTGTCACATCACTCGCTGGCCTTGCGGCGGCAGGGGGCGACTTTAAGGCAGTTGATATTGCCGGAAACCCTCTCGACTTGGGACCGGAGACAGCGTTCACGTACAATATCGGCGCAGTTGTCGACTTTGGTGGATTCAACTTCTCGGTGGATTATTGGAGTTTTGATTTCGAAGATGAAATCACCACAACCGATGGTCAAGCGATTGCCAGCAACGTGGTTCCGGTACCTGATGGCCTTGCCGATTGTTCAAGCCCATTTGTTGATTTGATCACCTTCGCTGGCGGTGCCTGTGTCCAGGGTGTGACTGTTGGGGATGATATTTCTCGTGTATTCACGCAGTGGGTCAATGGTCCGACAACCAAGACCACGGGTCTGGATTTCTCGGCGACTTACACAACTGATATTGGAACCGGTGTTTTGACGATTGGCGGAAATGCAAGCCATGTGTTGAAATATGATATCGGTGATTTCACTCTAAACGGTACACTCCTTCGTCCAGGGTTCAGTGCCGATGGATTGGCCAATCTTGACCGTCTCCCTGGTACTATCGCACCTTGGAGGGCCAACGCATTTGTCAACTTCAATATCAGCGGCTTCAATATTCGTTATGGCTTTAAATATGTCGATGGTGTTCGCGATGAACGCTATGATGAAACAGCCAATTTTGAAGTCGTTCCGAACTTTGGTGACACATTTTTCGGAAGGGATATTTCAAGCTTCAAACAGCATGATATTCATTTGGCCTATGACTTGCCGATCCAGTCATTTGATGCACAATTGCAGTTCTCGGTCGAGAACTTCACCAATGAGGATCCACCGGACGCAAGGACGCAACTCGGATACAACCCATTCACGGGCAATCCACTCGGCCGATTTGTTCGCTTGGGAGTTAAAATCGGGCTCTAAGAAAGTTGCCATATAACATGAAAGGCCCGCTGACAATTTCAGCGGGCCTTTTTGATTCTAAAGAAGTTTATCTATCTGCTTGTCGGAAGCTTTAGTTTTCCTGTGGAGGGGCCGTCGGTGTATCCTCCGCACCAGGCGGTGTCGCCAAATCACTCGTCGCGCGATTAGCTTCCGCGTCCTGTTCAGACAATCTTTCATTTGCTTCCGCTACAGCACGCAAACGTGCTTCACGCTGGGCTTCAATTTCCAGAAGTCGTTCTTCGACAGCCTCAGCTTCTCCATCGATCCGGGATAGCCGTTTCTGTCGTTCTTCTTCGATCAGCTTGCCCCAGTTTACCGTGTCATCAATACCGCGCTCTGCATAAGCTTGACGCAACAATTCCTGCGTGCAGCCGGTAAAACCGCCTGGTCCAGTAGGCGAACAACTGTTCGTCCCCGATGCCCCGACATATTCATAGGATTTGACTCGCTGTGCCCAAGCTTCATTTTTCGCCTGACCCAGTTCACCAGCACGCAAATTCTCGGGAATACGATAACGCTCGCCCTCATCTTTACGAGCGCAGACAACAATCTCACCTTCTTTGCTCTCGGGACATACGTCATCACCATAGATGATGAGTTGATTGACCTTATCTCCCGGTTGATCCTGTGCAAAAGCGGGAAAACTCATAAAACCTGCAGCGATCAAAGCGGCGGTCGAAAGGGATGCGATCTTTTTCATGACTGTTCCTTTGCATGCGGACTGCTGAACCCGCGCTGAAGCAATTTTGTCTCTATACGCGCTTGGAGAGGCCGATGGCAACGCGGCAACCCAGCCGGATAGCAGCGCTCAAAATCGGATAACCCGGTGCATCTTCGGCACCCGCAGCGATGGCGGTTTCCTTGTGCTCCAATTCTTCTTCACGGAATTTTGCGATCATTTTAGAGAGCTCTGGCTCATTTTCGGTTTCGAGAGCCTCAAGCTGTTCCTGATAATGGGCATCAATCTCGGTCTCGACCGCCGCGGTACAGGCCATGGCAGCGCGCGGCCCCATGGTGGCCGTTGTTGCACCCAAAGCATAACCAGCAACCTTCCAAAAAGGTTGCAACACAGTCGGGCGTACACCGCGCTCGGCTATCATCTTGTCAAAGGCATCCAGATGGACTTGTTCTTGCTCGGCCATGTGATGGATTGCTCCGCTATCGGGAGCATGATCGCCCATCACTGCCAATTGTCCCTTATAGATTTGTGCTGCGCCATATTCACCCGCTTGATTGACCCGAATCATCGAATGAATATCGGGACGGATAGTGCCAACGGGGGATTCTGCCATGTCAGTTCCTTTTTTTGCCAGCCGCGATCAACCCTAAGATGAGCATTCCGCCGCCAACAGACAATAGGAAATTATAACCTGCCAAAGAAATTCCAAACAAAGACCACGGCGCAACATCGCACCTCACCAGAGGCGCATTCATGATTGAGCCGAGCAAATCATCACTGTCACCCAGATCGGTGGCGCAGGATGTGATACCTTCCCACCATCCATATTCGACACCAGCATGAAACCCGCCGATAAATCCGCTCACGATAATCGCCAGAGCGGCGCTCAATACCAAAAGAGAGGACCAGTTACGGCTACGCAAAATCAAAGCGGGAAGCGCCATGATGATTGCTACCAAATGTGGCCAACGTTGCCACATGCACATTTCACATGGGTATAGCCCAAAGAAATGTTCGCTGATCAACGCTCCACCTAGCAATGCCGATGGGAGCAAAAAAGCAAGCCAATGCGCGGGATATCTGGACATCATCTATGCCCTAATTTTTGGCAATTTTGGTTCTCTTCTTAGCGGTTTTCTGTGCCGCTTCATTCATCGCTACTTTCAATCCCTCTGGTCCCAACCGGCTTATGGTTTTCAAAGCATAGTCCATCTGAAAATCTTCCACGCCTTGTTCTTTCAACTCTTCGGCTGTTTGGGTGAAACGCGGATCATCCTTGGTATCCTCTTCGAGTACATCATCTTCGAGTTTCACTTCGTTAACCAAGTGGCGACGAAGGTCCGCCTCACGGAAACGTGGGCGCGTTTTGTAATCTGGGTCGGAAAGTTGCGGCACGGTGATATCGGGTTCAATGCCACCTTCCTGGACGGACTTGCCCGACGGCGTATAATAGCGTGCCGTTGTAAGTCGCAGTGCCGAAGTATTGGATAGTGGCAACAAGGTTTGTACCGAACCCTTACCAAAACTGCGTTCGCCCATGACCAAACCGCGATGGTGATCCTGTAACGCGCCGGCAACGATTTCCGAAGCCGAGGCCGAACCCGCGTCAATCAACACGATAACCGGAAGACCCTGTGCCGCATCACCGCTCTTGGCAAAATAACGCTCAATGTCAGATTTTTCTCGGCCCCGCTGCGAAACGATTTCGCCGCGTGTCAGGAATACATCCGAAACCGCGACGGCTTCGTCAAGCAGCCCGCCGGGATTGGAACGCATATCCAAAATGTAACCTAGGGGCTTCTTACCCAGAGACTGATCTATGCCCGCAATAGCAGCTTTTACATCGGCACCAACATCAGCAGAGAAGCTGTTCAGGCTGATCACGCCAATATCGTCCTTCACCTCCCAAGTGACCGGTTTCAGATCAATAATTGCCCGTTTCATCGACACATCAAATGGTTTATCGCGACCGGGACGCACAATGGTCAGTCCAATATCAGTACCGGGAGCACCGCGCATTTCCTCAACGGCTTCATCCAAAGTGCCGCCGTATATCAATTCACCATCAATATGGGTAATATAGTCACCCGCTTTGACGCCGGCTTTGTCCGCTGGCGTATCCTTAAACGGTGCAATGACTTTCACCGCGCCGTCCTCCATCGTCACCGAAAGTCCAAGGCCACCATAATTACCGTCAGTCTGCGTCCGAAGATTATCAAAATCGCGGGCATCGAGGAAACTGCTATGCGGATCTAGGCTGGCCAGCATCCCGTCAATCGCGCCCTTAATCAGGTCGGCATCACTCACATCATCAACATAGTCATTCCGCACGCGGTCAAATACGCTCATGAAATGTTCCATCTCACGATAGGTCTGGGCATCGACGGCCGACAGCGCTGACGTGGTGGCGGGCACCATAGACAACGTCAAAACAACGGCGGCGGCTTGCAAAATGGGCTTTTTCATGGGTTCGGTCCTGTGAATCCTAATATGAACTAAATATAAGCTGGAAAGCGGCTTAAAGCCAAGCACCTTAACCAAAAATGACGATCTGCTTCTACAAACAGCATTTTTTTCGCATATCAGCCAATCAGCGCGGCAATATCAATTGGCCGTCCATTGCGGCGCAATTCGACTGTCACGGTTGGATCTTCGGGCCTCGAACGCCCCACCGGCGATCCCTGCACAACATTGTTGCCAACATCGACGCTTGCCGTCGCCATGTTGGTTATCAGGCTGGTCCAACCCTGCTCATGCTCAATAATGATTATGTTGCCATATCCGCGATAGCGACCGGAATAGGCAACTCTACCGGCAGCGGGAGCAACTATTTGGGCATTGGGCTGCACAGCGATTGTAAGGCCACGCGATCGAAAGCCACTTTCAGATATTTCTCCGAGGCCGGTCACAATATCCCCGATCACCGGAAGCCGGTAGGCATTTGCGACTTCAGAAGCGCCGGCCAGGTCGGCAGCTACCGGGTCCTTCCCTTGATCAGGTCGCAATAGCGGTCCATCCAATTCGGCTAAGGATTCCCGAACCGCTCCGCTTTCGCGTATCTGATCCATCAAATCCAATATATCGCGGGCCTCTTCGCCCAAAGCCAAAGCGCGTTCTTCTTCCAATCCGGCATCGCCGCCTAACTGTGATGCGGAAATTCGTTCATTTGCGGCTAGGCTGGCCAATTGCTGGCGGCGATCATTAAGCCGTTCTTGGCTCTCGTTGAGTGATGCGATGGCCCGATTGGCCTGAACCCTTAGTTTCTCACCCTGCTCAACCTCTTCGCGCAGGCTAGCCGTACGTTCCTGAATCTCGGGCATAATGGCCGACATCAGCGAACGGATATAGACAATCTCATCCAGCGAACGCGGTTCGACCAATGCCAGCGCCGTGGGCTTACGCGTCATCATTTGCAGGGCGGCAGTAAGACGCAAAACCGGTTCCTGCTTCTCCGCCAATCGAGCCCGCTGCTGTTGTTGCAGACGCTGGACAATGGCAATCCGCGCGCGCGCCGCCTGAATGTCCGCTTCCGCGCCTTGTATGCGGGCTGCCAGCGCCGCCGCCTGGCTAGAAATCCGGTCAGCTTCGTTGGTCGCTGCTTCTGCCTGTCGGCGCAATGCATCACCGCGCTGTCTTGAACGCTCTGATTGCTCACGAGCAGAAGTCAAAGAGCGCTGCTGCTCTGACAAAGAAGGGCCGGAAGTCTGGGCAGAGAGAGCTGCCGCTACAAACGCCCCTGCAGACAATAGAGTTAGTGAGCCAATAACCGTCCGCAACACCTCTCACCCCTCCCTATGATAAGGATGCCCGGCGATAATTGCCGTTGCACGGAAGAGTTGTTCAGCCAGCATAGAGCGGGCCATCATATGCGGCCATGTCGCTTTACCAAAGGAGAAAAATAGGTCTGCACTAGCGCGCTCATCTGCGCTTAGCCCATCGGCTGCGCCAATTAGAAATCGAGTTTCCCGCACACCATCATCGCGCCATCGCAAAAGCTGATCAGCAAATTTTTTGGATGACCAATTTTCACCGCTTTCATCCATCGCTATGATTTTGGTTTCGCCGTCAATTTTCGGCGTCTTACCGCCCTGATCAGGCAGTTCGCTAACTTTGGTGTCCCATTGAATTCGCTTCAAGTAACGGTCGACCAATTCTGCCTCAGGGCTGCGGCCGATTTTCCCGCGTGCGACAATATGCAATCTCATCGCTGGTTACCGTCAAGCTATATCTAGGCTTCCGCAGCCTCTGTCGGCTCTGCGTCATCGTCTTCATCGACAGTCCACATGCGTTCCAGGTTATAAAAACTGCGCACTTCGGGACGGAAAAGGTGAATGATAACATCGCCAGCGTCAATCAGGACCCAGTCCGCATTGGCCAGGCCTTCGATCCGCGCGCTGCCGCCAGCTTGCTTGATCCGCTCAGCCAATTTCTGGGCGATAGATGCCACTTGGCGAGTCGAACGCCCCTCGGCGATCACCATATGGTCAGCTATATTGCTCTTCCCATCCAGCGGGATGGAAATAATGTCCTGTGCCTGATCATCATCGAGCGATTTCATGACAAGAGCATGCAACGCTTCGGCTTCCGCTTTTCCGGCTTCCGATGAAGCGGATTTCAGGTTTTTTACTTTCGGTTCTTTCAACTCAAGTCCTAGTCTTCTGAGCAAAGCAATTTATGGGTCACTGCATCCCTTACGCAGCGATTATCATATTGCTGATGCCAATGGGGCCGGGCCATCCGAATAGCGGTGGCCGAGCGAGGATCGGAACGATAGCGCAAAAATGTCAGCGCTGGCGTACTCCAATTTGTCCAGTTTCCGCGCTGGCTTGCGGGATGGACGAATCGCCGGAGCCAGGCCATTGCGGGCGCCGCAAAAGCATCATCATCATAGCCGGGTCTGGAAATAACTGCAATCGGCAAAAGCCGGGCGATTTTTCGCCAGTCTTTCCAGCGATGAAACTGCGCCAAATTATCCGCTCCCATGATCCAGACAAATTGCCGTTTGGGATAGCGCCGAACCAGTGCGAGCAATGTATCATAAGTAAATCTTGTGCCAAGACTCCGTTCAATCACAGTAGGTTGGATAGTGCTTCGCCGTGTCATTTTCTGAGCCGACGCAAGACGGGCATGCAGCGGCGCCATGTCCTTTGCGCCTTCTTTGAGCGGGTTACCCGGCGACACCAGCCACCAGAATTCATCCAGTTCCAGTTCCTGTATAGCGAACAAACTGATCGACCGATGCGCACCGTGCGCTGGATTGAATGACCCACCGAGGAGACCTGTGGTAATCATAGATAGGCGGTTTTCATGATAGACTTGGCCAGGCTTTCCAGGTGCCGATTGCATAAAACAGGCCATAAACAAGCACGATTAGCGAACTCCAGACCGCAAAGCTGTTCACTTTATCGGACACAAATATCAACATCGGGAACAACACAAGACCGCGCAGGAGATATACTGTGCAGATTGCGATCAGGCCAGTTCGCAACAGAGGTGGCTTCCAAACCAAACCAGCCCCAGCAAAAGCGAAATAGGCCCATGCTGCCAATATCAAAGCAATACCCAACGTAATCATCGCGGGACGCAGCATGCCTTGTTCGGCCATTTTTGCCATGTCTTCGCCAGCGCCGAAAAATCGATACCAGTCCGGCCCACCAATGATCACACCGATATGCAGAATGCTGGCGATCAAACTGAGCACACCGCCTACGATGAGCAGTTTCTGACCCAAAGCGATTGACGCTTCCATCAGGGGCGGACCTGTCCAGTGCCACGGACAACCCATTTGTAAGTGGTCAATCCTTCGAGCGCAACCGGACCGCGCGCATGCAGGCGACCCGTCGAAATTCCGATCTCCGCGCCCAGCCCAAATTCACCGCCATCGGCAAATTGACTGGATGTATTGTGCATAACGATAGCGCTATCGGCGCGGAGGATAAAGGCGTCGGCTTGGGCTTGATCCTCGGTCACAATGACGTCGGTATGATTGGAACCATAGTGGGCAATATGCGCCAGTGTTTCATCCAATCCCTGCACCATGCGCACGGACACGATGGGCTCCAGATACTCTGTACCCCAATCCTCTTCCGTTGCCTCCACGGTCCGCGGATCAAGTTCCATAATCATGTCATCGCCGCGTATTTCACAGCCCGCATCGAGCAATGCGCGCACTAGTGGTCCAGGTGCGGGATAATCTTGATCGACAAGAAGCGTTTCCATGGCCCCGCAAATACCCGTGCGCCGCATTTTCGCATTCACCGCTATGGCGATGGCTTTGTCCTGATCCGCATCCTTGCCAATATAGGTATGACAAACCCCATCAAGGTGCGCGAGAACCGGAACGCGGGCCTCCTTTTGCACGCGCTCAACCAGCGATTTGCCGCCGCGCGGAATAACCATGTCGATCAGGCCATCGGCCTTTAGCATGGCACCCACGGCTTCGCGGTCTGTGGTCTGTACCAATTGAATAGCATCTTCGGACACACCCGTTTCCCTTAGGCCGGTAATCATCGCCTGATGAATGGCGCGATTACTTTCAATTGCCTCTGAGCCACCGCGCAGGATAACAGCGTTACCGCTGCGCAAGCCCAGTGCGGCCGCATCGGCGGTCACATTGGGGCGGCTTTCATAAATAATACCGATTACACCCAGTGGTACGCGGACCCGTTCCATGATCAGGCCATTGGGCTGTTCATCACGGTCGATGATGGACCCGACAGGATCTGGTAAATCGGCAACATTCTCGACCGCCTGGGCTACAGCCTCCAAGCGCTCCGGATTGATCATCAGCCGATCGAGCATGGCATCGCTCAATCCACGCTCTTGACCATTTTCCATGTCTTTTGCGTTGGCTGTCAATATTTGAGCGGCATCTGCGCGCAAACACTTTGCCGACGCGCGCAAAGCGGCCGCTTTCTCAGCGTCGCTAGCACCAGCAATTTGCGCAAAAGCCGTTCGTGCTTTCTGGCCCATGTCGGCGATAAGTTGTTGATGGTCAGTCATGCGGCGCTGCTAGCACGATCCTTGCGTTAACTTAACCCTCAATCCGCATCATCACTGGCAACATGAATAGGAACAAATGTAACAAACGAATCGCAAAATCAGCGGAAACGCGGTTAATTAACTATGAATTTGTCAACTCATCGTATGACTCGTTCGATTCATCACGAGTCAAACTGTTGCGATTCGCAACCTTATGACCCTTCTGCTAGCCGAAACTCGGGATTAGTAAAAAATAACGGCGGGTCATGCATAATAACGATACCAAACTAGGGCTTTTCGCCCGGTTGGACCACATGTTTACGGATCGTGAGTTTTTCATGCGATCCCATGGTCAGGTCCGGTTTCTAAAATTTTCTGCCAAATTGCAAAAACGAATCGTCGGCGCGATTGTCGCTGTGCTGGGTACCTGGCTTGTGATCACTTTGGCGATGACGGTTAATCAGCTTACCGTATCCAGCGAGCGCATCGCGCTAGCGGAAAAAGAAGCACAGTTGAATAGTACGGAAACCCGTGTTGCAGCGTATAAAGATTCGATAGACGATGTTGCTGCTGACCTGAATGACCGTCAAAATGTGCTCGACCAGATTACTAAGCAATTTATTGGCGAAGAGGGTGTTCAGCCTGTTGCTACAGAAAGTGAAGCGCTTACAACGGACGAAAAAGCGCTCCTCGAAAACACCAAGAAAATCAGCGCCGCTTTCCCTGCAGCTAGCGAGTTGGCGAAATTTGAAGCGCGCCAACTGGCCTTTGCAAAGAAACTGACCCGGGCCGCTCAAAAGCGCACCGAGGAAGCCGAAATGGCGATTCGCAATTTCGGCCTAAACCCAGACAAACTGACAGCAAATTTAGACACCAATACCGCAATGGGTGGCCCGCTAATCCCGCTTTTCGACGGAAATGATGACATTCATCCAACCCTGGAGCGCCTCAGCAATGCGTTGCAGCGGATGGATGCTTTGGAACGCACATTGCTGGCCATTCCGTCGGCAATGCCGGCCAATATTGCCAACATGTCCAGCAACTATGGTTATCGCCGCGACCCTTTTACCGGCGGTGGCGCAATGCATAACGGCATAGATTTTAAAGGTCCGCATGGTGAACCGATTTTGGCGGCAGCAACAGGCACAGTGACGCATGCTGGATGGCAGTCCGGATATGGTAAAACAGTGGAAATCACACATGGTAACGGTTTGATGACCCGTTACGCGCATCTATCGCGGATCAGCGTGACCACTGGTCAAGAAGTTGAACAGGGATTACAAGTGGGGGCAATGGGAAGCACGGGACGCTCGACCGGTACGCATCTTCATTTCGAAGTGCGGTTGAACGGAAGAGCAATTAACCCCCGGCCATTTTTGGAGACGAACTCAGATGTTCTCAAAGTCAAAGCCAACGCACGACAGCGTGCCAAAACCAACACAGAAAAGTCAGGCACCAGCCGTGGCTAGATCGAACAGTAGCAGCGGCTCCAGTTTTTCGATTATCGGTGATGGTATTACCATTACTGGCAATATCGATTCGACGGTGGATCTGCATATTGATGGCGAAGTTATCGGCGATATAAAGTGCCTTTCTCTGGTCCAGGGCCCTTCGAGCAAAATTCAGGGCGCGATTACCGCCCAGAATGCCAGCCTGTCAGGTGCCGTTGAAGGTTCAATTGACGCAGGGGATCTGGTGATTTCTTCCAGCGCCCGTATTGGCGGTGACGTGACCTATGAAAATGTCACGATTGAACAGGGCGGTCATGTTGATGGCAAGTTCAAGCATAAGAGCTCGAAAAGCCCAAACTTGGCGAAATCGACTGTGAACAAGGCTGAGATGGCTATCCCGCTCGAACTGACCAACGGTGACAAAGCAGCCTAGTTTCTAGGCGCCTGCCTGCGATAGCTGAGTGCTTCGGCGACGTGAATACGGCTGATATTTTCCATTCTGGCCAAATCAGCAATGGTCCGCGCTACTCTTAGCACACGTGTATAACCGCGCGCGGTTAACCGCATTACGTCCGCTGCCTGCGCCAATAGTGCGCGCCCGGCGTCATCCGGAGTTGCATGTTTTTCCAGTGCGTCGCCATCAATCTCGGTGTTGGTTCGGGCTGACAGATCAACGTAACGATCGCGTTGGATATTGCGCGCTCTTGCCACTCTGGCCGCCACAATTTCCGAGCCTTCTGCTGACGGCGGCATTGTAAGATCACTGGCAGATAACGCCTCCACTTCTATATGCAAGTCAATGCGATCCAAAAGCGGTCCCGATACCTTCGCCTGATAATCCGCTGCACATTTCGGCGCACGGGAACAAGCCAAAGCGGCATCTCCCAAATGGCCACATCGACAGGGGTTCATGGCGGCTATCATCTGCACTCGTGCAGGAAAAGTCACATGCGCATTGGCGCGCGCCACACTAACTTCTCCGCTCTCCAATGGCTGGCGAAGCGAATCCAGAACGGATCGCTGAAATTCTGGCAATTCATCCAGAAACAGCACCCCCAAATGCGCCAGGCTAACCTCACCCGGTTTCACCTTTAACCCGCCGCCAACCAGAGCAGCCATAGATGCGCTGTGGTGAGGTGCGCGGAATGGGCGTTCGCGGCTCATCTGACCGCCTTCCAAAGTTCCTGCAACCGAGGCGACCATCGAGACTTCCAGCGCCTCGGCGGGAGAAAGAGGCGGTAATATTCCCGGCAAACAGGAAGCGAGCAGAGATTTCCCTGAACCGGGCGGTCCATTCATCAACAGATTATGGCCGCCAGCTGCTGCAATTTCCAACGCGCGCTTGGCCGTCTCCTGGCCTTTCACGTCTTTCAGATTTGGTCCGTATTTCGGCTCTGGTGCATCGCCCGTTTCCGGCGGCGTTAGTATCGACTGCCCCTTAAAATGATTGAGTAAGGATAACAGGTCTTTCGCAGCGAGCACTTCAACATCGCCCGCCCATGCCGCTTCCGAACCTTGCAGGGCGGGACAAATCAAACCGAGTTCTTCTCCCGAAGCATGGAGTGCAGCCAATAAAACACCCGGTGTTTCTGCCAATCGTCCATCTAGTGACAATTCCCCGACCACCAAATAGCCGGCCAATGTCTCCGCGTCGACAATTCCCATCGCTCCCAACAGAGCCAGTGCGATGGGTAGATCATAGTGCGATCCCTCTTTCGGCAGATCTGCTGGAGAAAGATTTATCGTGATTCGTTTGGGTGGTAGTGACAATCCCATTGACGCTATTGCGGCCCGGACCCGTTCCCGGCTTTCGGCTACTGCCTTGTCCGGCAAGCCAACCACGTTAAATGCTGGCAACCCAGGTGCTACCTGACATTGCACCTCGACGCCGCGCGCTTCCAACCCCAAATATGCCACGGTCTGGACCAATGCTACCATGATGATCCACCAGATTTCATGCCTCCAACAGTGGCAAGCGTATGAAATAGAGTCGAGCGGCATGGCTCCCCTGGCCGGAAGGGTCAAAACCAGACAGAACGATGTGCGTACAGTGGTTAACGCCGCGCCAACCAGTCAAAGTTACGATTTTCAAACTGCTGTCGGTGCAAAAATAGCGCATGTTGAGGGAAAACGAAATTTTGGCTGGGAATCAGGAAGATGAAAAAGGCAGCTTTGGCGGCCTGTTCATCGGTGCGTTCATCCTCCTTGCACTCATCCTGGCTCCCGCCAATCCCGCCAATGCGTCCGGCAGCTATACCGTTACTGAAACGGTTGAGACGATTGAATATGAGATTGTCGAGCCCGGTGGAAATGCATCTTCCTATGCGCCGCCATCGGCTGTTTTGGGCGAATATGGCCCGTTTCGCGTTGTCGCTCCCTACAAAGCCGAAATGGTTGGCACCGTAGATAGCTATACACCGGAACGGTTTCGCAAAATGATGCAACGTTTTCCCGGTATCAAACGGATTGAGATGATTGATTGCGATGGCTCAGTGGATGAAGAAGCCAATCTCGCTCTCGCCCGTATGATTCGCCGCGCCGGTATAAGCACTCATGTGCCAGCCAACGGGTCTGTTCGTTCCGGTGCAGTTGAGCTGTTCCTTTCCGGTGTCACTAACACCGCTGATCCGGGTGCCGAATTTGTCGTTCATAGCTGGATGGACGAAGATGGTATGGAGGCGAATGACTATCCGCCAACTGATCCGGTTCACGCGGAATATCTGGACTATTACACAGAAATGGGCGTTCCAGCTGACAAAGCACGTGCGTTTTATGCCCTAACCAACAGCGTTCCATTCTCTGATCAACTGCGGCTTTCCCGTAACGATCTGGTACAATATTCACTGCTGCAATAGCGGACGTTCACATTCCATCCATCAAAGCCTGATATTCGACCAGTTGCACCAACGGATCGACCGAAAGGCTTGTGGGATTCGCGTAAACCCACCATGTTTAGAGAGTAATGGACGAAAAACAGGAACGAAAACGTAGACGATATAGCTCGGGTTCGCGCTTTGCGTTGTCTGTACTTGGTGTCATATTGATCCTGATATCGCCGATTATCGGCGCGATTCCTGGGCCAGGTTTTATAATCCTATTCCCAATCGGTCTGGCGCTGGTTCTGCACAACTCTCTTTTTGCGAAGAAACGCTATGTACACTTCAAGCGTCGCTTTCCAAAATACGGACAATGGACCGATTGGGTCATGCGGCGTCCGCGTCACAAAACACTTCCGGACGATTTTGAGCTACCTGTCTTTGGCAAAGTGAAAACCGGTAATAAAAAGGAAAAGCCAGCGCGCTGACGCTTGACTTTCAGCGATTCTCCACCTAATCGCTGCCATCAACAAGTGGTCGCGGCTTTACGCGGCCTTTTTTATCGACATTTGATTTAGGATTTTCGCGATGAAGCGCACATTTCAACCAAGCCGACTCGTTCGCAAACGGCGCCATGGTTTTCGCGCCCGCAAAGCCACTGTTGGCGGCCGCAAAGTGCTAGCTGCCCGCCGTGCCCGTGGCCGCAAAACACTCTCTGCCTAAAACGGATATTTCCGTTAGCGCCGCGCTTTCAGAGTCGCTCGATTCTAAAAGCATAGAGCCTACGACTTCCAAAAACCCAATCTCAGTGATTCGCAAAAGGCCGGACTTTGTCGCGGCCAATCGCGGCAAGCGCTTCGTTTCACCTGGATTCGTTCTTTTGATCCATAAACGCCGTACCGGCCATGTCGCTGGTCAACATTCCATCCGCTATGGCATCACCGTCACCAAGAAGATTGGCAATGCGGTCATACGCAATCGCATGAAGCGACGGTTTCGAGCGTTGATTGCAGAGATTCTTCCCTACCACGGAATTGTCGGCGCAGATCATATTCTAATTGGCCGCAAACAGAAGCAGGAGCCTGCTTTCGAGGCCATGCGAGCCGATCTGGAAAAAGGCCTGAAACATTTGGCGAAGAAGTTTTAGACGGTGCTCAAACCGGTTTTTATCTTCTTAGTGCGCTGCTGGCAATGGGGCCCCTCACGCATATTACCACCGACTTGCCGATTTCAACCGACCTGTTCGGCCTATACAATCGAAGCGATTGAAAAACATGGTGCGATTAGGGGTAGCTGGCTGGGTACGAAACGGCTATTGCGCTGCCATCCTTGGGGTGGCTCGGGCTATGACCCAGTCCCCTGAATAAAGGTGGCAACGGCGTCGCGCCATTCCTACATGATACAAAGAGCAGATACAGGGACAGTTTAGTGGACGATAAGCGTAATATTATTATAGCGGTTCTGCTCACCGGAATCATTCTATTTGGTTGGCAATATGTCGTGGAATTTGCCTTCCCCGAAATGGCGCAGACGGAACAGGCCGCCGAGCAGGCTGCCTCCAACGAGGCACAGACCGCGAATGGCGATGCACCAACTGTTTCGACAGAGCCGGGCACTTCTGCGATTGCCACTGAGGTTGCGGGCGCAGCAATAAGCCTTCCCAAAGCATTGAAAGCCAGTCCGCGCATAGCGATTGAAACACCGCGGGTTAACGGATCAATCAATTTAAAAGGCGGACGCCTTGATGATCTGACACTAACCGATCATCGCACTAGTCAGGATAAAGACAGCCCGCCCGTTCGTCTATTCGCCCCATCAGGTACGAAGAAGGCCTATTTCAGTCGCTTTGGCTGGGCCGGAGATGGCGTTGCCGTCCCGGGTAATGATACTGTATGGACCGCTGATGTTGACAAACTAACGCCTACCACGCCGGTAACACTGACCTGGAGCAATGAAACCGGTCAGACTTACTCCATCACCTATTCGATTGATGAAAATTATCTGATTACCGCAGAACAAAGCGTTACCAACAACGGCGAAGCACCAGTCGCGCTCAACCCTTTTGGCTTACTCAGCCGGATACATGATCTCGAAAATCTTCCAACATCCGAACAAAGCAGTTGGACGATCAGATTGGGCCCAATGGGCGTTTTCGAAGAAGTCGCCAATTTTGACTATGACTATGAAGATGTTGCTGAAGCTGGCACCAACGGCGTTACTGTTGATGCAGACAAGGGCTGGATTGGCTTTACCGATCGTTACTGGCTAGGTGCACTCATTCCCGAAAGCTCAGCGAAAGTTGATGCCAAATTTCGCTCCGGCGGCAATAATAACTTTCAGGCCCAGGTGGCCGGTGAAAATGCCGAAATCGTTGCGCCAGGCAAGACATTGAAAACAACTACTCGTCTATTTGCTGGTGCAAAAGAAACCGTGCTTCTCGACACCTATAAAGAACAGTATAACATTCCGTTGCTCGATCGCGCAGTTGATTGGGGCTGGTTCTACTGGTTTGAAAAGCCGCTTTTCTACATGCTCGATTGGTTGTTCAAACTGGTCGGCAATTTCGGCGTCGCCATCATTCTGATGACCTTTGTGGTGCGTGGAATCATGTTCCCGATTGCTCAGAAGCAATTTGCCAGTATGGCGCAAATGCGTGCCGTTCAACCGAAAATGAAAAAGATTCAGGAGCGCTTCAAGGAAGACAAGCAAAAGCAGCAGCAGGAAATCATGAAGCTGTACAAAGATGAAAAGGTCAACCCGCTGGCTGGTTGTCTGCCCATCTTCCTGCAAATTCCAATCTTCTTTGCGCTCTACAAAGTGCTGATGCTGTCGATTGAAATGCGGCATCAACCTTTCGCGCTTTGGATTCAGGATTTAAGTGCGCCCGATCCAATGACGCCGGTCAATCTATTTGGCCTGTTGCCCTTTGACCCGCCTTCCTTTCTGGCGGTTGGTATCTTGCCGATTCTTATGGGCATCACCATGCATCTGCAGTTCAAGCTCAATCCGGCCCCGATGGAAGAGATGCAAAAGCAGATTTTTGCCATCATGCCGTGGATATTGGTGTTCATCATGGCACCGTTCGCAGCCGGTTTGCAGCTATATTGGACCGTTTCCAACATCCTCACCATTGCCCAACAAAAATGGCTCTACTCGCGTCATCCACAGTTGAAGGAACAAGCTGCGAAAGAAGCAGAAGAGAAGGCGAAAGAAGCTGAGGCAGAAGCCAAAGGTTAGAATGTGGAACCGCTCCATCCAAAACTATTTTCGGGACCGATCTCGTTCCTGAAATCTGCGCCCGAGCTGCAGTTTCTGCCAGATGCTGATGTGCCAGAGATTGCTTTTGCTGGTCGCTCCAATGTCGGCAAGTCGTCTTTGATCAATGCCCTGTGCGGACGTAACGGACTGGCACGGACATCGAATACGCCGGGCCGTACACAGGAACTGAATTTCTTTGATATCGGGCCAACCAATGATGGCCGGAAGCCGGTATTTCGGATTTGCGATATGCCAGGCTATGGCTATGCCAAAGCACCCCCTAAAACGGTCAAAAAATGGCGGTTCCTGATCAACGATTATCTGCGCGGACGGGCGGTTTTAAAACGTAGCTTCGTCCTCATTGATTCTCGTCATGGAATCAAACCGGTCGACGAAGAAGTGATGACCATGCTGGATGACGCGGCGGTCAGCTACCGGATTGTGATGACCAAGACCGACAAGGTGAAATCGGCGGAGTTGGAAGCAACCAAAGCAAAAGTTGCGGAAATGGCAAAGAAGCATCCAGCAGCGCATCCCGAGCTGATCTTGACGTCATCAGAGAAGAAGCTCGGGATTGACGAATTGCGGTCAGCAGTTCTGGATGCTGTGCAAATCTAACCGAAATTGCTTCTCGACTTCGTTGATCACGAAGCGCTAAGATGCTCACATGAAACTGATAATCGGAAACAGAGCCTATTCGAGTTGGTCGATGCGCGGATGGCTGGCGTGCAAGCAGTCCGGGCTTTCGTTCGAGGAGCTAACCGTCCCGCTATATGGAGAGGATTGGGATGATATGCGGGTCAGCGAAAATTTCGCGCCCTCTGGCGGCAAGGTCCCGATTCTCTGGGACAATGAAACCGTGATTTGGGACAGCCTGGCCATAATTGATTGGCTGGCCGACAAAACGCACCGCGACAGATTTTGGCCCAAAGATGAGACCGCCCGCGGGATGGCACGGTCGATGGCGGCGGAAATGCACAGCAGCTTTATGGCGTTGCGCAAGACCTGCCCGATGAACACGCGCAAACAATATGAGGGCCAGCAATTTGATGAGGCCGTGGTGCAGGATGCCGATCGGATCTTGCGTCTCTGGGCCGAAGCGCGGGCGCGATTTGCCAAGAGCGGACCTTATCTATTCGGCACCTATGGTGCGGCGGATATTATGTATGCGCCGATTGTCTCACGCTTCCGGACTTATGGATTTCAACTACCCGGCTTTGCCGAAGCCTATATGCAAACGATAATGGAGCATGAATGGACGGTTCAGTGGATGGAAGCCGCAGAAGAGGAGCCATGGGTGATTGAGAAATTTGATGCGCCGGAAAAAGCCAGAGCATAGTCAGCAATCAATGACCGAAAATTCCGCTCTCAATCTCGCCAAACGTTTGATCAAGCATCACAGCATTACGCCTGCCACCGGCAGCGTATTTGAAGAGTTGGAGTCGATGCTTGAACCTTTGGGATTTGAAGTCACCCGATTCATCGCTGGTGAAGCGCCTGATGGTCCAGTGGAAAACCTGTTCGCTATTCGCAAAGGCACGGAAAACCAACGCCATTTTGCCTTTGCTGGTCATCTGGATGTCGTCCCACCTGGCGAAGGTTGGGAGAGCAATCCATTTGAACCCGAAGAGCGCGGCGATTTGCTTTATGGTCGCGGCGCGGTTGATATGAAGGGAAGCATTGCTGCCTATGTTGCGGCGCTGCATGTCCTGCCCCATGATATTGGCACGATCAGTTTGATCATTACCGGCGATGAAGAAGGTCCGGCACGCTTTGGTACCGTCGCCTTGATGGAATGGATGGCTGAGCGGGATATCAAACCGGATCTTTGTCTGGTTGGTGAACCAACGTCGGTAAACCGCTTAGGCGATATGATGAAGATAGGCCGACGTGGTTCGGTCAATATGTGGATTACGGTGAACGGGACGCAAGGCCATGTCGCCTATCCACATAATGCCGACAATCCGATCACCAAGCTTGGTAAGATACTCAGCGAGATAGATGAACTGGAACTCGATCAAGGCACAGACTGGTTCCAGCCGAGTAACATCGAATTTACCGAAATCAATGCGCCCAATCCGGCGCATAATGTGATCCCGGCGCAGGCCAAGGCACGCCTATCGATCCGATTTAATGACCAACATACCGGCGCAAGTCTGTCCGATCTCATCCGTGAAATTGTTGAGCGGCATGGCGGTGAGCTTGATCCCATCATATCCGGCGAGCCATTTCTGACGCCACCGGGAGATTTCTCGGACCTACTCAGCACAGCTATAAAAAGCGCCACTGGCGTCGATCCGGAACTGAGTACCAGCGGCGGCACATCCGATGCGCGGTTCCTATCCAAAATCTGTCCGGTAATCGAATTCGGTCTGTGCAATGCCACGATGCACAAGGTGGATGAGGCGGTTGCGATAGAAGACCTGAAAACCCTGACCCAGATTTACGAGCATTTTACGCTGCTCGCGACAGCCTAATTCCACCGACATTCCTGGAGAGCTCATGATAAAATATACCATCCTCGCATTGGTCGCTTTCTTATTGACCTTTTCCGAAGCAAAGGCTGAGACTGTCCTGCTCAAAGCAGCAGCAATGGTTGATGTCGAAAACGGAACCATCATTGCCAATCCACATGTCATGATCACCGACGGCATTATCCAATCGGTCTCATCCTCTCTCCCAGATAGTAACGGCGATGTCCGGGTCATTGATCTTGGTACAAAAACCATCTTGCCGGGTCTGGTGGACATGCATGTCCACTTCACCGGCAAGGCAACAGATCAGGGATTTCGCAGACTGGCCATTTCGCACGAACGCGCTGCAATCACTGGCGTAGTAAACGCGCGCAAAACACTGATGGCCGGCATCACAACTGCTCGCAATGTTGGTGCACCAAGTTACTCCGATGTCGCCCTGCGCGATGCCATCAATGAAGGCGATGTTCCGGGTCCTCGGATGTTTGTTTCGGGACCCTCCATTGGTATTACCGGCGGTCATTGTAGCGACAATAACTTGTTGCCAGAAGAATATGGCATTGTCGGCGAAGGCGTTGCCGATGGTCCTTGGGCGGCCCGAAAAAAGGTGCGGCGTCATATAAAATATGGCGTCGACCTAATCAAAACCTGTTCCACCGGCGGTGTGCTTTCCAAAGGCACACAGGTCGGCGCACCACAATATACAGTCGAAGAACTGACCGCCCTTACCGAGGAGGCACATAGTCACGGCCGCAAAGTTGCATCCCATGCCCATGGTGCGCAAGGTATCATCAACGCGTTGAAAGCCGGCGTGGATACTATTGAGCATGCCAGCTTCATCTCGGACGAAGGTATCGCCATGGCCAAACGGCAGGGTACCTATTTGTCGATGGATATCTACAACACCGAATATATCCTCGGCGAAGGTGAGAAAGCCGGGTTTCTCGAAGAGAGCCTCGCAAAGGAGCGCATGACCGGTGCGACCCAAAGAGAGAGCTTTCGCCGTGCCCATAAAGCCGGTGTCAAAATGGTGATGGGAACCGATGCCGGCGTCTATCCCCATGGCGACAATATGAAGCAACTGTCGCGCATGGTTCGCTTTGGCATGACTCCGGCAGAGGCCCTCCGGGCAGCCACATTAAACGCGGCCGACGCGCTGGGTCAAAAAGGGAAATTTGGAAAAATTGCCACAGGAATGGCTGCGGATATTATTGCAGTTAGCGGCAATCCGCTGGAAGATATTACAATAATGGAATCCGTTCCGTTCGTGATGAAAGACGGTGTCGTCTACAAATCAGAATAACGGTTATCGTCTGCGCCGCAGGATTATGTATAGCGCCCCCGCCCCACCATGCCGAGGATGCGCGCGCCGCACAGCAGCGATATTTGATGCATGACGAGAGGCTGCCAGCCAATCTGATATTGCCGCACGAATTGCGCCACGTCCGCCCTCACGTCGTCGTTGATCCTCGCTACGCGCTTTGCCGGTGATCAGGAGGATCGCGCGATGTCCCGCAGCAATGCTGAGCTCCAGCGCGCTGTCCAATCGCCCATGTGCCGAAGACAGACTGTAGCCATGCAGATCGACGGTGACATCCGGATGGACCACACCTTTGGCAATACGGCGATCCCAATTGCCATCCAATCCTGCGGTTTCCGAAACAGGCTTCTGATCCCTAAGCGGCACAGCCTTGGCCACCCCGCCAAAGGTCGCTGCGGTAATCGGTCCCCTCAGTTCGGGCAGCCTTTTTTGCACTGGCAGACTATCAATGCGCTTCACGCGCCCCTGATCCAGAGGTTCAACTGTCTCGATGAATTTCTGCCAAAGCGCCTTTTCACCGGCAGATAGCGGCCGGTCGGACATACGCCTTACTGTCCCGTCAGTTTGGCAAATGTGCCTTTGGGCAGAAACACCAAAGCCTGGCCGCGTGAAGACATGCCGCCGGCAATCTGCTTCGCCTCTTCACCAGCTCCCCAAAAAGTATCAAACCGGTTAGAACCCTTAATCGCTCCGCCAGTATCCTGGGCAATCCAGAGACCATCGGCAATATTATGCTCCACATCTAGGAACACCGGCGCACCCAGCGGCACAAACATCCGGTCGGCGGCCACCGATGTGCGCGGAACTACGGGATGCCCCATAGCCCCCAATGGACCGGGACCAGTCAGTTCTTGAAAGAAGATATAGCTTTGGTTTTCGCGCATGATCTTCATGCCTTCGGCCGGATTGGCGCGCAGCCATTCGACGATACCTTGCATATTGGTCTTGCCATCAGCCAGCAATCCGCGTTGCCGCATCACCCGGCCGATACCAGTATAGTCACGGCCATTTTGTCCAGCATATCCGATCCGCATGACCCGGCCATCGGGCAGTGCCAGTCGTCCGGAGCCCTGAATTTGCAGGAAGAAAAAATCGATATAATCCTGCGCCCAACCAATTTCGAGGCCTTTGCCAGCAAGCGCACCATCGTCAATTTGGCCGCGATCTTCAAACAGCACCAGCTTGTTATCTTCGACCTTGCCGCGCACGCGCTTGTCTTTCAGTTCATCAGAGAACAAGCCCAAATCGACATCAATCAGATTGGGTGGACGGCGATAGATGGGCACCTGATAATTTTCATTCCGAACCCGCGAACCCTGAATTTGTGGTTCAAAATATCCGGTGGCATGTGCCTTGCCGTCACCCACTTGAACCGCTTCAAAATAGCTGGTGAAGAAACGCAAAGCGTCATTATCCTGCCAGCCTTTTGAGGCGTCGCAAGCCAGTTGCCAATCGGAACCCCGCGTCAAACCGCTCTGGTCGACACGGCGCACCAATGAACCACAGCTTGTACGAAATGATTGCAGTGCTTTGGTTGCTCGATCGGGCTTAATCGGCAGCGATGATATCTGCGGACCCAATGCAACACCAGTACCGCTAGCACGGGTTTGATCTGACGCCACACGAACGAGTCTGTTCGATGCAACTGGCGCGAGCGTCACGTTGAAGCGGGATTGCGAACCGGATGTCCTGTTAGAAGGATTATTGGTAGATGGCACAGGAGCCGGTTGCGGTGCGCCTTGCGTCCATTCACTCTCTTGCTGCGAAGACGCCCCCTTAGCCGTGCCTTCGGGAACCAGCGTCAATGAGCAGGCGCTGAGCAGAATCAACGCTCCGGAAAGCCCTGTGAATTTCATGATGTTGCCCCAGCCCGAATGTTTGATCTGCCCCTTACGGGACCTATGCCTCATCGGTCTCGTCAAGCAACCAGTTTGGATCGGCGCTGGAAAGGTCACGGCTGAAGGTCCAGATATCGTGGGTTTCGACCGCATCTGACATAGAACCGCCAATTAAATTCCCGTCTTTGTCTCTGACCACCGCAGCAATATCAGAATCAAACAAAACAGTGATACTGGCGACACGGCCATCGAGTTCCGCTCCGGAAATCCGTGCGTTTTCGATTCGGACCAATTGGTTTTCTAGGACTTCGCCTTTTTCTTCCCGATCATCTATTGCGCCAACAAAGCTCTCATAGACGTCATCATCACATAGAGATTCCAGTTCTTCGCGATCACCTTTCCAGAACGCTTCCAGGATCATGCCATAGGCTGCTTTCGATCCTTCAACAAAACGGGCCACGTCAAAATTACGATCGGCACTCAAAATTGCCCGCATTCCCGGTTCAGCTGCTTCATCGTACACCATCGTGGGTTTGGCAGGAGTGGCAGGCTTGATGTCCGGAACATGCGGCTGCTGTTCATCAGGCTGTTGCATGTCACGCGCGCGGGGTTCAATTTTCCGCGGCATATGCTCCTGTTCATGCCCGGTACGTTTGCCGAGAACTGAATAAAGGCGCAAACCTAGAAAAGCCGCTACCATCGCCAACAGTATAATTTCGATCGTCACAATATATCCAATCTTCTTTCTTTCTTCTGACATAGGACGGAAACGCGCCAGTTTCAAATGCGTTTACGCTTCCTATCGGTAAATTCTCGCCATTTGCCCCAATCTTTAGCCGGGAAATTGTGAACCGATGCTTAGCAAGGCACTGATATCGCCATGTTCAACAGCCATTGCACCTCCGGAAATCCCCTGCTAGGCGCGCTTCGAACAGCGCGGCAATATGCGCCAAATGACGTAATTGATGATATTCCGAAAGGGCAAGCCAGATGGCAGAAGAAGAAAATGGCAACGTAACCACTCCAGAGGCAATGGCCAATGGCGCCGACAATCAACCGCAAATTGGTGTGATTCAACAATATGTGAAGGATTTGTCGGTTGAAAATCCCAACGCCCCGGACGTTTATCAGTGGGAAGGGCAACCGCAAATCGACGTTCAGTTCAACATCGGATCTTATAAAGTTTCCGATGAAGTGAATGAAGTCGAACTTAAAATTGAAGTGACAGCCAAAGCCGATCAGGGCGTCGCCTTTGGTGTTGAGCTTCTATATTGCGGATTGTTCGGTCTGCGCAATGTCTCTGATGAGCAAGCACATCCGTTTCTTTTTGCAGAAGCACCGCGGTTGTTATTCCCATTTGCACGCGCGATTATTTCCGATGCCGTTCGCGATGCTGGATTCCAACCGCTGATGCTTGAACCCATCGACTTTACAGCGCTCTATATGCAGCAACGTGAAGCGCAAGCCGCCGGACAAGGCGAAGGCGAGCAACCGGTTGGTAACGCCTAAACCTTCCTGCTAGGGAAGCGGGTATGAACCTGCTCAAATCCACTGGAACCATTGCCGGGTTGACCATGGTCAGCCGGATATTCGGATTTGCGCGCGACATCTTGCTGGCCCGCATTCTAGGTGCTGGCGCGGCGGCCGATGCCTGGCAACTGGCGTTTCAGCTCCCCAATATTTTCCGGCGGCTATTTGCCGAAGGCGCCTTTTCTGCGGCCTTTGTTCCCCTGTTCAATCGCAAGATGGAAGAAGATGAACAGCGCACAGCGGCGCAGAATTTTGCCATTGACGTGCTGTCGGTCTTCGTCCCGATATTGCTGATTTTCTCGGCGATCATGATGTTGATCATGCCGGGGATTATCTGGTTGATTGATGATTTTGGTGAGGGTGGACGCACCAATGATTTTACCGTCTCTCTGGCGCGCATTGCCTTTCCTTATCTGGCACTCATCAGCCTCACCACACTGTTCGCAGCGATATTGAACAGCCTCAGCCGCTTTGCCGCAGCGGCAGCGGCTCCGATATTGCTCAATATCTGTCTGATCACCGCGATGCTGATTGCGGCATTTCTCAACAATGGCGAAGATCCAAGACAAACCGCCTATTTCCTCGCCATAGCCACAGCAACGGCGGGGCTGTTGCAAATGTTATGGCTCTATTATTGGGCACGCAAGGCGGGTTTCCGTTTCCCCATTCGCAAACCCAAATTCACGCCGGATGTGAAGGAATTGGGTATATTGATACTGCCTGCCGTATTCGGCGCGGGCATCTATCAAATCAGCCGCTTCATTGATCTATTCTTTCTAGGGCGTCTTCCCGAGGGTAGTTTTGCCTTCATGGCCTTTGCTGACCGGCTGAATCAACTGCCGCTGGGCATTATCGGGATTGCATTGGGTACTGCCATATTGCCCGCGCTTTCCCGCTTCATAGCCAAAGATGATCATGGCGGGGCGCAGCGGATTCAATCCAACGCCATTGAGCTGGGCATGCTCCTCACCATCCCGGCCGCCATCGCATTGTTTGTCGCAGCTGGCCCCCTAGTTTCATCATTCTATGTTGGCGGCAATTTCACAGCCGAGCATGGCCAAACCACCTCGGCAGTAGTTGCGGCTTTGGTCGTCGGTTTGCCTGCCTATGTGCTGGTGAAAGTTCTGATCCCCGGCTTTTTTGCACGCAAGGATACCAAAACACCGGTTTATACTGCAGGTATTTCCCTGCTCATCAATATTGCTTTGAATCTTGTTCTAATCCCGATCTACGGAATCGTTGGAGTCGCTTTGGCGGGGGCGCTGGCGGCCTGGTGCAATTGTGCGATGCTGTACACTATGCTGCACCGGCGCGGGCATTTCCATCTGGAACTGTCGCTACTCGGCCGGATCACAAAGATCACCTTGTCCGCTATGGGCATGGCAGCAGCACTCTATTTTGCGGCGCCGATTGGCGAAGGTCTTTACGATGGTAGTATCGGGGAACGCGTCGGATCCATTACGGCTCTGGTCAGCGTCGGCGGTCTAGTCTATGCGGCGCTCGCATGGATGACAGGGGCTATAGACCGCGACAAGATCACCATGTTGACCAAGAAGAAGGCGGCAGAAGAATCTGCTCAAGAAGGACAATAGGATATGCGTACAGTATCGGGCATTCAGCCGACCGGTAACCTCCATCTCGGAAACTATCTGGGCGCAATCAAAAACTGGGTAAAGATGCAGGACGAAATGGAATGCCTGTTCTTCCTCGCCGATCTGCACGCCATTACTGTCCAAAACGATCCTGCGGAACTCAGCGCCAATTGCCGCGAAATGGTGGCGGCACTGGTCGCTGCGGGGGTCGATACCGATAAGTCCATTCTGTTCAATCAGGCGCGCGTACCCGGCCATGCCGAGTTGGCCTGGATGTTGATCTGCAATACGCCGATGGGATGGCTCGATCGGATGACCCAGTTCAAGGAGAAATCAGGTAAGCACAAACAGCGCTCCTCGCTGGGCCTTTATGGCTATCCTGTTTTGCAGGCCGCCGACGTGCTCATCTATCAGGCCACCCATGTTCCCGTTGGCGAAGACCAGAAGCAGCATCTGGAACTGGCCCGTGATATTGCGACAAAGTTCAACAATGACACGGGACAAGACGTGTTTACTTTGCCCGAACCATTTATTGGCAAAACGGCTGCCCGGATCATGTCGTTGCGCGATGGCAATGCGAAAATGAGCAAGTCGGATCCGTCCGATTTGTCACGCATCAATATGACCGATGATGATGACACCATTGCGAAGAAGGTCAAAAAAGCGAAAACCGATGCGGAGCCCCTACCCGAGAAACTGGAAGAGCTGGTAGGCCGGGCGGAAGCGCAAAACCTGATCGGGATTTATGCGGCTCTGGCGGATGTGGATCAACAAGCAGTGTTGTCCGAATTTTCAGGCAAAGGTTTTGGTGATTTTAAACCCGCTCTTGCCGATTTGACGGTCAGCAAGCTTTCCCCGATCCGTGATCGCTTTGAGGCACTACGCAAAGATAATGATGCTATCGATACAATTTTGATCGACGGATCGGTCCGGGCAAGAGAACTGGCTCAACCGACGGTGGATGCTACGTATCAGGCGTTGGGATTGCTGCGTTAGTAATGCTGCGCCGCACCGCCATCGACAGTGATGGCTTGTCCGGTGATGAAGCTTGCCGCTTGCGAGCCCAGGAAGACGGCAACTTCACCAATTTCGCGTGCTTCACCAATCCTGCCAACCGGAATCTGTGCGGCCATGCCAGCAGCAATTTCTTCAACCGATTTACCCGTTGCCGCGGATTGGTTGGCGAGAATTTCCTTGATCCGGTCGGTATCGGTGAAACCGGGACAGACAGTATTGACCAGGATATTGTCGCCAGCAACCTGATTGGCCAGCGTCTTGGCCCAACCCAAGACACCCATGCGGATGCTGTTGGAGAGCGTCAGTGCGGGTACCGGCTGCCGGACTCCGGATGAGGATATGTTGATGATTCGTCCCCATTTTTGTGTTCGCATATGCGGCAAAACCAGTCGCGTCAGCCGGACCACCGACATCAAAGTCAGCTGAACCGCCTTTTCCCAATCCTCGTCTGCAAGCTGTTCAAACAGGCCCGGTGGCGGCCCACCGGCGTTGTTCACCAGAATATCGATGCCGCCAAATTTCTCGTTCACAGCGGCGACCAGTTGCTCAACATCTGCCGCATTGGAAACATCGGCCTGCAAGACAACACAGCCTGGCATTTGCGCAGCGGCTGCATCCAGGTTTTCCTGCGACCGTCCACAGATCGCGACCTCGGCACCGCATTGGTGATAGCCCAGCGCCGTGGCCAGACCGATGCCCTTGCTACCCGCTGTGACAAGAACGGTTTTGCCTTCGAGTTTCAGTTCCATCGTCTACGCCTTTGAAATCATGCCACCATCAAGCGGGATCGTTTGACCAATCAACCAGGATGACGCCTCTGAGCAAAGATAGAGCGCAGTTCCCGCAATATCTTCCGGCTTACCTGCACGGCCACGCGGGATTTGCGCAAGCGCTGCTTTCGTCATCGCTTCATTCTCGACAATCTGCTTGGTCATATTGCTGGGGAAGAAGCCCGGCGCAATCGCGTTCACATTGATATTCCAGTGCGCCATATCCGTTGCCAAATGCGTAGTCAGATGGATGACCGCGGATTTACTCGCTGAATAGGCATAGGTTGGCATACCCGAATTGCGGATACCGTTGATCGAAGCGATATTGATCACCCGCGCCGGATTATCGGCAGTGGCAGCAGCCTTCATCAGGGGAATAAATTTCTGTGTGGTGAAGAAAATCGATTTGATATTGATATCCATCACCTTGTCCCAACCGCCTTCGGGGAACTGATCGATCGGAGCCGCCCAGTTGGCGCCAGCATTGTTGATCAGGATATCAAGCTTGTCCTCCTTCGCACTTACCGCCGCAACAAACGCTTCAATATCCTCAACGCTGGACATATCGGCAGCGATCGGAATGCATTCGCCATATTGGGACAGCTCCTGCGCCATCGCATTCAGCCGTTCTTCCTTACGCGCTGTGATGTAAACTTTCGCACCATTTTCCAAAAGGCCGCGCGCCATCATGGCGCCAATCCCGCTGGAACCTCCGGTTACAACCGCTACTTTTCCGCTTACATCAAACAGGTTTTTCATGTGCCATCCTTTAATTGAACATTGATGCGCCTTGTTTCAGAGCGGGTCGGCAATGTCCATCAAAGATAGTCCTGTTTAACTGGTTGGCGGAGGTGCGAAGACCGGTGCATTTGGTCCCAGAGGAATTTCCAGGCCAACCCAGACCATGATCAGCACCAATCCGGCACCCAGCAACCACAACGCATAAGGCAGCATCATCGCGGTCAGATTGCCGATACCAAAATCCTTGTTCCAGCGCTGACAGAATATCAGAATCAGCGGGAAATAGACCATAAGCGGAGTGATGATATTGGTCGCGCTATCACCCACGCGATAGGCCGCAGTTGTCGTTTCGGCGCTAACCCCCAATAGCATCAGCATGGGCACCAGGATCGGAGCCAGCAATGCCCATTTGGCGCTTGCCGATCCGACAAAGAGGTTCATGACACCGACAAAAATGACAACCAAGCCGAGCAAAATCGGTGCGGGTAAGTTCATACTTTTTAGCGTCTCTGCACCATGGACAGCGGTGATCAATCCGAGATTTGACCAGCTGAACATTGCGACAAAATGGGCAACCATGAAGGCCAGCACGAGGAAGTAAGCCATATCGACCATGCTGTCGCTCATCATCTTCACCAGATCGCGATGGGTCTTTATGTTGCCGACACCCTTGCCATAAGCCCAACCGGCAAGCAGGAAGAGCAGGAAAAAACCGGCAACAAGCGAGCGGTAAAAAGGCGTAAGCTGCGCCTCTGGCGCCGCACTTTCATCGATCAGCGCGGTGCCCGGACCAAATAGCATTAACAACCAGAGAGCCATTACGCCAAGCAGAGCTAGTCCGGCATAGCGCAAGCCTCGCTTCTCGCCTTCGGTCAAAGGACGGTCTTGTGTATCATCATCCACCGACACAGCATCGTCGGAAGCATTTTCACTGGGGTTTAATGAACCGGAATAGTGCCCCATGCGCGGTTCGATAATACGATCCGTTACATACCAGATAACCGGCAGAAAAACGAAGGTCATCACAAAGATGAAATACCAGTTGCCGGCAATATTGGCTTCCCATCCAGGGAACACGGTTTCTGCCGCCGCTTGCGTAATACCGAACAGCAAAGCGTCGAGTTGCCCCGGGAAAAGATTGGCCGAGAAACCGCCCGAGACACCGGCAAAGGCTGCTGCGATCCCGGCGATGGGATGACGGCCTGCCGCCGCAAAGATAACGCCCGCTAACGGGATTAGCACCACATAGGCTGCATCCGCCGCAAGATTACCCAGCATCGCAACCAGCGCCACAATCGGCGTCAGCAGGAAGGTCGGAGCACCCCGCACACCCGCACGCATAGCCGTTCCGAAAAGGCCGGAGCGTTCGGCAACGCCTGCACCCAGCATCACAACCAGCACATAGCCGAGCGGATGAAAATGCGTAAACGTCTTGGGCATATCCACCCAGAGCCGCTGAATATTATCAGCACTAAGCAGACTGGTTGCCGCAATCACAACATTGCTGCCGCTGTCCGGATCAACTTCAATCGGATGCACCGCGGACCAGCCCAGCAGATCGGCAACCACCGACAATACAACGACGAACAATATCAGATAGAAAAATAGGAAAACCGGATCGGGCAGCTTATTGCCGGTCCGTTCAATCCAGCCAAATATGCCGGTCGATTGCTGCTCGCTTGCACTAACCATGTGATTTTGTCCCCGAGTAATCGCTTTGTTGACGCCGAAACATAGTTTCAGAGTATATTTGTCAACAATTATACGCCTTGATCGAAATCATCTATTGCCTGCCTGAAAATTTCCCAACCCTGAACAAAAAACGCCGCCACCGAAAAATCGGCAGCGGCGCAATGTCGAACATCCTTGGGAGGAGGGAGGAAGAGAATGTTCGAAAGGGAAGAGAGTTAGGGCATCAAAACCGAGTCAATTACGTGAATCACGCCATTTGATGTCTTGATATCAGCGGCAACGACGGTTGCATTGTCCACTTTCACTCCATCAGTACCATTGACCGCAACAGTCGTGCCTTGAACCGTCTTGGCATCGATCTGCTTTCCAGCAAGGCTCTTGGAATAAACTTTTCCTGGCAAAACATGGTAGGTTAGAATTGATACCAGTTGATCTTTATTTTCCGGCTTCAACAGCGTTTCAACCGTGCCAGCTGGAAGCTTTGCAAAGGCATCATCGCTTGGTGCGAACACGGTAAACGGTCCATCACTACGCAAAGTCGCTTCAAGCCCGGCGGCTTGGACAGCGGCTACGAGCGTATTGAACGTGCCAGCTGCAACAGCTGTATCGACGATATCGGCTTTAGCTTTCTGGGCATGATCGCCAGCCATAACCGGGTTCGCCGGTATGACTGCAATAGAAAATACAGCAACGGAAAGTACCATTGCAGATGTCGCGCTGGCTAGGGTTTTGGTAATGCTCATGTTCAATCCTTTTGATCAGTTGGGGAACTTGTACCTTCACTACGAACGGCATCGATAACTGGATCAATTTTTTTGAATTATGGGGAAAAAAGGTCGCTCACTGCCTGTGGTCCCTTCGTACATATATAAAGCCTAGATTTATTGATCCAAAAGCATGGCTGGTTCGTAGCTTAACCATTGGAGATAAAAATGCGTGACCAGATGCGGTTGGAAATGGTGAATGAAGGGCGGTTTGATAGACCGGGTGTTTCTGCGACCATAAAAGCAATGCCCGGACGGAAAAATGTTGATGCAGCCTTAATTGCTCGCATTGTGCAATCGTCGGATCGTTTGGCACTGCGAGATATTGCTTCACATTATGCGCCGCGATTGAAATCATGGCTGATGTATCGGGGTGCCCAATCTTCTACTGCGGAAGATGTGGTGCAGGATGTGATCATTCTGGTGTGGACCAAAGCCCATCAATTTGATCCAGCCAAAGGCGCTTTTTCCTCTTGGCTTTTCCGAATGGTGCGAAATTGCTGGATCGATCACAAGCGCAAGCATGATCGTCTACAACCCACCGAACCAGATATTGTGGCGACGATGGCTGACGCGCCCGTTGACGGGGCAGATGCGGCGATGGATCAGTCGGAAGCGGCACAGGCGGTTCAAGCTGAACTGGCCAAATTGCCGCTCGACCAGAAACAAATGCTCCATCTCGCCTTTTTCGAAGGCCTGTCTCACAGTGAAATTGCCGAACGCACCGGTCTTGCTCTCGGGACAGTCAAAGGGCGGATCAGGGCGCCACTTAAAAAACTAAAATCTAGATTACAGAATTTTCGCGGGGTAGACCAATGAACATGCAAGCGCAGAACGATATGCACAGTGTCGATGAAGAGTGGCTCGCCTCTTACGCAGCGGGCAGCCTGTCTCGGGCCAAGCGCCTGTTGATCAGCTGTCAGGCATCGATGAAACCCGAATTGGCCTCACGGCTATCGGCAATGGATGCGGTCGGCGGTGCCATATTGGAATCAGCACAGGGCGAAGCAGTATCTGATGGGTTCATGGAAAAATTGCTCAGCAATATTGACCACCTGCCCACTCGCGCGAATGATGAGATCGAGCTGTTGGAAGATCAACCGGGGGAATCAGAAACCTGGTCTCCGGCGCCGCTCAAAGAGTTTCTGGCGCGGAATAATATCGGGCTCAATTGGAAGAAACTGGGTTTCGGCGTATCGCGTGCCACCATCGCCAATGATAATGGCGAAGAACTATATCTACTCAAAGCTAAACCGGGTTTGAAAATCCCTGATCATACACATCAGGGAGAGGAATGGGCGCTGGTGTTGCAGGGTGGTTACCATGTTGGAGAGACCGCTTATGGTCCCGGCGATCTGCACCGTGAAGATGAAAATTGTACACACATGCCGGTAGTCGACAATGATGGCGAAGATTGCATCACACTCGTTGCACTCGAAGGTGAATTGAAGTTCACTAATCCGATTATGCGTATGCTGAAGCCGGTATTGGGGATCTAGCAAACCGCTTTATTCTGGCCAAATGTCCCAGTGATGCGCTACTAAAAGTGCGAATCAAAAGGAGACCAAGGTCATGGCAACCGCAGCAAATGAAGTCACCGATAGTGCCGTAGGCGTAGAAGCGGGTTTTAATATTCCTGATCCCGGGTCTATCGAACGGTTGAAGGGCAAGGTTTCCGATGTAGAGTGGAAACTGCGCTGTGATCTGGCCGCCACTTATCGGCTTTGTGCGATGCATGCCTGGACCGATTTGGTCTTCACACATATCTCTGCGCGGTTGCCTAATGAAGATGGTGAAGAACGCTTTCTGATCAATCCTTACGGTGTAATGTTTGACGAGATGTGCGCGAGCGCACTGGTCAAGATTGACCTCGACGGCAATGTGAAACAGGACACACCATATTTCACCAATCCCGCCGGCTTCACGATCCACAGCGCCGTGCACAGCGCGCGCGAAGATGCGGGCTGTGTGATCCATGTGCACACGCCGTATGGCATTGCTGTATCGGTTCAAAAAGACGGCCTGCGCCGCTACACACAATTTGCAATGCAAGTGCATGATGATGTGGCTTATCACGATTATGAAGGTATCGCGCTTGATCTTGATGAGCGGGAGCGTTTGATCAACGATATGGGCGAGAAAAATCTCCTTATTCTGCGCAATCACGGTACGCTGACAACCGGATCCAATTGCGCAATTGCGTTCCTGCGGATGTATTTCCTCGAGAATGCCTGCAAGACGCAGATTTTGGCGCAATCAGTGGGCAGCGAAGACAAGCTGCACGAAGAACCCGAAGAAATGGCGGCACGGGTCATCCAACAAAGCGCTCCTGCTTTCGCACCGGGTCTTGGTGACAATTTGATCTGGCCCGGGCTGATGCGGAAACTGAATCGCACCAATCCCGGATATGATTACTAACTATAGGTCATTTTCAGTCGTCATTGCGAGCGAAGCGAAGCAATCCAGAGCGTCGCTTTCCACTCTGGATTGCCACGTCGCCTTCGGCTCCTCGCAATGACGGAAGCTATTATGACCAAAGCTACCTTTCCTTAATATTCGGAATTGGACAGCAAGCCCGCTTGCCTCCCGCGTCATTTTCGTTAAACGCTAGCGCATGGATATTATTGCAATACGCGGCGGCAACACGCTGTCTGGAACTATTCCCATTTCGGGTGCTAAAAATAGCGCGCTAACACTGTTGCCCTGTGCGCTGTTGACCGATGAACCTGTAACTTTACGCAACTTGCCGCGTCTGGCCGATGTCGATAGTTTCGGTCATCTGCTCAATCAACTGGGCGTCTCGACCACCATCGAAGGTGCAAGACCAGAAGACTTTGGCCGGGTGATGACGCTCAAAGCAGGGAAAATAACATCGACCGAAGCGCCCTATGATATTGTCCGCAAGATGCGCGCATCTATCCTTGTACTTGGGCCATTGCTCGCCCGTGCAGGTGAATGCCGCGTATCGCTGCCCGGTGGCTGCGCCATTGGTAACCGGCCGATCGACCTGCATCTCAAAGCGATTGAAGCACTAGGCGCAACCATTGAAACCACCAGCGGCTATGTGACAGCACGCCAACCCGATGGCGGCTTACCCGGCGGTGAGTTTACCTTCCCGGTTGTCTCTGTCGGTGCGACAGAAAATGCGCTTATGGCGGCGGCGTTGGCCAATGGCACGAGCATGCTCAAAAATGCCGCACGCGAGCCCGAAATTGTCGATCTGTGCAATATGCTCGTGGCAATGGGCGCAGAGATTCAAGGTATCGGTGAATCCACTCTTACCATCCATGGCGTCGATCGGCTGCACGGCTGCACCTATCGCGTTATGTCTGACCGGATTGAAGCCGGCAGCTATGCCTGTGCGGTCGGTATAGCCGGGGGCGAAGTCGATTTGCTAGCCGCCAAAGCCGATGAGATGGAAGCAACCCTGGACGCACTGCGCCAGGCAGGCTTGCAAGTGGATGTCCACACCAAAGGGATTAGGGTGGCTTCCGATGGGAAGCTGCAACCCCTAACCCTCGAAACCGCACCCTATCCTGGCTTGGCCACCGATATGCAAGCGCAGCTAATGGCAATGCTGTGCATGGCCGATGGCGCCAGCGTGCTGACCGAAACGATTTTCGAAAACCGCTATATGCACGTACCCGAGCTTAACCGTATGGGCGCAGATATCGAGACAAAAGGCCGCACAGCCGTGGTGCGCGGCGTCGAAAAGCTAACCGGCGCACCTGTCATGGCCACCGATTTGCGTGCTTCGATGAGCCTTGCCATTGCCGGCCTCGCCGCAGAAGGCGAAACCCGATTGCAGCGGATTTATCATCTCGACCGCGGCTATGAGCGGCTGGAAGAAAAATTGGCCGCTGTGGGTGCCGATATTGAACGGATAGGTGGGGATTAGTCCAACCCGCTAACACTTATGCCAACTTGCATCACGGCCGGTTTTGCCGTGTAAACCTCTGCTGAGATACGAGAGGAATAGAGATGGCATTTACAGGATCAATCGAAGACCGGCTGGCGATACGTGAATTGCATGACAGCTATTGCGACGCAGTGTTGCGGCGGGACCCCGGTGATTGGGGTGCGCTTTGGACCGAAGATGCAGTCTGGTCCCTCATGGGTACAGAGGTGGTGGGTCGCGAAAATATCGTGAACCTATGGAACGGTGCAATGAGCGCATTTGATGCGGTTAGCTTTCTGGGTATTTCCGGAAGTCTGGAAGTAACCGGCGATACGGCATCGGGCCGCTATCAAACCCATGAAGTGCTGGTTGAAAAGGGCGTCACCCGCATGGCTGGTGGTCGCTATGATGACGAGTTTCGCAAGGTTGATGGCCAGTGGCTCTACAGCAAGCGTATCTTTAACGTCGTTGCGCAAATGGGCGACGCGCCAGATTAAAGAGGGCCGGAATAGAAAAGGGCGACCGAAGCCGCCCCAAATTCCTTCTACTATATCTGGTTGATCAACGTCCGTTGCTGGCAACAATATCAACCACAGTGCCGCCGTTCGAACGCTTGTTTAGTGTGATCACAAATGCACCGTCATCACTGCCACGGGTGCCGCCGAGGACATGCTCGCCGCCGCGCAGCAAATATTCTGCGCTGTAACCACCGCGTTTGGCCTGCGTGTAATAATAATCGACGATGCTCTTCATCGATGAAGCCGAAGTAAAGCTAACCACGCGCAGATCACAAAGGCCGCCCTCTACGCCAGCCGCTTCTTTAACATTGGCTTTGGGATAGATCGGGAATTCTGGCGGCATACGGTTAGCCCAACCCATATCATAGCTGAGCTTGGCATCACATGTACCTTTGCCGCGCTGTGCATATTGGTTTTCCGCTTTGGCGCCGAGGGTCATTCCCTTGTCCGCTCCACCACAGGATGTACATTCATCGTCCGATGTCATCAGGCGCGGTTCGGGTGCGCTCAGCATCTTTCCGCTTAGCTGCGCATTGGCCGCAGCCTTGCCACCCTCTGCAGCACCGGCATAGCTGGCTCCGGGAGGAACCGAACCGTCAATAGCGCCATTGGCGCCGCGAATAGCATTGTTATTCGCTTGGTCCGTTAGATCAGGATCCACCAAAATGGCATCTTCCAGCGCATCATTCATCGCCGGATCAGAGGAAGGATCTGTAAGGCTTTCGTCCAATTGCGCCAATTCGGCATCATTCTCTTCATTGGTTCCACAGGCTGCCAGCGTCAGTGGAAGCGCAAAAGCTGTTACGGACAGCAAAAGGGAACGAGGTATTTGTGACATGCGAAATGCTCCTGAATTTGGCAGAAGCAATGCACTGAAAAGGCTTAATAATCCGTTAGAATATAAGGTTAATCCGGTATGTTTTCGTTAACCTATTGTCCCAAAACGAGATTCATCCGAACGTATCGGGACCATCAACTTCCCCAAATCTGATCAAACGTGATGTTGATACCGCAGCCTGTCGATTGATAACGGCTTTCTTATATTCCGGATCCGTTATCATTTCCATAAAGGCACCGCTATTGGGGTAGTAAGCAATGAAAGCCACTTCCCAGAACTTATCCGTCGGCCCAATCAACATCGATTCCATTGTTCCGCGCCACATGACCGTTCCGCCAACCCGCTTAAACACCGGCCCGCTGGTTGTGCCATATTCTTCATAGGCCCGCGCACCGCTCCAGCCTTTATCCGCATTTATGTGGCCATCTGGATATTGGGCATGTTCACGAAAGCGTAGCAAGTTGAGCATATTGATCGGCACATCACGGGGAAGCGCTTTGAAAGCGTCAAAACTTTCGCGCGTTGGATCGACGTGGATATCTTCAGCCATTGCAATTCTCCTTTGAAATCAACCTTAATGCGCAATTTTCAAAGCGCAATCACTTGAAATTTTAGTGAGTTATACTTATAATACAGCTATGGCTAATTTACTTTCTATCCTTATCGGGCTGATCGCCCTCGTCCTTGCCATTATCGGCTTTATCCCGCTGCTCGGCTGGACCAATTGGTTCATCATTGCGCTAGCTGGTCTCGGCGCGCTGTTTGGATTGATCTCATCCAAGAGCAGCGGCATGAAATTCTGTCTGATTGTCATGGCAATTTGTGCGCTTCGCCTATGGATGGGTGGCGGCTTAATCTAAGCGCATCAATCGCCTGGACTTTCGTCGGGCAAACCAAAACTTGATTGCCAGCAGCAGGAGACAGGCCTAGTCGCGGCCTATGAACGCACCCGTTTCAATCGACCGTTTGGGCATTATGCAGGCACTTCTCGCATGCCTTTTCTGGGGCGTGATGCCGATTTATTTCAAGCTGTTACAAAGCGTACCATCGCTCGAAATCGTTGCGCACCGGATCATCTGGTCATTGCCTTTATTATTAGTGATCGTCTGGTTTCGCAAAAGCCTGCCAGCACTGCGGGACATATTACGCGATAACAGAACCCGTCTTTTTCTATTACTTAGCTCCTGCCTATTGGCGGCCAACTGGCTAATCTATGTCTGGGCGGTCGTAACCGATCATATTGTCGCCGCCAGCCTAGGTTACTTTATCAGCCCTCTGTTAATCGTTTTTCTCGGCATGCTGGCGCTCAAGGAAAAGTTCTCCAGAAACCAGTGGATCGCAGTTTGCATCGCTGCGTTAGGTGTTTCAGTCTTAGCTTTTGAGGCTTTCTCAACACTCTGGATTAGCTTGGCGCTGGCCGGTTCGTGGAGTCTGTATAGCTTGATCCGGAAAATTGCGCCGGCTGGTCCTATGGTGGGATTGACGGTTGAAACCGGGCTGCTGTTTCCCGTCGCGCTTGGTTATTTTCTCTGGCTGACGACCACCTCGCAAGGAACCGGATTTGGCCAGAGTTGGTCGATCGATGCGCTGCTTGCGGGAGGGGCAATTATGACCGCCGCGCCTCTTTTGCTATTTGCTTCGGCGGTGCAGAAAGTGCCGCTCACGATTCTGGGACCGCTGCAATATGTTGCACCCAGTTTGCAGTTCGTGATCGGAGTGTTCGTTTACAATGAGCCGCTTACGGTGTCGCATATGGTCTGTTTTGGACTAATCTGGATAAGCCTCGGTATTTTTTCTTTCGAGACTTTATGGGGCAAGGCTTCCAAACAGCCGGTCGCTGCATAGCCCTCTTTCACTTGACCATCGGAATGACTAGATTGAAGCAATGACAGATACACTGCTCTCCAACCGTGCGATCATTCGCATCTCCGCGACCGATGAAGCCGAGGATATTCGTGAGTTTCTGCAAGGTCTGCTGACACAAGATTTGCAACTGGTACAGCCCGGGGCTCCGCAATGGGCGGCTTTGCTGAGCGCGCAAGGAAAGGTGATGTACGACTTTTTCCTTTGGGCCGACGACAAAGACATACTCGTCGATTGCGAAAGTGATATCGCAGAGGCGCTGGCCAAGCGCTTCAAGCTATACCGCTTGCGCCGCAAAATCGGTATTGAACTGGATGATCAGAAAACTGTGCATTGGAGCAAAGATAGGGTGGAACATCCATCTGATCCGCGCCTCCCGGAGCTTGGTCATCGTTGGCTTGCACACTCCGATGGCGGAGATAGCGTTGATGAACACTATCTGGCGCACCGTCTTTCTCTGGGCGTCACCGAGGGGCAAGCAGAGCTGGGGATGGAAAAAACTCTCTGGCTGGAGTGCAATGCAGACGAGCTAAACGGCGTCAGTTTCACCAAAGGTTGTTATGTCGGTCAGGAAAATACCGCCCGCATGAACTATCGGCAGAAGATCAACCGACGGATGGTTGTCGTCCCATTGGACCAAGCCGACGAAAAAAGACAGCGAACCGCGTATCCGGCACTCAGCCTATCGGTCGAGCATCGCAGGGTTGATGATTTGGACGGACTAACCTTACCCGCCTGGCTTAGTAAAGCGCTCTAAGCGGCGTCGCCTTCCTCAGCTTTGGCTACGACGGCTTTAGGCTTCACAACCCGCTTTTTGCGCGCTGGTTTCTTTTCCACTTTCACTTCGTCAGCATCTGAGTCGCTGGAAATTGAAATGGCCGGTGGTAATACGCCAGCGTCCAAACCTTTTGGCTCTTCCGTATTATCCGAAGCATCGCCATTGGGCGCCTTGTCTGCAGCTTTGTCATTTTCAACTTTTCTGGGACGACGCGCACGAACCGGCTTTTTCTCTTCGCTGGCTTCTGCAGGCTGGTCATCCCGATCATTACGGTCGGAACGCTCATCACGTTGTGGACGACTGCGCTGCGGACGGCCACGACGATTATCATTCTCATCGCCCTCATTGTCTCTGGCACCTTCATTACCGCGATTGTCATCGCGATCATGGCCATTGGCGGCACGTTGTTCTTCGCGAGCGATCCGCTGTTCTTCGCGGCGAGCCTGCATATCGGCATTTACCCGGAAATAATGATCGGCAAATTGCAGATAATATTCGGCATTGACGCGATCGTCATTGACCTGTGCGTCATGTGCCATTTTCTTATATTTATCGAGCATCTGCGCTGCGTTACCGCGCGCGCGATTATCGATCCGGTTGTCACGGTCAATACCGCCGCCGCCACGGTTATTGTTGCGATTATTATTATTGTTACGCCCGCGACCACGGCCACGCTGCTGACGATTATTATTCATCAAATTCTGGGTATCCTTATACCGTTAATACTCGGTCTTCCTCACCAGCGCCGACCCACGGTCAGCAATTGCGTATCGGACAAACATATCCGATACAGCCCATACAAGACAAATATCTGCCGAAAACCAGCAAGTTTATCGAGTTGGGGACAGGCCAGAGATTTAAGGGAAAAGCCAGAAAACATCTGGGCCTGAACGAGTCTTAGCGCGAGCCTTTGGCAAAACCAAGCCCTTTTTAACGTGTCAGGATGAGCAAGCGATCATTCCTGCCTAAATCTTGTTTACATTCAACAAGATAGCCGTTCTTACGCGCAATTTTTGAAACTGATTCAGCCTGATCAAAGCCAATTTCGAGCAGGACGATGCCAGTTGGGGTCAATATATCGGCCAATGCGGGGATGATGATTTTATAGTCATTCAGACCGTCCGCCCCTGCAAAAAGCGCTTGATGGGGTTCAAAGTTAACGACATCTTGTAAAAGCACGACCTCAGTAGAGACATAAGGCGGGTTAGCCAGAATTAGATCGAAACGACCACCAAGTGATTGCGCCCAATCTGGCGTGGTCCAGTCAACCAGATGAAATTTTGCTCTATCGGCCAGTTCAAGACTATCCGCATTATTATGTGCAATCCCCAACGCACTAGCACTGGCGTCAACGCCAATCCCTTTTGCCTTCGGAAATTCTGAGAGAGCGGCGAGCAAAAGCGCCCCGCTTCCCGTGCCAAGATCGAGAAGATTCTCTGGCGGATCTTCGGCGAAAATCTGCACCGCCTGCTCAATCAGCAATTCACTATCGGGGCGCGGGATCAAGACATCCGGTGAAACCGCAAATTCGAGACCCCAAAATTCTTTGCTACCAATAATGTGCGCAATCGGCTCCGATCTTGTGCGACGATTAATGAGGGTGGCGAATGCGTCTGGCGTTGTGAGTTTTGGCAGATCAAGCAGCAACTGCTCGCGCGACATGCCAAGCGCATGCGCCAATAAAAGTTCTGCATCCAGTCGCGGTGTATCGGAAATTTCAGCCAATTTTGGCGCCGCGTCTCGGAGCGCTTCAGCGGCATCACCCATCCAGATTGGCGAGCCGGCTGGCCTCATCCTCCGCGATCAGCGCATCGATCATATCGGCCAATCCGCCGCCTTCAATGATTTCGGGAAGCTTATGCAAGGTGAGGTTGATTCTGTGATCGGTCACGCGGCCTTGCGGATAGTTATAGGTGCGAATGCGCTCGGAGCGATCGCCGCTGCCGACCATGGCCTTGCGGGCATCGGCTTCTTCGCTGGCAACAGACGCGCGTTCCTGTTCATAAAGCCGCGCACCGAGCACCTTCATCGCTTGTGCTTTGTTTTTGTGCTGTGATTTACCGTCCTGGCATTGGACAACAAGCCCGGTTGGCAAGTGCGTAATTCGGATCGCGCTATCGGTTTTGTTGACATGCTGCCCGCCTGCCCCGCTCGCCCGGTAGGTATCGATACGCAAGTCTTCGGTGCGTATCTGAATATCCACCTCTTCGGGTTCGGGCAGGATGGCGACCGTTGCCGCAGAGGTATGAATACGGCCGCCCGATTCGGTTTCGGGTACCCGTTGAACGCGGTGAACGCCGCTTTCAAATTTGAATTTCGCGAACACACCCTTACCAGCGATATTGGCAACGACTTCCTTGAATCCGCCCACTTCACTGGCGTTGGCCGAAATCAGCTCGACCTTCCAGCCCTGCAACTCGGCATAGCGTGTATACATGCGGTAGAGGTCGCCGGCGAAAAGCGCTGCCTCATCGCCGCCCGTACCAGCACGAATTTCGAGCATCGCGGACCGATCATCAGCGGAATCGCGCGGCAGCAATTTCAGCGCCAACGCCAATTCCGCTTCGGCCAATGCTTTCTTGACGCTGTCCACCTCATCGGCAGCCATCGCCTTCATCTCGGCATCATCTCCGGCCAGCATTTCTTCGAGGCCTTCCTGCTCAGCCCTCAGGTTCTGTACCGCCGCCGCGGCCTCTGCGACCGGTTCAATCTCCGCATATTCTTTGGAGACCGCTACGAATTTATCGCCATCCAGTTCCCCAGATGCCATCATCGCCTGAAGCTCTGCAAAACGCGCTTCGATTTGAGCGATTCTTTGGGGGGTGATGGTGGTCAATCTGCGTCTCCCAATTGGGCAACTTCTTGCTCCAGCGATTCAATGTCAGAACCCAAGCTATCCAAATCTTCAGAAAATCTCAGATCCCACATTTTCTCGATCACCTGGCTTATATCCAAAGCAGTTTGCTCTCCAGTTTTCAGATCCTTAAATTGCACCTTACCGGACGCTATTTCATCGTCACCAATGATGATAGCGGCCTTGGCTCCAACCTGATTGGCCTTGGCCATGCGTTTTTTGATTTTTCCGCGCCCGAACATTTCTGTCGAGAATTTCGACTGGCGCAGTTCGTTTGCAACCGACAGCGCTCGCACTGTGGCGTCATCACCCATTGGTATGATGGCAAGCTCGACGCTGTCCGACGGCATTTCTTCTAACAACATGCCCAGCCGTTCAATTCCAGCCGCCCAACCAACAGCGGGCGTTGGCTGGCCTCCCAATGCTTCAATCAATCCATCAAACCGGCCGCCGCCAAGAACTGTACCCTGAGCACCCAAGCGATCCGTGACAAATTCAAAAGCTGTGTGGCGATAATAATCAAAGCCGCGCACCAACCGGCTATCACGAGTCCACGGCACGTTGCAGGCTTCCAAACCTTCCGTAACCTGCGCGAAAAACTCGGATGCCTCACCGGTTAGATAGGCATCAATCGTCGGTGCTTGATCGACAATCACCCGATCATTCGGTGCCTTGCTGTCCAATATCCGCAGTGGATTTTTTGCAAGCCGTGTTTTGCTGTCATCCGACAATTCCGCCTGATGATCCGAAAAATGCTCGACCAAAGCGGCACGCCAGGCTTCACGGCTCTCGGCATCGCCAAGCGTGTTGAGCTGCAGGGTCACACCGTCAGATATGCCTAGCTCATTCAACAACTGATCGGCAAAGCAAAGCAATTCGACATCTGCTGCCGCTTCGCCAGCGCCGATAATCTCGGCATCGAGCTGATGAAACTGCCGATAGCGACCCTTTTGCGGCCGCTCATATCGAAACAGCGGCCCATGAGCGGACAGCTTCATCGGCGCATGTTGTTGCCAGCCGTTGGTCAAAAACGCACGGCAAATTCCGGCAGTGAATTCGGGACGGAGCGTCAGGCTGTCACCACCACGATCCTCGAACGAATACATCTCCTTTGACACCACATCAGTGGTCTCTCCCAGCGAACGCGCGAACACAGCGGTCGGTTCAAAGACCGGCATCTGCACACCCTTGAAACCATATAACCTGCGCACGCGTTCAAACGTCTCCACGACATGCTGGAAGCGCTCTTGCTCTTCGCCGAAAATATCCTGCGTACCGCGCACGGGTTTGGGTGTTTGTACCTTGGCCATTGGGAGCCTTTAGCGCCTGCGAACCAAAAGCGAAAGATAGCTTATTTTTCACTCCGCTACTGGACGTTCTCGCTAAAAGCCGTCATTCAGAAACAGATTCGAACAGGGGATTTCTGGAATATGCGTATCATTGCTTTGCTGGGCTGTATTTCTGCCCTGATGCTGACCACCAATGCCGCAGCCATGCCGGACAATCTCAGCAAGCCCAGCTATGAAGCTCCCGCGCAAACCATTCCGGTGGCACAAGATATTCCTTATCCCGGAACCATGGAGCTGGTTGTTGACGCGCGCGACAATGAACAGGGTGTATTCAACGTCACCCAGATTATACCCGTTGCCCAATCGGGCCGGATGACTTTGCTCTATCCCGAATGGTTGCCTGGCAACCATGCACCGCGCGGGGAAATTGAAAAAGTCGTGGGTTTGAAGATTACTGCAGGTGGAAAGGACATTCCATGGGTCCGCGACCCTGTTGATGTTTATGCTTTTCATATCGACGTACCGCAAGGTGCAACTTCTATTGTGGCCTATTTTCAGTTTGTCTCTGCCACCAGGCCCAGTCAGGGCCGCGTAGTCATGGCTCCGTCGATGTTGAATCTGCGCTGGCATCAAGTATCTCTTTATCCCGCAGGCTATTACACCCGACAAATTCCCGTGCAAGCGACGGCAATCTATCCGGACGGATGGCAAGCCGCGACCAGTCTGCGACCGTCAAGCCAAGAAGGCAGAACCTATTCCTATCAACCTACCGACTATGACACATTGGTGGACAGCCCGGTCTTTGCTGGAAAACATTTTCAAGCGCACAAGCTATCCAACCGGGTGACGCTCAATATCGTTGCCGATGATGCAAAATTTCTGAAACCCAAAAAAGATCATTTGGCCAAGCACAGAAAGCTGGTCCGCGAAGCAGAAGCGTTGTTTGGCAGTCACCCTTATGATCATTATGATTTTCTCCTCGCATTGACCGAAGAAATGGGCGGTATTGGTATCGAACATCATCGCTCTTCAGAGAATGCCGTGAACCGTGAATATTTTACGGGTTGGAATGACGGACCCGGTCGTCGCAACCTGCTACCGCACGAAGTGGTCCATGCATGGAACGGAAAGTATCGCCGCCCGCAAGCGATGTGGACGCCCGATTTCAAAACCCCCACCCGCGATAATCTTCTTTGGGTTTATGAGGGCCAGACACAGTTTTGGGGCTATGTCCTGGGTGCGCGATCCGGATTATATTCGAAACAGGACACCCTTGATGCATTGGCCGCCGTCGCCGCTGGCATGGACCGGCGGGTTGGCCGGCAATGGCGTCCGCTGATCGATACAACCCATGATCCTATTATTGCTGCTCGCAGACCGAAACCATGGTCCAGCTGGCAGCGAGCAGAAGACTATTATAATGAAGGCCTGCTCATCTGGTTGGAGGCAGATCAGATCATTCGCCGCGAATCGGACGGGAAAAAGTCATTGGAGAATTTTGCCAAGCGCTTCTTTGATGGCAAGAATGGTGATTGGGGTGTGGTCACCTATGTCGAGCAAGATGTGATTGATACGCTCAATATGGTCCAGCCGTATGATTGGGACAGTTTCATTCAGGAGCGTGTGCACCAAACCACCGATGAGGCTCCCAAAAACGGTTTGATCTTGGGTGGCTACCAACTCAGCTATGTTGATAAACCCTCCGCATATATTCGCGCCAATGACAAACGGCGCAAACAAATGGATTTGAGCCATAGTATCGGGCTGATCATGGGTGGAAACGGTGCCATCAAGTCGGTTTTGTGGGACACCCCGGCGTTCAAGGCTGGCTTGAAAGCTGGCCTCACGATATCAGCGGTTAATGGCAAAGCCTATACCGATGAGGTTCTAAAGCAAGCAATTGAGGAAAATAACGGCAAAACCGGGCCAATTGAAATTTTCGCCAAAAATGGCGATGCTTATCATAATTTTATGGTCGCATATGCCGATGGATTGCGCTATCCGGCGCTGGAAAAAATCACCGGAGAGGGTGCTACGAAGCGGGGCATAGACGAGCTTTTAAAGCCGAAATTTAAATAAGGAACCCGACCCCCAATGGATATTTCCAAAATTGCTATCGGCGATAATCCGCCGGAAAGCCTGAACGTCATTATCGAAGTGCCGGTTGGCGGCGAACCGGTAAAATATGAATTTGATAAGGAAAGCGGCGCGCTGTTCGTTGATCGAATCTTGCACACGCCGATGCGCTATCCCGCCAACTATGGCTTTATCCCGCATACACTTTCACCCGATGGTGATCCGCTTGATGCGCTGGTCGTAGCACGCTCGCCCTTTATGCCGGGCTGTGTCGTGCGTTGTCGGCCGATTGCTGTGCTCAATCTTGAGGACGAGCATGGCGGTGATGAAAAGCTGCTTTGCGTCCCGATTGATGCAACATTCCCTTACTATCGAAAAATTGGCGAAGGGAATGATTTGCCTGAAATCATCATGCAGCAAATTGAACATTTCTTTACCCATTACAAAGATCTGGAGCCTGAAAAATGGGTTCGTGTCGGCAAATGGGGCGATGCTGAGGAAGCGAAGCAGGTTATCCTCGACGCAATTGAATTGGCGCGCTCAAAAAAATGATGGCGGCGCGCCTTTCCCTTGGTTTCGCGCTTTTGGCAGTTCTTGCTTCCTGCGCGACACCGGAAACCCGGGTGCGAAATGGTTTGATGAGCGTCGGCCTGTCCGAGCCAATTTCACGCTGCATGGCAGGGCGGATGGTAGACCGGCTGTCGCTGGGTCAGCTTAACAAGCTCAACGGTCTGGGAAAACTCCGTAAACGGGAACCCGGCGATATTAGTTTCAATGAATTTGTGAAACAGACAAAGTCGCTGCGCGACCCGGAAATTGTTGGCGTGGTTTCATCTTCAGGCGTGATTTGTGCCATAAAATAGGCATGGTACCGTAATGTCCGATGTCTTGATCCGGTTGGCACAAATGAAAGATGCGCCGTTATTGCCAGAAATCGAGATATCGGCAGGAGAGGCTTTTCGCACGATACCTGGGTTGGAGTGGATCGCCGATGATGATGTCATGTCTGCAGAACATCACGAAATATACATCGATGAAGGAACCGTTTGGGTCGCAGAAATGAGCGAGCGTCTGGTTGGCTTTATCACCACGCGATTGGAGTTTGATGAAAACACGTTGCACATTATCGAACTCTCGGTGGAAAGTGGTCAGCAGGGACAGGGAATCGGCCGAAAATTGTTCGAAGCTGCTATCCAATATGCGTCGGAACAAAATCTAACTGGAATGACACTGACTACTTTTCGTGATTTGGCCTTCAATGAAGCCTTCTATCAGAAACTGGGTTTCCAAACATTGGAATCAAATGAACTGTCCCCGCGATTGCGGGACATTTTGACGGCCGAGGCCGAAAACGGACTGCCCGCAGAACGCCGCTGTGCCATGTCGATGCCGCTTTGAAGGTTACAGCTGAAACCAGGCAAAGCGATATTGACGATTTTGGTGAAAGCTAGGGCTGGAAATCCCCATCCAACTATGCTTTAGCCCCCGCAGAAAGACTCCGTTTTCAATCCAATGAAAGGCATCGCCTCTCTCCATGAACATCCATGAATATCAGGGCAAAGAATTGCTCGCAAAACACGGCATTGCCGTTCCAGCCGGTTTCGCGGCGCTCACCGTTGAGGAAGCCGTTGCGGCAGCAGAAAAACTGCCCGGACCACTTTATGTGGTAAAGGCGCAAATCCATGCAGGTGGTCGCGGCAAGGGTAAATATAAAGAACTCGGCCCCGATGCGAAAGGCGGCGTGCGGCTCGCACAATCGATTGACGAAGTACGTGCCAATGCGGAAGAAATGCTGGGCAACACGTTGGTCACCATTCAAACCGGTGATGCGGGTAAGCAGGTTAACCGGCTCTATGTCACCGATGGTGTAGATATTGAGAAAGAATTTTATCTTTCCATGCTGGTCGACCGGGCATCTGGCCGAATCGCAATGGTGGTTTCCACCGAAGGCGGGATGGATATTGAGGAAGTCGCGCATAGCACGCCCGAAAAAATCCGCACGATCACGATTGATCCGGCGCAGGGCTTTATGCCGCATCATGGCCGGGCAATTGCTTTTGCTCTCCAACTAAAGGGCGATTTGAACAAGCAAGCGCAGAAGCTGGGCAAAAAACTCTATGAGGCGTTCATCGCAATGGATTGCGAAATGGTGGAGATTAACCCGCTCGTGGTTACCGAAGATCAGCAGTTGATCGTGCTCGATACGAAAATGAGCTTCGATGGCAATGCGTTGATGCGTCATCCTGATCTCGTCGAATTGCGTGATGTGACAGAGGAAGATCCAGCGGAAGTCGAAGCTTCGCAATATGATCTTGCTTACATTAAGCTCGACGGCAGCATTGGTTGCATGGTCAATGGGGCGGGTTTGGCAATGGCAACGATGGATATCATCAAACTCAACGGCGCGTTCCCAGCCAACTTCCTCGATGTAGGCGGCGGCGCGACGACGGAAAAAGTGACCGCTGCCTTTAAGATCATATTGGCGGATGATGCGGTTGAAGGCATTCTCGTCAATATTTTTGGCGGGATCATGAAATGTGATGTGATTGCCGAAGGTATCGTGATTGCGGCGAAGGAAGTCGAACTGGACGTGCCACTGGTGGTCCGTCTGGAAGGCACCAATGTCGCGAAGGGCAAGGAGATTTTGGAAAATAGCGGTCTACCGATCGTGAGTGCTTCCGATCTTGGCGATGCCGCCAGAAAGATTGTCGCACAGGTGAAAGAAGCGGCTTGAACTAACTAAGCCCAACCCATCACCCCCTTCTTGCTAAAGGGGGAAAGACACAAATGCTGCACCGCAGCACAAATATTTGACGTTTACGTGAACGTAAGCTAAGAAACTTGAGAATGAAAAGAAGGAAACAGCAATGAAAATCCTGGTGCCCGTCAAACGGGTCATAGATTATAACGTAAAACCGCGAGTTAAATCCGACGGCAGTGGTGTTGATCTCGCCAATGTCAAAATGTCGATGAACCCGTTCGACGAAATTTCCGTCGAAGAAGCGATCCGCCTGAAAGAGGCTGGCAAGGCTGAGGAAATCGTTGCCGTTTCGGTTGGCCCGCAAAAGGCGCAGGAAACATTGCGTACCGCGCTCGCCATGGGTGCAGATCGCGCGATCCTGGTGATGACCGACGATGAAGTCGAGCCTCTGGGCGTTGCCAAAATCCTTGCGAAAATCGTCGAGGAAGAAGCGCCAAAGCTGGTGATTACCGGTAAGCAGGCAATTGATGATGATTCGAACCAGACCGGCCAGATGCTCGCAGCATTGCTCGGTTGGGGTCAGGGTACATTTGCCAATGAAGTCGATATCGACGGCGAAAGCATCACCGTAAAACGGGAAATTGATGGCGGCCTTCAGACTGTGAAGCTCGGCCTTCCTGCTGTCGTCACCACCGACCTGCGTTTGAACGAGCCGCGTTATGCGTCTCTGCCAAACATCATGAAGGCGAAGAAAAAGCCGCTCGATGAGAAGACCCCCGCCGATTATGGTGTGGACATTTCTCCGCGTCTCACCACCACCAATGTCAGCGAGCCACCGGTTCGCCAGGCGGGTGAAATTGTCGAAGACGTTGATGCGCTGGTCGCGAAACTTAAAGCTGTGGGAGCCATCTAATGAAAACGCTCGTATTAGTAGAACATGACAACACGGACATGAAAGACGCAACGCTGGCCGTCGTCACCGCCGCGTCACAACTGGGTGAAGTCCACGCGTTGGTCCTCGGCTCAGGTTGCGGCTCCGTTGGCGAACAGGCAGCAAAAGTTGCCGGTGTCACCACCGTGCACGTTGCGGATGACGCTTCGCTTGCCAATCAGTTGCCAGAAAATGCCGCGCCGTTGATCGCTACGCTGATGGAAAGCCACGACGCCTTCCTCGCGCCAGCAACCACCACCGGCAAGAATATTGCACCCCGCGTTGCAGCCCTGCTCGACGTGATGCAGATTTCCGACATTCTTTCGGTCGAGAGCGAAGATACGTTCACCCGGCCGATCTATGCGGGTAACGCAATCGCGACCGTAACCACGTCCGATGCGAAGAAGGTCATTACGGTTCGCGGTACTGCTTTTGACAAAGCGGCGACCGAAGGCGGCAGCGCGTCTGTTGAAGGCGTCACCGGCGCAGGCGATGCAGGCCTGTCCAGCTTCGTCAGTGAAGAAATCGCCAAGTCCGAACGGCCAGAACTGACCAGCGCAAAGATCATCGTTTCCGGTGGCCGTGCATTGGGTTCATCCGAAAAGTTCGAGGAAGTCATCACGCCGCTAGCAGACAAGCTTGGCGCAGGCATCGGCGCATCGCGCGCTGCGGTCGACGCGGGCTATGTCCCCAACGACTATCAGGTCGGACAGACCGGCAAGATCGTTGCACCGGAAGTCTATATCGCCATCGGCATCTCCGGCGCGATCCAGCATCTGGCAGGCATGAAAGACTCCAAAACCATCGTCGCGATCAACAAGGACGAAGACGCACCGATTTTCCAGGTTGCGGATATCGGGCTGGTTGCTGATCTGTTTGATGCCGTTCCGGAGTTGACCGGGAAGGTTTGAGGTTAGCGCGTAAACCCTCAAAGCGTCATGCTGAACTCCTTTCAGCATCTCCAGAGGGAAGTGTGAACTGCATGAGATCCTGAAACAAGTTCAGGATGACTGAAAAACGAAACCCCGGCGGGAAACCGCTGGGGTTTTTTGCTTTGAAAAAATGCAAGCTTCCGATCTACTGATGCGCTAACGTAGAAATATGATTAGAACAGAAGACGTCAATCAAATCATCAAACTATTGAATGAAATTGACGAATGCGAAGACATTGAAGCCAAACTAATTTCAGGATCAGATTTGGGTAGATCTGTTTTTGAAACAATTTGTGCGCTCAGTAATGAACCCTCGCTCGGCGGTGGAACAATATTGTTAGGTGTAGAATGTGAGGAAGCTCTATTTCCTTTTTATAATGCCGTCGGCGTAACTGATCCAGACCGTCTGAGTTCAGATCTGCAATCAGCATGTTCCACAAAATTCAACCAACCAGTTCGCCCAGATATTACACCGGTCAAAATTGGAAATGCCGTCGTTATTCGCGTTGATGTTCCAGAACTCGCGACAGCTCAAAAGCCCTTATACTTCAAAAGCACCGGTCTTCCTCGTGGAGCCTATCGTCGAATTGGTTCTTCGGATGTACGATGCACTGACGAAGACCTAAGTGCATTCTTTTTGGGGCAAGCCAAAGAAGCTTACGATACTAGGATAGTCAAAGAAGCTTCTTGGGAAGACATAGACCCGACGTCAGTGTCAGCTTATCGCCGAGCATTGTCTGATACGCATGCTAGTGCTGAACACCTTAACTGGTCCGATGAAGAAATGTTGTATTCGCTGGGCGCTCTGAGAAAAATCGAAGATGTATGGCGCGTTACAATTGCGGGAATTTTGGTATTCGGTAAAACAACTTCGTTACGACGTTTATTTCCAACAATGCGGGTCGATTACATTAGAGTTCCGGGAAACACTTGGGTTGCGGACCCTGATGAACGATTTGATTCATTGGATATGCGTGGTTCGCTTATAACTCTCATTTCAAGGGTCATTGCTGCGATTACCGATGATCTACCAAAGACTTTTGTAGTGGAAGATGGCCTATCAGGACAAAGAACAGAAACGCCTGTTTTGCCAACTCGGGTAATCAGAGAGGCCGTGGTGAACTGTTTGATGCATCGATCATACGAGGTTTTCGAACCGGTCCAAATAATCCGATATGCAAATAGACTGGAAATCAAAAATCCAGGCTATTCTCTTAAATCTCAAGACAGGTTTGATGACCCGGGTTCTGCGATTAGAAATCCAACGATAGCCGCCGTTCTTCACGACACTCGGTTTGCAGAGACGAAAGGTAGTGGTATTCGGGTTATGCAAAAGAAGATGAATGAAAGTGGGCTTGCTTCTCCCACATTCATTTCTGATCGGACCAATCCCGCATTTACAGCCACGTTCCTTTTTCATCACTTTTTGGATGAATCGGATTGGAAGTGGTTACAGGGGTTTAAGGAAATGTCGCTTAGCGAAGATCAAATGAAGGCGTTGATCTTTGTTCGTGAGGTTGGAGCGATTGATAATGCGACTTACCGCAGTTTGAACCGAAGCGAAACATTAGCAGCCAGCAAATCGCTAAGGGCACTTTGCCAACTTAACTTACTTGAAGACCGAGGTGGCGGTCCGCGAAGTTATTACGTTCCAGGCCCCGAAATGGTGAAACGTGGATTGCCGATATCTAGTATGGATGCCATACCAGATAAGTCTGATACCTTGGATGGTACCATACTAGATAGTTCCATTAAAATTGATGAGCTGCCAAAGGAACTGAGGGTCAAAGTTCGAACTGCCCAAATGAAGAGCAGGCTAGATCCCAAAGAAGCACGCCACCTGATTTGGAGCCTCTGTAGCTGGAAAGAACTCTCACTTATTGAAGTTGCAACACTTCTGGGAAAAAATAAATCTTATGTTTCAAATCAATATATTGCTCCAATGGTTGCCGAAAGCGAACTTCAATACAAATATCCAGAAATGATTAAACACCCCGACCAAAAATATATCGCTCTTCGTCAAAATTAGTATCATCCATAACCACTGACCTTTCCCACACCCCACCTCACCGCTAAAACCACCTCCTCCACTTGCGCCCGCAAAAACCGCACCCCAACGACCTCCCTCCCGATCGATGGATGGGGTGGACGTCAACGGTTGGGTTTCATATGGCCCGCCCGCATGCAGTATCCCTGATACTCGCATGTACGGATGCTGCTTTGTCTTGGTTTGGACTTAAGCCGCGACTTTCGCTCCGGCCATCCCAAAATCAACCGGCAATGCCTGATAGCCATGTATCCCGATCCGCTTGATCCACTCGCGCTGTTCGGGGGGCTGGGTAATCTGCAGGTTCGGATAGCGCGTGAACAGACGCTCCAGTGCGACCTGTCCCTCCGCACGGGCGAGGTGGAGGCCGAGGCAAAGATGGATTCCGCCACCAAAACCGGCATGGCGGGCGGCATTGTCGCGATGGATATCAAAAACTTCGGGGTTTGCAAACATTGCCGGGTCAGCATTGGCGGCGGCAAGGCTGGCGATAATCCGGTCGCCGCGTTTCAGTTGCTGGCCGAAATATTCCATATCATCGCGCACCACCCGCGGCTTGGTCATCTGCACGGGGGAATTGAGTCTGTGCATTTCCTCCACCACCTGCGGTACCAGCGACCAGTCGGCCTTGAGCTCTTCGAGAAGCTCCGGGTGAGCGATCAACGTTGCCACACCGGTTGAAAGCAGATGCGTCGTGGTTTCGTGACCGGCGATAAACAGGATTGCGACCATCGCGACCAGTTCATCCTCGCTCATCTGCTCGCCATCGGCCTCTGCGTTGACCAGATCAACCAGCAGACCGTCTCTTTCGCCGGCGCGGGCGGCTGCGATCTCGCTACGGATATAGCGCATCATCTTGCCCAGCGCCGGAATGGTCTGGATCAGCATTACCACGCCCAGCGACTTGGTCATCTTGTCGGTCCAGCTCAAAAACTGTTCACGGTTCTGACCCGCAAGACCGAGGATTTCGGATATCACGCGCAGCGGCAGGCCTCTGGCAAAACCGCTGACGATATCATCATTGCCTTCGCGCTCCATCTGGTCGAGCAGCTCATCAGCAATCCGCGCCACATCGGGGCGATAGGCATCGATACTGCGCGCCAGAAACGGCCCGTCGACCAGTTTGCGAAGACGCCGATGATCGGGATCATCCATCAGCAGCATATTTTCGGCGAGCAGTTTCATGCTGCGCGGCATCAAGCGCGGAATGGCGCTGTGATTGCCCTCGACATTGCGACCATCACTGGCAAATTTGTCGGCACCCTTCAGGAAATCGCTCACCGCTTCATGCGTTGTTGCGCACCAGACTTTCCCCATGAGCGGAATCTTGAGCCGGATAACCGGCCCTGCCTCCCGCATTGCCGCCAGGGTCGGAAAAGGATCGCGCATGTAATCCGCGCTCTGGAGATCGAATTTATATACCATCTGACTCGCTCATCTTTGTTTATAGTAGAGATAGTCTCGGCAGATGGCAAAATGGTTCATTCGCCGGCAGAAAAATGTGCCCTTGGTGGATTGCAATAACCGTTAGTGCGCTATTGCGGATGATCCGAAATAGTCGGGCGGGCCAAATAGAGCGGCCAGAAATATGGCGCCCATCACTGTGGCGACAGAGAAAGAGCGACGATCTTTCAGGGCGAAGGCGACCGGGTCCCCTTCGACCTGTCCGCGCTGGGCCATCATCCAGATGCGATTGGTCCAGTAGAGCAAAGGCAGGCACAGCAGCAGCAGCATATCCGGCGAGGAATAATGAGCGGTCGCGCTGGGGTCATGCACATAGAGGGCCAGAACCAGTATCGCCGCCATGCTGGCCGAAATACCAGATGTCATGACGATATCCAGATCATTGCCGACATATCCGCGACCAGATAGCAAGATGGTCGCATTTGCCGCCTCTCGCATTTCTATATAACGCTTGAGATAGGACAAGCTGAGGAACAGGAATACCGAGAATAAAAGCAACCAGAAGCTAAGCGGAACCCCGATTGCAATACCGCCAATCCAGATGCGAATAGTATAGAGCATGGCCAGCGTCATCGCGTCTACAATGATGGCGGATTTCAATCGTACCGAATAGGCAACGGTCAGTCCGATATAGACGCCGAACCAGAAGACCAGCGGCCCGCCGCCCAGCCAATAAGCACCCGCTAAGCCAACACTCACCAAAATCAGACTGGATAGCAGTGCTGCGGGTATAGACAGATCGCCGTGGGCCAATGGTCGTTTCCATTTTGTCCGGTGATTGCGATCAGCATCGATGTCGCACATATCGTTGATCAGATAGATCGAAGATGCGACCAACGACATGCACAAGGCGGCGGCAATCGCAACAGCCAAGGACGCGGGTTGTAGAAAGAGACCAGATGTTAACGCTGGCACAAGCACCAGAACATTTTTTGCCCATTGATACGGACGCATGGCTTTGATCAATATGGCCGGAAAAGACTTTGATTTTTCGGTTAATCGCTCGACTGAACCATCTGCCGGGCTCTTGTCCACCGTCCAACCGACGCGCGCTGATCGCCAGATAGAAAAATCTGCCCGGCTATCTCCAACATAGTCAAATTCGGCATCATCGCCGATCGATGCCTTGATAGCCGCCAATTTCGCGCTGCCCTTGCAATTACAGCGCCCTTTGGATGCAATCACGGTTTCGGATAATCCCAGATGACGGGCTATGCGAACGATGTTGCGCCAGTGACTGGCACTGGCAAGGATGACAGGCCGACCTTCCTCCTTTGCTTGCTGGATCAAGTCCAGCACCTCTTGGCGATAGGGAAGCGTGGCCGGGTCAATCGGACTATGCCGCGCTGCCAAAGCCTTGGCCAATGCCCGGCCTGCACATATCCACAAAATCATTTTGATCGCGTAGAGCAGGCCGGAACGCATGACTTTTACAAAGCTTTCCAGAGAGATATCGGCCCGCGTCAATGTACCATCAACGTCGACAAATAGAGGGGTGAGTTGCGCCGCGGCTTCGACTTTCTCGTTACGCATCGGCCATCTCGATCACGCTGACCTGGCAACGAGAACGCATCCCGCTGCAATCAGCAATGTGCCGCCTATACGCGCCACACTCATTTCTTCGCCAAGCACCAGAAAACCAGCCGCCATGGTCAGAATGAAACCCATTCCGACAAAGGGATACGCGACCGAAAGCGGGACACGGCCTAGCACAAAAAGCCACAATATCGCGCCCAATCCGTATAAAATCAGTCCTGACCAAATCAGTGGACTTTGCGCCAAAGCGGTTGCTTCCCCGCCAATACCAACAACATCCCTTGCCCGGGTCGCGGCGCCCGTCCCTGTTTTCAGGGCAAGCTGCGCCAGCGCCGACAAGCCAACGCTAGTGAAGATAAGCAGGAATAGTTTTGCGGTCATGGTCGGTCCCAATTTCGCGGAAACCCTACCATTTGACACTTAAAATCCGGTTAAGCCTCTTGGTCTTGTGACACAGATCGATCCTGTCGAATGGTCAACCAGAAACTGGCAGCGAGTAAAATCAAAAATGGCGTCAACACCAACCGGTGCCGCTCACCAAATTCGAACCAGAAATTGATCATGATGATCGAAGCGAACAGAACAAAGGCGTAGAGCAATACCGGCTCGACATGACGTATGCGAAACTGTCGCCAAGCCCCCGCCATCGCTGATAGCACAAGAACAACGTAACTTCCCTGCAACACGGGTGCGAGCTTTGCATGCTCTGCCATACTGATTGGGGGTGTCGTGTGGCGATAACGGGCAAGCGATGCCTCCTCGTAAGAAAAGCCAAGGGCCATGCTGGTTAGCGCCTGTCTGGCAAATTCCAGTGGGTTCTTTCCAATGGCCTCAGCGGCCTTTCCGCCCATTATTGATGCGCGCTCTGGTTCCGGAAGATCAAAAAGACCCGGTGGAAAGGGTATGCGCAAATCCCGCCAGGCTGAATTGAGCATCATGCCCGAGGCCGTAGTAAAGGGAATGAATGTGCCAAAAAGCATCCAGTTGCGTATCCACCAGGGTAGCAGGACAGCAAGCAGTGTGGGCAGCGCCTTCAATCCCAGCATGAAAACGGGGCCAAAACCTTTTTGCCAAACCAGGATTAGCCCGACAAACCCGGGAGCCAGAGCAAGCGACGGCTGGGTCAGACTGAGCAATCCCCACCAGAGACCAGCGAACAGCCCGTGCCGCCAGCGCCGGGCATCCTTTTCATCCGCATGCAGCCAGATCACCATAGTCCTTAGCAACAATATGATGAACATCAGAGTTAGCGCTTCTTTCTGCGGAATGCCGGCGCCAAGAGCGAACGCGGGCCAAGCAAAATAGACAATGGCCGCGACGATGCCGACATTTGTAGCATGCCGGTTATCGCGAGAGAGTCGGCGCGCAGCATCGCCCAATGCCCAGGCGGCAATCAGATCAATCATGATATTCATCACCAAAGTAGACCAGACGCTTGTGCCAAAAACCCACCAGAAAACAGCTAGTGCCAACGGATAGAGCGGCGGGAAATAGGCGCGCAGATCCTGGCCATAATGCCAGTCATCGGTAATCAGCCCGCGCCCTTCGAGCACGGCTGTTGCCAGATTGGTGTAATTCATCGGATCCGCGCCCAACGCGACATCAAATGTCAGCGTGGCCGACCAGTATCGCAGGATCAGCGACAGGGCAGCAATGACCACTAGCAGCCACCAGTTGCGTCCGAGCAAATCCATGCGCCACAGCATGACTACCATTGCTGCAAGCCAAACGGCCAGCAAGGCCGAACCAATAGGATCAAATCGTTCGAATAGGCCGACCGCCAGAACGAGCGACGCCGCAACGCCAATAGCAAGCAGTGCAACTGCAAACGCAAATGCCATCCAACGAGCCAGCCAGCTGTGCGCTACCAAGTTGCTGTTATACGTCATGCCTTTCATGCCTCTGACAAGGTTGTCACCAGTGATTTTTCCTCAGCAGATCGCCTGAACCATTGGTTGGAGTTTCGGATTAGATCAAACGGTGAAGCTCTCTCCGCAACCACAGGCTCCTGTTGCATTCGGGTTCTCGAACACAAAGCCGGCGGTGAAATCATCTTCCTGCCAATCCATGGTGCTACCGATCAGATACAGCACACTCCCGCCATCGACATAAAATGTCCCGCCGGGGGTTTCGATCTTTTCGTCAAAGGCCACTTCCTCGGTGACATAGTCGACCGAGTAAGCCAGCCCGCTGCAACCACGGCGAGGGGTGGACAGTTTCACGCCAATGGCATCATCGGGCGCTTTGGCCATCAGGTCGGCAATGCGTTGTTCCGCACCCGGCGTCAAAATGATCGCTGCGGGTATCTCGCGCGTTTTTGTTTTCGTGTCAGTCATAGCTAAAGCCTTTTCTGCCAAAACATGGCCTTGCCCATTTTTGGGTCCAGCACATAATCTCCATAGCCCAGCGATGCATAGAGCGCCTTCGCGGGTTCATTGCCTTCGAGCACTTCCAGGGTCACTTTACAGGCACCCATTTCGTCGGCCATCTTGTGGATCTCTTCAAATAGTTGTCGCCCAACGCCCGTGCCGCGATGATCTTTCGATACCGCGATATCGTGGATGTTAAGCAGTGGCTTTCCGCCAAAAGAAGAGAAGGTCTGCATCAGATTGGCCAATCCAACCGCTTCATCACCGATATAGGCGAGCAGCGAGGACGCGGCCGGTGTTGCTTTTAATCCAGGAACCAAAGCCGCCTGTACTTCCGCCGACAAATCTTCGCCACCGCCCATCGGGTCCATGGCATAGCTACGCAACATGGTGACGATATCCGCCGCATGTTTGGGATTATCATAATCCGCGCGCACGACCTCTGTCACGCCAGTTGCGGAAAGAGTGGCCGTATCATTCACAACATACCCAATTCTAATTTTGCTTCATCGCTCATCTTACCCGGATCCCAAGGCGGGTCCCAGACGAGGTTTACTTCGCTATGGCCAACACCTGGTACGCTACCGACCTGTAGCTCAATTTCTCCGGGCATGGATTCAGCCACCGGACAATGCGGCGTAGTCAGTGTCATCGTCACAATGGCATGATTGTCGGGCGTAATTTTCACTCCGTAAATCAGGCCGAGGTCATAGATGTTCACCGGAATTTCGGGGTCGTAGATGGATTTGAGCGTATCCACGACCGCCTCATAAAGATCACCGCCAGCTTCACCAGATGGTGCCTCGGTCGGTTGTTGCGCGAGAAAGCCTTCGAGATAATCTTTCTTGCGGCCCAATTTGGCAGCGTCGCTTTCGGCTTCATAGGGTGAGGGTGCGACAACAGGTTCGGGCTTGTCATCCACGGCGTCATCCACTTTTGCCAGAGGCGGTTTCGCAACCGACTCCACCTCTTCCACCAAAATCTTGCGTTCTTCGCTCATAGTCTCACCTTACCCAAAAATCTTTCTCACACGATTAATACCATCGACCAAAGCCGCGACATCGCTGTCATCGCTGTAAATGCCAAAGCTCGCTCGCGCCGTTGCCGCTACACCGAGATAATCCATCAGTGGCTGGGCGCAATGATGCCCGGCGCGGATCGCAACACCACCTTCATCCAATATAGTGGCGACATCATGCGGATGCACGTCGCCGACTGCAAAACTCAATATGCCCATGCTTTTGTCCGGTCCAAATACCCGGACACTGTTGATGCCAGAGAGCGCCTCACGCGCTTTGGCCAGCGTGGCATTTTCATGATCCGAAATTACATCCAGTCCAATCGCCTCAACATATTGGATGGCCGCATCCAGTCCGACAACACCGGCGATATGCGGCGTCCCGGCTTCAAAGCGTCCCGGTGGTGGCGCATAGGTGGTACCGTCGAAAGATACCCGATCAATCATCGACCCGCCGCCCTTCCAAGGGGGCATGCTATCCAGCGTTTCATAGGGTGCCCAGAGCGCACCAATGCCGGTTGGGCCATATATTTTATGACCGGAGAAAACATAGAAGTCGCAGCCCAAGGCCTGTACATCAACCGGCAGACGCGGCGCGGCCTGACAACCATCGAGCAGCAGCTTCGCACCAACTTTATGGGCCAACTCGGCAGCGCGTTTTGCATCGAGCAAGCTGCCCAGCACATTGGACACATGGGCCAGTGCGACCAGTTTGTGCTGCTCAGAGATATTGGCCTCAATCCAGTCCAGATCGATCTGACCGTCATCTGTTAAAGGGGCCACGTCAATATGTGCACCCACCCGCTCGGCGAGCAGTTGCCAGGGGACTATGTTGGAATGATGCTCGAGCTGCGACAGGATGATCCGGTCGCCGGCTTTCAGGTTTGAATTGCCCCAACTTTCGGCAACCAGGTTGATGCTGTCGGTCGCGCCGCTGGTGAAGACAATCTCTTCGGGACGTGCGGCATTCAGAAATCCTGCGACCCGTTTCCGAGCGGCTTCGTAGGCCAGTGTCATATTGGCGGAACGCTCATAGACACCGCGATGGACGGTCGCATAATCGGGGCCATAGGCACGCGCCAATGCATCCAGTACCGCCTTCGGTTTCTGGGCGGTGGCTGCACTATCAAGATAGTGCCAGTCTTTGCCCAGACCGGGGAAATCCGCCCGATAGCTGCGGGATATGGTCGTCGTTGCGTTCACAACAACGCCTCCAGCGCAGCAAGTGCCTGCTCTTCAACAGCACTGGTTTCGCCATCCACATCGACAAAGGCATCGGCGACAAAAGCATGCAGCATCAATCGCTTGGCGGTTACCGGATCGAGTCCACGCGACGCCATATAGAACAGGGCCTGCTTGTCGAGTTCACCCACCGTTGCGCCATGGGCGCATTTCACATCATCGGCATAGATTTCCAGCTCGGGCTTGGCATTGGCCGTCGCGCCGCGATTGAGTAGCATCGACTTGACCGATTGCTCGGCATCAATCCGCTGCGCATCGCGGGCAATATCAATCTTGCCCAGAAAACTGCCGGTTGCTTTGCCCGCCAATACGCTGCGCACCACCTGGTTCGATGTCGCATCTGGCGCATGGTGATTGACGCGCGTGACAATTTCCAATGTCTGATCGTCTGCGCCAACAATAGCGCCGCCCATTTCAAAATGAGCACCGCTGGCCACATCAATATCGATCTCAACACGGCCATATCCAGGAGCGGCGGCGAGGCAAGCCACATCCACTCGTGCGCCTTCTTCCAGCACAATATGAAGTTGGCGGATCTGCGCTTCCCCAGTCTCGAGGATCAACGTTTTTTGTTCCGATTGCCCGGCGGCCACAACAACAGATTCGGGCATATCAACGGCTTGCCAGACCGATTCAACAGCCTTCAAATCCGCATAGCGCCATGCCTCGTCAGCCTTGGTTGGAAGGGTTTGTGCAAGAGTCATCGACGCTCACTCCTCATTTCCTGACGCAGTTTGGCAAGCAGCTTTGGTTTCTTCTTATCGATGCAGGATTTGATCGCCATGTCTGATGGATTATCCTTGTTCTTCCGCACGCATTTGGCGGCGGTCTTGCATAATCTCTTGTCCAATCGCAGGCTTCCCGATGTCCGGTCCACCGAACAAGTCAGCTTACCCTTTGGGGTTTGGCCGACCATGACCGATATGCTTTCCAGGCGTTTGCCAATCACAACAATTTCCTGTTCCACCGTCATCGGCGGCTCGGTTGAAGCGGCGGAAAGCGCAAGCAGAAGCGACGTAATCATTATGCCGCCTCGGCTATGGCTTCATAGCCCTCATTTTCGAGCTGCAACGCCAATTCGGGACCGCCGGTTTTGACAATCCGTCCGTCGGCGAGGACGTGAACGAAATCCGGTTTCACTTCGTCGAGCAGGCGTTGATAGTGAGTGATCAAAAGCACCGCCTTGTCGGGTTTGCGCATGATCGCATTGATCCCGCTGCCGACTATGCGCAGCGCGTCAATATCGAGGCCGCTATCGGTTTCGTCGAGAATGGCGAGCTTCGGATCCAATATCCCCATCTGCACCATCTCGTTGCGCTTTTTCTCTCCGCCCGAAAATCCGACATTCACGGCACGCTTGAGCATGTCCATATCCATCTTGAGCAAGGCGGCCTTTTCCTTGGCTAGCCTTATAAATTCCGCGCCGGAAAGCTCCTTCTCTCCGCGCTCCTTACGCTGGCTGTTCAGGCTCTCGCGCAGAAATTGCAGGTTGCTAACACCGGGAATTTCGACCGGATATTGGAAGCCGAGAAACAGACCGGCCGCGGCGCGTTCATGCGGATCTATATCAAGCAAATCTGTGCCATCAAAAGAGGCGCTGCCTTTGGTCACTTCATAGCCGGGCCGACCGCCCAGCGCATAGGCCAGCGTCGATTTTCCCGCACCATTAGGACCCATAATCGCATGAATTTCGCCGGGGTTCAGTTCGAGCGAAAGCCCTTTGAGGATTTCCGTTTCGCCAACGGTGGCGTGGAGATTGCTAATTTTTAACATTAGAGTGAAAACCTTTTATTTATCCGGTCAACCGGTGTTCCGTCATTGAGAGGCACAGCTTTGTCGACCGAATGATCGCGAAAGCCCTGCTTGCTATAAAAAGCCAATCCGCCAGTATTGTCTGCGCGGATACAGGCATTAATTTCTGTGAGGCCAAGTTCTTTTGCGCGTTTTTTCGTTGCAGAAAAAAGCTGCGTTCCAACGCCCTTTTGCGTTCCTTCAACCCGCGCGAAGGTAGCGATGTCGGCACAACTATCTGGCAGATGTGATTCCCGCACCACCGTCTGAAATCCGACCAGTTCATTATCATTGGCCGCGACGAAACAGCACAGAACATCCGTGCCGGTCAAATAGACCTCATCCAATTGCGCAGCCGAAAAAGCGGTTTCCAAAGCCGTCGTCCCGCCCTGCGCGATAATCGCATTCAGGAGATGTGCCAGTTCGGCGGCATCCTCGCTGCGCACATCCCGGATAGACAGGTTTGTCATCCAACCGAACCCTCAAGGCTAATCGCCAGCAATTTCTGTGCTTCCACCGCAAATTCCATCGGTAGTTCCTTGAGCACTTCCTTGGCAAAGCCGTTCACAATCAAACTCACCGCTTCTTCCTCGTCTAGCCCGCGTTGCTGGGCATAGAACATCTGGTCGTCGGAAATTTTGCTGGTAGTCGCTTCATGTTCAATCGTTGCAGTCGGGTTTTTCACCTCGATATAGGGCACAGTATGCGCGCCGGATTTATCGCCCAGTAACAGGCTATCACACTGGGTAAAATTGCGAACATTTTCCGCATTGGCGCCGACGCGAACGAGCCCGCGGTAGGTGTTGTCGCTATGGCCCGCGCTAATCCCCTTGGAGATAATGGTGCTGCGCGTGTTCTTCCCGTTGTGGATCATCTTTGTGCCGGTATCGGCCTGCTGATAATTGTTGGTCAGCGCGACCGAGTAAAACTCGCCAACGCTATTTTCACCGTTGAGCACGCAGCTGGGATACTTCCAGGTCACAGCGCTACCCGTCTCGACCTGTGTCCAACTGATCTTGCTATTCTTGCCCTGACAAAGCCCCCGCTTGGTGACGAAATTATAGATACCGCCCAAGCCGTTCTCATCGCCGGGATACCAGTTCTGTACGGTGCTATATTTGATCTCCGCATCATCCATTGCGACCAATTCAACCACTGCTGCATGGAGTTGATTTTCATCACGCATCGGCGCGGTGCACCCTTCGAGATAGGATACATAGCTACCTTCGTCGGCGACGATCAAAGTCCGCTCAAACTGGCCAGTATTTTCGGCGTTGATCCGGAAATAGGTCGACAGCTCCATCGGGCAGCGAACGCCTTTGGGAATATAAACAAATGTACCGTCGCTAAACACTGCGCAGTTGAGCGTCGCGAAATAATTGTCGCGCATGGGCACAACTTTTCCGAGATACTTTTTAATCAATTCCGGATGCTCTTTGATCGCTTCCGAAATCGACATGAAGATCACACCGGCGCTTTCCAGTTCTTCGCGAAAAGTGGTCGCAACGCTAACGCTATCGAACACCGCATCGACGGCAACCTTACGCGCGCCTTTCACCCCGGCCAACACTTCCTGCTCGGCAATCGGAATGCCCAATTTCTTGTACGTATCAAGAATAATCGGGTCGACTTCATCCAGTGAGTTCAGCTCCGGCTTTTTCTTGGGTTCGGCATAATAATAGGCATCCTGATAGTCGATCATCGGGATTTCTAACTTTGCCCAGTCAGGCGATTCCATTTCTTGCCACATGCGAAAGGCTTTGAGGCGCCAATCGAGCATCCATTCGGGCTCGCCCTTTTTGTCAGAAATAAACCGAACCGTACCTTCGTTCAGGCCTTTGGGTGCAAAATCCTGTTCGATGTCGGACGACCAACCGAATTCATACGTGCTGGCATTGTTAACTGCTTCCTGCGCTTCGGCATTCATTTCGGCACGCTCTTCGTTGCGCTCTTCCAATTTGAGATCTTCGCTCATGCTTTTTCCATTACTTGTAATTTCGGTGCGGTGGGGAGGTCGGAAAGACTCGCCAGGCTAACATCGCTTAGCGCGTTACGGATAGTATTGTTCACAACGCCCCAATGCGGTTTGACGGTGCAACCGGTCTCCAATTTGCAATCATGATTGCCATCAATGACGCAGCTGGTAATCGCCAGCGGCCCCTCCACCGCCTCAACAATATCAGCAAGGCTGATCGAGGCTGGTGGACGCGCCAATCTTATACCGCCGCCAATGCCGCGGGTTGATTCGATAAGGCCAGCCGTTGTCAGTTTGCTGACCAGCTTTTTCGCTGTGGGCAGCGGAACACCGGTTTCTTGCGATAATTTCGCCGCATTCAGCTTTCCTTCTGCCAATAGCGCAGCACCGCAATGCCGCGTTGCAGCGGACATCAGCACAACAGCATAGTCGGCAAGGTTGGAAAGGCGCATTTTTCTCGAATCAATCGCTTTGTTTAAAACAAGATTGATTTAGTCCACTTTATCCAACATGGCAAGACTTGTCGGCACTGAATCCCTGATTTCAAGGCCTACGAGGCTTCCATCTATTCCCACAAGTTGATCAGGTATCAGACACCAAAGGCGGAATTTTGCCCTTCAAGTCCTTACGCTTGTCGATGAGTTTGGCGGTTGCCCCTTCCGACACACGCAATTTTGTTGGCGTCACGCCGGCAAAGAACTTGATCTCGCGAATCATATGGGATTGATCATAAAATGCGTCTTCGAGCTCCAGCAGCTCTTCCTCATTATCTTCTGCAAAGGCTCGAGCGGCTCGTAAAGCCCGGTACTTTCGCGCCAAATATTTGGGCGGCATTCCATAAAGCTTGTTGACCATTCGCAAAACTTGCCGGGAACTTTGCTGGGAAAGGGCCATTAATGCACTGACTGGCGGAGAGGGTTCAGAGGAGAGCCAATGGTCCACCATCTCGGTGAACTCTACAGTCTCCGGTTTTATCCGCGGCAGCATTGAGCGATAGACTTTGTCAGCCCACTCCACCATCTCTTCGGGCGAATTACAGCCGCGCAAGGTATGAAGATTTTTTTCAATTTCGTCGGTGAACACCTCTCGCGCGGGAAGCACGAGATCTGCATAATCGGCTGCCGATTTTTTGGTGGTCGTGGCCCAACCCAGGGGCAACATACCCACGCCGAACATCCGAAACGGCCCCTTCACGTCGAAATGCATCGCGCCCGTTGATGGCCCGACCAGCATCGCTCCTTCGACGGGATAGGACGATCCATCGGCGAAACTAAGCTTTCCCTTGCCGTCCAGAATAAAACGCAATTGAGCAATCGCAGCGCGTTCGTTGTCCGCAAAACTGGGCTCTTCCACGTCAAAGAAATAGTAGACCGAGACAAGGCTCCGCACATCCTCAGCGGGGGCAAAATATTTCAAACTAACCAAAGCGCGATCCCTTTGTTCTGATTCTTCCCCGAACCAGTTAGCTAATGGTTGCGCCTTTATAGCTGAAAATAAAAGGAAAAAAAAAGCCTGACTGAAAATTTCAGCCAGGCCATTAAGGAAAAGACCCCTGTACTAGTGATAAATCACTATCCAGAGTTCTTCGGGTCGCAGGAACGACATGCCCCATTTCCCTGTTTAAAATATTGGACAAAAACGACACATTTTTCTGCAACCATTGACATTATTGGACAAATGCCAAATTCGCGGACAAATATATTTCCTAAATCCAATAGCCGCAGCGCTAGGATTTATTTGCGGCTATCCAACTATCAACCCGTTCTTCCATGATATTAAGCGGAACGGGGCCGCTCTTCAAAATCACATCATGAAAATCGCCCATCGTGAATTTTGATCCCAACGCTTTTTGTGCCCGTGCGCGCAATTCCAGGATCTTGAGCTTACCTATCATATAGGCGGTGGCCTGACCGGGGTAGACAATATAACGCTCGATCGCCTTGCGAATGTCGCTATCTGGATTGGGCGTATTTTCGGTTAGATAATCAATTGCCTTTTCTCTGCTCCAGCGTTTGTCATGTAACCCGGTATCAACAACCAGCCGGCATGCTCGCCACAATTCCATGCCCAACCGGCCAAAGTCTGAATAGGGATCGGTATAGAACCCCATGTCCTTGCCCAATTCCTCCGTATAGAGACCCCAACCTTCGCTATAAGCGGTAATACCACCAAATTTTCGAAATGAGGGCACATCCCCTAACTCGGTCTGAATGGCCAATTGCAAATGGTGACCCGGGAGCGCCTCATGATAAGCCAGCGCCTCGAGTTCTGTCTTCGACATGCCTTTCAAATCATAGAGATTGACATAGTAAGTCCCAGGCCGTGATCCGTCCGGTGCGGGTCGCTGATAAAAGGCTTTGCCCGCCGATTTTTCGCGAAATGCCTCAACTGGTTTGATGACAAAAGGTGCTTTTGGGAGGGTGTTGAAAAATTCCGGAAGCTTCTTTTCCATCGCGGCCAATTTGGTGTTGGCTTCGGCCAGATAATCCTCTCGGCTGGTATGGAAATATTGATCACTGGTCCGCAGGTGAACAAAAAACTCTCCCAATGTTCCCTCAAATCCCACTTTTGCCATAATCTTACGCATCTCACCATGAATACGCGCGACATTATCCAAACCAATTTGATGAATTTCATCGGCCGTTAGATCGGTGGTCGTATAATTTTTGAGCCGCTCAGCATAATAAGCTGCGCCATCTTTAAACCGCCAAACACCATCGCCATCAACGGCAGTGGATTGCTGCCTTTTCATTTCAGCGATCAGCCTTTCATAAGCTGGACCAAAGCTGCCAGTAAGTGCCGCCGCTCCGCTTGCGATAAGATCCGACTTCTCGGATTTTGAAATATCCAGCGCAGTGACTTTCTTTTTCAGATCAGCAAAAATGGGGGAATCATCTCCGTCATCAAATGGTGCACCGCTGATTATGTTTTTTGAATCATTGATCACATAGGGGAACACCCAATCGGGAACGATTACGCCATTGTTGGCTCTTTCTCTGGATTGTGAAATCAACACATCCATGCGCGGGCCAACGCCGTCAAGTCGGCTGACATAAGCCTCCGCATCCGCTTTATTCATCACACGATGGATATTGATCAAGAAAGCCGGCAGATCACTTTGTACGCCGTTCATCTGGTCAAAAATATAATGGTTTTTTCGAAACTCGAAAGCCGCTTTGGCGCGGTCAGCTCTGGCTTGAAAAAGCCGATAACTAAGTTGATCAGAATCGTTCAAACTTGATGGTGCGAACCGCGACTCCAGCTCAGCAAGGGCCTTTTGTCCGCGTTCATAGCTAGCAACAGCAGCTTGATCACTTGGGTCATCCCACTTGCCATAATCATCATCACGAATGCCGCGATAAGCTTTCCCCACAGGAGAAAAAGACAGTTCCTGCTTGTCATAGTCATCGAAAAGTTTTGCCATTTCGGCATTTGCTGCGCTTGTTGGCGCTGCAACGACACGCGCTGCGGGCTTATCACTCGCACTGGTGACGCCCGCTCCATTTGCACCACAAGCGGCCAACATCGTTGTTGCGGCTAAAATAACATATAATTTCATGACTGCGTAACTTTCGTTTGTACTCAACAGAAGGTTTCGTAACATCTGAAACCGCAATGCACAAATTTAACGAAAATTTAAGACCATTTTTTACGTTTCAGGTCGTGGTTCTAATTGGGTTTGATAATAATGGATCCCGATCGCTCTTCTACTTGAGGAGGGCTTGGGAGATCCCCACACTTACCATCCAAGTTGCGTCCCGATTTTATGTCAAACCGATAACCATGCCAGGGACAGGACACACTGCCATCCTCGCCAACTTTTCCATCGCCAAGCGGCCCAAGCAAGTGTGGACAGGTGGCGCCATATACGACCCATTCACCCTTCCATTGATTCAGACAATATCGATTGTTCTGAAATGCAAAAACAATCGGCAAATCTGGTTGTAGATCTTCAGCCAGCCCAAGTTCCAGCACATGCACATCGGTTACAGCGGTTTCCGATCTGCGATCCAAAGCCTGCTGCCTTCCCTTCATCAGCACCTGATCTTCATCATATAGCTGCGTATAAAGAGCTTGCAGATAGCCAAGCGTCATGGTCGCCATCTCATCCGAAACAGGTTTTTCTTCTAGATAGAAACGGACATCAACATTGATCTTCTCATCAGAAATCGATGTAGCCTGAGTATGGATATGAACGCCTTCTCCTGAACCGGAGAGCACAGTCGTCGCCCAATAATTCTGTTCATTATCAACCAATAGTTGAAGCAATTGTGTTTCACCGGTTCCTGGCAACTCGACCTTCGTACGCCAACCCCAGGACCCGCTATCAATTAATTCTATGGCCGAGAAAGCAGAGGGATGGACAAACGGTAAATGTTCCCAGTCATGCGCATTTTCTATCATTCGCGCTATATTGACAGGCAGTTCGCGTTGGTAGTTCCCCAAATAAAAAAGCCGATCCAAGCCGTCATAATTCACATGATTGGTCTGCGCTTCGCAAAAGGATCGCTCCTCATTAGAGATATCCAAAACGGGTTCGATATGGGCAGCTTCTGATCCCATTGCATCTTCCTCTTGATAGATTTGGCGGACAGGCGATTGGTTGTCGACTAGCAAAGGGTTGCTGCATCTAGAAAGCTCTTTTTCCTTTTCAAGAATTGCGATTGGCGGTTTGCCGGTTTTTCATGCTAGATAAGATCCAAATTAATGAGAGAGGATAATCATGGCGAGTGTCGCTTCGATGCCAGAAACAACTGGCAGTTTTGAAATTCAACAACTGACTCCAGCCATTGGAGCCGAGATAGGTGGTGTTTCTACCGCTACCGAGCTTAGCGATGCGGTCATTGCAGAAATCCGGCAGGCGTTGCTCGATCATAAAGTGATTTTTTTCCGCGATCAGGATTTGACACAGGAACAGCTTTTGGCATTTGCCAAACGTTTCGGCGATTTGGAGATCCACCCGGCAACGCCAAAAGATCAACCCAACCCAGAAGTTCTCCGCATCGAACATGGACCCAAGAGCAAGGGCCAAGAGAATATGTGGCACAGCGATGTCACATGGCGCGCAGAGCCTTCATTGGGATCCGTCTTAAATGCCATCGAAATTCCCCCAGTTGGTGGGGACACGCTGTTTGCCAATATGAATCTGGCTTATGAAAATCTGCCCGAAGATATTCGCGAGAAAATTACCGGTATGACTGCGATGCATGATATCGCGCGTGTCTTTGCAAAGCGGCTCAACAAGAAACCGGAAGAATTGCACGATAAATATCCGCCTGAAGAACATCCCATTGTGCGCACGCATCCTGAAACTGGGCTCAGAACGCTTTATGTCAATGGCGCTTTCACCAGTCACATTGTCGACCTGGAACCAGAAGAAAGCGCGGCCCTGCTTAAGCGTCTATACGCGACCGCGGCCAATCCGGAAATCCAGTGCCGGTTCCGCTGGACAAAAGGTGCCATTGCCTTTTGGGATAATCGGGCCTGTCAGCATTTTGCCTCTTCTGACTATTTTCCTGCGCGCCGGATAATGCAGCGCGCGACGATAAAGGGCGATCGCCCCTATTTTGATGCCAACGCATAACTGTGATTGCCAAGCCTGATGCCCTGATCATTGGCGGGGGTCATAACGGCCTTGTCTGTGCCTATTATCTGGCACGCGCCGGGATGAAAGTGCGCATTTTAGAAGCGCGTAATGTCATTGGCGGTGCGGCTGTGACCGAGGAATTTCATCCTGGATTTCGCAACAGCACGGCCAGTTATACCGTCTCGTTGCTTCAACCAAAAATCATTGCCGATATGGGGCTAGAGACGCGCGGCTATCGCGTGCTTGAACGGCCAAAGAGCAATTTTCTACCGCTTGGTAATGGGCAGTATCTTTTGGTTGGCGGCGGGACCGAAGCCACCCAGCAGGAGATCAAAAAAATTTCTGCCAAAGATGCAGAACGTCTTCCGGCATATTATGAAATGCTGGAAACAGCAGCATCGGTTCTTCGTGACCTTGCCTTGCACATTCCGCCCAATAGCGCGGGCGGCGCTGCTTCATTGCTCGCTGCGATCCAGCAAGGGAGAAGGTTCACCAAATTATCATCCCTGGATCAGCATTATATCATCAAATTATTCACACTCAGCGCACGCGAGTTACTCGATCAATGGTTTGAAAGTGATCCCATCAAGGCCGCATTCGGTTTCGATGCCATTGTTGGCAACTATGCCAGCCCCGATACACCGGGCAGCGCCTATGTGTTGCTGCATCATGTCTTTGGTGAAGTGAATGGCAAGCAAGGGCAATGGGGCCATGTGATTGGCGGAATGGGGCGGATCACGCAACTGATGGCTGAAGCTTGTGAAGAGGCCGGTGTCGAGATTCAATTGGATACTCCCGTTGAAAATGTGTTGGTTCAAGATGGGCAGATAACGGGTGTACGTACAGCGGCAGGCGCCACAATCGTCGCTGACCGGATTGTTGCCAATATCGGGCCAAAGTTGCTCTATGATCGCTTGATCGCATCCGAGCATTTGCCCGCTGATTTTCGGCAGATGATCGCCGGCTTCCAATGCGGATCGGGTGCGTTTCGGATGAACCTTGCCTTAGATGACTTGCCTGATTTCACCGACCTGATGGGCAAGGGAGATCACCTGAAATCCGGGATCATTATGGCACCATCACTAGATTACATGGACCGCGCCTACCAGGAAGCTCGAACCCATGGTTTTTCCAGCAAACCCGTGGTCGAGATGCTGATCCCTAGCCTGATTGATGATAGCCTGGCCCCTCCCGGTAAGCATGTCGCCAGCCTGTTTTGCCAGCAATTCGCGCCCTCATTCAGCGACGGTCGATCTTGGGATGATGAACGCGACAACGCCGTGGATGCAATCTTCAATATCGTTGAAAGCCATGCCCCCGGTTTCCGCAAACTTATCCTCGGTCAAATGGCGCTATCGCCGCTCGACCTGGAACGAAAATTTGGCCTGATTGGTGGCGATATTTTCCATGGCCGCATGTCTCTCGATCAGCTTTGGGCGGCTCGGCCCGTGGTTGGTTCAGCCAATTACAAAGGTCCTCTCAAAGGTTTATATATGTGCGGATCGGGCACCCATCCGGGCGGTGGTGTTACGGGTGCACCTGGCCACAATGCGGCCAAAGCCATTTTGCGAGAAAGATCATTTCTCCGGCGGGTACTGGGTTGACGCTACGGTTTCTTGTTATCGGCACTGATGATGACGAATCTCTTGCGTGATGGCTCTTGACCCTTTAGTTTTCTGCCAAAGGATGAGGGGATTACCAATGCGCAAAGCTTTACTTATAGCCGCCTGCAGTGCGGCTTTGGCCATTTCGGGATGCAAATATGTTGGTGATGATCCAAACGGGTCGGGCAGCAGCTTAGAAAATACTGAGTTTCCAGAACAGGTCTTCTGGGGTGACACCCACCTTCATACCGACAATAGCGTTGATGCATTCGGTTTCGGTAATCGTTTGAACGCTGAACAAGCACTTCGCTTCGCACGCGGTGAAGAAGTAACCGCTACGAAGGGTGCAAAAGCAAAACTCTCCCGGCCGCTCGACTTTCTGGTTATCGCCGATCACAGCGACGCGATGGGTGCGACAAAAGCGATTAAAGATGCGCCGCGCATTGCATTGCTTGGCAATGAATTTCTGCTGCGCTGGCATGATATGCTAAACGAAAGCGACGAAGGTGCATTGCAAGTTACCGCTGAACTTATTGACGGCGCGGCCAAAGGAACTTTACCAGAAGAATTGACCGATCCGGCAGATCAAGCCGAGCGCACCAAAGATCTTTGGGAAGCCCATGGTGAGACCGTTGACGAATATAATGACCCCGGCAAGTTTACTGCCTTCATGGGTTATGAGTTTACCCCGATGCCCGGCGGCGATAATCTGCACCGTGTCGTGATGTTCCGCGATGGAGCGGAAAAAACAACGCAGGTTCTGCCTTATTCTTCGCAAGGATTTGCTGGGAATCCGGAGAAACTCTGGGAGCATATGGCTGCCTATGAGAAAGACACTGGCGGCCAGATGCTAGCTATGCCGCATAACAGCAATGTCTCGAACGGTCGCATGTTTGAAATGCAGAAATATGACGGCAGTCCGATTGACAAAGCCTATGCCGAAACCCGCGCCAAATACGAGCCAGTTGTAGAAGTTACCCAGATCAAAGGGGATAGCGAAGCACATCCCTTTCTCTCCCCCAATGATGAATTTGCCGGGTTCGGTGATGCCGGCTGGGATCATTGCAACTTAAGTTGTACCGGCGATACCAAACCAGAGGATTATGCCGGAAGCTATGCGCGCGAAGCATTGAAACGCGGACTGGAACTGATGCAAACCGTCGGCGCCAATCCATTCAAATTCGGTATGATCGGTTCGACCGATAGCCACACATCTTTGGCCACCGCAGATGAAGACAATTTCTTCGGCAAACACAGCCAAAATGAATTGAATCGCGAAGACCGCGCCATGCAACCGCAAAATCTAGGCACGCGCGAAGGTCGTTTTGGCTGGCACTATCTATCCAGTGGCTATGCCGCTGCATGGGCGACCAGCAATAGCCGCGAAGCGATTTTCGATGCCTTCCAACGCCGCGAAGTCTATGCGACTACCGGCCCGCGGATGACGGTTCGCTTTTTTGGCGGATTTGAATTTGCGGAAGGTGATACCGCGGATCTGGTCAAAGCTGGCTATGCCAAGGGCGTACCGATGGGCGGTGATTTATCCGGCGGTAATGGTGAGGCACCGAAATTCCTGATCAGCGCGATGATGGATCCTGAAAGTGCAGGCCTCGACCGTGTCCAAGTTGTCAAAGGCTGGGTTGATGCCAGCGGAAAGTCTCAGGAGAAAGTCTACAATGTCAGTTGGAGCAACGCAGATGATCGCAATATTGGTGCAGACGGCAAGCTGACCCCTGTTCCCAACACGGTCGATCTGGCGAAAGGCACATGGGACAAAGACAGCGGCGCTCCAGAATTGGTCACGTTCTGGCAGGACCCTGAGTTTGATGCTGCACAGCATGCGTTTTACTATGTCCGTGTGCTTGAAATTCCGACACCAACATGGCCGGTATATGATGCCATAAAATTTGGTATCACATTGGCGGATGATGTTATCAGAATACAGCAGGAACGCGCTTACTCATCACCCATTTGGTATACGCCAAAGGCATAGGTCGCCGCTCTCATATTTGTCCTGAGTCTATCGAAAGCTTGAGAAAAATTGCGTCGACAGGGCGAGATCGAAAAGTAATAAGGATGCGTGCCAAACAAGATGCCTAAAATTCTCAAAGAACCACTGATCCATTTTTTGGGCGGGGCATTATTGGTCTTCGGATTTTTCTGGGCGACCGGCACCAATCGTGATCCGGCCGACTATACGATAAGCGTGGATCAATCCAATATTGACCGCCTGCGCGCGGGTTGGATTCAAAATTTCCGACGCCCTCCTACTCAGCAAGAACTAGACGCTCTGATTGATCAGGAGATTACCGAAGAGATATACTATCGCGAAGCCCTGCGCCTGGGGCTTGATCGCAATGATGCGGTGATCCGGCGGCGGATGTTTACCAAAATGCGTTTTCTCAACAATCAGGATGCCGCCGCAAACGAGCCGACCGATGCCGAGTTACAGCAATGGATGGACCAAAATCAGGGCAAATATAGTCTGTCGGCCAGTTACGATTTGGAACAAGTCTATCTGGGGCAAGGTGGAGCAGCGAGTGAAACAGAGATCGTAAAATTGCTGCAAGATTTAAACAGTGGCGCAGTTGAAGCATCCGACATTTCCAAACCCATTTCGCTGCCCAAGAATCTGATAGGCGCCGATACTGCCAATATTGCCCGCCAGTTTGGTGAGCAATTTTCTATCGATCTGGATCAACTAGAAACTGGACAGTGGGTTGGCCCTGTATCTTCCGGCTTTGGCCAGCACCTGATTAAAATTACCTCCAAAACTCCTGGCAAACCGGCGGCCCTGGATGACGTGCGGCAGGCCGTGACCAATGACTGGCGCGCGGCGCAAACGGCCCAGCAGGAAGAAACCGCGCTCGAACAATATCGTTCGCAATATGATGTAAGGGTGGCAGGCCGCGAATGAGGTTTTTTCTCGCCCTGCTTTCGTGCCTGTTGATGGGAGCACCGGCTTTTGCCGATGAGCTCAGGCCAGCCTATGTCGAGCTGACACAACAAGAAGATGGCGACTGGACATTGTTGTGGAAAGCCTCTGCGCAATCGAGACTGGGCGCGACGGGCGAAGCCATCATCCCCGAGACTTGCACTCCAATTGGCGAGCCACAAAAACGGTTTGCCGCCAGCAATATCCTGACCACCATCAAACTGACCTGCGACGGGGCCCTTGCTGATCAAAAAATTGGATTGAAGGCACTGGAACTTTCGTCCACCGACGCCCTGGTTCGGGTCGCACCGCTGAACGAAGAAGTGCAGACGCTCCGCTTGACCCCAGACGATCCGGTTGCGACGATTGCTGGAGAGGATGAGATCGCCAATGTGGCATCAACCTATACCATTATCGGCGTCGAACATATCATACTTGGCTTCGACCATTTGCTGTTCGTATTGGCGCTGGTGCTGCTGCTAAAGGGCGGATGGTTAGTGGCAAAGACTGTGACGGCATTCACTATTGCGCATAGCGTCACTTTGATTGGTACAACGCTTGGCTATCTCTCGCTGCCATCACAACCAGTCGAGGCGGTGATTGCGTTATCGATCGTGTTTCTCGCGGTTGAGATTGTAAAAGCAAAACCGGACGAACAGCGCCTTTCAGAACGCTTCCCATGGATCGTGGCTTTCCTGTTCGGCCTACTTCACGGCTTTGGGTTTGCCGGAGCATTGGCGGAAATCGGTCTGCCCAAAGATGATGTCCCTCTGGCCCTCCTAACCTTCAATCTTGGTGTTGAAATCGGACAACTGGTCATTGTCGCCATCGGCCTTGCGGCGCTCGCCCTGATCAAACGATTTCAAATTTCCTGGCTACAACCCACAAAAACAGCGACAGCCTATGGGATCGGCATTATCTCCACCTATTGGTTTATCGAACGAATGGTTACCTAAATCCACTGTGCGTCAAAGACGGTCTGGGATCCCGGAATTGTCCATGACGACAACCCGTCTGTTCGCACTCTCAAAAACCCAGGGTGATTTTCCGCGCAAGAACTGGTGAAATTGATTCGACAATCCGCAACGCTTTGGTGGAACCGATATTCGCTTCATTCCGGTCTCGTTCCACAGCTGCGATAATTTGCCGCGCGCATTCGTGAGGTGACATTTTTTTCATCGGGTTGCCATCATTCATCTGCGTATCGACAACGGGCGGTAGTGCTTCCACAACACTAATGTTAGTGTCCTTAAGTTGTTCACGTAAACCAAGTGTGAAAAAACGTAACGCTGACTTTGTCGCACAATATACTGGCGTTCGAGCGGCAGGTGCGATTGCAAGACCTGAGGTGACATTGACAATGGTTGCCTGCGGACGCGCACGCAGGTTTGGCATTAGCCCGGTGATCAATCGGATTGGCGCGTTAAGATTGGAATAGATACACACATCAGTCGCATCAGCACTTGGATCGCCGTTTCTGAAATCATAGTCGACAAGCTGACCAGCATTGTTGAGCAGAATGTCGACATCTTTCCCACCCCATTCCGCAAGCAACGCGTCGACGCCCCTCGCACTGGATAGATCGGCCGCAATGATTTCAAAACCTTCATCGCTCATAGCTGCCAAACGCTCCGGATTGCGGCCGGTCAGGGTTACATGCGCACCTTTTTCTTTTAACTGACGAGCGATCTCACGTCCAATACCCGCACTGCCACCGGTCAATAATATGTTCTTCCCACTTAAGTCCATTGCCTGCGCTCCAATATAAATTCATTCACGGATCTATCTCTCAAATTAGGTCCGGTCTCAATACGACCGCAAGGACCTATGCCGTTCCATTTAATGTTATGGCGGGCGCGTCAGTAAACTCCCAATGATAAATTGCCCAAACTTCCAAAGCAGTGTTCTTATTACGAGCAAAAAACCCGGAGCAATCGCTTGCCCCGGGCCTTCAGAATTTAAACCTGAATGGAAAAATCAGGAGCTATAGTACATGTCAAATTCGACCGGATTGGGAGTGGTTTCCATCCGGCTGACTTCTTCCCACTTCAGTTCAGCATAAGCATCGATCTGATCTTTTGAGAAGACATCCCCTTTGAGCAAGAATTCGTGATCGGCTTCCAGCGCTTCCAGCGCTTCACGCAAAGAACCACAAACGGTTGGCACGTCAGCTAGTTCTGCAGGTGGCAGATCATAGAGATTTTTATCCATAGCATCGCCAGGATGGATTTTATTCTCAATGCCGTCGAGGCCAGCCATCAGCAATGCTGCGGCAGACAGGTACGGGTTAGCCAAAGCATCTGGGAAACGAAATTCAACCCGCTTCGCTTTGTCGCCTGTACCATAAGGAATGCGGCAGGAAGCCGAGCGGTTACGACTGGAATATGCCAGCAGCACCGGTGCTTCAAAACCCGGAACCAAACGTTTATAGCTGTTGGTTGTCGCGTTGGTGAATGCGTTACACGCTTTGGCATGTTTGATCACACCACCAATATAGTGGAGACATGTTTCGGATAGACCGGCATATTCATTGCCCGCGAAGAGGGGCTTACCTTCTTTCCAGATAGACATGTGGGTGTGCATGCCAGAGCCATTATCTTCCTTGATCGGCTTCGGCATAAAGGTCGCTGTCTTGCCATAGGCATGCGCAACTTGCTGTACGACATATTTGTAAACCTGTGTGCGGTCACATGTTTCGGTCAGTTTACCAAAAGTTATGCCAAGCTCGTGCTGAGCGGCCGCCACTTCGTGATGATGCTTATCCATGGGCAGGCCCATTTCCATCATCGTCGCAACCATTTCACCGCGAATATCGACGGCGCTGTCCACCGGTGCCACTGGGAAGTAACCGCCTTTAGCGCGGGGACGGTGACCCATATTGCCTACATCATATTCACGGCCCGTATTGGTCGGCAGTTCAATATCGTCAATGCGGAAACCAGAACGGTCGTAGCCATCTTCAAATTGTACATTGTCAAACATGAAGAATTCAGGCTCGGGACCAACATAGACGGTATCGCCAATGCCGGTAGACTTGAGATAGGCTTCTGCACGTACAGCCGTGGAGCGTGGGTCGCGTGAGTAAAGTGAACCATCGCCAGGCTCGACAATATTGCAGACCAAAATCATCATCGGTGTTGCTGAAAATGGATCCATGTAAACCGCATCCAGATCAGGACGCAGGATCATGTCGGACTCGTTAATCGCTTTCCAGCCTTCAATAGAAGAACCATCAAACATAAAGCCTTCTTCAAGCACATCTTCGTCAATTACTTCGGCACACATGGACAGATGTTGCCATTTGCCGCGCGGATCGGTGAAGCGAACATCAACCCACTCGATGTCATGCTCTTTGATCATTTTCATAATGTCTGAAGTGCTGTTACCCATGTTTTATTCCTCGTTCATGTTTTTGAGTGTTTTAAGAAGAGCTAGATTGCTTCGTTGTCCCGTTCGCCAGTACGAATGCGCAGGGCTGCCTCAACGGGAATCACAAAGATTTTCCCATCGCCGATCCGGCCGGTTTGTGCGGCCTGTGAAATTGCTTCCACTGTGCGGTCAGCCAGATTGTCCTCAACCACCACTTCCAGTTTTACCTTAGGCAGAAAATCAACGACATATTCTGCACCACGATAGAGCTCTGTATGACCTTTCTGACGGCCAAAACCCTTCGCTTCGGTTACAGTGATACCGGAGACTCCGACTTCGTGTAGAGCCTCTTTCACTTCGTCCAGTTTAAAAGGTTTAATGATTGCTTCGATTTTTTTCATTATGTTCGTCCCTGTATCGCTCTCTTTTCGGCATGCGTGAACATCCCGTAGTCGGGCGCAATCGCCCACATAGATTCAAAAAACATGCCAACTTGGAATCACTCTAAGAATCGCAGATTACAGCTAAAGCGATTCCACAGCAGTTTCAACGCTGCTTATTAAGTGGGCAGAAACAATGCCAGTCTGCTTAAAAAACAGGCAGGGGCGTTGCGTTATCGAACCACAGGCACTGCTAGATCGGCAATATTTTCTTTGGTCCAATGCGAACGCTCAATCACGTAATGGCGCATAGCCTCGATGCCTTCATCACTAACCTGATCACCAAATCCGACCATGCCTTGATCCTTGAGCGCACCATCTCCGACAATCGACTTCCAAAGCTCGGCGGATTGCAAAGCACCGGAAATTCGCAGATCCGGCGTGAAGCCATTACCAATGGCGCTATCGCCGTGACAGACCAGGCAATTGCGACCGTAGAGTTCCCGGCCTCTTGCAATCTGCTCGGGCGTTCCCGTTTGCTCAGGTGGATCCCAAACCACTTCCGATTTTTCGGGAAGTGCCGGCAGTTCGGCTTTCCCGCCTATTTTCAGTACTACGAGGCGCGGAATGTTAGGTATGGTACGAGATACACCGCCAGCAATACCTGCAGCGAGCGGGAATGCTCCACCCTTGCTGGTTAGAAAGGCAATATATTGCTCTCCATCTACAATATAGGTTGAAGGCGCACTTACGATCCCAGATTGCATATCGAGGCTGAGCAATTCTTCGCCCTTATCCGCGGTATAGGCTTTGAACTGACCCAAAGCAGTGCCTTGAAACACCAAGTTTCCTGCCGTTGTCATGGTACCACCATTCCAGGCCGACGGATAATCATGACTCCATTCGACCTTGCCGGTCTTCGGATTGAATGCGACCAGCCGCCCAGTCGTTCCTGCTACCGCTGCCTTGAAAGCCGCCATGTCATCAGGGATCAATGTTTCGGTCATGCTCATACCGACATTGAAACCCTTGCGTTCACGTTTTTTGTCAAAATCATTTTGCTGAACAGCATAAGCCTGCGGAATCTGCTGTGCCGGAATGTAGACCAGCCCAGTTGCCGGATTGTAGCTCATAGGGTGCCAGTTATGTGCTCCGAGTGCACCGGGAATGGCGATAAAGGGCTTTCCGGTTTTGTAGAACCGTGCTTCGGGATTTTCGATCGGACGACCGGTATCCAGATTATAGCCAGTGGCCCAATTGATATTGTCGACAAAAGGATTGGCATCAATGAGCGTGCCATCAACCCGGTCGACGACAAAGAAAAATCCGTTTTTCGGCGCTTGATACAGCACCTTGCGCATCTGCCCGTCTATTTCGAGTTCCGCCTGAATAATGTGCTGTGTACCCGTATAGTCCCATGTTTCAGCCGGTGTCGCTTGATAATGCCAGAGATATTTACCTGTATCGGGATTGACGGCTACAATCGATGAAAGGAACAGATTGTCACCTTCGCCACCGGAACGAACACCATGGTTCCAGGGGTTACCATTGCCCACACCAAAATAGAGTTGATCAAGATCTTTGTCGTAAACAATCGAATCCCAAACGGTGCCGCCACCGCCGGACTCGCGCCAATTGCCATCGCCCCATGTTTTGTTCGCCGCTTTCTCGAATATTTCGTCGCTCGCGGCTCCATCCGGTTTTCCCTCCGGGTTCGGGACCGTGTAGAAGCGCCATTTCATCGAACCATCGCTAACGTCATAGGCTGACAAATAGCCACGCACGCCAAATTCTGCGCCGCCATTTCCAATCATCACCATATTTTTCACAACGCGAGGTGCGCCAGTGATCGTATAGGGCTTGCTATTGTCTGTGGTTTGCGTTTCCCACAACCGTGCACCGGTATTGGCATCCAATGCAATCAGGCGGCCATCAATCGTTCCGAAGAATAGCTTCCCACGACTAATAGCAACTCCGCGATTAACGACATCACAACAGGCATCAACAGCCTTTTCACCCGGTACTTCCGGATCATAGGACCAAAGTTCCTCACCCGTTTTCGCGTCATAAGCAAAGACTTTTGACCAGGCTGTGGAGATGTAAAGCTTGCCATCAACCATTACCGGAGTGGCTTCCTGACCGCGCGCATCAGGTAGGTCCTTGAACCAGGCAATGCCAAGCTCGCCGACATTTTCTTCGTTGATCTGGTCAAGCGGACTGTGGCGCTGTTCCTTGGCATCAAAGCCGATATTGGACCATTCTGTACCATCTGATGCTGCGGCGGTATCGGTCGCTTCTGTTTCTGGAACCTGGCTCTCACAAGCTACCAACAATAGAGGTGCTAATAATAGTCCTAGCCTGCGCATCATCTGTCTCCCAAATCAGCGGAAAGTCAATGCTTTCCGTTTGATTTAATTGACTAGCTAAATGTGCGTGCCTTGGTCAAGAACTATAAGGAAGCTGAATAGGGTGGCGCATCCAGACCGGCCGGGCTCTTGGTAAAAATTTCGCACCCGTCCTCGGTAATCCCAATGCTATGTTCAAACTGGGCCGACAATTTTTTGTCCCGCGTCACCGCCGTCCAGCCGTCTTCAAGCATCTTACTGGTGTATTTGCCAATATTGATCATTGGTTCGATGGTAAAGAACATACCCGGGCGCAATTCTGGCCCTGTGCCAGGACGACCGGCGTGAACCACTTCTGGCGCATCATGAAACAATTGCCCCAAACCGTGTCCGCAAAAATCGCGCACCACGCTATACCTATGGCCTTCAGCATGAGTCTGGATTGCGTGAGAAACGTCTCCCATCCGGTTGCCAGGCTTGGCCTGTTCAATGCCGAGCATCAAACATTCATAGGTGACCTGCACCAATTTACTGGCTTTGATTGGGGTTTTGCCAACCAGAAACATGCGGCTAGTATCGCCGTGCCATCCGTCAACAATCACAGTGACGTCGATGTTGACGATATCGCCTTCATTCAGCTTCTTATCGCCCGGAATCCCGTGGCATACAACATGATTGATCGATGTGCAGCAGCTGTGCGTAAAGCCGCGATAGCCCAAAGTAGCTGGCACAGCTCCCGCTGCAAAAGCCTGTTCACGAACCATATCATCGAGCGCACCGGTGGTTACACCTGGCACAACGTGAGGCACGAGGGAATCCAGTATTTCTGCGGCCAATCGGCCAGCCTTACGCATACCCTCAAAGCCCTCAGGGCCGTGCAGTTTAATGGCCCCGGTCCGGTTTTGTGGGGTCGCTTCTTCAACGGTGTGATATTGTGTCATGGGGTCCATATAAGAGCTTTTGGATAATTTGGCGATACCCCTATTTTTTGGCATCAACGTTGGTTTTTGGGGGAAAATTAATCAAGTTCCAGTAAGAGATGCGACAGTTGGTATAATCTTTCACGGAACCTCGATGCGAAATCGCTTAAAATTGCTGCTGATATTTGCGTTCATGCTTTCCGGTATCACCGAAATCTGGCGAAGGCTGGAGATGATGACAACACCGGAGATACAACCGGTTGGTTTGATTGCTTACTGCATTTTGTTTGCGATGTGCGCGGGGAGCCTTGTGGGAACCGCTTACATTCATCGCGGATGGATTCGCTGGTCGCTGGCTGCGTTTTTTGCTGCCGGTTCGATAACTTTGGATAGCTACCAATGGGCCGTTGGTGACTTTATGGAATATGATGGCTTTATCACCATGATGCAAAGTGCTGGTGATTTGGGCAATGCCTTGGCGCAACAGGGTCCAGCGATGCTGATGGCTCTTGGCAAAGGCTTGCTGTTGCTTTTCGGAATTGGGTTGAAACCGGTTGTTTCTTCAAATCTTTTTGTCGGTTTGACCCGATTGGCGTCGCTGCCCATTTTGGCTCTGTTAACAATATTACTGTTCTTTCGCGGTGGCGAGGGTGCGAGCGGATTGCCAACATCGCATAGCGGTGCGAGCTTTGCTCTACTCTTCGGGTATGAGTATCTCACAAATGATCATGGACCGCGTGAAGCCGTTTCCATCAAGCCATCAAAAGAGAGTTCAGATCAAGATATCGTGCTTATCATCGACGAGAGTATTGCCGGTGCCTATCTGGATATTAACAGCGATACCGGTGTCTATTCGGGCTTGCTAAGGCAAAAGCGCGACATTCCCATATATAATTTTGGGCTAGCGGCTTCGATCACGCATTGCAGTGTCGGATCCAACGTTATGCTGCGCTTTGGCGGTACGAGAGACAATTACCGTGCGGTTATTCGGAATAAGCCGTCAATCTGGTCCTATGCCAAAACAGCTGGATTTGAGACTATTTACATCGATGCCCAAAGGACGGGTGGCCAATATCAAAACCTGATGAATGATGTCGAACGCGCCGATATCGACCACTGGCATCAGTTTGAGGATATCGCAGTATTGCATCGTGATCATAGCGTCGCGGATCGTCTTTCCAGCTATCTGAATGATGACAAGAAGCAATTTATTCTGGTCAATAAGGTGGGCGCTCATTTTCCTGTGAATGACAAATTTCCCGATAGTCATGCGCAATATCGGCCGATGCTGAAGCGGGGAACAATGGCGGATGTGACGGACACAGCATCAAGGGATCATCTTGATGGACGGCAGAGTAATTGGATTCTCTACCGCAACAGCTATCGCAATAGTTTGACATGGAATGTGGGAGGTTTCTTCGACCGCTTATTCGAAAAGGCCAACCTAGCCGATGCAACGATTATTTATACTTCCGATCATGGGCAGACATTTCATGAGCGCGGAGAAAAAGGGCAGGCAACCCATTGCACACCCAATCCCGAGATTGAGGAAGGGTTGGCTCCGCTGGTGGTAATTGGCGATCAAGAAAATGAGGAACGCTGGGCCAGTGCAGTCAATCAGAGCAAGGACGGCCTGTCTCACTACCGGATATTCCCGACCTTACTACGAGCAATGGGATATGCGGCAAAAGCCGTGAAACCGATCTACGGACCCGACATGTTGGCACCCGACTCAGACCCTTTTACGTTCAATATCAAATTCAATGCACGATTGGGTAGTGAACCGGTCTGGAAGCATATCCCACTCGATCAAATCGCCCATCCACCTGAATCGGACTATATGAAAAAGGACTAAGGTCTTGGCGGATTTGATATTCCCAATCGTTCTGTTTTCCTTCTATAGACGGCGCTATGAGCTATGACCGCATTTATACCGCAGCCCTGATCGTAATTGGGGATGAAATTCTTTCCGGCCGAACGCAGGATAAGAATATCGCCCAAATTGCCAGCTGGCTGAATGTCCAAGGCATCCGCCTTGGCGAAGTCCGCGTGGTTGCCGATGATATGGGTGCGATTGTGGAGGCAGTGAACATCCTGCGTGAGCGCAATGACTATCTGTTCACCACTGGCGGCATTGGTCCCACGCATGATGATATTACCGTCGATGCGATATCACAGGCGCTGGGTGTGGATGTCGTCGTGCATCCAACCGCTCGTGCTGTGCTTGAGAAATACTATTTGGATAAAGGCGGTATCAACGAAGGTCGCCTACGTATGGCCCGCGTTCCCGATGGCGCGGACCTTATCGAGAATAAACGTTCTGGTGCGCCTGGAATCAAAGTGGGGAATATTTTCATTATGGCGGGTGTGCCCGCAATTACCGCAGGCATGCTTGACGCGTTGACCGGAACTTTGGAGGGCGGCGCGCCGCTTTTATCTGCCACTCTCGGTGCATGGGCTCCGGAGAGTGAAATTGCCGACATTTTGCGCGAGTGCGAAAAAGCGAATGAAGGCTGCGCAATTGGTAGCTATCCGTTTTTCCGCAGTGGCACAGTAGGCGGGAATTTCGTGATTCGATCGACCGATGAAGGCCAATTGGAAACTTGCCGAGTTGCATTGAAAGCTGGTTTGGAAGAAGCCGGCTATGAAGTGACTGAGGGCGGGCTCTAGTCTATTCGATTGGTGCCATGTTCTGGCGAACCAGTTTATTGGTGATTTCCCGGTCCATATCATCCCAACAACGTGCCACTACCACTCCATAATTGTCGATTTTATGACGCTGACAGAAGATTTTTGTTCCCTTGATCAGCGAGGATAATGATTGCCGTGTTCTTCGTTCCGATATGGCCTCAGGAAAACCATCGCTGAAGCCTTCGATTTTCAAATGCGATCCATATCCATCAATGGCGATTGTTCCACCATTATAAACATCTGTCACGGTTCCCCTGATATGTTCTTTGGAAATTGCGTTGGCCGAGTTCGACAACCCAGAAGCCAGTACCGACATTCCAAACAGACCCAGTGAAGCAAAGATAATTAGACGCATTTCGTTCCCCCGAAATCGGCGATACCGAATATTCCATTCGTATCAATGGCGGGGGATCTTATGTTACAAGCTTTTACTCACGCGTGGCCCTTAGAGCGGCGCCTGCTGCAAACGGGGTCATTGCAACCAAAAGCAAAGACACTGCGCCCAAAAATAGCAGCGCGTTGCCTGCAAAATTGGAAAGACTGCCCGCTCCGAAAATCAGCAATGGTATTGCCAACGGAATAAGCAGTAATCCGCCCAAAGCGCTCGCTCCCTTTAGCCCGGCAGTTATCGCCGCAATAATGACCGCTAGTCCAGCCAACGCCGGGGTGGCGATCGCCAGGCTTGCCAGCAGCGTCCAAAGTGATGCGCCTTCAAGACCCATCAGGCCGCTGGCCAGAAACGCAGCCAGCAACAGTGGCGGACCGAAAGATAGCCAGTGCGAGATCAACCGCGCGAAGGCGATGACTTCGTCGGTGAGGCCGCGTGTGATCAGTTGATCATAAATGCCGTTGTCCAAATCCGGTTGGATCAGGCGGTCAAGCGGCAGCAGGGTAGCTAGCAGAGCAGCGATCCACAATATCCCGCCGCCAGTTTGCAACAGCAATTCGCGGTCTGGCCCCACAGCAAAAGGGAAAAGTGTAGCGGCGGAGAGGTAGAACACCACTGGCAACCATGTCCCGCCGCTAGCATAGCTTTGTCGAACGTCGCGCCAGATCAATGTGCCGAGCGTTCCAATCATGCTGCCTGCACGATCGGTTCGAGGGCCAGCTTGAGGTCGAACTTGATCGGGAGCGGAATATGACTAGCCGCCAGAATAATGCCGCCGCTATCAAGATGGTTCTGCAAAACGGTACCCAGATGTTCGACCGATGCCGCATCCAATCCATTGGCTGGTTCGTCCAAAAGCCAAATTTTGGCATCACTCAAATAGGTCCGCGCCAATCTCGCCCGCTGTCGCTGCCCAGTCGAGAAATAACGGACAGGCACTTCGGCCAAATGATCTAGACCCGCTTTTTCCAGGGCGGCCTGCATATCGCTATCTGTACGGCCATCCAGCTGGGTCCAAAATTGCAATGCTTTTCCAAGCGGTAGGTGCTCATCCAATGGTAGTTTGTCATCGCATAGCGCTTTGCTATTTGGTACAGATACGGTTCCGGCAAATGGTTCCAGCAATTCTGAGACCAACCGCAATAGACTGGATTTCCCAACCCCATTGGGTCCAGTTAGCAACCCGGCTTGTCCAGGTTCCAATTGAAAATTCAAATCCTTGAACAGCATCCGGTCGCCGCGCACGCAGCAAAGGCCATCGGCGATGAGCGCGTTTTCGCTAGTGGTTGACTGTCCCCCGTTCATGGTTAGGGTCACGGCCCACTAACTGCACGGGCGTGGCGCCAAAATGACGAACCTCTCGGATAAAAAAATGCGCCGGTAAGGCTGGTTGCCTTTCCAAGCGTTTTTTTGTTCGAGATGGAAGTCATTTTGTCGTCCTTCGGATTTGACTGATTTGGCCCTGCGCAGCGTCAGAAAAGCCTGCAATAGCTCCGCTATTACTGCGCTTTCCTTTCTTGCGCAAAGCCAAATCGCTTCAAACCACGCTCCGCGCAGTTAGTCGGTCGTGACCCTTAGTCTTAAGGCACGAAATGACATGAAAGCCAAGTGGAGACGAAGAATATGGTAGCGCAACTGACCGACGACGAGCGCAAAGCGGTCTTAGCGGAATTTTCCGATTGGGAATATGATCCCAAACGTGATGCGATAAGCCGTAAGTTTGCGTTTGCAGATTTTGCCGAAGCTTTCGCCTTTATGACGCGGGTCGCGATTCATGCGGAAAAGGCCGATCACCACCCCGAATGGTTTAACGTTTATAACAAGGTCGATATCACGTTGACCACGCATGACGCCGGGCAGAATGGAGGCTTGTCACAACGCGATGTAGATTTGGCGCGTCAGATCGAGAGCTACCTCTAATCTTTCGGCTGTTCGGTGGGAGCCAGCACATTACCCAGATCGGCTAGTTCTACACTTTGTTTGCGCAACCGTCCCGGCATCCAGCGCGCAGCGAAGGCCAATTGCTTTGCCATTTTGTTAACGGGGCGATGGACCTTTTTGCCATGGACCGCTTCCCAGGCTTCCGGACCGATAATCGAGACCGGGCTGACCATTACACCCGCTTCCTCGAGCCGCTCCTTGCCGGTTTGGTTTGAGCCTTCAACGACATCCGAAATAATGTTGGTATCAATAAAACCAGGCATTAGTGACCGCGACTTGATGCCATGTTTCTGGAACTCGAGATCATGTGATTCAGCAAGACCGCGCACCGCGAATTTGGTGGCGCTATAGACACTGAGATCAGCGACGCCATAAATACCCGCCGCAGATGCGGTATAGAGAACACAGCTGTCGGGTGTATTTTTAAGCATCTCGAAACAGGCACGGGTACCACTGATACATCCGGTGAAATTGATAGCGATCATCAGGTCGATATCTTCATCGGTCATTTCTTCGATCGGACCACCTTCACCAATACCTGCATTGTTAAATAGCACATTCATCGTGTCGCCAGTGATTTTTCCGAAATCAGCAACAGCGGATTTCCAATTCGCACGATCGGTGACATCCAATCTGTGGGTGGAGCTTTGTCCCTCGGGAAGCATTCCGGCCGTTTCCGCCATGCCATCATCGTTGATATCAGCAATTCCCACAAACCAGCCTTTGCCTGCAAAATAACGAGCAACTTCGCGCCCTAGTCCCGATGCTCCACCAGTGATGAAAATTGATTTTTGCCCGCTTTGAAAAGCCATGAGTCCGCTCCTGCCTATTATTTACATTGATGTTCATACGAAAGGTTTTTGATGGATTCGTCAAGTCAGGTTGGACATCATCGGCAAAGCGCGCCACTATAAAGACAAATGTCCACCATCGGTCCCTCCATTAGTTTGAACAATGTCAGTCGCCATTTTGGTGCGGTAAAGGCAGTGGACGCACTATCCTTGGAGATCAAAGCTGGTAGTCTGGTGGCACTGGTGGGTTTGTCTGGATCGGGTAAGTCGACATTGCTAAAAATGATCAACCGGTTGGTGGAGCCAAGTAGCGGGTCCATTCTGGTTGGCGAAGATCAAATAGAGGCGATTGATCCGCATGTCCTGCGCCGCCGGATTGGCTATGTTTTTCAGAATATTGGCCTGTTTCCGCATATGACGATTGCACGCAATATTGCGATCGGTCTTGAATTGGCGGGTGGGCATCAGGGATTGGATGACCGTGTTGCAGAGCTGCTGGATCTGGTCGAACTGCCGCGGGAAATGGCACAGCGCATGCCTGATCAGTTGAGCGGCGGACAACAACAACGCGTAGGCGTAGCAAGAGCTTTGGCAACACGGCCTGGTCTGATGCTCATGGACGAGCCATTTGGTGCGCTTGATCCTGTGACGCGTGATAACCTGACCGAACAATATAAAAAGCTACATCACAAACTAGAGCTGACGACAATCATCGTTACCCATGACATGGCCGAAGCGCTCTATTTAGCGGATCGTATTCTTGTGATGCAGGACGGCCAGATAAAGGCTGATGCCACTCCTGCAGAATTGCTATCAGGGAAAGTTGGCGCAGAGGCCGAGGCGCTTGTTGCCGTCCCGCGCGCACAGGCCGAACATTTTCATGCACTAGGCAAACAGTCATGAACGAAGCTTGGCGCAGCGCCTTTTCCCGCGTGCCGGATTTACTTGCAGCTCATGTGCAGCTCAGTTTTTCTGCGCTTCTACTAGCCATGGTAATTTGTCTACCGCTGGCCATTTGGGCTGCACGCGCGCCTAAAGTCGCAGCGGTGATTTTGGGTTTTGCGAGCCTGATTCAAACGATTCCAGCTTTGGCTTTGCTAGCGCTATTCTATCCAGTGCTGCTCGGTCTGTCGCTGTTGGTGGGTGGCGGCATTACCGCGCTCGGCTTTCTACCGGCATTGTTGGCACTAACACTTTATGCTCTGCTACCCATATTACGCAATGCGGTCACAGGGCTGACGGGGGTCGATCCAGCGGCAAAGGAAGCCGCCGATGGATTGGGAATGACCGCCTCACAAAAATTGCGATTGGTGGAGGCGCCGCTGGCTGCGCCGACAATCATGGCAGGCATCAGAACCGCGGCTGTCTGGACTATCGGTGCGGCGACGCTTTCCACAACGGTCGGACAAGCCAGTCTTGGTGATATGATATTTGCCGGATTACAGACTCAAAACTGGACCTTGGTGTTGGCCGGCTGTCTGGCGTCGGCGAGCCTGGCCATTATCGTCGATCTGCTGCTCGGCGTAATCGAAAAATCAATCGCTGTGCGTAAGAAGGTGCGGGCCTGGATCGCGGCAGCCATTTTAGGTATCGGATTGGCAATTGCTCTGTTGCCCACTCTCCAGTCACGCGAAAACGTGATTGTTATCGGCGCAAAGGGTTTCTCTGAGCAATTCATATTGGCCCGGCTAATCGGCGCTCGATTGGAAGAACAAGGCTATGCCATTGAATATCGTGATGGCCTGGGTTCAGCGTTGGTGTTTCAGGCTGTTGCCGCCGATGACATTGATATTTACGTCGACTATTCGGGCACTATCTGGACCAATCAGATGCAGCGCACCGATGCGCCGCCAACCGATCAGATGCTGAGTGAAATCGGTGAGTGGGCCAATCGGCAACATAGTGTAACGATGCTAGGCGCGCTGGGTTTTGAAAATACATATGCCTTTGCCATTCGTCCCGAAGATGCAGCGTCGAAAGATTTGAAAACTCTCGACGATCTGGCTCGTGTATCCCCCGAGTTTACCTTTGGAACAGATTTGGAATTTCTTGAAAGACCCGAATGGGAGATGGTCAAGGATGCGTATCCGTTGCGGTTCAAGGAGGAGCGTTCTTTTAATCCCACCTTCATGTACCCCGCGCTAGCCAGCGGTGAAGCGGATGTTATTTCTGCTTTTTCATCCGACGGCCGTATCGCTGCCAATGGCTTCGTCGTGCTGGATGATGAAAAAGGCGCCGTACCTTCTTACGAAGCCTTGTTGTTGGTTTCATCCGACAGCGCGGTCGATGAAAAATTGGTGGACGCGATCCGACCGTTAGTTGGTGCGATCAGCGTAGAAAAAATGCGCGAGGCCAATTATATGGTCGATCGTAGTGATGACAAAAAGACGCCGGGTCAGGCAGCAGCGTGGCTAGACAGGCAAATAGGGGAATAGCGTAGTGAAGGTTTTTTGGTTAAGAAAAATTGCGGTGCTCATGGCTGTCATATCCATAGCACTCACGCCGGGAATAGCGCGCGCCGATGTTGTCGTAACATTTTACAGTCATGAGTTTGGCAGTAGTTTTCCGCATGCGTTTTTTACGATGAAAGGCGAATTGGACAATGGTCAAACCGTAAGCGGTGCGCACGGCTTTACCGCAGTCAATGTTTCGCCCGGCATCCTGTGGGGTTCGGTCAAGGGGATCGTAAAAGCACCCTCTGTTAAATATATTTCGAAAAGCGATGCGGCCTTCACGGTCAACATTAGCGACGATCAATATCGCAAGCTTATGGCGCATGTGACAAAGTGGAAAAATATTCCGCAGAAAAGCTATAATCTAAACAAGCGAAACTGCGTGCATTTTGTTGAGGATGCCATAAAATTGCTCGGTTATAAAACCAATCCCAAGACCAAATATCGAAAAAAGCCGACATCCTTCATGAAGGAAATCAAGAAGCTCAATCCGGGATTAAAACTATAGGAAAACACCATGACTGATGTCTGTTTAGTAATCGGGGCTGGCGCCGGAATTGGCGGCAATGTTGCCAAACGTTTTGCCAGCGAAGGCTATCACGCCGCATTATGTCGCCGCAGCGATCAAGCCGGGCTCGATAAAATGGTCGCTGACATTGAGGAGGCTGGCGGATCAGCGTCGGGGCATTTGCTCAATGCCGTAGACGAAGGCGCGATCGAACAGTTAATCGATGATATTGAAGCCGATATTGGCCCAATCAACGTGGTGATCTATAATCTCGGCGCGCAGATTGGAAACCGCGCCGTGGCCGACACGCCGATTAAGACGTTTGAACTGGGCTGGCGCATGGGGACATTAGCCGTATTCCGAATTGCCCAAAAACTCTTTCCCAAAATGGAGGAACGGGGCGGCGGTGCTTTGTTGGTTACTTCGGCAACATCTGCAATGCGGGGGAATGCCGGTCAATCTAGCCATGCAGCCGCCATGGGTGGACGCCGGATGTTGTGTCAGACCCTGAATGCCGAATTTGCGCCTAAGAACATCCATATCGCGCATATCTTGATTGATGGTGCGGTCAATGCACCGGACACATTGGGTAAGTTGTTGGGCAAAGAACGATTTGAAAAAATGCTTGATGTTATGGGCAACGGCAAAGACCAGGTTATGGAACCGACCGCGATTGCCGACACATATTATCATATCGCGCACCAACATCGCTCGGCTTGGACATTTGAGCTGGATATGCGGCCGTTCACCACCAATGCCTGGTGGAACCATCCGCTGGATTTATAATCGCTAAAGCGCGGTCGTATTATACATATGCCAAGTGAAAATAGCGACGGCACCACGATGCGGTGACCAGGCCTTGGCAATTTCGCGCAAATCGTCTTCCGATGGCCGGGTTTCATATCCCATAATCTTGCCAATGCCAATTTGCACGGCAAGGTCCCCGGCTGGCCAGATATCGGGTCTACCCAATGCGAAAAGCAAATAAATCTCGGCAGACCAGCGACCAATCCCTTTGATCTGAACAAGCTCGGCAATGGCTTGCTCGTCATCATCGGACAAATTGCTCAAATCCAATTCACCCGATATTATCAGCTCTGCCAGGCTTCTCGCATAGCCTTGTTTTTGACGAGACATGCCGCATGCGCGCAATTCGTCAAAATCCCGGACAATGAGCTTTTCCGGCGGACAGCCAGGCCCCAGTAAATCTTCCAATTTATTCCAAACCGATGCAGCTGATGCGACGCTTACCTGCTGCCCCAAAATCGTCCGGAGCAAAGTCGCATAACCCTGAGGCCTGATCCGCGGCTCAGGATAGCCGCAAGTCTCCAGAGCGGCCGCCATTTTGGGTTCGCTTTGACAAACGACATCAAGACTCTGCTGTATCAATTCTTTTGATAGGCCCATTGGCTTTCCTTACCTGTTTCGGGTCTTGATATTTCATCAAGCAGCGGACATAGCGTGCGGGATTTTGGAATAACAGTCTTACGAGAGGTATCTATGCCAACAATTCATGTAACAGGCCGTGAAGGCGAGGAAAAAGCGATTACCGTTGATAACGGCATCAGTGTGATGGAAGCGATCCGCGACAACGGCTTCGACGAGTTACTGGCACTCTGCGGCGGTTGCTGTTCCTGTGCTACCTGCCACATTCATGTGGATGAGAGCTGGAAAGCCAAACTACCAGAAATGAGCGAAGATGAAGATGATCTGCTCGAAAGCAGTGACCACCGCGATGAATTTTCGCGTCTCAGTTGCCAGATTGAGATGTCAGATGATTTGGATGGCCTGAAAGTGAAAGTTGCTGACGAAGACTAATCGTTAAATAATTCAATTTTAAAGGGGGGTCGCCAGCGCGTTCCCCCTTTTTTTGAACGCTAGTTGATTTTAACAAGTGCGCGCGGACTTTCCGAGAGATTCTTTACATCCCAGCGCATCACTTTCAAATCGCCGTCGGCTGTATAACCATCCGGGCTGTTGTTGCCGAGCACCTCTCCATTGGTTTCCAATGTGAAGCTGCCTTCTATTGGTTTGATCGGCACTTCCTTGCTGCTACCTGCGCCGGGAAATCCGCCTAACATTGCCATTCCCATGATCCCACCTTGGCCACCGAGCCCCGGGGCCTGTAGCTCGAGTTCACCCGATTTGCGTGGCACAATCTGGAAGAATGGATATTGCGTAGCCGAGTCGTTGATAATGGGAAAACCAAAATAACGGTCAAAATTGCCACTGGCTCGATATTCGATATTGAAGACATTGTCCCCAACATAGTCGACTTTTTCCCAACCATCATATTTGCGGAGTGTCGTCGCAAATTTTTCCAATGCCTTGTCATTGCCGGGAACCGCCCCACCAAACATTGCTCCCATCATATTGGACCGCTGCTCATAATCTGTCTTGCGGCGTTCATAGAGGGCCTTTTCCTGTTCTTCGAGTTCGGCCAGTTCCGCATCTGTGCACGACCGTGTTTCTCGCTTTGGATAACTGCCGGTTTCCGTTGCCTCTTCTGCGTCCGCAACGGCTTCTTCACTGTCACTAAAACTATCATAATAAGAGCTGGGAGATCGGGACCCATCCGCTTCCACCCAATCGCTGCATTTTGCTTTTTGAGGATCAAAGGGTTTGAGCACAGGCTGTTTCATATCTTTTTCATCGCCAGCAAAAACCTGCATCTCACCAACATAGGCAAACTCATATTGACCGCCTTTGAGTAGCTTCAAAGTGGCGTCAAATTTCCCCGGCAATAAGAAACAACCCGTCAGAACCAGCGGTGCGACCAGTGCAGCCAACAATTTAACAATCCTGTTCATCGGTCAATTCTCCTTATCTCGAATATATTCGGCGTATAATGCAATCGCCGCAGCGTTGGATACATTCAGGCTTTCCATTTTCGGGTGCATGGGGAGTTTTGCCAAAGCATCACAGTGCGCCGCAACATTTTGGCGCAAGCCTTCACCCTCGGCACCCATGACCAAGGCTAGCTTGCTATTTCCCATTGCCGCTCCCAACATCTCATCGGCTTCGCCGTCCATGCCAATGCGCCAATAACCCGCCTCAGCAATTTCATCGAGCGCGCGCGACAGGTTGACCACGCGAATCCAGGGCACCAGTTCAAGCGCCCCGGATGCAGATTTTGCCAGCACCCCCGATTCAGGCGGCGCATGCCGGTCCTGTGTAACAATTGCCGCGGCATTAAATGCCGCAGCAGATCGTAATATGGCGCCAACATTGTGTGGATCAGTAACTTGATCAAGCAACAACAATGGCCGATCGGAATCTTCGTCCATAATATCGGCAAGCCATATATCAGCCAGTGGATCTACATCCGCGACCATCCCTTGATGCGGTGCATCGCGGGGCACCATGCGCCCCAAGTCGGCAGCATCACAATAAACAACCGGAATGTCGGTTGGTAGATCGAGTGACGCTACGGCCTCTCTTGTACCGGAGATTTTTTTTACATTGCGCCGCGGATTATCAAGAGCCGCAGCAATTGCGTGCCGGCCCCAGAACTTCAGTCCACCGCCAGTTTTTTTAATAGATCGATTTTTGCGTGACATGCTGCCTCTCTAGCGTGTCACTAGCTAGGAAACAGCCCCTTTTTCGTTCAATTTGAAACGCAGGGCATTGACACTGTGCCGTCTGTTCGTCATTGAGCCGCGATCGTCGAATATAGGACATCTGGACAGGTGGCCGAGTGGTTAAAGGCAGCAGACTGTAAATCTGCCCGCGTAAGCGTACATAGGTTCGAATCCTATCCTGTCCACCACCTCTCGCTAAGCCATTGAAAGCTAGCAGGTATTTGATTTATAAGGAGTTTGTTGACGTGATTGATACACGTGTATCATCCACGGAGGACAACTTGGGTAAACTTCCAGAATATCTGTTTCGTCAAACCAGCGGTATATACAGATACCGTCGTCGCGTTCCTGATTCGTTAAAAGGCCAAGTTGTCGACGATGTTCAATTCCCAGCTAATGAATGGCTGCGGTCTCTCGGCACTCGTGACCCCGTAGAGGCGCGCGCAAAGCATGCGGAGCTAGGAGCGCAGCTAGACAATCAAATTGCCGAAGCTGAGCTAGTCCTTGAGGGGCCGTCTGGCTTGGCTGAGGCCGCGCGTGTCAAGGAGGACAGGCTGGCTCGGGAAGCGTTTGAAGCTAAGCGGCGGGAACGCAGACTAGCCCGTGCACCCTTGAGAGCGGCATTGAAAGAACGGCTGCACCAATCCACGGCTGAGCTAACACCAGAAGAAGCTGCGATGGTAGATGTTGTGAGGGAGGCTAAAGAAGCACGCGCGGAAGATGTTATGGCAGCTACGGCAACTGTGAGAGCCGGAACTGAGCGTATCGCTGGCAAGACCCTTGGCGATGCGATAGCATTCTATACTGAGCACCGGGTAGCAAACAAAAAAGGCTCTACTCAGAAATCCAATGGAACGGCATTTGCCTTTCTCATCGCTGTTCTGGGCGAGAGCGCGCGTCTGCCACAGATAACACGGGATGACGCTAGAAAGGCCCTAGCAATGCTTCATAGACAGCCATCTGCTCAATGGGCTGGCAAAGGTTTGTCAATCTATGAGCGGGCGTCATTGGCTGAAAAAGAGGACCTGCCCTGTCTATCGTCCAAGACAATCCGCGATAGCTATTTGTCATTTTGGGGCGCACTGTTTCGGTATGCCGTGCAAGAGGAATGGACGGCGCGCAGTGTTTTTGACGGACTAACGGTTGAGGTCGCCGGTAGGAAAACAGAGAAGCGTTTCCCCTACAGCGATAGTGACCTTACGAAGCTGTTTGCAGCGGAACCTTGGACGCCTCCTAAGCCCTTGAAGGATGAGCTGGCTATTCGATACTGGGGTCCGCTTATAGCCTTATTCCATGGTCTACGCCGGGGAGAGATTGCCCAACTGGATGCAACCAAGTTTCAGGTTCAAAATGATGTAATGATGTTTGAAGTCACAGGGGACGTTAAGAACCGCAATGCTAAAAGAAAGTTGGCATTGCACCCTGAGTTAATACGGCTAGGTTTATTTGCCTTTGCGCAGCGGCGGTCATCGCATGGCTTACTGTTTGAAGGGCAGGCCGCCGACCGGCGAAGTATATGGGGCGATGCGTTCGGTGATTGGTTTGGCCGCCATCGTAAGAAATTGGGCGTTGGTCAAAGGGGGCAAGGGCTTCATGCTCTTAGACATAACTTTGAGGACGCCCTTCGAGAAGCGGAATTGCACCAAACAGCTATTGGCCAGTACCTAGCGGGTCGCAAAGCGGTTGACCAAGTAGGGGCCAACTATGGGGCCGGTGATAGCGCACAGCGCCTATTCGAAGCAATCAGCAAGGTTCGTTATCCTATGCTTTCCTTCGAGCCACCTTCGCATTCTGAGATATAGCAAAGCCTCCATAGAAGCCTTGATGCAATCAGTGTGAATCGTTCCTAGGTTAGAGCTAAACTGATGTTGACCCCGACAATAAGGCCTCAATTACAAACCTGCCGCGCTTAAGATTTCCGAAGGCTTGGCGTGGAGTGCAGCCGCTATACGTGCAATGTTAAGCATTGTAACATTGCGTTCGCCCCGTTCGATTTTTCCCATATGAGATCGATCGATGCCAGCCGCGTCCGCGAGTGCTTCTTGTGAGAGGTCCATCCCTTTCCGCATAGCTCGTATGGCCCCGCCAAGGGCCTTTAGAAGATGCTCGCTGTCGGTTTGTCCAGATACCCTTGCCATGGAGCAACAAGTCGCCCATAGGGCTGTGTTCGACCACGGTATTTACGACCCATTACAGGAGTGGAAGAATATGCCTGACTTATTGATCTCGTTAGCGTTAGGCGGCGTGATGTTCTGTGCAGTCAAATGGCTCATATTTAGGAAACCATTCCCTTATCCACTATCGGTAGCCAAACAGTATCGCCTTGGCAAAGCATTGACCAAACTCTCAGATGTTATGGAAGCTATCGAACGGACGCAACAAACTAACCACATTGGTATGCGAGGAAGCGTTCAAGGTTTACCTACTTGTTATCGAGCTAAAGCAGAAAATGACTTTAATAATAGCATGGCTGTTCTGATTGATTTCGATCCAGAAGTAATAACCTATGTTGCCTTGGGGCAAATACGAACTTCGGTTTCTCTAGGTCGGCAATCAAGGGCTAGCGCTCAATCTAGAATGCTTGATGTGTTGAACAGAGAGGGCTTAGCAATTCCAGCTGACCTAGTGAGGTAAAACGAGATAGATAGGCCTTGGATACTAAACTCCGAGGTACTCAGTCGATATAGTTGGATTCACTCAGAACTCTCTTATGCTGCTATCTCTTCGGTTCTTACTCTGCTTGGTGCATTCAACATTTCTGAAGGTTTATTATGTTGTCAACACATCAGTGGGAATTGATCCTACTTAGATATTCTGTGCTCTATATTGGATATGAGCCTGATAGGTTAGTAGGGTTGGTTATCCGGCCCTCCTTTAGCTGCTAACATTTTATCTATTCATAATCCTGCAAATAGATACAACTAAAGTGATAGCCGGATACCAATTGCTTTTCCGATGGCATGAGCCTTGACGGTTGAGCAGGTATAGGTAAATCCGGTGTCGCCAACAGCACTTAAGCGGTTCCTCCCATGACGACATGATTGCATTACTACAACCCACACAAGCTTGTTGTGCTTGATGGTATCAAATCACTCGGGCCTAATCTAATCTAGCTGAAACAAAACTAGCCACACTGCGGGCTACTCCCTTCGTTTTCATTGCGTCTAAGCTACTTTCTTGTGTGCTGCACAATATCGTTTCACCGATGCCGGAGAAATGCTGAAGTGCTGTGCAGTCTCTTTAATGGAGGCACGTCGTTCATCGCGCCACTTTACCACGGACGCTGCGTCATGGGCCATGGGACGTCCAAGACTATCTTTCCCGCGATGTGTTTTCCCAGTCGCTGCGAGTGCCTTCCTAGCTGTTTCTCGACCATCAGCTGTGCGTTCTGCAATTCGTCTTTTTTCCATTTCAGCAACTTGTGCCAACACAGCCAGTACAATCTCGCCTGCACCGCGTCCGATGAAACCGATACCGTGGACGTTCACAGTCACGCCTTTGTCTATCAGGCTACGGACAGTGCTTTGTACATCCAACGCATCTCGTCCTAGACGATCCACGGCGTAAACATGAACGGTATCGCCACTACGCAGGGCTTTAAGCAAAGTCGCGAAGCCAGGCCTTTTGCCCGCCATCACTCCCCCGCTAACACCTTCGTCATGAAACTCTTGATCGAAGGGGCCACCCATTGCGCTGCGCTGGGCTTCAATGCTCTGGTCTTTGGTTGATACGCGGTAGTAAGCAACGTTATGTGTCATGGTATAGCTCATAAGTTAGGGTGATTGATAAGCTAGCTCATAAGCATGGCGCAATACGATGTAAAGCTATCTTTTGAGCCTTGGCGCATATGTTACAAGTTAAGAGCCATGTGGAGCTTAAGATATTCGGGGCCACAGCCGAAGGGGTACGGGGGTAATCCGGGTCACATCTGATCGGAGGTGCCCTCTTGGACGGGGCCGTCATTTTTCGGTCGCGGAGTGCTGTTAACCAAATTAGGAACAGATTCAATATCAGTGACCGAAAGTAGTTTTACAATGAAAGAATTTTATCCCAATTGTTCGTTTCGCAGCCTATGGACTGCAAACGCTTTAACCAACACAAAGGCATAAAATGAATTCTGACTTTGAGATTGAGTATGACGATTCAGGAAAAATTGTCGATTTCCTAAGCGGCCAATTGCTAGATTCAAAGCCTGAAGAGCGCGTACGTCAACGCTACATGAGAGCCTTGCATTTTGAGCACAAATATCCAAAAGATAGGATGCGCCGGGAAGTTCCTATTCAACACGGCAGTAGCATTCTAAAAGACTCTAAAGGATTTCCGGTTAGAGCAGACATTGTTGTTTATTTGAGCGCTAAAGCAGCAAAGGCGAATGACCAGGGTAAGTTTGCATTTGTTGTAGAATGTAAAGCGCCAACTGAGACCGATGGTTATAATCAACTGGTTTCTTATATCTATAGTACAAGTGCCGAAGGGGGCGTCTGGTTCAACGACTCAGGCACCGACGATGAAGTTCGCTACTTTAGGAGGATCTCAAAACCGAACAGTCAGTTGATAGATTGGGTCGGTCTCCCACGTATGGGGGAAGCATGGGATTCATTGGGACGTCGACCAAAATCAGAATTAGTGCGTCCCAAAGATATTAAGGGGCTATTGCGGCGCTGTCATAATAAACTTCACGGCAGAGGTACCGACGGCGATGAATCCGATCTAACTATGGATATGGTTCGGATAATCTTAGCCAAGGCTATGGATGAAGAACGTTCATCGCCGCTACCCGATTTCTATTGTACACCCGAAGAGTACAATTCTGAAGACGGCATAAAGACAACCGCGGAGCGAATTTATTCACTTTTCGATGATGTTAAAAAGGTGAACTCAGACGTTTTTTCGGAGAACGAAAAAATAGGCGTTGGTCCAAGGTCAATCGCTGACGTTGTTGTTGAGCTACAAAACTATCAACTCGTCTCACCCATCAACGATTCAGTTGAATGGGATATTATGGGGCATGCCTACGAACAATACACCTCTGTCCATTTGAGACGCGAGAGAGGGCAGTTCTTTACAAATCGACTGGTGATTGACTTACTAGTTGCAATGGCTGACCCAAGCTACACGGACGTTATATTGGATCCCGCTGGCGGTTCTGGCGGCTTTTTAACTGGAGCGATGCGATACGTCCGGAATAAGATCTTGTCGGGCGGTGGAAGTGAAACAGCCAAGGCGCGCCAACTTGATCGCCACCGAACAAATCTATTTATGGTTGAAAGCACCAAGAGATTGGTGCGCGTTGCAAAGACCGCGATGATCTTGAATGGCGACGGCCATGCTGGAATGACTGTTGGCGACAGCCTTGGTGACTATTTTGCTTTGGAAAAGTCTGTGATTGCTCGTGCTGGAAAAGAGAGCCCTGACGTCATACTAACCAACCCACCGTTCGCAGGTGTTGGGGATGGAAGAGTTTCTGACAATACAACGCTTGATCGTTTCATAACCGGTCAACGATGGACTGATACAAGTGGTGTCTATAAACCCACGGGCGACAAATTATCGGAAGGCGCCCCTCCAGAACTCTTGTTCTTTGAACGCTGTCTTGACTGGCTAAAACCGGGAGGGACGCTCGGTATCGTTATGCCTAAAAGTTTCTTAGATACGACCACTTATCGTCCTGGGCGTGAACTGTTATTCTCAAAAACAGAAGTCTTGGCCGTTATCAACTGCCACAAAGACACGTTTCAACCCCATACAGGCACACGGACTTGTCTGATTTTGTGCCGCAAATTAGCTGTTAAAGAGCAGCTTAAGCCATACAATATCTTTATGGCCATTTCGCGACGGGTTGGTCAAAATAGCGAAGGGGTGCCGCAATACAAGCATGACGCTCAAAACAAGCTAACAGATGAAATCGATGAGGATTTAAGTGATTTGCTGCTGCAATATCAAGCTCATCGCGCAGGAAACCTTGTCCCTAGTCAATATGTTTTTAGTGTAAGTAGCGAAGAGATCGACGATCAACGTAAAATCAACCCTCAGCTATTTTTGCCTCATCTGAATGAAACTATAAAACGGATTGAAAGCATTGATGGGATTGACGGCTGGAGTGTCTTGTCACTTGACCAGATTGAAGCAAACATCAAAGTCTTCAAAGGCCCGCGGCTAAAAAGCGAAAACTTGATTGTGGAGGAATTCGAAGAGGGAGTGGAACCTTACTACACGCCATCATCCATGTTGCAAGAAAAGGGCGACAGCGCGAAGCTTCTTAAAGTATCTAGAGCCGACCAGAAACAGGCAGCAACCATCGCAGCCATACGAGTGCGCAGAGGCGACATTGTTGTCAGTCGGTCAGGAACTATTGGGCGCATCGCTATAATTACGAGCAAATATGATGGTGCGATCGTGAGTGATGACCTCATCCGTATCAGAACTGAAGATGTGAGGAAGCGCCATTTTATCTTCGCGTATCTTCAGTCGAGATTTGCGCAAGATCAAATGGCTCGAAATGAATATGGAGCTATCCAACAACATCTTGAGCCTCAGCATGTAAGAGATATTCTCGTCCCATGGCCTGAAGACGATAGCATGATCAACGATTTGGTGGATTGTGCCGATCGGACCATTACCGCTCGCGAAAGCTTAGACCAATTGAACAAGGATTTGGGCGATAGCACAGATCAACTGATTAATGGCTTAATTGATTCTGCGGGTTCTTCTTTGCCAGTGGCCTAAACCTATAAGTTACCCGTTAGGTAATGCTCAGTTGGATAGAGTCTTTGGTTTCTAGGTTGTAGATTAGTTGCATTCTCTATATGCCGCCAACGGGGATCGCAGGTTTAAGTCCTGCCGCTGCCCCCATTTTCCCTGCCCAGTTTCAGGATAATGCATCGTCTAGTGTATCTGAGTTCAGAAGTTCTTCTCTAAGCGCATAAACTGGGGACTGTGGCGACTTGTTTGGCTCTTTGATCCCAATTGGCTTTTCCAACTGTTGAGCAGGTTCTTTGAAAACAACCATATATTTCCCAGTATCCTTATAGGGAATAATGTCCTTCACCTCTGCAATGTGAGTAACCGCGCTGATCGGACGAATTTGATAGGCTGCTATATATTTTATGCGGTCCTTCATTGCCGCGCCTATACGGATGGCATACCAGCAGTTTTCGCCGATAAAGGTGCTCTGAAATCCATCTGCTTGCGCGGGGACGATAATCGTATCGGCAAGAGCGCGTCTTTCTTTTCGCTTCCTTCTATCTGCTGTCTCTTGGTCTTTGTTTTTTGGCAATTGCACTATATTGTTTTCCAGCTCGTCGTAGAGCGTATCAAATTGGAATAGTGCTTTTCCATTGTCGGATTCGTAGGCATTAAACTCAAGAACAGAGATGTTGGCATTTATGCGCTGTAGGACGTTGTGCAACTCGGGCTTGGCATGGTCAATCACCACTAGGCCCTGGAATGGGCGGTAAATGGCTTCATCTAGATAGTTGTCTATATTCCTCATAGAGGAGGCATCACAACCCCGATGGAGCCTCTTCAAGGATTCTTTGTCTTTGGCGATTGCATCCATCAGGAAATCGCGAACGGTCTTTTTGGCCCCATCAAAGCTCGTAACAAAGCGCAACATCTGAATGCCGATATGCTTGAACGGATCATGGCTGGAGATTTCGTTCTCCACTACGAAGAGCGTTGGTTTTTCGGGGTTTGCCATATCAATTAAATAAGCGTCGGGAATTGAGATAATGTCGTGACCTTTGACGCGCTTTTTTATGTCTATATATATTGTGTCCGGTCCGAAAATGGCGTCCGCAAATTCCACTACCAATCGTTCAAAGTCCCTTTCCAGTGTGAAGACTGTTTCGTAGAATAGTTCATTTGGAGTTTCGCAAATTACGGGCATTAGCTAGTGCTACGTTGGCGGTTGGAGCCTGTCTATGACTTTTGTGATTAACGCAGATAATGGGTTGGTTTGAATATATGGATCGCGCGAATATGGCGGCATGTGCCAGCCGAGTGTGGGGGCCTTATTGGGGGCATCCTACTTTTTATATGCGCGATGGTTCGAGTCCCTAAGAGGACCCACATTGCCAAAGGTGTTCTGGTTTGCTACAAAAGGCTTCCACAAACGCGGCAACCACACTCGTTGAAAGCCACGTTTTCCGGGGTTTCTTGGTACTCTAATTCGAGTCCTCTTCTCGCACCATTTACCTGTTCGAAGACCACTGCAAAACTTCCAGAGAACTTGAATGAATTAGCACGCTATGACTGTCATAGTTCGTTGCCGTTCGTTCGTATGGCGACGTCATTTTTGTATCGTTGAGTGCTGCCTAATGTCCTTGCGTTATTTAGTACACGCGTATAGTACACGCAAGTCTTTCGCGTATATAAACTACCTAATAATCAGTATGTTAGGGTGGCCTGAGGATAGTCCTATCCTGTCCACCATTGCTGTTTGTCAGGCTAAAATTGACTGAATCTCGCAGAATTGAACTCCAACGGTTCACCATTGCCAGTGCCGATAATATCGGCAGCCTGCGAGATCATATATAACATACAATAGCTATCCAAGTTGCCTTGCGTTATCAAAATCTCTTTAGCACGCAGATTACCACTGAAAGCAACGAATATGGCAGCCAAGGCTTCTTTCACATCTACTGAACATCGCGGTGCGACGCCATTAATGTCAGAGGAAGCGGTTGTTTCCCGGATATTTGATCATATCGACAACAAAACGACCGACACTGGTCAATCCAGCTGGCGAGAACCGACAGAGAACTATCAATCTGTAGAACGGTTCGATGCGGAGTTGGCGCTGCTTCGCAAACGATGGATTGTCTTTTGTCCTTCAGTCGCTCTTCCAAAATCAGGCGATTATATCGCGCGAGATGCGGCGGGCGTTCCGTTGATCGTAGTCAGGGGAAATGATGGCGAAATTAGAGGGTTTCGCAATGCATGCCGCCATCGCGGTGTTCAGGTGGCCAGCGGTAGGGGCTGTACGAACGTGTTTGTATGTCCTTATCATGGCTGGTCCTATGGCAATGATGGATCGCTTCGCAGCGTTCCTCATAAAGATGGATTCCCCGGATTGGATAAGGAGAGCCGCGGTCTGGTGGCAGTCGATTGCTTAGAAAAGAATGGACTTATTTTCGTCAAGCAAAACGCGGACTCGAAAGACCGCAGAGAGGAAACGGACCTTCCTGATCTCATTCCAGATGGTCACCGGGTGATTAAATCGGAAGCGCTCGAAATTGAAGCAAATTGGAAGCTTCATCTCGAGAGCTCTTTGGAGGGTTACCACATTCGTTCAACCCACCAGACCACGTTTTTCCCGGTGCAATATGACAACCTAACTGTGGTTGAATCGTTTGGACAAAACAACCGCATAGCATTCCCCTATCAGGTAATCGAAGGATTGCGGGACAAACCACGATCAACCTGGTCAACCAATGGGCGCCTAACCTTTGTTTATCATCTCTTTCCCAATGTTGTGGTTTCGACTTTTCCAGATTGTATGCAAGTCGTCGTCTTGGAACCACTTGGATTGGAGCTGACCCGCCAACATATGTTTCTATTGGCTGATCACGAAACAGATAAACAAGCATTGGATGCTATTTTGGAAGGCCAGGCATTTGCAAAAATGGGTGCAATAGAGGACCGAGAAGTGGTCCTTGGCGCACAACGTGGTTTAAAAGCAGGTGCCAACGATTTCTTGGAATTTGGCTTATTTGAAAGTGCGATTGGGCGATTCCACGAAACACTTGCGGGCGAGCTGGCAGGCTCTGTCTAGCTATATAGCTCCAAAGAGAGCGGCGACAATGGCTGGATGGTATCCGTTCCATCTTGAAAGCAGACATTGGGAAAGTGTTGTTAGTTTTTCATTTTTTCCGCTCTTCAAGCTTTTACGGTACGTCCCTGTCCAGTTTCGAAAAGCACCGACAAAGGAATTGAGATCGTCATAACCTAACAGAGAGGCATTCTCGATATTCGCGGATTAACAGCCGAGCGCTGCGCTATTTCATCAAAAGAGGTTTCGCCGTTGGCCACAGGGTTGATATTGATGACTTTCCCGGCAGTCTTTTTTCCCAAATGTAAAAGCGAATCTTCGTATCGAGACATTGCTCTCTTCGTTTCCTTTGAAACCGATTCTTCGAAAACAGACGATTTCTGCGAATCGATGGCGCGCTTTCAAGGCGATTGTACCGCTGCGTTTCGAGTCGCTGGATCGAATCCTTTTGTGGCCGATTTTGTTAACTATATTTACATGTTTTTACGTCCTGAAGAATAGTTATGCGACTCGCGGAAAAACTGCCAAAAATACCTTTTTCCATCCAATTACAATTGGTTAACCGGCCATTAGGACTCGACATCGAGTAACGAAGGTTTACAAAAGGTTACCTCAGGAACAGCAACGTCACACGTTTTTCAACTTGTAACATCTGCCTTCTTGAGTGCGGGGGTCGCATAAAATTTAGGATATAACTGAGGCACGCTTGCGAGAGTGGTCCCGGTTGTTATGGGGGTACCATGCGGGCACTGCTTTTAGTATTTGTGTCATTGGTTTTTGCATCACCTGCTTTGGCAGATGAAATTGCTAACGAACGATCGTTCGACATTGCGGTGCAAGGTCAGATTAGTGGCCATTGCGCCATGGGCAATATAGCCGACATGGATTTTGGGAATCTGGAGCGCCGCGGTCTCAACCGCCAGACGCCCGTCGCCTTTGAATGCAACTTACCATTTACGATGACCATTACCGGCGAACGGGGCGCTTTGACGCACACGGATATGCCCAATGGCCAGGGCCCTTTTGGTGGCCAGCTCCCCTATGAGTTATCGATTGAGATGCCTATCCGCCATCCGGCCACCCAGATTGTCAATCAGACTTTTACCAGTCGGCAGTTGCAGGCTGGCGGAACCATTTCCAGCAATGGCGGCATTGCCACAGACGGCATGATCTTGGGCGTTGAACTAGGTTTGCCTTCGGGCGAAGCTGGCCTTTTGGCTGGCGATTATTCGGAGATGATTACGATCACCGTCTCTCCAATCTGATATTCATTTGCGGATCCTTCCGCGAATTGAATTACGCCAGAAGAGCAGGCATCGATGCTCCTCCGGCTTACGACCCATCCGATGCGATTTACAGATTGTATCCCGTTAACAGGGGGTGCGATCAAATAAAAGGAAGTGAACTATGAAAAAGATCCTTTGCGGCGCTGTTGCCGCTATCGCTGTTGTCGCTGCTTCTGCACCGGCTGCTGCACAAACCAGCGAACGTCACTATGCAAGTGTATTGGGTGGCGGTGTTACGTTTGAAAACCCATCAAATGATCCCAACTTTATTGACTTAGGCTTCATCGTCCTAGGTCCTTTCCCATCTGACCAAGAAGTAGCTGATTTTGCAGCTGAGACTTTGAACCTTGGCACACGTTACGTTGCAGAAGCTGATGCACCTGCAGACAGTGAAACAGCCACACCAACCGTTAGCGTTGCATTCAACCTGTCCGGTACAGTGAACAAAGACTGTTCTTTCTATGCGGGTAACAATGCCAATGCGACCAATATCGACTTTGGTGTGATCGGTGTACGCACCGGCGACAATGAAAATGTCAATGCGGCATTTGAAATGGTCGGCGCTGCAGAAGCCAATATCGAAACCCTGACCGCTGGTTGTAACTTCAACAACACTGTTGAAATTGAAAAAGACAGCGATCTAGGCCTGGTTAACCAAACCGCCAGCGGTTTTGATAGCGATCAGTTCCAGAACAACATCCCTTACCAGGTAACTGCTAGCTGGACTGGTGTTACGTCACAATCAACGGGTGTTAGCGGAACCGCTCAAACCCTGAATGTTGGCACCGGTGATCTTTCTGGCAGCCTGGCACAAGGTGCATGGCGTTCACGTATGGACATCGACATCGTTGCTCCGGCTGTAACCAGCCGTGGTCTCGTTGCTGGTGACTATACAGGTACCACAACGTTAACACTTTCTGCGATCTAAGTCGTTGAAATATTTAGAGAAGGGGAAAGAGCGATCTTTCCCCTTTTCATTTGAATTTTCGAATTTATGGTTAACGGCATACTTGGGGCACATTTATGAACTGGTTAAACATCTTAAAAGATGGCACGCGTCTGCGCTTGGGACTACTGGCCGCTCTCTTGCTGTTTGCTGCTCCTGCACATGCCATGCGCGTTTCTCCTATGGTGGTCGAAATGGAATCCCGCGGTTCCGGCGCGACGGCCCGGATCGAAGTGCAAAACATCAATCCCGGCAATCTTCCGTTTGAAACACGTGTTTACCGGATGGATATTAAAGCTGATGGAACGATTACCGAGACCCCGGCTGACGATGAATTTTTAATATTTCCGCCACAAGGACTGTTACCGGCAGGTGGTCGCCAAGTCGTCCGTTTGCAATGGCTCGGAGCGCCAGAACCGGACGTTTCGCAAGCCTATTATGTATCGGTTGAACAATTGCCTGTTACATTGGAGCCTTCAAGTGCTGAAGAGGTCGGCGCTCAGGTTCAAATCCTATATAATATGCGGGCACTGGTTGTTGTAGCTCCGCCAGGTGCTAAACCAAAAGTCAGTGCGGGTTCAGTTAAGCAAGCCTTCTACCAGCCCGCTTCTCCGCCAGGTGCGGTTGAGCAACCAGCGATGCAGGATGGGGTTGAAATCACGCTTCGCAATGAAGGGCGCCGCCACGCCATGATGTCAAATTTTTCCTGGCAGCTGGAAGGTAAAGATAACGATGGTAAATTCTTGCGTGTGGACCTTTCGCCAGAAGATCTGAACCGCGCGGTTGGTACAGGCTTTGTCCCGGCGAAAGGCGAGCGTATTTTTCGCGTTCCAGTCTCCGGATTTGGCCCTGATCCGATCAAACTGACATTTAAACAGTGAAAACTAGATACTTATTATATTCTATTGCTCCGGTAGCTTTGTTTCCAGGCGCCGCCTCAGCGCAGGTATCGATACCTAGCTGGGCGACCGAATGGCGTGCGCCGACACCCATTTCAACCGCGATGGCAATATCGTCGAAGCTGCCTGTTAATCAGGGTCAGCGATCATCGAGTGTTTCCCTTCCGGACCAGTCTTTATCGACTCCGCGGTTAAACCTTCCGTTCAACCTGTTATCACAGGTCAATATCCCGTTGCCCAACACGGCTGGCTCGGGTGATACCGGCAACCCGCAATCCAATCCGGCGAGTCCTCCGGTGAATATTCCGCTTCCGGGCCCAAAAAATCCATCTACAGATCCGGTTAGACCGACACCCGCTGAAAAACCACAATATCCAATCGGTGCACATGGGCGTCCGGACATTAATCCATATGACCGTGATATTGATATGACGGTGCCTTTGACCTTCCAAAATCGAACTCTGGGGGATGTGCCGCTAAGGCTAACCGCAGACGATCGTTTCAAAATCGAATCTGAAACCTTCTTAAAACTCATGATACCGCTGCTAAATGAGCCAGCCCGTGCAGATCTTTCCGCAAAAATTGGAATGCCCGGATATTTCGGGCCGGAAGATCTGGAAACAACAGGTGTCGAACTAACTTATGATCCAGCCAGCCTGGCTGTTGTTGTTGTTGAGGTTGCGCCCGAACAGCGCGCTACGGAAAATTTGTTTGCGCCACCCAGGGACGATCAGAATGAAATTTCCCTTGAGCCAGCAGGCGTGTCTGCTTTTCTCAATCTCAGTGTGATCGGAAGCTATATCTGGGAAGGATCGCAAATAGATCCGCCAACAGTCAATATCGACGGTGCCGTGCGGGTTGGCCCCGTCGTGTTTGAAGGCGATGCCCAATTTGCCCAGACTTTTGGTTTCGACGGCGACTCATATACATTTTCACGCAACTTCGCGCGCCTGGTATATGATCAGCCCGAAGATTACCGTCGCTGGTTTTTAGGCGACCTAGATCCCGAGATTCGCGGCCAGCAATCGTTTGTCTCGATGGGCGGTGTAGGTGTTGTTCGACAAAAAAGGCGATTTAACAGCTTTCGTACAGCTATCCTGCAATCTAACCGCCAACTCATTATCCAGCGCGATTCAACAGTTCGTTTTCTGCGCAATGGATCACTTTATCGTGAACTTCGCCTGCAACCGGGCCGTTATGACTTTAGTTCACTACCACTGATTGCCGGCAGTAATGATATTGATATTCAGGTTACCGACAATAGTGGCGCTATCCAAAACCTATCCTATCAGCAATATCTTGACCCCATTGATCTCGATCCCGGTGACTTTGAATATGGCGCCTATATTGGACCAACAAGCGAGAGGTTTGGTCGTGCGCCCGACTATCGTGGTCCCGTTGCTTTTAGTGGCTTTTTTCGCAAAGCCTTTATCGACAGCCCAGCTATTGGTGTCGGCCTTCAGGCCAGCAAAGACGTACAAACGCTTACAGGTCAAACGCAATTTGTTCTTGGCAATGGTGGGCGGCTTTTGTTTGATGCGGGTGCCAGTAACTCAAAAACCGCTGGAGAGGGTTTTACCCTTGGTGGTAGTTATGAGCATTTCATTGATCGTAGCGGGCTAACGGACAGCTTCGTGATCCGCGGCGATTATATTTCGCGAGATTTTGCGACGCTAAATAATCTTGATGCTATCAACACATCATCCTTTTCACTTTCGGCCCAATATAGTCGCCAGTTTAGTACCAAATTTCTGACAACATCTACGGCCTCTTATCTAAAAAGCCGTGGGGCGGGGCAGCGTGACAGCTATCGAATTGGCACCACAGCCTTTTATCGTTTGAATCGAAAATGGACGTTTCGGGCCGGAGTTGATTACGCAAGGGTTGCGTCGCTTTCATCGACAGCAAATCGTTTCAGTTTTAATGTCGGACTGGTATTTCAACCAGATTATCGACGGCGGGCAGAGGCAAGATACGAGAGTCGCGAAGATCTAAAAGAAGTTTCCTATACACAAAGCGGCCTCAATCAACTGAACAGCGTTGGCTTTGGTGCCGTTCTTGCCCATGAAAGAAACAATGTCCGCGGCCAAGGTTTTGTGGCTTATTCGGCCAACCGGTTTGACGTAGCAGTTAGTCATGCAAGCTTTGGACCGAGTCTTTCAGACTTCGGAGCAGTGAACGCTACAACGGCCCGGGTCGGTACGACACTCGCTTTCGCAGATGGCCTATTCGGCATTGGCCGGCGAATTAACGACAGTTTCATGCTGCTATCTGCGCATGAGAACCTAGGCAAGCGAAGCGTTGTCGCTGGACAGTCATTGGCTGAAAATAATTATATTAGTAAAAGCGGTGCTTTTGGCGCGGCGGTTAATAACTTCCTGGGCTCCTATTCCACACAGTCTGTACAATATGACGTAGAAGATCCACCAACAGGATATGATATCGGTTCCGGCATTTACCGCGTATACCCTGGTTACAAAAGTGGTTATGCCGCGCGCATCGGGACCGATGCATTTGTTACCGCCATGGGTACATTGGTCCTTGGCCCCGATAAGCCGGTTTCATTGATCGGTGGGCGCGTTACGCTTCTGGATGTGGAAGAAGGTGACGATCCGAAACCAATTCCATTCTTCACCAATTCCATTGGCCGCTTCGCTATCGCAAACCTATTGCCGGCGCGCCGTTATCTGGTTGAAACGTACGGTCCAAATGGGACGATTGATAAAAGCTTCGAATTTACTGTATCCGAAGACACGGATGGCCTAGAAAATTTAGGCACGGTAATGCCGGGTTCGAAAAATTAGGAGACGACGATGTTTCGCGCATTTTTGACTTTGATCGCTGGTTTCGCCGCTTCCTTTGCCGCACCGGCCTTGGCGCAAATATCTGCAGGAGCAGAACAACGCACAGACTGCGTTCTCCGGATCAATCCTACACCGGCGAGCTGGATAATAGAAGGTTTCGACCCGTTTGGCGATTCACTGGCGGAAGGAACATTCAGTGTCACCTTTATCAACGAGGGTGGAGTCGAATGCCGCTTCACGCCGGTGGTTGATCTTCGGCAACCGCCATTCGGCCTGTCAAAGGGAACCGGAAAACCGATTGGTTACGCACTATTAAATCTATCGGATACCCAAGACGTTACTCCGCGTGCAGGCCGCTCTTTGGTGAGATCCGCCCAAAGCCAAATGATCCTTGGCCCAAAAGAGTCGCGCTCGATCTTGTACAAGCTTGTTGCAGACCCTGACGATGTGCGAGATTCCGGTACGTTCACCCAAGACATTACTATTGAGGCATTGGATCGCCGGTTTCGATCACTAGCCGGTGCGCCAGTAGTGTTAGGCATTACTGTATTGCCGTCAGCGCGCATCGGTTTAGCCGGCGCCTATATGATGAATGACGGTCAGGCCGTTGTAAACTTGGGAGAATTGCGCCAGGGCGTAGCGCCCGTTCCGCTCCAACTGCGCGTGAGCAGCACCGGGGAATATGACATTGACGTATCCTCTGCCAATTCAGGACAGCTGCGTCTGGGGACAAGTCAGTGGTTTGTTCCCTATTCACTATCTATTGGTCGTAACACATTAAATCTAGCAGGCCCGCGAACGGTCACCGGTTCCACGAGGCGAGGGATTCGCCGCGATTCATTGCCGGTACAGTTCATCATTGGTGACGTCTCCAACCGACGAGCAGGCACTTATAGCGATGTTATCTCGGTTTCTGTTACTGCTCGCTAACACGGCTTTCCCGGAACAGATAAATTGGTAGCGGTAACGGAGCTGCTTCTTGTCTTCGTTTAGACAATTTGAACACGTCGATCGCAATAGTTGACCTTCAGGGCTATGATCTTCGAGTTCACAGGTCCCTGATGCAACTTTATTGAAATACCCCAAATGCCCGACTATCTGCCACTTTTGGATAGTAAACAGGTTATTTACCTTACAATTTGACAATGTTTTCAGCCGCGTTTGCCAAAAGGCTTTCATCAACAGTGAAAGTTAGGCAAACTAATGACGAAAAAATTGATTGGTATATTGGCAGCGTCAGTTGCTGTCACAACAGCGACCGCAGCAATAGCGAGCGATTCCATCGGATTCAACTTGCGCGCTACAGTGCCTGTTTCGTGTTCTGTCAATTACGATGGACGGGGTTTGTCTATTTCTGCCGAGCAAGTTCGATTGGGCGATTTACTTGAATATTGTAACGCGCCAAACGGCTACAATCTTGAAGTCCGTTACAGCCCAAGTAGCCTGCAAGGTGTAACGCTTAGTGTTGGTAACGAGCGTGTAACGCTTGATGGTTCAGGCTTTGCATCGCTCCGTGGTTCAATTGGCCCAAAAATTCAGACACGTGCCATTTCTGCGGAAACTGGTCCTAACGGCTTCGATACGAACTTGCTTCAAATTCAAGCGGTGGCTAACTAGAATATTGGCAGGTTAGCTCGATTTCTATCGTTGAGAAATTTTTTAGAGCAGGCAAAATCAAAGCCCAGCTTTCGAAGAGCGTTGACTTTTGTAGTGCGACCAACCTCACCTATCCCTGTTGCGCAATAGCTGCAAAACATCGACTGCTATTGGAATAAGGTGCGACGCACTTCGGCCGTTTTCGAGCGGCAGATCGAAGATCGGAATCCAATCCATCCTCTCCCCCGCATCCGTCGCTAATTAGATAAAGCACATCAACACAGTCTCGATAGCTCTCTAGTGCTAACAAGTAATCAATGGTTTCTGCCCTACATAACCCTCCATGATGCGCATAAGAAGGTTGGTGTCAAAACTACCAGCCGCCTTACTTTACAGACAACTCAAACTTTTGCAGAAGCTGAGCGAGCGGTGCCCGTCAATACAGGAGTAAATGGCGGAGCCGGAGGGATTCGAACCCTCGATAGGTTGCCCTATACACGCTTTCCAAGCGTGCGCGATCGACCACTCTGCCACGGCTCCGCAAATACCGCCTGACTCGTAAAACGGGTCGAAGTTCAGACAGCGCCGCCTCCCCTAGTGCGTGGAACGTGCTTTCGCAAGAGATTGCTTGCACTTGGCGTTGGGGTTAGGGTGCGGGCATGAAAAAACTTTTATCCCTGGCCGCCATCGCAGCGGTTGTCGCGACCACGTCTGTCCATGCGCAGGATATCGAAAAACCGAAAATGCTGAGCCCGGGGCAGATTGTTGATCAGGCCCCGGCGGAGGAGTGGCAGGCCATAGCAGCCAATGATTTGTTGATCATGAAACTCATTCCCGACGCAAAGGGCACGGAGCGCAAAGTCATTATTCAACTAATGCCATTCGATACGTTCAGTGTTCCTTGGACAATTAATATTCGTCGTCTGGCGCGGAAGAACTGGTGGGACGGTACCAGCATTAATCGCGTGCAGGACAATTATGTCGTGCAATGGGGTGATGCAGAGGAAGAAGAAACAAAACGCAAAGCAGTTCCAAGGTCGATCATTCCACCTCTTGAACAATACAGACGCGGCTCTTTTTCAGATGGCCGATTTCAAAGACTTGGCACATTATTCCTAAATGGCCAAAGCCTGATCAAAACCGGCAAGCCGTATAGCAGTAAGATCGTTAGTTCCCGATCGCGGAACGACAGCTATGCGGCGACAACCGGCTTCGTGGCAGGGTGGCCGGCAGCAACCGACCGCTACCAATATTGGCCCGTACATTGCTATGGCTCTTTAGGGGTGGGTCGAGGTCTATCTCCGGATGCTGGCAATGGAACCGAGCTTTACACTGTGATCGGTCACAGCCCGCGACATCTGGACCGCAATATTGCGGTGGTCGGACGGATCATTGAAGGCATGCATCACCTCTCCAGCCTGCCACGTGGATTTGGACCGCTGGGTTTTTATGAAACACCGGAAGAACAGGTGCCCATCCAGTCGATCCGTCTTGCCAGTGAGTTGCCCGAGACCGAACAGCCACGTTTCGAATATCTCTCAACCGATGGGGTGGGTTTTGCCAAATATGCCTACCGCCGCGCCAATCGAGAACCGCCCTTTTTTATCACACCAGCTGGTGGCGCGGATATCTGTAACATTCCAGTGCCGGTGCGACGGGTGAAGGAATCCGACTAGTTTCGGATCAATCCATTCCTGAAATTCAGGAACGGGTTTGCGCGCTCATCAAAAGCGCAGATGTCTTTCCTACTTCGCACAATGGATTTATACGAGTGTTATGATTGCAATCCGTCATGCATATAATGATTTTTTCAGGGTGACAGGGTGTAACCTCTGTCACCTACACGCCGGAGCCAAGATGATGAAAAGAAACATGAAAGTTTTTCTGGCAGCGCCATTTCTTTTTCTTTTTGCGAATCTGTCACCTACAGCATTGGCGCATGCGCAAGACGATATCGCGGCTGAGGAAGAAGAGCAGAAAGGCCCAACACCGGCAGAAGTTCTTGCCGCTGCACCGGCCGAACATTGGCTGCCTATTCCTGCGACCGACCTGATGATCTTCACGCTGCCCGACGCGGCCGACGGCACCAAGCGCGAGATCGTCATGCAGCTCCTACCCGCCAATCTGTCTGGCGGGCATGTCCGCAATGTGCGCAAAATGGCGCAGGCGCGCTGGTGGGATGGCACCAAAATCTACCGCGTCGCCAAGGATTTTGTCACACAATTTGGCGGCAATCCGGACAATAAATCTCTGCCCAAAAATCTGGAAACGGTTCCCGAAAGCGAATATTTCAATGTAGCGCTTGGCGCCAAGCGTGATGCGGATAGCAAAGCGCTGAAAGCGGCCGTCGACTATAGCAATCAATATCAAGGAACCAAGATCCGGCCGCTGATGAAGATGATATATGAAACCTACGGCGCAAAAGTCGGCTTTGGCGGTGGTTGGCCCATCGGCAGCAAGATGATCGATGGCGAGACCAAATATTTCCCGCTGACCTGTCGCGGGTCATTGTCACCCGCCCACTATGATCCACCCGATGCCGGAAGCGGAGCAGAGATTTCGATCATTACAGGTGAAGCTGCACGCAGCCTTGATACGACTTTTGGTTTTGTCGGTCGTGTGATTGATGATCTGGAACATGCCATCAATCTGCCACTGGGCGATGGCGCGGGTGGTTTCTACAAGGACAAGTCCGGCCATACGCAAATCCAGTCGATCCGTATGGCCAGCGAACTGCCCGTCGCTGAGCAGCCGCGTTACGAATATCTGGCCAGCCATAGCCCTGCATTGCTGCAATATATCGAAGCGCATGGCGGATATGGCAATATTTGTACGGTTGACTATCCGATTAGAAAAGTTGCGGAATAGTGTAATTTTCTTACGTTCATGACTCGCGCCTGTCATGCAATGCTGATATTGAAAGCGGAATGGACTCAATAAAAGGAACCTCCCCATGCGCGTCGGAACCGTCAAGGAAATTAAAAATCACGAATATCGCGTCGGACTGACCCCTGAATCGGTCCGCGAACTGGTTGCCCATGGTCATGATGTGCTGGTCGAAGCCGGCGCTGGACTTGGTATTGGTGCAGACAATACCGAATATCAGGCTGCCGGTGCGACCATTTGCAACAGCGCGGCAGAGCTGTTCGAAAAATGCGACATGATCGTCAAGGTCAAGGAACCACAAGCGGGTGAGCGCGCGATGCTGCGTGAGGGACAAATCTTGTTCACCTATCTCCACCTCGCACCCGACCCGGAACAGACCAAGGATCTGGTCGCGTCAAAGGCCGTATGCATTGCCTATGAAACCGTGACGGGTAAAGGCGGACTGCCGCTGCTCAAACCCATGAGCCAGGTTGCGGGGCGCATGTCTATTCAGGCTGGCGCAACCGCGCTGGAAAAGGCCCACGGTGGTCGCGGTATATTGCTCGGCGGAGTCCCCGGCGTTGCACCGGGCAAAGTGACAGTGATTGGCGGCGGCGTTGTCGGCTTCAACGCAGCACAGATGGCGGTTGGATTGGGCGCTGACGTGACAATCCTGGACCGTGATCCGGATGTGCTGGAATCGGTCGGCACCTTTTTCGAAGCGCGCGCGAAAACGCGGTTCTCGAACAAAGCCAATCTTGCGGAATGCGTTGCGGACGCCGATCTGGTCATCGGCGCGGTTCTGATCCCGGGCGCAGAGGCGCCCAAACTGGTGACGCGCGATATGCTGTCGACCATGCGGCCCGGTTCGGTGCTGGCCGATGTCGCCATTGACCAGGGCGGCTGTTTTGAAACGTCCAAAGCCACGACTCATCAGGAACCGACCTATGTCGTTGACGATATCGTGCACTATTGCGTAGCTAATATGCCCGGCGCTGTATCGCGTACATCGACCTATGCGCTCAACAATGTCACCCTGCCCCACGCATTGGCCATTGCCAATAAAGGCTGGGAAGCGGCGCTGCGCGATGATCAGCATCTGGCCGAAGGATTGAACGTGTGGAACGGGCATGTCACATACAAAGCCGTAGCCGAAGATTTGGGATATGAATATATGCCGGTGTCCGAAATAGTGGGCTTGGCAGCCGAAGCATAAAACCAAAAGGAAATATCATGTCAGTCGCAGATCAAAAACCCATCGGTTCTGGCTTCGCAGCGAAAAGCGAGCCGCATGAAATACTGGCTGACATGGATTTTTCTGGCAAGGTTGCGATCATTACCGGCGGCTATTCGGGCATCGGATTGGAAACCGTGCGCGCCTTGGCCGGCAAGGGTGCAAAGGTGATCGTACCCGTGCGCGATGAAGCCAAAGCAGCCGCGAACCTGTCGGGTGTTGAAGGCGATGTCCATGCAGCAACTATGGATTTGTCCGACATAGGCTCTGTCGGAGCATTCGCGGATCAGATAACATCAGAATTGAATCATCTGGATCTGTTGATCAACAATGCCGGCGTGATGGCCTGTCCCATGAGCCGTGTGGGACCGGGATGGGAAAGCCAGTTTGGCATCAATCACATGGGGCATTTTGCCCTGGCCAAAGGCGTCATGCCGTTGCTTGAAAAGGCGGATGCGCCGCGTGTGGTCGCTCTATCTTCAATCGCGCATCAGCGCGGTGGGATTGATTGGGACGACATTCAATTTGAAAATCGGGAATATCACAAATGGGAATCCTACGCGCAGGCCAAAAGCGCCAATGCCCTGTTCGCCAATGCGCTGAACCGGCGAATGAACACATTTGATGGACGGGCATTCTCGGTCCATCCCGGCGGTATTTTTACCCCGCTGCAACGTCATCTTCCCGTTGAGGAGCAGGTGGAACTGGGTTGGCTGAACCCGGACGGCACACCAACAGAACTCGCAAAACATGGTTTTAAGTCGACGACGCAGGGCTGTACCACAACGCTATGGGCCGCCACTTCCCCAATGTTGAATGACAAACCAGGCGTATATTGTGAGGATTGCGACATCGCCGCTGCACTGTCAGAAAATTCTCCACCATTCTCCGGTGCAGCACCCCATATTTGCGATGATGATGCAGCAGAGCGGCTGTGGGACGTTAGCGAGGCCTTGCTTGCCGCAGCCTGATCTCACCTTTCTTGCAGCCAATGCATCCCATATCGATGCGCTACACAGGCTTATCGAAAGCGCCTATCGCGGGGACAGCGCGCGCAGGGGCTGGACGCACGAAGCCGACCTTCTCGGTGGTCAGCGAACCGATCATGAAGCGCTGTCAGAGATTATTCGGGCCGACAATCAGGTCATCTTGCTGGCGTTTGATACAGACATATTGATTGGCTGTGTGCAACTTTCCCGTGTCGATGATACCACAAGCTATCTGGGTTTGTTGACCGTCAATCCCGATATGCAGGCAGGCGGAATTGGCAAACAGATTATCTCTGCCGCCGAGGATTTTGTCCGGGATGAATGGAATAGTAGCTTGATGGAAATGACGGTCATCGGAAAACGCGAAGATCTGATCACCTATTATGAACGGCGGGGTTATGCCCGAACCGAAGAAACGCGGCCCTTCCCGATGGAAGACCCCAGATTTGGTCTGCCCAAGACCGATGACCTGGAATTTATCGTGCTACAAAAACCGCTCTAAGCCGCTTTGCCTTCGAGTGCTTTTTGACGGCGACGCTGAACCGAACTGCCCAGACCCAATGCCTCACGATATTTGGCAACGGTGCGGCGAGCTATGCCAAAGCCTTTTTCTTTCAGAAGGACGACAAGCTTGTCATCAGACAGAATCTTTTTCGGATCCTCGGCATCGATGAGCGCTTTGATGTGTGATTTCACTGCCTCTGCGGAAGCCGCCTCTCCGCCAGTGGAAGACTGGATACCGCTGGTGAAGAAATATTTCAGCTCGAACGTACCGCGGGAACAGGAGAGGTATTTGTTGGATGTCACACGACTTACGGTCGATTCATGCATCTCAATCTCGTCTGCTACATTTTTGAGCGTCAGCGGGCGAAGATGTTCAACGCCTTGGCGAAAAAATTCTTCCTGCTGTTTCACAATCTCTGTGGCGACTTTGACAATGGTCCGCTGCCGCTGGTCCAACGCCTTGATCAGCCAATTGGCATCCATCAAGCATTCGTTGAGCCAATCTTTTGAGGCCTTATCCTGCGCACCGTCTTTGAGCTCGCTATGATATGTGCGGTTAACCAAAACCTTCGGGAGCGTCGCGCTGTTAATCTCGATGATCCATTTTCCCGCCCGTTCGGCGATGAAAATATCGGGCACCACAGCCTGAACATCACCACCGCCGATTTTCAATCCCGGTTTAGGATCGTAAGCGCGAAGCTCACTGATCATGTCCATTATGTCTTCATCATCAACGCTGCATATACGTTTTAATTGCGGCAGCGCGCCTTTGGCCAGCAAGTCAAGATTATCAAGCAGCCGGGCCATGGCAGGATCATATCGATCTGCTTCCATAGCCTGCAGCGCCAGACATTCGGATAGATCTCGTGCACCAACACCAACCGGTTCCAACTTCTGCACTTCAGTCAAAATTTGCGCGACCAGATCGCGTTCAACACCAAGTCGGTGCGACAATTCCAGCGGGTCGGCTTGGAAATATCCACATTCATCAATTTGATCGATAATATGCTGAGCAATGAAAAGCTCCATTCCGGACAATACTGCACCTGCCTGTTCCATTAAGTGATCGGCAAGCGTTATCTCGGCAACCAGCATGTTTTCAAAATCAGGGGCCTCTCCACCAACACCAGCACTTGCTCCAGATCCGGAGCTATTCAAACCAAGCTGTCCATCCAACCCGCCGTCACTGCTAGACAGACTGGCGCTGGCATATTGATCTGCCTCCCCTTGCATATCCATGGAAGCTTCGGTTTCCGATGGTCCAGATGACAAAATTTCATCGCTGCCTTTCGCACCAGGCTCGTTATCCAGTAAAGGTTCGGATGGTTCCGGACTGGTTTCTGTAGATATCTCTCCAGTTTCCAATAGCGGGTTTTTCTCAACCTCTTCAGCAATATAATTTTCTATCTCAAGATTGGAGAGTGCCAGTAGCTTGATCGCCTGCTGCAATTGCGGCGTCATGACCAGTGACTGGCTTTGTCTGAGGTCGAGACGTGGTCCCAATGCCATGACTACAACGCAAATCCCTCACCGAGGTAGAGCCGCCGGACATTTTCATCGGCAACGAGATCCTCCGGACTACCTGCGAACAGGACTTGGCCATCATAGATGATGCAAGCACGGTCAACAATATCCAGTGTCTCCCGTACATTATGGTCAGTGATTAAGACGCCAATGTTTCGATTTTTAAGTTGTACGACAAGGTCACGAATATCCGCGATGGAAATCGGATCAATACCGGCAAACGGCTCATCAAGTAACACAATAGACGGACTCGCTGCCAATGCTCTGGCGATTTCACAACGCCGCCTTTCGCCGCCGGACAATGCCATGGCTGGTGAATTGCGCAATTTCATAAGGCCGAAATCATCCAACAATCGATCGAGAGTCTCTTGCCGCTCTTCTGCCTTTGGTTCGACCATTTCCAGGACGGCCATAATATTTTGCTCGACCGTCATACCTCTAAATATTGATGTTTCCTGAGGTAGATACCCAATTCCCAATATGGCTCGACGATACATGGGAAGAGGCGTAATATCTTCACCATCTAGCATAATCCGGCCGGCATCCGGTCGAACCAATCCCATAACGGAATAGAAACAAGTGGTCTTTCCCGCGCCATTGGGCCCCAAAAGTCCAACAACCTCGCCGCGCGCCACCGATAACGAAACGTCAGATAGCACCGCACGTTTATCGTAACTCTTGGCAATAGAAACCACCGCCAACCCGTGCTCCATAGCGTCACTGGCCATCGCCGACGCTGGCTCTGCAGATGCTGGGGAATCAAGAGTGTGTATATTTTCCATTCTAGTCCTTCAAACCTACCCTCTTTTGCACAGCTTTCTGTTGTTCATTGGTAAACAACATGCCCCAATTGGAATGAAATTGGCAAGCTTTATGCATGATTGATCAAAAAATGAGTGATTTCAGCAGTTTCTGAAGACGAAGTTATCGCCATTTTACTGGTTTAGAGTCAAGCTTCTACCAGAGACAAAACCATTTGGACCATCGTCATTTTCGCTGCGGAACAGAAAATGTGCCACTCACTCGGCCATCGCTTCCTGCTGTTCCAGGATTAGATGTACCGGAAGATCGGCCGTCGATTGTCGAGCGTCCTGAATTGAGATCTATGATAACCCGGCCACCTGACAAGCTGTTCCCATTGCCTTGTTTCAAGGTCACACCACCCACCAGAGTAATCAACCGCCGATTAAGATCATAAATCGCAACATCACCGCGAGCTGTATCCCCTGATTTTTGGATAGTAACACCGCCCGAAGCATCTATTCGATTAACATCAATCCCACCACTATTGCTATATGCAACCGTCATCCGCGCCGCGTTGAGTACTAAACCAGCTTGTTCAACCCGAACCGCGCCGGACAAAACAACGCGGTCTGCGCGATCCTGCACCTCAATCCGGCCAGCGTTAAAGTTAACTGGCGCATTGCTGTTATGATTGCCAAAGACCTGCGCTGGCGCTGGCACTGCTATTGTGAACGTCGCAATCGATAGAGCGGCGGCGGACAGAACCCCAAAGACAATATTTTTCTTCATCTAGCGAATCCTTAGTCCATTCTGCTGGATGCGCAACTGGGCATTGCCTTCCAGTGTTACTGTTCGTTCTTTCAAGTCAGCTCGCAAACTATCGGCCCGAAATGTCCCTACATTCGTGCGGCCGTCAACCGGATCATCACTGACTAAAGTGCGCGCTTTCAGATCCACCGTAACATTGTTCGTGGAAAGCCGATAACCATCCGATGTCTCCGCCTGAATTGGCCCGGTTACGCGCACAGTCTCGCGGTCCATATCATAGCTTCCGTCATTGGCCCGAATTTGCGCCGGTCCTTCGCTTAAAAGAATGCGCGCCGACAAGTCTTTTAGTGCTACAACGGGATCACGAGAGCTTTTTTGTACCGCGGATCCTGCTTTCAAAGAAAATGGTCGACCCTGACTATCTTCTCCGCGGTAAATAGCTTCGGTTACCCTCATTCGCTCGCGCGCAACGTCCACGCTGTCCTTATCAAGCACGAAACTTAATTCACCAGCCAATGTGAAGGGAGCCAAGGCCAAAACAGCAGCAAGTGCTCCCACACATGTGGGTAAGATAAACGACAGCAATTTTATGCACCGGTCATGCGACCCATTAGGGGCCGCAAAACGCTGTCGCCTACTTTTTTGAATTTCAGCCCGTTTTGACATAGCAAGTTTTTTAGTTCATTCCTTGTGTATCGTCTGTGAACTAACCCCTTTTTCAAGCGTGTGCAAAAATATCTACCTCGGGCCAACCGACAATATCAAGCCTCGCGCGGTGCGGCAGGAAATCAAAACAGGCTTGCGCCAGTTCCATCCGGTTTTCTCGTACCAATCGAATTTCAAGCTCATCCTGCAACCGGTGCAGGAACCTAACATCGGATGCCGCGTAATCACGCTGTGCTTCGCTTAATACAGGTCCGCCCCAGTCACTAGATTGTTGCTGTTTTGAAATATCTTCGCCCAAAAGCTCACGAACTAGTTCCTTCAATCCGTGTCGATCTGTGAAGGTCCGTATCAACCTTGATGCAATTTTAGTGCAAAAAACTGGAGCGGCGGTTACGCCCATGTAATACTCGATTGCCGCTAGGTCGAACCGGGCGAAATGATATAGTTTAACGCGATTTGGATCCGCCAAGACAGCTTTGAGATTTGGTGCAGCAAAATCACTATCCGGAGCAAATCGGACAAGATGTTCGTCACCACGTCCATCGGAAATCTGAAGTAGGCACAAACGGTCACGATGTGTTTGTAGTCCCATAGTTTCGGTATCAACGGCTACTGGTCCATCTGCCAGCACATCGGTTGGCAGGTCTTCTTCATGAAAATAAACGGTCATTCCATCTCACTTGCTAAATTTAATTTCCCTTAGTCATATTGTGACGTTGCTCACCATCAATTGTAAGCGCGCGTCTAAACGTTTAAGGACCCCCATTATTGGGAAGCATTGTTTTCGATATCATGCTATTTGGCGGAGCAGAAGGAAAACAGCAAGTTATAGATTGAAGGGACAATAGAATGACAGAGGACAATCCAGAAGCTTCACCGAGCGGTTTTGACTTAAACAAATCATCCATAATAGCGCTATTGTATCTCGGTGGATTGATTGTGGGTGTGACCGGATTAGTTGGGTTTATTCTTGCGATAATTTGGAAGGGTGAGGTTGAAGGCACCTGGGAAGAAAGTCACCTTCAATATCATATCATGACGTTCATTATCGGCTTTGTAGTTGGCATTGCCGGAATCGTACTGAGCTTCATCCTGATCGGTATTCCCATTTTAATAGCACTTTTTGTTTGGTTCATCGTCCGCAGCATCATGCCGCTACTCAAAGCGCAAAAACAAGAACCGATGCCAGACCCAAAAACGTTCTTATTTTAACTGATTTCGGCATTCATAGTTATAGATTCGATGCGAAAACCGAAATTATTCGCGTTTTGGTAAGCTTGTCTGTATAGAAACCCCCTGCGTGATAGGGATTCGCGTGGAAAAATGGCCGGAAGATCGTCCATCTCGGCCTTGGATCTATTAATTGGGCGAATTGAAAGCGACGATTTTAGAATGGGTTTTGACAGAAACCGGCGGGGAAGAGGCCGGGATAAGCGCGACAGTTTCGGCGACGAAAACTTTGATGGATATCAAGGTGATAGCGGGCCTCCAGTAGAACGATATACACGACCTGAAAGCGGCCAAGGCAGCGGTAATCGGGGCGGAGGTATGCCTGACCAAGTTGTTGGTGAGGGAACTGGTAAGGTAAAATTTTTCAACGCTCAGAAAGGCTTTGGCTTCATCGTTCAAGATGGCGGCGGCGAAGATGTATTCGTCCATATCAGCCAAGTCGAACGAGCGGGACTTAAAGGCCTCGCCGAAGGGCAAGGCCTGCGATATTCTCTGGTTGACCGGGGCGGCAAAGTATCTGCATCAGACATTTCGATTGAAGGTGATTTGATTGAGGTACAAGAGCGCAGTTCTGGCGGTCACGATGGACCACCGCGCCGAGAACTAACGGGCGAAAAAGCGACTGGAACCGTCAAATTCTTCAACAGCATGAAGGGTTTTGGCTTTATTCAGCGCGATGACGGTCAACCGGATGCATTTGTGCATATCTCCGCAGTTGAACGTGCCGGCATGAGTGGCCTAGAAGAAGGTGACAAGCTAGAATTTGAACTCGAGGTAGACCAACGCGGCAAGACTGCAGCAGTGAATTTGGTTGCGAGCTCAAGCTAGCCAGTAGTTTCGTTTTTTAAAAGAGGCGGGCTCGATGCCCGCCTTTTTTATGCGCGCTATCCGAAACAACCAAAATACCGCTTTGCGAGATATGCAGAAGACTGAGGGTCCATGGGTGATCGCGACGTAGTTGTTTCGTGACACACGAACCTTCAGGACTTTTGGGAAATTTCCAAAAGAAACCAGGCGCGCTCTTCTGCTTGATCGGTCCAGTCATCTAGCATTCCATCCGTTGCATTGTCTCCGGCTTCTCCCGCCAGCTCTTTTGCAGCCCGGAGAATGGAAACAAGCTTCAGATTATCGGAACGCAACTCATCCAGCATATCGTCAGCTGACACCTTATCTGCATTATTGTCGGTTATGCTTTGACGACCAGCAATATCTCCGATTGAGGTGAGTGTTCGATGTCCATTTTTCCTTACCCGCTCCGCGATAACATCGGTCGTTGCCAATATTTGCGCCGCTTGTTCGTCGAACATCAGGTGGTAATCGCGAAAATGCGGTCCCGAAACGTGCCAATGGAAATTTTTTGTTTTCAAATATAGTGCAAAACTATCGGCCAAAATTCCGTTCAACGCTTCTGCAACGGCTTTTTTCGCATTGTCTCCGGTGGTCATAATTTACTCCATCAATTTTTAGTTTCTGAAGTCTAAATAGCGATAGCCTGTTGCCATATCCAACGAACAATCCGACTGTCTGTAATCGCTTTTTTCGATTATCTAGATATTCAATAATCGATTTATTGGATTTTAAACTAGTCCCCAAGCATCAAGGGCAAGATAACCGCCAATCATTAGAAAGATCAGCGCTCCACCTTGTCTAATTCGGTTTATCGGCAGCATGGAGGCAAGTTTTTCTTGCAACAGCAATGCCGGTACACAAGCGGCCATTACGCCTAGCCAGCCGCCAATGGCTGTTAAAACCCACATGTCGGTGCGCGCTGCGGTTGCCGCCAAAATGAACTGACCTTTGTCGCCAAATTGCAGGATTAGCAGGCCAAAAAAGGAAATCAGAAAAGGGCTAAGCGTCCAGTTCTCAAGAAGATCAACCGGTCGTCGCCATGCAATCATTCCGACACCGGCCAATACCAACGACAATGCGTAAAATAGTTGCAGTGGATCCTCACTGATCCATTGATGGATAGCTTGCCCGAAAAAGGCGGAGACGAAACAATTTACCAGCGTGGCAAGTCCTAAACCCCAAAGAACCGGTGCAACGCGTCCGAAACGGATTGCTAGCACTGCACATAAAATCTGTGGCCGATCACCTATCTCAGCGAGAGCCAATGCAAATATTGAAGTTAGGAAAGCATCCACAAAACGAACGCTAAGGCTGTCCGCCTAGCCGCAAGGCCACATTTGCCATCATGGCTTCCGACATTTGGGCATCCAATGGACCGCAATCCAATGTTTCGCGCATTGCCGTTAAATAAGCCCTCGCAACAGTAACGCCGCCGCCTGTTTCCAGAGTCTTTTGTAACTCTGATTCACAGGCGCAAACAAGATCATGCACCGCTTTTAAATGGTGCTGCGATGCTTTCAAACGAACTTGATCCAAATGAAGCATAAATTGTAGTGGGTGTTCATCCATTAGAGAAGCCGGAATTCCGTCCAGCAAGGTCAGCATTTCCGCTTGTATGAGTAATTTTTGATCATGATCCATAAGAACGCCCCTAATCGATACCCGATCATGCAAAAACATGGTTAAAGAAGCGTAAATGCGCGCAATTTGGCATTGCTGTTCGACCATTTCGGCTTTTTCTTGACAAATTGTCGGCTTTTCAGCATTAGCCCGGCCAACAGATGCGGCGCCTAGCGCGTCGCTTTTTATTTCAGCATATGTTTTGAGGAACGCGCCATGGCGAAGTCAGCCACTGTAAAGATCAAACTCGTCAGCACGGAAGATACCGGTTTTTTCTATGTAACCAAGAAAAACCCTCGGAATCTGACCGAAAAAATGGTTATGCGGAAATATGACCCGGTCGCGCGCAAGCATGTAGATTTCAAAGAAGCCAAAATCAAATAGGCTGTTTGTACTGCTAGCGGTGTAGAACTTTCTGCACTGATTCGATAAATTTTGCGACCGAAATAGGCTTTGAGACATAGGCTTCAGCTCCGGCCGTCAAAATCCGGTCTTCATCGCCTTTGCCTGCGTAAGCGGTCACCGCCATGATCGGTATGATCTTGAGCTGAGGATCTTTCTTGATCTGCTCAATCAGCTCCAGCCCACTGACATGGGGTAACTGAATATCCATAACGATCAGATTGGGGACAAAGCTACGCGCTTTGTCGAGCACTTCACGCCCATCTTTAACGGGTTCCACAACAAATCCATGGGCGCGTAGAAGATCACAGAACAGTTTTAGGTTCAGCTCATTGTCCTCAACTACCAACACTCTTTTGGCCACGGTCGATTTGTCCCCTTGCAATCACGAACCAACCCTTTAGGCGAAACGCGAAATGGAAACAAATCACAATCTCGGCGGTGATGCAGAAATTATCGCACTTCAGGCTTTGGGCTGGATCTTGCAAGACGAAGATCGAGCACAACGCTTGCTCGCATTGACAGGATTGGATCCACGCGAATTGCGTTCAGGGTTGGAAGATCCGACAATGCTATCTGCGTTGCTGGGCTTTCTTGCCAATCACGAACCTGATTTGATTGCCTGTGCCGAAGCAATAGGCATTGAACCGGAAAAACTAGCCCGCGCGGCCCAACAACTCAATCATACGGGAGATTTTTCTTGAGCCAAAAGCCACTCTTGATCAGCGATTGCGATGAAGTTTTGCTCCACATGGTGGTTCCGTTCCAGCAGTGGCTAGACAGCGACAAGCATATTCATTTTGATCTTGAAAGTGGCGATTTTGTTGATGCCTTGCGCCACAAACATGATGGAACCCTCGTGGCACGCGAAGATGTCTGGCCGTTGCTGCAGAGCTTTTTCGATACGGAAATGCACCGACAGGGCGCGATTGATGGCGCGGTAGAAGCTCTAAATGAGCTTTCCAAAATTGCTGATATCGCCATATTGACGAACTTGATGGATGACCGGCAAGTGGCTCGAACGGAGCAACTCCGGGCCGTCGGTATAGATTTTCCTGTCCACTGCAATCAAGGTGGCAAGGGAGAAGCTTTGGACAAGATCGTTGCTAATTACGATCCCTCTGTCACAGTATTTGTGGATGATCTTGGTCACCAGCATCAGAGCGTTGCTGAGAAAAACCCAGACGTATGGCGGCTACAAATGGTGGGTGAACCAATATTGGCCAAACATATAAAGACCAACAAAATGGCGCATGCGCGTATCGACCTTTGGCCTGAAGCGATGGGCTGGATCATCGACAAACTTGAGCGCGCTGAACCTGCGCCGCGCATGGAGGAGGCGTCGGAAAAGCTTGACCCCTCCCAACATGCATGAGATCAAATGGATATGAGCGATACGATAGAAATGGCCCTCAATGAGAAGGGCATCACATTACCCAAAGCTGCTGCCCCGGTTGCGTCTTATGTTCCGGCCGTGGAAGCAAAAGGTCTGCTATATATCAGCGGACAGGTTTCCATGGTCGACGGCAAACTAATCACCGGTCGTTTGGGCGAAAATATGTCGATCGAAGAGGGGCAAGAAGCCGCAAAAGCCTGTGCACTCATGATTGCAGCACAGATTAAGGCCTTTACAGGGTCACTGGATCGCGTTGAACGGATCGTTAAACTTGGCGCTTTTGTGAATAGCACCGCTGAATTCACCGACCATCCTAAAGTTGCCAATGGCTGCTCAGATACGATGGAAATTATTTTTGGCGAAACGGGCATCCATGCACGCAGTGCCGTTGGGGTTGCTGCTCTACCGCTAGGTGTCGCTGTAGAAGTGGATGCCATTGTTGCTCTCAAACCTGCTTGATAGCTGGCTTTCCCCCGCTCCTGATCCAGACCGGGTCGCGTTTCTTAAGGGTCAACCCTATGCACATCGCGGTTTGCATGGAAATGGTGTGCTGGAAAATAGCCCCGCTGCATTTGCCGCTGCCATAGCACAGGGTCATGGGATCGAATGTGATGTTCAGGCTGCGGAAGATGGAACAGCCTTTGTTTTCCATGACTACGAACTGGACCGTCTAACCGAGCATAGTGGATCACTTTCCCGAATGCGTTCTAGCGAACTGGATCAGATAGAACTCATTCATGGTCACGGCAAAATCCCCAGACTGCGAACGGTTTTGGATCAAGTAAAGGGTCAGGTTCCCATCCTTATAGAGATAAAGTCCAAGGATCTGCGAGTAGGGCCAATATGCCTATCTGTTCGCCGAGCGCTGGAAGGATATCGGGGAGAAGCGGCTGTTATGTCCTTCAATCCTCTTGTTTCCAGTTGGCTCCGCAAGAATGCCATGCATGTCGTGCAAGGATTGGTTGTAACTGAAGATGGTGCAAAAGGTTTGAAAGGCCGATTTGCTCGCCATCGCAATCTTTGGGCAGCAAAGCCGGACTTTTTGGCCTATGATATTCGAAATCTACCGTCCCGGTTTGCGGCATCACAACGAAAACGAGGCCTACCAATTATCACCTGGACGGTCAAAACAGCGGAGCAGGAAAAAACCGCGTCACTATATGCAGATGAACCTGTTTATGAGATTCCGGATAACTGATAGTTTCTAGAATATTATGCCCGATTCTCCCAAACATGCTGACATAATTGCCCGGGTAGCCGACGATATAAGTGGCTTACCCGCTAATCAGTGGGATAGCTGTGCCGGTTCTGCGAATCCTTTTGTTTCACATGCTTTTCTTTCAGCAATGGAAGATTCGGGCAGTGTTGGCCCCGGAACCGGATGGAAATCTCTCCCCATTGTCATTGAAGACGAAACAGGAGTGATTACCGGATGCCTGCCAAGCTATCTTAAGTCACATAGTCAGGGAGAATATATTTTTGACCAGCAATGGGCGCATGCCTTTGAAAATGCTGGCGGCCAATATTATCCGAAAATCCAGATCGCTTCACCTTTTTCCCCTGTTCCTGGGCCGCGAGTTTTGTGTCGTGGTGAAAATATGGCGCTCCCGCTGCTGCGCGCGGTTGAGCAATTGGCAGAAAATAATGGCATCTCTTCCGTCCATGCTACGTTTATCAATGAGAACCAATTAGGTTATTTCAAAGATGCGGATTGGTTAATTCGTACGGACAGCCAGTTTCACTGGCGTAACAATGGCTATGAGAATTTTGATGATTTTCTAGCGGCACTATCTTCACGTAAGCGCAAAGTGATCAAGAAAGAACGTCGCAAGGCGCAGGAAACGGTGCAGATACTCCACTTATCCGGTGATGAAATTCAGCCTGCGCATTGGGACTATTTTTGGGAATTTTATCAGGATACAGGCGCACGGAAATGGGGTACGCCCTATTTGACCCGTTCTGCATTTGACTTGATGCAACAGAAAATGGGTGATCAGCTGTTGCTGATCTTCGCCATGCAAGACGATATTCCAGTTGCGGGTGCGCTTAATGTGATTGGTGAAGAGACGCTCTATGGACGATATTGGGGTTGCACGCGGGATATCCCGTTCCTGCATTTCGAGATTTGCTACTATCAGGCGATTGATGCAGCCATTGAAAGAGGATTGAAAACGGTGGAAGCCGGGGCACAGGGCAGCCATAAATTGGCGCGGGGCTATCAACCGGTACCGACCTGGTCAGCACATTATATTGTCGATCCAGGGTTTCGCCGCGCAATTGCTGACTATCTGGAGCGCGAGCGACAGGCAGTCACCGCTGATATTGAATTTTTGGCCGAGATGGGGCCATTCAAAAAGTCGGACTAAGCAGCGCGGCGAGAAGTTTCTTGTAACCAGGCGCGCGCATCGCGTTGTGCTTCGGCAATTTCACGTGCTGTCATTTCAAGCGATATTTCTGCCCGACATGTCTTGCTTTCATCATGCCCCGAGAGAGAAGCCAAATTGAACCACTTATGTGCTTCGATCAGATCAACTTCTACACCTTCTGAACCAGTCGAATAGAGTACGCCCAGATCAAAATAAGCATTGCTATCGCCTTGTGCCGCTTCGGCTAAGCGGCTTTCTATTAGAAAGGCTGCGCTTTTCATGCTGTTAGCCATATTTTCGTCCCTGTTCCTATCGCCGCACTTTCTGGCGACAGGTGGACTTTCAAACGAAATTCTTAAAAAAATGGTTAACAGATTCGCAGAAAAATTTGATTTGCTCGATTGAAAGCGATCAAAAATCAAGATTTTACGAGATTTTGCAAGGTTAACACAGGGCCCAGAATAGCTAGCCTATAGCAATATTGTCTATCAATCGGGTTGTGCCGATATGTGCGGCTGCAAATAAGCGAGATGGTCGGACGATTTTTTCGACAGGGTCGAGTGTGGAAGCTTCTCTGACCTCTAGATAATCAATCGTGTGAAACCCGGAACGCCGTAAATCTGCTTTCGCTTTGTCCAATGTCGAAACAACATCCTCTCCTTCCGCCATCTTTTTTGCGGCTTCCGTCATAATACGCGGCAAATGCACTGCTTTTTCCCGCTCCGCTTGAGAAAGATACGCGTTTCGCGATGACAGAGCCAACCCATCCTCTTCGCGAACCGTCTCAACGCCAATAACGTCATGTGTAAAATCCAAATCGCGCGTCATGCGCTTGATAATCGAAAGTTGTTGAAAATCTTTTTCGCCAAAATAGGCGGCGTCGGGCCTGATCTGGTTAAACAATTTTGTAACGACCGTAGCTATCCCTTCAAAAAAATCAGGGCGGGTCAAACTATCCAATCCTTCGCTGAGGCCGCCGACATATACCTTTGTCGAATAACCCTCCGGGTAGATTTGATCCAGAGTTGGAGCCCAGACCAATGCGACGCCAGCAGCTTCCAAAAGCGCCAAATCCTCAGCTTCTTGGCGCGGATAGGTATCTAGATCTTCACCCTCGCTAAACTGCGCTGGATTCACAAAAATCGACGCTACAACAATGTCACATTGCTCGATTGCAACTTCAACCAAGCGCATGTGACCGGCGTGCAGCGCACCCATGGTCGGAACCAATCCGATTTTACAATCTGGTTTACGATATACATCCAAAGCGTCCCGCAGCGGGCCAAGCTTTCTAATAATTTGCATGAGTCTCTCTTTGCGATTAGTTTCTGCTACGCATCTATTGCGGTTTATGCGGCCAAGGCCCTCCCATCGCAAGAGTGAACGAGAGGGGTATCGCATAAAACGTGTCCAGCAAAACACATCATATAGTTTTTGCCAACGAAAAGGGCGGGACTGGCAAGTCAACGACTGCAGTGCATGTCGCGGTCGCCCTGGCCTATCAGGGACATAAAGTTGCTATAATTGATCTCGATCCTCGCCAGCGCACCACCTATCGCTATCTGGAAAACCGGGACGCGACAATGAAACGTCGGGATATTGATATTCCGCAACCTTTTTACGAAGTGTTCGAATATGACAATCTCGCAAGGTTGGAACAGCTAATGGAGCGGATGAGTCATGGCGTCGACTTCCTGCTTTACGATACACCGGGCCGGGATGATAAATTTGCCCGCTTCGTTGCTACACGTGCCAACACGTTGGTAACGCCAATCAACGATAGCTTCGTCGATTTTGACCTGATCGGTCAGGTTGATCCGGAAACATATAAAGTGCGCAAGTTAAGTTTCTATGCCGAATTGATCTGGGAAGCACGCAAGGCGAGGGCCAAGGCTGACGGCACAACAATTGACTGGGTCGTGTTGCGCAACCGTACGCAATATGTGGAAGCACATAATATGAAGCGTATTATCTCGGCCTTGACAGAACTGTCACAACGCGTTGGTTTCCGGATTATTCCCGGCCTCAGCGAACGGGTTATCTACCGTGAACTTTTCCCCGCGGGACTGACCATGCTCGATAAAGAGCATTTGGGACGACTGGCCACCAGTCATATTGCTGCACGGCAAGAACTGCGTGAACTCATCAAACATCTATCGCTACCCCAGCCAGAGTCGGAAAAACCGACTCTCGGCAAACCACAATTGGTGGCCTGATCAATGACTGCCATGTTGATCATCGCAGCTGCGGTCGTTGCCGGATTGGTTTTGACCGGTAAAGCGAAAACCATGACGGCCAATCAATGGCTGGCCGTTGTTGTTGCCTTAGTCGGTGCAAATTTCCTGCGCGGCGGCAGCTGGATATTGGGAGCAGCAGCCATTGGGGGAGCGGCTTTTTTGGGCGGCTGGAGGATCCTTATTCCACTCAAAGATCAACCAGAGAAAATCCGTAAACCCCGGAATTTTGAGCTGGATCGAGCACGGTCCTTGCTTGGGGTCAGGCAAGATGCGACGCGAGAAGCGATCAACAATGCCTGGCGCGAACGATTGGCCGAACATCATCCTGACAAAGGAGGCGATGAACAGTTGGCACAGATGATCAACCGAGCGCGAGATATATTGCTGGAAGACTTGGAAGCCTGAAAGCCCTATAGATACTTACTAAATCTCCAACATTCCCGATAGATTTTTTTCGATCACATTCCTACAAGCACTGCCAAATTCAAAGGCCAAAAGGATCTCTATTCATGGATGCGCTCACCTCCCACAATTTCCATTCCACGACTTTGCGGGAATATGACATCAGGGGCATTATTGATGAAACGTTGGGGGCTGACGATGCCTATGCAATTGGCCGTGGTTTCGGAACGCTTATTGCGCGCACAGACGGAACAGCAGTCGCAACTGGCTATGATGGCCGGACAAGTTCTCCCATGCTCGAAGAAGCGCTCGTCAAAGGGTTGAACGATGCGGGCGTGAACGCTGTTTCCGTTGGTATGGGTCCAACCCCCATGCTCTATTATGCGGAATGTGTTTTAGAACAGGTCCAGGGCGGTATTCAAATAACCGGAAGCCACAACCCCGCCAATTATAATGGCTTCAAGATGGTATTTCAGGGACGACCGTTTTTTGGCGCGGACATCCTGATGCTGGGTACGATGGCGGCGAACGGTGATTGGGATTCGGGAACCGGGGATTTCGAAAGCCTGGACATCATAGATCAATATGTTGACCGGCTGCTTCAAAATTTTACCGGTGGTTCGTTCAACGTGGCCTGGGATTGCGGAAATGGAGCAGCGGGGCCGGTTGTGGAGAAGCTGACAGCCAAGCTCACCGACCGCGGCGCGGGGGAGCATCACCTTCTCTACACTGATGTCGACGGTTCGTTTCCTAATCATCATCCCGACCCCACTGAAGAAAAAAATCTGGCAGACCTGAAGACGGTTGTCGCCGAGAAGAAACTCGATTTCGGAGTGGCTTTTGATGGTGATGGAGATCGGATCGGTGCGATAGATGGTAAAGGCAGGGTGATCTGGGGCGATCAATTGCTGCAAATCTACGCAGAGGATGTTCTGAAAAGCGAGCCTGGCACTACGATAATCGCCGATGTAAAGGCCTCTCAAGCGTTATATGACCGGATTGCCGAACTCGGCGGAAAGCCCCTGATGTGGAAAACCGGCCACAGCCTGATCAAATCCAAAATGAAGGAAGTTTCTTCTCCTTTGGCTGGAGAAATGAGCGGTCATGTGTTTTTCAAGCATGATTATTATGGTTTTGACGACGCACCCTATGCCGCCATTCGATTGATTCAGGCAGCAACCAATATTGGCAAGTCAGTCACCCAATTGCGCAGCGACATGGTCGAGATGATCAACACGCCCGAGATGCGCTTTCAGGTCGATGAAAGCCGGAAATTTGCAGTTATTGGGGAAGTGTTGGAAAGGCTGTCAGCCGATGGCGCGGATGTAAATGATACAGATGGCGCAAGGGTCAATACCGAAGATGGCTGGTGGCTATTGCGTGCGTCCAATACACAGGATGTTCTGGTGGCGCGGGCCGAAGCAAAATCGCAGGATGGGCTGGATCGGTTGATGGCGCAAGTTGATGAGCAGTTGGCTCTATCTGGTTTGGAGCGTGGGGAAACTGTAGGGCACTAGTGCCAAATTGAAATTGTCGGATATGGAAGTCTAAGCGACCTTAGATCAATGTTGTTCCCAAGTTACCGACTACAGCACCAACCGTTGAAAAAGCAACGGTAACAGAACTTACAATAGCGGCGAATGCGGCTGCGAGCTCCTGGCGAAAAGTAAAGCGGGGCATGGTAGATATTCCTTTACGTGCTTGTTAGTGGGCTAACTATCAGATGAAGGCAGCTGCGGTATTGGTTGCCGGGCCTACAGATGCGACAACGAACAGTGCTGAACAGATGAAGGCGGCGAAACCAGCGGCGATTTCTTGGCGGTACGAAAAGTGGGTCATTGAACTATCCTATTTGAACTTGAGTTAGGCGATCAGCGAAGCAGTGCTTTGAACAGCAGGACCAACGCTTGCTGCAACCATCACTGCTGCGGAAAAAAGAGCAGCGAAAGCAGCTGCGATTTGATTTTGAGTATTTACGTTTGTCATTTTGAAGTTCCTTAGGTTTTCGTTTTTCTGAAATTAGGCGATCAATGAAGCAGTGTTTTGAACAGCTGGACCAACGCTGGCAGCGATCAAGACGGCGGCTGAGAAAAGAGCGGCTACGGCGGCGATTGCTTGACTCTGGATGTTTACGTTTGTCATTTTGAAATTCCTTTTTGTAAAAAACTGGGCTTCGCTGTTTGTGTTTGCGAAGATGCCAACAGCTTTGCATAGGCCGTGCCAGTTCTAATATATATAATTTTATCAATAGCTTAGCCAGTCTTGACAAAGTTACAAAGATTAACAGTTGCTGAATAGTGGTGCAATATACCAATATTTGGTTTTGAAGATCGCTGCGGTTTTGGCCTTATCGAAATGGATTGTGGTGCGCTTATCTGATCAGCCCTAGTCTGGCGGTCAAACACCTGGACCGGAGCTCTTAATGGACCCCTTTATATATGTAGTGGCGGTCAGCGCGCTGGCCCTACTCGCCTATTACTTCACATTGTTGCGGGCTGGCCTTGCCCGGGGAAAGTTTAACGTGGAGGCGCCATCACATAGCGGGCCGCCAGAATATGAACGCCACGTTCGTGCGCATCACAACACATTGGAGCATCTGGTGTTGTTCCTGCCGGGCATGTGGCTCTTTGCTTATGTTGTCAGTCCCATTTGGGCCGCCGGGATCGGTCTCCTCTGGCCAATCATGCGTGTGGGTTATGCGCTGGGCTACTACAAAGCATCCGAAAAACGGCTGCGCTGGATATATTGCAGTATGCCGCCCATTTACATTTTCGTTTTGGGATCACTTGTCAGTGCGATAGTCCAGATTGTGAGAGGTTTGATATGACAACAGAATATGATCTGGTGATTCGGGGCGGTACGATTGCCGATGGTAGCGGCGGCGATCTAATTGATGGTGATATAGCGATCAGCGACGGTAAGATTGCCGCGGTTGGCCAAGTCACAGGTTTAGGCACCGAAGAAATTGACGCTACCGGGCGCATCGTCACACCCGGCTTTGTCGATGTGCACACCCACTATGATGGCCAGTGTATTTGGGCAGAAGAACTGAGCCCATCCTCCTCGCACGGCGTCACAACCGCCGTGATGGGCAATTGCGGCGTCGGATTTGCGCCATGCCGCAAAGAGGATCATGACCTGCTTATCAATGTCATGGAGGGTGTCGAAGATATTCCCGGTGTCGTCATGGCCGATGGCCTGCCCTGGAATTGGGAAACCTTTCCCGAATATCTCGACACCGTGGACAAAGGAAAGCGCGATATAGATGTCGCCGCCTATTTGCCACATTCGCCATTACGCGTTTACGCGATGGGGGAACGCGGTGCATCGCGGGAACCCGCCAATGACGATGATCTGGCAAATATGCGCAAATTATCGCGCGAAGCGATGGAGGCCGGCGCGATTGGTTTTGCAACGTCGCGCTTGTCGATCCACAAAACCGCCGATGGCGGTAGCATTCCCACTTTTGAAGCTGATATTGCCGAACTGGAAGCAATTTGCGGCGGTATGTCGGACGCCGGTAGTGGCACTTTTCAAGTTGTGCTTGATGCCTTTGTCGGTTGGGACAAAGAATATACGGTCATCGAACGCGTCATCGAAAGCTCGGGGCGCCCAGCGACATTCACCCTGGCATCGGGCAATGATGCGCCGCCTCGCTGGCGCCGGGTTTTAGAAATGATCGAAGCGACCCGTGCAAAAGGCGGAGAGGCAACAGCGCAAGTTATGCCGCGCCCCATTGGTCTAATCGCAGGCCTCGAACTGACTGTACATCCGTTCGTACTCTGCCCCAGCTGGACCAAAATTGCAGACCTGTCGATATCAGAACAAGTGAAAGCAATGCGCGATCCAGAATTACGACAAGCGCTGATCACCGAAGATTTCGAACACGGCCATCCGTTTAATGCACTCGCGCGCGACTGGAACTGGTTGTTCCCACTGGATGATCCGCCAAACTATGCACCGCCACGCGAAATGAGCATGGCGGGACAAGCTGCCGCCAAGGGCTGTACGCCGCAAGAAATTGCCTATGATCGATTGCTCGAAACAGATGGCAAAGGATTATTCCTCGCCGCGCTTGGTAATTACGAGAATGCGAAACTGGACAGCGCGCATGAAATGTTAAGCCATCCTTATTGCATTCCCGCGCTTGGCGATGGCGGCGCGCATTATGGTGCTATCTGCGATGCCAGCTATTCGACATTCTTGCTCAAGCAGTTTGTCGCAAAGCCAAATGATCTGCGCTTCGAACTGGCGCAAGCTGTGCACATGCTTTCTCGCAAAGCGGCACAGACGGTTGGCATGAACGACCGCGGGTTGCTGATACCGGGAGCAAAGGCAGATATTAATGTGATTGATCTGGATAGGCTGGAATTGCATTTACCAGAAATTGTCCGTGATTTACCGGCGGGCGGACAACGCCTGCATCAACGGGCAACGGGTTATGACGCGACGATAGTGTCGGGTGAAATTATCAGGCGTTTTGATCAGTCCACCGGCGCGCGTCCCGGTAAATTGGTGCGGAGCAATAGCCTGAAACACTAAATTCTGCTAAGGATTGCCGATGGCTAGCACCGTTCCAAAACAAACCCGCGATGCGCTTTGCGATCTGCCCGCTGATCTCAACGAAAAGCTATTGGCATTGCGGGAACTCGTCCTGGAAACTGCGAATGAAAACCCCGCCATCGGCCCGCTGGAAGAAACGCTGAAATGGGGCGAACCCGCGTTTCTGACCAGCACCACAAAATCGGGCACCACAATTCGTATTAATCGTCACAATAAAGACGACAACCAATATGCGATGTATGTTCACTGCCAGACCGATTTGCTTGATCGATATCGTCAGCTTTACGGCGACACACTGACATTTGATGGCAACCGAGCGGTCGTTTTCAATATTGCAGAAAAGCCGCCGATAGAGGCTGTCAAACATTGTATTGCGATGGCGCTAACCTATCATCTGAAAGGCTAGCCGGCTTCTACTTGTTCCAAGTCATCCTTGTTGAGTTCTGCTATAATCGTCCAGATGGCAATGAACAGTGCCGCCAATAACGGGCCAATCACAATCCCATTAAACCCAAACATCTGCAGGCCACCCAACGTCGAAATCAGCACGACATAATCGGGCATTCGGGTATCCCGACCAACCAATATCGGGCGCACTAGATTATCGACCATGCTGATAATGAAAACACCCGCGATTGTTAGAACGACGCCTTGCCAGATGTCACCCGTCACCAGCAAATAGGCAGCAACCGGTACCCAGACAAAGCCAGTTCCAATGGCTGGAATCAAAGACAATATCCCCATAAACACCGCCCAGAGCAAAGCCCCTTGAATATCAAGCGCCCAGAAAATCAGCCCGCCAATCGTACCTTGAAGAATTGCCACGACGAAGCTTCCTTTGATTGTGGCGCGGATCACCACGAAGAACTTGTTCGCCAAAATTTCCGCGCGCTTCTTGGAAAGTGGAATAATCTCTTCAATGCGTTGACCCAGCTGCGCACCATCGCGCAGCAGGAAAAAGGTTAGATAGAGCATTACCCCCAATGCCAAAAGAAAGCGAAATGCTCCTTGTCCAACGCTAAACGCCTGCGAGATTACAAACTCCAGGCTGCCCGCCACAGCTTCTTCGATACGCGGGCGGACGGCCTCAATATCGCCATAACCCCAAGCCGTGACCTGATTTTGTAGCCAGACAGGCAGGCTGTTTTGCACCGACAATATGATCTGCTCGAAATCAATCTCACCGGCGCGAATACGACTGTAAACATTCGATGCTTCCTCAACGAGAGCGCTGCCGAGCATAATCGCCGGAACAATAACCAGCATAATAACCAGCAATAGCGTCAAGAAAGCCGCGCTGTTTGCCCGTTTCGGCATCACGCCGTGAATCCAGACAAAGACCGGGTGGAATAACACCGCCACAACCACGCCCCATACAATTGCGCCAAAAAACGGCTCGATCAGCCAAGCGAAAGCCAGCGTTATGATCACCAACAAGGCAATCAGGAAAAGCCTTTCTATGCCAAAGGCGGAACCATTTTGAGGGCGGTCTGTTTCATGCATCACTTTATGCTATGGCGTTTAGATCAACTAACAGCAACGTACAAGAAACGAGAGGTCCCATGAGCAACATCCCTTTCCAGAAAGCCCTGTTTGAAACTGGCAATGGCATTTATGCGTATTTGCAGCCAGATGGCGGATGGGGTTGGTCCAATGCTGGGTTGATTACCGACGGCGGTGAATCGCTGCTAGTCGATACATTGTTCGATGCCAGCCTGACCCGCGACATGCTCAAAACCATGGCCGATGCTGCCGGAGTTGGCGCAGATGATATCGGCACCATCGTCAATACCCACGCCAATGGCGATCACACACATGGCAATGGATGCTGCGAACATGCCGATGTAATTGCTTCGGAAGCCAGCGCGATGGAGATGGCCGAACTGCCCGCACCAGCTTTGGCCGCGATCATGGTGCAGGCGAAAGAAATGGGGCCTGCGGGGCAGTATCTGGTCGACATATTTGGCAGCTTTGATTTCACCGACGTGGCAGAAAAACATCCAACCCAAACCTTCACTGGCGAATACTCAGTTCAGGTCGGTGACAAGAAAGTAGACCTGATCGAAGTCGGTCCAGCCCATACCGCGGGCGATGTCCTGGTCCATGTACCGCAAGACAAAACGGTTTTCACAGGGGACATTCTCTTTATCGAAGGCACGCCCATCATGTGGGCCGGGCCGGTCGCAAATTGGATTGCGGCCTGCGACAAGATTATCGATCTGAAAGCGGAAACCATCGTACCCGGCCATGGTCCAATCACTGATGTACATGGTGTGAGAAGGGTACAAGATTATCTGCGCTATATCGATCAGGAAGCGCGCAAACGTTATGACGCTGGTTTATCGGTTCGCGACGCAGCCCATGATATCAAACTGGGAGACTTTTCCAGCTGGGGCGACAGCGAAAGGATCGCAGTCAATGTTTCCACTCTCTACCGCGAATATGCAAGTGATACCGCGCCGCCTGATGTCGTACAGCTATTTCGATTGATGGCGGAATTGAAGAAATAGCCTAAAGAGGATCGGTGACTAAACCGAATCTTCCCTTACCGCTACAAAAATGGTTTGCCTCGCGCGGCTGGTCCGTAAGGCGGCATCAGTTGGAGATGCTTACGGCTGCGCAAGCCGGGAACCACGCGTTGCTGACAGCTCCCACTGGGGCTGGTAAAACATTAGCGGGATTCTTGCCGACGCTCTCTGACTTGATAGATAATCCAAAATTCGACGGACTGCACACACTCTATATCTCTCCGCTCAAAGCCCTAGCCGTCGATGTACAACGCAATTTGCTGACACCGGTTGATGAAATGGGCGTGCCCATCACCGTTGAAACCCGCAGCGGCGATACCCCAGCCAATCGCAAGGCGCGGCAACGGATAAAGCCACCACAGATTTTGTTGACCACTCCTGAATCACTTAATCTTTTGCTCAGTCAGGAGGATAGCTTTACGCTGTTCGCTAACCTGAAACGCGTGATCATCGACGAGGTGCATGCCTTTGCCACTGGAAAACGCGGCGATCTACTGTCGCTCTCAATGGCGAGGCTCCAAAAAATCGCGCCGAAAATGCAACGGGTGGCTTTGTCGGCGACCGTTGCTGATCCAGATGAATTTTGCGCCTGGCTTGCGCCTTATGGTGACATAGATACCGTAACCCATGTGCTGGGCGATGAAGGTGCACCGGCCGACATTAACATCATGATCCCCAATACTCCGGAGGGCGAACCAATACGGGTCCCTTGGGCAGGTCACGCCGGTGTCTATGCGGTCCCGCAAGTAATGGCACAGATCAAAGATCACAAGATGACCTTGGTTTTCTGCAATACGCGCTTCTTGGCGGAATTCACTTTCCAGAAACTATGGGAGATTAACGAGGAAACACTTCCCATCGGCATCCACCACGGCAGCTTATCCAAAGAGGCACGCCGCAAGATCGAATCGGCAATGGCATCAGGAAAAATGCGTGCGCTGGTGTGTACAGCATCACTTGATCTGGGCGTCGATTGGGGTGATATCGATTGTGTCATTCAAATGGGAGCGCCTAAAGGATCATCCCGTTTGTTACAGAGAATTGGCCGCGCCAATCACCGATTGGATGTGTCATCCAAAGCCTTATTGGTTCCCGGAAACCGTTTCGAATATTTGGAGGCCCAAGCGGCGTTGGATGCTGTCGAGGACGGCAAGCGGGATGGCGAACCCTTTCGTACCGGTGGGCTTGATGTGCTTGCTCAACATGTCATGTCCTGCGCCTGTGCTTCTCCATTCCAGGAAGATGACTTGCTCGACGAGTTGCAGTCCGCCCTACCTTATAGCGCGCTATCCAGAGGACAGTTTGAGCGTGTTTTGGGATTCACGCGCGATGGCGGATACGCCCTCAAAGCCTATGATAAGTTCAAACGCTTGCGTCGCGATGAGAACGGAACATGGCAACTCACCCACCCCAAGTTTGCCAAACAACACCGCCTGAACGCGGGTATCATCATTGATGCCGCCATGCTGTCAGTACGCTTCAAAAATGGCCGCAATCTGGGCAAAGTCGAAGAAAGTTTCGCCGCCATGCTGTCGCCGGGGGACAGCTTTTTCTTCGCCGGAATGAGCCTTGAGGTTCTCAAATTGGATACGGCGGACGTTATCGTCCGTGCTTCCAAGAAAGCTGCAATGATCCCCAGCTATATGGGCGCGCGCCTCCCTCTCACGACACACCTTTCGGATCGTGTTCGGGCCTTTTTGACCGACCGGGCGGGTTGGGGCCGTTTCCCCGATGATGTGCGGGAATGGTTGGAGATTCAGGATCATCGATCAGTCATGCCCAATCCCGACCAGTTACTAGTGGAAACATTCCCGCATCGGAATCTGCACTATATGGTCGCTTATCCCTTCGAGGGATGGAACGCGCACCAATCTCTCGGCATGCTCCTCACCCGCCGCATGGAGACACAGGGACTAGGGCCGATAGGCTTTGTCGCCAACGACTATGCGCTGGCTTGCTATTCAATCGAGCCAGTCACCGACCCCGCGCCGTTATTCAGTGCTGATATATTGCAGGATGAATTTATCGACTGGGTTGAAGGCAGCTACTTGCTAAAACGCGCATTTCGCGAAGTTGCTGTTATTAGCGGATTGGTGGAACGCCAACATCCCGGCAAAAGAAAAACAGGAAAACAAGTCACTTTCTCAACTGATTTGATTTTCGATGTCCTGCGCAAATATGAGCCGGATCATTTGTTGATGGAAGCAGCATGGGCCGATGCGCGCACCAAAATGACCGATGTCGAGCGATTGGCCAGCCTGATGGATCGCGCAGTAGATAGCATGATTCACGTTGATCTGGAGAGGGTTAGTCCGCTGGCCGTACCGGTATTGGTAATGATCGGCCATGAACATGTTGCCAGGGGCGCGACCGACGACAAATTGCTGATCGAAGCCGAAAGCCTGATAAACGAAGCGATGAAGCTCGAATGAGTTTCACCCGAATTCCAAGGTAATTGCTGCCAAGGCCGGTTTCCGCTAGATACACTTTATGAATTTTGCTCTATCCATCATTTCAAGTGCCTCGATGCTGCTAGCTTCTTTGTCTGGCGTTCAGACTCCGGTTGCTGATGAACCGCCTGCACCGGAAGCCATAGTTGCTGACACGCTGCCAGATAAATTCATCAAGCCTGATGCCGAGCAAATAGATATTTCACAAGATTTTCGGGAACGAATGACTGTACCCGTTAGTATCGAACAGCAGGGCCCATTTGATTTTATCATCGATACAGCCTCTCAACGGACGATATTATCAAAAGAGATTGCAGGCAATCTCGATCTGGAAATTGAAGACACCGTTAATGTCATAGCGCTTGCCGGTAACACCACCGTTAACACGGTATATGTACCAGAGCTCACACTGGGCGAACGCAGCTATGGTGGACTTATCTCCCCAATATTTCGAGCTACCAATATTGGTGCAGATGGTGTGTTAGGGCTCGATAGTTTGCAAGGACAGCGCATCCTTTTTGATTTCCTGACCAAGAAAATTTCGGTCGAAGATACCAATGTGAAATTGAAGACACGCTCTCGCAGAGAAATAGTGGTGACCGCAAAACGTCGCTCGGGTCAGCTCATTTTCACCAATGCAATTATCTCTGGCATCAAGGTCAATGTGATTATTGATACCGGGGGCGAAACCTCCATCGGTAACAAGGTATTACAAAAGCGCCTGCGGATGCGGTCCAGCAGCCTAGAACAAATCAAGCTGGTAGACGTGACAGGAAAGTCCGTAGACGCCGACTATGGCATTGCCCAAAACTTGGAAATTGGCCGCGCTCGTTTTAGCCAAATCCCCATTGCTTTTTCAGATATCGAGCCATTCAAAGCTCTAAAACTTGATAAAAAACCAGCCATGTTCCTGGGCATGAATGCTCTGCGGACATTTGATCGCGTTGCCATTGATTTCGCCAATCGGAAAATCTATTTTCTGCTGCCCAGGGATACCTAAGTGTTTCAGTCGAAAAATCTGGATATTTGGTCGGAAGCCGATTGGGAGCTTTGCCACTTTGGTGATAGAGACTATATTTGGTAACGTGTTTCTGCGGGAGCTTTTATGACACAGTGGCGAAATTCAGTTTTTATAGGTTTATTGGCACCACTGCTCGTTTCGGCTTATCCCGTGCCACTTGGCCAATCGATCGAGCCAGGGGCTGGAACCGGCAAACCTGGAGAAGTGCTCGAAATAGACGAAGACCGGGGTCGTCGGATGACGGTGCCGGTGAGTATTGAAGGCAATGGTCCTTTCTCCTTTGTGATCGACACAGGAGCAGAACGCACCGTATTGTCCAAAAAAGTAGCTACAAAATTGGCATTGGAAGAAGAAGATCCAGCACAATTGATAAGCATTGCCGGCCAGAGCACGGTCGACATGGTCTTCGTACCCCAATTAACTCTCGGTTCTAAAAGCTATGAAGGCCTCATTTCTCCTGTGCTTCTTGAACGTCATATCGGTGCTGAGGGCATATTGGGTCTGGATGGATTACAAGATCAACGCATCTTGTTTGATTTCGTAAACAATGAAATCACCGTAGAAGATGCGGCAGTAAAACGCACCGGTGTATCGTCTCGAGAAATTGTTGTAACAGCGCGTCGAAGATCGGGGCAGCTAATTTTTACCGATGCTGTAATTGCGGGTGTTAAAACCAACGTCATTATTGATACAGGTGCACAGATATCGATTGCTAATCCTGCTTTGAAAAAGCGCCTTCAGCGACAGCGCCGAAAAACCGGAATTAGCAATCTTCTAATTGCGGTAACTGGTGACACATTGGGTGTCGAGTTTGGGCGCGCCCGCAACTTCAAATTGGGCAGTGCCCGTTTTGACAGTTTGCTGGTCGCTTTTGCTGATGCGCCTCCATTTAAACAATTTGGAATGGAGAATAAGCCAGCGTTATTATTGGGGATGGAAGTTTTGCGTCAGTTTGATCAGGTAGCGATCGATTTTCCAAAACGCAAAATTCACTTTCTACCACCTAAGCATGCTATGATTCATCCCGAAGAACCGCGAAATAGTCTTATAAAGTTCTAGGTCAAAACCCTGGTGAATGATCAAAGTTGAGCAAGTATCGATTCTTCATCACCAGCTTTCCATTGAGGATATTTGGCCATGATGGATTGGAACAGATCTGATTCCAAATGTCCCGCCAACCATTTTTGCAAGGTTGGAATGGGCTGTGCATCAAACCAAATGCGATCATTGTTGGCAAATTGCCGCACAAAAGGAAATATGGCGATATCTGCGAGGGCCTTGTTGAAACCAGTTAATTGGCCTTGTCCGGTAATCCGTTGATCCCATGACCGGAGAATTGCCAATCCGGCTGTTCGGTGCTCGACCGGGTCCACATCTTTATAACGAGAAGGGTATTTATACCGGTCCAAATGCATTTTGAATTTGTCATCGGCTTCTGCAATCAGAGGTTCAGAAACAGCGCGATCTTTCAACCAGTCCTCCGGATCATTTTTACCCAGAGCCCAATTCATGATAGCCAAACTTTCGTCAATTACCGTTCCGTCTTCCAAAATGAGAACCGGTACAGTAGCTTTGGGCGACGCTTCGACCATCTCCACCGGTTTGTCACGTAGCACCACTTCACGGAGCTTAACCGCCTGCCCGCTGATCATTAACGCCATCCGTGCGCGCATCGCATAGGGGCAGCGCCGGAAATTATAGAGTATCGGCAGATTGTTCATCCATCGCCCAAATGCTGGCGGCCCTCGGATGCGGCTTTATCAACCTGGCGCTGGCGTTCCCGATAGCGTGCCCTCTGTTCATCTGTTCGCTTGTCGTAACAATGCGGACAGGATTCACCCGGTATATATTTATCTGATGCTTGTTGCTCTACATCAAGCGGCATCCGGCAGGCATGACATTGGTCATAGTCACTTTCCTTGAGACCATGGCCAACAGCCACACGCTGATCGAACAGGAAACAATCCCCCTCCCAGCGACTTTCCGCTTCCGGCACATTTTCCAAATATTTTAGGATCCCGCCCTTCAGGTGATGGACGTTCTCAAAACCTTGCCCTTTCACATAGGCGGTCGCCTTCTCGCAGCGGATACCGCCCGTGCAGAACATCGCTATTTTCGGCTCCCCGTTCGATTTCTCCTTCAGCTCTCTTGAAAATTCATCAAACCAGGTCGGGAAGTCTCGAAAGGTCGCGGTCGCAGGATTGATTGCTCCTGCAAAACTGCCAATTGCAACCTCATAATCATTGCGCGTATCGATCACGATGGTTTCCGGGTCTGCAATCATTTTATTCCATTCCTCCGGATCAATATAGTTGCCTTTGTCATTGGCAGCATTGACGCCGTCCACACCCATCGACACAATTTCTTTTTTCAACCGCACCTTCATGCGCAGGAAAGGCATTTCGCTGGCTTCGGAATATTTGACCTCCAGTCCTGCAAACTGGGGAATTGATCGCAAGTACGTGATCATGGCGTCAATCCCGTCTGGCGAACCGGCGACGGTTCCGTTGATACCCTCCGTCGCAAGCAAGATTGTACCTTTCAAGCCACTGGTTTCCGCTTGTTCCAGTATTTTGGGTTTCATATCCGCTGGATCTTCAATAACAGCAAAGTGGTACAAGGCGGCGACTTTAATATTGCCGGTGGTGTGGGAAGCGTTACTATTCATATCGGCGCATATAGATAGGTTGGCGATGAATTTCCAACCCCCGCTCTTGCAAGGGTTGCAACATCATCGCATAGCAGAGAAATGGTTCCCCTTTCGTTCGCCGGTCATGATTTTGAGATTATCGCACCTGCTGCCCTGTTCTGGCCAGCGCGTAAAGCAATATTTGTAGCGGATCTACACTTGGAAAAAGCGAGCTTTTATGCACGCCAAGGCCAAATGCTTCCCCCTTATGACAGTCGGGCTACTTTGGACGAACTGGCCGAAATTGTCGCGCATACCAAACCAGAAACAGTGTTTTGCCTTGGCGATAATTACCACGACACCCAGGGCGAAAAAAGACTGGAGAATGAAGCGGCAAACCAGTTGCTATGCTTGACCAAGGCGGTCGATTGGGTCTGGATAACAGGCAATCACGACCCCGACGTCACTGGTCAGTGGGGCGGACGCATAGTATCCGAATGGTCGGGAGATGGCCTAGCCCTGCGTCATGAAGCCACCAAAAACCCCGTCCTGCCCGAACTGTCTGGTCACTATCACCCGAAGATCAGAGTGAAAACGCGTGGTCGATATCTATCCCGGCGGTGTTTTGTAGCAGGCTCTAAAAATCTGATTCTTCCGGCCTTTGGTGCCTTAACCGGGGGGATGGCCGCCAACGATCCTGCGATCGAGGAGATCATTGGAGGGCCTGCCAATGCCGTCATTGGGCTTTCCAATAAAATGTTACGCTTTCCGCTTGGGTTTGCTGAAAGGGATAAACCATCAAGACAACAACCTGAATTGCCACTATTTGAGGGTATTGCCGACACGCAATAGACAACAACCAAAGAGAGTTGGGCTTTACATAAGCCCATAACAACCTGCATGAGCGCGATATGGAAATCATCGATTCTTTAATGGTCAAAATCGCACTAATCGGTCTTTTGGGGATCGGTGCACAATGGGTGGCTTGGCGACTTGGCAAGCCCGCCATCGCGCTGATGCTGGTGGTAGGTATCGTCGCCGGCGCCATTGGCCTGATAGATCCGGAGCGTGACTTTGGGGCTCTGCAGGAGCCAATTATTAAGTTGGCGGTTGCGGTGATTCTATTTGAAGGTGGTTTAAGCCTTAATTTTAGGGAACTGAGACAAGCCGGCGGCGCGGTAACCATGATGGTGCTAATTGCCGGTCCGATTGCGTGGGTACTGGGTACTGGTGCGGCCCACTATGGCGCTGGCCTGTCTTGGGAGATCTCAGCCTTGCTCGGTGGTATAATGATCGTGACTGGCCCCACTGTTATCGGCCCTATGCTGCGCACGCTCAGCATTCCAGCGCGAACCAAGAATATCCTGAAATGGGAAGGCATTGTGAATGACCCGATTGGCGCATTGCTCGCTGTCGGAATCTATGCCTACATCACCTATGAGGGTCCAAATGCGAATATCGCGGCGATTAGCATGGATGTTCTTGCTGCCAGTTTTGTTGCTGCGGTACTGGGTGCCGCATTGGGTTTTGCTGTAACCTGGCTATTTCCGCGAGGCCATGTCCCGGAATTTTTGAAAGCACCTTTGCTGCTTGTCACAGTAATCGCCGGGTTTGTTATCGCTGACCTGATCAAACATGAAACAGGTCTAATCACTGTAACAGTTATGGGAATGGTTCTGGGTAATCGACAGATTTACTCCAGTCAGGCGCTCTATCGTTTCAAAGAAGACTTAGCAGTGATACTAATCTCTGGCGTGTTCATCATCCTTTCGGCCACTCTGGACTGGGAAACGGTTCAGGAATTCAGGCCGCAATTTGTAATCTTCCTAATATTGCTTTTGTTTGTCGTGCGCCCTGTCTCGGTTTTGGTCGCTTTGCTATTTACGTCCATTCCTTGGCGCGAACGAATGTTTATCGCCTGGATCGCACCGCGTGGTATCGTCGCAGTCGCGATAACCGGTTTGTTCGCTATCCGCCTGGTCGATCATGGGCTTGAAGGCGCAGAGGTTTTGGTCCCGCTTAGCTTTGCCGTCGTCATCGCAACGATTTTTGCGCACGGCTTTTCCGCCGGTTGGGTTGCGGATCGATTGGGAATAAACGAAGGCAAAGGGGACGGGATCCTAATTGCCGGTGCGACGAGATGGTCAGTTGCTCTAGGCAAGCTCCTCAAGTCTCTTGATATCAATGTCACCATAGCCGACGATAGCCAATTTGCTTTGCGCCGTGCCAAAGAGGCAGAACTCAATGTCCATCATGGTGATATTTTGGATGAGGCGCATAACGACAATATAGATCTTGGTCAGTATCAGCATTTGATCGCCGCGACCGACAATGACAGCCAGAATCAGTTGATTACCGCAGATTTGGGACCAGAAATGGGCTATGAGCAAATTAGTCGTCTAGCCAACGACGGCACGAGCAAGAGCAAGATTGGCCATGGCCGACTGCTATTTGAGTCTGGAATCGATTTTGGAACGTTGCTTGACAGGGAGCAAGAAGGATGGCGGTTCAGTAAAACCAATATCACCGAGCAGTTTTCTGAAGAAAAATACCGCAAGAACCTGGATGTCGATGAGGAACCACTTGCAGTTTTTAAACCGGATCGCCGCATATTGTTTTTCTCAACGGATGCCAGGCCAGTAATAGAAGAGGGCGATACAGTAATCAGCTTTATCGCGCCCGATACGCCTGAGGAACGGAAAGCAGATCGCGACGCCCGGGAAGCCGAACGGCAATAGCACTATTGCAGACTAAATTGTTCGCGGGCCAAAAAGAGCGGTGCCCACGCGGACATGGGTCGCCCCTAGCTTAATGGCCGTTTCAAAATCTGCTGACATGCCCATACTCAATCCTGTCAGGTCGTTGTCTTTGGCCAATTTGGCCAGCAACGCAAAATAGGGCACCGGGTCGGCCTTGGAAGGCGGCAAACACATCAGACCTGCCAAATCGATTCCCGTGTCCAATACGGTTTGCAAAAATGCCCCGGTCTCCGAAATAGTACATCCGCCTTTTTGCGATTCCTCACCAATATTTATCTGAACAAAGCAGGGTATATTCTTACCGGATTTATCCATCGCCTTAGCCAGAGCCTTTAAGAGTGATTTGCGGTCCAGCGAATGGATTGCATCGAAATGCGCAATCGCCTCTTCCGCTTTATTTGATTGCAGCTGACCAACCAGGTGGACTTTAACATCAGGATATTCCTCCCGCAGCACCGGCCATTTCTCCGCCACTTCCTGTACTCGATTTTCGCCAAACAAACGATGTCCGGATTCTAGCAGAGGTCGAATCTCTTCAACGCTGCGAGTCTTGGATATGGCGATGAGCTTCGTATCGGTCGATTTACGCCCTGCAGTTTTTGACGCTTTCGCCATTCGGTTCTGAATTTCTTGCAAAGCCAACATTTATTCGCCTCTTATTGATCTTTCTCGCATTGCGGCGGGCTATATGGCAGATGTCCTTTATGTACCAGCATGCAAATTCTCTACCGAAAATCTGGCTGATGACGGACGAGCGTAATGATTCGCTGCTCGAGAACACCATCCGAAAGCTGCCGCGACGTAGTGGGATCATTTTCAGGCATTATCATTTACAAGAAGATGCGCGAGTTGAACGGTTCGCAAATTTGAAAAAGCTCACACGCAAACATCATCATCTAATCCTGTTGGCAGATTGTCCTTCCTTGGCGCGAAAGTTGGGGGCTGATGGCGTCCATGGCCGACATTGGAAGAGGCGGGAAACAATCGATCTATTGCACAGCGCGCCGGTTCATAATGAGAAGGAGATACGACAGGCCCAGCACAATGGCGCAGATATCTTCTTTATATCACCGGTCTTTACAACGCGCTCTCATCCTGGAGGTGAACCGCTCAATAACTTGCAACTTCAGCGCCTAAATAACCTATGTAGCAAACCCGTGATATTGTTGGGCGGGATGGATAGGCAGCGCTTTAACTACAAAAAACATCTAAACGCGCACGGCTGGGCAGCCATCGATGCTCTCAGTTAAAACAAAATTTTCTGACAGGTTTTAGAAACGGAAACGGGTTCCGACATAGACAGCTTGGCTGTCCTGACGCGAATCTGTCAACGGTGCCATACGATCACGCTCGTTATTGTAACGCACGCCTGCTGTAACGGCCAAATTCTTAGTAACCGAATAACTGCCACCTACATCCAAAGTATAATCTTTTTCGCTGGCATCCAGTGCGCGAGGTGCGGCATTTACCGGCGCCTTGGCATCAAGCGAGAAGCGCGTATTAAAACGACTCTTCTTGCCACTTTTTGTCTTTTCAGTCCGTTCCTGACCCACACTTAAGTCAGCTAGGTCTGGGATATTTCCTTTGAGCTGTTTAACCGGGAGCGCAAAGCTTTTAAGCCCTTTGGCCGATCCCAAGCTATAGGATGTACGTGTAATTTTAGTTGCGACAATCTGTTGACCACCCGGGGATGCCAAAGCGATATTTTCTCTAACGGATACCGCATTAGTACCTGGCTGACGAACAACCACCGTCACTGCACGCTCTCCGTCGCGACTTCCGCCAACGGGTGTAAACTTGAAATTATTTGTACCGCGCAAAGCTTTTAGTTCAAAACTTGCTGCGAGTTTGGGATCAGCGCCCGCAACAGTAAACGATCCAATCGAACCAAGCGCCTGTAGCGAAACACCCTTGTTTTTGTCAGAAAGCACCTGTGCAATTGCCGGAGTCATAGCAAGACCAGAAACAGCGAGTCCCGCTGCTAACCATCCCAAATGACTGCCATTTTTTTGCATAACGGCGAAACTTCCCCTTACTTGATGCTATCGATAGACCATGATTGACTCATTTGCACGAGTCTTACCTCGATTTTGACCGATTTTGTCGAACTAACCGCTTTTTTGTTGCACATCGGTTACGTTTCTCACCTATCTGCGCGCAGTTTCCTATCAAAATCAATATGAACGCGGGATGATCAGCGCGCGACTCGTGGGGACAAGGTGCTATCATTCAACCACCGTTCACTAACGGCTCTGCAGTAGCAAAAAGTGCGCTTCTGCTTGCTCCAGACGACAAAGCAATTATAGAGAGCGCAATATTTGAAATTCTGACTGGAGCCGGATTCCAATTTTCCGGTGTTTAGTACAAGTAATCAGGAGTTTTTTGCATGTCTCGCTTGCCGTCTACCAGATCAATTTTGATTGGGGTTGCAGCCATATCGATGCTCACTGCTTGTGGCGGTCGAGAACGCCCTCAGGCAGATTTAGCGGCCTCACAAGTCACCACTATTGGCGTGAATAGCTACTTGTGGCGCGCATCGCTCGACACTCTTTCATTCATGCCCCTGACTCAAACCGACAGCAATGGCGGCGTGATCCTGACCGACTGGTATGTAAATCCGCAAAAATCAAATGAGCGCATGAAGTTGAACGTTTCAATTTTGGACCAAGATCTGCGCGCAGATGCTTTGCGCGTAGCAGCATCCCGTCAAGTGCGTAACGGAAATACTTGGGTGGATGCTCCGGTCAAGGCAGCAACGACGCAGAAGCTCGAACAGATTATTCTAACGAAAGCGCGCGATCTGCGGCGCGGTGCCATTACCAACTAAATTTCACCTACAAATATTGGGGCAGTCATGACCGATCAGCGTTTCAATCCTCTGGCGGCCGATCAGCGCTGGCAAAAGCGTTGGGCGGAATCCGGTGTCTTTGAAGCCGACGACGCTTCAGAAAAACCGCGCAGCTATGTGCTGGAAATGTTTCCCTACCCCTCCGGTCGCATTCATATGGGCCATGTGCGCAACTATACGATGGGTGACGTGCTCGCTCGGTTTCGGCGGATGCAGGGCTTTGAAGTACTCCATCCAATGGGCTGGGACGCCTTTGGCATGCCGGCCGAAAATGCCGCGATGGAGAAAAAGGTTCACCCCGGTGATTGGACCAGAGCCAATATCAAGGCGATGAGTGCGCAGCTTAAAAAGCTCGGCTTCGCCTTTGACTGGAGCCGGGAGCTAGCAACATGCGAACCCGACTATTATGGTCAGGAACAGGCGTTGTTTATCGACATGTTCGAAAATGACTTGGTCTATCGCAAGGAATCGGCGGTTAACTGGGACCCGGTTGATATGACAGTTTTGGCCAATGAGCAGGTCATTGACGGCAAAGGCTGGCGTTCAGGCGCACCGGTTGAAAAGCGCAAGCTGAGCCAGTGGTTCTTGAAGATCACCGATTTTGCCGAAGATTTGCTGTCAGGTCTGGATGAGCTGAAAGGTTGGCCAGAAAAAGTCCGTGTAATGCAGGAAAACTGGATTGGAAAATCACAAGGCCTGCAATTCCATTTCGCACTGTCGGATCAGCAAGGCGAGCAAGAAACCATCGAGGTTTTCTCAACACGCCCGGATACGATTTTCGGCGCGAGCTTTGTTGCTCTGTCCGCCGATCATCCGCTGACGCAGCATCTGGCAGCAGACAACGAAGCCATCGCAGCCTTTGCTGAGGAATGCAAAGCTGGTGGAACTACTGCTGCCGAACTTGAGACCATGGCGAAAAAGGGCTTTGATACTGGCCTGAAGGTCAAACATCCGATGGATCCATCATGGGAGCTACCGGTCTTTATCGCCAACTTCGTGCTGATGGACTACGGCACGGGAGCTGTTTTTGGTGTGCCGGCTCATGACCAACGTGATCTCGATTTTGCACGCAAATATATGTTGCCCGTCACCCGCGTGGTTGCAGCAGAGGGCGAAGAAAACACGCCGATCCATGATGAAGCCTATGCCGGTCCGGGCAAGTTGGTGAACAGCAGTCTGCTCGACGGCATGGATGTGGAAACGGCCCAAAAAACAGTTATCAACAAAGCGGAAAGCGAAAATTGGGGCAAAGCACAAACCACCTGGCGGTTGCGCGACTGGGGTGTTTCGCGGCAACGCTATTGGGGTACACCCATCCCGATCATTCACTGTGAAGATTGCGGTCCGGTTCCGGTTCCAAAGGATCAATTGCCGGTTGTTCTGCCAGAAGATATCGATTTTGAAACGCCTGGTAATCCGCTCGAACGGCATGCGACTTGGAAGCATATCGACTGTCCAAAATGCGGTAAGGCGGCGACGCGGGAAACCGATACGTTGGACACCTTCACCAATAGCAGCTGGTATTTCCTGCGCTTTGCCAGCCAGCCGGATGACAAGCCGTTTGACCCTGAAGTGGTTAAGAAATGGATGCCGGTCACCCAATATATCGGCGGTATTGAACATGCGATCCTGCATTTACTTTATGCGCGGTTCTGGACACGGGCACTTGCCAGTATCGGGCAGTTGGAATTTCAGGAGCCATTTGAAAGCCTGTTCACACAAGGCATGGTCACGCATGAAACCTATAAATTGGGTGATGGCAGCTGGCTGTCTCCTGAAGAGGTTCAAAAAAACGGCAATGACTGGATAACGGTTGAGGGCGGCAACCCGGTCAAAACCGGCCGCATTGAAAAAATGTCGAAGTCGAAGAAAAACGTCGTCGATCCTGATCCGATTATCGAACAATATGGCGCCGATGCCGTGCGCTTCTTCATGCTGTCTGACAGCCCGCCCGAGCGCGACCTACCCTGGTCGGAAGCCGGAATTGAAGGCAGTTGGCGATTTGTCCAGCGACTTTGGCGTCTATTTATCTCCGTCACTGAAAATGGTGATGCGCCAGATAATGTAGACAAAGCCCTGAACCGCAAATTGCACCAGACCATCGCCGGTGTTGCATCGGATATTGAGGATTTATCTTTCAATAAAGCGGTTGCGAAAATATTTGAGCTGGTGAACCAGATTGAAAAATCTGATGGTTCGCAAGATCGCAACGTTGCAATCAAAACGCTCGCCTATTTGGTAGCCCCCATGGTTCCCCATGTTGCTGAAGAAGCTTGGGCGCTGTTGGGTGAGAAAGACATGATCGCCAAAGCCGCATGGCCTGATGTGGATGAAAGCCTTCTTGTTGAGGATGAAGTGACCATCGCCATTCAAGTAAGAGGCAAGTTACGCGATACGCTGATCGTGGCAAAAGGAAGCGACAAACAGACTCTCGAAGACCTTGCGCTGTCGTCGGAGAAAGTGCAGCGTACAATAGATGGGGCTGAGATAAAAAAGGTGATTGTGGTGCCTGACCGACTGGTAAATCTAGTAATATGAACAAAACTATCGCATCGACTCTGATGTTGGCGGTTGCCAGTTTCGCTTTGTCTAGCTGTGATTTACAACCGCTTTATTCTGGCGGCACTAACGGTGTTGTTCCAACGCAATTGGGCAATGTGGAAATCGAACCCATAGCTGGCAAAGCCGGTTGGCTAGTCCGCAATGCGCTGCGCGATCAGTTGGAAGCTTTTGAAGGACAAGAAAATAAATACCGTCTGATCATTGAACTGGATGACAGAATTGCTGGATTTGGTGTACGCAGTGATGACCGCATTACACGCGAACGAAGGACTTTGCGTGCCCGCTATCAACTGGTGCGTCTTACCGATTCAGCCATCGTGCTAGATGCCACAGCAGGATCCGACGCGGGCATCGACGTTGTTTCCTCCGAATACGCCACTATAGCTGCCGAAGATACAGCGCTGGAAAACCTGTCAACCATCATTGCAAACCAGATAGTCACAAGGCTTTCACTTTTTGCCCGTGAGCAAGCGGCCAATCCGGCCTCATGAAGGTTAAAGACCGCGATATTGTTCGTCAATTTCACAGCAATCCCGACAAATTTCGCTTAGCGCTACTTTGCGGCCCTAACGCAACGCGCTGTCAGGCACTGACCGATGAATTAGCCAAACCCTTGGCCCAATCTGCGGAACGGGTTGACCTAAATGTCAGTGATCTATCTGAAAACCCGGCGAGACTAAATGATGAGGCCAATTCGGCTTCGCTATTTGGCGATAAAAGATACATCATGGTGCGTCTCAACAGCGGTGAGGCTGTGAGGGCAACCAAAGCTATAGAAAATCTATTGGAAAGCGATTCTGCCGGCGATCCGGTCTTTATCTCTGCGCCGGGCATGGCCGATAAAACGGCGTTGGCTAAAACCGTGGCCAAAGCACCAGATGCCCTGATTGCCACATGCTTTGAAACCTCTCAAGGTGATGCCATTGCAGCAATTGTTGGTGCCGCCCGGGAAGAAGGCCTGCAACTGGATCGCAATCTGGCTGGAGAAATTGCAGCAATGACCAGCAATGATCTCACTCTTGCCAAACTGGAAGTTGAAAAAATCGCTCTCTATTTGGATGCGCGCCCCGATACACCGCAATCAGTCGAGCCAGCAATATTATCCAAGCTGGGTGCGGCCAATGATGAAGAAGATTTGGGCATTCTCTATAATTCTGCCCTGAGCGGCAATACCAAGATCTTGACTAAAGAACTGGCTGTGGCAAGCACCATTGGGTTCAGCGAAGTTGGCTTGATACGGCTCATGCTGCGTCATCTCAGCAAGTTAAGCGAACTCAGAATAAAAGCAGATAATGGGTCTGGTATTGATAGCATTGTCAACCATCCCAGTGTGTTCTGGAAAGATCGCGATAACTATGCCCGTCAGCTTAGAATATGGTCAGCAGAACATATCGGAAGATTGATCGAGCGTACTTTGTCATTGGAAATTGCTCTAAAATCCAGTGGTCAGCCAGAGCATGTTTTGATTGAACAAGAACTGCTCACAATTGCACGGAAAGCAGCTCGTTTGAAACAGGTCTAGGGCCAGCAATCACTCATAGTCAGCAGTGATTGCAATTCTTCCTCTATATTGGCCGCCCGCATTGCCGGTAACGCGCAATTCTCCGCCAAAGGTAAAGGTCAGGCGGCCCTCGCGATCCAATTTTACCTGTGGTGGAAGGTTAGTTTCCAGCTTCACCACTTCAGCAGTTGATCCGTTTGGGGCGCTTAGGGTGATTCTATCGGGTATGGATATCCGCACATAGCGACCCGGTTCCCCTTCGAGGCGGCCTTCGCCGTTTAGCGACATCCCACCGAGGTCGGTTATCGCACCGCTCACCCTCCGGTGCCCTGAAACGGGATCTATGCTGACTTCACCACCCGATCGATCAAGTAGAGCAAGACGTGAAAAATCTAGATTGGCTGTTATTTCTATACTGAGCGGTTTATCCGGTTTTTGAAGAACCGATTTTGTTGCATTTGTTCCTGTTGGCGCCGCACAAAGTCGGCATTGCGCAACCAAAGGGGCTGATGACAGCAACATTGTTACAAAGAGCAATCCAACAGAAAGCTTAGATTTTTGACCTTTTCCCACATACCAAAAATAGGCAAATATGCTAAATATAGGGTTAATTGTTGCGGATAGTGGCAAACCCATCCCTTGACCCATCGCCCCTCTGGGCCCATCTTTACGAAATGGAAAAAGTAACACTCAGCGAAGCAGAATGGCGCGATAAATTGACGCCTGAACAATATCATATTTTGCGCGAAGCCGGCACCGAACGGGCCTTTACTGGCGAACTGAACGCCGAGAAGCGCGATGGTGAATTTTTCTGTGCCGGATGTGGTACAAAATTATTCAATTCCGAGAAAAAATATGACAGCGGTTGTGGCTGGCCAAGTTTCACAGAAACAGCCGATGCAGGATCTGTTACCGAGATAGAGGATAACAGTCTCGGAATGCGAAGGATTGAGGTACGTTGTTCAACTTGTGACGGGCATTTGGGCCATGTTTTCCCCGATGGACCGGCCGAAAACGGACTGCGTTATTGCATGAATAGTGCAGCGCTTCAATTTGATCCCAAAGAGAGTTGAAAATTTACCTGTGTAATCCTGTTCAGCATGCAGTAAGGCGAAATCACGCTAAAAAATCTGATATTTAGCCGCAGGTGAGCAGAGTATGGCGCGGGGCAAAAAAAGTAAAAAGCAGCAAGGGCCATTTAAGAAATGGTTCTGGCGATTGTTCAAGGTTGGACTGGTAGTCGGCCTTCTCGGGGCAATTGCGCTTGTCGTAGCAGTTTTGACTGTCCGTTCTTCATTACCCGGCTTTGAAGATCTAAAATCATCCCCTAATGGCCAGATGATCCGCGTGCTTGATGTTAGTGGGCGTGAACTGTTCTCGATGGGACCCAGCTATGGCGAATGGCTGGACTATGACGAAATTCCACAAGTGATGAAAGATGCTATGATCGCGGTGGAGGATCGTCGCTATGATAGCCATTTGGGTGTTGATCCAATCGGACTTGCGCGGGTTTTCAAGGTTAGACTGGAAGACGGCCGTTTTACTGAAGGCGGGTCGACCATTACACAACAGCTTGCTCGCAATATTTTCCTGAACAACAATCGTACGTTCGGGCGGAAAGCCCGTGAGATGCTGCTTGCTCTAGCAATGGAACGGAAGTTTTCGAAAGAGCAAATTCTCGAGTTATACTTGAACAAAGTCTATTATGGCGGCGGGGCTTACGGGATTGATGCCGCTTCCCGACGGTTTTTTGCTCATAGCGCAAAGGAACTTGATTTGGCTGAAGCAGCGATTATCGCGGGACTGGTGAAAGCCCCCTCACGCTATTCTCCGACCGCCGATGCCAAGGCCGCTATCGGTCGCGCAACAGTTGTTTTGGAAGTCATGCAGGACGCAGGCGCAATCAGCGCATCACAGGCTGCAAACACAAATCCAACGGCTGTAAAAATGGCCCCCGAACCACGTCAGAATAGTGTGCGCTATTTTACCGATTGGGCACTACCGCAGCTTGATATGCTAATTGATGAAACGGTGGCGCCGATTGAAGTTTGGACCACACTCGATTTGGGTATGCAGCGCGCAGCGACCAACGCCATTCAAACCGGTGCACCAGCAGGAGCACAAGGGGCGTTGGTAGCCATAGACCGTGATGGAGCCGTTCGCGCTATGGTAGGCGGAACAGATTATGTTACTTCCAACTATAACCGAGCCACACAGGCTGTTCGGCAACCAGGATCCGCCTGGAAAATATTTGTTTACATGGCCGCATTGGAGGCAGGTTATACGCCGAATGACACGGTAACGGATGAACCGATAACGATTAACGGCTGGACACCGCGCAATAGCGGTAATCGCTATGCGGGGGACATGTCCGTTCGAAACGCCTTTGCCTATTCCAAAAACACCGTCGCAGCCGCTATTGGCAATGATATCGGTACTTCTACGATTGCTAACATGGCGCGCCGATTTGGTGTTACTACACCAATCAACACCAACCCATCCATGGTATTGGGAACATCCGATGTCCGGCTGCTTGACATGACCCGGGCCTTTGCCTCGATCAACGCAAAGGGGGTCGCCGTTACACCGTTTGGTATCACCAAAGTCACATCGATGAAGGGCAAGATACTATACCAAAGTAAGTTCGATGGTAGCCGGGTTCTGGTAGATCCATGGGTGTCCGCAGGCATTACCGATTTGATGCAAACCGCCGTGCAAGCTGGTACCGGACGCGCGGCTCAAATTGGCCGCCCTGTTGCGGGTAAAACCGGAACCACGAGCAGCAACAAGGATGGTTGGTTCTTGGGCTTCTCCAGCGGCCTTACAACGGGGGTTTGGATGGGCAGAGACGACGCGAAACCGGTTCGCGGACTGCAAGGTGGGCGGGCACCAGCCGCAGCTTTTGCCGCCTTTATGAAAGTGGCCGTCGCAAAACGCAAAGTGGAGAAATTCGATACCGAGCTGGTTCTTCCCGAATGGCAGTTGGAACCGGATGAAGAAGAACTATTCGGCGCACCAGAAGATGGCATTTATGTTGACGAAAATGGCATGCCCATCGAAACCGGAGGCGGAATTGAATATGATCTGGAAGGCGGAGAGGCAGCCGATACACCGGAACTGGATCAAGATTGGATTGATTCCGTTCTGGGACGCGGAGAAGCCGCCAACGATCCTGAGCCGCCTGCAAATGATAACCCGCAACCAGAACCGAGACCCGACCCAGCCACAGCGACACAGGCACCCCGCCCATCTAATGAACAGTAATCTGCTGATACTGTCCTAGTGTTTGTCTGCGCCAACTAAATGCAGGTTATTCCCATGCGCTTTCAGCCAACAGTCAGCCGCTTTTCGATCACCTTCGAACACCATATCCAAATGTGCGTAAAACGCTTGGCTGTGGTTCATATGCTTTAAGTGTGCCACTTCATGCGCAACCACCGAACGTCGGACCACAGGCGGTGCCATGATCAGGCGCCAGTTGAGTCTAATGGAATGATTACCAGAACAACTGCCCCAACGCCGACGTGCATCACCAATTGAGAGTTTTGGAATTTTACTTTCAGCACGCTCACAATATTCGGAAAGGTCCATTGCATAGGTTTCGCGAGCCTGAGCCTTCATCCAGCTGATGACGCGATCGGAAACTCTATTTTCTGGCCCTCCCACGCGAATCTCATCATCGACTATCTGCGGCATGCGTTTGTAATCTGACGACCATGCTACACGGTAATCATTGCCAAGAAAGGGCACAATTCTGCCATTTTCAACAGAAATGGGAGCCGGCATTTCATCAAAACGCTCGACCAGCCATTCGGTTTTTGACTGTGTGAAATGCAATGCTTCCCGAATGCTTCCGTGACGCGGGAGACTGATCCGAATTTCTCCTTTTACCGGATCGGCAGACAGCGAAATGGAACGCGCTTTGGCCGAACGCCGAACCCGGATCGGATAATATTTTCCGTCTAGCTCAATCTCCAGATCTTGCGGTAGATCCTCAGATCGGTTCGGTGAGAATATGGTGCTCAATCGGCCCAGCTTCAGTCTCCGTTATTACTTTATTCTGAATGGAATTTCCTGTTTCATGGATCGTATCACGGCTTCCGGATATCAGATAGTGCCATTCGGGAAGCGCTTGATTATTGGCTCGCAAAACATAGGAGCAACTTTCAGGCAGCCACTCAAATCGGTCTAGTCCTTGCAAGTTAAGTCTAATGCAATCAGCAACAAATTTTCGACGATTTCGATAATCGCTGCACTGCGCGGTTTCAATATTCAGCAATTTGCAAGCGATATTGGTCAGGAATATTTTACCATCATCTTCATCTTCGGCCTTTATCAAACAGCATTTTCCACAACCATCGCACAAGGCTTCCCACTGCGCTTGGTCGAGGCTTTCAAGCGGCTTCTCCCAAAACTTATTAATCTCCGCTATGACACCCACCGCTGGATTTCGGCAGCGACCTCGTCTGGTGTCCCATCATAGGGGAGCATCGCCAAAGGTTCTCCCTGCGGCCCAAACAGATAGGCTTGCCGGCTATGATCCATCAAATATTCACTCATTCCCTCAACTTCACGGCGGTTATAAATGATCAGAAATTTCTTAGCGACGTCAGCAATTTCTTCTGCTGACCCGGTCAATCCAATCAAACGTGGGTGAAAGGCAGAAACATATTGCTTCAGCTGCTCCGGCCCGTCCCGCTCGGGATCAATAGTCACGAAAATTGGTTGAATCTTTTTTGCGAGCTGCGGTTCAGATTTTTCAGCAACAGCTAATCCTTGCATAACCTTCTGTAGGTCTACTGGACAAACATCTGGGCAATAGCTGTAGCCGAAATACATGATGCGATATTGACCGACCATATCGCTATCCGAAGTCTTGCCACCATCTTGATTGGTGAGAGTAAAAGTCCCACCAATTTTCGCCCCTGCTAGCGGCGGTTCTTCTGCGGAATTTGCTGTTGAATTGCTAGATGGGTTGCAGGCCGAAAGCAGCGGAACTAAGGTGGCCAGAGAAATTGCCGAAGCAATCTTTTGAAAATTGTTCATCATAAGGCCAGACATGGCCTGCTACTGTCGATTTTTCAATAGGTAACAGAAACAGATTTGGGTAGTGTTGTACAGATTCTCGGGGGTATTTATGAAGTTTTTTGCGATTATATTTGGCGCCTTGATTTTGTCCACTTTTGCAGAGCCTGCATCCGCCCAGTTTTCAGAAAGCTATAATTTCCTGAAAGCCATTAAAGACCGTGATGGCGAAGAAGCAACCAAGTTTCTAAACAAGCCGGGGTCGGTCATTGTTAATACCAGGGACGTAACTTCTGGCGAGACGGCGCTGCATATTGTTGTTGCCCGTCGTGATTCAGCCTGGCTCGGCTTTCTCCTGCAAAAAGGTGCCAACCCGAATATTCGTGACAAACAAGGAATGACACCATTGATTATGGCCACTCAATTACGTTTTGTTGAGGGCGTTAGAGTTCTATTGGCCAAAAACGCCAAGGTCAATGACACCAATAATCAAGGAGAGACGGCTCTAATCCGTGCGGTTCAACTGCGCGATTCCGAGATGGTGCGCATCCTTCTTTTAATGGGTGCTGATCCCGATCTACCAGATACACTCGCAGGTCTGTCAGCCAGGGACTACGCAACGCGAGACCGCCGGGCGTCAGCAGTATTGGCTGAAATCGTAAAAGCCGATGCTAAGGAAAAAGAAAAACCCAAGGGTCGTTTTTTTGGACCCAAAGGATGAATATCAAAAATGTTCCTGCGAAACGGTATGAATCCAGCCGTCATCAATTGACTTTTTGAGCATTGCACGCCTCGCTAGCCTCATTGTCTCTACCTTTCGCCGTGCGGCTGCTAAACTATGCGTTGCGGCGGGCCGAATAATTTCAGCATCATAAGAATCTGCAATAATCACGCCGCAGCGCTCAGGAAGAAAGCCCGGCTGTTCTAAGGGAGACGCATCCAATTCCGGAGGTAATGCCCAATAGAATCGATCGCAAAAGTCGAGATACTCCGTCCATTTTTGATCTCCGAGTAAATCGCTACGCGCCACTTTGATCTCGACAATGACAATTTGCCCTTTGGCATCAAGACCCATTAAGTCTGCACGGCGATGATTGCGTAAACTGACCTCAGATTGAATCAAGATATCATGCCGGAAGAACATGCGAGCAACACCGCGCGCCACTGCTTTGGCGCCCTCCAGCTGCTCATCGGTGTCTGTTAAAAGAGAATCACTGTGCGAAGCCATCTTGCAATGACTAGAACATAAATAGAACAAAATAAAGGCCCACAATTATGGGAGCCTCTATTTTCATCAGATCGTCATTTTCATCGATAGAAAATATGGTTCTCGATTGTCGCCATGCGTGTGAGACGCCAACCGGGTGACACATAGCGTGCATGGAAGAACAGCGCGCCTTCAACCGGGCTTTTCCAAGCATCATTCATTGCAATCTTCGAAATTGCGACAGCATTGCGCCAATGTTGATGACTTTTGTTTATCCAAGGCATCTTTCCACCGCGAACAAAAGAAAATTGCTTACGTTGATAGACCACACCACAAATGCTGTCAGGAAAGCGAGATGATTTAGCGCGGGCCATGACGACACGAGCGACGGCCAATTGACCTCTTAGCGATTCGCCTTTTGATTCGAAATAAACGGTCCCCGCCAAGCATTGCATCTCTTTACTAAGAGCGCCTGCGGTTGACTGTTGACGGACCAATTCGCGAAGTGATCCAGCACCGTTATTGACAAAATCAGCAGAAGCCTGGGCATCTTCCAGTATTTGCTCGTTAGCCGCCTTATCCGCTTCAATGACTTGAGCAGGGATTTCCGCAGCTACTTCTTTCTGTTCAGCAAATATTACAGCGGTTTCAGCTGCAGCTTCCTCAGCTTCCAAAGCCATGGGATCAACTGTAATTTCCTGTTCCGGAATTTCATCATTCGCCTCGAAAGCGAAAGAGACATCTGTCACCGTAAGTGCTACAGACGTCATAAGTACAAGCGATGCTACGCTTGCTGTTTTAAAAATCGTGCTCATAAACCTGTTATTTTATGCGGCGGTTCAAGTGCCCATCAATCGGGCTAAACAGACCTAACCAAACCACGGTCTGTTCCTATCACCTCCGTCTGCGTGTTTACCTAGATACCCGATTGGGAATCCCCGTAGGCAACCTTCGCTTCAAAAGTTGACTGCCAGATATATTGCACTGCAACAAAGTCAACCTTATTGACCCAAATCGGCGATGAGCCGTTCCGCATCCGGGATGTCCAGTTCAATTAACCAGATATCGGGATCGAAACGATAGCGCTTCTCAAGGTATTCAGATAATTCTTGTTTTTTATCAGTGTCTTGCGGCCATATCTGTTGCCAATTGGGCGCATCATCCAGGGAGGGCATTCGCTCCAAAACACGCACGTTTTGGCCACTTTCGATGCATTGAATCAGGATGGAACCGGAAATTCTATCGCCCTTGCGAATAACAATACCAAATCCACCCTCCTGACTCACCTTTCTAAGCAGAGAATGCACCAGCATTTCCGCAGAAAGCCGGGGTTCAATCATCATTCTTATATCCTGGAAGAGACGAGAGCGGTATGTGGGACCGCATGAACGTTCCTGTTCCGCGGGCAATTTCTTCGCCTTCCGAATCTATAAGCCGCGAATCGGCAACGAAAACACGCCTTTTACCGCTCACCCAACGACCTTCCGCGGTAACCTTTCCATGCTTTACCGGACGGGTGAACAGTAGATTGAATGCCGTAGTTAGAATGAATCGATCTGAAACCAGACTGTTTGCTGCGTAGAAGGCTGCATCATCAAGCATTTTAAAATAGCTCGTCCCATGGACAGCTCCTGCCGCATGATAGTAGCGTTCATCGACTTCAAAATGGATGCGGGAACGCCCTTTTTCGACAATTTCCAATTCCGATTGGAACAGGTCGTTTATCGGCGCTCTCTTATAGAGCCGTTCCAACGCCCGAAAATGCTCGGCCGCGCCATCCGTTTCATCATCTTGATTATCTGAACCGCTCATTGGCACTGCTTATGCAGCCTGTTGCTCACGTTGGCCAGTGAGGAGCGCATAAATTGCATCAGCATTATCCGCACCCCGTAGCTTAGCCAACATATCGTCATCGCGTAGTAGGCGGGAGATCTCCGCCAAAGCCTTTAGATGAACAGCACCACCTGTTTTGGGAGAAAACAAAGCAAATATAATATCTACAGGACGACCGTCATGTGCTTGAAATTCGACTGGGTTTTCAAGCCTTATCACCACGCCGAAACACTCACCTATGCTGTTGATCTTGGCATGAGGAATCGCAACCGAACCTCCAAAACCAGTGGTGCCTATTTTTTCTCGTTCGACAAGAGAACTATATAGATCTTCCTTGTCCAAACCATAGCAATTCGCAGCCAAAGACGCCGCTTTGGACAGGATTTCCTGTTTGGTAGCAACACCAGTTCCAGCAAAAATAGCCGCCGGATTAACCGTGACGGAAAGAGAAGTCATTTGTCGTCCTTTAGAGCCAATAAGGGCCCAATTTAACTGAATGGGTAGAGATTCAGCGGCTCAATGAGGGAAGTGCCGCGAAATTTGAATCTAGTCTACCCGTTGGCAAAGAATCGGGGATTAACCTTGCGGTTCAACCCAACCGATCGTGCCGTCTGAGCGGCGATAAACCATATTATGCGCTCCAGTACCAGCATTTTTGAACAAAAGTGCTCCAGTATTTCGCAAATCCATCATCATAACAGCATCGGAAACGCTCGCTTCTGGAATATCGGTGCTGGTTTCAGCCACAATCGGAGGCGCCTCTCCATTGGATTCTACTTCTACTTCATCGTCGCCGGTATCGAAAACCCGATACGCAGCTTCCTCTTGTTTGGCTGCATATTGTGCCTGAACATGGTGGTCATTTAATCGCCGCATATAGCGTCGAAGTTGTTTTTCAACCTTGTCGGCTGCTTGATCAAAAGCCTGATGAGCATCCGCTGCCTCAGCATCGGCTTTCAGCATAAGACCGGTCATAACATGATTCACAATATCGCATCTAAAATGCGCATGTGGTGCCTTGCTAAATGTAGCATGAGCAGAAATAGCTTTGGGGAAAAATTTATCGGCAATCGCATTCATACGGTCGTCAACATGGGTTTGCAGTGCATCGCCCGTATCTACCTGGTGACCTGAAACACGAATATCCATATTACTCTCCTTCTTGATCGGAGGCCGGAAGCCTCCTCGCTAAATCTTTGCCCAGAGCGGGTCTTTAATGCCGTCCACAAACGCCTTGTGATTGGCCAGTTCTTCTGGATTGGCGCTATGTACTCGCGGCTCAATAAACTGTTTGCGCACAACAGGTTGTGATCTGCGTTGCACAGATTCAGAATTCCCATCAACCTTCGCATCATCGGCCAAACCAAGACCGATCTGCCGACCGCCAGTTAACTCAATATATAGCTGAGTTAATAACTCCGCATCCAATAACGCGCCATGTTTCACTCGGTGGCTGCGATCAATCCCATAGCGAGAGCAAAGCGCATCTAGCGATAGTTTCGCGCCAGGATGTTTAGATTTCGCTATGGCAAGCGTATCAATCATACGAAACTGAGAAATGCTCTCACGGCCGCAGCGCTGCAATTCAGCATTTAAAAACCCAAAGTCAAACTGGGCATTATGAGCAACCAGTTTGGCATCGCCCAGAAATTCAAGCAGCTCATCAGCACCACTTGCAAAAAGCTTTTTGTCCGACAGAAACACATCGGTCAGACCATGCACTTCTTCAGCGGCCTTGGGCATCGAGCGTTCGGGATTATAATAGCAGTGGAAAGTTTTGCCGGTTTCGATCCGGTCAACCATCTCAATACAACCGATTTCCACCATCCGATCACCATTTTGCGCATCAAAGCCGGTTGTCTCGGTGTCGAAAATTATCTCGCGCATAAGTTTTATATCGGACCGATTTGGTCTTTACGCAAGGGAAGCTTTCAGTTTTTCCACACAATTTTTCACCTGGTTACGGGTGTCGGTTAGGCTGGTTGAGGTGTTGATGACTGTATCAGCGCGTTTGCGCTTTTCCGCATCTGGCATCTGTAACAATTTTATCTTTTCAAATTTCTCCGGTGTCATGCCTTCGCGCGCCAAAACGCGATTTCGCTGATCCTCTTCAGACGCAGATACAACAACAATATGATTTACCCCGGAGGCCCCGCTTTTCTCGAACAAGAGGGGTATATCAAACAGGACCATTGCTGCGTCTTCATGTTCTGCCAGAAATTGCATCCGCATTTGACCTACCGCAGGATGAATCAAAGCCTCCAGCTTTTGTAAAGCCTTTGTGTCGCCCAGAACTGCAGCACCAAGCTTTTGACGATCAACGCCCTGATCACTGGTGGTACCAGGAAAAAAGGCTTCAATTTCTTGCACAAGCAACCCACCAGGCCCCTGCAGTACATGCACTGCAGCATCCGCATCGAACAGAGGAACATCTTCATCGACAAACATTTGTGCGACTGTTGATTTGCCCATACCAATGGATCCGGTAAGGCCAATGACTAGCGGTTGCTTCATGCAGTCAGTAGCTTTCTCAATTCTTCATCATGGTCCATTGGCGGCGTTTGCCCGAAGAAAAGTTCAAACGCCAAAGCTGCCTGCCCAATAAACATATCCAGACCGTCTACTATCTCTAGGTTTCTGGATTTTGCTGCTTTCAACAGATTTGTTTCAAGTGGTGTATAAACAATATCATAAACCAGCGCATGATCGGGTAGTGGTGATAGATCGACTTCCAATTCCGGTTGTCCGACCATTCCCAACGGGCTTGTATTGATTAGCAGATCAGCATTTGGAAGTGCAGCGTCTAATGGCAAGACATCTCCCTTCAAACCCGACTGCATCATCACACCCGAAGCCTTGAGGCCATTACGAGCTAGTATCGTAACGTTCTCAATTCCAGCTTGTTTTAGTGCAAACAAGACCGCGCGGGCTGCTCCTCCTGCGCCAATCAATAAGGCATGAGCGCCCTTCCAGTCGGAATTCGCCAGCGGCGCAAAAAAGCCCGCAGCATCGGTATTGGTGCCGATCAAAATGCCGTCTTTCTGGCGAACAATGGTGTTCATCGCGCCGATGGAATCTTTCACCAATCCCGGATCGCGTACCAGATCCATCACCGCCACTTTATGTGGAAGCGTAACATTGCATCCGCGCCAAGAAAGATCATCTTGGCGCTTCTTGATATAGTCCGGCAATTTTTCAGGCTGCACATGATGCGCACGATACTCGGCCTCAATCCCCAATTTCTGCAACCAAAAGCCATGGATTATTGGCGATTTACTATGGTTGATCGGGTCGCCGATCACTTCAGCATAGGATACGGTCATGACGGCATCACTCCGCGCGTCCGCAGGTACTCAAGCAAGGGTAGTAGCGGCAGACCCATAATCGTAAATTGGCTGCCATTGATATTTGAGAATAATTGCACGCCCCTACCTTCAATTTCATAACATCCGACACAGTGACGAATATGGTTCCATTCCTCATTTACATAGCGATCGATAAATTCTTCACTCAAACTTCTCATGCTCATGGTGGCAATATCGATATGACGCCAAACCAATGACCCATGTTCCGCCATAGCGGCCGCACTGAACAATCTATGTTTGCCGCCTGACATCCGGAAAAGTTGAGACTTTGCTTCATTTTTGTCTGCCGGTTTATCAAGCATCTCTCCATTTTCTAAAGCCAAAACTTGATCTCCACCGAGTATCATCCGGCTATCTCCGCGATCGGCCAAGCGGATCGCCTTTGCTTCTGCCAATGCACCAGCAAGGTTTTCTGCCGCCATGCCATCGTCTTTTAGAGTATTTTCATCGACATCTGGTGCGATGGCCTCAAAAGTGATTCCAGCGGCCTTCAACATAGCCTGTCGCGCTCTACTTTTTGAAGCAAGTACCAACATCGGTTCGCTCACTTTTCTGTGACCTTTGAAACCGAATTTGCATTTTCACGCTCATTGTAAAGGTTGATAATAGCTGCAGCAGATTCCTCAATCGAGCGCCGTGTAACATCCAATATGGGCCACTCATTATCTGAAAACATCCGGCGGGCATATAATGTCTCGGCCTTCACTGCTTGCTCATCAACATAGTCAGTCTCAGGAGACTGGTTCAAAGACAAAAGGCGGTTGCGTCGCACCTGTACCAGGCGCGTCGTGCTCGTGATCAAACCGACGACAAGCGGATTTTTCAAAGAAAATAGAGAATCAGGTGGCGGCGATTCAGGAACGATTGGAATGTTGGCTGTCTTGAAACCGCGATTGGCCAGATATATTGAGGTAGGTGTTTTCGACGTGCGCGAAACCCCAGCCAGCACAATATCAGCTTCCTCCCAGTTTTCGTGGCCTATTCCATCATCATGAACAATGGTGAATTGAATCGCTTCTACGCGTTCAAAATAGGCGGCATCCAAAACATGTTGGCGGCCGGGTCGCGCTTTGGCTTCTTGTCCAAGCAAATTAGATAGCGCATCGGTGACAGGATCAAGCACAGCAATAGTGGGCAATCCCAATTGCCGACATTCGCGTTCAAGCTTGGTACGAATATCGCGGTTTACGATCGTAAAAATAACCAATCCCGGATTATCTGCCACCTCTATCAAAGTACGTTTGAGATGATTTTCCGAACGGACCATGGGCCAAAAATGTTTGATAATCTCAACACCATCAAATTGCGCAAGAGCGGCTTGCGCAATGTTTTCCAGCGTTTCTCCGGTAGAGTCCGAAAGCATGTGAAGGTGCAGGCGATTCATCGGGACAGCATTGTGGGCTTAACGGGGATAAAGCAAGGGATGAAAACGGGGATAAGTGGGTCGTGTGTATCTGTCCCCGATCTCCGCAATTTCATCCACAGCAGGCCAACATTGACAATATTTCTCCACAGTATGTGGATAGTGGGGATGAAAAAATGGAATCGGTTAATTTTCGTTAACCATTGCTTTGTCAATCTGTTTGTAATGTCGGCGCTGGCGCGTTACCGCCTTTTCCACGCTGTATCATCAACAACATTCTTATATTAATACCTTATATATTATATTGGACGCTCGCTTTCTCTTATGCCCGAAAATTCAGACTCCCAAAAACTACTCCTCGCGACACTGCGCGGCAATAAAAGTGACCAAACCCCCGTTTGGCTTATGCGTCAAGCAGGACGCTATTTACCGGAATATCGGGATTTGCGTGCGCAAAAAGGCGGTTTTCTGGAACTCTGTTATGATGCGGATGCGGCAGCGGAAGTTACAATGCAACCGATTGATCGTTTCGGTTTTGATGGAGCGATCCTGTTTTCAGATATATTAATCGTTCCGCACGCCATGGGGCAGAATCTGTGGTTTGAGGCAGGGGAAGGCCCCCGCTTGGCTCCGCGTATGGTCGAGTCGGCTTTATCGTCTCTGACAGCTGCTCCTGAGCATTTTGAGGCTATTTATGCCACGGTGCGAAAGGTTGCGGCACGGCTGGATGACAAAACAACTTTTATGGGCTTTGCTGGATCACCGTGGACCGTGTCGACTTACATGCTCCACGGACAAGGTAGCAAGGATCATGCGGTCGCACGCAAATATGCTTATCGGGATGAAGTAGCTTTTTCGGAATTGATCGATGCTATTATCGATAACAGTGTGAAATATCTGCTGGGTCAGATCGAAGCCGGTGTCGATGCGGTACAGCTTTTCGACAGCTGGTCGGGATCGCTATCTCCTGCACAGTTTGAAAAATGGGTTATTGGTCCTAATGCAACCATCATATCACGCCTGAAGGACGTCTATCCCGAAGTGCCGATTATTGGCTTTCCAAAAGGTGCCGGCGATAAATTGGCGGCCTATGCGCGGGAAACAGGAGCCGATGCGATTGGTTTGGATGAAACTGTTGATCCGGTTGTTGCTCATAAAAATCTTCCTGCTGATATTCCCGTGCAGGGCAATCTTGATCCGTTAGCGTTGCTTGCAGGCGGAGATGCGTTGAAAAAATCCGCCGCGCATATTCTAGAAACTTTCAGCGATCGTCCGCATATTTTCAATCTGGGTCATGGCATTATTAAAGAAACGCCCATTGAACATGTTGAAAAGCTGCTTACACTAGTGCGGTAATGGATCAGTATATCTCTATGCTCTACCTCTGGCTAAAATCCGCGCATCTTATCTTTGTCATCTTCTGGATGGCAGGGCTGTTCATGATGCCGCGCTTTTTTGTCTATCATCAGGAGATAGCAGCTGGTTCCGATGAAGACGCCAAATGGATTGAACGTGAAGGCAAGCTGCGCAAGATTATCCTCAATCCCTCGCTGGTTATTGTTTGGGTGTTAGGATTGGTTCTCGCTTATGATATTGGCGCATTCAATCAAGGCTGGTTCCATGCCAAGTTGCTCTTCGTATTAGCACTATCCGGCTATCACGGCTGGATGATCGTTTATTCAAAAAAGCTCGCGCGTGGTGAACGAACCATGTCAGACAAAGGCTTGCGACTAGTCAATGAAGTGCCAGGGATAACGGCCGCCATCATCGTGATCTTGGTAATTGTGAAGCCTTTCTAGCTTTTGTTGACAGCTTCAGTTCAAAGGCGTATTTAGCCTGCCAAAGCCCGTCCGGGCGAATTTCCATGTGACTAACGAACGGCGAAATGCCGCGCACATGCAAAACTACATATTTACTCCACATATTTTGGAAAATTTCTCCATGCATTTAAAAGAATTAAAAGAAAAATCCCCCGCTGATTTGGTTTCAATGGCTGAAGGCTTGGGCGTCGAAGGCGCATCGACATTGCGCAAACAGGATCTGATGTTCGCAATCCTTAAGGAGCTGGCGGATCAGGACGAACAGATTATGGGCCTAGGCACGATCGAAGTGCTGCCCGATGGTTTCGGGTTCTTGCGCTCACCTGAAGCAAATTATCTGGCCGGTCCCGATGATATATATGTCTCCCCGAACCAAGTGCGTAAATTCGGTTTGCGCACCGGTGATACGGTAGAAGGCGAAATTCGTGCGCCGCGTGATGGTGAGCGCTATTTTGCGCTGACCAAGCTTACTCAGATAAATTTCGATGAACCAGATGCCGTGCGTCATCGGGTGAATTTCGATAACCTTACACCGCTTTATCCTGATGAGAAACTGACCCTCGATTGTCAGGATCCGACCGAGAAAGACAAGTCGGCCCGCGTTATCGATATTATTTCGCCCCAGGGTAAAGGTCAGCGTGCCTTGATTGTTGCACCGCCGCGGACAGGTAAAACTGTCTTGCTGCAAAATATTGCCAAGGCGATTACCGATAATCATCCGGAAGTGTATCTTCTCGTTTTATTGATCGATGAGCGCCCAGAAGAAGTGACCGACATGCAGCGTTCGGTGAAGGGTGAAGTGATTAGCTCCACCTTTGACGAACCCGCCACACGCCACGTACAGGTTGCCGAAATGGTCATTGAAAAAGCCAAGCGTCTGGTCGAACATAAACATGATGTTGTGATCCTGCTTGACTCGATTACCCGTTTGGGCCGTGCTTATAACACTGTGGTTCCATCATCCGGTAAAGTGTTGACCGGCGGTGTGGATGCGAACGCATTGCAACGCCCGAAACGTTTCTTTGGTGCCGCGCGGAATATTGAAGAGGGCGGATCGCTCTCGATTATCGCTACTGCGTTGATCGATACCGGTAGCCGGATGGACGAGGTTATCTTTGAAGAGTTTAAAGGTACTGGTAACTCGGAAATCGTTCTGGATCGTAAGGTCTCTGACAAACGCATCTTCCCGTCACTCGATGTCGGCAAGTCCGGTACACGGAAAGAAGAGCTGCTGGTGGAAGACGAAAAACTCAAGAAAATGTGGGTACTGCGTCGGATTCTTATGCAGATGGGAACCGTTGATGCGATGGAATTCCTGCTCGACAAGATGAAGGATAGCAAATCCAACGACGATTTCTTCGACAGCATGAACCAATAAGATTTGCGGGGCTCCGCGATGATAGTTGAACATGCTTTGTTGCGGGTGAAGCCCGGTCAGACTGACGATTTTAAGCAGGCTATGCGTCAAGCAAAGCCGCTGATCGATGGGCAACCGGGCTTTCAATCAATAGAGGTTCGGCCGTCATCAGAGACAGAAAATCAATATTTGTTGCTGGTTGGCTGGGATAAAATTGAATCGCACCGGGATGGCTTTCGAAAATCTCCTGAATATGAAAAGTGGCGTGCCTTGCTTCATGATTTTTATGACCCTATGCCGACTGTGAGTTATTTCGGGGCTTCACTTTTCGATGATTGATATTCTTTCCATCCTATCTGTTGCAACAACAGGTCTGGGTTCTCCGTCTGAAATTTGGGCGGCGATCCTGCATGACTTTGCCAATATTACCTCTCCCGGAGCGATGGCTGCTTTCGGGCAGGTTATTCTAATCGATCTGGTGTTTGCGGCAGACAACGCGATAGTTGTCGGTGCATTGGCTGGCGGACTACCGGCCGATCAACGTCGTAAGGTGATTCTGATCGGCATTGGCGCTGCCTTGATACTCCGCATCATATTTGCGTTGATCGTGGTGCAGTTGCTTCAGATTGTCGGGCTTGTTCTCGCAGGTGGACTGCTGCTTTTGTGGGTAGCCTGGAATTTCTATCGCGAGATTTTTCATGAAGGTGAATCGACCGGTTCTCCTGAAGTGGAGGGCGATGAGCATAGCGGTGTAAAATCGACCAAGACTTTCTGGGGTGCTGTCTGGGCAGTGACCGCGGCAGATGTTTCCATGAGCCTCGACAATGTTTTGGGTGTTGCCGGAGCCGCGCGTGACCATCCTGGCATATTGGTGGTCGGCCTGCTGTTATCGGTCGCGCTAATGGGTCTGGCCGCCAATGTAATCGCTAAATATATCGAACGCTATAAGTGGATCGCATATTTGGGCCTTGCCGTGATTGTCTATGTTGCCGGCAAGATGATCTATTCCGGCTTGGTTGGTGATTCTCAGACAATTGGCGTTCTGACGTTGTTTAGTTAGTCTTATGCTGTCGACATTGTCAGTCATCACCGGTGGTCCAGGTGCGGGGAAAACATCCTTGTGTAATTTAATGGCTGACAGGATTGCAATCAAATCGGAATCCGGACGCGCAGTATTGAGTGAATCAAACGGCCATGAATTACGCACGCAGAATCCAGCGGCTTATGCGATGGCGATTTTAGACTTGGACATCCAGAAATATGAAGATGCCCTATCCAGAAACCGACCTTGGCTATTTGACCGCGGATTTGCCGATAACGTCGGTTTCCTAAATTTGATGGGTTTGCCTGTTCCAACAAAACTGGACAAAACTTGCCATGAAAGACGTTATTCGGGATCAATATTTGTCGCGCGGCCTTGGAAACATATCTATCAAACCGATGCTGATCGCACGCAAAATTGGCAAGAGGCTAAAGAAACATATCAAGCCGTCACGGCTGCTTGGGAGCACTATGGCTACACTCTAATAGAATTGCCAAATGCAAGCCTGGATGATCGCGCAAGTTTCGTTACACGGCAATTGGCTTAACCCTTCATCGTCTCCAGCATCGCCCCCATTTTCTCCCACAACATATTCATCGCCTTCATCGGCCGCACCAGCACTTTGAAATTCTGAATCTTGCCTTCATCATTCCAGTGGATAATATCGATTCCGTTGATGTGAATACTATCAATCTCTGCGGTAAATTCGAGCATGGCCTTGTTTCCCGCATCATCGACAATCTCGTCAACATAGGCGAAATTGGCATCACCAAACACCTGATCGGCGGCGCTGAGATAGGCGAAAACCAATTGTTTTCCGGCCTGTGGCGTATGGACAACGGGGGAGTGGAATACGGCGTCATCGGCGATTTGTGCCAGCAACCCTTCGTGGGTTTTGGTTTTCATATGCTCGTGCCAGACTGTGAGATTTGCGCTACCGCTCATGCTAAATGCTCCTTGAAAAAACTCTCTGTGCGACTGTCCGCTAGCGTTGCTGCGTCGTCATCCCGGCGATTACCAAATTCTGCAGCAAAGCCGTGATCTAAACCATCGTAATCATGCAAAGTTACCTTGGCATGATCGTCTAGCCCAGCATGCATGGCAGCCTGTGCGTCAGCTGGTACAAAACCATCCGCCGTAGGGATGTGCAGCATGACTTCATGAGCAATTGCACCCTTTTCTCCCAGCAGTCCATCAATACCCACGCCATAGTAACCAACAGATGCTTTGATATCTGTTCGTGCCGCCGTCATGAAAGCGAGGCGACCACCCAGACAATAGCCGACACAACCGACATTGTGATTGCCAACCGTATTTTGTGCATGATGGATGGCTGCTTCAATATCCCTTATGCCCTGATCCTGATCAAACTGGCCCATTAGATCGAGTGCTTGATTAAATTCGGGTTCAACATCTGGATCGAGATTAGTATCTTCGTTGATCCGCCAGAATAGATCGGGTGCGATGGCGAGGTAACCCAGACTAGCCCAATGATCACATTTAGCTCTAATTCCCGGATTAACACCGAAAATCTCCTGAATGACAATGATTGCTGCTTTCGCATCATCATCCGGTTTTGCGATGTAACAAGGGAATTCTGCGTTTCCATTGAGGGTTTTGATCTGTTCCATTGCACCCATTTTGATACTCCTTTGCATCATGACTTGATTCTTGGCGCACAATATCCCCATATCGGGGTCAGGCAAGGATGTAATGTTGCAGTGGGGGTGGGACTTCACTTCAGCGGATAAAAAAAGGACAAGAATATGAAAGTCACCGTTGAACTGGATTGTACACCGGAAGAAGCCCGCAAAATGATGGGTTTGCCAGATGTGAACAAATTGAACGAAACCTATGTGAAAGAAATGGGCAAGTTTCTGCAAGGCTCAAACTCGGTAGAACAACTCCAAAACTTTACCAAGATGGTTACTCCAATGGGAGAGGCGGGATTAAAGATGTTTTCAACGTTCTTGTCGGGTGCAATGACAGGCACCACCGGTACCAAGAAGGCACGAACCACAACCAAGAAAAAGTCTGATTGATAAGGGACATCGATTTTGCTTACTGGAGAGACAATTTTCGCGCTGTCCAGTGGGCTACCGCCAGCGGCCATCGGGATTGTCCGAATAAGCGGGCAAAAAGCGTCCGAGTCTCTGCGAAAACTGGCTGGACAGTTACCGGAACCAAGGATTGGATCGGTAAGGAAAATAACCAATCCGGTTAGTGGTGAATTGCTTGATGAAGCGCTTTGCCTTTGGTTTCCTGGTCCCCACAATGCCACCGGAGAAGATCTTGCGGAAATTCATTGTCACGGCGGAAGGGCTGTGGTCAGGGCAATCGAAGACGCGCTTGAGCAATTAGATGGGTTGCGGAAGGCCGAGCCCGGAGAATTTACGCGCCGTGCTTTTCAAAATGGTCGAATGGATCTGGCAGAGGCAGAGGGACTGTCGGACCTGCTCTTTGCTGAGACGGAATTGCAGCGAAAATCCGCCATACGATCAGCCAGTGGACTGGTGTCTCGCAAAATTGAAGATTGGCAAGAACAGCTGCTGGGGATTTCCGCCATGGTAGAAGCTGAAATTGATTTTTCGGATGAAGATGATGTCGAGGCCTCTCATGTCGAAGAGATTCAAAAACTGATAAAGAGTTTGAGCCGGAGTTTTGGTGAAACTCTCTCTAGGCCGATTGCGGATAAGCTTCGTGATGGTGTTAGGGTTGTATTGGGTGGTCCACCCAACAGTGGTAAGTCGACGCTGCTCAATGCGTTGGTTGATCGCGATGCCGCGATTGTTTCCGATATTGCCGGAACCACCAGAGATGTAATTGAGGTTCCAGTTGCATTGGGTGGAACTCCGTTTTTGTTTATCGATACGGCCGGCATTCGCGATTCTGGCATGGAGGCGATTGAAAAAATCGGGATTCAGCGGGCTCGTGAGCAATTTGATCAGGCTGATATTATATTGTGGCTCGGTCCAGAGGGAGAGGGCCCCATTCACCATAGTTTGATTGAAATTGCTTCACGGAAAGATTCATCGGAATATGTTGCCAAGGCGGCGAATGCCAGTTCCCTTTCTCCGGTGACCGGAGTTGGGATGGAAGGCCTTATCGAGCGCCTGATTGAGCTGGCCAAAGAGATATTGCCAAAGGCGGACGAAGTCGCACTTAATAAGCGGCAGGCGGATTTACTGAAGATCGCTGATGAAAATTTGGATTATGCGAGGAGTCAGTCAGATGCACTGATACTCGCAGAACATCTGCGGTTGGCTCGTCTATCGCTTGATTCCATTACAGGCAGGGCAAGTACCGAGGATATGCTTGATGCCTTGTTTGGGAAATTTTGTATCGGCAAATAGTGTTCCACGTGGAACAGCTATTAGCTTTCGGTATATTTTGACCTGAAACCGGGCTTCCGCTATGGCGCGCGGCATGTCCCGGGAATTTGATATCATTGTAGTTGGTGGCGGCCATGCAGGCTGCGAAGCGGCGACGGTCGCTGCACGCATGGGCGTGCGAACGGCTTTGGTAAGCTTTACCAAGGACGGTATCGGCGCGATGTCATGCAACCCAGCAATTGGTGGTTTGGGTAAAGGGCATTTGGTACGCGAAGTGGATGCCTTTGATGGCTTGATCGGCCGCGCTGCGGATGCCGCGGCCATCCACTACCGGATGCTTAATCTTTCAAAAGGCACGGCTGTGCAGGGGCCAAGGGTCCAAGCTGATCGGAAGCTCTATAAAGCGGCGATTCACAAGTTGCTCGACGCGCAATCCAATCTGACGATTTTGGAGGGTGAGGTCGCTTCGCTATTGCTGGAGGATGATGTTGTTCGCGGTATCAAACTGGCGGATGACAGTGAGGTCCATGCGCAAGCAGTAATTTTGGCCACAGGTACATTTCTCAACGGCAAATTGTTTCGTGGTGAGGAAATAGTTGAAGGGGGCCGGACAGGAGAGGCGGCTGCAGTTTCACTCGGGCAGCAAATACGTGATGTTGGTTTACCGATAGCCCGATTAAAAACAGGCACGCCAGCGCGTCTGGATGGTCGGACAATAAATTGGGCAGTGTTGACTGAGCAGCCTTCTGATGGGGAAGACTGGACCATGTCGCCGCTTTCGAAAAGGCGTTCTGTTCCTCAGACCTTTTGTGCAGTCACGCGGACCAATGCCAAAACCCATGATGTAATTCGCAATGGCTTGGATCGTTCGCCATTGTTTAACGGCGCTATTACCGACGCGAATGGACCTCGATATTGTCCGTCCGTGGAAGATAAAATTCACCGCTTTGCGGACCGCGATTCACATCAGGTTTTCCTAGAACCGGAAGGTCTCGATACCAATTTGATTTATCCGAATGGAATAAGCACGTCGTTGCCAGTGGAACTCCAGCTGGAATTTGTTCGGACGATGGAGGGCTTGGAAAAAGCGGAGATCATAGTTCCGGGTTACGCGGTTGAATATGACCATATTGATCCGCGAGCACTGGATCGAAGCTTGAAAGTTCGAGATCTAACGGGGCTTTACTGCGCTGGTCAGATAAACGGTACAACCGGCTATGAAGAAGCCGCTGCACAAGGGCTAATCGCCGGAATTGGTGCGGCTTGCTTGGTTCAGGGCAAAGAAGCACCAGAGCTTGATCGGGCCACCAGCTACATGGCTGTCATGGTCGATGATCTTGTGTTGCAGGGTGTTACAGAGCCCTATCGTATGCTGACGGCTCGTGCAGAATATCGACTAAGGCTGCGTGCTGACAACGCGTCAACGCGATTGACGCCGATCGGCTTGGAACTGGGCTGTATTGGTAAACAGCGCCAGCAATGGTTTGAGGCGAGACTGTCACAGCGTTCCGAGGTTTTGAATGTTCTTGATGCCGAATATAGCGCTGATGCTTTATCCAAAGCAGGTATTGAGGTGAAGCAGGATGGCTCTCGCCAAAGCCTGTATGAGTGGCTTCGTTTTCCCAATATCAACATAGCATTGTGGGAAGACATGGAACCCTCATTGCGGGATAAGGACCGTGAGTTAATTGCTGAGATAGAGGAGGATGCGCGCTATGCTCCCTATTTGGAGCGCCAGGAAGCCGAGTTAAGAGATCTTCGCGCCAACGAGAAAATAGCGCTTGGTAGTGAGTTTGACTATAGTTCCATTCCTGGCCTTTCCAATGAAATGGTTGAACGCCTGAATGCTGCGAAGCCGGAAACATTGGCAGCAGCGGGCCGAGTTCGAGGTATAACACCTGCGGCTTTGGCGATCATATTGGTACAGGCTCGTCGTCGCAACGGTGCAGAACTCGCTGCATGACGGAAGATGAAGCCAAAGCTTGGCTAAAATCGAACCATGATGTTTCACGTGAAACATGGGAGAGGCTGGAAGCCTTTATCGCGCTGCTTGTAGATGAGATGTCTCGGCAAAACTTGATATCCAAAAGCAGTGCCGAGCATATGTGGGCTCGCCACATTGTCGATAGCGCCCAACTATTTGTGTTTGCCCAAACAGAGAAATCGTTCTGGCTGGATCTCGGAACCGGAGCGGGCTTTCCTGGAATGGTTGCCGCAATCATGACAGACCATGATGTGCATATGGTTGAATCCCGTAATCGCCGTGTTGAATTCCTCAACAATGTAGTTGAAAAGCTCGATATTGGCGAAAAAGCAACTGTTCTTGGCAGTCAGCTGGAGAAGATCGCAACTCAACCAGCGGGTATAATCAGTGCACGGGCCTTTGCGCCACTGGATCGACTCATCTCGCTTTCGCACCGGTTTTCCACAGAAAAGACGGTTTGGCTCTTACCAAAGGGCAAAAATGCGGTAAGGGAGTTGAAGGCCTTACCGCCAAAGCAGCAAAAATTGTTCCACGTGGAACAAAGTTTGACCGACCCAGAGGCCGGGATTTTGGTTGGAAAAGGGAAAATAAGCTGAAATCTCAAAGGATTGAGACAAAAATGGTGCGAATTGCCATAGCCAACCAAAAAGGCGGCGTCGGAAAAACAACTACAGCAATTAACATGGCGACTGCATTGGCGGCCAGTGGCTGGAAGGTATTGCTGATTGATCTGGATCCGCAAGGCAATGCCTCAACCGGCTTGGGTCTGAACCAGGCTGACAGACAAACCAGTAGCTATGATCTTTTGATTTCTGACTTGCCTTTGACTGAATGTGTGTCTGCAACCCAAGTCCCAGGTCTTGATATCATTCCGGCAACTGTGGATCTGTCCGGTGCGGAAGTTGAGCTGGTCGAATTTGAAGAACGCACACATCGCCTAAAGAAGGCATTGGACACCGCTGATGATGGACGGTGGGATATATGTCTGATTGATTGTCCACCTTCACTAGGTCTCTTGACGCTTAATGCCATGGTCGCGGTGGAGTCTCTGATTGTGCCGTTGCAATGTGAGTTTTTCGCGCTGGAAGGATTAAGCCAGCTTTTACAAACAGTTGAACGGATAAGAGCGCGTTTTAATCGCCAGTTATCGGTGATGGGTGTTGTTCTCACCATGTATGACCGCAGGAATAAATTGACAGAACAGGTTTCGGATGACGTTCGTGCCTGTTTGGGTGATGTTGTGTTTGAAACCGTCATTCCTCGCAATGTTCGACTTTCTGAGGCACCCAGTCATGGGTTGCCAGCTCTGATCTATGACCATCGCTGCACGGGGTCGGAGGCATATATTGATCTTGCGCGCGAATTGATCGGCCGGCTTCCTGATCGCAAGGTGGCTGCGTGATGGCAGAGGAAGAGACATTGGACAAAAAACAAAAGCCAGTGAAAAAACCGACGGGATTGGGCAGGGGTCTGAACTCACTATTCGGAGAAATTCAGCGTGAAGAGCCAATTTCTCATGAATCTACTGAGCAAGATGTCGATTCCATCGAGACAGAGGCGTTAGATGGGCTTCGTTCGATTGCGATTTCCTCCATTCGCCCCAATCCCGATCAGCCTCGTCAGCATTTTGATAATGAAGCGCTAGATGAACTTGCCGACAGCATGAAACAGCGCGGCGTTATTCAACCAATTGTCGTCCGGCCACACGGGAAAAACTATCAGATTGTCGCTGGTGAGCGTCGTTGGCGGGCAGCACAGCGGGCGAGACTTCATCACGTGCCAGCGATTGTTCGGCAATTGAACGATGAAGAGACTTTGGAAATAGCGATTGTTGAAAATGTTCAACGCCGCGATCTCAATGCGATTGAAGAAGCGGAAGCTTATGTGAAGCTGAGTCAAGATTTTGGCCATAGTCAGGCTAAGCTTGCTGAGCTGGTCGGAAAATCGCGCAGCCATGTTGCTAATATTATGCGATTGCTCGACCTGCCGGGTCCAGTTCAAGATTTGGTTGGTAAAGATAAGCTTTCGATGGGGCATGCGCGTGCGCTTATAAATGCTCCCAATCCGGAAGAACTTTCCAAACAAGCAGTCAAGCAGGGGCTTTCAGTCCGCGATATTGAAAAGTTGGTCCGTAAAGCCCTCGGCGGGAGCAAGACCAAGAAACCTAGTTTTGCATCGAATGTGAGCGAAACCGACGCAGATATTCGCGCGGTTGAATCGCATCTTGGTGATCTCTTGGGCCTTAAGGTGAAAATTCAATCGAGCGGAACCACCGGGGCAGGGGCTATGACAATTGAATATGGTAATCTCGATCAATTAGATTTGATTTGTCAGCGTTTAACTGGCGAGAAAATCTAAGACCCAACGCCTTCCGAGTGGCTAAAGACTGGTCAAGCTCTCTAGAAAATAGCGCTTTTTCAGAAGTTTACACGATTATACCATTAGTTTTTTGTTAACCATGGCTGGTAGCAGGACCTTATCAACTTACCGTCATAAGCATTTTTGAATGTTGGCGCATGGCGACGTTTGACCAGTGGGGCTTGGTCGGACGCACCGTAGGTGCCCTTTCATATTAGTAAGTAAAATAGGGACCAGAAATATGTCTAAATTTATTAAAGCCGCTGTGGCTTCTTCCATTCTTGCTGCCTCTGTCATGGGAGCCGGTGCTGCGCAGGCTGCGACCGCCTCTGCAGATGCAACAGCAAATATCCTTGAGCAGGTAACTGTTACTTCAGACGGTAGCGATCTTGCCTTTGGTACGATCGTAACCGGAACCGCTGCCTCTACGGTCGCTGTTGCTTCAGACGGCACAGCAACTTGTGGTACTGGGCTGGTTTGTACCGGTACGACTTCATCTGCTGGATTTGATGTTACCGGCACAACCGGCGAAACAGTTGACGTTTCCGCTGATGCCACGGTTACTCTTACCAATCCTGATGGCGACGACATGACAGCGTCTTTGTCTCCAAGTGTATCAACCATCGTTCTTGATGGCACCGACGGCTTCGCTGTTGGCGGTACATTGAATGTAGCTGCTAACCAGGCTGATGGTCTGTATGAAGGTACCTTCAGCGTTACCGTCGATTATCAGTGATATACACCAAATGATTGGCGATAGTTTCGTCATCATATCAGTTTGGAGCCCGCCCGCACCCCATGGTTGCGGGCGGGTTTTTCTTTGCAGCTATGGACTTTTGAGGAGGCGTTGAAACTGGCTTTAAAAACATTGTGTGGTTAGCGCTTTAGTAACCCTCTTTCGGCATAGTCAGTGATGTGGGGATATGTGTGTTGACCAGCGCACTATCCGGAAAAATCGACCAGTCCGGAGACTATGATGACTTTTAGCAGTATTTCACGCCTATCAAAAGCCTTGGCCGGATCGGCAATCGCAGCTTCGGCAATGTTCATGGTGCCAGCACCAGCGCAGGCGGCAGGTGACTTGCTTGTTGCCCCGACTCGTATTGTTCTGGATGGTCAGCGCGGCACCGAAATCATTCTCAACAATATTGGTGCAGAAACTGCGACTTATAGAATCTCTCTGGAATTGCGCCGGATGAGCAAAGAAGGTCGCCTTACCGCCGTAACGCCAGAAGAGGCGAATCAGATTGAGCAGGCCGCAAAAGCAATGATCCGCTATGCGCCTCGCCGCGTAACGCTTCCTCCCAACCAACCGCAAGCTATTCGAATCGGTGTTCGTGCTCCGCAAGATTTGCCGGACGGCGAATATAGAGTGCACATGCTGTTTCGTGCGATACCAAAAGCGAAATCAGTCACCGAACAGACCAATCCGGAAGGCGGGTTTTCGATTGCACTTACGCCTATTTATGGTGTGACAATCCCGGTTATTGTGCGCCAGGGCAATCTGCAGGCGACCGCTGGTATAGCCAATGGCCGGATCGAGGAAGACAAAGAAGGGAAGAGCTTTGCGTTTGATTTGAGTCGGTCTGGTGATCGCTCAACGTACGGAGAGATTCGCGTTACCAAGCCTGGCCTAGATGAACCTTTGTTAGTGGCCCGCGGCATCGCTGTGTATCCAGAAGTCAGTAGTCGTAAAGTTGCGCTACCCATTCCAAATGAAATTGCGGAGCAGCTCAAGGGGCCGGTTTCTATAGAATATTATGAACCACGAAATTCGGGTGGCGGACTCATTGCCAAAACGCAAATGGTGCTAAGATAAGTATTTAGAATCAGTTAGATAGCTTGGCGCATTGGTGTCATGACTTTCCTGAAACGATATAAACAGCCCTTATTCAAGCGCCTAAAACCGCTTGTTCTAGCCGCAGGAATCGCCTTGATTCCGGCGGCTTCGCTGTTTTCAGGGACTGCCCAGGCGCAATCTACGTCTGGTTGGACTGCCAATGACGATGATGCTCTGCTTTTTGACCTGCGCTCTGGTAAATACAGGCTGGGAGACGGTATTCGCGGTTATCAAACCGATAAAGGCGTATGTGCAGACTTTGCTGATGTGATCATGGCACTCGATCTACCGGTCCGTTTGGACAAGAAGTCGCGCCGCGCAACTGGTTGGGTCTTTGCGGAACGCGAAACACTCATCATCGAGCGTGATGCCAATACAGTACAAAAGGTGAACACAAAGAAAAAGCTTGCCTCCGGTGAGATTTACGACACGCCAGAGGGCTGGTGCATCAATGTGAAGAGCCTATCCAAGTGGTTCGATGTGAATTTTAAGCCGGATCTATCAAATGCACTGCTAATACTGGAATCAGAGCGGAAATTACCGTTTCAGCAAGCAATGGAACGCAAAGATCGCGCTGCGAAAATCCGGCCACGCAGGAATTTTGACCTTTCTAGCCTTCCGCAATCCAGCGAACCGTATAAAATATGGCGAACACCGTCCGTTGATGCCGTGGTTTCCGTTGGTGGACTGCGTGACAAGCGCTCCGGACAACAATTTGATGCCCGTTACGAGCTGTTTGCATCTGGAGAGCTTGGCAAAGCTTCATTTGATGCCCGATTGTCGTCTGACAACAGCGGTATACCCGAATCACTTCGTCTCCGCGCTTATCGAACCGATCCAAAGGGAGATCTGCTGGGGCCGTTAAAGGCGACCCACTTTGCTCTGGGTGATGTTTCGACAGTTTCTACGCCCTTAGTGTCTCAGAGCACTGTGGGACGGGGCGGATTTGTTACCAATCGTCCTGTAGATCGCCCCGACAGTTTTGATCGGACCAGTTTCCGCGGAGAATTGCCTAGTGGATGGGATGCGGAACTGTATCGCAACGGACAGCTTTTGGCTTTTGCAGATAACCGAGCGGATGGCCGTTATGAATTTGTCGATGTACCGCTTCTCTATGGTCAGAACCGGTTTGAGGTTGTTCTATATGGCCCGCAGGGGCAGATTCGACGGGATGTGAAAGAAATACCGGTTGGGCTGGACTCCATTCCACCGCGGAAAACCTACTATTGGGCCGGCGTTCACGAAGCCGGAAAGGATTTGATCAACCTAAATGGTTTTTCAAACCTTCGGCAAGCGGGCTGGCGGGGCGGTTTTGGCCTGGAACGCGGACTTAACTCCAAGACGTCCGTTGCGGCATCACTGTTCAGTCTGAATATCGATGATACGAGATTTAATTATCTCGAAGGTTCGGTCCGGCGAGCAGTTGGGCCCGCGTTGCTTGAGCTATCGGCTTCGTCGAATCTGGAGGGAGGCACTGCTTTCCGCAGTCAATTGATCGGAGGATTAGGAAAAACTTATATAACCGCCGAAACCATATGGGCGCAGGGAGGATTTATCTCCGATCGAATCGAACGTAACGTGAACGGACTGCATCGATTATCCCTGGATCATAATTTCAAGCTGGGTGACAAAGTCGTTCCGTTCCATATTGAGGCTCAATATGAAGCCCGCGATCGTGGATTCGATGCGTTGGACATTACTGGCCGAACGTCGATAAATTTCAAACGCTTTTCTCTGACCGGAGAGTTAAACTGGGAGAAGAGATTCAGTGACTTTGGGCCAGATCCACCCGACAGAGTATCAACGCGATTGCAAGCTAGTGGCCGAATAGGGCGGGTCAGACTGCGTGGTGAGGCCAGCTACAGGTTGGCGCCCGAAAAACAGTTTGAAAGAGTCAATTTTACCGGCGAATGGCGCGCGGGCGAGCGATCTGATTGGCGGGTTGAACTCGGCTATGACGCGCAGCTTGATCGTGGACGAATGGGTGTGGGAATTATTCGGCGATTTGACAAATTCGCGCTCACCGCAACAGCTGAAGCTGCGACGGATGGATCAGTTGCGGCTGGTCTCAACCTTTCCTTCAGCCTAGGCCCCGACCCACGCAATGGAAAGTTCCGGTTCTCAAGCAATAAACTGGCCGCTAGCGGCCAGGCGCTTGCTATTGTGTTTCGGGATGAAAACCGGGATGGGATCAGGCAACCCCATGAGCCGCTTGAAGAAAATGTAGAACTGACGGCGGGACAGACAACGGCTTTGTCTCCAACCGATGCAAGTGGTCGTGCGATTATCGATAATCTTCAACCGTTCCGTCCGATATTGATCGGGGTTGATGCTTCCAGTTTGACTGATCCTTATGTTCAGCCTTCTCTCCCAGGCGTTGTGATCACGCCGCGCCCGGGCATTGCAATGACAGTAGAATTGCCGCTGGTTTCTGCTGGAGAAGTAGAAGGTAGCTTGGTGAAACCCGGTGGAGGATCGCTACCTGGTGTTGGATTGGAGCTGTTGGATCTTGAGGGTCGCGTTGTACGAGAGACTCGTACGGAATTCGATGGTTTCTTCCTGTTTGATGGCGTTCCCTATGGGCAATATCGCCTGCGTATCGAGAAGCTATCCGCCCAGGCATTGCGTGTTTCAACCGCTATTGGAAAACCGGTAACGGTGGACGAAGATAATCAGATTGCTCGAATGGGTGCAGTGGTGGCCGCGCTGGACGCGGTAATGGCAGCCAGGATCGAGGTTGAAAACACCCCATAATCCGCGCTTGCGCTTCAATCTGCATGTGATACGGCTAGCGCTTCACAAGCACGGAAAGCGTAGAATATGCAAGTCATGGCCAATGGCATTAATGTCGAAGTAGAAGATTTTGGAAATCCCAAAGATCCAGCGATTTTGCTGATTATGGGGTATACCGCACAGATGATATACTGGCCGCTGGACTTCGTGGAAGGCCTTGTTTCTAAAGGGTTTCGGGTGGTGCGCTTCGACAATCGCGATGTTGGTTTGTCCCACAAATTTGACAACATGAAGGCACCACATCCGATCCGGCAGATGATTGGAAAACGCTTTTTCCCAAATCGAAAAATTGCGTCTTACACGCTCAGCGACATGGCAGCGGATGCGGTGGGCGTATTGGATGCGCTTAATATCGACAAGGCACATATAGTTGGCGCGTCGATGGGTGGGATGATCGGTCAATTGGTAGCGGCTGATCATTCTGACCGGGTGCTGTCCTTTACCGCGGTTATGTCCTCCACCAATGCGCCCGACCTACCTGGCGCGAGCGCAGAGGTCCGCAAGGTATTGTTTAAAACAGCGCGAACAAAGGCCAAAACTCCTGAAGAAGCGTTGGAATTGGGCATGGCCTTTTCTCAGCTGATCGCCTCTGAAGAAGGGCGCAGCCGTTCCGAAGAGCGACGTGAGATGATGAAACTGGCGCAAGAAAGAAGCTTCTATCCAGCAGGTCCAAAACGGCAGATGGCCGCTATTATTGAATCCGGAAATCTTCGGCCAGTCGCCCAGCGCATCACGGTGCCGACATTGGTTATTCATGGTGCTGATGATCCGCTGATCCCTGCTGCTTGTGGGCAGGATATCGCATCCAACATTGCTGGCTCCCGCTTTCAACTGGTGGACGGGATGGCCCATGACCTGCCTGTGAGCAAGATTCCGGAATTGACCGCAATGATCGCTGAACATTGTCAAGACGTTATGGCGGTCCCGGCCTAATCAGTCATCTACTGGTATGCAGTAAGTGATTGATTCATCAAGCATTTTTACTTTTCCTACGGGATGGGGCAATACATCCCCATCAATTTGAAAAGCGCGCGATGCTTCTTCTGGCGCGTGGGACTTCAGAACCAGTGATCGCGTCGCCATTTTCTCGACAAACTTTAGGGCGGCTGGATCGCGACCCATGGCAATTTGCAAAATGAAGCGCAGAAAATGTCTGCGTCTGGCCACCCGCAGCGCCAGCAGATAAAACTGATCGGATTGCAACCGGGCTTCCTGTGCAAGCGACCAGTTGCCGGCATAATGACGACCCTTGGCAATATAAAAAGCCTCGCAGGAAAGCGCCCTGATCGATAGATCTTCTTGCTTCACTTCCAACTCGAACCGACAAAGCGGCCAGGAATAGAGAAGCTTCATCGCTGCTATTGCATAAGCCATTCCGCCCAACCGTTTTTTCAACGCCGGACTATGACCAGCAACAGCAAGACCATCAGGGCCAGCGCTGAGGCATGCGACAAAGGCTTGATCATCGTAGACAATGACAGGGGCGGAGAGTCTGGCGGTGTCTCCCTTTATCAATCCCGCTATAGCAGAACTGGCAAATTTTCCCGGGTCGGATGAATAGCCGATTTCTTTGGCTATCAAATTGACCGTACCGGCGGGGTAGACACAGATGGGAGCGGATAGTTTTGCGCGCACCGCTGCCCGCACTACAAGCCTAAGCGCGCCATCGCCTCCGGAAACACAGACCAAATCACAACCCGGTTCAAAAGCCACGTCACCTTCGATTGAGGTTTCCGTAACAGCCACCTCGGCACTGCAAGCTTGAAAGGCCAGCCGCAGATTTTCGAGATTCAGGTCGCTATGTGTGCCCGATGCAGGATTATAGATGAGTTGTACCTTCACCGGATCGGCATGGAATCATTAGGCCGACCAGGTCAACTTTTTTTGCTGGAACAGTTTCTGAGCGATGTTGACCTTGAGAAAGTCGGGCCTCGTCAAGCCATCTCAAGATTTACTGCGTTTACAGCAATCTCCTTGGCTTCCTTGTAGCCAGCCTTGCCATTGGCTGCCCGGGGAACCTGGTCTACTTTCACAATAGATTTCGGAGACTTATAGGCGGCCAGTTGCGAGCGCACATGCGCGTTCAGTTCATCCTCATTCAGCTCGTGTCCATCCGTAGTCGAGAGCACGGCGGTAACGCGCTCGCCAAATCGATCGTCGGGGACACCCACAACCAAACAGTCATAGACACTGTCATGGGTCTTAAGCGCTTCTTCGACTTCTTCCGGGAAGATTTTTTCACCGCCGCTATTGATGCAAATCGATCCGCGGCCAAGCAAGGTTATCGTGCCATCGGCCTCCACCGTCGCGAAATCACCTGGAATCGAATAACGCGTACCGTCGAACGTCTTGAAAGTTTCGGCGCTTTTCTTTTCATCCTTATAGTAACCCAAGGGAACCATTCCGCCATTGCAAATCAGCCCGATTTCCCCGGAACCGGGAGCGACAGGCTTACCCTCTTCGGTGAGGATTTTTGTGGTGTCGTTCATTTCGAACTTCGCCGTTTTGTCGACGTCGATATTCTCGAGCGTGGTGATGGAGGACCCCATGCTGCCTTCAGTCGATCCCATGCTATCGACAATTGCCATTTGATTGATGTGGCCAAGCAAGCCTCGCTTAACCTCGGTGGACCACATCACACCGGAGGATCCCATCATTTGCAGCGACGACAGATCGTAGCTTTTTCCGGAAGTCTGTGCTTCGTCCAGAACAGCGAGCAGCGGTTTGGCAAAAACATCGCCAACGATGGTCAGGTCGGTAACTTTCTCCCGCTCAACCAATTCCCATAGTGCAGCCGGATCAAAATGTTTGTTATCGAATAAGACGACACAGCCGCCCAGGCTATGCGGAATCATAGCGCCAATCCACATGCCGGTTCCATGCATAATCGGGCAGGCTGGAATCGATCGGCCAGCCATTCCGGCTTCGTGCAGCTTCTGGACCAACGGACCGAAATCGCTGGCTTGTGTGGGCAAAGTCATTTCGCGCATTTCAAAGCCTTTGGCGAACAAGGCGCTGGCGAAAGTCTTATGATCGTACATGACCCCTTTGGGCATGCCGGTCGTCCCACCGGTGTAGAGCATGTAAAGATCGTCGTCAGATCGTTCGATGGTAGGCATCGGTGCGGTTTGCTGCAATGTTGTTTCATAGGGAACGGAGCCGTCAAGATGCTCGCCCGAACCATCATCTATTTCCAGGAACAGTTTCACTTGATCAAGATTTTCCCGGATAGCGGCCAGTCTGGGAGCAAATTGCGCCTGATAGATGATTGCTTCGCTATCGCTGTTGTTGATGACATGCGTGAGCTCTGCCTCTAGATAGCGATAGTTGACATTGACGGGACAGACACGGGCTTTAAATGCTCCGAATTGGGCTTCCATATATTCCGAAGAGTTATATGCGTAGATAGAGAGCTTGGCCCCGGCTTCTATACCATGATCCGTCAATATTTGTGCAACACGCGCCGCCCGATTTTCATATTCTGACCAACTATAGCGTTTGTCGCCATCAACAATTGCCGGTTTATCAGGAATAGCCGCAGCGATATTTTCCCAGATATTTGCCATCTGCCAAGTCATCAGAGTCTCTCCCTTTTAGAGGGACGATAAGCGAATCCCAATGATTCGCAAGGGTTAGACCCGTATTGGTTGATAGATATCAGGCCGCCTTGGCGATAGAACGCGTGCCCGGTGCTGGCGGTGTTTCCGGTGGTCCGGCAAAACATTGCGCAATGGACATCCATTTGGTGGCATTCGGTCCTGTAACGTCCAGATCGGTATCGGCGATGTTGCGGCACTGGGTAACGACCTGACAAAATTCCTCGGCTGGGCCTTCGATTTTCTCTTCCTCATTGGGATCGCCATATTCCCAGATTTCACCGGATGGTGCGGTCAGTCTTAAATATGGCACTGGTTGCGGCGCTTCCTCGCCATTGACTTTGAACGTCCAGCCATAGGTGTTGAGACCGATCATCACGACATTTCGGATATGGTCCTTATTCTGCCGAACTTCGCCCAGTGCGTCATATATCGCCTGTGCATGTGACCAGTTTTCCATCAGGCGCGCTGTAATCGAACTGCGTACGCTCATCGATGGGCCGGCCCATTCTACACGTGCCGAAGGATCTGCCGCGCCAAATTCAGGTGCCATATTCCGAAAGAAATCACGCCATGTCTTGAGCAGTTCTTGTCCTTCCAATCCATCCAGATAGTCTTTTTCGAAATGCCGCATCGAGCTACCAGGTTTCATACTCCCCATTGCTTCTTTCATGAACGCATGAAATTTTTCGGGTTCGGTGAGCGACCAGTAGGCCGCCATATTCCAGAGATGCAGGTGGCGGAGGATTGCATTTATCGTCCAGGATTTGAAACCGGTCTCTGCTTCCATCTGTTCTTCGGACAGGTCCGAAACCAGATTGTAAATATCTTCGCTTTCGGTCAGAAAATCCTGCGCTTGTTGCATCATGAGCAAATCCTATTTGATTGATTCCAAAATTTCATCGGTATGTTGACCCAGTGCTGGCGATCCCCCTGAAGGCGGAAGACGCTGACCACCAAACCGTTGCGGTGCACCGACATTGCGTACCGGCCCCAAAAGGGAATGATCTTCATCCTCAAATGCCGACAGTGCGATAATCTGTTCATGGTTAGGAAGATCTTGGAGGGCAATACATGGCGCTGCAGGAACATCATGCAGGGCAAAATAGGAGACGATCTCATCGGTCGATCGGCCGGGTTTTTCCTTAGCTACTATCTGGGCCAGTTCACCTATGTTTATACTCCGGTTGGCCATGCCGCGAAACTTCTCTTCCAGTTTGAGGTCTGGGCGTTTGATTACATCAAAAACAATGTCCCAGTGTTCATCGGTCATGGCCGCAAAGGCAACGGCACCATCTGTAGTTCGGACGGGATACTGATAATAGTCTGCAAATGGCGCACCGTGCGTTACATCCTCACCGAACAACGTGACATGCATACCGCCATCGGGCCAAAGAAAGGCGATACAGCTTTCCAGCATCGATAAATCGATATGCTGTCCTACGCCAATTCGCTCCCGCGCAAACAAGGCCGCCGTTATGGCTTGCGCTGCGGTATAGGCGGTTACTTTATCGCAGATTAGGGTTTTGACATAAGCGAAATCATCAGGGTGTCCCTGCAATGTCATGAAGCCCGCCATCGCTTGCACAACATGGTCATAAGCTGGCCGACCGGCCATCGGACCTTCATGGCCGAAGCCAGTAATTGCGCAGTAAATCAACTCCGGTTTTTCGGCGCGCAGTTGCTCGCTGCCCAGTCCTAGCCGGTCCATGACGCCGGGGCGATAATTGTGGATGACGATATCGGCATCAAGGCAGAGTTTTCGCGCCGCCGCGACCCCTTCTTTTGATTTTAGATCAAGTGTGATCGAGCGTTTGGCACGATTACAATTGTTGAATAAGGCTGAAATACCGTCTTTCTGACTACCCATCCAGCGCATCGGATCACCAATGCCCGGAGGTTCGACTTTGATGACATCGGCGCCCTGTTGCGCGAACATCATTGCCGCTAGCGAGGCGGTGATCATAGTGGAAAACTCGACGACCTTGATACCTGCAAGCGGTTGCTGGACAGTTACTTCAGTCATCTCTTTCTCCTCTACCCCTCCAGATTTTGAGCCAATCTCTCATAGGCCGACAGGAAATCTTCCTTGAATTCCTGCACAACCTGTCCGGCTGTCATCTGTTCGTTCATCAAGCCAACGCCCTGGCCAACCCAATAGGTTGCGAGATCTTTCGCGCCCTGATTGTCGCCCTGGCTCAGTTTATCAATAGTGCGCAGCGGTGGTTCTGACACTAGCGATTGTAAGGGCATGGGAAGCGGAGTTGGTGCATCATCCATTTCCCAGGCATCGGTCCAGGGAGAGCGCAGCTGCCGGGATGGCTTGCCGGTGCGGGACCGCGCTCGGACTGTGTCGCGCGATGTTGCGGCCAGCATTTTCTCTTTCACCACCGGATTGGTTTCGGCTTCGACGGTGGTCAGCCACACCGAACCGCACCAAGCACCCGATGCTCCCATTGCCATCGCGGCAGCCATTTGTGCGCCCGTTGCAATTCCGCCTGCTGCTAACACTGGTGTGTCGTCACCAATTTGCGCCAGCGCGTTGCAGACTTCCGGAATGAGCACCATGGATGATATCTCACCGGTATGCCCGCCCGCTTCTCCGCCAGCCGCGACAAGGATGTCGACGCCAGCGGCAACTTGCGACAGGGCATGTTCTTTGGTTCCAATTAGAGCGGCCACCGGGACATCATTGGCGCGCGCATAACCCATCATCACTTGTGGCGGAATGCCGAGAGCATTGGCAATCAGCTTGATCGGGTGCCTGAAGGCGACTTCCAAAACTTCCTCAGCCGTATCGCCGATCAGGTTTTTCGAACCCGTTACATGGCGACGACGTTCAGGTGCCAAATCACCAGCGTCGACACCATGACGTTTCATAAGCTCTTCGGTAAATTGAATATGCTCGTCAGGCACACGTGCGAGCATCGCTTCTTCGTCAAAGACTTCTCCGCGCCCTTCGACCTTGTTCGGGACGATGATATCGAGGCCATAAGGCTTGCCGTCGACATGATCATCGATCCATTTCAACTCCTCTTCAAGCAACTCCGGCGTATGATTGACCCCGCCGAAAATGCCCATCCCACCGGCTTTGGAGACGGCGGCCACGACATCCCGGCAATGGGAAAATGCCAGGAGTGGAAACTCTATCCCGAGCATTTCGCAAATTTTATTGTTCATGCCTCTTCGCTTTCTTTTTCGACAATTTCCATGATCAGATCATCAGCCGCAATTTGGGTTCCTGCGCTGGCCGCAATCATCTCTACCGTTCCATCGATTTCGGCCAGGATTTCATGTTGCATCTTCATCGCTTCCAGGACGGCCAGTTTGTCACCCTTGGAAACCGACGCTCCCGCTTCGACCAATATCTCGAGCAACTGTCCATGCATCGGTGCGACGACTGTACCGCCGCCGCCGATATCTTCCATCGCGCTAACGCCGACCTGATCAGTGACGGTGAGCGAGCGTGCGGGTAGTGCCAGATGCAAAGTTCGGTGATGCGCATGATAGATGACGATGACATTGTGCCCATCAACATTCAGCTTCGCCATGTCGGGTTTCAGCGACAGCAATTTTACAGATACCCGCTGTTCACCTTCGGTGACCGTATATTGTTGCGGCGCATCGACGTGCACTTGAATTGTCTGGTCATCGCCATATTGCACAACGGTTTCCAAAGATCTGTTATTGGACCAGTCGAGCATTTCGTGATTGACATTCAACGCTAGATGATGGGCTGACTTCTGTTGCAACTTGTGCTGGAGAACAGCAGCGATTGCATAGGTTGAAAATGCCTGTTCGCCAAGATCCACGCCATCCTCACCATAGTTTTCAGCGATAAAGGCTGTAGTAGCCTGCCCTTCGACAAAGTCCGGTTTGTCCAAAGCATCGACTAGGAAATCGCGGTTTGTCTTTGGACCGAACAGCGCAGTTTCCGAAAGCGCTTTGATCATGCGTCGCCGCGCTTCATCGCGCGTGGCTCCGTGGGTTATGATCTTGGCGACCATGCTGTCATAGAATGGAGAAACCTCGCCGCCGGTTTCAATGCCGCTATCTACGCGGGATAGACTGGACGGTTTCCACAGGTCAATATGACCGGTACTGGGAAGGAAGTCATCGGCTGGGTCTTCAGCGTAAAGGCGTATTTCCATGGCGTGGCCGCTCAGAGTGACGTCACTTTGTTCGAGTCCCAAAAAGTCGCCTGACGCAACTTTGAGTTGCAATGCGACCAGATCAAGCCCGGTAATTTCTTCAGTTACCGGGTGCTCGACTTGCAGACGGGTGTTCATTTCGAGGAAATAGAATTCCCCCGATTGATCGAGCAGAAACTCGATCGTGCCGGCCCCGACATAGTCGACCGCTTTCGCTGCATCGACCGCAGCCTTGCCCATTTGCTCCCGCAGTTCGGGTGTCATCACGGGGCATGGCGCTTCCTCAATCACCTTTTGATGACGCCGCTGAACCGAACAATCACGTTCGCCCAGATGGATGCAATTGCCATGGCTATCGGCAAAGACCTGCAGCTCAACATGACGCGGTTTGATGATCGCCTTTTCCAGGATCAGCTCGCCATTGCCGAAGGCATTTTCTGCTTCGGATCGAGCAAGTTTGATCGCGTTGGGAACTTCTTCAAGATCGTGGACTAGCCGCATGCCACGACCTCCGCCACCGGCGGCTGCCTTCACCATTAGCGGCACACCGATTTTCCCCGCTTCCGTGATCAGTGTGTCATCGGACTGATCTTCGTCCTGATAACCGGGAACACAGGGTACGCCCGCTTCAATCATGGCGCGTTTGGATCGCGCCTTGTCGCCCATCACGTCAATGGCTTTTTCCGGTGGGCCAACAAAGATAATACCGGCATCCGCGCAGGCCTGACTAAAGGCTGCGTTCTCGGATAGAAAACCATAGCCGGGATGAATCGCATCCGCGCCTGTATCCTTTGCGGCCTGAATGATATTGTCGATGATGAGATAGGATTCGTTCACAGGTGCTGGACCAATGCGCACGGCATCATCGGCCATTTTGACATGTGGCGCCAGTTCATCGGCATCGGAATAGACCGCGATGGTCTTGATACCCTGTTCCTTCGCGGTGCGCATTACCCGGCAGGCAATTTCCCCGCGATTGGCAATAAGGAGTGTGTTGATCTTTGACATCTCTATTTCCCTATTCCGGCTTCACAACCCAGTTGGGTTTGCGTTTTTCAAAGAAGCTGGCGACGCCTTCTTTGGCTTCATCACTGACCATTCGATCAGCAAAATTTTCGGCGGCGAGACGAATAACCTCGTCACGTGATTTGCCAGCGATTTGTCCTAGCAGTTCCTTGGTCGCGGCCACCGCACCCGGCGCGGCACCTAGCACCTGTTTGCGCAATTGCATTTCGATTTCTTCCAGCCCGGCAACATCATCGGCAATGAAATCGGCGAAGCCGAGCTCATGCGCCTGCGTTCCGTCAAAACGCGCAGCCGTTAACATAAGTCTTCGCCCGGTAGCGTAGCCCAATTTCTGAATCACGAAGGGAGAAATTTGAGCCGGAGAAACACCAATGGCAGTCTCTGTCATCGCAAAGCGGGCGCTGCTTTCGCAGATCACAACGTCGGCGCAGCATGATAAACCAAAACCTCCCGCCATTGCTGCCCCTTCGATCAGTACAATTACAACTTGCGGTGCGGTATTGACCAGATCGAATATTTCAGCGGCCCCACCAGACATTTTGATGATTGCCTCGCGGTCACCACTTTGCTGAAAATTCTCTTTGAAATTTTTGAGATCAGCACCCGCGCAAAATACCCCGCCCCGTCCGCGCAGCGTTATGCCGCGCACGGCACGATCGTCGCGAACACTCTTTAAAACAGCACTTAATTCCGCCACCAAGGCGTCGCTGAGGGCGTTGCGATTGTCAGGCTGATTGAACCAGATGGTGAGCCATCCGTTTTGAAACTCCAGCTCCAGCGTGTCGGTTTTAGGAAGATTGGTCATATCCGCGCTACTCCAAATGCATTGGGATGAAGCTCGCGGTTTTGTGCTTCGAAAATTGTCTCCAATGCGAAGCCCAGAACCTTGCGCGTATCTCTGGGGTCAATCACGCCATTGTCGAGTACGCGACCGGAGGTGAAGAAAGCGCTCTCCTGGCTTTCAAAAATGTCCTTGATGCGCTGTTCCTGTTTGGCGATCATTTCCTCATCGGGTTCCACGCCCTTTCGCTGTGCCTGCACCCGGGCAACATGGCTCATCGTATTGGCCGCGGATGCGCCGGCCATCACACCGGTTTTTGCATTGGGCCAACTGAACAGAAAATCCGGTTCAAAAGCGACGCCACTCATACCGTAATTTCCCGCACCAAAACTCGCGCCGATATAAAGCGACAATTTGGGAACACGGACATTGGAAACAGCCTGGATCATTTTTGATCCCAGCTTGATCATGCCTTTCTGCTCGGACTCTGTGCCGACAATATAACCGGTCGTATTGTTGAGGAACAGGATGGGTAAATTTGTCTGATCACACAATTGAAAGAAGTGTGTCGCCTTGCCTGCGGCTTCCGGATCAAAGGGGCCGTTATTGCCGATAATTCCGACAGCATGCCCCATGATGCTGGCTTGCACACAGACCGTACCGGGACCGTATCTGGGTTTGAATTCTTCAAAATCGGAACCGTCGACAATGCGCGCCATCACCTCCCGCACATCATAGGGGATGGTATAGTCAATCGGAACAATGCCAGCAATTTCATCAATGTCCAGAACCGGTTCTTCATAGTCATTGCGTCGTATGGGCCGCGTGTTTTTGTTCCAGTCCAACCGTCCAATCGTATCTCGCGCTATGGCAATGCCGTGACCGTCATTGTCAGCCAGATACTCAACCGTTCCAGTTGTTTGAGCATGCATTTCTGTGCCGCCCAGTTCGCGATCATTCGCCACTTCACCGGTTGCCGCATGAACCAGAGCCGCGCCGCCCAGGGCAGCCATGCCATTATCGCGTACGCCAATGACATAGTCGGACATGCCGGGCATATAGGCACCGCCCGCCGTTGATGGTCCGTGAAGCACGACCATCGTCGGTATGCCTGCCGCACTGAGCCAGGCTAGATTGCGGAACAACATCCCGCCATAAGCCCACAGCTCAACCTTATAATCCATCAGGTTTGCACCCGCACTTTCGACCAGATGGATAAAGGGCAGTTTCAGGTCCTGCGCCATTTTCTGCGCGCCCTTGCACGCATCCCAACCGCCGCCGGTAGCCGCACCGGCCCGGATCCCGCTATCGTCGACCCAGACCATGCAGCGCACGCCTTTGACAAAGCCGATCCCCAAAATGACGCTGCCGCCCGGAATGCTGGTTTCCGGATTGGTATCCTCGACCAGATAATTCGCCATATTGTATAGCTGCAAAAACGGCATGCCCGGATCGAGCAGATGCTTCAGCCGTTCATGCGGGGTCAGTTGTCCGCGTTTTTCGAAAGTCGGCCGGCGTTTCTCGGACGCTTCGACGGCCTTCTTTTCCAAAGAGCGAAGCTTCTCAATCAATGCGAGCATATCCTTGCGGTTTTGCGCGAAGCTTTCTGAACCGGTGGCGATTTTCGATTTAAACTGGGGCATAGTCAAAGTGCCTCTGCGAGTGATTGTGGAATCGGGATAGGAGTGGCCAGTAATATTTGTGCATAGCTTTTACCCTGCGGATCATTGCGCATCGATGCAACCCCGCCACCGCCGAGGACGTCATGAAGCAGGAAGTTGATTGCGCCTGTGCCAGGGAGAAAGAAGCGCTCTACGCTGGCCGGATCGTCGGTATTTTGAAGGAAATGAGCAAACCGTCGCCTTACTGTGTCGGTATCCAGTGCTGCCCACAGCCATTCGGTATAAGATGGATCGCGCGGCAAAATGCCAATGTTCGATTTGTCGCCTTTGTCGCCAGACCGGCCCCAGGCAAGTTGAATGAGCGGCACATCGGCAAACGCTTCGTCCGTGGCAGACCGTTCTGGACAGTCCGGACGAGTGATTGATGCAGAATCAAATTTGGCTCCAGCCTCTTTCACCAGATTAACCGGCCCATCACCAAAATCGATTGAAATCTGCACATCGCTTTTCGGGACGGTCAAGGAAAACAGCCGGACCACGGGAGACGGTTTGGGCCGCCCGCCGGAGAAAAAGGAAAGACCCGGCGGTGTAGCCAGCCCTAGCCCCGTAGCTTCTTTTAGCAGGAGCATGGCGGCCTTTGGATCGCGATGTTTAACGGCCATTTTAAGCACGACTTCCCGGCTCTGGCTCGAATCGGAAAAGTCTCCAAAATGGCTGTCATCGCCCAATGTCTCTATCAGCACATCGTCAAAGTCACCGGCATTGGATGCCCGCAATTTTGCACGCGTGCGTTTGAGGGCATTCTCTGCAAAAGATTTTGCCTTTCGGCTGGCGTCCATGCCAACGAAGAAAAAGGGAGCGACCATTTTCCAGCCGTCGGCAAAGGTAGCGCTGGCCTTAAAGCTATCGGGTGCTGGATAGCCCTTTGCCCCCTTTACCAAGACCCGGTTTTCGCCAAGCTGATCCAGTTCCACCATGCTGAAATCGCACACAACATCGGGCAGCATATAGGCTTGCGGATCGCCGATTTCGTAGAGCATCTGTTCGCCGACGGTCCCAACCGTCACCGCTCCGCCCGTATCATCCGGCTTGGTTGTGACGAAGCTACCATCGTCCGCTATCTCGGCAATTGGATATCCGGCATTGTCCATCGTATCGGCAACGGATTCCCAATCAGTGAAATTGCCGCCGGTAGCCTGTGGGCCACATTCAAGAATGTGGCCGGCCAGACTTGCCCCAGCCAACTGGTCGAGGTCATCCCGGTCCCAACCAAATTCGTGGATGCAGGCACCTAGCGTCACAGCGCTGTCGACGCAGCGGCCGGTGATGACAATATCCGCACCATCGTTCAGCGCTTTGGCGATGGGAAATGCGCCCAGATACGCGTTGATACTGGCGATGGATTCAATATCTGGAAAAGCTTCGCCGGTGAACATTTCTTTGGTTTGCGCGAATTCGTCCGCGCGACCAGTTAGATCATCACCTGTGATTACCGCGACTTTTAGATCGAGACCGGCATCTGCGATAACCGCCCGCACGGCATCACCACATGCCGCTGGATTGGTTCCGCCAGCATTGGAAATTAGTTTCACACCCTGATTGGCAATGTCTTTTATGTTCGGCTTGATGACAGCGGTCACGAAATCCACAGCATAACCCATATCCGGATTTTTGGCGCGTGCCCTCGCCATGATCGACATGGTGATTTCAGCCAGATAATCGAAGACAATGTAATCCAGTCCACCGGCCTGTAAAAATTGTGGGACTGCCATATCGGACTCGCCCCAGAATCCGCTGGCTCCCCCAATGCGGATATTTTTGGTGTTTGACATTACGAGTCTCCTAAGACAAACTGAATACCACTCGATATATTCGAGTCAAGTTCAATTGGAGCTGAAATTGGCCAGCAAAGCCGTTCAAGTTGAAACACAGCGCGACAAGCTGGAGCGGAAAGAAGCCGCTATATTACATGCCGCCCGCTCGGTTTTTGTCGACAATGGATTTGATGGCGCCCGGATGTCCGAAATCGCCAAGACAGCCGGTGTGGGTGAAGGCACGATCTACAGTTACTACGAATCCAAGGCCGAATTGATGCTCGCAGTATTGCAGCAATTCTGGGATGGACTAACCCTAGAAGCTCGCAACGTGATGGCGGGCGTCAAGGCGCCAGAGGCGATAAAGCGGCTGGATGCACTGGCGACCTATCATCTGGAAATTGTGATTCGAAATGCAGATTTCATAAACCTGTCGTTCGCGCTTCGGCGCAATAATAGTGAGGTCAGCGTGTCTCGCGACCATCTTCGCCAATATGTTTCGGTATTTGACGAGATTTTTCGCCGCGGCCAGGACCGCGGCGAATTTCGCCCGGAATTTTTGCTTTGGCATGCGCGCGATGTATTTTACGGAACGCTTGAGTATAGTGCCCGGTCGATTGAAGTGGTGGCCGACACCAAAGGTAATGACCGGCCTCAAAAACCGGTGATAGACAATTTGATCGCCTTGTTTGCCAATCATTTTGGTACATCGGATCAACCATCCGATATGGAAAAGAGCTCCGAACAATTAAACCGGATTGAAGCAAAGCTCGATCAGCTGCTGTCATAAAAAAGGGCTCCTCAATGGGAGCCCTTTTTCTAGTTTCAGATAGTTCGCGTTAGGCCGCTTTGTAAAAGCTTTCGCCAGCATCTGCTTTTTCGCGGAACGACATAGGTGGTTTGAACCGCTCGCCATATTGCTGGGCCAGACGATCGGCTTCGCGCACGAAATTCTCAACGCCTATGGTATCGATTTCACTCATCGGGCCGCCGGTATAGGGCGGGAAGCCCCAGCCAAAAATTGCACCTAAATCTGCGCTTTGTGGATCCGAAACAACGCCTTCGTCATAACATTGTGCGGTGGCGATCAACTGGATGTACATCAGACGCTGTCTTACTTCTTGCGGGTCGGGCTGCGGATCAGCGAGCGGATAGTGATCGGTCATGCCTTTCCAGAGACCAACTTTATTGCCATCGCTGTCATACTCGTAAAAACCGCCACCAAAACGCCGTCCGCGCCGGTCAATCTTCTTGACCATCAGCTCAAAGAAATCTTCCATGCCGGTCGGCTTATAATCGTCACCCATTTCTTCTTTGGTCGACTGCATGACATCATAGCCCAGCTGCAACGTGGTTTCGTCAACCACCGCGAGCGGACCAATCGGCATGCCCATGCTGGCTGCAACATTCTCGATTAGTGCCATGCTCACACCCTCGGTGACCATCATCGCCGCTTCATTGGCATATGGCGGGAAGACACGGTTGGTGAAGAAGCCGCGCACATCCTTTACAACAATCGGCGTCTTGCGAATTTTCTTGTTGTAATCGAGTGCAACGGCCAGTGCTTTGTCACCGCTTTCCTCGCCCGGGATAATCTCGAGCAAAGGCATTTTTTCTACGGGAGAGAAAAAGTGCATGCCGATAAACTGTTTTGGGCGTTGGCTGTTTTTCGCCAGGCCTGTGATCGGCAAAGTCGAGGTGTTTGACGCAAAGATGACATCATCGCGAATAACCGCTTCGGTTTTCTTGATCACATCGGCTTTGACATCCGGACGTTCAAATACCGCCTCGATGATCAGGTCGACATCTTTGAGATCGTCATAATTATCAGTCGGTTTGATCCGGGCCATGAAGGCATCGACTTTTTCTTGGGTCGCTTTGCCACGAGCCTTACGCTTGTCCATAATCTTCTGGCTGTAGTCGACGGCCTTTTGCGCTTCTTCCATATTGCGGTCGAGGACGATGACATCCATGCCACCTTTTGCGGTGACATGGGTGATGCCCGAACCCATCAGGCCAGCGCCCAGAACGCCAACCGTCTTAATGTCGCTCGGCGGGATACCTTCGGGGCGACCGGCGCCTTTATCGGCGGCTTGCTTGTTGATGAACAATGTGCGGATCATATTCTTGGCTTGTGGACCAGAAAGCAGTTTGGTGAAATATTTTGATTCCACCCGAAGAGCTGTATCCATCGGTAACATCGAACCCTCATAGAGGCAGGACAGGATGGCTTTCACCGCTTCATAATTGCCCTTGGATTGTTTTAACGCCAGGGCTGAGGATCCCATGTACAGTGGTACCGCGCGCGGATCCATGGAGCCAGCGCCACCGGGGAATTTGAAACCTTTCTTGTCCCAAGGCGCAGCTGCTTTAGGATTGGCTTTTACCCAGGCTTTGGCCTTGTCGATCACTTCATCATGCGGCACGACTTCATTAACGACATTTTGTGCAAGAGCAGTCTGAGGGTTCATTGGCTGACCCATCATAATGGCCATGCCAGCTGCCTGCAAACCGGCCAAACGAGGAAGGCGCTGTGTGCCGCCGCCACCGGGAAGGAGGCCAACCTGCACTTCGGGTAGGCCAAGCTGTATCTTTGGATTGTCCGAACAAACACGATAGTGGCAAGCCAAAGCCAGCTCGAGGCCACCGCCTAATGCAAGGCCATGCAAGGCACAGGCAACGGGTTTGGCGTGAGCTTTGCCTTTCAACAAGTCCTTGGCACTATGCCCGCCGGTTTCCATGCGCCGCAAGTTGGCGTTCAGACCCCAAGCCATTTCAAAGGCTTCTTTTGTGGTTTGCGCTTCGGAAGAGCCGAGCATGTTGAGATCGGCGCCAGCGAGAAAGCCCGATTTCTTGCCAGACACCAGAACGGCGCCTTTGATGTCGTCATTGCTGATAAATTCATCAACGAATTTCGGGAATTCTTCCATCAGTGCGTCGTCCCAGACGTTCATTGGTTTTCCGGGAACGTCAATGGTGACAAGGGCGATGCCATCGCTGTCAATGTCGATAGAAAGTGTTTCGTAAGTCATTTTTCTGTCCTGCTAGAATTGTAGTTGGATGCCGGAGGTTGCGTGACGCCTAGTTCACACGCTCGATAATGGTGGCAATGCCCATGCCGCCACCGATACAAAGCGTCGACAACGCGGTTTGCTTGTTCGAACGCTCTAGCTCGTCAAGTACCGTACCAAGGATCATTGCACCGGTTGCACCAAGAGGGTGACCCATGGCAATCGCGCCGCCGTTGACGTTCATATCGCTATGATCGACATCCATGGCTTCCATGAAGCGCAGGACAACTGCTGCAAATGCCTCATTGAGTTCCCAGACATCAATATCATTCTTGGTCATGCCAGCACGATCAAGCGCTTTTTGTGCCGCGAACTCTGGTCCAGTCAACATGATGGTTGGTTCGGAACCAATCGCTGCCATCGATACGATCCGGGCGCGCGGTTTCAGACCGTATTTTTCGCCAGCCAATTCATTGCCAACCAGTACAGCGGCAGAACCATCAACGATGCCAGAGCTGTTTCCGGCATGGTGGACATGGTTCATTTTCTCGACATCAGGATGTTTCAGGATCGCGACATCATTGAAGCCGGGCATTTGTTCGCCCATGCCCTGGAATGACGGGTTTAGTGCACCCAATGACTGCATATTGGTTTCTGGTCGCATAAACTCGTCATGGTCCAAAATCGTTTCACCGATTACATCCTTGATCGGAAGGATGGATTTTGCAAACCGGTTTTCGTCCCATGCGGTTTTCGCACGCTTCTGGCTTTCGACCGCATAGGCGTCCACATCGTCACGGCTATATCCATATTTGGTAGCGATCAGATCGGCCGAGATTCCTTGCGGCACAAAATATTCCTGAAACACCAAAGTCGGATCGGCCATACCACCCATACCATCGCTACCCATCGGCACGCGGGACATGGATTCGATACCGCCGCCAACAGCCAGATCGGTTTCACCAGCTTTCACTTTGGCAGCTGCCAAGTTGACGGCTTCGAGACCCGAACCACAGAAGCGGTTTACCTGAATGGCCGATGTTGTTTCCGCATAACCCGCTTTGAGAACGGCGGAGCGACTGATCACCGCGCCTTGTTCGCCAACAGGAGCAACGCAACCAAAGGCGACGTCTTCTACTTCATTGCCTTCCAGACCATTGCGGTCATTAACCGATGCCAATACCTGCGATGCCAAATCAAGCGCTGTAATTTCATGCAGCGAACCATCGCTACGTCCCTTGCCGCGCGGACTGCGCACAGCGTCATAAATAAAAGCTTCGGTCATGGGAGAATTCCTTTTCTTGGAACAATTGGAAGGTTGAATGTCTAAATAATGCTGCGTTGCAACACAGTCAAGCAGTTTACGTAAACGTCAACTTGTTGGTTGCCGACTCGCACGAATGCCGCCAAGCCTTCACTTTAAACTATTCGAGCATGGATTGATATTTTTGGCTGAACACATCGCGGCCAACGATGTAGCGCATGATTTCACTCGACCCCGCATAAATGCGGCTAACGCGCGCATCAAGGAACATCCGGCAGATCTCATATTCTTTCATATAGCCTGCGCCGCCATGAAGCTGGACGCCCAGATCGACCATCTCCCATTCCAGCTCGCTGCCGACCATCTTGCCTTTGGCAGCCATATTGGCGGTGAGCAGACCCTGATTATGCTGTTCGACACAATGATCGACATAGGTTTGATATATGTCGATTTTTGCGTCCAGCTCGGCCATCTTGAACTGTGTATTCTGCATATCCGACAGCTTTTTGCCGAACACATCGCGATCCATGACAAAATCACGAGTGACATCGAAAGCATGACGTGCAGAAGCACCATATTGCACCATGCCGATCAGCCGCTCTTCGGCGAGACCTTCCATCAGATGGACAAAGCCTTTGCCAGGTTCACCCAGAACATTTTCCTTGGGAATTTTCACATTGTTGAAAAACAGTTCGGCGGTATCCTGAGCCGACTGGCCCATTTTGTCGAGATTGCGACCCCGCTCAAAGCCTTCCATGCCGCGCTCGACGATCAGCAAGACCATGGCGTGTTTGCTTTCTTCACCATCCAGCTTCGCCGCGACGATGACTACATCTGCATTGATGCCATTGGAAATATAAGTCTTGGATCCATTGAGCAGATAGTGATCGCCCATATCCTTAGCATTCGATTTCATGCCAGACAGATCGCTGCCCGCACCCGGTTCGGTCATGGCAACCGCGAGAATGGTTTCACCGCTCACACATTTGGGCAGGAAGCGTTCGCGCTGTTCTTCATTGCCGATATTCCGGAAATAGGGGCCCACCAAACGGCTATGCAAAGTCGCATACCATTCATGGCACCCGGCTCGGGCTGCTTCTTCGATGATGATCTGCTCATAGCGAAAATCCCAATCGCCCAGACCGCCATATTTTTCATCGGGCCAGATCATCAGGAAGCCCTGATCGCCTGCCTTTTTGAATATTTCTCGGTCAACAATACCCTCTTCGCGGAATTTGGGCATATGCGGCGCGACCTCATCGGCCAGAAAACGGCGATAAGCATCGCGAAACATATGCTGTTCTTCGGTAAATTTTCGCATGAGAATTATCCTGATTATTGGCGTCATGATGGCGTGCGAATATACGCACGACGTTGCAGCCAGCGTCTAATCAGGACAGTTTAACTGGTCAATTAGTTTTGATGTTAGTCAGCCTTCGGGCGGCAGATTGCCGTAAAAGTCCCGATACCATTGGACAAAGCGTTCGAGCCCGTCTTCGAGCATCACTTTCGGCATATACCCAGTTAAGGCATGAAGCTTTGACACATCAGCATAGGTGGATGTCACATCTCCCGGCTGCATCGACCGCATGATCTTTTCCGCTTCGATACCTAGCGCATTTTCCAGCGCTTTGATCATGTCCATCAAGCCAACTGGACGGCTATCACCGATATTCAGTACCCGGTGGTCACCTTTTTCCGGTGGATTGTCCAGCGCACCCAATATGCCGTCCACAATATCGTCTATATAGGTGAAATCCCGGGCCATTTTTCCCTCGCCGTAGACTTCGATTGGTTTGCCAGCCAGAATTTTTTGGGTGAAGCCAAAATAGGCCATATCGGGGCGACCCCATGGTCCATAGACGGTGAAAAACCGTAATCCCGTCTGTGGAAAGCCATATAGTTTGGCGTAGGATTGGCTCATCAATTCGCAGGAGCGTTTTGTTGCTGCATATAGCGAAACCGGGTCCGTGGCTGGTTCTTCTTCGGTAAAACCCTCGCCGCCCATCGGTTTGTCCCCATAAACAGAACTGGAAGAAGCATAGACCAGATGTTCGAAATTTTCAGCATGACGGCTGGCCTCAAGAAGCGACAAATGGCCCTGCAAATTGGACTTTTGATAGGCAAACGGATTGTCAATGCTGTAGCGGACACCCGCCTGTGCGGCGAGATGGATGATGCGTGTTATCTTGTTGTCCGCAACCAAAGATCTGATCGCTTCTTCGTTTGAAATGTCCATTTCTTCAAACTGGAAATTTTCCAGCCCCGTCAAGTTGGACAGACGGGCCTGTTTCAACTTTGGGTCATAATAATCATTTAGATTGTCAATCCCGATCACAACTTCGCCGCGCTCTATCAATCGCTGCGACACCGCATGCCCAATGAAACCGGCGGCTCCTGTTACTAAAACCGGACTGAACTTTTCCGTTGCGGCCATGTGGCGTGCGTTCCTTGATATTTGTGACGGAGCCGCCTTAGCATGAACTGGTAAACAAACCGAAATCAGAATGAATCACACGGATAAACCTATTTGGTACTTTTATCAATCAGTATTAACCAAAACTACACAATCGTGACCAGATTGTTGTCTAGACTGATTTCAACCGTGTCACCGGGTGCAAAAATTTTGCCTATTGGCATGCGTGAATGCCAGACTTCGCCCGTTGATGCCTCGACCTTCACGGCTATCTGGGCGCCTAAAGGATGTGATTCGATAACCGTGAATTGTCCTTTGTCGCTGGGAACAAGGTTTAAAGCTTCTGGGCGAACCAGCACCGTGGCTACGCTCCTATCTGCGGATAGTTCGGATTTGAATATGCCAAAAGGAGACGTGAGCTTCCCGCTTTTCAAGGGTCCGGTCCAACTGTTTACCTCTCCTAGCAACCGTGCTGCATCGAGAGAATTGGGTTTGAGATAGACTTGCTCAGGCGGCCCTGACTGGATGATCCCTCCGCCAACCATGAGGGCAAGCTCATCTGCCATGAACATGGCCTCTTCTGCATCATGGGTAACGACCAGCACCGCCGCGCCAGATTCTTTAAGAGCCTTTAGCGCGGTATCGCGCAAAGACGCTCTCAGTTTGGCATCCAATCCTGAAAAAGCTTCATCCAGCAAAACCACATCAGGCTGGGGCGCGAGCGCGCGGGCTAGGGCCACACGCTGCTGCTCTCCGCCCGAAAGCGTATGGGGATACGCACCAGCCTTGTCGGCCATTTCCACCGAAGCCAAATGATCCATCGCTTGTTCTCTACGAGCAGCGGCGGAGCCACTTTTTAGGCCAAATAGCACATTGTCCATGGCCGTTAGATGCGGGAACAGAGAAAAATCCTGAAAGACTAGGCCGATATTCCGATGTTCAGGTGGTACCCTGATCCTGCCTTCAGTTAGTACCGAATCCAAGCCGGATACTTGACCGGACTCGATGGTCTCCAGTCCAGCAATAACTCTCAAAAGCGTTGATTTTCCGGTGCCGGAGGGACCTAGTACGGCGCAGACTTTACCGCGCTTCAGATCGAGGTCCACCGTGTCCAGTACAGCTCGGCCGCGCCAGGATTTTTGAAGGCCGCGTGCTCGAATGACAATTTCACTCATGAATGCGTTCCGTCCTGTTGCTGTTTGGCCATGAGCCAACTTACCAATAGCATGATGGGTATACCCAGTCCCACAAGCAGCAGTGATGGCAAGGCGGCCTGGGCCAAGCGTTCGTCCGACGCATAATGATGGGCACTTACAGCCAATGTTTCAAAATCAAGTGGCCGCAGGATCATCGTGGCGGGGAGCTCTTTCATTACTTCTATGAATACTAGTAACGCCGCAGTTGCAATACCGCCAAAAGCCATGGGCGCATGCACACGCCGAATAACCGACCAGCGGCTTGCTCCCAGGGATCGCGCGGCATGATCCATGCTTGGCGTTATTCGGGTAAGCGCGCTTTCACACGGGCCAATGGCTGCCGCCGCAAAACGTGCCTGATAGGCAAATAGCAATGCGATGATACCGCCACCCGCGAGTAGCGGGGCAGCCGGACCAATGGCAAGATCAAGAAGGTTCTGGAACAAAGCTAAAATTGCTATGACCCCCAATGCCGCTACTGCTCCGGGAACAGCGTAACCAACATGTGCTGCTTGTACAGATGCCTTTGCAAACCAACCGCCAGAACGTGCGGCATAAGCTGCACCCAGACCTAAACCAACGGCGATCAGTGCGGATAGGGAAGCCACTATCACCGTACCTTGAAATGCCTCAAAAGGAGATCGGGCTGTTTGGGTGTCCAGCGCCAGCGTGACCAACATCCAGACGGGTGCAACAAGTCCAAATAGAACCGGAACTGAGCAACACAATATCGCAATGACTCTGGCTCTAAGCGATAGCGTCTCTCGCCGAGCCGGTTTGGTGCGTCCTCCCATTTCAGCGACACTCTGACCACGACGCCATAGTTTTTCTCCACCGAAGACCAGAAGAGTGAACAGCAGCAGGATCATAGCTAGACGAGCTGCGGCTTCCGGATCGCCGAAGGAGATCCAGGCGCGTAAGATTCCAACGGTGAAGGTCGGTGTGCCCAGAAAATCTACCGTCCCATAGTCGGCCAACGTTTCCATTACCACCAATGCTGTGCCAGCCATGATGGCCGGACGAGCAAGTGGCAGAGAAACCGACCGGAACGCGCGCCATGGAGAAGCTCCCAATGTGCGTGCCGCCTCAAAGCTCTTCATGCCAAGATTCTCAAACGCCTGCCGCGCGAGCAGGAAAATATAGGGATATAGACAAACCGAAAACACAAATGCAGCGCCAGCGATACCGCCGACAGTGGGGAATAGTCCAGCACTGGCGTTATGGACGGGACCACCCGCCATTGTCATTGCCATCCATGCGTAGGCCGCAATATAGCTGGGCATCGCCAATGGAAGCGGTAATGCAATCAGGAAAAGCCGGCGGCCTGGAAACTCATGGCGGGCAATTAACCAGGCTGAAGGAATACCGAGAAGCAACGTACCGATGATCGTTGAGATGATCAGCAATATGGAGTTGGTTGCATATTCAGCTAGCTGTGTTTCGACCAGATGTTCTAAATGTTCACCGCCACCGGAAAGCGCCATGAAAGCTAGAGCCAACACCGGCAATGTGCATAGCAATGCCGCCGCCACGCCAAAGGGCGCAGGACCTATGCTGAGCCGGCCGATTCCAGATAGTTGCGCCATTCAGGCCAGTTTAGACGTTAGGGCCAGCCAGCGCGATCAAATAATTTTTGCGCTTCGGCCTGATTCTCGCCTAGTTTTTGCAGACTGATGGGGTCTGACTTAAAATCACCTAATTCTGCCAATGCCGGATTCTCATATTTAACCGACTGAACCGCCGGGTATTCGTTTGTTAACTCGGCAAAGAGCCGTTGGGATTTTTCGGACATTGCAAATTCGATGAAGCGTTTGGCAAGAACAGGATTTGGCGCATGTTTGGCAACGCCCACGCCTGATACGTTCACATGGACACCCGGATCAGCCTCAGGCCAGAACACAGCGAGATCTTTCACCACGTCTTTATCTTCCCGCATCAGGCGAGCGAAATAATAGTGGTTTACCAGCGCAACATCGCATTCGCCCGCTGCAACGGCTTTGATCTGATCAGTGTCACCGCCCTGCGGATCGCGGGCAAAATTTCCGGCTACAGATGATGCCCATTGTTGGGCCTTGTCATTGCCCCACCGATCGATAAGCGCAGCAAGAAGAGATATATTATATATGTTGCCGGAAGACCGAACACAGACGCGGCCTTTCATGGCCGGATCAGCGAGGCTTTCATAGCCGGCAAGCGCACCCTCGTCGATGCGGTCTTTGGCATAAACCAGCACTCTCGCGCGGCTGGCGAGGCCATACCAAAGGCCATCAGGATGACGCTTATCGGCAGGCACTGCTTGTTCAAGCGTATCGGATGTCAGAGGTGCGAACAGACCTTCCTGTTCTGCGCGCCAAAGTCGGCCCGCATCTACCGTGACGATCACGTCGGCCGGGCTGCGGGCACCATCGGCCTTGAGGCGTTCTACCAGAAGATCGCCATCGGCTTCGATTGTGCGAACATCAACCCCGGTTTCTTTTTCAAATGCATCATAGAGAGCATAATCTGAGTCATAGTGACGAGAGGAAAAAACAACGAGCATCTCGCCATCGCTCGAAGCTCCGCCCGATTGCATGCCGTCGCATGCCGACAGGCCAAATGCTGCCACGATAACTGCCAAAATCCCTAAGCGCATAAACTGATCCTCAATATCGTCATTTACAAAACTGTAGTGCTAATAAGAATGACTTGCAACAATCATTTGTTCGTGTTGTTTGGGAGAAAAGGCTGGTGCGGTCGAGAAGACTCGAACTTCCACGGGGTATTAACCCCACAGCGACCTCAACGCTGCGCGTCTACCAATTCCGCCACGACCGCACTGTCATCGGGATATCGCCTTGCGGCTCCGGGTAGGCGCGAGCCATTAGCAAAGGGCTTATGCGCTCGCAACCAATATTGTCGGTTTGCAGTGTTTACCAATTGTCCGATTATGTCTCGCTTTCAGACAGATTGCTAATGGAGCCGTTGAATTCTCAATTTGGCACTTCTTTTTAGCCGTTAACCTTCTCTTTACCTTGTTAGTAACGCAGGACGCAGCTCTGTTGTGAGAATGGAATCGATATTACTTTCATTGTTACTGTTAGCCGGATCATCCCCAGCGGAATCTGATTCATCTGGTGCACGCGCACAAGCGGTTGCGCATGCCAGAATCATTAGTGGAGAAGCGGTTCGGTTCGAGGATGAAAATTCTAGTGCTCTGTCCGAGTCAAAATTGATTGGTGAGCAAACATTATTGTTACCGATGGCGCATTCAAAAGGAGCTTCCGAAGAGTTTCCTATATCAAAACTCGTTGAATTTCACTGAGGTTACAGTCTCCGGGTCTACCTATGGATTAACTTGCGCATCCACCCAGCCAACTTCCAACTGGCTGGCTGCGCGAGGAACATCCAATTTCGCTTCGTTAAAAGTGACGCTAGCACCAGGAGCCAAAGTGTCCGCCGGAGCCTTCATTTTCCAACTATACACAATACGGCCACTGGCATCACGCAACACTACGAGCATTGGCGGTATATCATGTTCACTATCGGTTGGGTTGATTACTGTGCCGCTAGCGGCGAAATATTCCGTGCCATCCTGCAACGTTCGGCGGTCCTGTTTGGGATTGAGTTCAATGAGAAGTGGTGTTTCTTCGACAGATGCAAATTGATAATCTCCAAACAAGTTTGGCAATCCAAAGGCATATAGTGCGCCGCCTGCTCCGGCTATCAACAAGGCAAAGGCTATTGCTGCGATGGTCCAGAGCTTTGCTGGATTCCTGCGAGGTTTGAAGGGCGGTTCGTGGGCAAAACTACTTTCCTGCGACGCGAAGGATGGTGGTTCAGGAATTGGTGGCGCCCTGCTCACAGTCGCGGTTGGCACATCCGGTTCTTCAGTTTGTTCATCTGCGCTGGTTGTTTCCGGTTTTTCTGTCGAAACTTCCAACTCTTTGACCGGTTCTTCGAGCGGCGCGGGCTCTTGAAACCAGCTATGGCGGCAAGATGCACAGCGAACAGACCGTCCAGCCGGGCCGATAGCACTATCGGGAACCAGATACCGAGTATCACAAGCCGGGCAGTTCAATATCATGGCGATCTTCTAAACACGGCAATTTCATAAACTGCAAGCCTAGGGTTAATGGTTTTGAGACAAGCCCCCCATTTTCGAGGTTTTACTGTTCACATTCGGTATTTCTCGAACACGTGGTGGTTGATTTTACGCCACCGAACGTCCTATTGCACGAGAGCGTTTCACCGCTGAGCGCGTTGGGCAACGGATTTAGTAAATTTCGATGGATGAAATCGTTCAATTTGAGAATGTTGGCCTGCGCTATGGGACCGGAGCTGAAACGCTCGCGGACCTAAGTTTCACTCTATTTCCGGGCAGTTTTTACTTTTTGACTGGTGCTTCCGGTGCCGGAAAAACATCTCTCTTGAAACTGTTGTATCTCTCCCAGCGACCTAGCCGCGGTGTGATCCGGCTTTTTGGCGAAGACGCGGTTACCATGCCGCGTGAACGGCTTCCGGGATTTCGCAGGCGCATAGGAGTGGTGTTTCAGGATTTCCGGTTAGTCCCGCATCTATCAGCTTTTGACAATATTGCGCTTCCCTTGCGTGTTGCGGGAGTAAAAGAAAAGGATCTGGAAGTCCCGGTAGCCGAAATGCTGGACTGGGTTGGATTGGGAGATCGCTCTGATGCCCGACCCGCGACGCTTAGCGGTGGTGAACAACAGCGTGTGGCCATCGCCCGCGCGGTTATTGGGCGGCCGGAAATCTTGGTTGCTGACGAACCAACCGGCAATGTTGATCCAGAAATGGCCATACGGTTGCTGCAGCTTTTTGAAGCATTGAATACGCTCGGCACCACCATCGTTGTGGCAACCCACGATATTCATTTACTCAGTAAGGTTCCCGGTGCACAGATGATGAAGCTGGAAAAAGGTGTTCTTTCCGATCCCACCGGATCACTTCTTCACCCACCATTGCCCAAAGATCAGTTGCGGTAGATTCGCGCGATGTTGGATTTGTTTGTCATTCCCTCGGCTGATCGGCGGCTTATACCTGAAGGACGCCTTTCCGGGCCCATGCCGTGGGTCATCGCAATCATGATTTTTCTGACAGTTCTGGCAGCCGCGGCTGGCCTCGCACTAGCGCAAGCGGCTGGAGATGTTTCAGACGAATTGGCCAGCCGGGCAACTGTGCAAATTGTAGAAGCCAATCCAGACTCCAAAAACCGGCAAACTCAAGATGTTGCTGCACGGCTCCGCGGCTTGGATTTGGTGCAAGAAGTGCGGGTATTGCCTCAGCAAGAAGTAGAAGAGCTAATTGAACCCTGGATTGGTTCTCAGGAGCTTAGCAACGACATTCCAATTCCTGCTCTGATAGATTTAAAATTAACCCGTCCAGCGGCAGGACCGGAACTTCAATCTCTCAGAAGTGCCATCTCACCACTATCCACCACCGCACGGGTTGAACCAAGCAGTAGTTATATTGCACCCGTCATAACTTTGATACGATCTTTGCAATGGACGGCATTTGGACTGGTGGCGCTGTTAGCGATTGCAACGGCTGCGGCGGTTATCATTTCGGCGCGCTCCGCTTTGAACACGCACCGTGAAACCATAGATGTTATTCACTTATTGGGTGGCACCGATCGACAAATTACGCGGTTGTTTCAGAGGCGGATAGCTTTGGATGCGCTGTTAGGAGGATTGCTGGGATTGATTGCGGGTACTGGTATCATTTGGCTGATCAGCTCTCAACTATCGGCAATAGGTTCGGGATTGGTGCAGTCTTTAGGATTGTCCTGGTACAGTTGGTTGATAATTGCGGCAGTTCCGATATTGGGAATGTTCATTGCGATGATGACCGCGCGCTCAACCGTAATGCGTGCTTTAAAGAAGATATTGTAGTCAGTTCTCATGATTTTGCGCTTTCTCAGTTTTATACTATTGATCTGGATGATCGGTTTTGCATGGTTTGCAATCGATCTACCACGTCCGGCTGATAGCAATGAGGAGACTGATTCGGTGGTTGTGCTAACGGGTGGAGCAAAGCGAATTGATCGTGCCTTAGAGATTTTAACTGTTGAAAAAGCCGGAAGACTGCTGGTCTCTGGTGTCGATCGAGATGTGAAACCTGCCGAGTTGGCAGCAGAATATAATACTTCGGACGCGCTGTTTGAGTGCTGTGTAGATCTGGGCTTTCAGGCAGTGGACACCCGGTCCAATGCGTTAGAGACGGCGCGTTGGGTGGCCCGGCGAGATGATAAGTCCGTGAGACTGGTCACGTCCGATTGGCATATGCGCCGTGCCCGCTTGGAACTGGAACGAGCTATACCACCAAAAGTGAAGATAGTATCGGATGCTGTTGCGACGGCACCGACATTGAGCACATTATTCAAGGAATATAACAAATATTTGATGCGCCGTTTGGCCGCGCTGGCAGGCGTGTGATGCTGGCGATGCTCCGATCTCTGGTTTTCATGCCAATCTTCTATGTTGGCTCTATACCGACAGTGATTGCTGCCTTCATTGCCGCTATTTTCTCCAAGCCTGCTTTGCATAAAGTATCGCATTTCTGGGGAAAATATCACTATCTCTGCGCACGCGCGGTGTTGGGAATCCGGGTAAACGTCAAGGGAGAGTTTCGCAATGAAGCTCTGCTCTATGTATTCAAGCATGAGAGCATGTTTGAAACTATGGATGTTCTGCGCATCTTTGATAATCCAATTGTGATCGCGAAAAAGGAATTGCTCCGCATTCCGCTGTGGGGCTGGGCAGCAAAACGACATGGATTGATTCCTATCGATCGGGATGGCGGAGCTGGTGCACTTCGTCAGATTATTAAAAGCGCAAAAGCTGCGGTGAAAGAAGATCGGCCGATAGTTATCTTTGCCGAAGGAAGCCGGGCGCGCCGCGGAGAACGACCAGAATTACAGGCCGGTTTTGCTGGTCTCTACAAAATGTTTAACCTGCCATTGATTCCGGTAGCACTGGATAGCGGCCGCGTGTCTCCGCGCGATACATTCGTCCAGAAAAGTGGCGAGATTACCTATGCAATCCAGGAAGAGATACCACCGGGTCTAGATCGTGAAGAGGTGCGCCAACGTGTTCATGCAGCTATCAACGCCTTGAACGACTAATCGTGGCTACGGCCGAAATCGGGTGCCGCATCATCCTGACCTTCTTCAATAATCCGTCTCCGGATAGCGCGTGTCTTTGTGAAGAGTTCAAACAGCTCATCGCCCTTGTCCCATCGAATGGCGCGTTGCAGGGCGGAAAGATCTTCTGAAAAACGTTGTAGCATTTCCAACACCGCTTCCTTGTTCGACAGAAAAACATCACGCCACATTGTGGGATCCGAGGCAGCGATTCTGGTAAAATCGCGGAAGCCACCAGCTGAATATTTAATCACTTCACTCCGCGTGACGTCTTCCAGATCGGATGCTGTTCCGACTATGGTATAGGCAATCAAATGGGGAAGATGGCTGGTCACTGCCAATACCAGATCATGATGTTTTGCATCCATGATCTCTATATTTGCGCCCAGTTTTTCCCAAAACGCTTTTAGCTTTTCAACATCGCCTTCCAACGCATCATCGGGCGGTGTTATAATACACCAACGATCCTGGAATAGTGTGGCGAAGCCGGCATCTGGGCCACTATTTTCGGTACCGGCAACCGGATGTGCTGGTATAATTCTGGTATTGGGTAGAGAATTGCGTAACGTTTCCAGAACCCCGTCTTTCGATGATCCTACATCGCTGATAATGGCATCTTCGGGCAGGTCGAATGCTATTTCATCAGCAATTTCTGCCATCGCCCCAACCGGGACACATAAAACTACCAGATCGGCATCAATAACGGCCGCACCCGGATTATCCGTAACGTCGTCACAAAAGCCAAGCTCTAAAGCTCTGTTTCGCACGGCAGGATCTGAATCAAATCCGGTGATGCGTGCCGCAGACATATTTTCTTTCGCTGCATGAGCAATGGACGAACCAATCAGGCCAAGGCCGATAATCGTGATGTTAGCGAAGGGTAGCATTAACCCGCCGCTTCCAAAATCTCGCGTAACGCCTGAGCCAGACCGCGGGTTTCTTCTTCCGTCCCAATTGTCATGCGCAGGCCATTGACCAACCCTTGTCCAGGGAGCCAGCGCACAGCATAGCCCTTTTCCATCAGTGCCGCATTGGCCTGCTCTGCCGTCACCTTGCCTTCGAAAAGGACGAGCAAGAAATTGGTATGGCTAGGAATGACGCGCAAACCATGATTGCCCAATGATGCCACTTCGTCGCTCAACCATTGCCGCCATTGGGTATTATGCGTACGGCTAGAAGTCACAAAATCATCGGATGCCAGGGCGGCAACAGCGGCTTCTTGACCAGCGGTGGTCACGTTAAATGGCAAGCGGATGCGATTCATTGCGCCAATAATATCCTCGGCGCCATAACCCCAGCCAATACGCTCAGCGGCCAAACCGTGAATCTTGGAAAACGTCCGTGTAACCAGAACATTGGGCAAAGATTTCGCCAGTTCCAAAGCGCCATCATCTTCATCTGCCTCAAGATACTCGGCATAGGCACCGTCGAGAACCAGCAATACATGGCCGGGAAGCTCCGCTTGCAATCGTGCAATTTCTTCGCGCGTGGAAAAAGTTCCCGTCGGATTGTTCGGATTGGCGATGAAAACGACTCGTGTTTTGTCATTGACCTTGGCCAGCACCGCATCGACATCAGTGCCATAGTCGGCATCATCGGCAATGACCGGCGATCCGCCATAGCGCCGCGCGGCAATGTCATAGACGGCAAACCCATAGCGCACATAGATAATCTCATCGCCCGGTCCGCTAAACGCATTGGCTGCAAGATGCAGCACATCGTCTGAACCAGTACCGCAAATGATCCGCGCAGGATCAAGATTAAATTTGGCGGCAATCGCCTCACGAAGTTTTGTTGACCCCGGGTCGGGATAGCGATCAACCGAAGCAGAGGCAGCATTTAGCGCATCCCTCGCAGCCGGACTGCACCCCAACGGGTTTTCATTGGCCGAGAGTTTGACCAGCTTCTGGCCGTCGTCGCTACTCGCTTTTCCCGGAACATAGGGCGCTATGCCCATGATCCATTCTTTTGGTTGTGGTTTGCTCATTATCTGCTCTTCTAAGCTATATATGCCGCCGAACTAACCCGATGCCGCTTAGTGTCAACCGCAATATCAATTGACGCCTCGTATGAAGCGCCTTAGCTCCCTTCCTTCATGACCGATGATACGCGCTTTGGATTGAACAAAACCGTTCAGCTACCTGGCCCGCTGCCCCTGGACAGTGGCGCGGAACTCACGCCCGTTGATATCGCCTATGAGACGTATGGCGAGCTTAACGCAGACGCTTCCAATGCCATTTTGATATGCCACGCTTTGACGATGGATCAATTTGTTGCTTCAACCCATCCTGTTACCGGCAAGGGTGGCTGGTGGACCGATATGGTTGGGTCAGGCCGGCCTATCGATACAGACCGCTATTTTGTGATCTGCGCAAATGTCATCGGAAGCTGCCTGGGCAGTTCGGGACCAGCAACGATCAATCCGGCGACGGGCAGGCCCTGGGCAATGGACTTTCCGGTTCTCACCATCGCCGATATGGTGCGGGCACAGGCAATGTTGCTGGATCATCTGGGTATAAAGCAACTCCACACAATTATTGGCGGCTCGATGGGCGGGATGGTGGCGGTTAGCTGGACCGCTATTTATCCGGATCGTGCAAAGTCGGCGATTATCATCGCCTCAACAGCGCGGCACAGTGCACAGAATATTGCCTTTCACGAAGTGGGTCGGCAGGCGATCATGGCCGATCCGCGATGGCGTGGCGGCAATTATTATGCTGAGGAGGATCCCCCTGCTTCCGGATTGGCGGTGGCGCGAATGGCGGCGCATATCACTTATCTATCCGAAGAAGGCCTGACCGAGAAATTCGGACGCCGATTGCAGGATCGCGATGCCAAGACATTTGGTTTCGATGCCGACTTTCAGGTGGAAAGCTATCTCCGCCATCAGGGAATCAGCTTTGTCGATCGATTTGATGCGAATAGCTATTTGTATATCACGCGTGCGATGGATTATTTTGATCTGGCGGAGGCACATGATGGCGTGTTGGCCAACGCCTTCAAAGGATCCAAAACGCGGTTTTGTTTGGTCAGCTTCGATACCGACTGGCTCTACCCGACCAGCGAATCGCGAACGATGGTGCATGCGCTGAACGCAGCCGGAGCAGAAGCAAGTTTTGTCGAACTATCGAGCCCGTTTGGGCACGATAGTTTTTTACTCGAAAACGCTGAAATGGCGCGGATAATTGATGGCTTCCTAAAGGCGGGGGATGGGTCATGACAATATTTAACGCACCCCAATTGCCGTCCGGCTATAAACTGATCGTTGATCAGGAAGCGATCGATGCAGTTGCGGCCCATGCCTATTTGACGCGCAGCTATTGGGCAGAAGGCATTGCACTGGAAACGGTAGCGAAATCCATAGAACACAGCCTTTGTGTTGCGGTCGGCTTTGAAGGGCAGCAGGTAGCGATGGCGCGGCTTGTGACCGACCGGGCTACATTTGCTTATCTATCGGATGTTTATGTTCTCGAAGAGCATCGCAAGATGGGTCTGTCAAAAATCATGCTCTCCTATTTGCAAAACCATCCGGAACTGGGTGTCTTGCGATTTTGGGCCCTATTAACGCGCGATGCACAATCGCTATATCAGCAATTCGGGTGGAAAGAATATCAACACCCTGAACGCTTCATGACCCTCGACTTCCCGGATGCCTATCAATGACGATGCTCCGGCCAGACTTGCAAATTATTGCCGATAACATCGTGCCGGGCAGCCGTGTGCTCGATATCGGTTGCGGTGACGGCGCGTTGATGGCGGCTTTGCGTGATCAGAAAGATTGTGATGCACGCGGGCTGGAGATTGAACCCGTCAATGTTGCCAGCGCGGTTGCCAAGGGGCTTTCGGTGGTTCAGGGGGATGCTGATACCGACCTCAGCGCCTATCCCGATGGCAGTTTTGACTATGCGGTGCTTAGTCAGACGTTGCAGACCACGCATCGACCCGATCAGATCCTCGATGAACTGCTGCGCATCGGCAAGCAGGCCTTTGTCAGCTTCCCCAATTTCGCCCACTGGCGCGTGCGTATGTCGTTGCTCTTTGGCGGCCGGATGCCGGTCACGCGATTGCTTCCGCAAACCTGGTATGACACACCCAATATCCATCATGTCACCATTGACGATTTCCGCGCTTTGGTTCGCGATGAAAAGTTGCAGCAAGAAGGGCAGTGGTTTTTGAGCGGGGATAAACAGACCAGTCGGGCTGCGGCGAATTTGCTGGCCGAGCATGCGGTGTTTTTGTTGCGGGGGTGACTTGCAGATTTATCGCGGTCACATAGCTGTAAGCGTATAGGTTACTTTGTAGATACTTTTGTCACCATTCAACGTAGTGGTATGTGTTCCGATTGTAGCAGGCATAGTGATCGTACCGATCAGATCATGGCCGCCGACTGCATCATGCTCCATCACTCGAAAACTGATTGGCTGGTCAAAAACAAAACTGTCATCGATATTCCAAATGTCACCAACCTTCATTTTCTGTTTGCCGTCGCCATTTGGGAAGCGTTCGCCGGTATCGAATTCTAGAAACAAATCGTCTGGCATACCGAAAAAGCCGGTCAATTTTATAGTTTCGATCTGAATGTCGGAAAGCAATATCGGGCCTGAACCAATGGACCGGGGTACAGCCAGTGCTGCGGTACTTGTTGGTGCTGCGTTGGGACCAGGTGCGATTATCGCCTTGTTCTGTCGGACCAGATAAATTGGTGTCCCGGTTATGCTGGCGCTGACAAACGGTCTTTGCGTTCCGCCAGTAGCGGCAAGTACATCATCACGCACAAGTCCACCGAGAAGCTGAATAGGCACATCTGGTTGCGGCAAACGTTTGGCTAATGACTTTGCGAATGGAGAATTGATATCTTCCCCACCATCGCTTGCTGTTTGTCCGGGAGCCGCGGCAAATATTACAAGCACGTCGTCAACCTCTAGTCCTGCCAAGCCTCGCGACACTGCCCTTGTTCCTGACCTCCATTTGTTTCCGAATGGATTGTTACGGCAAGCATCCACAATAGCAATTCGTGTTTGCGCCCCTGACAAGGCTTCCATTATCAGATCCAGATCAATGGTTTCATAAGCAAGATCACGGTTTGATTCCAATTTCGCATCGACAGGAATCAACCAGTTTTTACCTTTTCCTTCCATGCCATGACCGGCAAAATATACCATGGCCACTTCGGCGCCATCTGCTTTGGAACTGAACTCTCTCAGTGCCTGACGAAAGGCTTCGATGCCTAGGTTTTGAGCAACCATGACATCGTCAAATTTGCTGCTTCGTACAGCGTTGGCAATCAAAGCTGCATCATTTTCCGGGTTTGAAAGTTGCTGGGTATACTCATAACTTGAGTTACCGATTACCAAAGCAACTTTCTTTGCATTCGCCGGTAATGCAAAGAAAACCGCGATAATTGCGATGATGCTGAAAAAGTTATTGCGCATAATTGTGCCCCCTTAAAGCAACAGCTCGATCATATAGTGAGGTTGATCACCACGATCGGAACAGCAATCATAACATATTGAACAATAGGTAGAAATTAATTTGTGTCTTTGTGCCTATATTGAATGGGCCTCTGATGCGGCTAGTCGGTATAACCCACCAACTTCCCAGTAATCACATAATCCAATATCTCAACAATCTGCGCCGGTGTTTCCGCCACTGCCAATGCAGCGGCGTCGACTTCCTTAAGCGGGTGCACAATATCCGGTCCATGATTAATGATCAGAGGCTTACCCAGAGCCGCCGCATATCCCGCATCAAACGCTGCATTCCATTGTTTATATTTCTCTCCGAAACGTACAACGACAATATCCGCTTTCTTGATCAAGGTGGAGGTTCGGATCGCGTTGACCTGAGCGCCCTTGCGGTCGTGCCAGAATTTTTTTTCTTCGCTGCCCAATATGGTTACGCCGCAATCATCAGATGCCGGATGGTCGGTAACCGGTGCGGAGAATTGCACAGGCAGTCCTTTTTCCTTTGCGCCATTGGCAATGTCTTCGCGCCAATTGGTGTGGATTTCGCCGGATAGATAAACGTTCCAAGTATTTTGCATATTCTCTCTTATCGCTCCCGTGTCGCGCTAAACTTAATGTCTGGATTGCGTTCTTCTTGATAGCCGACATCCCATGCAGATTTCGCGAGGAATACCAGATTATCGTCACGGTCCTTGGCTAGGGCCGCCTGATTGATATTCGCGAAGGCTTGCAAGGTCGCATCATCGCCAGAAACCCAGCGTGCGGTTTCAAACGGAGCGACTTCGAGTTTTGCTTCGACTTTATATTCGGCTGACAAGCGGCTGATCAACACTTCCAACTGCAACTGCCCAACCACACCGATAATCCAGTTGGCGCCAAGTTCCGGATAGAAAACCTGCACCACGCCTTCTTCGGAAAGGTCATCCAGCGCCTTGCGCAGCTTTTTGGTCTGTGTCGGGTCTTTCAGGATGACGCGGCGGAGAATCTCCGGTGCGAAGTTTGGAAGCCCGGTAATCCGCACCTGGTTTTTTTCGCTCAATGTATCGCCAACCCGCAATGTCCCGTGATTGGGTATGCCGATAATATCGCCGGGATGGGCGGTGTCGGCTATCTCCCTATCTTGGGCAAAAAACAGGATGGGCGAGTGGATTGCAATTGGCTTGCCAAGACCGGAGGGCGTCAATTTCATACCGCGCTGAAATTCGCCCGAGCAAAGCCGCATGAACGCAATCCGGTCGCGATGTTGCGGGTCCATATTTGCCTGAATCTTGAAGATGAAGCCGGTAATGTCTTTGTCATCGGGTTGAATTGGATCGGGTTCCGCTGGCTGCGGGCGCGGCGACGGGGCGTGCTGGGCAATCGCCTCGATCAATTCTTCCACACCAAATTGTTTCAGCGCAGAACCGAAATATACCGGGGTCAGATCGCCGTTTTGATACGCTTCGATATCAAACGCGCTATATCCACCTTGCGCGAGCTCGCCTTCACTGGTCAAGCGTTCTAGAGCTCCTTCGCTGAGCACATCCGCGAGTTTCGGATCATCCAGACCAGTGAATTGCTGCGACACACCGTCATATTGTTTGCTGTCACCCGTTGGCTGATGCAGTTGGTTGCGCACTAGGTCATAGACGCCTTCAAATTGGCCGCCCATGCCTGTCGGCCAGCTCATCGGGCATACGTCCAGTGCCAATTTGTCCGCCACTTCATCAAGCAGTTCGAACGGATCGCGGCCTTCGCGATCCACCTTGTTGACGAAGGTGATGATCGGAACATTTCGCAACCGGCAAACTTCAAACAGTTTCAATGTTTGCGCCTCAATACCGCTCGCCGCATCAATCACCATGATTGCGCTGTCGACTGCAGTCAGCGTGCGATAGGTATCTTCGGAAAAATCCTCATGGCCCGGTGTGTCGAGCAGGTTGAAGATTATGTCATTGCGCTCAAAGGTCATGACCGACGAGGTGACCGAAATCCCGCGTTGCTGCTCGATCTTCATCCAGTCCGACCGTGCGCGCCGATTGTCGCCGCGTGCCTTGACCTCGCCCGCCAAGTGAATAGCGCCGCCCTTCAGTAGCAGCTTCTCGGTCAGTGTCGTCTTACCCGCATCGGGGTGAGAGATGATTGCAAAAGTACGGCGTGGGTTGGTCATGATATTTGTTTCACTCGTCATGCTGAACTTGATTCAGCATCTCCTTATTAATTCTGCGCCTCTTGAGATCCTGAAACAAGTTCAGGATGACGAATACTTATCCCCTCAATTCCGCACCAAGTTTTGTGGCATTGGACACAACCTTTTCGGTTAGCGCTTTCAAATCCTCGTCCGTAAGGGTTGCTTCTTGAGGCTGCAAAGTTACCTCAATCGCCAGAGATTTCTTCCCTTCGCCCAGGCTTTCACCTTCAAACAAATCAAAAATCCGCGCATCGATAATCAGTTTTTTATCCGCACCTTTGACGGCCCGGACCAGATCGCCCGCCGCTACACTGGCATCAACAACAAACGCAAAGTCACGTTTCACGCTTTGCAGTGCAGGTGGTGTGTAAGCATCACGCATATGGCCAGATTTTTTCTTAACCGGTATCGCATCAAGGAATATCTCTGCGCCAACCGCGCCGCCTTTCAGGCCCAATGCTTTGGTAACATTGGGATGCAGCGCTCCATATGCGGCAAGGATTTTCTTTGGTCCCAACCGCAATGTGCCGGATTGACCGGGATGATAATGATTACCGGCTTCCGCAAAATCCATCAGTTTGTCGACCGGTGCGCCAGCGGCTTCCAGAATCGCAATCACTTCGGCTTTGGCATCAAAAGCATCATATTTTGATGCACCGCCCGCCTGCCAGCTTCGCGCTGTTTTCTCGCCCGTCAGTACCAGTCCAATGGTGGGATGCTCGGTCGCTTCGAGATAGCGTCTGCCAACTTCAAACAAGCGGATGGACGATGCACCGCGAGCTCTGTTGCGCTGCGCCGCTGCAATCAGGCCGGGCAGCATCGAGGGTCGCATATATTTCAGATCTTCGCTAATCGGGCTGGTAAGCGCCCATTCGCTACCACCAAAAGGAGCGGCTTCTTTTTCCGAAATGAAGCTCCATGTGACGACCTCGTTGAGGCCGCGTGCGGCTGCAGCGCGTCGTGCTTTGCGTTCAGCCAGCTGTTCCGGTGAGGCGGTAGGTTTTGCGACACCCGGTTTGCGCGGCAATGGCGTGGACGGCACATTGTCGAGTCCTTCGATACGGACGACTTCTTCGACAATATCCTGCCAGCCATGAACGTCTCGGCGCCATGTTGGAATAGTGATTGTCCAGTCATCAGACACGGCAAATCCCAGCGCTTCGAGTGTTGCTTTTTGCTTGTCCGTAGCGATATCAACACCACCTAGTTGCAAGCATTTGGCCGGATCATAGGGCATCGTGCGCTGCTCGGTTGGCGGGTTTCCAGCCCGGGTGGTTTCGCTCGCGGTCCCGCCGCATAGTTCGAGTACCAAAGCAGTCGCAATATCAATGCCTTGATCGAGAAATGCCGGATCAACGCCGCGCTCGAATCTCTGCCTTGCGTCGCTTGTCAGCATCAGCTTCTGACCGGTCTTTGCGATGTTTTCAGGGGTGAAATATGCGCATTCGATCAATACGTCTGTCGTACTTTCATCGGATCCAGTGGATGCGCCGCCCATGATCCCGCCAATATCATGCGCGCCATTATCATCAGCAATGACCGTCATGGTTTCGTCGAGCACATATTCATTGTCATTCAGCGCCACGACCTTTTCGCCGGGCTTGGCTTTACGCGCAACCAGACCGCCGTTCAGTTTCGCGGCATCGTAAACATGCAATGGCCGCCCATGGTCGAGCATCACATAATTGGTGATATCGACCAGCGCGTTAATTGGTTTCTGACCGGCAGATTTGAGCCGTGCCTGCATCCAGTCGGGAGAGGAGCCGTTGCTAACGCCGCGAACGACACAGCCGTAAAAGGCGGGGCAGCCGTCTGCATCTTCCGTCGTTACATCCGGGCCGTCACCACTGCGCGATATGCTTGCGCTTTCGAGCGGTTTCAATGTGCCTATGCCGGTTGCTGCCAAATCGCGCGCAATACCGCGCACACCCATGCAATCCTGACGATTGGGAGTGATTGCTACATCCATCACTGGATCATCAATTTTGGCATAGTCGGCATAGCTTTGACCAACGGCATCGGCGGCGCCGGATTCTAACTCGATAATCCCGTCATGATCATCACCCAATTCCAGTTCGCGCGCGGAGCACATCATGCCGAAGCTTTCGACATCCCGAATCTTGGCCGGTTTCAGTGTGAAATCACTGCCTGGGATATAGGTGCCCGGAGGACCGAACACGCCAACCATGCCGGTCTTGGCATTGGGCGCGCCGCAGACAACCTGCCATGGTTCGTCGCTGCCATCATCGACCTTAAGCAGCTGCAACTTGTCGGCATTGGGATGCGGGCCGGCTTCTATAACCTTTGCCACTCGGAAGGGACGCAGAGCATCGGCCGGATTTTCCAATCCTTCGAGTTCCAGACCAATATCGGTCAGCTTGTCGGTAATTTCTGTGAGGCTGGCATCGGTTTCCAGATGCGCTTTGAGCCAGCTTAGAGAAAATTTCATGCGCCGACTCCTCCGCTTAAAGTGGGAACGTCGAGTGCATCAAATCCATAATGATCGGCCCAGCGCAAATCGCCATCAAAGAACGCGCGCAGGTCATCCATGCCATATTTCAGCATTGCTAGCCGGTCGATACCGCAGCCAAAGGCAAAGCCCTGCCAGACTTCAGGATCAAGGCCGCAATTGGCGATCACATTGGGATGCACCATGCCGCTGCCTAGGATTTCCATCCAGCCGCCATTCTCACTACGCGGGTCGCCGCCGATGATACGCTTGCGCTTTTCGACAGTGAATCCGAGGTCAACCTCGGCAGAAGGTTCGGTGAAAGGGAAATAGCTGGGGCGCAGGCGCAGGGTAATATCGTCGCGTTCAAAAAATGCGCGAACAAAGGTTTCCAGCGTCCATTTCAGATGACCCATATGGATGCCCTTGTCGATTACCAGTCCTTCGACTTGATGAAACATCGGTGTGTGGGTCGCATCGCTGTCGGAGCGATAGGTTCGGCCCGGCGCGATAATATGGATGGGTTCGCCCTCTCCACTAGAGCGTTTTGCCACATCCATCATTGTCCGAATTTGCACGGGCGATGTATGGGTCCGCAGCATTTTGGGCATGTCATTCTCATCCGTCTGCGGGAAATAGAATGTATCATGCATGGCACGTGCCGGATGCGTTTCCGGAATGTTAAGTGCGGTGAAATTATGCCAATCATCTTCGATTTCTGGGCCGGTCTCTACGGAGAAACCGAGATCCGCGAATATCTCTGCCAGTTCGTCCATCACTTGCGATACCGGATGAATGCTGCCTTTGGGTGCCGATAGCGGCGGCAACGTCAGATCGAGTTTTTCCGTTGCCAGCTGGGCGTTCAGAACATCGGCTTCCATCGATTCCTTGCGGCTGGCAATCGCATCAGCAACAGCCTGGCGTGTGCCATTGATTTTCGGACCTTCGGTCTGGCGTTCTTCTGGAGTCATCTGGCCCAATGTTTTTAACAACAGCGAAATTTCACCCTTCTTGCCGAGCGCCGCAACGCGAATGGCTTCCAATGCATCGCCGTCGGACGCGCTGGCAACCTGTGCCAGATATTTGTCTTTGATCGCTTCGATATCGCTCATCGCTCTATCCTGTCCCTATTCTCAGCCCGTCTAGCAAGCCTTGCCAATAACCCAATAAAAAAGCGCCGTAACCCGGTTCAAGGGTCGGCGCTTTTTGAATTTTATGAAAACGCTTAGGCTTTTGCCAGAGCGTCCTGCGCCTGTTTGATGACGCCTTTAAACACTGCTGGCTCGTTCATCGCCAGATCAGCCATGACTTTGCGGTCAAGCTCAATACCTGCCAGTTTGGTGCCGTGGATGAATGTGCCGTATGTCATGCCTTCTTCGCGAACCGCAGCGTTAATGCGCTGGATCCAAAGTGCGCGGAAAGCCCGTTTCTTAACTTTGCGATCGCGATAGGCATATTGACCGGCTTTTTCGACAGCCTGCCGAGCGATGCGGATCGTATTTTTGCGGCGGCCATAATAGCCTTTTGCCTGATCCAATAATCTTTTATGTTTTGTACGAGTGGTCGTACCCCGTTTTACACGTGCCATTTTCTATATATCCTTGAATGTATTTTGGTCGCAGGAGCTACTAAAGCCCGTATGGCGCCCACTTTTTCACTGTCCGAGCATCCGCATCACACAATTTCTTAGTGCCGCGGTTCTGACGGATATATTTGCTGTTATGGCTCATCAAACGGTGGCGTTTGCCGGCTACGCCGTGCTTAACCTTGCCGTTGGCGGTGATTTTGAAGCGTTTCTTCACACCACTTTTGGTCTTCAACTTGGGCATTTTGGTCTCCTTTAGAAGTTACCGTTACGGACACTTGTGGCAGCCCACACTGGCCAGAGCGTCACATCGGAAGGGCGGCAATAGCTAGATTCGCCTGAAATGCAAGGTTTAAGTTGAAACTAGTTGTCAGCTCCGGGATCGTGCAACACCTGCATTCCTGCGCCGGCGGCTGCCATTCTTCCATGAACCGCGGCGTTGAGGAACGGATGCGGTTTGGCTTTATATTCGGATGCGCTCATACCCATGAAGCGCTGAAAGTCCCGGCCGAAATGGGCTTGGTCATAATAAGCGGCATCAAGGGTGGAGACCCAGTTTTGTGAAGGATTGAGCATATTCTCGGCAAGCGATCGCAAAAATCTTTGTCGCCGCAGCAGTAATTTTGGCGGGAAACCAAAGGCTTTACGGCTTAGCCGATCGAGGGTGCGGCCAGTGATATTCAATTTGTCTGCCATGTCCTGAACGGTTTCCAGACCTGTATCCAAAAGCAAATTATGCGCCTTTTGGATGAGCAAATCATCTTCTTCGGTATTCGGAAGCAGGTCCATGAAAAACTGTTCAATAAAAGCGACTTCTTCTTCTACATTGGGGGTTCCCGTCGCAAAGATATTATCAGCCAGAGGAGAAAGTTTTGCGAATTGCGGGTCGGTACTTCCATTGGTTGTCTTGTCTGCATAATCTACAGCGGAAACGCTTATGAATTTTGACCATCCAAGCGGCAACAGCCCAATTCCCCACGACCGCATCCGGTCCGATTCAAAATAGGTGGCGTAGCTTGTAGGTCCAACCACGCTAAATCTAGGAGCAGTTATCGGCTCTTCTTTGCCGATCGAGCCCATCGGTAAAATGCCTTCGATAATCCGCAGATTGGCCCATTCTGGATGCAGCCAATCGGCAATCCGTTCCCCAGAACTAGGTTTAACTTCTGTCAAATAGAAGGTACTAATATAGGGGCGAAGCTCTTCTCTGGGCAAAAAGAAGCGAAGGGTAACTGGCGCATTATTTAGTGATGACAAGCAATTGCCTCCAGCACATCATCCATCCGGGCTTGATCGCCAATTGCGAGCACGTGACCATCCGATTCCGCATGGAGTGGCTCGCCGTTCCAATCACACATAACACCGCCCGCGCCATCAACAATGGGAGCCAGTGCTGCGAAATCGTGGAGCATTAGTCCCGCTTCGCACACGACATCCACATGACCGCTTGCAATCAGACCATAGTTGTAACAATCACCGCCATAAATAATCTTGCGCGGAGCTACTTTGCCTGCGAGCCCCATGAAATGATCGGCATCATGCTCATCAAATTGATGCGGCGTTGTTGTGGCAAGCACGGCGTCTTTCAATTCACGGCATCGCGCCGATTTGGCGGGTGTACCATTGAACAGCGTTTCGCGTCCGACCACACCGACCCAGCGTTCTTTTGCAATGGGTTGGTCAATAATGCCGATAATCGGAAAACCATCCTGCATCAGTGCGATAAGCGTCCCAAAGATGGCGCGGCCGGCGATGAAGCTGGTTGTACCATCAATCGGGTCCAACACCCATTGCCGTGATGCGCCTTCGTTGCGCGTTCCGTATTCTTCGCCAATGATACCGTCGTCTGGGTGCTCAGCTTCGATGATCATCCGCATCGCCGCCTCGGCGGCGCGATCGGCTTCTGTAACAAAGGTTGAGTCGCTCTTCGCTTCCTGATCAAATTTCGCACGGAAGAAGGGACGAATAGCCTCGCCCGCTGCTTCAGCTAACTTCTCGGCAAGAGCAATATCTTTAGGTGTCATTGGTCATCCAAGACTTCGGTCGGTCGCCAAGCCCAAATGTACAGTATCAAACCCGTCATGATGCCTATCGCAAAACCAGAAAGAACCCAGCTATTGGCATACCAATATTCGCCCCAGGTAAATTCACCAGACATGATTTTGGCCCAACCCTTAAAATGCTGCATGCTTGCAACCACAAGGCCTAGAAAAGCGAATGATGACGAGACCCAACGATTGAGCCAATGCTGCGGATTGAAGAGCAGCAAAAGCCCGAGTATTCCAATAATCGTGCGTTGCACCCGGCAAAACGGACAAACATATACCAGTTCAGCCAATTCAGTGGCCCATGCCAAAACACAAATGATGATCGCCAGAACACCAATGTGGAGGCGATATTGTGACAGGGTTTCAAAGCTTGGCATGTTTATACCTTCTTGTTTGGAATTGTTTAGTCCCACAGACTGGAAACAGAGCTTTCATCCGCGATCCGACTAATTGCTTCTCCCAGTAACGGTGCGATGGGCAAAATGCGAATCTTGTCTGAATCCAGTGCTGATTGTGGTGCACGAATTGTATCAGTGATGATCAGCTTGCGTAGCGACGAAGCATTGACGCGCTCCACTGCTTTACCAGACAGGACACCGTGGGTTATATAGGCGGCAACATCGGTTGCACCGGCGGCAATCAATGCATCCGATGCGTTGCACAATGTGCCAGCGCTGTCAGCAATGTCGTCTATCATGACACAAAAGCGCCCTTTGACGTCGCCAATGATATTCATCACTTCGGAGACGCCCGCTTTTTCGCGGCGCTTGTCGACGATGGCCAAGGGCGCATTGTTCAAACGCTTGGCCAGAGCACGTGCACGAACCACACCGCCAACATCTGGCGATACCACCATAATGTCTTTGTCTGCATGGCGGGATTTAATATCCTCACTAATGACCGGTGCGCCGTAAAGGTTGTCGGTCGGAATATCGAAAAACCCCTGGATCTGACCAGCATGAAGATCCACAGTCAGCACGCGATCAGCACCAGCCTCGGTGATCAGATTGGCGACCAATTTAGCAGAAATGGGTGTGCGCGGTCCCGGTTTCCGATCTTGTCGTGCATAGCCGAAATAGGGAATGACAGCTGTAATGCGTTTGGCCGAGGCACGGCGCAAGGCATCGATGCTGATCAGCAATTCCATCAAATTGTCATTGGCTGGATGGCTGGTCGACTGGACCACAAACACATCTTCGCCGCGGACATTTTCGTGAATTTCAATGAAAATCTCGTCATCTGCAAAACGCTTCACGCTGGCATCGGTGAGCGGTATTTTCAGATAGTCTGCAATGGCCTGAGCAAGCGGCAAATTACTGTTGCCGGACATGAGTTTCATATTTTGGTTCCCCGATATTTGGTCGCAGCTGGAAAACCACCCAGTCACAACGCCACTAATCCCATGCCTTGTTAGACAGGGTGATCGAAAATCAAAAGAGGCTTTATGCAATTACACACAGTTTGTTTGAGCTTGGCACCGAGGAATGAATATAGGCATGACTGCGTATGTTCTAAGGATAACAAACCGATAGATTGGGATACTCAATAATGGAGACCCAAATCATGTTGAAACCGATTCAGATATTTACAGCAGTAGCAACGACCGCAGCATCTCTGGCGCTATTCGCCGCAGTTCCCGTGCCCGGTTCTGGTAAAGCAGACGCAAGCCCACTTACCATGCATACTAATTCTATTCCGGCTAACGGCGGCCGGATATCGACAATGTGGTTGGAACGCGGCAAACGCTACAAAGTTCGCATCAGTGGTCAAACTCATTTCGGTACATGGAAGCCAACGCGCCGTGCTTTGAAAAATGACGCCTGCTTTGAGTTTAATTCCGGCCGTGGAAGGGTTAGCTTGCCGGTGGTAAAAAGCAGCCACGGACTGAACTTTTGCCGGTCGGGCTATCGATCCAATCATAAATATGAATCCCAGATAATTTACGGTGACGGACGTAACCTAAGCCTCTGGGTTTATGACACAGATTATCGCGATAACTATGGCAGTTACTATGCCGAAGTTATTTTGATGCGTTAGGATTTTATTTGCCGCCCTGAGCGCTCTTGCCTATCAGGGCGGCATGACAGATCAGCTCCTCATAACGATGGCCCAGCTCACCCAGACTGTGGGTAATTTACGCTCCAATGCCGATGCGATGATTGCCACCCGGGAGGCAAAACCGGATAGTGATTTGATCGTGTTTCCCGAGTTACAACTAATTGGTTATCCGCCTGAGGACCTGGTTTTGAAACCGGCGGTTTGGGAACGCGCAGAAGCTGAGCTGTTGCGCTTGGCCGCAGTGACCGCGAAGCCGGGGCCAGCCATGCTTGTTGGCTCCATCTTTCGCGACCAGGGCAAGCTGTACAATGGAATAGCACTGCTGGAAGACGGGCAGATTGCCGATGTCCGTTATAAAGTCGAACTTCCTAACTACGGTACGTTCGATGAAAAACGATTATTTGCATCCGGGCCGATGCCGGAGCCGGTGCAGTTTAAAGGTGTGAAACTGGGGCTCCCCATTTGCGAGGATGGATGGCTTCCTGAAGTTTCAAAGCATCTTGCGGAGCAGGGTGCCGAGCTTTTGATCTCGGTGAATGGCAGCCCTTATGAAATTGAGAAGGACGACCGCCGCGAAACGGAAGTATTTGCCGCACGCGTGAAAGAAACCAGTCTGCCACTGATGTTCCTAAATCGCGTGGGGGGGCAAGATGAAGTCGTCTTTGATGGTTGCTCGTTCGTTCTAAACGCCGATGGAGAAACCGCCCACCGACTGCCCGATTGGGAAGAGCATGTTCGTGATACAATTTGGTCCAAAGGATCAGAGGGCTGGGTCTGTGACGCCGGTGATATTGAAAATTGGGATCATCATCCCGCCGATATTTACAATGCAATGATTGTGGGCCTGCGGGATTATGTAAATGCCAACCATTTTCCCGGTGTTGTGCTGGGATTGTCGGGCGGTATTGATAGCGCCTTATCGGCGGCTGTTGCGGTTGATGCTCTGGGGGCGGATCGGGTCTGGTGCGTGATGATGCCTTCGCGGTTTACCAGCCAGGAAAGCCTGGATGATGCAGAGGGCTGCGCCAACATGCTGGGCACGAAGCTCGACACGATCCCTATTAATCCGGCAATTGAAGGCTTTGATGCAATGCTCGAAGGTAGCTTTTCGGACAGCGAGGTTGATATTACCGAGGAGAATATCCAGTCGCGGATACGCGGAGTCACACTCATGGCTCTAAGTAACAAATTTGGTCATATGTTGCTCACCACTGGCAATAAATCAGAGATGAGTGTTGGCTATGCAACGATTTATGGAGATATGGCCGGCGGCTATTCGGTGCTGAAAGACGCCTATAAGCTGACCTGTTTCAAACTTTCTGAATGGCGAAATCGAAACAAGCCCAGCCTAGGTCTTGGGCCAGATGGACCCGTGATGCCTGCCAATGTAATCAGTAAGCCGCCGACCGCCGAATTGCGTGAGGATCAGAAGGACAGTGATAGTCTGCCAGATTATGAAATACTTGATCCGCTGCTCCACGGTTTGATTGAGGAGGAATTGTCTGTCGGTGATTTGGTCAAACGCGGCTTTGACCGGGAAACGGTCATTCGGATTGAGCGTTTGCTCTACATTGCTGAGTATAAACGGCGCCAGGCACCGCCGGGCGTAAAACTTGGAACCCGCAATTTTGGCCGTGATCGACGATATCCTATTACCAATGCATTCAGAACCGTCTAAGGGCGCGACATTATGACCATAAAAACTCGTTTCGCCCCTTCACCAACCGGCCACCTGCACGTTGGTAATATTCGTACCGCGCTCCATAACTGGATGTTTGCCAAGAAAGAGGGTGGCACCTTTCTGTTGCGTCTGGATGATACCGATGCGGAGCGGTCAAAAGAAGAATATGTCGATGCGATCCGTGCCGACCTGCAATGGCTTGGCCTTTCATCTGATGAGGAGGCGCGGCAGTCGGGCCGATTTGATCGCTATCAGGAACAGTTTGAAACTCTGAAGGCAGCGGGCCGGGTTTACCCTGCCTTTGAAACGTCCGAAGAGCTGGAACTGCGCCGCAAGATCCTGCTTGGTCAAGGCAAGCCGCCGATATATGAGCGCACAGCACTTGTGCTTACCGAAGAGCAAATTGCCGGTTTTGAAGCCGAGGGCCGTAAGCCGCATTGGCGCTTCAAGCTTGATCATGACAAACCCATAGAGTGGAATGACTTGATAAGGGGGGATCAGCATTTTGATGCTGCATTGTTATCTGATCCGGTTATTCGGCGTGAAGACGGTAGTTGGCTCTATATGCTGCCATCGACGATTGACGATATTGATATGGAAATCACCCATGTCGTGCGCGGTGAAGATCATGTCGCCAACACAGCCGTTCAAATCCAGATGTTTGAAGCTTTTGGCGCCAAAACCCCGATCTTCGCGCATGAAGCTTTGTTGGTTGGTGCCGAAGGCAAACTTTCCAAGCGACTGGGCTCTCTAGGTGTCAGCGGATTTCGAGACCGCCATATTGAGCCGCAATCGATTGTCGCTTTGTTGGCGCGCATCGGAACCAGTGACCCAGTTGAACCCATTGCCGATATCGAACGGCTAGTTGAAACATTTGATTTCGGCCGATTTGGTAGAGCGCCGGCCCGATTTGACGACGAAGAATTGGCTCAACTGAACCAGAAAATTGTGCATCAGCTGGATTATGATGCAGTAAAAGACCGGCTGCCCGAGGCGATGGGGGTTGATGGATGGAATGTTATCCGCCCCAATCTGCATGATATGGGAGAGGTAGATCGGTGGTGGCAAGTGGTTACCGGCCCGGTTGCACCAGTAGAGTTTTCATCTGAAGACAGTGATTTTTTAATGGCAGCTCGAACAGCGTTGGAAGATTTGGAATGGTCAGACACAATCTGGAAAGATTGGACAAGCGCATTGAAAGCCTCGACCGAACGCAAAGGTAAGTCGTTGTTCATGCCATTGCGCCAGGCTTTGACAGGGCTGGATCATGGTCCGGATATGAACGCTCTGTTGCCTTTGATTGGGCGAGATTCGGTCATGTCACGTCTTTTTACAGCGGCTAAATAGACCAGAATATCGGCAAATATGGGCTGTTCAGTGCCACGCCAATTTGACAAATAAAAGATATAGTATAACATCACATATTGACGGTGCAGACACACGGTCAAAATAGCGGGCTGCTCCGTCATCTTTTGAATGAAGATGAGAGGATGTAATATGAGCTACGTTTCTACTTATGACAGACGGACGCCAAAGCCAAAAGGCATAGCCTGGACATTGGGCGTACATGCAATGGTCATCGGAGCGGTTATTGCGATGCCCGGAATAGAGATTATTCCAGATGAAAAAACTGATGTGGAAGCAATATTTATATCCATGGTGGAACCGATAGCGGAAAAAATTGAAGAACAAGAGCGCGAGATTAAGGTCCCTCAAAAAGCGAAAATCCAATCCCCGGTTCCACAGATTGACGATCTGCCCAAGGCACCACAAACGGAAATCACCAATTTTTCCGGCTCCGAGGAACTTTCTTTTGGTGGAGGTGGAGCAGGCGATATTCCGTTTGAGCCTTTAGATGATATCATACCAACCCCTGACCCGGTCACCGTCGCAGCTAGGCTAAACCCGCGCTTTACAAAGCAGTTTCAACCCAGATACCCCTCCGGCCTGTTGCGTCGCGATATCGAGGGCAACGTGAGCGTCCGCGTTCTTGTGGGTACCGATGGTCGTGCCATAGATATCGAGTTGATCAGTGCTCCGCATCCTGAATTCTGGGAAACCACTCGTAAACACGCGCTTAGAAAATGGCGCTTTCAACCCGCCACCAAGGACGGCAGCCCAATCGAAAGTTGGATCAGCTTGAAAGTCCGTTTCGAAATCAACAGTTAACTGCGTTCACCGGGCCAGCCCTTGAATCACGCTAGGGCTGGTCATTCGCTTCAAGCCATACTATTTAGTAATGATGCGTATGTTGAAAGATGTCTCGGCAAGCGGTGGAATCAGCGATCTTATTGCGGTGATTCGTCAAGGTGAAAAGGGAGAGCGATGGCTGCCCGCATTGCTCTCCGTTGGCTGCACCGGATTTATCCTGTTCCTTTTCATCCTCGACCCCAAAGTAAACACCTATACCTATGTCCCTCAAGAAGTGATTTATGTCGAAAACTGGACTGAAGAACGATCAGATGAAGATATTCTGAAAGATCGATGGGAAGTGCAATGCCTCAAAGAAAAGCAGGCCGATAAACGCCGTGACGCAATGAAAAGGCTAGGCGAACTTTCTGGCATGGATGTCGAAGAGATTGAGCGAGAGGCGGAACAAAAGCGCATTGCTCGCGGCGAAGTACTGGTCGAGCTTCCGCCCGGCACTACATGCTGAATAGCCACAGTGATGCTAAGTTTATGGCTGCTGCCATCGCGCTATCGCAGCGCGGCCGGGGCAGAACTGGCGGTAATCCCAATGTTGGATGTATCATCGTCAAAGATGGCAAGATTGTAGGACGCGGTTGGACTCAACCAGGCGGCAGGCCACATGCAGAGGCTATGGCACTGGATGAGGCTTTACAGTCTTCCCACAATGCCGATGTCTACGTCACGCTTGAGCCCTGCGCGCATGAAAGTGCGCGTGGTCCGGCATGTGTGGATAGTGTTATCGCTGCAAAACCGGCTCGGGTGGTAATTGCCAGTCTAGACCCCGATGAACGCACCCATCGCAAGGGCATCGATCGCTTGGGCGATGCTGGCATTTCTGTTTCAGTTGGGTTGATGGAAAAAGAAGCTCGGCAAGCAATGGGCGGATTCTTTGCCCGGATAGAAAAGAACAGACCTTTTGTCACCTTGAAGCTTGCGATGTCGCTTGACGGATGCATCGCGATGGCTAACGGCGAAAGCAAATGGATCACCGGCGCCCGCGCTAGAGCACATGCTCATATCGAACGGGCACGAACCGATGCCATATTGGTAGGATCAGGCACCGTGAAAGCCGATCAACCCGGCCTGGATGTTCGTTTGGACGGCCTTGATGATCGAAATCCATTGCCGGTTATTTTGGGAAAGGCAGACGCTCCGGATCATTGGCAAAGAATTTCAAAGCCTGAGGCGATTTCCGGTCTCGATAACGTCAACTGGTTGCTGATCGAAGGCGGCGCGTCGGTGGCGGCATCATTTTTGAGGGCGGACATGGTGGATCGACTGATGATATACCGAGCACCAATTATTGTTGGCGGCGGATTGTTATCTGTTGGCGACTTTGGCTTGACGAGCCTGGAAAATACGCATGGGCAATGGGATCTTTCTGATCGACGGGTCTTGGGCAAGGATAGTCTTGAGATATATGACCGCGCAGCCTAGGCACGCGGCAAAGGAATAGGAATCAAATGTTTACAGGCATTGTCACAGATATTGGAACGATCACTGCATTGGAACAGCGCGGAGATCTGCGCGCGACCATCACATGCGGTTACGATATGGATGGGGTGGACATGGGTGCATCGATATCCTGTGCCGGTGTTTGCCTGACCGTCGTGGACAAAGGATCGGATTGGTTCGCGGTTGATGTTTCTGGAGAAACAATCTCCTGCACCGCACAGGGGCAGTTTACTGACGGCCGCAAAATCAATCTGGAACGGGCGTTAAAAGTGGGCGATGAACTGGGCGGTCATATTGTCACGGGCCATATCGATGGCGTGGGAGAGGTTGCTTCTGTTGAAGAAACCGGAGATTCGCATACGGTTCATATCAAAGCACCGGCCGAACTTGCGCCATATATAGCCGCCAAAGGTTCGATCACTGTTGATGGTGTATCCCTTACCGTAAACAATGTGACTGATAAAAACGGAACTGTTTTTACACTCAACGTTATTCCGCACACCGCCAAGGTAACAACTTTGGGGGAATTGAAAGCTGGCCGCGCTGTCAATCTCGAAATTGATGTTCTGGCGCGCTATCTGTCGCGGATGGAACAGGTCCGATCGGCAGCCTGACCCGTAAAATTTGGACTGCCGACCGGTAACTTTTAAACAGCGTTGTTTAGAACGGCAGCCAACGCTGCTTCTTGCTAAACTTCATATAACCAACATTGGCACCCAGTCGCAGACCTGCGCCCAATCGAACCGGGATCAACACCTTGTCTCCGCTGCGCATATAACTGACATGGAAGCCGCCTACAAAATAGGCCGCACCTTCGCCTGCTGGGAAGCGCTGGTATAACTCTTCTGTGTCATAGAGATTGTAGACCAAGACAAAGCTCTTCGCTGCGTTGCCGCCAACATCAAATCCGACTGAAGGTCCAGTCCAATAGACTTTCCGTTCACCTTCAATTTTGTGATGCAACTGACCCGAGCCATAGCGAAGGCCAACAACAAAGGCGCCGCTTGCTTCTCGTCCCACGATATAGGCATTGGGGCTGCCTTGTTTTTTCAAAATATCTTCAATGACACCGGCCAGACCCTTTGCACCCTTGCCAAAAACACCTTCCGCGGCGCCAATCAGATCATCTTCCTGATAGGTTGTTGCGTCATCAACATTGGCTACGGCATCGCCTGTGACAGTGTCACCATCGACGCCATAATTATCAACCTCTTGATAAGGCGGTGCAAGATCGGAATTGATTGTGCTCTCCGAAGGCAGCTCTTCGACAACATTAGAACCAGTCGGCGCCTCCAGTGTGCCATCATAGTCCGGTGTCTCCAAATCCGCATCAATGGCGTCGTTGGGGTCTATTGACTCAACTTGTGCATAGACGGGAGACACAGCAGGGGCGGCTGCTAGCGCAAATGCTCCTACAACCGCTAAAAAGGCCCGAATCGGATTTCCGAAACGGCCAGAACGTGTTGATTTTTCATTTGGGCACAGCACAGCCATGGATAAACTCCTTACCATAACCAGCCGTCTACAGCTTTCGGCCCAATCAGCTGACTGTGCAATGAACCGACGACGAAACGAGTCTGATTTGCGATATTGTGAAGCTTTTGTTGATTTTATGCCGCTTTTGGTGTGCTGCGTTGCTGTTTTTACACGAAAAACCGGCCTTGTTTATCCCAGATTTTACCCGTTGCAACCGCTACAATCAGCCGTTATATCGCGATCATTGGCATGCCAATCACGAGGACACGTGGGTGAGCGGCTGAAACCACCTCCTTGCTAAGGAGACAAGCTCTTTACGGGGCTTCGAGGGTTCGAATCCCTCCGTGTCCTCCATTTACGAACTTATCCTTCCCCTCACCGCTAAACGACTTAAGTGCGATCTACCAAGCGGAGGTTGATTTGCTAACGGTTTTTGGCTCCGGTCATAACGAAAATTCTTGTATGGCTAGAACGTGCGCGCTACGGCTCACTTACTATCAAAATAATCTCGACCCAATATACTTATGTTCCGCAAGCCCTTACCGATTGATTAGATCTGTAATACCGTAGATATCTAGACCATGAAATCCCCCAAAATAAACCTGAACTCTCTGCAGAGAACTTTATCTGGGCCCGAGGCGCATTTTTATGCATTTGCAACTTTTTTTGCGATCGTTTTTTTCACGGGTGGAGGCTCACGAGGTGACATTCAATCACTACTTATACTTAGACCTCTCGCTATTTTATTTTGCGCTTATGCATTGGTTGTAAAGACTCCGAGTCAATGGCTCAGCCGAAAGTTTCCATTGTATATTACGGCTGCATTACTGTCTCTAATGATACTTCAACTCATACCTCTTCCCCCCTCGCTCTGGATGGAATTGCCTGGACGACAGATATTTGCAGACATCGCTGATTTTGCCGGGATTGAACAGCCTCGGCGCCCCTTATCTTTATCGCCCTCGAGGACAATAAATAGCTTGTTCTCGCTTGCAGTGCCGATAGCGGCAATGTTGCTCTATTTGAATCTGAATCGTGAATATCGAAGGCAAGCCATACCCGTGATCATTGTCTTGTGCGTCATCAGTGCAGCGTTGGCGATACTTCAGCTTATGGGCTCCTCTCGCGGGCCGCTATATCTATACAAAATCACCAATTCTGGCTATGCTGTAGGCCTTTTTGCCAATCGCAATCATCAAGCTATAATGCTTGCTTCGGGTATTGCGATGCTCGGTTGGTACGCCGCCTCTTTAAGGCCCAGCGCTAAACATGCGATGTTGAAGTTTTATGGAAGCCTGGCAATCATTCTTGTTTTTGTTCCACTGATCTTTGTGACTGGATCTCGGGCAGGATTGATACTCACTCTACCCGCTCTTATTTTGGCCTTCTCATTGATATATTTTGGGGACTACCGATTGCAACGATCGCATAGAGTTAACGGATCTCGAAATTCAAAAGCAAAACTGCCTAGTGGTCGCCGAATAATATTACTCATTAGCATGATCGTAACCGCCCTAATTGTTGGATCAGCGATATTACTTTCCCGGTCATCGGCTCTCGATAGGCTTCTAGGAAACAATAATCTGGAAGGTTTGCGGTTTCAACTTTTGCCAACCCTATGGACTATGGTTCAGGATGGTATGCCGTGGGGGATAGGCTTTGGTTCTTTTGAGTATGCCTTCAAGGTATATGAGTCACAAGATTTGCTTAGACCTAACTATTTGAATCAAGCTCACAATGATTGGCTTCAGTTCCTTATTGAGGGTGGAATGCCGGCCTTGTTGATTGCTCTTGTTGCAATATTCTGGCTGGCTACCCGTTTATTGTTCTTGGCAAAAAACTGGAGTGATTTGAGCCACTCAAGATATCGTGGCGTAATGTGCGTGTCTGTGATAGGATTTTTAGTAGCCGCGAGCATCGGCGACTACCCTTTGCGGGTCCCCTCACTGACAGCAGTCTTTGTAGTACTAGTTTGTATTTTTAACGACAGTGTTCGCTCCGTTCAGCATCGCGACATGAGATAATATTAGTAGTCGAGATCAACCAGTATCCCAAGTATCTCCGTTTTTTTGGACGGTTTACGTATGGAGCCTCATCGTCTAACGGAAGCGTGTAATGACAGGAACCAAAGATATGATGATAAAGCGCTGCAGTTTGCTGCTTATTCTATTTTTTCTGCCATCTTGTGCGGGTCAAACCATTCTGGGAAATAGTCCAGATGTTACAGTTGTGTCGAGCGAGGGACTGCCAGAGCCAACGCGGGTTGATCTTCTTAGTTCCAATCGCCCATACCTCATTGGGCCTTTCGATCAGCTAAAGATCGATGTGTTTGGCATTGAAGATTTAAGTAAGGAGGTGCAGATTGATGCCAGCGGACGCTTATCTTTTCCACTGATTGGTGTGGTGGAGGCTTCGGGCCTTACGCCTGGCGAACTTGCAGATGAAATCGAGCGACGCCTTCAAGGTCGTTACGTCCGTGACCCTCAGGTAACTGTTAATCTAGAAGAAACTGTTAGCCAAGTGATTACAGTTGATGGGCAAGTTGACAAGCCTGGCTTGTACCCAGTTATTGGACGAATGACACTGATGCGCGCTGTTGCAACTGCAGGCGGCGCGGGAGAGTTTGCCAAGTTGAATGACGTTGTAATATTCCGAACTGTTAATGGCGAGCAACTGGCCGGGCTGTACAATCTTAAAGCGATCCGCCGAGGCAACTACAGTGATCCCGAAGTTTTTGCCAATGATGTCATCGTTGTTGGAGATTCTCAGGCGAGGCGCTTGTTCCGAGACTTGATCCAAGCATCGCCGCTCATCACTACACCATTAATTATTCTGTTCCGACAATAATTGGTATGGAACGGCTTTAACCTTTAGATGGACAATATGAATAACAACGACGAGACAATAGCAACGGGCTATGACCCATATGATGATATGGCTCATGAAACGCCTATATTAGTGCAGTATTGGCAAGCAGTGTTGCGCTACAAAATTCCCATAGCGTCAATTCTCGTAATCTGCGTCGCGCTTGGGATTATCTTTACTTTATTGATGACGCCATATTATACGTCGACATCTCGGGTTGAAATAAGCCGACAACAGGACAAGGTAACGAATGTCGAAGGAGTTACCGGATCAGATGGATCTGCTCAAAGTCTTGAATTTTATCAGACACAATACTCACTGCTTGAATCTCGATCATTGGCAGAACGCATCGCTCGTGCCAGAAATCTAGCATCGAAAGATAGCTTCTTTCAAACTTTTGGTATTGACCCAAACGATACTGGCCTCTTTTCTGAGGCCCAGACCTCTCCATCAGCTGCGCAGCGCAATGAGCGTCTGAAAATAGCAACCGATCTATTGAAAGAGCATGTTAGTATTTCTCCCATCAGAGGGTCAAGCCTTGTAGATGTAAACTTTGAAAGTCCAAATCCGACTCTGTCAGCAGAGATCGCAAATGCCTGGGTTGAACAATTTATTGCATCGAACCTTGATCGACGGTTTAATTCGACTGCAGATGCGCGGAAGTTTTTAGAGGAACAATTGGCAGAACTCAGGCAGAGATTGGAAGACTCCGAGAGAAATCTCTCCAGTTATGCTGACAACAAGGAAATTATCACTCTGGCGTCCGAACAGACTGCAGATGGGAAAACGGTTTCGCGAAAAACTCTGGCTTCGGCGAATTTGGAGGCATTGAATTCCGAATTGGCGAAAGCGACTGCTGATCGCATTTTGGCAGAGAGTGAGGCAAGACAGCAGTCGGGCGACAGAAATGCACTTACAAATCAGGCACTCAACACTCTGCGAGAAGAGCTGGCAAAGGCACAAGCTGAATATGCCAAACTAATGGTTCAATTCGAACCGGAATATCCAGCTGCGAAAGCAATTGAATCACAGATATCTGCTTTAAATAAAAGTATCGCAGCTGAAGAAATGCGATCACGGACCGGAACATCAGCTCGTTTCAATGAAGCGTTGGAAAGAGAGTATAAATTACGCACTCAAGTTGATCGTCTAAAGCTTCAGTTTAGCGGTGAGCGGCGTGATTCGATCCAATACAATATTTTTCAACGCGAGGTAGACACTAACCGCCAACTTTATAATGGACTGTTACAGCGGTACAAGGAGATTGGTGTCGCGGGTGTTGGAACCAACAATATTTCCGTTGTTGATCGTGCACAACCGGCTGAAGTTCCATCCAGCCCAAAATTGCTGCTCAATGTTGCCTTAGCCTTGCTAGCGGGGCTAGGCTTGGCCGCGGCTTACGTGTTTGTAATGGAGCAAATCGATCAAACAGTGAAAGACCCTGCTGACTTAAAGTCAAAATTGGGAATTGCGCCTCTGGGATCAATTCCGGATTTCGAAAAGGACGACATACTACTTAACCTGATGGATAAGAAATCAGTGGCTTGGGAGGCCTATCTTTCCATTCGAACCAGTTTGTCCTTTCTGACCGATCATGGTGTTCCACGATCATTCCTTTTAACAAGCACGCGGCCCAACGAAGGCAAGAGCACATCGGCATTTGCACTCGCGTCAGTCTTGGCAAGCACAGGAAAACGAATATTGTTGATTGATGGAGATATGCGCAACCCTTCGCTCCATCAAATGCTCGGCATCGAGAATCCTGAGGGATTGAGCAACAATCTTTCAGGTTCCGATAACCTCGAAGAACTCATCCATCCAAAAACAGCCTATGGTTTTGATGCAATGACGGCCGGACCGATACCTCCTAATGCCGCCGAGCTCCTGAGTAGCTCGCGGATGACAGAATTGGTTGTCAAGCTTGCTGATACATATGACACTGTTATTATTGATGCGCCCCCGGTTCTGGGATTGGCGGATATTCCCTTACTTGCGGATTCGGTCGAAGGTGTTATCTACACTATTGAAGCCGGTGGTGTAAAAATGCGTGGTATTCAGTCGGCCATACAACGTGTTCGCAGTTCCCGAGCTCATATATTTGGTGGGATCGTGACTAAAGTTCAGCTACAACATTCAGGTTATGGCTATGGTTACGCCTATCAGTATAGCTATGGGAACAAGGCTGCAGCCGAAGTTCAAGGCTAGATCGAGAATAGTGCCGCCATGCTAAAAACCCTTGTTATTTGGATTGTTGCCGCAGGGCTATCTACCTTATCAGTTACAACCGCACTAGGTTCGATTGCTAAGAACGGAGCTCCACAATTGGCAATATCCTTGGTCCCAAAAAACGGATTTGCTGCTGAGGTCTTGGCCACTCGATTGTTGCGAGATTTTTTGTCTGAGAATCGCGGCCAGTTCCCTGAGAAAGTGGATCCATTTTGGACTGACTTGGCAGAGCAGGCTTTTAAGGCTGAACCTACCTCTTCCAATGCAGTTGCGATCTTAGCTCTCTCACACTCGGGAAAAGTACGTAGTAATTTGATGCATAAGGCGTTCGAGCTTTCTCGTCGTCAACAGCTGGTGACCAGCTGGATGATTGTTGATAGCGGTAAGCGGGACAGTGTTTCAGATGTTCTGATTTACTACGACACAATCTTGCGCACTAGTTCGTCATCGGAACCAGTCGTAATCCCAATCATGGCGAACGCTCTTGCCAATAGCAGCTTTATAAAGCCACTGGCGTTATTTCTCGAAAAGCAACCTCCCTGGGCGGCAAGTTTTTGGAAACAAGTTGTTTCAACTCCAGAGTCGATTGGCAATGCGGCAGAACTTCGGAAAATTTTGTTCAAGCCCAATCAGGCTAGTAATCCCTATAGAGACGTCGATCTAATCAGAGCTCTCGTGCGGGATTATGAATTTGAATCAGCCGAAGAATTATATGCAATATTGTCCCCACAAAATAGAACAGAAAGTTTGGTTCGAAACGGCAATTTCTTGCAGTCACCCAAGTATCCACCTTTCGACTGGCAATTGTTCTCAAATGGCGAATTTGGAGCTTCTATAATCATGGGCTCACTGAATATGAGTGCAATTCCAAACTCAGGAGGAATGTTTGCACGACAAATTGTAAAATTGCCAAGTCGAATGCTGGAGTTAAATATCACTATGGCACAGAATGTTCCTATCAACGCCTCGATATTTCTAGAACTATCTTGTGCTGACGATGTATCTGTCAAACCAAAGCCGGTTAAAATACCGCTTCGGGAAATTTCGATATCTCAAAAAGTTAGCAATGTTGGTTCTCCCTGCCAAAACTACTGGCTTGCTATCTTTGGGAGGTCCTCAGAGACAGGTACTGGATTTGATATCTCTATTGACTCAATATCCCTATCTACCAGCTAGAATACAATCCCCTTCTATTCCGTCGCGAGATCCAGGTGTTTACCATCCACTTTTACATTCCGCAGAACAACCGAAGCTGAAATCGATCTAGAGATCGCATTTGTTTCCGAAATGCCGTTTATTTCAATACCGTCTATCATTAGATTTCTGCCCACCGCGGCGACCCCGTAATGTATTGCTTCACCGCTCCGTCCATCTATCGCGCCTCCGATAACTTTGCCATCATCTCCCCACCAATAGATGCCAATATGGTTTCCATAGGGCCCTGAACCAATGATATGTACATTATTCAACACTACGCGATCGCCCTGAACTAGTATGCCAGGAGAGTGCCCTGTGACACGGGGAGAATCTATTGTCATGTCATCTGCGGAACAGGATATTCCAGAACTTTTTCCGATTCCCTCATAGACATAGTTGGGACCAAGCAAGCCGCTCTTACTGCGTGATCCCGAGTTCATTCCTATGTTTATCCCAGTCAAGCATCTCTTTACCGTGTTCCCGCTCACAACTATACCCACAGAACCCTCGTCCGATGTATATATTCCTGAATTCGAGCACTCGATGGTGGTATTATTTCTAATGGTCGAGTGAGGCCCAAACATGCCGATACCTACCGTCGCTCGTGTTACCGAAGACTTCTCAACAACAGTACGCACTCCGTTGATATGTGTTTGGATGGCTGGCCGTTCTGAAGCTGCATCGTAGGCTACACAGTTAGTTACGAGGTTGTCCCAGACCGCATACAGGCCTCCAGTGGAAAACAGGCAGCTCGAACTATCGGCGCGCAGGTTTTCAAACACTGCATCCCTCGTCATAAGGTCCGCTGCAAATGCATATCCTGTTTTGCTGACTGTTCCTGCAATGTCATTCCCAATGCAATTGTGCACGTACCCTCCATCGCAGTAAGACAAAGACAACCCTATATCTTCTACGTCTTCAAAGGAGATTCCAGATACTTCTGGGTTGACAGCATAGTTAATACGCAAACCCCATTGTCTCGCCTCACTGCCAGCACCCTTGATGCGAAAATTTTTTAGGGTAGGTCTCAAATTAGGCGTTACCATTGTGGCTGTGATAGTGCCATTTGAGTATTTGTCCCGAATGCCTTGTGTAAGACCAATACGATTTGCGGATTTGTGCGCAATAATAGCTAGTTCACCACGCTTGTTGCCGTCAGAGATGCCTCGCTTGGTCGTCGAAAAATCTTCTGTTGAACGGAGGAGTACCATATCGCCGACGGAATAACCGGAAGCGTCAGCCAACGTAACTACTGACGTTCCGACGGTCAGAGGAAGCGCGCTGGAAACAGTGGTTGGGTTCACTTCTAACTGTGTTATCTCTATCAAAGTCTGTCGAGATGAGTATCTCGAGAAATCGAATATTGTCTCGTCTCCGTCCCCTTCAATTCTAATCGATCCCTCAACGGAAAGTCTTGTATCTACTCTATATGTGCCTTTGGGGAATCTTATAGTTTTTCCTGTTTCAATCGACCATTGGAATGCGGCGGTAATTTTTGAGGCTTGGTCTCCCGAAGTTTCAATTCCGAAGTGTCCAGCCATCGCTTCCCCAAGCGGAACCAATCGGTCGACTCCGAGGTCGTTCAAAACGCTGGCCGTACCTAGCGCGCGATAATCAGTTTTATAGGCTAGATCGCCGAGCATTACTTTTGAGCCATGGGGTAAGGCAGCAGCTATGATCGCGTTGTTTCTGTTTCTTTCATCAAACACTGGTGAATGGGGCCCCAATGTAGGTGTATGGCGCTGGATTTGCTGTTGATTACTTTTTGTGCGTTTTGATAGGTCGGCTCCCAAAAAAAAAGGAAGCCCAGAAAATTTTCCGACCAAAATATAGTTGATAATTCTGCGGCGGGAAAAGCGAATTCCAGCGTAAAAATTTTTCGACAAAAGGAAAGCGGTTTTTTTTGGCATCATTTTTCCTGAATTTTGATGCATTGTCTATCGAATGATCTTGGTAAACTTCCGTTAAGATCGTAACAAAAAATGTCCTTCCCATAAGGTGTCTACCAGTTAACCCATCGGTATCATAAGCTGATCGAAAACATCATTCACCATTCTAGTCAAACAAAGCCTCTCTTTCTGCCAGCCTATGATTCTCCATCCTACTACTGAGCTCCTTTCTCAATTTGGATAGCGCTTGACGCGCGCGTCCGAACCAATCATCAGTGTGGACTGAGTTAAGCAATTGCGCAATCGATTCAGCGGAAAGCCCGTTGACTGAAGTTCCTGCTCCAATTTCGTCTATACGCTCTCCCAAATGCGTATTGGTAGCAGCGATTACTGGAATACCAGATAAAAGTGATTCATAAAACTTGTTCGAAAGTGCTAACCTGACATTCTCAATACGAGTATCGTAAACTGACCAAATCAAATCAACGTCGGAATAGAGATTTTTAATTTGCTCAACATAGTCAAAAGGTCCCGATCGTTGGATCCAATCATCTTCGGGATCTATCTTCAACCGCCCTTCCAGATCAGGCCCAATAATTTTTAATCGCACCTCAGTCCCGCGCGCCCGCGCTATCCTTGAACCCTCAATCAGGGCAAATATACAATCAGTATATCTAATCGCCCCAACAAGGCCGATCACGACAGGACCGTTCGGGTCAACAGGTTTGGGTTTGAATGTTTCCCATACTTTTGGATCCGGATAGTTTTCAAGAAGCGTAACTGGGCCGCTATAAAAAGTTTTATAGTATTTTTCAAAATAGGCATTCGATGTCACTATTAACCGGTTCACACCCTTCATAAACTGCCGATCTGAAAACCGGATGAAACGGCCCGTTAGCCCTGATGAAAGTTGGTGACGATGTAAATCGCGGACTTCGTAGCGAACCGAAAAATGATCTTTTTTGCGCATAATCTGAATAGCCGCCAGAAGATCTAAGCTGTCAATATAGACGCAGGCGTTTCTCTTGGTGCGACATAAAATTTTGGAGTTCAAGTGGCGTACGATTCGCGGAAAGGCAAACACTCGATCAATTCCAGCCCTGCGAAATGCAACGTCGATTGGGAACACATCGGCGCCCTTGATCTCTCCGATCGCGACTGAAGGGCCAGGGCGTTGGAGATATGCAACTGCGACTCTATTTCCCTCAGCAACAGTAGTGTGAATGCGCTCGACAAGACGAGGGACTGGTGCGCTGCTCAGAGCGAAAACATAGTCGTAAGTCAAGAGTGTTGCAGCCTTTCGAAGAATTGTTCACGGGTGATTTGGGATCAGTTCTATTTCTGCCAGATTGTCGGATTGTCCCGAAACCAATTAACGGTATGGGATAAACCCTCATCCAGATCAATTTGGACGTTATATCCTAGATCGTCAGAAATAGCGTCGATATCAGCACAGCGAGCAGTCGCATGATCCCAACTTCGACGTTCTCCCAATACCTTTATCTCGGATTGGCTTTGTGAGAGACTTTTGATCTTTTCGGCGAGCGAAAGTATAGTAGTTGTCTTCCCGGTCCCAACATTGAAGATCTTATATTCTTTGTTGCCGCCTAAACGATTTTCAACAGCAAGAGAGACGGCTCTTGCCGTGTTCGCAGCATAGTTGAAGTCCCGTGTTTCTTCGCCGGTCCCGGTTATAACCAACGGCTCTCCTCGCAGAGCGTGGGCGATGAAATTTGGTATAACATTGCGATACTGACCAGGCCCTTCATTTGGACCAAAATTGTTGAAGAACCTCAGCGCTATACTAGGAACACCAAAATGGGTTGCGTAAAATTTTGTGTAAAGCTCTCCACTATATTTGGATATGGCATAGGGTGTGTGAAGGTCATCTATAGGCAAGCTTTCTGACAACTTTCCTGGTTTCTGACCGTACACGCATGATGACGAAGCATAGACGAAAACGGAGTCGTGTTCCTGACACCGTTTCAGCAATTCAAGCGTTCCTCTGACGTTAACATCCAAATCTGTAAATGGAAAATCCACCGAATTCTGATTGGCAAAATGTGCCGCCAAATGGACTACAGCATCAATCTGTCCATTTCGGAAAACGGCGTCAAGTTTGTCCGTATCACGGATATCAAAAACGTGAAAACTCACATTGTTTGCCTGGATATTGGCCAAATTTCCGGAGCTAAGATTGTCTACAACAACAATCTCTTGAGCAGCCTCTAGCTGAGCGATCACATGACTCCCTATGGCACCAGCACCGCCGGTTACCAATATGCGCTTAGATTTCAATGCCGCTGATTCAATCACATTCATGGCGCTTGTTTTCCATTTTTTTGAGACGTCAAGTGTCTGACCGCGACGACTGACAAAAGTATGATATAGACGGTTTGAGCTGCCACTATCAACCATAGAAAGAGAGATATTCCCGATCCAGAAGGAAGCACGAACAGACCGATCAACAATCCGAAACTCGTGACTAGGTTCAGCACCAGGTTGATACGATATTGGGACAGACCTATGAATATCATCTCCAAGAAACGCATCAAATTCACCAAGATCGGAAGGATTGCAATGATTTGTAGCGTTGGAATAGCCGCAGCATACTCTTCACCAAACCCCAAATGAATAATTGGCTCTGCTAGTAAAATTAGGAACACACTACCAAAAGCGGTGGGCAGAGTCGTCATCCAAAAATATTTGAATGCGTGCCGCCGCAAACCAATTAGATCACCTCCAGCGCAAAGTTTTATCGTCTGGGGCCGAAAAATGTATTCTACCTGCGTTTGAAAAATGGAAGCAATTTTTATGATTTGGAAACCGATGGAAACCACGCCAAAGTCCAATAAGCCTTTTTTGTGCTGGATGATAAGACGACTGAAATTACCATAAGTTAGCTGTAAAAGATCAATAAGAACCAAATCAACATATAGCTTTGCGTAGCGTCTTATGTCATCTACAGGGCTAAATTGAAAACTTCGCACTATATCTGGATAGTGCCTGAACTGTAAAAACAACGCAATAACAGAACCAATCAAGAACAATCCATAGATATGCCAAGTAAACCCAAATGCTAGTGCCCATCCACTTGCCGTGAAACAAAAAAATAGCTTTTCAAACAGTGTAATAGTTGCAAGTTGTGAGTTAGTTGCGTGATATTCGAACATGAAGTTCATTTGAAAAATGTAGAATATTAGAAAAACAGCCGCTAACGGAGTTCCCGCTGCGCTCCAAAATCCCCAGAGCATGAGGCCCACTATTCCCGCGAAGCCTAATATCAGCCTAACCGACATGATTGTGTTAAAGCTTCGTTGTTCGCTCCCTGTTTCCAGGACATCGCGTGTGAAAACGCGCTGGCTGCTATAATTGACAATCACGGAAAGAGCTGTGGCAACGGTGAGAGCCAACAGATAACGACTAAACGTTTCTGGCCCGCCGGTTCGCGCAAAAACTAGAAGCGCCATGTAGTTGAACACGGTTGCGATTCCCAGAAGAAAAGTGGACCTGCTGAGAACGCTTAACATTTGCTCCTTCCTTGGTTTTAAGTGCCTATGGACACAATTTCGAAGTTAGGAAGTGGAAATACCAGATTTCGCCCCTGAAGTGCCGGAAGTTTTTCAAAAAAGTCGCGGAAATGCCATGGTAGTACCAGTAAATAGTCGGGGTTTTCTTGGAGCACCTCGCTCTGGGGACGAATGGGAATGGCGGTGCCAGGGGTGTAGCATCCATATTTGTCTGGGTTCACCTCTGCAATCGCCGCCACCAATTCAGCTGTGATTCCGTAGTATTGCAAAAGAACATTGCCTTTTGTTGAAGCGCCAAGGCCAACGACGGTTTTGCCGTCATCCTTCGCCTTCTCCAAAAAACTCATGAGCGCCTGGCGCTCGACTTCAATACCTTGCTTAAAAGCCTCGAATGGGGCGCCTGATTTATAGTCAGCATTTTCTTCTTCTACCAAGACACTATTCACCGTTTCGCTGTTCACGTAGTGGGGGCCATCACGTTTCCCTGCAAAAATCGAAAAACTGCCGCCGTTTACGTTGTTAAATGTTACGTCTAGGACTATCATGCCTACTCGTTCCAGAATATCGACTATTTGGGTCAGGCCATAATATTCCAGATGTTCGTGGCATATTGTGTCGAAGGAATTGGCGGATAGCATCGCTGGAATATAACTTTGCTCAAAGCACCAAACACCGTCTTCAGCCAAAATATCCGAAATGTCATGCGCAAACTCCAAGGGCGATTCCAAATCGTAGAACATGGAGAATGATGTTACAATCTTTGCCTTTTGATCTGGAAATTTCTCATTGAAATTCTTGGCATTAAAAAAGTCTGGTACGCGGATAATGTCACTGCGATAATATTGGCCAAATTTCTGAGCAGAAGGGTCGATTCCGATTAGCTTGAACCGGTTTTCAGGGTAATGACCCAAGGTTGTGCCGTCGTTGGATCCAATATCCAGAATTACATCTCCATCCGACAACCAGCCGCGAGTCAAGATGTCGTCAACTTTTGTACGTAGGTGTTCCACCATACTTTTGTTCAATCCGGAACGGTAACCATAGGATTCACCATACATTTCATCCAGATCATAGCTGTGTTCAAGTTGGACCAGTCCGCATCCATTGGTCAGATCACACTGAACGATAGATAAAGGTCCCGAAGTGATTTTCTCATCTGGGGTTTTTGGAAAACGGCCAGTAAGAACTTGATCTCCCAAGTTAAAGATGGGATTTAGTTTTTGGTTGTCGCAAACGCGGCATGAGGTAATCTGCATGGCTTTTGGTTCCTATGTGGTCAGTTTTAGATTGGCAATCAGGCGTTTTCTAAAATCATCTTTTCTTGTTGAGCGCTTTTGAGATCTGCTGCCATCATTTCTGACACCAGCTCGTCAAATGTGATTTGCGGTTCCCACCCTAGATTGCGTTTGGCTTTAGATGGATCACCAAGCAAAGTTTCAACTTCTGCTGGACGAAAATATATAGGATCAATTCGGACTACCGTACCACCATTTTTGTTCACTCCAATCGTGTCCACACCCTCTCCTTGCCATGAAATATCCATGCCTAATTGGCTCGCCGCCTTTTCAACAAATGTGCGTACAGAAAACTGCTCACCGGTGGCAATCACATAGTCTTCAGGTGTATCCTGTTGAAGCATCATCCATTGCATTCGAACATAATCACGGGCATGCCCCCAATCACGCTTGGCATCGATATTGCCAAGATAGAGGCATTCTTGCAGGCCTAGACTAATTCGGCACAGGGCACGGGTGATTTTCCGCGATACGAAATTTTCTCCGCGGACAGGACTTTCGTGATTGAACAAAATGCCATTACAGGCAAACATACCATAGGATTCCCGGTAATTTACTGTAGCCCAATAGGCATAGAGCTTGGCAACCCCATAGGGGCTGCGTGGATAAAATGGAGTAGTTTCTGATTGCGGGACTTCTTGCACCTTTCCGAAAAGCTCGCTGGTAGATGCTTGATAGATCCGAACGGAATTTGTCATTCCGAGAAGGCGAATGGATTCTAGCAACCGTAAGGTACCCAAGGCATCGCAATTCCCGGTATATTCGGGCTCTTCAAAACTAACTGCAACGTGAGATTGTGCCGCGAGGTTGTAAATTTCATGTGGCTGTACTTTTGCGATAATACGCGTCAAGTTTCCCCCATCAGTCATGTCTCCATAGTGCAAAAACATACTGACGTTTTCTTCGTGAACATCCTTATAAAGATGCTCAATGCGTGCGGTGTTATAGAGTGATGTGCGTCTTCGAATCCCATGCACTTCATACCCTTTTTCTATCAGAAACTCTGCGAGATAGGATCCGTCCTGCCCGGTTATTCCAGTGATTAGTGCTCTTTTTTTCATGCTATCTCTTATGTGTTGATTAAGGGTTAGATTGCTTAGTCTGATGAGAAAGAAATGGTTTTTTCGCAGTTCTATGGAAAGAACCAAAGTTATGAACATTTCGTCTATGTCGAGTTGGATTGCGATTTTTTCTCCGGTTTCCAGAACTTATTGAGAAGAAAGATGCCGATGTAGTTCGAACGGAGGAAATTTTTCCGGTAGCATAGTTGGATTTCACAGGTTTCTGCAAGACGATTTTGTAGAACAGCACGGCCATAAATATCCCTGCAATGGAGAATGTTGCATTGATTAAAATCATTATGAATACAGCACCCATGATACGTGTTCTTGGATCTGAAAGGATTTTGAAGAGACCCAAGGCAATGAAAACGAGAGTTATCACACCGAATCTCAAGCCAAAATCAATCCAGATATCATGGAAATTGAAAAAGAGACCGTCTCTTATTTCTTGTGCGGTGAATGCTGTTTCATTAGCCACAGTTGATAGCTGGCCATTCACGTCATTTATTCCCGCGCCGATGCCGCTCCCAAACACAACTTCAAACACTCCGCGCGAGAAGAAAAGGTAGTGCTGTTGAAAGCGGACGGGATCAAGGTTCTCGATTGTTAACAAAAAACCATTACCTTTGGTCAGTTCGTTAAAGAAACTCACTATGCGATTGGCTTCGACATCTGGAAAAAGATAAAGGGTAACTTGCAACAGGCCATACAAAACAATCGTGCCAATCAACGCTAGACCAATGTAAGACGGCCTCCGAACAAGCGTGATAACAAGCACTGCCACGGCTGCTAAAACTACACTAACAAAGACCATCTTGCTGTTGTATGCCAGCATCACAAGCAAAGTAGGAACAATGAGAAGCAATGAGAACGGCGTAAATTTTTTGTCGGCATTTAGTCTAAAGAATAGGGGGAAGATGACAAAAGATTTGATGCTGGCAAAACTCATGTAACCGTGTGTTGCTCTATCGAAAAACAACAACAAATTCATTGTTTCACCTGCTAGAAATCCGAGCGATGCCCAATATAGAGGCTGGATGTCAAACTCCTCATCTCGGCTTTCAAACAGGCAGGCAAAGATGCAAACCAATATCAAGATGTCGCGAATAGCGGTAGACGTGTCGCGCAAATTGCCAGCGTCCAACGAGTAGACGAAAGTAGTTGTCGTAGCCAGTCCGGCAAGTGCAAAGCCCAGTAGAGCAGAAGACATCCGAATGTTTGAAGAAAGCAAGCGCAAAAGCACAAGAATCGCTGTAAGATAACCGGCATATTTTATTTCGGCATTGGTACTGTTGTATATAGGGATCGTCGAATCAAAATACTGTCCGCCCAGATCACTGATGAAAAATAATGACATCATTGCGAAAACACCAGCCTGTTTTGGTGATTTTAGCAGCAAGAATGCGGCAAAAATCAAGGGAATTACTGGTGAATAGTGATAAACATTCGGCAACAAAAAACGCTGCGACGCGAAAAAGCCGATGAAGATAAAGAGCAAATTTCCCATCTACAATAACTGCATAGAGGCAACTAGTACACCAATGAGGTAAGAAATAAAAATTCGACCAGTGAAATAACTTAACGACATGACTCACCAATTTCGCAAACCAGTTCGAACTCAAGGTTCAATGATTTGCAGAGATCGGTGAAACGATCGTTTAACGCACTGTTGTGTTTTTCTATATAGTTTGATGAGTTAAACAATCTGATTTCTACCAAGGTATCTCGCAAATCTTCCAAGTCTCCCATCATAAGCTCGGCGTCAACAAAAGGATAGCCTGGGAACGTTTCTTTTAGCAAGGTAGCTGCCTTTGAATTCGTAACAATTATCGGGGTAGAGTTCGATATCGCATCGTTGAACCATCCGGTACCGCGAATTCTTGATTGAACTGTTACTACAACAGCGTCAATTTTTCGATTATTTTTTTGAAATTCTAATCGATCTACAAATTCAACATCAAATCTGGAAGCGTCGGGCAGAGTTGAGCCTTGCTCGGCACCCTTTTTGACCAGAACCTTTGGACCATGGAAGATGTTGGGGAACCTATTTAAATCGGAAATATTGGCGCGATAGCTTGGGACTATAAAAACTAAGGGATGCTCGTCCTTTTGACTGGAAGAGGCACTAAAGTTCTCATTCAGCAATGGTGAACCAATATAGGTAACTTGCGCCCCTTGCTCACGCAATTTCTTGTATTGGCCACGGAATTGAGCCATTCGGTTCAGGTTTCCAAAAAAAAGTTTTTGCCATAGGCCGTGTTTTGACCAATTGCTCAATGGTGTTGTATTGTGCTCAAAAAGCAAGATGTTCTTACCAAAAAGTCTTACAAGAGGAACAAACATAGGATCGTATGTGACCAGAACTATACATTGATTCCGATGATGCCAAATTAGTTTGATAACTTCAATCGCCTGCAACAATCGACTGTTCGCCTTGTCTCGAAATTCGCAAAGTGCCTCATCGATCATGAGGTGCCTAGAAAAAACGATACACGCGGCATTTTTTATTCCCAGAGCGGTAAAGAATGCCCTGTTAAAATTTTTGTGATTTGGTTCGGATATCCAATCAATAAATAGCATTATTCTAACTGTTTTGCTTCACAAGGTCATGATAAATATTTTCAAACACATCGATACCGCTGATCGACGGTTCCATGCCTGTAACTTGTTTGAATTTGCCGATATCTGCCACCCAATGGGGAGTATCCTCCTTTTTCGAGGAGCTAGCTGTAACAATGTGCTCTTCAACTTTGAGACCGTGTCTAGTGAAGAGTTCTTTCACGATATCCCTTGCCCAAACTGTACGACCAGTGGCCAGAACATAGTCTTCGCTACTAAGCTTCATACAATTCTGGGCTAACAGAGTCATAAACTCTTCCGCAGACCCCCAATCACACCAAAAATCTAGCGTTTTAAAATTCGCCGACAAAGTAAGCTGACTTTTGCTTTCCATGAGGCAAGATAGAACTTTGCTGACAAAATGTTTGGATGTTCGACGGCTAGATTCGTGATTAAAGAGCCAAATAACCGATGCATCAATGCCAAAATTTTGACGGTAATATTCAATTAGATCAGCTGATGAGTTTTTGGTTAGTGAGTAAAGGCAGTCGGAATATCGACGAGAAGATTCATCGATTTTACAGCCTGCAAGAGGGCCAAAAGCTTTTGCTGAGCTAAAATAGATGATCTTTGAACTAGGTTTCTCGAGTCTAATATATTCGAGTGTTGAATTGACGCCTAACGTGTTGATTATGTGAGTTTCTCTCCAGTGCTTTTCGTATTCGAATCCATCGGGACCATGTACTGCCGCTGTGTAGAAGATGACGTCTGGACTAAAGTTCGAAAGTGCCTTTTGGTATTGTTCGAGTTCTAAAAGATCTACTTTTTCATATCTCGAGAGAGAATCCGCAACTTCAGGCCTTGCATTGTCTTGTCTACCACAACCGTAAACTTCCCAGTTTTCCAATACCATCTGCTTAGCCAAATAGCTGCCGTCCTGCCCGTTTACGCCGACAATTAGGGCCCTGGGTTTACTGGGAAATGCTTGAATTTCAGTTTCAGTCATTTAAATCTATTCTGCATGGGTTAAACTATTCCGTTAGTCTTGCAGTCGGAGGAATGGAAACAAATATTAGAACTGACATAGATCAGTTTTTGATCTTTTGCATAAAGCTCAACTCTCGCGCCAAATGCCGCGTGTATCGAGCAGGACTTTAGTGTCTAGCGCTGCTCTATCAAGTTCAACGAACTCCTTGTGATCAACCAGAAGAATCACTATATCCGCAATATCAATCGCACTGGCAGCATCTATGAGGGTAGCGGAATCCAGTTTTTCCGGCAATCTGCCGATGTGAGGTTCTGAGATGAGCAGTGTTCCCGCATGCGTTTTGGATAACCGTTCTGCAATCGTCATAGCGGGGCTTTCACGGAGATCATCAACATCTGGTTTAAAGGCAAGGCCTAGAACTGCTATTGAAACTGCATCCTCTCCGAGACTGGGATTGTCCGCCAGATATTGAGCCTTCAGCTTTTCAATCTTGTTGAGAACCCATGCCGGTTTAGCATCGTTGGTTTCACGTGCAGACCGAATAAGTCTTGCTTCTTCAGGCGATTGGGACACTATGAACCAAGGGTCAACGGCTATACAATGGCCACCGACGCCGGGACCTGGCTGCAGAATGTTCACCCTGGGATGCCGGTTTGCGACCGAGATCAATTCCCAAACGTTGATGTTCAGTTTATCGCAAATAACTGAAAGCTCGTTGGCAAAGGCGATGTTAACGTCACGAAAACTATTTTCAACCAGCTTCGACATTTCAGCTGTACGACAATCGGTTACAATACACTCACCCTGAACGAACAAGCTGTACAGCGCCGCCGCAGCTTTTGAGCATGCCGGGGTTATTCCGCCAATCACACGATCATTTACCGTGATTTCTTGTAAAATCTGCCCGGGAAGAACCCGTTCGGGACAATGCGCAATCCGAATATCCGATGTTTCACCAGCGGTTTGTGGGAAACTAAGATCAGGTCGCTCTTTGGCCATCCATGCCGCCATTTTTTCCGTTGCTCCGACTGGAGAGGTACTTTCAAGTATTACGAGATCGCCCGATTTTAAAACTTTGGCAACAGCTATGGCCGCAGATTCTATGTAATCTAGGTCAGGCTGATGGTTTTTGCCCGTAAATGGTGTCGGTACAGCTATCAAGAACGCGTCTGCAGGCTCTGGGCTCGTTGCTGCCTTCAAAAACCCACTAGTAACACCGTCCCTTACAATGATATCGAGATCCGGTTCGACAATGTGAATCTCACCGGAATTGATTTTGTCCACAACTTCACTACTAACATCAACGCCGATCACTTTTGTTTTGCGCGAAGCAATCACCGCTGCTGTTGGAAGGCCAATATACCCTAGGCCAATTACGGAGACAGTGGAAAAGAGCATTACGTTAATTCCTTCGCAAGAATGTCGACAATTTTCTGGCACGAAGTACCATCCCCGTAAGGATTTAGGGCAAGCGCCATTGAAGCATAGTGATCGGAATCTTCAAGAAGTTGGTTGACTTCCGTTCGGATGTTCTCTGCGTCAACTCCGACAAGTCGAGCGGTGCCTGCTTCTAAGGCTTCGGGTCGTTCGGTTGTATCACGCATAACAAGGACCGGCTTGCCTAGTGCCGGAGCCTCTTCTTGTATGCCGCCAGAATCGGTCAGAATGACTTTTGCTCGCTGCATCAAGTAAACAAAAGGGAGATAGCTTTGCGGCTCAATGAGATGAACATTTGTTATTCCGGCTAGGCTTTCGTTTACCGGTCCAATAACATTAGGATTGAGATGAACAGGATAAATAATATCAAGTTTGGGATTGTCTCTGGCCAGGCTTTTTAGTGCTTTGCAGATATTTCTAAAACCGTCCCCGAAGCTTTCACGCCTATGACCTGTGACTAAGACCAAATCAGAATTTTCCCTTAGAAACGGATAATCTGCAGCTATGTTTGTTTTGAGTTCTGGTTGCTCATCAAACCGTTCATTAACCCACAACAGTGCGTCTATAACAGTGTTGCCAGTTACAAATATGCTATCATCGGGAGTATTTTCCAACAATAAATTTTGACGTGCAGTTTGTGTTGGCGTAAAATGCAAGTTGGTCAGCACACCAGTTAAGCGGCGATTTGCTTCTTCTGGCCAAGGTGATCGTAAGTTTCCAGTTCGAAGCCCAGCTTCAATATGCCCTACCGTTGTCTGATTGTAGAAAGCGGCCAAACTTGCCGCGAACGTGGTAGCGGTATCTCCATGGACCAGAACTATATCGGGGTTGATATGCTCGATAAGCGGACTCAACTGAGTAAGTATAGATGCGGAAATGCCAGCAAGAGATTGCTTGTCACGCATGATATCCAAATTGTGTTCTGGCACAATGTTAAACACCGCCAAAACCTGTTCTAGCATCTCACGATGCTGGCCCGTCACACACACAGTACTCTCAAACCTACTATCTTGCTCCAGTTTTTTGATTAATGGTGCCATTTTTATAGCTTCTGGCCGAGTACCGAATACGGAAAGAACGCGGTGGTGAGACATAGTTGAATTTACCATTTCAATTTTTGGGTCATCAAAGTATCAGGCCGCTTTAAGATGCCAGAAACCGGTCGTTGCGAAATCTGTTTGGTCGCCTGTCAATAGATCGTCGACTAAGTCTAGGCCTGCAGGATCACAGTAATCTGTGCACTCCTGCGTCACTGGTTCAAAACCTGCACTCTTAAAGATCTCACCATATTGTAGGTGGCGAAGCCGGTTTTGATAGTGGTTGTGATGATTATGCTTTTCCCATTCTTTCGCCGTGAACTGGAGATAGTTGAGGCGTCCAATAGATGGGTCGCTATGTGCGTAGTGGTCAGAATAATCAATCATAGCAGACACGTTGCCATTTGGGCCTAGCAAGCGGCGCAATTCTATGAATATACTCCTGATATCAGCCGCTGGTATATGTTCGAGAGTGTTTGTTGAAATGCATAAGTCAAAGCTGTTATCATCAAAACCGGTATCTAGCATGTTAAAAGGTGCCAGATAGCGAATGTTGTATATATCTTTCAGCAATTTCACTGAACTAGCTGGCCGTCCATCAATCTCTGCGCCGATGCTACCTAACTGGTGAACAGCCTCGTTAACTAGGTCGATATCTATCATCGGGAAAAGATCAACGACAGTCTGGCTTTCCGCATAGACTGCAAGGTAAAGGTTTTGGACAAGGCTTTTACCTGCGCCGAATTCAATAACCCGGCTGGCGCCCGTCATCTCTATGATCTTCCGATGATGTTCCCAGCCAATATACGGTTCTGTCACGCGGACTTTTGCTTGCCTGGTAATATGTTGCTGAACAAGATATAGCGTATTTGAAGGGAAATAGGTCAAAATTTTGAACAGCCTGCTCTTCAATTTCCAGGGAATCTTCATGACTGTCCTTCTGTATCTCTGGTTGGATCGAGTGATAGAGATTGTCGTTGTAGTTCGGGGTGACTTTCCTCGGCAGATATTTCCCAAGTAAACATCGTAGATAGCGTGCCTGAATGGATTTCTACATCGCAAACATAATTCGCACCAATTTTCTTGTAAAATGATTGTGCCGAGAGCTGGGATTGCCCCGTCACGATACGTATTCTATCGATATTTGCAGAGCGGAACCTATCTTCGGAAGCATGCATCAACTGCCCACCGAGACCTTGGCGGTGCCCATGCCGCGCCACGCAAAAATTAAGAATTTCCGCTCGCGGCAAATTCTTGGCGTCCTCATCGCTCGTTGAATACCGCAAAGTCTCCAAAATACGGCCCATCCGCGAAGGGCTTAGCAATGCAAAGCCCAACCGTATCATAGACCTCATACCCCGAAGGCGGAGAAACTCTCGATACAGAGATCGTATACCCAAGCTTCCCGCAAGAAAGCCCAAAATCTCGCGGTCATCAGTAACACAGGCAACAATAAAACTACCTTCAGATTCCGCTATGGTTTTATACATGTCCGTCAGGACTGCAGGTCCAAGGCTAGTCAGAAATCCATCGGGGATCTCTGCGATGTGGACTGTGGCAATCTGAGCAAGTAAATCGCTCTCGTGCGGACGGATATCGACAATAGCTTGGGTCATGCATCTGCCAATTTGCTGCTACCACCGTTACGTCTTAGCGCAAAGTTTAGAATCCCGCGCAGCGCTCCTAAGCCGTAGGAAAAATGCCAAATGAAGAAACCGAATGGAAGCGATAGTTTGATCAAAAGTGACTGGCCTTGCGTAGCTTTCCCAAATGCCACGGTGAAACCAATCAATAGGTATGGAACTAAAACGCATGCCAATCCGATCAAAAAAATCTCCTGCAAGATACCGAGGAGCGATAGCCCGATGACGGCGCTTACAAATGCAGGCGGGACGAAATTGCGAATTGATAGCAAGTGCTCTCCCACCAATCTTGAGATTTCAAAAGGCGTCTTACCGCTTTGAAAAGCCCAGCGGATAAACGGAATAATCCTATCTCTTGTGTAATATGTACAGGTCACCGCTGGACAAAGAACCATTTTGCGACCTTGTCGATTAAGCCGCAGGTTAAACTCCCTGTCTTGTCCGCGCAATAGGCGCTCGTCAAAACCGCCAACTTTCTCGAACAGACTTTTTCGAGCGCAAAACAGAAAAATTATATCACTCTCGATTGGAGTTTGTGTCCCAGTATAGTGTTTCGCGTCTCCAACCCCAAATGGGTGAGTGAGGACGGTTGCCAGAGCGCGGGCGACAATTCCCGTACCTTTGGTTCGGTTCAAACGGACTCCACCAACATTGTCAGCCTCATATATGTGTAGGGACTTTATCAGGTCACGGACATAATTCCGTGGGTATTGAGCGTGACCGTCAATACGAATAAGAATGTCATGCTGCGCTTCTGCGATCCCGATGTTCAGCCCTTTGGGTTTCGAGGCACCTGGATTGTCGATCACTCTGATTTGTGGCCAGGTTTTGGCAAGTCGGGCCAATATATCACGCGTTCCATCGCCAGACATCCCCTCTAAGATCAAAATTTCGATCAAGTCAGCGGGATAGTCGCCCTGAAGAAGAGATGTTAGACAAGTTTCGATATGTGCAGCCTCATTCAGGCAGGGCAATATCAAACTCACCCCAACAGGGCCAGGGTCCGTTCCGGACGGGAGCAATTCTGTTGTCATTGGCGTAATAAGCTCGCTGCCTGGATGACATGCTTGCGCGTCACACTAGCACTCATCGGAAAACTAACAAGATGCAGTGCCATATATTCGGCATTCGGACAGCTACCAGCTTCATAGCTGACTTGGCCCCAATCTGCTTCTGGCAAAGGGTGAATTGGCGTGGCATACCATTCGGCAGCCTCTATGCGATTTGCTTCAGCTTTGCGGAGAAAGGCGGGTTTGTCGTCAACTAGTATAGGAAACCGAATCATCACATCATCGGAATTGGCTGTAGGGGCGACGAGACGGGCCGTTTCGATTCCACTAAACAGTTCATGATATATAGCTGCCAAAGTGCGCCTTCGGGCGCTCTCTTCTGCTACTTTCTCGAGCTGGTGTTTCAATCGGCGATCCGCACTCTTGCTCATTCTCGTATTAAAATCTTCGGAAAGCATGCCGGGGGCGATCGGATTATAGTTGCCAACTGCAAGCCCTGCTCGCGATAGCCGTCGGAACAGAGCTTTTACCGTCCAATAAAGACTTGGCCGATAGAGAACTGAAAAACCAATGAATTGCAGAAATAGCTTAAACTGCTTTTTAAATGCTGGCCGCTGAAAACCAGGTAATCGTGTCGCTAGCTTCGCGGCTAGATCGGTATCATTTGTTGCTGCCGCACCCCCGGCGCCCAGTACAACCGGTTTACCCCATTCAAAAGAATAGAAGCTCGCAATTCCGAAGCTACCCGCCTGACGTTCTCCCAGTGATGAAAGATATGTATGGCAGCAGTCTTCGACAATTGGCACACGCCCGGCGACGGCTTCTTCCAATTCGTTCATATCTGCCATCATGCCAAAACTATGTTGAATAACGACTGCCTTGATCTCTTGACGCCAGGCTTCTTTCAGCGCTGCAGGCGACATATTGACAGAGTTCTCGTCTACATCAATCCACAGCGGGATAGCTCCGATAGCCATGATCGCCTCTGGCACTGCCACGCACGTAAATGCCTGGACAGCAACTAAATCTCCAGGCTCGACTCCCAGACCTCTAAGAATTTCAGCGAGGGCGACCCTGCCTCTAAAATAGGTAAATCGCGAAATTTGATCAGCTATCACGGACATGGCGGAGCCTTATTGGGCCAGCGCTTCATAAATATCATTAGCCAGTTGCTGTCCGTCGATACCGATTGCCTTTTTCATATAGGCTTGTGTGCCCACGTCCGTGACGAAATCGTTGCCCCTGATCCCAAAACGGCGGAAAATCTTTGGACGAAGACCGGCCTCCAAAGCCTCTTCCGCTATCGCGGAGCCAAGGCCTCCGACAACACGATGTTCCTCAACAGTAAAAAGTGCTCCAGTATCATTGATTGCGTCCGATATTGCTTCCATGTCAATGGAAGACAGAGAAGGCATGGTCAGAAGTCGTACAGAAATCCCCCGTTCGTCCAACAGTTGGGACGCGACAATAGCATCCTCAAGAATTCCGCCAGCAACAACGATTGTTGCATCACTACCATTCCGGAGTTGCCTCGCTCGGCCATATGAAAAACTATCAGGAGTATCGCCGAGGGTTTTGGGTAATGTTTTGTCCAGCCGCAAAAAGCCCGGCCCGACACCTTTCGATAGAAACTTGGTTGTCTCCTCCACTTCCCATGTGTCGGATGGCACAAGTGCATGCATGTTGGGCAGGGCCCGCATGATTGCTAAATCTTCGGTGGCATGATGGGAAGCGCCGAGACCGCCGTAGGAAAACCCACCGCCGATCGAAACAGCGATCACGTTTGCCTTGTGATAACAAACGTCATTGCGCAGTTGCTCAAGGCATCGAAGCGTAGGGAAGTTGGCAATAGAATATGTGAACACGGTTTTTCCGGATAGTGCCAATCCGGCGGCGAGAGCTGTCATATTTTGCTCGGCAACACCCGAATTGAAATATTGATTTGGAAATTTTTCTTCGAACTGGCCAAGTACGCCAAAGCCCAAATCGCCGGTGATCAGAATGATATTCGGATCTTTGGCAGCAAGATCCATGAGGGTAGCAATGAATACGTCGCGCATGATAATCTCCGTTAGTTCGCGTTCAGCTCAGCAACAGCTGCATCATATTCTTCTCCTTGCGGAGATCGATAATGCCAGAGAACGGAGTTTTCCATAAACGACACACCCTTGCCTTTGGTTGTGTGACAGATGACCACGCGTGGCCGGTTCTTTGAATCAGTCGGTGCCGTGAAGGCATCCAACAACGCCTCATGATCATGGCCATCAACTTCCGTGACGGCCCAACCGAACGCCTGCCATTTATCAACAAAGGGCTCGAGGTCCAATGTATCATGCGTGGATTTTAAGCTTTGGATCTTATTATAATCTACAATCGCCATTAAATTTTTTAGTTTTTGATGGCCCGCAAACATTATGGCTTCCCAATTGGAGCCTTCGTCGCATTCGCCATCTGAAAGTAGAACTACCATTCGGCGGTCTTTGCCATCCAAAACATCAGCAAGCGCCATTCCGCCTCCGACTGGCAGTCCATGGCCAAGCGACCCGGTAGAAAATTCGATGCCAGGTAGGTGGTGTGAAGCATGACCCATCAAGCGGGATCCATCGCCGCAATGCGTTAGCACCTCGTTATCCGATATGAAGCCAACTTCTGAAAGCACCGCATAAAGTGCAGCAGCTGCATGGCCCTTGGATAGAATGAAGCGGTCGCGATCGGGCGAATCCGGAAATTCCGAATCCACTTTCAGCACTCCTCCGTATAGAACGGCAAGTATGTCTGCGATAGAGAGACATGATCCGACATGGCTTGCCCCTGAGGCGCTGGTCATCTCAATTGCCTTACGTCGGATCGCAAGCGCCATATCTTGGCTTTTGCTTGATTTATCCATAATATCCTTCTTGTCGTGATTGCTGACGATTTATTACTGCCGACCTTGAAATATTTCGGTTGTGCCCGGAGGTGCGCTGGGTTCCAATGGCGCTTCGCGTTTGGCGATCCTGATCAATTCGACATCAGCGTTCAATTTTTTCAAAGTAGCAACTACTCCATCACGCGCCCGCGGTTTGTTCACGACGGCTAGAAAAGTCAGATAAAGACACCGAAAATAGAGCGAAACCGACTGGTTGTGGACCCAAACCATAGCCAGACGGCTCTTCCAAGGGCGAATGCGCTGGTTATAGGCTAAGTCCGGATCTTCAAACGGAGCGAGAATATCACCTTCGTCCGAAAAAACGATGGAGGCGAGGTCAGTTATGCCAGGCCTTACTGTCAACAGTGTCTTCTCTACATCAGTATAGAGATTTACATCATGCTCTACTTGTGGTCGCGGGCCCACAAGACTCATTTCACCGCCCAGCACGTTGAACAGCTGTCCCAGTTCATCTATCTTTGCGCGTCTTACAAAACGTCCAATTGGCGTAATTCGATTGTCCTGAGATGAGGTGGACGCTAGGCCGCTTTTGTCGGCGTTTGCAACCATCGAGCGAACCTTGCGCATGCCAAAAGTTCCAACTCCATTCTGGGCCACACGCTGGCCGATGTACATTGGACTCTGTCTGTCCTGTAACCAAACGAGAATCAGCACTGGTATTAGAACCGGAGAAGCGAGCACTAAAACGATGACAGTGATGAGCTTGTCGAGCACGAGGATGAACATGGTGATTATACCTTAGCTATCAAAGGTTGTGAAACGCGAGCACCGATTCAATTACGTAGCTCACCTCATCATCAGTCAACAGGTGATTCATTGGAATCATAAGGCACTCTTCAAAGAATCTATCAGTCTGAGGCAAATTAGTCGAAAATCCGAGCGTTTCGAATTGGTGTACTGCCTTACCGCCCCATTGGATTATGGTACCCACTTTTTTATCAGCTAGGAACTTTTGCAATTCATCGCGCCGCGGACTACGAATTTCGTAATTTTGGAAGGTATCAAATCGGTCTGGATTAATACCTGGCTTGGGTGGGAGTGTTAATTCACTGATTCCAGAGAATGCAGCATCATATTTTGCTGCTATCTCGCGCCGCCGTGCGATGTTCTCGTCAAAGCTGTCGATCAGGTAGGACAAGATTGCCGCTTGCATATTGTCGAGGCGCGAATTTGTGCCCCACACCGTTACTTCGGATGAACCAAGGCCGCCACGGCCATGATCACGTTGCGCATGTACATGCGCTGCAATATCATCATCGTTGGTTATAAAACCGCCGCCATCGCCGAAACAGCCTAGCGATTTAGCGGGATAAAAAGAAAAAGTACCAAAAGCGCCAAACAGGCCGGCACTTTCTCCATGATAACGTGCGCCAAGGGATTGAGCTGCATCTTCTGCGATCAAGAGGCCTGCTTTGTCAGCCAGTTTTCGTATCGCCATCATATCCGCAACGCGACCGTTCAAATCTGTCGGCATCAGCATCTTGGTTTTTGAGGTAATGAGTTTTTCCGCCTGCGTGGCATCCATTAGACCGTCTTCGTCTACATCACATGGAACGGGAGTCGCTCCGGCCATCACGATCGCACCTGGGGTTGCTACCATGGTATGGCTAGAAAATATCACTTCATCGCCTGGTCCGATCCCTGATGCCCGTAGGCCGAGCGTAATGGCGTTGGTGCCATCTGACACGCCGATCGCATGCTTAGCTCCCGTGAATTTGGCAAGCTTCTGTTCAAATTCTTCTAGGTCGCGCTGCATAATAAAGGCGCCGCGCGACAGCACGTCACGGATTATTTCAATAAACTTCTCTTCTTGACTAAGGAATAATTCTTTATAGTTAAAAAACGGAACACCGTCTAACATGTCGATAGCACCTCATTAAGGGTTGCAATGCTTGCAAATTTCGCACTCGCTACTAATGGTAAAAGCCTGATCTCAAAAAAAGGGCGAACTGCCTAACAATGTTATTCCCAGGACCGCACCCTCGTAGGGCCGTTTAACAATTTTGCTCCGTGTTGCAACCTTAAGTTGTTTGACCACGAGGAATTTGTGCGGGTTAAATTCACACCTGCATAGACCGAAGATAAATCCCGTTTCCAACGTCGATTGTCCGAAATTGTTGAGTTTGGTAGGAGTAAAAAAGCGTTTTCAATTTTAGAGCCGTTCCACTAACACTTTCGAAAGCGGAATTTATTCTCACGAAAGATAGTCAATTATATAGTGTTCGCTTTGAATTGCTGATTTATCCGAATTTACGCCAGAGGAAGAAAATGAGATTAACTTATAGAGTATTTAATCTAGTCAACAGGATTTTGCTCAGGAAAAATGTTGTATTGACACCGAGCCTGTTTCAGAGATCTCAAGGTCATTCTTTGGAGTTGGCCGAGCACTCTTATGATTTATTCGTGCTGCAACAATTCGGGAAACGCTGAAGGAGATTGACGAGCGCGAGATTGAGGGCGCAATCGCAGAGCTTGGTGTTTATAAGGGGCGTACATCGGCCCTGATGAACGGATGGTCTCCGAACCGTACACTCTACTTGATGGACACATTTGAAGGCTTTGATCAGCGTGATTTAGATGTTGAAAACGAAGAGGGATATTCGGCGGGTAAATTTGAGTTTGCCGATACGTCTGTTGAATCGGTCTTAAAGTTGATGCCAAAAAGAGAAAACTGTAAAGTTGTAAAAGGGTTTTTCCCAGAAAGCGCGTCTGGGATTAGCGACAGCTTTGCATTCGCAATTATCGACGTTGATTTGTATCAACCGATATATGAGGGGCTTAAATGGTTTTGGCCTCAAATGGTGCCTAGCGGAGTTATTCTTGTCCATGATTTTGGTACGGTGAAATTTCAAGGAGCCAAAGCCGCCGTTCGAAAATTCTCAGAAGAAACCGGTGCTCCCTATCTACCATTGTGCGATACTGCGGGTTCAGTTGCCTTCGTCAAAGGCAATCAAATATGAAGCATATGCTGGGCTAGCCCGGCAATGTGGAGTAAAATGTGGACATATTCTTCTACTTCAAGTGGAAACGGAAATTACCTATATCTCAACCCTCTCCGAAAGACTTCAAAGCTGCTGTCATCGAGCAGGATCTGATTAAAAAAGAACACTAATTTTCACGGCCATTACCAAATTATTTACGATGTCTAAGTATGACAACACTTGGAATTCTGCGCCAAAAGCGGTTTAATAGGAGCATTCGGGTTATGTTGTCTGACGAAAAACCAAATGTCTGTGTTTTGAGCCTCGGCTATATTGGTTTACCAACTGCGGCGGTAATCGCCCGTTCTGGATGTCGGGTCCTAGGGGTCGATGTAACTGACCATGTTGTGGATATAATTAACAGTGGCAAGATTCATATAGAAGAGGTTGATCTGGACGGCTTGGTTCAAGGAGTGGTCTCGCGTGGTTTTGCGTGCTTCTCTGCAAGTTGAACCGGCGGATGTATTTGTCATCGCTGTGCCAACGCCATTTGGCGATGATCATGTGCCGGACACCAGCTACGTTATGGAAGCTGCAACCAACATAGCGGCGGCCCTGAAAATAGGCGACACTATCATTCTGGAATCGACGTCCCCTGTTGGGACAACAGAAAAAATGCGAGATTTGATCGCAAAATTACGTCCTGATTTGAAAATCCCTGGACTAGCGAACGATATACCAGATATCGCCATTGCCTATTGTCCGGAACGCGTTCTGCCTGGAAAAATTCTTGAGGAACTCACCAATAACGATCGCTGCATCGGCGGCATTACACCGCGTTGCGCGCGTAAGGCTTTGGGATTCTATCGTCGTTTTGTGCGCGGTGAATGCGTAACGACATCCGCGCGCGCTGCTGAAATGACAAAGCTTGTCGAAAACAGCTACCGGGATGTTAACATCGCTTTTGCTAACGAGCTTTCTATAGTTTCGGATGAAATGGATCTAGATGTCTGGGAGGTTATTAGCCTCGCTAACCGACACCCGCGCGTAAACATATTGCAACCTGGCCCGGGAGTTGGTGGGCATTGCATCGCGGTGGATCCATGGTTCATCATTCATGGGGCCCCTGAGCAGACACCGCTTATTCGCATTGCCCGCGAGGTCAATGACGGCAAAACGGGTCACGTCCTTGAACAGGCTTCGCTTCTGATTGACGAATTGCCAGGTGTACCGATTGCTTGTTTCGGTCTGGCATTCAAAGCCAACATCGACGATTTTCGAGAAAGCCCGGCGTTGAAAATCGCTGCCAAGTTGGCGAGGCGATATGGCGGCAGGATAAAAATTGTTGAGCCATATGCCAGTACGCTTCCCGAAGAATTTGAAGGTACTGGTGCCGAATTGATCGATATTGATCAGGCATTGGAACGTTGTCCGGTGATGATTACACTAACTGACCATGACATGTTCAGATCCATTCCTCTGGACGAGCGGGCCAACAAGGTCGTTTACGACACGCGCGGAAGATGGCCGGATCAGCCGGATAACCTTCAAGCTGCGACTGATCTCCGACTGGCGAGCTGATCTGGTTTCAGTGTTCGAAAAGTGTTAGATGAAATTCGGAAAACCATTATTGTTTTATTGAGACAAGGTTTTTTAGGGAAATCTCTTCATTTGACAATCTACTCTGTCAAAAATGCTAAAGGTTTCGCAAAGTCGCGACTTTCGGAGTATAAGTCTGTCTATGACCGCTTTTATTACTTCCATACTTGAAAAAATTGCCGGTTTGTCCCGGTGGCAAAAACAAGCGATTGTTTTGTTTTTGGATATTATCCTTTGTGTTCAATCGATCTGGATCGCTTACTCGCTTCGAATCGGCGTTTGGGTATATTGGGATATTGCCGTGCAAAAGGTTGTATTGGTAGCGATCTTGACGATGTTGCCGGTATTCTATTTTGTCGGCGTTTATAATGCAATCTTCCGCTATGCTGGTTCGGGTATGATGAAAACGCTTGTTCGAGCGTTTATGGTGTACTCGGTTCCAACGGTAGTTATTTTTGCGATAATCGGTTTATCGGGCGTCCCCCGGACCATTGGCATAATCCAGCCGATTATATTTTTCATCATGGTTGGTTTTTCCCGAGTAACAGCCCGGTATTTGATGGTGGATGTTCTTGGTAGGAACAAATTTGGCGGCGAGCGCAAAAGTTTTTTGATATATGGCGCCGGAAGCGCAGGTCAGCAGGTCGCTACATCAATGCGTTCCGAGCCGACTATGCAGATGCGCGGGTTTGTCGATGACGACAAACGGTTAAATGGACAGAAATTGGATGGCGACAAAGTATTCTGGAGCGGTAACCTTCCAAACCTGATTGAAAAATACGCCGTCACAGACATTCTGTTGGCACTACCCAATATTTCACGCAAAAAACGGAGATTGATCGTTGACCAGATTCAGCGATTTAAAGTGCACGTTCAAACACTGCCCAATATGAAGGACATCGTGGACGGTCAGGTGTCTTTCAACGATATTCGTGAACTAGACATCGAAGATCTGCTTGGCCGGGAACCCGTGACTCCAAATGAACTTCTCTTAGGACGCACAATAGTGGGCAAGACAGTGATGGTCACAGGAGCCGGCGGATCAATCGGTAGCGAGCTGTGTCGGCAGATTGTCCTGTCTGGCGCGAGCAAGTTGTTACTGTTTGAACTTTCGGAATTTTCACTCTACCAAATCGAGAAAGAGCTCAAGAAACTGCATTCGGAAAATGGTTTGCAAGGGATAGAAGTTGTTCCGATTCTTGGGTCGGTTTCGGATCCCAATAGACTGATGGAGGTGTTCGAGCTTTGGCAACCAGACACGGTCTTTCACGCAGCTGCTTACAAACATGTCCCGCTAGTCGAAGCAAACCCAGTGGAAGGGATGCGCAACAATGTTCTAGGCACTTTCGAAGTTGCGAACGCCTCTTATCAATCCCAAATTTCCGATTTCATACTAATTAGCACTGATAAGGCGGTTCGTCCAACCAATATGATGGGCGCAACAAAAAGGTGCGCTGAGCAGGTTGTTCAGGCTTTCGCCGAAAAAGACGGGACAACCAAATTTTCGATGGTACGTTTTGGCAATGTTTTGGGATCAAGCGGGTCTGTTGTACCATTATTCCGTCAACAGATAGAGATGGGTGGGCCGATCACTTTGACCCATAAGGATGTAACGCGGTATTTTATGACAATACCAGAAGCATCTCAATTGGTTATTCAAGCTGGAGGACTGGCCAAGGGCGGCGAAGTATTCGTTCTGGATATGGGTAAATCCGTGCGGATCATAGATTTGGCGAGAACAATGGTGCAGCTGTCCGGGTTGACTGTCCGTAGCGACGATAACCCGGACGGTGACATTGAGATTGTGGAAGTAGGTCTAAGGCCCGGTGAAAAGCTCTATGAAGAATTGATTATCGGCAACAATCCTACCCAAACTATCCATGATCGTATCATGATGGCGCATGAGAAATTTGTTGATTGGGAAGGCATAGTTGAAATATTGCATGAAATGCGAAACTGTCGCGATCATCACAAAGCTATCGCCTTGGTTCAAAAATTAGTGCCGGAGTTTGAACACCGGAGGGACAATAATAAAATTGAAGAAGCCTCCTGACTCGTGCCCGAAAATTACCGAATTCAACTTCGAGCATAAGTCCGATTTCCATTGTTGATCGAGAACCGGATATGCTCGTTTAAACAATTTCAAAAGATGATTGTGATGTCTAAGTCAGTTTTCAATTTATCCTGCAATACATAGTTTGCGTTACTGGACTTATTTGGCAATATGGGCTGATGAGCTCAAAAAATATGTCATGGGTGAAAATCCAAAAAACGGTTGCTGTTTTGATTTGTCTCTCATGGATTCTGGCAACGCCTATATCCGGTTCTGCTGGGACTCTTGTCCAGCGATTGGATGAAAATTTTTCTGTGGAGCCATCTCAAAACGAACTCAGATGGTCTGATCAAGTTCAAAAAAAATCTGTTGCAGAGGCGGCCGGCCTTGCTGAACAAAAAACCATTTATCGAAACTTGGTGTTAATCGACGGAACTGAGAGCAGCGCGCGTTCAGGAATGGCAATTTTGGTTAGTGATGATCGTATTGCAGCTATTGTGTCAGTGACTGACTTAACACCACAGATGTTGGATGGTGCCGCAATTCATGACATGGGTGGTCAATACGCTCTACCAGGCCTGATAGATTCCCATGTCCATTTGGCCACGCTTCCGCACCGGGAAATTGCTAGTGCATATTTGAAACGCTATGTTTACGGCGGCATTACAGGTGTCCGTGATATGGCTGGAGACGTCCGCTCTTTGGCCGATCTTTCTCGGGCTTCGCTAGTGAACGAGATCCCGGCACCTGACATTTATTATGCCTCACTGATGGCGGGCCCTGATTTCTTTTCGGATCCACGGACGATTACATCTGGTCTCGGCGGTGTTCCAGGGAAGCTCCCGTGGATGCAAGCAATTGATGAGAATTCTCAAATACCGTTAATGGTTGCACAAGCAAAAGGGACCTGGGCAACGGGCATAAAGATCTATGCAAACCTGCCTGGTCAGCTGGTGCAGACGATTATCGAAGAGGGTAAGCGGCAGGATTTTCCTGTTTGGTCTCATCTGCAAGTATATCCGGCAACACCATATGATTCTTTGGGTGCGACCGTTGTTTCCCATGTGTGCATGATTGCGCGCTATGCCGGTGAACGGAACAAACAGCGATATGGGCACGACGACCCACCATCATATGACGGAATCACGGCGGACCACCCGGAAATTCAAAAGTATATCAAAGCTTTGGCTGCATCGGGCACGATTATGGATGCAACGCTCATTTTGTATCGAGATTTGGCTGCAGAGGACAAAGCGGCAGCATTGGCAGCAAATGAATCATCACCTCGCCGCCCGCGTTGCCCTATGACACTGGCGGCGGACATCACGCGTGCAATGAATAAAGCGGGTGTGCCAATCATGGCGGGAACAGACGGGGCTGCTCAGGCGGCTGATCCATTCCCGAAACTCTACGAGGAACTGAACGTGCTGGTCGACAATGCAGGTTTGACCCCGCAACAGGCGATTATGTCCGCAACATCCATTGCTGCAAGAGGTCTAGGTAAGGACGATCAAATTGGAACATTGGAGCCAGGTAAATACGCAAATATCGTATTTGTGAAAGAGAATCCGCTAACCGATATCTCTGCACTGCGGACCATCAGTCTGACCGTCAAACGCGGGCATCGATTTCAGCGAAGTGAATACCGGCATAAAACAATACCAGAGCTAGTTTTCCCCGAGTGATGCTTGCGGATATTTGGATCTACAATCGGCATAGGAGTTACAAATATAGTGTCTGAATTCCGATCGTCTACCAACGCTCTGCCGCGCAGACATGTTTTGCAATTTGGCGCTGGAGCCATCGCCGCCGGTTTGTCATTTGGCACGACAGGTTATGTTGCAAAGGCCAGCAGCGACAAGAGCGACTCTGCGCCCGCACAGTTGCGTAAACCGGTTCTCATCGATGCTCTTGGCGGGATATCAAATGTTAATCTACGTTTACAAGGAGGCGCGCGATCCAATCTGAGAGAACGTCAAGACAAAGGCGTCGATGCAAGAGCACTTGCTGATTTGACCTCCTCGGGTCTCAGTGCCACCAATATCACTCTGGGCTATGTCGCCGGAGATATGGAGCCATTTGAACATAGCGTGGGAGAAATTGGTGAGTGGGATGCTCTGATCAGAAATCAATCTGAACATCTCTCCAAAGTGTTGACTGCACAGGACATTCGTGACGCGCACCAATCTGGCAAATGCGGCATTATTTTTGGTTTTCAAAATGCAGCAATGATGGGTGATGATGCAGGTCGCGTAAAACTATTCGCCAATCTAGGTGTGCGGGTCATTCAACTAACATACAATATCCGAAATCAATTGGGCGACGGTTCGATGGTACCAGACAATCAAGGCCTTACCGATTTTGGTCGCGCTGTCGTCGCGCAGCTTAATGCAAATAATATCTTGGTGGATCTGAGCCATAGCGGTGAACAGACTTGTTTAGACGCTCTTGCTGGTTCTGATAAACCGATTGCAATCACCCATACCGGTTGCCGTGCGGTGACCGATTTACCGCGCAACAAGAGTGACAAAGAACTCAAACTGCTTGCCGATAAGGGTGGTGTTGCGGGATTATATTATATGCCTTTTCTGGCCTCGGGACGTCAGGCGCATTCCGGGGACCTGATCGCCCATATGGAACATGCGATAAATATTTGCGGCGAAGATCATGTCGGCATTGGCAGCGACAACGGTATAACTGCCGTTGACGATATGCTGGCTTATCGTGCTGAAATTCGCAAGGAAGTAGCCGCACGCCGTGCAGCAGGCATAGGCGCCAAAGGCGAGACCGCCGATATTGTCCCCATGCTTCCCGATCTACAAGGTCCCAGTAAATATTGGAAATTGGCAGATATGTTGTCCGCAAGAGGGCATAAGGCAGCACGTGTAGACAAGATTCTGGGTGGAAATTTCCTTCGTCTAATGGATGATATTTGGACCGGAGTTTAGTCGATCACACAGGATCAAATCACATATGTAAACACGGTCATTATCAGTTGGGGATTGATCGCGGTTATGTTCAGCCTCGGCCTATCGCTGGCGATTCGTGATTTTACCTATGCTGTACAAAAATGGCAGAGTGTTGGTGCTGGCCTGCTTGGTCAATTAATTTTACTTCCGATTTTGGGTGCGGCAGTGGTGCTTGTTTTTGGGTTGCCGCCTACACTTGCCATAGGCTTGCTGATATTGGCATTCTCGCCTGGCGGAATCACTTCCAATGCGGTTGTATTCGCCGTCAGAGGCAATGTTGCCCTGTCTGTCGTTCTGACATCTGTCGCCAGCCTTATTACCGTTTTGTCTACTCCATATCTTATCGGCTTGTCGCTGGACTATTTCATGACCGATGCAACAGCACCCCAATTTTCAGTTATTGATACGATTAAGCGATTGTTTCAGATGACGGTTTTGCCAGTGACAATAGGTATGATCATTCATCATTTCATCCCTGATTTTGCGCTTCGCCTAGTTCATTGGCTACGGCCCGCTGCATTGATTGTGCTGATTTGCGTCATAGGGTTCTCAATCTATGTCAGCGCAGATCTGGTATGGCAGAATATTGCTAAAGCTGGCCCTGCGGTATTTGCGCTGAACATACTCGCAATGGCCCTTGGTCTCGGGTTGGCTCGGATATTCCGACTAGGCGAGCGAGATTCCGTTACCATTGGTATTGAGGTTGGTATACAAAACGCCACGGTTGCAACGTTTCTTACAATGGCTGTGATGAACGACATCATATTGGCGGTGATCCCGACGCTCTATGGAGTGATAATGCTGGCGAATGCGTTCCTCTTTGCTCAGCTATGGCGATCCAAAAAGCTACCCTGGTTGTTTGGTCAGTCAAGCTCGGCAACAGGGCAGGTTTAACTCATCATGCGCTTCATTTCTGCAGATGAGATACGGGCGATATTATCATATCCAAAATGCATAGAATTGATGCGGAGTGCTGGGGAAATGGTTGCACTAGGTAACAGTGTTATGCCTTTACGGCAGGCCATGTCACTTCCGGATAGCAACAATAAAATGGGTATCATGCCGGGGTACGTGGGCGGTGATACGCAATCCTCCGGTGTGAAATTGCTTAGTCTTTATCCTGGCAATGCCGATGCGGGATTCCCGTCGCATATGGGTCTTTACATTCTGTTCGATGCGGAATTTGGACAACCTATCGCGTTAATGGATGCCAATGCCCTGACCGCTATTCGAACTGCCAGTGCCACCGCCGCCGCCACCGATGTGCTGTCACGAAAAAATGCACGGATCATGCTTGTTGTCGGAACCGGTGAACAAGCACAAAGTCATATCCACGCACTATGTGCAATTCGTGAGTTTGATGAAATTCGAATTTGGGGACGAGATTTCAATAAAGCGCAGGTTTTGGCTGAAAGGATGCAATCGATAGTATCTACAAAAATGACCGCTGTAGAAATTCTGGAAATGGCGGTGATTGGCGCAGATATCATCACTACGGTTACTGCTTCTCCCACTCCAATTTTGGACACCAGTCATATCGAGCCCGGTGTGCATATCAATGCAGTTGGCGCAAGTCACAGGGGTGTGATGGAAATAGCACCAGACGCACTAGCCAATGCACGCATAGTCGTTGACCATTTGCCATCCGCTTTGGATCAGGCTGGAGAAATGATCACTGCTTTGAAGCAGGGTCACTTATCAAACGTTGAGGAAGTCTATGAGATTGGCGACATTTTTTTGGAGCGAAAAACAGGCAGGACATCAGCAGAAGACATCACAATTTATAAGTCGCTTGGTATTGCTGCTCAAGACATAGTGGCTGCGCAATTCACGGCCAACGAAGCCAAAAGACTTGGATTGGGCCAAAAGCTCTCAATATGACGCATGGTTCTTTCGAACTATAGAAGCCGATTGCCGCCGCTTGACCCTACGGTTTCCCGTCCTGAACGCGGTAAGCACAATCTTTGATGAACTACCGGTTCCTCTCACGGTCATTTTCATTCTATAGCATTGTGCGAATCAAAATAAAAAATGATCAGGAGAAAACCATGTCCGTAATAACCACAGAAAAGCATGATGACGTGCTTGTCATCATTTCCAACAACCCTCCGGTTAATGCGCTTGGAGCGGCGGTGCGGCAAGGTCTGGTTGATGGCATAGAGGAAGCTCTGGGTGATGATGGTGTGAAGGCGGTGGTCATTCGCTGTGACGGTCGGACGTTTTTTGCCGGTGCGGATATTACTGAATTCGGTAAGCCGATGCAGGGTCCCAATCTCGGCGAAGCGATCGATCGGATGGAGGCTAGCGATAAACCTGTCGTGGCAGCGATTCACGGCACAGCGCTGGGCGGTGGCTGCGAAGTTGCACTGGCCTGTCACTACCGTGTGGCTGTACCGTCCGCAAAAATGGGTTTGCCGGAAGTAAAACTGGGTCTGATACCAGGAGCGGCTGGAACACAGCGTCTGCCAAGGGTTGTGGGCGCAGAAGCAGCGCTTCCGATGGTCGTGGTTGGAAATCCAATTTCCGCCAAGAAGGCAGAGAACATCGGCCTGGTTGACAAAATCGTTGGCGAAGACAGTCTGGCCGATGATGCAATCGCCTTTGCGCGAGAGCAAATTGGCAAGGAACCACCTCGCTCGTCACAAGGAACCGCCAATGAAGATGGCGTCAAAAACCCGGCAATCTTCGATGAATTCCGTCAGAAAATGGCGCGCAAGATCCGGGGTTTTGATGCGCCGCAAGCCGGCATAGAAGCGGTCAAGGCGGCGGGCGAAATGTCCTATGAAGATGGTGTTGCCAAGGAACGGGAACTGTTCACCAAGCTGATGACAGGCACCCAGTCCGCTGCCATGCGGCACTATTTCTTTGCCGAACGAGCGGCCAACAAGGTTGACGGTGTCGACCCCAAGATCGACCTGATCCCGATCAAAAAGGTGGGTGTGATTGGTGCTGGCACAATGGGTGGTGGGATCTCGATGAATTTCCTCTCCGCCGGCATTCCGGTCACAATCCTGGAGATGAAGCAGGAGGCCTTGGACCGCGGCGTTGCGACCATTCGCAAAAATTACGAAAACACAGCCAAGCGCGGCCGCATGACCACCGAACAGGTTGAAGGCGCGATGGGCATTTTGACGCCCAGCCTGAGCTATGATGATCTGGCTGATTGCGATCTGGTGATCGAGGCGGTGTTTGAGAATATGGATGTGAAAAAGGAAGTGTTTGGCAAGCTTGATGAGACTGTCAAACAAGGTGCGATCTTGGCTTCCAATACCAGCTATTTGAATGTCGATGAAATTGCATCAGCAACCAAACGGCCGGAATATGTGCTGGGTATGCATTTCTTCTCACCAGCCAATATCATGAAATTGCTGGAAGTGGTGCGCGGCGAGAAAACGGCTGATGATGTGCTGGTAACGGCGATGAAGCTCTCTAAGAAAATTGGTAAGGTTGCAGCCGTATCGGGTGTTTGTGACGGCTTTATTGGCAACCGGATGCTTAGCCCGCGTCAGCAGCAGGCCAATGCCATGCTGATGGAAGGCGCGAATTATTGGGAAGTGGATGATGTGCTGCTCGACTTTGGTTTCCCGATGGGGCCGTTCCAGATGAGTGATCTTGCCGGTATCGACATTGGCTGGCATCGCGATGAAACCCGGATTGAAACCATGCGCGATGCGCTTTGTGCCAAAGGGCGCTGGGGTCAGAAAGTCGGCAAGGGCTTTTATGACTATGACGAAGCACGCCAGCGCGTGCCATCTGATGAGGTAAAGGAACTTATCGCTGAATGGGGCGCAAAGGAAGGCAAAGAACAACGCGAAATTTCCACCGACGAAATGCGTGAACGTATGCTCTATCCAATGGTCAATGAAGGAGCGATGATCCTGGAAGAGGGTATGGCGCAGCGTGCAAGCGATATCGATGTTGTCTGGATCAATGGCTATGGCTGGCCGCTTTACACGGGCGGTCCGATGTTCTGGGCTGATACAGTCGGTCTCGATAATGTTGTAGCAGGACTGGAGAAGCATGCCCTTCCCGTTTGTGATTTGCTCCGTAAGAAGGCCGAGGCTGGCGAAAAGTTTAACGGTTAGGAGCGAAATATATGGCTGATCAGCAAACCCTTTCGCTCGACAACTGGGCACCGCCAGAAGGCTGGCCGGCGAAATCCCTGGCGGAGGTGCGCGACACGTTATGCGCACCTGGCCTGCCTTTTGAAATGGAGCAAGTCGAAATTGATGGCGTGTCCACACGGGTGTGGAAGAACGCACATCCCAGCCTGGCTGCGCTGGCAGAACACGCGCGGGGACATGGTGATTCCGAGTTTCTGGTTTATCAGGATGAGCGGGTTACTTACACTGACTGGTACAAAGTGGTTGCGACATTGGCCCATCATCTGCAATCGCTCGGCGTTGAAAAGGGTGATCGCGTGGCCTTGGCGATGCGCAATCTCCCGGAATGGCCGGTTATCTTTTTTGCCGGAGCCTGTGTTGGCGCGATTGTTGTTCCGCTCAATGCCTGGTGGACAGATCAGGAACTGACCTTTGGCATGGCTAATTCGGGCAGCAAGGTTCTGCTTTGCGATTATGAACGTTGGGCGCGGTTATCGCCCCATCTTGCGGAAATGCCTGATCTTCAACATATACTTGTCTCGCGCGAAGATGGTGAACCGGCTGCTCCTGCGAAAAGACTGGAAGACGTGATCGGCAGCCCCAACGACTATAAAAATCTTCCGGAAACAGATCTTCCAAAAGTTGATATCGCACCGGATGATGCTTCGACGATCTTTTACACCAGCGGCACAACCGGCCAACCCAAGGGTGCTTTGGGAAGCCATCGAAACATTACCAGTAACGCGGTAACATCTGCTTATGCTGGGGCGGCTTCTTATGTTCGGCGCGGCGAAGCATTACCTGAACCTACTAAGCGTGTCGGTTTGACGGTTGTTCCGATGTTCCACTGCACCGCCTGTTCCGCAGGCATGATGATCACCGTGCATTCCGGGCATAAAATGATCTTCATGCACAAATGGGATACGTTGGAAGCCATGCAGATTATCGAGCGTGAGAAGGTCAACCAAACCGGCGGTGTTCCTTTCATCGCCTGGCAGTTGATCGAGCATCCCGAGCGAGAGAATTATGACCTGAGCTCGCTAGAGTCCATTGGCTATGGCGGGGCTCCATCTGCTCCAGAATTGGCAGAGAAAATCTTTGAAACCTTTGGCGCGCTGCCCAGCAATGGCTGGGGTATGACAGAAACCATGGCGACCGTGACCACCAATCTGGCCGAGGACTATCTGAATAAGCCCACCAGTTGTGGACCTCCGATGGCGTCTGCTGATCTTAAGATAATGACAGAAGACGCTACAAGCGAGCTACCAGTCGGTGAGGTCGGAGAGCTTTGGGCACGCGGCCCCATGATTGTCAAAGGCTATTGGAATCGGCCAGAAGCCACTGCCGAGACTTTTGTTGATGGTTGGGTACGCACTGGTGATCTTGCCTATCTGGATGAGGAAGGCTTCTGCTATATTGCCGATCGTGCAAAGGATATGATTATCCGGGGTGGTGAGAATATCTATTCATCCGAGGTTGAAAATGTTCTCTATGATCATCCGGCTGTTATTGATGCGGCCCTGATTGGCATTGATCATCGCACATTGGGTGAAGAACCAGCAGCTGTGGTGCATTTGAGTGCAGGTCAAACGGCCACTGAACAGGAATTACAAGATTGGGTGCGCGAGCGATTGGCCGCCTTTAAAGTGCCGGTGAAAATTCTGTTCAGCGATGATAGCCTTCCGCGCAATCCCAATGGCAAGATCATGAAACGCGATCTGAAAGATCTATTTTAAACACCCTATTCTGATTCAAAGGACCAATAATGGAAATTCAAGACAAGATTATCGTCGTAACCGGTGCTGCCAGCGGTATTGGTGCGGCTTTGGCAAAACGCTTCGCTGACGGCGGTGCAAAAGCGGTTGTCTGTGCCGATATTACGGAAGACGCATTGCAAAAAGTAGCAAGCAATGTTGGCGGAACGGCTATTGTCTGCAACGTTGGTAAGGAAAGTGATATCATCAACCTGATCGATACAGTCGAGAAGGATATTGGCCCGATCGATCTGTTCTGTTCTAATGCGGGCATCGGTGCACCGGGTGGCGCCGAAGCACCGGACGATGTCTGGCAGAATATATGGGAAATCAATGTCATGAGCCATATCTGGGCGGCACGACATCTGGTGCCCAAAATGCTCGATCGCGGTGGTGGCTATCTGCTTAACACTGCATCAGCTGCGGGATTGCTGAGTCAGATCGGATCGGCCCCCTATGCCGTTACAAAACATGCTGCGGTTTCCTTTGCCGAGTGGTTGGCATTAACCCATGGCCGTCAGGGACTCGGCGTTTCGGTTCTATGTCCTCAAGGCGTGGCGACGGCGATGACCGCTGGCTTGAAAGACTCGGTCGTTGCAATGAACGGCATGCTCGAACCCGAAGTGGTGGCCGATGCCTGTGTTGAAGCCATCGCCAAGAAAGAGTTTCTGGTTCTGCCACATCCGGAAGTGGGTGACTATCTCAAAGCCAAAGCCAATAATTATGACCGCTGGATCGGCGGCATGCAAAAATTACAGGAGCGTTTTGATCACTAGGTCTGTTGGGTCGGCCGATTGAAACGTATCATGCCCTCTTGCACTGCTGAGGCAATCATCCGGCCGTCCTGTGTGTAAATGGTACCGCGATTGAGACCGCGCGCATGGCCGGTCCAGTCGCAGTCCATGACATAGACAAACCATTCGTCGACGCGAAAATCGTCATGGAACCACATGGCGTGATCCAGACTGGTTGAGAACATGCCAGGCGTCGACCAGTGCAGATTGTGAGGGATCATAGACGTAGAGAGCAATCCCATATCCGAGGCAAAACCAAGCGCGGCCCGGTGCATCAGGGGATCATCTGGCAACGGTGCTACCGCTTTCAGCCATTCATATTGGCGCGACCCCGATGACCCGTCTTTTTCGCGATGACGCCGCATCTCGAACGGCCATGGGTTGCTCATCCGCTTGATATTCTCATCTGCAATTTGGGGGTTGCGCGCAATGGCCTCCATATCGCCCACACAATCTTCGGGCAGGAGCAGATCCGGCAAATCGGTTTGATGCGCCAATCCCTCGGCCGCTTTCTGGAACGATGCGGTCAGATTGAATATCACCTTTTCATCCTGCCGCACGACTACCCGGCGGTTGGATATACTGCGGCCGTCAAAGTCCCGGTGAACCCGAAAATGCAAAGGTTTGGTCTCATCGCCAGCGCGCAAAAAGTAGCTGTGCAGCGAGTGGATGCTTTTTTCGTCATCAACCGTATGGTCGGCCGCCACCAGAGCTTGCGCGATAACCTGTCCGCCAAAGATGCGCTCGCGAGCGGTGGTTTCTTTTGCCGGAAAGGTAAATTCGTCCGGACCATCGACGGTCAGGTCAAAAGTGCCCATCAGGCCGCGGATCAGTTTCTCCGGAGATACGGAATCCCGGTGCGCGAGCGCTTCATCCAGCCGCCGCTGGACATGGTTATCATCTAATACTGGCATGCCTGTTTCTGCTGTCAGGAAAATATCTCGAACAGACCAGCGCCACCTTGACCCCCGCCAATACACATGGTGACTACGCCCCATTTTGCGCCGCGGCGCTTGCCCTCCTGCAACAGATGACCGGCACAACGGGCGCCGGTCATTCCAAATGGATGGCCAATGGAGATCGAACCGCCATTGACGTTATATTTTTCGGGATCGATGCCTAGGCGATCACGGCTGTACAAGCACTGGCTGGCGAAGGCTTCGTTGAGTTCCCAGATGTCGATATCATCAACCGTCAGGCCTTGACGTTCGAGCAATTTGGGAACTGCGAATACAGGTCCGATACCCATTTCATCTGGTTCGCACCCAGCGACAGCCCATGAAACAAAACGCCCGAGTGGTTCGAGGCCGCGTTTTTCTGCTTCCTTCGCTTCCATAACAACAACAGCCGCCGCACCGTCGGATAGCTGGCTGGCATTGCCAGCGGTAATAAACTTACCTTCGCCCATCACCGGCTGCAATTTTGCGAGGCCTTCTAGCGTGGTAGTGGGCCGATTACATTCGTCGCGATCGACCGTGTAGTCTACAATAGACTCTTCCTTGGTTTCTTTGTCGACGACCTTCATCTTCGTCTGCATCGGTACGATTTCATCCGCAAACAAACCGGCTTCCTGAGCCGCAGCCATCCGCTGTTGAGATTGCAGCGAATATTCATCCTGATACTCGCGGCTGACATTGTATCGGTCGGCAACGATGTCAGCGGTATCAATCATAGGCATGAAGATCGCAGGAGCGATTTTCAAAATTTCGTTATCAATGGAGCCCTCTGGTGCGCGTTGCCCCTGCATCGAGATGCTCTCGACGCCGCCAGCAACAACACAATCCGCGCCATCGACTTTTACATGATGGGCGGCCATCGCAATGGCCTGCATGCCCGAAGAGCAGAAGCGGTTTATGGTTACGCCAGCAGTGGTTTTTGGCAGTCCGGCGAGAAGCGCCGCATTGCGTCCGATATTGGGGGCGCCATGTGCAACATTGCCCATAAAGCTGTCATCGACAAAATCCGCCTCTACACCGGATTTTCCGACGGCATGCTTAATAGCGTGAGCGGCCATCGTCATGGGCGGCGTAATATTGAAACCACCCCGTCCAGCTTTGGCAAGACCCGTGCGGGCATAAGATACGATGACTGCTTCACGCATGATTTTTCTCCTTAATTTCGCGCATGCCTATGCGCAAAATTAGGGAGCGTCAATAAAGGCGATGCTCAATAGGACCGCGGCAAATCGAGCACATGCTCGGAAAGGAATGATAATATGAGGTTGGTTGAAATCGGGGCAACTTGATAAAGCCGCGTTTCCCGGAACTTGCGCTCCACATCATACTCTGTTGCAAAACCAAATCCTCCGTGGGTCTGTACACAGGCTTCTCCGGCTGCCCAGCTGGCATCGGCGGCAAGCATCTTGGCCATGTTGGCTTCTGCCCCACAATTTTCACCAGCCTCATATTTGGTAATGGCATCGTGCACCATGAGTTCCGCTGCCTTCATCTGGGCGTAAGCTTTGGCAATGGGAAATTGCACACCCTGATTCTGCCCGATGGGTTTCTGAAAAACCGTGCGATCGCGGGCATAATCACTTGCCTTTTGGATGAACCATTTGGCATCGCCGATACATTCCGCCGCAATCAGGATCCGCTCTGCATTCATGCCGGATAGAATGTAGCGAAACCCCATTCCTTCTTCGCCAATCAGGTTCGATGCAGGCACGCGCACATTGTCAAAAAAAATCTCCGTCGAATTGTGATTCATCATCGTTTCGATAGGGCAGATTGTCATGCCATTATCTTTGGCTCGCTGCATATCAACGATGAAAACTGACAAACCTTCGGTTCGTTTTTTAACTTCTTCCTTAGGCGTAGTACGCGCAAGCAGGATCATCAGATCGCTATGTTCTGCGCGGCTGGTCCATATTTTTTGACCGTTTATTATATAATCATCACCGTCACGCTTTGCGGTAGTTTTGAGCGAGAGAGTATCAGTGCCGCTGGTCGGCTCGGTTACGCCAAAGGCCTGGAGGCGGAGCTCTCCGGCGGCGACTTTTGGCAGATATTCTGCTTTTTGCGCATCTGATCCATGGCGGAGTACCGTCCCCATGGTATACATTTGCGCGTGACAGGCGCTACCATTGCATCCTTGCGCTTGTACTTCCTCCAAAATCGCGGCGGCAGCAGAAAGCTGAAGCCCTGCACCGCCAAAGGCTTCCGGGATTAGAACTGATAAATAGCCAGCATCCGTCAATGCCTGCACAAATTCGGTTGGATAGTCCCGATTGCGATCCTTTTCCTGCCAATAGGGGCCAGGGAATTTGGAGCATAGCTTTGCAACTTCTTCTCGGATTTCGGAATGGTTGTTGATGGTCATGGAGTCACCTTGGAAATAGACTTGAGGTCTTTAGCAAACTTGCGATTGGGCACCGCTTAGCGAAACTGACTAGATGGTTTCGATCTGTTCCGCCAATGTTGCTAGGCAATCACGAGCTAATAGTTTGCAACGCTCGGGTGACCATCCCTGTTCCGGGTCCGGCAAATCGCGATTGTCCTTGAATGGCATCTCCAGCGTCATGGCCACTGCACCAAAACGTTCAGCGACCTGATTGGTCGACATGGTCAGATTGGCCTTTCCGGGTGAAGCCGTTGGATATCCGAGTTCGGTCTGAAAATCAGGAGTCCGCTGGGCTAGACGGTTGCGATAGATATGGTATTTTTCCAACTGTTCACCAGTGATCGATGGAATGCCTTCAAATCCCGCAATGAACACCGCCGGAATGGCTTCGTCGCCGTGGACATCCATTGCAAAATCAACGCCGCTTTTGTCCATCGCATTGCGAACGCATAGCACCTCGGGAGATTTTTCAGCAGTCGGTTCAGCCCATTCCCGATTGAGGTTGGTACCCACATGGTTTGTCCGCAAATGGCCCCGAAACGACCCATCTGGGTTCATATTGGGAACAATATGCAATGTACATTTATCGAGCAATAGTCGTGCATGGGGATCAGCTGAATCGGTTAGCATCTCCAGCGCGCCTTCCGCCCACCATTCGGCCATCGATTCGCCCGGATGCTGACGTGCGTATAACCAGACCTGCTTTTCGCCATTGCCCATCGTCAGGCAATCAATAGGTTGCCCCTGAAGACTATATCCCAAAGTTCGGCACGTAACGCCTTCGACGGCCGCGACTTCGGAGATTAAATCATGGTGTCGGTCGATGCTATAGGGAGCAAAATAGGCGAACCAAACAATATTGCTGGAGGCTGTGTAAGTGATTGATAGCGTTCCGGTGCTTTCATCATAGTCACTTTCGGCGCGGCCCCAATAGTCGCGATCTTCACTGACGCAGGCATTATAGTTCGGCCAACCTTGTGGATAGGCGGAATCTTTCAGGCCAGTGATGCGGAGTTCCAGTTCATCGCCGATTTCGCAGGTGACGCGAAAATGGAACCATTGAAAAAAATCACTATCCTTGTCTTTGCGGATGGATAATTCGGCCTTTGTGCCGTCAATCGTGTGAATCTCGATATTGCCGCTATCGAAGGCGCTGTTTATCTGAATGCTCATGGCACCCTGATAGTCTCTCCTGACTGCCCGGGGAAGTCCCTGAATAGAGCTTCCGCAAGTTTTGATGCAGCGAGACCAGGTTGCGCGGCCGGAGAATTTTCTTTTGCTTCGACGTAAGAGCGCCCTTCCCAAACCACGGTGTCATCTGAACGGCGAGAAATACGAACGGACAGTTCCGAACCAACCTTGTCCTTTGGACGCCCCCCTAGGTTGATGCCAATGCCCAGCCCAATACCGGATCTATAGCTGCCAGTGCTGCCGCCGACTCCAACGGAGACCGGAGAGCGCCGACTACCAGCTGCGTCGATCTTAAAGCGGTCAACCGACATTCGTGCGACATATTCACTAGCGGCCGACAAATTGCCTGCATCAGCAAAGCCGGCTGTCTGTAACTCACGCATCACTGCCGCTGTGTAAGTTCCTTGCTCGAGGCTATTGCTGTCTGCCTCGTTCTGCGCTGAAACAACCTCTACCGAGCCAAAGGCAAATTGCTGATCTTGCGCGGTGTGGAAGCGTGTAACCTCAACAGGTGGTGTTGTGGCCATGCAAGCGCTTAGCCCGCTTGCCAACAGTGCCATCGCGATAACTCTTTGAAATTGTTTCATAAGCCTTACTCCGCATCGAATTTTAGTAACAGTAGCTGAAATTTTCACACTGGCGGGTAAAAAATTGCATCTAACCATGTGTAAAGTTAGTGGGATAGTTAGATTTTTAAGCTATCCGGACGATAAATTAGCAATCTTTTCAGGAGCCTGAACATGGCGGATCGTTTTACTATCCTTGTGACTGGAGGAGCCGGCTATATCGGCAGCCATGCGGTGCTGGCGCTGCTAGACAATGACTGGAAAGTAGCGGTCATTGACAATTTAACCACCGGATTTCGCTGGGCGGTGCCTGATGAAGTGGCCTTTTATGAAGGCGACATCGAAGACAGTGAGCTCGTTGCGCGGATCATAGAAGAGCAGAATATCGCTGCGATCATGCACTTCGCCGGCTCAATTATCGTACCGGAATCTGTCGAGAATCCACTGAAATATTATCATAACAACAGCGCCAAAAGCCGCAGCCTCATCGAATCAGCTGTCGAAGGTGGAGTGAAACACTTTATTTTTTCATCTACCGCCGCCACTTACGGCATTCCTGAGGAAAGCCCGGTGACAGAGGAAACGCCTCAGCTGCCGATCAATCCCTATGGTATGTCCAAATTGATGACTGAGCATATGTTGCGAGATGTGTCCGCAGCGCATGCGTTCAATTTTTGTGCGCTTCGCTATTTCAACGTGGCGGGCGCTGACCCGGAAGCTCGAACCGGACAATCGACCGCTGGCGCGACGCATTTGATTAAAGTTGCCGTAGAAGCCGCATTGGGCAAACGCGATAGCGTTGCCGTCTTCGGCACAGACTATGACACTCCCGACGGTACTGGAGTCCGCGATTATATCCATGTTTCTGATCTAGCAGCAGCGCATGTGTTGGCGCTTGAAGCTCTGATCGCAGAACCCGAACAGAATCACTTGCTAAATTGCGGTTATGGGCGTGGTTTTTCTGTTTTGGAGGTTTTGGATGCAGTTGACCGAGTCACAAATCTAAAGATCAATCGCATCATGGATGCGCGTCGTGCCGGGGACCCTGATTCGCTGATTTCCAACAATGGCGCCATCATGGAGCGCTTTCCCTGGCAGCCAAAACACGCAGACCTAGACAAAATTGTTACCCATGCTTTGGCGTGGGAGCGGAAATTGGGCGAAATTCGCGGAGAATAGGTTCTTACCCTGCTTGACTTTAACCAGAATCGACCCTAACTGCACCGTCTGCAAACGGTTTCGGCCGTTCTCAAGAAATTTTATAGATTAAGGCGTGGTACCAAAATGAAAGTCCGCAACTCTTTGAAGTCGCTTAAAAACCGCCACCGTGATTGCCGCGTTATTCGTCGTCATGGTCGCACCTACGTGATCAATAAAACGAATCGCCGGTTTAAAGCGCGCCAGGGCTAATCACGCCTGTTCGGTAGAGGCGAACTACCATCTCGAAAATTGACACCGTAATATTTGACATCGGAAATGTGATTTCCCGGTGGGATATTCGGTTTCTATACGAAAAAATCATCGACAATGCCGACGAGCTCGACTGGTTTCTGACAAATGTCGTGACCCCCGAATGGCATTTTCAACATGATGCGGGCAGAGCATTTGCAGACACTAGTGCAGAACTTATTGCGGAATATCCGGAACAAGCAAAACGCATCGCTCTGTTTCAGCATCGGTTTAACGAAACCAATCCCGGTGAGATTGATGGCATCACTCCACTAGTTGCACGCTTGTCGGAAGCGGGGGTGCCATTGTTTGGGCTTTCCAATTTTTCCGCGGAATTCTGGCCTCCTTTCCGCGCAGGCAAGGCTGTTTTTGACCATTTTGAGGACATATTGATTTCTGGTGAAGAGAAGATGGTAAAGCCTGACCCGGATATTTATCGACTTGCTTTAAAACGCTTTGACCGAGCAGCCGAACAATGCCTGTTCATCGACGACAGACTAGAGAATATTGATGGTTGCGAAGGTGTTGGTATCCGGGGACATTTGTTTCAAAACGCCTCGCTGCTTGAATCTGATCTAGTCGATTTGGGATTGCTCTAACTGCGTTTCAGCTCGTTTCCAGTTAATCTGACGACGTGTAGAAGGTTGGTGGATCCAGGTGTTCCAAACGGAACGCCAGCGCAAACAATTAACCGTGAACCAGCTTCCCCCAATCTGTGCCGCAGAGCCATGCGTTTGGCTTTCTCAATCATTTCTTCAAAATTGGAAACGTCGCGGGTTACAACGGCATGTGCACCCCATAGTAAGCCTACTCGCCGAGCGGTTTTCCGATTCGGTGTCAGCACCAACAATGGCACGGAAGGGCGTTCACGGGCCATGCGGCGGGCAGTGGATCCTGAGGTGGTGAAACAGACAATCGCCGATGTTTCCACCGTTCGCGCGATGTTGTAACTAGCGGCGGCCAGCGCATCGGCAGTGGTTTCATCGGGCAATGTCTCCGTAAAATGCACGCGGCGAGCATAGGACTCGTCGTTTTCTACCCGTTCGGCAATCCGGTCCATCATCGTTGCAGATTCAATTGGCCATTGACCAACGGCTGATTCAGCAGAAAGCATGATGGCATCCGCGCCATCATAGATTGCGGTTGCAACATCGGATACTTCGGCTCGCGTCGGTGTCGGCGATGTGATCATTGATTCGAGCATTTGAGTGGCGACTACGACGGGGCGGCCCATTTTCCGCGCCTTTGACACAATCTCTTTTTGTAGCGGTGGAACATGCTCGGGACGCAGCTCCACACCCAGATCTCCGCGCGCCACCATAACAGCGTCGGAGAGTTCGAGAATTTCGTCCAACCTTTCAATGGCCGCCGGTTTTTCGATTTTTGAGAGCAGCGCTGCTTTGCCGTTAATCAAACGTCTGGCCTCGGCGACATCTTCTGGGCGCTGCACAAAACTCAGAGCAATCCAGTCTACATCCTGTTCCAGTGCAAAGGTAAGGTCTTTACGATCCTTCTCGGTAAGTGCGGTTACGGGTAAAACAACATCTGGAACATTGACACCTTTGCGATCGGACAACTGACCGCCGGTCAAAACTTCGGTGATGATCGACTTGCCATCGCTTTCCGTTACTTTGAGACGGATTTTGCCGTCATCAAGCAAAAGCATTTGTTCCGGTTGCAACGTCTCGAGTATCTCTCTATGCGGCAGATTTACGCGATTGACGTCACCTTTTTTTCGTTGATTGTCTAGAACGAATTGTTTGCCGACCTCTAACTCAACTGGCCCTTTGGCAAAGGCTCCTATCCGCAACTTTGGACCCTGCAGGTCTGCCAATATTGCAATTGGTCGCCCGGCTTTCTTTTCCAACGCCCGGATGGATTTCACATTTTCTGCATGCGCTTTGTGCTGTCCGTGGCTCATATTCATGCGAAAGGCATCGACACCCGCATGGAACATTTTTTCAATCATTTCCGGGCTGCCACTTGCAGGACCTAGTGTAGCCAACACTTTTACTTTGCGTTCGCGAGAGAATTTATGCGATGCCATGGGTGAATTTCCTGTCGTTTCGCGCTTTACATTGTGCGGCTTATCCCCATTTCATGACAGGATAAAAACAAAATGCAACGGAAGTGAACAGGATGACAAAAGAAATTTCAGATGTCGCAGCGGCAGCAGCGTTTCGCCGCCTAGTAAGCCACCTTCAACACCGTCATGATGCCGAAAATATTGATCTGATGGGTCTGTCCGGATTTTGCCGCAACTGTTTGGCCGACTGGGTGATGGAGGCCACCAACGACGCAGGTGGCACAATGTCCAAGGACGAGGCGCGAGAAGCGATACACGGCATGCCTTCGAAAGACTGGAAGAGAAAGTACCAAACGGAAGCGACGCCTGAACGATTGAAAAAGATGAAGGAAAGCATGGCCAAAAACGCAGCACCAGCGTAAGGACAGCGACCGAATCCAATATAGATTTTCAAGGGAATATGAATATGAGCGAAGGCAATGTTGCCGCAGATCAGCTGCGTCTATTTATCGAACGGGTAGAGCGCTTGGAAGAAGAGAAAAAGGGCATCGCCGACGATATTCGGGATGTTTACGCCGAAGCAAAATCGCAAGGCTATGATCCAAAAATCATGCGGCAAATCGTACGCCTCCGTAAAATGGAGACCCATGACCGTCAGGAAATGGAAGCCATTCTCGACACGTATAAATCGGCACTAGGGATCGCTTAATGCAAATACGATTGGCAACTGTTCAAGATGCCGATCAATGCGCTTCGATCTATGCACCGTTTGTTACCGATAGCTGGGTCAGTTTTGAGTCTACACCGCCTGATGTGACCGAAATGGGTCGCAGAATCGAACGGACTTTGGCATCTCATGAGTAGCTGGTTTCCGAAGTGGACGGACATGTTGCTGGATATGCCTATGGGTCTGAACATCGTTCGCGAGAAGCTTATAAAAGCAGCTGTGACGTGACTGTATATGTTGATCCTTCATTCTCGCGGCGGGGCATTGGTCGCGCATTATATATCGATTTGTTCGAGCGTCTGAAGAAACGAGAGTTTCACGCCCTGTTTGCTGGTATTGCCCTTCCCAATGACGCCAGCTTGGGATTGCATCACTCACTTGGGTTCAAACCCGTCGGAGTTTATCAACAAGTTGGCCGGAAACTGGGTGCATGGCGCGATGTGCAATGGATGCAGCGGTTGCTATGAACTGATTAAATCACCGCCAGTGAAAAGCATGTAGAGCAACCCGCTGGTAGCAATCATGTTGTAGGCCATATGCATGATGATATTTGACCACCAGCCATATCGTACCCGCGCATAGCCCCAGATTAGTCCACCGATCAGCTGCGGCAGCACAAATGGGAGCAAAGCGAGCGGATTATCCCCGGCATAGTTGAAGACATGAATGAAGCCGAAAAACAGCGCTTGAATCCAAAAGATGATCGGGAATATTCGGGCGTACCAATTCGGCACCGGCGCCTTCCAACAGCGAAAAACCCCGAATAGGGCCGCCAGCGCTATTACCGTCGCGACAGCGATTGTGGATACCATAGTGTCAGCCGTTATTCCTGACAGTGCCAGTAAATGGGATCCGCCAAACCATGCAACAATAGCGCCAAAAATGATCAATAGTCTTGGATTTCCATTGATCCACGAACGAAATATTATTTCTTCCATTATTGGACCGACAATCACGACAATGCCCAGAATCTGCCAAACAGGGCGTTTGAACAATTCCGACATATCACTGGACATTTCGATATCGAGCAGCATCATTGCCGGAAAAAGAACGGCAGCAATTGCCGTGACGATTAAGCAGTTAAGCGCGAAAAGCCATGCAACGTCTTTTATGGCCGATTGTTCCGACATCGGTAAATTCAGTGTTGGCGCCTTAATAAAGGCGATCCATTCACCAGCAGTTTGTTTTAATCGGTTCATCGTCAGCCTTTTCGGTCGATCCAATGGTTGAGTTGGTCAACAACATACGGCAAAGAGCCTCAAATACTATTAATATAGCAACGGATAGATCGCATGGCAGGCCATAGTAAATTCAACAATATCAAGCATCGCAAAGGTGCGCAGGACAAAAAACGTTCTGCTCAATTTTCAAAGCTGAGTCGTGAGATCACGGTGGCTGCGAAATCGGGAATGCCTGATCCGGATATGAATCCCCGCCTGCGTCTTGCAGTGAATAACGCCAAAGCCGTGTCGATGCCGAAGGATGGTATTCAACGCGCGATCGATAAGGCTTCTGCCAATGAAGGCGATGATTACAATGAAGTGCGCTATGAAGGCTTTGGGCCCGGCGGTGTCTCTTTGATCATCGAAACGCTGACCGACAATACCAATCGTACTTTCACCAATGTGCGGACGATAATCTCACGCAATGGCGGTAATATTGGGGAGACCGGTTCGGTATCCCACGGCTTTGATCATGTGGGCTACATTCAATATCCGGCCAGTGCAGGTGACGAAGACACCGTTATGGAAGCGGTTATGGAAGCGGGTGGAGATGATATCGCATCCTCTGAAGACGGTCATGAAATCTGGACCGCGATGGAAGACTTGCATGAAGTGTCTGGCGCACTCGAAAAGACGCTTGGTGAAGCCGAGAGTGTGAAATTGGCCTGGCGCCCGACAGTTGAGGTAGAAGTAGATGAAGCACAGGCAGTTGCCATCTTGGGCCTCATCGACGCGCTTGAAGAGGATGATGATGTCCAGACCGTTTGGGGCAATTTTTCCGTATCCGACGAGATCATGGAAAAACTGAACGCCGAATGATCATGGGGGCATGATTATATTGGGTCTTGATCCCGGTCTGGGTACAACGGGCTGGGGTGTTATCAGTTCCGAAGGCAACAGACTTTCCCATATTGCCAATGGTCAGATAAAGACCGACCCGAAAATGGCGCTGGCGAACCGATTGTTGAAGCTCGATCTGGAGCTGACCGACCTGATGCTCGAGTATAGACCGGACGCAGCGGCGGTGGAGGAGGTGTTTGTCAACTCCAACCCGCAGAGCACGTTGAAGCTGGGTCAGGCACGCGGGGTTGTTTTACTCGGCGCTTCACGGACCGGTATTGAGGTCGGCGAATATGCGGCTCGCGCAGTGAAAAAATCAGTCGTTGGTGTGGGCAAGGCGGACAAGGATCAGGTGCAGGCGATGATCAAAATCTTGCTTCCGGGCGTAAAGCTGGCAGGTGCAGATGCGGCCGATGCCTTGGCGGTTGCGATTACCCACGCGCATCACCGGAAGCGTTGATTTTTAAGTTCGCTCGCAGTGAGCGCTAGCGAACAATGAGTTAGAACAAAACAAAAACTCGACAGATTCGCCTGTCACGCTAAAACACTTTCATGATCGCAAAACTGACTGGAATAATCGACGAAATCGGCACTGATAATATCGTGTTGGATGTGCAGGGTGTCGGCTATCTGGTTTTTGCCTCTTCGCGGACCATCACTGCCATCGGCGGTGTTGGCGATGGCGCGACCATCTATACAGAAATGCAGGTGAGCGAGACCGACATGCGGCTGATGGGTTTTGCCTCGGCCAGCGAACGCGACTGGTTCCGGCTGCTGATTTCGGTCCAGGGCGTTGGCGGGAAGGTAGCACTGGCAATCCTATCGGCTCTTGAACCTGGAGAAATTTCCCGCGCCGTAGCGACCGGCGACAAGGCGATGGTGTCGCGGGCCAATGGCGTGGGGCCGAAACTGGCGCTGCGGATTGTCAACGAACTCAAAGATAAGGTCGGCGGGCTGGTGACCGATCCTATTGTCGGCGCAGGCGGAGCGGCCCACGCGCCCTCAACCAACAGCGCCGATGCGGTCAGTGCGCTACAAAATCTCGGCTTCAAACCGGCGGATGCGAGCGCGGCAGTGGCTGCGGCAGATGCCGAGGCGGGAGATGGGGTGACGCTGGATGCACTTGTGCGGTTGGCGTTGAAGAAGGCGGCGAAGTGATGGAAGATCGCCTCCAATCACCCGAACGCAAAGTCGAAGACGTCGACGCTGCCCTGCGTCCAAAAACGCTCGACGAATTTATCGGGCAGGAAGCGGCGCGCGGCAATCTTCGTGTGTTTATCGAGGCGGCGAAGAAACGTAGCGAAGCACTCGACCACGTATTGTTCTTCGGCCCGCCGGGATTGGGCAAGACCACGCTGGCGCAGATTATTGCGCGCGAACTAGGTGTTGGTTTTCGCGCGACATCCGGCCCGGTTATTGCCAAATCGGGAGATCTCGCAGCTTTGCTCACCAACCTTGAAGAGGGCGATGTGCTTTTCATTGACGAAATTCACCGCCTTAATCCCGTGGTGGAAGAAGTGCTCTATCCTGCAATGGAAGACCGCGCGCTGGACCTGATTATCGGTGAAGGGCCATCGGCAAGATCGGTGCGCATCGACCTACCGCAATTTACATTGATCGGCGCGACCACGCGGCAAGGTTTGCTCACCACGCCGTTGCGCGATCGTTTCGGCATACCGGTACGATTAAACTTTTACACAACCGAAGAACTGGAAAAAGTCGTCCACCGCGCCGCGAAATTACTCGATCTGGCCATTGCACCCGATGGTGCTACCGAGGTTGCCCGCCGCGCTCGTGGCACGCCGCGAATTGCTGGCCGCTTGCTCCGCCGAGTGCGGGATTTTGCCAATGTTGCAGGTTCGCCGACCGTCGATAAGAAAACCGCGGATGAATCGCTTACGCGGCTGGAAGTAGACAGCATCGGCCTGGATGCGATAGACCGGCGCTATCTGCATATGATTGCAGATATTTATAAGGGCGGTCCGGTCGGGGTGGAAACTCTCGCGGCCGGTCTCAGCGAACCGCGTGATACGATTGAAGAAGTGATCGAGCCGTATCTTATTCAGCTCGGTCTTCTTGCCCGCACCGCGAGAGGACGAACCTTGAATGATCGCGGTTGGCAACATCTGGGGTTGAAACCTCCCGCGGGCAAAGAAATTGATGGCGAGCTGTTTGATTGATCTCGCGGCGAACCTTCACCAAACGAGCGGGGATGCTGGGTACGCTGGCCGCTTTACCATCATTTACCGCCTGTGCAGCGCCCGCTGACATGACAAATCCAAAATTCTGGATGCCCGAAGAACGCGACCCGCATGAACGGACCTTCATGCAATGGCCGGTCAGCACAGTCGTGCATCCCGATCCTGTGTTTCTGGACATGCTGCAACAGAGTATCGCCGACGTTGCCAATGCGATTGCCGAATTTGAACCGGTCGTGATGCTGATGGACAAGCAGTTTGAGAGCGCCGCTCGCAAAAAGCTATCCGATGGCGTCGAAGTCTGGGATATCCCGACCGATGATCTGTGGTGCCGCGATGCGGGCCCCTGTTTTGTCCGCAATGAAGCCGGTGATCTCGCCATCAGCCATTTTAACTTTAACGGCTGGGGAGACAAACAGGTGCATGGCAATGACGGAAAGATTGCTGCCGCCATCGCCAGGCGTATGGGATTGCCACTGCGCGACAACGGTTTGGTTGGCGAGCCGGGCGGGCTGGAATCCGACGGCGAAGGCACCGTCATCGCACATGAATCAAGCTGGGTGATTGATAATCGCAACATGGGAACGCGCGCAGACATAGAGGCGAAAATTCTGGAGGCGGTTGGCGGGAAAAAGATGATCTGGGCACCGGGCGTCAAGGCTCTGGACATTACCGATTATCATATCGACGCATTGGCCCGTTTTACCGAGCCGGGTACGATCCTGATCCAACTGCCGGACGAAGAAGATGTCAGAGGTGACCCTTTTGCAGCGTCGGCCTATGAAACGCACGACATACTGGCGGCGGCCAGTGATACCAATGGGAAGAAATTTGAGATCATCGTGCTGCCCCAGCCCTATGACATTCGCGTAGAAGCGGAAGACTTTGTGGCGTCCTATGTAAATTATTATGTCTGCAACGGTGCGGTTATTGCCGCTCAATTTGGTGATCGGGAAGTCGACGCAGAAGCGAAGGAAACGCTGAGCGAACTATACCCAGATCGCGAAATCGTGATGCTCAATGTGGACCCTATAGGCGAATGCGGCGGTGGTATACATTGCGCCACGCAGCAGCAGCCGAAAGTTTAACCTTCCCCGATCTGTTCTGCGCTGGCCCATGTCGCATGGGTGCCGCTGCAAATGCGGTGCGGTAAGATAATCTGGCAAACCGGACCGGCAGCAACATCCTTCGCGTCCACGATGATACATTCGCTACGATCCTGCGCCATGTCCGTTATGAAGCTGATCAAATAGCCGTCGTCTTCGGATTGCGCGTTTGTGCGCGGTATGAATGGAGCCTCGGAACCAAAGCGGTCATCACCAAAATAGTAGCGTTCCGCCTTGCCAGTTTCCAAATCGTGTTTGACCAGTCCGTTGAACAGGAACCATCCGGGATGGCCGGTCACGCTATAGGCGTATCGATAGGGTAAACCAGCGATCTGCTGGTTGAACATGCCAAACTCGACCGGATATTCGTCGAATAATGTTTCTTCGATTGTCTCACCGGTTTTCATGTTGAAACGCCAGCGATGCAATTCGGGTTTGAAGCTATGCAGATCAATACTGGCACCCATGCTTTCATAGCCTGACGGAAAATCGGTCAGCGGCGGCGGGACGGGATCATTCTGGAAATAACCATCGAGAACCACTTCGTCGCCATCTTCAAACGCATTGGCCCAATGCAGTACATAGGTCGGTTTGGCATCAAACCATTTTATGTCCTCGGGCTGACCCATGCGCGGGATGATTCCAAACCGCGTGGGCATATCATCATGATAAGAGGGAATGCGCAGGCCGTGATCGAGCAAATCCTCTTTCCAGAACATCGGACAATCGTTGAAGATTGCATAATTTTCGGAGAAGGCCATGTCATGCGGCAAACGCGGGCCGGGTATGTCGATAGGAACTAGATGCTTTAGCTTATCATCTGCTCCAACAACGCCGTAATGTAGGAATGGTGCTTTGGTAGAATAGTTAAAAAACAGCAATTCGCCGGTTTTTTCATCGACTTTGGGGTGCGCGGAAATGCCATCTTCGGGGACCCAATCGGCGGTACCTAATGTATCCAAAGTTTCCGGATCGAGCTGGTAACCTTCGCCGCATTGGTAAAAGGTCGAGAGAATCTTTCCGGCATGAACAACGACATCGGTTGAACTACTGTCCTTGACCGCGCCATGCGCCCCCCAGCCAGGTCGTTTGGAGGCGCCCGGTTTGCCCATAATCCCGGCCCATAGCGGACCGCTTACTTCCTGTTCGGCGGCAAAGCCTTCGGTACGGACAAAGCGGTTTCGATAGATCGCCGCACCGTCTTTGATCCGGATCGTGTGGATCATCCCGTCGCCGTCAAATGGATGATAGCGGCCTATCGAGTCATGGATCGGGTTTTCAGTATTGCGAACATAAATCCCGTCAATGTCGGAAGGAATTGTTCCGATGATCTCCATATCATCAGCGATGACCTCTTCAAAATTGGGAGTCCACGCACCGTTGCGATAGGGGTGATCATTTTCACCCAGCGTTATTTTAATCGGTTTGCCTTCTACACCCATTAGTCGCGCAACAGATCATTGATGCCGGTTTTCGAACGAGTCTGGGCGTCGACTGTTTTTACAATCACCGCACAGTAAAGTGCGGGACCCGGAACGCCGTCGACATTTGCTTTTGGCGGCAAAGTACCCGGTACAACCACGGCATAAGGTGGCACTTCACCGATCCAGATCTTACCGGTTATCCGGTCAACAATCTTGGTGGAAGCGCCCAGATAGACACCCATGGATAGCACAGCACCTTCACCGACCCTGACCCCTTCTGCAACCTCAGCGCGCGCGCCAATAAATGCGCCGTCCTCAATAATAACGGGTCCAGCCTGTAATGGTTCGAGAACACCGCCAATCCCTGCGCCGCCAGAGATATGAACATTTTTGCCTATTTGTGCACAGCTACCCACTGTGGCCCAGCCATCGATCATTGATCCTTCATCAACATAGGCGCCAATATTGACGAAGCTTGGCATCAACACGACACCTTTACCGATAAACGAACCCTGCCGAACGATAGAGCCTGGCACTGACCGAAAGCCGGCTTCACGAAAGCGGTTTTCGCCCCAATCCTTAAACTTGCTGGGCACTTTGTCCCAATGGTTGCCACCAGCAACGCCTTCCATCACCTCGTTATCGTTCAGGCGAAAAGAGAGCAAAACGGCCTTCTTGAGCCATTGATTGACCACCCATTCGTCACCCTGTTTTTCGGCGACGCGGGCTGTTCCGTTGTCCAGCATTTCCAGAGCTGCGTTCACTGCATCTCGCTCTTCACCTTGTGAAGTAATACTAAGCGATTCTCGTTTTTCCCATGCGGTTTCGATGGTGGATTGCAATGCTGCGGTCATAATGTCTGTGTTTCCTTGGCTGTGTGGAGGCCGGTGACCCAGCTTTCCAAATCGGGTATCTCAATATCAATATAACTTGGATCATGCTCACGACCAGCCCATTCTGCGCCCGTGTTGATCCACACGGTTGTCATGCCCAAATCCTTTGCTGGACGCAAATTACGCGCCATATCTTCGACAAATAGGGCGCGGGCCGGGTTAATTCCGGTAGCGGCAACCATGCTGTCATAAGCCGGTTTCTGAGGCTTGGGGATCAGTTCGGTATCCAGTATGTCGTGCATCTGGTCAAAAAGATCGGCCAGTCCCCGCTTTTCAAGAACACGCCTGGCATAGGGGCGATCGGCATTGGTGAAGACCAGTTTTTCACCCGGCAAGGCTTCGATGGCGGCACGTACTGCGGGCGCTGGTGACAAGCGGCTCATGTCAATATCGTGCACATAGTTGAGAAAGTCCGAGGGGTCGGTACCATGGTGATGCATCAGCCCGGCCAGCGTCGTACCATGGTCATGAAAAAAAGCCTTCTGGACCTTACGCGCTTCGGCATAATCGCAGTCCAGCGTTTTGGCGATATACTCACCCATCTTGATGTCAATCAGCGCGAACAGATCGCATTCGGCAGGATATAGCACGTTATCGAGATCAAATATCCAGTGGTCGATATGGGAGAATTCGGGAGACATTAGCATCGCTTAAGCGCAGGAATCGCCGATAACAAGTTAGTTCTTAAATAGCTTAAGCCCGCGCCCCAGCATCCTCTACATTGGCGCTGTTGTGGCGCAATGCCTTGAGCACCGTTTCGACAATGCCATCTGCGTCCAGACCCGCTTCCTTATACTGCAATTCCGGCTTGTCATGATCCTGAAAAACATCTGGTAAGCGCAGGGTGCGGATTTTTAGGCCCGCATCCGTAAGACCACTATCTGAAGCATAGGTAAGCACATGTGCGCCGAGGCCTCCAACTGCTGCTTCCTCAACGGTCACAGCCACTTCATGTGTGGTCAGCAGCTTGCGGATCAACTCTTCATCCAACGGCTTGGCGAAACGCAGATCGGCCACAGTGGTGCTAAGTCCTTTGGCTTCAAGGCGCTCAGCTGCCTTTTTCGCTTCTTCCAGGCGGGCGCCGAGTGACAGGATGGCAACCTTGCTGCCTTCTTTGACAATACGTCCTTTGCCAATTTCCAGTTTCTCCAGAACGGCAGGAATTTCAACGCCGGTGCCATTGCCGCGTGGATAGCGAAAGGCAATGGGACCGTCGTCATATTCGGCGGCGGTATAGGTCATATGCGCCAGCTCCGCTTCGTCCGCGGCAGCCATGACGACCATATTGGGAAGCGTAGCCAGATAGGTAATGTCAAACGATCCGGCATGGGTGCAACCATCGGCCCCGACCAGGCCAGCGCGGTCTATGGCAAAACGCACCGGCAGGTTTTGAATGGCTACATCATGCACGACCTGATCATAGGCCCTCTGCAGGAAAGTGGAATAGATCGCAGCAAAGGGACGCATGCCCTGTGCCGCCAGTCCAGCAGCAAAGGTCACGCCATGCTGTTCTGCAATTCCGACATCGAATGATTTTTCGGGATGGGCTTTTGCAAATTTGTCGACCCCGGTGCCGGACGGCATGGCAGCAGTGATTGCGCAAATGCGCGAATCTTTGTCAGCTAGTTTGGCGAGCGTTTCACCAAAAACATTTTGGTAGGCAGGTGGTCCGCCGCCCGCGCCCTTATCCTGTTTCCCCGAAACCACATCGAATTTGGCAACGCCGTGATATTTGTCCGCGGCTTCCTCGGCATATTTATAACCTTTGCCTTTTTCAGTCACGACATGGATCAGGCATGGACCCTCAGCAGCATCGCGCACATTTTCAAGCACGGGAACCAGATGCTCCATATTGTGGCCGTCGATTGGGCCGACATAGTAGAATCCTAGTTCCTCAAACAACGTCCCGCCCATTGTCATGCCGCGGGCATATTCATCCGTCTTGCGTGCAGCATCATGGAGCGGTTTGGGCAGTTTGCGCGCAATGCGCCGGGCTAGTTCGCGGACACCCAAAAATTCACGAGAAGAAACAATGCGCGCCAGATAGGCGGAAAGGCCACCGACCGGCGGCGCGATAGACATGTCATTGTCGTTGAGAATGACAATCAATCGATTCCCAGCCGCTTCGGCATTGTTCATCGCCTCATAGGCCATGCCGGCGCTCATCGCGCCGTCGCCGATAACGGCGATTCCGCGTCCTGGTTTGTCATTTAACTTATTGGCAATCGCAAACCCCAGTGCCGCGCTAATAGAAGTAGAGCTATGTGCTGCGCCAAAAGGATCATATTCGCTCTCGGCGCGCTTGGTGAAGCCGGAAAGCCCGCCGCCCTGACGCAAGGTACGAATCTGATCGCGGCGACCGGTGAGTATTTTGTGCGGATAGCATTGATGTCCAACATCCCAGATCAACCGGTCATCTGGAGTATTGAAAACATAGTGGATTGCGGTGGTCAGTTCGACCACGCCCAGGCCTGCGCCCAAATGCCCGCCGGTTGAAGAGACCGTATCGATAACCTCAGCGCGCAATTCGTCTGCAAATTGGCGGAGTTGCTCGGGTTTCAGTTTTCTTAAATCTTCTGGATAAGGCACTTTGTCCAGAAGCGGTGTATTGGGACCCGACATAGTTACTCCGTATTTCGCGAATATATTAGCGGCACTGCCACCTTCTGTCGATCACTCAACAGAATCAGGCTGAATAAATGCTGACGAATGCGTTCTATTAACTGCACTTTTGGCAAACGCCGCGAACTTCGATCACGGGGCGAATGGAGTTAAAGCCCTGTTCCAGCGCAACATTGCGGACTTGTTGCGATACCGGGTCATCATCGACATGAGTCGCTTCTCCGCAGGTATCACAAACCAGAAAGATGCAATCATGCTCGCAGCCTGGGTGGCTGTTGGCGATATAGGCATTGGCGCTTTCCACCCGCATCGCCAGGTTCTTGGCGACAAACAGGTCAAGAATTCGATAGACGCTATTCGGTGCAACACGTTTTCCGCGCGCGGCCGAAACGAGCTCTGCTATGTCATAGGCGGAAGCCGGTCGTGAAAATCCCGAAAGGGCTTCAAATATGGCGGCCCGAGTTTCTGTCCATTTCTCGCCAGATTTTTCCAGATTGGCGCGCGCCGCATCTGCAAGCGATTCGCCATGATGTTCATGATGATCATGTTTTCCCATATAAGTGATTTAGGGATATTTTGCTGCAAGGGCAATGGTGAGAGATTAGTGAGTGGCGCGGTAGTTTAAGTCATGCGCAAATGCGAGTACAGCAACACCCAAAATCGTGAAGAGTATTTCAGCGCCGCCATGACCGCTTTCATGACCTAAAGTGATGGCGCCCATCATCATGCCAAGGCCAAGTCCGCCAACAGCTGCAGGCATAATATAGCCATGGTCCAGTACACCTCGACCCAAGGTAAACATACCCAGCGCTATCGCGATACCGAGGCCAATTTCATGGACTAGCGGATCGAGCAGTATTCCTCCCGCAGAGGACAAAAGAGCGACAAAGATCATGGTACCAATGCAATGGACAACACAAAGGCCGGAAATCAGAACAGCAATTCGGTCCCAGAGACCATCTCTGTCCAATATGCCGTCTTTCTTCCAGAAATTTGCTGTCGTAAACACGACTCACGTTCTCACTTTTCGGTTAGATGCAGCCTAGATAGGCGAACAGGTGTTAAGATACAACATATCATTTGTGTTAAAGTTCAATTTTTTGGCTTTTTTCTTGCCCAATTGGGGTTTTGATATCACATAGCCGCCAAATGACCGACTCTAACGCCTTAAGCACAACAGAAGCGCAGCGGACAATACAGCCCATAGCAATAGCAAACTGGCTTTTTGGTGTTGCGATATTGGTGTTCATCATGGTTGTCGTTGGCGGGATAACGCGGCTCACTGAATCGGGGCTTTCGATAACGGAATGGAAGCCTGTGACGGGCGCGCTGCCACCGCTAAACGAAGCGGCTTGGTTATCGGAATTTGAAAAATATAAGCAGATACCGGAATATTTGGAGATAAACGGCCCGGCGGGGATGACACTTGCTGATTTCAAATATATCTATTTTTGGGAGTGGATCCACCGCCTGCTAGGGCGTTTGATTGGATTGGCATTTGCGCTGCCGCTGTTTTGGTTTGCAGTTAAACGCGCTATTCCATCAGGGTATAATTGGCGCTTGCTAGCGCTTCTTGCATTGGGCGGATTACAAGGTGCAATCGGCTGGTGGATGGTGAGCAGCGGGCTGACGGAACGAACCGATGTTAGCCATTTTCGTCTGGCTGTACATTTGCTGACGGCATTATTTATTCTGGGTGGTCTCATTTGGACGGCTTTGGATCTCCGTCAGCTGTACAAAGGAAATGTCCAGCCAGCAAAACTCACTGGTTTTGCATTGATCACAATTGTTGTCCTGTTCATTCAATTGTTATTCGGTGCTTACACGGCGGGCCTGAATGCCGGTTACATATCCAACACCTGGCCTCTCATGAATGATTTTTTTGTTCCAGGCGGTATTGATTGGACGATGGGTGCTTGGATCGCGTTCAACAATGATCCCTATCTGATTCATTTCATGCACCGTTGGTGGGCTTGGGTTGTCGTTGGGTTCTTGGTGATTCTATCCCGTAAGGTGCGACACATGGACCGCAAGGTTTCCATTGCTATCCATAGCGCCTTCGGCACACAAATTATCCTCGGCATCGCGACAGTGATGATGGATATGAATATCATCATGGCGGTCCTGCATCAGGCGGTGGGTGCATTGGTTGTGGCTTCAACCGTTTGGGGAATTCACCTGCTCGGTCGGCAAGGTCAAAGATTGACAGGAAATGGGCATCGTTCCATCTGCTGAACGGACCATGGTACAATAATACCCGTTTTATAACCCGCAGTTTTTCTTGACTTGCTACCGAAAGATCGCCAATAGCCCTCCCAGAACGCCGGACCAACAGGTTCGGCTTTTGTTATTTCTGAATCATCTCACTAATTGAGATTTCAAAGGAGCAACCCAATGAAGGGTATCAGTAAACAAACCCAGGCGGCGAAACCCGCTGAGGTTGAAAAAAAATGGCACATCATTGACGCCACCGATCTGGTTGTCGGCCGCATGGCATCGATTGTCGCCAATATCGTTCGCGGCAAGCATAAGCCAAGCTACACCCCCCACGTTGATTGCGGTGACCATGTTGTAATCATCAATGCTGACAAGGTGAAGTTTACCGGTGGTAAGGCAGCAAAGAAAACTTATTACAAGCACTCTGGATATCCTGGTGGTATCAGTGGAACAACCGCGGAAAAGGTTCTCGAAGGCCGATTCCCAGAGCGCGTGATTGAAAAAGCTGTTGAGCGGATGATTCCAAAAGGCCCCTTGGGTTTCGCCCAGATGCGTAACTTGCATGTCTTTGCTGGAACCGAACATCCCTATGATGGACAGGCCCCAGTGGCACTAGATATCGCTTCCATGAACCGTAAGAATAAGGTGGGCGCATAATGGCTGACACAAAAGATCTTTCCGATTTGAAAGAAATCGCTGGCGATATCGCTACCGAAACTCCTGTTGCGGCAGATGGCGAAGCAACTGTTGTTGAACCTCCCGTATCGACCATGCCTTTGCGCGAGCAAGAGCTGGATCAATATGGTCGCGCTTATGCAACCGGTCGCCGTAAAGATGCGGTTGCCCGCGTTTGGCTTAAACCTGGCAAAGGCAAGATCACAGTCAATGGCCGTGATCAGGAAACCTATTTTGCTCGCCCAACATTACGTTTGGTTCTCAATCAGGTTTTTGCAATCACCGAGCGTGAAGGCCAATATGATGTCGACGTTACTGTAAAAGGCGGCGGGCTATCTGGACAAGCTGGTGCGGTGAAGCACGGTATTTCACAGGCACTCACCAAATATGAACCGAAATTGCGTGCCACGGTGAAAGCGGCAGGCTTCCTGACCCGTGATAGCCGTAAGGTTGAACGTAAGAAATACGGCCGGGCAAAAGCGCGTAAGAGCTTCCAGTTCTCCAAGCGCTAAATTGCTTTCCATACAGATTTCAAAGGGCGGCCAAAGTGTCGCCCTTTTTTTGCGCACATGTTTAATCAGCTACGTTTGCGGCGTGCGTGCAGATCTTTCTGGATTGCTTGTAGCCGTTCCTCGGTCATCGAGAAGCGGAAGGTGAAATACCATGCAATTGTCATCAAGGGAGCAATGGCCAGTAGCTTTGCCCACATCAGATTGTTCAATGTGTTTTGCCCGACTTCACCGGGCCGCATTTCTTCGGTTAAACCAACGAGATCGAGCGCAATTCCTCCATAAAGAGGCCCTACGGCTGTTCCCAATTTGGTGGTGAAAAGCAGCACGGAATAAAAACCGCCTTCCTGTCTTTTGCCCGAATCAACTTCATGCTCGTCAGTTAGGTCGGCGGTAATTGACGAGATACTGACGATGCGCAGAATGAAAAAATACATGAAGATGGTATTTTGCAAGATGATCAATGCGAATATCATCGGATGGCCATTGGCTGGAATGATGTCGAATATTCTTAGCGGAAACAGCCAACTCAAATCGATGAGCATGATGACAACTGCATATCTGATAATCTGATGTTTGGGCCAGCGCCGACTGATACACCCGAGGGTTAGCCAAGCCAAAGGTACGGCGATCACGACTGACAGGCCAAGGGTCAGTCCCGTCTGATCCGCATCCAATTCCCAAAAATATGTCCAGATGATGATATTGAGCGAAATGGTGATACCATATGATGCGGTTGCGCCCAGATCATAATATAGGACGTTGCGAAAGTTGACGTTTCGAAAAGTCGACAAAAAATCGCGCCACATACCCCGCAGTCCGGCGCTGGAGGGCATTCTTTCCGGCGATATTGTGGTCCTACCGACGAATTTCCATGTGCCGCCAATTGCTATCATTGCAGCGAGGCAAACAATCAATGCCGATATCCATCCGTAGGTAACATAGTTACCAGCTACAAACCGCCCATCTATACCATCTTCTTCGCCAAAAAAAGTGAACAGGCTAAGCGCTGGAAGCAGCAAGGCGAACAAAAATAAAAACCCAGTACGCATCGATAACAATTTGCTACGCTCATGATAGTCCTGAGTGATTTCCGCCGTCATCGAGAGATGTGGGATAGCGAACATGGTGAGGGCGGTGCGAATCCACAGCGACCAGAATAATAGCCAACCGGCCAAATAGCTCATGTTGGAAAGAACGATTTCAGGTGGGTTGAACAGCGCCAAAAAACCACCGGCCAGCGGTACTATGCTCAAGACCATGAACGGATGGCGGCGTCCCCAGCGACTTTTAAGCCGGTCCGACCAAGAGCCCATGAGCGGATCTGAAATCGCATCCCACACAATCGCTATGAACAGGACAATACCCGTTGCGGTTCCGCTTAAGCCAAGGACCTGTGTGTAAAACAACAGGACAAACATAATGTAAGCCGCTTCTTTGACGGCGTAGACCGCGCCGCCCATGCCAAATGATACACGATCAATGGATGTTAGCGACAAATGGTTATCACAATCGAGAGAGCGGGGGATGGCAATCTGAACACAATGTGATCCTTGCACAACATATGGGCAATGGCGACCCCTAATTTTTCCGCAAAACCGATGAATAAAATCAATGAATATCGAGCGCTTTGCTGCGCGACCATGATAGGATAGAAACGATACATGCTTGAAAATAACATCACTGCCGTGCGCAAAAATTTCGTCACCCATCATGAATGCTCGAAGACAGGTGAGCATTTGCCAGTTGGAGAAGTGCAGAATCTTTCGCCGGCCGGTATGCCAATATTGATTCGTTATGATCTGGATGGCGTCAAAGCAGAACTAACCAAAGAGAAACTGGCCAAGAGGTCTGCCGATCTTTGGCGCTACCGGGAATTATTGCCAGTACAGAAAGCTGACAATATTGTCTCGTTGGGTGAAGAAATGACACCTCTTATACCGCTCAACAATTCGCTGGGTGAAAATGTGATCGTCAAAGACGAAGGGCGCTTGCCCACTGGTTCTTTCAAAGCGCGCGGTCTCGTTATGGCGGTCACCATGGCAAAGGAGTTGGGCCTGACTCGACTGGCTATGCCGACCAACGGCAATGCTGGCGCTGCGATGGCAGCCTATGCAAGGCGCGCTGGTATGGAAGCATTTGTTTTCTGTCCGGATGATACGCCAGAGATCAATGTAAGGGAAATCGCGCTTCAGGGGGGCAAGGTTTGGCGGGTGAACGGCCTGATCAATGATTGCGGTAAAATCGTAGCCGACGGTGAAAAAGAAATGAGCTGGTTCAATCTCTCAACCTTGAAAGAACCGTATCGCATCGAGGGCAAGAAAACGATGGGGTTGGAATTGGCAGAGCAATTGGGTTGGGAAATGCCAGACGTTATTTTCTATCCCACCGGCGGCGGTACCGGTTTGATCGGTATGTGGAAGGCCTTTAACGAACTGGCAGAAATCGGTTTCATCGGTTCCAAACGCCCGAAAATGGTGGCGGTACAGGCAACCGGTTGCGCGCCCATAGTCAAAGCTTGGGAAGAGGGTGCGGAACATGCACCGCTTTGGGAAAATGCGCATACGGTGGCGGCCGGTATTCGCGTTCCGGTTGCAGTTGGTGATTTTCTGATTCTGCGCGCCGTGCGTGAATCGAACGGATTTGCCATAGCGGTCGATGACGATGCGATTGTCGAAACGCAGGTTAGGATTGGCCAGGAGGACGGCCTGCTGCTCTGCCCGGAAGGCGCTGCAACCGCTGCAGCCTATCTCAAAGCACTGGATGAGGGGTTGATAGGCAAGACTGACCGCGCAGTGCTGTTTAACTGTGGTAACGGCTTGAAATATCCGATGCCACGGGCCGATAGTTTTCTTGATCGTCATCAACCCATCGATTGGGATGCTGTTGCCAACGCCTGATGGACTGCATAAAGGCGCTTAAATGAAATGGTTTCTTATTCTTGGTCTGCTGATTTTTGCAATTGGCGGCTTTGCCTTTTGGTTTTTGTCACACACTGGTCCCAGACAACTGGATATGGTGAACAATGTTTTTCCCGGTGATGGCAATGCCAAGATGCTCGTCAAAGACCAGATCTATGATGAAGAACTCGGTTTGGGCCTCAATATCTGGGTTCCGAAAGAAGCTTCGAACAAACCTTTGCCGGTGGTTGTCTTTATCTACGGCGGAGGCTGGCGTGCTGGTTCAAAGGATGAATATGCCTTTGCTGGGCGCGCATTGGCCAATCGAGGATATGTTGCGGTTTTACCCGACTATCGTCTGTATCCCGACACAAAATTCCCTGGTTTTCTGGAAGATAGTGCGAAAGCGGTTTCTTGGGTTCGCGACAATATTCACGAGTCCGGCGGCGACCCGGATCGTATCTTCTTGTCCGGTCAATCTGCCGGCGCCTATAACGTCACGATGTTGGCCCTTGATCGGCAGTGGTTGGGTCGCGAAGGTAAGGCGCCAGACTTTATCAAAGGTGTGGCTGTTTTAGCTGGTCCCGCTGATTTCTACCCTTTATCCTCGGAAACCACAAAGCAGAGCTTTGGCGATTATCCGAAACCGGAAATGACTCAACCAGTCAATTTTGTGCGCGCCGATGCGCCGCCGCTTTGGCTGTCGACCGGAATTGATGATACACAGGTGGAACCGCGCAACAGCCGAACCCTCCGAGATAAGATTCTCGCAGTCGGCGGAGAAGTGGAATATGTCGAATACCCGGACATGGATCACCTCGAGATTATGATGGCGGTGGCCAAACCATTTCGTCACAAAGGGCCGGTGCTTGATGACATGGTCGCCTTTTTTGAACGAATGCAGCAACCAAAACCTTAACTTCAATTTTTGCGGAGTACCTGCAACAACCGCCAACCAATTAGCATTAACAGTAATGCTGTTGCGATGGCCGACATCAACATAGCCAGAGCTGCGCCAAATACGCCGTACGCGGGCAATAGCCAGACTAATAATGCAGCCAGAAAAACCAGCGACAGTAAGCGAGTGATAAAGGCAGTGGTGGCGCGATCCGCCGCCTGTAAAAGCGGTTCAAGGCCTACCACAATCAGGCCGATAATTGTGGCTCCGGCAAGCAGTAACAAAAGCGGATAAGCGGCCACAAACTCCGGGCCGGACATCAGCAAGAGGATATGTTCACCGAACAATATGAGAATGCCAAACATTGTCAGCCCCGATATCGCGGAAAGTCGCAGAGATCGCAAAAACAGACTACGTAACTTGCTATTTTCACTTTGTCCGTAAAGCCGCGAAAGCTCGGCAAACATGGGTCGTGCAAAAACCTCCGTTAGACGATTGATGCTGTTGGCCAACTGGTCTGCGAGGCGAAACAGACCGGCCGCCGCCGCACCAACGAACAGCCCAACGATGATAACGACAAACCGTTCACGGATAATCGTGAGTAGGTAAGAGAAATTCGTTGCAGCCAGAAAGCCGTAGAAGCTCTTTTCACTTGCCTTGGGAGCGGGCTGCAAATCGCCTAATATATTCTCCGTGCTGCTTTGCTCACCCATTGAGCGTCCATTGTGCCATACCAATACCCATAGCAGCCCAGCACAGGCCAGTTCAGATAAACCCCAAACAATCAAGAATCCAATTATGCTTGGGCCAACGGCTAACAGCATCAAAGCACCGATCATGCGGGTTACCGGGACCGCTACTTCACCTATTGCACTATCACGAAAGCGATCATGGGCACGCAAAATACCGGTTGGCGTTGAACGTATGGCTAACAGGACCAGCAATCCATAAATGAGCAACCCTTGTTCGACTTCTAGTGCCAATGAGAATTGTTCTGCTGCCGATGGCAGCAACATGTATAGTAAAACACAGGCCACTATGCCGCCAATGAACTCAATCAAAAAACCTTGCCTTGCAATTACATTGAAGGCGGCATGGTCTCTCTTTGCGAGCAGCGGGGTTCCAAATTGGACGATGGCTTGCCAGGTCTGAATGCGAAATAGAGCTGCGATAATCTGACCGGAGCTAACAATCAGAATGAACGTGCCAAAGCCAGCCGGGCCCAGAGTCCGTGTGACTATTGCCAAATAGAAAAGACTTAGAACAGCACTGACACCTTTGCTCGAAAACAGCCAGACGCTGTTGCGGCCAACCCGCGCCAGCGTATCGTTGCTTGTTCTGAATTTATGGACCAGCCGGTTTAGCAATTCTGGTTCTATCCTGATTTTAGGGCGGTTTGCATGCTGACAATTTGGCTAACTCTCTAAGGATGCTATAGCAAATTTTTTCAACATCGGAATTATGAGAGTGGCGGAACGGTCGATCAAGCTTGATATTTTTGATAGCTTTGCCAAGGAATGACAGATGGATGATTTATTTGATGTAATTTTGCTGGCTGCCCAGCGTACCGGCGTTGTCAACCCGCTCGCCAAAGCGCATGATGTGAGTCACAAATGCTTGATTCCGATTGCTGGCAAGACATTGATTGACCGGATATTGCAAATATTAAGCAGTCACAAAGGCTGTCGTGCCATCCACATCTTGATTGAACCAGATGGTGAAGAAAAGATCCGTCCGGTTGCAGAAGCCTATATGCGTGACAACCTGCCGATCACTTTCATTACGTCGGATGATAATATTGCAGCCAGCGTTATCAAAGGCTGTGAGCAGGCCGATGCGCCTTATCTGATTACCACTGCCGACAATGTGTTGTTGAAACATGACAGTATCGATCGCGCGCTGACTGTCATGGCTGATGGAGCCGATGCAGTTGCTGGATTGGCCGAAAAGACCGATATTCACGCTGTGCATCCTCTCGCACAAAGAGGCTTTTATGACTTTCGAGATGGTGGATATGCCAATTGCAATCTTTATGGTCTTAAGAACCGGCAGGCCTTGAATGCGGCAAATATTTTCAAGGAAGGGGGCCAGTTTATGGGCAACCCGCAACGGTTAATCAATGCTTTTGGTTTGTTCAATATTTTGTTGATGCGTTTCAAACTCGTGACAATTGACGGTGCATTTCAGCGGATGTCAAAACGATTTGGTGTGACCATGCGGCGAGTGCCTCTAAGCGATGGAACGCAGGCCATCGACGTAGACAATGAACGTACCTACAAAGTGGTTGAAGCGGTTTTAAACGATGCTGTTGATAAACTGGATTTTGATGAGCTCAATAGGACAAGCGAAGCCAAATCTTAAAACGACTATTTCAATGATCAGCAGTCAAATTTTTTGAGGGAGCACTATATATGGCCAATTCGGCTTCGGGTATTCAAATTGAACCGCTCACTATCCCAGCCGAGGCCAAAGAAAGGCTCAAGTTCCTGTTCATGGCCAAGCATGCGCTGTGGGGCGGGGGTATGCATCCCGAAGACGGCAATCACGCGATCTATCATCATGAGGTGCGCACTAGTCTAGAAAGTTTAGGCATCAACCTGGAAGTCGCGGACAATTATAATGTCCTGTTTGAGCGGCCAGATGTGGATTTCGTGTTTCCGCTTCTCAATCGCGGCGGTTTTGTGAATAGCGAAATGCTGATCCCGTTGCTGTGTAATATGCACCGGATTGCTTATGTCGGTGCGATGCCGTTCGTTCGCGGTGTTGGCGATGACAAGTCTGTTTCCAAGTTGGTTGCCGAAAAGGCGGGTGTACCGACAGCGCCTTGGTTCTGTTTTCGCCGCGGCGCGCCAGTTAATGAAAGTGATGCCCCAAAGGCCGAACGCTGGGTTATCAAACCGAACGCTTCCTCCGCCAGCTGGGCTATATCCGACGCGCATGATTGGGCTGGCGTAGCCAATGCTGTCGCGGGCATTCATGGGCAGGGTCACGATGCGATTGTGGAGCCCTATTTGGATGGTTATGATGTGCAGGCCGCCTTTATAAGCGCTAATGGACCAAAGGCTTTGCCGATGCTGATCTATGAACGCGAAGATACGCAAAAGCTATGGACCTATTATGAGAAGCGCGATTTGGTGCCCAACACAGAGAAGGCGACGTTAAAGCAATTTGATGACCCGGAATTTGCCCCCAAGGTGCAAAAAATGGCTGAGGCTATTGCACGGGAGTTTGAACCGTTCGACTATGGCAGGATCGAGTTTCGTTTGGATCGCAATACCGGCGATATTAACTTCATTGAGATCAATCTCAATTGCAACCTCTGGTCCGAAAAGGTTGTTGCAAAATCAGCTGCGGCGGCGGGCTTAAGTCATGCGCAATTGCTAGAGACAATTATTGCCGAAGGGTTGCGTCGTAACGGATTGATCCAGACCAGTTAGTTGCTCAAAAGGTTTGATCGGCTCAAACTTCCTATGATCTTATAGCCTTAGGAACTTAAATCATTGAGTCTGACGCACTAATTTTGTAGGCCTATAGCCGATTCTTCGAACGGGCCGCCTTCCTGCACGCAGGAAATTGAAACAAGGGAAATAACATGGCGACTTTCACGCTCCCCAAAAATAGCAAGATCCGCAAGACCGGTGAAATGCACAAGGCGCTGACAGGCGGCAAAAAGCGCAATTTCAAAATCTATCGCTATGATCCGGACAGCGGCGAAAACCCGCACTATGACACATTTGAGGTGGATCTGGATGAATGCGGTCCGATGGTGCTCGATGCACTGATCAAAGCGAAGTCAGAGCAAGATAGCACATTGACATTCCGTCGTTCCTGCCGCGAAGGCATTTGCGGGTCATGCGCCATGAATATCAATGGCAAGAATGGGCTTGCCTGCACAACCGCGATTGAAGATTGCGGCAATAAGGTTACCATTACGCCGCTGCCCCACATGGAAGTAATCAAGGATTTGGTTCCTGATTTCACACATTTTTACGCGCAATATGCCGCGATTGAGCCTTGGCTGAAAACGGTTACGCCAGAACCATCCGGTAAGGAACGGCTGCAATCGCCGGAAGATCGAAACAAATTGGATGGGCTGTATGAGTGCATTTTATGTGCTTGCTGCCAGACCAGTTGCCCCAGCTACTGGTGGAATTCAGACAAGTTTCTTGGGCCGGCGATCTTGCTACAGGCTTATCGCTGGCTTGCCGATAGTCGTGACGAAATGACCGGTGAGCGGCTGGATGATTTGGAAGACCCATTCCGCCTCTATCGTTGTCATACCATTATGAACTGTGCCAATGCCTGTCCGAAAGGATTGTCACCCGCCAAGGCCATTGCTGAAATCAAGAAGATGACCGCCGCCAGAGTGATTTGAGCGCAGGCGTCTGATCCCAATGGCGAATCTGGACGACGAATATTACACCAGCAACCCGGACCCGGATAATCCCGGTTGGTTCCAATGGGTGCTGCGCGATCCGGAATGCTATAACAGTTTTCTGGGTCCAATTATCATTCGGCGCGGCGGCGACGGACTGGGTGATGACATAGGCCGGGTCAGAATGTTCCCCGAACGGCGTCATCGCAATATGGGCGATGTCGTCCATGGCGGTACGATGATGGGTTTTATCGACTGTTCGCTTTTTGCCGCGATGCGAGTTTTTGATATCGGACCAGCTGGCCCATCGGTAACGCTTGAATTGCAGACCCATTTTACCGGAGCGGCCAATATGGATGAGCCACTGGAAGCGCGGGTTGAAGTGACCAGGGAAACAGGCCGTTTTCTTTTCATGCGCGGTTTGGTTGTGCAGGGCGATGCAGTGAACAATGTTGCTTCGTTTACGGCTATTGTCAAAAAAGCACTACGCCCGAAAAACCCAGACGCATGAGCAGTTTCTACCAGCGCTATCAACAGATGATCGCGCAGGACGAATTGCAACCCGATGCCGATCAGGATCGGTGTGCACAAAGGCTAGCTGCTGTGCAGGAAGAGCTCGAGGCGGTGCCGCCCAAGGGAAGCATCTTGTGGCGCGCCTTTGGCAAGAAGCCAGAGCCGCCGCGCGGTGTCTACATGTGGGGCGGGGTTGGACGCGGCAAGTCGATGCTGATGGACCTGTTCTACGAAAATCTGGATATCCATCGTAAGGAGCGCGCGCATTTTCATGAATTCATGCTGCGGGTGCATGACATGATCCGCGCCTGGCGTGAAAAAGATCCGGGCGACCCGATACCCAAAGTTGCCCTTGACCTGGCGCAGGATGCCCGCTGCCTTTGTTTTGATGAGATGGTGGTCAACAACAGTGCCGATGCAATGATCATGTCCCGGTTGTTTACCGGTCTGGTCGAACAAGGGGTCACGATTATCACAACCTCGAACCGGCCACCGGCGGATCTTTACAAGGATGGGCTGAACCGCGAACATTTCCTGCCCTTCATCGATCTGCTCAATAATCGTTTGGATGTTCTTTCTTTAAATGGTCCCACCGACTATCGTCGCGAGCGCCTGGGCGGTGTGGACTTGTGGCATGTACCCAATGGGGATGCTGCAACCAGCGCGTTGCGAAACGCTTTCTTTCGGTTGACTGATTATTCTCCTGATGATGCAGAGCATGTGCCTTCGGAGGAATTGCAGGTGCCCGGAGGCCGGACTTTGCATGTGCCAAAATCGTTGAAGGGCGTGGCGGTTTTTTCTTTCAAACGGTTATGCGCAGAAGCGCGAGGTGCGCAGGATTATCTGTGTATAGCACGGCACTTTCATAGTGTTTTGATTGTCGGTATACCAAAGCTGACTAAGGAAAACCGGAACGAAGCGGCGCGATTTGTCACCCTGATTGATGCGCTGTACGAATATAAGGTCAAATTGCTGGCATCCGCCGATGCCGAGCCCGATGTGCTGTATACAGAGGGTGACGGTTCCTTCGAATTTGAACGCACCGCATCGCGATTGGTAGAAATGCAATCGGATGATTATCTCGCGCTTGGCCATGGCACGGAAGAACAGGCCGATCAGTAAAATTTTGTGTTTGGCGAGGGAACTAGATCAGACTTAGGCTGTCGAGGTCCATTGCCATTTGCGCGGGTCGCGCAGCCATAGCGGCGAACATTCTATCTCCTCGTTCGGTCTGTTCCACATGCAGAGAGGCATTGATTGCCATGATAAATCCCGAAAACGCATGACGCCGATATTCTTCCCAAAAGCGGTCAAATGCCAGTGGTGCTTTTCGTTGCGCCAGATATTCCTCGACCAGTCGTTTTTCTTCAGAACGGCGTTCATCCGGATCCGCAAAACTGGTTCCAATCATATAGGCGACGTCATTGGCCGGATTGCCCAGCGAACATGTCTGCCAATCAACGAGAGCGGCTATCCGTCCATCATCATGGTACAAGATATTATCGAGCCGCATATCGCCATGGGTAATCGTCCGTTCTGGCGGTTCATGCGCGATATAGTCACCCATTTTGTCGACGAGCTTTTGCCCCAGGTCGAGCACTTCGGACGAGAGCAGTGCGCTAAACCGTTCGCGAAAAACGGGATAGCCGTTGATCAGCGTGTTCTTGGAAAACTCGCCATTGCCTTCTCCATGATGCAACCAGCGGAGGTTTTCGAAGCCACCATCGGGTTTGAAGTTGTGGAGATTTGCAGCTTCACGAAGGGTTGTTTCTACCTGCAGCAGGCTGGCACCCGCAAGCTGGTCGCCCTGGTTGGCGGGCGCCATATCTTCGAGCATTAGGACAAATTCCTGCTCATTGTCGGCGATATCAGCATGATAGCATTTGGGGCAAAGTGCATCACAATCATCGGCCACGTCTCGGTACCAGCCGACCTCCATGTCATAGAGATGAAAAATCGCGGCCGCATTGCGGGAAATTTCGTCAGCGCTTGGGCATTTGGCGACGAAGGTCTTGGGCAAATCTCCTTCGTTCCATTGGCATGAAAAGCGATAGCTATCGCATACCTGCCCGGTGCCGACAGGTTTGTGTGTCAACGATCTGAGCGACCCTGCCGCCGCGCCGAAAACTTCCTCGACAAAGGCCTTCTCAAATTCTTCCGGACGAAGCGGGAATTGGGCGCTCATGAGGCTGGATCCATGATTCCGGTTAGGCCGCTTGTTTTATGGGGGCCGACAAATAGTTGCTCAACAATACCCATGCCGTGATGCTCCTGGCCATCAACAACCAGCACGGCATCGCTGAGTGCTTGGATATGAATCGTTGTCATGTCGATCGCCGGCTCAGGATTGAGATCAATCACATCATGCGCCACTTCAAGCGCACCATGATCCATCCCATGGCCCCATTCGGGATGCATATAGCCCAGGCCGGACATATAGAATGTCAGTGATTGATCGCCGGTGCGCGGGGTGATGGTTAGTGATCCATTGCCAGTCTGAAGCGAAGCCTGTTTTATCCGGCGGGAGCCGGAATGATAGCTGAAGTCGATGTCCTTGGGTTCGAATTCGAGTGCTGTGCCGCCAATATTGTCCACAACTCCACGCCGGTTCCAGGGTGCGCCTTCTCCGTCGTCATTGCTGTGAAAGAAGCAGCAATGATCATTGAAGTTGAGCGGTGTCCAGAGCCACCAGAATTGTGGGAATGCGCCGGCTGGTGGGGGTTGCGATTCCGCCGCGCCGATCGGGCGGATGCCCCAGCTGCGGTCTCGCGTACCACGGCAGCCCGCGACATCGATGGCTGTGCCATCGACCGCAATCTCGCCGGCCCAATCCCCATTCTGGGTCAACCGGGTATAGTCCATCATCAAGCGCGGTCCTTCGCGGCGGATGAAACGTGGCTCCTCGATAGGGTTGTGGCGGGTGGTCAATGTAACGTCGGCTGTGACTGGACCGTCATTGTCAGAAATGATCAGCCGGAGCTGCTGAAGCGGCTCAACAATTTCAATCCGGATCGGGCCAACGGTCAGGTCCAGCCGTTCGCTAGACATTCTCTTTGAAGCCCGCAGATTATATTGTTTCCCGTCAATGGAAACACAAAAGGCAGCATCCATAATGTCGAGTTGCGGATAAACGCCCAGGGCTGCTGCAAAGAAGACACTGCCATCGGCCGCATAACCGTTGAAAAAATAGCGATCGTAGAAATTACGATTGCCACCAGACACTGCCATGGGTTCGGGTGTTTGATGCAGTGGATAATCGTCACCTTTTGTCAGCATTTCTTGTCTCTCCGCTCCATCCCAAAATTAATGTGTAATGCAATTCAGGCTATAAGGGCAATCCTGCAATTTTTGACCGAGATCAAGGCAAGTCACAGCGGATGGCCCGACAACAGCAATTATCAATCGCTATATCTGACGGCTAGATGTCAGGTTGCTTCTATTGAAGGGGAAAGCTGTGTCGATGTTTTTGAAAACCATGATGTTTCATATATTTATAGGCAGCGTGTTCATGGGTGTTGTTGTGACCGCATTGCTGGTCGTCGATCAGGCATCTTTGATGAGCATATTGGCTGGCGCTCTGATCGCATTCGTTTTGGCTGGTCCGATAAGTTGGGCAATTGCAAAGCGGCTGCATTGAACTGCCGACAACGATTTGGCGGTGTTGAAGCACTCAAAGTGGGAATAGATGGAACCCTCATTGGCTATTTTTAGAAAGTAGTTATTGCTATTGCGAACAAATTGCAAAGATAGTGTGTAAAATGCGATCTTCTGCGGTTGAAATTGGTGGTCAACAGGCGTATTCCGCAGCGGAATTTAACGCTCACGACTCTAATTTTGCAGGAGAATCTCCCAAATGGCCCGTAACAAAATTGCGCTGATCGGCGCAGGCATGATCGGCGGCACGCTCGCCCACCTCGCAGCTTCCAAGGAAATGGGCGATGTTGTCCTGTTTGATATTGCCGAGGGAATGCCTGCTGGTAAGGCGCTTGATCTTTCGCAAGCGGCTCCGGTCGACGGGTTTGATAGCAATCTCAAAGGCACAGGCGACTATGCGGACATAGCTGGCGCGGATGTTATCATCGTCACCGCTGGTGTTGCACGTAAGCCGGGTATGAGCCGCGATGATCTGATCGGTATCAACCTTAAAGTGATGAAGGCTGTGGGTGAGGGTATTGCTGCCAACGCACCTGACGCTTTTGTTATCTGTATCACCAACCCATTGGATGCAATGGTTTGGGCGTTGCGCGAATTTTCCGGACTGCCCCACAACAAGGTTGTTGGCATGGCTGGCGTTCTCGACAGTGCGCGCTTCCGTCACTTCCTCGCGGATGAATTTGAAGTCAGCGTCGAAGACGTCACTGCATTCGTTCTTGGGGGCCATGGCGACACGATGGTTCCGGTTCCTGCTTACTCTACCGTTGCTGGCATCCCGATCCCTGATCTAATCAAAATGGGCTGGACCACGCAGGACAAGATTGACGCCATCGTCGACCGTACCCGCAAAGGCGGCGGCGAGATTGTTGGGCTTCTCGGAAACGGTTCGGCTTACTATGCGCCTGCGACCAGCGCGATCATGATGGCCGAAAGCTATCTCAAGGATAAACGCCGTGTGCTCCCAGCCGCTGCGCATCTTACCGGGCAATATGGCGTTGATGATCTCTATGTCGGTGTTCCGGTGATTATCGGCAAAGACGGAGTTGAAAAAATTATCGAGATCGAGTTGAGCGAAGAAGCGAAAGACAATTTCAATGTGTCGGTGGATGCGGTGAAAGAATTGCTGGTGGCTTGTAAAGGGCTGGATAGCTCGCTCGCCTAACCCCGGATTGATGCGTGCCCTGCCTTTCTTCCTCCTCGCTTTGGCAACCCTGTCCGCATGTGAATATGGCGGAGGGGGCAGCGCGCCAACCGGAAGCGTGGATGTCGTGATGGAATCATTTAACGGCGCCATTGCGGGCTGCACCGCCGGTTTGACAGAGACTGGATTGATCGATCAAAAGGCATTGGCAGCGACGGGTTGGAAAGTGACCGAGCGGACATCGCGCTTAGGCGGCGAAGACCGTGACCTTCCCCTGGATAGCTATCCGGAGCTTGCGGACAGTGAATATGAAGCGACGACTTGGAAGCATAAGGATCACAAGTACGATCTTTCGTTGGTGCGTTGGGATGAAAAATCAAACCTGAGATTGGCGGATAGTTGTGACTTGGTCGCCCATGTGAATAGCGACAAGGACATTGAAGCGGTTCTTGATGCACTAGAAACCAAATTTGACCGTAAACCGGACCGCTCTGGAACGCTTCCTAGAGGTGGTGATTTCCTGACGCCCCGTTTCGACAAACCGTCTACCGGATATTATTGGGCCATGCAGCAGCATGATGTCTACCTGACGGTAAACGAGACCAAAAATCTGCGTTTGGAGGTGGTGGCAATGCCTGATCGTGGAGCGGTGGATGAATATTCATCTGATAATCCTGAGCAAAGAATACCTTCCTAGGATATGTTGACCCTACTCCTCTTGGCCAGTCCGGCAATTGCAGCCTCCACACCGGAGCCATATCCGACGATTGCAGTTTTGGAGGCATTTGGCGATGCCTGCCGAAATGTTGAAAATTTGAAGACCGTCGAAACCGATTTGATCAAACAGCAATGGACAGCGGAAATTCCGCCACCCGATAGCCCGCTTGGCCAGTTACTGGCTAAAGGCCGGTCACAAGCAGCAGAGATCCTTGATGATCCGGATGACAAAATGTCGGATACGCGAGTGTATACGAAAACTATTGCTGGTGAGCGATTGGACATCATTTTATCGAGCATTGAATCGAACGGCACATTCGTAAATGGTTGCCGTATGTATGACGTCGCCGAAACACGGCAATTGGAAACAGCGGATGCACAAAGGTGGATTGGCCGGGATCCAGACAAATCAATTGATCGCGCTGAATTGACAATTGCAAGCTGGTCGCCGGGATATCACGCACCCCATGACAGTTTTGAGATATTTTATGTACCCGCCGGAAGCCCGGTAATCGAATTGACCACATTTAATGGCATCGCACTAAAAGCAGATTTTGTTGGAGAGATTGAAGAATGAGCATTTTAATCGATAAAAACACCAAGGTTATTACCCAGGGCATGACCGGCAATACCGGCACGTTCCACACCGAACAGGCGCTTGCCTATGGCACGCAAATGGTTGCTGGTGTGACGCCGGGTAAGGGCGGCACGACCCATATCGGTCTGCCAAACTACGATACGGTTGCCGAAGCGAAAGACGCAACCGGTGCAACCGCATCTGTGGTCTATGTGCCACCACCGTTCGCTGCGGATTCAATCCTCGAAGCTATTGATGCCGAGATCGAACTGATTGTTGCGATTACCGAAGGCGTCCCTGTACTCGATATGGTCCGCGTAAAGCGCGCATTGCAGGGTAGCAAATCGCGCCTTATCGGTCCGAACTGCCCCGGTGTTCTGACTCCTGAGGAATGCAAGATTGGCATCATGCCCGGCAATATCTTTCAAAAAGGTTCGGTCGGCGTAGTTTCTCGTTCCGGAACATTGACTTATGAAGCCGTGCATCAGACTACAGCGGTTGGTCTTGGCCAAACCACGGCAGTTGGCATTGGCGGTGATCCGGTAAACGGTACCAATTTCATCGATGTGCTGGAACTGTTCCTGGCCGATGATGAAACCAAGTCAATGATCATGATCGGTGAAATCGGCGGCAGTGCTGAAGAAGAAGCGGCGCAATTCCTGGCCGACGAAGCCAAGGCGGGTCGTAGTAAACCGACCGTTGGCTTTATCGCGGGCCTCACAGCGCCTCCGGGACGTCGCATGGGTCATGCTGGTGCGATTGTATCCGGCGGTAAAGGCGGCGCGGAAGACAAGATCGCGGCGATGGAAGCGGCGGGCATTCGTGTGTCACCATCACCGTCGGAACTGGGCACCACACTGGATGCAATGTTGAAAGAAACGGTTTAACCCCACCCCCTCCCCAAGGAAATTGATATGGGCGTAGAAGGTCAAGAATTCGGAATAGGTTCGGAAAAAGAGCAAGGCCCAAGCTGGCAGAAAAAGCATTGGCCGATTGACGATGCCGATGAGCTGAATAGCGCGCTTGATCCCACACAAATGGGTGTTGAGATCAAGGCGGCGGCTGCCAAGTCGGGCAAGGCACTGTCCGATGCAGAAGTCGCGCTGGCGGCTGAGAAATCGATCCGCGCGATGATGCTGATCCGTACCTATCGTGTGCGGGGACATCTCGGAGCAAACCTTGATCCGCTAGGCCTCGCGAAGTTGGAGGAGCCCGCCGATCTCAATCCTGAATATCATGGCTTTACCGCCGCGGATATGGATGAGCCTGTCTATCTGGGCGGTGTATTGGGTTTCGAGACCTCCACTATCCGCGAGATAGAATCAGTTCTTCGCGCCAATTATTGCGGTACGGTTGGCTTGGAATATATGCACATTGCCGACACCGAAGAACGGCGCTTTCTGCAAGACCGGATGGAGGGCAAGGACGCCGCGATCCAGTTTACGCCCGAAGGCAAAAAAGCCATCCTCAACAAGGTCATCGAGGGAGAGGAGTTTGAGAACTTCCTTGGCAAAAAATATGTCGGCACCAAGCGTTTTGGTTTGGATGGCGGGGAATCGATGCTGCCCGCGCTTGAAAATATTATCAAAAATGGCGGTGCTGCCGGGGTGGAGGAAATTGTCTATGGCATGGCCCATCGCGGCCGGTTGAACATATTGGCCAATGTGATGGCCAAGCCTTACCGCATCATTTTTCACGAATTTCATGGCGGTTCGGCGACCCCCGATGAAGTTGGCGGTTCAGGTGATGTGAAATATCATCTGGGCACATCCAGCGACCGCGAATTTGATGGTCACAATGTGCATATGAGCCTGATGCCAAACCCTTCACATCTGGAAGCGGTGGACCCGGTCGTGCTCGGTAAAGTGCGCGCGCAGCAAGTTGCTCGTGACGATTTGGACCAGCATAAACAGGTCTTGCCTGTATTGATCCACGGCGATGCAGCCTTTGCGGGACAAGGCATTGTCTGGGAATGCCTCGGTTTCTCGGGATTGCCCGGTTATAATACGGGCGGCTGTGTACATTTTGTCATTAACAACCAGATTGGCTTCACAACCTCACCTCAATTTGCGCGATCTTCGCCTTACCCATCCGATGTAGCAAAAGGCGTTCAGGCTCCGATTTTCCACGTGAACGGAGATGATCCGGAAGCGGTGACCTTTGCCTGTAAGATAGCGATAGAATTCCGCCAGCAATTCCACCGTGATATCGTGATCGATATGTGGTGCTATCGCCGCTTTGGCCACAATGAAGGCGATGAGCCAAGCTTCACACAACCGCTGATGTACGCCAAGATTAAGAAGCATCCCAAGGTCAGCAGGGTGTTTGAACAACGGCTGATTGATGAAGGTGTGATTGATGAGAATTGGGGCAATGAAACCCGGATGCGATTCAACAATATGCTTGAGCAGGAATTTGAGAAGGCGGCCGATTATGAACCCGATAAGGCCGACTGGTTCGGCGGTCGCTGGTCGGGTCTACATGCCCCCGCTGATCCGGAAACCGCCCGGCGCAATGTCGATACGGCGATTGATAAAAAGCTGTTCGATAGTTTGGGCAAGACGCTAACGGATGTGCCGCCTGCGCATAAAATTCACAAGACATTGCAACGTGTGCTCGATGCCAAAGAGAAAATGTTTAAAACGGGCGAAAATTTCGATTGGGCAACAGGAGAGGCTTTGGCCTTTGGTTCGTTACTATCACAGGGTTATGATGTTCGCTTGTCCGGACAAGATAGCGGGCGCGGTACCTTCAGCCAACGGCATGCTGTTTGGGTTGATCAGACCAATGGCGAAAAGTTCATCCCTTTACAGTCACTACCGCACGGCCGGTTTGTGGTATGGGATAGTTCGCTTAGTGAATATGGCGTGCTGGGATTTGAATATGGCTTTGCCGGTGCGGATCCGAAAACACTGGTAATGTGGGAAGCGCAATTTGGCGATTTCGCCAATGGTGCGCAGATCATGATCGACCAGTTTATTGCTTCGGGTGAGGCAAAATGGCTGCGCGCCAATGGTCTCGTTATGCTATTGCCACATGGTTATGAAGGGCAGGGTCCGGAACATAGTTCCGCCCGGCTTGAACGCTTCCTGCAGCTTTGCGCACAGGATAATATACAGGTTGCGAACCTCACAACCCCGGCCAATTACTTTCATATTTTGCGCCGACAGATGATGCGTCCTTTCCGCAAGCCGCTCATCATCATGACGCCGAAATCCTTACTACGTCACAAAATGGCCGTGTCCAACGCCGATGAATTTCAGGGCGATCGCCATTTTATGCGAATCAAATCCGATACCAGTCCGCCGGCGGACAAGGATATCAAACGGCTTGTGCTATGCTCGGGTAAGGTCGCCTATGATCTGATCGAAGCGCGCGATGCCGCGAAGGATAAGAACACATCCATCGTCCGGATCGAGCAACTGTATCCGTTCCCCGGCGAACCGCTCGCCATCCGGCTCAAGCGCATGAAAAATCTGCAGACGGTTATCTGGGCACAGGAAGAACCAAAGAATAATGGCGCATGGCAATTTGCCCGGCCTTATTTGGAAGAAACTTTGGATGTGGCAGGAATGGACCGCGGGATTTTGGAATATGCGGGACGCAATCCGGCGGCTTCTCCGGCCACCGGCTTGGCATCCCGTCACAAGGAACAACAGGAACGGCTGGTCGCAGAAGCACTCGGCCATCCGGTGAAGAATTGAAAAGAGAGCGATAGACAATGGCAACAGAAGTAAAAGTTCCGGTTCTCGGCGAGTCCATTACAGAGGCGACTTTGGGCGAGTGGTTGAAGCAACCTGGCGATGCAGTGGCGATGGATGAACCGATTGCGAGTTTGGAAACTGACAAGGTGGCACTCGAAGTCCCGGCACCAGAGGCCGGCACGATGGGCGCGCTTCAGGTTGAGGTGGGTGATACGGTTGAGGTTGGCGCCGTGATTGCGACGATTGAGGCTGGTGGTGGTTCTGCGACCAAGGCGGCCCCGGCTCCTGCTGCCAAGGAAGCGAAATCGGAACCAGCAGATGATACCGCGTCTTCGATCACATTATCTCCTGCGGTGCGGCGTCTGGTGCTAGAACATGGTGTTGATCCCAGTCAGATTGCCGGTACCGGTAAAGACGGCCGTCTTACCAAGGATGATGTTGAGAAATTTGTGAAGTCCGGAGCGAGTACGTCATCCCCACTCGCCGAAAAAGGTGAAGCGAAAGGCGGGGAAGCACAGGCAGCCGCACCCGCTGGCGGTAACCGCAATGAAGAACGTGTTCGCATGACACGCCTGCGTCAGACCATCGCTAAACGCCTCAAATCTGCACAGGACACAGCCGCATTGCTGACGACATTCAACGATGTCGACATGACGGCTGTTATTGAAACACGCAAAAAATATAAAGACCTGTTCGCTAAGAAACATGGCGTAAAGCTTGGCTTCATGGGCTTCTTTGCCAAGGCTGCTTGTCTGGCTCTGAAGGACGTGCCTTCGGTTAACGGGCAAATTGATGGCGATGAAATTGTCTATCATGACTATGTCGATATCTCGGTTGCTGTAAGCGCTCCCAATGGCTTGGTCGTTCCCGTTATTCGCAACGCCGAACAGATGAGCTTTGCTGATGTTGAAAATACTATTGGCGATTTTGGCAAGCGCGCCAAAGACGGCTCGCTGACCATGGCTGATATGGAAGGCGGTACCTTCACCATTTCCAATGGCGGTGTCTTCGGGTCGTTGATGTCGACGCCGATTATCAATCCACCACAGAGTGCTGTGCTCGGGTTGCACCGGATTGAGCAGCGTCCTGTTGTGATGCCCGACGGGTCCATTGAGGCACGCCCGATGATGTATCTGGCGCTCAGCTATGATCATCGTTTGATTGATGGCCGCGAAGCTGTGACCTTCCTTGTTCGTATCAAGGAAGCGATTGAGGATCCGACACGGCTTTTGATTGATTTGTAGAAATATGTGCTCCGGGCGAAGACCCGGAGCCCTGGAGGCAATAACTAGAAGGATATGCAACAAAAACCCGGTTTCGTCTATCTGATGGCTAACCGCCGACGGGGCAAAACCTATCTGGGAGTAACCAGCGACTTGCCGAAGCGAACTTATGAACATCGCAACGGTTTGATTGAGGGGCATTCCAAGGAACATGGATGCAAATCGCTGGTTTGGTATGAGGCATTTGACGATATTCAGGATGCTCGCAACAAGGAACGCCAAATGAAAAAGTGGCACCGGGATTGGAAGATTGAGTTGATTGAGTGGGACAACCCGGAGTGGGAAGACTTGTTTGATACATTATTTTAGAAATATTGCGCTTGGACCGCAGGGCTCCGGGTCTTCGCCCGGAGCACATGGGATTACAAAGAGGTAAGTTATGACCGACAATTTTGACTATGATGTTTTGGTAATCGGCTCCGGTCCGGGCGGTTATGTCGCGGCTATTCGTGCCGCACAGCTGGGCCTAAAAACCGCCTGTGCAGAGAGTCGTGAGACACTGGGAGGCACCTGCCTCAATGTGGGTTGTATCCCGTCCAAGGCTCTGCTTCATGCTTCAGAAATCTATGAAGAAGCACATTCGGGCGCGCTGGAAAAATTCGGCGTCAAGCTAACCGGGGCAAAGCTCGATCTGAAGCAGATGATGGCGGAGAAGACCAAGGCGGTGGGTGAACTCACCGGCGGGATTGAATTTCTGTTCAAGAAGAACAAGGTCGATTGGCTCAAAGGACATGGCTCTTTTGAAAGCGCGAACACCGTCAAAGTGGGCGACAAAACGGTCACTGCGAAGAACATCATCATCGCGACTGGTTCGTCGGTTACGCCATTGCCCGGTGTTGATATCGACAACAGCAAGCATATCGTGGTGGATAGCACCGGCGCGCTTGAACTGCCGAAAGTGCCGAAGCACATGGTCGTGATCGGCGGCGGTGTGATCGGGTTGGAACTGGGAAGCGTCTGGCGGCGTCTGGGCGCAGAAGTCACGGTCGTGGAATTTCTCGACAAAATCCTGCCGGGCATGGACGGCGATGTTCGCAAAGACAGCGCGCGTATTTTCAAGAAGCAAGGCTTCAAAATTCAAGCATCAACCAAGGTTACTGGCTGCACAGTCAAAGGCAAAAAAGCGACACTCACTGTCGAGCCAGCCAAAGGTGGCGATGCTTCGACTATTGAGGCTGATGCTGTGCTGGTCGCTATTGGACGCAAACCCAATACCGATGGTCTGGCGCTCGACAAGGCTGGCATCACCGCCAATGATCGCGGTCAAATCGAAGTTGGTCATGATTTCCAAACCAATGTTCCCGGTGTTTATGCGATTGGTGATGTAACACCTGGTCCAATGCTCGCGCACAAAGCCGAAGATGAAGGCGTTGCCGCGGCAGAATTTATTGCCGGGCAACAAGGTATCGTGAACCACGACCTGATCCCCGGTGTTGTCTATACCCATCCCGAGATCGCCAATATCGGCAAGACCGAAGAAGAGGTGAAGGAAAGCGGTATCGACTATAAAGTCGGCAAGTTTCCCTTTGCCGGAAACAGCCGCGCCAAAACCAATCGGGATACAGATGGTTATGTAAAGATCATTGCCGATGCGAAAACCGATCGTGTGCTTGGCGCGCATATCATTTCATCACTCGCCGGTACGATGATTGCGCAGGTCGTTCAGGCAATGGAATTTGGCGCGACATCTGAAGATATCGCCTATACCTGTCACGCGCATCCCACGCATAGTGAGGCGATTAAAGAGGCTGCTATGGGTGTGCAGGGCAAGCCTATTCATATTTAGCTTGATTGAATTGCCGAATACTGGAGTGAATATTGATCTCTCCCTTGAGCCGGTGCTTGTTGCACTGAGTTATATTGCGATTGCTTTTTTCGCTGCAACAGGTGCTTTGGCCGCGGCACGAAAGAACCAAACCATTGTAACGTTCGTTTTTCTGGGCCTTGTTGTCGGAATGGGTGGTGGAACAGTGCGCGATATTATGATCGATGCCCCACTTTTCTGGACGCAATCCAACGCATTGCCGATAATTGCAATCATTGCCTCCATGTTGGTTTGGTTTGTTCCCTCGAACTGGTGGCGCGACAACATGATTGACTGGTTCGATGCTGTCGGGCTGGCTGCTTATGCGGTTTATGGAGCTGCAAAAGCTTTGGAATTTGGTGTCAATCCGGCTCCTGCAATTCTGATTGGCTGTATAGCTGCTGTTGCAGGCGGTATATTGCGTGACATTATCGTGGGAGAAACAACGCTGGTCATGGGGGAGAACATCTACATCTCAGCCGGTTTTCTTGCATCGGCTTCCTTCATTATACTTACCGTTCTGCAGGTTCAGATATCGGTTGCAGCGGTGATTGGAGCGCTTGCGGGTTTTGCGTTGCGGGGAGCAGCTATCTGTTACAATCTGCGTCTGCCGGCTTATAACTGGACTTTGCCCGATAAGAACAGGGACACTTGAGTGAAGGAAGAGCGATGACTAGGCTAACCAACGAACCCTCAGCAACTCAAACCGCGACCGATATTGCCGCCAACAAGCTTTCAGCGATTGAAGCAACCGAGGCTGCCATTGCCCGGATTGAAGAATTGAATGAAGCAATCAATGCAGTGGTCGTGCTTGATTTTAAGTCCGCAAGACAACAAGCACGGGACGCCGATGCTCGATTGGCGAGAGGAGATAGTGCCCCACTTCTCGGTGTACCGATGACTGTGAAGGAAAGTTTCAATATCGCCGGCCTCCCGACAACCTGGGGTATTAAGGGAACAGCAAATAACATTGCTGACGATGATGCAGCGGTGGTTAAGCGTCTAAAAGCGGCGGGTGCGGTAATCCTTGGAAAGACCAATATACCCACTTTGCTGACGGACTGGTTTGCGGACAATCCGGTCTATGGTCAGACTAACAATCCCCATGATCTGAACCGGTCGCCTGGCGGTTCATCCGGCGGCGCAGCAGCGGCGGTTGCCAGTGGGATGGTTGCCTGCGAATATGGTAGCGATATTGGCGGATCAATCCGTGTGCCGGCTCATTATTGCGGCATTTGGGGTCATAAACCGACTTACGGTGTGATTACGCATGAGGGTCATTCGCCGCCGGGTGTGAAGGAAGGCGCAGATTCTGCATTGGCTGTTGTTGGTCCGTTGGCCCGAAACGCGGATGATCTGGAATTGCTGTTAGAGGCAACATTGGACCAACCGTTGGTAAAGCAGAGCAAGCCGCTGAACGAGGCGCGACTATTGCTGTTATTGGACCATCCGTCGGCCAGTTTGGATGACGCGATGCGCAAGCAGATAGAGGATATAGTAACGCTCATTGAGGATGCCGGAGCAGAAGTTGCGCGAGAAACAGATTTGCTCCCTGATCTGGAAAATCAGCATCGCGACTATATGCGGATGCTCAATGTAGCAGTGACCGCCGGAGCACCACGTCCAGATGGTTCGCAGGTGACTGTGCGGGACTGGTTTGATCTCACTGATGCGCAGTTTCGCAACCAAGTCGCCTGGCGGACTTTGTTCGAAGAGTTTGATTATGTTCTGGCTCCGGTGGCCAGCACACCGGCTTTTGAACATGATGCGCGGCCGATGAAGGAACGGACTTATGCTGTAGATGGGACCGATAGGCCATTTTCGGAACAGCTTGCTTGGGCCGGATTGGTGACCTTTCCAGGTCTGCCTGCAACGGTATTGCCGATCGGTTCTGTCGAGGATATGCCCGTTGGGGTTCAGGTTATCGCAGATCAGTATCAGGACTATAAAACAATCGATGGTGCGCGGCAGATCGGAGCGTTACTGGGCGACTGAAGGATCAAGGCAAGAGGCTCCACATATGGCGATCAAGCATAGAAATTTTATGAAGTGGCATATCTGGCTGGGTTGGCTGATTGGCGTTCCGTTGATTCTATGGACTGCCTCAGGCTTGTTCATGGTCGCCCGCCCGATTGAGGAAGTGCGTGGCAATCACTTACGCGCGGAACAACAGCAAGTCGCTATGCCGTTCGAGAATATCGTGATGTTTGCCGATAAGGGCGATGCGGTAACTGGCGCTCGCTTGATTGCTCAGGGCTCAGATATGGTTTGGGTTGTGAATTATGAAGGCGGTCAGATCGCGCGCTACGATGCTGCCACCGGCAGACCAATAGCACGCGTTAACAAAGAAACAGCACAGACCGCAGCTGAAGCTCTCTACCTTCCCGAAGAGCCCGTACAATCGGTCCGGTATTTTGCCGCCAATGCTTCTCCATCCGATTTGCGTCGTGAGAAAGCGAGTTGGCAGGTGCATTTTGCTGATGGGACCAATATCTATATCGATGCCTTGACCGGCGAAACACTGGCTGTGCGCACGCAATTTTGGCGTGCTTTTGATTTCATGTGGGGTCTGCACATAATGGATTTGCAAACGCACGAAGACACCAGTCATCCAATTCTGATTGGTTCGGCTGCGCTGGCGCTGTTTGGATCAATCCTAGGCTTCATCATGCTGTTCACCCGGCGGAAGAAACGGCGTAGGGCAGCCGCTTGAACGCCGAACTTCTCTATAACGCGCTTGGCTGGCTGGATCTGTTCGGGATTGCGGTCTTCGCAATCTCCGGCGCTTTGGTCGCCGCACGAAACGGACAGACATTAGTGACCTTCGCATTTTTCGCATTGGTAACCGGGGTCGGCGGCGGAACGGTGCGGGACCTTCTCATTGATGCACCGGTTTTCTGGGTACAGGATAGCCGCGTGCCGATACTTTGTTTGGCCATAGCGTTGCTGATCTGGGTAACGCCGGTCAGATTCTGGCGACCGGCAGCCGTCGACTGGTTCGATGCAATCGGTTTGGCGGCCTATTCCGTATTTGGCGCGGCAAAGGCATTGCAACTCGGTATTGATCCGGTACCTGCCGCGATCATGGGTGTCATCACTGCCTGCGTCGGTGGGGTTATCCGGGACTTAATATCGGGCGAGCCATCAATCATTGTCCGCCCCGAACTTTACGTGACTGCGGGTGCACTATCGGCCTTCCTGTTCGTTCTGCTTGCCCAATCTGGTGTACCCGGAATAGTGGCCGCCTTCATTGCTTTCGCAGCCGGCTTTGCCCTACGCGCACTGGCTATTATCAAAGGGCTGGCGTTGCCTTCTTATCGCGGGGCAGAGGAAAAGGACTGAAGTTTCAACCATTCGATCCAGTTGATTGTTGCATTGCCACGAAGCGTTTTGGTCGGCCCACATTCTAGGCAAAGCGCTTGTACATCTTCGCGCGCCATCAGCCCCTGAGCGGTGAGCAAGGCTTCGGCAAACAAGGTTTTTTGCTGGCGCGTTATCCATCCAACTATTCCGGTAATTGGTTTTGCTTCCTGCTTCACAAACGGAATACCATCGAGCATGGAAAAGCTGAATTCGATTGGTGTATCGAGATATTTGGGAAAATATTCGCCTTCATCCAGCTTGGCGCGTTTCGCCGCTTCGGCCAGCGCCTCATCCATTCCGCCAAACCCGTCAACCAAACCCAATTGCCTTGCAGTGCCACCATCCCAGACGCGGCCTTGACCAATTTCGTCAACTTGCTCAGGTGTCTTATTCCGCGCTTTGGCGACCAGCTGGGTGAAATCACGATAGCTATCTTCAACGCCAGCTTGCAAAATGCTGTTCACATCTTTGCCAAAGCCACCGACAAAATCTGGTTCTCCCGACAGCGGTGTGGTTTGTACACCATCTGCTGTAATCCCCCATTTGGAGAGCGCTTTTTCGAAGCTTGGCAAGACCGCAAAGACACCTATCGAACCAGTGATTGTATCGGGTTCGGCCAATATGTGATCCCCCGCCGCAGCGATCCAATAACCACCGCTGGCGGCCACATCTCCCATAGAGACCACAATGGGGAGTCTCTTCTTCTTGGCTTCAAGAAGCGCCAGCCGCACTTCTTCGCTCGCAAATGCTGATCCGCCTGGAGAGTCTACGCGAACCACCAGTGCTTTGAGATCATCTTCTTCCAGTGCCTTATATATCTGTTTTGCAATCCGTCCGCTGGCTGCGATGCCTGGACCGGCATTGCCCGACACAATTTCACCCGCAACGGTAATCACACCGATAGGGGAGCCGGTTTCTTCTACCGGATTGGCCGCGACATAGGCGGTATAGTCGATGGATTTGAAGCTATCGGGAGACGATATGGTATCTTCACCCACTTTTTCAGCAATGAAACGATCGAAAGCGGATTTGTCGCCAATTTTGTCGACAAGCTTTTGATCCTGCGCAATTTTAACATAGTCACCGCCCGCTGCCGTGACAAAGGATGCAGGATCTTCAGCAAAGGCTTTGATGGCTGCCTCTGGTCGTGCTTTTTTAACTTCCGCCTGCCAGTTTTCCCAAAGCACTGAATAAAGCGCTGCACTTGCTTCCTTGGCTTCGGGCGATTGATCCGTTCGCAGATATGGTTCGACCGCGCTTTTATAGGTTCCAACACGATAGATATTCGCAGTGACGCCGAGTTGATCGATCAGACCTTTATAATAAAGACGATTGCCACCGGGTCCCGCAAACACAATCCCGCCCATCGGGTCCATCCAGATCTCATCTGCATGAGCGGCCAGTTGATAGGCGTCATCGCCATAGAAATTTGCATAGGCATAAATGGGCTTGCCCGCTTTCTTGGCCGTCGCCAGTGCTTCCCCAATTCGGGTGAGGCTGGTTTGACCGCCGCCGACAAAGCTGCTGAGATCAAGAACAATGGCCTTAACCTGCTCATCAGTTGCAGCGGTTTCAACAACATGGACAACATCGCGCAACTGATACTCACCCATTGCTCCCTGACCACCTGTTAGGAAGGTTGGGAAATCAGGCTGAGAGGATTCCTCGACGATCACACCGTTCAAGTTAAGCAGCAGCGCGCCATCATCGACCGAAGCAATATTGGGGCGAGATGAGAGGACAGCATATAGGGCTGCGAAAAAGAGCACCATGGCGATGAGCACCAACCCATCCTTTATCGCCACCAAAAACTTCCAGGCCATGCGCGCAAATTGCATATTCACTTATCTCCAACGAAAAACGGCAGGTTGATTGCAACCTGCCGTTTATATGGATATTTTTTTGTAAATTACCAGCGGATCAGTTTTGGGACAACCAGGCGCCCAATGATTGCGCTGGCTAACACCGGCAATGTGAACCAAAGGCCGATATAGTATATGTCATTAAATGGGCAGTAGATATTATAGGCTGCCGCTCCGAGCGCTCCCGAGGCAATACCAACCAACCAGCCGGCGCGCTCGGGTGAGGTTGGGGCGCCTTGGCGCAGCCACATGGTCAGGCCGCTGCCGATACCAAGCGCGGAAATCATACTGACCGCCAAGCAGAGCATGCCTTGGGTTGGGCGAAGAGCCTCGACCGGTGGTGTATTGATAAGACTCATAATCACGGCTGTAATCGGGAAAAGCGAAGCGGTCGCCAATGCCCAAATCCAACCGCGATTAAGATTGCCAACACCGGGCCGTGCAAGGTTCACTGCAGCAAAAGCCGTGGCCAACCCCAGCATCAGCAATATGCCACTGCGTAGGAAGAACATTTCGTCTGCCATGCCCATGGCCAGATCGTTACGAACTCCCAAAGCGGTCGCAACAGCGGCCATCGCCGTAAGCGTCAGTCCGCCTGCGACCAGCAAACCTGCAGTCGGCTTGATTGTTTTTACCGGTTCCAGCTCATCGACCAAGCCGTCAATCAGGCTTTTAGATAGATTACTCATTCTACTCACTCTCGATTAAGGCGCTCATTTTCTTGAGCCCCCGATGGATATTCACTTTGACCAATGATTCTGATTGGCCTGTTTGTTCGGATGCCTCGGCAATGCTGAGGCCTTCTATTTTTACCATGCTGATCACTTCCGCCTGTTTTTCCGGGATCATACCCAAAAGACGTTCCAGGCTGACCTTTGCAGACACGCTTTCTTCCTGGGGATCGGCGACCATTTCTTCGTAAAGCTCGTCATGATCATGGCGATAAATTTTGCGCAAGCTGTCGATCCAGCGATAGCGGCCAATGGCGGCGAGCCAGGGTAAAAACGCTTTTGTCGGATCATAACTGGCGCGTTTGCGGTGCAACGAAATCAAGGTTTCTTGTACCAGATCATCAATTGCAGATGGGTTAATCTTGCGCGCGTAGTAACGCCGAAGCCATTTCTCGCATTCGGCCAGCAAGCTGGCATAGCATTGCTTGTCGCCACCTTGCGCTTTCACCATCAGGTGCCGCATGGTTTCTTCATTGGCGATCATCTATGCTCTCCCAGCCCTGCCGATTAACCGAGTTTATGCCCGATTAACTTGTCGATCGAGAGCATGCCGCCGCCGCGAATGATTAAGATCAACGCGAGTGCGACCCAAACCGTAACCGTGGCCCATAGATGCGCAAAACTTGGAAAGACGAAAATCTGAATGACCGCAGCCATGCCCAATACGGCAAATGCACTGAAACGTGTCGCGATACCCAACATCAAGGCTATGCCGATCAACAGTTCGGTATAACTGGTAAAATAGGCACCAAATTCACCATTGATAACCGGTACCTGGTTAAAGGGTTCTTCAGAAAACTGGTAGATCGCGTTTTCGGACAATTGCGTCCAACTGCCTTCTTCCATCCGACTGGTGGCCGAACGATAAAATACGCCGCCAAGGCCAAGCCGTGCTAGTAAAAGTGCAATAGATTCTGGCACCGGACCGCTGATTTTCTCAAATGTATTTTGTATCAGATTGGACATATTAACTTCCCTGTAAATCTTGTTTTTTCATCAACGCGCCCGCCTGGATCAACCTGATCAGATGAGGCATTGCCTGTTCAGCGTCCCCTTCAGCATTTGCGTTCTTACCAACCAATTCGATGGCTTTCTCCAAAAGGTTACCCATACAGGAAATATTTGCAATTTTTTTGGCTATCTGATGCTCTAATTTCGATAGCGGGTGGAATAATACCTGCTCTTCGGGGCGGGCTACTAGCAAGGCGTGCGGGGTTTCCTCGCCTAGTTCAGCAAGTTCGGGTGATAATTTCCCTGATAGTTGAATCAATTGTACGGCAGGATGTCGATCAATGGGTAAGGCTAGAAGGCCATCTTCATCAAGTGTCACGATATCTTCGAGCATAACTGGTTCAGCTTCAGCTGCGCGATAACTCTCGAGCCAAGCCCATTCCACTTTAGCCAAATCAACTTCGGTAGCACCAATATTGTTTTGTTCGAGAAATCGGGAAAAATCCTCCGCAATGGTGTTCATATCGCAGAGCAATATGTGATCTTGTTCGATATAATCGCGCGAAACGGAGTGAAATTCCTCGTGGCCCATATGCTCGTGCAATTTGGGATACGCATTTTCGAGTGCAACCAGGCGTGCGTGGGAGATGGTATTGGCGTGCGCTTTCATACCAAGTAGCGCACGATTGGCACTCTCGGTGAACATCTCAACCGGCAAATGGTCCGGGCCTTTTTGCAGACACGCAATGAAACGCGATTGGCTCTCAGCTAGCGAGGGCATGGCGCGGTGTTTCCTGATTGTGGTTTTCGATTACGGCTTCAACCTTGCCAACCTCGGTCATCAACACATCATATTCTGGAATATCAGTATCCCATTCGATCAGCGTTGGTTTCGGGCCAGCGCGTTCAATGAAGCGGTTGTAAAGATCCCAGGTGACATCGGAAACAATTGAGCCATGATCATCAATTAACAATGGCCCGTCATCATGTTCTTCTCGCACATGCCCTGCCAGATGCATTTCACCAACTATGTTCGGATCAATCGCATCTATATACGCCTCCATATCCAGATGGACGTTGGTGGCTGTCACCTCGACATTGTTGACATCGAACAGCAATCCGCACCCGGCTTGTTTGCAGAGTGCATGAATGAAATCGGTCTCGCTCATCTGATCGTCTTTATACGACAGATAACGTGAGGGGTTTTCGATGAGGATGGGGCGTTTCAATCTATCTTGCACCCGCCCGATTTGCGCGGCGAAATGATTGAGCGATTCCTGTGTATAGGGAATGGGGAGCAGATCGGGGTAGCGGTCATGTGCATTGCCGCTCCAGCTCAAATGGTCAGAGACCATGGCCGGTTGATAGCGATCACAAAGCTCCGCTATCTTTTCAAGTTCATATTCATTCAGGCCATCGGCGCTTCCAAGCGAAAGACCAACGCTGTGAAAACTCAAAGGATAAACTTCGGCAATAGCGGTTAGCCATCTATGCGATGGCCCGCCATCACCGAAGTAATTCTGCGGATGAACCTCAACCCAAGAAGGGTGTTTCAGATTGTCACCTTCCGCCAGCACATTTTCATAATGGACTGACTTTAGACCTATGCCGCCTGATGGAGGGAGGGAGTACGGCATAGCATGATTTTCCGAAACATGAGGATCAGAGCTGTTGTTCATCCGCAAAAACTAGCGCAATTAGCCGCGTTGTGGAACGGGTTTTTTGTTGCCTTTTTTAGCTGTAAGTGAACCGCCAATTTTAGTGCAGCTGCCTTTGGATACATATTTCCAAGCGTTGCCCTGATAATTGATGGTCGACGTACCGGAGCAGCTCGTACCTGGACCTGCAGCGCAGTCATTTTTGCCGGCCAAAGCAACGCCGAAGCATTTTTCTTTTGCACCAGCTGCTTCAGCAGCAGTAGCGGTAAGAGTCATGGTAGCAGCGGAAGCCAATACGGCAGCAGCAGCGGCAGATTTAACAAATGAAGACATGAATTTTTCCTCTCTAGGAAATTGGGGAATAAGGGAGAACCGCTCAAAGTGGTTCATCAAGCCATTCGCCGGAGTCGGAGATGTCGTTACACTGGGTTAGAAAAATTTTTCCAAAAGAATCGCAAAGCCGCGAAAATCCAACAAAAAGAGAGATAAATAAATTTTCCGGAATCTCTTGACCGTCGGAAAATAGCGACTACATGAACCTGGTTAGCACTCGAAAGGAGTGAGTGCTAATTCTCGAATATTCAGCTCAACCGGCCTTTTTCCAAAGGAGCAGGCGGGTTGATCCTAAAGGTCGGACAAGAAAGGGAAACATATGAAATTTCGTCCACTACATGACCGCGTACTGGTTAGCCGTGTTGAAGCGGATACAAAAACCGCTGGCGGCATCATCATTCCTGACAGCGCGCAGGAAAAACCATCCGAAGGCAAAGTGGTTGCCGTTGGCAATGGCTTGAAAGACGACAACGGCAAATCTACGCCGCTTGATGTCAAAAAAGGCGACACCATCCTGTTCGGCAAATGGTCCGGCACGGAAGTTACCGTTGAAGGCAAAGAGCTGATCATCATGAAAGAAAGCGATATTCTCGGTATCATCGAGTAATCTCCTTGTATTCATTTCATCATTTAAACTCATAACCAGAGGAAATTAACATGGCTGGTAAAGACGTAAAATTCGGTCGCGACGCGCGCGAACGCATCCTTAACGGTGTGAACGTTCTTGCGGACGCAGTAAAAGTAACCCTCGGCCCCAAAGGTCGCAATGTGGTTCTCGACAAATCATTTGGCGCACCGCGAATCACCAAAGACGGTGTTTCGGTTGCCAAGGAAATCGAACTGAAAGACAAGTTCGAAAATATGGGTGCACAGATGCTCCGCGAAGTGGCATCAAAAACCAATGATGTTGCTGGCGATGGCACCACCACTGCTACCGTGCTGGCTCAAGCCATCGTTAAAGAAGGCATGAAATCGGTATCCGCTGGTATGAACCCAATGGATCTGAAGCGCGGCATCGACCAAGCTTCAGCTGCTGTTGTTGAATCATTGCAGAAGCGTTCTAAAAACGTGAAAAGCAGCGAAGAAGTAGCACAGGTTGGTGTTATCTCTGCCAATGGCGACAAAGAAGTTGGCCAGAAAATTGCTGAAGCGATGGAAAAAGTTGGCAAAGAAGGCGTGATCACGGTTGAAGAAGCCAAAGGTCTCGACTTTGAACTCGACGTTGTTGAAGGCATGCAGTTTGACCGCGGTTACCTGTCACCATACTTCATCACCAACCCGGATAAGATGATTGCGGACCTCGAAAATCCTTACATCCTGATCCACGAGAAAAAGCTGACCAACTTGCAGCCATTGCTCCCTATTCTGGAAGCTGTTGTGCAGGCCGGACGTCCGCTTTTGATCATTGCTGAAGATATTGAAGGAGAAGCGCTTGCTACACTCGTAGTAAATAAGCTGCGCGGCGGTCTGAAAATCGCAGCGGTGAAAGCACCTGGCTTCGGTGATCGCCGCAAAGCGATGCTCGAAGATATCGCGATCCTCACCAAAGGCGAAATGATCAGCGAGGATCTGGGCATCAAGCTGGAGAACGTGACTCTGAACATGCTGGGTCAAGCCAAGAACGTCACGATCGACAAAGACAACACCACCATCGTTGATGGCGGCGGCAAAAAATCAGACATCAAGGCGCGCGTTGAAGCGATCCGCGGACAGATCGAAAGCACAACTTCCGACTATGACAAAGAAAAACTGCAAGAGCGTCTGGCGAAACTCGCTGGCGGTGTTGCTGTGATCAAAGTTGGCGGCGCTACCGAAATGGAAGTGAAAGAGAAGAAAGACCGTGTTGACGATGCATTGCATGCAACGCGCGCAGCTGTTGAAGAAGGTATCGTCCCTGGCGGCGGAACCGCGCTTCTTTATGCAACTGCTGCTCTCAAAGGCCTTGAAGGGCAAAATGAAGACCAGACCCGCGGCATCGATGTTGTTCGTAAAGCGCTGCAGGCTCCGGTTCGTCAGATCGCTGAAAATGCTGGCTTTGACGGCGCAGTTGTTGCCGGCAAATTGCTCGATCAGAAAGACAAGAATTTCGGATTTAACGCGTTCAGCGATAAATACGAAGATCTGGTCAAATCTGGCGTGATCGATCCAACCAAAGTTGTTCGTGCTGCATTGCAAGACGCTTCCTCGGTTGCTGGTCTGTTGATCACCACGGAAGCGGCTGTTGCTGAACTGCCAGACGATAATGCTGGCGGCGGTGCTCCTGCAATGCCTGATATGGGCGGCATGGGCGGCATGGGCGGCGGAATGGGCTTCTAAGCCACGCTTCTCAGATACGTCTGAAACTCAAGAAGGGCTGGAGGGAAACCTCCGGCCCTTTTTTGTATTTCAGAACCAAAATAGGGTTGTTTCTATTTTAAATTCCTTAGCCTTGAGCGGATATATTTTGATGCGGATCGAAAGTGACTTGCGCCGGCTGCTTCCGCCCAGCGACCGGGAGTCCAGTCGTTGTTCGCCCCCTTCATCGGACTGCCATAAAGCTCGTTGTTGGTTTGGGTGTCGATAAAGTCGACGAGTTGTTCAAAGCTATCCCGTAATTTTGCTAAGGCATCCTGCCAATCAATGTCAGCATGTTGTTGTCGCAGCTGAGCATTATATTGCTTAAGCTCGTTCCACTTATAACCTTGTGCTGGGAAATAAACTTCTCTCCCCATCAAACCATCTTCATACCAACCAAAAAACAGACCAATCCAGTGCGCGCGATGAGTAACTACATCTTTAATAGAGGTTTGATCTTCATCTTTGTCGTATGCACAATCACTGTCGATTGATGATAGGAGCTTCTCAAGCTTCTCAAATTCCTTTTGAGTAATTTCTAACAATTCAGATTTATTTGTCGCGGCCATCGATCTCCTGCCTTTCGATCAAGATGTACGCTTGAAATCAAATGGCGGCGTTGACCCAAGTCAACTGAATTTGCGTCAATACAACTATGTGCCGATCAACCAAATGTTTGAAAATGTTCCCAAACCGAAAAGACTATGCCATGCAGTTACCAAAGATATTATATTAGTGAGAGGTTGTTTCCATGACAAAATTACTGACTATCCTATTGGCGTCTACAACGCTGGCTGCTTGTTCGGCAACTACGCAAGCAACTTCCTCTGAAGCGCCAGCGACCGTGAGCTCAGCGGTTACGCCAACGCAGTCTGAAACAGACCGTCTGAACATCTGGTTCGATGCGAAATTTGAAGAAGGCCTCAAGTTCAGCCCGATCACGCAAACATTACTGGGTCGCAAAACCGATTACGACAAGATTGACGACTACTCGGTCGAGAGATGGGATCGGCAGCTCAAGTGGATGCAAGACAGTACCGCTGAGATGAAACGGTCTTTTGATTATGCCAAGCTATCTGCAGATGGGAAAATATCTTGGGATATGTGGTTGTTTCGTTTGAACGAAGCGGAATCTGGCGTGGCTTTCCGCAATAACGAATATGTATTGCACCAGTTTAATGGACAACAATCCTACTTTCCCACTTTCTTGATCAATCAGCATCGGGTCTCCAGCGAGGCTGATATGATGGCGTTCATTGCACGGTTGAAAGAGAGTGCGCGCGCATTGGATCAATTGCTGGCGCGATCACAGGCCAATGCAAAGGCCGGAACACGACCGCCTCGCTTTGCCTATGAGGGGGTGATCGAGCAATCTCAGAAAATTACAACCGGTGCGCCTTTTGGTGAGGGTAAGGCTTCCGCGCTGTGGGAGGCTACTCAGACCAAATTGGCGACATTGGTGAAAGACGGCACAATTACCCAAGCCCGTTCTGATGCTCTGAAAGAACAGGCGCGGACGGCATTAACCGGTTCTTTGCAACCAGCCTATGATCGGATCATTGCCTGGTTCAAGGCCGACCTTCCGAACACCAAAGAACAGTCCTTTGGCGTATCGGAACTGCCCAATGGTGAGGCATTCTATAACTATCGCTTGGCCAACCAAACAACGACCAAGCTGACCGCCAATGAGATTCACAATATCGGCCTCAGTGAAGTGAAGCGTATTCGCACCGAAATGGAAACGATCAAGGACAGCGTGAATTTTGCAGAAGACCTGCAAGCCTTCTTCACCTTCCTACGCGAAGATGACCAATTCTACTTTTCAAGCGACGATAAAGGTGCACAGGATTATATCGATACGGCTGAGAAACATCTCGCAGCGATTAAATCAGAGCTGCCGAAGTTTTTCGGGACACTTCCCAAAGCTGATTTGGTGGTAAAACGCGTGGAGCCATTTCGTGAGCAAGATGGCGCTGCCCAACATTATCGTACCGGCACGCCGGATGGTTCGCGCCCTGGCACCTATTATGCGCATCTATCCGATATGCGAGCGATGCCCATTCATAGTCTAGAAGTGATCGCCTATCATGAAGGTAATCCGGGTCATCATATGCAAAGTTCGATCGCTCAAGAGTTAGAAGGCGTTCCCAAATTCCGTGCGCAAGGCGGTTATATTCCCGCCTTTGGAGAAGGTTGGGCGCTCTATTCCGAGACTCTGGCCAAGGAAATGGGCGCTTATGAAAACCCTTATTCGGACTTTGGTCGCTTGACGACCGAGATCTGGCGAGCCATTCGGTTGGTTGTGGATACCGGCCTTCATAGCAAGGGTTGGACCGAGGAGCAGGCGGTTGAATATTTCCTTGCCAACTCCCCTATTCCGGAAACCGCCGTGCGCAGTGAAGTACGCCGCTATCTAGTGATGCCAGGGCAGGCGACGAGCTACAAAATAGGAATGCTCAAGATTCAGGAATTGCGCGCCAAGGCGGAGCGAGAGCTGGGTGATGATTTTGATATTCGCGGTTTTCATGACACCGTTTTGGGTGGTGGCTCGGTGCCGCTCAATATCCTTGAAAAAATGATCGACCAGTGGATTGCGGAAACGAAAGGCGCTTAGCGCTCTCTCGTTAGATCAGTTAATCGAGAGCATGCACCTTGATTTTTGTGTTGGGCTGGCAGGCGTTCCAATATGATATGAGTTGTGCCATGCTTTCATCAAATTTTCGGGAGCAGTAACATTATGCACGTTCGCAAATATCTCACATTGTCTATTGCGACAGCGACGCTAGCCGCTTGTCAGACCGTGCCGGACAAACCAACTGCAACAGCGGCATCGCCAGCGCCGGTGGTTAGTGTGTCACAAGATGAGCGCATCAATGCCTGGTTCGATAGGAAATTTGAAGAGCAGCTTGCTTTTAGCCCGATTGAACAGACATTTATTGGTCGCAAAACCGACTATGGAAAAATAGATGATTTTAGTGATGAGGCTCTGAACCGACAGCTGGCTTGGTTACGCGGCGCAGTGAAGGAAATGCGGAGCAGCTTTGACTATGATACGCTCTCACCCGAAGCGAAGACTTCCTATGATATGTGGCTCTATGACCTGGAGCAGTCAGAGTCCGCATTACTGTTTCGGATTAACCGCTATGCGCTGCATCAACATAATGGATTGCAGAGCTTTTTCCCAACCTTCCTGATCAACACGCACAAAGTCGAAACCGAAGCGGATATGATTGGTTTTATCCAGCGGTTATCGGGTGTCGCAACAGCGCTTGACCAGCTGTTGGCACGCGCAAAGAGAAATGCTGGCGCCGGAACCCGCCCGCCGCGCTTCGCCTATGAAGGAGTCATAGATCAATCGACTAAAATTATCAGCGGTGCACCTTTTGATGATGGGCCGGACAGCGCAATTTGGGCGGCCACCAAAAGCAAATTGAAGAAGCTTGTAGATGAAGGCGAGATCACCGCTGCCCGCGCTGCTACAATGCGCACCAATGCCCGTGAGGCATTGGTTGGCAGTTTTGCTCCTGCCTATCAACGGGTCATCGCTTGGTATAATGCCGATATGCCCAATACCGATGCCGAGGCAAAAGGGGCAGGAGCGCTTCCCAACGGCATGGATTACTACAATTACCGACTGCGCAATCAGACAACGACCGATCTGACAGCTGAAGAAATTCACAATATTGGTTTATCTGAAGTGGCACGACTCCGCGCTGACATGGAGGCCATCAAAACCAAAGTCGGATTCAAGGGCGAACTAAAGGCGTTCTTCAAATTTATTCGAGAAGATGATCAGTTTTATTTTTCCGATGACGATGCAGGAGCCGATCAATATATTGCGACTGCTAAGGGGCATATTGATGCGCTAAAACCTAAGCTGCCTAAATATTTTGGGATATTGCCCAAAGCCGATCTGGAAGTTCGCAGAGTCGAGGCTTTCCGGGAACGCGATGGTGCGGCTCAGCATTATCGCAGCGGAACGCCCGATGGGTCGAGGCCTGGTATTTATTATGCGCATCTTTCCGATATGCGCGCGATGCCTATCCCGACGCTTGAGGTGATTGCTTATCATGAAGGCCTGCCTGGCCACCATATGCAAATTTCGATTGCACAGGAGCTCGAAGGAATTCCAAAATTTCGGACGCAAGCTGGGTACACTGCCTATAGTGAAGGTTGGGGCCTCTATTCAGAATATCTCGCCAAAGAAATGGGCGGTTATGAAAACCCCTATTCTGAGTTCGGTCGCCTAACCAGCGAGATTTGGCGGGCAATTCGGTTGGTAGTTGATACCGGTCTGCACGCCAAAGGTTGGAGTGAACAGAGGGCAATCGCCTATTTCCTCGAAAACTCGTCCATTCCTGAAGCGGCGGTGCGATCGGAGGTCAGGCGCTATCTAGTCAACCCCGGACAGGCAACGAGCTACAAAATCGGAATGATCAAAATATTGGAGTTGCGCGCCCGAGCGAAGACAGAACTGGGAGAAAAATTTGATATGCGCGCGTTTCATGACACGGTTTTGGGCGGCGGCGCGTTGCCGCTTGGTATATTGGAAAAGCGAGTAGATCAGTGGATTGCCGGTGTGAAGGCGTCTTGAGCTAAGTCATGGTCTGTAGCACATTTGAACTATTCAAAATCGGCGTGGGGCCATCTAGCTCTCACACTATGGGGCCTATGCTGGCTGCGGCGACATTTGTCGAACGCGTTGCCGAGGCCGGCAGACTCAACGAAGTGACGCGGCTGGAGACATTGCTCTTTGGCTCTCTTGCATTGACAGGCAAGGGACACGCAACCGACCGCGCCGTCTTGCTGGGATTGTCCGGTCAAAGGCCGGAATGTATCGAACCGGATGTGGCAGATGCGCTGGTCAATCAAATACGGGAAACGTCACAGCTCAGTTTGAATGGTACGCATCAAATTTCATTTGATGAAGAAGCAGATGTAATTTTCGACCAAAAGAAACGCCTTGATTTCCATAGCAATGCCATGCGGCTCAGCGCGTTTAACGGTGATGAACTGCTCGACACCCGTGTCTATTATTCAGTCGGCGGTGGGGCGATATTGGATGAGGATCAGATCGGCACAAATGATCCAAAAACCGGCCTTTGGGATGTGCCGCACCCGTTTAAGTCCGGTGCAGACCTGCTCCGCATAGCGGAAGAGAATGATTATTCTATCGCGGATATTATGCGTTACAATGAACGTACCGGTTCGAGTGATGAAGAGATTAGCAAAGGCATCCGGGCGATTGCCGATGCGATGTCGGCCTGTATTGATCGCGGTATCAAGCAGGAAGGAATCCTGCCAGGCGGCCTAAAAGTCAAACGCCGCGCGCCGCTAATATATGGCCGCCTCATGGACCGACAAGAACGGGCGCTATCCGACCCACTAACAATTTTGGATTGGGTGAATCTATGGGCACTGGCAGTAAATGAAGAAAATGCAGCCGGCGGAAAAGTGGTCACTGCACCGACCAATGGAGCGGCAGGTATCGTACCGTCAGTGTTGCGCTTTTATGAGCGTTTTGCGCCGAAAGCGGATGCTGCTGGTGTTGAAACATTTCTTCTGACAGCCGCGGCCATTGGCTCCCTGTTCAAAGAAAACGCCTCGATTTCCGGGGCTGAAGTGGGGTGCCAAGGGGAAGTTGGTGTTGCCTGTTCGATGGCGGCGGCCGGTCTCACTGCCGCTTGGGGCGGCTCGCCTTTGCAGGTCGAGAATGCGGCCGAGATCGGCATGGAGCACAATCTTGGCCTGACCTGTGATCCGGTTGCAGGACTGGTGCAGGTGCCCTGTATCGAACGCAATGCGGTAGGCGCAGTCAAAGCGATCGAAGCGGCGCGCCTGTCCATCTTGGGCGATGGTACGCATCGTGTCAGTCTAGACGAGGTTATCGAGACCATGCGCAAAACCGGCCTCGATATGAGTGAACGCTACAAAGAAACGTCTCAGGGCGGTCTGGCCGTTAATTTGGTGGAATGCTAGGTTTCATCCCTGCGGAAACGCAGCCCCCAAATTGCCAGAATCATGATGACCGAGGCGTAAATAATGGCCATGATCGAGATACCGGTCCAACCACCATATTCGTATACGGCAGTACCCAGCCAGCTTGATATACCGCCGCCGATAAACATGATGACGATATAAATGGTCATCAATCGCGTGCGAATTTCGGGCGCGCGGCTGAACAAGATGGTTCGGCTAGCAACATCTTTGGACGCGCCGCCCAATGTGTTGAGGATGACCGCAATGACTAGGACGATCAGATTGTCGCCCGCAAAGGGTAGCAAGCAAACACCGACCAATTGGATCGCAGAGAAAAAGACACGGGTTTCTTCTGCGCCGGACCGGTCGATAAATTTACCAGCATAGGGCGCAACGAAAACGTTTATCGCGGCAATGAAAGCCAGATAACCGACTGTATCCACACCATAGCCAATGCGCGGCAGATGCAGTCCGATACCCAACCAAAGCGCGAGGAAGAGGCCGAAAGAAATCGCCTGCATGAAGCCGCCCAATGTCACTTCGGGATAGGCTCTGATCATCGGCCAGAGTGATCCTAGTAATTCACGATAGCTTGGCGGTTTTTCTTTTTTCTCGGGCTCTTCCGATTTGCGATCCATGATCATTGGCAAGAGGATAACCAGCGATGCGGTTAGTGCGACACCAACCCAATAGGCAGTGCGCCAGCCAAAATAATGACCCAGCATACCAGCGCCGACACGGCTGCCTAATATGCCCAACGTCACTCCGGCTGCCATGATGCCGGTGACATGACCCATTCGACCTGGCTGCACCCGCTGCGTCACATAGGCCGGCAACAAATAGGGAATGATTGTGAAAAAGCCGAGCAGGGAGGAAGCCGCGGCGAAGATAAAAAAACTGTCAGAAAGCGCCATAGCGAGCATTGCAATAAACTGGCCGCAGACGAATATCGTAACCAATGTTCGATTGTTTACCCGATCGCCGAGCGGTAACAAAAGCAAAATACCCAGCGCGAGCGCGATCTGGTTTAACGCGGGAACAAGCCCAACCACCGCTCCGCTCACACCGAACTCATCAGCAACGGGGGTGATCAACGGGTGAACATAATAGCCGTTAGCAATGGCCGCAGCGGTCGCCAGTGCGAACAGGAATAGTTTTAGCTCGCTAATGCGCCTTGGTCGTTCGCCGTCAGCTTTAGTGGGAATATCACTCACACCTTGCCTTCCGCAGAAATAGAAGGTTTTTAATGCTCAAATCCCGCGAATTTCCAGGACAAGGTTTCATCGGCTAGAAACGGAATAACCGGCCCACTGTCTGTTTGAAATTCTTTTGCGGCTTGATTATCCAGTTTTTCCAGAACAACCCGTGTATCATTCAGCGCCAAACCATAAAAACGCGGTCCATTTTCCGAAGCAAAAGCTTCCAGCTTATCGAGCGCACTTTCCTCTTCGAAAGTCTGTGTGTAGCTTTCCAATGCATAAGGGGCGTTGAACAGACCGGCACAGCCGCACGATGATTCTTTGTCATCCGAAAGGTGCGGGGCGCTATCTGTGCCCAGAAAATATTTTTCGGATCCTGATGTGGCCGCCTGACGCAGAGCCAATCGATGTTTCTCCCGCTTAGCCACTGGCAGGCAATAATAATGTGGACGTATGCCACCCTGGAAAATTGCGTTGCGGTTAAATGCCAGATGGTGGGGAGTAATCGTAGCGGCGATATTGGTGCCACTGCCATCTACAAATTCGACGGCTTCAGCGGTGGTGATATGTTCGAACACGACCTTCAGATCTGGAAAGTCTGCAATTACTTTGGATAGAATGCGTTCGATAAAAACCGCCTCACGGTCGAAAATATCGATATCAACGTCCGTCACTTCGCCGTGGACTAGCAGCGGCATGCCAATCCGTTGCATTGCTTCCAGCACGGGATAGATATTTTGAATATTGGTTACGCCATGACTGCTATTGGTGGTCGCGTTCGCTGGGTATAGTTTGCAGGCCGTGAACACCCCTTTGCCAAAACCGAGCACCACCTCTGCCGGATCAATGTTATCTGTTAAATAACAGGTCATCAACGGCGTGAAGTTGGTTCCAGTAGCGGCCTTGATACGATCGCGGTAGCTATTTGCCGCGTCGACCGTGGTGACGGGGGGAGCCAGATTGGGCATGACTATCGCCCGTGCAAACTGGCGTGCGGTATATTCCGCCACAGCCTCCAACATTTCGCCATCACGAAGGTGCACATGCCAGTCGTCTGGTTGGCGAATTATTAGGCGAGTGGATATAGCGCTGTCAGTCATCGCCACCTCCCTAAGCCAAGGGACGCGAAGCGCAATGGGAAATTGATGTCAGCTGTCGGGTAGCTGGAATCACATACCCATATATTCGCGCTTGCCAACGGCAACGCCCTGCATTCGCGCCAAGTTATAGGCGGTGGTGACGTGGAAAAACAGATTGGGTAGATAGAAGCTCTGCACATAGGTTTTGCCGTCCAGCTCCATCGTCTGTTCCGGACCTATGGGCATAATGATTTTCATATCCGCATTGCCATCAATGGTTGCATCATCTGCTTTTTCAACTGTTTCCGCACATTCTTCTATCCGTTTGATCAGGGCGTCAAAACTGTCACCTTCCATTGGTAGGCTCGGCAGATCATCTGTCGCAACGCCGGTCATCCGTGCAGCACCGCGCACTGCGAATTCGGTTATCATCTGCACTTGCCACTTCATTTCATGCATATCGGGAAACAGACGGGCATCCAGAAAATTGGCATCGTCTATTTCTGCAGCGGCTGCATGTTCCTTGGTCTTGTTGAGCACGTTGGTAAGACCGCGAAAGGCCTGTGCGGTGGAGCCTTTGAGAATTTGGGAGAGGGATAGTGTCATGAAAGTTCCTTATGAAAATTGTGAAGAGTGCTACAATAGGCCGTAGAGGATGTACCCGCCCAGCACGACAAAAGAGAGAAAAGTTCCCATCGCACCTATAACACGGGCAACAACAAAAAACTTGCTGCCTTCACCGCCCTGCGCTCCGACCGCAGATGACAGTGCGATAGCATGGAAGATGCGAGCGATGACAAAGGCAATGGCGATATATTGGACGACGATATTGGGAACAACGGTCATTTCGGCCAGCGCCAAAACAGCGACAAAAAGGCCTGCATTTTCCGCCAGATTACCATGGCGCCGGATCTTGCGTTCCAGTGCGGGGTCATCACCCCCACCCAAACTTATGCCAGATTTGCCACGATAAGCACCAACGGTGACCATAAGCAAAGCTTGCAAAATAATGAGAAATGCACCCGCTGCTGCGGCATAAATAGGAATAGTCATTTTATAGGTTCCAATACGATTTGTGATAAAGAGGGCGGCTATGCAGCTAGTGGTTTAAAGCAATCATCTCCGTGACAACGACCTGGGCCTAGCAATGGTTGGTCAATTCCATTGCGCCAATAACAATCGAGCTTGTCGAGATAGAAAGCCAAATGGCCTTTGAGCGGTGCAACTTCATCATAGGGAAGCTCATAGCTCCATGCGGCATTGTCGTAGATTTGCCCATTGGCATCCAGTTCCCAATAGGTCGCCGTCCCTTTGAAGGGGCAATAGCTCGATTGTCCTCTCATACGAGTGAGGGGGACCAAAATATCCTCGCGCGGTACATATAGGACGTTACGAAGTCCCTGTTCGCAAACAATCAGCGAACGATCCGAAGCGGCGATTAAAGCCTCATTCAATACCAATTGATGCAATGATCGTGATGGCACAATATCGAGTTCATATCGCGGATGTTTTTGAAAACCAGGTGCCGCAGACCCGGTTGCTCGATATATGCTGGTTGATAACTTCGCCATAGCCTCTCTCCCAATTAGCTTTTATGCACCAACGATACTGGCTAAAAAATATGATGTCCAATCACGATATCGCAACCCATAGTTGCAAAAATTAGCCGCTTAGTTGATGTGAATTTGGTCTAAGGAAGGGAAATATGGACTGGGAAGAGATCAAGACATTTCGCGAAGTGATGGCCGCTGGCACGGTAAGAGCTGCCGCCAAATCGCTTAAAGTTCACCATTCCACCGTCAGTCGCCGGATCGATCAGCTCGAGCAGTCGCTTGGTGTTGCGCTTTTTGAACGACGACCCGAAGGGTATTTCCCGACACAGGCGGGCGAAGAGTTGGCCGAGGCGGCGGGACGATTTAACGACGATCTGGTTTCGGTTGAAAGGCATATAGTAGGGCGGGACAATGAACTTTCGGGTTCGATCAAGGTTACCATGGCGGAACCGTTCGCGATCAACATTTTCGCACCCTATCTACCCGAATTTTGTGAACAATATCCGGGGTTAGAACTGGAAATCATTACGAGCTATGATCTTTTGGATGTTGCACGCCGTGAAGCAGATATTGCCATCCGTATGGACAATAACCCGCCTGACACATTGGTGGGTAAGCGGCTGTTTTCTTATACAACCTCGGTTTATGCCCATCCAGACTATATTGCCGCCCATGATTTTGAAAATCACCCTGAGGAAGCGCGCTGGCTCGGATGGGAAGATCGCGAAGGGCGCTATCCAGACTGGACTCAAAATACAGAATTTAAACGCGTGCCCGTCTGGGGCAGCTTCAGTAGCATCTCACTGCAACTGGAAATGGCTCAACGCAAAATGGGTCTTATAGCGGTGCCGTGTCTTGCGGGTGATGGCTATGGTGATCTGGTGCGGGCAACCAATCAACCACCCACTCCATCCCGGGACATTTGGATTCTGACGCATCAGGATTTGCGGAAAACTGCTCGGGTCCGGGTGTTTATGGAGTTTGCTGAGAGAATTTTACGTGCGCATAAGCCTTTTCTGCTGGGGGAGTTGCAGCGCGATGCGCTGCGGCTCGACTGTTAACAACTTTTGTCCTGAATCTGCCAACCTTGGCGGATTGAAGTGCAGATTGTTAACCATGGCATTGAATAGGGTCGCAATCATTCGTCTCTAAGTTTCGTACGATGATCGGCTTTTTCGATGAATTGCCCCGATGGCGCGAAGCATGGATAGTAACTGGCACGGCAGTGCTACTATCCTTTTGTCTCACTGCGCCTTTATATCTTTTGATCTTTGGTTTTGATGATCATTTCTGGGGTATAATGATCCTGGCTATTGTCGTGCCGTGGGGTGTGGGTATTCCCTTGAGTTGGTACATGGCCAACCAACGGGTCCGGCTTGCCAGTACAGCTAAGCGCTTACAGGCAACGGAAGAGGAACTGCGCAATGCCAATACAATGCTTGCCCACAAAGCCAATTATGACGGGATGACTGGCTTACCCAACCGGGAACATTTTTTTGATAGAAGCGAAGAAGTCAGAGCGACCAGTACCAACAGCATATTATTGATGCTCGATGTTGATAATTTCAAGCAGATTAACGACAGCTTTGGGCATCCACAAGGAGACGAAGCGTTAGTTCTTTTGGCGCGGAGTTTCCGGAAGATATTGCGCAAAGGTGATTTGATTGGCCGGATAGGCGGAGAAGAATTTGGGGTATTGTTACCCGATACGAGTGAAGCCGAAGGCCAAATTATTGGCGAGTTAATCCGGCACGAAGTCGAACATACAAAATTTGAACCGCATCCCGGTGTCCGTTATGTCATGACAATTAGTATTGGACTGACCAATGCCACTGCTCATCAGGAGCGTTCTCTTTTGATGCGGAACGCAGATGCAGCCTTATTCGAGGCCAAGCGTCGGGGTCGTAATCGCGTAGTTATGTTTGAACCCGGAATGAGGACGAGACGCCGGTCATCGCCCGAGATATTGGGCAATGATATTGAGCCAAATCTCACTACAATTTCACGGTGACGCTTGGCGCGGCTGATGCTAATGCTCGCCGTCATGACAGACTCTTCTGAAAAGCAACAAAAGCATCTCTATCTGGTCGATGGATCGGCCTATATTTTTAGAGCTTATCACCGCCTGCCTCCGCTCACCAATAAGCATGGAGAACCTGTCGGTGCGGTCTACGGTTATACAACGATGCTCTGGAAACTTGCGGACGATCTGCACAAAGCGGATGGACCGACGCATATGGCGGTGGTGCTTGATAAATCCGGTACCAGTTTCCGAAACGAAATTTACGATCAGTATAAAGCCAACCGGCCCCCGGCGCCAGACGATCTTGTCCCGCAATTTCCGATGATACGCGATGCGACCAAGGCGTTTTCTCTGCCTATGATTGAAGAGGAAAATGTCGAAGCCGATGATATGATCGCCAGCTATACCAAGGCTGCGCTTGCGGAAGGCTGGAAGGTCACCATAGTCTCTTCTGACAAGGATCTGATGCAGCTTATCGAACCTAGCGACGATAGTCGCGTCGACATGCTGGACACCATGAAGAACGCGCGAATGAACCGCGCCACGGTGGAAGAGAAATTTGGTGTGGGTCCGGAAAAGCTAGGCGATGTATTGGGTTTGATGGGTGATACCTCGGACAACATTCCTGGCGTGCCCGGTATCGGACCTAAAACTGCATCAAAGCTGATCAATGAATATGGTGATATCGAATCGGTGCTCGAAGCGGCGCCCGATATGAAGAAGTCGAAAATGCAGGAAAGGCTTGTTGAAAATAGTGAACTGGCGCGGCTTTCACGAATATTAGTGACTTTGAAAGAGGATTGTCCGCTGCCCGATACATTGGACAGTTTCCTTCTGAAGGATATTCCGGTGCCGCCGCTTCAGGAGTTTCTTGAGCATCATGGATTTAACTCTTTGCTCAAAAAATTGGGTGGCGGACAGGCGGAACCACAAGACCCCGACGTTGGCGGCCATGATCCTGTTTTGGCTGATACACCAAAGCCGGTTGAAGCCCCGCCGATCGATCGCAGCAAATATGAATGCGTTCAGACAATGGAATCACTACAACAGTGGATCGTTCGCGCAACGGAGAAGGGTGTTTGTGCGATTGATTTGGAAACCGACAGCCTTGAAAGCGTGACGGCGCGGATCGTTGGCGTCTGTCTTGCCACTGGGCCGAATGAGGCCTGTTATATTCCACTCGGCCATGGCAGCGGCGATATGTTTGGAGAGACTCCGCAGCAAATACCGTTTGAAGAGGCGCTGGCTGTGCTCAAACCATTGCTCGAAGACGATGCTGTGTTGAAGGTTGGGCAAAATTTGAAATATGACATGGGTGTCTTGGCGCAGCATGATATTTCAATTGCGCCGATGGATGATACGTTAGTGATGAGCTTCAATCTCGATGCTGGTTTGCATGGTCACGGTATGGATGAGCTATCGAAGCTGCACTTAGGGCATGAATGTATCAGCTTCAAATCTCTGTGCGGTTCGGGGAAAAAGGCCATTAGCTTTGCCGAAGTGCCGCTTGATAAAGCAACGGAATATGGCGCTGAAGATGCCGATGTTACTTTGCGTTTATGGGAAATATTGCGTCTGCGCATGGCTCCGGAAGGAGCGACACGAGTTTATCAGATGGTCGACCGTCCGCTTGTCCCGGTGATTGCCAAAATGGAAGAAACCGGTGTGCTTGTCGATCGGGAAGAACTGGCGCGATTGTCGCAAAGCTTCGCTGAAAACATGGAGGGTCTCGAAAAGGAAATCCATGAACTGGCGGGTGAACCTTTCTCTATCGGCAGCCCCAAACAACTGGGTGAAATTTTATTCGGGAAACTAGGATTGAAGGGTGGCAAGAAAGGCAAGTCAGGGCAATATTCTACCGATGTAACAGTATTGGAACGTCTGGCAGGTGACGGGGAGCCAATTGCGCAAAAAGTTGTGAACTGGCGGCAACTCAGCAAATTGAAGAGTACTTATACCGACGCTCTGCAGGAACAGATTAACGCCAAAACTGGACGCGTGCATACCTCCTACTCGCTTAGTGGGGCCCAGACCGGCCGTTTGTCATCGACGGAACCGAACTTGCAGAATATTCCTATTCGAACCGATATTGGCCGACAAATCCGACAGGCTTTTGTTGCTACTCCTGGCAATGTAATTCTCGCGGCGGATTATTCTCAGATCGAGCTGAGGCTTGCGGCGCATATTGCGGATGTCGATACGCTGAAAGAGGCGTTTGCCAATGGAGAGGATATTCACAACCGCACAGCGCGCGAGCTGTTCGGCGGCGAAGATCGTGATGCGCGTGCCCGTGCCAAGACGATTAACTTTGCGATCCTCTATGGCATTTCCCGCTGGGGTTTGGCCAAGCGCCTAGAGGTGGGCCCGGATGAGGCACAGGATATGATCAACGTCTATTTTGAGCGGTTCCCGGGTATCAACCATTATATTTCCGCGACGCTGCAAGCTGCGCGGGAAAGCGGTTATACCGAGACGTTGTTTGGCCGCAAAACTTGGTTTGAGCGCCTGAAATCACAAAATCAGGCTGAGCGCCAAGGCAGCGAACGCGCTGCGATCAACGCTCCTATTCAAGGAACCAGTGCAGATATCATCAAACGCGCCATGGCGAGAATGCTTCCGGCGTTGTCCAAAGCTGGATTGCCGCATGTGAAGATGATGATGCAGGTGCATGATGAACTGGTATTCGAACTGCCCGTAGGCGATGTGGATGCTGCGAGTAATGTTATCCGCTCAGTTATGTCAGGCGCTGCAGAGCCGGCAGTAAAACTGGACGTGCCCTTAGATGTCGATATCGGAACGGGCAAAAATTGGGATGAAGCGCATTAGAAGCATGGAGCAATTGTTGTCGTTTTCCCATGAAGCTTGTTATTTTATGCACCAGCTCTCATGGAAATCTTGATGTCAGACTCCAAAAGATATGCGATTGTTGGATGCGGTTTGATGGGTCGCGAGCATATGCGCAATCTCGCCTTGGTTGAAGGTTGCGACCTTGTTGCAATTGCTGATCCCGATGCGGGTTCACGCGAAGCGGCTGCGCGATTGGCGGGCGAACTGGCGCAAGATATTCGCTGTTATCAAGAGCCCATTGCGTTGTTGGACAATGAAACTATCGATGCTGTTGTCATTGCATCCCCCAACCATACACATTTCGACGTTATTCAACCGATCATGCAATCTGAAGTAGCGATCCTGCTAGAGAAACCAATGTGTACCACGGTTGAGCATGCCTCGTCTTTGTTAGAGATGCAGTCTGCCTATTCACCGCTTTTTTGGGTCGGGATGGAATATCGTTATATGCCGCCGGTGGCTCGGTTTATTGAACGTGTCCGTGCGGGCGACACTGGGCCGGTCAATATGCTCTGCATCAGGGAGCATCGCTTTCCATTTCTGCCCAAGATTGGAGATTGGAATCGGTTCAGCCGCAATACGGGCGGTACATTGGTGGAGAAATGCTGTCATTTTTTCGACTTGATGCGTTATATGCTCAATGACGAGCCGGTTAAAATTTACGCCAGTGGCGGGCAAGATGTAAATCATCTGGATGAGCGTTATAATGGTGAAACGCCGGATATTCTCGACAATGCTTTTGTAACCATAGATTTCGCTGGTGGTGCGCGGGCTGTGCTGGATTTGTGTATGTTTGCAGAAGGATCAGAGCAACAGGAAGATATTTATGCGCTCGGTCATCTGGGTAAGCTGGAAGTTCAAATCCCCGCCGCCAATGTAACCTGGTCACCGCGTGATGGCAGTGGTCCGGTTGTTGAAGCGGTAGATACGCCAGCCGATGCCATGGCAGCGGGTCATCACCATGGAGCAACCTATTTTCAGTTGCGCGATTTTCATGCAGCTTTGGTGCAAGGTGGGCCCGCTTTGGTCTCTGCTAGCGATGGCTACAAAGCCGTTGTGATGGGTGCCGCGGCGCATGAGTCTATCGAAACCGGCCATCCGGTCATGTTGAGTTTCAAGGATTGAAGGAGCAGCAATTGCTGAACGAAATACCAAAAATCGGCTTTGGCTTTTGGAAAGTTGCCTCGGACGATTGCGTCGATACGCTCATTGAAGCAGTCCGGGCCGGATACCGCCATTTCGATTGCGCCGCCGACTATGGCAATGAAGTGCAAGTTGGTGAGGGTTTGGCCAAGGCGATAGAACAAGGCTTGTGCACCCGTGATGAAATCTGGGTGACCTCGAAACTCTGGAACACTTTTCATGCGCCAGAACATGTCGAAGCTGCCTGCCAGAAATCTCTCAATGATCTTGGGGTAGAACAGTTTGATCTTTATCTCATCCATTTTCCGATTGCGCTTGAATATGTTCCTTTTGAAGAGCGCTATCCGCCAGAATGGATTTTTGATCCCGCCGCAGACAACCCAACTATGCAACAGGCGAAGGTGCCACTGCATGAGACTTGGGCGGCGATGGAGAAACTGGTCGATAAGGGCCTCACTCGCCATATTGGCGTGTGCAACTATAACAGCGCGCTGGTCCATGATCTGATGCGCTATGCAAAGATCAAACCTTATGCGTTGCAGATTGAATCGCACCCCTATTTGACGCAGGAGAAGTTGATCCGGCTGGCGGAACAATATGATATGCACGTCACCGCTTTCTCTCCGCTTGGCGCGCTTTCTTATGTCGAGCTGGATATGGCCGGATCGCAAGATAGTGTGCTGAATGAACCAGCGGTGCTGACGGCTGCTGAAAACCATGATAAATCTCCAGCACAAATTGTCCTGCGTTGGGGCATTCAGCGCCAAACATCCATCATTCCCAAAACCACCAAGCCGAAAAGGATGCGTGAAAATCTCGCCATCACTGATTTCGCTCTGAGCGATGCAGAGATGCGTGCGATCTCCGCGCTCAATGCCAATCGCCGGTTTAATGATCCAGGTGTGTTTTGCGAAGCCGCCTTTGATAGCTTCCATCCGATTTATGACTGAAACAATGAAAACCAGTAACCGCAGTGATGCAGAGTTTCCCGCCATTGTTGCTGGTGAAGGCGATCTTCCATCCTATTTGAGTGAACATAAGCCGCGCATTGATGCTTTATTACAGAAAAGCGGTGCTGTACTGTTTCGCGGTTTTGATCTGCCGGGTGCGGACAATTTTGACGCAGCTATTGCAGCCTATGGGGAACCCAATTTCCCCTATGCGGAATCTCTTTCCAATGCAGTGCGTGTCAATGTTACGGATCGTGTGTTCACGGCCAACGAGGCACCGCCCTCAACCAGTATCTATTTGCATCACGAGATGGCGCAGACGCCAATCTATCCGTCCAAACTGTTCTTCTATTGCGAAATTGCTCCGGGTAAAGGCGGCGCGACACCGCTTTGCCGGTCGGATGTTTTGCTGGATAAACTGGCGGAGCAGGCACCTGATCTGGTTGCTGCATTTGCGGAAAAGGGCGTTCGCTACACCAATGTCTTGCCGCCTGAGGATGACGCCGGCTCTGGTCAAGGGCGCAGTTGGCGCAGCATGTTGAGTGTGACGGAACGCGAATCGGCGGAAGCCCGACTCAATGATCTCGGCTATGACTGGCAATGGATGGAAGACGGTAGTTTACGGATGACCTCACCAAGGCTCGATGCCGTGCGGATGTTGCCTGATGGTCGGAAGGTGTTTTTCAATCAGTTAATTGCCGCGTTCCGGGGCTGGTCGGATAAACGCAATGAAGCTTCCAAATCAGTGACTTTCGGTGACGGAACGCCCATCATGCCCGAAGATATGGCAGCGGCCATCCAGATTTCCGATGCGCTCAGCTACGATCTGGAATGGCAAGCCGGTGACGTTGCGCTGGTTGACAATTTTCTTGTGATGCATGGTCGGCGCCCCTTCGCCGGAAAACGGCGCGTACTGGCATCGCTCATATTGTAAGTGTTTTTGCTCGTGCGCGAAACCAGATACCAATATTGGCCATAAGCAATATGCCGATCAGCGCATAGAATAAACTGTCCATAATCCCCGCCAGTCCGATCGGTGAAAACAGCAGGTAGAGCGCAACCACACAGCTAAACAACGTGATCGCAAGCGGGCGAGCAAATCGCCAAGGGGTCATATCGACCTGTTCATTGCGGGTGAACGCCCATGCTGTTTCGCGTGGTTTGAATATCCCTGCCGTCAGCATGATACCAACCTCGATAATGAACAGGATCGCATATTGATGCAGGAAGTGGATGGTCAACACATCATCAAGCACAAATCGTAACAAACCGTAGGCGATGACGTGGAAGACAATGACCAGCTTTGCGCCCAAGGCTGGAACTCTTGCAGTGAACAGACCAACAATCACGATTACCACCGTGGGTATATTGTAGAAACCGGTGAATATCCGGATGACTTGCCAGAGTCCCGCTTCCGCAAAATAGAGCATCGGCGCAACGACGAAAGAGAAGAGAGCGATGACAATACTCGCAATTTTGGCAACCCGCACGAGGTCGGCATCGCTTGCCTGACCTTTGCGCGCCGGGGCGTAGACATCCAGACTGAATAGTGTCGCGGCGCTGTTGAGCAACGAGTTGAAGGAACTGAATACCGCGCCCAGCAAGACAGCGAGAAAAAAGCCGGAGAGATAAACCGGCAGCACGTCCTTGATCAATCGCGGATAGGCTTGATCGATGGAGCCCAGGCCGGGTCCATAGAGGTGAAACGCAATGACCCCGGGTATCATCATCAAGAAGGGCACAAGAACCTTGAAGAAGCCGGAAAACAGGACGCCCTTTTGGCCTTCAGCGAGTGAGGCGGCACCAAGGGTTCTTTGGATCACATATTGGTTGGTGCACCAGTAGAACAGGTTGGCGAACACCATGCCAGTAAAAATTGTGCCAAAGGGCGTAGGATCTTCCGCTCCGCCAATGGCGTTCAGTTTTTCAGGATGGTCATTGACTAGTTTGTCTACGCCCAAACCAAAGTCGCCCTGGCCAAGCGCGATAAGTCCGAGCACGGGCACCAATATGCCGATGATTAAAAGACCGATTCCGTTGATCGTGTCGGAAATGGCAACCGCTTTCAGTCCGCCGAAAACGGCGTAGACAGATCCGATCAAACCAATGGAAATTACAGTGGCAACGAGGGCGGGAAAATAATCTAGGCCGGTTAGCTCGGTTACATTGAACAGCTGCAGCACAGCAACCGAACCAGAATAGAGTACTGATGGGATCGTCACTAATCCGTAGCCCAGCATGAACAATATAACGGACATCCGCCGCACAACCGGATCAAAACGGTCGTTCAAAAATTCCGGTAAGGTCGTGAATGCGCCAGCCAGATATTTCGGCAGAAAGATAAAAGCCATCGCGATCGTTGCTATGGCTGCGGTTACTTCCCATGCCATGCTCGAAAGGTTGAATCCATATGCGGAACCATTGAGGCCGATCAATTGTTCGGCGGATAAATTGGTCAGCAATAATGAGCCAGCGATGAAGGTTGCGCCTAGGCCGCGGCCGGCGAGAAAATACCCTTCCTTGCTATCGACCGTACCGCGAGTCTTCCACCAGCTGATCAATGCCACCAGCGCCATGAAGAACAGGCAGCTTACTATCGTGAAGATAAGTTGATTCGCGTTCAAAGCGGGCGTTCAATCATAGTGAATTTAGAAATATTCTACTCCTTCGCATCGCTGCTTTGGCGGAAACCGGAATATTGGCCATCGATTCCACTGTGGGCCATAGTTTTCATATTACACTAGGGATCGAATTTTACAGCAGAAACCACTACATCACTAGTGACATTTTTTCCAATAAGCTGTCGTGACGGTATCGGAAGATACATTGAGTGGACAAATATTTCACGTCTGAACGACGCCTGATGTTTGACGGGGTTTGAATATCCATCCAATGCGGGACGGGATCTTTGCCTATCCAAAGTTTCGATTAGTTGAACGTTGTCACTTTTGTATTCGTAAACCGTGCTTGTTGCGCAGCGCACTGAATGTGCCCAAGATCATCGTCACTGCAATGTCCTCAACATCTTTTCGCGGCATATCATTATGCAGATAATAAGCGCCGGCTGTAGCGGGTAGACCGAAAGATATGTCTGTTGCTGCATGTGCGACATCTGAGGGAATGTTGAAATTGTCCGCAATCACTTTTGCCAGATATTCAACCGCTTCATCACGGCTAAAATCCGTCGGATCGTTACCCCCGGCAACACTAGGTTCTGCTTGCAATCTTTCTATGAGAAGCCCGCGTTCTTCGATGTATTTCAGATATTGATGCGTAACACCGCGCACGAGCTGTTCAAACGTATCCGCTGCATCCGCTTCCTGCAGCTGTTTTTTGCGTAAACTTTTCAACTCCCGTTGCAACAGTGTTCGCAGCAATTCGGTTAGATTTTCAAAATACGTGTAGACGAGAGACTTGCTGATCCCGGCCTCTTTTCCAATCCGGTCCATAGAGAGCGCGGAAACGCCCTCACGTGCAACAATCTCGGCGGTATGGTCAAGAATCAGCGACTTGCGTTTCTCCGGGCTCAATCGCCGCCGTTTTATAGGTGTTGAAACATTCATAGCCAATGATTAGCATTTTGCCGCATTCGAATGAAATAGACAAATTGCACAAAGAACATAGATTCCATCTGCTAGAAAGTCGTTGGATCAATCCACAACATATCATCGATGGATTGCGATTTTGGCGCAAAGAGGTTCTGTTGGATGGAAATCACATTGCCATCCGGATCATAGGCATAATAGATTTTCCATCCCTGGCTGATTTTGGCCGCGCCGACAATTTCAATACCTAGCTTCTGCAATCGCTTCGCTTCGGCATCTGCATCCGTAACCTCGAATGCAGTCATGTTGTAGCCAATCTTATCAACATTGGCGGGTTCATCGCGAACGGGGGTTGCCGGTTTTACATATTCCCAAAATTCAATCTCGAGATTGCGAAGCGCAAACCAGCTGCTGCGAAGCACCAAATCGTCAATCCCTGCAACATCATCAATACGCTTGAAGTTCGCATATTCGCCGCGCCGCCGTGCGCCATAGCCGATAAGTTTGGTATAGAACGCCACCATTCGATCGACGTCAGAGGTCGCGCCGCCAATATGGGTGATCCATGCGCTATCGGATCGGCGGGGCCTGTCTACCGTTTCATTTTCAATCATAGTACCATCGGGATCACGGCCATAAGCATAGGTTACGCCATAGCCACCCAGATCCACTGGTGCATTGCGCGACACCATGTCGAGTCCCGCCTTTTCAAATTTCGCCAAGGCAGGATCGATGGCCGGCGATTGAAAGCATATATGAGTGTATCCCGGACCATATACTGGCTTTGCATAGGGCGCCTCTTTGACGTCTGGATTAAAGTCAATCAGGTTCACAAAGACGGTCGCGGTCCTGATTAATGCGATTTCCACTTCGCCATGCTGCTTGGTCATCATTTCTGAATGAAATAACTCGCTTGCTGGAACGCGGTATCGTTTCACCAGATCAAAGGGTACGCCTTGTTTGTAAAAAGCGATTGTCTGATCAATATCAGATACGGTTTTACCGATGTAGCGCACGCCCTTGATGCGCGTGTCTCCCAGACTGGTTGGCCGAAAATAGCCTGATTGTTTGATAATGGGTGCATCAGTGGCTGCAACTGCGACGGGTGCAGCGGGAGCGGTCTGCATGCAGGACGACAGGCACAGCCCAAGCAACAATGTAGCAACAACGTTCTTCATTTTTCGTCTCCATCGTCGATGCCGTAGGCCAACAATACGTTGCCGGGTATCTGCCGAAACTTGTCATAACCACTGTTCACATACAGCATACCGCCGGCAACAATCGGTCCTGCACTATCAATGGAACCACCACGGCCGGGAACATTATTAATGGTGACATAGTCCCGTCTTGTATCCGTGCTCCATAGCGGTGCTCCATCTGATGCTGAATAGGCGCGCAAAATACCATTCAACGCGCCAGCATAGATAACGCCATCGGCAATGGTAGGAGGAGCTGACAATGCAGTACGGCATTTATGCTCGTTTTCGTCACAGACATTTGGCTCAAAATGACTCCAAATTGGCTTGCCTGTTGCAGCGTCGTAGGCATGGAGCCCTTGCCGAGAAGGACCGGTAGCAAACTCGTTCCCCGGCGTATCGGCAATACCAACGAACAAGGTCTTGCCGTCGCTCGCCATACCCCAGTGTACGCCGCCATTGAAGCCGCCCATACCGGCGCGAATTTTCCAAAGGATTTTCCCGTCATCATCGGGGTCCAAGCCGAAAAGCATGCCAGACTTTTGCCCGGCCAGAATGATGTCTTTGCCATTGGCCAGGGTTGTCAAAATTGGCGGCGCACCAAAGTCAAAGTCAGGGCCATTTTCTGCTGGGCAGTTAACCTGCGTGCCAAATCGACCGCATGCGCCGTTCCAGGCGTCTCCTTCGATGGTTTGTTGAACCCAGCGCACTTTTCCGGTTTCGGGTTCCAGCGCGATAATCGCATCGCTTTTGTCATTGGCTGGTGAAGAGTAATTCTCGCCAGTACCAACATAAATTAAGTTGCGCTTGCGGTCGAATGTTGGGGACGACCAAATGGGTGCTCCCGACGGGCCAAAGCGATCTTTCCCTTCGCTATTGGAGCCCGTATTCTTTGGCTCATCGACGGTATAGAACCGCCAAATTTTATCTCCGGTTTTGGCGTCCAAGGCCATTAAGCCGCCACGAAAGGTACAACATGCATATTTCGGTTGATAAGCGTTGATCACCTCCATCGAGGACATGGGTACGTATAACTTGCCTTGATAATGGGTGATGGCGCCGGTGATAATGCCAACCGGATGATCGCGAACGGACTTTTTCCAAATCAGTTCTCCGGTGGCGGCCTTGAGCGCATAAACAGTGGCGTTGAAATCACCGAAATAGAGAATGTCTGGATGGCCATTTCGATCAAGCGAGATGGTTGGAGCATTGCGCACTTCGGTATCGGCAGAGAATGTCCACCAGACACAACCGGTTTTGGCATCTAGCGCATATACGATGCCGCTCTGACTGCCGGTAAACAGAGCTTCCTTGGTCACGGTGGGCTGCGATCGGGCCCTTGCGGCTCCAGGAAAACCAAAGGCCCATTTCAGATTTAGCTTTGGTACATCGAGTTTGTTTATGCCAGCTCGTTCCGCACTTTGAAAACGCGAATTTCGGATATTATTGCCCCACCGATGCCAGAGCGGGGGAGAGGTCAGTTTAAAGCTGCCTTCGCATTTGTTCGCTTCGGCATTTTCCAGTGCATTCTGACCAGTGGGACCACCCACATAATCAGCAACAAGTCTGATTTCGAGCGGCGTCAACATCGACGCCTGTTCTTTCATAAGCCCCGTCGTTATGGCCGCCGTGATAGCTTCATTGGATTGCAGTCTGAGCGCCTCTCGCTTAGGCGCTTCTCCGTCACCCGTATCATGACAGGCAGCACAGTGCTTTTGATAAACGGCCTCACCAAAATCACTGGCTTGTTGCGTATTTTCAGGTTCGGACTGTGCAGTTTTCTCTTGCTCAACTGTTTTGGAGCAGCCACCCAAAAGGGCCAGTTGCGCTGCGAGCACTATGGAAAACAAACCGGTCTTGCTGATCAACACCCACTCCTATTGTTGACTATGTTTACAATAAGACTGTAACTGGAAAAAGCAATTGCTGTTTTAGCGAACCTGGAGACGCGAATGACTAACAAAAATTTTGCCATTGGTGTCGCTTTGCTGGCCTTTGTTGGATGCGTCTCACCGAACCAGGAAAGCGATGTGCAAACATCTGGTTCCGCCACTGAACCAATTGAGCAAAGCGATCCCGCAGTTCTATTCGCCAATGCCAACAAGGCCGGCGCGATAGGCTATCAAGAGGGATATTTTGGCAGCGGTGATAATCGTCTGCATTATGTTGAAGCGGGGCAGGGCCCTTTGATCATACTCTATCATGGATTTCCGTCGTTCTGGTATAGCTGGTTTGATCAGATGGAGGCACTCAAAGAGCAGTATCGGGTTGTAGCCGTCGATGGTTTGGGATCGGGCCTATCCGCGAAACCACAGAATGTAGGACCCTATAAACTGGCTGCTTTGTCCAAGCAGCTAGATGATCTGTCGCGCCATTTGGGCGGCGATGAAAAGTACATATTAATCGGCCACGACTGGGGTTCGGTTTTGGCGCTTTCCTATGCGCAGGCATATCCTCAGCGTCTGCACAAGGTGATCGGGATGAACGCTCCGCCGCTCAATATGTTTCTGAAATTTCTGTCGGAAAGCCCAGAGCAACAGCAGCGCTCGACATATATGATCCGTATCAAGGACACAACGATCAAGCAAATCCAAGCCACCGATGGCGGAAAACGATTGGCGCAACTGGGCTATAGCAAACTTGCCAGCCGTGGAGACTTGAGCGAGGAAGAGGTGGCGTTGTTTGGCGCCGCCATGGCCGACCCGAAAACTGCTTATGCGATGATGAATTGGTATCGTGCCAATATTCCAGCATGGGATCAAATCACTGAAGACGATATGTGGCCGTCGCCCGATGCTACGATTGATGTGCCGGCATTGGTCATATGGGGCGAGAAAGACCGTGTGGCGGTTCCAGAACTGGTCAGTCTATTGGCCAACGCATCATCCAAGCTGAAATTTGTAAATCTGCCTGAAGTCGATCACTGGACTTCCATGGAACAGCCGGAAAAAGCCAATCAGGCGATCTTAGACTTCCTCAATAAAAAGAGTAAGTGAATCACCGCAGCAAGACAGCAAAATTAGTCTAAGGATGACACCTTTATCGCGTCATTCTATAACCAGAAAATGGATGCAAATGTGAAGCGAGTGTGCGTTGTTGGAGCCGGACCATCTGGGCTCACGGCTACAAAAAGCCTGATTCATGAGGGACTGCAAGTCGATTGCTATGAAAAGTCACCGCATATCGGTGGTCATTGGGTTATCGACAACCCCACCGGTTGTTCTTCGGCCTATCGTTCTTTGCATACCAATACGACAAAACGCATGAGCCGCTTTAGCGATTTTGAGATGCCGGCGGAATGGCCGGAATTTCCTTCCTTCGGACGCGTGCGAGAATGGCTGGAAAGCTATGTCGATAAGTTTGCATTTCGAGAGAATATCCGGCTTTCGACCGAAGTGATGCGCGCTGTGCCGCAGGCCAAGGGTGGATGGACCCTTACATTAAAATCTCCCGATGGTGTTACGTATGAGAAGGATTATGACGCACTAGTCGTGGCAAGTGGCAGCTATTGGGATCCAAAAATGCCAGAGTGGCCGGGTAGTTTTGACGGAGAAATTCTCCATTCACAAGACTATCGGGACCCTCAAACACCCCTTCAAACCAATGGCAAACGCGTCATAGTGGTCGGTATAGGCAATACGGGATGCGAGCTTGCCTGCGAATTATCGGGTGCGCAGGCGGCCTCGGTCGAGCTCTCCGCGCGTAGCGGAAGCTGGATCGTTCCAAAGACTGTAGATGGTGTCCCGATCGCAAATTCGACACCATTGACCCACCCTACAGACCCGGTACCAGATGAACTGGTTCAACTGCCGGAAGAGCACAGGGATGCAGCATTGATGACCAAGGCAATCGCTGCTTTCAAAGGGCGATATGCTGGCCGCATGAAGCAATTGGAAGCACAAGGTTTGCCATCGGCACCGGATCATCCCTTTCTCAAAAGACCAACGATATCTCAAAACCTGTTGGAGTGTTTGGAAAAGGGAGCAATGGTCGCGAAACCTCAAATTATACGCTTGGATAGCGATGGTATCATTTATGAAGGAGGCGAGCGTGCAGAAGCGGACATAATATTGTGCGCAACGGGCTATCATTTATCTTATCCGTTCTTGGACCAGGATGTTGCCGATACCAGCGATGATGACCTGGACCTCTTTTGCGGGATCGTGCCATCCGATAGAGATGACCTATTCTTTATAGGCGTTAGCAGACCTTTTGGTGCCTTCTGGCCCATAGCGGAAGCACAGGCACAATTTGCTGGAGCCTTTTTGTCCGGCCGATATCAATTGCCATCAAAGGATGAAAGAGAGCGCCGCGCCTCTCCAATGTTAAACCGCGTAGCTATCACGCCGGGCCTATATGGCTTGGCGCTACGCGAAGAACTTGAACGCGGTGCCATCAGACATAATAGTTAAGCTTCAAGTTGCTTGCATTTTGCCTTGATTGATTTCCTTAGAACATCAGTTCCATTAGAACTGTCTTTAAACGTCATCCGCACTGATCAGCTCTTCTTTATCCAATTCACCGGTCATGCTGGCTACGGTGACAGCAACCGCTGCATCACCGGATACATTGGTTGTCGTGCGCATCATATCCATGATCCGGTCAACGCCGGCGACAAAAGCGATGGTCTCTAGCGGAACACCAACAGCGCCAAATACCAACGCCATCATGATCAGGCCCGCTCCGGGAATACCGGCTGCACCAATTGCGCCCAATGTGGATAATATGGAGATCAGGAAATATTGACCCCAGGTTAGGTCCACGCCGAATATCTGCGCGCCGAATAACGTCGCGAGACCCAGATACATGGCAGTGCCGTTCATATTGATTGTTGCACCAAGTGATACCACAAAGCTTGAGACACTTTTTGAAACGCCTAGATTACGCTGTGTACAACGCAAGGTGACAGGTAGCGTAGCGTTGGAAGACGCAGTGGAATAGCTGACCGCAATCGCGTCGACTATACCTCGGAAGAAATCTATCACCGGCACTTTGCCGATAAATTTCAGCATCGCGCTATACATGACGCCAATGATCAACAGGCAACCCAGATAGTTGAGAAACACCAATTTGCCCAGCGCTTGCAAGGCATCGAGGCCCAATGTTCCAGCGACCCAAGCCATCAGGGCGAACACCCCAAAAGGCGTTAACTCCATCACGATCATTGTAACTTTTTGCATGACGACCGCGCCGGCATCGAAGATTTTAACCAGCGGCTTGCCTTCTTCCTTAGCCATTAAAATACCAATTCCGATAAGCATGGCAAAAACGATGAGCGGAAGTACGCGGGCATCTGCCATGACCTGAACCGGGCTATCGGGAACAATCGACAGGATCATATCCACGGCCGAAGTCTCATTGGGTACGGGCGTTTCGCCCTTTTCAATCAGGTCCGTCTGTAACCCTGCCCCTGGTTTGACAATGGTCCCCAGGAAGAGCCCCAGCCAGGCAGCAATCTGTCCGGTGACAATGAACAAGATCAATGCACGCCCGCCCACTTTGCCCAATTTACTAAGGTCGCCAATGGCCACAACGCCTGATACGAGGGAGAAGAAGATCAACGGAACGACCAACATCTTGATCGCCTTGATGAAGAAATCACCGATCCATTTGATCGATTCTGCGTCTGGTCCCATCGCGAAACCGGCCACTACGCCCAAAATGAGCGCACCAATAACACGCTGCCATAGTGGTATATTGAACCAGAAACTAAGCATCACTCTTCCCCGAAATATTTTTTATGAGCCTATAGCGCTGCTGCAAGAGGGGCAAGCCTGATAACGGCCTGGTTCGATGCTAAATCAGGATTACATCCAAAAGGTGATCGCCATGCAGGTTGCTAGTCCAACACCGAAGGTTAGCGGAAGACCAGCCTTAAAGAAGTCCGTGAAGCGATAATTGCCGGCCGCATAGACCAATGTATTGGTTTGGTACCCAATGGGAGTGGCGAAGCTGGCAGAGGCGGCGAACATCACGGCAATGACCAATGCTCTCGGGTCGACGCCCAGATCCTGACCGAGTGCAATCGCAATGGGTGTAATAATGATCGCCACAGCGTTGTTGGTTACAATCTCTGTCATGATAACGGATAGCACATAAATAACGAAGACCAGCGCCCATGGCGGAATATCGCGCAAATATGGGGTTATTTCATGAACGATGAGGTCCACACTGCCAGCCTGTTGCAGGCCAAGCCCGACCGCCAGCATCCCGAAAATGAGAACCAGCACATTGCCGTCGATTGAGCCCCATGCTTCTTCCGCATCAATGCAGCGGGCAAGCAGTATGGCGCCGACAGCAAGGATGGCGGCAACCGCGAGTGGGATTATGTTCAACGCCGCCAATACTACCACTGCAACCAAAGCACCGATAGCAATTGGCGCGCGATCGCGGCGAAAAGCGCGGGTTTTGGTTTGACCAATTCCGAACAAATTCGGGTTCTGATACATGCGTTTGATATCTTCGCTCGAGCCGGTCACAAGCAGACGATCGGCAGCGTGAATGCGTGCATTGGTGAGATCGGATCGCGGCAAATTCCGAAACCTGGTCATCCCCAAAACACGGACGTTTAGCTGGCTCAAAAAGGGAATGTCGAACAACCGACTACCAATCGCAGGGTGGCTGGGCGCGACCGTGGCTTCCACCAGTTCTTCGCCAATCGGGCCCACATCACCTGAGTTAACAATGCCAACTTTAAAATCGGTTGATTCGCGCAGCGATATTAGCTCGGCCAGATCAAGCCGGACAACTATGCGATCACCGGGGCGCAGTTCATGATATTCCAAATCATGGCGGAAATAACTGCTCAGACGCTTTATCGCGGTGACATTGATATTGGATCGGCGAAGGAACGGAATGTCTTTGACCTGTTTACCGACAGCATCGGAGCTTTTTCGTACGGTCAATTCGGTGAGGAAATCGCTTTCATCACTGCTTTCAAATTCTCCAGAAACTTGCCCATCGGGTAACAACCAACTGCTGAACAACAGCATCATTATCGTGCCAGCAACCGCAGCAACTAAGCCGTAGGGAGAAATTTCGAATATGCCAAAGCCGGGTAATCCGGACTCTTGGGCAACAGAATCTACAATCAGATTGGTAGAAGTACCAATCAATGTAGTTGTTCCGCCCAATATGCAGACAAAACTAAGCGGTATCAGAAGCTTTTTAGACGAGAAACCGGTGGCGTGCGACAGTCGAATGATGATCGGAATAAGTACCAGAACGACTGGCGTATTGTTCATGAAGGCGGATGCGACAAAGGCTCCTAAGAACATTTCGACGACCGCCAGTTTTGGTCGCTTCTTGGCCCGTTCGATAATGAATCCAGCAATCGCGTCAATTGTTCCGGTGCGCAATAGTGCGCCCGATAATATGAACATAGCGGCAATGGTTATCGGCGCGGTGTTGGAGAAGACCGAGAAAAGTCCATCGGAATCGATAATGCCGAGAAACAGGAACATACAGGCACCCAGCACTGCCACCACGGCTGCCGGAAAGCGTTCCATGATGAAACCGGCGAACAGGAAGCCCAATATGACTAGTCCGATAATCGCCTTATGCTGTTGAATATATTCATCAATCACATGATGGACGAGTTCGAACATGGCTTAGAGGCAACCTTCAATATATTGGACACTGTTTTGGTCACCAACACGCAAACTTGTGATGACCTGACCCTCAGCTTCAAAAACTATCCCGTGGGGGCTGCCACTGTTTGGTCTTACGGTCAAATAGGATCCTGCATCTTCAAGGTAGGGATGAGGAGAAATCTGTAAGGCGGAACCATAGGCTGCTTTGGCCTTTGCTATGGTATCTCCGATTTTGATGCCGTTTTCGGTGACCGCTTTCATGGGTTCGGGTGGCTCTGAACGACTGTTTGGGTCAAACAGATCAATCCGGGTCAACACACCATCTTCAAACATGAAACCCAGGCCTGGCCAATTTTCACCCAACATGAAAAACTCACAACCGCGCCCAGTTGGCATTTCGTCGGCGCTACCCGTTGTCTCGGAGGAATATTGCAGCTCCAAAGGAGCGGTGGCTGCCATTTTTTCATAAGAAACACCGACCGCCCATGGCCCAATACGATCTGGACTAATCACCAGCGAACCCATAGCTGCCTCAGCGGGAACAGCGGTTTGTGGTGTCGTACATGATACAACAAGCAGGCTGGTTGCCATCAATGCTGCGAAATGGTCTAACCGCATTGGGCTTTGTGCAGTAATTTCTGATCAGCAAGCACCAGCGCCATCATCGCTTCGACAACCGGAACGCCTCTTATACCGACACAAGGGTCGTGGCGGCCTTTTGTCGAAATTTCGGTGGCTTCGCCATCGGGTGAAATCGTTTCGACTGGCGTCAGGATCGAGCTGGTAGGTTTGAAAGCGACGCGGCAGAATATGGGTTGGCCTGTAGAAATACCGCCCGCTGTGCCTCCAGCATGGTTTGAGCCAAACCGAGGCCCGTCATTACCTGGCCGCATTGCATCGGCATTTTCTTCGCCGCGCAACCGCGCGGCCTCAAACCCGTCTCCGATTTCGACGCCTTTGGTGGCATTGATCGTCATCATTGCTGCCGCTAATTCGCTGTCCATCTTGGCATAGACGGGCGCGCCCCAACCAGCAGGAACACCGGTTGCTTCGCAAGCGACGATGGCGCCCAGGCTGCTACCATCCTTGCGTGCACCATCGACCAGCGTTTCCCAACGCTTCGCCGCTTTGGCATCGGGACAGAAAAAGGGGTTGTTGCCAATTTCTTCTGCGTCAAAGTTCGCCATATCGATCGCATCACCGCCAATTTCGGCTACCCATGCGGTGATCTTAACACCTGCTAGCGCTTTACGGGCAATCGCCCCCGCAGCCACTCGGGCCGCCGTTTCGCGGGCACTGGATCGGCCACCACCACGGTAATCGCGAAAGCCATATTTCTGGTCATAAGCGTAATCAGCATGGCCAGGACGATAAGCTTTGGCAACCTCGCTGTAATCCTTGCTGCGCTGATCCACATTTTCGATCAGCAGCGAAATCGGTGTGCCCGTGGTTTTGCCTTCAAAAACACCAGAGAGAATTTTCACCTGATCGGGTTCTTTTCGCTGCGTTGTATATTTCGACTGACCCGGTTTGCGGGCTTCCATAAACGGCTGGATATCATCTTCGCTCAAAGCAATTCCTGGCGGGCAGCCATCAACAACCGCTCCCAAGGCGGGACCGTGGCTCTCTCCCCAGGTGGAAAAGCGAAAAACGCGACCGAACGTATTGAAGCTCATGAAATTTGTTTAGTGACATGCACGGATAAAGACAAACCGATTCATTCGTGCAATTTCGGATCATTCGAGTCCGATATCCGGCGCATCTTCCTGTTTCATACCAACCGTGTGATAGCCCGCATCGACATGATGGGTCTCTCCGGTCACGCCGACCGACAAGTCCGACAGAAAATACAAGGCGGAACCGCCCACATCATCAATGGTGACATTGCGCCGCAGCGGCGCGTTGAGTTCATTCCATTTCAAGATGTAGCGGAAATCCCCAATACCACTGGCGGCTAGCGTTTTGATCGGTCCAGCGGAAATCGCGTTGACCCGAATTCCATCGGGCCCAACATCATTGGCCAGATATTTGACCGATGTTTCCAGCGCCGACTTTGCAACGCCCATAACGTTATAATGAGGGATGACTTTCTCCGCGCCATAATATGACAGTGTCAGCATTGAACCGCCTTCACGCATCAGTGGGGCTGCTCGTTTGGCAACGGCGGTAAAGCTGTAAACACTGATGTTCATCGTCATGAGGAAATCATCAAGCGTCACATCAAAATATTTGCCGCGTAGCGCTTCTTTGTTGGTGAAACCAATTGCGTGGACGACAAAATCCAGATTACCCCATTTTTCTTCAATCGTAGAAAAAGCAGCGTCTAAATTGTCCATGTCAGACACATCGCAATCAATCAGGAACTCGCACCCCAGCTGTTCAGCCAGAGGTACAACGCGCTTGGCCATCACTTCTCCCTGATAGCTGATAGCCAGCTCCGCACCTTCATCGGCAAGTTTTTGGGCAATGCCCCAAGCCAAAGATTTGTTGTTAGCCAGCCCCATGATCAGGCCGCGTTTACCTTGCATCAAGTCGCCCATAGCTTGTTCCTTTTCTGCGTTACTTGTGTGGACCAATACCCTGTACCCAACTGATTTTCCAGCAAATCCTATGTTTGGATATCAGGTGCACTTGTCTCGGGTTTGCGTCTAAATTCAGCCAAAGCCGCGTTGAGCTGCGCGCCAGTTACCATTCCCAACCCAACCAGATAGAAAAAGATCAGTGTAATCATAACACCGGCCAGACTGCCATATGTCAGTTGAAAGCCCGCCGCATATTTCAGGAATATTGGCAATGCTCCGGTAATGGTGAGCCACCAGATACTGATAATGACAGCGCCGGGCCATTTGGGAAAATGCCGTGAGCGATATTCACGCGGGGTCAGGAGGCGAAACAATAGGTAAAGAGTCACAAAGAGAATTAGAAATGGCAGAACTCCGGTAAGCCAAACCCAAAAAGCGTGCGTTTCCATCTGCGGAAAATAGCTAACCAAAAATTCTTCCACTGCTGAGAATAGAAACTGGGCACTAAGGGCGAACATCGCAAAGAATATCGATAGTATGATGACCGCAATGGAAGTCAGTCGATATTCCCAGAAAGCACGCTGGGCGGTTACGCCATAGGCTCTGTGCAAGATTTCGCGGATTGCTTCCATCAAGCTGGTTGCTGTCCACAAGCCAACCGCCGCACTGAACCAGAGCAATGGACCGGTCCGCGCCGTCATTGCATCGCCAATGGGTTGCCGCAACGCGCCAGCAACCGAAGGGGGGACCGTGCTGAGAAAAGTCTCGACAATATCTGTGCCAGCGGCAGTCTGCCCGAAACTACCCGCAATGGCAGCCGCAACTATGAAAAAGGCAAAAACAGCCAGCAGGGACAGATAGGCAAAATTACCCGAAAAGATAAAGCCCTCGTCATAGACCCCCAAGGCCACCCGTTCGATCACAGTCTTGATCTGATGCGGGAGATTTTCCTCTTTGAGATTATCTGGTGCAGGCGCATGCCCCTTGTCTGCTTCGACTTGCCCCTTCCGCCGGGCTTCAGGAGAAAGACGGGATGATTCAGACATTAAAAAGGTTTTTCAGGATCATACACCCATGAAACTACGCGGGTTTTCTCCATCAGACCAGTCTTTTACGAAATCTTTCAGAGCTTTGTCATCCTCTGGCACATGGATCATCAACGTCACCAACTGATCACCGCGATTGCCGGTTTTGGGTGTAAACCCCTTGCCTTTTAGACGCAGCGTCTTGCCACTATCCGAGCCCGCAGGCACAGATACCATTACCGGTCCATCCACGGTTGGCACTTTGACCTTTGCTCCCTCAACCGCTTCTTTCAGGGTAATGGGCAGTTCCAAACGAACATTATTGCCATCGCGCTCGTAAAATGGATGCGGCTTTATATGCACAGTGATGATGGCATCGCCATTGCCGCCTGGACCTTGTCGTCCCTTGCCAGTGAGCCGCATTTGCGTGCCTTCTTCAACCCCTTTTGGAAGGCTGAGATCAACTGACTTGCCATCTTCCAACGTGATTCTCTGTTTGTCGAGCGTTGCAGCAGCTACAAATTCTACCTTTAGTCGATAATTGACATTCGCACCTTTGGGTGGAGGGGCTCTGCGCTGTTGTCCACCGCGGTTCCCGGATCCCGCGCCACCGCCACCGAAAAGGCCTTCGAAAATATCGCCAAAGTCCATGCCACCATTGCCAAAATCGAATTGACCGCTGCCGGGTGCGCCTTGTGAATATGTGCCGCCAGAACCACCGCCAAAGCCAAATGGCGCAGTTGGATTGCCTTCTGCGTCAATCTCGCCGCGGTCAAATTGGGCGCGCTTGTCTTTGTCCATCAACAAGTCATAGGCTTTGGTCACGTTCGAGAAACGTTCGCTCGCTGCGGGGTTGTCCTTGTTCTTGTCAGGATGCAGCTCTTTCGCAAGCTTGCGATATGCGCTTTTTATCTCTTTTTCGTTCGCGCCCTTGGCCACGCCCAACTCTGAATATGGATCTGCCATTTTGTGCCTTTACTCAACTCCTTATCTACCCAAGATTGGAGTTGCGTCCCTGTTTTTCAACAATTTAAGAGTCAGTGTCTTATTGAGGTATGACGCCATCTGCAACCCTGTCATGCCTTGTGAAGCGCAACAGCAAATAAAGCGTCAATCCAAGCGGCCCAAACATGAGCGTGAAAAACAGAAATGGGATCTGAATGATCCGGTTAAATCCATAGCGATCGGCATTGCGAGCAATCCAAAGTCCAACGAACAGATCGAAGGCAAGATAGTGGATCCAACCGATGGTTGCCCCTCCATCGCTGGAAAGCAGAGCCTGCACACCGGCCAGACTGTTAAACGAACCTTCGGAGCTTCCACCGTCAATCATGCCGGTCATTAGCGGTATGATAATCAAAGCATATGCGAGTGAGAGCAACCCGACGCCACCATAGATCAACGCCTTCATCACTATTTCATTCCTTGGCGCAAAGGCCAAGATCAACCACATCAACAACGCCCAACTGTTAGTAACGGTGAAAATAAGTTCCCAGTTCATAAATGCCTCCTTCATTTTGAATTAGCAGAAAAAGAATTTCTGTCTCTGTCAAAATGTTTTGGCTCTATCCTGCCTGTAAGTGCCCTGATAAAGAATCGCTTATGAGCAATGATCCTTTTTCCCTATTCGATTCGTGGTTCAAAGAAGCCCGTGAAACCGAACTCAATGATGGCAATGCGATGACCATCGCCACCGTCAATGCTGATGGCCAGCCTGCCGCACGTATGGTGCTGCTGAAAGGATATGGTCCGGATGGCTTTGTCTTTTATACCAACCAGCAAAGCCGAAAGGCCTCGGATATTGCGGCCAATGCCAAGGCCGCGATCCTGTTCCACTGGAAGAGCCTGCGCCGACAAATTCGTATCGAAGGCTCCTTGTCGACAGTCGATGATGCGGTGGCCGATACTTATTTTGCTACGCGCAGTCGGGACTCGCAATTGGGCGCCTGGGCATCGGATCAATCGCAGCCATTGGATAGTCGGGAGACCTTCGAAGCACGCTATGCCGAAATGAAGACGAAATTTGAAGGTCGCGACGTGTCGCGACCACCACATTGGTCAGGCTATTGTTTAATGCCCGATCGTTTTGAATTCTGGCAAGATCGCGAACATCGGCTGCATGAACGCCGAACCTTTGAAAAAGACGGTGCTAGCTGGACAAAAGGAATGCTCTACCCATGACTACGATTCCCTATTATCATGTCGATGCTTTTGCTGATCGCCCCTTTACGGGTAACCAGGCCGCTGTGATGCCGCTGACCGAGTGGTTGGATGATGATATTCTGCAAGCGATTGGTGAAGAGAATAATTTTGCTGAAACCGCTTTTTACCTCCCCGATTCAACCGGCAAAGCGGATTATGAACTTCGCTGGTTCACACCAACAGTTGAAATTGCACTTTGTGGGCACGCGACCTTGGCGAGTGGGCATATTATTTTGTCGCAAAATCCCGATCTGGATCAAGTTACCTTTCGTACCAGACAGGCCGGTGTGCTGTTCATGATGCGAGACGGCGATGGTTATTCGCTGGGCTTGCCATCCTATCCGACCGAGCCAAAGGATATTTCTGACGTTGTTGCGCTGATTGGAGGATCTCCGATAGCAACCGAGTTTCATCCAGGACGCTATAATGTCATTCGCTATGAAACGGCGGATGATGTGTTGGCGCTCAAACCTCATCTGAAGGAACTGGCCAAACGCGGCAATGAACAGTTTATCTGTACTGCGCCCGGTAAGGACACCGACGCGCTTAGCCGCGTTTTTGTGCCGGGCGGCGGCGTGGACGAAGATAGCGTGACTGGGTCAGCCCATGCCGTTCTGACTCCATATTGGGCCAAGCAATTGGGGCGCAATAGCTTTACCGCCTATCAGGCCAGCCAGCGTGGCGGCTATGTCAATTGCCGGTTGGATGGTGATACAGCTTGGCTGGGCGGGAAATGTGTCACAGTTGTTGAGGGTGAGTTTAGCCTCTAATTTTCGATTGGAAAGACCGACATAATCTCGCCGATTTGTGCATGGACTGGCGCCAGTACATCATCTTGTGTTTTGCCCAATCGCACAACAGTCAGCTTTTGATCGGGCGATACCACAATTTGTTGGCCTAAATGACCCAGTGCTGCGAAGATCGTATCTGGACCGTTGTCGGGAAATAGCACCTGGCCACGGCCTTCCGGGCGTTTCTTGTTAAGCCAAATGTGACCGCCATAAGCAGGATCATTTTCTGAAGATGTGCGCATAAAGTTTACCCAGTTCACAGGTAAATGCTGTGCGCCCTTTTTTGCGCCTTTGTGGCGCAGAAACTCGCCGAACGTTGCATAGTCGCGAGCGGTGGCCTGTATGATACTGCCCCCCAAAAACGTTCCATTGGCGTCATACTCAAAATAGGTGCCATCCATCCCCAGTGGCTCGAGTAACCGGCCTCGGATGAAACGATCTGCGGCTTGGCGGCGAACGGCTGGATCTTTGCTGCTGGTTAAGGTTCGAGTGATGATGTCCGCGAGTATCATGCTGGTGGCAGTGCTATACTCGAACTTTTCCCCTGGCGGTGCTTCTGGCGGACGGGCTTCGGCATAACCGGCCATGTCGGGCGCGCCATCCATGAACAGCATCCGGTTCGTATCCGCTTCATAAAGCGTTTTGCCGCCTTCCTCAGGCACCTCCGTATGATCAAGGCCGGATGACATGTGGATAAGATGGCGTAGAGTAATGTCTCCGCGCGGATCCCCGGAACGTTGCCATGCCGGTACCGGCGCCGGATCATCTAGTACTAAGCGGCCGTCACTGACCAAGAACCCGATAAGCGCACCGGTGAAGGATTTCGCCATCGACCAGCTGATGAAGCGTGTGTCCTCGTCATAGCCCTCCCCGTAACGCTCCGCTATTATCTCGCCGCGATGCATGATTACGACTGCTCTCGTTTCAGCCATTGCGGGGTCTTCAAACAAAGGCGCGACAACACGGTCCAAACGCGCTTTTTTGATCGAGCTTGAATCGGAAATATAAGCCAGTTCTTCAGCCGTCTTGACCGGCGGCGCTTCCGGTTCTGATGCGCAACTAGTCAGAACCAGTGCGGCGGTGATTACGGAAAGAAATTTGATCTTGTGCATGACGAAGCGTTGCACCAATAGGGGCCATCATGGCAACTGCAAAAACCAAATCTGCCGGAGGAACGGGCAAAGGACGGATCGCTCTATATATAGTCGTGCTATTTGTTATGATTTTGGCGGGTGTGTTTTTCTACAATCTGAAATTCATCCAGGGCCAACTTGATGTCGGTACTGCTTATGGAGCACGTGTCGCCTGTTCCTGCCACTATATAGGTGGACGTGACATCGGGGATTGCGAAAAAGACTTTGAACCAGGCATGGAAGTGATCGGTTTGTCGGTCGACGAAGAAAAGAAGCGCGTAACGGCATCCGTCCCGTTGATGGATTCGGCAACTGCGGAGTTTCGTGAAGGTTGGGGTTGTGTAATCTTGACCGACGAAGAAGTCGCTGAAGACTAGGTAGGGCTTAGCGTATTAAACCTCTGCCCCCGCCAACCAATTTTGTTCCACTTCACCCGTCGCAGTGATCCAGCCGCCACCGAGCACACGATCTTTATTATAGAACACCGCGGCCTGTCCCGGGGATACGCCATATTCCGGATTGTGGAAATGAAGGGTGTCATTTTCGAGCCGTGCATGGGTTGGTTTTGCCATCGAACGTACCTTAACCTGCATCGGCCCTTCAAAATCCCCTCCGATCCAGTTGATATCACGCAGGGTTGCCGATGCCACGGCCAATGCTTCTCGGGGGCCAACAATGACACGTTTCTCTTCTGGTTCCAGGCGAATCACATATAACGGCTCCGCCTGCCCACCAATCTCGAGGCCCTTACGCTGGCCGACGGTATAATGGATCATACCTTTGTGGCGCCCCATCACTTCACCGTTAAGATGGACAATCTCTCCGTCATCGTCGGCTTCGGGACGCAATTTGCGAACGACGCTGGCATAGTCGCCATCGGGAACGAAGCAAATATCCTGGCTGTCTGGTTTGAAAGCAACGGCTAGCCCCATCTCTTCAGCAATTTCGCGCACTTGAGACTTTGGCAAGTTGCCAAGAGGGAAGCGTAAATAATCAAGTTGATCTTGCGTCGTCGCAAACAGAAAGTAACTCTGATCGCGTGCAGGATCGAGCGCCCGGTGTAATTCGGCACCGTTGGGCCCGTCAACGCGGCGGACATAGTGGCCAGTTGCTAGGCAGTCTGCGCCCAATTCTCGTGATAGCTGCAATAAGTCGGTGAATTTCACCCCCATGTTACATTGTACACAAGGGATAGGCGTGCGACCGGCCATATATTCGTCAGCGAATACATCCATTACCGATTCTTGAAAGCGGCTGGCATGGTCAAATACATAGTGGGCGATACCAAGTTTGTCAGCCACAGCCCGGGCATCGCGGATATCCTGACCGGCGCAACAGCTGCCGACTCGCCCTACAGCTTCGCCATGGTCATATAGTTGGAGCGTGATTCCGATGGTTTCTGCGCCTGTTCGCGCCGCCAAAGCAGCGACAACGCTCGAATCGACGCCGCCTGACATGGCCACCACGATGCGTTTGCCACTCATATCGCCCGAAAGCTGAAAATCTGGAATGATTCTGTCTGACATATTACTCGCGCTCTTAGCTATCTGATGTGAAGAGCGCTAGTCTTGCTCGGAATTTGCGGCATAAATGCGCTTTTGGTTCATATTGGGACGAAATGCTCGATTACGAGGAAGAATTGCTTAACCTCCCCTAAGGGCTGATGAACGCGGCTTTTACATAAGTTTATATCTTCGCTGCTAGACACATGTCCATGGAAATGAACTTTCCCCATAAAGGCCCAAAGGCTGAAGCGGATTTGGATCTCTCTGCAGAAGACCAGCAGCAGAGTGATTACAACGCTTTGATGGCTCGTGTGATTGCGCGGCAATCACTGAGTCATTCTGCGCGAAAGGTATTTGCGCATGAGATGCAATCGGCTGCGGCTATTGCATCCAAACAGGGACGTTCACTTCATAACCGTATCCGTTTCTTCGCCGGACAATCTGGTAGCGAAACGGAAACGGAAAATAAAAATCTGTTTGTTCGGGGTCATTTTCGCCCTGATCTAGCAGGCAAGACTATTGTCGAGAGCGGCGCACGGGGAAAAGTATGAACGCGCTGTTTACCTTGGCAATTTAGCATATGGAAAAGCTCTTGGCCCATAAGTGGAAACATCGGATCAAGGGAAATGCCGAAAGGCACAAATTTTGAGGGTAGTATGATTGAGAACCAAAAAATAAAGCCAGCACAGGTCGTCGGTCCATTGGGCGAACCATTGACGATTAATGACCTTCCAAAGCCTGGAACAACCCGCTGGGTTGTAAGGCGCAAGGCGGAAGTGGTGGCTGCTGTAAACGGTGGATTGTTGACCGTTGACGAGGTTTGTGATCGCTATGAGCTTTCGCTGGAAGAATTTGCATCGTGGCAACGCGCAGTAGATCGCTCTGGTATGCCAGGTTTGCGCGTGACACGGATACAGCACTATCGAGATTTGTACGAGCGTCAGCAAAAATATTGACCTAATTCATATCAGCTACCAAATGTAAAAACGGCCGTTATTCTAATAGCGGCCTTTTTTATTTCTTCTGTTTGCGCATAAGGTTCTCTATAATGGTCCCAGAAATAGGCCATTTGTATGTTTAGGCTTATTAAATGCAGGAGGAAAATATGGGTTGGATAGTGGCATTGATAGTCGGCGGTGTGGCTGGCTGGTTGGCAAGCATGGTGATGAACCGCGATGCATCTATGGGTATTTTCTGGAATATCGTAGTCGGCTGTGTTGGTTCGATTATCGGTAATCTGGTTGCCAATCAATTTGGGATTTCCGGTAGTGTGCAAGAATTTTCGATTACCGGCCTGATTGTCGCAGTAGTCGGCGCCATCATTTTACTGGGTATTGTAAACCTGGTGCAACGGGGCCGTGTTCGCTAGATCGCGATTTAGCAAGCAAACTGTTTTAAAGGGTTGGTTTCTTGCGGGAAACCAGCCTTTTTCTTTGATTGGAACTGAAACCTTAAATTTTTCTTTCCGGCCTTGTCGTTGGTGATATATTCAGATAATACAGCTTTGGTCGAAAACTATAGTATTCCTGTAATTTTCGTAAATCTTTTGTGTGACCGACCGTGCAAGCGCGGTATCAGGTTGTCTGACGAGTGATAATATGAACTACGAATCTACCATTTCCGGCGAAGATGTCGATTTTGAAAATATGAATGATCCTGATCATAATGGTCGGAGCAAGCGTTTGATGGTCATCGCAGCTATTGTTGCGGCCGCCTTAGTCGCTGGCTTGGGTTATTATTTCTTCGCCGGTGGTGAGGGTGCTGCTGTGGAGGCGGATGCCAATCAGGCGCCGGTGGTGACGGTGGCAATTCCGGTCAAGCAAGCCGTTGTCCAAACCATTACATCAACCGGTACGTTGGCCGCCCGTCGCGAAATCCCTGTTGGGGTGGTTGGCGAGGGTGGCCGGGTAATCCGTGTACATGTTGATGCTGGAGACTGGGTCAAAAAAGGCCAGGTAATGGCTAGTATTGATCGGTCGGTTCAAAATCAGCAAGTTGCAAGTTTAAGCGCTTCGGTAGGTGCATCTCAAGCCGACTTGAATTTGGCACAGGCGAATCTTGATCGTGCGTCCAAGTTGATCGAAAGAGGATTTATTTCAAAGGCCGATATTGATCGATTGACGGCGACACGGGATTCTGCGGCTGCTCGGCTGAGGGTTGCACAGGCGCAACTTGGCGAATCACGTGCGCGAAATAGTCGGTTAAGTATCGTGGCTCCGACAGGTGGTTATGTTTTGGAACGCAGCGTTGAAACCGGTCAAACCGTAACGCAAGGCAGCGGCGTGTTGTTTCGTATCGCCCAAAATGGAGAAATGGAATTTCAGGCTCAACTGAGCGAAGCTGACTTAGCGCGTGTGTCAGTTGGCACGAGTGCGGAAATTGTGCCGGTAGGAACCGATGCCAGCTTTACGGGTCAAATTTGGCAGATATCGCCGATGATCGACTCGCAATCGCGGCAAGGTATTGCGCGTTTCGCTTTGGCCTATGACCGTTCATTGCGACCCGGTGGCTTTGCGAGTGCGCGAATCGCAAGCGGTGCGTCAGAGTCGATTGTCCTTCCTGAATCAGCGGTTTTGCAGGATGAAAATAGCGATTATGTTTATATCGTTGGCAAGGACAACAAGGTTGCAAAGAAAGTGGTCACCACCAATGGAGTCACCGCAGATGGCATCATTATTTCTGATGGCTTAAATGGAACAGAAAGTGTGGTTCTCTTCGCTGGCGGATTTCTCAATCCCGGTGAATCAATTCGGCCCGAGAAACAGAAGAAAGAACCTGCCGCGAAGCCGGTGGATAGCTAAGTCATGAATTTTCAGAATATATCTGCATGGTCCATCCGCAACCCGGTTGTGCCACTTGTACTGTTTATCGGATTGCTGCTTGCTGGGATGCTCAGCTTCTCGCGAATGGAGGTAAACGATAATCCGGAGATTGAATTTCCAGCTGCGCGGGTCGTAATTTCACTTCCGGGTGCGGCACCGGAAGAGATCGAATCGCAAATCACACAAATTACGGATGCAGCGCTGCAATCGATAAATGGTGTTTCCAATATCAGTTCCACAGCCAGTGAAGGCCAAAGCCGAACCTTTGTTGAATTTACAATCGGTACCGATACCGACCGAGCCGTCAATGATGTCAAGAATGCAATTGATACTGTTCGGGGCGACCTGCCCGATGGAATTTTAGAGCCGCGCATTAGCCGGGTAGACATTGCTGGCAACGCATTAGCGTATTTTTCAGTCAAAGCGACCGATATGACGCTGGAACAGCTCAGTTGGTTTGTCGATGATACGGTTGCAAAGCGATTGCAGGGCGTTGAAGGCATGGCTTCAGTGTTTCGTGGTGGCGGTGTTGATCGAGAAATTCGCGTCATTATCAGTCCGCAAAAAATGCAGGCTCTGGGCGTCACAGCCAGTCAAATCAATGCTGCGCTTCGGCAGGTGAATGTAGACGCCGGCGGCGGCCAAGCAGAGATTGGTGGTTCCCGCCAGTCGGTACGTGTTTTAGGCAATTCTGATACCGCTTTTGATTTAAGTCAGGCGCAAATTTCTCTTGGCGACGGCCGAACGGTGAAACTTGAAGATGTTGCCACTGTTTCGGATGCCTATGGTGAGCAGCGGTCGTTCAACAAAATTGACGACAAACAGGTGGTCACCTTCGGATTTCAGCGCGCCAAAGGTGCATCAGATGTGACTGTCTATGACAACGCGATGGTGGTGCTGGACCAGATAAAGGAAGAGAATAAGGGGATTGAATTCAAACGCGTATTCTCTGTCATTGATTATACCAAGGCCCAGTATCGCAGTTCGATCGCCGCTATGGTTGAAGGAGCATTGTTGGCTGTCGTCGTAGTGTTTTTGTTCCTTCGCGATTGGCGTGCCACGATCATAGCTGCCATAGCTATTCCGTTGTCTGCTATTCCGGCTTTCTGGTTTATGGATCTGCTCGGGTTTACCTTGAATCAAATGAGTTTGCTGGCTCTTGCTATGGTTGCCGGGGTGCTCGTTGATGATGCCATCGTGGAGATAGAAAACATCGTACGCCATATGCGGATGGGCAAATCCGCCTATCAAGCGTCCATTGATGCCGCCGATGAAATTGGCCTTGCGGTTGTCGCAACTACTTTTTCGATCGTTGCAGTGTTCCTGCCCGTTGGTTTGATGCCTGGTGTTTCGGGTCAATTTTTCCAGAATTTTGGACTAACGGTGGTGGTGGCGGTGCTTATGAGCCTCGCGGTTGCCCGGATGATCTCTCCGATGATCGCTGCTTATTTCATGAAGGCCAAAGGGGAAGCCGATCACGCTTCTGGACCGATCATGGATAAATATGTCGAATTGTTAAAATGGACACTGGTAAATCGTTGGAAGATGGTGGGTGTAGGGGTCACAGCATTTGCTGCAACCGTGGGTATGTTTTTCGTATTGCCGGGCCAACTGTTTCCAGACGTTGATTTCGATTTTGCGATTGTCAAAATCGAAATGGTTCCTGGTACAACGCTAGAGCAAACAGACCGAGTAACCGGAAAAGTCGCCCAAATACTGAGTAATCAATCCGAAGTGGACGTCGCCCTGCAAGATGTTGAAGAAGGTACAGCAGATATTTTCGTAGCTTTAAAACCTGAACGTGAGCGGTCCAATCAAGAATTTATTCGCGGAGTTGCAGAAGAATTTGGTACTATCGCGGATGCGCGTGTAACCTTCCAAAATCTGAATGGGCCGGGCGGAGGAGGCACCGGGCGCGCTTTGTCGATTATGTTGTCAGGTTCCGACCCAGTGCTATTGGAAAGAACGGCAGCCACGTTGGTGGAGCAAATGAAAGAAATCCCAGGCGTTGTCACACCGCGCATTAGCGCCGACATGCGTCGTCCGGAAATCATTATCAACCCGCGCCATGATCTGGCTGCGCAACTGGGTGTTACAACACTTGCACTTAGTCAGACTATCCGGATTGCAACATTGGGTGAGATTGATCAAAATAGTGCGAAATTTTCCCTGTCGGATCGGCAGATTCCGATCCGTGTGATGCTCCCAAAAAGTTCACGTCGCGATCTATCAACCATTGAAAACCTGCCCGTTCCAACGGCACGAGGTGGTTCCGTGCCGCTTAGCCGAGTAGCGGAAATCAGTTTTGGTTCTGGTCCCACCGCCATTCGACGGTATAATCAATCTCGACGTATTCTGGTCGGTGCTGATTTGGCTTCCGGCGTTCTGAAAGGTGATATTGATCCGCTGATCAATCAAAATACCATCTTGGCAGATTTACCAGCGGGTGTTTCCAATGCCCCGGTTGGTGCCGATGAGATACAAAAAGAAATGACGGATAATTTTCCGATTGCTCTCATTTCCGGTGTTCTTCTGGTCTTTGGTGTGTTGGTACTACTCTATAAGCGATTCATGGCACCGTTGGTAAATATGGCGTCTCTCCTCATCGCACCTCTTGGTGGTTTGCTGCTTATTTGGGCATCCGGACAACCACTATCTTTGCCGGTGTTTATTGGTGTTTTGATGTTGATTGGGATTGTAGGGAAAAACTCCATCCTGTTGATCGACTTTGCATTGATAGAGATGGAAAAGGGGGTTCCAAGGTTTGAAGCGCTGGTTGATGCCGGCCGCAAGCGTGCACAGCCCATTGTGATGACCACAGTTGCTATGGTTGCCGGCATGGTTCCTACTGCAATATCGCTATCGGGTGACGCTGCGTGGCGCCAACCAATGGGTGTAGTGGTGATTGGCGGCCTTATTCTTTCAACCATCATGACTTTGATATTGGTCCCGGCTGGATTTAGTCTTGCCGATGATATCGAAAAATGGATGGGTAAGTTTTTCGGCAAATATATGCTGGCTGACCCCAAAGTAGGCCGAACCGATCCGGAACCAGAGGTTCAACCCGCCGAGTGACGCCTCTTACTTCCGATTTGTCTACCACTGCATCAACGTCGCGAAGTAGCGAAATGAAGCTGAGTATTGCGGGCCGCAATAATAATGCAGGCCGTGATATGAAAATTATTGCCACCGGTATGCTGGTGGTGATGGCAATTGTCTATTTCACTTCGAAATCTTATGAATATGTTCATCCGGCGCTCGGGTTTGTAAGGGCATTTGCTGAAGCCGCGATGGTCGGTGGGCTTGCTGATTGGTTTGCTGTGACGGCTCTATTTCGCCACCCAATGGGAATCCCGATCCCGCATACTGCGATCATCCCGCGCAACAAGGATCGTATTGGCGATACGCTCGCAAATTTTTTGCGCGAGAACTTTCTTGTCACGAAAATTGTGGCTCAGCGCATGCACGGCGTGGATATGGCCGGAGCGGCAGGACGGTTTCTAAAGTCTCCTGCTGGCGGTGAAGGGCGACTGCGTTATGGCGCCTCTCGCATTTTTGCGGATATCGTTGGATCGCTCGATCAGGATCGTCTTGGCAGCATGTTTAAAGGTGCGGTGAAGAAACAGGCTCGTGATCTCGATCTCGCTACACCGATGGGACAGATTTTGGATGTGGTCATGTCGGAGGACAGGCATGGACCGTTGATCGATTCCACCATTAAATGGGCGTATCGAACGCTTGATACGAACGAGCACGTCATTCGCACTATTGTGCATGAACGAGCCAATGCCGTGATGCGCTGGACCGGCCTTGATGATCGTGTGTCTAACGAAGTCATGGATGGGCTGTACAAGCTGCTAGCGGATATGGCGGTAGATCCAAATCATCCCGTTCGCGCCAAAACAGAAGAAAGCCTGGTTGAACTGGCCCATGAGTTAAAAACCGATCCAGAGCTTCGACAGCGAGTCGAAGACTGGAAACTAGAGATGATCGAAAACCCGGCTATTGCCAGTTGGATTGATGGCATCTGGGAGCATGGGCGAGAAGCATTGTTGAAAGCATCACGTGACCCCGATACGACTTTGGCCGGCCATTTTGGCGAAGCGATGGTGCAACTTGGCGGAAGTTTGCAAAAGGATCCGATCCTCAACCGGCAGATTAATCGTTTTGCACGGCGTGCGGTTGCTGGTGTAGTTGCGAGCTATGGTGATAATATCGTGAAACTGGTCTCAGAGACAGTTCGTGGTTGGGATGCGCAAACAATCACCGACCGCGTTGAAAATGCGGTCGGCCGTGATCTACAGTTTATTCGGGTAAACGGTACATTGGTCGGTGGTCTTGTGGGGGTCACCCTGCATACGATCAGCCTATGGTTATACCACTAACGCGACAACAATATCCTAGCTTGCCCGGCAATTTGACCCAGCATAGTGATCGAGGGACGCGGTGACTGTTGTGCCCGATCAACAATTTTTCGGAACTGTACAACGCGTGCCATGTTTTTATCGGCCCAACTATCAACGAACTGGTCCATGTCCTTGCTCCGTGCCCGACGCAAGAAGTCGAGGCGAATTTGCTGAAAATCACGGGCAAGACCCGAAACAAGCAAACGATCCCAAGGATCAGACGGATTAATTCTGGTAGCCGTCATTTGTGCCCAATCAAGACCAAGCAAATCACCAAGTTTGGTAAAGGCTGATGTGACAGTCACGATGTCTATCTTCCGTTGATATGACAAATGGGCAATGCCTGCTGCACCGTCGATCTTGTAAATTGTAGCTACCATCTGGGCGAGTTCATCTGTCGCACCTGCATCGATCAACATGCTGGTTTGTTTTGCCGATTGGAGCTTCCCTTCGGCTGTGATGAGGCTATCGACTTTTTCGCTGAGTTTCTTGATTCCAGGTGACAGCATTTTTACGATATCATCAATCGGTTCGTCGGTTAGACCAATGCGCATTAAATCGGCCATATGGGATCGCAGAATATAGGCGATGCGATCGTAAAGCAGAAGACGAACCTCCTCCGGTATTTGGGCATCCTTTAGTTTTTCCCAGAAGGTTTGCGCGCCAAACAGTCGTTCCGTCATGACAAAGGCCCGTGCGACTTCTCCCAATGAACAACCTTCTTCTTCAGCCAATTCAAAGGGATGGATCAACCCCATCTTATTGATCATGCGGTTGGCCATTTTTGTAGCAATAATCTCCCGCCGCAATTGATGGGTCCTAATGACCTTTGGATATTTCTTTTGTATCGCCGCAGGGAATGCCGCGCAGAGTTCGCTATCCAAAGCCGGATCATCAGATAGATCGCTATTCTCTATGGCGGCTTGAAGAGCCAGTTTTGCGGTTGAAATCAGTACCGCGAGTTCTGGACGCGTCAGCCCGCGTTTTTCCTGAGCTCTCCGCATCAGTTCTTCGTTGTCAGCTAAGCCTTCAACGGTGCGATTCAATTGCCCTTGTTCTTCAAATTGCTCGATCAATCGCGCGTAGGAGGGTAGAGACTTTTGCTTACCCATTTCCGCAATAGATAGACTGAGCGCTTGCAGACGGTTATTGTTGAGTACAATTTCCGCAACGTCGGAGGTCATACTGCTCAACAATTTGTTACGCGCAGCTTCCTTTAATTTGCCGCCTGCCATCACGGCATTTAAAGCAATCTTTATGTTCACTTCGTTATCGGAACAGTCAACACCAGCGCTATTGTCGATAAAGTCGGTATTAATTCTACCGCCACGCGTTGCGAAATCGATACGAGCCGCTTGCGTGATACCCAGATTGGCGCCTTCCCCGACTATTTTTACCTTCAATTGATGGGCGTTGACACGAATGGCATCATTTGCTGGATCGCCAACCTCGATGTGATTTTCTGACGCTGCTTTGATGTAAGTACCAATGCCGCCAAACCAAAGTAGGTCTGCGTTAGCGGTTAGGATTGCAGTAATTAACTTGGACGGTGTCGTTTCGGTCTCGCCACCCATATTCAGCATTTCGGAAGCGGTTTTGGATATCTTTATCGTCTTCGATTGGCGCGAAAAGACACCGCCGCCTTTTGATATCAGTTTATTATTATAATCTTCCCAGCTTGATCGCGGCAAATCGAACAATCGTTTTCGTTCCACCCAGCTTTTTGCGGGATCGGGATTGGGATCAACAAAGATATGGCGATGATCAAAAGCTGCTACCAGTTTTAGCGACTTGGAAAGCAGCATCCCATTGCCAAACACGTCACCGGACATGTCACCAACACCAATCACAGAAACGGGATCAGATTGGACATCAACCCCCATTTCCAGAAAGTGGCGCTGAACCGATACCCAGGCACCGCGTGCCGTAATGCCCATAGCTTTGTGATCGTAACCGTTACTACCGCCGCTGGCGAAGGCATCGCCAAGCCAAAACCCTCTATCGATTGCGATGCCATTGGCGATATCGGAGAAACTGGCAGTGCCCTTATCTGCTGCCACAACAAAATATGGATCATCTTCATCCCGGCGCACAACATTTTTGGGTGGTATAATTTTGCCGGACTTTATGTTGTCGGTGATGGATAAAAGGGCGCTGATAAACATCTTATAGGCTTCGACACCTTCGGCGAGAAAGGCATCACGGTCATTGCCAGCCGGTAACTGTTTGGCAAAAAAACCGCCCTTTGCTCCAGTTGGAACAATAACAGCATTTTTGACACGTTGCGCCTTCATCAAGCCTAATATCTCGGTACGGAAGTCATCTCGGCGATCGGACCAACGCAAACCCCCGCGCGCTACCGGTCCGGCGCGAAGATGGATACCTTCAACCCGCGGGCTGTATACAAACACTTCTCGCCAAGGAACCGGATCGGGAAGTTCAGGAATCTTGGCGCTTTCGATTTTGAAGGCTAGCGCCTCGTCTGACGCAAAAGCAAAAGCGTTGGTTCGTAATATAGATTGGATGACTGCTTTGAATAGGCGAAGAATGCGATCATCATCAATGCTATGGACTTTCGTCAGTGCGCTATCGATCCTCTTGTAGGACTTCGCCGCTTCGCCCTCACGATCACCCTCGAAGGTGGGATCGTGTAATAGGCGGAACAGTTGAATCAGTGCACCCGTTACTTCCGGTGCTTCAGAGAGTGCCTCCACAACCGTGACCAGGCCATAGCTTAAGCCGGTCTGGCGCAAATATCGAAACCACGCCCGAAACCAGATCGTTGATTCAGCATCAATCCCGGTCGCGGTGATCAGTTTATTGAAATTATCATTTTCCGACAGTCCATCGAGGACATTGGTAATGGCCTGCTGGATCTCTTCTGCACGGGCAATCAAGCCATCACATTGGTTAGCATTTTCAGCAATGAGCTGAAAATCATGGATGTACCCCAGCCGGCCATTGTCCAGGGGGGTCGGCAACTCTTCCAAAACCGTAAAGCCAAAATTTTCTAACGTCGGAACTGCATCGGACAGAGGCAGCGCCCCACCCAAATGATAGACTTTTAGGCGCAGCAAATTTTCGGCATCGTCATCCAGACGATAAAGACGCGCTGATCTAGTGCCCCCGCGTTCCAGGCTGAAGAGATGCAGGATATCCGTTGCGGCTTCCTCAGCGCCATAGCTGGCTTGGTAGCTATTGGGGAAACAGTCGGCATAGCGTTGTGCGAGAATGACGGAGCGGTTTTGCTGCCCAGCATCACGTAAGTATTTTTCAACCGCTGGGCGCCATCCGCGCACCATGTTTTCAAGCTCGCGATCCAACTCTTCAGGATCGGGAACCTGACCATTCGTGCCCATATCCAATGTATAGCGGAGTGATGAGATGCCGCCTTCACCCAGAGTATTCGACCAACTCAATATCTTTGCGCCCGTGGCTCTGACCAACATATCTTCGATGCTGTTGCGGCGCTGTGTCGATAATTGTTCTCTCGGCAACCAGATAAATGCAAATAGATGACGCGCAAGAGGCGACGTGACAGTATGCAATTTCGGACGTGGACGATCCAGCAGTGACATGGAAATTAGGGCGAGTTTCTCCAATTCCTCCTGTTGGAATGTGATCAATAAATCATGCGGAAGAGATGTTAGTGCATGGGTCAGTGACTTTCCGGCATGTCCGGCAACCGCAAACTCAAATTTATCAAACAGCTGCGTCATCTGTGTGCGAAGAACAGGGACTTTTTCCGGTGTGGCGGCGAGCGCTGCACTGGTCCAAAGACCCCCAATAATCGAAATTCCCGTTAGTTTCTCTTGTTTGCGGACGGGAACAATGATGAGGTCCATTAAGACATGTCGATGCACGGTCGAAATTTGGTTTGATTTGAGAATCAACGGAGCCTTGCCACCCCGCTGAAACCAACCGATCGCCTTCTTCAAACTTGCGGGAGATAGTGAGGGTTTTGTGCGGACCTTGGCAATTCCAAGTTGATTGGATCGTTTTCCTTTCAGATCAATCTGTTCATGGGCAAGCAGCGTCAAATTACGATCTAGGAACCAGCGTAACAATGCGGATCCTTCGCCTTCTGGAAGGCTGTCCGCCTGTTCTCCCAACGCGATCTGAAGTTTCAACCAATCTTGAACAGCTGCTGCAACATCTTTCAAAACGCCGCGAATCTCGGTTTCGAGTCGCCGTCTAAAACGGGCGTCGGTACGCTCTAGTTCGATGTAAACAATCGATTCCAGTTTTTCACCGCTTGTTGTGTCCGGTAAAATTTCGGTCAGCGATCCAGACTTGTTACGCTTCGTGCCAACGACAGGGTGGATAAGTCGCTCGATATTCAACCCAAGATTTGCGATAACCGCACATATGGAATCTACCAAAAATGGCATATCGTCATTAACAACGACCATTCGCAAATGCCGACTAGTCTCTCCGTCGCTAATGCTTTCCAGTGCAATGACCGGTTTTCCATCCGCCTTCGCATAGGCGTGTTCGAGCACAAACAGCACGGCTTCTTTGCAGGCCGCCTGATCAAATCCGATATCCTCTCCCGGCAAGGCGCTTTCATTGAATGCAGCCATTAGCTTGGGTTGAAGTTTTTTGAACTTTGGTGGAGTTTTGGTCCGGGATCGTTTGCTTTTGCCGCTAACAGCCATAAGGTTCCCCAATCTATCGTAACAGTCTCCTGTTACTCCTCTGGGAAATCTATGCGCCTAATCAAAGCGTTGCTCAAGTGTGATTCAATCGGCTCTGTTCGGATCGGCTATATTGTCAAAGAAAGTGATATTATAGTTACATTGGAAACCAAGAAACCCAAGTTCGATCAAAGAGAAATTTAGACCTGTGTTTTCTTAAGAACTTGATTGGTCAATCTCTCGTTGGCATCCATTGATCCAACAATCGCTAACTCGCCATCTGCATCCTTGCGAGCGACCAGCACGACAAATTCATCATCGCCAACTGATATCTCGGATAGCTGCTTTGCGGGTGCAGCGCGCAATCGTTCGAGCACATCGTCATGCGTTACCTTGGCTGAACCCTCCTCGGAGTCATTTCTTCGCGATTCTCGTTCGGCGGCGACAATGGCTTTCAATCCGCCATCATAGCCCGCTAAAAATTCGGCAAATGCACCTTGCTCGATGCTGATTTGCTCAGCAAACCGAAGCGCTGAAGCATATTCCGTCAAACGCGTTTTGTCATATTGAACACCGAACACAAGCTTTACAATCGGCGTCATGGGTGCGCGTTCCTGAACTGCCATTTCGCAATCGTTCAGTATCTGTTGATATTCTTCGGGACGTGACTGGGTCATCAAATAGAAATCATAGGCTTGGGAGATCGCACCATAAAGCGCATTTCGGCTACGCTGCTCACAGTGAGCCGCTTCGTCGGCACTGTTGCGTGCCAAAGAAAGCCAATCCGCAAGACTTGCATCAACCGACGGTTGTTCGGCAATGATTTCTTCGGGAACATCGGTTGAGGCTGGTTTGGAAAGAAGTGGATTATAGTCGTCAATCTGTTCTGCGCTTGGTCCATCGGCCCACACTGGTCCCGCTTCCACATTTTCAGCTGCGGTCCGCATTTCTTGTGCGATCTGTTCTTGCAATTCGCCCATAATTTCGTCGTCGGCTACTTCTTTCCAGTTGATAACTCCGTAGATGAAATCGATATTGTCATCATCTGTAGAGAAGGGCAGCAGAATACCTCGATACATGATCGTAACGCTGCGTTGATTCACAAATTCTGCTTCAAACCCTATCGGGGCCTGATTTGCGATAATCTGCAAATAGTGATCTGTTATTCTAGAGAGTAAAGAACGTGCCGGCACATCGTCGATCGACTTGATGCTTTCGTCAATTTCACATTCTTCACGCAAAGCTTGGCCGAGGAACTGGATCGTTGGATTTTCAACGCCATCAGTAAAGTCCAACAACACACTATTTGGACCAAAGTCGTCATCAGTCTCTGGATTGAGGTCTTCGACACTTGGAAACTGCCGATCTTCCAGCAGACCAGCCCAAAAATTATATGCGCGCACATGCATGCGGCGCTCATCCTGGCCAATGGCCGGGGGAGCCTCAATCGCATTATCCTCTTCTTCATAGGCTACATAGCTTGGACTGCTGTCCTCGCTGACGTCGCTCATGCCATCATTATTCCGAAGATTTTCCATTTCGGTCCCACCTATTTCACTAATTCCAGGCTGTTGTGCAGCAACCATGGTAAATATTTGGTAAATTCCAGTGAAAAATTCTGGGTAATCTTTGATTTCATCAATGTAGCAGTTTACCAGTGTTCGACAGTTCAAAGCCGCTGATCTAGTTTGGCTTGTCACTCAGCAACGCTGCTGTTATGGCCCACCCGCATATCGCGCAGGCGACTAGCCGCTTTAGCTCAGGTGGTAGAGCACATCATTCGTAATGATGGGGTCAGAGGTTCGAGTCCTCTAAGCGGCACCATATTGCTTTTGTGAGTGGAAATATCACCTAAGACCTTGAAAGGTATGGAGGTTTTGGGCGTTCGAAAGCCT
>CANLUL010000001.1 GCA_947494305.1 uncultured Sphingomonadaceae bacterium | reverse complement strand
GGCATCGCCAGATACCGGCGTACCTCCAGCAAGGCCACCGGATCAGCACCTGCACGCAGCGCTACCGATACTCGATCTCCGTCACTTCGTTGCAAAAGCACGCCGTGGTCGCGCGCATACGTGTAGGGGATGTCAATCGGAATGAGATTAGCATTCCTCAATTCCGCCTGATGGTCTTCGACTTCAGATGGCTTATTTGCCAACGGGACCCCCAATATTTTTTCAACATCCTATCGTGACAGGTTGATGTTAAGAATTGGAGACACCTGTGTGACAGAGATTTTACAGAATCAGCGAAGAGCGGAACCCTAAAACTTGACGCCGACGCTGAACGAAAAGCTGGTGCCATAATCATAGCTGTTGTTAATGATTTCAGAGGCGTTCAGAGTTTGTGATTCCCGGTAACTTTCCCCAAAAATATTGCGTGCCTCGAATTTGAATTCCAGTTCCTGTCCAAGAATGACCGCGCCTTCCCGCATGATGAAATCGACCTGTAAACCGGGCCGTTCAATTAGATCAGGTTGATCTTGTGGTCCCCGCGCTGTTGCGCGCGGGCTGTTGTAGGATAGCAGGATAGTTTGCTGAGAAAGTTCATCACCTTCCTTCTCCATACCGAATTGCAGGTTCGCCACATGCCGTGATTGACCGGTGAGGCGGTCTCCATCAGCAAACAGGTTGCTGGCCGCGATGGGCTGGAACGTGATCGGACTGATCGCCATATCATCGGCACCAACCTTGATTTTCGAGTCCGTGAATGTGTAGTTGGCAGCCAGCATCAACCGGCGATCTTCCCAGAAACTGCCGCCCAGATCATAAAGCGGGAAATATTTGACCGCTTCGACCTCCACGCCCACAAGCTGCGCTTTCGGGGCATTTGAGAATCCCTGAAAAAACGCTCCACCGCCTTGGATAAAGGCCACCGATTCAATTGGATTTTTGATATCCTTGTAGAACCCGGCCAGTGTGATGCGTTCGCCGCGTCCGATGTAATATTCGAACCGTGCCTCGACGTTGGTCAGTTCACTATCGGTCAGCAACGGGTTGCCAATAAAAGTGCGGTCGGTTTCCAGGTCAAGAAACTGCTGGGGAGCCAATTCGCGGAATTGCGGGCGGGCGATCGTTCTGGATGCGGCAACGCGGAATTGCATATCGTCAGCAAAATTCCATGTCAGTGTGCCCGCCGGGAGCCAGTAGTCATTGCTCAAGGTTGTGGCAGGCGTGGGTGCGCCGCCAGCTAGCGTGAAGGGCGTAACCGTTTGGTCTGCATCTTCATATCTGACACCCAGATTGAGGCGAAGGCCATCAGCCAGTTCGGAATCGAACTGCAAATAACCGGCCTGTACTTCGAGTTCCGCAGTATATCTTGGCACTGAATTTTGCGCACCGACTTCGCGGAGCTCAATGTCAAAAGCATCAATCACGGCATCGCCCAGTAGCGTGTCAATACGCACCAGGTTGAGGCCAAAGGGAAGCCCGTTGGCGGGTACAAAACGAAAATCACGACGCGATGCTTCGCGGTCGTTTTTGTAATAGTTGTAACCGGCAGAAACTGTCACAGGTATCCCCACATCCAGCTGATAACCGATATCGGCGCCTGCACCATAAACGTCATCGGTCAGGTCACTAAACCGGATGCGGGCAGATTGACCGGGAGATGTCAGGTCATTGACAAAGCGGTTGAGCGGTTGCCCTCCCGGCGTTTGCGGTTCCAAAAGATAGCTGTAAGTGCGCTCGTAGGGCGCTTCCCGCTGCGAATTGGAATAGCTGCCGCGGAAATCGATCGACAAGTCGTCAAATTCGAATTCACCAACCAGCTGCGAGCTGAAAAGCTGGCGTTCAAACCAGCTCGTGCGACCGGTATTGATCCGCTGGTTAGGGTCCACGCTAATCGCATCAATGCCATCGCTGATCGACGCCTCTTTCAAAGAATCGCGGATATACAGATTGACGAAGCGGATTTTATGCTCGCCAATCTCGGCGTTCACACCAACCAAACCGTTGGCAACAATCCGATTTTGTGTGGTCAGATAGCGCAGGTTTCGGTCTGGTAGCAGACCATCCTGTCCGTCAATCTGGACAACACCCTGGGTCTGCTGTTGTAGGCCGCCGCGTGTACGCCAGCTATTGCTCAACCCGGCGGTGGCAAAAAGGCCAATAAAGGCATCACCAACATCGAATGAATGGCCACCGGTGATTTCACCACTGAAATTGGCTGGAATGTCAAAATTGCGCTGGATGAGTGTGGTCTGCGCATTGACCAGGCTCTGTCCAAGCACCTGCAGATCATCGCTGGTGAAATTGACACCGTCATTGGCAATCAGGACATTTCTGTCGATTGCATTCTGGAGCGGAGCTGGAATGTCGCGCAGACCGGAATCAAAACCGAACCAGTCATAGCTGCTGCCATCATAGGCATATCCGATCTTGTTGGTCGTTTCGGTATTGGCACTGATACCCGCACTGATTTCGAGGAAAGATTCGTCAACATTGGACTTGGTGGTCAGGTTAATCACGCCACCACCGAATTCGCCAGGATAGTTGGCCGAGTAGCTTTTCTGAACGACGGTTGATGCAATAACACTGGTAGGAAACAGATCGAGCGGAACAACGCGGCGCAGTGGCTCGGGCGATGGCAGGGGATTGCCGTTGAGCAGCGCAAGTGAATATCGCTCGCCAAGACCGCGGACAAATACGAAACGGCCGCCGACTACGCTCAGGCCTGTGACTCGTTGCAGTGAGCCAGCAATATCACCTTCGGCGGTTCGTGCGATTTCTTCCTGACCGAGTACGGATACGACTTCAGGCGTTGCCCGGATAGGATTGGGAATATACCGACCCCGCACGATAATCTCGTTTCCGAAATTGCCCGGTGCGGAAACATCAACTTCCTGCTGATCCTGTTCCGTCGCATCTGTTCCGGGATCAGTTGCCGAATCCTCTGCAGGGTCAGCTTGCACCGACCCTGTGGCAGGCGTTTCCTGTGCCAGTGCTGCCGGAGCAACCAGTCCGGTGGTTAAAAGAATTGCGGCAATATACGAAGCCCGCTTTGTCATTGGAACCAGTCCTTGATTAGATTGACAAAAGGGATGACGACCGGAAAGTCGCCATCCCAAGGATTATCAAAGTTGATTACCCGATGGTCGGCGCTGCGGTGCATGCAGGGTCTGCGGCGTAGAGGCCACAGGTCCAGCCCATGAACCGCATGTCGTTCGCATCCTGAACCGCACCGATGTAATTGACATCCTCGAAGAAAGAGTCAGCCCCGCTGGCGGCAAACGGCGTTACTCCGCTTTCATTGGCTCCATTGATGAAAGCCAGTGGCCAGGCGCTCGATGCCAATGTGGACGTACCGTTCTCGGTATTGTTTGTCCCGGCGTTGAACAGCGTCTGGATGATCGCGACGGTGATATTACCGTCATCTTCAAACGCCGTACCGCAACTCAGGAATGTTGACTGGAAGATCGGCGGACCATTTTCGTCGGCTGCGGCGCCAGCAGCCTGAACCGTAGCTGCACCATCGATATTGATGCACTGATCGGGGCCGTTGAAAACCGCGTTGTAGAATTCATAGTCGCCGCCGCCGCGTAGCTGAGCAACCTCATCGCCGCCATTGGATACGAAGGTTATGTTTGCCAGTTTGTGGCGCTGACGTGGTTCGGCATCTTCATCGCCGTTAGAGTCTGCCTCCATGACCTTGTCGCCACCGTTGGGGCGTTGAGTTGCGAGAACAAATTGGTTGGCACCCTGGTAGCCTGAGTCAGAATCAACCGAGTCATCGTCAATTCCGGTCAGAGCGAGGTTCTTGCCATTTACCCGGCCACCAAACCATTCGATGCCATCATCGGAACTGTTGTGGACCTGAATGTTCTGAAAGAAAGTGCCGCTGCCAACACCGGCCAGGGTAATACCGTTTAGTTCGTTGCCCGGTGAAACCTCAAAGCCTGGATAGCGAACCTGGACAAAGGAAATCCTGCCGCTGGAATCGGTTGGAATGGTTCCTCCATAGACCGCATTTGACGGCCCTTCTACGATAGCTTCACAATCAGTACGTGTTCCGCCTGGGTTGGATGCTCCGCCTGTCGCACAGTCGGAAATAGGGGCGCGACCGAGAATAACGATACCGCCCCATTGACCGATACTGTCAGCAGTTGTTGTTCCTTGAATATTCTGACGGGAGGTAAAGATGATCGGTGCAGATGCCGTTCCTTCAGCAAAGAGTTGTGAACCACGATTGACTAATAGGAAATCGCCACCCGAAGAACCGAACACCGTAACACCAGGCTCAATTGTCAAAATACCGGTAGCGCCACCATCAACACCTACTTCGACAGCACCCGACAGCGAATATACGGTATTTTCGGTATCGGGGCGCTTGGGAAGAGTTAAGTTACCTTGGATGACACCCGCAACCTGGCAATTACGCGCCATTTCATTGTTGCCTGTCGTAATGGTTCCCACATTGGCTGTACCTGCTGGACAATCCGTTGCTGGCGTTCCGGCTGGTGGGGTTGGGGTTGGGGTCGGTGTGGGGGCTGGTGCTGGGGTGTTGTTGTTGATGGTGACATTGCCACCCTCGCCGGGCGATGCGACGTCATCTGCGCCGCAAGCCGTGACAGCAAGAGCTGCGGCGCTTGCAAAAAGAACGGAACGAAACTGCTTGGTCATCATGGGATTGGTCTCCGCAAAAATCAGGTTTGAAACTTATGTTCAAACGATGCGGAGCCCGAATCGGCGTTATCCCCATCGCCTTCGAGAGCGGCCAATAGGCGCCGGAAATGACTCACTGATGTGGATTATGTGACCGTTCGGAGACTCAATTATTTCATGAATGTTGCAGTGGTTTCATGAGGTGCAGCAAACGGCCATTTTCAATGCTGCAGTGCAGCGGTGAAAGTTTAGGCTCAAAAAGAAAAAGCGACCATGAACGGCCGCTTTTCTATTAGTCACAATAGCTAATTGTTTAGCGCGAGGCGATCCTGTTGTTCAGACCGTTGAGCGCCTTCTTTGCAGCTTCGCGAGAGTTCATCACGGAACCATCGGCCAGTAGCAGATCAAAACTGCGGTTGCTGTTCATGGCAGCCATAAACATTTTTGCTGCATCACCCGTACGTCCGGTACGGACATAGGCTTGGCCTATGTTGATTAGTCGCGCGGGGTCATTTTCATGAACACCATCGGCTGCCTTGAGCTGTTCCAGAGCGGTCTCATTGTCGCCTGCGACAAGTGCATCATACCCCAATGCACCCTTGGAATACCCAATTTCACCTTCCGCTTCTGCCGCCTCAGCAGGCGCTGAAATGAGAAGCAGTCCGCCCGCAACGCTCAGCATTTTCGCCATTTTCATTGCATCATCTCCTGTCTTTGTAGACAAATATTACACTTTTGCGACACTCAATGCAACAAAACTGTAATATTTGGGTTTAACGGAATGTCCGATATGGGCTTATCCACAGTCTGATCCACAGGAAACTTAACTCAAAGTTCCGCCGAAAGTTGACTATCGAGACAATCTAAATTTAGCATGCGCGCGAGGAGTCGGTCTTATGCGTGAGACAAAATATCCAATCGCTAGCGAACAGAGAATAACATCTTTTTTGCCAATTTTTCAGAAGAAATTAGAGAGACTGGAAAGGCTCGGACTAGATGACACCGCTGAAGCAAACGATCTACGTCGCGCGCTAAAAGTGACCGGTAAATGTGACGCCAACTCATCAACTAGCCCGGCATATTGACGCATACTCAGATGCCTTGAATGATCAACGCGACTGGGAAAGATGTAGTTTTCTCCTTGGCGGGAATGTTCGCTGTTAGGGATCAAGAAATTGTGGGTTTCCGTCTGACTTTGGAGCGCAAAGCGGATGTCGAAAAGCGGTTGATTGCTCGTTTTATGTTGAATAAGTGGAGGTCATGTCCGCTCTATCCCGCTTACGGACTATCTGGTTGTAGCCGTCTCGAGCGCAAAAGCAGGCGTTAGTTATGAAGACTATTAAGTGTTTTAGATATTCGATTTTTTAAAAGCCAGATCAGAGGTTCGTTCTTCATTGGTCTTTGATCAATGACTTCGACTGCTCAATTGCTGTATGGTCAATCAACTTCTGATTCACACCGAGACCGGTTAGGCCCAACAGAAGCATTTCGTAAAGCTGTTCGGATGCCGCTTGTGTAGAGAGTTTACGTTCGATTACGTCGGTCATCATTGCCTGGCAAAGCCCGAGCCAGAAAAGAAGGCCGATTTTACCAGACCGTTCGTCGACCAAATTGGCGTCAATACAAGCTTTCAAATCTGCTTGAATGCCGAGGTTGAGGGGATGACTTTCAGAAGTTGATCCACCGGCACTGCGCAGCATGGCTATACAGCTTTTGCGCTCATCAAGTGCAAACTCCACCGCAATTCTCATTCCTCCCGATAGCCGCAACAATGGGTTATCGACATCGTGATTGGCTGCTCCAATTCTCTCTTCAAGTCGGCCGCGGATTTCTTCGTAGATCGCTTTGGAAAAACCCTGCTTGTCTACAAAATGATTGAAGAAGCTCCCCTTCGCAACACCCGCTTTCGCAATCACATCATCAACAGGAATGGCATCGATTGGCCGATCGACCAAAAGATTGATTCCTGCATCCAGCATAGATCGCCGCGTTCGCTCTGCTCTTTTGCCTGTCAACATGCTTGCGCCCATAACTTACTTGACCATTTAGTCAATTATATATAAATGACCAAATAGTCAACTAAGAATCACATGAGATTGGTGGAAATGAGCATCATCAAAATTGAAGACATCGCGCATGTTCGATTTGTTGCGCCTGACCTCAAGAAAATGAGCTCGTTCCTGAAGGATTTCGGGTTGGACTCTACGGTTCATGATGATGGCCGTCTCTATGCTCATGCGCGAGATGGTATCCCCTACAATCACGTGACCGAGCAAGGTGAAGCGGGCTTTCAGGCTTTGGGATTGCGTGCTGCGAGTATTGATGATCTCGAGAAACTTGCGGCGACCAATGGATTGGCTGTTGAGGACAACGAAGCACCGGGTGGTGGCAAAATCGTTCGCCTGACTGATCCAGACGGTTTTTTGGTAGAGGTGGTAGCCGGACAGGAACGTTTTGAAGTCAGCGACTCGCCGTCCGATCCTATCCGCAACAGTGCTGCATCAAGGCCGCGGCAGAGCGATACCATCCGGTTAAAATCCGGCCCCTCCCACGTCATGCGCTTGGGACATTGCGTGCTCAACGTATCCAATTTTCGTAAGTCAGAGCGTTGGTACAAGGAACGTTTCGGATTCATCACTTCTGACGAGATTGAAGCAAGTCCAGACCTGGCTCTGGGGGCTTTCATGCGCTGCGATCGTGGTGATCAGCCGACCGATCATCATACCTTGTTTTTGGCGCAGTTGCCGCAAAAACCCGGCTTCATGCACGCTGCGTTCGAGGTTTCGAACATGGATGACCTGATGCTCGGACACGCGCACTTGAAAAGCAAGAAACACAAAGCTGCCTGGGGTGTGGGGCGTCACATATTGGGCAGTCAGATTTTCGACTATTGGCGTGATCCTTGGGGTCATGAACTTGAACACTGGACCGACGGTGATTTGTTCACCGCCAAAGATGGGTCGAACAAGGCACCATTTACGGACTTGCTCGCAGTGCAATGGGGAATGGAGAATCCCATGATCTCGGGAAAGGCGGCACCTGGGCCAAAAATGCTCGGCTTTGTTATGGCGATCCATGCCCGGTTCAAACGTATGTTCGGCGGTAGCGGCGCTGAGAAGACCTCATGACCGAGGGTGGTTCGTTTGATTGCGATGTGTTGATCTCCGGCGGCGGTCCCACCGGTGTAACGCTGGGACTGTTATTGGCGCAAAAAGGCGTCTCGGTCATCATTGTCGAAAAAGAGGCCGACATATATCCACTGCCGCGTGCGGCCCATATTGATCATGAGGTTGTTCGCATTTTGCAAGGGGCCGGTATTGCCGATCCGATAATGGCCACGTGCCGCCAGGCCGACCGGTATGATTTTCTGAACGCCGCGGGAAAGATATTATTGCGCTTCGATACAAGTGGTGAATTGGGCGCAGGAGGATGGCCGTCTGCCAACTTCATCCATCAGCCTTCGATTGAGGCAGTACTGCGCAAGAAGCTGCAGGAAACACCCAATGCAAAGCTGCGATCCCAGTGCGAATTGATCGAGTTTGCCAGCGCAGATCGGACGGTCACCGCCCGCTGCATGACACCCACCGGCCCACAAGAGATTAATGCGCAATTTCTCGTCGGTGCAGATGGAGCCCGCAGCCCGATAAGGGAAAAGCTGGATATAGAGTTTGAGGATCAGAATTTCGACGAACCGTGGTTGGTAGTCGATGCGGTCGTGCATGATTTTGATCGATTGCCAAAGGTCAATTTGCAGATATGTGACCCGAAGCGACCCACCACTTGCATATTGATGGGTGAAGGCCGACACCGCTGGGAATTCATGATTCTGCCCGGAGAAATACCTGAACAGGTGGCAGATGATGAGTTTGTCGCCAAGCTGCTTGAACCATGGGATGTGGACGGGGCAATCACCATCGAACGCAAGGCGGTCTATCGTTTTAACGCACGGGTCGCAAAGACGTGGCGCACGGGACGAGTCCTGCTGGCTGGTGATGCCGCGCATCAAACACCCCCTTTTGCAGGTCAGGGCATGGCAGCCGGTCTGCGCGATGCCGATAACCTGAGTTGGAAACTCGCTGCTGTCATTCGGGGCAATGCCGATGATGCCATTCTCGATAGCTATCAATCTGAGCGTGACCCGCATGTTCGTGCGATGATCGACATGGCGATCATGATGGGCAAAACCGTGTGCATCACAAATAAGTGGTCGGCCTTTGCCCGCGATATGAAATTCAAGATCGCGCGAGTGCTTGGCAAGTTGCCAGACGGCACTCCTGAATTTCCGCCGATCGGGGCGGGACTAACACTTGAAGGTTCGTCCGGGGCCGGGAGCTACTTCCCGCAGCCCGTTGCCAAGGGGAAAAAGCTGGATGATCTGCTGGGAACAGGCTGGTGGCTTATCAGCCGAGAAGATGCTGGCTTCAATATCGACACAAGCGCGATAAAGATCGGCCTGCTAACCGATCCTGAATTGTTATCGCATGCGCCTGCGCTAGCTGACTGGCTGGATGACCACTCGGCCAACGCCGTTCTGGTTCGCCCCGATCACTATGTTTTTGGGACGGGACAGCCGCAAGAGCTCGTTCAACAATATCACGCAATAATCAGCGCAGCGACCGCTGCTCCAACAAGCTGAAAAGGAAAAACTATGTCAGTAAATATTGCCAGATTTGAGCATAGCGGCTCGGCCCAATGGGGTCTCGTCACCGAAAACGGTTTGATCCCCATCCCTGGAGACTATCCGACCACCGGTACTCTTATCGAAGGGGTGGATATTGCTGATCTCAAGAAGCTCGATGGCGCGGCAATTCCTTTGGAAGAAATCTCGCTGCTAAGCCCTATAACCCGCAATCAGCAATTTGTTTGCCAGGGCGCAAACTATCGCCAGCATATGATTGAATCGGGAATGGACCCGGATGCCAAACACTACAACATGATCTTTACAAAGGCGCAGAGCTGTATCTGCGCTGCCGATAGCCCCGTGATAATTCCAGAGCATGTGCGTTTTTTGGATTATGAAATCGAGCTGGGTCTGGTGTTGCGAAAGGAAATCGCTGGCCCGATGGCCGTAACAGATGACAATCTGCATGACTTCGTAGCAGGACTGGTTATCGTGAATGATTATTCTGCGCGTGATGTCCAGATACCCCAGATGCAATTCTACAAAGGGAAAAGCTACCGCAGCTTTGGACCGGTAGGCCCTTGGCTTTGTCTACTGGAGCCCGAAGACTTATCATATCTCCAAAAACTTCAGCTCACGCTGACCGTGGATGGGGAAACCAGGCAGGATGATAACACTGAAAATCTCGTTTTTGGTCCTGCCGAGACGCTCAATGAGCTCTTTGGATTGCAGGATTTTAAACCGGGCGATCTGATCGCAACCGGGACACCCGCGGGGTGCGCGCTTTCTATTCCTTCTCCCGGAAAACAGAAGGTTGCAGCGATGTTGCCTGAGAAGAAAAAATGGGAACTATTCTTGAAGGCCCAGGAGGCGCGCACCCAATATCTGAAGCCTGGCCAGGTTGTAGAAGCCAAAATCCGCAGTCTGGATGGGGTTATAGACTTAGGTATTCAGAAAAATACGGTGAGTTCCGCAAAATGTTAGCTGATACCGATCTGGATTCACAAAGCTCCGGCAAAGCCATTGCAGCCATGAAAAGCGATGTAAGCGATTACCGTGTGGCTCAAAAAGTTGTGCACTGGCTGATGGCGATACTGATCATGCTCGATCTCTACATCGCTCAGAAATTTGGTGGCGTGATGGAAGATTGGGATCGGTTTGAATCGCGGACCGATCATGCATCGGTTGGGACCATCGTCACGATATTGTTCATCATCCGCATCTATTTGCGATGGAAACATGGAGCACCGCCACTGCCAGCAACCATGCCACGGTGGCAGAAGTGGGCGGCGCATTTTGGTCATTGGGGTCTGTACATACTGATCGGATGTCTGATCGCATCGGGCATATTGAGCGCGATCAATGCCAATTCCGTGATCGAGCCTTTTGGGTTATTTGTGCTGGCCGACGGCAAGGGATCAGAAGCCGGTTTTCTTCTCTTTCGCCAATTTCATGAACTTGTCACCGATGCGATTATTGCATTAATTGGCATCCACATTCTGGCGGCTCTCTATCACCTCATATTCACTAGCGACCGTTCCACACAGCGAATGCTCCGGTTCTGGTCGAGCGCAGAAAAATGAACATCGTCATCCTCTTTGGCGGACTTGGCCTCGCGCTTTTGGCTTGGTTCCTTGTTGAACGGAACCAGCGTCGAACGCATCCGGTAGTGGGAGGGATCGACCGGACCAAAAATCTGCCGCATCACCAGGAAGTAGAACTTTACAGCAACAGCTTTTCGCATTGTTCGCGCAAGTCTCGGCTCGTGATGGCGGAGTTGGATCTTTCTTATCGGCACCATGCGATCGAACTCATAGAGACCGGCTGGTATCAAACGATCAGTCCTGCCTATCTTAAAATCAATCCGGCCGGTTTGGTACCAACTTTGGTTCATCAGGGGCATCCTGTTTATGAGTCGGATGATATATTGGCCTATGCGCAGTCATTGGCAGCGCTAGATGCGCCGCAATTGGTGCCAAAAGAGGCGAAGCAAAAAAAGCAGATGGAACAGTGGTTGGACTTCTGCGCGATAGTTAGTGACGATCCCATGGGAGCAAAGAAAAGCAGGGCTGGGTCCTGTATCCCCGGTCTTACCTTGCCGCTATTCTTTACGGCCATTCGCTACACGCCACTGCACAAAATCCTCGTTGGTTTTCTGTTTCACCCGGACAAGAAACGGCCAGCGATGTTCACCGCAGCCAAGTTACTAGGCCCGCAGCGAATGATGAATCTAAAACCAGTGGGGGAGATCATGCTGGCCAGCCGCGATCATATGGCGCGCCATTTGGTCACTTTTAACGAAGCAATCGAAGCGTCAAAAGGCGAGTGGATATTGGGAGACAACTACTCGCTTGCTGATATTAGTATCGGTTGTCTGCTGTTGCGACTGGAGGAAACCTGTTGGCTTGCTCATTTTCGACAGGTGCTCAATATCGATGCGCTGCTTGAATATTATGTCGCTGTTCAGAGCCGACCAAGCTGGCAAGCGGCGATTACCGCACATGCTCACCCGCATATTGATCAAGCGCAGCAAGATCTTGCGGCCCTGGTTTCAGGAAATCCCGAGTTGCAGGAATTACTCTACGATGAGGATGAAAAAGCATGGTGATGTTACTCGACAAAGATGTGCAGACGAAAGAAGTTCTCGAGTGGAAGGGGCTTCATCTGTTTCACTTCCAAGGTTCAACCTGTTCGCAGAAAACCCGAATATTTTTGCGGATGAAAGGTATCGAATGGACATCGCACCATATTGATCTGGCGCGGAAAGAACATCTCAAACCCTGGTTTATGGGTATCAATCCGCGCGGTTTGGTTCCAGTCTTGATCGATAACGGCAAGGTTATCATTGAAAGCAATGACATATTTAACTATCTGGAAGAACGGTTTCCCAATCCACCGTTAATGCCGCCGGAAAAGGCCGCTGAAACCCGCGCGATGTTGGAAGCCGAGGATGATCTTCATCTCGACATTCGTGCTTTGACGATGCGGTTCGTGGTTCCCGCCTTACTGGCCAGACGGCCTGCCTCAGATATTGACAGCTACAAAAAACTCGGAACCGGAACAGTTGGCGGAAAAGTTGACCCCAATCGTGCAAAAGAAGTCAAGTTTTGGAGCGACATGAATGAACATGGCGGCATAACGGACGAACAAATTATGTCAGCCTTCGATAGATTTCGCATGCAGCTGGATAAGTTTGATAAGATTCTTTCCGACCAGGACTATCTGCTAGGCGAAGAAATAAGTCAGATAGACGTTGCCTGGTATATCTATGTCCGCCGCCTTGTGGATGCGGGTTATCCCATCTCCAAATTGCATCCTGCAGTGGGGCGATGGCTAGATAAGTTGAATACCGACACCCGGTTTTGCGACGAGGTTCCATCCGGCGGATTGCTCGGTGTGTTCACAAGTGTGCTGCACTTCATCCAAAGCATCAGAAGTAGACGTCTGGTTGATGTTGTTGCGGTGAACAAATAGGTAAACTGTTTCGACGGTTTTCCAAAACCGGTTTCAAAACATAACTTCGCGTAAAGACAGGCTTTTCGACAACATCTCTCCAATATTGTGCGAAAACAATAGCGCTAGAGTCGAAGTTTCTGTTAGCTGTCGCGGAAACTCTTTTCTGAGACCAGTTAAACCAAATTGAAACCCAAGCATTGTGAAATGCCAAGACTGTAAAGGTTAGAAATATGATCAAGACGCGCATAACCGAGAAGTTTGGGATAGAAACACCAATAATAATGGGCGGCATGACGGGCGTCGGCTACGGAGAGCTGGTCGCAGCAGTTGCAAATGCTGGAGCATTGGGATTTATCACGGCGCATATGTTTCCTTCCGGTGAGGCCCTCAAGGAAGAAATTGCGAAAACACAGGAACTGACCGACAAACCTTTTGGCGTGAACCTAACATTGCTGCCCTCGATTAACCCCATTCCCTATGACGAATATCGGGAAGCCATTATCGAAAGCGGTTTAAAAATCGTCGAAACAGCGGGCCGTGCACCGACCGACCATCTACCTGCCTTCAAGGAAGCAGATGTAACGGTGATCCACAAATGCACGAGCGTCCGTCACTCCCAGTCAGCTGTCCGAAAAGGTGTCGACATGATCAGTATCGACGGTTTTGAATGTGCCGGCCATCCCGGCGAGGACGATGTAGGATTGGTCGTATTGCTGCCAGCGACGGTTGATGCGTTGCCGGATACCCCAATAGTCGCGAGTGGCGGAATGGCGGATGGTCGCAGTTTGATAGCTGCGCTGGCGTTAGGCGCCGATGCCATCAACATGGGTACGCGCTTTTGCGCCACTCAGGAGGCACAAATTCACGAAAATGTGAAGAAAAAGATAGTTGAGAATGATGAACTTGATACTGTGTTGGTAGGACGGAACCTCCGCAATACGGCCCGTGTTGCTCGCAACGCGGTATCGGAACAGGTAGCTGAAATCCAGCGTGATCCGACCACCACCTTTGAAGATGTACGCGATCTGATGGCTGGTGCACGCGCACGTGAAGCTGTATTGGGGCAAGGAGAGCTAGATGGTGGTATCTGGACCTCTGGACAGAGTCAGGCACTGATCCATGACATCCCAACCTGTGAAGAACTGGTAACAGATATTATGCGACAGGCTGAGGCCGTTCGGGATCAAATTGCCGGGTCGGGATCGAACTGAGCAAAACTCTTGTCAGAGTAATTGGAAGCTAACGCCCAGACTTGCTCTCCTTTCCTCGTGGCTGTCACTTTGCCCGCAACGGAGTGACGTCATTCAATTATGAAGCAAAACTGGTCTGGAATATGGGGTAACTCATTGTCACCTCTGCCACTTACAGGCGGATAAATTCAATCTAGGCAATCTCCCTGTTGCACTGCCACAACTACGCTATTATGCATCGTCTTTAACGCCTTGAAACAGGATGTTCACATGACTCAACTCTCCCAATCAATTCAGCGCATAAAACCCTCAGCCACCATGGCTATGTCCGGCCGTGTCACCGAGCTAAAGGCAGAAGGTATTGATGTTATTGGTCTCTCGGCTGGCGAACCGGATTTTGATACACCGGATTTTGTCAAGGAAGCGGCGATCAAGGCGATCCGGGATGGGGAGACCAATTATACGCCGGTTGATGGTACCATGGTTTTGAAAGAAGCTATTGTTGCCAAATTCGCTCGAGATAATGATCTGACTTACACGCCGAAGCAGATTTCTGTGAATAGCGGCGGCAAGCAGAGCCTGTTCAACGCATTGGTTGCAACGATTGATCCCGGTGATGAGGTGATTATTCCGGCGCCATATTGGGTGAGCTATCCTGATATTGTCAACTTTGCTGGCGGAACACCGGTGTCCGTCGAGGCGCGTGCCGATCAAAATTACAAGATTACGCCAGAGCAGCTGGCAGCTGCTATTACGCCAAAGACGCGATGGTTAATCCTGAACTCGCCGTCAAATCCGACAGGTGCCGCCTATTCGGGCGATGAATTGAAGGCGCTAGCTGAAGTCATTTTACCGCATGAAAACATGATGGTGATGACCGATGATATGTATGAGCATATCTGGTATGCGGATTTCCCATTTACAACGATCGCACAGGTATGTCCGGAGCTGTATGACCGCACGCTGACCGTCAATGGCTGTTCAAAGGCTTATGCGATGACCGGTTGGCGGATCGGTTTTGCTGGTGGTCCGGAATGGTTGATCGGGGCGATGCGCAAACTGCAATCGCAGTCGACATCAAACCCTTGTTCGATTTCTCAGGCGGCGGCGGTAGCTGCGCTCAACGGACCTCAGGATTTCCTTACCGAACGCAATGCGGCGTTTCAAAAGCGCCGGGATCTGGTTGTATCAATGATAAATGACACGCCAGGATTAAGCTGTCCGACACCGGAGGGTGCGTTTTATGTGTATCCTGATGCCAGTGCGTTGATGGGCAAGACAACTCCCAAAGGTGCTGTGATCAACACGGATGAAGAATTGATCGGATATTTTCTGGATGAGGCGCAGGTTGCTGCCGTGCATGGTGCGGCCTTTGGTTTATCGCCGGCGTTCCGGATTAGCTACGCAACGTCGGAAGATATTTTGCGTGAGGCTTGTACAAGAATACAGAAAGCTTGTTCGGCGTTGATTTAGTCCTCAAGCGCCGAGTACGGAAGCCACGCGGGCGGATGTCCGCGCCCGGCGTCTGATGTAAAACGACAAAGCTTTCCTTCGCAGGGGCAAATATATACCTCCCTGTGATCATGTTCACAAAGGCGTCAGGAATATTATATTACAGGCTGTAACCAACAGGCGGGATCTGCCGAACAATGTTCATACCCCCAAGGAACCGACCATGACGAAAATATTGAAATCAGATTTGACCCACAGCCTCAGCTTCGGATTTATTGCCGGCGCAATGGCTCTATTCTTTATGCAGCCGGCGGATCAGCGGGCGGATATTGGACAGAACCTCTCCGCGACCGTTAGCTCAGCAACACAGCTGTTCGGTTAATGGGACCCTTCGCCTCCAAAGCAATTGTTTTTGGCGCAGCTATCGCATGTTTTGGTGCGGTATGGGCTGGCGTGCAATCTACGCAACCAGTCGGGCAACACCAATCCCCCTTTATTGGTGAAGCCCATGCGGCCGAAAAAGCGAAAATCATCCCCAAGCCACGGCTTGATGCCAAAGAAAAAGGCACAAGAGCTGTGGCGATTTTTGCGGGCGGTTGCTTTTGGGGCGTGGAGGGCGTGTTTGAGCATACCAAAGGCGTGATCAGCGCTGCATCGGGCTATCATGGCGGTACCAAGCGTAGCGCTTCCTATAAGTTAGTGAGTGCAGGCCTGACCAATCATGCCGAGGCAGTGCGAGTCGTATATAACCCGCAGCAGATTAGCTATGGGCAACTGATGCAGGTTTTTTTCTCAGTTGTGGCTGACCCTACGACGTTGAACCGGCAAGGTCCGGATCGAGGGAAACATTACCGTACAGCCCTGGTACCGATGAACGGCCAGCAAGCAAAAGCCGCGCGTGCCTATATTAGCCAGCTGAATAAGGGCAAATATTGGAAGCGGCCGATTGTAACAAAAATTGAGTCACACAAAGCCTTTTATTACGCCGAGAAATATCATCAGAATTTCATGCAGAAAAACCCACGTCAGGGTTATATCGTGCGCTGGGATAAACCCAAAGTGGCGAACCTGAAGCGACATTTTCCGAAGAAGTATCGCGCCCGGCCCGTAACCTGAGAGAGTTGCCTAGAAGTTGTGCGCAAAGTTGCGCTGCTTAACGGGATGTTAGCTTTGCCTTGGTAATCAGAGGCATGGTCAACCACGAATTTGAAATTGTGATATCATTGGCGGCGTTAGTCGTTGGCGTCGCATTTTTGTGGGTGGCGCGAAGCCAGCCGGATTAAATCCCGACTTACTTCGGACTAAGCACCATCAACATCTGACGACCTTCCAGCTTTGGATAAGCCTCAACCTTTGCGGTCTCTTTCATGTCTTCCTGAACCCGCTGGAGCAATTGCATCCCTAGCTGTTGGTGCGACATTTCACGGCCACGGAAACGCAGTGTCACTTTCACTTTATCGCCATTGTCGATAAATTTGTTCACATTGCGCATCTTCACATCATAGTCGTGACTGTCGATATTCGGACGCATTTTTATCTCTTTGACGTCCTGCACCTTTTGCGTTTTCCGCGCAGCATTGGCCTTTTTCTGGGCTTCGTATTTAAACTTACCGACATCCAGAAACTTGGCAACTGGGGGATTTGCGTTGGGAGAGACTTCGACCAGGTCGAGTCCTACGTCCTTAGCGCGCCCGATGGCTTCATCGGTGTTTAACACACCAAGGTTTTCACCTTTGTCGTCAATGACTCGAACTTGATCGGCCATAATAGTATTATTGAAACGCGGGCCGCCTTTAACGGGCGGCGTGGGACGGCGTGGTGGTGCAGCTATTTTATATACTCCTGAATCGTTGTTTCAGCGGCTCAATAGCGGAAAAAACCGCAGCCGCAAACTGTATTGAATATTTAGTGCCCCATGGCCTTATGATCAACCTCTGACGCTTTCGACGGTTCAACACCGCGTTTTTTGAGCCAGGCGTTCATTTGCGCGATCTCTTTGGTTTGGCTTTCGATTATGGTTTTGGCCAGCGCCCTTGTTTCGGGGTCCTTGCCATGCTTCAGAACGATCTCAGCCATATCAACCGCGCCCTGATGATGGGGAACCATACCTTGCATAAAGGCAATGTCGGGATCCGGGTCGACAGCCGCCATGCCTGCATGCATTTTTGCATTGGCTTCGTCATATGCCTTTTGTGCATCATTGCGGTCGCCGCTAACTGTCTCAGTGTCCGAAGACACGGTCTGATTAGGGCTTTCCTCAATGGCTTTGCATCCCGTTACAGTCAAAGACGAGGATAGCGTTATTGCAATGATAATTTGTTTCATTTTCATCCTTTCAGGTCCGGCGCCCGTGCTTCTTCGATAAGCAAGGTCACAGCTTCATCTAGGGTCAGGAATTGTTGTTCCTTTTGTCCCAATTGACGCAGAGCGACTTTACCTTCCTCCGCTTCGCGCATACCGACGACAAGTATATTTGGGATCTTGCCAACGCTATGCTCTCGCACTTTATAGTTGATTTTCTCATTGCGTAAATCTGCCTCTACGCGAATGCCTTCTGCGCGCAACCGCTCCGCAACCTTTTCGGCATAGTCATTGGCATCGGTCACAATCGTCGCCACTACAGCCTGTGTCGGCGCAAGCCAAAGCGGCAGCTTGCCCGCATAATGCTCAATCAATATTCCGATAAACCGCTCGTAGCTGCCAAAGATCGCACGATGCAGCATGATGGGACGATGGCGCTCCCCATCCTCGGCAATATAGCTGGCATCAAGCCGTTCGGGTAGCACGCGGTCAGATTGGATCGTGCCTACTTGCCACGTCCGGCCAATAGCATCGGTCAGGTGCCATTCCAGTTTCGGCGCATAGAATGCGCCTTCTCCGGGAAGTTCTTCCCATCCATATTCCTCGTTTGCCATGCCCGCGTCGATCACGGCCTGCCGCAGCTCTTCTTCGGCTTTGTCCCAGTCCTCGTCAGAGCCATATCTTTCGTCTGGGCGCAGCGCGAGTTTCACAGAGTAGGTGAAACCAAAGTCGTTATAGACACGATCGGCGAGTTCACAGAATTTTCGTACTTCCTCAACAATCTGATCTTCGCGGCAGAAAATATGTGCGTCATCCTGCGTAAATTGCCGCACCCGCATCAGGCCGTGGAGCGCGCCATGTGGTTCATTGCGGTGACAACAGCCATTCTCGTAAATGCGCAACGGCAGGTCGCGATAGGACTTGATCCCCTGCTTGAAGATCAGCACGTGCGCCGGACAGTTCATCGGCTTGATCGCCATCATGTCTGCATCACCCGTTACCAATGGGGCGTCATCTTCGACGCTGGGAACCTCGTCCGGTACGACGAACATATTCTCGCGATATTTGCCCCAGTGTCCGGATTGTTCCCACTGTTTCGCATCCATAATCTGCGGCGTTTTCACTTCCTGATAACCTGCGCCATCAATTGCGCGGCGCATATAAGCCTCCAACTCGCGCCAAATAACAAAGCCCTGCGGGTGCCAGAATACACTGCCATGGGCTTCATATTGCAGGTGGAACAGGTCCATTTCCTGACCCAGCTTACGGTGGTCGCGCTTGGCGGCCTCTTCTAGCCGGTGCAGATGGGCATTCAGCTGTTTCTTGTTCAGCCAGCCAGTGCCATAAATACGCGTCAGCTGTTCATTCCGCTGATCACCGCGCCAATAGGCGCCAGCCACACGCATCAATTTAAACGCCTTGGGGTCGAGTTTGCCAGTGCTGGCGAGGTGCGGCCCGCGGCACATGTCCATCCAGTCATCGCCCGACCAATAGACTGTCAATTCCTCACCTTCGGGAAGTTCAGCGGCCCATTCGGATTTAAACTTTTCGCCATCGCTTTCCCATTTGGCGATTAGATCCGCGCGGCTCCATGCTTCACGGCGCAGCGGCTTGTCGGCTTTGATTATTTCGCGCATCTTTTCTTCGATCGCGGGCAAGTCATCCATGGAAAACGGTTCGCGGCCTTTGGGGGCCATCACATCGTAGTAGAAGCCGTCGTCAGTAGAAGGGCCAAAAGTAATTTGCGTGCCGGGCCAAAGCGCCTGAACAGCCTCGGCCAACACATGGGCATAATCGTGCCGCGCTAACTCCAGTGCTTCTTCCTCATCGCGCGATGTGATCAAAGCCAGTTCTGTATCAACCTCCAATGGTCGCATGATGTCGCGGATCTCGCCATCAATCCGCGCGGCCAATGCTGCTTTTGCCAGTCCGGGCCCAATATCGGCGGCAATTTGCGCGGGTGTCGTGCCCGAAGCCACTTCACGCGAACTACCGTCTGGAAGAGTGATTTTTATCTGATCGGTCATAACTTTGTCTCAACTATCTTTGTCGGGGCCATGGCATAGAAAATGGCGCACCGAAAGATGGTGTCTGAAGTTTTGCTACGATTTCGGGAAGAGACACCATGCCACCCGAAGCCGGGTGGCGGAGGATGCGATCAAGCCGCGACCATCCGTCCCCCGATATGGGAGGTGGTAGTGGTCGTTGTTGTGATCAGCTTCTTGGCCATACAGTGGGATATAGTAGAGCGGAGTTTCAAAATCAATAACAGCAAAAATTCGCACGGTTTTGGTCATTACCCCCTTGATGCGTGCATAAGCTCCTGAAACTGACCCGCTAGATTAACTTCGTATTTCAATGTAGCTTTAAGACGATTGGATGCTAACATCGCGCCATGACGTCTCAATTCACAGCCTGGCACACTGATACCGACAACGCATTGAAACGGCGTGTGCGGATAGAAACAATTGGCAAGACTTTCGCTCTTTATGAACAGCAATGGCGCAGCGAAGCCTATTTCTTTGGTGATTTGGTTTACAAAGGACGCGAAGGCGAAAGCGAAGTCTTTGGGCTGGAAGACGGGATCAAAGCGCGCCCGAAATGGCGGCTTGGTTTGAAAGGTGATCTGCCCCCAGAAATCTCTACATTGCTTCCAAAAACAAAAAAATCTGCGCTTAGTAATATCGGTATGCTCATTATCGCTTTTCTCTGTTTGGGAATTGTCTATTTCGCGGCGACATAATAGAGCGTCCTGATGGAAGATGAAATTCAATATCTCGATCGTCCCAGTGGATCTGCGCTTGCCTATTGTTACACACCACCAAAGGCAGGTGTGAAGGGTACAACGCTGGTGTTCCTCCCCGGCTATATGTCGGACATGGATGGCGGCAAGGCACTCGCCGTTAATGCATGGGCAAAGGAGCAGGGTAGAGCGATGTTGCGTCTTGACTATGCCGGTTGCGGGGCCAGCGAAGGAGAGTTTGAAGAGCAAAGCCTGATCGACTGGCGAGAAGATGTGTTGACCTTGATCGACAAAGTCACCTCCGGTTCGATCACCTTGATCGGCTCATCAATGGGCGGCTGGCTGATGCTGTTGGTGGCATTGGCCCGACCAATGCGGGTAAAACAGTTGGTCGGTATTGCTGCGGCGCCAGACTTTACCGATTGGGGTTTTTCTCAGGAACAGAAGATGACGATCCTGCGCGACGGGAAACTGGAGGAGCATAGCGAATATTCGGATGATCCCTATGTAACAACGAAAACCTTTTGGCAGTCCGGTGACGCCAATCGTTTGCTGCACAAAGAGATAACGTTTGATGGGCCGGTGAGGCTGCTGCACGGACAGAAAGACGAAGATGTGCCCTGGGCTTATGCATTGGAAATTAGCAAAAAAATCCGTTCAGATGATGTGCAGGTGCATTTGGTAAAGGACGGAGACCACCGTCTGTCCCGTGATCAAGACATCGCCCTATTGATAGATGTGATCGCACGGCTGGACTAGTTGAATCAGGAGCAGATTTGTTTACCCCCCTTTTTTTAATCGCTGCACAGTCCGTAACGCCTTTTGGTTCGCCCGCGCCTGAGATATTGCAGCCATCGAAAAGCCAGGGTTCGGTCGAACAACGTTTTAACAAATGTATCGATCTTGCTGTGGATGATCCACAAAGTGGTTTGACTGAGGCCAATACATGGTTGATTGAAGGCGGCGGATTTCTAGCCCGGCATTGTTTGGGGTTTGCCTATGCGGAGCAATTTAACTGGGCAGCGGCCACAACGGCATTTGTCGAATCTGCACAGGCAGCAGAAGTTGCAAGAGATAAACGTATAGATAAATTCTGGGCGCAGGCTGGCAATGCGGCTCTGGCTGGCGGCGATGCTGTAAAGGCTTTGGAATATTTGAACGCGGCTTTGGTACAAGGCAGTTTGAAAGGTCTTGCGAAAGGCCTAGTGCATTTGGATCGCGCAAGAGCACATGTGGCACTTGAAGATTATCCGGCGGCCAAAGCCGAATTTGCGATGGTGCATCAGTTAGCACCCGAAGATCCCCTGGGCTGGTTATTATCTGCAACACTGGCGCGGCGAATGGATGATCTGGAACTGGCTAGAAATGATATTCTAATCGCAGATCAGCGTGCCCCGGGTGATCCCGCCATTGCACTGGAAGCGGGTAATATTGCCTTTGAATCCGGCGATCAAATTAACGCCAAAACCAATTGGGAAAAGGCTGTGCAGATTGATGCCGAGAGCCAGTCTGCAAGGATCGCGCAAAAATATCTCAATCAACTCGTTACTAAAGTTAAAGAGTAAAACGCTGTTGATGCTTTCAATCATCGTTTCAACAGCTTAGGCTGTTCACTATTACAAAACAGAAGGCAATAACCTTGAGCAGTTATTTGAAGACGATTTTCCTATTCGCTGGCACCGCCATTTTGTCTGCTTGTGGCAGCAACGCAGTTACTCCAGAACCTGGTGAATACCAACAGACTGTGAAAATCACGACTTTGGATTTCCCCGGTATTGAGGGCGATGCGAAGGCCCAAATGATAGAACAAATGGAAGGTCTAAGCAGCGGTCCGGCCAGCAAATTCTGTATGGATGTTGAGCAGGGAGCGAACCAGTGGAAAGAAGCCGCCTCTCAAATGGCCGGAGCTTTGGGTGGTAACTGCGACACAATTCGCGACCAGGGGTCGGCAAACACGCTGGATCTGGAAATGCTCTGCAAAGGAACAGCGCGCGGAGACGTGACCGTGAAAATGACAGGCACGGCGCGATCCGATGGCTATGACAGCAATATGTCCTTCGATATGATGGACCCTGGGACCAAAGAAAATGCCAAACTAGCTATGGATATTGGCGCCAATCGAGTTGGGGATTGCGCCGAATAGTCCATCCAGTGTCCCGGCTATTGCGGAACGGACATGCGGTAAAATTCCAACTTTTTTACGCCAGACTGAAAATTGGGAACATTAGCCTTATACTCATCGCTGGCTTGAACTTTCGCAAAACCGTCTAAGCTATCCCATTCGACAAAAGTCAACTGTGAGGGCGCGGTTGCAGAAGGCGTGTTGGTCTCGCTTGCAGGGTTGAACATCTTGTAGATAAATTTGCCGCCAAAACGTTCCACTGCCGGCTCTATGCCCCTTAGATACTTGTCATATCCTTCAGGATTTTCATCCTTCTTCCAAGCTACAACCAAAGTATAGCTTTTGGTTGGATCAAAAGTGATATTCAGATCTTCGGTTAGCTCGGCACTGAAAATGTTCAGTTCTTTCCAGATGGAAGGGCGGGTTGCTTTAATCGCTGGCCATTTGGGGTGCGCCGCCAATCCGGCTTCCGACTGTTTATCGGGATAGGAAAAGAAAATTACGGCTGAAGGTTTGAAGTCGCTAATGATCGCGTTATCGATTTTCAGCGCTGTCTCTCGTTTTAGGCCAAATTGCGAGCCCAGGGGAAGGGCAGATTTATAGTAGTTTTGCCGGGCTTTTGTTGCTTCTTCGGAGGTTTTTGCCTCAGGCATGATAATCGAAAGATATTGCCCTTTCTCGAGCATCAATTGTGCAGCCTGAGCAACAGGTGCTTGCTGAGCGTCGGCCTTCTGCTGAGCACTCGCAATGCTCGCCGCACAAAGGCTCAAGCTTGCAAATGCGATGGTTTTTAGGGGGAAAATCTTGTTTGTCATCACATCCATCTTTCTAGTAATCTGGGTTTGAAACTTTATTGCACCGGTATAGGCCCACATTTCTAAAGATTGTGGATGATTATTAATCGATATTGGTGCAATAATGCACCGATGGATAATTGGGATGATTATAGGTTTTTGCTGGCGCTGGATCGGGAAGGAACTGTACGCGGTGCAGCAAAGCTCCTCGGTGTAACTCACTCGACGGTCTCTAGACGTTTGGCGATTATAAACGGGCGCTATGAAAAGTCGGTTCTGGAACGAGTGGCCGGTGGCTATCGCAAGACTGACTTCGGTAAGAAACTGATTGCCGCGGCATTACAGATGGAAGCCATAAATTTTGCTGCGGATCGAAAAAGAAGGGCTGCGGAAATTGATCTGGCCGGACCGATCACGCTTTCTATTCCGGATGTCCTGGGGCAGTATTTATTGTTGGATGATTTATCCGAGTTTTGCAAAAAATATCCGGATATCAGGTTGTCTATTCAGAGTAACAATCAGTTTGCTGATCTGGATAAGTCAGAGGCGGATGTGGTGGTAAGGGGTACAAAAAAGCCTCCAGAGCATTTTGTCGGCAGGCGGCTCTTTCCCTATGCACTTAGTTTTTACTGTCATGTCGACTATCTCAAGAATACAAAACCCGCCGATCTTAGATGGGTGGTTGGTTTATCTGGAGTTCCCCGCCCAACATGGATTGAAGAGTCTCCATTCCCAGATGCTAAAACTGGTTTGATCAGCGACAATATCGCATTCCATTATCAAGCTGCCGTCGATGGTCGAGGTATGATCCGAAATGCCTGTTACATTTGTGATCCTGATCCACGATTGATGCGGTTACCGGGAGCGCCGTCGCCAGTGCCCATTCCCGATTTTTGGGTTTTGACCCATCCAGATTTGAAAAGTACGCCCAGAATTCAGCTGCTGATGCGGTTCCTGGTAACCGCCTTGAAAGCCAAACGCGATTTGATCGAAGGCAATTTCAATCCAGATAGAAATTGACCGTCGTTACAACGCGCACTTTCTTATAGGGTGTATCAGTCACCCCATAGCCGCCGCCATCGCCGTCCCTGCTGTTGATGCTGAAATAACCCTGGGTTGCAGATTTAATCCCCCCGACATCGGTGCCGCTATCCTCGGCAAATTGCTCGGCTGATTTGCGTGCATCTTTGGTCGCCTCTGCCACCATTTCGGGTTTTATTTCATCGAGCTTGGTGAAGGTATAGCTCATGCCCGAGCCATCCTCGAGCACAACACCGCGGCGGACAAGGTCGAATTGACGTGCAACGGCCGCTTGTGCTTTTTCAATGTCATCGGTGCGCAACGACAGGCGTTGACGGATCGTGTATTGGGGAATGCCGTTGGAACTGTACTGGCTCACATTGGCTCCGGTAGGTTTCAATGCGTCTGCTTTGAAACCCAGTTCTTTGAAAAAGCTGGTGATTGCTTTTGTGTCACGATCGATATCCGTTTGGGCGCTGCCCAAGTCACTGGATTGCGCACTATAGGCTATCGTCCAGGTCGCCAGATCGGCGGTGACTTCGCGCTCGGCCAGCCCGCGCACGGTAACGCTTCGATCGGCCATTTTGGCGCGCAGCAACCCATCACCCAACAGATATCCGCCGACAATCAAACCAATGGTAAGCAGACCGGCGCTGGCCAACCATACCTTATTCTTATTCTCTACAAATTTCTCGGTCATCACTCTTTCCCTCACATAAAAAGCCCACTAGGCTGTCCAAACGACCCAGTTCCGATTTGCGATGACTGCGGTGAACCGTTTCTGAACAGAGATGAATGGAGTTTGTAAGGTGAGCATAAAATATCTTCACACGATGCTGCGGATCACCGATCCAGATGTGTCCGTTGCCTTTTTCAATCTGCTAGGATTGGAAGAAGTGCGTCGGTACGAGATTGAGGCAGGGCGCTTTACATTGATTTTCCTGGCCGCACCGGGACAGAAAGATGTGGCTGAGGTCGAGCTCACCTATAACTGGCCACCGGAAGATGGCAGCGAAGCGGAGCAATATGAGGGCGGTCGAAATTTTGGTCATCTGGCTTATGCTGTCGATGATATTTATGCGCTGTGTCAGACGCTGATGGATGCAGGCGTAACGATTAACCGTCCGCCACGTGATGGGCACATGGCCTTTGTGCGATCTCCGGATAATATCTCGGTGGAGTTGCTACAAAAGGGTGAAAACCTAGCGCCGCAAGAACCATGGGCGAGTATGGAGAATATCGGAGAGTGGTAAGATGACATTGGAAGTAGTGAGAATTCCCGTTCTGTCGGACAATTACATCTGGCTAGTACATGAACCCGATTCAGGCGAGACTATGGTGGTTGATCCCGCTGTTGCGGATGCACCTTTAGCCGAGGCGGAAAAACGTGGCTGGAAGATCACCCAGATTTGGAACACGCATTGGCATCCAGATCATACCGGCGGAAATGCCGACATTCAGGCAGCCACTGGCTGCCATATCACTGGCCCGGAAGCGGAGCAGGAGCGTATCCCAACATTGGATACCCTTGTGAAAGAAGGCGACACAGTTACGCTAGGCAATGTGATTGCTGATGTAATCGATGTGCCGGCGCATACCGCGGGCCATATTGCTTTTCACATTCCATCGGAAAATATTGTGTTTGTCGGCGATACGCTGTTCGCCATGGGCTGTGGCCGTCTGTTTGAGGGAACGCCGGAACAGATGTTTGATAACATGCGCAAATTGGAACAATTGCCGGAGAAGACCAAAGTCTACTGCGCACATGAATATACACAGGCCAATGGTGAATATGCCTTGGTTGCCGAGCCAGATAATCTGGCGCTAAAGGAACGTATGGCGGAGGTAATGACACTGCGTGAACGGGGTGAGGCAACTGTGCCAACCACAATCGGATTGGAAAAATCGACTAACCCCTTCATGCGTTCCAATTCTGCGGCGCAGCTGGCAGAGCGCCGTACCGCGAAGGATAATTTCTAGCATTCTAGCCTGCCTTCATTTCCAGTTCAGCGAGATATGTGGTACAACACCGCTTGATGGGGCGGCAATTTGGAGAATGGGCATGAAGAAACTTCTATTGGCATTGCCAGCAGCGATGCTTTTGGCAGCTCCCGCAACCAGCGGTGAGCAGATTGAACTGACCGAAAAAGAACAAACAAAATTTGATAAGCGCACAGAAGGCCGAACGGCAGGCAAGCCATTAAGCTGTATACCCCGTCATGCGCAGCGTAATATGACGGTGATCAGCGATGATATCCTGATTTTCAGCAGCCGCCGGAATGCGAAAACCATCTATGTCAACAAGCCCTATGGTGGTTGCCGTGATGTGGATCGCAATATTCTGGTGTATAGCAAACCGACATCCTCCCTTTGTAGTGGAGAAATCGCGCAAGTTGTGGATCAAGGTATCGGCGGTACAATAGACAGCTGTGCTTTTGGCAAGTTCGTTCCATACACGAAAAACAGCAGCTAGCCCCTGGGTCGCTAGAGCTCTATTTTTTGTAGAGCGCTCCTAGCCGCTCCTGATAGCGTTCTTTGATAACGTGACGCCGGATTTTCATGCTCGGTGTCAATTCTTCGTTCTCGATGGCAAACGGCTCGTCTGCAAATTCGAACCGGCGGACCTTTTCAATGACGGATAAGTCTTTGTTGACGCGATCGACCGCTTCGCGAACGGCCGCTTTGAACTGTGGGTCAGCTTGCAGCTTAATGAAGTCATAAGCAACGCCTTGATTGCGAGACCATTCCAGCGCCCATTCGGGATCTGGAACGACAACGCCAACCATGTAAGGGCGTTTGTCACCGGTAATCATCGCCTGCAGTATTTCGGGTTGCAGGGTGAGCATACCTTCAACTTTTTGTGGCGCGATATTATCGCCCTTGTCGTTGACGATCAGGTCTTTCTTGCGATCGGTAATCGCAACACGGCCCGCTTCGTCTATATAGCCAATATCGCCGGTGTGCAGCCAACCATCTTTTAATACTTTGTCGGTTTCCGGTTTGTTGCGCCAATAGCCATGCATGACCAGCTCACCGCGCACCAGTATTTCTCCATCTTCGGCAATCTTAACTTCGGTGTCAATCATGGGCGGACCGACCGTATCCATCTTAAGGCCGGTGCGGGGTCGGTTGCAGGCAATGATGGGGCCAGACTCAGTCTGGCCATAGCCTTGCAACATTGTAAGACCGAGTGATTGGAAAAACACGCCAATATCGGGGTTGAGCGGCGCACCGCCGGAGACCATAGCTTTCATTCGCCCACCAAAGCGCTGTTGCACCTTTGGACGCAAAGTCTTGTTGAGAAAAACATCCATGACTTTGTCGCGCTTACGCTTCTTTCCGTCTGCTTCACGTTCGCCAATCGCCAGTGCTTTGCCGAGCAAATAGTTTGGCATCTTGCCCTGTTTCTCAACCGTCTTGATTAGTCGCTGGCGCAGCACTTCAAATAAACGCGGAACCACAACCATGATGGTGGGTTTGACTTCTTCGATATTGGAAGCAAGCTTTTCCAATCCTTCAGAATAGTAGATTTCCGCGCCCAACCCGATAGGGAAAAACTGTCCGGCGCTATGTTCATAGGCGTGGCTGAGTGGCAGGAAGGAGAGAAATACTTCGTCGTCCCAGCCAAAGTCATTTTCAATCACTTCTGCTGGACCTTTGACATTGTGCAGGATCGCGCCGTGATGCTGCATCACACCGCGCGGTTTGCCGCCAGTGCCACTCGTGTAAATGATACACGCTGTTTCATCGCGGGCAATTGATGTAACCTGTTCTTTGACTTCCGCGACATCTGCATCAGTGCCTTGCACTAGGTCAGACCATTGATGAATATCAAAGTCGCCGGTCTGGCCAATACGAAGATCAGAAATCCCGATCACAATATCGGCATCAGCGGACTTGATTACCGACGGGATTAGATTGGTCGCAAGTTTGCTATCGGAGACGATGACAGCCCTTGCTCCGCTATTGTCCAGAATGTGCTGATGATCATTGGGTGTATTGGTTGTGTAGGTGGGAACAGTGATGCATCCAGCGGCCATTATTCCCAGATCGGCAATACACCATTCGGGGCGGTTTTCGGAGACCATCATTACGCGGTCGCCCTTTTTAAGGCCCAGACTTTTGAGAGATTTGGACAATGCTGCAACCTGACGTGCCGCTTCATTCCAACTTGTCGCGCGCCATTCACCGTCAATCTTAGCGCTCAAAAAAGGGCTGTCTCCCCCTTGTTCCGCTCGATCGAAAAACATGGAGACAAGATTGGTGAACCCATCAAATTCGAGATAACGATCTTTGGCTTTTTTCTTTGCCATCCTCTTATCCTCTCAGTCTATTTCATTTTATCTTAGATAGGCATATTTGATGCAGCAATTCAAGGAAGCTCAGTCACCGCCTGACCAATGCTGCGTGGATCGGCAGCTCCGGTCCAACCCTTGTCAGTTTTTTGTGCACCGGCCAATTTGGATGGCAATCCCGAAGTTACAACGATGTGACCAAGTTTTGATAGCTCCGTTTGCAATTTTACCAAGTCGGATTTACCCTCGATCAGCAGGCCTGAACCGCCAAAATATATGTTGGGCATGGCCATGGCCTCTTCCAAAGTCTTTCCATAATCCAGGACACCAATCAGCGTTTTCGTGACATGCATGATGATCCGTTTTCCGCCAGCTGATCCCAGTGCGAGAATAGGTTGGCCGGATTTGTCATAAACAATGGTGGGCGACATGGATGATAGGGGGCGTTTGCCCGCTTGTACACGATTTGGGACAGGCGCTCCGTCAATTTCTGGCGTAAAAGTAAAGTCAGTCAGCTCGTTATTGAGCACCATGCCGCGCGCGATTAGCTGGCTGCCGAAAGGGCCTTCCACGGTGGAGGTCATGTTGGCGATATTACCTTCGCCATCAACGGCCGTGAAGTGCGTGGTCGAAGGGACTTCTGAGGAAGCGGCTTTGGTTCGCGACTGCGCACCGGGAGGATCGCCGGCTGGATATGTTTCCATGCCGGGAAATTCTGGACGAGCGCGTTGCAACGCAATCATCTGCGAGCGTTTTGCGATATAGGTTTTGTCGATCAAACCATCGACCGGAACCGCCACAAAGTCTTTGTCACCCAGATATCTCTGTCGATCAGCATAGGCGAGACGCATGGCTTCGCCGATCACATGCCATGATTGTGCCGGGCTTTCTTTGTAAAGCTTGCCCATATCAAACCGCTCAATCATACCGAGAATTTGTAGCACTGTGGTCGCGCCAGAAGATGGCGGTCCCATGCCACATATTTTGTATTCGCGATAGGACGAGCAAACCGGAGCGCGAAGGATCGCACGATAATTATCAAAATCCTGCTGGGTGATTTCGGTCTGGTTTTGCGGCGCATTGGCTACCGCATTGGAAATCGCCTGAGCGGTCTCACCTGAATAAAATGCATCTGCTCCATTAGCCTGCAAATCCTTTAGCAGTTCGGCCAATTCAGGGTTTGTAATGATTGTGCCAACCGGAGCGGGCGCTCCATCCCGCCAATATAGCGCACGGATCTCCGGAAAATCCTTCCACAAACCGCCAAGGCGTTTCATCCAGAAATGTTGCGGGCCGGTAACCGCATAGCCATTTTCTGCTAACCGAATGGCAGGCTCAAATATCTTCTCCCAAGGCAGTTTGCCCCATTTTTTATGGGCCATTTCCATCAGGCGCATATTGCCAGGGACACCGACCGAGATGCCTCCGGGAACAGAAGCGCGGAAGCCCATAGGCTTGCCGTCCTTGTCAAGGAACCGTTTAGCGCCAGCCGCCGCCGGAGCCATTTCTCGGCCATCGATTGTCTGCATCCAGTTGCGTTTTGCATCATGGTGCAGGAAGAATCCGCCGCCGCCAATGCCACTGGACTGCGGTTCGACTACGGTCAGAGCGAGCATCATCGCCATCGCAGCATCGGTCGCTGAACCACCCGCCTGCAGCATTTCAAAACCGGCTTTAGTCGCTTCGGGATGAGCAGAAGCCGCAGTCCCTATGCTTTTTTCTTCGTGATGTTTGGCCTGTGCAGGGATGATGGTCAGCAAGGCGATTGCGACAAATGAGATAAGTTGTTTCATGGCCGCAGTTTCTATGGATGCGCCAACCGTTTGGCAAATTATTTGTCGTCTATTCCAACCGCTTCCGAAACAGATTTAAATCCATCGCGCTGCAATAGTTTGGCGAGTTCTGGCGCCATGCAGCGAGCGATAGTTGGTCCTTCGTAGATCATACCGGTATATAGTTGAATCAAGGAAGCGCCTGCGCGGATGCGGTCATAAGCATCTTGTGCTGTTGCGATGCCGCCAACGCCAATAAGGGGAATGTGTCCTCCGCTGGCAACACGAAAGTCCTTCAGCCGCTGCTGTGCCATTTCTTTTAGCGGTGCACCCGATAATCCGCCGGTCTCTTTTTGGTTTCGTGATTTCAGATCAATGCGCGTGATGGTGGTGTTGGAAACAATCAATGCGTCCAATTTTTGTGTGCTCACCACATCGACGATATCGTCAACATCTGCCGGTTCCAGATCAGGAGCAACTTTCAAGAATACAGGAGCGGTATTTTCGCCGCGCGCTTCCATCACTGCGGATAACAGTTCTTCCAATGCGCTCTTGTCCTGCAGGGCGCGAAGTCCTGGCGTGTTGGGTGAACTGATATTCACGGTCAGATAATCAGCCAAGGGTGCCATATTGCGCACGCCGGTAACATAGTCGGCAATCCGGTCGTCGCTATCCTTGTTGGCGCCGATATTAATCCCCAGCACGCCTTTGCCCATGCGGCCACGCAGGCGTTTCAACCTTGGCATGGCTTTGTCCTGGCCTTCATTGTTAAAGCCCAGTCGATTGACGACCGCTTTGTCTTCGATCAGCCGAAATACCCTTGGCTTGGGATTGCCAGCCTGAGGACGCGGGGTGAGCGTGCCAACTTCTGCATAGCCAAAACCCATGTGAATCAGCGCATCAGGCACTTCTCCATTTTTGTCGAAACCGGGCGCCATGCCGATAGGATTGGGGAACGTCAGTCCGGCGACCTTAGTCACCAAAATTGGATCGGAACTGGGGGCGGGGCCCATTGGCACAGCTCTCAGTCCGGCAATGGTCAATCCATGGGCGCGTTCAGCATCCAGTTGAAATAGTAATGGCTTGGCGAGTGCATAAATCATCGTCCGCGCCTATGGCAGGAGAGGATTTTCGGCGCAATGATTGATCCAGTGGAAAACCCGAAATCTTCTGCTAAACGGATGACAAGATACACAAAGGACAAATGATGATTGCCACCCCAGAATTTGATTTCCAGCTTGGTGAAATGGCGGATCAGATCCGCGATACGACGCGCCGGTTCGCCGATGAGAAAATTGCTCCACTGGCTGAAAAAATGGATCGTGAAGATTGGTTTCCAAGGGAACTCTGGGAGAAAATGGGTGAACTTGGCTTGCATGGAATCACCGTCGACGAAGAAGATGGTGGGCTAGGTCTGGGCTATCTGGAACACGCAATTGCCGTCGAAGAAATTAGTCGGGGCAGTGCTGCCCTGGGTTTAAGCTATGGTGCGCATAGCAATCTCTGCGTCAATCAAATCCGCCGTTGGGCCAATGATGAGCAAAAGGCCAAATATCTGCCCAAATTAGTCTCCGGCGAACATGTCGGAGCGCTAGCCATGTCAGAGGCCGGCGCAGGCAGTGACGTGGTATCGATGAAACTCAAAGCCGAAGCCGTGCAAGGTGGATACATCCTCAACGGGACAAAATTTTGGATCACCAATTCCACCGATGCCGACACATTAGTGGTCTATGCCAAGACGCGGCCCGATGCCGGTTCTGGCGGAATTACGGCGTTCCTGATCGAAAAGGGTATGAAGGGTTTTTCCATCGGCCAAAAAATCGAAAAAGTCGGAATGAAGGGAAGCCCGACGGCTGAACTGGTGTTCGATGACTGCGAAATACCCGAAGAGAACGTAATGGGTCCGATCAATGGCGGTGTCGGCGTTCTTATGTCAGGTTTGGATTATGAACGCGCGGTGCTCGCGGCCATCCCGCTCGGCCTGATGCAGGCGTGCCTCGACACGGTCATTCCCTATGTCCGTGAGCGCAAGCAGTTTGGAAAGCCGATCGGCACGTTCCAGCTGATGCAGGGTAAAATTGCCGACATGTACGTGCGCCTGAACAGCGCGCGCAGTTACGTCTATAATGTCAACAAAGCCTGCGATGCGGGTCAGACCACACGCTTTGATGCCGCTGGCGCGATCATGTATGCATCAGAAAGCAGCGTTCGCGTTGCAGAAGAATCGATTCAAGCTCTAGGTGGGGCGGGCTATACAACCGACTGGCCGGTCGAGCGTTATTGGCGCGATAGCAAGCTGCTCGATATTGGCGCAGGCACCAACGAAATCCGGCGGATGTTGATCGGGCGGGAATTGATTGGAGGCGGTTAAGCCCGCAATGTCTCCCAAGGACCGGTAATCGCGTAAGTCATGCCCGGGTTCTGCACGTTGACAAACATCGTCTTGCCATCGGGTGAGAAACAAGCGCCGCAGAATTCGGCTTCATCCTTATGTGCATTTTTGGCGAGGTCATAGATTGTACCCTCAGGCGTTAGACCACGCAGATATTGGCTACCGCGTCCATCTTCACAGAGAATTATGTCTCCCCATGGAGCCAGCGATAGATTGTCACACAGATCCAAAGTATCGGCACCCGGCGATTCAAACAGCATGGTTAGTTTGCCAACCTCGCCAGGGGTGTAACGCCAAACCTGACCGGTTTGATGCGCCCCGCCTTGCGTGCAGGTGAAGAATATCTCGCCAACATTACTGCCCGGACGCAAACCATAATCCATGCCTTCGCCGCGACAGAAATAGGCTGCTCCGGCGGCATGTCCGCGTTGAGCCAAATCGGCATTTGGCGATTCTACATCGTCCATGTTGATCCATTCGACATCAAATTCTTGCCCGGCTTCGATACGACCCGCGCCGCCGCCACCCCAATCTTCCGGCCAATTGTTGGTGACGGCTGACTTCCATCCCTTGATGGCAAGTGCTTGTAATTGCCCGCCTTTGATCAGGTCACCTTTAACCTTTGGAATGAAACGATAAAATAACCCGCTGCGATTATCTTCGGTCATATAAACTATGCCTGTTTCCGGGTCGACCGCTGCAGCTTCGTGGGCGAAGCGGCCCATTGCTTTTATTGGAACTGCATCAATCAAGCCAGTCGCGGCAGAGGGTGCTTCAAAGACAAAACCGTGATATTTCTGGGCTTCGTCGGGGGCTTTCAGCATTTGCTCTTCGCAGGTTAGCCAACTGCCCCATGGTGTCGGGCCGCCAGCACAATTGGCGGCTGTACCGGTTAGCACCAGATAGTCGCTTTCCATGCGCTTGTTCTTCAGGTCATAGACGACCTTGGTCACGCCACCGAAAAACGGTGAGCCATCTGTCTTGCGATCGTAAAGTTGGCTTGCGGACACCCGGGCAAGCAATTCGTTGCCTTTGCCAAACGGGCTACCGGTGGGAACGTTTTCCCAATTTTCATGATTGCGCATCAATATGCATTTATCTGCAGATGCCGGGTGCGCGAAGCAAGCCATGCCATCATGTCTTCCGGGACGGAAAAAGCCGTCGGTCATCGTGCCGCCGGTCTCCCCAAAAATTGTGTAGGAAAAACCCTCAGGCAGATCGAGCAGGCGATTGGGATCGGAAATCAACTTCATGCCGGGGTTAGCGCTCTTGGCTTGCGCGCAACCGGCTACGCCAAATGCGGCGTAGAACAGGCCAACAGCCTGCGCATTGCGAACAAATTGTCTGCGGGTGAGCGTCATGGAATATCCCCTTTATGTCAATTATTGTCGATATAGCCGAGCTACATGACAGCTATATGAACTTTTCGACAAACAACATCAAAAGCGATTCATGCGGACTTGCCAACCGCAGCTAAGGCCGTGCAAGAGGCGTTGGCGATCAACATGAAAGGATTGCTCCATGGCTTATAAATTGATCACAGCGAACAGGAATTACTCCAGCTGGAGCCTTAGGCCTTGGATATTGATGAAGGCGCTCGACATTCCATTCGAGGACGAGATGGTGCTGTTCGAAGCCGAGAATTACGCCAATTTCCGCAAATTTGCGCCCAATGGACAGGTGCCCTGTTTGAAAGATGATGATCGTACCGTCTGGGACAGCATTGCGATCATGGAATATTTGGCCGAACGGTATGAAGGCGTCTGGCCATCCGATGAGCCAGCGCGAGCATGGGCACGCTGCGCAGCAGCAGAAATGCATGGCGGCTTTGCGCCGCTGCGCAATATCTGTCCGATGAATATTGGCGTTCGCGCTGAATTGCTTCAGGTAGAGCCATCGCTGCAGCGCAATGTCGAGCGCATTGGCGAATTATTTGCCCAAGGTTTGGATGATTTCGGCGGACCGTGGCTGGCGGGACAGAATTTCTCAGCTGTCGATGCGTTCTATGCGCCTGTGGCTTATCGCATCCGGACCTTCGATCTGGATGTTGGCCCAAAAGCCCGCGCTTGGGTTGACCATATCATTGCGCATCCCGCGATGTTGGATTGGGAGCGACAGGCGCTCGCCGAACGGCATCGCGAAATCAGCCATGAAGAAGAGATTGCAGCGGTTGCGACTGTCACGGCTGATCACCGAGCTTAGCTCCCCGGCCTGTGCCGGGGCACTAGAGCGGTTGACTAACCTACGCCCTTCCTTCAATGGCGATAGCCTCGGATGTTGCATTGCAACATTTTCAAAAAATATTGGGGCAGCCATATGGCTATACATAGCGATTTTCGCCGCGACTGGCTTTCGAATCCAAAAACAGAGTTTCTCGCCGGCCTAGTGGTCGCATTAGCGCTAATTCCAGAAGCTATAGGTTTTGCGATCATTGCCGGAGTTGATCCGCGAGTTGGGCTCTATGCCAGTTTCTCTATCGCCGTGATTATCTCAATGATTGGCGGCAGACCGGGTATGATCAGCGCAGCAACCGCTGCCGTAGCGGTATTGGTCGTTCCGTTGGTGCGGGATCATGGTGTCGAATATCTGTTCGCTGCGACCATTTTAATGGGCATATTCCAGGCAATAGCGGCATTGCTCAGGCTCGACTTGCTCATGCGATTTATCTCGCGCTCGGTAATTACTGGTTTCGTCAATGCGCTGGCGATCCTAATTTTCATGGCGCAAATCCCACAGATTGATCCAACTGTTGATGGCGTGAATTGGCAGACTTATGCGATGGTGGTCGCGGGACTAGCGATTATCTATGGCCTTCCCAAAATAACTACTTTGGTGCCATCGCCCTTGGCTGCGATTATAGTGCTCGCCGGAATCAGTATGTATTTCAAAGCCGATGTGTTCACGGTTGGTGATATGGGCGAGCTGCCAGACAGCTTGCCATGGTTTCACATTCCGCAAATCCCGATCACTTGGGAAACGCTAGCGATCATAGCGCCATACTCGTTGGCAATGGCTGCGGTTGGTTTGCTTGAATCGCTGCTGACGGCTTCGATTGTTGATGACATGACCGAAACCCGTAGTGACAAAAAGCGCGAAACATACGGGCAGGGTATTGCCAATTTCGTGACCGGCTGGATCGGCGGCATGGGCGGTTGTGCGATGATTGGTCAGTCTGTGATAAACATTAAGTCCGGCGGTCGCCGAAGGCTTTCAACGTTCGTCGCCGGCGTCATGCTGATTGTCTTGATCGTGGGGCTGGGTCAATGGGTGGCGCAGATCCCGATGCCCGCATTGGTAGCAGTGATGATCTTTGTCTCGATCAGCACCTTCCGCTGGGCCAGCTTTACCGAGATTACCCATCATCCGTGGCCATCCAATTTTGTGATGATCGCTACGGTGGTAATGGTTGTTGCGACCCATGATCTGTCCATCGGCGTCCTGACCGGTGTATTGCTTTCCGGTATCTTCTTCGCCTGGAAAGTGCGTCAGCTGGTTACAATGCAGGATTTCGTCGAAGTCACGACCCATCGCTATGTGTTCGGTGGCCAGATTTTCTTTGGTTCGGTCGACCTGATGTACGAGGCGATCGAGTTTAACGAAGACGGCATTGATAAAGTTATCATCGATGTGCACGACGCACATTTCTGGGACATCAGTGCGACGGGTATGCTCGACAAGATCGTGGATCGTTTAAAAAACGAGGGTAAGGAAGTCGAACTAATCGGCCTCAATGAAGCCAGCGCCACGATTGTTGAGAAATATAGCGAGAATGACAGGCCATTTGAAAGCCTGGGTGTGGTTGGGCACTAAATAGCCGGTTGACCATTGGGCCCCGGTGCAGCACATCGGTTGCAACTTAAAGGAGCCTTTCATGATCAAACTACACCATCTCGGCTATTCCCGTTCTTCCCGCATTATCTGGCTCTGTGAAGAGGCGGGTATCGACTATGAGATGGAGATGTATCACCGCGACCCGCAGACGCGGCGTTCGCCGCCGGAGCTTGCCGATGCACATCGCTTGGCCAAGGCACCAACAGTGGAGGTTGACGGCCACACGATGGTAGAATCCGCTGCGATTATCGAATATCTGATCGAAAAACATTCGGACGGCGCGCTGGGCGTTACGCCGGATCACCCGGAACGTGCGAAATATCTCGAATGGCTGCATTTTGCCGAGGGCACGATGGGGATGAGCTTCATCATTACCGGCATCGCGCCAATGCTGGGCGGACTGCCAGAGGTTATGGGCGGGTTCCTCAATGCAGAAGTCGACAAGTTGATGGATCATCTGGAGATCGAACTGGAAGGTAAAGACTTTCTCGTGGCCGATAAATTTACCGGTGCAGATATTAACCTGCACTATATGCTCGAAGGGCGTTCGGCGCTGGGGCAGCTGGAAAACCGCCCGAACTGCAAACGCTATTTTGAAGCGCTGGTGGCACGGCCGGGTTATCAGAAGACTGTGGAATTGGGCGGACCGGTACTAATGCCTCGACCTAGCTGATCCGCCTTAGCTTACCATTCAACGTTTTCACTGCATTTATTGGATTGGCACAGCGTAGTTTTGTTCATCGACGCCCTAATTTTATATATTTTTGAACAACTTATGTTGCCTTCAAATTTTAGAGACAATGCGGGACTTGGATTGAGATCGTCCATTTCTCTCAAAAATTCCCCAAAATTTCCAATAGGTGCAGAGCTATTGTTTAAATAAACGTTGCCTTGTGCAGACAACCGAAGTTCAAATACGGGTACGTTGTGAAATTTTAAACTTTCCTTTTGATCTACCCAATTCGCTGGGGGTGGACCGCAAGATTTCGTCTGAGTTGGTTCAGATTTAGCCCATCCTGATAAGCAAATGCCCAAAATCAAAAACGAGACGGTTACCCTAACCAACTGCATCCCGCACAACAGCAACACCATTCTCCCGCTGCACCTTCAACTCCGCCTTTAACTTCGCTGGATCACGTGCAAATACAAAACCAAAACTGACGCCGCCTTCCTTGCCGATAGTCGCATGGTGCAGCTTGTGCGCTTGCACCAATCGCTTGGCATAGCCGCGCTTTGGAACATATTTAAAATAACGCTGATGCACCAGGCCGTCGTGGACCAGCGTGTAAATGATACCGTAGAACATAATACCGAGACCAACCCATGTACCTGGCTCCCAATAGCTGGCGCCCATGATCAGCGGGCTGCCAATGGCAAACATCGAAATGCTCATCGCCGCGCCAACAAAGCCATAAAGATCGTTCTTTTCCAGCTTGTTTTCATGCGGTTCGTGATGATCGCGGTGCCATCCCCAGCCAAAGCCGTGCATGATATATTTATGCGCGCCCCAGGCGATACACTCCATCATGATGACGGATGCGAGGATGGTAGCAAGGATCGCAAAAATGCTCATGTTGCGAAGATAGTCGCTCTTTATCGGCTTTTGAAGGCAAATCTATCTTGCGCGCGAGATTGATCTGGCTAAACGAAACCCCATATTAAAGATTGGGATGCCGATGACCGAACCAAAAACACTATATGAAAAAATATGGGACGCCCATGTCGTCGATCAGCGCGATGATGGCACGGCGCTGATCTATATCGACCGGCATTTGGTGCATGAAGTCACCAGCCCGCAGGCGTTTGAGGGTTTGCGCAAGGCGGGCCGTACAGTTCGCCGGCCCGATCTGACGCTGGCGGTTCCTGACCATAATCTACCTACGACCGCGCGACTGGATGCGAATGGGAACAAAATTCCAATCGCTGATCCGCAAAGCGCCGCGCAACTGGAAGCGTTGGAAGCCAACGCGCCTGCCTTCGGCATCGAATATATCGGCGCCAGCGATATCAAGCAGGGCATTGTCCATGTGATCGGCCCCGAGCAGGGCTTTACGCTGCCTGGCACGACGCTGGTTTGCGGTGACAGCCATACAGCTGCGCATGGTGCTTTGGGAGCGCTGGCCTTTGGTATTGGGACCAGCGAAGTTGAACATGTGCTAGCGACCCAGACACTGCAACTAACCCGCTCCAAATCCATGGAAATCCGCGTTGAGGGCGATTTGGGTCCAGGCATCAGTCCAAAAGACCTGATCCTACATATTATTGGCGTTATTGGCACTGCAGGTGGAACCGGTTTTGTCATTGAATATCGCGGAAAAGTGTTTGAGGAAATGTCTATCGAAGGACGTTTGACGGTTTCCAATATGTCGATTGAGGCGGGCGCTCGCGCCGGTTTGATCGCGCCGGATCAGAAAACATTTGATTATTTGAAAGGCCGTCCAATGGCTCCGAAAGGTGCCGATTGGGATGCAGCGGTGACCTATTGGAAAACACTGCCGAGTGATGACGGCGCCAAATTCGACAAGAGCGTGACTATTGACGCTGCCGATGTCGCACCCACGGTGACCTGGGGAACAAGCCCGGAAGATGTGGTTCCGGTGAGCGGTCATGTGCCGGAGCCAGAGAGTTTTACCGATGCTTCAAAGCAGGATGCAGCGCGCAAATCACTGGATTACATGGGCCTTGAACCAGGTCAGGCGATGGGTGATGTTGCCGTGGAGAATATATTCATCGGCAGTTGCACCAACAGCCGGATTGAAGATATGCGTGCCGCTGCAGCAGTCTTGGAGGGCCGCAAAAAGGCTGACAATGTCAAATGGGCGATCGTTGTGCCCGGTTCCGGTCTGGTCAAAGTGCAGGCCGAGAAAGAGGGCCTTGATCGGATATTTGTCGAAGCAGGATTTGAATGGCGCGAACCAGGATGTTCGGCTTGTCTCGGTATGAACCCCGACAAAGTGCCAGCGGGTGAACGCTGTGCATCCACTTCCAATCGCAATTTTGTGGGACGGCAGGGCCCTGGTGCTAGAACGCACCTTATGTCACCTGCCATGGCGGCTGCTGCCGCGGTAACAGGAAAGCTGACCGACGTGCGCGAGCTGGTTAAATAGGAAAATATGATGAGCGATGAAGATAAAAAGCCCGATACCAAAGAAGATGGTGAGGATAAAAAATCAGGAAAATGGTCCACCGGTGCCAAGGTTGGTGCCGCCGTTGGTTCTGCAGCTGTTGCAGCGGCCTTGATGTATGCGGGCCGTCACAAGATGCGTAAAATAGATGAACAAAAAACGGGCAGTTCGAAAACGCGCTATGAAAATGAACCCGTTGATGATGAAGCTGGAGACGATACGGAATGAAGCCGGTCAAACAAGTCGAAGGCCGTGCCTATCCCTTTGGTCAGAAGAATGTTGACACCGATGTCATCATTCCGGCCAAATGGTTGAAGACGATTTCCCGAGATGGACTGGGTGAAGGTGCCTTTGAAACGGTGCGCGCGCAGGATGGGAATGTCTTTGACGATCCCGAATATTCAGGTGCGAATATCCTGATTGCCGGTGATAATTTTGGTTGCGGCTCTAGCCGTGAGCATGCGGCCTGGGCTATGGATGATATGGGTATCAAGGCCGTCATTGCGCCCAGCTTTTCTGATATATTTTCTGGAAACGCTTTCAAAAACGGCTTGCTTGCGATCGCCTTACCGCAAGAAGCAATTGATCGATTGATGGAAGTCGCAAAAACCGATCCCATTACCGTCGATATGGAAAGCATGAGCGTTACAACGCCATTTCAGGATCGCTTCACATTTGAAATGGATCCTTTCCGTCATCAGTGCTTATCAGAAGGAACCGATGAAATAGACCTGACATTGGCGAAATCCGATGCCATAGAAACTTACGAAAAACGCATCGATTCTGCGCAGCCCTGGAATAACCCCCAAGCTGCCTGAAAATCCATAGTTCCAGGGAAGGAAACAAAATGAAAGCTTTAATGTCCACAAAAGTTGGCGGTCCAGATACATTGGAAATGATTGAGGTTGATGATCCAAAAGTGGGAAAAGGCCAGGTTGTCATCGATGTTAAAGCCTGTTCCATCAACTATCCTGATGTATTGATTATTCAGGATTTGTATCAGTTTAAACCGGAGCGTCCCTTTGCACCCGGCGGTGAAGTTTCGGGCGTAGTTTCCGAATTAGGCGAAGGCGTAACCGGTCTGAAAGTTGGCGACCGCGTTGCCTCAACAACCGGGCATGGTGGTTTAGTTGAAAAAGTTGCCGTCGATCAAAATGCAGTTTTCAAAATTCCCGATAGCGTCTCACATGATGACGCATCGGCGTTGATCCTGACCTATGGCACATCCATTCATGCTTTGGTTGACCGTGGTCATATCAAAGAAGGAGATGATCTTCTGGTGCTTGGGGCATCGGGTGGTGTTGGTATCGCAGCCGTTGAATTAGGCAAAGCCTTCGGCGCGCGGGTCGTTGCGGCGGTATCCTCTGAAGAAAAAGCGGCTTTCTGCCGTGAGGCAGGCGCAGATGAAACAGTCGTTTATGAACGAGCGCCATTTGACAAAGACCAGTCCAAGGCACTGGCCAATCAGTTTAAGGCCGCTGCTCCGGGCGGATATGATGTGATCTATGACGCGGTCGGCGGCGACTATAGCGAACCAGCTGTGCGTTCGATCGGTTGGGAAGGGCGCTTTCTTGTCGTTGGTTTCCCCGCAGGAATCGCCAAACTACCTTTAAACCTCACGTTGCTCAAATCCTGTGATGTTGCAGGCGTCTTTTGGGGCGCTTTTGCCGCACGTGATCCCAAGGCGAACCGGGCGCACATCAACCGGCTGTTCAAACTCTGGGATCAAGGGATGATCCAACCGCGCGTTTCAGAGACTTTTGCTTTTGAAGATGCCGGTCAAGCGATCCAGAAGATGGCCGACCGCGGTGCGATCGGGAAATTGGTTGTTAAAGTAGCCGATTAAACTTTTCCATTAAACAGGAGCGTCCCCTTGTCCAAACAAGTGGGTATTCCTATTTTAAAGAAACAATATTTTGAGGGATTTACATGGCTGATTTCAACGACCGGCAAAAAGCATTTGAGAATAAATTTGCCCGCGATGCTGAACTACAATTCAAGGTAACGGCGCGGCGCAATCGTCTCGTCGGTGAATGGGCTGCGGCCCAAATGGGCAAAAGCGGTGACGAAATCGCAGCCTATGCCAAAGAAGTAGTTGAAGCCGATTTTGAAGAAGCCGGCGACGAAGATGTGATCCGCAAGCTTCTTGGTGATTTCGAAGCGACGAATACCGATGTCGATGATGCCGCTATCCGTGCCGCGCTCGAAGAAAATATGGATGAAGCGCGCCGTCAGTTTATTGAAGAAAACGAGTAACCTGAAATGCCAATGGCTAGCGAAGACATAGAGGCGATGATTGTAGAAGCCTTCCCCGATGCGGTGGTGGAAATCACCGACTTGGCGGGCGACGGCGATCATTATGCCGCGAAGGTCACTTCTGCTGCCTTTGCTGGCATGAACCGCGTTAAGCAACATCAGGCTGTATATGCAGCGCTGAAGGGTAAAATGGGTGGAGAATTGCACGCGCTGCAGTTAACCACGGCCGTTCCTGAATAGGAGAATAGATATGACCGATGTAAACGCAAAAATTGACGGTGTTGTAAAAAACAACGATGTTGTGCTTTTCATGAAAGGCACGCCGCTTTTCCCGCAATGTGGCTTCTCAAGCAAGGCGGTGGCGATCCTCGAGCACCTGGGTGTTGGCTTCGAATCCGTCGACGTCCTGCAGGACATGGAAGTGCGTCAGGGCATAAAAGAATTTTCTGACTGGCCGACCATTCCCCAACTTTATGTCAAAGGTGAATTTATTGGCGGCAGTGATATCATGATGGAAATGTATGAAGCTGGCGAGCTTGGTGAATTGATGGCCGAGAAAAAGGTTGCGCCAGCTGAAAGTTAACTCCTAGTCCGGAATTTCAATCAGCCACATTCCCACAGCTAGACTGGCGCTGCCTAACGCCATAAATCCTGCAATTAGTTGAAGATTCATTCCCTGCATAGGAATTGCATCATGTGCCTGCAGCCGGTCTTGAACCTTGCGGCCATTGCGCTGTGCCATGTAAAAAATAAACAGCCCGATCACGATAAAAATCGTGGCGATCAGGCGTGGTAGCCACCAAGGCTCCAGCTTGCCAAACAGAGCGTTAAAACCAAGGCCGATACCCACGGCAGCAAGCCCAGTACGCATCCACCCAGCAAAAGTACGTTCATTGGCGAGAACTGTGCGATCCTCCGCCCAATCTGTTCTGTCCTCCGCAAGTTCCGTGTTTGTTTTTTTGTTGTTGCTCATGTTTTTATCATAGCCAATATTAAGGCGAAAACCACAACGGATGACAAAGTGTTCTTGCCGGACGCCAGAATCAAGAGCGGCCCGGTATAGGAGTACCGAGCCGCTTTGCATTTGGGTAGTGTATGTAATCTCTTCTTAAAATGGGAGGGGACAGCGGAGACCAGTACGCCGTCCCCCTCATTTTGGGCCGGGTGGGTGCCCGGTGTGAAACAATAGGAACAACGATTACGAAGCATCACACGTGCCAGTTTTGACACTATCATATTTTTTAGTCACTTAGCTGGTTAACGGGGCTTTAACCCGTGTAAAATTGTAAGAAAACTCGACAAACGAAGGGCATTCGGTGGGCGAAGAAAATTCGACAAACAACCGATTTTGACTGACGAACAACAATCCCTGTTGTTGCCGACTGTTTACATTTGTGGTCAATAAAACTACAGGTGTAGTCACTAGTTGGATTCGCGGGGAGAGTAATCATGGTCGAACGCATTAGTGATGCCGAGCATGAAATCATGGAAGTGCTCTGGAAACAGTCACCGCTTACGGCCACCGAAGTGGCCGATCAGGTGGTCACTGAAAAGGATTGGTCTTTGCAGACCGTTAAGACGCTTTTGTCTCGCCTTGCCACCAAAGCTGTCGTTGGCACAGAACGCGATGGCCGCCGTTTTCTTTATTCACCGCTGGTTGAGAGGGACATTTACCTTGCTGGTGTCTCACGCAAATTTGTTGATCGTCTTTTCGGGGGGAAAGTCACACCATTGGTTGCTCATCTGGCGGAAGCCGATGAACTGAGCGCCGATGACATCCGTGAAATTGAGGAGCTTTTAAGGGAGTTGAAGGGATGAGCGCCGAAGTGAACCAATGGATACTGGACACGATGATATCGATGACGCTGCTTATGGCGTTTGTCCTGTTGATCCGTAAACCCGTAAGTCACTATTTTGGCGCCAAAGTTGCCTATGCGCTTTGGGCTTTGCCGGTAGCGCGACTGTTTATGCCAATTTTGACGTTGGAGGCTCCCGCTATTGTGGAAACGGTCGAACCATCGGGCGTAGCTGCGGCCACAATATCCGAACTGGTAATGGTTGTACCTACTGAGCAGGTTAGCGGCGGTGCCCTAGCGTCTGTTGATTGGTTTCTGATCGTACTAATCATATGGGCAGGTGGTGCTGGAATGCTGTTCATCAGCAAATTGGCGTCCTACACACAGTTCCGTGAAGACATTGTGTCTGACGGTCAGCTGGTTGGTCGCCATGGCAATATTCGCATTTTGGAAACAGCCGCCGTCGGCGGGCCATTGGCATTTGGTTTGTTTCAAAAATATATTGCAGTTCCAACCAATTTTTTCCGCAACTATTCGCCTCGTGAACGCGAACTGGTTTTGGAGCATGAGATCGCACATCATGAAGCTGGTGATCTGTTTGCCAATTTCGCCGGACTGCTATTGCTTTCGCTGCATTGGTTCAATCCAGTAGCTTGGTTTGCATGGGTCGCGTTTCGTGAGGATCAGGAAACCGCTTGCGATGCGCGTATCTTGCAGAAAAGTGGCAGAGAGGTGCGTGCAGTATATGGCCGCACGATCGCTAAGTCAGCCTCTGGTCACCAATTGGGTTTTGTCAGTCCGCTTAATCAGAAGGACAAGATTAAAGGTCGTTTGAAGATGTTGGGTAAAGGCGAACAATCCGGTTTTCGCAAAAAGCTGGGTATGTTAATGGTTGGTGCGAGCACCATTGTCGCACTGCCAGCAACTGCAACTGTGGTGTATACTGAGTCAAATATTGTAGAGGAAGCTCAGCCGGTAGCGGAGGGACTTGCCGTTACCTCAGATGCATTCTTTGTTTTCTCGGACGATAAATTTTCTATCGTTGGCGAGGAATATCAAGGCAAATTTCGATATCGGATACGTAGTGGTGGCCAAAATTTTGAATTCTTGACAACAGAAAAGCTAACGGACGAAGAATTGAGCCTTCGGGCGACGAAGTTGACTGGAACGACAATCGGTAATTTAACGCCGCCGAAGCCGCCATCTCCATCGCGGTCATTCGTGTCTCCGAAAGCTCCTTCCCAACCGACTTCTCCTGAATGGCCTGAACCCGTATCACGGGATAGCAATGACGATGTGGTCAACATCACTATGCTAAATGGCTCCAAGGATTTCGAAAATGATGAACAATTTGTACACCGGATCAAACATGATGGTCGGACTATTGTTCTGCGCACAAACCAAAGACTGAGCGCCCAAGAAATTCGTGAACAAGTCAGAGAGGCGGAAGAGTCTCGTCGTGAAGCGGATGCCGAATTGCGCGAACATGAACGTGAAATGCGCGAGCACAAAAGAGAGATGAAAGAGCAACAGCGTGAAATGCGCATGGAAATGATTGAAATCGAACGCGATTTGGAAGAAGCGCGCCGTGAGGCTGAACGAGCCATGCGAGAAAGTCAGCGTGAGGTTGAGCGCTCAGTGAAGGAAGCAGAACGGCAGGCAAGGGAAGCCAAACGCCATTCTTCTCGTATATGGAGCATTGCTAACCAGGTATCAGAGATATCTTTTGCACCAAAACCGCCTCGTGCACCACGCCCTGCCAAACCTACTCGTGCAGTCACAGATCCTCAACTGGATTGCGCCTCGATGAACAAGCAATTTGCTTTTGGCGGTCGGAAAACCGAGCTCACCAACCATACGCTCGCTGCAATAGCAGGTTGCGGCACGATTAAAGTCAGTATCGATCAAAAAAAACTGATGAAGATTACATTACGGGGTCTTGAACATGACCGTGCGGAGGTCGCAAAATGCGAAGATAGCGACAAACTAAAAGCTAAAAAACTTCGCGCTTATGATCGCGACATTAAGAAATTAAAGGCTCGCTTGTCGATGACATGACGGCGATCCAATGGGCAATGCTCCTTTAGAGTCCGCAGATCTGGGCGGTTCCCGAAACGGGACCGCCCTTTTTTGATGTGATATTGCTGTTTGTTTTACGGCTCGAATATGCCAAATCAGCTATATGGATTTTGACCCAAGCAAATTTCCGACCGGAGTGTCGGAGCAGATGGAACCTCTTGTCGCGCGAGTGCTCGCCGGTAATCCCAGTCCCTATACGTATACAGGCACACAGACCTATGTGGTTGGCAACGGCGCAGACCGTGCCGTTATAGATCCTGGTCCAGCGATAGATGATCACATCGGCGCGATTTTGGCTTCAGTAGGTGATGCCAAGATTTCCGCCATTATGTGTACCCATACACACCGAGATCATAGCCCCGCCGCTGCTCCCCTAAAAGAACGCACCGGCGCGCCCATTATAGGATGCGCGCCTCTGGTGCTGGAAGATGATGGCCCGCGTGCAGATGAGAGTTTTGACAAGCTCTATCAACCAGATCAGGTGTTGGTAGATGGTGAAACCGTGTCGGGCGATGGTTGGACGATAGAGGCAGTGGCTACACCCGGTCACACGTCCAATCATTTGTGTCTCGCTGTTCAGGAAAGCGGTGCACTGTTTACCGGTGATCATGTCATGGCCTGGTCGACCAGCGTGATTGTACCACCTGATGGCAATATGTCGGACTATATGGCGAGCCTTCAGAAAATCTATGAGCGCGAAGATAAAGTCTATTATCCCGCTCACGGCAAAAAGGTGACCAAACCACGCCAGTTGGTGCGCGGAATGATGGGACACCGCAAACAGCGCGAGCGTCAGATTCTGAAGTTGCTCGAAGAAGACCCGCATGCGATCATCGATATGGTGCCCAAAATGTATAAAGGGCTTGATCCGCGCCTTACGGGAGCTGCGGGGCAATCTGTGCGCGCGCACCTGATCGATCTTCAGGAGAAAGAAATTGTAGCGCTTAATGGGGAAATCTGGAGCAAGCGTACGTGAGTAAAAAGGTCTGGCTGCCAATAGCGCTGGCTGGGGCGATTGTGTTGGTTCTAATAGTGCTCGTCTGGTTGTTATTTGCGCGGGTCGAGCGGACCTTCAATCCGGATCCTGTATCAATTGCCAGCGCCAGTCTGGATGGGTTGCGCGAACAGAACCGGCTGACGGTTTTCTCCGCCAGCTATAATGCAACCGTAACCACCAGCTTAACACGTCTTGGGCTGTCTGCTCGAAAGACGCTTATCATGCCGGGGCAGGTGCGATATGAAGTTGATTTGGCAAAACTGGAGCAGGATGATGTCCGCTGGGATCCGGAGTCCGGTACATTATCGGTACGCCTCCCGGCCATTGAGATTGCTCGGCCCGAAGTCCAGATTGATCAAATTCAAACCTATGATGATGGCGGAATATTAATTGCGCTTACTGATGCGGATCGGGTGCTCGACCAGGCAAACCGAAAGAAAGGCGTGGCTGAACTGGCCAAACAGGCTAAAAATCCGCTGCAGGTAAGGTTTGCAAGGGATGCCGCACGAAAAGCCGTCGCCAACAGTTTCGCGCTACCTTTGCAAGCGGCCGGGCTAGATGCGAAAGTCGATGTGTTCTTCCCATATGAACGCGGCGCCAATAAAGACCAGTGGGATTTATCGCGACCCATTCAGGATGTGCTGGCAGAAAAAAACCAATTGGAAGACGTTGAATGAGAATATTGCACTGGATCGCGCCGCTTATGCTGCTGACTGCTTGCGAACAGGCGTCAGAGGTGGAACCTGTTACGCTGGTCGCCGACTTTCAGTTACCCGAGCCAATGGCGAACAATGCCATTGCTGCTGCCGAAGGGCCGGATGGTCCAACTCTTTACAGCTTCAATGGACTGAAATCTGGCAAATCCTGGAAAGATACCAGCAATGCAGCCTATGCCTGTGTTATTGCAAAACAGGAGTGCAAGATAATTGCATCCGTGCCGGTGAAGGAAGGTCGATTGGCCAGTGCCGCCGCCACTGTTGCCGGACAAATCTATGTCTTTGGTGGTTACACGGTTGCCGAAAATGGTGATGAGGTTTCTACACCGGAAGTCTTCGCTTTTGATCCACAAACGGGTCGTTATAACGCCAAGGCGGACATGCCGACGCCGGTCGATGACATGGTCGCGGTGCCATATAAGGACCGGTATATTTATCTCATTTCCGGTTGGCATGATGAAGGCAATGTTAGACTGGTCCAGCTCTATGATACGCAATTTGATACATGGAGCGCTGCTACAGAATTTCCGGGAGAACCGGTTTTCGGGCATGCTGGCGGTCTGGCGAATAATAGCATCATCATTTCGGATGGCGTCGCGGTCGCGCCAGAACTGGTAGATGGACGGCGTAAATTCGTTGCGGCAAAATTTACGTGGCGCGGGGATATTGATCCTGGTGATCCGCGGATCATCAATTGGCAGCGCGTGGACGATCATGCAGGCGCCGCTCGATACCGTATGGCAGCGATTGGCGACAATGCGCGCGGTCAGGTCATTTTCGCCGGCGGCGGCGACAATCCCTATAACTACAACGGCATCGGCTATGATGGTGTTCCGGCAAAGCCCTCCGGTGGTTATTTTGCTTATGACCTGAAAACTGACAAATGGCAGGAACTGGGGCGTCTGGTCGAACCGAGCATGGATCATCGCGCGCTGGCGAAATTGGGAAGTGACTATTACATAGTCGGCGGAATGGATGCCGAACAGCAGGTATTATCGCGAATAGTGAAGTTTCGGCTACCCGAATGATGGGCAGCTTTGTTCAGGCCATTTGATCTTCAAACTCGCCGCGTTCAAACGCCTTGCCCAGCTCAAACTTCTGGATTTTGCCCGAGCCGGTCATCGGCCATTCGGTTACCCAAACCCAGTAGGCGGGTGTTTTTTGCGGGGACAGTCGTTCGCGAATAAAGGCCCGCAGTTCATCAACGGATGGTTTTTCTCCCTCGGCAGCGCGCATGAAACAGGCGACTAGTTCACCCCATTTCTCGTCAGCAACACCTGCTACGGCGACTTCGGCGACCATCGGATGTTCGAGCATCGCGGCTTCGATTTCTGCAGGAAACAGGTTCTCGCCACCCCGAATGATCATTTCCTTCACCCGACCGGTAATCTTCACATAGCCGCGCGCATCCATTGTGCCGAGGTCACCAGTGTGCAGCCAGCCGTCAGGATCAACCGCCTCTGCCGTGGCTTCAGGATTGTTGTTATAGCCTTTCATCACATGATAGCCGCGGACACAGATTTCTCCTTGCGCATCAATCGGGCAGACAGAATTGTCATTGGTATCGCGGATCGACACCTCCATATGGGCAAGCGGCTGCCCAATGGTCTGGGTTAGATCTTCTTCGCTATCTGTTGGCCAGGTATGGGTGATGCCGGGAGAAGATTCTGTTTGGCCATAAACGATCAGGATCGGCGCACCGAAGACTTCTCTTCCTGCGCGGACGAGTTCTGGCGCAACCAGAGCGCCTCCGCTCACATTCCGGCGGATCGAAGTGCAATCTGCGCCCATGCTTCGTGCCGCCTCGATAATGGCGACATACATTGTTGCGACACCGCCAAGTACCTGAGGGCGTTCGCGCTCGATCGCCTTAACGATGGCAGCAGGATCAAAATTGGAGACAAGGATTAAGGTCACACCAACCGTCAGGCTGCCCAGGACGCTGACGGCGCCTCCAGCCGTATGGAACAAAGGAAAGGGGCAGACGAAACTTTCGCCCTGTTCAACGCCGATCCGTTTGAACACATCAAAATTGCTCTGCAACAGGCCTTGTTGATGCAGCAGGACGCCTTTGGGAAAGCCCGTGGTGCCAGAGGTGTACTGGATCTGGACGATGTCAAAAGGCTCGGTTTCACGCAATTCACCCGTGTTTTGCCCCGCCAGCATCGTGTCCGGATCATCAATGGCAATCCGGTGTTTGATAGCCGGAATCTCGTCGCAGGCAGCATCCACTATCGGCTTCAATTCGGAGCCTCGTACAAATGGCAGATAATAGATTGCTTCCGCCCCCGACTGTTCGAGTACAAATTTTACTTCGCGCGGAGTGAAGGATGGATTGATCGTGACCAGCGTCAATCCTGCCAGCGCGGCGCCATATTCGATCAGCACCCATTCGGGGCAATTGCTCGCAAAAATACCGATCCGGGCGCCTGCCTTGTGCCGAGAGGCAAGGGCGCGGCCAACTTTCTCGGCATCAGCTAGCAATTCGGAAAAGGTCCATTCCCGGCCAATTTCGCCACTGTCCAGAAGCTCTCGAAGGGCTTTTTGATCGCCCAGCTTCTCGGCCTGTTCCCTGAGAACCTGTCCAATTGTCATCTCGCGATACAGCGTGTCCGCCTGCGCTGGAAAATAGGATTCCTCGAGCTGAACCTTGTACATTAATATTCTCCCCAACGGTTCTAAACGACCTTAGACAGGGTTTTACGCAAATCAGCGTGTTACACACAAGACAAATGCACAATCGCTTCCTATATAAAGCGTGCATGTACCCAAAAGGAGCAAAATAATGGATGCACGTGGTGGAATTGGTGGAAGCCTGCAAGGCGTGGATGTGATCGAAGAGATCAACCGGCTGCGCAAGGAGCGTAATGCAATCATTCTGGCCCATTATTATCAGAAGCCGGAAATTCAGGATATTGCTGATTTTGTTGGCGATTCCCTTGAGTTATCGCGGAAAGCTGCGGAAACAGATGCAGATGTGATCGCTTTTTGCGGTGTGAAATTTATGGCGGAAACAGCGAAAATCCTGTCGCCAGAAAAAATCGTTGTCTTACCGGATCTTGATGCCGGTTGTTCACTGGAAGACTCCTGTCCACCGGATAAGTTCAAGGCGTTTCGCGATGAACATCCTGACCATATCGCCCTGACCTATATCAACTGCTCTGCCGAAGTGAAGGCGCTGAGCGACATCATCGTCACCAGTTCATCGGCGGAGCATATTCTCAGTCAGATTCCGAAAGACCAGAAAATCATTTTTGGTCCGGACAAGCATCTTGGCGGTTACATTGCGCGCCAGACTGGACGTGAAATGTTGCTGTGGCCTGGCGTGTGTATCGTGCATGAGGCATTTAGCGAAACCGAACTGCTCAAGCTGAAAGCACAGCATCCCGATGCGCCTGTCGCTGCTCACCCTGAATGCCCAGCCTATATTGTCGATCATGCGGATATGGTCGGTTCGACCAGTGCGATCCTGAAATATGCCAAGGAATTTGAAGGCGACACGATCATCATCGCTACCGAACCGCACATCATCCACCAGATGGAAAAAGCGGTGCCGGAGAAAAACTTCATCGGCGCGCCCGGCGCGGACGGCAACTGCAACTGCAATATCTGCCCCTATATGGCGCTCAATACGATGGAAAAACTCCACGTAGCCCTGCGCGATCTTGAACCGCGGATCGAGATGGACGAAGAACTGCGTCTGCAAGCGCGCAAGTCAATCGACCGGATGATGGAAATGGCGAGTGCGACTGTGGGTCAGGGTGATCTGGGGCCAACTGATTTGGCGCATGATTAAAATTAGTCAAAGCGCTTTGCTTTTCTTGCAATCGGGCCGGTAACATCAGGGTGAAACCTTAGTGAGCTTAGTATTGCTCGAGAAACGTGCGGTTTTAGGTGTGTTCGAGACTGTTCAAAATCTCTGGACATCGTCCTGCTGTAAAATCGTTTGGCTAACCTCATTAGCCTGGGTTCCCCGATCTGCGACGATAAGGTTCCCAATCCAACATTCGCTGCAACAGAGCTCGCCGCACTAGTGGGAAAACTAGCTCCTACGAGAGCTGCACTTAGCGTCATGCCTACGTTCACAACTCTTTTGAGACCGGAAGGAATAGCGTTGCTGGAAAAATGGTGAATCAGAGCCCTTTCATATTGTGCCGCAAAATCCGTTGCCTCTTCAAGCGTGTATTCACCACTGGCGAATCTCCGCATGAAATCCTGATAGCGGAATTTTGCTTCACCGACTTCGGTATTCCGGTCCACAATTGCCGTCAATGTTGCTGGATCTAGTGATGTTACAAATTCCGGGCGTCCGATTAAAGGTAGGCTGCCTTCCAGTTCGATCACTCTTTCTTCAACTGCGAGTAAATCGTCGAATGCACGTGACAGCCGGGTTTCTGCCACCACCGCCATACCGTCTCTATGGAGTTGATTATCAAGCTGAATTCCGAAGTTAAAATGATAGATCTCGTTTGCTAAGCCCATCATCTCATGGACAAACTTTTTGTCTTCGCCAAGTGACAGTGCTTTGGATTCTTCAATCGCAGTGATTTCAAAGAGATTTCGAGCTCCAGTTGTGTCTTTGGCCAGCCGATTGGCAATTTTGTTTATAACGGAGACTACTTTTTCCGAATGCGGGGTTTGCATACCTAGAGATTCGAAACCTTTTTCATCTATTCCCTGGATGGCATTTTCGAGCAGGACCCGAAAACCATCGCCCATATCAACTGGTGGCCAGCGATAGCTATTGAAATGGGGTGAAAGTGACTCCCCTAAGCTTTGAAGAGTGAATTGAAGCCTTTCCCAATCACTCCTAGATATCCGGTCTTCAAACGTCTGGTTACTCTGACTAGCCATTTCAAGTGGCATAAGATGCAGTTTGTCGAGGTCCGCAACCCTTGTAAGCACTTTGATAAAACCTTGACGTATCAATGAGAGTATAAGGCTGTTTTTCCCTTTTAAAAGGTCGTCACGAGCAAGGGGATGGTTGATGAGATAACCATCATTGATTAGCATGGGGGCTCCGAAAAGCACATGATCTAATATAGTATCTATTAAAAAGTTACGCCCAATTTCGATGTTTGGCCAAGGATAGTCTAAGACTTTGTCATCTACTGTACCAAGGTAAACTAATGTGTCAGAATTCCGAGCGGTTACATCCATTGTGCTTTGCCTTTTTATTGATCTGTTGAAAACCCTTGCGCAATCTACTTAGTTAAGATCACTTCAATTGCCACACTAATTCCAGCTTCAAATTGATGTGCTCGGGCGAGGTTGAAGAAATGCTTGAAGATTTGATTTCGATAAGGAATGAGAAGGAATGACTGAAAGAGATACAAATTTTGTGTTGAACCGCTTCGATCTCTCCGCCTTCGTTCAATCCACGCTTGAGGAAGACCTGGGTCCGACGGGCCGCGATGTGACATCCGAGGCCGTTATCCCTGCTGATGCGATTTTTTCCGGCGTGATGGATAGCCGTGATGCGGCGGTGATCGCTGGACTGCCTATTGCGGAAGCCTTTTTCCGGCATCTTGATCCCGATGTGGAAATTGAAACTCTCGTGCAAGAGGGCGAGGCGGTGGAGGCTGGCACCGATATCATGCGCCTGAAGGGCAGGGGTCGCGCGATGCTGACCGCTGAACGCAGCGCGCTGAATACGGTGCAGCATCTTACTGGCATTGCCACCATGACCGCCGAATATGTGCAGCGGATCGCGGGCACCGGTTGCACCTTGCTTGATACGCGCAAGACCATTCCCGGCCTGCGCGTGCTAGAGAAATATGCGACGCGAATGGGCGGGGCGCAGAACCATCGTATGGGCCTGTGGGATGCGGCGATGATCAAGGACAATCATGTCGCGGTCGCGGGTGATATTGCCAAGGCGGTTAAGCTGGCCGTTGAAGCCAAAATAGAAACGATCATTGTCGAAGTAGACCGGGTTGATCAGATCGAACCGGCGCTGGCGGCTGGCGCAACGCACTTGCTGCTCGACAACATGGAACCAGCGACATTGCGCGGAGCAGTGACCCTGATCGGCGATCGGGCAGCGACAGAGGCCAGCGGCGGGATCAATCTGGATACCATCCGCGACAAGGCGGAAACAGGTGTCGACTATGTTTCGGTGGGACGGTTGACCCAATCGGCCCCAGCTGCTGACATTGGGCTGGATTTTGAGCAAGTCTAACGCATGAATTCTAAGCAGCGCCCGGGATCGATCATTTGGTTCGAACGCTTGTTCTTTGGATCTTTTGCAGTGTCTTTCATTGATATGTTTGTGCACCGTGAACTGCTTTTTAGCGACGAGGAATTTGGTGATGATTTGGGTCTGATGTTCATCTTCGCAATGTTGGGAGTGATGATCGTTAGTTATGGCATCCAGATCTTACTATGGTTTTACACCGCACATCGTGCGAGCAATATTGCTAGATGGATATATATAATCCTTTGGATATTGGGTATGGCCGGACTTGCTATCTACATATTTGATTACACCACGAGTGAGTTGATCTTTTTCGCAGTCGCCCAATCTCTGGCATTAGGATCTATTATCTGCTTGTTCACTCCGGAAGCGCGATTCTGGTTTCGATCTAAAGGATTGATTGCCGAAGGAGATGGTGTAGACTTGTCGGATATATTCCAATGAGATTGTCGGTTTTTGCTCTGGCGTTGATCCTTTCGTCATCGGCCAATGCGCAGGCATACCAATGCCGCGCGCCCTCGCTCCTTAAATCGGCTCCTGCCGAACGCAAACCAGCGGATGAGCCGCGCCGCATAAAACCTATAGCCGGTTATACGCTGGCCCTAAGCTGGTCGCCAGAATTCTGCCGCACGCGCAAAGATCAACCGCGCCACAAAACCCAGTGCAGCGGTGATGATGGTAGCTTTGCTTTCATTCTCCATGGATTGTGGCCGGATGCGCGTGGTGCCTATCCGCAATGGTGCCGCGCTACTAAAGCGCTATCGCCTGACATTACAAAACGCAATTTTTGTGCGATGCCATCGACACGGCTGATGGCGCGGGAATGGGCGAAGCATGGCACCTGTATGGCCAAGCGCCCTGAAACTTATTTCCGGGTCTCACGGATCATGTTCGATGCAGTGCAGTATCCCAATATGGACAGGCTATCTCGAAAGCCATTGACGGCAGGACAATTGCGCAATGCCTTTGCTGCGGTGAACGATGGATTGGAGCCAAGTCATATCCGGCTGAAGATCAATCAGCGTGGGTGGCTGCAGGAAGTGCGGTTATGCTTGGCGAAGAATTTTCGACCCACGCGTTGCCCATCCAATATGCGAATGGCGCGACCAGAAAGTCAGATCAAGATTTGGCGCGGGGGTTAGCCCTCCAACGTCCGTGTGCCAGGATGATGTTTGTCCAAATGCTTGCGTACGATCTTCAAGTTCCGGCTGTTCGAGCGCCATAGAAAATCAAAGACATCGCCGGCCAAAGGGATCGCGCCGAGCGCGGTATCAATACCGACATTGGCTGCCATACGAGACAACTGCCATTTGGACATGCCTAGATTGCGGGCTTCCCAGACAATATAGGCACCCATGATCGCAGTGACTATATCGCCGACTACTGGAATTAGTCCGACTAGAGAATCCAAACCGATCGGCCGATTGATGCCCGGAATAACAAAAGCGCGCTCCAGCACTTTTTCCATCGCTTCCACACGATTTCGAACCGATTGTGGATCTCGGCTGACATCCGGCAATTGCTCAGCCAAACGTTTTAACTGCTCTTCGGAAACGGCCAAACCATGGTCCTCCCTGTTTTACGCTACCAACACAGTTACGATATGGGAATGCCTACCAATGGATTCAATGGGTGCCAGCCGCGTGGATTGACGGAGAAGCCCCGTTGTCCAGGCCTGGCCAAAGACCATCGAACAGGAACACCCAGCGGGATATAGTTGTAGTGATCCACCAATTGCTGCTCAACCTCGGCATACAATTGAGCCTTGATATCCAGATTGGTCGCAGCGTCTGCATCCGCCAGTTTGGTATCGGCATCGTTGAGGCAAATTGCTGTTTGTTCGCAGGTTAGACGAGAGAGAAACCAACGCGCGCTGTCATAAGGGGCGACCTCATCAATCAGTTTCACATCTGCTTCATCATTCATTCCAACACGTTGCGCATCCAATCCCACGCGTTTTAGATCGGACTGCACGCGGAGAAACAATATGTCAGCGCCAGGAGCGTCGGGCAGGCCAATGATTAAGGGCTTAATGTCACCTTCCGTCGCCTTCCAGCTTTGAACATGATTGCGTGCGAATTCTCGGCGACCTTCAATCGTCATGCTCGACCAATCTGGCCGGGCATTAATCCCCTCTACATCGAGGGCTTCTGGCACGATTTTCTGCCGAATCTTCCATGCCGTTACGCTGGGGAAAGATGTCAGTAGAGCTGGCCTGTCTATCGCCATAGAGAGGATTTCACGGTTTTCGGGAACCGTCCAAAAACCATCCGCAGAAACGAAGCGTAGTCCGAAGAGACCGGCAATTGGATCCAACTGCAAGTTGTTGGAATCGATACTCGATTGATCGATAAGTGGCAGGTGATAGAAACGACCGTTCAAAATAACGTCGACAAACCCTGCGTCAAATCGAGCAATTGCTTGTGCGGCTGATTCTCGATTCAACAAAACCCAGCGATTATCTTCTTCTGCTTCATCATCTCCTCCGGATGGTTCTTCAAACACCCCCAGCTTCATCCCTCTTTCTTCATCTATCAATCGCATTGGCCCAGCACCATGACCGGCACGGAAGAGGCCAAATTCTGGTTGCGCCAACAGTTGAAGAAAATTGGGACTAGGAGCATTCAGTCTTATCTCAATTACCCGACCAGTCATTGAAATCACTTCATCAATGACTTGCAGATCATTCCGCAGACGGCTGTTTTTTAGCTCCGCAAAACGTTCGGTCAAAAGCCTCGCTATGCGTTCTGATGTAACTTGTCGGCCATCGTCCCACCTGGCTTCTCCCAAACGAAAAATATAACTTAGCCCATCATCCGTAATGATCCAGCGGGCTGCAAGAGCAGGGACCACCCGTCCAGATTCATCAAATCCAACCAAACCTCGCGCTATAGCCATGCGCATTGTTGAAGAACTGTGGTTTAACCTTGTCCCAACCGGGTTTATGCGGACTTCGTCATCATCGATAACGACGGTGCGAATATGGTCTTCATCGCCGGAAAAGCTACATGCAGTCAGCCCCGCTGAAACGCAAAGTGCAAGAGCGAACTTTCGAATTGGCAAGAGTATCGGTAACTTCATTTTGTCTTTATACGCAGAGTTCGGCTTGGGTGCACATTGGAAATATTATTTTCCCAGCCAGCAATCCGTTCGGAGACCAAAGCACGGGTTACATAAAAATAGAGTGGCAGGATCGGCATATCGTCGATCAGTATTTTTTCTGCTTTACTCATAAGCTGTTTGCGCTTTTCAAAATTCGGTTCCGCTATCGCGCGGGCCAAAATGGCATTATACTCTAGATTATTATATCCCGAGTAATTTCCCGCTCCATTTGCTTGTTGGTGAACCAATAGGAAATTTTCCGGTGTCGGCAAATCGGCAATCCATCCAGATCGCGCCAGAACGAAATCATGCTGACGAAGAGCTGCGAAATGAAGCGCCGCTTCGCTGTTAAAGAGGCTTGCCTCGACTCCCAACGCCCTCCACATCGCCGCCATCGCAACGGAGACCCTGCGATGCTCAGCAGAACTGTTAAATCGGATCTCAAAACGCAAAGGATTGGCTTTGCTGTAACCCGCATCCGCCAAAAGCGCCCGTGCCGTTTTTAGACGTCGATCACGTGGCCATTTTGACCATTCCGGCTGGTAGCTGATATCGGAGACTAGACCGGGCGGCAGCAATCCCCATGCGGGGACGTTGCCAACCCCAATCACTTTGTCTGCGATCCATTCTCTTTCAACTGCCATGGACAAAGCGCGCCGAACCCGAGCGTCATCAAAAGGAGGCTCGCGTGTGTTAAAAGCAAAATAGTAACTGCCCAAATAAGGTACGTTTTGGATTTTTTCAGCATGATTCTTCTTCAACCATTTATGCCGGCTGGGAGGGTAGTCGGCCGTAACATCAGCATCACCAGCAAGGAAAAGGCGCATGCCAGAAAGGCTGTCATCCATCGGTTTCCAGATAATATTCTTGGTAAGCCTCGCGCCATCGTGCCAGTTGGGATTGTGTGTCAGCTTTGCATGGTCATTCAAAAACCAGCGCTCCAACTGATAGGCACCGCTGGTTACCATTGGTCGATCATCGACCCAATCATCGCCAGCTTGCGTTATGCGATGCATTGGAATCGCAGCCAACGCGGGATGTGCCAACAAGTCCGGCAATTGCGGTGTTGGACTATTAAGTGAGACAATGACTTGCTCGTTATGCGCTTTTATAGACCCAATATTCTCAAACAGGGCCTGTGTTGGAGATGCCGTTTCTGCATTTCGCAAGCGATCGAAAAGATTGGGGAAAAGTTGCGCAGAAATCGGAGTGCCATCTGAGAATTGCAGATTTTTTCGAAGGACAAATGTCCACTGTAGTCCGTCGGAGGAAACCGCCCATTCTTTGGCTAATCCCGGTTCTATCTCTCCCTTAGCATTGTGACGTGTTAGTCCTTCGAATTGGTCGGCTGCGACCCGCAGAGAAGACAGGTCGGAAATTTTCTGTGGGTCTAATCCTTTGATTTCTGAATCCGACAAACGCACAATCTGATCTGGCTTTGGTGCCAAGTCGGTACTCACCCCATCCGCACAACTTGTCAGAATAACCAATAGCGCGAGGAGAGCAGTGAATCGCATTGTCGGATCAATAGATGTTTTTGCTGGAACGACCAAGAGGAAGTCTTATGCTACATAAAAAGGAGAAACATATGTCCGGATTGCGATACGATATTGCAGGCATAGGCGGTGAGACAGGCGAAAAAATCTTGGCTATTTTGCCAGAGATCGCACAAAGGGCAGCTGAGATTGAAGACACCCGACATCTGCCCGTCGATATTGCCCACAAACTGGCACAGGCCGGAGCATATAATCTGTCCAAGCCATCAGCACTTGGTGGTTTGGAATTGGAGCCAATCGAGTTTCTGAAAATAATTTCGACGCTGTCAGAGGCTGACGCTAGCGCAGGATGGTGTGCGATGATTGCTGTAACGTCGTCTCTGGCGGCAGCATATCTGGATGAGGAACATGCAAAGGAAATATTTGACCCTGAAGATGTGATTACCGGTGGTGTTTTTGCACCAATGGGTAAGGCGGAGGACAGGGGAGATCATTATCTTCTGTCTGGCCGTTGGCAGTGGGGGTCCGGATCTCCCAACTGCAGTTGGCTTGGTGGTGGCGCCATGATTTTAAAAGACGGAGAAATACAGAAATTTGAGAATGGCGCGCCCTATCATCGAATGTTCTATTTTCCGGTCGAAGAGGTTGAATTCGTCGACACCTGGCATGTATCGGGAATGCAAGGAACCGGATCTGGCGATTTTCAAGTCAAGAACATCAAGGTCCCAAAGCAGCGCAGTGTCTCTTTCATTGCAGACCATCCAAGAGAGCAGGGTGCGCTCTACAAATTTCCTCTCTTTGGGCTCTTGGCATTGGGCGTGTGTTCGGTGGCGCTGGGCAATGCGCAAGCAGCGCTCGAAGAAATCAGGCAGATTGCGACTACAAAGAAAACGCCTGGCGGCGGACGGTCGATGGCACAACGCGCAACGGTACAGGTTGAAATGGCGAAGGCGACAGCATTGCTTAATGGCGCCTTTCATTATCTGGAAAACGCAATTGCCGACAGCTGGTCTGAAGCAAAAGGGGATGGCGGACTAACGGCATCATCGCGAGGTAATCTACGATTGGCATGCGCACATGCCACTGAAACAGCGGCCGAGATTTGTAAGATGGCTTATACGCTTGGCGGCGGAGCTGCTGTTTATAGGAACAACAGTCTACAACGCCGTTTTCGTGATGCCCACGTTGCTACACAGCACATCGCAACATCGCCTGCCGTTTTTGAATTGTCCGGTAGAATATTACTGGAGCAGCCTGTTGATATGGCGATGCTTTGAAAATGGAGCGATTTGAAGAGCACGGCTCTCGGCATTGGTTCAGGTGGCTTGTCGCCCTGGAGGAAGTTCTCTTCCTGAAAACTGGTGCGGACGGCGGGACTCGAACCCGCACACCCATTTCGGATAGCAGATTTTAAGTCTGCTGCGTCTACCATTTCGCCACGTCCGCACCGGTAGATCCAACTGTTGTTGGAGCCCTGCGACAAGCATCATTGAGAGGCTGCGGTCAAGTGCAGACATCAACAAAATTCAGATTTTTTTTAAATTAGCCCTCGTTCAGGCGTTCGCGGATTTCTTTTCCGGGTTTGAAATAGGGAACACGTTTAGCCGGAACTTCAACCGATTCCCCGGTACGCGGATTGCGACCCGTTCGTGGTTTACGCTGGCGTGTAGAAAAAGCTCCGAAACCGCGCAATTCTACACGGCCACCTTCAGCAAGTTTCTGCGTGATCTGATTAAAAAACAGATCAACAATTTTTTCGATCTCTTCAGGCTTGAGGTCTGGATTTTCAAGCGCAAGCTTTTCTAGCAGTTCAGAACGTATCATTCGGGGTGCCTTTCAAAATGGGGCCACCAAATAAAGGGAACAGGAAGCGAATCGGCCCATTCCCGTACAAGCTAACATTGTTGATAATAATGACAGAATATCTTTTTGTTTTCAATGGTGTTTGCGGAATTGTAAATTCACTTGGTCGATAAAGTGCCAGAATCAAAAAGCCCGCCACCTTTCGGTAGCGGGCTTTCTGTTGAAAATCAGATTCGATTGAAGAGGATCAATCGTCCTTTTTCTTAAGCGCTTCGCCCAGAATATCGCCAAGGCTTGCACCAGAATCGGTTGAACCAAACTGTTCGACAGCCTGTTTCTCTTCAGCCAACTGATGGGCCTTGATCGAGAAGTTAGGCTTCTTGCTGCGGTCGAAACCGGTGACCATGGCATCGAATTTTTGGCCAACTTGGAAGCGATCAGGACGTTGCTCGTCGCGATCACGACCAAGATCACTGCGTTTGATAAAGCCGGTTGCACCGTCGTCGCCAACTTGCACTTCAAGGCCGCCATCGCGCACTTCCAGAACGGTAACGGTAGCAACCGAACCTTTCTTCATGCCGCCAGTATCCGCACCACCCATAGCAGGAGCACCTTTCTCAAGCTGCTTCATACCAAGAGAGATACGCTCTTTCTCAACATCAATATCGAGAACGACCGCTTTCACTTCTTCACCTTTATGGTGCAGGTTCAGAGCGTCTTCGCCGGAAATACCCCATGCGATATCGGACATGTGAACCATACCGTCGACGTCGCCTTCAAGGCCAATGAACAGACCAAATTCGGTCGCATTCTTGACTTCGCCTTCAACCGTAGCGCCGACAGGATGTGTGTCAGCAAAGTCGGTCCAAGGATTGGATTGAGCCTGTTTGAGGCCAAGCGAGATACGGCGTTTTTCGGTATCAACTTCCAGGACGATCACATCGACTTCCTGAGAAGTGGAAACGATCTTGCCCGGGTGAACGTTTTTCTTCGTCCAGCTCATTTCAGAAACATGGACAAGACCTTCGATGCCAGCTTCCAGTTCAACAAAAGCACCATATTCGGTGATGTTGGTAACCGCGCCCGACAATTTCGTGCCAACAGCATATTTCTCAGAAGCCGCATCCCATGGATCGCTTTCCAGCTGTTTCATGCCAAGCGAGATACGCTGCGTGTCTTTATTGATCTTGATGATCTGGACTTTCAGCGTTTCACCGATTTCGATCATCTCATTTGGATGATTGACGCGCTTGTAGGAAAGATCGGTAACGTGGAGCAAGCCATCGATACCGCCAAGGTCAACGAAGGCACCGTAATCAGTGATGTTTTTGACAACTCCTTCGGTAACCTGACCTTCAGCCAGCGATTCAATCAGACCACTACGCTGTTCTGCGCGGGTTTCTTCGAGGATCGCACGACGAGAGACAACGATGTTGCCCCGCTTGCGGTCCATTTTGAGAATTTGAAACGGCTGTGAAATATCCATCAGCGGGGTTACGTCGCGCACGGGGCGGACATCAACCTGACTTCCGGGCAGGAAGGCTACGGCGCCGTCAAGATCGACAGTGAAGCCGCCTTTGACGCGTCCGAAGATAACACCGTCAACGCGGTTGCCTTCGTCATGTTCTTTTTCAAGCTTGTCCCAGCTGGCTTCGCGGCGTGCGCGATCGCGGGATAGCATGGCTTCACCGTTCACATTCTCGATGCGGTCAACGTAAACTTCGACTTCATCACCAACGTTGATTTCGGCTTTTTGACCGGGCGATGCGAATTCACGCAATGCCACACGGCCTTCTGATTTCAGTCCTACATCGATGACAGCCATGTCATTTTCGATGCCGGTTACGGTGCCTTTGACGACGCGGCCTTCAAAGCCTTGGTCTTCGCCACCTAATGATTCGTTTAACATTGCCGCGAAATCGTCGCGGCTTGGAAATGCCTCTGAGGCCATATGTGTTTATCCTTGATAGTCTATTTTTCGGGCCAAGCGGTTGGTTCCGCTGGTCTTGGACCAAAATTACGATGGCCACCGCATGTGACCGCCGTATCCTTCAGAAAACTGCCATAAATGGGAAATGCGATGCTAAATAGAAAAAGCAAAAGCTACGCCAAAGCCAGAGCGGTTCGTCACCGCTCCGTCTTGCGCATCTTTTGTTTGCTATGCCGGATCTTTGTCGCGCCGGCGGCTTAGTTTCGCATTCACCAGAGCAATTGCCTGTTGAACGGCAGCGTCTATAGTGAGTTCCGTTGTATCTAGCAAGTCCGCATCTTCGGCGGGTTTGAGCGGGGCCGTAGCCCGGTTTTGATCGCGATCATCGCGTTTCAGAATGTCAGCAAGAACATCGTCAAAATTGACGTCCTCGCCGCGGGATATCATTTCCTCAAATCGGCGAACGGCGCGCGCTTCTGGCGAAGCGATGACGAAAAGTTTTGCGTCAGCATTAGGTGCGATCACTGTCCCGATATCTCGTCCATCGAGAACGGCTCCCTTTGCTTGATTTGCAAAATCACGTTGACGCTTGTCGAGCGCGGTTCGAACCGAGGGATGCACAGAAACCTTGCTGGCATAGCTACCTATACCTTCACTGCGCAGTGCGGCATCATCTAGCAAGCCATCATCGAATACGCAGCCTTTCACCGCATCATTTTCGTCATCAGGATTTCCACCTTGCTGTTTTACCGTCCATCCGACTGCGCGATAAAGCATCCCGGTATCGAGAAAGGGCAGATCAAAATGGGCTGCTAATCGTTTGGAAATCGTTCCTTTCCCTGAAGCTGTTGGTCCATCGACGGCAATGATCACGATGGTTCTGCTCCCTTGTTTTGATGGGCTTTCCAAAGGCCGCCCAGCGCAATTGCGATCCAGACGATTTCGAGCAGCAACGATGCGAGATTAAAATGGATCAGCAAAGATATCGTAAGCAATACCGCCCCTATCAGGTTCGTTCCGTTGTAAACAAATGGATCAACTGATTTTGCATAAACATTGTAGGCATAAGCCGAAACAATCAGAATGCTGCCCAAAATGCCGATGACATTCGCCCAAAGACCATCGATCATGAGTTAGCCAATCCTTCCAGAAGCTCGGTAAAACCGGGAAAGCTGGTTTCCACAGGTTGGATATCATCGATTGTTGCACCAGACTGGCTTGTTAGACCTGCTATGGCAAAGCTCATCGCAATACGGTGATCCAGCGCCGTTTCAATTGCCCGATTGTTGCCGCCGGTCAAAAGCTTTCCGGCATTACCATTAATAACCAGCCCATCTTCTTTTTCAGTTATATCTGCGCCGATCAATTTCAGGCCCTTGGCCATTTGCTTCAGCCGATCTGACTCTTTAACGCGCAATTCGTGCAGTCCATTGGTCGTTGTTGTCCCCTTTGCCATCGCCGCTGCAACAAAGAGGATCGGAAACTCATCGATCATACTGGGGGCAATATCTGCAGGAATATCGATACCGGTCAAGTCGCTGTGTGTTACATGCAGGTCAGCAACAGGTTCTCCCCCAACCGTTCTTTCGTTCTCGAACGCAATTTTACCGCCCATCTGGCGCAGAACATCAAAAAGTCCCGCGCGGGTGGGATTGATGCCGACATTTTCTATGGTGATATCTGATCCCTGTACTAGCAACGCCGCGACGGTCATGAACGCAGCTGACGATGGATCCCCCGGTACTTTGATGTTTTGTGGTTGCAGATTTACTTCACCGGCCACCGAAATAGTCCGGGTGCCTTTCGCATCTGTATCCACAGATATCTCGGCGCCGAAGCCCTTTAACATGGTTTCGCTATGGTCGCGTGTTGGAACGGGTTCAATGACGCGCGTGATTCCGGGTGTGTTGAGGCCAGCCAACAATATTGCCGATTTTACTTGAGCCGACGCAACGGGAAGTCTGTATTCCATTGGAACTGCGGGACAGAGGCCTCTGATCGTCAGTGGGAGGCATGATTTGCCATCATGGGTTTGCCGTGCCTGGATATCGGCACCCATTTGAACCAAGGGCTCGATCACTCGTCCCATAGGTCGCTTTGAAAGGCTGGCATCACCAGTAATTGTGACGCTAATATCATGGGATGCAATCAAGCCCATTAACAGCCGTGCAGATGTTCCGCTATTGCCTAGGTCGACAGCCGTCTCAGGTTGCATCAAACCGCCGACACCCACCCCATCAACGGACCAAATATCACCGTTCTTTTCGACAGTTGCGCCCATCGCGCGTAAGGCCTCTGCCGTCGCGAGCACATCCTCGCCTTCGAGCAGTCCGGTAATCTGGCTTTTACCAACTGCGAGAGCAGAAAATATCAACGCGCGGTGTGAAATCGATTTGTCACCCGGAACAACAATTGTTCCTGTCAGCGGCCCACTAGGAGCAAAATGCACCGGATTTGGTTCTATATTGGTCATTTTTGCGGCTTTGTCCGTTAATCATAGCACTTGATTCGTGCGGGATATCGAATGGGCTTTTGACAGCGCCGCAAAGCTATGGCAAGGCGCGCCGGATTTCGCGACAGAATCGAGGTTGACTTGAGACATCGCGCTACTGACATACCTAATCAACGATTTGATTTAGACAGGATTTTGATACCAGCCATGATTAAACCGGAATGGGGCTCAAAGCACACATGCCCAAAATGTGGAACGCGCTTTTACGATCTGGGCAAAGATGACCCGGCTACCTGCATCGAATGTGGGGAAAGCTGGACACCAGAAGCTGTGCTGAAGTCTAAACAGCCAATGCCTTTTGAAGCATCACCCAAAAAGGATGCGAAGAAGGAAGAAGACACCGTCGATGATGACGATTTGGATGTGAACATTGATGATGCTGAACCATCCGCTGATCAGGAAGTTGATCTTGGTGGTGACGATGATCTGGGTGTTAGCAAAGGCAAAGGCGACGACGAGCCTGACGAAACTTAACGCCAGACGTAATTTTTGATTTGCATTTTGGAGCGCGGCTAGATTAAACGCGCTCCACGGATGGGGCCTTAGCTCAGCTGGGAGAGCGCTTCGCTGGCAGCGAAGAGGTCAGGAGTTCGATCCTCCTAGGCTCCACCATCCTTCTAAAATTGATGCATTCTTGACTCGCCGGCCCATTTTGATGCGGCATCCAGTATTACTGACATCAGTTTTCAGACGATGTGTCTATTCATTTGCTTCAACACGCCACTAGCGTAGAATAACGACATGAACCTTGATCAAGATCCAAAGCTCGTTCCTTTTCGTGAGAAAATTCAAACATTCTTCCGAAATGATTATCCACAGGACATTCTAGAAAAAGTAGCAACCGGTGCTAGCCTGACGACCGCCGAAGTACGCCGCGCAGAAATGGCCTTGGGGGACAAAGGTTGGCTGGCGAGCGCTTGGCCGAAAGAATATGGTGGTCCCGGCTGGTCGATTGAAGAACAATATATCTTCGATGAAGAGCTGGAACGGGCAGGGGCGCCAACCGTTACGCCCATGGGTGTCGTTTATGTTGGACCCGTAATTTACACGTTTGGATCAGAGGAGCAAAAAGCGAAGTGGTTGCCGGGCGTCCGCGACGGCTCCGTCGGGTGGGCGCAGGGCTATAGCGAACCCGAAGCTGGCTCTGATCTTGCTTCGCTGCAGTTTTCGGCGGTGCGTGATGGGGATGAGTATGTCCTCAATGGCACCAAAATCTGGACATCTGCGGCGCAGCATGCCGATTGGATTTTCCTGCTTACGCGCACATCGAAGGAAGAGAAGAAGCAGCAAGGTATCACTTTTATTTGCTGCAAGCTGGATCAACCCGGTGTTACGGTGAAACCGATCATCACCATCGATGGAAAATACGCACTCAGCCAGTGCGAGTTTGTTGATGTTCGGGTGCCTGTATCCAACCGCATCGGTGAAGAAGGAAAAGGCTGGTCCTATTCACAATATTTGCTGGGTAACGAGCGTACCTCCTACGCAAGGATTGGCGGCAAACGCAAGCAGCTAGCGGACATTCGCGCCATAGCTTCGTGCATTCCTACGGGTGGTAACCAAAGTCTGTTGGAGGACAGTTTCTTTGCGCAAAGGCTCAGCGAGGTAGAAATCCGCTTGGATGCGCTCGAAATAACCGTGCTGCGTGTGTTGAGCGCCGTTCGTGATGGCGGATCTCCGGGCAACGAAGCATCCACATTGAAGATCATGGCCACTGACATTGCGCAAGAAATTACAACATTGTTTCTAGAAGCGGCAGCCGACCATGGTGCACGCAAATTTGATGACAGCGTCAGTCCCGAATGGACAGGGGATGCACATTTCGCAGCGCCAGGTGTTGCCACCTATTATGGAACGCGTGCACAAAGCATCTATGGCGGAACCAACGAGATTCAGCGCAATATCATCGCTAAGAGGGTGTTGGGATTGTGAGGATCAGAGCCAATAGACAGTTGCAGCTCATTTCCACAAAATCAAACTAGTATATGACCGATCTATCAAATCATTTTGATGCCATTGTTTTGGGCGCAGGTGGGGCTGGTTTGATGTGTGCCGCCGTCGCCGGACAACGCGGCAAGAAGGTTCTGTTGATTGATCATGCCAACGAACCTGGGAAGAAAATACTGATTTCCGGTGGCGGACGATGCAACTTTACCAATATTCACACTGTGCCGGATCGCTATCTTTCGGAAAACAAGCATTTCGCAAAATCTGCGCTCAGCCGATATAAAGCCCAGGATTTTATCGATTTGGTCAATCGCTATGACATTGACTGGCATGAGAAAACGCTGGGGCAGTTATTCTGTGATCGTTCGGCAAAACAGATTGTTGAAATGCTATTGAACGAATGTCCGTCGGAAACAGTATCGATCTCATTGGGCATCCCGATAAGTGATGTCTCACATGCGGATGGGCAATATCGTGTTAAACTGGGCGATGATGTGGCCACGGCACCCGCGCTGGTTATTGCGACAGGTGGTCCATCCATTCCCAAAATGGGGGCTACCGGCTTTGCCTATGACTTGGCGCGGCGATTTGGTTTGAAGATTATTGAGCCACGACCGGCATTGGTTCCATTGACACTCGGAGGGCAGGAAACGCTTTTTCGCGAACTTTCTGGCGTTTCGGCTCCCGTTATTGCCAAATGCGGGAAGACTGCGTTTCGTGAGGCTGCTCTTTTTACCCACAAAGGCTTATCCGGTCCCGCCATATTGCAAATCTCTTCCTATTGGAAACATGGCGAACCTGTATCGATCGATTTTCTGCCGGATCTTACCGATGACTGGCTTCATGAGGCAAAACGCAACATGCCTCGACTAGGGTTGAAGCGGGCGATTGGAGCACATTTGCCGGATCGCTTGACTGATACGTTGATGGATAAAATTGCCTTGTCTGGTGATCTAGGTAATCTGACCGATAAAAAGCTGGAAGAAGCAGCGCGAAGGCTTTCAAACTGGCGTTTCATGCCCAATGGCACCGAGGGTTTTGCAAAAGCAGAGGTGACGGCCGGCGGGATCAGCACTGCCGATCTGTCCTCAAAGACAATGGAAGCTAGGCAGATGCCAGGTCTTTATGCTATTGGTGAAGCTGTAGATGTCACCGGCTGGCTCGGTGGCTATAATTTTCAATGGGCTTGGGCAAGCGGACATGCTGCTGGTCAAGCCCTCTAAACAATAGATATAATATCAAAACCGCAGGCGATTGGCATTTCCGCGCGCGTTTCAATTTTTGCCACGGAATTTTAAGTCATGCCTTTTTCGAAACTATCTCCGCTGATCGCTGAGGCGCTTGCCGAACGTGAATATGAAAAGCCGACTGCTGTTCAGGCGGCCGTACTGGAACCGGAAACAGAAGACCGTGATCTGATTGTGTCCGCACAAACGGGATCAGGTAAGACGGTGGCCTTCGGCATCGCGATGGCGCCGCAACTTTTGGAAGAAAGTGGCCGGTTCCCATTTTTGGTTGAACCGTTAGCGCTTATAATCGCCCCCACGCGTGAACTTGCTTTGCAGGTAAGTCGGGAACTTGCGTGGCTCTATCAACCTGCAGGTGCGGAAATTGCGACCTGTGTTGGCGGTATGGATGCGTCAAAGGAACGCCGCAGACTGCGTCGGGGCGCACATATTATTGTCGGGACACCTGGCCGGTTGCGTGATCACTTGGAACGCGGCGCGCTTGATTTGTCTAAGCTGCGCGCGGCGGTACTCGATGAAGCGGACGAGATGCTCGATATGGGCTTCCGCGATGATCTGGAAGAAATTCTGGATGCCACGCCGGAAGATCGGCGGACTTTGATGTTCTCTGCCACCATACCCAAGCCAATTGTTGCGCTTGCCAAGCGGTATCAGAAAGATGCGCTGCGTATTTCAACGGTTGGCGAAGATCGCGGACATGGCGATATAGCTTATCAGGCGATTACGGTTTCTCCGGCTGATACCGAGAATGCCGTGGTCAACCTGCTCCGTTTTCACGAGGCGGAGTCAGCAATGCTATTTTGTGCAACACGGGAGAGCGTCAGGCGGCTGCACGCCAGCCTATCAGATCGCGGATTTAGTGCGGTGGCACTGTCAGGTGAACATACGCAAGCAGAGCGTAATCAAGCGATGCAGGCGTTGCGAAGCAAGCGTGCACGGGTGTGTGTGGCAACAGACGTGGCTGCCCGCGGATTGGACCTGCCAACATTAAGTTTGGTTATTCATACAGAAATACCGCGTGACGCAGAGACGTTGCAGCATAGATCCGGCCGGACTGGGCGAGCGGGTAAAAAAGGGACTGCGGTTATCATTGTCCCCTACCAGCGACGCAAACGGGTGGAATCCATGCTACGCGGTGCAAAGATCAATGCCGAATGGAAAGACGCACCGACGCGTGCTGATATCCGCAAAAATGATTCCGAACGACTAATGGAAGCTTTGCTACAACCTGTCGAAGTGGATGAGGATGATCTGGAACTGGCAAAACGCCTGATGGCCGAGAAAAAGCCTGAAGAAATTGCCGCGATGTTGATACACTCCCATCGCGCTAAACTGCCCGCACCAGAGCAAATGCTGGATCGCGGCGCGCAATCCAAGACAAATGACAAAGGGCACCGTCCCGGTTTCGAAGATACCGTCTGGTTCAAGATGGATGTTGGCCACAATCAACGCGCCGATGCGCGGTGGATTTTACCGGTGCTTTGTCGGCGCGGCCATATTACCAAGAATGAAATCGGTGCCATCCGGATTAATGGTGATGACACTTTGTTTGAAATCCCACGAAAAAACGTTGAAAAGTTCACCGCCGCCATCGCACAAAAACGCGAAAATGGTGATGATACTGACGACATCACAATTACTAAGTTTGAAGGCAAGCCGCCCAGTAGCGAGAAACGTAAACGCAAAGGACGTGGGGACAATGCCTCCGGCAAACGTGACTATAGCAATGCCAGCAAGAAATTCGGTGGTAAGAAATTCGGTAAAAATAAATTTGGTGGGAAAAAGAAGTTCGGCGACAAGTCCAGCGAAGGCGGCGGCGGTGCTTATGTGAAGCGCAAATCTTCGAACGAAGGAGGCGAGGGCTTCAAAAAGAAATCAGACAATCGGGGCGATCGTAAACCTGGTTCCAAATCTGATTTTGGCGGCAAGAAGAAAAAGCCGCATCGCGGCAAGCGGCCATTTGCTGGAAAACCGAAATCTGACTAGGGCTTTCAGATGGCTTCATCCATTCATATCTTTGTTGATGCTGATGCCTGTCCGGTAAAGGATGAAATCTACCGGGTCGCTTATCGCCATGAGGTTCCGGTGGTCATTGTAAGCAACAGCCATTTTCGTGTGCCGGATCATCCGCTGATCAGCCGCGTGGTCGTTAGCGATGCTTTTGATGCAGCAGACGATTATATTGCCGAGCGCGCTGGAAAGGGTACTGTTGTGATCACTTCCGATATCCTGCTTGCGGATAGATGTGTAAAAACAGAAGCATCGGTGCTTGCATCCAATGGCAAGCCCTTTACGGCTGATTCAATCGGAGCGGCCGTCGCAACACGGGCAATTATGGCGGATTTACGTGCCGGCATGGGCACAGAAAACATTGGTGGACCGCCACCTTTTACCAAGGTGGATCGATCAAGGTTCTTGTCGTCGCTGGACGAGATTCTGAATCGATTAAAACGGAAGCTTAGTTGACTGTTACACGATAGGTGAGCGCCATGGAGTCGCCAGCCGCCAGTGAAGTGTTGGTGATCGTCATAGTGGCTCCCGAAATATTGGCGCCTATAGGATCGGTTTCATCGGCGCCACTGGCATTATCATCTTCTGCAGTAGTCGCAGTACCACAGTTATTGCCACTTCTCATCGAAGCGGCAACATAGGTCACATTGCCAGGGATTGTATCAGTGGCCGATAGTGAGGTTGCTACGGCGTTACCAGCGTTGGAAATCAATATACAATATTCAACGACAGCATCTGGAATGGCTTTTGGAAAAGCAGCCCCATTAACCGGATCATTCAGTATCGAGCTAATCTTGGTAACACTGATATTTGCCTCAGCGACGTCGAATGTGATTTCGTCGATATTCCAGTAGTTGGCTTCGATCTCCGCGGTTGGTAACCCATTGCGATGTGCCAGACCATTTTGCGCACCAATTGTGCTGGTACTGGCATCTTTGGCAAAGGCACGGACGGTCCAGCCTGTCCCGTTAGTCGCACTGAGCGGGATGGTGTATGTCGGTTGGGCAGGAACACTGTTGTCATTTGTCCAGATCGCGTCTCCAGCCACGGCATCACCATGGGTACCATCATTGAAAAGTATGATATTGGACGCGACTAACGTGCCGCCGTCATCATACACATTAGCAGTGACCGGATTGGTTGTTGCAGTTGGGTTGGCATCGACTTGCGCCGTGATGGAAAGAGCTTGGCCGGGGCCGGCTACACTTGTATCTACCGGTGATGTGATAGCGACACCAAATGCTTCCGGTGTGCCGATTGTACCACTAACAAGACTCCACTCGACATCGTCAATATGGTACCAATTTTTGTAAAATGTCACATGTCTTGATCGGATGCGAAGCGTAATGTTTTGACCAGCAAAGGCCGCGAGAGAAACGGTTCGAGTAAACCATGGTTCGCTTTGCGGCGCAATTGTCATTCCGTTGGTATGTGCCCCAGTTGTTGTTGTGTCCCAACCATTATATTGGCCATAGCCTGAAGTGGTCGTAGTGGCCGCGTTGGTTCCTAGATTGGCACTAAATGGAAATGTTGTGTAGTTTCCGGCGTCCGGACCGACAATTTGTGGTGACGTTGTTCCCAGCAATGCGATATCCAGCCAATCGAATTCGTCTGTTGAACCATCGACGCTGCTATCCCAACCTTCAACTCGATATCGAATTGTAATACTGCCCGGATTTGTTGCTGGTACGGCAATTGTCCGGGTCAACGTAGTACCAAAATCACCACTAGGTTCATTGTTGGTCCTTGCGCCGAGCAAATAAGAAAAAGATCCAGTATTTGGAGAGCCGTCAGTACTGCGCGTTTCGTTGGTCGACAGGCTATTATTTGTAACCGATACGGTTTCGCTGGGGCGAACCTGAGCATCAAATGCGGCATTAGATCGTGTGCCAGTCCATTGAGATGGCGAGATGTCTCCCGTTGCACCGCGTTCAAAATTGCCATTGATCGGCGTTTGCGGATTGGCCGATTTGGTACCGTTTTGGACAATATCGAAATAGATATAGTAGGTCTGCGCACCGCCATCTTCGATGATCCATTTAACCTCACCGCGGGCATTGTTTGCCGCGTCAGTTGCATCGTTGAAAATGCGATCAGTGAATTCCTGGATAGTGGCTAGTGATCCATTTGGTCTAACAACCCGAACACTATTTGCATCAAAAGTACCGCTTATGCCCAATTGTGCCATCAGTGTGGTGAAATTGACATTCACTTTTGCGGTGCTGTTCACGGACGAACTGGCGGGCAGGGTCACAGGAACCCGATAGTGCCAATCTTCACCGACGGCCACACCATCGGGATCATACCAGCCTGGAGGATTGGGAGTCCTCAAATCGGCAAGCACCACCATCGCTGGCAACACAATGATTGCCAACGCTAACCCCCAGTAAAGAGATTGACGTACCCACATATTGTGAAAACTAGCAGGAAATAGTGAAAAACCGTTAAATTGACATTCTATTTAAGTTATTGATAATAAAGCATATCACCAATTTTTACACGTATGGACTAAATAAAAACATGCGGTTTTTGGTATACAAACACTTAATCCACTGTGACCTGAAAGGTTAGAGCATAGGCATCTGTTGGGCCCAATGAAGCGGCTGTTGCGACTAAACTTGCACCACTGATTGATGCGCCAAAGGGATCGCTTTCATCGGCGCCAGTTGCATCATCATCCTCTGCAGTCGAAGCTGAACCGCAATTGCTCCCGCTTTGCATCGAGGAAGCATTGTAGGTTACATTACCCGGAATAGTGTCAGTCGCCGTTATCGCTTCCGCTGATGCAGACCCAGCACTACTAATCAAAATGCAATATTGCAAAATAGCACCCGGAATGGCTTTTGGGTTGGTTGTCCCGTTTACTGGATCGCTAATAACTTGGCTGATCTTTGTTACGCTCAGCGTTGTCTCTGGTGCACAAAATGTCATATCAAACCATGCCGCTGCCTGTCCGTCTGGATTTGCTGGCGCGGTTGCAGCATTTCCGTAAAGGATAGTAACCGATTCCACCGGTGAATCAAAAGTCACAACAACGTTACCGTCACCCACCGTGCCGCCAGACCCCGCATCGCCAATGGCGGTGTTCCCGACAACATAATTAGCAACGCCATTTGTAAGAGTTGGCATCACAGTGGCACCGTTAAAATTGCCGGTAATTGTAATTTTGTCAGCAAAATCGTTGGCAGCGAAATCAATGTCGAATATTGTGAATTGTAATCCAGGAACGGCCGTTGGTAAGTCAATCGTCATAGTCGACGTTCCACTGCGATTGAAGAAGTCGATATATTGATGCAGAGAAAGTTGCGTTCCTGCAAACCCGCCATTGTTGGCATTTGCTAGCGATGGCGACAGTCCCCCAAAGTTAGCGTCATTGACCCACGCTCCACCCGAAAGCGTTAAGTCGATATCCATCGTCCCAATTCCCGGGACAGCATAGCTGTTGCTTAGAGAGCCGGCCGGCCAAGGGTTGCTATCCCAATCAAAAGTGATCTGATTCGCGATGGAACAAGTGGCCGACAGGCTGGGCGCTGTGCCAGCTGTTCTAGTACCCGTCGTTGTGAAACTGGCTGTTGCATCATCATCTTCTGTCGCACTGTTGTTGTTGGGTGTGCTGTCGGTGTCGAAATTCGTCTGCGAAAATACTTCTGCGTAATTCGTAATTGTTGTCCCGTTTGGGGCGGTGATGGTTGCATTGATTGTGATGGAACGGGTCTGGTTCGCCGCAATAGCAGGCACTGACCATATACCGGTCACTGAATTATAGCTCCCGTAACCAGAAGCCGAATTGAACGATACTCCGGTTGGAAGAATATCTTGAACCTGAACATTGCTCTCGGCCGCCGACGAACTGCTATTGGTTAAGTTCAGAGTGTAATTAATTGCTGTGCCCGTGGCGGGAGTACTGTTGCTAACTGATTTGGTCAGCGAGAGGTCGGAAACGGTTACTCCAGGAACCTGAAAATTGAAGTCCGACAGTCCCATATATTGGAGGTTTCCGGATGGATCGCCACCGACGCTCTGTCCGAAATGATAGGTAATACGAACCTCGGTAACGCTGGTCGTTCCAAAATTGACATTTATGTTACCGGTAGTGCTGGTTAATCCACCCGCGCCGCCAGTGCCATGAAACCCCTGAACGCCCGACAGCGTGGTAGTCCCGACCACGGCTCCGGTTGTGAAAAAAGAGGGAGTTGAGCGGATGTTGAGCCAAGCGCCGCCACCATTACGATATTCGATGGTCACTCCATCATGATAGTTTCCACCTCGGTCAACATGCGCTAGGCTAAACGCTAGATTTGTTACCGTACCGTTGAATGAGTAAATACTTTGAAATCGGTCGTTGGGATCGAATATATTGTTGTCCATTGAATAGAGCAGCGTACCATTTTGCGTCCCGATGGTACCATTGAAGTAACTCAGCATTTCGGTGCCATAGAAGTTTGTGAATGGACCACCATTGGTGATTTGCGAATGTGTGATGGTCACAGTTCGGGGGCCTGCAGCAACAGAGGAGCCGCTTGAGACGCCCTGGATGCTACCAACTCCCAAATTGGTCCAATCCGCAGTAAAAGTTTGAGCCTGTATCGGTTGCGACAGAGTAACGAATCCAAACGCCGCCAATAGCGACAATATGCTGCGCACTGCCCATAAGAAATAAGCGGCGCTACTGGCGCCTTGATGAATTGTCCCCACATTCATGCAAGCCCATTAGGTTGGCGAGCTGAATATTTGGTAAATTTGCAGTTAGGGAAACACGACTTTCAGAATATTTTACACGATGAAACATGTTTCGACCAAATCTGTCTCAAACAGATGGTTGTTCGAGAACAGAGCGCCTTGGTGGGAATTGTAACGGACCTTGTTCCGCAAGTAGAATGTGAATGAGCTGAGGCCGATTGAAGCCATTATTGGATCTGACCACGCAAAAACAGGCTGAAGGAACTAGTTGGACTACCCGCCGCGAATATCCCTTTAGGATTTATGCAGATGAAGGTTACATTAGGATCATAACCAACGGTAGGCGTATATGTGCAATCCGAGAAAATGTTGGGCGCTGTGGCTTGATTGGAAAAAGCAACATCGGTTGAATAATTGAAGGTTAGGCCGCTACCACTATCCAGAAAAACGATAGGATCTGTTGATACAAAATTGTTTGAGCCTCCCGTATCAATGTCGCCATTGAAAAAGTCCATTTCATCCGGAAAGGAGTCGACGATAAATACGGCGTCATTATCGACAGTACCTGCACCGGAATTTTCCACCAAAATCGTGTAGATCACATCTTCGCCTGGCAGCATGAAACCGCTACTACCCGCTGTAGGTGTGAATATATTGGATGACTTTAGAACGGAAATGGAGGGAGAAGGTGTGACCGTTATTTGCACAGTAGCGGTCCGGCATTCAGTTGGATCAGAAATCAAACAAATTTCATAGTCAAACGAATAGGTCGCAGGAGTAGCGCCGGCATTTAAGACAACATCACCGGTGGTTGTGCCAAAGTTCAATTGCGGTGGTACCGATGATCCCGATGCGACAGAGATTGTGACATCACTCGTTGTAACAGGGTTTCCATCCCAGCTGTCATTCGTCAGTACATTCAGAATGATTGATCCCACGGTACCGCTGCCAACTGAGGCCGTGTCATCATTTGCAAAGATCGGTACACTTATGTTTTCGCAGGATGGTTCTCCGTTCCCATCGAGTACGCCCGTAACCTTATCAGCAGCCAGTTTGAAAACATTGGCAATGAATTTATCTTGATCCGTCGTGATAGCGCTACCTGCGGAAACATTGGTATTAAAATTGGTGAACATATCTATATCGCCGGTCAACACGTAGCTTGGCGAAGTGGCGCTATCGGTTATCGCCAAGGCTTGATTTGGTGAGGGACTGTAGCGCGCCAGAACAACGCCAGTGGAGAAGTAGCTCGATGCTCCTCCGGCAGTTGTCAGATTTAACGAAGGGTTCTGTGTGTTACCGTCACAGGTTAGAGGATTAATTGGGGTCAAGGTTGTGTAACCGCCGCCGAGATTGGAGAAATTCGTAACATTGATCCCAAGGCCGGTACAAACAGCATCATAGGAAACAGTGTCGCACCCTCCAATAACAAAACCTCCGCTGGCTGCAAATGTTGCAAGAGCAGAATATGGAGCCTCGAAATCATAACCTGAAAACCAGACATTACATCCGTTGGCGCTTAGATTGGAGGTTGTAGGTGTGCCGATCACCACGAAACTAAATGTGCTTTCGGAGTAAGTGCCTCCCGGCCCAAAATTTGCCGTATTGGACAGTTTCTGGCGCATATTCAGGGTATTGTTACTGCTTAGCCCACCCCAATTCGTGTTTCCGCATACCACTAGATTATCGCCTGGATTGGCGGTTTGTGCAAATGCAGTACCCGGGTTCAGGAGGTTATCGAAAACTAAACAGGCAAGGAGAAGGCAAGGCCATATACTCAATCCGGCGCTGTTGATTGGCGTCCGTGACAATATAGATCTGCATTTTATCAGCATAGATATATTAAAATCGATACATTATGGTGAAGTTTCGGTAATGTTAGATGACTATATTTGATAACACAAATATCAACAAAAACTAATTCCAATCACCGCGCCCCGCCATCCACAAGCTAATCGCTGCTACAGCAGCAGTATCCGCGCGCAAAATTCTGGGGCCGAGTGATACGGGCACTGCTTGTTTCAAAGATCGGATGGCTTCGCCTTCTGCATCCGAAAACCCGCCTTCCGGCCCGATCAATATTGCCGCAGGACCATCATGAGCCACCAGAGCTTTGCGAAACGATCCTTCACCGCTTTCGTGAATGCGTTCGTCAGCAAAGAATAGATGGCGATCTTCTGGCCAATCCGAGAGTAAATCATGCAGCGCTGTTATCGGATCAAGCGAAGGCAGCGATGTTCGCTCGCATTGTTCAGCCGCTTCAATCATATGGGCTTGAATTTTATCGGTTTTTATAAACCGAACCTGTGTTCGTTCTGTTTCGACCGGAACCATCTTTGCGATACCCAGCTCAGTGGCTTTTTCTGCGATCCAGTTGTACCGATCCTTTTTAATCGGAGCTGCACAGAGCCATAAGTCAGGAACTGTTTCGCGTTCACGCGTTTTTCCATCGATATGCAGGATCAAATCGCGTTTTCCGAGCGATGTTACATGAGCCAGATATTCGCCGGTACGATCGTCAAATAGCTTGATGGGGTCACCTTGTTTGATCCGCATCACTTTGATCAGATAATGGGCATGACTGCCATCCAACCGGATTTCTGCACCGTCAGATAGCTCAACATCGACGAATAGACGAGGCGCACTGAGGGGAGGATAGGCGGGTGTAGCGGGCATTGATCTTATCTAGCGTCAACCTGAACGCTCGTCATGCTGAATTTATTTCAGCATCTTCTTCGCTTTCTTCGCTTTGCAATAATGTGGAGATCCTGATCAAGTTCCGGATGACGAATGATTGGAAAGCTTCTAAATGCTATGCGATGGCGCTAAATACAGAAAACGTCCCGGACACCGAACATAAAGGTCTGATTGGATTACTCCCCAGTTCAGCTCGACCTTACGCAATGCTCGCACGTTTTGATCGACCGATTGGCTGGTGGCTTCTATTCTGGCCTTGTGCTTGGGGGATAGCGCTATCGGGCGGTGCAATAGAGCGTTGGGATCTTGTTTTGTGGATATTACTCGGTTCTATCGCAATGCGTGGGGCTGGCTGCGTATATAATGACATTGTTGATCGTGATCTCGACAAAAAGGTTGAACGCACACAATCAAGGCCGCTGGCCAGTGGTGTTGTTTCGCTAAAAGCTGCGTGGGTTTGGCTACTCATTCTATGCCTTGTTGGTCTGGTCGTGCTTTTGCAACTCAATCTGGTGGCACAGCTAGTCGCCTTGGGCAGCCTCGCACTGGTGGCGGCCTATCCATTTATGAAGCGCATAACATGGTGGCCGCAAACCTGGCTGGGGATGGTGTTTAGCTGGGGAGCATTGGTGGGATGGCTGGCCATAGATCCTCAATTTGGTTGGGCGATGATGGCACTATATGTGGGTTCAGTCTTTTGGGTGATTGGATTTGATACGATCTATGCGCTGCAGGATGTAGAAGATGACGCGATGGTTGGTATTCGATCCAGCGCCCTGCGATTGGGGAAAAATGTTAGATTTGGCGTATTGGTGTTTTACGCTTTGGCATTGGTGGGCTGGGCGACAGCAATCTGGCTTGTACGACCGGATACTATTGCCCTAGTCGCTCTCGGCCCGATAGCTTTGCATCTTTTTTGGCAAGTTAGCACATTGAATAGCGCAGATGGCGAGGATGCGCTGAACAAATTCCGTTCCAATCGATTTGCCGGAGTGTTGATGTTTTTGGCCTGTTTGGTGGTTGGTCAGGCCGGTTAGGCAGAAAAAATAGATTGCTGCTTGCAACTGACACGGATTCTGGCATCTTTAATAGATCAGTTAAACCACCCTCCCGGAGTCTTTTATGAAATACCGCCGTCTTGGCCACAGTCCGATTTATGTGTCTGATATTTGTATGGGGACGATGACCTTTGGCAGTGGTGCTGACGAGGAGATGTCTCGCAAAATTCTGGATGAATCGGTTGAGGCCGGGATTAATTTCTTCGATACTGCGGAAAACTATCCGGTGCCACCCAAACCCGAATGGGCAGGTGAGACTGAGAATATTGTTGGACGCTGGATGAAGGACAAGGATCGTGATAGCCTGATTATCGCGACAAAAGTTTCCGGACCGAGCCATGGTTGGATACAGTCGGCACAGCGTGCAGGCATGACTGCGATGGATCGGCACAACATTGTAAAGGCGCTAGATGCCAGCCTGAAGCGCCTGCAAACAGACTATATTGATTTGTACCAGACACATTGGCCTGATCATGGCACCGCTTATGATGAGACGATGGAAGTGCTCGACGAAGAAATCCGTAAGGGTAAAATTCGCGCTATTGGTTGCTCCAACGAAACCAGCTGGGGCCTGATGAAATCGCTTGAAGCTTCCGAACGGTTGGGGGTGACCCGCTACTGCACCATCCAAAATAACTTCAGCATGAATAACCGTCGGTTCGAGGACGAATTGGCGCAGGTTTGCGTGAAGGAAGGTGTGAACCTCATTCCCTATTCACCACTAGCTGGCGGTGCTTTGTCCGGAAAATATAATGATGGTGCGACGCCAGAGGGTGCCCGTTTCTCTGCCTATTTGAAACTGGGCGGGCGACAGAAAAAAATGGCCGAGCGGTTTGTTAATCCCAAAAGTGAGGAATCAACCAAACGCTACATGGCGATTGCAGAGGAACTGGGCGTATCTCCCGTGACACTCGCAACCGCATGGTCAAAACAACATGATTTTGTTGCGTCTACCATCGTGGGAGCAACCCATACTGATCAGTTACCAGACATTTTTGCTGCATCAGATTTGGAACTGGACAAGGATATGATGAAACGGATCTATAAGATTAGCCGCGAAATCATGTACCCAATGGGTTGAGGGAAGGCATTTCAGATGAACAGGTTTTTGGAACATACCGGTGCTAAATACCCGATCGTGCAGGCGCCGATGGGTTGGATTGCCCGATCACAACTGGCATCGGCGGTGTGCGAAGCGGGCGGGCTTGGGATTATTGAAACAAGTTCCGGCGAAACTGAAAATTGCATGGCCGAAATCGAAAAGATGAAGGGCTTAACCAAAGCGCCATTTGGTGTGAACTTGCCGATCATGTTTCTCAAAGATCCAGAAATCCTGACACGGGTTTTAGAATCTGGAGTGAAATTTGTAACGACTTCAGCCGGGAGCCCTCGCAAGTTTGTTGGTCCGCTGCAGGAAGCAGGCATTATCGTTTATCACGCGGTGCCAACGGTTAGCGCCGCCATGGGCTGTGTCGACGCGGGTGTCGACGGTCTGGTTGTAGAGGGCGCTGAAGGCGGTGGCTTTAAGAACCCTGAGGAAGTGTCTACACTGGTTTTGCTGCAAGCAATCCGCAGGCAATCAGATATCCCGATGGTTGCTGCTGGCGGCATTGCTGACGGTAAAGGGATGGCCGCTGCTTTTGCTTTGGGCGCAGAAGCTATTCAGATGGGTACCCGATTTGTATCCAGCGCTGAAAGCCCGGTACATATGAATTACAAGCAGGCGATCTTGGACGCCAAGGAAACCGGTACCTATGTACTCAACAAAAAAGCGTCTCCGTGTATTCGTGCTCTAAAAACCGAGCGCACTGCAAAGATTTATGAAGACGGTTTAATGCCTGCCGATACATTTAAAGGCATTCAGGATGTCTATTTCGGCGGAGATATGGAGGCTTCGGTTGGATTGGCCGGACAATCATCCGGTTTGATTGACGAGGTGAAAACCGCCAGGCAGATTATTGACGAAACGGTGGAAGAATTTTTCGCTATCACCGAACGAATGGGCGCTTTGAACGCTGCCAAATCATTTTAATTCACACGAGCACAAAAAGAGGAAATCCTAATGAGCATTGATAACGCTAAACAACTAATCTCTCTGGTCACCGAAGACGGCAGATCGATATTGTCTGTCGAACCTTACGAACTGCCGGAATTGAAAGATCACGAAGTCGTAGTGCAAATGGAGGCGGTGCCGATCAATCCTTCTGACCTGGGTCTGCTCACCGCAGCGGCCAATATGGATACCGTGCGCAGCGAAACAGTCGATGGACATCCAGCACTGGTTGCTGATGTGGAGCCAGCAATGCAGCCTTTTTTCGCCGGCCGCGCTGGTAAGAAACTTGCTGCGGGTAACGAAGGCGCTGGCACAGTCGTGGCGGCTGGCGCTTCCGATGCTGCACAGGCATTGATGGGCAAGACTGTCACCATTGTTGGTGGTGAAATGTATCGTACGCACCGCGTGATGCCAGCCGGCATGTGTGTGCCGCTCCCTGAAGGCGCTGCTGCCAAAGAAGGCGCATCGCTCTTCGTTAATCCGATGACCGTGCAGGGTTTTCTCAACACCATGCGTGCTGAGGGACATGAAGGCCTGGTGCACACCGCCGCGGCTTCCAATCTGGGACAAATGCTTGCAAAATTATGCGTCAAGGAGGGCGTACCATTGGTCGGGATTGTCCGCTCTGATGCACAGAAGAAAATCCTCACCGACATTGGTTTGACCCATGTGATCGACAGCACCAAAGACAGCTTCATGCCTGATTTGATCGCGGCACTAGCGGAAACTGGCGCAACATTGGGCTTTGACGCGATCGGCGGCGGTAAAATGGCGAGTTACATTTTGACCGCAATGGAAAAAGCAGCGGCGGTGCGCGGTGCAGAATTCAGCGTATATGGTTCCACCGTCAATAAGCAGGTTTATATCTATGGCCGTCTCGACACCAGCGAGACCATCCTTGGTGGTGGCCTGGGTCTTTATTGGGGCGTTGGTGGTTGGCTGCTAACTCCGCATCTCGAAAAAGTTGGCGGCGAACGCATGATGGAAATGCGGATGTACTCCGTTGAAGAACGGAACGGCATATTCAACAGCGAATATACCAGCGAGATCAGCCTGATGGACATGATTGATCCGGAAATTGCCAAGGGCTATGAAAAGAAAGCAACTGGCGAGAAAGTACTGGTGAATCCGAGCCTCTAAATTAGTGGCTATTGGTTTGGCGGCGGTTCATCGGTTTAATAGCATCGCCACGCGCGATGTGAACAGCCGCCAAAACAAGCGCGCTCCAAAGGTTCGATAGCGCGGTGCATCATCTTCAAATGGTGCATCGCTCTGTCTAAATTGTGTCTGGGTGCGCACTTCTACCGGTGGAACTGGATCATCAAATCGGGCGGCATAGGTCGAAGTCCAATGGCCGCGCTCATATTTCAGGAACATCGCACTATTGCAGCAACCGGCTACCATTCTGCGCGTTGGTGCGTCCGGTGACGTACGGATTGGCTGGAGCAATTCCTCGCCTTTCACACAGGAAAAACGGTCGTCGCGATAGGTTAGATAATGGGTTCCGCCATCGCTGGTCCGGACCGGCGGCGCACCTTCCAGCGTCTCTGCGGCGGTTGACCCCGCTTGACAGTCATCACAATAGCAAACGCCGCTGATGATGGGTTGTCCAACCGCTTCACATCGTACTTTCCCGCATTGGCAAGAAGAGGTGAGGGTGGTCAGGTTCATTTCTATACAGCCAACTGTTTACGGAAATAGGTGACAATATTATCGAAGGCCTCTTTTGTTGGATGTCCATCTTCATCGACAAAATCCAGTGTAAGTACCGAATGGCCTTTGCCCGGAAGCGTGTTGAGTTCGATGCGCTCTCTGTCGTCATTAAATGCGCGATCCAACGACGCAAATTTTTCAGCCTTGCACATGTTATCACCTGCGATGCGATAAGCCTTCATCGGCCCCACTTGATCGAGCTTGTCCCGGATCACAGCAACATCACCATCTGACATATGCAGCGCATTTTGATCATTAACCGGCATGGAAGGCTGTGACGCGACACCAGCCAGTACCGCATCATCCGCCATTAAAGAAATTGCGAAATTCCCCGTCAGGCACATGCCGATCGTCGCCACTCCCGGAACGCCATGATCCAGTCTTAGTTTTTGGCAAAGCGCGCGGAGCCAGTCCACAACTGGACTGGTTTTTCCTTTTGCAAACAGGCGAAATTCGCGCCGCATACATAAGACGCGTAACAAATTTCCGCCCACTGCAATTTTTCCTAACGGTCCAAACAGATGTGGCAGTACGACGGTAAATCCTTCCGCCTCGAACTTGTTCGCCAAATGCAGCGTCTCCGGTCCGATACCGGGCAGTTCCTGGATGATGACGACCACTGGTCCGGCGCCTTTTGTATAAATATCATGTTCGATCAAATGTCCCTTGGCAGTTTTGGCGGCAAAACTGCTCTTTTGATAATCATCCATGAATCGCTCTCCCCGTTCCGCTCAGCTTAGCGACTGGACGGGGAGGGGAAAGCGAAATCTTAGGCGTAACTCACCACTTCGAATTCGATGCCATTCCAGTCAAAGAAATAGAAACGGCGTCCGGGATCATAATCATCGTGGCCGAATGTTTCGAGGCCGGCGGCTTTCACTTTTTCTTCCACTGTATCGAGGTCATCGACCACCACACCGACATGGTTGAGCGGTACGCCTTTACGAAAGTCCGGATTGGCGGCTTCCACATCTTCGTTGGTATAGACAGCCAGATACTGATCTTTGCTACCAACGTGGATCGTACGGCCACCCAGCATGGATGGGCCTTCCCAGCGGATTTGCCATCCGAACAGTTCATTGAACAGTTCGGCGCTGCGCTGTGGATCGGTGACGGTTATATTTACATGTTCCAATGTTCCCATGGTCATTGATATTCTCCAATTGCTTTTTCGGGGGATGATATGTGCCAGGCCGGAAAACGCCTGTTTTTGCCGGCGTGGAACAGGCACAGCGGATTGCCTGCAGGATCGCGTAACCTTGCCTCTCTCCAGCCCCAACTTTCGTCTCTTGGGCCGCTTTCAAATTGAACGCCCTTCGCTTCCAACGCAGCGACAGTTTCATCCAACTCGTCTAGCTCAAAATAGACTACCGTTGATGGTTCACCCATCGCATCAACCTGGTGGATCGAAAACGTCTCGCCGGTCGGTGTTTCAAAGCGGGCATAGCGAGGTGGCGCATCGACAATTTGAGTCAGGTTTAGTGATTTGTAGAATGCAACTGACTCTTCATAATCAAGGCAACCCACTGTGATCTGGTTGAGTTTCATTTCTTCCAACCACCCAGGAACGGATAGCCGGTTTCATTGTGATGTTTCTTATTACTCTTCATTTTCAATACCTTTCGTTGGTTTATGGGAAGAGTGGGAAGCCTCATTGCGTGTTTCCAATTTGCTTGTGAAACCATCAACCTGGCCTTCCAAAATTCCGATGTTGTGATTCGTACAACCTCAAGTTAAGTTGAGGTCAAGGAAATAATTGGAAGTTATAAATATGCCAACATCCAGCGCTTTGACAATCGGTGCACTAGCCGCTCGTACGGGACTATCTGTTTCGGCGATCCGCTTTTACGAGGAGAAAGGTTTAGTTGAGCCATTCCGGTCGTCGGGGGGGCAGCGACGGTTTTTAAGGAGCGATATTCGCCGACTCTCTTTTGTTCTGATCGCTCAGCAATTGGGGTTGAGTATCGGAGAAATCGAGGGTCTGTTGATGAAACTGCCACATGGCCGAACGCCTACAGCAGCCGATTGGCGCAAGATTAGCAAGGCAATGCGGAAAGTGATTGATGCGCGAATAGCAGAACTCGAACGAACGCGAGATCGGTTAGATGGCTGTATTGGATGTGGTTGTTTGAGCTTGAAAAAATGTGCTTTGTATAACCCGGAAGATCGGATTGGATTGAAGGGCCCGGGGCCGAGGCTAGTTTTGGAAGATTGATGATTGATCTTGTGCAGTTAAAGCGCTCTAACTCAATATGAAAAACAAATAGGTTTGGTTTAGAGTAAATGGAGCAAGCCGCTATCTTATCTGAAGGACCATTTTCTATGCCTAACAGCCTATTTTCGATGCAAGACAAAACCTGCGTTATAACCGGAGGTTCCAGAGGTTTGGGCAAGGCCATGGCGCGGGCCTTTCTGACTGCAGGAGCCAAAAAAGTATATGTTACGGCCCGTAAACCAGAGGAGTGCGCGCAGACAGCGGAAGAACTATCTGGAATAACCGAGAATGGTGAATGTGTTGCGCTCGCCGCTGATATGAGTAGCGGCGACGAAATTGTTCGGTTCGCCAATGCACTTGCTGAACGAGAAGATCATATTGATGTGCTCGTGAACAATGCCGGCACGGGCTGGCTGGCGTCTGTCGAGGAATTTCCAGAGGTCGGCTGGGACAAGGTCATGGACCTGAATGTAAAGACCCCATTTTTTCTAACGCAACAGCTCTTGCCGCTGCTAAAAGCAAAGGCAACGGCAGACGATAGTGCGTCGGTTATCAATATTGGTTCCGTCGCTGGCATTATGGGCAGTGCTGGTAGCGGGGTGAGCTATGGCACTTCAAAGGCTGCCATTCACCAATTGACTCGCAATCTGGCCAGCCTGCTTGCAGAAGACAATATTCGGGTGAATGCCATCGCCCCGGGCCGCTTTCATTCCAAAATGACCAGCTATGTTGAGCAGGACAAAGCGCAATATGATCGCGAAATCGGTATCATCCCGCTTCATCGTTGGGGCCATGATGCAGATATTATGGGGCCTGCGCTTTTGCTGGCAAGCAAGGCGGGAGCCTATATGACCGGAGAAATCATCACTGTCGATGGCGGTAGTTTGCTGGCGATGGCGTAGCCAGGCAATCCTACTGCCAGGTTTCGATCAACTTGTCATAGGCGATGGTAACGGGCGCCGGTTTTTCGTTCGCAATCTTGGCCTTCGGTGATCCGGGCTGGTTCAACCAGTAGGCATTGTCGCGTTCTTCGTTAAGCTTCGGACCAAGTTCGCCTTGCAGTTTTGATCTCTCAAGCCGTTCAAGCACACGTTCCTGCTGTTCGCACAAAGCATCGAGTGCTTCTTGCGGCGTTTTGGTGCCTGAGGATGCATCGCCAATATTCTGCCACCAAAGCTGCGCCAGTCGCGGATAGTCGGGTACATTGGTTCCCGTTGGTGACCACTGCGTGCGGGCAGGGGAGCGATAAAACTCAACCAGACCGCCCAGTTTTGGCGCGCGCTCGGTGAATGAATTGTGCTGGATAGTCGACTCCCGGATGAAGGTGAGTCCGACATGCGCTTTCTTCACATCCACCGTTTTCGATGTCACGAATTGGGCATAGAGCCAGGCAGCCTTTGCGCGCTCGGTAGGGGTGGACTTCATGAGCGTCCAGGCACCCGCGTCTTGGTAGCCCACCTTCATGCCCTCTTCCCAATAGGCGCCATGCGGGCTCGGTGCCATGCGCCATTTGGGTGTGCCATCCTCATTGAGGACAGCGGCAGCTTCCTCGCCGACCATATTGGCGGTGAAGGTGGTGTACCAGAACATTTGCTGTGCAATGGCGCCCTGTGCGGGGACCGGGCCTGCTTCCGAGAAGGTCATTCCGGCAGCGGAGGGCGGAGCATACTCGGACAGCCATTTGGAATATTTGGCCAATGCATAGACCGCAGCCGGTGAATTGGTCGCACCGCCGCGTGCCATGCAGGAGCCGACGGGCTGCGATTTCTCATTCACTCTTATGCCCCACTCGTCGACCGGCAAACCATTGGGCTCGCCAACCGATCCCATTCCCGCCATCGACATCCACGCGTCAGTAAAGCGCCAGCCGAGTGACGGATCCTTCTTGCCATAATCCATGTTGCCATAGACTTTCTGGCCATCAATTTCCTTGCCGGTGAAAAACTCAGCAATATCTTCATAGGCGGACCAGTTGACCGGAACACCTAGTTCGTAACCATATTTTTCTTCGAATTCGGCTTTGATGTCTGGATCGGTGAACCAGTCATAGCGGAACCAATACAGGTTCGCGAACTGCTGGTCGGGCAGTTGATATAGCTTTTTATCAGGACCGGTTGTGAAATCGGTGCCGATAAAATCCGACAGGTCGAGATTGGGATTGGTAACATCCTTGCCTTCACCGGCCATCCAGTCGGTCAGATTGCGGACTTGCTGATAGCGCCAATGGGTTCCGATCAAATCGGAGTCATTGACATAGGCATCATAAATATTTTCATCCGACTGCATCTGGGTTTGCAGTTTTTCGACCACATCGCCTTCACCGATCAGATCATGGGTGACCTTGATTCCGGTAATTGCAGAGAATACCGGTGCCAGCACTTTGGATTCATATTCATGGGTGGCGATGGTTTCGGATACGACCGAAATTTCCATTCCCTTAAATGGCTTTGCCGCCTCCATGAACCAGGTCAGTTCGGCTTCCTGTTCTTCGCGGGTCAGACTTGAAAGATCGCCAATCTCTTCATCGAGAAACTTTGTTGCGGTTCCTTGCGGATCGGACATATCCACTTCGATTTGCGGATCATTTTCCTTTTCCGCTCCGCCTGAGCAAGACACTATCGCGAGACTCAAGCTCAGGATTGCGGCGGTTTGGATGATTCTCATGTAACTAATCCGATCTTTTCCGATTTTATACCCAGCGAAATACGCAAAATGCGAACAGGCCGCAAATGATTAGCGCCCCATATTGTGGGGCGTCCACCAACCCTATCCATGCCAGGTTGATAAATCCAGAGCCGAGCAGCGAAATGAACAAGCGGTCACCCCGCATGGTTTCAATGCCCAATACACCGACTCTGGGAGTGCTGGGATATTTTCTGTGCAGCAATCCCATGCCAAGCAAAGTGATCACGATAGCCCCAAAGAAAAGTGCTGTCGGTAATGTCCATGCCATCCATTCCATTACACCATCACCCCCATCTAAACCCGGCCAAGGGCAAAACCCTTAGCAATGTGATTACGGACGAAATAGATGACGATAGCGCCCGGTATTATCGTCAGCACGCCCGCCGCTGCGAGTACGCCCCAATCCAGTCCTGATGCGGAAACCGTCCGGGTCATAATTGCGGTGATCGGCTTCGCATCCACGCTTGTCAGCGTGCGGCTTAGCAAAAGCTCAACCCAGCTGAACATGAAACAAAAGAAAGCCGTGACCCCGATACCGGGCGCGATCATGGGTATGAAGATTTTGGTGAAGAAACGCGTAAAGCCATAGCCGTCGATAAAGGCTGTTTCGTCAATCTCCCTTGGCACACCGCGCATGAAGCCTTCCAATATCCAAACAGCAAGCGGAACGTTGAACAGGCAATGCGCGAGTGCAACAGCGATATGCGTATCGAACAAGGAAACACTCGAATAGAGCTGGAAGAACGGCAGCGCAAAGACCGCTGGCGGGGCCATGCGATTTGTCAGCAGCCAGAAGAACAGATGGTTATCCCCGAAGAACCGATAGCGGCTGAAGGCATAGGCCGCCGGCAGCGCCACCGTCAAAGAAATGACGGTATTGAGCGAAACATAGATGAAGCTGTTCACATAGCCCATATACCACGAGGCATCGGTGAGAATAGTCTGGTAGTTTTTCAGGGTGAAATTGTCGGGGAATAGAGTGAAAGCGCCCAGAATTTCCGAGTTCGATTTGAAACTCATGATGATTAGCCAGTAGATCGGGATCAACAAGAACAGCAGATAGGCCGTGATAACGACCGTCGAAAGGCGGAATTTTAATCGGCCCTTTTTCTTTACCGCTGCATCGCTCATTGCTTCGCCTCGCTTTTGTCGATGGATATCATGACGGTATAAAAAACATAGGAAATGAGCAGGATGACCAGGAAATACATCAGTGAGAAAGCGGCCGCCGGGCCTAGATCAAATTGACCAAGGGCCATCTTCACTAAGTCTATCGACAGGAATGTCGTCGCGTTTCCTGGACCGCCTCCGGTCAAGACAAACGGCTCAGTATAGATCATGAAACTGTCCATGAAGCGCAGTAAGATAGCGATCATCAACACGCCCCGCATTTTTGGCAACTCGATATAACGAAAGACACTCCACCGGCTGGCTTGATCGATCATCGCGGCCTGATAATAGGCATTGGGGATGGATCGAAGCCCGGCATAAGAGAGCAAAGCCACAAGTGAAGTCCAATGCCAGACATCCATGGCAATTACCGTGACCCATGCATCAAATGCGTTTTGCGAGTAATTGTAAGAAATACCCAGGTCAGACAAGACCCGGCCCAATAGACCAATGTCGGCGCGCCCAAACACTTGCCAGATGGTCCCGACGACATTGTAGGGAATGAGCAGGGGAAGCGACATCAAGACCAGACAGATTGAGGCGGAAACCCCCTTTTTGGGCATGCTAAGCGCCACCAATATGCCGAGCGGGATTTCAATCGCAAGAATGATGAAAGAGAAGAGCAGCTGCCGGCCAAACGCATCCCAGAGCCGTTCCGAGTGCAGCAATTCCCGGTACCATTCGAGGCCAACCCAGAAGAAATCATTCCCGCCAAATGTGTCCTGAAACGAATAGTTGACCACAGTCATCATCGGAATGATCGAGGAAAAGGCAACCAGAATCAGAACCGGAATGACCAGAAGCCAAGCGCGCTGATTAACGGTTTTTTCCACTAGCGCGGTCTCCCTTCCGCATCATCCGTTGACTTGCCATCTATCCGCCAATCATCAGAGAAAATGCTGATTTTTAAAGGGTCGATTACGATATTGGCCATATCCGTTTCCAATACCGTATCTTCGTCGAGCGCAACATTGATTTCGGTATCGCCCAATGTTGCATTGACAAATTTATGTCTGCCGACATCCTGAACGCGATTTATGCGAACCGGCAAGCCATCAGCTTTGGTTAGTCGGATAAATTCTGGCCTGATCCCCAATTCAAGTTCACCCTGTGGGTCACCATAATCGTGTTCCAGCTTTAGCGTTTTACCATCTATGACAGCTTTGTTTCGGGCAACAGAAACCGGCACAAAGTTCATGCCGGGTGATCCGATGAAATAGCCGACGAAGCTATGGGCCGGCGCTTCAAAAAGCTCCTTTGGCGTTCCGATTTGTACCACCCGCCCGTCATGCATCACCACGACCTTGTCGGCAAAGGTCAGCGCCTCGGTCTGATCATGAGTCACATAGATCATCGTGTGGCCAAATTCCTGATGCAGTGATTTCAGCTGTGTCCGCAATTCCCATTTCAAATGCGGATCAATGACCGTCAATGGTTCGTCAAACAGGATGGCATTGACATCATCACGAACCATGCCGCGGCCCAGCGATATTTTCTGTTTCAGGTCCGCCGTTAACCCGCGCGCTTTTTTGTGCAGGTCTGCTTCCAGTCCGATCATTTGGGCAATGCGATCGACTCGCTCTGCGACATAGCCCGCCTCCATGCCGCGATTGCGTAGCGGGAAGGCCAGATTTTGTCGGACGGTCATTGTGTCATAGACAACCGGAAACTGGAAAACCTGCGCGATGTTGCGTTCGGCGGTTGATGCTGCGGTTACGTCTTTGTCATCAAACAAAATGCGTCCGCGCGTTGGTGTGAGCAGACCCGAAATGATGTTGAGCAATGTGGTTTTGCCGCAGCCGCTGGGACCCAGCAGCGCATAGGCCTGGCCATCTTCCCAAGTGTAATCCATAGCCTTGAGAGCGAAATCGCTGTCCGCATCCGAACCGGGTTGATAGCTATGCGCCAGATTTTCGAGTGTTATCGATGCCAAGTCTATTCCCCCGGCTTTCCAGGATCATGACTTGGTGCTGCGACCAGCTTTCCATCCTTGCCAAAGTAGAAGGCATTTGCGGGGTTCAGACCGACTTTTAGATTTTGACCAACAGCGAAATCTTGCAACCCGGGAACCAGACCGATCCACCGTTCGTTCATCGTATCGACATGAACAAACGTATCAGATCCGGTAAGCTCAGTGACGATCAGATTGGCATCAAATTCGATGACGCCATCCATGTTGTCACCGGTTTCCAGATGATGGGCTCTGAAACCGATCTGATAGTCGGCATCGGGTAAATTGACCAAATCATCGCGTAACTTTGTTGATTGTCCATCGGGAAAGCGAATGACCGCGCCTTCCTTTGCTACGGATATAAAGTTCATCGGCGGATCCGAATAGACCCGGGCTGTGGTCTCATCCACCGGTCCGCGATAAACATCCATGGCGTTACCAAATTGGGTTATTCTGCCTTCCCATAGTGTTGCTGTATTACCACCCAACAACAAGGTCTCTTCGGGTTCTGTCGTCGCATAAACAAAAATACTGCCTGACGCTTCAAACAGTCGGGGGATTTCGACCCGCAACTCCTCGCGTAATTTATAGTCCAGATTTGCGAGTGGTTCATCCATCAATACCAGCCCGACATCCTTTGCCAGAGCGCGGGCCATCGCGCATCTTTGCTGTTGTCCGCCAGATATTTCGGCTGGTTTGCGATCAAGAATAGATGTCAGTTGCAGTAAATCAGCCATTTCCTGAACTTTTGCATCTACCTCTGCAGCAGATTTTTTCTGCAATTTTAGCGGCGAGGCAATATTGTCATAAACCGTCATCGAGGGATAGTTGACGAACTGCTGGTACACCATGGCGATGTCACGATCCTGCACGCGGTGCTTGGTGACGTCTTGATCTTCCCAATAAATTTTGCCCGTATCGGGTTTGTCCAATCCAGCCATCAGCCGCATCAGCGATGTCTTGCCCGCCGATGTCGGTCCGAGGAGAACGTTCATCGTTCCTTTGTGCAATTCAATATCCGTAGGATAAATATGCGTTTCACCATTCGTTATTTTGGAAACGCCTTCAAGTCGCAAGCTCATGGAAGAACCCTAAAACATGCGTCATGCGGTCGACCCGATTTGGCAATTGCATGAAAGGCCATGATAGTGAGCATCTTTTCTCCCAGAAACAAAAGTGCGTCAGTTTACCTGATCGATGTGCAAGCTATGGCAGTAAATGATGTCCAAGGCATTCAGAAAATGCATTGCAATTGGGTCAATGTTTCTTAAGCCCAAAAAATGAAACTATCTCGTGGCTATTTGATATCGATTTTGGTGATGGGGCTGGTCGCTGTCGCAATATTCCAGTTCACACGAAATTCCCAAGCCACTCCTTCCCAAAATGGTGCGTTTCAAAAAGCCGGTAAATTACAACTGGACGTCATCGCCAAAGTCGGTCCTTGGCCCGTCGCTTCGCGGCTTATCGGCTATCGTGGTAAGCTATGGTTCGCCAACTCCGTCAAAGGCCGTAACCACAATTCCGCTGATATCTGGAGCTTCAATCCCAACACCAGCGAGGTCAGATATGAGCGCCATTTGTACAGTCAGGATGCAGGACATCCATTGGTCTACAAAGGTCTGCTCTACTGGCCGTTCGAAGACGCGTTGCAATCCGCTGGCAATGGCATTGTTGAGGTTACCGATGGGAAGACCTGGAAGCCTCTAACCATCTCCAATCCGCCAATCTATCATACCAGCCAGTTGTTGGAATGGAACGATGGACTGCTGGCGATCACCGGAACCAGAAACGCCGGAATGCAATTGTCAAAAGATGCGGGGCTTAGTTGGCAGGAATTCTATATTCATCCAACACCGGCCACCCATGTCAGCCGACTTAAGGAGATGATCGTTTTCGCCGGCGAGACCTATGCCGCGCTTAGTGATGTAAAAGTCAAACGGCTTGTCAGGTGGACCGGCTCCGGATTTCGCACCGTCAATGGTTGGCCGCTTAACCGTTATTTCAATGGACTGACTGTGCATCGGGATGGACTTTTTGGAATAGTGGGACGCGGCCGAGAAAGAGAGGTTTGGCGGTTTGACGGTAGAAGATCTGTTCGCGTCGGATTCAAAGGGCCTTTCGTAGATATGACCAGTGATGGAGAACAGATCTGGCTTGTCGCGAATGACGGACGTTTATGGTCGAGCCCAAATGGCAGTGAATGGTCGCGTCATGGCAATCTTGAAAATGGCCGGCCTGTGTCGATCCAGTCAGTGGCAGGGGGAATTTATGTCGCTGGTGCCGGGGAGGATGGCCGCGGAATTGTCTGGGGTTCTCGAGATCATGACATCCCGCTGGGTGGACGGCCGCCCCGACTGGTTTCCAGTTCGATATCCGATTCAGGGGAGACAAATTGGCAGGAGATTGGCCAACAAATTGATACTCTGTTGGCGGCGTCATCTACATATGGTGGCGCACAAACGGGTGAATTACGCGAACTAATGAATAGGGCCTCTTCCAATGGAGCGCCTCCGGGTTTTTTCCTTGATCGATTGAAGGTAAAAGCACCCGACGTCAAAATTAGTGCTTTTGGCGGGAATATGGAATTGCAGGCGGAAGATATCGCGCGCTCGACTATTTTAGCCGCTATGGAGCGATCCGGTCAGGCAGAGGTGCCCGTTGAATTCTTGTTGGATCCCTGGACATCGACGCCCAATAGTTTTGAGAAATATTTTGAGATTGAGCTCAGTGCATTGAGAGCCGTCGCAGCATCGCGCCAGAACGACCGTGAAACAATAGCCGCACTTGTCACCAGGTTAGATTTTGCCGATGATCCCCCTTGGCTCAAATCACAGGTCATCGGCACGCTGACCGCGATCAGCGGCAAGCATTTCGGCTATGATATCGCAGCATGGAAGGGGTGGGCAAAGCAAACCCCTTAAGAGAGCATCACTACTTGCGCGCAATTTTAAGTCTCTTTCGAATGCCGCTAACGCTAAACGTCAGTGCGCAATATGACCATCTTGCCAGTCGAGCACAGTTAGATAATTGGCGATCCGGTTTTGCTCAAGTTTTGCGATCAATGGGTTCGCATGCAAAGGCACCAAATATTCACCCAACACCTCGGCCCAATCGGCTTTGGTGTCGAATAGAATGCCTAGTCCAAAGACAGCGGGAATTTCTGCATAGGCCAGCTCGCGTCCCTCTGTTTCCATTTTATCTAGAAAATCGATGACCGCACATTTTACACCATTGCGCTCGCCGCCTTCGTGCAGCGCGATGGCAAATTGTCCTAGTCCTCGAAACCCCTGATCCGATAGCAGGCCAGGGTGACCCGGCTTAGTACCGCTGTCCATACAATAGTCATGACGATATTCTTCCGGTATGGCGTCTGGATTATAATACATATCCCGATATCCTGATGGCCAGCAAACGTCATGCATGATGGCGAATAACGGTTTGTCATCTCGTTTGGAGATTTTGTCGAGCGCTAGAAGCTCATTGTAAACGGTATACCAGTTATGGTCGCCATCGATCACACATAAATCGATGTTCTTCAAATCCGCAAATGCATCAAGGCTGAGTTTTGGAATGTGGGTCACATGGTTATGGTCGGAAACCCAATCGAGAAATTCCTGCTTGGGATTGGGGTCAACGCTGTACAGGTGACCATCTTGAATAGCCGCATGGTCAGCCAAGACTTTTGACGTGCCGCCAAATTCGGCGCCAATTTCTGCTATGCGGGAAACGTTTGCGATGTCCATTGCATCGACGATGATGTTGGAAAATTCGGACATGGAATGGATCAGTAATTCGGTCATGGTTTAGGCAACCTCTCTGAGTTTCACGCTCTTGGCGCGTTTGATAGTAGGACGGAAAACAAAGCTCAGCATGACGGCCTCGTTCGATGGTTTTGCGGGTGGTGGGATCAAAATGAATGCACTTTCTCGGGAACAACGGTGCAGTCCCGGCGCATTTTCCGTCATCGTATCGTAGATGGGACTAGCCGGAATGGAATCATCATCAATCTTCTTGGCCATAAACTGGTCAATCTCATGAAAGCTGACTTCCTCCACTTGGAACCAATCGCAAATTTGTCCGATCATGATGGCAATGGTCAGTTGTCCGGTGCCGGCGGGAATGAGCGCTTGATAGAAACCTTCGCTGGTGGGGTAAGCGGTAACCTCAATCTGCATATTTTCCTGATCGTTGGCTAGCATTACGGGAATTTCAATGCCGCCTGCCTGAAAGTCGTCTTGTCGCAGATCAAGACCAAAGCGGGTGCTGGTAAATAGAGGGAGCAGCGTTTGCATACCGGCTTGTTTGAGCTCACCGGGCAAGTACATACGGGTAATATTTTTGCTGTAGAACAGGCCGCGACGGCGTAAACCTTCTGCCGCGCCCTTGGGATCGATCAGTTGGATCATATCCTTGGTACCCATATTCACATCATGCCGGAAGTTTTCAAAAATGCCGACTTCGCGTTCAACGGGCAGGAAGAGCAAACGGGTGAGCGCAGCAGCGGTCATTCTACGCGCGCAATCATTGTCCCACGATGTGGGTGCGGTATGCCATCCGGCGCCGGTATTGGAAATATAGTCCAGGCAAGCGGCCTGTGCTGCATCGCGGGATTCGCTTTGTTGCCCCTTGATATCAGCGGTATCACGCTTGGGTTCGCCTCTCTCGTTATAACCCAATACTGAGCCATTGGATTGTGTACTCAATTGCTCGAGGACGGCGATGGATTCACATAGAGAGTGCAGGGCGTTGATGTCATAGTGACGTTTGTCGATCAGACCTTTTTTCTTCTGCCCGCTAATCATCAACTCGCGCAGCAATAAGTAGCAGCCGCGAATATCAAGATCCATTTCTCGGGCGAGTACGGGTGCGATCGCATTTTGGACCGAGCCGTTATAACCCAGATCGACAAACATCACGACATCGCCTTGTTCGACGCCATGCTTTTGCAAATGCGCAAGCAAGCCGTTGCGGAATTTAGCAGAGCGGTTGATTATCTTTTTGACATTTTGCGGCTTCAGGATTTGGGCAATGAAGTTCTTTGCGGTCTTCTGTTGGGCGATTTTTTTTATTTCGTTGCCAAAAAACAGCAACTGCCGGCAGAAGGCGGCTTGTCGTTGCTGCGAATAGGAATCGTTTTGACTGCCTGCTACTTCAGCAATCAAATAGTCCTTGATCGCTTTTTCGTCGGTAAAACTGCTGGCATTGGCCGTAAACCGGCTCAGCTCAATCATCGCCACTCGATCGGTATATTCGGGATGCTGCTTCAGGAAAGCCTGAGCGGGAAGATAACCATCTCGCAACAGGAAAAGCAGTTTGGGTTTCTGCCCTGTTTCCGTCTCTATGGCTTGCGCTTCTTCAGCAATCCAATTTGAAAAGCCCTGATAAATAGGTCCCAGAACATCATGGCCGAATTGGAATATGGAATCATCATTGTTGCGAAGTGATATTTGTGGCCGGTGCGGTTGCAGAGCCGGGGATGCTTTGCGGGTATCTTTTTCAAGCAATGTTGCGGCGGCGGCTTCCAGGCGCAATCGTTCGACGGCTTCATCATCAAACTGCTCAAAGTGAACACCGTGAATGCCCAATTCGATTGGGGACTCAAAGTCAGCGACTTTATTATCACCGAGGTGCACAATAGTTTCCGGGGCGACTTTTAGTTCTTCTAGAACATGCTCAAACAGACCACTGGCTTTGTTTACGCCATAGTCGCATGAGCAAAAAACCTGATCTATATTATTGATGACGTCTTGCCCGGCTGCATCAGTGATGAGCTGACGAAGAAGCGGTTCGGGTAAATAGGTGTCGGAGACAATGATCACTTGCATACCGCGCGCTTTGGCAGCGGCGATCAAATTGACCACCGGCGTAAACGCGAAACAATGCAAGGCCTCAGCGGCTAGTTCTTTATCTACATAGGATGCAATTTGCTGTTCATCGGCGCCGCGAAAAAGATGGGCGTAAATGTCAGCGATCGTGACTTCTTGCTTTTGCTGTTCAAAGGCCAGCGCTTTGCGTGCCCGTTTTTCCGCAAGGACGCGCATTTCCATGCTGCAATCCTCTATGTTCAGATCATAGAACACATCGGTTGGCATATTCAAATTTCGCCAGACCAATGTATCGAAGCAGTCTAACGATAGAATTTTGGCTCCATCGTCAACATTATCCAAGAGTGATTCAATTTCCTGCGCTTGCAAGGTTTCTATCATCTGTCTTCCATTTCTTTTCGACACATTGCGCCGTTGTTTTTGTTCGAACGTGAGGATGACGAAGCAAAGCCTGTGCCAAATGCTAGAATCCATAAACTTATCAATGTTCTTCGCCAATCGTAGCCTTGATGAAGTGTCCGTTGGATTATGCGCGGCAAAACATTGCCGTATCGCGGCAGAAAATTGCCACTTTGGAACGTACAATCGACAATCGGTTAGATATGCTGGTCAAAGGCTCTAGGAGCCTTGCCTTGTCGAAACTATGATCTCGCCAGGTTTTGATCGCAGTCTTTATGACAGGCTGTTATTTGTCATAATTCCGATTATATCGGGTTGGTATGGGGCAAACCGTTCAACCTAATACAACCATATCCATTCGCACCTGCTCTATTTGGCGGGCGCTCGAAATATTGGGCGATACTCCCATATTGTTGATATTGGAGTCCATATGGATGGGCTCCTCGCGTTTCAAGCAATTGAAAGAGGCAACGGGCCTTCAAAAAGCTTTGCTGTCGAACCGGTTGCTGCGCTTGATCGATAATCAAATCTTGCGCAAGGTATTACCTGCCGACGGCCAAAAGCACCTCGAATATCGCCTCACCGAAAAAGGTGTGGATCTGTTTCAGACCGTAATGTCACTTTATGTCTGGGAACGCCAATGGGGCAGTTCGGAGAGTAGGCGCAACCTGGAACTGAAGCATGAAACATGCGGTGCGCCGTTGATCCCGCAACCTGTTTGCGCCACTTGCAAGGAAATAGTTACGCTCAAAGATATCTCTTTTGTGGAGGGGCCAGGTCTGGGTTGGATGCCAGCTTCTTATAGCAGACGCCGCAATCAGGTTTCCTTTTCGTCCGATAAGCCTTCGTTGCTAAGGGGCTCAGTAGAAATTCTGGGTGATCGCTGGTCTGCTCTTATCATGCGGGCGATTTTCACCGAGATGCGCCGGTTTGACCAGATTGAAGCCGACACCGGGGCGTCTCCTGCCATTGTCACCGATCGGTTAAAGTCTCTTGTCGACAATGATGTGCTGCGAGCGACCCCCTATCAGCACAACCCGTTGAGGAATGAGTATTTCTTGACGAAAAAAGGCTTCGACTACTATTTTGTCATCATGATGCTAATGCTCTGGGGTGACAAATATTATGGCGCGGAAGAGGGGCCACCCGTGGTGTTGACGCACGTAAGCTGTGGGAATGAACTTACACCACAGATGACGTGCAATGGATGTCACGAAGCTTTGCTCCCGCAAACCGTATCCATTCAACCTTTGAACAACTGATCTACCCAAATTGATATCGGAATAGCTTGACCATGGGTTGGAAATACTCGAAGGCGCACTAACTTCAATAAACATACCAAATTGAAAGCATCAAAAATGCCTGTTCCAGTCAATACCGTCAAAGCAACCTTATCCGAAAACGATCATCCCTATTTGAATGGCGCCTGGACGCCGAATTTTGAGGAATATGATACCAGTGATCTGGAGATTATAGGCGAAATTCCGACGGATATTGATGGCATTTATGTGCGCAACACTGAAAATCCGGTGCACGACGCAATCGGCCGTTATCATCCGTTTGACGGAGATGGCATGTTGCACATGATGCGCTTCGCCGATGGCAAAGCGGAATATAAAAACCGCTTCATCCGCACACGTGGCTTCGAGGCGGAGCAGGAAGCAGGCCGGTCACTCTGGATTGGTTGCATGGGTAATCCGAAGAAATCAGAACGCAATGGCTGGGGTGCTCATAGCCATATTAAAGATGGATCCTCTACCGATGTGGTCGTACATGCGGGAAATATCCTGTCCACCTTCTGGCAATGCGGAGAGGGCTATCGCCTCGACCCGCAAACTTTGGACACTCTGGGTATTGAAGGTTGGACACCAATTGATGGTATTTCCGCTCATCCGAAAGTCGATCCGAAAACCGGCGAGTTGATGTTTTTCAACTATTCAACCCATGCGCCTTACATGCATTATGGTGTTGTTGGTGCCGATAATAAGTTGAAGCATTATATTCCAGTCGAGCTGCCGGCACCGCGCCTTCCTCATGACATGTGCTTTTCCGAAAAATATGCGATATTGAATGATTTTCCGATGTTCTGGCCGCAGGCAGCGCTTGATGCAGGTTTTTATGTGCCGGTATTTGACAAGAATATCCCATCGCGTTTTGCCCTTATTCCGCGTCATGGAAATCCGGAGGATATCAAATGGTTCGAGGCAGAATCGACCTATGTTCTCCACTTTATGAACGCTTATGAAGAAGGTGATGAAGTCATCATGGACGGGTATTTTCAGGAAGACCCGCGTCCGGACCCGCTGCAGTCAATGCCAGAGGGATATGAAGCAATGGGCTCCAATTTGGATCTACATTCGCTTAAAACACATCTGCACCGCTGGCGGTTTAATCTTGCCACCGGAGAGACCGTAGAAGAGCGCCTGTATGATGAAGAGATCGTTGAATTCGGTACGATCAATCCAGCCTACCAGGGATCGAAGCATCGGTATGTTTATAGTGTCACGGGTGAAGATGGCTATTTCCTTTTTACCGGCATGATAAAACATGACCTGCAAACTGGGGAGGCAAAGCGCTACGAATTTGGCGAAGGCCGTTATGGCAGCGAAGCACCGTTTATCGCGCGCAAAAATGCAACCTCTGAAGATGATGGATATCTGGTCAGCTTTATCACCGACATGAATTTAAACCGTTCCGAATGCGTCGTCTTGGACGCAAAAAATATCGAGGCCGGACCGGTGTGTCAGATCATATTACCGCACCGCATTTGTAGCGGCACCCATGCCGTTTGGGCGGATGCCAGCGAGCTGTCGAAGGTCGCCTAAACTGTGGGTGTTTAGCCAGCGGTTCCCACAACAAAGGAACAGTTGGTTGTGCCCGAGCCGCCAACGTTAAAGGTGCCGACATTGCGTGCGTTTTCAACCTGATAATCACCGGCTGTTCCGGTCACCTGTTTGGATGCATCTAATAGCATCCGGACACCGGTGGCTCCAACCGGATGGCCCATACCGATAAGACCGCCTGAAGGATTGACGGGAATGCTCCCGGCAAAGCCGATGCGTCCATCTTCTATGGCTTTCCAGGCTTCCCCTGGTGCGGTGATGCCAAAATGCTCAATCGCCATATATTCGGTGATCGAGAAACAATCATGGGTTTCGATCGCATCCAGATCGCCCGGACCGCTAATGCCAGCTCTTCGATAAGCATCGGTAATCGCCTTACGAGTCCAAGGCATGGCATATTCCTGATCGGCACTTTCATCCAGCTTGGTTTGCATCAGCATCGGGGCTGTGGTGTGACCCCAACCTTTGATACGCGGAATGCTCTCCATCGAGAGACCATGTTGATCCGCGTAGGATTTTGCTCTTTCCTCGGTAGCCAGAAAGACAACCGCCGCACCATCGGAAACCTGTCCGCAATCCTGACGCCGCATCCATCCTTCGATGACAGGATTTTGCTCATCATCATCGGTGAAACTTCTGTTGCCGAACTCCCAATTGCGTGCCTGCGCATTTGGGTTACGACGGGCATTTTCAAAATTGATCCGGGATATCTCAGACAGATGATCATATTTCAAACCATAGCGCCGATCATATTCTTCGGCGAGATCGGAAAACATGGCTGGCCAGATATAGGTGGCATCTTGGGCTTCCTCACCGACATAAATCGCTGCGCCCAGATTGTCAGCTGCTTGTTGACCAGAGACATTGCGCATCAACTCAACGCCAGCGACACAGGCCAGGTCATAGCGACCACTTTCTAGATCAGCCATTGCCGCCAATATTGCCAGAGAACCAGAAGCACAGGCGCCTTCATGTCTTGCCGCCGGCATGCCTGAAAAATCCGGATGGACATGGCCAAAAAAACCACCGAGCATACCTTGCCCGGCAAAGAGCTCGGCGACAAAATTGCCGACATGGCCAACTTCAATATCTTTGGCTTCGAGCTTTGATTTTTCCAAGGCGCGCAAAATGGAATCGGAGAATAAATCGAAAAGGGATTTGCCGTTTTTTGCCCAATTTACCGAGAAGTCGGTCTGATGACCGCCAAGGATATAGATTGATTGTGTCATGTTGTTCTCTTTGGCTAATCTTTCAGCCATATAGAGGCCAGATTGTCAGATGAGGCAAGCATTTCCGTTGTGAATATCATCCTGAAGTCGCAGTTTTCCTTCTAAAGCCATTGATCAATTGTCCGACAAGCGTTCCGATCAATATAGCCAAGACATCTGCTGCAAAATCCATCCAGTCCGCTTGGCGTCCGAGACCCATAGAAAACTGCAAAATTTCAATGGCTCCACCGAACAAAGCGAGCATTACAAACAGAACCAATGCATTGATCCTAGGCCATGCGATCCGCGCCATAAAAGACAGCACAAAAAAGGCCAGAATATGGTTCAGTTTGTCATCCGCAAACACGGTCGGTGCATCTGACGCAGGCATAATAGATATGGCGAGAATGCCGCCGAGCAATAGCCAGAAAATGAAGCGAAGCATGTTTTTATTCCTTATCAGGTCCGCTTAATTGGCCATACATTGCCTGTGCGTTAATGGATCGATTAGAATAGTAGTTATCTGAGCATGGATCGCACTATTACTGAGCCTACAAGGTTCCGTAAACTATACATCTGGTTTTTGAACAAAACCAAATAATATCAATATGATATGGATGCACTTTGATCGATCTTCAAAAATATCGTTCCTGGTTACACGGCAACGGTTAATGTTTGTCCTTCGAATCCGTTCATAGAAAGATGGTAGAAGCGAGTTTGCTCTTTCGAATAACAATGGCCGTGATATTAATTGTATTTGCAATTTTGTTCGCGGCGTTGTTCTTTTTCGATAGAAAAGAGAAAACTTCCTATTGGATTGCGATGGCCTTTACCTTTGGTCTGAGCGCTTTCTTGTTTGATTTGGGCCGATCCTTTCTCAATCCCACCGGGCTTGATATCCTCGCCAAACTATTCTTTTGGGGGTTTAGCTTTGCCTGGACCATGGGAATTAAAGAGTATTTTAGGGAAGAATTACCTTTCAAGTTAGCCGGTTTATTAGCCACCATCGGGGGCTTTTTCTTACTTTGGTTCACCTTGATCGACAATGATATCATCATGCGGTCGATTGTTTCGACTACCACCGCGGGGTCGATTTTAAGCCTCAGTTTGCCATCGCTATGGTGCCGAAAGAGCAGCCCAATTGAAACTGCTCTTTTTCTAACCTCAACGGGACTTTGCGCCTCATATTTTATCCGACCAATAGTGGTCTATGGAATAATGGAGCAGACATATACCAATACATCTTATGGCTCGTCCTCTTACGCCTCACTGCTCCATGCCAGTAGCGCGTTTTTTGCACTGGCATGTGGCGCAACAATATTGTTGGCGATAGGGCATAAGATAATCGATAAGCATCTGCGAGAATCGGTCAGGGATCCCCTGACTAAACTCATAAATAGGCGCGGTTTGGATCAATATGTCACTCGCGAGTTAGAGGGCGCACGCAGCGTTGGTAGAGCTATTCTGATCATTGATCTCGATCACTTCAAACAAGTGAATGATCGTTTCGGACATGAGGTTGGTGATCAAGTGCTTGTCCGCTCGGCGACAGAATTAAACAATTTGGTAAAGGGGCTGGGCGTTGTAGCGCGTATCGGTGGTGAAGAATTTGTCGTAATTTTGGATAAACTGAAAAGTGAAGACATTCACACAATTGCGCAACATATCAGGCTATCCATGGGAATGATAACGCATCCGGAAATCGGTGAGAGATCATCGGTAACCGCTAGTGTGGGACTGGCATTAATATCGGGGCACGAAAGTTTCTCCATGGCATTGCGCCGGGCGGATCAGGCCCTATACAAAGCCAAGACCGGTGGAAGAAACCAACTGTTTCTCGCAGTGGAAGATAAACATGAACAATATGTTCGATTGGCTTGATCGTCTTTGGACAGCATCGGGGTCGACGGCGAATATTGGACAGTCCGCAGAATCAAAACGGTCGATTTTAGTTTTGTAAGTTCATGTTGCGATTGAGCTCTTATCTAGCTGGTATAACCACGACTTGACCATCTTTGACAACCAGATCGATTTCCCTGATATTTTGAATATCAGACAATGGATTTTTGGTTAGAAGCACCAAATCGGCCTGCATTTTTGGCGCCACACTACCCTGACTGTCCTGAAGGTTGAAAAATGCAGCGGGGGCAATTGTAGCGGCTCGAATGGCCTCTAGCGGCGTTAATCCGGCCTCGACCAGCATGATGAGTTCTTCGTGCAGGCTGGCACCCGGCGTCAAAAATCCAATAGGTGCATCGGTCCCGGCCAGAATGGAGATACCGGCCTGATTTAAGTCGGATACCATTGTCATCAACCAATCATCATAGGCTTTGTCGCTGGCCGTTGGTTTGCGACTGGCCAATCTGCTCGCGACTTGTGTCCATTTTTGGGCAACGGTTGGAGGCATCATTTGGAATGTATCTTGCCAGTTCTTGTCGGCATAAAGTTTGCGCGACAGAAAACGACTAATTGTCAAAGTAGGTGTTTGCGACACGCCCTTGCTCTTCATCAAGGCAATAAGGGTTTCGCAGCTCTTTGCATTCCGTGCTTGAACTGCTTTGTGGCGCTGTAAACGATGAATTTCGGATCGCAACTCTCTGCCATATTCAGCTTCGTCGGCCGCCATGACGGTTTCCCGCTGTTGTAAGAAAACCTTTGGATCAGCGACACAGTCCATTTCAAGATTGCGAAGATGCTGCATATCAGAAATGCCGGCATCGATTGCCTGGCTAGCGGTCATCGAAAGAGGCGAGTGAGCGGTGACCGGAAGATCATGTTTTTTCGCTTGCTGCACGACTGCGCGAAAAACATCCGGAGCCAACATCTCATAGGCCTTAATGAAATGGACATCCTGCGCTGCCAGGCGGTCGACTTCGGCAATCGCCTGTTCACGAGTGCCGACACCGATTGACAGGTTCGGGGCGCTGGCCGACTGACCAGCATAGACACGCTTTTCTCCATCGACGAGCGGGCCGGAAACATAAAGATCGGGTGTAACTTTATCGCTGGACGCCAACGCTCGTGCTTCCGCCAGTTTGTCAAGATGGCCGCCGGTATCTCTAAGATATGTGACACCATGAGCGAGCGCCAACGGGAAGAATAGCTCATGGCCAATTTCCGGATCATAGGCCAAGTGAACATGAGCATCCCATAGGCCGGGGATAAGAAACTTGTCGGTCCCATCTATTACATTTGTACCAGTTGCGGTCGCTTTACCGTCAGAAGGTCTAACACTGACAATCTGATCACCGGTGATCGCTACGTCCATATTGGGTCGCGTTCCGTAGACTGCATCGATCGCTGTGACATTTTGAATGATCAAGTCTGCATCCGATTGCACAATTTCTGGCAGTGCAGAGTTGAGAGAGCAAGCGGCGAGTAATGGTAGGGTCAGCCAGGTGAGGAGAAGTTTCTTCAACACAAAAATGGATTCCTTTCGCGGGAACATTATTAAGCCGCTTGTACCTCGCCATTTCCCTGCGCGCATGTGTTTTTTCCTGATAACTCGGAAAGCCGGTTAGGCTTGTGCAGAAAAATTGTTATAACTTTTGAAACTAAACAGACCATTTGTTGACAGGTTGACTGAACTCTCTGATACACCGTTACTGCCGTTTAACGGTTGTGAGGAGAGAATGGATTGTCCGAAGCCATAGCTGCAACAGCGCCAAAGCCAAAAGTTCCGTTCTGGACAAAACTCGCATATGGCTTTGGATCGGTTGCCTATGGCGTCAAAGATGGCGGCCTCAAATATTTTCTGCTTCTCTTTTATGCGCAGGTTGTGGGGATGGATGCTCGTCTGGTCAGCCTGGCGATTTTCATCGCATTGATTTCAGATGCGGTCAGCGACCCAGTCGTAGGCTATTGGTCGGATAACTTTCGATCAAAATGGGGACGACGACATCCCTTCATGTATGCCGCGGCAGTTCCGGTGGCCGTCAGCTATTATTTTATCTGGAATCCGCCGGAGGGATGGAGTGATCAGCAGCTGTTCTGGTATATTGTTGTTCTGGCGGTGGTAATCCGTACCTTCATTACCGTCTATGAAACACCGAGTGCAGCGCTGGCACCAGAGCTGACCGATGATTATGATGAACGCAGCAGTATTTTGAGCTTTCGCTATTTTTTCGGATGGACTGGTGGCAACGCCATGACGGTCATTCTGTTTACATTTATCTTTCCAGCATTTGTTACAGCGGCTATCGTCAACGGTCAGTTCAATCCAGATGCTTACGCGTTTTTTGGACTGGTTGGGTCATCGGTAATGTTCGCGGCCATTATGATCTCGGCGCTGGGCACGCACAGTTATATTCCACACTTGCGTAAGGCCCCTCCCAAAAGGCAGCTGACTTTAGGAAAGATATTTCGGGAGATTTTTGAAACCGTTGCTAGCCGGTCTTTCTTCGCCTTATTTTCTGCATCTCTGCTGGGTTATACGGCTAGCGGATTGGCCGCCGGCCTCACTTTCTATTTCAGCACCTACTATTGGGGTTTTTCACCAGAGCAGATCGGGGCGGTAACTTTAGGTGTGTTTCTTTCCGCCTTCATTGGCGGATTTTTGGCTCCTATTGTGACCAAAAAGATCGGCAAAAAACGAGGTGCAATCATCGTTGGCCTGATCGCCTTTATCGGCTCTCCGATGCCGATTTTTCTGCGGTTGATTGATGTTCTTCCGGAAAACGGAACACCAGAAATTTTCTGGATCATTCTGATAACCAATACCATCGATGTCGGGTTGATCGTTTGCTATCAGATTCTGGCCGCTTCGATGATGGCAGATCTGGTTGAACAGGGAGAAGTTAAAACCGGGAACCGTTCGGAAGGTCTCTTCTTTGCAGCAGCGACTTTCATGCGCAAATTTGGAGAAGGCTTCGGTATTGTGGTCGCAGGATTTGTCCTGTCCGCAGTAGGACTGGCGGCCGGATCGCAACAGGGAGAAGTTTCGGACGAGACTCTGTGGCGATTGGGTGCGGTCTACGTTCCGGTCATTCTTGGAATCTGGCTGACGATGATAACGATCATCGGATTGTATCGAATAGACCGCTCGAAACATGAAGAAACGCTGCAGGAGCTTGCGAGCAGGCGAGAGGCTGCGCAAACTGAATAGCCTGAACCCATGAACTTGCACCTTCAACCCAGGCTTGGAAACATGCCGACACACGGACAATAGAAACATTTTTGCTGTTGACGCCGATCACAACAGCATGAATCAAACCTCTGATGTTTGACCATATGCAGTTTCAGGGAGAGTGGCGCGATTATCAGGCGCGCGTGTTGCAGGAACTGCAAAGCCATCTCACTGATGAAAAACTGCATGTTGTCGCCGCGCCTGGTTCAGGAAAAACGGTGCTCGGCCTAGAGGTGATGCGAGAACTCGCCAAACCTGCGCTGATCCTTTCACCGACGCTGACAATCCGCAACCAATGGTCTGAAAGACTGTTTGAGATGTTTGTGCCAACACCCGATCATGCTCAGGATATCTCTTACGATCTCAGATCACCTGCAAATATTACCAGTGTAACCTATCAGGCGCTTCACGCTATTTGGAAGATAGAAACAGGCATAGATGGAGATCGCCAGAGACCCGCATTCGAACGGTTGATTGAACAACTTAAAGGAGATCGGGGTGTTACGATATTGGTTGATGAAGCGCATCATCTCCGGCGGGAATGGTGGCGCGCGCTAAACGCGTTGACGGACGCTTTGCCAGAAGCAAGCTTAGTCGCCCTAACCGCAACTCCCCCCTATGATGCCAGCTACACGGAGTGGATGCGCTATGATGATCTGTGCGGGGCTATTGACGCCGAAATTTCGGTTCCTGAACTTGTCCGCAATGGTGACCTCTGTCCGCATCAAGATCACATCCATTTCTCGCTACCGCAAAAAAGTGAACTGGATTTGCTGGAGAACCGTCGGCGCGGGGTTTTTTCCTTAGTTTCCGCCATTACCAATAACGCTGAGTTTATTGGAACACTACTCAATCACCCTTGGATCAGCGCTCCGGATATCCATGAGGAAGCCATATTGAGCGATCCGGAATTTCTATCTTCTATGCTCATTATCCTGGTGGCAGGAAATACCGAACTACCTTCGGAGCCGCTTGATCTGCTCGGCGTCGAAAACAGAACGCTACCGACCCTATCGCCGGCATGGTTGGAAGTATTTCTAAATGGTTTCCTGTTTGCTTATTCAGATGATTTCAACGACCAGGAGGTGTTGCGAAAACAGATAGAACAACAGGCACGAAAAGCGGGGCTGATTGAGAACAACCGGGTCAAACTGATGGAAAGCCGAAAGCTGTTAAAAGCTATGGCGGGAAGTTTAGCTAAGCTCGATTCTATAGAAGCCATTGCACGATCAGAACATACCAGTCTCAAAGATGATCTGAGAATGGTGGTGTTGACGGACTATGTTCGTGCGTCCGATCTTCCTAAGCAACCAGAACAAGCGTTTAATCCCACCAAGCTTGGCGTTGTACCCATATTCGATCATTTAAGGCGTGCGCAATTGGATGATGTTCGGTTGGCGGTGTTGACCGGAACAATGGTTATCATACCAGATTGCGCAATTGCCAGATTGCCCGAAGCATCAACAACAGCAAATATGCCAATCGATCATATCAAGGTCACTGCATTGCGCGGTTGTCCGGGGTTTTCACAGCTAAGGGTGGAGAGTCGGAGCAGTCAGAAGATGGTCCGGCTGGTGACGCATCTGTTTAATCTTGGCGCGATCCAATTGTTGGTTGGTACCCAAGCGTTATTGGGTGAGGGTTGGGATGCGCCAACGATCAATACTCTCGTTCTCGCCAGCAACGTTGGTTCTTACATGTTGTCCAACCAAATGCGTGGCCGGGCTATTCGCATCGATAAAGATGTTCCTGATAAGGTGGCCAATATCTGGCATTTGGCAACGATCGAACCATCGCCCAATAGGCTTGTACCAGATTCGATTGTCGGTTTTTTGTCGGAGCAAAGCGATCGCTTACCGCAATTGGAAACCGACATGCTGGGCAGTGATATGCGATTGTTGAGCAAGCGTTTTGAGATGTTCGAAGGGGTGAGCAATGATAGTTCCGACTTTATCAGCAATGGTATCACCAGGCTTGATATTGTTGTGGATGATCCCGTGGAGGCCCGCAATGCCGCGATGTTCGACATCGCCAGAAACCGCGTGGTCATCGCTGACAAATGGCGGTGGTCTCTAGGGGACCCCGAGCAACGCAGCCATGTGCAAAAGATTGTTCAGTCCAACTACGCGCCGCGCAAACAATCTTACATCCAAACATTGCAATATCTCTCGATCAGTGCGGTTTTGGGTGGGGTGACATCAGCCGCCGGAGCGATGCGGCAATTTCAATCTGTCCAGGTCTTTGCAACTCTGGTGATGATTTTTGGCGGAATGACGTTGCTCTATTCTCTGCCAAAGTTTCTGCAAGCGGGTCGTCTATTTTTTCGCAATGGTACCTTGGAGCGAAGCTTGCAACAAGTGAGCAGGGTAGCCTTGGAAAGTCTGTCGCACGTTGGATTGCTTGCTCACCCGTCAGAGCACTACACCGTCGAAGTCGAGCCAACCATTCGCGGACAACGAAATATCATCTTGCACAACGCATCACGTGCAGAAGAACGTTTGTTTCTGGATGCTTTGACCGACATTTTGGCTCCGATCGAAAACCCGCGCTATTTGATCATCAGGAAGAGCTGGCTTGGCTCGTTGGTTCGCAAGGACTATCATGCCGTGCCAACGGTTTTGGGAAAGAACAAGGATGACGCGATGTTTTTCGCCCGCCGTTGGCGCAAGCATGTCGGAGAGGTAGAATTAGTCTTTACGCGTCAAAAGGAAGGACGCCGAAAATTGCTACATGCTCGTGCGAATGCGATGTCTGCCGGTTTTCATCGCCTTATCGACCGTCGCTCCCAGTGGCGGTAAAAGCCATTCTAAACAGTTACTGTGCGCGCGCCGCCATGATTTTCTTGTTCCGTCCTTCCACTGCCAACAGCGCCTTGAACACACCAAGATTGTCCAGCGTGGTTCCGGTATGGCCGATCTGGTCAAGTTGTTCGTAAAACCAAAAAATGGCGGCGAAACTGTCCATTGCTTTCACCATCTGGAATCGTTTCAGGAAGCCCAACCAATTGGGGATGAGTTGCAAATTATCTTCATAGCGGGGCAGGGCGTCCAGCCCTTCAAGCAACTGATTGGGCGCATCGGTCATGATACACATCGGGCGACCCAAACCAATCAAGTCTGCAGCACCGCTTTCCAAAGCTTGTTCCATAGCGGTTCGGCTACGGAACCCGCCAGTGACCATCAGCGGAATGTTCACAGCTTCTTGCATCGCCTTGGCAAAGTCGACGAAATAGGCTTCACGCGCTTTGGTTGACGGCGCCATGTTCTTCGATGAGCCGCTATCTTCGGTTTCTGCGCCCATCAAAGCGGGTTGTTCATATGTGCCGCCCGATATTTCTACCAGGTCGACGCTCGCTTCTTCCAGCCATTGGAGGACTTGAAGGCTGTCTTCGAAAGCGAAGCCGCCTTTCTGAAAGTCGGCGCTGTTGAGCTTCACCGATATTGGAAACTCAGGGCCAACCTCAGCGCGCATAGCCGCCACAGTTTCGAGCAGAAATCGTGCCCGATTCTGCAGGCTACCGCCATATTCATCCTCACGGACATTGGCGATAGGGCTAAGAAATGAGCTCAGCAAATATCCATGTGCAGAATGGATTTGTGCGCCCGTAAATCCCGCCGCTTTACATGTTCTTGCGGCGAGAGCGAACCGATCTACCAGTTCTTTGATCTCGTCTGTGGTTAGCGCTACTGGTTCACCAAACTGGCCACCCGGGAGACTGGTTTTAACAGCCGAGGGTGCCTTTGGGTGCTTGTTCACATTGGTTTGCGTTTGCCGCCCGGCATGGCTTATCTGGGCCCAGAAATGATTGCCATTTCTCGTCGCTGCTTTTGCCCAGCTAGTCAAAGCCGCCATCATTATGTCATCGGCCGGGCCATCAATCACCACATTGCCCGGGCGTTCAAGATGGTCACGATCAATTTGAATATTCCCGCTCAGCAACATGCCCGCGCCGCCATCTGACCAGATCCCGTAGAGACGTTCCAGCTCCTGCGTTGGGACGCCATTTGGCGTTGCAAGTCCTTCCGTCATCGCTCCCTTACCAATACGATTGGGTAGCGTTGCCCCGCATGGGAGCTTCAGTGGATCGGCTAGTGTTGTGGTCATCGAAGCGGTCCTGTTTTCCATTGCGATTAAAAACTGATTCTGTCCGATAACAGAATTTTTGGCAAGTAGAACCGCCCGTTAACGACATAAAATGCTGTTTTTACGCCGATTTGGTATTTTGAGCAAAAGGTGTATAGTGCTGGTAAGTCAGCTGGAGAAACATCTGGCGACTTATGTGAGAGAAGACTGCAGGGGAAAAAATATGGTTGCGGCGGCTTCGCGTGATTCTGGAGTAAAAGCATCTTCGAATAATGCTGTTACAGCATTTAGTGGTATCCAATGGGATAAGAAGATGAGCAACAATTGCGCATTCGCATTGTTGACCTACACATTGTTACAAATTTTTGTCGTAATGGGGGCCATAGAAACCAAAGGCATGTCGGTTGCGCCTTATTTTGGATTGCTGTTGCTGGTTGCCATCATCATTCCCTTTTGCCGTAAATATGAACAGCGTTGGCAAAATATGGCCGAGCGTGGCCTGACTGATCAAAGTCTGGCGGCAAAATTTCGCAAGGATCAGATTATTTTGTGGGTGTTGGCATTGGGCTTGCCATTTCTGTTTGTTGCGATCTTTAAGTCTATAGCCGCGATGTTCTGATACGCATTAGGCGTTTCACTTTTCCAATCATTGACCTCGACTGACGCCGCACCTATGTCCGGCGCATGCTAAAACCTTCTGAAGCGCAGGACCGCGCTGATTCACTCATTTCCCAAGCCAAAACCGCCGGCGCCGATGCAGCCGATGCAATCTATGTCTGCGATGCGGCAACACAGGTGTCGATGCGGCTGGGTAATCTTGAGGATGTTGAACGCTCGGAAGGCGAAGAAATTGGTTTGCGTGTGTTTGTCGGCAAACGGTCGGCAACTGTTTCCTCTTCGGATATGGACCCTCAGATTTTGTCTGCTCTGGTTGGGAGGGCGCTCGATATGGCAAAGGAGGCACCGGAAGATCAATATGCCGGACTTGCTCCGGAAGAGTTGATTCTAAAGGACGATCCTCATCCCATTGATGGCGACGATGGCCAGGACCCACAACCAGAGAAACTGCGCGAGTTGGCGTTAGAAGCCGAAGATGCTGCCCGCGCCGTTGAAGGTGTGACAAATAGCGAAGGCGGCGGCGCTAGCGCTGGACGTTCTATTGTTGCGCTGGCGACCAGTCACGGATTCTCCGGCGCCTATTCCACCAGTGGATACAGCATATCTGCCAGCGTTATCGCCGGTGAAGGCGACGGCATGGAACGAGATTATGCCTATGATAGTGTCCGGCATTTTGAAGATATGGAAAGCGCCCAGTCGGTTGGCCGGGAAGCCGGAGAAAGGGCAGTTTCGCGGCTTAATCCGATAGATTTTGAATCGGGTGCCATGTCGGTCGTCTATGATCCTAGGGTCGGTAACTCCCTGTTGGGTCATTTTACTGGCGCGATTGCGGGGAGCAGTATTGCCAGAAAGACAAGCTTTCTTCTGGAAGCAATGGATACGGAGGTTTTTAGCAGCGACATCACTATTATTGATTGTCCGCACCGCAAACGTGGTTTGCGATCAAAGGCTTTTGACGGTGAAGGCCTGCCGACGTCGAAAACCAAACTGATTGATAATGGCCGGCTGACCCAATGGATTTTGGAAAGCGCTTCAGCGCGCCAATTGGGATTGCAGCCAACTGGTCACGCGTCACGCGGCGTTGGTGGCTCACCTGGTGTCAGCACAACCAATCTGCACATGTGCAACGGTGCGGTCAGCAAAGCGGACTTGATCGGCGACATTAAACATGGCGTATATATTACCGAGCTGATTGGCATGGGTGTCAATCCGGTGACCGGCGATTATAGTCGCGGCGCTGGTGGTTTCTTGATTACCAATGGTGAAATTGGCGAACCCATTTCGGAAATTACCATTGCTGGTAACTTGAAAGACATGTTCAAAAGTCTGATTGCCGCGGATGATCTGGAATATCGATTTGCGACAAACGTGCCAACACTTCGCACCGACAGCATGACGGTCGCCGGTGGCTGAGATCGATTTTGACCGTGTAGTTGCGATCGCCAAAGAAGGTGGCGCGCTGGCCATGCAACAATGGCAGCTGGGACAGAAAGCCGATAAGACTTGGGAAAAATCGCCCGGTCAGATTGTTAGTGATGCCGATATTGCGGTAGATCAGTTTTTACGCACCGAACTGGAAAAGCTCGTGCCGGAGGCAGGATGGCTGTCTGAAGAAACGCATATAGACCATAGTGGGGCAGGGGACGAACTGACCTGGGTGGTGGACCCGATTGATGGGACCAAGGATTTTGTTGCCGGAAAAACCGGATGGTGTGTTTCGGTTGCACTGGTTCAAAATGCAGCCCCTGTGTTCGGAGTATTAGACGCTCCTGCAATGGATGAGACATGGATCGCCAAAGCTGGAGATCGAACCGAAGTGAACGGCAGAAAATTGGTTGCCAGTCAGTGCAACAGTTATGACGGTTGCCGATTACCAGCGGAAGAATTGCCGCCAGAGTTAAACCTTGTTGCCGTGTCAAAACCCAATAGCATTGCTCTTCGTATGGCGATGGTTGCTGACAACCGTGCTGATCTGGTTGCTTCTACCCGGTGGGGCCATGAATGGGACATAGCCGCCGCTCATGTTGTTGCGGCAGAAGCAGGCGCGCGTGTTTCCGATGCACTGGGCAAATCGCTTTCGTATAACGGAACTCACGGAAAAGCTCTTGGCGTGATCTGCACTTCGGAAGGTTTGTTTGATGCGGCCGTAAAACGGATCAGCAACTATATCGACGAAAACGGCCCTAGTGAATAGGCGCTAAAGACCAGCTCTCGGACGGGTCCAGAGAGTTTTCCGCTCGATGTATCGAGGGCGAAATAGCGATTGTCCAAAGGCCTTTGCGATCCACCCCGCTTTTGCAAATTTGCTCGTAAACACCCGGTCTTCCAGCGATCCACCGTCGCTTGCTTTTACCTTGCGTGCGATATCCCCATAGATACCAGCCGCAGCCAACACTGCCCAACGCGAGCGGAACGGCAAGCTCGCCGCACCAACCCGGGCTGATTTCTCATAATCAGCGGCTAAATCGCAGAGACGGTTTATCAGAATGACAAGCGCATCCCGGCGGCTTGGATCCATGATGTTTTCCGGGTTGAAGCGCATTTCGATCAACCAATCCTCCGGCAAGTAACGCCGACCAGCTTCTGCATCTTCGGCTATATCTCTGGAAATATTGGATAGCTGAAATGCCAGTCCCAGATCGCAGGCGCGGTCCAGCACGTCTTCATCGCTTGCCGATACGCCCATAACAATTGCCATCATGCATCCCACGGCTCCGGCAACGTGATAGCAATATTGGAACAGATCATTTTCTGTCGCGGGCCGCCAGCCCTTTGCATCGAGATCAAAGCCATCGATCATATCATCAGCAAATGACTTTGGTATGTGACATTCCGCCGCAACGACACCAAAGGCATCGAAAGCGGGTTTGCCAGTTTGCTCGCCGCCATGCGCTCTTGCGGTCATCATCCGCATCGCTGCGATAGTTTTTTCTGCGTCGGGGACGCTCGACATGCCGTGGCCATGATCCTGACCATCGGCTAGATCATCACAGGCGCGGCACCAGGAATAGAGCAGCCATGCCCGTTCACGGGTTTGTTTCGAAAATAGTTTGGACGCGCGCGCAAAACTTTTCGATCCACGTTCGATGCTTGTTTTGGCATGCTTTACGAGGTTTGCGCGGTTCATATTTGGATTACGCCAAATCTTCCAGCATCAACTCCGCCGTTGCCTTGGCGCTGCCAACGACACCAGGAATACCCGCACCGGGATGGGTGCCCGCGCCGACGAAATAGAGATTGTTGACGACATCATCACGATTGTGCACGCGGAAAAACGCACTTTGCTGAAGCAACGGTTCTAGGCTGAACGCGCTACCCAGGTGCGCGTTGAGATCGGTTCCAAAATCTTGCGGCGTATAATGAAATTTAGTGGTGATCCGCTCGTGGATATCAGGAATCAAGCGTTGTCCGATTTCATCGAGAATGCGTTTCTCATATTTCGGCCCCATATCTTCCCAATCTATTGGTAACTTACCCTGATGCGGAACCGGAGCCAGAACATAGAATGTGCTGTGCCCTTCTGGTGCCATTGATGGGTCGGTGATGGTGGGATGATGCAGATAGAGCGAGAAATCGCTGGGCAAAGTACCGTTCTTGTAAATGTCGTCGAGCAGGCCTTTATAGCGTGGCCCAAACAGGATCATATGATGCGGGATGCCCGGCCAGGTGCCCTTCATCCCAAAATGCACAACAAAGAGCGATGGTGAGAAACGCTTCTTTTTGAGCGAACTGGTCGCAGTTTCGCTGCGATGTTTGTGACCCAGGAGATCGCGATAGCTATGCATTACATCGGCATTGGTGGCGACCGCGTCAAATGTTTCGGTCCAGCCCGATTTACAGGTTACCCCGGTCGCTTTGTCACCCTCGGTGTCGATCTTGGTTACCGCATCATCGAGGCGGATCGTTCCGCCGATCCGTTCAAAATGCTTCACCATCGCCGCCACCAGCATGTTGGTGCCGCCTTTGGCGAACCAAACTCCACCGGTCCGTTCGAGTTTATGGATCAGGCCGTAAATCGCGCTCGTCGACATGGGGTTTCCGCCAACCAGAAGGGTTTGGTAGGATAGCATCTGCCGCATTTTGTCGCTTTTTACAAAGCTGGAGACTTTGGCGTAAAGGGAACGATAGGCTTGATATTTCATCAGGGCTGGTGCGGCGCTGATCATTGATTTGAAATCCAGAAACGCTTTTGTACCCAGCTTGATGTAGCCTTCCTCATAAAGATGTCCGCTATATTCCAGGAACTTGCGATAACCCTCTACGTCGTCAGGCTCAATTTTGGCAATTTCCGCTTCCAGCTCGTCTGGATCATTTACATAGTCGAAATTGGTACCATCGGGCCAGTTGAGCCGATAAAAGGGCGATACCGGCATCAGCTCGATATCTTTTGCCATGTCGTGACCGGTCAAATCCCATAGCTGCGTCAGGCAGTCAGGATCGGTGATCACCGTTGGCCCGCCGTCGAAAATATGACCATCTTTTTCCCAGAAATAAGCTCGCCCACCCGGTTTATCGCGGCTTTCCAGGATTGTTGTATGGATGCCAGCCGATTGCAGGCGGATCGCCAGTGCGAGGCCGCCAAAGCCGGAGCCAATAACGGCGGCTTTGCGGAACAATTCTGTTTGGGATTTGGTTACGTCACTCATAGATAAATTACTCAACGATATTTAAGCATGACAGGGATGGCTTTGGTAATCGGTACGGGCGGTTTGCCCGATAAAAGCGCGGCTTGATCCAGCTTGGTGGTCTTGCCGGCATAAAATCTTTCGATCAAAGCCTCGTCTTTGGCATAGGTATGTTCAAGCGTCAGATAGCGTTTCTCCGGCTTCGCTGCCTTGAACATCATCGCGCAAAGCATCCGATAGAATTTGCCGTCAGTCCAATGTTGGAACGCCAAATCTTTCAGTAGCTTGTCGAGTTTCTTTTGGGTGATCTTTGGCATGTCGGCTATGATCATGGCGGTTTTAACGGCCATCGGCAGGGAATAGCTGGTGATGGGTTGCACTAGTGCTGCGCGAACACCAGCGCGCGCATCGGGACCTTTATTGTTTGCCCAGAACGCCTCAAAGTCACCACCATATAGCACCGGTAACTGCCCGGATTCGCTATGTAATATCTTGTCGATCTCCCAATCCTGTTGATTGGCATATTCTGCAATACGGTTGTTTAGCTGTTTTGAATTGATCTCTTTTGTGTCCGAGTAATAGGTGTCTTCGACAAAAATTTCTTTTTTGCCAAAGGGTAGGCAATAGACGAAACGATAGCCGTCGATCTGCTTGACGGTGGCATCCATGATCACAGGGCGTTCCAATCCATGTGGTTCTTTTAGGCGTAACATCTGACCGCTAAACTTCTGCCAACCAAATTCCAGCGCCGAAATATCGCCACCACCGCGAACATCCAAGACTGTATTGGCCGCTAACGCATTGCCATCATCCAGATTCAGCAGGCCCGATTTTATCTTCTTGACCTTACAGCCTGTTTTCAAAGCGGTTTTCGGCAGTCGAGCCCTGAGCTCACGATCAAGATTGGCGGATTCAATCGAGTTATATCCGCTGCCCAGACTGCGACTATATTTGGGAAAGTGCACATCATAGCTTTCCCACGATCGGGATATAAGCGGGTCCAATAGCCAGCGATGATCTTCGTCGATATCGCTGTCAAAAAAAGACCAGATATGGTTGCCGCCAAAATGATCTTCTGCCTCGATCAGCGCTATATCAAGTTCTGGGCGCAATTTGTTGAGCGCAAGAGCGATCAAACCGCCCGCCAAACCGCCGCCGGCAATGGCCAGATCATATTGGTTTTGGGCGGTTACTTTTTTCGGCATATGGCCGCCTTAGCGGATGGTTTGGGCAGGGGGAAGCCTGTCTGAAAGTCGGTAGGAAAACTAGTCGTTTTGCCTTGCTTCGATGATCATGATAGGCGCGAACTATGGAGAATGGATCGTTATGAATTCTTTTCGACTAAGACAGCTTGTCGTCGCCTGCGAAACGCAGAGCAGCTATGCAGTGTTACAGGATATTTTGGGGCTGGGCGAACCGTTCCATGATCCCGGCGTCTCTGAATTTGGATTGCACAATGCGGTGTTTGCATTGGGCGATCAGTTTTTGGAAATTGTGGTGCCGGTTAATGACAATGCACCCGCGAAACGGTTTATCGATCGGTCAGGAGAAGGCGGCTATATGGCGATTTTCCAAACCGCTAATATCGCCGCTGCGCGCAATCGTATCGACGGCTTGGGGATACGCAGTGTGTGGAATATTGATTTGGATGATATTGCCGCGACCCATTTGCACCCGGCCGATCTCGGCGGGGCAATCGTCTCGATTGATCAAGCGGAGCCACCAGAAAGCTGGCGCTGGGGCGGAAAGGATTGGCAGAACCAGTCTGTTCCGGGATCGATCAGGGGCGCATCATTCACTAGCCCTGATCCGGAAACGCTATCCCGGAAATGGGCCGCGGCGCTGGGCCTGGAACATAGTCGGACCGGCTCGGAGTTCCAGCTGCGCTGGGATGCCGGAAATTTGACGTTCGTTGAAGGCGAGGCGGACAAGCTGAAGCAGTTCCACCTGACCACGCCTGATCCGGAACAGAATTTTAAACGCGCTGAGGAAGCAGGTTTAGCCGTGGAAAATGATGCAGTTCAATTTGCCGGCGTTTCTTTGAAGCTCGCGTCACTCGACGGTTAAAACCATGATCGATACCGTTGCCATTTTATTGTCGGCTATAGCCATGACCGCCATCGTCGGAGGGCGTTACCTCGTCAGCAGCGGCTTTTTTGCGTGGCTGACTGAACGGATACGCCCGGGACATTATGAAAAGCTCAAACCGCAAATGTCGCGTGAAATCCGCTGGTCATTGCTGTCAGCAGCAATTTACGGATTCCCGGCCGGGATCGTGGCCTGGGGCTGGCAGAATCGCGGCTGGTCGCAGATTTACGAAGACCCCAATATGTACCCATTGTGGTATTTGCCTGTGTCACTTTTCCTTTATTTGATCATCCACGACACATGGTTTTACTGGACGCATCGTCTGTTCCATGAGCCTTCTTGGTTCAAACTGGCGCACGCGGTGCACCATGACAGCCGGCCGCCAACCGCCTGGGCTGCGATGAGTTTTCATCCGATTGAGGCGATCAGCGGTGCGATTGTGATACCGGCTCTGGTCATCGCAGTTCCGATTCATGTTGGCGTTTTGGGTTTTGTGCTGCTGATTATGACGATTATGGGTGTCACCAACCATATGGGGTGGGAGATGTTTCCACGCTGGTTGGTTCAGGGACGGTTAGGGAAGTGGCTGATAACTGCGACCCATCACGAGAAGCACCACGAGTTGTATAGGGGTAATTATGGGTTGTATTTCAGGTTTTGGGACAAAGTCTGCGGGACGGATATTGGGCTTGCCAATGATTGGGGCAGTTTTGACGGCGCTAACAATGGGCGTAAGCGCGTCGGCAGCTGATACACCGGCGGCTGGCACCACCAAGTCAGCGGCGGCTTCCATCAATCTCTCCATATCAAATATTCGCTCAACCAAAGGCGATGTATTGGTTTGTCTGAGTACCAATCCCAAATATTTCCCCGATTGCCGCAAGGATGATAAAGCGCGCAAGATCAAAGTAGCGGCTGTCAGCGCCAATTCGGTAACGATCGATAGCGTGAAGCCCGGAACCTACGCGATTGCGCTGATTCATGACGAGAATGCGAATGGCAAAATGGACCTGCGTTTGTTTCTACCTCGTGAAGGTTTCGGCTTTTCTCGTAATCCCAAAATCGGAATGGGACCGCCCAAATTTAAATCCGCACAGTTCACCATGGGCGCCGATGATGCGAAATATGCGGTGAAGATGAAATATATTCTCTGAGGAAATAGAAAAATGTCACGGATTACAACCATTGCGTTGGCGTTAGCTTTGGCGTCAACCTCCCCCGCAATGGCGCAGCCGGAGGGTATCCCAAAAGGCGGGCCTCCCGGTGGCCCTCCCAGCGTGTTTGATGATACCTATGTCACGATCGGTATAGGTGGCAGTTATAGCCCTAGCTATGATGGCTCAGACGATTATGACTTTTCTATTCTTCCCGTTGTTATCGGAAGTATTGAAGGGGTCGACTTTGCGCCGCGCGGTCCCGGCTTTGCGGTCAACGTGATTCCGGAACGGGACAATGCGAAAGTCAATTTTCTGTTCGGGCCGGTGATCACTGCAAATTTTGATCGCGTAAATGATATTAAAGATCCCGTTGTAGAACAGTTGGGCGAACTCGATACGGCGATTGAAATCGGCCCCACTGCTGGTGTTCAGATTAAAGGTATAACCAATTCTTTCGACTCTCTAACGGCCGCGGTCGATGTGAAGTGGGATGTTGCTGGTGCGTATCGTGGAATGATCATTGCCCCAAATATTACCTATTTTAGGCCGATTGGCAGGGCTGCAGCAGTTAGCTTTACGCTCAACGCTCAACACATAGACGACGATTTTGCCGACTATTACTATACGATTTCGCCCGCAGGCAGCACCGCTAGCGGATTGCCAACATTCACTGCAAACGGCGGCTGGAAGAGCGCTGGCGGGACCATTTTTAGTGTCGTTGATCTGGATGGTAACGCGCTGAATGGTGGTTGGAGTGCTATCATCATCGGCGGGTATTCCCGTTTACTGGGTGATGCGAAGCGATCACCGATCACATCCATTCGTGGAAGCGCTGATCAATGGTTCGGCTCGGTCGGTATTGGGTACACGTTTTAGCTACTAGTCGATCCTGTCGAGACATTGGTCTTTGGCGTGGTTCTTCATTGCATCTATGAACAGACGGGTCGCCGGCAGCGATCTGCGCGATCTTTCAAACAGCAAATGGATCGGTAAAGGAGTGGGGTCTTCCGGCTTCAATATTTCAATCAATCGGCCAGTCCTGATAGATTTCTCAACCTGATAGCTGAGCAGATTGGCCACTCCAAGTCCCGCCTCCGCCGCCGTAACGATCGAATCTACGGTGTTGAGTATAAGTCTCGGTTTGATGCGAACCGACCTCTCCTTTTTTTGTCCCAGATTCCAATCGCTGACGGCCCGAGGGCCCGAACTGCCGATGGTTTGATGGTCGGACAAGTTGGATGGTTTATCCGGATGACCATGCCGCGCGAGATAGGCTGGACTTGCCACAATTTTCTGTCGCACTTGACCAATAGGCACTGCGATCAAAGCGCTGTCGGCAAGCGGTCCGATGCGCACTGCCATGTCGATCCCTTCTTCTGCCATCCGGACGTTGCGATCAATCAGCATCATTCGGATATCAAGATCACTGTGCTGTTCGAGTAACTCCACTACCACTGGCAATATATGAATGCGGCCAAAAGCAACCGGTGCAGTGATATAATATTGCCCGCGTGGTTCGGAGGCCGCCCCCGATAGCTGTCGCTCGGCATCATGTAAATCGGCCAGGACCTGGCGCGCTTTAGGCAAGAACGCTGCGCCATCATCGGTCAGTGAGACTGCCCTTGTGGATCGGTGGAACAGGCTCGTGCCCAGCCGCTGTTCTAGCGCTGAGATTCCTCGTGTAACTGACGGAGGCGACACTCGCAGGTTTTTCGCTGCGGCCGAAAAGCCGCCCTGTTCCGCCACTGCGACGAACATTTCAAGTGTCTGTAGTCGATCCATGATTATTCCATATTATGAAATAGTGAAGTGTAAAAATAATATATTATCACAATTTAAGCAATCGACTATCTCTCCAATTGCGCGGCCGGTTGAGCGATCCTCCCTCCCGACCCCCTGAGCTCCTGGTCGCGCAGAATTGGAGTGAAACGATGGCACAAAACTATATTCATACGCTTTTCACCGATGCTGCGCGAGATATGCAGGAACAGGCCGGCTCGCGTGCTGCTTATGCCCGAATGGAAGAAGGTGCTGATGGGCAACCCGATCTATTGGGTAAAAAAGAAGCGATGTTCATTGCTGCCCGGGACAGCTTCTATATTGCCAGCGTCACCGCTGATGGTTGGCCTTATGTACAACATCGCGGAGGTGCCGCAGGATTTTTGAGGTTGTTTGAAGGCAATCGACTCGCTTTCGCGGATTATCGCGGCAACAAACAATATGTCAGTACAACCAACTTGCAAGCCGAGCCGCGGGTTTCGCTTTTCCTGATGGACTATCCAAACAAGCGCCGTTTGAAAATTATCGGTAAAGCAAAAATCATAGAACTGGAAGATGACCCGGAAATGGTCACGTCGCTGATGAACGGAGATTACAAAGCGGTTCCCGAACGTATCTATGCGATCGATGTGATCGGATTTGAATGGAATTGCCCGCAACATATCACGCCGCGTTTTACCGAAACCGAAATTGCTCAGATCGTTGCGCCGCTGACGACTGAACTTGCACATTTGCGCGCGGAAGTGGCGCAATTGCGAACGACAAAACCTGATTTTGCCCCCGAAGATGGAGAATGAAAAATGACCGAATCCCTGACGACTGGAGTTCATCATGTTGGCCTAACCCTTCCCGATATCGAAGCAGCGAAAGAGTTTTTTACCACCGGTCTGGGATATGAGCATGTCGGTAGCGTGACGGATTATCCGGCTCACTTTGTATCCGACGGTTCAACCTTGATTACATTGTGGCAAGTTAACGATCCCTCCGCGGCATCGGCTTTTGATCGAAAGAACAATATCGGCCTGCATCATTTGGCAATAGGCGTCGTTGATGAAGCAGCGCTTTCAGAAGTGTTTAGCCGCGTTAGCAACTGGCCTGGAGCCGAAATTGAATTCGAACCCTGTCCGATTAGAGAAGGATCCGCGACACGGCACTTTATGTGCCTCATTCCTGGTGGTGCGCGGGTGGAATTTGCAACACCTTTTGGTTGATCGCAATGCCTGTAGAAATGGTAATCAGCCTATACTATTGTAATATAAAAATATATTCTGACTAAACTGAGTATAGATCGAATGCATATTTAGTGCGTTTTAGTTCACCACTTAAATGACACCATCTTTTTTACAGCATGTGTCGTAGATAATGTAAATTTTAACGCAATCTAAACCCCTCAAATGTAAAAAGTCGGGCAAAGAGGGACCAGCCTTATGTTCGGTGTTCAGCCACTGACGAAAAAGATATCTAGCGAGCACGGCTTAGCGGCAGGCATAATACTGGCCTTCGCGCTTTCACTTTTTGTAGGTTTAAGTGGTTGGCTTTTACCCACGGCATGGTCAAACATGCTTGGTGATAATCTGCCAATCGACCGTGATGTCAGTGCCGCGCTTTTATTGAACATTGCATTGATCCTATTTATCTGGCGCCGATCTAGTCAGTTGTCGCACCAAAAAACTGTGGCAGCAAATGCAGGTCTGCGCGCAGATCTTTATGCGTTGACGGATCATGCCACTGGCTTGTCCAATCGCCCGGCAATTGTTGCGGAGTTAAATCAATACCTTGCTGATCGAACCCCTCTTGCCATGATTGCTCTGGATCTTGATCATTTTAAGAAGGTCAATGACCTATATGGCCACGAAGCGGGTGACGAATTGCTGGTGCAAATTGGGCAGAGGCTGAAAGATGCCTGTCCGGATGAATCGATTTGCGCGCGGTTGGGCGGCGATGAATTCGCGATTTTGCTTACAAATGCGGACGCTTCCAAAGCAAACGCAATGGCCGTTGCTGAAGATATTCTTTCTGCTTTCGGAAAGGAATTTTTGTTAACGGGAGGAAGGGCAAAAATTGGTGCGTCCATTGGAGTATATGCGTCGATCAACCCGAGATGTGATTCTACCGATATCTTTCGACGCAGCGACATTGCAATGTATCAAGCTAAGCGAAGCCTAAGTAGCCAAATCGCATTGTTTGAACCAATAATGGAAGCGGAAGTTCATCAGCGCTATCAAATGGAGGCCGATATTCGCCTTGGCGTCCCCAAAGGTGAGTTTGTTCCTTATTATCAACCTCAATATTGTATTCGGGGGGATAATTTACTGGGTTTTGAAGTGTTAGCGCGTTGGAATCACCCGTCAGGAAAGCTGATTGAGCCATTGGATTTCATTCCCATTGCTGAAGATACGGGTTTGATTTCGGCGCTTTCCATGTCGGTTATGCGTCAAGCTTTGGAAGACGCTGTGCATTGGGACCATAATCTTGTTCTTGCGGTGAACATTTCACCGATTCAGTTGAATGACCCAATATTGGATCAGCAGATCATGAAGATGCTGATTGAAACAGGTTTCCCGCCGCAGCGCCTGGAACTGGAAATTACCGAAAGCGCATTGATGGAAGACACCGACCAGGTGCTTAACATCATCACCAGTCTTAAGTCTCTGGGTATTAAAATTTCGCTTGATGATTTTGGGACTGGTTATTCGTCTATGACGCAGCTCAAAAACTTCCCATTTGACCGGATTAAAATTGATCGCAGTTTTGTTCTCTCCATGTTGGATAATGAGGAAAGCGCAGCCATTGTTAACAGCATTGCTTCACTGGCCTCATCGCTGGATGTACCCATTACTGCAGAGGGTATCGAATCCGATGAAATTCGCGCCTGTCTCGATGATATCGGTTGTTCCGATGGTCAAGGATGGCTCTATGGCCGTCCCACGTCGCGCGAAGAATTGCTCAAGACCATGCCTCAGATTGCATTGAACAATCGAAAAGTCGAAGCAGAGGCGATTCAAGACTTGCCAAAACTGCCTATCGCCAAGGCACGTGCTGAAAGCCAAAAATTGAAGCGCTCGGCTGGATGATTACACTTCGCTTCCGATGGGTCTGAAAATCCGGATCGATTTGGAGCGAGAACCATCCGTTTAATCAATTGATTAAGATCAATGTTTACATTGCTTGTTTCTTTCAAAAGTCAGGCTCGGCTGATTGCGGCCGAGTTGTTATGGCAAGAGGAGAGAGCGCGTGGCCACACAGGCAGAGCGTAAAGAAAGTCATGTGGATGTCCTGATCGTAGGAGCTGGCATTTCCGGTATTGGTGCGGCTTGGCACATGCAGGATCAATGTCCCGGGAAATCCTATCTTATTCTCGAAAAGAAAGAGACATTTGGTGGAACCTGGGAGACGCATAAATATCCAGGAATACGATCGGACAGTGATCTGTACACTTTTGGCTATCGGTTCAAGCCGTGGGTCGGCGCGCCGATTGCATCTGCCGAAGAAATTCTGACCTATATGGGTGAAGTTATTGAGGAAGGTGGCATTGATGATCATATCAACTATGGTCACACCATCACATCCTGCCACTGGTCCAGCGATGATAATCTATGGACCATTGAGGCAATGGACCGCGATGGCGATAGGCATAGCTTTACCGCAAACTTCCTGTGGATGTGTCAGGGATATTATAGCCATGAAAAACCTTATACGCCCGATTGGCAGGGAATGGATGACTTTACAGGTCAGATTGTGCATCCACAGCTATGGCCCGAAGATATTGATTTAAAAGATAAACGAGTGATTGTCGTTGGTTCCGGTGCGACCGCTGCGACGGTTATTCCCGCAATCGCAGATGAATGCGCCCATGTGACCTTGTTGCAGCGATCGCCGACCTATTTCTTTCCCAGAAGCAATGAGAATGAGCTGGCGGACCGATTACGCGAAATTGGTATTGATGAACCGACCGTACATCACATTGTTCGGCAGCAGGTCAACTATGATCAGGAAGTGACTGTTCAGCGCTGCATCGATGAACCTGAAGTTGTGAAAGCGGAGCTGTTTGAAGCGGCCAAGGAATATCTTGGTGAAGACTTTGACATGTCGCCGCATTTCACGCCTAACTATCGTCCCTGGCAGCAGCGGGTGGCCTTCCTGCCCGATGGTGACTTATTTGTGAAAATCCGGGAAGGGAAAGTCTCTGCTGTCACGGATACGATTGATCGGTTTACCGAAAAGGGCATTCGCACATCGTCGGGAGAGGAGCTTGAGGCCGACGTCATCATCACAGCAACCGGATTTAATCTGTCCGTGCTGGGCGATATTCCTTTTAGTGTCGACGATAAAAAAATCGATTGGAGCGAAACCATCACCTATCGCGGGATGATGTTTACCGGTGTGCCCAATATGGCTTGGGTATTTGGGTATTTCCGAGCCAGCTGGACGTTGCGGGTCGACCTGATGGGAGACTTTGTATGCGGCTTACTCAACCATATGGACGACATGGGCGCGCACCGTGTTGAAGCTTCTCTGCGTCCGGAAGATGCGGACATGCCGATCCTGCCCTGGATGGAACAGGAGAATTTCAATCCGGGATATCTGATGCGCGACATGGACAAGATGCCAAAGCGGGGCGACAAACCCGAATGGATGCATAATCAGGATTATTGGCGAGAGAAAGAAGAGATTCCCGCCATTGATTATAATGCCGGTGAGTTTGTTTATGACCTCGCTGACGCCAAACCGCGCGCAGTCGAGGCGGCAGAATAGGAGCCTTTTTTCGTTTAACCGGTTATTCTGTTCTACCAACGGCTTCGCATTATTTTACCGACCTTCTATCCTGTTCCGGGGTATATCGTCTGGTAGGGGAGGCTTAGCATGCAAATTACGGTGAATGGAGAGACCGTCGAATATGACGGTGATGCGGATATGCCATTGCTTTGGTATTTGCGTGAAGATGCTAAACTGAAAGGTACCAAATTTGGCTGCGGCGCCGGTCTGTGCGGTGCCTGTACCGTCCATATTGATGGTAAAGCCACGCGTTCCTGTGTCACACCGATGTCGGTTGCCGAAGGAACCGAAATCAAAACCATCGAGGCGCTTGCCGAAGGGGATAAATTGCACCCGGTCCAGCAAGCCTGGATTGAAGAAGATGTGGCGCAATGTGGGTATTGCCAGGCCGGGCAAATCATGGCCGTCGTCGATCTGTTAGAGCGCATCCCCAATCCGACGGATGAAGAAATCGACGCCAATCTGACCAATATCTGTCGTTGCGGCACTTATTACAGACTGCGAAAAGCGGTACACCGCGCCGCCGAGCTCAGTGATACGGGGTGGTTCTCATGAACGCGCCGGATATGAAACTTAGCCGCCGAAGCCTGCTCAGCTATTCTGCCATTGCCGGCGCACTGGTAATTACCACACCGCTAGTATCATGTGGCCGACCTCAAGAAGAGGCTGTGGTTTCAAAGCCCAAGGGTGAACCGGTTTCCGCAGGGCCTTTTGTCGCTATTCGTCCCGATGAGTCGGTTGTCATCGGTTTCCCCAATCCGGAAATGGGGCAGGGCGTTGATACCGCCCTGGCGATGCTAGTGGCTGAAGAACTGGGCGTTGATTTTGAGCGGGTCGAGGTTCAGCAAATGCCGCTGGGTCTAATGATCGGCGATGATGGCAATATAACGTGGAAAAACCTGCCACAGGGTTCAGGTGGCAGTACGTCTATTACAGGCAACTGGGAGCCGCTTAGACAGGCTGGTGCTTTGGCGCGGATGTTGCTGGTCGAAGCTGCCGCCCGGCAATGGGAAGTATCTGCAGATGAGCTGACCGCTGAAAATGGGGTAGTGACCCATGCAGCTTCTCAGCGATCGGCCAGTTTTGGCGAACTGGCGAAACTGGCTGGTGATGTTGAGCTTGGCGATGTTGAACCGGATTTGATTTCAAAAGAAAATTTTCGGATCATCGGAACGCCGCAGAAGATGAAGAATGCCAGAGCTATAGTCACAGGAACACCGCTTTATGGCATTGATGCGGAGATACCGGGCATGCTGCATGCGGTTGTTGCCCGCTGTCCTTATTTCGATGGTACCGCTAGATCGGTAGATGAAAGTGCTGCCCGGGCCATTGGCGGAGTTCGGGATGTAATCAAGATTGATCGACCAGACTTAGGTGCTCCCTATGATGTTCAGGCGGAGGGCTATGCGGTTGTTGCCGATAGCCTCTGGGCCGCAATCAAGGGTCGCGATGCTTTGAAAATTCAATGGGATACCGGCGCCTTTTCAGGTGAAAGCTCAGCCAGTTTCAAGGCGCATTGCGAAGATTTATTAAAAGGGAAAGGTCAGATCGTTCGCAACGATGGTGATTTTGATACAGCGATGGATGCAGCGGACAAGACCTACGAAGCCAATTATTGGCAGCCCTATGTCAGTCATGCTCCCCTGGAACCGCAAAATGCGATAGTAGATGTGCGGGCGGACACTGTGCACATCATTGCGCCAACCCAAATGCCCTCCGGAGCCAATCGGATCGTTGCTGGGGTGCTTGAAATTGAAGACCGCTTGTCAATATCCGTCGAGCCAACCCGGTTGGGTGGTGGATTTGGCCGGCGTTTATCCAACGATTATGTTGCAGAAGCTGCGTTAATCTCGAAATCAGTCGGTGCCCCGGTTAAGGTTCAGTGGACTAGGGATGATGACTTGCGCCATGATTTCTTCCGGCCCTCGGGCATGCATCAATTGCGTGCGGGTTTTGATGCGGAAGGCAACCTAACCGGCTGGACCCAACGTCTGGCCAGCGCTTCCAAATATTATCGCCGTCCCAATATGCCCGAAACGGAATATTGGAAAGCAGAACTTTATCCAGACAACTTTCCCGGCAATCTGGTCGACAATTACCGGGTTGAATATTTCTCAGCTAAATCGGGTGCACCGCGCGGTTCTTGGCGGGCGCCTGCGCATACCGCCAATGCCTTTGTGGTAGAGAGTTTTCTCGATGAGATTGCGGAACTACGCGGCGAAGATCCACTTGCATTGCGGTTGCGGATTCTCGGTGAAGATCGGGAACTGCCTTATGAACAACATGGGGGGCCGATTTTCAATCCGGGACGCTTGGCCGGGGTATTGAAACTGGCTGCAGAAAAAGGCGGATATGGTGAAAAGATGCCGGAGGGGCAGGGGCGCGGTATTGCCTGTCACTTCACCTTTGGTGGCTATGTCGCGCAGGTCGTCGATGTGGCGGTAGACGAACAGGGCGGACTCAGAGTCCTGAAGGTTGTTGGTGCGATTGATATCGGACAAGTTGTCAATCCCAATGGTGTTGAGGCGCAGCACGAGGGCGGTATCAACGACGGCCTTTCAACGGCGCTTCGGCTAGCTATTGATATCGAAGGTGGCCGCGTGACGAACGAGAACTTCGACAGCTACGATCTGATGAAAATCGCCGATGCGCCGCCGATCATTGAATCCCATATTGTGCAGAATGACTATCCTCCGGCTGGTATGGGTGAAATGGGCTTACCGCCGCTAGCCCCGGCCCTCGCCAATGCGATATTTCAGGCGACTGGGAAACGTATTCGAGATTTGCCTATCGGCGATCAACTGGCTTAATGTTCGTGCTTAATTGGTGACATTGAGTTCGATCCTCCTAAACTCATTTTCCCGTCGCTAAGTGGCGCGCCGGGACAGAGAGGCGTTTACATGCTATATGTCGGCTGACACCTTTTTGAAATGAAGGAGAGAAGCGATGGGAAATGCTGCAAATATCACCGGTTGGATTACATTTTTTATCGGCCTCTATAGCCTCGCCGCCGGTATTGGAGAGTTTCGGCAGCCCGGGTTTTGGGCCGGAATGCTCCGCGAGGTGCGCGCCAGTAGTGCTATTCAGTTTCTGACTGGCATGGTCACCATAACCATTGGCGCCGCGATATATCTGGTCAATCCTTATGACCCGACAGACATTCTCTCGATCCTGATCACCGTGATGGGTGCTTTTATTTTCCTGGAAGGTGCAGCGATCATGGCCTTTGGAGACTGGTTCTTGGGAATAGCCGGCAAGCTCATGAATTCGGGAAATAAAATTTGGGCAGGGTTGTCCATTGCCATCGGCATTGCGGCCATGGCAGTCGCTTTTGTCAGGCTTCAGGTGACCTGATCCAAGCCGACAGATGGAGATTGCATGGCCCTAGCTGGCCAGATCGCAGTTGCCAACTTCCCGATAGCCATTGACTTCCTTGCCATCGCCGGGATCGCATTCGAGCGATACTTTCTGGCCGAGGCCAGTGAAATCATCCATCAATGTGTCAAAGGCCGGCTGGTTTATCGTGGCCAAATATCCTTTGCCGTCGTCACCGGTGATATCAAGCCCAGCCGGGCTCATTTCATAGATAACCGCATTCAACGATCCGGATATTGTAATCCGGCCGGTATCGACCGGTTTTTCTGCTGCTGGTTTCTCATCACTGCTCGCATCCGGACTGGCTTTGTCATCGGCATTTGTTTCTGCTTTTTCTTCGTCTTGCGTAGCATCCGGGTCGGCTGTTTCCTCCGCCTTTTCGACAACAGCATTCTCGATTCCATCATCGTCCAACTTGTCGCTGTCACTTGTGTTTCCGCTACATCCACAAAGTGCAATCAACGTCGTTGCGGCAATGGCCAGTATCATAAAACCTCCATAAGTCATTGAATATGAAATTATTCAATCATGAAGTTAGTTGCAAGTCAAGCCGGAGTCAGAGCTTTGAAATAACCCCGTATTGCGTTTGCAATTTCCTCTCTTGCGCCATTGGCGGTCGGTATCCCGCCGACGGCGGTAAAGGACGTATGGATCTGTCCCGGATAACCAATATGACGCGCCTTTGATCCAGCAGCAGACAGGGCATCGGCATAGGCTGCGCCCTGGTCGCGAAGAGGATCGAACTCGCCGGTTATGATCAGGGTCGGCGGCAAGTCCGCGAGGCTTTCGGCAAGCAGTGGAGAGGCTTTGGGATCGGTGCGATCTTCCTGATCGGTATAATGATCCCAGAACCAATCCATCAGCGCCTTGGTCAGGACAAAGCCTTCCGCATTTTCGGTCATTGATGGGCTGTCATCGGTTGCATCGACAACCGGCGTGATCAGAACCATTCCGCTAATGGCAGGACCGTCTGTGTCGCGGGCAAGCTGGCTGACGACGGCGGCAATATTGCCACCGGCGCTCCATCCGCACAGCGCCAGTTCGCCGGACAATCCGTCCAGGCTTTCGGCATTTTCGGCGACCCAGTTGAGGGCAGCAAATCCATCGTCCGCTGCGGCGGGGAATACATGTTCCGGGGCGTGGCGATAATTGGCTGACACGACGATGCTGTTTGAATTCACGCATAAATCGCGGCAGAAGGCATCGTCTGATGTGTGATCGCCGAGGACCCAGCCGCCGCCATGGAAATAGAGCGTGATCGGATGTGGCCCCGGCGTTGCTGGCCGGTAAAGGCGATAGTTCAAATCGCCGTCGGCACCGGCATATTGACCATCCAGCACTTCACCTACTTCCGGGCCGGGAGGATTGCCTGCGTTGATGGCAACCGATGTTTCACGAGCCAGTTCGGGTGACATGGATTCAAATGGTGGCAGGTTCAGCTCGTCTATCATTTCGAGCAAGCCTACCACATCGGGTTGTTGGCGCCTGACCAGCCCATCATTTATGCGAGAACCATCCGGTCCATCAAAAGCAAAGCCGAGATAATCTTGCTTGGCGACATCATTGCAGACCCGCCGGTAAGCGGCCACGCCGCCAACATAAGGCAAACATACCCGAGGCTTACCGGGAACATTTGCGCCCATGTACCAGCTTTTTGCCTTCGGAAAGAGCGTCATGTCGCTGGTGGCCGTACCATATTCCACCCAGCCAATTTCAGCCGTTGGTGTGGCATCGATGACTTTCAGATTTTCCTTCTCCATAAATTGCAGGCAGTCCGCAATCCATTCGACATGCTGTTCGATGGACACGATCATATTAGACAATACTGATGGACTGCCCGGACCCGTGATCATGAAAAAATTGGGGAAGCCCTGGGCGGTCAATCCCAGATAGTTGAGCGGACCATCGGCCCATTTTTCTTTCAGGCTTTGTCCGCCGCGCCCTACAATATCTATCGCCAGCAACGCGCCGGTCATCGCATCAAAGCCCGTGGCAAAAACAATCGCATCGAAATTAAAGTCCTGATCCTGGGTAGCGATGCCCGTTGCGGAGATCGACCGGATCGGATTTTTCTTGATATCAATTACATCTACATTGGGGCGATTGAAGGTTTCATAATAGTTGGTGTCTAGGCACGCGCGCTTGGTACAGATAGGAAACTCGGTAGGCGTCAATATGTCCGCCAATTTGGGATCTTTGATGGCGCTGCGGATCTTGTCCCGCGCGAAATCCGCCAGTGTTTTATTGGCTTCTTCATCCAACAGAATGTCTGCAAATTCCGACCCAATATGGGGGATCGCTCCGGTTGCCCACAATTCCTCATAGCGTTGCTGGCGTTCTTCCTCTGAGACTGTCAGCGCAAAATCCATCGCTTCCTTGCCGGGAACCCCTACCTTGGTCCAGCGGGCTTCTTCGCGATACTCCTGATAGCGCTGTTTAACGGCCAGTTTTTCCGGCGCAATCGGTCCATTGCCAGCCGGAATGGAATAATTGGCGGTACGCTGAAAAACCGTGGTACTGTCTGCTTGTTCGGCGATCAGCGGGATTGACTGTATGCCGGATGACCCTGTGCCAATGACACCTACTGTCTTGCCGGTGAAATCAACGCCATCATGCGGCCAGCTATGGGTGCGATAAACCTCTCCGCCAAATGTATCGATACCCTCGATATCAATGTCTTTGGGTTGCGAGAGACACCCTGTGGCCATGATGAAAAACTGGCTGGTGAAGCTATCACCGGTTTCAGCGGTAACGCTCCACCGTGCCGCATCCTCATTCCAAACCGCATTGTTTACGCGTGTCTCAAAGGAAATATCACGGCGCAGATCAAACCGATCGGCGACATGCTGGGCATAACGCAAAATCTCTGGCTGGGTCGCGTATTTCTCCGACCATTCCCATTCTTGCTCCAGTTCGGGATCAAAGCTGAATGAATAGTCGATGCTCTCAATATCACAGCGCGCACCGGGATAGCGGTTCCAGTACCAGGTCCCGCCCACATCGTCGCCCGTTTCAAACGCGTGGACGGTCAGTCCCAGTGATCGCATTTTGTGAATCAGGTAGAGTCCGGCAAAGCCCGCGCCCACCACAATTACATCGAAATCCTTGCCATTTGATCCAGCCATTTCCCGCTCCTGAAAAATTCAACCCACTATCTGAATCACTTATGACATAAAGTTGACCAAAACTCACGAAGCATTTAACTGTCTGATTAAACATATATTGAGAGGATCCCAAAAGCCATGATCGCGATCACCATAGACAAGGAAGCGCTCAAGCAGAAATATGCCGAGGAGCGTGACAAGCGTCTGCGCGGTGATGGCTCTGCGCAATATCTGCGACTGGAGAGTGAATTTTCCGATCTGGCGACAGATCCCTACACGCCGCTCAAAGAGCGCGATCCGGTCACGGATCATGTGACCTTTGCTTTTATCGGCGGCGGCTTTGCGGGGCTTGTGGTTGGCGCAAGATTGAAAGAAGCTGGCATCGATGACGTTCGGATCATTGAGAAAGGCGGTGATTTTGGCGGCACCTGGTACTGGAACCGCTACCCCGGTGCGCAGTGCGATACTGCCTCTATGATCTATATGCCTTTGCTCGAGGAAACCGAGCACATGCCGAGCGAGAAATACGCGCATGCGCCGGAAATCAGGGATCATTGCTCGCGGATTGGCAACCATTTCGGACTCTATGAGCATGCTCTTTTCCATACCGAAGTCGAGGATCTGGAATGGGATGCAGCGAAGAAAGTCTGGATAGTAAGTACCAATCGGGGTGATGCCTTCACCGCGAAATATGTGGGAATGGGTACCGGTCCGCTGCATGTTGCCAAGCTTCCAGGTCTTCCGGGTATCGAAGATTTCAAGGGAAAGGCCTTCCACACCAGCCGCTGGGACTATGACTATACCGGCGGTAATCCGGAAGGCGCGCCGCTCGACAAGCTGGCCGACAAGCGGGTTGCCATTATCGGCACCGGCGCAACGGCGGTGCAGTGTATTCCGCATCTGGCGCGGTCGGCAAAGGAGTTATTGGTATTCCAGCGAACCCCATCGAGCGTTGACCGGCGCGACAATGCGCCGATTGAGCAAGACTGGTTTTCCGATGTCGCCGAAGAAGGCTGGCAGAGGAAGTGGCAGGAAAATTTCGCTGCCAATCTGGGCGTTGGATTTCCCGAACAAGATCTGGTCAATGATGGCTGGACAGACTTGGCCAAGCGCGTGCGTGCCAACCTGAAAGAAGTCCCGCCAAGCGAATGGACACCGGAAAAAATGCTCGCATCTTTTGAAGATTCCGATTTTCAAAAGATGGAGGAAATTCGCCAGCGTGCGGCCGAGCTTGTCGATGATCCTGATACGGGTGAGAAATTGAAAGCCTGGTACCGCCAGCTTTGCAAACGTCCCTGTTTCCACGATGAGTATCTGCAAGCTTTCAATCAACCGGCTACACGTTTGATTGATACCGATGGCAAGGGTGCGGAACGGATTACCGAAAACGGAGTCTATGCGGCTGGTCAGGAATATGAAGTCGATTGCATTGTTTACGCCTCCGGGTTCGAAGTATCGGTCGATTATGTTTCCAGAGCCGGTTTTGATGTGACCGGTAAAGGCGGGCGAAAACTGTCCGAGCATTGGGAGGAAGGCATGCGTACCAAACATGGTCTGCATATGGCCGGTTTCCCCAACGCCTTCATGGTCCAGCCGACACAGGCGGCCAACTTCATCGCTAATGTCCCGCACAATATTGTCGATCATGCCGACACCATCGCGGCCATTGTATCGCATGCTGAAAAACAGGGGTCCGACACGGTGGAAGTGACCGCCGATGCAGAGCAAGCGTGGATCGAGTTTCTGCAAACCGGTCTGGGCGTCAATATCGGCAATACCGAGTGCACACCGGGCTATTATAACAACGAAGGTGCGGGCTGGGGTGAACGGGATCGCTTCATGCTGGGTCATCCACACGGCGCGGTCGCGTTCTTCAACTATATGGATGGTTGGCGTAAATCGGGTGAGTTTGAAGGTCTGGAATTTCAGTAAAACAGTCTCAGATTGCCTGCATAAATATATCCGGGATCAGCACGCTGACAACCAGAGCGGTTGCAATGACCAACAGAAACCCCGCCAATAGCTTCTGCCTTGCGGCCAAGCCTGTGATGAGCATTGTCACGAACCCACCGCCGTTGGACACGATGCCCATAAGCGCGATTCCTGTTGGAAATTCACCTCCGATAAAACCGGAAAACGCGCTTGCATAGCCGACCAGCAAGGCCATTATCGCAAGACCGTAGAGTCGAATATATGGTAACGCCACCTCATCAATACCAAGGCGTTTTAACAACATGGCATGGGGCAAGAGCAGCATGGGTAATCCGACAAGCAATCCGGTCACAGCAATTTTGACTATCAGCACAATATCAAGCAAGGTCATATCTAAGTTCCATTATTGAATTTAGATTCGAATAGATAAGGTAAGTTCAAATGTCAAACTCAGATAATAGAATTTCTGCCGCACCGATTGATTTGGACGATTGTGGCATGGCAAAAGCCGCAGAAATGCTGGGAGACAAATGGCGTCTACTAATTTTGCGCGAGGCGTTTTACGGGGTGAAACGATTCGATGATTTGAAGAATGACGCAAATATTCCCCGCGCGACTCTGGCCAATCGGCTCAAAGCGATGGTCAAAGACGGTCTGCTCGAGGGTATGGAATATCGCGATGGTACCGCCCGGGCACGAACCGAATATGGGTTGACCGCACGGGGCAGGGCCACTGCCAAAATCCTTTTGGCGATGATGTATTGGGCGGACGAGTATCTGGACGAAGGAAAAACGCCGCTTGATATGATCTCTGGAGAAACTGGTGCCATACTGGATTTGGCTTTTGTCGGGCCAGACGGACAGGTTGTCGCTGCCGAAAACATCCTGCCGCGCATCCATTCCAATAGTCGGCGCGACAAATGATCTTGGTTCCCGCAATCTACCGTCTCATTGAGGCTGTTTAGCTTAAGTATCGGACTGGCTGGTTCCTGTCTCCAGCTATTTCCCGGTCGTTTCGATTCCCTGAGCAACTAGAAAATCCGACACATGTTTGTCGAGAATGCTCAGCATTTCTTCTTCTGGTTCGGAATAATATTCATCAATCCAGCGTCGCAACAACGCCGATATTGCACCGCTGAGCAACGTATATTGCTTGTCATCTAGCATGTTGCCATATTGTGATCTTCTAAACTCGATCTTGATCATATTGGCGAGCATGGATCGAAATCGGAGGGCCAGTGTGTAACCGGACATATTGTCCTTTTGCCGCTGGATGACTTGCCTTCGTTCCTTTATTTGCCCCAACAGCGGTGACAGAAAACCAACTGTTCCATTTACATCCAATCCCCGCCCTTCGGTTGGAATATTGGTCAAGGCGTTTTCAATCCATGTGAAGAGTTTTTCAAGAAGCTCACCCTTGCCGGAAAAATGGGCATAAAAGGTTGTTCGGGAAATTCCCGCTTCCTTGCACAACATTGAAATAGTGATGTCTTCCCAGGCGTTTGTGGGCATGAGTGTCAGTATTGCCCATCCTAAAGAGCCTTGTGTTCGAGAAAGCCCGCCTCCGTCAAAGCTGTGGTTATTTATGGGATTCATTGGGATATGGTAGCTGCAATACTTCTGATATTCTAACGAAACTTATACATAACAGTTGGGAAGCAAATGTCCTGAGATAGTTTAAAACCATTGTCAGCAGACTATTTATCAATCTGAATGTCCTTGAGTGCTTCGCGGGCTTCACTTAGTTTCACGCCGACGATTTTTAGGTCGAGTTGGTCGGCCTTGTCCAAACAACGATCAATTGATCTTAACAGCTGGTTAGTTTCCGAGAGAAAGCAGGGGGCTGTTTGCCTGTTGAACCGCCTTGCAAACGCCGTTAGCTCATGAACTTTATACTCATACTCCATCAGGTTTAGTCCCTCTCATGCGGTTGGGAGCCAGTCATTATCCCAGGGGTCGTTCAATATGACTGGCTCCTTTGGCTGTATGCAAGTCCCCTAGATCGAGCGTGAACACGCGCGTCGTGATTTGAGGGCTGTTGGTTTCCTGCATCTCGTTTTGCTATCTCTGGTGCATCGATCAAAGCAAGAATAGAATGTTAAATTGCGGTAAAATCGAATAAAATTGAACAAAAACACGGTATTTGTTCGGGATTGAGTAAAAAGATGTAAATCAATATTGTTCGAATATTTTCCGATCGAAATGACCCGTCAAGCAATCTGGTTTGCCGTTTTGCTGTGATAGAGTTTATCGAAGAACGGTTGATGGACAATTGGTCGTGACAATAGTCCGATGATATTCTAACACTTACACATCCCCGGGGAGTCGTTTGACTGAGAGGCAGGTTTAACGCCCTGCGACCCGCTGAACCTGATCCTGCCCCTCAATCAAGAGGGATCACAGGCGGAGGGAGGGAGCGGACCATTTTCCCGCACTCTCTCCTTCGAATAATGGAGAGAATTTATGGCCGACCTTCCTGCAAAAACCGAAATTGGTGTAACCACCGGACCGATAAGCGGTTCAAAAAAAGTGCATGTCGCAGCGCATAGCGGCAGCGGCATTCGTGTGGCGATGCGGGAAATTCAGCTGGAGGGCGGTGAGGAGCCGGTACGCGTTTATGACACCAGCGGGCCTTACACTGATCCCGAAGCGCTGATCGATATTTCCACCGGCCTCAACGAATTGCGCGCCCCATGGATCCGTGCTCGCGGTGATGTCGAGGAAATCGACCAGCGCGAAATCAAACCCGAAGATAATGGCCAGCTCGGCCCGGACCGTAGCGGGGGTGTTGCCCCATTCCCCAATGTGCGCCGTAAAGTATTGCGCGCCAAGCCGGGCATGAATGTCTCGCAAATGCACTATGCACGCAAAGGCATCATCACCCCGGAAATGGAATATGTCGCCGAGCGGGAAAATCTCGGGCGCGAGCGGCTGAAAGAATATAAGCGCGATGGCGAGAGCTTTGGCGCGTCCATCCCCGATTATGTCACACCCGAATTTGTCCGCGATGAGGTTGCAAGAGGACGCGCGATTATTCCGAACAACATCAACCACCCAGAAACCGAACCCATGGCCATTGGTCGCAACTTCCTGGTGAAGGTCAATGCGAACATCGGCAACAGCGCGGTGGCATCAGACGTCGCGGCGGAAGTGGACAAGATGGTCTGGTCCATCCGCTGGGGCGGCGATACTGTGATGGACCTTTCCACCGGTCGTAACATCCACGACACCCGCGAGTGGATCATCCGCAACTCGCCCGTGCCGATCGGCACCGTGCCGATTTATCAGGCGCTGGAGAAAGTCGGCGGCGTCGCCGAGGACCTGACCTGGGAAATATTCCGCGATACGCTGATCGAGCAGGCGGAGCAGGGCGTCGATTATTTCACCATCCACGCCGGCGTAAGATTACCCTACGTACCGATGGCGGCGAAGCGTGTCACCGGTATCGTCTCACGCGGCGGGTCGATCATGGCGAAATGGTGCCTCGCGCATCACAAGGAAAGCTTCCTCTACGAACATTTCGACGACATTACCGAGATCATGAAGGCCTATGACATCGCCTATTCGCTCGGTGATGGCCTGCGCCCCGGCTCGATTGCCGACGCCAATGACGAGGCGCAATTCTCCGAGCTTTACACGCTCGGCGAGCTCACCCATCGGGCCTGGAAATCCGATGTGCAGGTGATGATCGAAGGGCCCGGCCATGTGCCGATGCACAAGATCAAGGAGAATATGGAAAAGCAGCTCGAAGTCTGCGGCGAAGCGCCTTTCTACACGCTCGGCCCGCTTACGACCGACATCGCGCCCGGCTATGACCATATCACCAGCGGTATCGGCGCGGCGCAGATCGGCTGGTACGGTACCGCGATGCTTTGCTATGTCACACCCAAGGAGCATCTGGGCCTGCCCGACCGCGACGATGTGAAAGTCGGTGTGGTGACATATAAACTGGCGGCCCACGCCGCAGACCTTGCGAAGGGCCATCCGGCGGCACAGGTTCGTGATGATGCGCTGTCCAAGGCGCGCTTCGAGTTCCGTTGGCGAGATCAGTTCAATCTGTCGCTCGATCCCGACACCGCGATGCAATATCACGACCAGACGCTCCCCGCAGAAGGCGCAAAGACCGCGCATTTCTGTTCGATGTGCGGGCCGAAATTCTGCAGCATGAAAATTTCACAGGAAGTCCGCGACTTCGCCAGCACCCAAAACCAGAGCGCCGAAGGCTTTATCGCGTCGGAAAAACTGGGCGCAGAAACCGCCGCCGCCAGCAAGGCCGCAGCGGAAGAAGGCATGCGGGAGATGGCGAAGGTTTATAAGGACAAGGGCGAGCGGTTATATTTGCCGGAGGATGAGGTGGAAGAACCGGCGGAGTGACAGACCCGAAACCCAAAGCGCAGCAATATCGGGTGCCGTTCGTCGAGCGCACGGAGATGCAATATCTGGCAAGGGAACGCGGCTATGTCCGGCTGCTGATGCCACTGGGGCCCAATGCCAATCATGTCGATGTGATGTATATGGGCGCCTATACCGTGCTGGCAGAGGCGGCCGCGGCGAACCCCGGGATTTCCATTCTCGACACCGCAAAATATTTCCCCATCGTCAAGGATATCGCGGTCGATTTCCACCGCATGGCGGCCAGCGATGTCACCGCGGAATACCGGCTGGGCGAGGCAGAGATCGCAGCCCTGCTCGCCGATCTGGAACGCAAGGGCAGCGCTGGGTATCTGGCCGAAATACCGATGCTGGATGCAGACGGCACTTTGGTTGCGACCGGGAAAGTGACGATCAAATTGCTGTCGCATAAGTGGGAGGGGTGATTCCGCATTTTGTCATCGTAACTAGAAGTAGTGCACTGTCACCGTAATACCGGAATCTCCTAAAGTAGCGCACAATCGACGGAGATCCTGAACCAAGTTCAGGATGACGGTTTGGGTGATTTAGTGTATTTGGTAAACTGTCACTGTAATTCATTGTAATTCAAGAGTACAAGCAGTCCATAAGAAGGAAGTCTAGATTGCGATGTCAAATGGATCTGATCCAATCTCAGCCCCGTCGGAGAAAGGTCTACGACAGTTATCTGAGGTCTCGAATAGCTTCTGGCTCGGCACCGATGAAAATGTTGCTCCTAGGTCGGAAAAGCTGATTCACTATACGAGTTTGTCAACACTCTACTCGATCCTAGAAAATCAAACGCTACGGCATACATCTTTGGGGTCTATGAATGACCCAAGAGAATGGCACTTTGGGTACGAGATCGTTCGCTCGGTTGTAAAGGATTACGCGCGAAATTGCTCCAGATTGGAGCAGCAATGTCTTCACTTGTGGACTTTAAAAGATAAAATGCGGCACTGGCCATTTGTTTTTTGCCTATGCGACGGCATCAATGAGGAAGAAATCAATGGAACTTTGAACCAATGGCGCCTTTACGGGTCGAATGGATTGGGTGTTGCTTTGGTTCTAGACTACCCTAAATCAACCGGTCCTGTGAGGAATAAGATAAACTCGAAAATTAGCAGGCCTTTTCGCGTTATCTATGATGCTTCGGATGCCGCAATTCTTGTGAGGGCGCGTCTCGACAGATACTTTGAAGTGCTCAGGTCCTTAGATGAGCATTCCTATAGTATTTCGGATATGCATCTGACACTTTTCCAACTTCTAAATGTGTTGCCCGTCGTTTTCAAAGATTCTGATTACAAGGAAGAACGAGAAGTCCGAACAATGGTATTTCACCAACCGCACGAACCGGAGTCCGTGGGAGGGAAAATGGTGTTTTCCGAAAGTGGTCGCAGCGGGATTAGGCGGCCACATCTAGATATCAATTTCCTCAATAGCGAGAGAAAGCCGGACCAGTTTCATGAGTCCAATTTGTCTCGAATTATCATTGGTCCATCAGGCGATCAGGACGCAATTGCTGATAGCATCTTCAACTTTGCCGCTCATAATTGGTTTAATGTCAATATCGTGAAATCGGATATCTCATACAGGGCTCTCTAGAATTACGATCACGGTGACAGTTTACCAAATACGCCAAATTCAACCCTCAAAAGCCCATATATGGAATTCCGGTGAAGGGTGCAACAATGCACCCAACCCCCAACACCCTTTCCTACACACCCCCACATAACCACTCGTTCATCCCATGACAGAAACGCCAAATTCTCGGCCCGCAAAACGCCATCACCAGATCTCCCGCTTGCCCGCCTTCACGCCAGTCTCGCTGGGCGTGCGGAAGTATGGGTGGACGCCGCCGGAGCTTATTGCTTAGGGGCCAGTTGTATTTTTAGCGGCTCGAATTTCGGCATTTCTCAGCAATAAGCTCCGAGTAGAGCGACGTGGCGCAAATCATTGGGACCGAATTTTCGGATGGCTCTCGCATCGTCATCGACGGCGGCATTTTCGGGTATGCCTCCGGCCGCATTGGCGACCAGAACGTACGAATGACCGGGTTTTCGGCGGATTGTATATGCAAAAATCCGTTCATACGAATTGCCGATACTTATCACTTCGCTGCCGCCGAGTGTTTCGGTACGGATCGGCTCAAGCTTTGCGAGCACTGTTTCCAGTGACCAAGATACAGTTTTCTGACCATCCTTCAGATAAGTGACCGGTACCTCGTATAGCTTGATCACGGCCGGTTTGAGTTCTACCGCCAACTGGCCCGTATTCTTAATTGCGTATTTGCCTTCCGGAAAGCAGAGTTTCTCACCCGGTTCCGGCTTCGGTTTTTCAACGAATGTAATGGTTGTATCCGCAGTTGGAACCGATGCGACTCCCAGCGCGACATTGCCCAGTTCAAGTGCTTTGGCTTGTCTATCCAGATAGTCCGTACCCACATAGAGCGTCCAAAGCCCCGCAACGGCAATCACTGAGTATTTCGCCACCAAATCGAAAGCAGCGCGCGTTTCCGGATCCCTTAGTCCCATTTTCTCTCTCCCCTTTTGGTTTGGCGAAGGTTGCAAACATGAAGTGTTATATGAAACAATTTCATTACCGCAAAACGTGATTAAGCTCACGGATAGGAAAACTAATACAATATTGGTAGGAAAAACCAAAAGTATGTCTCCCGAAATACTTACGCTAATCTCCAACACCCTTTCCTACACACGCCCGTATCGCTTACCGTCAGCCCCATGACAGACTCCCCCAACACCCCCAAACCCACAAAAATCAAACCCACTCGCAAGGACCGCTGGACGCCGTACAAGATGGCGGAATTTTTGCGACAGCTTGCGGTGACCAACAATGTCTCCGCCGCGGCCCGGTCGGTCGGCATGTCGCGGCAGTCCGCCTATCGTTTGCGCACGCAGCAAAAAGGGCGGCCTTTTGATGTCGGGTGGGAGGCGGCGTTTCAGCATGGTTATGACAATCTGGCGCAGGTCGCGCTCGAGCGGGCGCTGAACGGAGTGGAGGTGCCGCATTATTACAAGGGCGAGCTGGTCGGCACCTCGCGCAAATTTGACGAGCGGCTGACCATCGCGCTGCTCGCTATGCGCAACCGCTTTGGCGCGCCGGTGACTTTGCGCAACGGTGCGGCGGCGGAGTTTCACAGTGAATATTGGGAGGAGCTGCTCGATCAGATTGCCGAGGGGCAGCTCGATTGGGAATATGGCGACGATGCCGAAAGCACGGAGGACAAGATCAAGGCGCTCACCCACAAACATGCGCCGGAGGAGCGGGGGCGGCGATGGTGATGGAGAGAGTGATTTTCTCAGCGCAAACTGTCACCCAGCCCGCATGGCTGAGAAAGTCAGCATCTTCAAAGGGTTGGGCTGTGAGGGGGCAGGGTGACAGGGTGTCACCTCTGTCACCTACAATATTTCCCGCTCTCCGCCCGTTTGCAAATACCACCCTTCACCTCTTTGTGAAACCATGCCATCCTGTCCCTCACGCCAGAATGTGGAGATGAATATGTACAAATCGCTGATCACTGCCCTTGTGGCGATATTGTTGAACACACCAGTCTACGCCCAAAGCAAGAAAACGGTAATCATGCCTGAGGACCAGCAGGAACGCGCTTTTCTGGAACAGGCGGGATATTCGCGGGCGGTGCTGACCGACGACTATGTCTTTATGTCCGGCTTGATGATCGGGCCAGCGTCCGGTGAAACGGATTTGAAACCCGGTTATGATCGCGCATTCAAATCGGTGGGAAAAATATTGGAAAGGGCAGGTGTCGGTTGGAGCGACGTGGTTGATATCACCACCTATCACACGGATATGCGCACGCACATCATGGAATTTGCCGAGGTCAAGCACCGCTATATCAAGGCACCGTTTCCCGCCTGGACCGCTATTGGTGGCGCGGAGCTGTTTGATCCGACGGCGGTTGTGGAAATGAAAATTATCGCACGGATTCCTGATGGGAAAAAATCAATCGGAAAAGGGCCCTCGCCAAATGCCGCAAGTAACGCGGTTCGCATCCGGATTGAGGGCTTTGAATGCGGTGACAATTGCTATCTGGATTACCGCCCGCTGGACGCAGCCGATGATGCCGATACACAATCGGCCTTGTGCAGCGTAGGTGACTGTGAAGGCTGGTTTTCGAACCAGGAAATGCCGCCCGAATATATTGGACGTACTGCGCGGATCGTGGTGGGTACAGGTAAACAATATAACAATGCAGGCGATGTGATGAGCGATGATTTCCCTAAGGTGACCGCTATCACAATCGATCCGGCGGAGTGAACGTAAAGGTCGATAGAATATGGCGAAGGCAACCAAAGGAAATATGATGATATCCCTGACCCCTTTCATGCTTTGTGCGGCGAGCGCTTTGTCACTGATCGCAATGGCCAGTCCCGCGCAGGCATCGCTCAATGATCAGTTCCGATGCCAGCCGGTGGGCGATGGTGAGCATCTGGTAATCTTTGATGCGTTTGATCAGAACAAGGCCACGGTGCAGTATCAGGTGCAGAGCGAAAATGCTCCCGATGCTGGCCCTGTCGTGACGCCGCTGCGCGCAAAATATAATTATCCGGAAAGCGGTGCGCGCTATGAGGGCGGGGACTATATTCTGCTGACCACCAACAGCACGGCGGTGCTGATCTATGGCGCAGATAGCGATCAACCGGGGCACACCGAATGTACATTTGTCGGCGGCGAGCCAGAGGATGGCGCAGGAGAGGCGACCCCCGATGCGGCGGGCGGGCCGATTGCGCTGGACGTTCCCGCGCGCAGCTGGGGCGGGAAACTTCGTGCAGGACCGGGGATGGATTTTGCACAGACCGGTAGCCTGCAGGAGGGTGAAAACGTGACATTGATCGAGAATACCGGCGTGATGATGAACGGCTTTAACTGGTTCAAGATCCGCCGCGCCAAAGGCCAGGAAGGCTATAAATGGGGCGGTATCTTGTGCTCGAACGCCCGGCAAGTGGCCGGACTGTACGACCAGTGTATGGAGTGAAGTGAAGCGTGAAGCACGTATGGAGGATGACGGGTTTTGTGAGAACACGGGGTGCGTTGAACTGATTTTGAACGCTCTATGCTCGCTGTGCCATGTCCTCCACACCGCGGCAGGTCAGTCGCGCCGTGATTTGAGGAGGAGTCTTCGTTATTATGATCAGTTTGTAAAAATAGGTGGAAACTGGCGTTTTCAATTTGCGGCTCAACCGAATGCGAGAGCCAGTTGAGCAAGCATTATTCAAATGTGATGAAATCGGCAATTTCTGCTGAATGGGGTCCAAGTGTGAGAGGATTTTTGACGCCGGGCAACACACACACATCAAATAGCTCGCTAATTGCGCCATCAAATCGAAGCCAATGAGCAATATCGCCACTGGACAGATTGATGATCTGCACTCCGCACCACGGATCTACGCCTTTTTCTCTCATCTTGGCATCAAGTGTCAGACCTTCAAAGCGCTTGTATCGGGGCTTGGAAAGGGTTGTCACAGCGTAATTGTTGTGGAACGCTAGGCCGCGCAGAAAGCCGGGGAAGAAGGCTTCTGCATTGAAGCTTTTGTCCTTCGGATTGATCCACCCCAATTCACCGCTGCCGGAATTCAATATCCATAGCTTGCCATCATACCAGCGCGGGCTGTGCGGCATGGAAAGGCCTTCCGCCATAATTTCATCTGTATCAATATCTATGATAACTCCGCCGTCATCGCGGCGGTCGCGCCAACCGTCGACAACATCTGATCGGCAACATGCGCTGACATATTTAGGTTCCCCGGCGACCATCGCCAAACCATTGAGGTGGCAACGATCCTCAGGTGCCAATTTGGATATAAATGACGGTTTCCAGATCGGTTTAAAGCTATTCTTGATATCCGGTTCGCAAAGGCAGCTATAGCGCGTATTGATGAAAACTATCTTGCCACTGTTACGAACGCCGAGTTCGTGAATATCAATATTTCCTGTAGTCTGAAAGTTGCGGGGGACATAGACTTTGTCGTGAACCTGATTGGCTAGTTGTCCCGCCGATAAAACATTTTCCAGCCGGACAACCTGTGTCAGCGTGCCCAAATAAATGCGCTCACTATCACCTTGTACACCCATCGCCTGCGGATATTGTGCTTCGTGCAGAGCAAGCTTTTCATCTTCTCCGGATCCTACCAGATATAGGCGACCTGTCTGGTAAGAGGTGAAGCCGAGTGATATGTGGTTGGTCGCTAAGAAATTAGCCAACCCAGGAGAAAAATTGATATCGATCTTGCCGGGTTCTGGTGTTTTGTTATCGGCGACATCTTCCTGCATTTTCTTTTCTTCCCTAGAAAGTTGTCAATTTTCACAGCTGCATTGATCCATATCGCACACCATAATTTGTAACTCTATTTTTGCCTCAAAACCCGCGCCTATCGAAGTGGATCGAAGCTGGCAATCGTACTGCTGTGCGCCGCGAACCAACGCGAATTGGCCTATCCATAACAAGATGCGTTTAGAAAAAGCTATTATAAAAGGCATATTTTAGATTGCCAAAATGGTTTGATATTGAGACGTGTCCGCTGTTGCGCTTATAGAAGATATTAGAGCTTGGTTGATAGTTTACCTTGTGTTCAGCGGGTAGCAGCTGATGCAAATCAGATTAGCGAAGCGACTGCATACCCTGCCTGGATAGGGATTCAGTAAGTGGCATGAGATGGCAACTTTGTTGAATGTCCCCAAGCGCATCTTTCACGCACCTGTATTTGCTTAGAGTTTCTAAGGAGCGCAGCGTCGGATCAATCATCTGCCAGCGGCCTTCGTCGTTGTTTGCAAGCGCTCGATTAGGCTGGATCCATTCATCATCGACTGTCTCGAAAGTGTAGGCATGTGTGGATTGATCCACGGGCATTGTCGCAACGAAAAACCGAGTATCAAATCGCCGTGGAACTTGATCAGGAGTGATCCAGTGACTGAAATATGCCAGGCGCTCACAGTCGACTTGGAGTTGTTCGGTACGGCAAATATCACTGAATGAAATTTTGTTTGCGAGAAGGCGCTCCCTGTGATGATGCAATCGATTCGCCGTGTGTTCATCAAACGAAACTGCGGCCCCTTCTTTGCGTGCCAGCAAAACGCCGCATTCTTCAAAGCACTCTCGGGCCACTGCAATCCAATATCTAAGGCCACCCGAGGCAACCCCCAGTCGCGCACTCGCTTCTGAATCGCCTAGGCCGAAGCAAATCTCTGGAGAGAAATCATCTGCATCAACTTTTCCGCCAGGGAATACATGAAGATCCGGGAAATCCCCTTTCCCTGGTCGCTGTACCATGAATACCTCAAGACCCTGCGCACTATCTCGAATGAGCATTACAGTCGCCGCTAGCCGGATATTACCTTCGACAAGCGCTTGTATTGGTGTAAAGGTGTCGGTCAATTTTATTCCTTTGGAATTTACTGTAACGGATAACTGAAAATCATCCTGCTGTTAGTTCAAAAGACGTTAGGCGGAATTTTAGATCGATGGACTCTTACGGAATAGCGTGACAAATTGACAGCTAGTCAGCAACACTTCCATCTGAATTGAGCCTTTCGAATGATTGGTACCGAAATATCGACGAACATCTAATAAGTCACAACGATAAAAATAGTTGTTCGGAGTAACCGAACATGCATTTTCAATGGCCGTTTTATCCCGCAATCGGACAGTAGCAATTGGAAGACTGAACGACAAAGTTTGGGTGGGAAGCTGACATCAGCGGAGAAGATGATCTAACCGGGAGAGTTTATACTTTTCGCACAAACTTATGATGGCAACGTCAATGTGAATGGCAGCCACATTTACATCGACGACACCAAGTTCGAGTAGAATATTTTCGGGCTGTTCAGCAATTGTCCTTGCTCGGGTTTGTTCCAGCTTCCGTTGCATGTCGAGCAGGCATCTTCAATTCTATCCCGAAATCCAATTTTGATTGGAAACGTTGGCTTTCTAATTCTCAAAGCTAGATCCCTGATTGGAATCACGTTCAGTTAACTGATCGGCGTCGTCAGCTGACAACTGCTTCTGCACTGCCATAGTGGCCAAGGCTGAAACCAAGATTATAACAACGGCGATTGGCGGATTGATCCGAAATTTCTTCATATTTAGAATTCCTTTTGAACTTGGATTCGCGAAAGTCAGGCTATCGAACCAATTTGGTTGCAGAAAATAACGGGGTTAGAACTTTAGTTACCAACCACCATGTTTGTCTTTTTTGTTCTTTCGGTAGTAATAAAGGCCAATACTTGCAGCTGTTATCATCATGATAATCAGCCCATAGGCTATTTGCAGTCTAACGGGCATTATCGTTTCTTTCCAAATCTGCCTCCTGGGCAAATTCCAATGTAATTTCAGCATCCAACCGGTCGCGCAAACCAACACTGCCAGCTTCACGTTTTTCAGCTTGCAGTGCTTCTCGCCCCCATGCTTCGGCAGCTGCTATCGCAACATCGCGGCGGCTTTGCAGAGGATCATTCTCAGCTATTGCAAGTTGTATCGCTTGCTGCTCTCGGCACATCTTTGGCTTGATACGCATCGGTATCACCCTTCCGGCTATACTATTTTCCCCGGTTGCTTTTCATATTCTCCAGCCCTGGTACAATGCCGGCCTTGGTGGAAGGGTTGGAGACATTGTTCTTCTTTATTTTCTCCGCCTTTGGTTTGCGGATTTCCCGCTTCGACTTTCTTTGTGATTTCGCCATGGTGGTATCCCTTTTGGGTTAAGTCTGCGTCACGTCTGTGGTCGGGCAACAAAGGCTAATGGACATTGGTAAATGCGGCGTCGAGTAGGTGCGCGGAGTGGTTGAACGAGGATTCTCGCACCTACCCACTTCACAGCAAGCAATCTGAAAGTTTTAACTGTATCGCAATGCGTCAACTTTTCGAACCGCAGCGCTTTCCTAGGCCTATAAGTCAGCATGTCCTAATGTTATTATTAAAATGGATTTCTCGTGCGATTACGGATCAATCATCAATGCTCGCTCTCGAAGATGATGCCGATGCCATAGTAAGCTGAACGTTAATCTATAAAAGAGATTTATCCGGTAGTGCAGAACAGGTCAGGAGACACAAATATGCAATTCGTTTTACTCAATTCGCGTGGTGGTAATTATATGGTAGTTGCACAGAATATCGCTTGGCTGCGGACCGGTGAGAATGGCCAGACTAATGTCGGAATTGTCGGAGGGTCGCCTTTGGTTGTGGACGGCAATATAGAAGAGATAGCCGCGATAGTTCTCGCGGGATAAAGAGTTTCTGGAGATTTGCTAACCAGTAAAATTCGCTAGAATTGTTTTTTAGCAAACACAGGTATTGTGTCTTGTCCATTGGCAGGTCGACTAATGGATTTGCTATATCTACAACCAAACACTCATTGAAAAATGTGTCCACTAACCCCATCTTGTTTGTATCGAGGCTCAAATTCTTGTAGCCCCTCGACTGAGAGACCATCGCGCTCCCGCCACGGGAGAGCAAATTGGACTTCAACGTACTTCTCCATGATCACCAAATTGCTTTGATGGATACAGTGAAATCTGGGTCTGTCGATGATGAGCGCAATCGTGTTGAAGCTGTCCATTATCACTGGAAACTGATTGCGGCGGCTCGGATAAAATCCGGTGCTATCGCATATCCAGAATTTCTTAACCCGTTGCCGGATCTAGTGGCTAACTTGAACAAAGGATGATTGAATGGAAACCGGCATAGAAGTAAGAAGGACGCTTGGAAGAGGTGAAGGGGTTTTTACACTTAAGGCTTTTGGACTCGGCGATACTGTAATGGTGGGGGTACTTGAATCCACTGGAATCACAAACCACTCACATGCTTCCCAGATCGGAAAAAACAAATTTGGCTTTCACAGTGGTCTGAGTTCCAAGCTTAACCATAGCTGCGATCCGAATTGCGGGATCCAGCTAAACGCTTCGGGTGGTCACAACTTCGTAGCGATGCGAAACATGGCTATGGGCGAAGAAGCGACCTACGATTATGCAATGAGGAACTTTACAATAGAGCACTTTCCCGTAAGTTGCTCATGTGGGCAGGACATATGCCGTGGTTCGATTACAGGCTGGAAAGACCTCCCGGAAGCCCGCAAAAATGCATATCAGGGGTTTGCCGCCCCCTATCTCATCGAAATGGATCGCAACCTTGATCATGATAAACCGCAACGGTTCGGTTTCATAGGACATGTGTAAATTGGTCATAACCACCCAAGCGTAAAAGGCTAACACAGGACATCAGAACTGAAGAACATGAACGACCGTAAATGGTGCGTTAGATGACAAACAAACGGCCTAATTCTAACGCCTGCTTTTTCGCCCAAAGCGGCCACTGGCGAACTTTCAAGTCTTTCGTCAACACAGGATATCAAACTATGGTTTCGCAATCGCTATTCCGATGGAACCTTTTCCTACGCATCCCGACTTAGCTTAGCGTCTGCCCCACAACAGACACTCTAACTCTCCCAAACCCATCATTAAAACCCGGCTTTCCCGCGCTTATCGTTCGACACCTCTGAAGACGGCAACCTTATTTTCCAAGCAATGCTTGTTTCACCGTCTTGGTCGGTTTAGCATTTGTCGGTGACGTGATTGTGCTGCTTGGAAGGAGATCGTTAGATGAACGTACTTGATAATGAGAATCTGAACTGGATCCACTTCACTGGCGATGATCGATTTGATTATCCCATTGATTATTACGGTGCGGTGCTTTCGGCCAACGAAGATGGGCACATCGATTTGCTCTATCGCTGGGCGCCGGATAGCTATTGCCATTTTCACCGTCATGTCTGCCATACAACCTCGACCGTGCTGGCTGGTGAATTGCATGTCTATGACTATGCCGGTGATCAAAGCGGTGACAAACGTATTCGAGTTGCCGGTGATTATGCCGCGAAGGAGCCGGGCGATGTGCATATGGAGCATGGCGGACCGGAGGGTGCGCTGGTGTTATTCAACCTCTATGCGCCGGATGGAAAGCTTGCCGATTTTATGGGACCAGATGGAGAGACGCTGACCACGATCACGCTGGAGGATATGACCACCGGACGGATCGCGCAGCAGGCCGCTTAGGAGAATAGTATGACATCACGCCCTCAACCGCTCGACACTGTTCCCCCCGAACTGCAACCAATTATGGAAATGGCCAAGGCCAGTATGGGATTCTTGCCCAACAGTTTTATGACGATGGCACGCAAGCCGGAACTGTTGCAGGCGCTGATGCCGATGATGGGATATATGGTCGGGCCGCAACTGTCGATTGGTGCAGAGTTACGGCAGATGGTAGCCTATATGGCCAGCTACGGTGCAGGCTGTCGCTATTGTCAGGCACATACATCCCACGGCGCAGAGAAAAATGGTGCCAGTGCGGAGAAAATTGCGGAACTTTGGCGCTTTCAGAATAGCGAGTTATTTGATGAAGCGGAAAAGACCGCCTTGGCCTTTGCACTGGCATCGGGACAGGTGCCCAATGCGGTGGAAGAAAGCCACTATGCCGCTTTGCGCGACCATTATGCAGAGGAACAGGTGATTGATCTGGCCGCAGTGGTTTCGATATTCGGGTTTCTGAACCGCTGGAACGATACGGTTGGAACACCGCTCGAAAGCGCGCCGATAGAATTTGCTAACACGACACTTGCCGAAAGTGGTTGGCAAATCGACAAGCACGGGTGAGGGGGCTCTATGACCAATGTTCTCGACACGCCTCTGATCATCGAAGTCTCTCTGAACGGTTCGGTCAAGCCCGAGCAAAATCCCAACGTACCCTATGAGGAAGACGACATCGTCGCGCAGGCGGTGGAGTGTATGGAGGCCGGAGCGGCGCTAGTACATAATCATACGCGTGACCCGGTGTTCGGACGCACTGGTATCATGGATGCGGAAGACTATGCACGGCCATGGCGCAAGTTGCTGGCAATTCGCCCCGATGCGATATTGACGCCAACTATGCCCGCTGATCCCGGCGGGGTTCCGGTGGAGCAACGCTTTGCCCATATAACCGCGATGGCGGAAGAGGGTTTGATTGCGCAGGGACTTTGTGACCCCGGCAGCTTTAGCGTGTCGGTACCGATGGCAGACGGTGTGTTTGCCCCGTCGCAGCTTGTCTATCGCAATGATGCACATGACAGTCATTACTATGTTGAGGCATGCCGGCGGCTGAAACTAGGGATGAGTATTTCGATTTTTGAACCGGGCTTTGTGAAGTTTATCATGGCGTTGCACCGCGCCGGGGAATTGCCGCCAGGCGGGATTATGAAATTCTATTTTGGATCGGAAGCGATGTCTTTTGGACTGCCGCCAACAGCAAAGGCCCTTGATGCTTATCTGGAGATGATAGAGGGCAGCGATCTGCCCTGGTCAGTGTCGGCCTTTGGCGATGATTGTGTCGGCTGCGGTCTGGCCGAAGAAGCGATTAAACGCGGCGGTCATGTGCAGGTCGGAATCGAACCTTATGGCGGACCGCGGGTGCCGAAAAATATCGAACTGGTTGAGGAGGTGGTTGCACTGGCCGGGAAACTTGGGCGGTCGGTTGCTACGCCGGAGCAGGCGGCAAAAATCATGAGGTTGCCGCAATGGCCGGTGTCATTTGCGCCGCAGGTTGGAGAGACTACATAATGTGGCGAATTTTAGTTTTTCTAGCGTCGGTTGGCACTCTTGCGGCTATGCCAGTCAAAGCAGAACCGCATCAGCTGAACTCGGATCGATATGGCGATGCACCATCTTGGAGTGGAACCGCTGCAAAACTATCCAAGTTGATGGTGGGAAACTATGCATCGAACCCGGATGAAAAAGGATATCAGGTAGTCGATTTTCGCAAATCCATTGCGAAACTCGGTGAAGGTGAGTGGATCTATTATCAGCGCAATCAAGGCACGGATGTTGCCAGTCAGAAAAAAGCGTATCGCCAGCGTGTATTACAACTAATCGATCTCCCAGATGGAAGTGTCGCGCAACGAACCTGGAGCTTGATAGAACCAGAGAGATTTGCTGGTGCTCGAGCCAACCCTGATATTCTAAAATTGCTTACTATAGACTCTTTAACTCCGACCATGGAGCAGGGATGCGATCAAATTTGGCATCAGTCAAAGGCGGTCAAAATGAAATCCAATTCCGATAATCAGAATTGGGAGGGATCGGTAAACCCGAAGAACTGCACAATATATTCCAAGCGCCGTGACAAACGGATCGCTATCGGTTCTCAAACTCGTTTGACAAGCGAATATCTGATGGAAGCGGAGCGTGGATTTGATCTGGATGGCAATCAATTGTGGGGTACGCCGAAAGGTCAATTTACCAAAATGATGCGAACCGATTAACTTCTCATTGGCACTTCATCATTGCGCCGGGTTTCAGCAATTTTTTCGACCAGCGCATAAGCCTGTCGGTGCCAAGCCGCGCTAGCACCTTTTGGCCAGCTTTCACCAGAAAGACTGGCCATGGTTTGAATTACCAAAGTAAACCACTCGCTATAATCTTCGGCAGTGAAATCGTCGTAATTGTGATGGAGGTCGACAAAGTTTATAACGGTTGAATCAACCCACCAATCGCCCTTTGCCGAGCCCACCATTGCTTCGATGGTTTCGTTCGTCATGCGTTGTCGCGCGGCTTCTGGGTTGAGAAACGCATGTGCAAATTGTGGGTGGCCATCAATGTAGCGTTCAAAAACTTTGATAGCCAAAACCGGAAGTTGGTCGACCAATGTGGCGAGGCTTTCTTCGATCAAGTCAATATCGTTTTCCACATCTTCAGATAGACGCCCGATTGGAAGTCCAGTCAATCAGATATTGAATCCTATGCAGAATCAAAAGGAACCAGGAACTTCCCGTTGGGCCGTGGTCGGCTGATCGGGCATCAGCATCTCGGGATCATTTTCAAGTGGGCTAAGGATGCTCGTGCTTTGTGGATTGGCCTGCCCAGCAATCTGCGCTGATTGAATTCCCGCAATTGGCGTGCAGGCGGTGCCAGAGAGGAAGCCAAGCGCTCTTGCGATTGAACCCTCCGCTGGATCGCCAAGCGCCATTGTGAGATCATCTGGTGCCTCGCAGCTATTTGCCACCGAACCAGCGAGACCGTCAAAATAGTCGGCATTTCCATCGGCATTTTCGGTTCCAAATGCAACAATCCTGATGCGATCATCACAAGCAGTTCGATCTAGTCCAATCTGTCCAACCGGTTTGCCAAATGTATCACCTCCGATCAATGCTAGGCCATTTCCAACATAGGGTATCATCGCGTTAATAACCAATTCGCTAGCTGAAGCAGAATTTTCTGTCGTAACAAAGGCAATCTTGGTGGGAGTTATTGATTGGGATTGTTGTCTAAAGTTTCGAGTTTGGTTGTTGGATGATTTGCTCGGCCGGTATCGCGTAAAACCCTGAACGTCACTCGCAACCTGACCTCCACCGAGAAGGTCAGCAAAAAGCTCTGCCGTACGAACCAGTCCGCCCCCGTTGTAGCGCAAATCGATAACGAGTTCGGAAACTCCTTCGGATTGGAACTGTGCAAATGCATCGCGCAGTTGTGGTTCAGCACTATCGATAAAAGTTCGCAAATTAACATAGCCGACTTTTGTTCCAGCATTATCAATAATGCGAACGCCATATCGCGGTGAAATCGGCTGAATATCAAAATTAGCCTTGGTGACCGTTACGTCAGTTTCTGTCCCGCTCAAGTCGCGCAAACGCAAAACACGCGATGTACCGGCTGTTGATGGACCAAGAGCATTGCTGACTGCAGAGCTTCCTCCCGATGCGAAGAGTGAAGTGACTGTTTGTAAATTGCCAGCGGTATTGCCAATTGCCAGTATCTCTGTGCCGCGATCAATTCCCGCTGCTAGTGCTGGAGCACCTTCAAAAGCTTCCATGACAAACACGCGTACTGCTGTTTCGTCATAGCTTAGGCGGATACCGAAGCCGGCGGTTGCACCGCTCGCTAGAAAGGCATTTTCTTGCGCGATGGAAGTTACGAATGTGAAAAAGCGATCTCTTCCTTGTCCGCGAGCTGTTGCTGTGAGGCCGTCAATATAAGCCTGAACAGAACTAAAAGATCCGGGATTGAGATTGTTTGGAAGAGTCTCAGGAAAGAGATACCATTCATCAATTTGCGCCTTTGCCCAGTTTTGACGAGATACCAAGGAGCAGGTTGATGGAGCCGGCGTGGGAGCTGGTGTTACGCCACCGCCCGGCGGCAGTACGGCTATGTTGCTACCTCCTCCTGCGTTGCTGCCCCCACCACAAGAGGCCAGCAGCGAAGCGATTGCGAACGCTGATGTTAATCGAGCGAATTTCATTTTACCCCCAGCTCAATAGACCAGAACAGCACTATGGTTATCCAAGCTTAACCTACAATGATAGAACTGGGTAGTATTCTATTGTTTGTGCGATTGTAATAAATTGCATCGCTTATAGGTGTGATCGGAAACAGCTAGCTCAGTAATCTTCGCCAAGACGCAAAGCTCTGACAAAAAAATATCCGCCGGTAATGTTACCGACGGATAGTCTTTTCCTCCCCAGGAAAACTCGTTAGAATCAGGTGCCCCTCAAAGGGGGCGACGGGGCACCCGAACTGATATAATACTAACCGAACTGGTTCATCGTATTGTGAGCGCCGCCAGCCTTCAGTGCGGCGTCACCAGCAAAATATTCTTTGTGATCATCACCAATATCGCTGCCCGACATATTTTGGTGTTTCACGCAGGCAATGCCTTCACGAATTTCCTTGCGTTGCACACCAAGGACGTAGCCGAGCATGCCGGCTTCACCGAAATATTCCTTGGCTAGATTATCGGTCGAGAGTGCTGCGGTGTGATAGGTCGGTAGGGTAATCAGGTGATGAAAAATCCCGGCACGTTTCGAACCGTCAGCTTGGAAAGTACGAATTTTCTTATCCGCTGCATGACCTAGTTCGGTATCATCATATTTCTCGTCCATCAGACCATCACGGTCATAATCCGACACATCAAGACCTTGCTCAACCATGGCATCATAGACCTGCTGGCGGAAGTTGAGTGTCCAGTTAAACGAAGGAGAGTTGTTGTAGACTAGCTTCGCATTGGGAACTACTTCCCGTACGCGATCCATCATGCCAGCAATTTGCTCAACATGAGGTTTTTCGGTTTCGATCCACAACAAGTCTGCACCATTTTGTAGCGAAGTAATGCTGTCAAGAACACAGCGATCTTCTCCGGTTCCTGACTTAAACTGGAAAAGATTGGATGGCAGGCGCTTTGGACGCATCAGCTTTCCATCGCGGTTCAAAATAACATCGCCATTTTGTGCTGTTGCTGGATCAATTTCTTCGCAATCGAGGAAGCTGTTATATTGGTCGCCGAGATCGCCAGGCTCTTTCGAAACAGCAATCTGTTTGGTCAAGCCAGCGCCGAGCGAGTCTGTGCGGGTAACAATGATGCCATCTTCCACACCCAGTTCAAGGAATGCGTAGCGACAGGCGCGAATTTTGGCGAGGAAATCCTCGTGGGGCACTGTAACCTTGCCGTCTTGGTGCCCACATTGTTTTTCATCGGAAACCTGATTTTCGATTTGCAGCGCACAGGCACCTGCTTCAATCATCTTCTTTGCGAGCAGATAAGTAGCTTCTGCATTGCCAAAACCAGCATCGATATCAGCGATGATAGGAACGACATGGGTCTGGAAATTATCAACCTGGCCAAGCAGCTCTTGTTCTTTCGCGCTGTCACCTGCATCACGTGCTGCATCAATATCGCGGAACAATAAGTTTAACTCCCTTGAGTCTGCCTGACGCAGAAAGGTGTAAAGCTCTTCGATTAAGGCAGGTACGCTTGTTTTTTCATGCATGGATTGGTCAGGAAGTGGACCAAATTCGCTGCGCAGAGCAGCGACCATCCAACCGGAGAGATATAAATAACGACGCTTTGTATCACCAAAATGCTTTTTAATCGAAATCATCTTTTGCTGTGCAATAAAACCATGCCAACATCCAAGAGATTGGGTGTAATTGGCTGAGTCAGCATCGTAAGCAGCCATATCTTCTCGCATAATTGCTGCAGTATATTTAGCTATATCGAGACCAGTTTTAAACTGGTTCTGTAGCTGCATGCGGGCAACGGACTCAGCGTCGATGCTTTCCCAACTATTGCCATTGTTGGCAACCATCTGCTGGCTGCTCTTAATTAGATCCTGATAAGTCATATTCAAATATCCTTCTGGGGAGAATTACGGTGCCAATCTGTCAAAGACTTTTCAGCGTCTCAAAAGAATGTTTGCCGGAAGTAGCGGGGTTAAGCGAGATGTTATTGTAAACTTTCGAGTCGGGAAGTAGGATTATTTCGCGAATTTATGTTATATTGTAAATAAATTTACAATTATCCGTGATGGATGTTTCTTGAGAGAGTTCTCGACATGCCTTCTATACAACATCAGAAATGCAGTCCTATGGCGGGGCTGAGTTGGAACACTTTGGCAGGCATAGGCACCCGTTGGACTTAAGTTAACCAACAATATGCCGTTGACAGTCAAGGATAGTGAACGCGGTTGAAACTATCTGAATGTGCAGGTCTCTAATCGATGTCGCATTCAAGAACTCTTCATGTTCAGAACTCTATGGAAAAGGTAGAATGAAAAATTCAGAAGATTTATCAGATGTTGTAGAAAGGCTTCAACAAGCGTTGAAGCATTTGGATGAACTCGAATTGCGAATTGCCGCAGTAAAGGTTGCCGAGGCTCTCGAAATATTGTCACCGACTGAAGATCAAACTGATCAATAGGGGCAGCTTAAATTTTTTTGTAACCGCCTCTAACCTGAGTCGGTCTTTGGTTAGAGCGAACCTTACAGATTACAAATAAATCGCAATCCGCCATTCCAACACAGTCGTTTTTAACCGATTATGCTGCTAAGGTATCTGAAGAGTGTTTGAACGCCGATCCTCTCTGATAAGGTCATTGATTAAGTTTCTCAATCGCTGGTTTTCAGCCAATAAACTGCTCATAGGATCGCTTTTTGCCAAAAGCATGAACGGATCATTGGCATCAGGAATAATCAAATTCGGCGCCCGGACTGACTGCTGAGGGTTTACATTTTTTACTGACGTTTTCTTGCGGGGAGGGCGCAGCCATTGGCGAACAGAGCGGATCATCTTATTTTGATCCCATTTTTCGGTCATGCCGCTGCGTAAACGATGAAACAGTACTGAAGGACTGATTGGACTGTATTTTACGATTTGTTTCGTTTTTTCATTTTCCATATATACCCCCTGCGCGTACAACTGCACACAACATATTGTGTATAATGCCAAACTTTTACAGGCGAGAAATATTTAAACCAAAATGGTTTGAAATTGAGCGGATCAAGTTTCGAGTTTACTGAATTAACTATCTTCATATGATTTGATTAAGCGATTAAAATTTTCGCCGTTACCACAACTATGAAACATCTTAGCCAGGCCCAAGAACGTTCCGATCTCGCACGACGGGAAGCAAGGATTACCAGCCATGTTGAAGTTGAAATCGAGCAGGAATACGGCCCGAGTAGCTTAGCTATCGTCAATGACATTTCCCAATTCGGAATGGGAGTCACAACGAGCGCCATGTTGCAAGCCTTCGATGTTATAACGATCGTCAAATTGGGTTATGGGCGAATTCGTGCTGAAGTGCGCTGGGTTGATGGAGATAAAATTGGCGTTCTGTTTTCAGAACCAGTTGGTATGGATTTCTATCATTCGATCAGCAGCTAGATTGATCGCACATAAATTTCGATTAACTCTGGTGAAGACCAACCGTTAACCATCTAATGAAGAAATCCGTCAGCTTATCTTGTCGAAGCCTGTTTAAAAACATGGCCAATAAGTTGAACTTAAAGCGATCACTATTCGCAGGTGAGGCTTTTGGTGATGAGCAAAACTTGTCAGACATTTTGTCACGGTTCTTGCCAACGGGTGTTTTTTTTACCGATGTTAACGGGAAATGTACCTACGTTAATGAAGCCTGGCTTGGGATGAGTGGGTTGTTGGTTGGGCAAGCTTTGGGATTCGGATGGTCTGCTGCGATTCATCCCGAAGACCGGGGTCGTGTTATGCGCGAATGGAACTCTGCGATAGAACGGAAGCAGTCTTTTGATCTAGAGTTTCGTTTTCAAAAACCATGTAAATCTGTTATCTGGATCCATGCTCAAAGTTGTCCATATTTTGATAAGCGAGGGCAGGTTATTGGGTATATTGGCTCGTGTTTTGATATTTCCAAGCGGAAAGAGCTTGAGCAGCAACTTGATCACACAAACCGGCAGTTTTGTCAGGCTGAGGCAATTGCAAATATCGGGTCTTGGCGCCTAGATATCAATCGCCTGCAGTTGGAGTGGTCCGATCAAATTTTTAACATTCATGGTATCGAACCAGCAAACACGCCAACGCTGAGAGAAGCTCTCAATAGCTATCCTGGAAATGCTGGTCGGCAACTGTTTGATGCTATTTCCGATGCAATTGATACTTCATCTGCATTTGACATAGAAACGGACTTTATGAACTCCAAAGCAGAGTTGCGTCGTGTTAGAAATATGGGGCAAGCGGAGTTTCTGGATGGTAAACCTGTGGCAGTATTTGGCATTTGCCAGGACGTCACGGACCGGTACCAATTGGAACAACAATTGCGATCCGCTGCAAACACCGATGAATTGACAAATATCCCAAATCGGGCCCTGTATAATAAAGCCTTGGAGAATTTAACGTGTGCGAAAAACGGGCAGCCGGAAAGATTCACACTATTCTTAATCGACCTTGATGAGTTTAAATGTATCAATGATACGATGGGGCATCCGATAGGAGACGAACTATTGGTGGCAGTTGCTAACCGACTTTCGAACATCCCATCGACTTCTCTAATCGCAAGGCTAGGAGGTGATGAGTTTGCTGTTATTTGCAAAGAATCAACCAAAGCCCCCATTGCAAACAACCATTCCGTGGAGTTGGTCAATTGCTTTTCGTCATCATTTGAAATTGGATCTACTAAAGTCAAAATTGGTGCAAGCATCGGTGCAGCAAAATGGCCAATGCACGGTCGTACGGTTGAGACTCTGACAAAAAATGCGGATTTTGCATTGTATCAAGCCAAAGAAAAAAAGAACGGAAAGGTATGCTATTTCGATGAGAATTTAGGAGCAATTATTGAGCAAAAACGCAAGTTAAACAAAGACCTTCGCTCCGCCCTCGTCAACAACGAGTTTACACTTCATTTCCAACCGTTATTTTGTTTGAAAGAAAAAAAGGTGGATCGTTTCGAAGCGTTGCTTCGTTGGAACAATCCACTCAGCGGGCTGATCCCGCCGAATGAGTTTATTCCTGCTTTGGAGGAATCGGGTTTGATTACTCAAGTTGGAGAATGGGTATTGAGAGAAGCGTGCAGTGTAGCTGCCACTTGGCCAGATGATATCGGGCTCTCTGTGAATGTATCGCCAATTCAATTGCAAGAATCGAACCTGCAACACATTATCGTCCAATCTCTGGCGCGTCACAATCTTGCTGCCGATCGATTGGAATTGGAAGTGACAGAAAACGTTCTGATGGACAATGTCGAAACTGCCCAAAAGAAGCTAGCCGGATTGCGGTCGTTGGGAGTGCGCTTGTCTCTGGACGACTTTGGGTCGGGCTTCTCATCTTTAAGCTACCTGCATTCATTCTCCTTCGACAGCGTCAAAATCGATAGAAGTTTTGTCGCGGATCTTTGCGAGAACAACGATTCTCAAGCCATAATCCACTCTATATCCAGGTTGGCGCGGGCGTTGGACTTTGAAACGATAGCGGAAGGCGTGGAAAGCCCAGAGCAACTTGATTTTCTCAGCCAACAAGGCTGCAACAAGGTTCAGGGGTATCTATTTAGTAAACCGGTACCGGCAAATGAGGTTCCTCGTCTGCTTCAAAGTCTCTCCGCAAACAACTATCTAAGCAAGGTCGCCTAGCTGACATGATTCAGATATATCTCAACCATGGTACTATATCGACTTACAACTCCGCTTTGCTGATTTAAGCGCGTCAACCGCTTCTGCAACTTTAATTGCAGGAACAGCCATCTTTATCTGATCAAGAGCAACTAGCACTCGTTCCAGATCAGTTATAATTTCGGCCTGCCTTTGTTTTTCGTCGATCAAGATTGTGCTAATTCTTTCCATCATAAGCCGTCGTGACACTCTGCTAAGAGGAATACTGAACCTTTGAAGCAACATCTTTTGCTTCAGACACCAATTGATAGATGGCCAGTTATTAACCTAGAATGTCTGCAATAGTCATCTCACTTTGAAAATTTGTTGATACATGGTATCATAAGGCCTCCCGAGTGAGCTTTCTGATGAGCTGTTTGATCGGTTTTCGCCGATATTTGAAACTCGGATAACCAATGGTTTTGGCTTTCGAGTGACTAATTCTTGTCAGTTGATCGTTGAACGAAGGGAATGGGTTGATGGTCGAATCCCAATTTGGGTGTTTGACAAGTTGCTTAATGTCTATTCAGACAGTATATTAATTGTGAAGATGTAAGGGGCAGACTGTTGGATCAGTTGGAGTTAGAAGCCAAGAGCGTTGCTAAACTGACCGCTAAGCAGCGTGAATGTCTGCATCTTGTCGTTCAACGAAAATCCTCCAAAGAAATTGCTCGAATTCTAAATATTTCGAAGCCAGCCGTTGATCAACGGCTGGACAGTGCTCGGCGGAAGTTGGACGTAATGACTCGTGACGAGGCTGCGATCATCTATGCGCGAGCTGTAGGAGACTATGATCGGATCATATATGATCCAACCTATCTTCCCTCCGACGTCGAATTTGATGCACAACCCAATCAGGGCAAACAACCTGAATCGTTTTTGTTAGAAGACGCCGCCGTTCCTTACGGTTTCGAAACTTCTCATGAATCCGACCTTTGGTTGCAAGCCCTGAAGGAGCCCAGCGGTGAATTGGGAACCCTTCAAAGAATAGCTATTATGGTCGGTATGACCATCGGAATATTGGCCATTGCTTTGATAGGTTTATCAGTGTCGCAATCTCTTTCGGGCATGCTGGCCGGTTAAACAGGCCAGTTAACCCAATCTAGAAAATTGTAAACAAATTCGCATTTTGCGGAAAGGGAAAGCTATGTCTATGAAAATCAAATTGGCTTCTGACCAAATTAAACGTGATCTACCTCAAACCGAAGCCTCCGTTGACGAAGCACTGATTTCTGTATCGGAACTTATGTCTACGCTTGTTCAAGCTCGCCTAAGCGCTGACGTTCCAGCTTCAACGGGGCAAGTTGCTATTCGACGGTTAGCAAAAGCACAAATGGCCCTTGTAGATGCAAGCACCGACGTGTTGCGCGTTCACGGTGAATTGAAGAAAGTTGGCAAAGAATATGCCGGATGGGATACTCATGAGTGTCCAGAACTTGCGGTCGCAAAAGGGGACGCCAAACTTTCAATTGTTGCTTAGTTGATGAAAGAGTTGACTATGTCGCCTCAGCATGTTCCGATTAGGAAATGCGAATTGCAATATTCTATATCCTCCTTTTTACGTCAATTGCATATGCGCTTTTTCGGGGAGGGGCTCCGGAAAGATGGGCAGCGGCCATCTATTTGTTTGTTGGTGCAACCGATCAACTTGTGCATTTCTTCACACCTGCAGAGTTTATGGAAATGGATCCAGGACACCTCATCGTTGATGCTGTCATATGGGTCTCCTTTCTGGCGATTGCCCTACGAGCAAACAGGTTCTGGCCGTTATGCATAGTTTCTCTGCAAACAATAGCGCTGGTGGCACATATAGCGAAACTGATGGATGTGTCGATACACCCGCAGGCATATTACATCATGCAAGTCGCTTCTTCCTACCCTTTGCTAATCACACTAGCGATAGGAACTTATTGCCACCAGCGCCGATTGAAGGAGCACGGGATCGATCCGTCTTGGCGCAGCTCATAGCGCCGGTCGAACCCGAGAACTCTACTAAGCTGGCCGAAGCACTTTTGGACGAATTTGGTTCAATTGGTCGAATATTATCGGAATCGAGCGAAGCTCTCCAAAGGGTCGTTGGAGAGCAAGCTGTTGTTCAGCTCTTAGTGGCCGCAAAGAAGCTGCTTATGGCAGAACTTGAGAATGATTTGCCAAAGCAGCTAATTTCGGCAACCGATCAAAGGCTGATTAGGTATCTGCAGGCCGGGATGGGGTCGCTCGCTGTTGAGACTTTGCGTGTGCTTTTTCTCGACAATGCCAACTATCTTATCGGTGATCAGGAATTTGGAACGGCTTCTCCTAGAAAAATTTTGATTCAGCCAAGGAGCATTTTGAAACGTGCATTGGAATTGAATGCTAGCGCGATCATATTGGTTCACAATCACCCCAGTGGCGAAATTCGGCCCAGCAAGTCTGATATTAAGTTCACGCTATCTATCAAAGTACTTTGTAGGGAACTGGAGATTGCTCTTCATGACCATATCATAATTGTTGGAAATAACTGGTCCAGTTTCCAGAAAATGAAAATTCTATGACACGCCCTGATTTTAAAAACTATATTGAGAGAGCAGAGAGCTCTCTGAGAATTCAAAGGAAGAGAAGTCTGTTTTTTTCGGACAGTCTAATTTTTGACAATCCACCTTGGGAATTGCTTCTCGAAATTTTCATCGCAACAGAGCAGCGTAGTTGTATCTCCAAACGCGAACTGATTGACAGTTTGGACGCTCCCAATTCGATCGTATCCCGATGGATTGAGATATTTGCTGATCGACAATATTTGATCCGTTGTGAAACCCATGATCTGGATTGCGTGAAACTAACGGACAAAGCACGTAGCAAATGCAGTGCCTATCTGGATTCTATATTGGAAGATCAGTTATAGTAGAAATACCAGGAACGTGGTTTTGTTTGTGAGGCTAACACCAAGTTACCCTGAAGTGATTTTAGGAGTGTTTCTCGGAATCGTTAGCTTTCTCTGCTAGTTGGTTCAAAGCTAGAATGCCTTCTTCGACTTTGATTGCCGGCAGTGAATATCCGCCTTTGTCCAATTGTAGCAACACACTTTCAAGCTCTTGGATCAAATCAAAAATTTCTTGTTTGCTATGGTCCATTTTTTGTTGCACTGGTCTTTCTTAAGATATCTTAACACGAACTTTTGAATGGCACACACTTCTGCCCGTTAAGACGGCAATTAGAATCCTCTAGCGGCGGGCACTAATTGTAACTGATATCATTTTCAACAAAAATTGCTGAAATCTGAATTGGTTGATTTCAATCTATCAAACTGTTCCAATTTGAAACATCAATTCGAAACGAAGAATCGAATTTTTTCAAGCGAATTTAAGATTTTCCCCAGTTGCCGTTAACCAAAGGGTGAAAGGGAAAAACATGACTGATTTTGACTATGATTTTGTGGTAATCGGCGGAGGGCCAGCGGGACGCAGAGCAGCTATACAGGCGTCAAAGCTGGGTAAGTCTGTTGCGATTATCGATGATCAAAAGAAAATTGGCGGTGTGTCAGTTCATACTGGCACTTTACCTTCCAAAACGATTAGAGAGAGCGTTTTGTCCGTTACTGGCTGGAGAGATCAACACTTCAAGACAGCCCGTCAGCGCGAAGCGTCTGACGTTACGCGTAACTCAATTAATTCACGACTCTCGATGACATTAAGTGATGAGGTTGATGTTATTGACAATCAGTTATGTCGAAACAACATCGCCACGCTTAATGGCAGAGCAAAATTTTCGGGGCCAAACAAACTGGCGGTTACTCAATCTGTTCAGGGGAAAAAAACCAGTTACACTGTGACCGGAGAAAAATTTCTGATCGCTGTAGGAACAAAACCATACAGACCAAAGCACATTCCCTTTAATGGTAAGAACATTGTCGATAGCGATTGTATCGCCGCGAATTTACCGATGCCGAAATCCATCATTGTAGTCGGTGGTGGGGTTATTGGACTTGAATATGCTACGATATTTTCCACCCTCGAGATACCTGTAACTGTCGTGGAAGCACGCGATAAGATACTCGAATTTATTGACCGAGACATTATTTCGAACTTTACGCACCAACTAACTGAACGTGGTATCGGCTTACGCCTTGGACGGACAATTGAGAAAATCGAATTGGGTAAGGATGACTACGCATTTGTTGAGCTCGATGATGGTCGACAATTGCGTGCCGAAATGTTGCTGTTTACGGCCGGTCGAGTTGGTGCTGTTGATCAACTAGGATTGGCTAAGGTCGGCATTGAACCTGATAATCGCGGTCGATTAAGCGTGGATTCCAAAACACTCCAAACGTCGCAGCCTCATATTTATGCTGCTGGTGATATAATTGGTTTTCCAGCACTGGCATCAACTTCCATGGAGCAGGGCAGGCAGGCAGCATGCCATGCATTTGGACATCCGATAACAAGTTCAAAACACAGTTTTCCTCTTGGCATTTATTCGATTCCAGAGATTGCCAGTATTGGACTCGCTGAGGATGAAGCGCGTGCGAAAGGTCTGCAAGTGGAAATTGGCATTGCACGTTTCCAAGAAACTTCCCGAGGTCACATTTTGGGTAACTGCGAAGGAATGCTTAAATGCATCTTCGATTTGAATGACCGTCAGTTGCTGGGCGTGCATATTGTTGGCGAAGGAGCAACTGAGCTGATCCATATTGGCCAAGCAGTTCTTAATTTGCGAGGCGGGATCGACTATCTTTCCGATACTGTATTCAATTTTCCAACCTTGGCAGAGGCTTATAAAGTCGCAGCACTCGATGCTTACAATCGTATGCCACAACCAAGACTAAGGGCTTAACATGAAGCTTGAAATAAAGAACATATTGGACAACTATTTTGGTGAAAACCAGAGCAATGAAGATTGTCCCGTTTGTATAGAAAGTGACGGACAACGTTCACCGCTGTTTGCTATTGCGCGTTTCATTGACGAAAACAATTTGACATTGTCCTCGCGTAATTTGGAACTTGCTTGGGAGTATATTTGTGGCGGTAACGTATCTCTAAAGGATGAAGTGCTAGCTTTGTCCGCCGATTCCCGTCTGAACGACAGTGTCGCTAGTGATTTGTATGACAAATACCTCAACGCAGACGTTAGTTCAGAAATCGATAGAATAGTTTTGGAAGCTATTCACCAAATTCACCGCACAACAAAGATCATCGATGATGGTGACAAAGATACAAAAAAGTGTGAGGAAAATTTGCTTGAACATGCCGACAATATTGATGTGGACTCAAGTGATGTCGATGGGGCGATACAAAAGCTCCTGAGCTTGTCGCGCCTAATGGTAGAATCTACAAGAAAGAACCGCGAGCAGATCCAAGAAACTAACAGGAAATTGGCCGATCTTAAAGGCGAGCTTGAACAAGCGCGCAATGAAGCTGATTTTGATCAGTTGACGAAACTTCCGAACCGGAGGAAATTCGAGCGTGTGTTGGATGATGCTTTCCAGGGTCTGTCCGATGAAGGGCAGAGCTTGATTGTAGTGATTGCTGATATCGATAAATTTAAGAAGATAAACGACACATTTGGACATGAATGCGGAGATCGCATTTTACGTCTGGTAGCGGATGAACTTAGCTCTTTATCAAGCAATGATTGCCACATCTCGCGATACGGCGGAGAAGAATTTGCCTTAGTCTTTGAAGGTTATGACATGGATACGGTCTATAAGAAGGTCGACGAGTGCAGAGATGCCTTGGCCCAGCGCTCCTTGGTCGATCTTGAGTCTGGCAATGCCATTGGACAAGTTACATTTTCTGCCGGCGTAGCCGAATGTCTTGAAGCTGATACCAAGCGATCGATTCTTAGAAAGTCGGACCTCGCTTTGTATCAGGCTAAATCTGAAGGGCGTAACCTTGTTCTCAAATATTCCAATGCTGGATAGTTATTTTTTTACGATGCAATTACAGGCTCATTGAGGCAAAAAATACTATATGATTTGAGCCAAATTTCTCCACGCTGATGGCGTGGTTTTGACCATTTAATGTGCAGTCCGGGAAACCATTCGATTTTCCGGGCTTCTTTGCGTTTGAAGTGTTTTCTCACATGACCTGCTATGCAATGGCCACATAGGCTAGCGATCTTTCTATGTTCTGAAATGACAGAAGAGATGCCGCTTAGATTGGAGGGTTGTTTTCTGTTCCCCCGCCTGAAGATTGATCGGGTAGGGTAACTTACCCTACCCGATCAGTTCGTACGCAGACCAGATGAGCTGCGTCAATCATGACAAAACCTGCGGGGGCTATATGTCATGATAGAAGGATTTACACCTTCAAGTTTTTCTATCCGAATCGCTTGGCTTTAAATCAATTGGTATTGAGACCAAATTGGGAGCATGTTGGGATTTTTACATTCAAAATGGGAATAGTCGCAACCAGCCCAGAAGAATGAACCTCTATTTTGCTTTCATTGTGATCGATACGCGACGGTTCTTGTCGTCTAGTCGATCCTGGGGATTATATGGCTCGCTGTCAGCTACGCCCTCAATACGACTGATACGACCTGGTAAGACCTTTTGCCGCACCAGCTCTCTTCTTGTCGCTTCTGCTCTTGCAGAAGACAAAAGCCAATTGTTCATGCTCTTGCCACTTGCATAAGGCAGACTGTCGGTATGCCCTCGGATGACAAGGTCATTTCCAACTGTGTTAATAATTTTGGCAACCTTGCCAATAAGTTCAGCGGCCCTGGGCTTTAATCTGTCGGTAGCCAGTGCAAACATGCTAAAGTCAGCTTCATCGACAATATCAATACGAAGACCTTCTTCAGTGTCAGTGAACCTTACATTTTTTAACAGATTGACAGTTTCTGGGTCTTTCTTGAGTTGCTCACGGATTTGCTTCGCAATTTTTTTGGTGTCCAAGGGCTTTGCTTCTGCCTGACGACTGCGATCACTTTTCCCGGCTTCATCTTTAGTACCGGTCGCATCCCGCGGAATGGTTATAGACCGTGTACCCGTTTGTGAGGCTTTAGTCGGGTAGTTTTCCTTAGACATGATAGAATCACCGCCAAACATCCCATTGGAACCAGCACTGTTCTGTTTCATTTGGACAAGAGTTGGGGTGAAATAGTCGGCAAGCGCTTTACGTTGTTTTTCGTTGGTTGCACCTAAAAGCCACATTAGCAGGAAAAAGGCCATCATGGCCGTCACAAAGTCGGCATAGGCAACCTTCCATGCACCACCGTGATGACCACCATGCCCCTCTACGATGATCTTTTTGACGATGATTGGTGCTTTGACTTCCTCAGTCGCTTTCTTCGCCATTGATCAACGCGCTCTTACAGCATCAAAAACATCGGAGAAGCTTGGCTGATTTGCATGTTGCAAGCTGGTTCGTGCCGCTTCAATTATAAGCGGTTGTGGGTGGCCATGTAGACTGGCGATGATCAACTGTTTGGCGACCTGATAGATAGCTGCATCGCTCTCAATTACCGACCGCGCTCTGTTGGCCATTGGGCCGACTAACCCGTAGGCCAAAAGAACACCGAGGAAAGTTCCTACAAGGGCTGAACCGATCATTCCGCCTAGAATTGTTGGAGGTTTGTCGATTGAGCCCATAACTTTGATAATACCCAAAACAGCGGCGACAATGCCCAATGCAGGCAAGGCGTCAGCCAGGCCCTGAAGATTGTCCGCCGGCGCGATAGCTTCGTGATGGTGTGTTTTGATGGCTTGATCCATCACATCCTCAACCGCATGAGGGTCAAGGGTTCCAGACGAAACGACTACCAGACGCAAACTGTCAGCTATCAAGTGGATGAGAGTATCATCCTTCAATAGCTTTGGATATTCACTGAAAATGGGTGACGCTTTGGGATCTTCAATATGCGGTTCAAGCGCGACCGGGCCTTCGCTTTTCAAAATCTTCGTCAACTTGGATACCAGTAATATGCAATCCATAAAGTCCTGTTTTACATATGTTGGCCCTTTGAATACTTTCGCAAAGCCGCCCATTAGATCCTTTAGCTGTGGTCCGGAGTTACCGATAATCAATGCACCAACAGCAGATCCACCGATAATGCCCATTTCTACTGGCAGGGCGGCTAGAACTACCCCTAGTTCTCCACCTGATACCATGAACACGCCAAAAACCATGACGAGCAGAACGACGATACCAATTGCAGCAAACATATACTATATTCCCATCCACGGATCCGTTGGAACCATTCTTACGCCGGACTTTGGACGCAGGAACGGAACTCTTGGATAGGTGAACGGAAGAAATAGCTTTTGGTTAAGGGCGTAGTAGCGATGTTTTCTGCTACCAACTCAATCTTAGCCAATCAACTGTATCAATGAGTTACTCGAAGACTGAGCATATATCCGCTGAGCAGCTTCCAAATTAACAAGTAACGATTGGAAACGTGATATCGCTTCAGCGACGTCTGTTCTTTCAAGGGTTACTCGCCTTTCCGTAAAGGCCAGTTGAGATTGCTCCAGTCTTTGTTCCTGCTGATCCAGGCGATTGACCAGCAAGCCCTGACGGGCCAACTGGTTGGAGAAATGATCGGTGAGAGAGCTTGCGCGATCGAGTTGTGTAGATCTGTCAGCAGCTGTTCCGGAACGAACGGCATCAATCATGCCAACCATAATTTGATCCAGAGTGTCGGTCGATCCTCCGCCAATGTCAATCGATCCGGCGACGGTTTGCAGGTTTGGCGAAGGGGTTACCAAGACATCTGTATCAATACGCATTTGTATCGGATCTCCTGCATGAAAGAGATCTCCACCGTAGCTATCTTTAGCTTGTGTGAGATGCGCGAATTGCTCGCGCAAACTTTCCAGTTCGAGCGCAATAACCTCTCGGTCTTGTGACGAAATGGTCTCGTTATTGGCTTGGATTAAAAGTTCGCGGGTACGTGCAACGCCGTTTGATATCGTATCCAGTGACGACTCTGCTTGCTGCGCTAATATCCTTGCTCGACCAATATTGTTGATCCATGATTCCTCTATGGTCGACTGACGGCTTAAACTGGAAATTTCGAGCCAACTGGATGGTGCTTCAGAAGGCTTGTTAAAACTGCGCCCGGTCGCCACGGAATCCTGAGTCTTAGCCATAAGTTCTGTAAGTAGTTTTTGATGCTGAATGGCGCTTGCTGGCCTATTGCGATTAATTGATTCCATCGTTCTTTCCTTCCAGGGGTATCAATTAAAATATTGCCAAAACAGATTGTATGGTTTCTCGCGCGACCTGAATAATGCGGGCGGAGGCTTCGTAAGACTGTTGTAGTCGGATCAAATCAGCAGCTTCGCGATCAAGGTCTACTGATGAAACATTGTCCCGTGCTTCTCTCGTCGCATTGTCAAATGCTGTTGCCGCCTCGCTTTCACTGCGAGCAGACAAAAGATTTTGCGCCTGTCCAAGTACGATACCTTCATAGCTTTGTTCGGTTCCTGCCGGAGTGCGTGAATCTACAAAGGAAAGGATGTTCCCGTTGGCAACGCCCGTTGGCGATGCCAACGCGAGATCATCGGCCGTTAATCCAGTCGCAGTTAGGCTGGCTGCGGTTCCGCTATGAGAGGCCAATGCTGTTCCAGCCGCTCCTGCATCAGTACGTCCGTTTGCTTGCCAACCGTTGATTTCATCCGCAAACTGAACGGCAAGTGCATCCAAGCTATTGGAAATGGCTACAATATTAGATTGTGCGCTGTGCAGCCCACCGAGCGTTCCGTTCGTGGGAGGAGCCTGAATGGTTCCACCGATATCGAGATCAAAGCTTCCGCCAGCGTTAGCGACAAATGAGACTGGACTGGCGCTATTGAAGGTCACAAGATTTGTCCCGCCGCGAGAAATATCCGTAACGCCGTTGTCACCGAAGCTGATCTCTACGTCGAGTTTTTCTGTGATAACCGTGAGCGCTGCATCCCGTTGATCCAAAAGCGCTGTATGCTGAGCTGTTCCCGGACGGGTAGGCCGAAGCTTGTCATTGATATTTGCCAGTTCGCCCAAAGCGGTGTTCAATTCTGAGACTTCTTGGGATGCTGCTCCATCAATCAATGTGACTGTGGCTGATAGATTAGAAGCGGTTTGATTAAAGCGAGCGATTGTATCGTTCACATCGCCAAGAAACTGGTTTCTGAGAGCTGGTTCAAAAGGAATGGCTGAAAGTTCTTCAGCTGTACCAAACAGTTGTGTCAATTGGCTTCCAACATCCGATTCATTGTTGGCAAGAGCGATTTCGCCTTGATTCAGCCATTGAACTTTGGTTTCTGTGCGGACGCGATCGGCGCCGGTTTGTCGAGTTGCCGCTTCCAAGAATTGGTCACTTGATCTCGTCAACCCGCCGACGGCGACACTTCCTGTGCCGATGAAATTCCCATAAAGCGGATTTGTAACGCCATAGATGGTTGTATCTCCGATATTGAGGGAGCGGCGCACATAATCCGGGTTTTCCGCGTTTGCGACGTTTGTGCCCACAACCTCCAACGCTCTAGCGTTGGTTTGCAGAGCAGCGCGGCCAATAGAAAGTAGATCAGACATCGGTTTTCTCCGCGTTGTTCACGACATGGCTGGTAAGCAGATTAGCTATTCCAAAAATGCCCTTATCAGCCATATTCTCGGCAAGCATATTATCCTGCATATCTCGGAATTGTTCCATTCCTTGACCATCAAAAAGTCCTTCACCAAGAGACGATGTACGCATGGCTGAGAGCATTTGACGTGCAAATATAGCTTCAAAATCAGCGGCCATTTTCTCGGCTGCGTTTTTATTTGCAACCCCTGGTTGTTCGGTTGACTTTGGTTGAATCGCACCAGCCAGGTTTGCTTGGGGGGAAATTGAGATCATATGATAATTAGCTCCGCTTTCAATGCGCCTGCCTGCTTCAAGCCTTCCAATATTGCAGTTAGGTCAGACGGCGAAACGCCTATGGAATTAATAGTTTCGACAATTTCTGACAGAGAAGCGCGGCGACCAACCTCAAAAGCTTTGCTGCCACTATCTTCCAGTGCGATCTCACTGTTTTGCTCGGTAGCGGTCCGGCCTCTACTAAATGGAGCTGGCTGCACAACCGTTGGGTTTTCTTCCACTCGCACTGTCAGTTTACCGTGAGTGACTGCGGCCGGCCCTAAGCGGACAGCGCCGTTGATAACTACTGTTCCGGTTCTTGCATTAACAATTATTCTGGCAGGTGCTTCGGCGGGTTTTACCGTCAGATTTTCAATTTGCCCCATAAGCATGACACGTTCTTGTGCGCCAAGGGGAGCCGCAATACGAACCGTGACGGCGTCTGCCGCTATGGCTGTATTTGGACCAACAACTTTGTTAATTGCCTCAGCTACACGCAATGAGGTGGTGAGATCGGCATCCGTCAGATTGAAACTCAAAAAGGGCTGACTTTCAAACCCCGTCGCCACCGTTCGTTCAATTGAAGCACCTCCTGAGATACGTCCTACAGATGGAATGTTGACGGTGACGTTCGAGCCATCTGCTGCGGAAACGCCTAGACCACCAACGGCTAAGTTGCCTTGGGCCATGGCGTAAATTTGTTGATCCGCGCCATAAAGAGGCATTAGGATTAACGTCCCACCGCGCAGTGATTTTGCTTTGCCTAAGGCCGAAACCGTAACATCCATTCGTTGCCCAGGTTTCGCAAAAGCTGGCATTTCGGCCGTAACCATCACAGCGGCAGCATTTTTAGTGGCTGGATTTACACCTGGAGGCAAAGCCATGCCAAATCTGCTGGTCATACCTCTAACACCCAAAGTCGCATATTCCAGGCTATCATCGCCTGTGCCGGCAAGGCCGACGACAACACCATAACCAACTAGTTGGTTGGTTCTTAAGCCTGCAAAGTTACCCAGATCTTTGATCCGTTCTGCTTGCAAAGAATGAGGTGTCATTAAAAGAACCACGACAAAAAATATCAGGGCCTGAGACATGCGAAAAATAGTAGATAATAGGGTCATAAAAATTCGTTCAATCCAATTCTAAAATGGAGAGATGAAGGAGAAAAATTTCTGCAGCCAACCCTGTTTGCTCGCGGAAGCGATCTCACCTGTTCCACCGTAGTTGATCTGGGCATCAGCCACTTTTGTTGATGGAATCGTGTTGTCGGAAGAGATATCTATTGCGCGTATGAGACCGCTAAATTGCATGTGCTCATCACCGCGATTGAGTGATGTCAATTTTTGACCACGCACTAACATGGTGCCATTTGCATAGCTTTCTGCGACCGTTACACTGATTTGTCCTTGCAACGAGTTGGATTGTTGTGCGCTGCCACTACCGCTGAAGTTCTGAGAGCCATTTGCGGATGCATCGCTTGAAGAAAACAGGGAAAAGAGCCCTGTCGCAGGCGGTGTTAAAGAAAACCCGCCGTTGCGATCTTTTGATGCGCTATTTGATTTTGCTGCTTGAGTTCTTTCTACCAAAAGAATGGTAATTATATCGCCCTTCATGCTCGCTCGTGTTCCGCTTGTCAGGGCGGCATATCCAGACGTCGACTGAAAGATTGCGCCATTTGTAGAGTTCGTGCTGGCGGGCTCATTTTGAACAATGGGTGCCGCGACCACTGGAGCAAAGCCTTTTTGCGGCGCATTGCCGCTAACCCCCATGCAGCTGATTAGCAAAAAGGGGCTGGTTGTCAGCAAAAGAGCGGTTTTTAAGATTGATAGATTTGGCATAATGTCAACGTCTCTCGATAATATATGAGTTAGATTTGCTGGTTCACAAATTGCAGCATGTCGTCGGTGGCAGAGATCATTTTTGAATTGACCTCATATGCGCGCTGGGTCTCGATCATGTTGACCAGTTCTTCGACAATGTTGACGTTGGATTGTTCCAACGCGCCTTGTCGGATAGTTCCCAATCCATCTGCGCCGGCCTGACCAACTTGCGGGGCACCACTTGCTGCGGTTTCGGTCAGAATGTTGTTGCCAACCGAGAGAAGGCCAGCCGAATTAGTGAAGTTTGCCAATTCAATTTGACCCAGTTCACTGACCTCGCTTTGGCCAGCGAGTGTGGCAGAAACCGTTCCGTTGTTACCGATCGTCAGGGATGTCGCGCCTTGCGGTACTTGAATTGCGGGAATCAAGGGTAGACCATCGGAGGTAACAAGATTGCCTTCCGCAGTGAGCTTGAAATTGCCAGCGCGGGTATATCCCGTAGTTCCGTCTGGCATCTCAACTTGAAACATACCGGATCCTTCAATCGCCATATCTAAGGCATTGTCGCTGTTCTGTAGCGTGCCTTGGGTGGTGATTTTCCCAATTCCAGATAATTTCACACCTGTTCCGAGTTGGAGACCGCTGGCAAATCGGTTCTGTGCATCCGAGGGCGCACCCGGCGTGACCACATTTTGATATGCTAACGTTGCAAAATCAGCACGATCCCGTTTGAAACCGGTAGTGTTTACGTTTGCCAAATTGTTGGCAATCACGCGCATTTTCGTATTTTGCGCGTCTAATCCAGTGCGTGCGACTTGTAGGGCAGAGTTGCTCATTTCATAGTCTCCTTCATGCGATTACCGCATCATTATCCTTGGGGAACACTCATAATATTGGCCGAACTGTCATCGAGTTCTTCTGTCATGCGTAACAAGCGTGCCTGCGTTTCCCAGGCGCGACTGGTTTCTATCATGTCCACCAATGCTGCGGTCATGTTGACATTTGATTCTTCCAGAGCCCCTGGAATGACACGGGCATTCTCATCGACAGGCAAAGCGCCATCGCCAGCTACCCGAAATAATGCATCCGGGCCTTTGGAAATTTCGCTTCCGGCCATGCTGACAAGTTTTATTTTGCCAAGTTCCTGCGGTTGTGTGGGATCACCGCCTTGAGGCACAAAGAAAATTGTTCCATCTTTCCCAATATCTACTCGGTCAGAAGGAGGTATGGTAACTGGACCGCTATCACCTATAACGGGATAGCCATCGCCGGTTATCATTGCACCGGATGCCTGGATGCTGAAATCACCGCGCCGTGAATAAGCCTCTTTACCGTCGGCCCCTTGGACCGCGAACATTGCATCTCCTTCGAGAGCAACATCCAACGGCCTGCCGGTTTGTTTCACAGTTCCAGCGTTCATGTCGGCTTGCATATCTCGTTCCACCGCCATCGCGCGGCTATCATGACCGGGGCCATTTAAATATTGTGCCTTCACCGAAACCATATCGGCTTTGAAGCCAACGGTGTTTGCGTTCGCCATGTTGTTGGCGATCACTGTTTGGCGATTCATCAACGATTTCATCGCATTGACGCTGGTATATGCAAGCTTATCCATGAGTTGTTCCGAGGCTAATCAGCCTTCAGGTTCTAAACCTGGAGGTTGATAATAGTTGAGGAGAGGGTGCTTGCAGTCTCAATTGCCTGCGCGTTCGCCTGGAAATTTCGTTGCGCCGCAATCAAGGAAACTAGCTCCTCTGTGATATCTACGTTGGCGAGTTCCAATGAACCGGTACGTACTTGTCCCAATGGACCGTTTGCAGCTTGGTTAATCTGCGCCGGGCCAGAATCTCCAGTTGCTTGCCAGTGTGCATCGCCGGTGGGCCGTAGCCCTTCGATCGCTGGGAAACTTGCCATCGCGAGCGCGCCCACGTTCAATTGGTTGCCATTCGAAAATGTTGCCGAAACGACTCCTTCACCGTTGATCGAAATATTGTTGAGCAATGCAGTCGGATCCCCCGGATCTGTTTGAGGCAAAATGAAGTCAAACATGTCCGTAGGGCTCGTTGATGTGACGACACCCGTTGCATCTACAGGCAATAGTTGAACTTTACTTCCGATTGTATCAACGACTTCGCTTTGATTATTGACCGAAAATGCGCCATTTCGGGTGTAAGTTGTATCCTGGCGAGGAGGTTGGCCGCGCACCGCGAAAAAGCCATCACCAGCAATCGCCAAATCAAGAGTCTTGTCGGTTGCTTGCAACGTACCTTGGGTAAATTGTTGGCTGACGCCGCTTAAACGCACACCTTGTCCAGCCACCGTTTTGGTTGTCTGAGTTGGTGCTGCTGCAAACAGATCTCCGAACATCGCGCGGCTTTTCTTAAAACCGGTTGAATTGGTGTTGGCGACGTTATTCGAAATAACATTTAGGTCAGTCTGGGCGGCTTTCAGACCGCTAAGTGAAGTGAAAAAAGACATTGTTTCTTCTCCTGTGTTTATCGGGGGATAAGGATGACGCCAATCATCCGATTTTTTGAGCTTCGGAAGGTAAGACGTTTCCAATAGGTGTGACCAAAATCGGTGGACCATTGTTCTCGGATGTCTTGACCGACGCTACGGGAACCCAGGTTGCTAGATCTGAAATGGAACCGCCATTCACGCGCACTTTTAGACGTCCTCGGTCCAATGGTTCTCCCTGTTCCGTTTTGCTATCAAAGTTAAATTGAATCGGACCGGTTTCCTGGGCGCCTAACTCGGCGAACATTACAATCTCGCCAGCTTCGTTGAGCAGATCGATAGAGAGATTATCGGTTGGCTGATTAAGCTCAAACTCTCCGGAATATTCACCTTCTTGATTGGCTACCGCAAAATTACCGGGAACCAGTATTGAATGACCAATCCACTCTTTTGCATCCGACAAACGGTTATCACCCAGCATGGAAGCAATCTCAGTCAGAGATTGGTTCATGTCAGATATGCCCGCAACGCTAGAAAACTGAGCAAGCTGCGCAACCATTGCCTGATTGTCGATCGGATCAAACGGATCTTGAAACTTCAATTGCGTTGTCATCAAACGGAGAAAGGAATCTTGGCCCAGCGTACTGTCCCCCGTAGCGTTTTCGGGTTGAGCTTGCCTTAGATTTGCAATGTATGGGTTAGAGTTTTCGACAACCTGTGGTGCAATATTCATTATTTGTTCCTTACCGTTTCTAATATTAGTGATTTTGCGGTCTGCATAACTTGAACGTTATTTTGGTAGTTTCTGGCAGTCTCGAGCATATCGATTAGTTCAGCGGTCTCATCGACAGCAGCTTCCCAGACATATCCTTCATCGTCTGCCAGTGGGTTGGTCGGGTCGTGACGTTTTTGTGGCTCGGCATCGGTTTGAACCACTTTTTCAACATCGATGGTTGCCATGTTTTCGTCCATCACGGATCGAAATACAGGGCGCATCGCGCGAAACGCTTCATCTTTGCTCGAATAATCCGTGCGTGCATTGGCCAGATTGGACGCTGTCGTGTTAAGGCGTACCATTTGAGCTGACATTGCTCGACCGGCGACATCAAAGATATTCATATTACCGCTCATGTCATTCTCCTTTCAAGGCGCGCCGGATTGACGAGACCTGTCCCTGGAGGAAGGATAGAGTGGTGCGATATTGAATGGCATTTTCGGCAAACAATGTCTGTTCCACCGAAAGTTCAACCGTGTTGCCGTCTAGTGATGGTTGTAGTGGGACACGGTAACCAGTGTGATCAGACATGGCCTGATCTATCGAGCCACCACTTTTTGCCTGCTGCATCGCACGATCAAAATCGAGGTCTTTCGCCTTATATCCCGGCGTGGACGCATTTGCGATGTTCGATGCAAGCATATTAAGACGCTGAGAGCGCAATTTCAGCGCATCACCGTTTAATGCTAATACTTGATCCAAACTTGGCATTTTAAACTTAGTCCCGTCTTAACTATCCGGTCGGATGACCGTTCCAGTTGTTGGAAGAAAACCATGATTGGTAATCTCGAACAGGACTTTGCAAAGGGTGTGCCAGTTTTTCAGTGATAATCTAACAACCGCTGATTTACGAGGTTTACGATACCCCAAAATGCGATATCTTTTTGACGGATGCAGGTACCGGCAATTTTTTTCCGCCAACCGGCAAAAATTTGCCGCCTGTATTGGAGACTAAGTTAATGGACATATTGTTCGCCAATATCGGGCGTTTTTTTGACCCGCTCTTGTTCGGTATAGTGCTGGGTGGCGTGCTGATTATGGCTTGGATTCAAAACGGTCGTGCATCATTTTTTCTATCATTTATTGCATTAGCAAATTGTAGTCGTGATCCGTTTGCGGATAGCGGAGAGAATGCAACCTTCATGTGTCGAAGGATAGATTTTGTTCTACGTGAAGATGGTGTCGCAGGGCTGGAGCGTGTGAGTAGCCAAGATGCATTTGTAACACGTGTTGTTGCTCGCTTGCTCAATGCAAAGGATGCAAAATCTTTTGAGGAGTGGGTACGGCTGCAAGAGCATGCGGTCGAGAAAAAGCAAAATGTTCCTGCTACTTTTTGGAGCTCAGCTTCCGAAATAGCTCCAGCCATTGGATTGATTGGAACCATCATTGGACTGATTCAGCTTTTTGCGACCGGTATAGATCCGTTAAAAATGGGGCCGGCAATGAGCTTCACTTTGTTGACGAGTCTCTATGGATTGTTCGTTTCGCACATTGTAGCTCATCCCATCTATGTGCGTTTGCACGCTCGCGCGGCTGTCTTGAATGACTATAGATCTGCCGTTGTCCAACATACTATTGTTATTGCGAGGCGTGAATTTCCGGCATCAGGACCGGTGCATTTTGTGCCTGCTGATGTTTCCAAAGAAGCGGCCTGATCTGTGAATGGCGGTCGGACAACATTGTCATTCCTTGACCTGGCGTTGATGTTGCTCAGCGCCTTTGCCTATACCCATTTTGTCAATATCTCTGATGCAGAAACAAAAAAGAAACTGGCCGGTGAGCAAGCCTTAGCTGCATCTACCGTAGGGAATTATGAATATGGGGTCGAAGACTTCTTTGGTGGAAGCAATGCAATGTTGACTGACTTTGCACGGCAAGAAATCAAGGAAATTCTTACCGTCCAACAAAAACAAAAGCTTATCATATATGTACCACCTGCGTCGGGCAACTCCAACGGACAGCGATTAAGGCAATGGGAAAAGATTGCGGCTCGTTCGGCGGCGATCGCAGATGCTTTTGAGAAGGCTGGGCAGGACGGATACATGATTGCCCTGAAAATGCCGGACAGGTTGGTTTCCAAAGTCGATGAGAATAAAGATATTCGTTTGACCTTTATGATCGCCGAGGCCGTAGATCCAAAAGAATGAGGCGAAGATGAAAACTGGCATGATACCTGCTTGTTTCATGTGACTTAAAGTGCACAGGAACAATATTATGTCTAAAGTTCGTTTTGCTATCCCGGTGTTGTCATTGCTTTGTATGGGTGCGGCTTCCTCTTTTGAGGATACTGCTCATCTCGATCGTCAAGTCGGTGCCTATCTAAACGCAAGCATTGGCGAAGGGGGCGGTGCTCGGGCGCCGATTGACAAAAAATTGAAGTTGAGACGGTGCCTTACATCGGTTCAGTTTACGCCCACGAATCGAAATTCTATTATGGTCAGTTGCCCCAGTTCAGGGTGGCGGATATTCGTCCCATTAAATGCAAGCTCTTCCTCACAGAATAGGTTTTCATCCAATACGGGCGAGTTTGTAGTGCGGAGAAATCAACCCCTGATGCTGGTCGTTAAGCGGCCAAGCTTTAGTATAAGCTATTCGGTTGTCGCACAGAAAAATGGTCGTATTGGTGACTATATACCGGTGCGTTCCAGTCGCAAATCCAAAACTTTAATGGCTAGAGTCTCTGGGAATGGTCAAGTTGAATTGGCTCAATAATTTTTTTCGGATAATATATTAATTTTTTCACAACGCACCGTAAATGGATATGAAAGAAGTGAAATGTGCCTCATCATAAAGGGTGAAACCGTTGAATTTAGATTTGAGCACAGTGAGGAACAAGAGACATGAAACCTGTTGAAAACTATTCAGCCATTAACACAAGGCTTGATCGCCCGGTGCCCAATGAAGCAACTGCGAAGAAGGCGGAAGCTCCAATTGATTCAAATCCGGCAAAAGAAATCAAGGCCACATCAACTACAGCATCGCTGCTGGCGGCAGAGAAGCCCTCATTTGATGAGCAGAAAGTTTCTGAAATAAAACAGAAGATTGCTAGCGGAGATTATGCGGTCGACACAGATGCATTGGCTGAAAAAATGCTGGAAGTCGGAGTATTGGGTGTGGAAACGAAAAAATGAAACAGACAATAGAATCTTTTCGTAATTCGCAATCGGCTTTGTTGTCCGCTCTTGATGGACATGACAGTGATGCAATATTTCAAGCTAGCCGTGATTTAAAAAAGGCAGCGGCAAAGTTAAGTAGTTTGAACAAAGAGACAATTGATCACAGTCTGTTACCGGTAATGTCTGAAGTGGACGAGATGATGCAGGCATCCATTTATCGTCTTCGTTTTCTCAGAGACCATAGTTCAACGCGATTGCAATTGCTTTCGGGCTGGCGTGAGGGGCATGCAAACACCTATTCGAATGCCGCTCAATCTAACTAGAATTACAAAAAAAGACTACCGCAATATTTGGAAAGCTACGAACGACGGTTCGTAGCTTTTTCTTTGAAAATCAGCAGGTAACCCTGGTTTAATAACAAACCGGCAAACCGAATATCACTTTCTGGCATGATGATTGCTTATCTCCTTGATAGGAGATTTTCTAAACTAGCATGCCCAATTTTTCGATCCATAACAATATTGACAGGCGCGATCTTCCGAGCGTTATCAAACAGTCTGCTCAGCGGACTGGTGTTGATTTCAATTATCTTGTCGCCCAAGCGCAACTGGAAAGCGGTATGCGTCCGGATGCAGAAGCTAAAACCTCCTCAGCAACCGGCCTGTATCAATTTATTGAACAGACATGGCTTGGCTTGGTAAAAGATAAAGGTCAAGATTATGGGATTGGCTGGGCGCAAAATGCGATATCCTCGAATAGTAAGGGGCATTTGACTGTTGCCAGTAAATCCCTGAAATCTAGCATTTTGGCGCTAAGGAAAGATCCTGAGTTGGCCGCTAACTTGGCTGGAGAATTTGCCAGCGACAACAGTGACTATCTAGAAAAAAAGATTGGTCGAAAGCCAGAATCTGTTGATCTATATCTTGCACATTTTTTGGGTCCGGCCGGTGCAGCAAAGTTTTTGGGGAGGATGGACGAGAACCCATCAGCCTCCGCTGCTCCCAGTTTCCCAAAAGCCGCACGTGCCAATCGGAATATTTTCTATGATCGTGCCGGGCAACCGCGCAGCTTTCAGAGCATTCGAGATCGCTTCGAGAGCAAATTATCGAATGCGGTGGATCTGGTTGGTGTCGGCAAAAGCCTGCCTCAGTCCGGAAACAAATTGCCGTACATCAGCTCTGATCATCAAACGGTTCAACCCGCTGATTATCTCCGCATCGCTAGCATGCAGCTGGAAGGTCAAAAAAACTTGAGTTCGTCGAAGCCGTTTAACGAACCAGCACGAGCCGCTTATCTAATGCTCGCTTCACTAGGAATGTAATAACCAATGAACCAACAATTTTTCGCCATGGACAAAATTGGAAGTCGCCTGAAGTCTGGTTTGTTGCCGCTTGCGACCTTACTACTTGTTATCTTCTTGGTATTGCCGGTCCCCACTATTCTTCTGGATATTGGCTTCATTACAAATATCATGATCTCGCTTGCGGTCTTGATGGTTGCCTTGAACGCGAACAAGCCGCTGGATTTTTCTAGCTTCCCAACCGTTTTGCTATTTGCCACTCTTTTGCGGTTGGGACTTAACGTTGCCTCTACGCGCGTAGTATTGGTGCAAGGGCATGAAGGTGGTGATTCCGCTGGTCAGGTGATTGAAGCATTTGGCGGGCTGTTGTTGGGCGGCAACTATATTGTTGGCATTTTCGTTTTCTCTATTCTTATGATCATCAACTTGATCGTCATTACAAAAGGTGCCGGCCGGGTATCAGAAGTCTCGGCACGGTTTACTCTAGATGCGTTGCCAGGCAAGCAAATGGCGATTGACGCGGACCTGAATGCGGGATTGATTGCACCAGAGGAAGCCAAAGAGCGCCGTAGTGATGTCGCAACCGAAGCCGATTTCTACGGTTCAATGGATGGTGCATCGAAGTTTGTGAAGGGTGATGCAGTAGCTGGCATATTGATCCTTGCGGTCAATATTATTGGCGGGATAGTGCTAGGAACGGTTGTTCACGGTCTACCTTTTGCAGAAGCAGCGAGTAACTATTCTAAGCTCGCAATTGGTGATGCTCTGGTGGCACAAGTACCGGCGCTCATTCTTTCGATTGCCGCCGCGGCCATTGTAACCCGCGTTTCATCGAGCAAAAACCTGCCCGATCAGATTACAACACAATTTGGATCGGGAGCTGCCTGGGTTCCAGTTGCGGCGATATTGACGATTTTGGGCGTATTGCCCGGTATGCCGCACATGGTTGTGCTGTCTGCCGCTGCTGTAGCGGGTGGTTTGGCCTTCTATCTGATACGCAAACCCAAGACGGAAGAAACGATTGCTGAACCCATGCCGGAGAAGCAACCTGAGCAAATCGACTGGGAAGATGTTTCGGAAAAAGCCCGCCTTGGTATTGAAATTGGATACGGCCTTGTTTCCATGGTGGAGGATCGCAAAGGCGCGCCACTGATGAAGCGTATCACTGGAATCAGACGTCAGATATCTAAAGAACTAGGTTTCGTGGTGCCATTGGTACGCATCAAAGACGATCTGGAACTGGAACCCAATAGCTACCGGATCATGATGGGTGGTATGGTTCTAGGCGAAGACACTGTTTGGTCGAATGATTTTCTCGCATTGGATGATGGTCATGTAGACTCCGTAATTGATGGCCGTCCATGCAAAGATCCTACCTTTGGAATGGATGCTATTTGGATCAGTGCGGACAAAAAATCACAGGCGATTGCCGAAGGATACACAGTCGTAGATGCGCCAACGGTTATCGCGACGCACCTGAATGAGCTGGTGCGGCGCAATGCGGCACAACTCTTTAGCATGGACGAGGCACAAAAACTGCTCGACTTGTTGAAAGAGACGTCTCCGCAACTCGTCGATAGTTTGACGCCGCAACCGCTTTCTCTTTTTGCCATTACAGCAATTTGTCGCGAGCTGTTAACTGAAAAAGTACCCGTCAAAGACTTTCAGAAAATCTGTCTGGCTATGCTGGAAGCATCCAACACGCATAGTGAAACCGAACATATGGTTGATGCCATTCGGCAAAATATTGGCAGTTTGATTGTTCAAACCATGGTTCCCGTTAATCTCCCACTTCCAGTCGTTACGCTGGATGCAGAACTGGAGAGCCTCTTGGTTAAAGCACTGAAGGTCGGCGAAGACGCAAACTATCCCATCGAACCACAATTGGCGCAAAAAATTATGGAGGCCATGGACAATGCGTCTCGCACCCTGCCCATGGAAACACGCAACATTGCGTTGATCACCTCGCCAATTGTACGGCGGCCATTGGGCGCATTGTTGAAGCATCGCTTCCCCGATTTGGCGGTTCTCTCATACCAGGAATTGCCTGACGACAAATCTATTGAAGTTCTAACAAAAATTGGGGTCCCACAATCTCGACCAAACACGCCCCAGGTCGAAAATAATCAGATATCATGATCGAGCGGAACAACGATATGCTACAAGCAAAACAAAAGGCATCAATGGCTTATGAAGCGATGCAAGTCGATGAGACTAAGCTGGTTAAGGAAAACCAGACTTTGGTCACAAAGATTGCCTGGCAGATTAAATCATTCTCGCCTGACCAGATCGAAATTGAAGATCTAATACAAATTGGTTTGGTTGCGATGGTGGAAGCGGCGGCTAAATACGTCGATCAAGGCCATAGCTTTAGCACCTACCTTTATGTCCGTGTACGAGGCGCGATGATTGACTATCTGCGGTCAACTTGCAGCCTTAGAAGAAGTTCTCTCGATTGGCATAAGCGAGTTAAGAAGGTTAGCCAGCAATTGGCTCAGGAAAACGGCCGCGAACCCAATGAAGTCGAAATTGCTCAAGCGTTGGGAATGGATCAGGCGGAATACAGAAAGAACGCTGATCGTGCGATTGACGTCCATGTTGATTCATTGGACGAAGTCTATTGCGATTCCAGCAGTTGGTTCACCAATGATGATGAAGATCAACATCAAGCGCTCGAAAAATCTCAGATGGCTTCCTTGTTGTCGGAAAATTTGAAAAAACTGAATGAGCGTGAACAATTGGTCCTAAACTGTTATTTTATAGAAGAAATGCAGCTTGATGAAATTGGAGCTGTACTGGATGTATCGTCTGTCCGTGTGTGTCAGATAAAGAAACGCGCGCTGGAAAAACTGCAAACAGCAATGAGTTTTAACTAACCCTCTCCGAGTGATTTTTTTGACTTATTTTTGTGTATGCAAAGAAAAAGCCTCCTCCCTTTTGGGGGAAGAGGCTTTCTCTGTTCGATGAACTAACTATTATCGGATCAAACTCAGTACCGACTGTTGGGACTGATTAGCCTGGGCCAACATTGCTGTTGAAGCCTGACTTAGGATCTGGTTTTTCGCCAGTTCAGTGGTCTCTGCAGAGAAATCTACATCCTCAATTCGTGAGCGTGATTCCGTGATATTGGCAACACGATCAGACAAGTTGGAGACAGTCGTCTGCAGTCGATTTTGCGAAGCACCCAAAGAAGCCTGCGCAGTCGTGATTGTATCAAGAGCAGTATCAAGTGCACCCAACGCAGTAGTTGCGCCACCTGATGTGCTGATATCCAACGCGTTAACAGCAAGAGCGGTAGCGTCAACATCGGTCAATGCGATAGAAACGGTTTCACTTGCGTTTGAACCAGTTTGAATGCTGACAGAAGCATTGGTACCATCAAGCAGAGCAACACCGTTAAACTCGGTCCGCGATGCAACATCGCCGATTTGTGCGATCAATGCAGTAACCTCGGTCTGAAGGTTGGTGCGATCGCTGTTTGAGAGCGTGCCGTTTGCAGATTGTACGGACAATTCACGCATACGTTGTAGCATATTCGTGATTTCGTTCATGCCGCCTTCGGCAGTCTGAGCTAGCGAAATACCATCATTGGCATTCCGAATGGCCATATTAAGGCCGCGAACTTCAGAAGTCATGCGGGTAGCGATTGCGTTACCAGCAGCATCGTCAGCTGCAGAATTGATCCGGCGGCCCGTTGAAAGGCGTTCGATAGATTTAGCCAAGCCCATCTCAGCTTGGTTGGCCGCATAGCTAGTGCGCAGGGCCGATACGTTAGTTCCTATTACAGTCATGGTGACATCCTTTTCACAATTAACATACTGTGGGTCACCTCGTCTGATGAAGCGGCCTCGAAAGAGTTAACGGTGGGGCTCAAAATAATTAAGCAAAAAAAATGTCGGTTACTCGACACTCCATCCAATTCGGTGTCCACTTCCCGACACTATCGTCGAAAATCCGACAGCCCAAAATTCAAAAAATGCTGCTTTTCTAGGGTTTTTTGAAACTGGCACGGTCATTGCGATACCCTGATTGAGCACAACTCTAGGATCCCGTGCTCATAGTAAACGTGAGGGAATGAAATGATCAACGACCCAAGAAATTCTAGCCTGGTCTCTAGGTTTCCTGAACTTGTCGACATGCTCAAGGGTGTCGAAAACACCCAACCTAACCGTTCATTTTCATCTATAGCGACGCAACTACCCCACATTAACAGCGAAGCACCCAAAGGTGGAAATTCTCGAGCAAAAGATCCCGTCGTGATTTATCGCGACGGACCATTCCATCTCGTTCCGGCTACCCTCAGCCAACCCCTGCACATCGAATTTGGTGAAGCAGACAGAGAATTTGGTCTGTCATGCATAGTTGAATCGATGCGCAGGGGCAAAGGGCCGGCCTTTGCGGATCCCAAATCAGTATCTTTATATAAATATGCCGCCCGTGTGGCGAAGAGCGATGCCAATGTCATGATCACCGGCGAAACCGGAACTGGCAAAGAGGGCATGGCTAGATATATTCATGAACAAAGCGCGCGTGCCGATAAACAACTAGTCACTGTGAATTGCGCGGCTATCACCGAAACCATGATTGAATCTATACTGTTCGGTCACAAAAAGGGCGCGTTTACGGGAGCTTATGCCGCAGCGATTGGTCTGTTTAAGGAAGCCGATGGCGGTACGATTTTTCTCGATGAGATTACGGAGATGCCGCTTGAAAGCCAATCCAAGCTTCTAAGGGTGCTACAAGAAGGCGAAATATTGCCTGTTGGTGCGACACGTCATGAAAAAGTAGATGTCCGCATTATCTGTGCTGCTAACCGCAACTTCGCTGAGGAAGTTCAGGCTGGCCACTTCCGGGAAGATCTTTACTGGCGCTTGAACGTGATGCCGGTTGAATTGGCTCCGCTGTCCCAGCGTCCTGCTGATATCGTGGCCATCTCTGCTTTCATGATGATGGATTTCCAAAAAAACAGCGACAAATTCATTTCACTTTCGCAATGTTGTATCGAGCGACTGAAAAGCCATGGCTGGCCAGGCAATGTTCGGGAACTTGCAAACATTCTGCAGCGCGCACTGGTCATGTGTGATGGTGATCGCGTCGAAGCTTCAGACCTTATGTTCTCAACCAACAGTTTTGCTCCCAGTCCGAAAAAGGATGAAGTGGTTGCCGATAGTTCTTCCAGGTTCATGCGGGGTCGTGATCTGCACTCAGTTTCTAAGAGTGCAGAATATGAAACGATTACCGATACTTTAGAGAAAACAAACGGCAACCGCCGTGAAGCCGCCAAGCAACTTGGCATTTCCGAACGGACGTTGCGCTATCGGATGGCCGATATGCGCGCGCTAGAAGCCGCATAGTTGAGGTATAGACAATGTCTTCAGTGGATATGAACAGCTTAATGGCAGCTCGCAACGCGATATTGAATCGCAACAATGCGTTGCAGGACATTGCCAGCAAATCCGCAGGATTGGTTGGACCGGGTCAAACGCAGCAGCCCAAGGAATCTTCTGGTCCGGCTGGTTTTGCGGCGCAGCTCACCGATGCCATTCAGGATGTGAACAAGCTTCAGGCGACAGCCAAAGATGCAACGACTGCTTACCAAATGGGAGAAACCAACGACGTCGCGGCTGTGATGCTTTCAAAGCACAAAGCTTCCCTTGGATTTGAATCAACTTTGCAAGTCCGCAACAAACTTTTGTCCGCCTACAAGGACATCATGAACATGAGTGTGTAATAGATGGCCGAAGAATCATCTGCTAGTCAGGCATTGGAATCTGTCGGATCAACGGCAGCGCAACCTTTTCCTGTCAATGGGGGCTGGCCAAACAATGGCGGCATCCTAGGCTCCATTCAAAACTTCATGAGGCAGCCTGCGATCGCAAAAGCGATGCCGCTTGTTATATTGACCGGCGTTGTAGTCGCAGCAATTTCTGTTTGGCTTGTTTTAAGGGAGCCGGCTCAAAGGGATTTGTTTCGCGGCTTACCGGACAATGACAAATCAGCAGTAATGCAGGCATTGCAAAGTGCAAATATTGTTTATCAAGTCGATGAGATGAGCGGTGCGCTCACTGTAAGCAATGAAGATTATCACTCAGCGAAAATTGAATTGGCGGGGCAGGGGCTTCCGCGCACTGCACCTAGCGGCGACAGCGTTATGTCCAGTATGCCTATGGGCGCCAGCAAAGCGGTGGAATCAGAAAAGCTAAGAACCGCGCGAGAGATGGATTTGGCGCGATCGATTGAAGCGCTGGACAATGTGTTGTCGGCACGTGTTCATCTTGCGGTTGAACAACCCAGTATATTTCTGCGGGATCGAAACGATCCGGCAGCATCAGTGATTTTGCAGCTTGCCGGGGGCAATAAACTTGACAAACGCCAGACTCAAGCAATCCTAAACTTGGTGGCAAGTTCTGTGCCTGGTCTTTCTCCAGAAAATATTTCAGTCATTGATCAAAATGGTCGATTGCTTTCTCGTAACGATGAGACCGGCGATGGAGAGAATGATAAACATTTGAAAATCAAAGCCGCGATTGAAGATCGATATCGACAGTCTTTGGCCAGTCTTTTGACTCCCATCGTAGGACCTGGAAACTTTGTCGCAGAAGTAACTGCAGATGTTAATTTCGATGAGAAACAAGCTACTAGTGAAACCTATCCCATCGATGGATCGGTGTTGCGATCTGAAAGGGGAATGAAATCGGAGGAACCAATCGGGGCCGAGGTTGGTGGTATTCCTGGTGCTCTAGCTAACCGGCCGCCTGAAGCTGCGCAATTCGAAGATCAACCCGATGGTGAGGAAGAGCAGGGTGAACAGAAGACAGAAGCACTAAAAACAAGCGAAGAGTATCAAAGAAATTTCGAGCTCGCACGAGAAATTGCTGTAACCAATCAAGCAACTGGTCAGGTGTCTCGCCTTTCCGTGGCTGTTGCGATCGATGATAGCAGTTTGAAGGGGACTACTTCTGCCAAAGAAATCGAAGAAATCGAAAAGCTTGTAAAAGGTACGGTTGGGTTCAGCGCAGCCAGAGGCGACCAAATCGCTGTTACAACCCGTGAATTTAAAACCCCAGCCGCAGACCCCGCTGAACAGGCTTGGTACGAAACGTCATGGTTTGGAATTATAAGTCGAAACCTATCAGCTCTGATTGTAGCTTTGCTGATCATATTCGGGATTGGTCGCCCTGTTTTGAAAAGATGGTTGAAGTCTCAAAAAGAGATGATGGCCAATGCCGCAACCGGACAACTGAGTGCACCTAGCAGTTTAGCACCACAAAATGGTGTCTTTTCGCAAGGTGATCAAACCGGAAATGCAGGAGGGACTGTAGCTTCTCTTCCCGATTCTTCGCCTGTGACAATCGATATGATTCAATCTGCACCGAGCTATCAAGAACGGGCTCTATTGACACAAAATTTCGTCAAGCAGAACCCTGATCATGCTGCCCTGGTGGTGAAAGAGCTTTTGAAAGAGGCTGAAGATCTGGAGAAAGCCGATGGCTGATATAGAAACAAAAGAGGACGAAAGTTCGGAAAAAAGCGAAGAACGTCTGGAGTTAATTACTGGCCGTCAAACAGCGGCAATCCTAATGTTGCTGTTTGATGATGATGAGGCAGCCAAAATATTGAAGCGTCTTGAGCCTGAGGAGGTCGAAGCGCTTGGTGAGGCCATGTTCAGTGTTGCTGATGTTGACGCTGGCCAGATTGACGGGTCGTTGGATCGGTTTTTATTTTTGACTAAAAACCAGTCGATGCTTGCTTACAAATCGGATGAAAAAGTCGGTCGAGTTTTTCGTCAAGCCTTGGGAACATCACGTGCTGAGACGATGATGAATCGCTTCGCCCCAAAGAGACCCAGTGATATCGCCGCACTTCTAAAATGGATGCCGACAAAGGACCTGGCAGAACTGGTTTCTAACGAAGCGCCACAGATTTCAGCGGTGCTTGTTACCTTCATGACACCCGAAGCCGCTGCCGAACTTCTGCAGCATTTGCCACCGGAATTACAAGAAGACCTCGTCTATCGGGTCGCGACTATGGGCCCTGTTAGCGCCAACGCAATTGGGCAGGTGCATGCGCTTTTGGAAAATAGCACGCCTTCCGAAGAGGAAGAAGTTGCTCCTCCAGTGGAACTGGGCGGTGTCATGGATAGTGCTTCCATGATCAACAATTTGCCAAAGCAAATGAGTACTGCAATTTTAAAAGGTGTCACCAAGCGCGACCGCAAAATTGCAAAACAAATCGAGGATGAGATGTTCGTCTTCGCTGACTTGATGAACTTGTCCAAGAAAGACATTGGGACTGTGGTTCGTAAGGTCGATACCAGCATATTGGTACCTGCTTTACGCGGTGCTACGCCGGAACTGAAAGACATGATTTTTGCTGCTATGTCGAAACGGGCTGCCGAAACCATTCAAGATGAAATCGACGATGCACCACCACAGCCAATGGAAGAAGTCCTTGGCGCTCAAAAAGGTGTGATCGCAATTGCGAAAGTTATGTTGGACAATGGCGAAATCACCATGTCGACTGGCGGAGCAGATTATGTCTGATCTTCATTCGGAAGCAAATTTGCACCAACAAATGAAAAATGATGACGTATCTCCCTTGTGGCGTTTGCCTATGGAACAGAAAGAGTTTTCTTCTTGGTCGGGTAATTTTCCGGGAGATTCTGTTGGTGGTCCTTCCAACCAATTCAGCGGCTTATCACCCAATCAGCCGCCGATGACCGGTTCCGAGTTGCAGCAGCAAGATGCTGACATATTCGATGTCGCATATAAAAAGGGCTGGGAAGATGGCCAGGCCGCAATAGCTGATGATCAGGCGGGTAATAGCAACGCAGCTGAAGAATTATCAGCCGCTATTGGCAGGTTAAATGATCTTTATTCGCGAGGTAGTTTTGAGTTTATTTTGAAGGCCATAGAGTCCCTGTTTCGGCGATGCGCGGAATTGGCAGTACCAGATGAGAAGCTTTTGCAAGCATGGGCAACTCAGCTGGCGGACACGGTTGATGAGGATCAAAAGGGAGCGACCTTGGTTTTGCATCCTGATGATCTGACATTGATTGACCCAGAATGTTGTAAAGTGCCGTTATCTGCAGATGAAACCATGCTGCGTGGAAATCTAAAACTAAGTCATTCCGGCGGCTGGGTGGAAAAAGGATCTGAAGTTGTCCTTGATGAGCTTCGCGCATTAATTGACGAGTTTTCGACAGATTGCTCGGACGCACATCATGGATGATGTCGCCCCTCATAACAGTTTTGTATCTGAACCGGGTTTGGGCATATCTGGATTGTTGGCTCGGCTCGAAAATATCGGCAATGAACCTCGTCATGTTGGCAAGCTGTCCGCTCATGATAATGGAATGTTGGAAGTGACAGGCTTTGAATATCCATTGGGATATTCCGGCCGTGTGAAAGCAACAGATGGGCGCGAAATCAGTGCCGAGGTCGTCGGCTTTAAAGGTTCGCGGACTTTGATGATCCCGATGGTTCAGGATGCACCATTGCGCAGTGGCAGCAGAGTATTGCCTTTTGTCAAATCCAATCAAGCTGCTGTGGGGGAGGCACTTTTTGGCCGTATCATAGGCCCGATGGGTGAACCTATTGATGGAAAGGGGCCAATACACACCGCTGAAACAGTTCCATTGGCTGGAATAGAAAATAATGTTCTCCGGCGAGCCAGTGTAAAACGGCCGATAGATATCGGTATTCGGGCCCTGAATGGACTAATGACCATCGGCCAGGGCCAGCGCGTCGCCGTTATCGCTGGATCCGGCGTAGGAAAATCGATGTTGATCAACCAGATACTAGATGGTGTGGTGGCAGACGTTGTCGTGGTTGGTCTGATAGGCGAACGTGGGCGAGAGGTTAACGATTTTGTCACACGCCGTAGCGAAAATCAGGGTGCTGCGCCAACGATCACTGTGGCTGTTCCGGCAGATCACTCACCATCCTCTCGGTTAAAAGCTGCACATCGTGCAACAGCTATAGCGGAGCATTTTCGTTCAAAGGGCAAGTCTGTAGTTCTGGTTATTGACAGCTTGACGCGGGTTGCCCACGCTCAACGTGAAATCGGATTAGCTGCCGGAGAGCCGCCGACTATGAAAGGGTATCCGCCATCAGCGCTATCGTTGATCCCGCGACTTATAGAACGCGCTGGCAATGACAGCGATACGGGCGGCTCAATTACTGCTATATATACGGTACTCGCGGATGGTGATGATCTTGATGATCCCGTTGTTGATAGCGCCCGTGCCATAGCGGACGGCCATATTATTCTGTCTCGTTCATTGGCGGAACAGGGGATTTTCCCAGCTATCGATATTGGAAAGTCGATTAGCCGGGTTGCAGTCGATATCATCGACCCTGAGCATCACGAGGTGCAAATCCATTTCAAGAGACTCTGGTCAATATATGAAGAGGCGCGCGATCTCGTCCTTATGGGAGCCTATCAGGCTGGCAGCGATCCCAATATTGATGAAGCGCTGGCGCAGTGGCCAGCCTTGGTTGAATATATAAAGCAGAAGCCACGTGAATTGATAGATTTTCGATCCAGTGTCGATGACCTTTCAAGCCTGTTCGCGCCATGAAGCGGCGTATGAAGGGATTAAGCCGCATTTTGAAAGTACGGGATACGCAGAAAAAATTGAAGGAAACCGCGCTTCAAAAGGCCAGCAATCACTGCTCTGCACTACAGCATAGCGCCACGCGGATAAAGAATTTGCAACTGGAGACTCTGTCTCATGCAGATGCTGATAATGTCGATATGCTCTCTGCTAGGATGGAGTTGGCCGGTCGCCTTGCGGATGCGGAGCGTAAGATGGAAATATCCATTGAAACAGCGCGGCAAGAGTTTGCCCACGCAGAGCGGCAAAATATTGCCGCCCGAGCATCCTTTGAAGGTACGGAAAAGCTGCTGAATTCGAAGCGACGAAAAGTACGGAAACTAGAGGTTTTTAAAACCGATAACGAGAACAACATATTGTATAATATAGATAATAATAAAAAAACTGAGCGCCATAACGATTGGTAAGTTCTTATTTCATAATTCTCATTCGATAACTGGCACGCTTTCTGCATTGTAGATTGGCATGGACACACAGTTTACAAATCTCAACATGAACTCTTTGCTGTCATCTTCCGATGACAAATATTTCTCCGTGCTTGGGAGAAACAACAGCAAGCCATCTGATCAGAGTAACGGCCAACAGTTTTCTGAACAATTTGCCAAAGCCGATGCGACCTTTCACGTTGAATCAGGAGCGGTTGACAAAACAGAGGTTTTGTCGACCGAAGTTCAAAGTGACGATGTATTGGATGCGGAAAAAGAGGAGCTATCTCCTCTCGCTGACATTTTTCCAGGACCGATCGTATCGCTTGCGGACGTATCTGATTTTGAGAACGTCTCATTTATCACGGCATCGGGTAGTTTACCGCCTACAGCGATCTTGAATCCCGAGTCCAGCGAAGCAGAGTTTAGTGAAGGGACTCCATCCATCCGTAAGTCAGCAAATTTTAACTTCGACGAATGGGAATCAGATTTCGCAGCGTCAACCAAGTTAGGCGATAATTTTGCTGCAGTTGAAGCCGCAATAGGAAAATATGCCGCCCGCAAGGAGGATGTTGATCAAGCACAAAGCGTAATCTTACCCGCAGTCATGCAAGTTAAATCTGAATATTCATCGATCACACCTTCGATAGGCGAAGCAAATCACTCTCCTTCCTGGGCTGGGGCATCACAAAAAGTTGGTCAGCCCGAATTAGCACCGGCCAAACTGCTGGACGGCAATCAATCGGATCGATCTTTGAACAAGTTTGATAGCAATGAAGAGTTGTCTCAACCGACTTCTGCAAAACCGGAGTCAACAGAATACCGACCGGCAAACCTTGCCTCTCAGCTAAGGCCAGGTCGAGAACTGAAGACCGGTGTCGGGCTTAATACTCAAGATGTTGACGTCGATTTTGCGCAAGTTTCGCAAAATAAGGATTTGAAATCGATCACCAGTGCTTCGGCATCTGAAACGAAAAGCTTGGTTCAGGATCCAAAACTTGATCCACTAAACCTTCGTCTCGCGAATAAGCTAGAAACAAATCGAACTGCCAGCAAAAACGCAAAAGAAGAGGATTCTCCTGATTTTGAGGCGATCGATGAAAAGCCAGTTGTAACACGGACGGAAACGTCGGTGATTGTTGGTGACAAAGTTACGCAGACTTCAATCCCCTTCAGTTTGCTAAACCCGGTGACTGTACCGACCAATCAAAAATCTGTAAGTTTTGATTGGAACAGTCCAAAATTTGCTGAGCGTTTCGCAACAGAGATTAGTGATCTTTCGGTCAATGGAGACTTAAAAAAATTCGAGATCAATCCTAGAAACCTTGGTCGTCTGGAAGTGTCACTCATCGCACGTGGCACATCTGAAATTATTCAAATTGAGGCAGAAAGCCAAGCTGCACGGGATGTAATCGTACAGCATAGCCAGGCTATTCAGGAAATGCTGAAAGCGCAAGGACGCTCGGATTTATCTGTTCGCGTTGATCTAAAGGACGCAAGCTTCGGATCTGCATCTGAAGGCAATGGTCAGAACCTTGCACAACAGGACGGAACCGGCACAGGGGAGGATCGTCCAGGCCCTCAAACTGGACGTGATTCAATCATATCAGCCGATATCAATTCTGAACCGGAAGTCACGAGTGACGAAGGTAGATACGCCTAAGTATAGCAAATAAATAGATAATTATTAGTAAGCATCAGAGGTCAAAATGTCAGACAATAATCCAGAAGAAGAAAAGCCGAAAAAGAAAAAAGGCAAACTCAAAGGCATAATCGTTGGCCTTGTGGCCGTAACGCTTCTGGGCGGCGGCGGTGCTGCCGGGGGCTTTTATGCGGCGGGATTGGTTGGTGTTGAAAATCATGAACCAGAAGACCCGAACAAGCCCAAGATCGTATTGAACGATGGCACACAGGTCAGCGAAAAAGAAGCGAAGAGCGCGGTTCCAGAGGACTCATCGAGCAAATTCAAAGTAACATATCATCAGATTGAGCAGCCGTTTACCTCCAATCTTTCGAACTCAGAGAGCTTTGCGCAAATGTCGCTGGCTATCTCTACTTTTTACGATGAACGTGTGTTTGAGAACGTAACTGCCCATGAAATCGCGATCCGTTCAGCTGTGCTGATGGAATTGGGGCAACAAAATCCACTTGAACTTGAGACATCGGACGGAAAGCTAAAGCTCAAAGCCAAATTACGTGACGTTATCAACACAACGTTGAAAGAAAAAAGCGGCTTTGGCGGAATTGAAGACGTCTATTTCACCAATCTGGTTGTTCAATAAAGTTGATCGAAGGCGATAGGCACATGTCCAACACTTCTAGCAATCACCAGCAAACGAATTCCGATCATCCTGGGGCTCATACAGCTCCTGTCGAGCACAGTTTGTTGAAAAAAAACGGCCCTGATGACGAACTTCTTAGGGTTTATCGCAAGGTTGAGAAAAAGATAGAAGGAGCTTTGAAAACTGAATTGGCCAAAGTGATTGACGTTCCTATAAAAATGGAGCTGGTCGCAAGCGAGAAAGTCGATTTCACAGAATGGCTTGATAGCCAGGAAACGGACTCCATTTATCTGCAATTTCATGTTGGTGTCTCAGACACGCCGTTGTGGGCCCGGTTGGAACGCTTGTTTTTGAATGCATGTGTCGACTGTTTTTTCGGTGGTCAGTTTGATAGTCAATCTACAATCTCCGGAAAACTAAAACGCTCTGAAATCGCGATGATTGAACGATTGGCAAGAGTCATCGGCGGTAGTTTAACGCGAAGTTGGTCGGTAATATGTGAAACACCGGTTCGTTACGCGGGATATGTACACGATAAAGATGAAGTTGAGATGGACTTGGACGAGCCAGATGTACTCGTTGCCAAAGTCACTGCCGGTGTCTCGGAGGATCAGATATGTGCAATTGATCTTGTTCAATCCATCGATGGATTACTGGAAATCGAACCGCAACTCAATCGCTCTAGCAGCAAAGAAGTTAATGAGATCGACCCGACTTGGCAGCATTCTTTGAAAGAATCTGTCGAGGAGGTGTTTTTGCCAGTGCGTTCCGTTCTTGGACGCCCGGCGATGCAGCTATCTGAACTATCCCGGCTCGCTGTGGGAGATATTCTCCCAGTTGCACCAACCGACAACGTGCCATTGATTGTCGGTGATCGTGTGTTTGCACAGGGCAGCATTGGCGAACAAAATGGCGGTGTCGCCTTTCAAATCAAACATTTCTTATAGGACCAGAAAATGACCGATATGACTCATGATAACGAAGCTTTGGACACGGCCACTCCAATTGAAATGGCCCCTGGAATGGATGTTAGTCAGCCTCAGGATCACTATGCCTTCCTCGCAGATATTAAGGTCCGGCTCTCAGTTGAAGTTGGAAATGTATCCATGAAGGTATCAGAGATAATGGACCTGAGAGAAGGTTCCGTAGTCGAGCTCGACCGGCAGGTGGACCAGCTCATTGATATTAATGTCAATGGTACGCTGGTTGCTCGTGGAGAGGTCGTGCCCGTTAAGAACAAATTTGGTGTTCGTATCGCTGAAATCGTTTCAAATGGAATGGCACGCGCGCGCGTGGAAAGACGCAGCTAATGACGTTTTACATCCTAAAACTGGTCATTATGCTGCCATTGATCGGGTTGCTCATTTACGGATCGCTATGGCTATACCGTAAATATCAGCCGCAGACGATGATGCGTCAGAAGTCCAATGTCCTCAACGTCGTCGAGGTCCTTCCGATCGGCGTTAACAACAAGCTCGCAGTCGTAGACTTTGAGGGAAAGAAAATTCTTCTGTCCGTTACACGCAACGGCGTTGAAAAGATTGATGCAAAAAATGCGGATTAACGTAAAAATCATTTGGGCGATTGGCTTGTTTTGTTTGTCGGCTATTGCTGCTGAACCTGCATTGGCACAGGCTGCGCCAGCCGGTGCATCTGGCGCATTGGAAAGGGCTCTAGGAGACGTTTCTGGCGATGGCCAACCGCTAAGCACAACGTTACAAATTCTCATATTGATGAGCCTGTTGACGGTATTGCCATCGATTGTTCTCATGATGACCAGCTTTACGCGCATCATTATTGTGTTGTCGATACTGCGCCATGCTTTGGGTTTGCAGCAAACACCTCCCAATCAAGTTTTGTTGGGATTATCTCTTTTCTTATCGCTGTTTGTCATGGCGCCCAGCATGGAGAAGATTAACGAACAGGCCGTCACTCCCTATGCTGAGGACCAAATAACGCTCACCGAAGCAATTGAGATATCTGGCGATGTTATGCACAGTTTCATGTCGAAGCAGACGCGTCAGAGTGACCTGCAAATGTACATGAATTTGGCAGATGAAGATGGATTTGCAACGACAAAGGATATTCCTTTTTCCATCATGTTACCTGCCTTTGTTACTAGCGAGCTCAAAACTGCCTTTCAAATCGGTTTCATGATATTCCTGCCGTTTCTAATTATTGATTTGGTCGTCGCTGCCGTCCTTATGTCGCTCGGTATGATGATGCTATCACCTGTCATCATATCCATGCCCTTCAAGTTACTTTTGTTCGTGCTTGTCGATGGTTGGGCATTGACCATGGGTTCGCTTGCTGGATCATTTGCGACATAATTCATGGCAGATAGTCCCGACTTTTTCATAGCTATAGCGCAGCAAGCCCTGTGGGTTACAGCCCTTGCCGCTGCGCCATTTCTCATTCCAGCGTTGCTCGTGGGCTTGCTGCTGGGGATGGTTCAGGCAGCTACGTCGATTAATGAACAAACGCTCACTTTTGTTCCCAAACTTGTTGTTGTGGCAGTGGTAGCCGCTCTGTTTGGCGGAACAGTTTTGATCCTAATCGTAGACTTCACTAAGGAAATTTACACCAGAATACCGGAGCTTCTCTTATGATCGCGCCGGGGTTTGCCGAAGTAGAAAGTCAGATCTGGATATGGATGCTGGCGATGATCCGACCCAGCGCAGCGATGGTTGTAGCGCCAATTTTTGGTTCCGCAAACGTACCTATTCAAATTCGCGTCATTTTGGCTTTCATGATCGGGATGGTTGCGACCAACACGGTTAGTTTCGATTTACCAAGTGATACAGCTATCAGCTTGAGCAACAGTCTGTTCGTAATCGGAGAGGTGCTTGCTGGGGTTTCAATAGGTTTTGCTTTGCAGCTCGGTTTCTCTAGCGTGATGATAGCCGGTGAGACCATAAGCAACGCAATGGGGCTTGGCTTTGCCAGTATGTCGGACCCACAAACCGGTCAATCTACTCCGGTAATTGGCCAGTTTCTGTCAATTTTGGCAACATTGCTTTTGCTGGCTGTCGATGGTCACCTGATGCTTTTGACAACGATCGTAAACAGCTATTCCGCATTACCCCCCGGGTTCGCCTTTCTGGGTGCAGAGATGTTCATGGGCATGGTGAAATTTGGCGGCATATTGTTTTCCATGGGACTGCTCATCGCGCTTCCGGTTGGCGGGACTTTGATTCTTATTCAATTCACAATGGGTTTCCTGGCTCGCACAGCACCCGCACTAAATCTATTCGCGGTCGGTATTCCTGTAACGATTATTGGTGGTTTGATCGCGCTAGCCGTTACGGCACCGATAATGGCAGACACGATAATTCAATCGCTTGGCATGGGTCTTGACCATGCGGCTTCAATCTTAGGAGGAAGATAGTGGCAGCAGAAGCCCAAAATGGTGGCGAAAAGACCGAAGCACCAACCCCAAAGAAACTCCTGGATAGCGGGAAGAAAGGGGATGTGCTGCAATCGCGTGATTTGGGCGGTGCAATAGTGATATTCGTTGGCACAGTCGCAATTTTGATTTTCGGCGGTCTTTTGTATCAGGCGTTGGCGGATATGCTTTCAAGCGCATTGGTATTCAATAAACGAGACGTGGAATATTTCGACATTGGAGAACGCAGTTTTACTCTGGTTTCCGGTCTCACTGACGAGTTTATGGCACTCTTTATAGTATTATTGGCCGCCGCGATTGCAACACCGGCGCTCCTCGGTTCGCTAGGATTCCGCTGGTCTGCAATGAAACCAAAACCGTCAAAACTTGACCCTATCAAAGGCTTGGGCCGGATATTTGGAACCAATGGCTTGATGGAGCTGGGTAAGTCCATAATGAAGGTATTGTTGATTGGAACAGTTGGAGGTGTGATCTTATATTTGCACTTGGGTTACCTCGCGCAAATGGGAGCGCAAGACCTGCACAGCGCACTGGCAAGTTACACCTCTTTGTTCTTGAAACTGCTTGTTGGCATATCGATTAGCTTGGCATTGATTGCCATGATTGATGTTCCAATCCAGATATTCCAACGCAACAAGCGTTTGAAAATGACGAAACAGGAAGTCAAAGACGAATATAAGGAGAGTGAAGGCTCTCCTGATGTCCGTGCCCTACAGCGTCAGCGGCGTAGTGAAATGATGAGCGATTCCACACGGAAAGCTGTTGCGGATGCCACCGTCATTCTGGTCAACCCAACGCACTTTGCGGTAGCCCTTCGGTACGACCGTGATCAGGATTATGCTCCGGTTGTTCTCGGTAAAGGTTGCGATACCATTGCAATGGCAATGCGTGAAATGGCAGCCGATATCGGAACGCCAGTTCTAGAGTATCCGGAGCTTACCAGGTCAATATATTTCACTTCGGATATTGGTGAAATAATAGATGATCGCCTTTATGCTGCTGTTGCGATGGTATTGAGCTTCCTCATCCAGTTGGATGAGAAGCTGATCGGCCCACTTGGTAAGCCGAAAATAGAACTACCGGAAGACATGCAATATGCATCCGATGGGAGCCGCCTAGCATGATGTGGAATTCTCTAGTGCCCTTAACCGGCGCCACATTCGACCGTCAATCGGTCAGAAGGTGAAGTAACATATGTTCGGAAATATCGTAAATAGTATCGGCGCTGGTTCGGGATTGAATTCCGCCCAACTCGTGTCAGATTTGGTTGCAGCATCAACTGGAGCAAAACTGGGCCAACTTCGGGAACGGGAGAGCCTAAACGCTACCCGAATATCGGCGATGGCGGCGACGGCATCTGCGCTGACAACCTTTTCTGCGGCGGTTAAAGAAACGCTTAATGGTCAAGGGTTTGTTGGAGAGTTGACTTCCAGCCGAACCGATTTGGCCAACGCGACCGTTCCCGAAGGTAGCCGGCCAGAGGGGCTCCCTGCCAGTATTGAAGTTGTACAAATTGCATCGGCGCAGCGGGAAATGACGGATGTGTTTGTTAGCGCATCTGATGCGATTGGGGAGCGAACACTTACAATTACCAATGGCGGCGGTAGCTATGACATCGTGATCGATAGTTCGAATGACAGCCTTGCTGGCATGCGAGATGCTATCAACAACAGCAACAGCGGTGTGACGGCCTCAATACTGACGGACAATGCTGGCGCACGACTGGTGTTTGAAGCCCAGGAAGGTGTAGAAAACGCCTTCACTATAACACAAAGCGGTCCATCCGCGGCGATGACTTTGACTAATGTGGCAACGGCAGCAGACAGCATTATTCGAGTGGACACCATCGAACTAACCAACAGCAGTAACACGGTAACAGGGGCTATTCCTGGAGTAGAAATCTCTTTGCTAGCAGCTGAACCGGGTACAAGCTTTACCATCAGTGGTGATGCTGAACCGCTGGATGTACGTAGCTTGGTAACCGAATTTGTTACTGCATATAATGAGTTTAGGGAGTCTCTAAACAGTGCCACCGCGCCGGGTCTTGCCGGCGCGAGCGGTGGACCACTGGCTGGAGATCGTGGCGCTCGCGAGGTCATGCGGCAGCTAAGCCGGCTAACCTCTACCCAACTGGCCGATAGCGGCGATTTCCGAACGCTTGCAGATATTGGTGTTCGTACAGAAAATGATGGTACTTTAAGTATCGATGATACCCGCCTGGACGCTGCGTTGGAGCTGGATAGCGGCGCTATTAAACTAATGCTGGAACCAGCGATAGCAACCGACACGAATATCGGGCTTTCTGGTGCCCTAGATAACATCTCTACATCTTTGCAGGCCGATAGCGGGGCCCTGTCCCTGGCGCAGGAGCGGTTGGATACAATTAGGGAGACAATCGCAGATCAGCGCGAGAAGATAAATCAGGATAGCGATCGACTGCGCGAACAGTTGGAAAGTACATTCGCGGGGTTGGAACGGCAGCTTTCAATTTTGCGAGCGACCCAATCCTATGTCGATCAACAATTTTCCTCTTTCAACGACAATAACTAAAGATAGAAAGCCCAAATAAGCATGACATTTCAATCGAATATAAGGCGCACTTCAAGCTATCAATCCATAGCTCAGGACAGTCGGGTTCTGTCGGCCAATCCCTACGACCTAATCGCAGTCTTGTTCTCTGAGTTGCGCGACAATCTCGATTTGATGATCGAGAGTGCAAAACGAAATGATAGCGGAAAAACATTTGAATTTCGTGCGAAGGCACTGACGATATTAAACGGCCTTGATGAATCTTTGAATTTCGAAGATGCAGGTGATTTGGCACAGACGCTACACACGATTTATACTGAGGCAGCAAAGCGAATTCAGGCCAATGTTGGGCCATCGCTTATTGAACGGGTCGAATCTGCCAGGGAGATGCTTCACGAAATTGAAAAAGCATGGATGGCCATCTCTCCCAGTAATAAATAGATAAAATCAGATACTTACCTTAGAGCGCAGTTTCCATGACGGAGTGATTTTGTAACTGTTTACCAATGTCATGTTTGTGCATCTTGTCGATGAACGTTGTTCGTTTGATGTTTATCGATCGCGCAGCTCTGGAAACCACTCCATGTGATGTTTCTAGCGCATGTTGGATGATCCTGCGTTCTTCATTTTGCAGGTGAGCGTTTAGATCCACGACATTATTATCTGTTTTACCCTGGATCGACGCCAATGTTTTTTCGAAAGGCGTTTGCTTGATGGCTGACATGTCATTTGAGCGCGTGTCCAATGCCTGATATGTCTCAATAGACTGGTTTGTGGCGGTTTGAGAGGTTGTACTATTGCGCATCGCCGTTGCAATGTCAGATTGGATTAACATCACCACATCTTGCGCTTGAACCGCTTGTCCTGAGAAAAATACACCCGCCCGTTCGACAACATTGCGCAGTTCACGAACATTTCCTGGCCATTCATATTGTTGCAGCGTTGCATAGGCTTCATCGGTAAAGATAGGCGCTGCGTTAGTTTCTGTCTGGTTCTTCAAAAAATGATTAACCAGGGCTGGAATGTCTTCCTTGCGCTCATTAAGCGCAGGAACTTCAATAGGTACAACGCATAAACGGTAGAATAGATCTTCGCGAAAACTCTTGCTTTGAATGGCATCGCCCAAATTTTTGTGAGTTGCTGCAATAACTCGTACATCGATGGGAATATTTTGATTGCCGCCGACACGATTGACGATACGTGTTTCCAAAACACGCAGCAATTTTACCTGCATATTCAATGGCATATCGCCAATTTCGTCTAGAAAGATGGTGCCATTGTTGGATTGTTCGAACAGTCCAACATGCTTGTTAATGGCGCCGGTAAAACTGCCTTTTTCATGACCAAACAACTCAGACTCAACTAACTGCTCAGGTAACGCACCACAATTCACGGTGATGTTTGGTCCGGATGAGCGTTGAGAAATGGTGTGTATAGCATTAGCTACAACTTCTTTACCGCTACCAGAAGGTCCGGTGATCATAATTGAACTATTGCACTTGCCTGCAAATTTTATGAGCATACGAAGCTGCTGCATTTTTTGGCTGTTGCCAATCAGCATTGCGTCTAACAGCGCTTCTAAATTTTCATTCGTCATTCGAACACCCAGATCACTTTACAAACTAACCGGCATCGCCGGAGAAGAGTGGACCGAAGATCCCGCAATCTTCGGCCCGTCATCTGGTGGGATCAGAAATGAACAATGTTGGTTAAATTAAAGTTAATGAAAATTCAGACTTATCTAAGCGCAAGAAAACGCCCTTTCTCAGGGAAGTTTTTGTAGAACGTCTGATATTCTTTGTTTGCAAGATGCAGAAGTTGAGACAAAAATCATCCGATTGTCGGAAGGATTCGGGGTTTTTTCGAGCAATCCTTCTTCGGACATTACGTTAATATACCGCATGGCTGTCGTCATTGGGATTCCCGAACTATGGGCCACTGAAGAAACAGTTATCTGCTGGCCTTTAAGATCGCAGATATATATGTCGAGGCACATATCCCAGCAGGAATCTGAAAAAAGGCCGGTTCCCATATTAAGGAATTCAGCTTTCAATCTGCTCCATTTTAGCAAACTTTCTGCCCGATCAATCAGATCTGCATCATTTGCGATTTCGATCGAGGAGTCGGTTTCATCTAACTGAGATTGGTCATTGCGAGCAATGCGTTTTACGGCATGGATCTGCTCCAAACCCTGCGAAAGCAGCGATTCTAGAGCTGCGATTTCCTCGTTAACATTATCCATAGTTTTGCGTCGTATAATACCCCTAGGTCTTCAAATAGCTTATTCGAAGAGCATTAGCTACCGTAATGGTGACTTACTTTCATAGGCAACCTGCCTGAAAGGACAGCAAACCCGTTGAGGGATGCTTAACTTCAGCACTAGTTCTCCGCGCTCTTTTGTGTTCAATTGGTTCGATTGAAAGTTTCAATGCGTTCAATATAACCAAATTGAGTCTAATATTATTCGACAATTTGTCATTGCCGTGGGAACCATCCTCATTAACTAAAGAGGGGTAGTTTGGATGACTTTAGTGAAGAAATTCCTTGGCAACCTTGATTTCCCCTTAAGAAAATGGCGATCGAAACCCTCTCTTTTTTGTCATTTGATAAACCGCTCTGTCTTTTTTGAACCGAATACACAGTCATCAAAAGATGATGAACTGAGTAAGCCGAGTTTAGCTTTATTCGTAAGCTCAAGAGGATATTTATTTAACAAACAAGGGCAGTAAGAGAAGATTCTTGTTTTGGAGAATTCGACATTCAGAAAATCAAAAATTGAGGAATGATTTCGTCGAAAAGCAGGTCGATTGCTGTCAATTTTCAAACAATAACAATGTTGTCATTTTAATGAATAGGGTCAAATATGAGTGTTATGTTTCCGGCTTCTAATATATCGTATCAATATTCTGAGATCTTCAAGATATTGTCAAAAAAACACCGGATTTCTAGGAAAAAGACAGTCTCGTTTCGTGGTAGACTACAGCATTTTCAAAGGTTAGGTTTTCCTCTTGGGGTCAATACCGGGAAAGGGAAGCGGGTTAAGTATACCTGGCGTGAATTGTTTCTAATGGGTCTAGCCCTTGAATATGTAGAAATAGGTTCAACACCAGAACGCATAGTCCAAGAAATATTGAAATTTGAGGATATTTTGTTGGAATCCTTGGCCAAAGTAGCTTCTCCAAAAAACTACGAAACAGAAGGTTGTTTTTTACTAACAGAACTATCTGGTCTACTGGCTCTAAAAGAAGAGAACGAATGGGGTGAAGAAATGGTTCTTCTAAATCAATCAGAGATCACAGCGGTTTTTTCAGCTGATGGAGATGATCGCTACCGCTCTCCCTACGCAATAATTGACCTGCGCCAATTTGTTGCCTCAATATTGCTCGCTGTTTTCGAAACCATTGAAATACCAAAGGATCAATTGTTAGAAGATTTGAAGCTATGGGTGCTAAAATCTAAGCCAAACGGTGTCCCGCTGAACGCTTAGTTCTAACGGCGCGCAGTTAGGTCTACAAAAACAATTCAGCGGCAGCATCCGCGATAGCTTCGCTATCTATCCGATAGGCGCTATAAAGATCAGCCAAACTACCGGTTTGTCCAAATCGATCTGTTCCCAGTGGACTGACCTTCATTCCTCGCACGCCGCCTAGCCAAGACAAAGCAGATGGTGATCCATCCAGCACAGTGATTAAACCTGCCTTGGAGGGTAACGCATTCAGTAAATTCGATACATGAGATGTCGATTTTCTTTCACCACTCCAACGAGCTGCTTTTTCCTTTGACCATCCGCGATGGAGTAGATCGGGAGAAGTAACATTTAGCAATCCCATTCCAGGGATATCGTCGATCAACTCATCATATGCGTCTAGCACCTCCGGAGCGATAGCGCCTGAGAAGGCAATTGCTGCTTCTGTGTCAGATCCAGGTTTTTTCAACCAATAACCGCCTTTCAAAGCATCATCTTGCCAATCGTTATTTTCGCGTTCAATTTGACGAATGGATCGTGTTGTCAGGCGCAGATAAACGGATTCACCATCTTCTTTTTGCATATGATCAAACGCCCAACGCATCATCAATGCGACTTCATCGGCATATGCCGGTTCAAAATAGGTTAGGCTTGGCTGCCCCATGCCAATTAACGGTGTATTGATCGATTGATGCGCACCGCCTTCTGGGCCAAGAGTGAGGCCCGATGGAGTTCCGACAAGCAGGAACCGAGCATCTTGGTAACAACCATAGTTTAGCGCATCGAGCCCACGGGCGATAAATGGATCATAGACCGTTCCCACTGGCAGAAGACGTGTATCAAAATGAGGTGCTGCTAGGCCTAGTGAAGCGAGCATAATGAAGAAGTTGTTTTCCGCAATCCCAAGCTCAATATGTTGTCCAGCGGAATGAGCAGACCATTTTTGAGCGGAAGGAATGTTAGCCTGTCGGAAAACATCGGCTACTTCTTGACGACGAAACAGGCCGCGTTGATTGACAAATGCGCCCAAATTGGTGGTTTGGGTAACATCGGGTGCGGTTGTGACGATCCTATCAGCGATTTCTTCGCCAGATTTGGCTAAATCGAGGAGGATTTTGCCAAAGGCAGCCTGTGTTGATTGCTCCGAACCAGCAGGAGTTGGCAGTTTTTCTGGGATGAGAACGGGGGCAGGGGTTGATTCTGGCTTCATTTTGGCCAGCGCGCTGTTTTCGACGAAGGCTTTTAACTGTACCGCAGAATTGCCTCCCAGGCCTCCATAGGGTTCCCATTCGGTACCTTTTTCAATTCCTAGGCTCTCGCGATAGCCTTCTATCTGACTGGGGTTCATCATGCCAGAGTGGTTGTCCTTATGGCCTGCTAACGGCAGACCAAAGCCTTTCACTGTATAAGCGATAAACAAGGTCGGTTTGTCATCATCGCATTCATCAAAAGCTTGGGACAGGGTGTCAACGCAATGGCCGCCCAGATTTGTCATAAGTGTTGCCAGCGCATCGTCATCAAAACTTGCAACCAGTTTTTTCACATGCGGTTTATTGCCAATATCCTGGATCAGTCGATCACGCCAAGCTTTCCCGCCTTTGTAAGTGAGGGCAGCAAAGTCTGCATTGGGGCAATTTTCGATCCATTGCTCCAGCGTCTTTCCACCTGGTTTTTTGAAAGCCGCTTGCTGTAATTTTCCATATTTCAGCGTTTTTACACGCCAGCCACATGTTTCAAAAATATCGTCAAACCGACGAAACATGCGATCTGCAGTGGTGCTGTCGAGTGATTGCCGGTTGTAGTCAACCACCCACCAGCAATTTCGGATATCGTGCTTGTATCCCTCAATAAGACACTCATAGATATTGCCTTCATCCAGTTCCGCATCGCCCATTAGAGCGATCATTCTGCCGGCGTCATTTTCCTGCATTTGCCCATGAGCGATTAAATAGTCTTGCACGAGACTTGAGAACGCTGTGACCGCAACGCCTAGGCCAACCGATCCAGTCGAAAAATCAACAGGTATCGTATCTTTTGTACGGGAAGGATAGCTTTGTACGCCGCCTAAACCGCGGAATTGCTCCAGCTTTTCAAGACTCTGATTACCAAGTAGATAATGAATGGCATGGAGCACGGGGCCAGCGTGCGGCTTGACGGCGACCTTGTCCTGCGGCCGCAAAGCATGGAAATAGAGTGCAGCCATGATTGCAGTCATAGAGGAGCAACTGGCCTGGTGACCGCCGACCTTCAATCCATCTGTTTTGGTGCGAATGTGATTGGCATTGTGAATTGTCCAGGACGATAACCAGCGAAGTCGGGATTCCAACAATTCCAGCATTTGTATTTCGTCTTGTATGTCTTTGGCTTTAGCGGTTACCATCAGCAATTGATTCCTAATATTAATAACACTGTCACTAACGCAGTTTGATTGCAATTGTCAGTCTAAACATGCTCGGTTGATCATCAGATGGACAGATTTTGTTTGTAGGTAATTGATTGTTGCAATGGCAGATTAGAGGCTAGAGTGGATCAACTGGAACGGCCTAATAAAGCGCCGCTTGAGAATGGTACAGGTATGGCAAGTTTTCTGGGATGGCTTACAAAGTAGACGATTTGCTTGGGAAAACAGCAACAAGAGTGATTGTAAATGTCTGATTTAAATGATGATTATGAGAGAGCCGGTTTTGGTGGAAGCTTGGGCTTTGGAAAGCACCCCGCTTTAATCCTAATTGATGTGACAAAAGCCTACATTGACCCCGGTGCGCCATTGTATGTTGGTTCTGACGATGCTTTTCAGTCTATGCTATCACTTGCCAACTTGGCGCGGAAATCGAGTGTTCCTATCATCTTTACCCGCGTTGAATATATGACAGGTGGAGCGGATGGAGGTTTATTTTATAAGAAGGTAGGTGCGCTTTCATTATTTCAAAAGGGGGAACCGTTGGGCGATTTTGATGATCGCTTAAAACCAGCGACCAATGATATCGTAGTGACGAAGCAATATCCAAGTGCATTTTTCGGTACAAGCTTGGTATCAACTTTGAACAGCTTGCATATCGATACTTGCTTGTTTGCCGGTTTTTCAACGTCCGGCTGTGTCAGAGCGTCCGCGCTGGATGCGCTACAACATGGTTTTCGACCAGTTGTGGTTCCTGAAGCATGCGGCGATCGCGATCCTGCTGTACAATCCGCCAATCTATTTGACTTGGAGCAGAAATATGCGGATCTAAAAAACTTGTCCGCTGTTGAGCAGTACTTCGACAGTCTCAGATCCAGTTAACGACGGATTGTCATTCCAGAAAACGCACAGCGCAAATTTGTTGATTGGATTGGGCGGCTGCATCAGAGCATTGCCAAAATTCTATCGAATTCCTTGTGATGTCTTTTGTCTACAACAGCCATAACGCGTGTAATATGAGTCCTAGCCTCGCTCTTGCGGCCATTTAGCGCCAAAGCTTGGGCGAGATGCAACCGTATCTGCATATTCCCGGGATCCAATTGAAACGCGCGCTTTAATATCTGCAGACTTCCCGGTCGATCCTCGGCGACATTAAGCTGAATCCAACCAAGGCTGTCCAATACCGAGGGGTCATCGGGTGTCAGTTCGTAGGCGTGCTCCGCCAATTCCAAGGCTCGATCGCCATTTCCGTATCGAAAATGCGCCATCGCCGCATTGTTCAGAAGCATTGGATGATTAGAAAAATCACCGGTGATTAGTGAATCATAGATTTTCGTTGCTGTCAGCCATTCGCCTTTATCACTAGCTTTTTGAACGTGCGCGAGCTGAACCTTAACCTCGCTCAACGCTGGAGTGTTTGCCCGCCGCTTGAGGAGAGGCAGACTGGGATCATTGGTTTGCTCTGCTAAACTTGCGGCGTAATCAACAAAAGATTTTGGGCTGTCGGCACGTGTTATTGCACCCTTTATCACTGCAAACGCGTCCTGACGGTTGCCGCTTTTTTCCAGAGTTTTTGCGAGTAAGTGACTGGCACCAGGATGGCTAGGAGATAGGCGCAAATAGGCTCTCAAATGCGAGATTGCTTGTTGGAGATTGCCTCTTTTTGCTTGAACCTCCCCAAGTAACATAAGCAATGGAGGATTGCTCTGCGAAGCACCTTCCAACGTTTGAGCCAATTCATAAGCTTTGTCAGTATTCCCCTGTATCAAGCTATATCGAGCCATAATGTATATCGCGCTCTGATGACCTGGACTAATCCGTTCAACATTGGCAATTGCAGCTTCCATTTTCTCCGTTTCACGCTGATCTGCGTAGATAGCGGCTTTAGAAATATAGATACTAACATGATCACGAAACTGCTTGGATCCCGCTTCGTACTTTGTAAGTGCTTTTTCGAGATCGCCTTGTATTGAATGAATGCGGCCCTGAAGCAGATAGGCCTCTACGCTGGGTGTGGGACTTGCCAGTGACCGATCAGCATATCTTTTGGCCTCATCAATGTTGCCAACAGCAAGCTGATACTGGCCAGCTAGAGCCAAAATATCGCCATTTTCTGGGGAGGCTGTAATCGCCTTCTCAATAGCATCCCAAGCCTCTGACATTTCCCCATTTTGCAGTCGTGCTTGGGCCAAAAGCCTCAAAGAATATGGATCGCTGCCTTCTACTTCCCCAATCAAATCCAGCGCTTCTTTGGGTCTTTGCTGCTGTAAATAGGCATGAGCTAGGTAGGGATTGACTTCCGAAGTTAGTGTATCATCTTTTTCAACTGCCTTCTTAAAAGCCGCTTCGGCTACTTGACCATCCCCCAGCGCCAGAGATGTTTTGCCTAGTAATTGGCGCAAACCAGGATCCTCGGGATTTTCTTCTATCGCATTTGCCAAGTGGATACGAGTATCGAGAAAATGCCGATCCTCAAACGAGGCGAAGGCGCGTTCTTCGGCAGAACGTCTATCCATAGAACAGGCTGAAAGGCCGAGTGTTACAAGCAGTGTGAGCGGGAGATAAATTGAGCGTATCATTTAGAATACCTTCTAGGGAGAACGGTCTCGATTATGCTGAGCGAAAATCAAAAGCCCTTCGAATGCCAACGTTTGTTTATTGGAAGCAGGAGGGTTGTACTTGGGGCAAGACAACCCTCCTGTCCCGCGGGTGAACTATGAGTTACCCATCCGCGAACTTGCGCTTGCGCCGCCTCGCGAAAGCAAGACCAGCGACGCCAAAGGCCAATAGAGCTAGTGGAGCGGGCTCCGGAACATGTGTTGGAGGGTGTTTAAACGATCCATAGATGTCCCATTTTATCGTTTTACCATTTTTGGGATGTACGAATTCCAACCATGCAGCGAAGCCCTTTTTGTGAGGATCGGTGTAGTTTGCACCCTTACCGAATTGTACGACCGATTTTCCCGTCACTGGATCATTTTTATCAAGTTGAAATGGTTTGCCGAACGGTTCGTAGTCAAACGACCCAGTAGCGTTGGTGAAATAATCCTGTGTGGCCGGATTGTATGCGCCTCCATTGCCTTTAACGTAATAATAGTCGGTACCATCCAGCGTATCTAGAAGGCCAGAAAACTCGAGCTCTAGAGGCGTTGATACGCCCAGATTATTGATTAACTTGGCGGAAAGGGACCCCGTTCCATTGTGGGTGTCTACACTGAAAGTCGAACCATGTTCAAAACGCCAGTAGGGATCAGGAGTACCTCCTCCTCCTGCAACTAAGCCGTAAGAACCTGGTCCACCAGGATTGGCAATTTCATAGGTGATGATTTCGGCTTGGGCCGGCAAAGCGATTATCGCTACTGAGGCCATTGCGATAGTTTTAAGAACTGTCTGTTTCATGGGCTACATCCTTTGAGTTAACGATCTGTTAATGCTCGGCAGAAGTTAACGAAACACTAAGATTGATAGTTAATGTAGCTTGTAAAGCACTGATAATACTAGGTTTTTTGGGTAGTTGACTAAGTCGACCTACTACCCTTTCGGATAGTGATGCTAAAAATCCTGTGCCTTTAATCCAGTAAGAATGTGATCATTAGAACGTTTTTGAAACCAGCTTTTGGAAAAGCTATCTAGATTCAGTCTTGACCAATTGGTACCTTCAATTGTTTCTTGTGATCTGTACAATCGACAACGGTGTGGCCCAAAAAAATCCCGGATATTCAGTATATCCGACTTGATTTTTGAAAATCATAATTCAAAAGTTTTAAGAATAAGTTAGGGAAACAGTGCATTGAATAACTCGTATCAATGATGCTGAAGTCTAGTTGTTTCAAACGCCAAATATGTTTTTGAGTGTCAAACTTCTTGGCAATTAAATTGATCGCTTGGTCGAAAATACTTCTTGATCTGCAACAAGTCTTCAAGTTCGCAAAACCTTTCCGCTAGGTTATTTCGACTTGTCGAGTTAGTTTGTTGTCAGCCAGATAGTGGCGCAAGCAAAAAATCAAAACTGAAAATTCCATTTACTTGATCCAATTTGGAGTAAAACAATGCCCAATGCCGCATATCTTTTGAGTGAAGAAAGAATTGGCATAACTCACCTGAATTCCTTCTGTGATAGCCAGACAACTTACCAACAATTGGCACCGACGACGTTCGGCCTAAATGATGATGTTGTGGGATGTCGTATTTCAAGTTCCTCGAAGGCCCGATCCGGTGAGTAGGGAAATATCGTGCCTCAAAATAGTCTTGTAGAAATTCAAGCCCCAACCACTTGGTTTTCGAGGTCCAAGACCCGCGCGCCCAAATTCGCGATAAAATTGGTGGAGCGAAAACGACTTTTGCTCGATTTGGATGCGGCATTGGATAAACCGATCTCCTGTATCGTGGCTCCCGCAGGTTTTGGAAAATCCACATTGTTATCCCAGTGGCGGGATAGTTTGATCGCGCGCGATATTCCGTGCGCCTGGATCAATCTCGATGAAAATGATCGAGAGATTCGCAAATTTTTTGCTTATCTAGTTTTTGCTATTGAGGATGCTGGAGTATCGCTTGGTTATATCAAGAAAGCCGCCGAAAATGGTTTTATCGATATGTCATCTACCGCAATCATGACTAGCCTGCTTAGCGCTATTATTGATATTGAAGATCACATGGTTCTGGTGCTGGATGATTATCACCGGGTTGCTTCCAGTAATATCGATGATTTCGTCGAGGTGCTGAGTGATCAATGTGGGGACAAAATCCATATAGCCATTGGCAGCCGCACACCCGTCAACATCAATCTACCGACCTTGCTCGCTTCTGGACAAGCCATAGAAATTCCAGCGGCAAATTTACGCTTCTCTGATCGAGAAGTGAGAGAAGCAATGGGTGATGATATGAATCAAGAAGTACTGACTGCTTTACAGGAGCAGTTGGAAGGCTGGCCTGTGGCAGTGCAGATGACAAGATTGTTGGGGCCGAGCACGACGGCGATCGATCACAAAATTGCTTCGCATGGGTATTTGGCAGACTATTTGGTGACTAATGTGCTGGAAAGTCAGCCAGCAGAACTACAGAATTTTCTGTTGGAAACTTCCACATTGCAGAGCTTCAATGCAGAGCTTGCTGATGCTGTCTGCGATCACAACAATAGTCGATCATACATCCGTCAGCTGCAGTCCCTGCAAGCACTGGTCATCCCGTTAGATGACGATCTGGGATGGTTTCGATACCATCATCTGTTTTCGGAGTGTCTAAGTGATGTATTGAAACAAGGAGACCCCGAAAAGTTTGTTTCTTTGCACCGCCGTGCGGCAATTTGGTGCGGAAAAAACCGCTTGATTGTAGAAGCGGTTAACTATGCCAATGCGATCAAAGATTATGAACTGAGCAAGCAAATCATCAATGATAATTGTGAATGGATGCGTGCTGAGAAGTTTGGCGGCGTTGGTTATTTCAACGGACTACTGGTGAATATTCCCGAGGAAGAAATCGCGAAGGACTCAAGGCTCCTCTATTCCAAAGCTTATAGATGCATATTGGTAGGCAACTTCAAGCAGGCACTCAAGTATCGAGGTGCTGCTGAGGCTTTGATTGAAAGGGATGGCATAACCCCCGGTACGCTTCGTGATCGACTAACTATTGGTGTTGGACTGCTTTTTCGCACTGAGTTTCAAAGAGATGAGAAGTGGCTTAAAGATATATTGGAAATGTTGGAAGGTAAGAGCGTCACCTCCCCGAGTATGAACCCAACTGTGCACATTCTGTGTTGTCTCACTCTACAAAGCCTTTCCTCCGGCAATTTCAAAAAAGCACGCGAATATGCATATGCTGCTGAGGTGGATGTTGAACATGTTATGTCAATATACTGCCAGATTAATTTTGGTTTTCTCGAGCTATGCTCAAACGCTCTAAATTTGTCGCGCAAGCACTTTAAGAATGCTTCGAAAAGCGCGATCAAAATTGGTGGTGAGCGAAGCAATCTGAAATACATGTGCGACATGTTTTTGACCGTTATTGACTATTGGCAAAGTAGTTTAGATGCCGGCCCGGCTGATCAACTGGAAAAAGCGGTTTTTCACACGCTTGATGGTGATGGTGGATATGATGTTTATGCTTTTGGTTTCGATGCGCTATTGCATGACATGCTTTTTCGTAGGAATTTCGATAAAGCAGAATTGCTCATCAGTGAATTGGAGCAATCAACCGATCGCTTATGCATAGAGCGTCTTACCCAGTTAGCTGAAGTCTTTCGGTTAGACCTTTTTACAGCCAGTGAAAACTTGGGGCAGGCAGAACTATCTTTCAATAGAGTTACGAAATGGTTTTCTGCCAATCGGGACACAATGAAAAATCATGGCTGGTTTCATTGGATTACAGCGAGTTATGCATGCGCGCGATACATGAAGGCCATAGGAGAATTTAGAGAAGCCAATCGATATGTTGAAGCCGGCTTAGATGTTGCTGTTGCATTGGATGTTGCAATTCAAAAAGGCAGAGGGGCCGTTCTCAAAGCAGGAATCTTGGAAACTATCGGTGATCGAGAGGATGCCTTAGCTTTGCTCGAACATACCATCGAGGATACCGCTGGCGTTAACGTCCTTAGAGCTTTTGTGGGAGATGTATCGGACAATCTCCTAACCCAGGCTGCCTCATCCATAATAACAAAAGCGCCCACTCATGTCTTAAGAGACTTTGCATCCAAGCTTGCCGTTGCTGGAGTCCAAACTATGTTCTCGTCTCGCGAAGAGGAAGTTTTATGGGGAATATCACAAGGTAAATCAAACAAAGAAATCGCCCGGCAACTGGATCTGACAGATAACACGATTAAGTTTCACCTTCGCAATATCTATCGCAAACTGGGTGTTAAGAAACGTGTTCCAGCCGTCGAAAAGGCTCGTGAATTGGGGGTTTTGAAGTAGGTTCAGCATTTTACCATCAAATTTTCACAAGCAGGGCCAAGTCGTTAATTGCTGTTTATCGACACATCAATACGATATTGATGCAACGCTTACATTAGAAAAACGCTCGATTTTGGAGTAAAATTTACCTACTAATACAACATTGCGACACAAGTAGCCTTGCCCCCAAATAAGGAAATGTGATGTCTCAAGCCGGTAAGGCTGAAGCCCAAATACCAACGACATGGTTTTCGAGATCGAAAACGCGTGCACCCAAATTTTCAATTGAATTGGTGGAACGCAAGCGGCTTTTGCTGGCCTTGGATGAGGCATTGGATAAACCGATCTCCTGTATCGTTGCCCCTGCTGGTTTTGGAAAATCAACCCTGCTATCTCAATGGCGGGACAGTCTGCTTGCACGCGACATAAACTGTGCGTGGGTTAATCTTGACGAGAATGATGCTGAGATCCGTAAGTTTTTTGCCTATCTTGTCTTAGCGTTCGAAGATGCGGGTGTATCACTTGGTTATCTCAAAAACGCGGCTGAAAATGGATTTGTTGATATGTCCTCATCGGCAATCATCACCAGCCTGCTAAGTGCAATTATAGATATTGAAGACCCTATGGTTTTGGTGCTCGACGACTATCACCGGGTTGCGTCCGAGCAGATTGATAGCTTTGTGAAAATCCTGAGCGATCAGTGTGGCGATAAAGTTCATATCGCCATTGGCAGTCGTACTCCGGTCAACATAAACTTGCCGACATTACTAGCCGCTGGACAAGCCATTGAAATTCCGTCGGCAAATCTGCGTTTCTCTGATCGGGAAGTGGCGGAAGCAATGGGCAGCGAGCTGGATCAAGAAGAGCTAGCAGATATACAGGCGCAATTGGAAGGATGGCCGGTCGCTGTCCAGATGACAAGACTGTTGGGCGAAAGAAACACTTTTACGTCAACTACCTCAAGAGATCGAAAAGTCTCCTCCCAAGGCCATTTGGCTGATTATCTGGTGACAAATGTATTGGAAAGTCAATCGGAGGAACTCCAACAGTTTTTGTTGGAAACCTCCATATTGCAAAGCTTCAACGCTGAACTTGCTGATGCGGTCCGCGATCATAAGAATAGTCAACAACTCATCCATCAATTGGATTCTTTGCAGGCACTGGTGATTCCTCTGGATGATGATTTTCTGTGGTTTCGCTATCATCATCTTTTCTCTGAATGCGTAGGTGACTTTTTGAAACAAGAGGATCCGGAACGCTTTGTCGAACTGCATCGCCGTGCAGCAAAATGGTGTAGTGAGAATCGACTAATTGCCGAGGCTGTAAACTATGCCAATGCAATCAAAGACTACGAGCTGAGCAAACAAATAATTAATGATAATGCACGTTGGATGCGATTATTGTGCTTTGGGGGAGTAGGTTATTTTAACGGTCTTTTTGCAAATATCCCAGATGAGGTATTGGCTAACGATCCTCAGATTCTTTACTCCAAAGTTTATACTTGCGCCCTAGGTGGAGATTTCAAAAGTGCTCTTCGACATCATGATGCCGCAGAAGCTCTTATCGAACGAGACGGAATAACGCCGCAATTGCTGGTTGATAGAATGGGCGTAGGGACAGGGATTCTCCGCAGGGTTGAGTTTAAGTTTGAAAGAGAAGGCGGATGGCTAAAAGAGCGCCTTGAAACGATCGAAAAAGCAAAATCTGATTATTCGAGCATCGGTGCGAATTTGACTGTTATCAGTAGCTTCATAAAACATGCCCTTGCAATCCAGAGTTATACTTTTGGTGATTTCAATATTGCTAAAAACTATATGCAGGATGCCAATGTCGATTCCCAGAAAGGTTTCAATCCAGTCGGCGATGGATATCTCAAGGCCAGTCTTGGAATAATAGAGTTCTGGCGCAATGACATTGAGGAGGCTTACCACTGTTTCTCATCGGTTTTTGCGAATGAAGACGATCCGGTTGGCAATTACGCAAATGTAAATTCTATCGTGGGAACTCTTTTGAAATCTGTTGAGTATTGGCGCAGCAATGCAGACGATGCAGAAGCATTTTCAATCGAAAGCCAACTTGGCCGGCTGGTCGAAGCTGACGGTTGGTACGACGTTTATGCTATAGGCTTCGATGCGGTGGTACATGATGCTCTGTGCCGTGGAGAATATGAGGAAGCTGACGCACTGGTTGGCAAGCTTGAAGAATCTACAGATCGACTAGCGATTGAACGGCTTACCCAATTTACAGAAGTTTTACGTCTCGATCTCTTCGTCGCCCAAGGATCATTGGGGTTGGCGGAGCAGATCTATAACAAAATCAGTGAGTGGTTTTCGATAGAGCAGAATGAGATGGAAGACCATGGTTGGTTCCATTGGGTTGCCGCGAGTTACACATGCGCGCGCTATCTGGCGGCGATTGGAGACTTTGAGCAAGCCCGTCAGTTCATTGAAGCTGGAGTAGGTGTTGCTGATACGTTGGATGTTGTGCTCATGCGTGTCAGGGGAAAGATCCTCAAAGCATCTATTCTGGAAAACTCTGGTAAGCGGGATGATGCTTTAGTTACGCTTGAGGATGCGATTATAGATGCAGCGCATGTTGCTACCTTCAAGCCGTTTGCTGCAGATGTATCCGGAACGCTTCTAAATGAAGCGGTTTCATCCGTGATGGTGAAGACGGAAACGCATAAAGTGAGTGATTTTGCGGCAAGAATCGCCATGACCAGCGTTCAAAAGATGTTCTCTTTGCGTGAGGAGGAGGTGCTGCAAGGCATAGCGCAAGGCAAATCAAACAAGGAAATCGCTCGCGATCTTGATCTGACCGACAATACGATCAAATTTCATCTTCGGAACATCTACCAAAAACTAGGGGTGAAAAAGCGTGTTCCAGCTGTCGAAAAGGCTCGTGAGTTGGGGATATTATCATAGCGCTTGGATTGATTTGATTGCTAAAGGATCAGTGGGAGTTTAACTGCACGTTTATCGGTGTATGATAGATCATATCACTTGGAAGATTACTCGATTCTGGAGTAAGTTTTCCGTAACTGCAAAATCACGCACAAGAATCCAAGCTCGCAACTAAGGACAATTTGATGCCTCAGACAACAGCGGTGGAAGCTCAAAATTCTATCAAATGGTTTTCCAAATCAAAAACGCGTGCGCCCAAATTTTCAATTGAGTTGGTGGAACGCAAGCGGCTTCTGTTGGCCTTAGATCGGGCATTGGACAAGCCTATTTCTTGTATTGTGGCTCCTGCAGGATTTGGGAAATCTACTTTGTTATCACAATGGCGAGATAGTTTGATCACACGTGATATCCGTTGTGCTTGGGTCAATCTCGACGAGAACGACACCGAGATTCGCAAGTTTTTTGCGTATCTTGTCTTGGCATTCGAAGATGCAGGCGTATCGCTTGGCTATCTTAGAAAAGCAGCTGAGAGTGGTTTTGTAGATATGTCATCGGCTGCAATCACCACTAGCTTGCTCAGTGCAATCATTGATATTGAAGATCATATGGTTTTGGTTCTGGATGACTACCACCGTGCCGCCTCCGAGCAGATCGATAACTTTATGCAAACCCTGAGCGATCAATGCGGCGACAAAGTCCATATTGCTATTGGTAGTCGTACTCCCGTCAATATAAACTTGCCCACGTTACTAGCCGCTGGACAAGCAATAGAGATTCCATCTGCAAATCTGCGCTTTTCTGACCGGGAAGTAAACGAAGCAATGGGCAGTGAACTCGACGAAGAAGCACTGGCTGCTTTGCAAGAACAATTGGAAGGCTGGCCGGTCGCAGTGCAGATGACAAGATTGTTTAACCCAGAGAACGAAGTGATCAATTGGAAAACAGCCTCTCAAGGGCACTTGGCCGATTATCTGGTGACCAATGTACTAGAAAATCAACCGGAAGAGCTGCGAGAATTTGTCTTGGAGACAAGCATTTTGAAAAGCTTCAACGTGGAGCTTGCAGATACGGTTTGTGATCACCATACGAGTCAATCTCTCATAAACCAGCTTCATTCACTACAAGCATTGGTTATTCCATTGGATGATGACCTGGAATGGTTCCGTTATCATCATCTTTTCTCTGAATGTGTGAGCGAAGTCTTAAAGCGAGAGGACTTAAACAAGTTTACCGAATTGCATCGCCGTGCTGCGAAATGGTGCGGTGAAAATCGACTAATTTCTGAAGCTGTCAATTATGCCAACACGATCAAAGATTACGAGTTGGCCAAACAGATCATCAACGAAAATAGCCAGTGGTTGCGTAAGGAACAATTTGGCGGGATTGGTTATTTCAATAGTCTTTTGGCTGATATTCCGGAAGATGAAATCGCAAGCGATCCGCGAATGCTTTTCTTAAAAGTATATGCTTGCTCTCTAGTCGGTGATTCCAAGAAAGCTTTGCATTATCACAATATGGCTGAGACCATAATTGAAAGAGGCACGATCACCCCTGAAGTTTTTGCTGATAGACTGGTTGTCGGTACGGCAATTCTCGCTTTAACTGAGTTTGAATCCGAAAGAGATGGGGGATGGCTGAACGATCGCCTCAAAGTTACCGACGCTGTGGCCAAAGCGAATCCGGAAGCTTACTTGATGTGTGGTTTGATAAGGACGTGGCTTGCACTTCAAAGCCTGACTTATGGTGATTTTGAGAAGGCTCGAAATCGCGCGCTTGCTGCTGAGGCAGACTTTGAGCATGTGGTGGCTCGAACACCGGTTCTCTATTGCCAAATTTGCTTTGGCCTGATTGAACTATGGGCAAATGCTCCAGACAAGGCAGTTCAACGGTTCAAGAAAGCATCTGAAACAGCTATTGAAATTTATGGTGATCAAAGCAACTTCAAATTCAACTGTGACCTATTTCTGGCAGTAATAGGATATTGGCAAAGTGATCTTGTTGCCGATCCAGCTTGTGATCTGGAACAGATACTCATGCGCACAATTGATGGTGACGGTGGATATGATGTTTACGCCATGGGTTTCGACGCGATTGTTCATGATGCGATTTGCTGTCAGGAATATGAAAACGCCTATGAGCTAGTCAATAAATTGGATCAATCCACCGACCGGCTCGCTATAAACCGGCTTGTTCAGTTTACAGAATTTTTGCGACTCGACTGCTTAGTCGCTAGCGGCGATTTAAGTGAAGCATCGCAAGTTTTTGCAAAGGTGAAAAACGGCCTTGATGTTGATGAAAAGAAGCTTGATGATCTGGGATGGTATCATAGATCCACTGCTTTCTATACTTGCGCACGTTACTTGGCGGCCATAGGCCAATACGAGGCTGCTCTGACTCATGTGGAAAAGGCATTAGAAGAGGTCGATACGCTGGACGTTGTTTTTGTTCGTGTGAGAGGCAATATTCTCAAAACCTCTATTCTTAAGCAAGCGGGTAAAACGGACGATGCAATTGCCGTTCTCGAATACGCCATCGAAGATGCTGCAAGGGTAAATTGCCTCCGGCTGTTCGCAAGGGATGTGTCGGAAACCCTTCTGGGCCAAGCCGTTTTGTCTGTTATGGATAAATCCGAATCGCATGCAGTAAGAGATTTCGCTGCAAACCTCTCTCAAGGTGGCACACAAAAGATGTTCTCCTTACGTGAGGAAGAGGTTCTGCAAGGCCTAGCTGCGGGCAAATCAAACAAGGAAATCGCTCGCGATCTGGATGTAACAGACAACACGATCAAGTTTCATTTGCGCAATGTGTATCGCAAACTCGGCGTCAAGAAGCGCGTGCCAGCCGTTGAAAAGGCAAGAGAGATCGGAATTTTGTGATTATTGGCCCCCTGATAAATTTTGATTTGAACGATTGTCTCGTCAATCAGATGGTAATGATTTGGATACTTGCGCAGTCGATAGAACTGTTCACTTGGTAAAATGCTCGATTTTGGAGCAAGTTTTACTTATGCTTAAATTTGTTAACGCCAAACAGGTCGCACCTAAGGAAGACTATGCCGCTCAACAATCCGGCGGAAGTTCAATCACAGAGGCACTGGTTTTCCAGATCGAAGACTCGAGCGCCTAAATTTTCTATTCCGCTGGTCGAACGCAAAAGACTATTGAGAATGCTAGATTCAGTGCTTGAAGAGAGCATTTCTTGCGTTGTTGCCCCTGCAGGATTTGGGAAGTCCACCTTGCTGTCACAATGGCGTGAGAGCTTGCTTGCGCGCAATATCAGGTGTGCCTGGGTTAATCTCGACGAGAATGATCAGGAAATACGTCAGTTTTTTGCCTATCTTGTCTTTGCCTTTGAAGATGCCGGAGTATCACTGGGATATCTCAAGAAGGCCGCTGAAAGCGGTTTTGTCGATATGTCATCTGCAGCCATTACCACGAGCCTGCTGAGCGCGATTATTGATGTAGACGACCATATGGTTCTTGTGCTGGATGACTATCACCGAGTCACATCAGAAGAGATAAACCAGTTTGTGCAGGTCCTAAGTGATCAATGCGGCGACAAGATCCATATCGCCATTGGCAGCCGCACTCCCGTCAGCATCAACTTGCCGACCTTGCTGGCGGCAGGACAGGCGATAGAAATACCATCTGCCAGTCTTCGCTTTTCTGACCGAGAGGTGAAAGAAGCAATGGGCGGTGATATTGATCAGGACGCCCTTACTGCATTGCAGGAACAGGTAGAAGGATGGCCGGTCGCTGTACAAATGACAAGACTGTTGAATCCCAGCAAGGTGGCGGCGCACAGAAAAATTGCCTCTCAAGGCTACCTTGCCGATTATTTGGTGACCAATGTGCTTGAAAGTCAGCCTTCGGAATTGCGAGAGTTTTTGATAGAAACATCGATCTTGCAGAGCTTCAATGCAGAGCTTGCCGATGCCGTTTGCGACCATGACAAAAGCCAACAGTTCATCCATCAGTTGGATTCTTTGCAGGCATTGGTTGTTCCGCTGGACGATGAACTGGAATGGTTCCGCTATCACCATCTGTTTTCGGAATGTGTTCGCGATTTTCTGAAGCAGCAAGATCCGGAAAAATTCATAGTTCTCCATCGCCGTGCTGCGAAATGGTGCGGCGAAAACCGCATGATTGCCGAATCTGTCAATTATGCGAATGCCATCAAGGACTATGACCTCAGTACCCAAATCATCAATGATAACTGCGAATGGATGCGATTGATCTATTTTGGCGGCGTCGGATATTTCAATAGGTTGTTTGCAAACATACCGGATGAGATTGTCGCTGAAGATCCACGCCTACTATACTCAAAAGTATATACCTGTGTCTTGTCAGGTAACTACAAGCGGGCGTTACGATATCACAATGCTGCGGAAGCCTTGATGGAGCAAAGGGGTCTATCAGAGGAGAATCTCCGCGATAGGCTGACAACCGGAACTGGTCTTCTGTGTCGCACTGAATTTGAAATGTCGAGAAACGGGGGCTGGCTTACAGAACGTTTAACGTTGGCAGAGTCATTCGATGGAGCGCCATCTGAAAAAGATCCAAAGCCAGTAACTCTCTGCTGTTTGGCTCTTCAATGCTTGTTTTATGGTGAATTTGATAAAGCGCTGGAGTACACCAATGAAGCCGGACGAGGCTTTGGCAATGTGGTCGCGTTATTTTGTCAGATTAATTTTGGTATAATAGATCTTTGGACCAACCGTCTGGAAAAGTCTCGCAGCCTGTTCATAGATACATCAAACTATGCGATTCAAATGAGCGGCAGTCAGTGCAATCTAAAATTTATTTGCCAGACCTTTGTTGAAGCTATTGATTATTGGCAAAGCGATTTGGATGCAGGATCAAATAAGGCCCTGGAGCAAATAATATTGCGTACAGTGGAATGTGATGGGGGTTATGAGGTTTATAATGTCGGTTTCGATGCGGTAATTCACGATGCTCTTTGCCGGAAAGACTATGAAAAAGCGGCTTTCTTGATCGAAAAGCTTCACTACTCTGCCGACCGGTTTGCAATGCAACGATTGTCCCAATTTGCGGAACATTTACTTATCGACTGTGCGGTTGGCATTGGAAATTTGGGTGAAGCTGAATGCGTGTTTGAAAGTGTTCAAAAATGGCTGTACGTCGACGAAAGAGCTTTGGATCAGCTGGGATGGCGCCACAAGGTGACGGCTCTGTTTTCATGTGCCAGATATTTGAAAGCTATCGGCCTTTTTGAAAAGGCCATAGCAACTGTTGATCAAGGTATTGAAGATGCCGATCATCTGGATGTTGTCCTCATCCGTGTTCGTGGCAATGTTCTAAAGGCCTCGATTTTGGAAAGTGCGGGTAGAAGAGAAGAGGCGCTAGCCGTTCTGGAGATCGCGATTGTGGATGCCGCGCGTATCGACTGTGCACGTGTATTTGCGATGGATGTTTCAAACCGATTATTGAGCGAGGCTGTTTCCTCGGTCTTGGATAAAACAAAGGCGCCTGCAGTAAGAGTGTTTGCTGGAAGGTTGGCTTTTGTCAGTGCCCAAAACTTGTTTTCTGCACGTGAAGAAGAGGTACTTCAAGCTATCGCAATGGGTAGATCGAACAAAGAAATTGCTCGCGATCTTGACCTGACTGACAATACGATCAAGTTCCACCTGCGCAATATCTACCGCAAACTCGGCGTGAAAAAGCGTGTGCCAGCCGTTCAAAAAGCCCGAGAACTGGGGATTTTGAAATAGAAAATTTGCTCTAAATATGATGCAGCCATTGCGCCGTTTAGCACGAAACAATGGCTGCACCTTTGGTATCGAAGTCTGTCAACCCGATATCAAATAAGGAGAAAGGTAGGGCTCCAATACCTTCGGAGCGACGCGCTTTCCATAAAATTTCGTCCAATTTTCTGACGGTGTTTTGGTCGGGTACCAATTCAAATAGCTGCCATCCTTTACCGTCATGGTGTTTGCGACGAGGCAAAGGCTATGACAAATTCCGTCAAGGTATGATCTTTGGATATCTACATGATTGTCCGGTGCATATATTAATCCCGCAACCTCTCCGCCTGTATGCTTGAATTTGTGCGCGATTCTTGTTTTCAATGGCCCGATTCGGGTGGTGGAACGACTGCTAAACACAAGAAATCCCTTATAGGGACCGGTTGTAAGTCCGGTAAGGCGTAAAGTTGCCCCATCGACATCAAACGCGGCTCCCGGTCCGTCGAAATGAAAAAGAACTTCATTTCCATAAATATCGATTGGGGTTTTTATCTCAAGCGGACCATCCAGGAAGTTGTAGATTCCCGGTTTAAAAGTGACAAGTCTCGCGCTTTTTATCTGGAGGCCGCCACAATAAGTACCGGGCTCCAAGGTTGCGGATTTGCCGGGACCCTTATCTACAACAAAATCTTGCTCATCACACAGGAGCGGACGACTAGGTTCCGGTTGGTCCGCGATAAGATCGGGCAACCGAAACATTTGCTCATAATATTTGTCTCTCGAAAGAGTAGACCCCCCTTTTATAAAAGCTGCTGGAGAGCCAAAGCCAGAACTCCATTGGCTGGCTATGAAAGCATCATCCGCATCAGAATTTATCCAGATTGGGCCAATATCTATATCAGAAGTATCACCACCATTGCCTTCTGAATGTTTTAACGCTCCAGAAGAATGGGGGTCAAGCAAATGGAAAGTAGGTATTAAAGGCGCCAATGCCAGAGATTCGGTACGCAAGTCGGGACTAAAGCCAAACATTTCGCCGAAAAAAGTCGATATTTTGTTATCGCGTGCAGCACTCAATTCGCCCTTAACCCGAGCGGCATTTACCAGCGGGCTCGTTGACGCCGGTGTGAAAACTTTGTTCTCCACATCCCACATGCCAATTTCAATATCTTCGGGAAGGATTGCTACATCCTTGTGATGATCGGGCAGTGCAGACTTTGATACAGATATTCCATTTGTCGTTAAGGATTGTCGATCAAGTGCTACTGAGTCCGAAACAAATTCGATATTAGGCTTGGTGTAATTTTCAGCAATGTCCAATGCTGTTAGTTCTGTCGCACCACGAAGTTGGGATTTCGAATAAAGGCCGTATCCCAGGTCGACCGACAATCCCGCAAATCCAATGAGAACAGGAGCGGTCAGCGACGTTACGGTCAGGACATTTCCACGTTTGTTATTCGCTATTTTTTTAATGAATCTATTGAACATAATATTCTCCATTTCGCGCTGAAAATGCGCTTCAGTTTTAGAATTAGTTTGTGAAAGGTGATAATTTATAGGTTGTTGTTCGGTACTTCAGCGTAACCTTGTCCCGAAATTGTGCGATTGAGGCGTATGGGAAACTGACCAGCTCGAACGCCGAGCTATCGCCGGTCAATTTGAATTCCACTGAGTCGGCCTGGCTCTCGTCGATTGTTACCGTAAACGGGCCGCCGAACTTTTCTGCTTCGGTTTTCGCAAACTGCCGCGCTTCGTCGACGGTAAAGCCGCCGCTTATATATGTGCGAGCCGTCTCAATCGTTACATTCTGTATGGTGTTATAGGCGTAGAATGCGTAGCTAAAGTTTATTATCCCAATCAAGATGTGCATGAGCGGATAAATAACGATTGCAAACTCGACCGCCGATACGCCTTTCTGATTCGAGCGCAGACGTCGAAAGGAACATTTGTTGAAAAATTTAGTCATATAGTACTCCATCCGTTACATTGGGTGGCCTGCGGATAAATTTCCGTGGCATCCTCTATTGATGGCAACAATATGGGCGGCTATTTCCTATAGAGAGTTTAACAAAACGCCGGAAAACTATGGTTTTACGGGTAGTTTTGATTTTTCTTTGAACTACCCGTTTGGACCGTAAGTAACTTTTTCAGGTGCTCGAAAGTCATTGGATGACGAAAACTTCCACTATTTCGACGAGACGAGCTCGCTGATCTTTTGTTGGTCAAACAGCCCAGAAAGAAGCGACAATTCTCAGTCTGTTGCCAGTCGTAGAACCGTCTAGTCAGTTCGGATTACTATCTGTAACCTATTGATATAAAGCATTTTAAAATCGAATTCACAATATTCTACATTCTCGAAAATACATGGAACTTTGGAGTCAAAATGTTGAAACCTGCTTAGATTAAAATCGCAATAACTATACTTAAGGGTAGTTCAATGAAATTTTGACTACACTAAAAACTCCCGGAAAACTGGGAAATATTAAGGAATTTTTCCCCGTTGCACACATATCTTCAAGGGCAAGTTAGAGATTAAGCCACGTCAGATGCGTGACTGAGCTCAACAAGCCATACGGAGTTTATTGTGCCTCTTAACATTAAGAATAATTACTTTTGGGTAGCTCACATTTTTGCCGTTTTGGCATTTGCGCCGCTGATATCCACTTTGAATATCGATTTGATTTCTGGTTTTGGACTGTTGGCTTTCGGGACACTCTTTGTGTCATCTGTTGTATACGGTAAACGAGCTCAGTTGGCTGGAGCAACTGAATCTAACAAGGAAGATCGTGCTCAGGGGTTTGTTTCCGATTTTGAAGACCGCGGATTGGGCTGGTTTTGGGAAATAGGACGCGAAGGGGAGTTAACCTATATATCGAAATCCATTTCTGTAACGCTAGGGAAAAAGCAAAGTGAGCTTCTGGGCTTAAAATTTGCTTCAATACTTTCAGAAAGCCGGGCGCAAGATAAATCACAACAGTGGATGTCTCTTGGATTTCACTTGTCGTCGCGAACTTCATTTAGTGACTTGCCCTTTCAATCGTCAATTGATGAAAACCGATATTGGTCGATCTCTGGGAGCCCAGTCTATGACCAACTGGGTAACTATAAGGGCTTTCGAGGAAACGGTTTGGACTTGTCCCATAGGGAAGAATCAGATCGTGCCTTGTCTCAGTTAGCACGATGTGATCCTTTGACGGGATTAGCCAATCGGATGGAGATCAACCGAACTCTGAAAAAATCGTTATTGGGGCCGCAAGACAAGCCGATCAAGTGCAGCTTGTTCTTGCTGGATCTAGATAAGTTTAAACCGATTAACGATACGATGGGTCATTTAGCAGGTGACCGTCTTTTGAAAATGACGGGTCAGGTCATTGTCGATACTATCGGTGAGAAGGGGCAGGTCGGTCGGGTCGGCGGCGACGAGTTCCAAATTGTCGTACCAGGTATAACTGATCAGGTTGAACTGGAGCAGTTGGCCGGTCAGGTTATCGAAAACCTCGCTAGACCTCAATTGGTTGAAGGCAATTCTGTAATCATTGGCGCTTCTGTCGGTATATCAACCTTTGATGGATTGACCGATTCTATCGATGCAACGACCCTGATTCGGCATGCTGATCTGGCGCTATACGCTGCTAAGAAATCCGGAGGAGGGGTTTGCCGATTGTATGAGCCTGCCATGCTGCAGCAAGCTTCAGCTGAAAGAGAATTTGAAGAGGATCTGCGACAAGCTCTGGTAAAGGGGCAGTTGTCCTTAAAATATTTGCCGATAATCGACGTTTCTGATCGAACGTTGTGTGGATTCGAAACTTTGATCCATTGGGATCATCCCACTAAAGGCGCTATCGAACCTCACATCATTATTGGAATAGCTGAAGAAACAAATCTCTTCACTCAAATAGGTGATTGGGCAATTCGCACCGCATGCGGACAGTTGAAATCTTGGAACACTGATTTGCGGGTAGCTGTTAACGTCTCTCCGCTTCAACTCAAAGATGGCAAGTTAGTTACGATTGTACAGGGTGCACTGGCGTCGAGCGGTATCCAGCCTTCTCAGTTGGAGTTGAATATAGCCAAAGGTGTATTTCTCGAAGAGTATTCCCAGAATGTTGAAGTGTTTACCCAGTTGCGGAAATCCGGTGTTAGGCTTGTTTTCGACGATTTTGGAACTGGATACTCGACCTTGGGGTATTTACGTCAAGTTCGTTTTGACAAGTTAAAGATTGATCGCAGCTTTGTGGGTGGTGCTGGTCAAGATGGTCACATGAACTCAGCGATTATCTCCTCGATAGTCACTCTGGCTCAGGCACTCAAACTAGAGACAACGGCAGATGGCGTTCAAACCCCTGAAGAACTCAAATTTATTCAAGAGTTAGGGTGCTCGCAAGCGCAAGGCAGCGTCTTTGGTGAACCGTTGACTTCACAAGATGCAACGGAGCTATTGAAATCATCCGGAATCCGTCTCTCCGCATCTGCGTTGACAAAATATCGAGAAGAACGGCGGAAGATGTTGCGACCGGTTAAGCTTTGTTACCATCAATATTGGTTCGATGTGATCATCAAAAATATCTCACGCAATGGCGCTATGATCGAGGGTTTGGAGAATATTCCGGGAGGAAGTCAATTCCAGATAGATTTTGGCAATGGATGGAAAATTTCGGCCACCAGTATCTGGTCGATTGGAAAGCAGGTTGGCGTTCGCTTCGAAGAACCTCTGGATTTAAGCAACTTAGATTCCGCTTTACTTCCGGATCTCGGACGCTCGGAAGCAAAAGCGTCATGAGTTCAGCAATCCCGAAAATTCCGAGCAGTAGCCGTTTCAAACAGCACTTTAGATTTAGCGAGAGATAGTATGTCGATGAAAACTTTGACGCCAGAAACATCAAAAGCAGTCTGGGCCAAAATTGCCAAAACCAGTCCGCCACGATTGCCTGATCACCTGGTGAGGCGTGAAGCGTTGCTGACGAAGCTTCAGGAATCTATTGGCTGCCAAGCCTCATATATTTTGGCTCCGGCCGGTTATGGCAAGTCGACCCTTTTGTCCCAATGGCGGGACGATCTAGTTGAACAGAACATCCCCTGCGCATGGTTGACTCTAGATAAGGGAGATAATGACATCGCTAGTTTTTTTTCCTATCTAGTGCTCGCGCTTGATGAGGCTGGAATTGATACTGGCTCTTTAAAAGCTAGAGCCGAGCGAGGCTTTCAGCCTATGTCGGCAACTTCTGTTGGATCAGAAATACTATCACTTATTGGGACCATGGCACAACAAATGGTTCTCATCCTTGATGACTATCACTTGATTTCATCAACGGAAATCGGGGACTTCCTGCTTGCAGTCCAAGGGTGCGGTCATGGCGTGGTTCATATTGCTTTTGCCAGCAGAGATCGGGTTGGTGGTGATAGTCCAGCGCTCATTGCATCGGGAAATGCAATTGTAATTGATGCTCAGGAACTTAAGTTTTCGGATGATGAAGTCAAAATTGCGCTAGGCGAAGAAATAAATCAAACTACGCTCACCGCCTTGCAGGAAAAAGTTGAAGGCTGGCCGTTCGCTGTCCAAATGACTCGAATTCTGGCACAGTCAACTGGTTTGAAATCCGCGGTTTCAGCCTTAAGTGGTCATCAAGGCCATATTGCTGAGTATTTGATCAACGAGATCGCCGGTGATCTCCCAGAAGATTTACGAGAGTTTTTGGCTCGGACGACTCCGTTTGACAGATTTAGTATAGAATTGGCAGATGAAGTATGCGGTCACCAAAATAGCTATGAACTTTTGATCAAGCTGAACATGTTCGGCTCCTTCATTGTCCCGCTAGACAACAATAGCGAATGGTTTCGCTACCATCATCTATTCGCCGAGTGCTTTGCAAACTTTGGCAAACAGGAAGAGCTAGCAGACTCAGAAATATCATATCGGCGAGCCATTCACTGGTTCGAAGATCGGGGAGGTGTTGCTGAAGCTGTTCATTATGCAAATAAGATTGAAGACTTTGAGCTGGGTAGCGAAATAGTCAAACGAAGCGGTGGTTGGGCCATAGCGATATCGTTCAGTACAGGCTATTTGAACAATGTAATGGCGACATTTCCAGAAACGGAGATTCAAAAAGACGCCCGGCTAATGTTGGCAAAAGCATATCTTAGTTATAGCGCTGGCGATCTTCGAAAGGCACAAAGTTACTGCCGATCTGCCGATCTTCTGATTGATGAGGATAAGATTGAACCTGATGTTGAGTTAGATAGGCTTTGTGTAGCTGGTACCATCGCCGGTCGATCTGAATTTCCGAATGAAAACTCTGATGAATCGCTGGATGATCGTCTGGAGCAAGCCAAAAAGCATGGAGACTTTTGTGAAGGATATGTCCGGGTCTTACTGGCAAATGAAAAGCTTATGCATGGAGATTTTGAGGCATCCAAGAGGCATGCAGAAACTGCATATCTGCTTTTGCAGTCTGGACCGGATCCAGTTGGAGCCGGAGATGCCCATTTACCCATCGCCATGGGTTCTTTCTATAGCGGCGATTTTGATGAAGCGCGACGTCAATTCGGACTGGTAGCAGCGATTCCAGGAGCTATCGATGAGCAACATAGTGATCTGAGAAATATCGCTGCTGTTGGTCTGCATACTATAGATTATTGGCAGGGAGCGTTTGGGGACGATGAACCGGCTGCTCTCCAGCACGAGCTGGATTTCGTTTACAAGGCACATGGTAGTTTTGATGGTTTCGTGATTGGCACAGATGCGCTTTTTCACAATGCGATTAGCAACAAAAATCTAGAGGAAGCACAACGAATTGTAGACCTGCTTTTCATCGTGAACATGCGTTACGGCATAAAACGGATCGAAAAATATTGTGACATACTCCAGTTAGAAATTTGTTTGCACCAAGGGCAACTGGCCAAAGCAGAAATCTACTTTAGTAAAATTCGGAAATGGCATTCATCTGATATTGAAAATTGTGAGCAATGCTTCTGGTATCTGGATATATTGGCAGGATATGCGCGCGCACAGTTTCTTGCCGCTATTGGATATGCAGACGAAGCGGTCAATCAGATAGATGCTGCTATTGCAGTTGGGCAGAAGGTTCAGGCCGCTCCGTTTATTTTAAGGGGCGAGCTACTGAAAGCCTCTGTTTATCATTCGGTTGGAGATCTCTCCAATGCTAAGCTATGCTTGCGGTCTGCTCTGAACATTGCCGCTCCCCTGCAAATGCGACGGGTATTTACTGAAGCATATATTCCCAGCCAGTTGATCGGAATGGTACGCGACGACATTATCGAAAATGGGCAGTCGCCTTTGTTAAAAGCGTTTGTTGAAAACATTTACTCGGCGAGCCAAGACGGGATACTTAACGATCGAGAACGTGATGTATTATTGGGTATATCAAACGGTATGACCAATAAGGAAATTGCACACATGCTCGACCTCACCGAGAGTACCATCAAGTTTCACCAGCGGAAACTCTACAAAAAAATTGGTGTTACAAAACGTGTTAGCGCAGTTTCGAAAGCAAGAGAGTTAAACATGCTGATGTAATTACTGCGCTATATCCTCAATCAATCTATTGTTCTAGCAGCCTCCCCATAGGAGAGGATTGAGCGCTGATGCTTTGCCCTGATTGATCTGGATACCATACTTACGGTCCTTTTTCAGGAGTGCGGGGGCATCAATATCAACAAACTGTGCTCTTCCTGCAATGAACATAGCTGGTGCGATTCCGAGCGAAGTACTGAGCATGCAGCCCACCATTATCTGATATCCTTGTCGATGTGCCGCTTTTTCCAGTGCGATAGCTTCAGTCAAGCCACCTGTTTTGTCCAGTTTGATGTTTATGCCCTGATATTTGTGCTTCAAAGCTGGTAAATCGGATGTCGAGTGACAGCTTTCATCTGCAAATATCGGCAATTGCGATTGATAATCGGTTAGCGCTAAATCATCATCCGCATGTAAAGGCTGTTCAATCATTTGGACATTGAGATCAGTTAAGTACGGCGTCACATGTTTGAGTAACTCAATTGTCCAACTCTCATTCGCATCGATGAGCAATTTTGAATTCGGTGCGCCGGCATGAACTGCTCTTACTCTCTCCAATACCAGTTCTGAGTTCATTTTGACCTTTATGATCGGGAAGTTTGATAGTGTTTTTGCCTCCTCATGCATTTTTTGGGGAGACAATATGCTGATGGTTTGCACGGTTTCGATGGCAACAGGCCAATCCAGACCGCTCATAGTTGCAACATTTTTTCCAGAGAGTTTGGTGTCCAGATCCCACAAAGCACAATCAATAGCGTTGCGTGCGGTTCCTGCTGGCATGATGTCATTTAGTTCTTCACGATTGAGCCCATCCGACAATTCTTGTTCGACTGTCTTCATCTGTTCGATAGTTGAATCGATGGATTCACCGTACCGGCTGTTTGGAACGCATTCGCCGCAGCCCCTGTGCATGCCATCTTGAATGGAAACGGTGATTGTGGATGTCTCAGAGCGTGCACTGCGAGAAATGATGAACGGCTTTTTCAGCGGCCATTTCTCTAATAGTGTTGACACCTTTCTCTTCACTTTAATGTTTCCACAAAGTCGCCCGCGCCATGCAATACCGAGTCAAAACACGGAACGCCAAAAGCATTGGATAGCTGTTCACATCGATCATTCACTTTGTCGGCGTCTACCAATCTACAATTTAGTGAGATGGCGCCAAGTTGTACCGTTGGATTGGTGAGGCGGGCTAGTTTTAAGTTTGTTTCTATGCAATCTTTTAAATCGGGGACTGGATAGCCAGGCTTATCTTTTATTTCACAGCGACCTGCCTCGTGACACATTACCAGTAAGTCAGCTTGTGCGCCATGTAAAAGCCCAAGTGATACACCAGCATAGGCTGGATTGAACAACGACCCTTGTCCCTCAATCACATCCCAATGGTCGTCACCATTTGCGGGGCAAAGCATCTCAACCGCACCTGCAATAAAATCAGCGACTACCGCATCCACCGGAATGCCTCGCCCCGCTATTAAAATACCTGTTTGACCCGTAGCGCGGAAATCAACATTAAAATTTTTCCGCCGCATCTCTTCTTCAATGGCTAGCGCAGTGTACATTTTTCCCACTGAACAGTCGGTGCCCACGGTTAGAATGCGTTTTCCAGATCTTTTTTGTCCGGTTCCTAGAGGTAATCGACCGACCTGATGTCGAACGTCATGCAGTGATACGCCTTTGGTATTTGATACGTTCTTGACCGTTTCAACATTGATCAAACGTTGATGGAGGCAATTGACAATATCCATTCCAGCATCGATCGCGTTCCTAATATCTGTCATCCAGGCATCTGGAACATGACCATTGTTCTCGGTGCTAGTCAGACCCAAGACAAAGGTTTTGGCGCCTTTTCTAACGGCTTCATCCGCACTCATCTTCGGCAAACCCAAAGTTAGAGGAGAACCCATTTCTCCGACACAAAGCTCCGGCCTCCAATGTGCAATGCCGCGAGAGGTTTTGATAGTTAGCGGGTTGTCGCCTTGTCCAAGATACAAGAGATACGGTGTTTTGATTTTATACACTGACGACTCCAAAATCTTTGGTGACAGTTTTAACCACTACTAGAGTTCAATAGATTCCAAAAATATTGAGCGACCACACTGCTGATAACAACCGATTACAGGTTGCAACAGACAAAAGTCACTCTAGTCTGGTGGACGAGATGGAAGTTGCGACGAGCTCCATTGCACCAATTGGGGAGGTTGGCATGTCGGAAGAAAAAATCGAGACCACAGATTCAGAAAAGGTCTATTGGTCTGAAAACATACGTTTACTTTCCTCGTTGATGGTGATTTGGTTTGTTGTATCCTTTGGGGCAGGTATCATGTTCCGAGAGTGGTTGGATCAGTTTTCGCTTGGCGGATATCCTCTCGGCTTCTGGTTCGCGCAACAAGGTTCGATCTACATCTTCATCGGACTCATTTATTTCTACAGTTGGAAAATTCACAAAATCGAACAAAAATACCATGTGGATGATGATCAATCCGACAAGGATGATCAGGCATGAGCACGCAAACACTTATTTACCTGTTCGTGGGGCTTTCGTTTGCGATGTATATCGGCATCGCGATTTGGTCGCGCGCTGCTTCCACCAAGGATTTTTATATTGCTGGTGGCGGAGTTAATCCGGTTGTCAACGGCATGGCGACCGCTGCGGACTGGATGTCAGCAGCAAGCTTTATCTCCATGGCCGGGATTATTGCGTTTTCTGGTTATGATGCGTCCGTCTATTTGATGGGTTGGACCGGTGGTTATGTGATGTTAGCGTTGCTGCTGGCGCCTTATTTGCGTAAATTCGGGCAATTCACAGTGCCGGACTTTATCGGCACACGCTATTATTCCAAGGCTGCCCGCGTAGTTGCTGTTATCTGCCTGATATTTATCAGCTTTACCTATATCGCTGGCCAGATGCGCGGCGTTGGGATTGTCTTCTCGCGCTTTCTCGACGTGCCGATCACTATGGGTGTGATCATTGGTATGGCGATTGTATTCGTCTATGCAGTGCTAGGCGGAATGAAGGGCATTACCTATACCCAGGTCGCACAATATTGCGTTCTCATCTTTGCCTATATGGTTCCGGCCTTTTTCATCAGCTTCCTGCTCACGGACAATCCAATCCCGCAATTGGGACTAGGGTCGACGGTCAATGATGGCTCGGGATTATATGTGCTGCAAAAATTGGATTTGGTGCTGCAGGATATGGGCTTTGGCGCTTATACTGATGGTAGCAAATCGATGATTGATGTGTTTTGCATTACCGCCGCATTGATGATCGGTACGGCGGGATTGCCACATGTCATTGTGCGTTTTTTCACGGTGCCCAAGGCATCCGATGCGCGCAAATCGGCCGGCTGGGCATTGGTATTTATCGCCTTGCTCTACACCACCGCACCAGCCGTCGGCGCCTTTGCCAGACTAAACTTTATTGATAGCGTTCAGGATCAGGATTACGCGACGGCACCTGCCTGGTTTAAGAATTGGGAAGCCAATGATCTGATCGCCTGGCGCGACAAAAACGGCGATGGCAAGATGCAGTTGGGAAACGGTGACCCTTTCAAAGGCGCGCCGGAATTTGATGAAGTCGCCGGAGCCAGCGGCGAACGGGTTGTTAAAAATGACGCAGCAGATGACAATGTCAACGAGGTTTACGTTGACCGTGATATCATGGTGCTTGCGAATCCAGAGATTGCCAATCTGCCCGGATGGGTGATTGCTCTGGTCGCGGCTGGTGGACTGGCGGCAGCGCTATCGACGGCGGCGGGGTTGCTGCTCGTGATCAGCTCTTCAATCAGCCATGATCTGCTCAAGCAGACCTTTCGACCACGTATTACAGAGAAAGGCGAATTGTTGGCAGCACGGCTGGCAGCTACGGCTGCAATTGTGGTCGCCGGTTATCTGGGTATCTATCCGCCCGGTTGGGTGGCGCAGGTTGTGGCCTTTGCCTTTGGATTGGCCGCAGCTTCGCTATTCCCGGCGATCTTCATGGGCATATTCTCCAAACGGATGAACCGCGAGGGCGCAATTGCCGGTATGGTGACAGGCTTGACGTTCACTTTTCTCTATATCGGTTGGTTCAAACTCTGGTCACCGGCGAGCAATATTGCGGCCAATTGGTTGTTCGGTATCTCGCCCGAAGGTATTGGCGTGATTGGGATGGTGCTGAATTTTGCGGTGGCGATCACAGTTGCGAAATTCACCAGCGCGCCGCCAGCAGAGGTTGGGAAGTTGGTCGACAATATCCGGGTGCCTAGGCTTTCTTAGTAGAAGTCTGCAACTAGGTTTCAGTCACCGCTTTGGGCGCAAAAAGCAGACGATGGGTTTCGCTGGAAAAAAGGAAACTAGCTGCGAACTAGTCGGCCCGGACGCGCACCTGTGTCTGAATCATTTTCACGTATCTTCGTTCCGTTGCAAAAGGTCGCAATATAGCCTGAGACAGGTTGCATCACGCGTGTTCCGCCCGCTGGTAGATCTTTGTGGGCAACCGGGGACCCGACACTAAGATTGTCGAAATCGATGACGTTGATATCTGCGCGCTTACCCACTTCCAGAGATCCGCGATCACCAAACCCATAGAGTGCTGCATTGCGAGCCGTTTGTTTGTGGACCAGAAATTCCAGTGGTAAACGCTCGCCCTTTTTTCGATCCCGTGCCCAATAGGATAACTGTGTCGTTGGCATGGTGGCATCGCAAATCAAAGTCACATGTGCACCAGCGTCGCTGAGTCCGGTGACCGTCTCACTGTGCTCCAAGAGTTCGCGCAAAACCTCCATGCCTTTGGGCAAGTTTGCCGCGCTGAGGGAGCAGAAACGCTTGCCCTTATCTTCCAGCATGAAATCATATAAATATTCTAGTGGTTCCCGGCTTTCTGCCTTCGCCCTACTGCCGATCGTCTTCTCGATTCCCGCCTCGTAATCCACGGGATCGTGCAGCGGATAAAGTAGGGCGGCGCCGCGACCAAGTTGCCCAGAGACATTTTCCATGCTGCCGGGGGCTTCATGTCTGATCGGCTTTTCAGATAGCAGTGCTGCCTTTATATCCGGATCCCGCATGGCTTCAACGCGTTCACTCAACGGGAGGTTGGCTAGCTTGTCGAGGTAAGTTGGTTTGCGCATGAAGGGATGATAACTACTCAATCCAGTCAGAAAACCGATAAGCCGCGAAGGCACCTGCGGGTGCAGCTGCGCACCATTGTCATTCGCTTCTTTTGCCATCTTTAGGGTCTTGCGCCATAGGTCTGGTTCATATTCCTGGTTTTCCACCAATGTGAACGTCACCGGACGCCCGCTTTTAACCGAGATATTGCGCATCATCTTATGCTCTTCCTGCGGCGTATTTTTTTCTCCGCCTAGGCTTTCCAGCTTGCCTATGGTCCCTGCAGGGATAAGCTCAAACACACCTTTGTTGAGCTTGCCCATGGCACCTGCAATAACTTGCAACTCTTCTTCAGGGGCAAATGTTCCCGGAACGGCGGTGCCCCATAACGAGCGATGACCAATGGTGCGCGAGGTGCTAAAACCCACGGCGCCTGCTTCGACAGCCTCTCCGACAATCTTCGCCATTGCCTCCATGTCTTCTGCGGTTGCATCTTCGTTTTGCCGTCCACGTTCGCCCATGACGTAATAACGCACCGCCCCGTGTGGGATTTGCGCCGCGACATCAATCGCATATTCACGGTCAGCGATATAATCCATATATTCCGGAAAGCTCTCCCACTTTCCCCATTCAATGCCTTCGTAAAGTGCGGTTCCAGGGATATCCTCCACCCCCTCCATCAGCTCAATCAGCGTCTTTTCCTCCCCCGGTTTGACGGGCGCAAAACCGACACCGCAGTTACCCATCACAACGGTGGTTACGCCATTGTCGGAGGAAGGCGCGAGCGCGGCGTCCCAGCTTACCTGACCATCATAGTGGGTGTGCACATCCACCCAGCCCGGCGTCACAATAGCCCCAACTGCATCTATTGTTTCGCGGGTTGGTTCATCAATTGAACCACCAACTTTCGAGATCACTCCATCTTGAAAGGCGATATCCCCAACAAAGGGCTCTCCGCCAAGTCCATCGACAATTGTGCCGCCCTTGATGATGGTATCAAACATGATCAAACTCCGAATATATGAAACTCAGAAGGTAAGGCGGGACGGAGAAGCTGCCCACTAGCGGATTGGAGAGCAATTAAATCTTCAAAAGCAGGGTTTGCATAGTCTGACTTCTCAGCTAGCTCACGCCAAACATATCTAAACGGAGCCACCCATGCAATTTGATGACGTCATTTTCGGCCGCCGCAGTACGCGCGGATATTTGGACAAACCTGTACCAAAAGAGCTAATCGCAGAAATATTGAAGCTGGCTATGCGCGCACCTTCGTCGATGAATACGCAGCCGTATAATTTTTACGTCATCACCGGTGAGCCGCTGGAGAAAATTCGTGCGGGTAATACCGAGCGGATGCTGGCTGGTGTGCCACAATCGCGCGAATTCCGGACGGGTGTGGCCTTTGCGGGCCCGCACCGCGAACGACAAATCGGCGTAGCGAAGCAACTTTTTGGCGCGATGGGAATTGAGCGCGATGACAAGGAGGCGCGGCAGGATTGGGTTATGCGCGGCTTCCGCCAGTTCGATGCGCCGGTCTGCGTGATCATCACCTATGACAAGGTATTGGACGGCAGCGATGATACGCCATTTGACTGCGGCGCTGTAGCGACAGCGCTGGTGAATGCGGCATGGTCGCGCGGGCTTGGCACTGTGATCAACAGCCAGGGTATAATGCAATCACCCGTTGTTCGTGAGCACGCGAGGATTGCCGATGATCAGGTTATCATGAAAAGCATTGCGCTGGGCTGGCCAGATGATAGTTTTCCGGCAAACGCCGTTGTATCAGAACGCAAGTCGGTTGAAGAGGCGGCGGTGTTTGTCGGATTTGACAGCTAGCTCAACTCGCGACAGCCTCGGCATATTTTTTCAAGCCCTCACCAAATAGCATCTGCCATCCTTCCATGGCAGAGCCCGCGGACTTATCGGTGACATTGCCTGTTAAAGCGTCGGAGATTACAAGCTTGCTGCCATCGCCATCGGCCTCCAGCGCGAGTTTGAGCATTGATGTTGTGGGGCCGCCCCAATCGGGCGCCAGATAGCCAACAAGATAAAGCGATTTAGGCGGTGCCGCCATCTGAACGCGATACCATTCAAGGCTGCCGCCATTGCTATCGCTTTCGATCAACATACCGCCAACTTGGGCATCGAGAGAGACCTTTGATCCTTCGCCCAGTACGCGAAAATCATTCATCCACCAGCTATCAATTTCTTCCGTCATGATCGCCCAAAGCTGATCAACCGGGCGGCCAATCGGAACTTCAATCTGATATTTGATGATCTTGCTATCGCTGATATCCAATTTGCTCATGGTCTCTGTTCCTTCATTTCGTCTTCTGTTTCGGCGAGCTGTTTGAGCCGCGCGGCTGAACTTGCCATCCCATCGATGTGACGGGCGATCCAGTTGTTACAAACAGCCTTGATCGGATCGGGGTTAAGATGGTTCCAGCGTTTGCGCCCGTCAGCACGGACAGTAATCATCTTATGTTCGCTCAGCATCGCAATATGTCGTAACATGCCTGTGCGGCCAATATCCGGGCAGAGATTGACCAAATCGCCGGTTAGTTTTGGTCCATCGGAAAGCGCTTCCAAAATCTGTCGCCGCCGGGGATCTCCCAGCGCTTTCCAGATCGCGCTTTCACTATTTTCTATATATGTCATTAAATAGTGACATATTAGATTGAACGCCTGGAGTCAAATCTGGCCTCGACCAAATCTGGCCCTATCTATTCAATCGCCCATCGATCAGCGCATCGACAACGCTAGGATCGGCCAGCGTCGAGGTATCACCCAACGTGCCATAGTCATTTTCGGCAATTTTGCGCAAAATCCGCCGCATGATTTTACCCGAGCGTGTTTTGGGAAGGGCAGGGGTTAGATGGAGATGATCAGGTGTTGCAATTGGTCCTATTTCGGTACGGACGTGCGCGCGTAACTCGGCGACGATTTCATCGGACGATTCCACGCCAGCATTCATTGTGACATAGCAGTAAATGCCCTGTCCCTTGATATCATGCGGATAACCAACCACGGCGGCTTCGGCGACTTTGGGGTGAGAAACCAACGCACTTTCTACTTCTGCGGTTCCCATCCGGTGACCGGAGACGTTAATTACGTCATCGACGCGGCCCGTAATCCAATAATAGTTATCTTCATCGCGCTTGCAGCCATCACCAGTGAAATATTTGCCCGCGTAAGTGCTGAAATAAGTCTGGATGAAACGTTCGTGATCGCCATAGACACTGCGTGCCTGTCCAGGCCAGCTAGCGCTAATGCAAAGATTTCCATCAGCCGCACCGTTTAGTACATTGCCGTCGTTGTCGACCAGTTGTGGCTGAATACCAAAGAATGGCTTTCCCGCGCTGCCCGGTTTCATGCCATGCGCTCCGGGGAGTGTTGTGATCATGACGCCGCCCGTCTCGGTCTGCCACCAGGTATCGACAATGGGAGATCGGCTTTCACCAACCACGTCATAGTACCAGCGCCATGCTTCTGGATTAATCGGTTCGCCTACCGTGCCGAGGAGACGGAGCGAGGATCGGTCATGTGCTTTCACCGGCGCTTCGCCTTCGCGCATCAATGCGCGTATCGCGGTGGGTGCGGTATAGAAAATATTGACTTTATGTTTCGCAATCACGTCCCAGAAGCGACCGTGGTCAGGGTAATTGGGGACGCCTTCAAAAATCACCTGCGTTGCGCAGTTAAGAAGCGGGCCATAGACTATGTAGCTATGACCAGTGACCCAACCGATATCGGCGGAGCACCAGAAGACCTCTCCCGGCTTATAATCGAATACATAGTGAAATGTGGTCGCTGTCCACACCGCATAGCCACCAGACGTGTGTAGCACACCTTTGGGTTTACCTGTTGAGCCAGAGGTATAGAGAATGAATAGCGGATCCTCTGCATTCATCGGCTCGCAGGGGCAATCGGCATCAATGTTTGCGTTGATCTCATGATACCAATGGTCCCGGCCTTCCTTCATATCAATGGTTGTATTGGTGTGATTGATAACCAGCACCGCATCTACCGTTACTTTCTCCAGCGCAGCATCGATATTAGCTTTTAGCGGTATAGGTTTGCTGCCCCGCAACCCGGCATCAGCACAAATTACGAACTTGCTCTCGCAATCCTCAATTCGGCCAGCCAGTGCATCGGGTGAAAAACCCCCGAAGACTACAGAGTGGATTGCGCCGATGCGCGCGCAGGCGAGCATGGCAATCGTGCCTTCGGGAATCATCGGCATATAGATGGTGACCCGATCACCCTTTTTGACACCTAACTGCTTGAGGCAGTTGGCCATCTTAATGACTTCGGCGAGTAAGTGAGAATAGCTGATCGTCAGCCCTTTCCCCATCGGGTCATCAGGTTCAAAGATCAGCGCCGCTACATCGCCTCGACCGGCTGCCACGTGGCGATCAACGGCATTGTGGCAAATGTTTAGAACGCCATCTTCATACCATTTGATATCAACGGGGTCGAAGGACCAATTTGATATTTTTGATGGTACGGACTGCCAGTCAATTCGTTCAGCTTGCTTTGCCCAGAATGCGTCCGGATCATCGATACTCTGTGCATAAAGACGTTGATAATCGTCAGCGCTGCAATGCGCGTTGTCGCCAAATGCAGACGGGTATATGGGCGCATCACCGAGCTTTTTATCGGCAGTGTCAGTCATCCTATGGCATCCTTTTATCGTTTTCTTGATCTCATGTTATATAAGACATAGATATAATCTATAGAACGCGAAAAGCACTGTAATGGAAAGTGATTTTTACATTTTGAATTGCGAAAGCAGTTTTTCTAGAGGTTAGGTTCACTAAGTCGAACTTTCGCACGAGCTTGCAATATTTTCAAAAGGCTTGAAGGTAGAGTTTTTCGAAGCGGTGAAGAGATTAAGCCGTTTTGTTAGCTCTCAAAATTTGGCGCAGAAAACTTATCAACTAACCTGATGAATTCTCATCCAGGCGTCGACCGCTTGTTTTACACGATCCTTTTTCGCAGCGGGGGTTAACTTGGGGTCCCATCCATAACGCATCATCATGTCCAACCGGCCCATAACAAGGCTGGGAAACATCTCTGCTGAATATATTACATCTTCGCTTTGTATCTCTCCTTTTTCCACAGAAGCGGTGAGCAATTTGGCGAGGCTATTCAGCAGATAGCGTGGCCCACTTTCCAAGAAAAAACTACCAATCTTCGGATCTCGATTTACCTCCGCACCTAGCATTCTTTCAAACTGGATCATCTTGTTTTGGGTCAAGAAATCTAACATATCCATTCCCGCACCAGTAAGAATATCGTGTAAACTATTATGTTCGAGATTGGCGATTTCAAATTTGTTGCGGATACGCCCAACGTGTGATTTTAGCATCTCACCAAACAAATTTTCCTTGTCGCCATAGTGATTGTAAATCGTAACTTTGGATACACCTGCTTTGGCAGCAATCGCTTCGATAGATGCTGCCGCAAAGCCGCAGTCGAAAAACTCCGACCGGGCAGCCTCCATAATGTCTTCCATTTTCCGCTGCGTAGATGGACGATGTGCAGCATTTTTTTGCTTTGTCATGGTGTCGAATAACTATCGTTAAAAATGTACGGTAGCGTTCAAATTAAACGTTGACGTTCATTTTTGTCAATGGCAAATGGTACATGTTGTTCAACAATAGAGTCTCCCGGATTATTAACTTGGTGCAAACGACAAAAAATCTCAAATGGATGCTTCTTGGCTTTCTGCCGCTATTTGCGGGCTGTGTCTCTATGGCGCCAAAGCAGACACAGCCGCAGGTTGTTGTTGATTTGCCAGATAAATTCGGCCTTTTGGAAAAGGCGGGAGAGTATCGACCCGCGAATTGGTGGAGGGCATTTAATGATCCTGTGCTAGACCAAATTTTGCAAAAATCACTGTCCGGCAATCTTGATTTGGCTGAATCTGCGGCGCGGCTAAGAGCAGCGGAAGCGCAAGCTAGGGTATCAAAAAGTGGTCTCTATCCACAGGTGAACCTGAGCGGATCGGCGAGCTACTCGGACTCTCCGGCTGGCGGAACCGCTTTTGGCGGTCTTGCAGGCGGTGTTGTAAACCGGTTCGAGGTTGAAACTTACGCTCCGTCGCTGGGTTTTTCTTATGAATTGGATTTATGGGGCAGGGTTCGCAATCAAGCAGGGGCAGGTCGGGCAGATGCCATAGCCGCCGCCGCTGACTTGAAGGCCGCACGTCTTGCGATAATGGCAGAGGCAATCACAAACTACTTCGATCTAGTTGATGCCCGCGCGCAGATCGCGACACAGGTGAAAACAATTGATTTGCTGAATGACCGAACGACACAAACTGAAAGCCGTTACCGACGTGGTCTGGTAACATCGTTTGAGCTGTATCAGATCCGGCAGGATTTTCGGAATACGCAAGCGAGTTTGCCGCAAGCTGAGGCAAGGCTTGCAGCAATTGAAGGGCAATTGGCGGTTCTATCAGGGGGGTATGCCAGAGACATCGATGATTTACTAAAGAAGCCACTTAAACCACAGCTGGTTTTTGAATCAATCCCCTCCGGTCTTCCATCGTCTTTGTTAATTCAGCGTCCTGATGTCGTTGCATCTTGGCAGCGATTGGAAGCGGCCCGTTTTACGGTTGGTGTTCGAAAGGCCGAGCAATTTCCTGCAATTAGTTTGACGTCCAGTATTGGAACACAAGCTGGCGATCTTTCTGGCGTCTTTGATACAATGGATAATTGGGTGCTCAGCCTCGGCGCAAGCTTGACCGCTCCTCTATTTCAAGGTGGGCGAATTCGCGCGAATATTGAACTGGCCAATGCCCAATATGCGCAAGCTTCCGCCGCTTATGCCCGAACGGTCATCACAGCATATCAGGAAGTGCGCACCGCCATCGCACAATATGAGGAACAGCGTCAGCGCTACCGCTTTCTGTTCTTACAGGGGCAGGAGGCGCGAAGTACGGCAGGTCTGCAATCCAAGCGCTTTGCCAGCGGTGTAGGCCAATATTCTGATTATCTAGACGCTTTACGCCAAGAATACCAAATCGAGTCCGCGCTGTCATCTGCGGGTCGGGATGTTGCGCTGGCAAGGCTGGCCGTGCATCGGGCACTTGGCGGAGATTGGACCAAAGCACAGGAAATTGAACCCGTTAAAATGGTGCCATCAAATGAACAGGCAAAAGTGGATGGTCTTACGATAAACAAAAAACAGCAGGGAGATCGCTAGATGCGACGCCAGTTTATTATTGGAGCATTGATAATTGCAGCGGCTGTTGCGATTGGAGCGCTACTAATCTGGCTGCGGCCTGAACCAGAGAAAAAACCCGAGGATGAGCGAGCCCCGTTGGTGCAGGTAGAGCCCGTTGAAATTCGTAGTGGAAAGCTGAAAATCAATGGATCTGGAACGGTTCGAGCGGCCGATGAGGTCAATTTGGCCGCTGAGGTCGCAGGCAAATTAGTATATGTCAATCCATCCTTGCGTGAAGGTCAAAATATTGGAAACGAAGCGGTATTGTTCCGTATCGACCCCACAGATTATCGCAATGCGGTTCAATCTGCACAAGCCGATATAGCAGCGCGCCGCGTAGATGTTTTGCAAGCTCGTGAAGAAATGACAATTGCACGCGCCGAGCTTGATCAGTTCGCTCAGCGTTCTGCAAACGCAGATTCCAAACTCTACGCAGGCGTTGATGAGAATGACTATGCAGCCAGAATATTACCGCCAGAAAGCTTGACCCGGCAGGCCCCAAAGGGTGGATCGAACACTACGGCCAATACTCAAACAAATGGACTTGCAACCAGAGAACCACAACTGCGTTCCGCCCGCGCTGGATTGCAGCGCGCCCAAGCGCAACTCGCCGATGCCAATTCGGCATTGCGAAGGACAACTGTACGCGCGCCCTTTGCCGGTATCGTCAGATCTGAGCAGATTGCAGAGGGCAGTTATGTTGCGCCAGGACAAACATTAGGGTCAATTGTTAACAGCAACAGCTTTGAAGCGGTTATTCCGTTGTCAGAGAAAGAAGCTTCTCTTATTCCGTCGCTGTTTACCGGTGGGCGAATAGAGGCATCGATCTTTTTCGAATATGGCGGGTCGAAATATCGATGGCAGGCCTTTGTTGATCGGGCAAGCAACGTCCTTAATCCGCAAACGCGGACTATTGATCTGTTCCTGCGTATTCCCAATCCATTGCGGGGGGGTATGCCAGCCGCACTAAAAAAGGGGGGGCAATCAAATGGTGTCCTAGTAAGCAAAGCCCCACCTTTGCTCATAGGAAGCTTTGTCGAAGCATCGATCGATGGAATGGAAATGGCGGAATATGCCTCCATCCCGTTGGCCGCACTTAGGCCGGGAAATCAGATTTGGCTGGTCGAGGCCGGCCGCGTTAAGGTCGTCGATATCCAGATATTACAACGGACTGATACAGAGGTTCTAATTCGATCAGAAGGTCTGGGCGATAACCCGATGGCCGTCACCGGTGGACTGACTACCGCGATAGCTGGACAGAAAGTCAGGGTGCCAGAAAAAAAGAAGCATCAAGGCCCGATCAAGGCAAAAAAACTAAACCAGCTGCGAAATAATGACGCTTAAAAACGAACATCCCAGTCAAGAGATTTTGGAAGCCAAGGGCTTCGTTGCTTTTATGGCACGCAATGGTGTGGCCGCAAATCTGTTGATGATGTTTTTTTTGATCGCGGGCATCATTTCTTATCAGACGATTGTTCAGGAAATTTTTGCCGACACCAGTTTGGAAACGGTGCAAGTCAGCGTTGTCTATCCCGGTGCGACACCCAGCGAAGTTGAAGAGTCCGTAGTCCAAAAAATCGAGGAAGCAGTAAAAGCAGTTGAAGGGGTGAAGGATATCTCCGCCACGGCATCAGAAGGTGTGGGGAGTGTTGCCATCGAAATGGAACTCGGCACTGACATGGCACGCGCCCTGGACGATGTAAAAGGTGAGATCGACCAGATACAGACGTTTCCGGCGGATGCTGAAGAGCCCAATATTCGCGAATTGACATCGCGAGAAAGCGTGATGCGAATTGGGATTTTTGGTGATGTTTCGGAACGTGTGCTCAAGGAAACCGCTTATCAGCTGGAAGACGCTCTCGCGGCTTTGGATGACGTCTCATATGTCGAAACCAGCGCTATTCGCGAGTATGAAATTTCAATCGAAGTTCCGCAATCAACCCTTCAATCGCTCGGTCTGTCTCTGAATAACATTTCTCGGACTATCGCATCCAGCAGCCTTGATAGTCCAGCCGGCACTATCAAAGCGCAAAATGAAGAAGTTCGCGTACGTACTTTAGGACAAAACTACAACCAACAGAATTTTGAGGATATTGTAGTTGTTAGCGCCGCGAATGGATCTTTGGTAGAACTTGGTCAGATCGCTAACGTGAAAGACGGGTTCGAAGACGCGGACTTGATTACGTCGCTGAACGGAAAACCAGTGGCTTTTGTGGAAGTATTCCGAACCAGCGATGAACGTGTTTTAGATATTACGGCGGCCGTGCGCGATCATCTAGAAACAGAGTTTGAACCGGGGCTTGCCGAAGGGTTAAACTATTCAATCTGGCGGGATGACTCCGAATTTCTCAACGACCGACTTAGCCTTCTGCTTAAAAATGCGGCCATTGGTTTGACACTGGTTCTCATTGCACTGACTTTGTTTCTGGATATCCGATTGGCGATGTGGACGGCAATAGGCATTAGTACGGCCTTTATTGGCGCGATCTTGCTGCTCGACCTGGCTGGTTCCAGCATCAATATGTTTTCTCTATTTGGCTTTATTCTGGCACTGGGTCTGGTGGTCGATGATGCCATTGTGGTCGGAGAGAATATCCACGCACAGCGCGGCCTTGGGCGAACGGGACTTGGGGCTGCAATCACCGGAACGCAGCGTGTAACTGTACCGGTCATTTTTGCAGTGCTTACAACAGTCGCTGCCTTCTCACCTCTGTTTGCCATAAGTGGTGCTATCGGAAAAATTCTGGCCGACATCCCTTTGGTTGTTATCGCGGTACTGGCTCTGTCATTGGTCGAATGTCTTCTCATTCTCCCTTATCATTTAAGTCATTTACCGCCGCCGGGAACTCCCACGAACAACCCAATAACGGGCTTTTTTGATCGCGTACAAAAGAAGGTCGATAAATTTTTGCAGGCCTTTATTGATGGCCCGCTGGACCTGACATTGAAATTTTGCCTGAAGGCACCATTTGTTATTCTCGCAGGCGCGATAGCGTTGATGATTTTCTTCGCATCCCTGATCCCCGCAGGTGTTATCAAGGTCGGTTTTTTCCCGTCCATTGAATCCGATATTGTCACCGCAAATCTGGAGATGCCGGCAGGTACAACCACCGCACGGACCGCAGAATTGATCGACATGATCGAACGCGTGGGCCGCGAAAAACTGAAGGAATTTGATGCCCCAGACGAAATTCGCGGAATTTACTCCTCAGTAGGTGAATCTCCGCCAGTGCAGGGACCGGGAGGGACCCTCAATAATCTCGCTTCAAATTTGGGATATGTTCAGGTCAGTCTGAGAGCAGGCAGTGATCGAAAAATTGTCGTTAGAGAATTGGAAGACGCCTGGCGCGAAGCTGTTGGTCCGGTTCCTGCAGCAAAATCACTGGTGTTTTCCGCGGATCTCTTTTCGGTTGGTGCACCGGTTAGTGTTGAATTGTCTGATCCCGATTTTGAAATCGTAGAGCAGGCATCAGAACGTTTGATGTTGGAATTGGCGGAGTTTAACGGCGTCTTTGATATTGAATCTGATCAAGACGCTGGCTTGCAAGAAATCCAACTACGATTGAAACCCGCTGCTCGGAGCCTAGGCGTGACGTTGCAGGACGTTGCTTTGCAGGTTCGCGCCGCGTTTTTTGGTGACGAAGCGCTGCGCGTGCAACGAGGGCGAGAAGATGTTCGTGTTTACATCCGACTGCCGGAAGAAGAGCGGGACAGCATTGCAGATGTAGAACGTTTTAGGGTTCGCGTTCCCGGCGGAGAGGTATCGCTTGGCTCCATTGCTGAAGTTGAGTTTGGCGAAGCACCTTCGGTCATTAGACGAACGGACGGCCGCCGGGTCACTACTGTGACGGCTGATCTCGACACCGATGTTGTAACTGGACAAGAGATTGCGCAGCGGGTGAACGAAGATATCATGCCGCGTCTTCAGGCAGACTATCCACAGTTGCAATATACATTTGGCGGTGAACAAGAAGAGCAAGAGGAATCGTTCGGAGATCTGGGCGTGGCTTTTCTACTGGCATTGATGATGATCTATGTTTTGCTGGCTATTCCGTTTAAATCCTATGTTCAGCCCTTCATCATTATGGCGGTGATTCCCTTTGGGATTATCGGTGCGTTAATTGGTCATCTTATTCTAGGGATTCAGCTGGTAATACTGAGCATGTTCGGGATCATCGCTCTGTCGGGTGTGATTGTAAACGGTTCTTTGGTTTTAATCGACTTCGTGAACGAAAACCTGGAAAAGGGATTGCCCATTGAAGAAGCTGTCATACTGGCGGCCAAATCTCGCTTCCGCCCGATTATGCTGACATCAGTAACGACGTTTCTTGGTGTGGCGCCGATCACTTTTGAAACCAGCATTCAGGCACAGTTTTTGATCCCAATGGCCGCTAGCTTAGGCTTTGGTGTGTTGTTTGGTACCGTTATTCTTCAATTGCTGATCCCAACCCTAGCATATCTGGAGCACAAGGGACGTAAAAAGATCAAAAAGACATTTCGCGTTAACAAAGATCAAGACGCTGCAGCTTTGGAAGCATAGACCGTCAGATATTCATACCGCTATCGGATGATTTGGGAAAATAATCTAATATAGATTAAATATCTAGACGAATAATTGCGCATTTCAGCGATTTTCATATTTATTGGCGATGATATTTGGGTCTCCCATCCTATTCTTGGCGATTGAGAGAACTGGAGATTTCATGAAACTTTTTACTGAGCACCCACGGACGGTTGGAGAAACCTACACCGAACATTTTTTTATGGCATCCAGCTTTGGTGTCCCCATGATCCTTGCCGGGTTTGCCTGTTTGTTACACGGTATTTTCCCATTTCTGTTCGAGAAAACGGGGAGTAATTTGGTAAAGACGCTTTATGATCGCATGGTCACAAACCGCATAAAATCAAAAAACGGCCAAGCGACCGAGCATGAGCTGGAATGGTGTATTTGATACCGATCTATTTTCGGTAATCGAGCGGCGGCTTTCGATCTCCCAATAGAGATTTATATTCATAATTCGGCCCGCGTGCCTTGTCGAATTCCGCTTTGGCTTCAGCTCTGAGACCGGGATTTGAATAAAGTTCAATCGCGGCAAGTGTTAGCGTTTTTGCTGCCACTTGGGTGCCTTTGAACCCGATAGACATCCCACTAGCAGCTGATGATTGCCAGCTGTGTGCAGATGTTCCGGGAACCCATGTCGCTGTGCGTAATCCTACTGTCGGTGTTGCATAGGAAACATCACCTACATCAGTAGAGCCATAGCCTAATGATTTGTTGTAAGGTTGAATTTCTGCCTCGCTACCTAATTTCCGAGAAGGTTTGTCGAAGCTGGCATGGATCTTTTCTGCAAAACTTTGCTCTTCGGGTGTATAGCTTACTCCTCCAACTTGGCGTAATTTTTGATCCATCATCTTGGCCAGCGCCTCGTTCACTAGAAGCGGATTGTTGCCGTGGATAACTTCCCAGTCGACCTCAGTGCCGGTTCCCATAGCAGCACCTTTCGCTGCTTCCTCCAATCGAGCCCAGATTGCATCGACGCCTGCTGGATCGGGATGGCGAACATAGTAAAACACTTCGGCGAAATCAGGGACCACATTGGGGGCGGTACCGCCCTCGGTAATCACGTAGTGGATGCGACTATCCTGCGGGACATGCTCGCGCATCATGTTGATCATCATGTTAAAGGCTTCAACACCATCTAATGCGGACCTCGCTTTGTCGGGAGCGCCGGCAGCATGGGCAGAAACGCCGCGGAACCGAAACTTTGCTGATCTGTTTGCAAGGGTTGTGCGCGCTGCTGCTGAGTTTTCATGGCTTGCGTGCCAGTGGAGAGAAAAGTCTACGTCATTGAATAGGCCTTCACGAACCATGTAGACCTTGCCGCTGCCGCCCTCTTCGGCGGGAGTACCGTAAAGACGCACTCTGCCCGGTGTTCCGGTTTCCTCCAGCCATTTGCCAACAGCAATCGCAGCTTCAACTGATCCCGCTCCAAACAGGTTATGACCACAAGCATGGGATGCACCTTTTCCGGGTATCGGTTGTCGCGTAGGCGTCGCATCTTGATTGATGCCTGGCAACGCATCAAATTCCGCAAGAATAGCTATAACTGGTCCGCCTTTGCCATATTCTGCGACAAAGGCTGTTGGGATGCCAGCTACGCCGGTATCAATCGAAAAGCCTTGAGCTCGAAGCTGCTGTTGCAGGAGTCCGCTAGATTTTTCTTCCTGATAACCAACTTCGGCCCATTCCCAGAGCTTGCGAGCTGTGTCAGCAGACTGTTCTGAGCGCGCATCGATGGATGCGAGTATTTCAGCAGTATCAGCTTTTGCAGTCGCTGGAGCCATCATCATGACGGTAGCTAACAATAGTGCGCGTTTCATCCCTGGTTCCTCTCAAAATTGGTCTTTTGTCGAACTGCCCGTTTTTTTCTAACGGCGCAACAATTCTGCATTCGTCAATTGCAAAAATGCAACTTACGGGTGCAAAGTTTCATATTGCAACTTATTTGGTATCGGCCATGGTGTAGCCCTCTCTCCCAAATAAAAGGAAATACATCATGACCAAGTTTTTTTCCATCGTGATAGCAACATTAGCACTGTCAATCGCATCAACGCCAGTTCTTGCGGAAAAAGCAGCAGCTATTCCGGCGTCCGCAGTTGAAGTTGAGCGTAAAGATCGTCTGTTCGATGCCACTGGTGCCAGCGTTGCCAAAGTAAGCCGTGTCGAGCGTGATGGTGACATCCTTGTGATCTACAAAGGCAAAGTGCGCCGCATTCAGGCAGATACTTTGTCAATGAATGAGGGCAAGTTGATGACCAGTCTGACTCGCACAGAAATTCGCAAAATTAGATAACTGCGAAGTTCGAAAATCTCTAAATAGAAAACCGGAGCGTCAAATGGCTTTCCGGTTTTCTATTGTTCTTTGTTCATGGCGGTTAACTCGGCAGGTGTATTGATGTTGGTAAAGCCACTATCATCGGCCCATTCCACTGTTTTGGCTCCACATTGTCTGCCAAGCCAGCGTAAAGATGGAGACCTTGATTCCGGATCGTGGGACTGCTTGACAGATTGCACCATGTTGCAATCCCAATAGGCAAAGACTGGATGTACTTGACCATTTGAAGATGCGATTGCGCAAGAATGTGGCGCCTTCAATTTTATCATCAAATCCAACGGCGCATGTGGTGCGTCGACCGGCACGGTAAAAAACCCAGTGATCTCCGGTTTTTGCTGGGCAAAATATTCACTGACCGAAAATATCGCTCCCACCGGCCCGTCAGGATAATTGGGGTTGTCGGGAACATATTCCAATCCGGTTGTATAATCCTGTGCTGCCGAGAGAACTATGGGCAACTCACTAGAGTGGAATCGATCGATCATATGGTCGATCATACGTATGCCTTGAATTTCTACTAACGCTTTGTCACGGCCCATTCTTCGTGACTGACCGCCTGCCAGGATGACAAGATAGTCAGTTTTTGCATCCGTCATTTTTATAACCCTAACCTGATGTATTAGGGATTATTTGACGCTAGTTGCCCAGTGTGTCCAGTAAATCCCCAATTAGGTCGGTCGGTTGGGTCGCACTGTCATTTGCGAATGCCTCACTATGTGCCTCACGCTGCAAATCCTCAGTCAGATGACGCGCAAAAAGATTGCGATTTGGAGCTCGGCCTTTTCGAATTGGTTTTGCAGAAACCCATTGGCGAGCTTCATTGCGCTTTGTTCCGACACGATCCGAATATATGAAACCGTTCACGGGATAAGCTGTTTTCCCTAACCCATCGATCGGAGCATACCAAATCTTAACGCGGCTCCAGTCGTTATTCTTTGAGACATCAATAGCTGCAACGTTGCGTTCAATCTGCCCACGTCGGCCGTTTATAGGTGACCAATTGGCGTGGCTGAGCAATATATTACGATTGTCGAGCACTTTGCTTACATAAGCAACATGGCCGAGACGCATCTTGCCGTGGCTTTTTAAAGATAGGACGGCGCCTTCTTGAGGCGTTTCGCCAGTTTGATAACGACCCTTGGCTTGTTTCCACCAAGTATGCGCGTCGCCGTATATCTGTATTCCGCTGAGTTGCCTTGCATACGGAACGCACTGTAAGTAGCTTTCAGCGCTTGCTTGTGCCGGGAATAACAGGGCCTGAGCGGCCAACAACATCGGTACAACGGCGTAACCCATTTTACTGAGCCATTTTTGAACAACACTCCACATCAGATGCGGTCTAGTGCGGGGACTTCAATGTTCACCTAAAGTGATTGGTGAACAATAATTTTACCATATTAGAGATTTGGCGCTCTTATCGCTCGGAAAGGTTTCCATCCGCTACTTCAAAATGAAGCGCATTATTTGGTACGTCGGCAAACAACGCTGGCTCTGTGCCAGTAAGCCAGACCTGACTGCCTTTTTCGGCTAGTTTCTCAAACAAGACACCTCTTCTTTTGGGATCTAGATGTGCCGCTACTTCGTCCAGTAACAATATTGGTCGGCTGGGACGTTCATCTGCGATACAATCGGCATGACCGAGTACAATCGAAAAAAGTAACGCTTTCTGTTCACCTGTGGAGCATTTTTCTGCGGCCTGATTTTTGGTTTGGTGGATTACTCGCATATCGGATCGATGGGGTCCGTGCTGTGTTCGACCAGCTCGTTGATCAGCGCCACGATTTGATTGGAGCGCTTGAAATATGGCGGCTTCGGAAAGCAGATCATCATCTTCTAACAAGATCATCGGAGTGGCGAAGAATGCGTTTTGAGATTCCTGCAACCGCTTGTTCAACGTTTTTACAAGCTGATTTCTCGCATTGGCAATGGCGCTGCCAAATTCGGCTAATTGTTGGTCTAAGCCATCAAGCCATCGCGGATCGGGAGGGATGTTCTCTGATAACAGGCGGTTCCGTTCTCGCCGGGCTGCATCGTAACGGTTGCTATTGCGTGCATGGCTTGGGTTTAGGGCGGTTACCAGTCGATCGAGGAAATTTCGTCGTCCGCTAGCCCCTTCCATGAATAGTCTGTCCATTGCTGGTGTAAGCCAAAGTATCGAAAGTCGATCGGCTAAGTCATTGGTGGGCACCTGGGTGCCATTGATCCGCGTTTTGCGGCGATCTGGCTGTTCTACCGTCGTTCCTGTGCCCAATTGAACGTCGTCCAATTCAGCAGCAACCGCAAATTCGCCCGTGCTGCACTCCCGCGCAATGTCGCGAAGTGCAGCACGCCGCAGCCCGCGGCCGGGGGCCAAAAGAGAAACAGCTTCTAGTATATTGGTTTTACCAGCACCATTTTCACCACTGAGAATAACGAATTGGTTATCTGATTGAATCCGCAGTTCCGGATAGTTTCTAAAATTATGAAGGGTGAGCCGGGAAATCGTCATGACAGGCCGTTATCTCTAGCTTTGCCTTATTATAAATAGAAGCAAATTCCATCGATGCAGTTTCGATTGTTCATATCCCATTAAGCAAATACCAAAACTTAGTGAAATATGCTAATAATAGGTATTTGAGGTCATGTGACAAATTTGGAAATTTGCTTATCTCGTTGAAATATATAGATAATGTTAAACTGGCACAGGCTGTGCAATGTAGATGACAACTTCGGAAACAAGTTCGAAGACCAGATTTATCCCGAAAGGAAATGAAAATGTTCTCAAGTGTATCAAACAACGTAGCAGCCGCTTTTGCAGCAATCCTATCCGCAGCAGTATTCATCGGCGCCAGTGTTGGTCCAGCTGTCAATGCCGCCGGTTCATTGGTTGCCTAACCCCCAAATTTAACAAACCCTCGAAAGGAATCAGACGTGACTTACAATCTTCAAAACTCAGCAACGGCAGCATTCGCCGCCATTTTCTCTGCAGTTGCCTTCATCGGTGCCAGCATCGGTCCAGCTTTTAACAACGCTTCTTCGGTGATGATCTGATGGTTACCAAGAACAGCAAAACAGAAACCACCAGTTGGCCAGAACCAATTGGTTCATCCAAAGGAATTAAGCCGGTGAAAAGCAAACTTCGCCTCGACAAGAAAAATGGTAAGTTGATGGGCGTATGTTCAGGCCTTGCAAACTGGACGGGTGTTGATGTGAACATTTGGCGCGTTGGCTTTGTCCTCGCCGCTCTATTTAGCATTGGCGCACCAATTTTGATCTATCTGGCGATTGGTTTGATCGTAGATTAGCCCTCGACACAAACCATCACTGGATGTTATATCATTCTAACATATTAAAATAATTGAATAAATTTGTAGACCCGCTCCGATATTTCATTGTAGACTGCCCATAGAGGAACGTCCAACTATCGGAGCGAAGATGGCAGGTCACCATCATCATCACGGCCATAGTCACCATGATCGGCATGGTCCGCATGGGCATATGCCGAAAAATTTCGGCTGGGCTTTCGCTCTCGGAATTGCGCTTAACACCATCTATATCATCGTTGAGGTTATCTACAGCCTGTTATCCGGGTCGATGGCCTTGCTTGCTGATGCCGGTCATAACCTGTCCGATGTACTTGGACTCGCCGTCGCTTGGGCTGGTGCAGAATTAGCAAAACGACCACCGTCCAGTCGTTTCACTTATGGTTTGGGCGGTTCTTCCATTTTGGCGGCTTTGCTTAACGGCCTTTTGCTGCTTGTTGCTTGTGGAGCAATTGCTTGGGAAGCAATAGGACGGATTAGCACACCCGCTGAGGTAGCCTCAACAACGGTCATCATTGTAGCTGCGATCGGGATTGTGATCAATTTTGGCACCGCGATGTTGTTTATGGGCGGGCAGAAAGATGATATAAACATTCGCGGTGCTTTTCTGCACATGATGGCAGATGCTGGGGTGTCCGCAGGGGTAGTAATCGGTGGTATCCTGATTTTTTATACCGGATATAACTGGATCGACCCGTTGGTTAGTCTGTTCATCGTAGCTCTTATTTTCTGGAGCACGTGGGGCCTGTTGTCAGAAGCTGTCCGTATGTCATTAGCCGGCGTACCGCGGGATATAAACCTAGATGATGTACACCAATATTTGCTAGATTTGTCGGGTGTTCAGGCTGTCCATGACCTCCACATCTGGCCGATGAGTACAAGTGAGAATGCCATGACGGCCCATTTGGTTATGCCCGAAGGCCATCCTGGGAAAAATTTTCTGACGGATGTGCAAAAGTCGATGAAGGGACATTTTTCCATTCACCATATCACCATTCAAATTGAACTGGAGGATGAGGAGGCGGAAAACTGCCAAACAAATTGCGCGCCACAAGCTTCTGATGACAGTAAGAAGCATTCTTCTTCATGAACGGCGTTAACTATGGGAAAAGGTGTCGCGTTAACGTTTGCATAAACTTATTGAGCTAATTCCCAACCGTGGGTCACAATATGATGCGGAAACCTATTTAAATACCGCCAGATTGATGGAATTTATTCGGAATGAACGGCAAACCTAGCGAACGTATGTTGAGTAAGCATTTCCGTAGTGGGGATCACCGAATCTCTACGCGTGCAGGGGTCGAGATTGCTGCTGCTGTTCGTGAGCCTGGACTGGGTCGTGTCGATGCGATGATCTTAGATTTGTCGCTGACTGGTTTTCGTATGCGTTGCATGACCCGTCTGACCGGTGAGAAATCGATATTTATGAAACTCCCTCTGTTCAATGCTATTGAGAGTCATATCTGCTGGATTGAAGGCGACTTCTATGGTTGTGAATTTGTCCAGGGGCTGCATCCTGCAGTTTTCGACCATATAGCGTCAAAATATCCTACATTAAAACAGACCGGATAAAGCCTTTTCAGGAAAGGTACGTTGTACGTTTCCTGAAATTGGCTAGATAGTTGCGCTTATGTTCAAAGCGCGCTTTCCCAAATTTCGATCCCTCATGATCTTCGCGCTGATCATTGGTGCTGCTTTGTTTTATCAGCAGTGGATTTACAGTGAGGAAGCCATTCTGATCAATGGCAAGTCTGTGCAGGTTATTGACGGCGATAGCTTCAAATCCGGAGAAGAAGAGTTTCGCATCTACGGTATAGATGCACCGGAATATCGGCAGAATTGCATAGATGAAACAGGTGCAGATTGGCCATGTGGCAAGGTTGCTCGCAATGGTCTGGATGAAATTTTGCGCAAAGAAGACCATCGTTGCACCGTGCGAACCCGTGATCGATTTGGCCGGCTAGTCGTTTTGTGTGCTAGCGAAGCAGGGGCGGATTTAAGCGCGATGCTAGTCTCAGACGGTTTGGCAGTATCAGGCCAGAACTTTGATGAAACAATCTATGCAACGGATGAACGCGACGCACAAAAGGCAAAACGCGGAATTTGGCGGGGTAAGTTTGTCCGTCCCGATATCTGGCGAGCGCAGAACCCAAGACGCTAGGTTTCGCCAAGAGAGAGCTTGGTCCATTCCAGTCTGGGATCTGACATCAACACAATATCATTCAATTCATAGATATTTTTGTATCCGTACCCATAGAGATTGATGAAAGTTGGAATGTTAAGGGCCAGGGGAGCGGATTTCCTGCGAACGGGAAAGATATTATCTCGAAAATTGTTGTTACAATAAATTAGGATTGGCCGGTTTGTATCACCCAAGATTTCAGCCAATTTCTCTTCGGTAAAATCAGAGAATGGTAGGTTAATGGCGCCCTTTATATGACCAAACTGAAAAGCAGCTACGGAACGAGTATCCAATATTATAGCATCGCCTTTGGCTGCAAGGTCGATAAACTGGTCCATATTGACCAGTCTATTTGAACGATATTCCTGAAGCTCCTGTGTGAGTGCAGAAAAACCTGCATAATCAACTTGTGGATTGAGTTGAACGGGAGGAGCAGGCTTGGGTGAATCGTTCGCCAGTCCTGCAGTCGCTTGCGCCATAGAAATAAGACAAATTGTTGATAAACACATCGTTCGCATCGAAACCTCCTGTCAACTTCACGTTGAATGCATGGTTTAATCGTAATGCACAAAAGCTGAACAGAGTTTGAGCAATCTAAGACTTAAGCCATTGCACCTCATGCAAATAGATTTATGGTCAAGCTCATATCGCGGCATTCGATCTGCGAGCGGGAGGCTGCGTGCATAAGGAAATCAAAGGAAATTGGTTGTCGGAAATTGTCCGACGATTTTCCGTTTTCATGTATAAAATTGGTGGCTGGACGGCGGTTCAAGAAAACCCTCCACCCAGAAAAGCAGTAATCATTGCTGCGCCGCATACAAGCAATTGGGATTTCATATACTATTTTGGTCTGTGCAACAGCTTGGGCATCAAATCCTATTGGATCGGTAAGAATACCCTATTCAAATGGCCCTGGGGTGGCATGATGCGCCGTTTGGGCGGTATCCCAGTTGATCGTTCTACCAACAACAATATGGTAGATGCAATGGCTGCTGAGTTTGAAAAACGTAGCGATTTCCTGCTCACGATCCCACCTGAAGGTACGCGCGGTAGTGTAAAACAATGGCGCACCGGGTTCTACTATATTGCGTTGAAAGCTAAGGTTCCACTGATCATTGGGATGATGGACTATGCCAAAAAAACCGGTGGCCTGGGGCCGTCCTTTATGCCGACAGGCGACTATAAGAAGGATATGATACGTTTAAGCGACTTTTACCACAGTGTGACGCCAAAATTCCCTGGCAAGAAGATGACAGATATTGTGGATACAGATCCCGGTACACAACCTGATTCGGCTTCAGAAAAATCATAACATAGCGAAAAGTTCAAAACTCTTACTCAAGAGGATCAATTCAGATGTCAGATAAAGCGGTATTACTCGAAGTCTCAAATGGAATTGCAACCATCACCCTGAACGAGCCAAAGCGCCTCAATGCACTCAGCGCAGCGCTAATCAGTGAGTTGAACGAAGCGCTTGATATATGTTCGGAAGACTCTAGCCTTCGCGTTATGATCCTAACTGCCAATGGTCGGGGGTTCTGCTCGGGAGCTGATCTATCGGTAAAAGGCGGTTCAAGTAAAGATGGATATGCGCGTGGAGAGGCAACGCGGCAAAATATGCACAATCGCTTAAATCCGATAGTGAAAAAGATCCTCAATTTGCCCATTCCCACTATTGCAGCAATTAATGGCGTGGCTGCCGGGGGTGGTTACGGGTTGGCACTGTCATGCGATTTGGTGATCGCGGCGGAATCGGCCGAGTTCATTTTGGTCTTCACCCCTCAATTGGGGCTCATTCCCGATATTGGAGCCAGTTGGCATGCACCGCGAGCCATGGGGCGCGCGAAGGCGATGGCTTTGACATTCTTCGGAGACCGAATGAAGGCGCTCGATGCAGTTGAATCGGGATTGATATGGAAGGCAGTACCTGATGGAGAATTGATGACAGAGGCGAATGCGGTTGCAGCTAAGCTCTCAAAAGGCCCGACACGCGCCTATTCACAGGTTAGAAAAGTTTTTGATTTGGCTGCACAGAATACTCTGCACGAACATTTGGATCTGGAAGCTGAAACCCAGCCAGCGTTGATCGCAACCGATGACTTTATTGAGGGCGCAAGGGCTTTTATGCAGAAGCGAAAACCTGATTTTAAAGGTAGCTAGGCCGCCTCTTTCAACAGTTTCTGTTCAATAATATTAGCAAAAGTTTCAGGTTCTTGCGCACCAGGGACCATGAATTTTTTGTTGAATATGATCGCCGGAACACCGGTAATAAACCTGTCCTGCCACTGCTCCTCAACGGCGCGGACATCTTCGGCATATAGATTGTCAGCAAGAAGACTGCGGGCCCGGTTTTCATTTAGGCCGACGGACCCAGCGACTTCGACCAATATCTCATGATCGCTCACATCCTTACCGTCAGTGAAATGCGCTTTAAACAATGCCAATTTAAGAGCCGTTTGTTTACCTGTTTCGCCGGCCCAATGCAGCAAGCGGTGCGCATCAAATGTATTTACCATTCGCATATTGTCGTGATAGTTAAAATCGAAATCCAAACCGGCGCCTGCATCTTTTAGTCTTTGACGATTGGCTTTGCTCTGTTCCGGCGTTGTGCCGTATTTCTGGGCGAGATGTTCATTCACATCTTGACCTTCTGGCGGCATGTTTGGGTTCAATTCAAAAGCATGCCACGCTAGTTCGAACTGCGCACGGCCTTCAAACTCATGCATAGCTTTTTCGAGCTTTTTATAGCCGATAATACACCAAGGACAAACGACATCCGAAACAATATCCACAGTAATGACGGGTGTCTCAGGCATTAGTGTTTCCTTTGATTGTAGTCAGGCTTTTTCGAGCGTGCATTGTAATGGATGTTCATTTTTGCGAGCAAAATCCATGACCTGGGTAACTTTGGTCTCAGCGACTTCGTAACTAAATGTCCCGCAAACACCGACCCCTTTTTGATGGACATGCAGCATAACCCGTGTTGCCGCATCAATATCCATATTGAAAAACCGTTTCAAAACTAGGATTACAAACTCCATTGGCGTGTAATCATCGTTCAACAGAAGCACCTTGTAAGGGCTAGGTTTTTTGGTTTTGGTGCGCGTTTTGGTCGCAACGCCCAAGTCATTATCATCTTCGTCACCGCCACCTTTGTCGCCATCGTCATCGTCCGCCATTAAGGGACCAAAAGCCATTGGTGAAAATGCAGCAATGCGCAAAGCGGGCAAGGAGAGAATCTCATCAGATTTCATATTCGCTAAGATATGGTATTTTTACCGTCGAGGGCAAGTGGCGGTTTTGTGATATATTCAGGTTTTTACGATTAACTGAATTTACGCCGATGTCTCAGACAAAGAAAAAGGCCGCTCCCAAAGGAACGGCCCTCTTCTAGTTTATCCAAAAGCGGTTTAGGCAGCTTTTTTCAATTCTTTCTGGATGTCAGCAAGACGATCAGCAATTGGTTGATAAGCTTTACCGGCAATCTTCACAACGGCATCTGCGTTGTTAGAAGTTTGATCCATTACACGATCCAAGCCGCTACGAACATAGTCGGTCTGTTTTTCGAAGAAGTCTTTTGGCGTAGCAACGCTGAAAAGACCCTGTAGAGCGCGGCTGGCTTCAACGAAGTTTTCGCGGGTGTATTTTATGTTAGTTTTGCCCAGCTCTTGCGCTTCTTTAGCGGTGATCTTTCCGGTTTCGATCAAAGCTTCAATGTTTTCACGATTAAATTCAACAGCGCCTTTGGCCATTTCAACACCGCGATCAGCGACTTCTTTTGCACGTTCTTGAGCGTTGCCGGTCAAGTCTTCGAAACGTGCGCCAAGTTTATCAGCAAGATTTTTTGCTTTGTTAGCGGCCTTAGTATTTGCTGCTTTGGTATTTTTCGCAACGCGTTTCGTTGCAGTGGTTTTTTTGGTAGCCATTTTCTTGGTTCCTTTTTTAGCGGTCTTTTTACGGACAGTCTTTTTTGCTGCCGGTTTTTTGACCGCAGCTTTTTTTGCAGCAGCAGGTTTAGCCGTTGCGGTGGATGTCGCAGCTGCTGGTTTCGCAGTTGCTTCGGTTTTTACAGCTACAGGAGCGGTTTTTACCGTCTTGTCAGCTGTTTTGGTTGCTGATGCAGCGGCAGCATATGCTGATTCTGCAGATAGCGAACCGAGTTTCGTAGCTGCAGGAGCAGCTTTTAAATCTGTTGTTTTTGTGTCAGCCATTGTTGCTTCCAATTCTTTGTTGCAGTGCACAAATAGTGGAAGTGACAGTCATTGTCAAGAAATTATGTTGCAGTGCACAAAAAATGGAAAATAGCCACATTATTGAATTAAAGCAGATGGTTATGGCTGTTTGATTGAGCCGTTAATCATCACATAGTTTAAATATATTGCAAAGCAAAAGAAGGTCGACGCAACCTTTTGGAAAGATTGCGCCGATCGTATTCAGAGTTCCATCTGTTCCACAAATTACACCAGAGTGATGGTCGAAGTGAGCGCAAGTCCTGCAAATGCGGCGATCGAAATATTCGCTGCGGCACCGACCGAGACGCGGATTGGTTTGGCAACGGCATCAAATCTTTCTTGATATTGTGGGTGCTCGGTACCCATCCAGCGATCCCACCACGTAAAGTAGAGGCCGAAATTAGAGTTGCCTTGGCTATGGTGCAAATCATGATGGGTAGTCGTTGTAATCCATCCAAGTGGGATTCGCGTCCAACCAGCGGGGAAAAGTTCTATGCCAGCATGCCCCATAACGTTGCGAATTATCATATGGGCGAGGAAGATAAAGATAGCGAAATCATACATCGGTGCACCGATAGTCGAAACCAACAAAAGATATGCTGGTACGAACGCGGCTTCGCTAAATGCTTCGAATGAAGCGAAGCTGTAGGCTGCCCAAGGGGTTGGTGTCCGAGACTTGTGATGATGTAGGTGAGCCATGCGAAAAAGTGATTTGTGATGCAGTGCTCTGTGCATCCAGTAGAAATAGGCATCATGCGCAACGATCATCGCAGCAAGTTGAACGGCGAAAATTGGCCAGTTGATTGCGCCCCGGTCAATGTTGACCCAACCGGTCTCGATAAACAAGACCGTGCTGATTGTTGTTACTGCGAATATCAGAACGGTGCGCATTGAAGATAAGAACTCGCGTTTATAATCCGCAAATGATGCTTTGCGTTTCTGGATCCGCCGGGCCTCGGTATACTGTTTTGCGAACCACAATATGAGGGATAATGCACCTGCAGCGATTAGATACCGGCCCAGATCAAATGTCATTGCTCCGATCATGTGATCGCCGATACTAGTCAGCAGGGAAGAGGTTTCTGTCGTCATTGCGTGTCTCCATCAAATGGTTCGTTGTTTTGATGAAGCCTGTTTGTCAGTTGCGGCGTCCAATCTCTCTGCCATCCTGAAAAATGTTGTTCAATTTCGAAAAAGATCAGCCTTTTTCAGTTTTGATCAATGGATGATTTGCGAAAATCACTTGGTGTTTGGCCACTTTCCGCGCGAAAGGCGCGGTTAAATGGTGCAAGGCTATTATAGCCCAAATCCATTGCAATCGTAAGAATTGGAAGATCAACCAGTTCCCGATCAGCCAGTTTTTCCTTCGCTTCTGTGATTCGAAAACTGTTTAAGAACGACGAAAAATTCCGATGACCGAGTTTTTGGTTGATCAGAGCGCGAAGCCTGTGTTCAGGCGCGTTCAAATGTTCGGCTAGAATTTTGATGGTTAGTCCCGGCTCGCGATATTGTCCCTCATCCATAGTATCCTTCAGTTTGTCATAAAGAACGGTTTCAGAAGGAGTAAGAACCAATTTCGCTGCTCTCTCATTCTTTTGATCTTCTGTGACGACCAACAATTCAGGATTGGTTTTGAGCAGGGCAATGCCACCAAACAGAACCAACAAATAGATTAAGGTCGCGTTGGTTACCTGAATGATGAACGGGCTGCTGTTATTTCCGAAAACTAGCTCGTAGAGCAAAATTCCGCCAGATTGCAGTCCAATCAGGATGGGTAGATATATGCGTATCAAGCGCCTGCTGGCGACTAGGTCATCTCCCAGTCCGCTCAACGCCACATAGATCAGATCAACAATCAACGCCAAAGAGGTGATGTGTATCATATAAAAGCCCGGCCCGCTGCCGACGTCAACAGTCTGGGCAACCAACCAACCCGTAAAATAGATCGATCCAAGTATAGCCAGTAGCCAATTTGGCGTGTCTCGCTCAAAAAGTCTGCGAGCGAAGAGCCATATCCAGAATGGTGTGATTAGTGAAATCAGATCGATAAACATTAGAAACGGCGTACCGCGATCCAGCGCTCCGGATGTGTTGATCAAGTAGGCCGCACCGCCAATTACAAGGCCCAACAACGGAATTTTAAGAGATTGTCGGATTGATCCGACCAAAAGTATGGTCAGAAGCAGGCTGCTGGCTCCCACACCCATCAGCCTAATTATGATATCGGCATCAATTTCCATGGATAAGTATCATACCGCATTTGGTACATTGTGCTACAAATCTATCGCGTGCCAGCGAAATTACTGTAACTACTATCAGATGAACGGCGAATTCTATCCATGCCCCATTTGAAATCCATCGCCACCGCAGTGCCCGGTTTTCGTATCTCACAGGCAGAAGTGCTCTCAATCTTGGCGAATGCGAGGGGGGCGTCTTTACCTAGACGTTTGAATCAAATCCTTGGCAACAGTGGCATTGATCAACGTTATCTTGCTTGCGACCCCGAATTCTATTTGCAGCCGCGCAACTGGCAAGATCGGGGTGCTGTTTACGAAAAGGTTGGAAGCGAACTGACCCAGCAGGTTTCAAAGGAAGCTTTGGACAAGGCCAGCATGAGGCCTTCAGAGATTGATGCAATAGTTTTCATTTCTACCACCGGAACAATGACACCCTCTATCCCGAGCCAAATGATAGCCGCCATGGAATTCCAGTCAAAAACGCAAACTATCCCCGTTTTTGGTTATGGCTGCGCTGGCGGTGTTTTGGGGTTACGATTAGCTAACGACTTGGCAGCAGCAAATGACGGGCAAAATGTACTGCTAGTTTCGTTGGAGTTGTGCAGCCTTGCTTATGATTATAGCCAGTTCGACAAGAAGAATATGATTGCAACGGCACTGTTCGCTGACGGATGTGCCGCAGTCGTGCTCAGTGGGAAATCGCAATCGGCAAGCAACCCAAGCTTCCGTGTATTTGATCAAAAAACATGGGCTAACACACGCGATATGATGGGGTGGCAGATCGGGAGGACCGGATTTGATCTGGTGTTGGCCCGCGATATTCCAAATTTTGTAACCCAGGACTTTACACCGTTTTGCGACGCGTTCCTTGAGAAGCACGAATTGTCCAAGTCCGAACTTGGAGAACCAGCTTGCCATCCGGGCGGGGGCAGAGTTATCGATGCACTTGAAGCTTATCTGGAGCCCGATGGCCCGACCATTCCCGCCACTCGCGAGATACTTAGTCAATTTGGCAATATGTCCTCACCTACAATATTGTTCGTGCTGGAACGATTGCTGCGAGAGAAGCCAGATAAACCTATCTTACTGACTGCGCTGGGCCCTGGCTTTACATCTGCTTTGGGAGTGCTTGATCCTTGACCAATAGCCTGGGTGCGATCTTTACCGCATTGCCTACACCCGTTACCTGGGTGCTGCTTTATATTGTAGCGCAACGCCTTGGTGAGTTAGTCTATGCGAACCGAAATACTGAGCGGTTGCTGGCCGAGGGCGGTAAAGAACATGGCGCAGATCATTATCAATATTTTATTTTTCTCCACAGTGCCTGGATTGCGATTATCGCTTTGATGGTCGATCCGAAGCATGACATTCATATGGCGTTGCTGGGTTTGTTCATTGTCAGTCAGTTTCTGCGCTTTTGGACTCTGGTGAGCATTGGAAGGTGGTGGACGACGCGCATTATTTCAGCGCCTCATTTTGACCGGGTAAAACGCGGTCCTTATCGTTATTTTTCTCATCCAAACTATCTGGTGGTTGTATTGGAAATCGCAATTGTGCCGCTTCTATTAGGGCTTCCTTGGGTTGCGCTAATTTTCTCAATTCTAAACGCGATACTTATTCGTCATCGTTTGTCTATTGAGAATGAAGTGTTGAAAGAACGCAGTTAGTTACGGGCATTATTTGATCCTAAGTCTGAGTAGTTCTTTGAAGGCAAGTACCAAAGCTCCGCGGTCTCATATTTAAACTGTCGCGCATTGTACGTTTCCTTCGCAGGAGCTGCTGCCTTTTTTCGGCTTAGGGGATCAGGAATACGACCCTTCAAAATATCAATCTCTATCTGTCGCGATTTCAGATATTGATCGCGTGCTGATACATACGGATCATCACTTTCTTCCTGATTCTGGGTAATTTCATCGTCGCGCTGAATGCGGCGGTCAAGCGCTCTTAGTACACCGATTGGGGCAGTCACTTCGATTTGCGTGAATGGCTTGCCGACCGCAGTCGGTAGAACCAACAAATCCAAACTATCACCGATCAAATCGCGGACGGTGGTGGAACCAGCTAGCGGCAAGTATAGATAGGCGCCGGGCTTCACTCCGTAAAAGCCAAGCGTATTTGCGAAGCCATTAAAACGATTGGGTAAATAGAACGGTTTTTCTTTCGCCACATCGACAAGTCCACCAATGCCAATCGTTGTGTTGATCGCAAACCGGCCAAGTGTTTCCAAGGCTTTTCCTGGTTTGAGCTGCAGCAAATAATTCAGAAAAACAACAGGTTCTCCCAGATTGCTTATGAAGTTTCGAAGTCCAGAGCGGATAGGTTTTGGAAGACCTTCTTTATAAGCATTGGCCACCGGAGCAACCAATGCTTGGTCAATATCTTGCGCGATTTCAAAGGACTCTGCGTTGATTGCTGACAACGGATCAACGGAGCTTTTTCGATCGGGAGCGGTTACGACAATCACATTGTCGTCGGATGGGGGATCGACCTGTTGTCCCGCGCTGCTAACCATGACGGAAGTTTGCAATGGATCAAGTGAAGATCCCATTGTGATTTGAGCGCCAGCGGTGGTTGGCGAGGGTAGATAGATTGGTAGGCTGGGTAGTTGGTTCCGTGCAGTGGTTTCATAAGTTTGATCTGGATATCCGATATGATCGGCGAGGTACCATTTCGGGCCGTTAGCATTTGTGATGGAATCATTGTTTAAAACAGCTGACGGCGATACCCGATCAATAGAAGAGGTTGAGGCACCGCCGCCAACTAGAAAATTGGTGGCCGAACCGATGGAGCGGCCGTCCGTTTGGGCGACTATGACAATGGATGGTTCAACGGTAGGCAGCGTCGATGCGCTGGCCATCAATCCTGCTGCAGTCAATATTGTAAAACTCAAACTTTTTACCTTTTGAGAATCGGGGGACAAACAATATGCTTAGCAAGCATAGGGCACTTTGTCGAAATGGCTATTGTAAATTGTCGGTATCTCCAACTACCAGCTGGCAGCATCTAATCCTTCGGAAGATAGGCCGTTACCTTGATTTCGATCAGCGCATTGTCGCCACCAAATAGCCGGGTTGTACCGATTGCGGTCCAGGCGGGGTAGGGGGCTGGCACACGGTGTTCTTTCACCGCCCACATCGGACCCATATCACGGTCCAAATCAACGGCATAGCTGGTGACATCGACGACATCCTTCCAGCTGGCTCCTGCTTCTGCCAAAATCAGTTCAATTTCATCAAAAGCGCGCTCAACAGCTGGTGCAATATTCTCCACAGTTTCCCCATCTTTCAGGGTGACCACAACGCCGGATAGATAAAGCATATCGCCAGCGCGCATAGCGGGTGCGAATTTAAAACTATCGTAATTTCCCTTCAGCGTTTCGGGAACAATAACTTGTTTTTGACTTTCGGCCATGATGGGTGTCTCCAATAAAAGTGCAGAAAATGTGATTGCGGTTAAAGCGAATACAAAGCGTATGGTCATTCTGCCATAACCGAATCTATCTCGTCTTGGTTGGTTTTCTGCAGTGCATCGCAGACTGTCGTTCCTTCCTCCAGAAAGGCAGTCATGGCATCTTCATCATCTTCCATGCCGTTTATATGATCAATCAGACTGCTGACCATGCCTTCAAATTCTCGGTCGGCCTTGTCGCCATTTTCACCATCGCGAACCATGGCCAGCGCGAGCCAGCCCGTTGCGATGTCATCATGAATTTTCTCTTGTTCTTTATCATCTTCATTGACCACCGAAAAGAATGTGTGCAGCGCACCGCATCGCATGGCCAGATCATAGGAAAGAAGCTCTTCCGCACCGGTATCTGTTTCAGCCTGGACCTCTATTGGCGTCAGTAGTGCAGCGGTTCCGATCAGCAGGCCTTTGGTGATTACATTCAATTGCATAGTCATGCCTTCTCTGTTGAAATCATCGCTTAACAAGTCGTGGTCTCCAGCGCAATTCGGTGGGCAAATATTCGTATTCAGGGTTACATAGTTGACACTGTGTAACCCTCGGAAAATAATTGGAAAACTTTCCTATACTATTGATAAAATTATAGATAATTAGAAAAACATCCTTTCTTTGGTTAGGTGACACATTCACAGGTTAAAACGGGTTTTTGTGAATAGATACCACAATTTTTAAAGAGCCTTACGGTAGCTTAAGGTCAGTTGGGTGAAGTAGGAAAGGCTATAATTAACTTTCGCCACCCTGAGCCGAAAGCGACGTCAAGGTTAGCAAGTTCGGGGTGATCAGCATGGGCCAAAGGAGATTGGATTAACGCAGAAAAATGCGCTAAACCTTCATCCCATGAAAATAACACCCTATTCCATTGGATGCGGCGCGCTAGTCGCCGATGCGCAGCTCGCTGAGCTTTCCGACAATACACTCGCCGATCTCAAAACTGCTTTTACCGAGCATGGGTTGCTGTTTTTCCGTGATCAGGATTTACCACCGGATGAGCATCATCGCTTCGCAAAACGCTTTGGCGATATTGTGCTCAACAAGTTTTTCAAACCGTCCGATGCCCATCCCGAAATTGCCGAGGTGCGAAAGGCAAAGGATCAAAAGATGAATATTGGTGGCGGTTGGCACACCGATCATAGCTATGATGAGGAACCTGCGCTTGGCTCGATACTGGTCGCCCGGACTTTGCCCGACAGCGGCGGCGATACGCGCTTTGCCAATCTAGCCGCCGCCTATGATGCACTGTCAGACGGGTTAAAACGCACGCTGGAGAGCTTGCGTGCCATTCATAGCAATCGACACATTTACGGCGAGGGCGGTTATTACCGCAAAACCGATCTGGCGCAGACGCTTGGCGGAATGGACCGAGTCGGTGATGCAACCCATCCTGCTGTCATCCGGCATCCTGAAAGTGGGCGCAAAATCCTTTACGTCAATCCTGGACATACGATTGGTTTTGAAGGCTGGACGCGCGAGGAAAGCTTCGCGCTATTGGACTATCTATACGCCCATGTCGATCAGCCCGAATTTACCTGTCAGTTTAACTGGCTTCCTGGATCAGTTGCGTTCTGGGACAACCGCGCCACCTGGCATTTCGCCAATAACGACTATCAGGGACAGGAGCGGCTGATGCACCGGATTACGTTGGCAGGCAGTGCGCTTGCGAAAGCGTAAGGTGGCTACCGACGACAAATCACATCGAATAAGTTGATATGACTTGTGCCTTCGACAGCCACCTACACTATTTAGAATTTTGCGCTGGCCTGTATGCCGTAAAATCGAGGTTCCGCTGGAATAAAGGTTGGAATGCCGAATGCTCCACCGGTGTTACCTGCATCCAAAAGATAGTTCTTATTGGTCAAATTGCGCGCGAACCCCGCAATCTCAAACCGGTCATTCGCAAAAGATATACCGGCGCGCAGATTGACGAGAGTGACGGCTGCTTGGCTGGTCAGGATATTGTTGGGCGTTTCAAAGAATATCCGGCCGCGATATGTGACACTGGGCGTTGCAAATATTCTAGTGCTGTCATTGATCGGATAGTCAATGGTAAAGCCGCCCGCTGCCTGAACTTCCGGTTGAAGCCGGAAGCGAGAGCCAGCTAAATTTCCATTTCCGGGTTTGTCATCGATACCGCCATCAATATAACCAATATTGGCAAACAGATTCAACCAATCGGCTGCCCGTACGTTGACTTCCGCTTCGACACCAAAATTTGATGCTGTACCTGCGCTGAGCGTTGTCGTGGTGCCCGGTCTGTTCGGGTCGTTGAGTGTAACCTGAAAGTTATCATAGGCTTGATAGTAGATGCCTAGCGTGCCTGACACAGGCCCTGTCGACCCTTTTAGCCCCACTTCATAGTTCCAAACCGTCTCCGCTGCGATATTGGTAAAATCTGCTACCGGCCCGTTTGGACCATTGGTCGCGGAAAGATCGACGGTTGCGGATCGACGTCCCTTTGACACGGTCACAAAGCCATTTATGTCATCGGAGAAGCGATAGAGGATATTGAATCTCGGCAATATTGCGGAAAAACTGTCCTCGGTGCGAAAAATCTGTCCAGCTGTATCTGTGATTGGAAATGGTGGCGCACCGGTAAAAAAGGAACCGGGAGCGGTAGCGCGATATCCGGAGCGGCGTTTTTCAATGAGCACACGGACGCCTGCGGTCAATTCCAGGCTGGGAGTGGGTATCCAGGTCCCGTCAGCAAACACCGAATAGCTGTCATTTTTACCGAAATTTTCGAATACCGCTTGATAGGGTACGGTTCCCACCGCACCACCAGTTAACGCTGGAATTGCGTCGCCTGCCGGAACGCCATTGGTATCGACACATGGGACTCCTGGAATAACAATCCCGGCCAAGCATTGAAAATAGGTCACTTCATCGGTCGAGAAAGGCACGCGCTGGTTGCTGTCCTCACGAAACAAATTCCAACCAAAACTACCGCGAAAAGTATCGCTGTTATAGCTAAACCGCGTCTCGTGACTGCCTTGTTCACCATTGGCATCTTCAGCAAATTCAAGGAAGAATGCAGCTGAACCATCGGCGTCAAACACTTCGTTCGAGTTAAATTTTCGATAGCCGTTGACCATGGTAATTGTCCAATCGTCCGCAATATCCCAACTCATGGTTAGATTCGCGTCATAAACATCGCGCACCAAGCCAAGTTCACCATTCCCAAGCACAGCGGCTGAAAAAGGTGATCCGCGTAAATCGGCCGCACCAAAGGGAACGGCAGGACCGGTGGAGGTTGGGAGGGAGCCAGAAATAAAAGGTGTGCCCGAATTGCGTTGACGGTCATAGGTCAGGATCAGATCGGCGGTAAAATCCGTGCTCGGTGTAAACCGGAAGGATGCCCGAGCGCCCAGTTGGTCTTTGGCGTAGAGATCATCCTGATTAGGTGCCAGATTGGTCACATAACCATCGCGTTTCTTGTAAGCTCCAGCTAAACGAACCGCGACGATATCCGATCCGGCATTAAGATGACCGTCGAGAGTATAGGCATCAAAGTTACCATAGCTGGCTGAAATTTCTCCGGACAAACCAGGCTTGGGCTTGGCAGAAATGATACTGATAGCACCGACTGCTGAGGCGGTACCGAACAAGGTGGCTTGCGGACCCTTGATAACTTCTATCCGGTCGATGTCATAGAGATCCTGATAGGAGCCACGCGAGCGGGAGATGTCGACACCGTTATAGTAGAGCGTGACGCGCGGAGCTTGTTGTGATGATCCGCTGTCGGAGGTAATTCCGCGGATGACGACGCCCGGGTTATTCGCGCTTTGTTCCTGAATATTGAGGCCAGGAACGTAGTTGGACAGTTCATCCAGATCGGAGACACCCAGTTCTTTCAACCGCTCACCACTATTGGCGGAAATGGTGATCGGTACATCAGTGGACTTCTGCTCAATTTTTTGCGCGGTTACGATGATGATGTTGTCATCGGTAGCGTCAGCGACATCTTCAGTTGTCGTTTGCGCCTGGGCAGGAGAAATAATGGTAGAGGCATAAACTGCGCCAGCGATAGCGGCAAGCGAAGTCGGGGAGATGGGTTTCATGGAAATGCGAACCTTACTGTTTTTAGGGATGTAATTGTCGATGCTGCAGTGCAGCAATTACGTGACAGTATAAGGTTGGACGGGTGACAATCTGAATAAACTTCTGAGACTCTATTGTGACGAAGTCGGCAGGTGTTGGATGCGAGCAATTCCCAATATCGTTCTGCTACCGTTCTGCGGCTTCCAACTTGAGCCTATCACTTTTGTGCGGGCTGGTTTTGATTCAGATCAATGTTGGGCCAGCTTGAAGCTGGAGTGTGACACTACATCAAGCTGACAAGGAATTTGAGGGAAAAATGGTAGAGACACTCACGGGAACAAACCGGTCCAAAGGGATCGCCTACGACGAGCTATTGGACATGGATACGCATGACGTGCCTTCCAATTTTCGTGAAGATTGTCCGATGGAACCAGGACCGACGATTGTTGATCCGAGTATCTATTATTCGCGGGACTTCTTTGATCTGGAGGTGGAGCGGCTCTGGAAACGGGTTTGGCAAATGGCGTGCCATGAGGATGACATTCCCAATGTCGGCGATAGCCTTGTCTATGATATTGCCAGTCTGTCCTTCATTATTGTTCGGACTACAGAGGATGAAATCAAGGCATTTCCGAATGCCTGCCTTCATCGCGGACGGTCGCTGCTGACCGAGGATGCAAAAGGTCTGCATGAGTTTCGCTGCCCGTTCCACGGCTGGGGATGGAAAATTGATGGCACGCTAAAAGAAGTGCCTTGTCAGTGGGACTTTCCATCGGTGAGCGAAAAGACTCATAGCCTTCCGCCGGTCAATGTCGGCCGTTGGGGTGGGTGGGTGTTTATCAATCCTGATGACAATGCAGAACCGCTGAAAGAGTTTCTCGGCGATATCGATCGGCATTTTCAGCCGATTCCGTTCGAGCGCCGCTATAAGTCCGTGCACGTCGCGAAGAAGCTGCGCTGCAACTGGAAGGTGGCGCAGGAGGCGTTCATGGAAGCCTATCATGTTGTCGCGACCCATCCGACTTTGCTGGATGTCATGGGTGACGCGAATAGCAAATATGACGTATTCGGAAACATGTCGCGGGCGATCTCTCCCAACGGCCTGCTTAGTCCGCATGTGAACCCGGAATTGGTGGCCGAGCCGCTGGAAGGGGCAAAGACATATGGCAAAGTCCGGCACGCTCTGTCCGGGAACATATACGAGCGGCTTGAGGAAGGGCGGGTGCAAGTTACCACCCTGAAAGGCAAAACCGGAATATTCGATGAAGCTGCTCGCCATCTGGAAGGTGAACTGGACCACGCCGATATTCAACTGTGCAACTGGGTGGGCGGTGCACTGGGTGAAGGGTGGGAGGATGAGGCCGATCCCACAACCACCGGTCCTGTGCCCGAACGACGGCGGGCCGAAGCGCATGCCCAGCGGGAAATGTGGCGTGAGACACTAGGTGACGAAGTGGATCAGGTGAGCGATGCGGAGTTTGTCGATACCATCTATTATAACCTGTTTCCCAATATCAGTCCGTGGGGTTGTTTTGATCCAATTTTCTATCGTTTCCGTCCTTATGGTGACAATCCGGAAGAATGCATCCATGAAGTCATGTTGATGCTGCCGATTCCCGAAGGCGAAGCGCGTCCCGAACCAGCGAAGGTCCACTGGCTTGATTTTGACGATGACTATGTCGATGCACCGGAACTGGGAATGCTTGCAAAGGTGTTTAATCAGGATGTCGTCAATTTGCCGCATGTGCAAAAGGGTATGAAATCGATCAAATCCAGGGAAATCGTGTTTGCCAACTATGGGGAAACCAAGATCCGGCATTTTCATAAGCTGTTAAAGGAGTGCTTGTCGCGTTAGTGCCGCAAGTCTGGTTTTTGAAGGCAGCTTCGATAGCGGTCGTTGTCCTGTCAAAAACAATAGTCCAAAATCGATTAAAACCCACTTTTTTTTGCATCTCCTAATCCTTTGACTAGTGGTGAAAATCGTGACGTCAATCGATATTCAATCTGCAAATAACTAAAAATTTGGGGCACGTGGTTTCGCTGTTTTTCGGCGCGTATTCGCGTGCATAATGGGAGGAATGGCTGTGAACGATTTGCGAGATAAGAATGATTCTACTCTAAAGATGGCGCGATCCGCGCTGATGGGCTCGGCGGCGATAGCCGGGCTTTTGAGCTTCGCTTCGCCCGCTTTGGCTCAGGAAGAAGCTGCGAGTGAAAATAGTAATGTTATTATTGTGACAGCCCGTAAACAGGATGAGACGCTTCAGGAAACGCCGGTTACGGTGACGTCCATTGGCGGTGAAACGCTCGATAAATTTCAGGTCAATGAAATTGCAGATGTGGTGAACCGCATCCCGGCACTAAACGTTCAGGTTGGTGGTTCGGGCGCAGGCGGTCAGATTAGTTTACGCGGCGTTGGCACGACCAATATTTCGGCCGCTTTCGATTCCGCTGTTGCATTTGATTTCGATGGCGTGTCGATCAGCACCATGCGACTGGTCCAAGCATCATTTTTTGATGTGGCACAGATCGACGTCCTTAAAGGCCCACAATCTCTGTTTTTCGGGAAGAGTGCATCGGCTGGTGTTTTCTCCGTGCGCTCTGCGGATCCAACCCCGGATTGGGAAGTTGGCGGCAAGGCATCTTATGAATTTGAAGAAGAAGGCTATACCGTCGGCGGTTATATTTCCGGCCCGATCAGCGACACGCTGGGGATCCGGGTAGCGGCGCAATATCAGGATATTGACAAATATGTCGAGCTCGAAGCAGGCACGCCGTCCGTTTTTGCCGATACCGGAAAGGGATTGAAAAACTTTGTAGGTCGGGTGACCCTGCAATGGGATCCGTCTGATCGATTTTCTGCAAATTTGAAGTTAAACTACAACCACAATGAGGGTGACAGCTTGCTGGGACATTCTGACATTGATTGCGGCGCCAACGGAGTGGCTGATGATGTGTTCTTAGCGATTCCAAACATCGTTGGTTCGCCCAATGCGGTAACGACATCCAATGCCACATGTGATATTCAAGATGGCCTTTATCCTCACCCAGATGGGCATCCATTATTACAGAATATTTTGCCAGGCACGACTGGTGCCGATCGATATGTCGGACAGTCATATAACGAAACTAATACGTTTTTCGCACGTTTGGCGATGGATTTAGAACTTACTGATAGTCTGACGCTGTCTACCGTGTCGGGTATTTTGGACCTTGATAATGAGCATATCGATCACTTCAGTTATGTCGGGATATTGCCAAATGGTGATCCAGGCGGCTTGCCTGCACCATTTTCCGATGGCCTCGAGCAATATACGCAGGAAATACGCCTGACCAGCAACTTTGACGGGATGTTTAATTTTATGGTGGGCGGCTTTTGGGAGAGCAGGAGCCAGCCACTGGAAACGTCACAAAACGCGTTTATCGGCTCATTTGTAGCTCCCGATTCCAGCGGAACTACGTATGACTGGGTTGCACAACGTGCGACAAAAAGTGAGGCGTTGTCCTTCTTCGGTAGCGTTAGCCTTGATCTGACCGAGGATTTGGAGTTGTCCGGAGGTGTGCGCTGGACCGATGAACAAAAAACCCATCGCTCGGCTTTTCCTTTCGTTCATGAAGCGTTGACGGCTTTTGGATTGGTTGTACCGGAAGGTTTTGTCACTCTCCCGATAAAATTCTCAGACAGCAATTTATCCCCGGAATTGACGCTCAAATACCAAGCAACGCCGGATTTGAATCTATATGCTTCCTATAAAACGGGCTTTAAATCAGGAGGGATAGACAACAGCATTCTGCCGACTGCGTCTTTGGCTCTGGTCAACGATCCTGATCCGGCGGTTAGGAACGCAGCTCTTGATACCATTCGATTTAATTCTGAAACTGCAAAAGGCGGAGAGATCGGTGCCAAGGCATTGCTTGCGGGGGGAAGTTTTAGAATCAATTCAGCTCTATACTATTTTGTCTTTGATAATCTTCAGGTACAGAATTTTGATGGTGCAGCGGTTCGCTTTCTGACCATCAACGCGGGTGAATTGACCACTAAAGGTTTTGATGTTGATTGGGCATGGCAGACCCCGGTAGAAGGATTGAGCTTCTCCGGCGCCTTGGGTTACACTGATGCCAAGTTCACAGACACATTCATATCGCAGGATCCCGACGGTATTCCGGGTAATGCCGATGATGTTGATCTCGATGGCCGGACGGCTGCGCGCGCGCCGAAATGGTCGGGCAATATCGCCTTTGACTGGACGGTTCCGGTCGGCGATTCCCTGGAGTTTGGTTTGAATGGCAATGCGGCCTATAGTGGATCTTATTTTGCCGGGAACAACAATTTCAATGATTTTGTTCAGGATGATTATGTGACGCTCGATGGTGCTGTTTCGATCGGCAATCCAGACGGCAAATGGAAATTGTCGCTGATCGGTGTGAATCTGACTAACGAGATTTGGGCCAATACCGTGGGGGATAGACCCTTTCTTCCCGCTGGTGGTGATGATCGGGTCGTCACCCAGAATCGCGGACGTCAAGTCTTTGTGGAAGCGGCGTTCAAGTTCTGATCCACACATCCCGTTGATCACATGTTGCAGGGGCTGGTTGATTTCCAGCCCCTCGTCGTCCTAAAACAAGTTCAACATGACGAATATACTAGAGTTTGGCAGACGCCTTGCTTATCGGTGTTCGCCCTAATGTATCCCACTCCAGATAAACAAGAACGCCGCGCCGATTTTATTGTCCACGCCATAGGATTGATTTTCATCCTGGTGGCCGGCGTGGCGCTCATCATTCAGGCGGCTGGTCAGGGCGGGGCCGTGGTTGCGGCAGTCTGCCTCTATGTGATCGGCGTGCTGTTCTCACACGTCATATCGATGTTCTACCATTTGTCGCCTCTGCATCATCGGCGGGTTGCACTGCGCCGGATAGATCATGCGGCGATCTATCTGACCATCGCGGGTACTTTTACACCGCTGTTCGTGCTGGCGGATACGGAGTTTAGTCGCCTCCTGCTGATCACCGTCTGGGTGCTGGCCATTCCGGCGATGCTGTACAAGATATTTGGTAAAAACCTGGATTCAAAATGGTCGCTGATATCCTATCTGGGTCTGGGATGGATGGGCATACTCGCCGGGCCGGATTTGATGGAAGAGCTACCCGGACTTTCGATGTGGGCGATGTTGGCGGGCGGTGTATTTTATTCGCTCGGCACCATCTTTTACGCCCGCAAGACCCAACCCTTTCGCTATTCGATCTGGCATGGCTTCGTAATGATGGGCGGCGCAAGTTTCTTTGTCGCAATTTGGGTAGCCCTGGCCAGATAGGTCTGTTGACAGGAGGACGGGAATGACGCGAGAGACCCGTTATCCCGCCAATGTAGGTTACACAGTTGACACTGTGTAACCTTAGACAACATGCGATATTATTAACTCAAATCATTGAAAATAATAAAATATATCAAAGAATATCACACGCGTGACAGGGTGACACATTTGCGCCGGAAAACGCGCCGCACAGAACTGGATTTCAAATTGTCAAAGAGCCGGTGCGAACGTAGCGAGGTCTGGTGATGTAGGACAGCAGCTTAGACACGCGAGCCAAGATCGTGCAAATAGTCGCGAACAATCATCAGCATTGCCTGTGCCCGCGGTGCGCCGCTGATCCTGTCCCGGCGATCTTCAAACATGCCGGTCATGCGCAGATCCAGATAGCCGTGCATCATCGACCAGATGGTGACAGAAACCGTATCGGGATCTACCGTGTTGCGATCAACAACCTTCTCAATTTCACCAACCAGAAAGTCATAAACCCTGTCGGCCGGCTGCTTTACTATTTCCACCTCGTGATCGACCAGATCATAGCGCCAGAGCAGCTGGTAGCGATAGGGATATTCCAGGCCATAGGTTAGGAAGCTGTCGAACAGTACCGCGATCCGGTCGAGCGGGTCCAGATCAGCGCGGGTATCGCTGGTTTTGGCATCTATGCCCGCCCTGATTTTGTCAAAGACTACTGCAAATTGCTCCGCCGCCAGTGCGGTTAGCAGCGCGCGTCTGTCGGGGAAATGATTGGCGGGGGCAGCGTGAGAGACGCCAGCCCGTTTGGCCACTGCACGGATCGTCACACCCGCCACATCTTCCTTATCCAGAATTTCAAGCGCCGAGCGCATCAATGCCCGCTTCAGGTCGCCGTGATGGAATGATTTTGATTTTGCCATGCCGTCGATATTGACATCGTCAATTTGAAAGTCAATATAGACAGTGTCAATATGAAAGAAAGCGACATAAGATGAAACGATTTTCCGCCATTACTGCCCTATTGGTAGCCATCACCTTTGCCATCATCGTTCCGGCGCTTGAACTGAACGACACCCATTTGACCAATCCCCACTGGCCCGAACATGCGCGCCTTCATGAAGCATGGCAGCTGCTGTCCAACGCCTTGATTGTCCTGTTGGCAGCATGGCTGGTTACCGCGCGCAAGGCCCCGCTGCTCGGTCTGACCCTCGCTTCGATCATTTCGCTGTCCTTCCTGTTCGCTTGGCTGACGGGCGATGCCTATGGCGGCTCGATGCTGCATAGCGACGGTACACAAATGGCGATTGGCGGCGTAAATGCGGCGGTGTTGATCGTTGGTGTGCTGGCTGTCTTGCTGGGATTTGCCTTTGCGGGTGAAAGGCGGCTGGCTGTCGGGGAGTGACTCAAGCAATCAGTCAAGTCTTCAAATATCGTCATGCAGGCACAGTTTGGTGAAAACGGGCGGCGTGAGTTTCTTTGTCGCGATCTGGGTGGGGCTGGCTAGGTAGATAGGACCAGACAGTTCCGGCCAATTGTCATTCCGGACTTGATCCGGAATCCAGTGCGACCTTAGTCCGTCCCATGCAGATTCATCATAAAATGTCATCTGAAGTTGACATTTCACTATATGTCACCTATAGTTTACACACATGAAAATTCGGCAGACGGATGCCTTTGCGAAATGGCTCAAAAAGCTGAAGGATCATGAGGCGCGGGCGCGAATACTTATGCGCATCAACCGTTTTCGGCTCGGCAATCTGGGCGATGTGAAATCGGTGGGTGAGGGGGTTCGTGAGGCGCGGATTGACTATGGCCCCGGCTATCGGCTCTATTATGTCGAACGCGGAGAGGAGTTGATCATATTGCTTTGCGGTGGATCAAAGAAAACACAGCAGGCGGATGTCGAGAAGGCGAAAATTCTAGGGAAGGACATTTGAACAGATGGCAACGCTCAGCGATTTTGACGCTGCCGAATATCTCGACAGCCCGGAAATGATCGCGGCTTATTTACGGGCCGCGTTTGAGGAAAATGACGCGGCGCTGATCCGCACGGCGCTAAACGATGTTGCGCGTGCCAAGGGCATGACCGCGATAGCGGCGGAGAGCAGCATCACGCGGCAGGCGCTCTACAAGGCGCTGGGGCCGAACGGCAATATGACGCTGGAGACTTTGCTCAATGTGCTGCGGGCCATGGGTGTGCGGTTGTCGGTTAGTGGGTGACCCCAATTAGTGCACTGTCACCGTAATTCGGGCCGCGTTTGAGGAGAATGACGCAGCACTGATCCGCACGGCGCTAAACGACGTTGCGCGTGCCAAGGGCATGACCGTGATGGCGGCGGAGAGCAAAATCACGCGGCAGGCGCTCTACAAGGCGCTAGGCCCGAACGGCAATATGACGCTGGAAACTTTGCTCAATGTGCTGCGGGCCATGGGTGTGCGGTTGTCGGTTAGTGGGTAAAAATTGGGGATTGTTGCACCTGTCACCGTAACTTTGTCACCGTAACTTCGTAATTCTGTCACCGTAATTCTTCAATATACCAGCTCGATTCAGTTGGCGGTGCACGCCGTCCATTGCATCAAAAACGGACGCTGGGTATCCCAAGAAAGAAGTCACAACGAATTGAAAAAATCATTCAGTTGTTCTTTTGACACGTGTGTGTCACGATTTTCGATCTGCGATCTCACATACTCCGCGTCTTCGGGACCAGTCGCCATGTATTCATCGAGCGCCCATCTTGCCTTTTTCTTATCGCCAGTTTGTAAGCAAGCCTCGATTGTAAAGAAGTAGGCATTTCTTGCATATTTGCTGTGGTCATATAGCATTTTTGCAAGCTTGAGACCTCGCTTGGGTTCATTAAGGTGAACCACTGCGTCTAGCAGCATAGAGTCTATTACGAGTGGGTGGCTCGCAAAACGCCTTTCCCAGTAAGCTCCTAACTTCCGGCGCGTTTTGTGAATTATGTGAAAGTCTTTGGCATAAAAACTTATGTCACTACTATGTGGGTCAATTGTGCCATAAGGGGTGACAGTTGGTTCGGCTTGATATTCTCTCGACCATCGTTCTAGCGTTTGTCGGTTGTTGAGACCGGACACAATTTCTATCAATTCAGGGTCCAAGTATTCGGTATAACTTAGCAAATCTTCAGTGTTGTCATTTATAGCTTGTAGATGCCTAAAAATGGACTCCCCAACTATGTTAATGGAGCTTGGCACCGGGCTTTTGTAAAACGTCCCAACTAAATTTTCCCGAATTTCGTTTTCGCTGAGATCTTCGATCCTAATACGCCGCTGAGAAATTTCTTTTAGAGAGCCGGTCTGAATTACGAACAACTGATGAAGCATGATCGAATGGATCAGGTCTTTCACTCGCCCATCTATTGCACGTCTTCTCAATCTATATGAGTTTCCAGCTACCGAATTTAGAAACAATCCGATCAATGAAACGCCCAGCACGGCTTCAAATGCTACAATTAGCTGGGTTATACCTTCTCCAGATTTTGGATGAATGTCTCCGAAGCCCAATGTAGTGATTGTTATTGCGCTAAAATATATTGCCTCCAAAAAATTTATTGGACCGGATTCAAAAACACATTTTATCCCGAAATACCCTGAATACACAGCGGCAAATACGGGAATTGAAATCAGATATAATAGCCCATAAACACGGGGTGACATAAACACATCAGATAATTTCTTATTCATGAGGCAGTTGTAGTTAAAGTGTGATGGATTATCAATTTGCCATCACGGTTGCTAATGTCCGCTATCGGGATAAAGCGGACGCTTCTTTCCAAGTTTGATAGCTATCACGAATTTATTGACTGGTCTGTGGTCAACCTGTTGACGAAACCCCGAATCCCCGCTAAGGGCCGCGCTTCCGCAGTGATGTGTGCTCTCAAATAAGCCGCAAAGCCGCAGAAAACATACATAGGCAAAACACTTTTGGCATCTGGCCAAGAGAGTAACCACTGCTTTATGCAGGCTTATCAACTTATAAGGTGAAGACTTTATGCCAACGATTAATCAGCTCGTCCGTAAAGGGCGGGTGCCTCAGAAGGTGAAATCCAAAGTTCCAGCGATGGAAGCCAACCCGCAGAAGCGCGGCGTTTGCACCCGGGTTTATACCACGACTCCAAAGAAACCAAACTCCGCTCTGCGTAAGGTTGCCAAGGTTCGCCTGACCAACCAGCGTGAGGTCATCAGCTATATTCCCGGTGAAGGTCACAACCTTCAGGAGCATAGTGTTGTTCTCATTCGCGGCGGCCGTGTGCGCGACCTTCCCGGTGTGCGTTACCATGTGCTGCGCGGCGTTCTTGATACCCAGGGTGTCAAAGACCGTAAGCAGAGCCGTTCGAAATATGGCGCCAAGCGTCCTAAATAAGATCAGTTTCGGAGTTATAATATATGTCACGTCGTCGTCGTCCCGAGAAACGGGTAATCCTTCCAGATCCGAAATTTAAAGATCTGATCCTTTCGAAATTCATGAACAACCTGATGATGGATGGTAAGAAATCCACCGCAGAACGGATCGTTTATGGCGCGCTGGACAGCGTAGAAGCCAAAGCGAAAAAAGATCCGGTTGAGTTGTTCCATGATGCATTGAACAATATCAAGCCAGGTATCGAAGTGCGTAGCCGCCGTGTTGGTGGTGCGACCTATCAGGTGCCGGTTGAAGTGCGTCCGGAACGTGCACAGGCTCTGGCCATTCGCTGGATGATCTCTGCGGCACGCGGTCGCAGCGAAACCACAATGGCAGCACGTCTGTCGGGTGAAATTCTTGATGCTTCCAACAATCGTGGCAACGCGGTGAAGAAGCGTGAAGATGCGCATAAAATGGCCGAAGCAAACCGGGCATTTGCACACTATCGCTGGTAGTAATTGTTGATAGAGCCGGGGCAGGGTGCTCTGGCTCTATAAAATAGTAAAATTTGAAACCGAACAGGGCTGGCATATGCTGGCCACATTAACTATAGGGCGGCCAGAATTGGTTTCCCTCACTCTGGAGTAAAGACTATGGCACGCAGCCATCCGCTCGAACGATATCGCAATATCGGCATTATGGCCCATATTGACGCCGGTAAAACGACCACAACGGAACGTATCCTGTATTACACAGGTAAATCCTACAAAATCGGCGAAGTGCATGATGGCGCAGCGACGATGGACTGGATGGAGCAAGAGCAAGAGCGTGGGATTACTATTACCTCTGCTGCGACCACCTGTTTCTGGAATGCCGATGACCGCGAAGGTCCCGAGCACCGGATCAACATTATTGATACGCCAGGTCACGTGGACTTCACCATTGAAGTGGAGCGTTCATTGCGTGTGCTCGATGGCGCGGTAGCCTGTTTCGACGGCGTTGCCGGTGTTGAGCCGCAGTCAGAAACCGTATGGCGGCAAGCTGATAAATATAAAGTGCCGCGGATGTGCTTCATCAACAAGCTCGACCGTACGGGTGCTGATTTCAAATATTGTGTGCAGTCGATCATCGATCGTCTGGGCGCGACGCCGGCTGTTTTGTATCTACCGATTGGCCTCGAGGCTAATCTGGTTGGACTGGTTGACCTCGTTAATGAGCGTTCAATTACCTGGAAGAACGAAGATCTGGGTGCAGAATATACCTATGGCGAGATTCCTGCCGATATGGCGGATGAAGCGGCCGAATATCGTGAAAAGCTGATCGAGCTGGTCATCGAGCAAGATGACGATGCGATGGAAGCGTATTTTGAAGGCAACATGCCTGATGCGGCGAAGCTGAAAGAGCTTATCCGCAAGGGTACGCTGAACCAGAGCTTTGTGCCGGTTCTTTGTGGTAGCGCGTTTAAGAACAAAGGTGTTCAGCCGCTGCTTGACGCGGTTGTTGACTATATGCCTAGCCCGCTTGACGTCCCTGCGATTAACGGTGTCCTTCCAGACAGCGATGAAGAAGCAACGCGTCCATCAAGCGATGATGAGCCATTTTCTGCCTTGGCGTTTAAAGTGATGAACGACCCCTTTGTGGGAACGCTGACTTTCTGCCGCATTTATTCCGGTAAGCTGGAAAAAGGCACATTGCTCAACTCGGTTAAAGACAAAAAAGAAAAAGTGGGACGTATCCTTGAGATGCACTCCAATGACCGTGAAGATATTGATGAAGCTTTTGCCGGTGACATTGTTGCTCTGGCCGGCATGAAGAACACCACAACGGGTGATACGCTGTGTGATGCTGCTCATCCGATCATTTTGGAACGTATGGAATTCCCGGATCCGGTTATCGAGCTATCGGTTGAACCAAAAACCAAAGCTGACCAAGAGAAAATGGGTGTAGCGCTCAATCGCCTGGCTGCTGAAGATCCGTCATTCCGTGTGACCACCGACCACGAAAGCGGTCAGACGATCATCAAAGGAATGGGCGAGCTTCACCTCGACATTCTGGTCGATCGTATGAAGCGCGAATTTAAAGTGGAAGCCAATGTTGGTGCGCCGCAGGTTGCTTACCGCGAGTCACTCGGCAAGGCTGTTGATATTGATTATACCCATAAGAAACAATCTGGTGGTTCTGGTCAGTTCGCACGGATCAAGTTCGAAGCGACGCCTGGCGAACGTGGTTCAGGCATTACCTTTAGCGATGAAATCAAGGGTGGTAATATTCCGAAAGAATATATCCCATCCGTTGAAAAAGGCATGCGTGAGACAGCGGATACCGGTTCATTGATCGGCTTCCCGATTATCGATTTTGACATTCGTGTTTATGACGGCGCCTACCATGACGTTGACTCCTCGGCTTTGGCCTTTGAGATCGCGGCACGGGCAGCGATGCGTGAAGCAGCTCAAAAATCCGGTATTAAATTGCTTGAGCCAATCATGAAGGTTGAAGTGATTACGCCGGAAGATTATCTGGGTGACGTGATCGGCGATTTGAATTCTCGCCGTGGTCAAATCCAGGGCACCGACACCCGCGGTAATGCGCAGGCCGTTGATGCAGAAGTTCCGCTGGCAAATATGTTTGGTTATGTGAATGAGCTTCGCTCTTTCACACAGGGCCGTGCTCAATATACAATGCAATTCTCGCATTATGAGCAGGTACCGAACAATGTCGCAGAAGAGTTGAAGGAGAAAATGGCTTAACGGCCACTCCTTTTTTGAGGTAACGCGCTTTCCTTTTGATGCTGAAGTTTCTGGGATGACCAAGAAACTGGCCAGACCATTAAAAGGGTGTTGACAGAATAAGAGAGTCTCGCCAAAGCGCGGCGCAGACTATCAAGACGATAGAAAATTAGAGGTAAAAGAAAATGGCTAAAGAGAAGTTTGAGCGTAATAAGCCGCACTGCAACATCGGCACCATCGGTCATGTTGACCACGGTAAAACGACGTTGACTGCGGCCATCACAAAAGTTCTTGCTGAGTCAAGCGGCGGTGAAGCCGTTGACTTCGCTAACATCGACAAAGCGCCTGAAGAGCGTGAGCGCGGCATCACTATTTCAACGGCGCACGTTGAATATGAAACCGACGCCCGTCACTATGCGCACGTCGATTGCCCAGGTCACGCTGACTATGTGAAAAACATGATCACCGGTGCGGCTCAAATGGATGGCGCAATCTTGGTTGTGAACGCTGCTGATGGCCCAATGCCTCAGACCCGTGAGCACATCTTGCTTGCGAAGCAGGTTGGTGTTCCGGCCATGGTCGTCTTCATGAACAAAGTTGATCAGGTTGATGACGAAGAGCTTCTTGAGCTCGTCGAAATGGAAATCCGTGAGCTGCTTTCTTCATATGACTTCCCAGGCGACGATATTCCAATCGTTGCTGGTTCTGCTCTGGCAGCGCTCGAAGGTCGCGATGACAATATCGGCAAAGAGAAAATTCTCGAGCTGATGAAAGCTGTTGATGAAGCAATTCCACAGCCAGATCGTCCGGTTGACCAAGACTTCTTGATGCCGATTGAAGACGTGTTCTCAATTTCCGGTCGCGGTACGGTTGTTACAGGCCGTGTTGAAACTGGCGTTGTGAATGTTGGCGACGAAGTTGAAATCGTTGGTATCAAAGACACCACCAAAACAACCGTTACCGGTGTTGAAATGTTCCGTAAGTTGCTCGACAGCGGTGAAGCTGGTGACAACATCGGCGCTTTGATCCGCGGCGTTGACCGTGAAGGTGTTGAGCGTGGTCAGGTTCTTTGTAAGCCTGGTTCCATCACACCGCACACAGAATTCAGTGCTGAAGTTTATGTGTTGTCGAAAGACGAAGGTGGCCGTCATACGCCGTTCTTCGCTAACTATCGTCCACAATTCTACTTCCGCACCACCGACGTAACCGGTGAAGTGATCCTTCCTGAAGGCACTGAGATGGTTATGCCTGGTGACAACGTGACGATTAACGTCAAGCTTATTGCTCCAATCGCAATGGACTCTGGTCTTCGCTTCGCTATTCGCGAAGGTGGCCGAACTGTTGGATCAGGGGTTGTCAGCAACGTAACGAAGTAATATAGGACTGCTTCGCCGACCGGGTCAGTGATTCGGTCGGCCAGTTTTTATTTGCCGCTCCGGCCTTTCGTAAGAAATCGGGGCGGTTTATTTTTGGCTCTTTGACATTGGTACAGGTACATGGAAACGCAGAATATTCGCATACGCTTGAAGGCATTCGATCATCGGGTTCTTGATCAGGCAACTGGCGATATCGCTGAGACCGCTCGCCGCACTGGCGCGCTTATCCGTGGACCGATCCCAATGCCAACGCGCATCGAGAAATTTACCGTAAACCGCGGACCGCACGTGGACAAAAAGTCCCGCGAGCAGTTCGAAGTACGGACATATAAAAGGTTGCTCGATATCGTGCAGCCTACACCGCAAACGGTTGATGCTTTGATGAAGCTTGATCTTGCTGCTGGTGTGAATGTTGAGATTAAACTCGCGTAAGTGAGTTAACGGCGTTTCCATTAGGAAACGATGACATGGGAAACCGCCAGCAATTGCTGGGTCATGTGTCCCCCGTCTAGTTTGATTGATCTTTGGATCGGTTGAACGGTTTAGCCCGGACGGGGCGATATTCGAAAATTCTGGGCTGAGTTATTTTTAGGCACGCCCGCTGGCAATGACGCACGTGGGCCTCTGTAAAGGAGACTGATCGTGCGTACAGGCGTGATCGCGAAAAAAATGGGTATGACCCGCTTGTTCCAGGAGGACGGCCAGCATGTGCCGGTTACAGTCCTTTCTCTGGAAGGTTGCCAGGTTGTAGGAGCCCGCAAACAAGATCCGGATGGCTACTATGCTGTTCAGCTTGGTGCAGGTGCCCGTAAAGCGAAAAATGTTAATAAGCCACAGCGTGAATCTTTTGCTAAGGCAGAAGTTGAACCAAAGGCGCGTGTTGCTGAATTTCGGGTCGAGAGCGAAGAAGGCTTGCTCCCCGTTGGTGCAACCGTAACTGCTGACCACTTTGTTGCTGGCCAGATGGTTGATATTCAAGGTTCTACCCAGGGTAAGGGTTTTGCTGGTGCGATGAAACGATGGGGCTTCGGCGGCCTTCGTGCTTCGCATGGTGTTTCTATCTCTCACCGTTCACATGGTTCGACCGGTCAGAATCAGGATCCAGGCAAGGTCTTCAAGGGCAAGAAAATGGCTGGTCACATGGGCGCGCGTAACCGCACCCAACAAAATTTGGAAGTCGTGCGCACAGATGCTGCTCGCGGCTTAATTTTTGTCCGTGGTTCAGTTCCGGGCTCTAAGGGCGGTTGGCTTCTTGTTAAAGATGCAGTGAAAGTTGCTCTTCCTGAAGGTGCTCCTTTTCCTGGCGCAATGCGCCGCAATGCTGATGAAACGGCAACGGAAGAGGCGCCAGCTGGAATGATTGAAGCAGATGCAGTGCATGAAGCGCCATCTGGTCCAACAGATGCGGAAGTGGCGGCAGCTGCCGCAGCAGCTTCGGCGCAAGAAAAATCGGCAGCCGGTGCTGAAGAGGCGAAAGCTGCTGATGCCAAAGATGATAGCGGGAAGGAGGGCTAAGCAATGAAACTCAAAGTGAAAACCCTCGACGCGAAAGCCAAAGGCGACATCGATTTGAATGATGACGTTTTCGGTGTCGAAGCGCGCGCAGACATCCTGCACCGCGTCGTCAACTGGCAACGTGAAAAAGCACGTGGTACGGCTCGTCCAACTCGTGAGCGTTCAGATATTGCTCGTACTGGTAAGAAATACGGTAACCAAAAGGGTGGTGGTACCGCTCGCCATGGTGATCGCCGTGCTCCTATCTTTATCGGTGGTGGTAAAGCCCACGGTGCTCGCAAGCGTGATTTTAACCCCTCGCTGAACAAGAAAGTTCGTGCGATGGGCCTGAAAATGGCGCTCAGCGATAAAGTGAAAAATGAACAGTTGATCGTGCTGGAAAATATTGAGCTGAAAGAGGCGAAAACAAAAGCGCTTTTGGCCAATATTGAAAAGCTCGGTTTTGGTAAATCAGCGCTAATCATGGATGGCGACGCTGTTAACGATGCATTTGCAAAAGCATCGAACAATATTCCTCGTGTCAATGTGATGTCAGCTGCTGGTGCCAATGTTTATGACATTTTGAACCATGAGACTTTGGTGCTGACTCGCGCTGCAGTTGAAAAATTGGAGGCGCGCTTCAATGGCTAAAAAAGAAGATATCGACATTCGTCACTATGACGTGATTGTCGGCCCGCATATCACCGAGAAATCGACCTTGCTCAGCGAGAATAATGCTGTGGTTTTCAAGGTTGCGAACACCGCAACCAAGCCGCAGATTAAAGCCGCTATCGAGGCGCTGTTTGATGTTAAAGTCAAAAACGTCAACACGATGGTGCAAAAAGGCAAGACCAAGAAGTGGAAGGGTCGCCCCTACACACGCAATGACATTAAAAAGGCTGTTGTCACGCTGGCTGAAGGCCAGACGATCGACATCACCACAGGAGTTTAAGGGCAATGGCATTAAAAACCTATAGACCAATAACCCCGTCACAGCGTGGTCTAGTCTTGGTCGACAAGAGCGGCCTGTGGAAAGGCGGTCCAGTAAAGAAACTTGTCGAAGGCAAGCGTAAAACTGGTGGCCGGAACAACAAAGGGCATGTGACGTCACGCGGTATCGCTGGTGGTCACAAGCAGAAATATCGTAAAGTCGACTTCAAACGTCGTAAATGGGATATGACTGCGACCGTAGAGCGGATGGAATATGATCCAAACCGCACAGCGTTTATTGCCTTGATCAAATATGAAGATGGTGAGCTTGCTTACATTATCGCGCCGCAGCGTCTTGACGTTGGTGATAGCGTTGTTGCTGGCAAGCGCGTTGACGTGAAGCCTGGCAATGCCATGCTGATGTCGGAAATGCCGGTCGGTACGATTATCCACAATGTGGAAATGAAGCCAGGCAAGGGCGGTCAAATCGCTCGCTCAGCTGGTGCTTATGTTCAGATTGTTGGTCGTGACCGCGGAATGGTAATCGTTCGCCTGAAGTCAGGTGAGCAGCGTTATCTGCGCAGTGATTGCATGGCAACTGTTGGTGCCGTTTCCAATCCGGACAATTCGAACCAGAATTTTGGTAAAGCTGGCCGTACTCGCTGGAAGGGGCGTCGTCCTCTTACTCGCGGTGTTGCGAAAAACCCGGTCGATCACCCGCATGGTGGTGGTGAAGGTCGTACCTCGGGTGGACGTCACCCAGTTACGCCTTGGGGCAAGCCTACCAAGGGTGCTCGTACTCGTAAGAATAAAACGACGGACAAGATGATCATCCGGTCACGTCACGCGAAGAAGAAGAGGTAAGCATGGCTCGTTCCATCAAAAAAGGTCCATTTGTTGACCTCCACCTGCTGAAGAAAGCGCAGACCGCGCAGGAAGAAAACCAGCGTGCGCCGATCAAGACCTGGTCGCGTCGTTCCACTGTTCTTCCTGACTTTGTCGGCCTGACATTCAGTGTTTACAACGGTCAGAAGTTCATTCCGGTATCCGTGAATGAAGACATGGTCGGTCACAAGCTTGGCGAGTTCGCTCCAACGCGTAACTACTACGGTCATGGCGCTGACAAAAAAGGCAAGAAATAATGGGTAAGGCATCATCACCCCGCCGCGTTGGCGACAATGAAGCTTTGGCTGTTGGCAAATCCATCCGTGGATCTGCCCAGAAGCTGAACCTTGTTGCACAGCTTATTCGTGGCAAGAAAGCAGAAGACGCTTTGAATATCCTGTCATTCTCCAAAAAGAGCATGGCCAAGGATGTGAGCAAGGTGTTGGCGTCTGCGATCGCAAATGCAGAAAACAACCATAATCTGGATGTTGATGCATTGATTGTTCACGAAGCAAGTGTCGGCAAAGGTATGGTCATGAAGCGCTGGAAAGCCCGCGCACGTGGCCGTTCAGCTAAAATTCTGAAACCATTTAGCCGCGTTCGCATCGTTGTTCGCGAACATGAAGAAGAAGAGGCGTAAACCATGGGTCAAAAGAGTAATCCTATCGGGCTTCGCCTGCAGATTAACCGGACTTGGGACAGCCGCTGGTATGCGGAAGGTTCTGCATATGGCGATCTCTTGATGGAAGACATCAAGATGCGCAAATATATCATCGATACGCTGCCTCAGGCTGCTATCTCAAAGGTGGTTATTGAGCGTCCTGCCAAAACTTGCCGCGTTTCTATCTATGCTGCACGCCCCGGTGTGATCATCGGTAAAAAAGGTGCAGACATTGAAAAACTGCGCCGGAAGCTAAGCGATATGTCTTCCAGCGATGTTTCTTTGAATATCGTCGAAATCCGCAAGCCGGAAGTTGACGCGAAACTGGTTGCGCAGGGCATTGGCGAACAGCTGATCCGCCGGATTGCTTTCCGCCGCGCCATGAAACGCGCTGTTCAGTCTGCTCTTCGTTTGGGCGCTGAAGGAATTAAAATTGTTTGTGGTGGCCGTTTGGGTGGAGCAGAAATTGCCCGCGTTGAATGGTACCGTGAAGGCCGCGTGCCGCTTCATACGCTGCGCGCCAATATTGATTATGCTGAGCATGAAGCGCTCACCGCTTACGGCATCATCGGTATCAAGGTCTGGATTTTCAAAGGCGAGATATTGGGTCACGATCCGATGGCTCAGGACCGGCTGATGGTGGAAGCGCAAACTTCCGGCGTTCGTCCGCACCAACGTTGATTTAGGGAATAGGTAAAGCATCATGCTGCAACCAAAGAAAACAAAATTCCGGAAGGCTCACAAGGGCCGGATTAAAGGGAAAGCACCAGGCGGCACTTCGCTGAACTTCGGATCATATGGTCTCAAGGCCATGGAACCCGAGCGTATCACAGCGCGTCAGATCGAAGCGGCTCGTCGTGCGATTACCCGTCACATCAAACGGCAAGGTCGTTTGTGGATCCGTATTTTCCCAGACGTGCCGGTTTCAAAGAAACCAGCTGAAGTTCGTCAGGGTAAAGGTAAGGGGTCGGTTGAATATTGGGCTTGCCGGGTAAAACCAGGCCGGATCATGTTCGAACTGGACGGTGTACCTGGACCAATTGCTGCCGTTGCTTTCGAGCGCGCAGCGATGAAACTTCCGATCAAGACTAAGGTTGTGGCTCGCCTCGGCGATACGTCACACCTGGAAGGATAAGGGCAATGGCTGACAAGAAAAATACAAGCAGTGCCAAGATGGAAGATATGCGGACAAAAACCGATGATCAGCTTGAGGCCGATCTGGGTGATCTGAAGAAAGAGGCATTTAACCTCCGTTTTCAGGCTGCAACAAACCAGCTCGAAAAACCGAGCCGGATGCGTGAAGTCCGCCGGACCATTGCACAGATTAAAACATTGCAGACCGAGCGCGCCAGCGCTGCTGCTGAAAAGGCGTAAGGAAAGAATATGCCAAAACGAGTTCTCACCGGCACGGTAGTGTCAGACAAAGGCGACAAGACTATTGTCGTCAATGTCGAGCGCAAGGTTAAGCACCCGCTCTACGGAAAAATTATCCGTCGTTCGAAGAAATACCACGCGCATGACGAAAAGAACGAGATGAGCATGGGTGAAACCGTACGCATCGAGGAAACCAAGCCTATTTCCAAGTTGAAAACCTGGAAAGTGTTGGAGCGCGTTGGTGCGGCCGCTGGCTTAGCAACGCCAACGGTTCAAGAATTGACTGCGAATGATCCGAAGGATGACAAGATCAAAGCTCCTGAGCAAGATCAGACGCATAACGATACCAAAGCTGACGATAAGCCAGCTGAAGAAGCAACAGCCGAATAAGCTGAGAGTGAAACTGATGCTCCGGTAGTCGGGGCGGAATGAAGAAGGAATTGGATCAATGATCCAGATGCAATCGAACCTGGAGGTCGCTGACAATAGCGGAGCCAAGCGCGTGCAGTGCATTAAGGTGCTGGGCGGTTCAAAACGTCGTTTTGCCGGCGTTGGTGACATTATTGTTGTGTCGATCAAAGAAGCAGCTCCTCGCGGCAAGGTCAAAAAGGGCGACGTTCACCGCGCGGTTATCGTTCGTACCAAGAAGGACATTCGTCGCAAAGACGGTTCGGTCATTCGTTTCGACAGCAATGCCGCTGTTCTGGTCAACAATGCGCAGGAACCAATCGGTACGCGTATCTTTGGCCCCGTAGTTCGCGAATTGCGCGCCAAGAAACATATGAAAATCATCAGCCTTGCGCCGGAGGTAATCTAATCATGGCCAATGCAAAGATCAAAAAAGGTGACACGGTTGTTGTCTTGTCCGGCAAGGATAAAGGCAAATCCGGTGAAGTGACCAAGGTCATGCCAAAAGACAGCAAGGTTCTTGTTGCCGGCGTGAACATTGCAGTTCGTCACCGTAAACCAACCCAGGCTAACCCGCAGGGCGGTCTGGAACGTAGCGAAGCAGCCATGCACATTAGCAAAGTGGCGCTTGCCGATCCCAAAGACGGTAAGCCAACACGGGTTCGCTTCGAGAAATCAAAAGACGGCAAGATGCAGCGTGTAGCTGTGAAGTCCGGGGAGAAAGTCGATGGCTGACAAAAAATACACCCCGCGCATGCGCAAAAAATATGACGAGGAAATCGTCAAAGCGATGCAGGAAAAATTCAACTATTCCAATCCCATGGAAGTTCCAAAGATCTCCAAAGTGACGATCAACATGGGCGTGGGCGAAGGCAGTCAGGACAAGAAAAAAGCGACGATTGCCGCCGCTGAAATGGAATTGATTGCTGGACAGAAGCCAGTGATTACAAAAGCGAAAACTTCGATCGCAACATTTAAGTTGCGTGAAGGCATGCCCATTGGCTGCAAAGTGACTTTGCGCCGTGAACGTATGTATGAATTTGTTGACCGGTTGGTCACCGTTGCAATGCCACGTATCCGAGATTTCCGGGGACTAAACCCGAAAAGCTTCGATGGCCGCGGTAACTTCGCAATGGGTCTTAAAGAGCAGATTATTTTTCCCGAGATCGCCTATGACGACATCGATGTGGTGCGCGGCATGGACGTAATCGTAACTACAACAGCAAAAACAGACGATGAAGCGCGTGCGCTTTTGAGCCTGTTCGGTTTCCCGTTCCCACAGGAAGCTAATGAAGAAGAAAAAGAAGCGGCGTAAGCCACTTCGCAACACGGAAGGACGAGAACTTAAGTCATGGCGAAACTGAGTTCCATAAACAGAAATAACAAGCGTAAGCGGATGGTGAAGAAATATGCCGGTCGTTATGCGAAGTTAAAGGCAATGGCTACAGACGAGTCTCTTGACGAGACAGAACGTTTGATGGCGCGCCTAAAAATGGCGGAAATTCCCCGCAATGGCAATCCAACGCGCATCCGCAACCGCTGCGAAACCACAGGGCGTCCCCGTGGTTATTATCGCAAGTTCCGTCTGTGTCGTATCGAGCTGCGTGACATGGCCAATAAAGGCCTGATCCCCGGCGTAACGAAATCAAGCTGGTAAAGGGAAGATAATATGGCTTTTACCGATCCCTTGGGTGACATGCTCACCCGTATCCGTAACGGACAACAGGCGCGCAAAGACAGTGTCTTGACGCCTGCATCCAAATTACGTGGTGCTGTTCTAGAAGTGTTGCAACGCGAAGGTTATATTCGTGGTTACAGCGAAGAAGAACTGAACAAGCACCCCGGTTTGCGGATTGAATTGAAATATTTTGAAGGCGAACCCGCAATTCGTAAAATTGCTCGCGTTTCAAAGCCTGGTCGCCGGATCTACAGTGGTTCTTCAGAACTACCACGGGTTCGCAACGGTCTGGGTATCACCATCGTTTCGACGCCAAGAGGTGTTTTGTCTGATGCGGAAGCGCGTGAACAAAAAGTCGGCGGCGAAGTTCTGGCAGAGGTGTTCTAATGTCAAGAATTGGCAAAAAAGCAGTAGCCATTCCTGAGGGCGTTACCGCCACGATGGAAGACGGCATGGTAAAGGTGAAAGGCCCAAAGGGCGAGCTTTCAACCCCAATGGTTGATACGCTTACCTATGAATTGGGTGATGGCGGTTTGCAGGTTAGCCCTGCGAACAAGTCGAAAGAGGCTCGTGCCTTTTGGGGTATGCAGCGTACGCTGGTTCAGAACCTCATCGACGGTGTCACCGAAGGCTTTACCAAGGTGCTGGAAATTAACGGCGTTGGTTATCGTGCCGCGGTTCAGGGCAAGACCCTCAATCTGCAGCTCGGTTTTAGCCACGACGTGAATATCGATATTCCTGAAGGGCTGACCATCAAGACGCCCGATCAGACAACGATCGAGATTTCTGGTATGGATAAACAACAAGTGGGTCAGGTTGCCGCAGAAATCCGGCGCTGGCGCAAACCCGAGCCTTACAAGGGCAAAGGCATCAAATATCGCGGAGAATATATTTTCCGCAAAGAAGGGAAGAAGAAATAAGCCATGGCGAATATTTCTCAATTCAAACGGCGCCAGCAACGCGTTCGCACCAAATTGCGGAAGCGCGGGCTCACAAAGCCTCGTTTGTCCGTTCATCGTACCAGCCGTCATATGTATGCGCAGATTATCGATGACGCTGAGGGCAAAACACTGGCTTCTGCTTCAACCATCGACAAAGCGTCAAAAGTCAAAACAGGCGCGGATAGCAAAGCTGCCGCTGATGTTGGCAAGCGTGTTGCCGAAGCAGCTAAAAAAGCTGGCGTAAAAGAAGTAATTTTTGACCGTGGCGGTTTCCTGTTTCACGGACGTGTGAAGGCTTTGGCTGACGCAGCACGTGAAGGCGGATTGGAGTTTTAAGCATGGCCGAAGAAGAAAAGAAAACAGAAGCACCGGAAGCAGCTCCAAAAGCGGCTGATCCAGCTCCAGCTGAAGCCGCTCCTGCGACGGAAGCTGCTCCTGCAGCCGACAACAAACCACAAGAACGCAAAGGCCGCGGCGGTAACAACCGTGGTGGTGGACGTGATAATCGTGGTGGTGGACGCGGTCGTGGCCGTGGTCGCGGCGGTCGTGATAATGACGGCGGTGAAGAGCTGGTCGAAAAACTGGTTCATATCAACCGCGTTTCCAAAACCGTTAAGGGCGGTAAGCGCTTTGGTTTTGCAGCATTGGTTGTTGTGGGCGATGGCAAAGGTCGCGCTGGTTTTGGTAAAGGTAAGGCCCGTGAGGTTCCTGAAGCTATTACGAAAGCAACTGCTGCGGCGAAAAAAGCAATGGTTCGGGTTCCGCTTCGCGAAGGTCGGACGCTTCACCATGATGGCACAGGCCGTTTCGGTGCGGGTAACGTAACCGTTCGTTCAGCGCCTCCGGGAACCGGTATTATTGCCGGTGGTCCAATGCGTGCTGTGTTTGAAAGCCTCGGCGTTTCTGACGTTGTGACCAAATCGAACGGTACCGCAAACCCATATAACATGATCCGCGCAACATTTGCTGCGCTGAAAGATCAAAGCAGCCCGAAAGCTGTTTCTCAGCGTCGCGGTAAGAAAGTTGCCGATTTGCTGGGTCGCAGTGGTGCACCGGCTGCTGAAGTGGCTGCAGACGCAGCGGCTGCAACGGAGTAATCGACAATGGCTAAAATTAAAGTCAAACAGATTGGATCCCCGATCCGTCGTCCGGTCATCCAGCGCAAAACGCTGATTGGTCTGGGTCTAAACAAGATGCACCGTGTATCTGAACTGGAAGATACTCCAGAAGTGCGCGGGATGATTAACAAAGTACACCATCTGGTGGAGGTTGTTGGAGAGTAACCCTTCCAACATCCGTGCGAACAAAAGCGAAAGCGAGTACAAATTATGAAACTCAATGAAATTAAAGATAACGACGGTGCACGCAAACTGCGTACCCGTGTCGGCCGCGGCATAGGCTCCGGCAAAGGCAAAACCGCTGGACGCGGTATGAAAGGCCAGAAATCGCGTTCTGGTGTTTCCATCAATGGATTTGAAGGTGGTCAAATGCCACTTCACATGCGTCTTCCAAAGCGTGGTTTTAACAACCCATTTGGCAAGGATTTCGGCGAAGTGAATCTGGGTATGATCCAGAAGTTCATCGACGAGAAGAAACTCGTGAACAAGGGCACTTTGGATCACGCAGCACTAAATGCTGCTGGTTTGGCACGTGGCGGTAAAGACGGCGTTCGTCTGCTGGCCAAAGGTGAAATCAAAGCAAAAATCACAATTGCTGTTGCTGGTGCTTCGAAAGCAGCTGTCGCAGCGGTTGAAAAAGCTGGCGGTAAAGTCGAAATCCTGAAAACGGATACAGAACACCGCGCCAAAGGCGAAAAGAAGGCAAAACCTTCTGCTCCGGCAAAAGAGAAAAAAGCCGCTAACCGGGCAAAAAAGAAAGCCTGAATGCGATGACTAAAAACCCCGCCTAGCTTTGATGTTAGGCGGGGTTTTTCTATTTTAGGCTCATGTCGCGGCTAGTTGATGTCTATTGGCCTTGTTTTTGGTCCGTCAACATCCGATATGGGTTCGATGCACAGAGGTTGGTATAAGGTTACTAACCAAAATCGGGGCAAGGAAGTTTACATATGGCATCAAACGCCAATCAACTCGGCGCTAATATGAACCTGGGAAAATTTGGTGAAGCCACTGAGCTGCGCCAACGCATTTGGTTTACTCTCGGCGCGCTCGTCATATTCCGGCTTTTGAGCTTTGTTCCATTGCCAGGTGTTGATCCGGTTGTTCTCGCCGATCTCTATGATCAGACGCGCGGCGGTGTTCTCGATATTTTTAACACATTCTCCGGTGGTTCGCTTGAGCGGATGAGCCTCATCGCGCTTGGCGTTATGCCTTATATTACTGCGTCGATTGTGGTGCAATTGGCGGCAGCGTTGTCGCCAACTCTGGGCGCTATCAAAAAGGATGGCGAAGCAGGGCGTAAGAAACTCAATCAATATACCCGCTATGGTACTGTTGGCTTAACCGCAATCCAGGGGTATTTCATTGCTGTAGGACTGGAGGGCTTCGCGTCTCAATCTGGCCTGCAAGCTGTGATTAATCCCGGATACGGCTTCCGTATTGGGGCGGTTATCAGTCTTGTCGGCGGTACATTATTCCTGATGTGGCTTGGCGAACAAATTACCAGTCGAGGGATCGGCAATGGTATCTCATTGATCATTATGGCCGGTATTGTCGCGCAAATGCCAACCTTCGTGGCAAATCTTATGGAAGGCAGCCGTACAGGTTCGATCGGCGCTCTGACTATTATTGGCTTGATTGTAATGGTCGCTGGTTTGGTTCTGTTCATCAGTTTCATGGAACGCGCGCAACGACGGGTTTTGATTCAATATCCGAAGCGAGCAACGCAAAACGGCGTGATGCAGGCTGATCGCAGCCACTTGCCACTCAAAGTGAACACCGCAGGTGTTATTCCGCCGATCTTTGCATCTTCCTTGTTGCTTATGCCGCTGACCGTCAGTCAGTTTGCTGGCAATACGACAGCGGGTGAATCGGCATCGGGCGATTTCATTATCTCGCTCAACCAGTATCTGGCGCACGGACAGCCGCTTTATATGGGGCTCTATGCTGCGGGTATTATCTTCTTCTGTTTCTTTTACACAGCGGTTGTGTTCAACCCCGAAGAAACGGCAGATAATCTGAAGAAAAATGGTGGCTTTGTTCCGGGCATCCGTCCTGGCAAGAATACCGCCGATTATCTCGATTATGTGCTGACGCGTATCACGGTTGTTGGCGCGGCCTATCTGGCCTTTGTCTGTGTGCTTCCAGAATATGTGATGGCGCAGACCAATTTGCCTTTATTCTTTCTGGGCGGCACCAGCTTATTGATTATTGTTAACGTGACGGTGGATACCATCACGCAGATTCAGAGCCATCTATTGGCCCTGCAATATGGTGACTTGTTGAAAAAAGCGAAGCTAAAGGGCGGTCGCCGTAGACGTTAAAGCTCGAACACGCTAACCCTAAATTAGAGAATCGAACTAGGCGTAAGGGCATATACATGGACATTATTTTGTTGGGGCCTCCGGGCGCAGGCAAGGGGACCCAAGCATCTCGTTTGGAAGACGAACATGGGATGGTCCAGCTATCTACCGGAGATATGCTTAGAGCAGCCGTAAAGGCCGGCACCGAAGTCGGTTTAAAGGCAAAGGCACTCATGGATGCTGGTGAGCTGGTTCCGGACGAGGTCGTCTCTGGTATTATTGGCGATAAGCTGGACGACCTGGGCGCAGGCGCCAGTGTGATTTTCGACGGATATCCGCGTACAGCTGCACAGGCTGTGGCACTCGATGAAATTCTCGCAAACCGTGATCGTGCACTCGATCATGTGGTAGAATTGGAAGTTGATGAAGATGCGTTGGTTGAACGTATCGTTGGCCGTTTCACATGCGGCAATTGCGGTGAGGGGTATCATGATACGTTCAAGCAACCTGCAAAGGCAGATGTTTGTGATGCATGCGGCGCATCTCAGTTTAAGCGTCGCCCCGATGACAATGAAGAAACAGTTCGCACCCGGATGAAAGAATATCGGGCGAAAACGGAGCCGATTCTGCCAATCTACGAAGCGCGCGGCATCGTGAAGAAAGTTGATGGCATGGGTAGCATGGACGATGTGAGCAATGCGATTGAAAGCGCTTTATCGCTCGACTAATTGACTATTTGATGGGGAGGTCTCGGTGATCAAGAAAGCAATCTTATTGGCGGTGCTGGTCACTGCGGCTCCGCTTCAGGCAGAAGTCACCAATACCGCTGACAATGGTTTCACCGTTCGTCACCAGACTAAGGTGAGCGCATCTGCTGAAGATGTATGGAAAGCCATGATCGTGCCCTCCCGTTACTGGAATCCGGATCATAGCTGGACCGGGAAGGGCGAAAATTTCTACCTGGTTCCGCAAGCGGGCGGATGTTTTTGTGAATTGATCCGGACTACCGGTGAAGACAATATCAAATCTTCGGATGGTAGTGTGCAGCATATGCGCGTCATCTATGCGCAGAAGAACAAGATGCTGCGTATGTCCGGTGGGCTTGGGCCGCTGCAGGGAGAGGCCGTGGTCGGTACGTTGACCATGCAGATGCAACCACAGGATGGAGAGACAGCAATACGCTTTACCTATAAAATAGGCGGCTACATGGAATTTCCAGTGGCTGAAATTGCGCCCGCTGTTGATGGTGTTATTGGTGAACAGCTAACCCGGCTCGCTGGTTTGTTCAAAGTGGAAGAAGCCACAGAAGAGACGCCCGATGAAACCGTAGCAGAGGAAGAAAGCGCAAACTGATATTCGTCTGAATATCAAGGCTTTACCTTCGCTACCAATTGCTTCTATTGTCAACGGCAATTGATAACGATTCGAGGAAGTCGTTACCAAATTTCGGGCGCGCAAACATTTCACTCGAAGGGGTAGGGCGATGGCTGTTTCCGATCATGTAGACTTAGACACATTTATGGCAGGCGTGAAGAAGCGTAATCCAGGACAACCTGAGTTTGTTCAGGCTGTGCAAGAAGTTGCGCAAGATATTTACGCCTTTATCGACGACAAGGAAGAATATCACAGCGCTCAGATTTTGCGCCGTATTGCGGAGCCGGATCGCGTCGTTTCATTCCGCGTTTGTTGGGAAGATGATAATCACAATATCCGTGTACAACGTGGCTATCGAATTCAAAATAACAACGCAATTGGCCCCTATAAAGGTGGCATTCGTTTTCACCCCAGTGTTACCGAAAGCGTATTGAAATTCCTGGCTTTTGAACAGACATTCAAAAACTCTCTAACCGGTCTTCCGATGGGCGGCGGTAAAGGCGGGGCGAACTTCAACCCTAAGGGTAAGTCGGATGCAGAAGTCATGCGCTTTTGCCAGTCATTCATGACCGAACTCTATCGGCATATTGGCCCGGATACTGATGTGCCTGCAGGCGATATTGGCGTGGGTGGTCGTGAGATTGGCTATATGTTTGGTCAGTATAAGCGCATCACCAATCGCTGGGAAGGCGTGCTTACCGGCAAAGGTATGGAATATGGTGGCTCGCAAATGCGGCCAGAAGCGACCGGTTACGGCGCAGTCTATTTCATGGAAAATATGCTCAAACATAAAGGCGAAGCGATTGAAGGGAAAACCGCCGTTATTTCCGGTTCGGGTAATGTGGCTACTCATGCCGCCGAACAAATCACCAAGCAGGGCGGTAAAGTCCTGACTCTGTCTGATAGCGGCGGCTTCATCCACGATCCTGATGGCATCAACCAAGAGAAGATAGATTGGGTCAAGGATCTCAAAAATAATCGCCGCGGTAGGATCAGTGAATATGCCGATGAGTTTAGCGGTGCGAGTTATATCGAAGGTGATCGCCCATGGAGCGTCGCTTGCGATCTAGCTCTGCCCTGTGCGACACAGAACGAGTTGAACGAAGCCGAAGCCAAGGCGTTGGTAGACAATGGCGTTCAAGCTGTATCCGAAGGCGCAAACATGCCCACGACCCTAGAAGGTGTCCATGTGTTCCATGATGCGAAAATCATGTACGGACCGGGTAAGGCGGCCAATGCTGGCGGTGTTGCGGTTTCTGGTCTCGAAATGAGCCAAAACGCAGAACGGATCAGCTGGAACCATGAGCGTCTTGGCGAAATGCTGACCGAACTGATGGAAGGCATCCACGGCAAATGTGTTGAATATGGCGATCAGGGCGATGGCTATGTCGACTATGTGAAGGGTGCGAATATCGCGGGCTTCAAAAAAGTCGCCGATGCGATGCTGGCGTACGGCGTCGTCTAACCTCTAGCCGGGATCTCAACGTAAAAAAGGCCAGGGAGTTTTCCTGGCCTTTCTTTTAAATGTACTATCGACTGGCGGGTCTGTAATTGCCCGAAAGCCGACACTAGCGCTCACTCGACAGAACGGCGGTTTCTGGGGGTGGAAGCGGAATGACCACTTCTATTCCTGAAAGATGCAATAGCTGCCAGAGTCTCGTTTGCGTCAACTCGCCGCAAGGGCCGATCAAGCATCATCTTTGATTTGGACAATCACCAACCCGGAATTTGAGCTGCAAGGTCTTCGATCAACGCGCTTTTGATACACAATCCCAAGTTTATTATGTGCGTAACCTTGGCGACCGGCGTGAGGTTTGTTGGAACAGGTTCTGCTACAATTTGCCCTTTTATTGTTTCGGTATGTCCAGCGTAAAGAACACCGATCAACGCGAATCGAGTTCCCATTACCAGCGCGTTGGCCGTGGAGTACGAACCTTCATTTATTACGAAAATCGGTGAGCCGGATGATCCCCCATAGACAGGAATGTCGGCGAGAAATTCCTGCTTACCTTGGTAATCTGCCATGTATGGCGTCGACGTAATGCCCCTACGAACAATCGGAAAATTGTTGACCGCGTCCACTATGCCGGTCGGATAACCAACCATCACAATGTCTTCTAAAGAACCAAAGTCGGCCATCATTTGCGCTGTGGGTAGATGTGTTTTATCGAGGCATTTGATGAACGGCTGCCAGCCTTCTTTGTTGATAGCGTGTTCGTGAATCGGTGCAATCGCGATTGCCGCCAAATCAACATTTGGATCGGGATGATGAACAATTGGGACTTGGTTCGCAGCAAATGAAATTAGCCGGCCAGAACCAGGCAGCGGTGTTTCGTTATTGTCGGAAGTAACATGAAAATTTAGTCCGATTATGGCAGCGCCGTCGACGACGTGCTTGTTCGTCACAAGCAACGGTGCTGTTTTTTCATCTTTCGTGAAATAGTATAAAAACCCGGTCCCTGCTCCGGTCCAATCCGTCGTTTGATTTGATGAGGTGAGAATGCGTACAGTCATATAACGCAATTGGTCAGATATTCTGCCGTTTGTCATGACGCATTGCCCCTGAATATATCTGCGATAGTATAGCGGTCATCTTGCCCCTTTCAACCGCTAGCGAAACGAAGTTGGTTAGAAGCTCTGTGCGCCCGATCCGTTTAACAAAGTATCGGCTTTTGGTATCCGTCGGTTACGAGCGTAACGACCGCAATTGGGTCGTTTGCTGACAGACTGATTTGATATTCCTAATGTCCGCTTTTTCGCCCATAGCGGCCACTGAGAGAGTAATATTCAATCTTTCCTCTGAAGCGAAGGGTGAATAAGGTCGCTCGGGTTCCGGTATCGGGCGCCATAAATCCATCTGGAGATATCCGCACATGGTTCACTGCCGGGTCTGTGCCATCGCCGCCATCTACCGGATTGTAGTTGAAACTGGCTCCATCTGTAGAAAAGGCAAGCATCATAATGCTGCAAAGCAACCAAATTTGACGCACAACCCGGCGATTGGTCTCGGAACGCTGTAATTCCGACATGCAGCTGGTATATCGGACCAAGGTAAACGAGGTTTTGACGTTCAGCTATTTTGGTGTAAAATCATCGACGTTCAAGATCACGGCTAACCCCCGCAATTCTGCGCCAAGCCGCTATTGACAGTCCAACAGACTCGCCCTAAATACCCTTTATTCGAAACCGATTTAAACCGGCAACACCCATTTTGGTGCGCGCTGGTTTTGTGCGTTTTGGGTTTGTTTTTAACGACTTAGCGATGAGATAGAGCCCGTAACGAATCGGTCTCTGTGGAGCATGGAGAAATATATTGGCACGTATTGCCGGGGTAAATATCCCAACAAACAAGCGCGTTATCATTGCGCTTACCTACATTCACGGTATCGGACGCACGAAAGCGGTCGAAATTGTTGAAAAACTGAAACTCGATCCGGCTACCCGGGTACAGGATTTGACCGATCAGGAAGTTTTGCAAATTCGCGAAACCATTGACGCGGATCATACGGTTGAAGGTGACTTGCGGCGTGAAACCGCGATGAACATCAAGCGTTTGATGGATCTCGCCTGTTATCGCGGTCTTCGCCATCGTAAAGGCCTTCCGGTTCGCGGACAGCGTACGCACACCAATGCACGCACCCGCAAAGGTAAACCGAAGGCAATTGCTGGGAAGAAAAAATAAGAGCTGTTTAGCACAGTTATCTTTCAGGATATTAGGTAGGAATTTCAAATGGCTCGCGAACCACAACGTGTGAAAAAGAGCGCACGTAAGAATATTTCGGCAGGCGTAGCGCACGTCAACGCCACATTTAACAACACGATGGTCACCATCACCGATGCACAAGGCAATGCGATAAGCTGGTCTTCTGCTGGTATGATGGGCTTTAAAGGCTCCCGTAAATCTACGCCTTATGCGGCGCAGGTTGCAGCGGAAGATGCCGGCAAAAAAGCGGCAGACCACGGTGTGCGTACTTTGGAAGTGGAAGTGAAGGGACCCGGCTCAGGCCGTGAATCAGCGCTTCGTGCACTTCAGGCAGTCGGTTTCACTATCACATCGATCCGTGATGTTACGCCGATCCCGCATAATGGTGTCCGTCCGTCCAAAAGACGCCGGGTCTAACATCGCTCGAGTTTTGAGAGGGGCTGGCTGGCCAATCTCACTTTTTTAAATTCAGAGCGGTAACGACGTCCAAACCCGCTCTTTGAAACCACAGGGGAAGTCCATGACTGTCAATATGAAGAACTGGCAAGAACTGAAGAAGCCCAACGTACTCGATATCAAACCCGGCGGAGACCCCAAGCGCAAAGCTACATTTGTTGCTGAACCTCTCGAACGCGGCTTTGGTCTTACCATGGGTAACGCGTTGCGCCGCGTGCTTCTATCTTCGCTTCAGGGTGCTGCAGTTACCTCGATCAAAATTGAAAATGCATTGCATGAATTTTCGTCGCTACCAGGCGTTCGCGAAGACGTGACTGACATCGTTTTGAACGTGAAGCAGATTGCTTTGAAAATGGAAAGCGAAGAAGCCAAGCGTTTGCAGCTTTCTGTCACGGGCCCGGCTCAGGTGAAAGCGGGTGATATTGCAGTGACCGGCGACCTGGAGATCATGAATCCGGATCTGGTTATCTGTCACCTTGATGAAGGCGCTTCACTCAACATGGAACTGACCGTGAATGTTGGCAAAGGCTACGTTCCTGCGGTTGCGAACCGTCCGGCCGATGCGCCGATCGGTTTGATCCCGGTTGACTCGCTCTATTCGCCAATCCGTCAGGTATCTTACAAGATTGACAATGCACGTGTTGGTCAAGAGCTCGACTTTGACAAGCTGAATCTCACCATCGAGACCGACGGAACCGTGACACCGGAAGATGCGATTGCTTATGCAGCCCGCATTCTTCAGGACCAGTTGCAGTTGTTCGTACATTTCGAAGAAGCACTCGACGCAGTGTCTTCGCCAATCGGTGTTGCTGCCCAACAGAGCCAGGCCGAAAGCGATGCGAACCAGCTCAATCGCTATCTTCTCAAGAAGGTGGACGAATTGGAACTTTCTGTACGCTCGGCAAACTGCCTCAAGAACGACAATATCATCTATATTGGCGATCTCGTGCAAAAGACCGAAGCAGAGATGCTACGCACCCCGAACTTTGGCCGTAAGTCTTTGAATGAAATCAAAGAAGTGCTGTCCTCGATGGGTCTGCGTCTTGGCATGGACATTCCAGGATGGCCGCCCGAAAATATCGAAGAGATGGCCAAGAAGCTTGAGCAGGAACTGCTGGGCTAACAACAAAGTCATCTTCGCAAAAAAAGGCCGCTCAATCGAGCGGCCTTTTTTTTATCCGCCTATCTTATCTTACCTTTTTCCATTGCCAGTTGAAGGTTTCCGTCCATTTATCTTCTCGATCCGTATCATACTGATAGGATTCGATGTATTCTATTTCCGCTCCATCTTGCGACGGCTTAATGGTAATGCGTTCACGCGCTGGCTGATCGTTGACGGTTGCAGACATGTAACCGGTAAACACTCCATCCTTTTGTCCGCTGTTCAGTGAAAATGGTGATTGGATTGGTGAATTGCTGTTAAAAACAAGTGCATCATAGCTTTCACCATCTGCCTTTGCATGGACATGCATCTCGATAGATCGAAATTTTCCGTTGTCGTTGGTGAAGCGAGTTTTGCAGACGATGTAGCTACCCTGGAGTTTCGGTGCACAATGCGTTCTGGCCGAGGAGCGGCTTGGCGGCTGATTTGTGTTATCTGCTCGTGTAAGAACAGTTTCGCCGGTCCATTGGCCAATTAAAAAACCAAGCGGCCTTAGGCTGTTGTTCAACGATACGGTGTCTTTCTCCGCTTCGGGAATGACACGAAGAAGTCGTCCTTTATCCTCGTCTGTCAGCAGATATATCTGCCCATCGGGCGATACGCGGACATCCCGGATACGTGCCTTCAATCCCTGTAGCCATCTTCCGCGTTCAACAAGCAATCCGGTTTGTCGCCCAATTTCAAGTTGGATGAGTGCACGATTTGCCAGACCGCCCACCAGAAAATGGCCATCCCAATTTGGAAACTTGTCTCCCCGATATATTGCGAGCCCCGAAGGCGCTATAGAGGGTGACCAAAAAAAATGCGGACGACCCATTCCTTGCTCATGGTTTCGTTCGGAAACAATGGTGCCATCATAGTCTATGCCAAATGTAGCTCTAGGCCAGGCATAGTTTTGACCGGCTTGCACTTGATTCACTTCATCGCCGCCACGAGGGCCATGTTCGTGCGACCAGATAGTGTCGGTGTTCTGATCATATGCAAGTCCCTGAATGTTTCGGTGGCCCAATGTGAATATTTCAGGCGCAAATCCGGGTCGACGAATGAAAGGGTTATCCGGTGCAGGAGAGCCATCTCTAGTCAATCGCAGGATTTTGCCCAAATGGCTTGCATTATCTTGTGCCTTTTCAGCCAGATCGTATCCATCCCCTATGCTGAGCAGCAACGTATTGTCGGGTAAAAAAAGCATCCTCCCGCCGGGATGGCTAGGGCCCTTTTTAGGTTCGTTAACTCGAAAGATGACACGGCCTTCTTCTAGGCCAGTCTTGTCTAAACGGGCTTTCCATATTGCTGTTCGATTTGCTGCCTCGTCGCCTTCGGCAAAAGCAATATATACTATGTTGTTAGCGGCAAAATCAGGATCAAGAACAATGTCCAAAAGGCCGCTGTCGCTTTTGCGAAAAATATTAGGTGGCTCTCCCTTAAGCGGAGCACTTGTCTTACCATCTGGCGATATCAAGCGAATGCCGCCATGCTTTTCGGTAACCACCATGCGGCCATCGGGTAGAAATGCCAATGACCATGGTCTTGCCAGAGGAGCACCAATTTGTTCCAGCGATAGGCTTTCGTTCGATGGAATTTCGATCTGATCGATGGCAACCGCTTCTTCACGCTCGGATTGGGCCAAGGTTGGGAACGGAATTGAAATACCACTAAGGATCAGCATCAATTGAATTTCAAGTCTCATTTCAGGCACCTTTCTTGTTTTATAAGGAGCCCAGATTAGTTGACCTTCACGCAGGTTGTGCGCAAAATACGTCACATTATGGTGGATTCCACCGCGATTCCAAAAAAGGAAATTGATCATGGATGCTTTGGATCGACGAATATTGCGCGCAATTCAGGAAGACTCCAGCCAAAGCGCGGAAAAACTGGCCGATATCTGCAATACTTCGCCTTCCACGATATTACGACGATTGTCTCAATTGCGAAAGGACAAAGTCATTCAGGGAGAAGTGGCGTTGCTGGATGCGGCTGCGCTGGGCCGACCTTTGATGATGATAATTCGGGTCGGGCTGACTGGCGAAAACAAGATCGAGGCACAAAAGTTTATTGATGATATTGCTAAGGAACCGGGAGTTGTTCAGTTTTATTTTGTTACAGGGCAGTCAGACTACATTATGATTTATAACGCGCGAACGATGGAGGAGTATGACGATTTCATCCAAAACAGGATATTGTCGAACAGTTTTGTCGCCACGGCGAACAGCAATGTCGTTATACGTGCGATAAAGTCGGGTTTTGCGATCCCGATAGATGAGCCAGACAATAGTTGACTTTTTAGCGAAAATGCTATTAGGAGCGCGCTCTGCGGCGACTACCGCAAATATTGGGTTGAATGGCGAGCCCTTGATTCGCCTGCTACGAGGTACCTAATACGGCCTCATAACGAACAAAGGAATTACCATGCGTCATAGAATGAAGGGCCGCCGTATGCAGCGGACCGGTGCTCACCGTCAGGCTTTATTGAAAAACCTGTCCGCAGCGCTGATTAAGCACGAGCAGATCAAAACCACGTTGCCAAAGGCGAAAGAACTGCGCCCGTATCTGGAAAAATTGATTACATTGGCGAAAAAAGGTGGTCTGTCCAACCGTCGTCTCGCGCATTCGCGTTTGATGGATGAAGTTCAGGAAAAGAAATTGTTCGAAGTACTGGCAGCACGGTACAGCGATCGTAGTGGCGGTTATACACGCATCATTAGAGCCGGTTTCCGCGACAGTGATGCGGCTGCCATGGCTGTGATTGAACTGGTTGATCGCGATGTCGATGCGAAAGGCCAGGACAGTGGTCCAGTCCAGAACGAAGTGGAAGAGTTTCAGGAAGCGTAAACCGCTTTCGCAACCAAAATTGGAAGGCCGTGGCAAGCAATTGCAACGGCCTTTTTTGTTGCCGTAAACATAGTTAACAAAATCTCAAACCTTGAGAGTTATGTCCTTTCTATTGAGTGGGAGGGAACTATGGAACGGATTTCACAGCTGGGATTGATCCTGAACTGGAAGAGCTTGCTAATAGTTATGCTGGCGATATTATCGACCTTCATCAGCCTGAGGGCTGGGATTGCGGCCGATTTTCCTTTGACTATGATCTCCACTGCAATCGTTTTTCCCATCGTGTTCTCTATCGGGCACGCGTATAAACGACGTGAAAATGCGCTCGATGACTATGGGACGATCAAGGCTCATGGGCGTGCGCTCTATTTTGCTGCACGGGACTGGTTGCCGGAGCAAAATGATGATCGTCTGCGGCAGGTAGAACAAGTGCTCTCAGAATTGCTGCTCAGCTGCCGGGATATGTTTAAGGGATCGATTGAAGAGATGCCCGAGCATGAGAAACGCATTTACGCTTCATTCTCTCACTTGTCTCAGTTTGTGAAACGTATGCGCGGTGAGGGGTTGGCCGGCGGAGAATGTTCCCGTTGCAACCAATATATCAGCAAAATGATCGTGTCCTTTGAAAGCGTGAAACATATCTATCAATATCGCACGCCCAAGACATTGCGGGCGTTCAGTGACTTCTTCATCGTTCTCCTGCCAATCCTCTATGGCCCGTATTTCGCCTATCAAGCAACCGAATATGCTGTGCCCGGTTTAACGTTTGTCATGCCTGTACTATTTGCAATCATTCTGGTTGGCTTGGATAACATCCAGAGCCATCTTGAAGATCCATTTGATCAGATTGGTTCAGACGATGTTGCAATTAATGCAGAGAAATTCGTTAACCTGCTGAGTTGCGGGGAGAAACAACTCGTACCTGCCGAATAGATCATATTCACGATACAGTTTCATTTGATATGAGAGGCCGCCGGCGATAAGCTAGCGGCCTCTTTTGTATGTGGGGTTTATATGCGTTGCGTAACGATGCTAACATTGGCCATGGGGTTGACCATTTCCGGCCCGGCACTGGCCGAAAATCAACAGGATATGAGCAATCAATTGACCTATCCGGAAACACGCACCGTTGATGTCGTCGACGAACAGTTTGGTGAGTATATATCCGATCCATATCGGTGGTTGGAAAACGATGTTCGTGAAGATGAAACTGTGGCGGCTTGGGTCGAAGAGCAGAATCAAGTCACAAACGCGTATCTAGAAACCATCCAGCCACAACGCGATGCCTTTACAGGCTCGATGACCGAATTGTTCGATTATGATGATCTGGATGTTCCGGTACAGGCGGGCGGGAAATATTTTTATACGCGTAAAAGTGGGGGGCAGAACCAATCCATTTTATACGTTAAGGATACGCCGGATGGCGATGAACGTGTGCTTATTGACCCTTCTTCATGGTCCGATGACGGTGCAACAGCATTGGCCGAATGGAAGCCATCACCGGATGGAAGTTACCTTGTTTATGCTATTCAGGATGGCGGTTCTGACTGGCGCACGTTGAGAATTTTGAATGTCGAAGACGGTAAGCTTTTACCCGACGAAGTGAAATGGGTGAAATATTCCGGTTTGGCATGGATGCCCGGCAATACTGGTTTTTTATATTCCCGCTTTCCAGAACCTGAAAAAGGTGAGGAGTTTCAATCACTAACCACCGATCACACCGTTCATTTGCATCGACTAAACACATCCCAAGAAAAAGATCTCAAGGTATTTGAAACACCGGAGCAGTCGGAACTTAGCCATGAAGCAGGCGTCACTTCAGATCGGGAGTGGGTTGTTATTCGTTCCTCCTCTGGAACCGATGAGAAATACGCGATCACGTTAATTAAAATCGATGCGCCGACGCTCGAAACGCGCAAACTGGTGGCTAATTTCGAGAATGATTGGGAATTGATCGATGGCATTGGCGATACGCTGTATTTCAAAACTGACAAAAATGCTCCGCGTGGACGCATCGTAAAAACCAATGTCGAGGAACTGGAAGATCGGGACGTGCCATGTGAAGGTCCACTAGCGGCTACCGCCACATGTGGAGAAATGGCTTATGTCTTTGAGGAAGTTGCTCCTGAGCATAGCGCGACGCTAGCAAAAGCGAAAATTGTTGGTGAGCAGATCGCTGCAAACTATATTGACGACGCAAAAAGCCGGTTGGAAATATTCACGTTGGACGGCGATCCATTGGGCCTTGTTGACTTGCCCGGCATCGGCCGCGTCGATGACCTTGGCGGTTCAGCAAAGGGAGATACGGGCTACTTCGCCTTTGATAGTTTTAACCGCCCGCGAACCATTTACGCCTTTTCTGAAGCTGGTGAGCCGGCAGTTTGGGCCAAACCGGCGTTGCCATTTGATCCTAGCCTGATCACGGTGACGCAACAATTCTATCAGAGTAAAGATGGTACCAAAATTCCAATGTTCCTGGTCCACAAAAAGGGCATGGATCTCTCTGATGGTGCGCCAACATTGCTCTATGGATATGGCGGTTTCAACATTTCCGTGTTGCCGCAGTATAAACCCGCGTGGTTGGCCTGGATCAAGGCTGGCGGCGTCTTTGCCTCAGCTAACATCCGCGGTGGCGGTGAATATGGCAAAGAATGGCACGATGCCGGCCGATTGAACGACAAACAAAATGTGTTTGATGACTTTATCGCAGCTGGTGAATATTTGGTTTCTATTGGAATCACGCCAAAGAGCGGATTGGCGATCGAAGGGCGGTCCAATGGCGGTTTGTTGGTTGGTGCAGTAGTGAATCAACGTCCCGACCTTTTTGCGGCCGGGCATGCAGCGGTCGGAGTGATGGACATGCTGCGGTTTGATCAGTTTACAGCGGGGCGCTATTGGGTCGATGACTATGGCTATCCGAACAAGGAAGCCGATTTTAGAAATCTGCTCAAATATTCGCCGTACCACAATATCATGAGTGGCACTGACTATCCGCCACTAATGGTAACGACAGCAGACACTGATGATCGTGTTGTACCGGGGCATAGCTTCAAATATATTGCCCGAATGCAGGCGCTGGACACGGGCGATGCTCCGCACTTGATCCGTATTGAATCGCGCGCAGGTCATGGTAGCGGTAAGCCGACGGATAAGCTGATCGAAGAATATTCAGATATTTATGCCTTTTTGGCACATGCGACCGGGTTGATGATGGAGAAGTAAATTGCGGGTTTTCGCGAAGACAATTCTTATCTCTGCGATGTTGAGTTGATCTGGTCCTGCAAATTCAGAATCAGTCGTCAATAAGAATAATCGCGGCGCAAAAGTGAAATTTTACCCCTATCGTAGTGATGATATCGGTCTTATTCATCTCGACAAACGCTGGATGCGGGCTGAGCACAGAACGCTAGTTAAGCGCAAACGCTACAATATTATCTCCGAGCTTTGAACCCGCGTTGGAAGCGCCACCAGCGGCAATGACGACATATTGGCGACCCTTCCAAACATAGCTCATGGGTGTTGCCTGTCCACCGGCCGGAAGGCGACCTTTCCATAGCTCCTTGCCATTGGTGACGTCGAAAGCGCGAAGATAGTCATCCGCTGTACCGGCAATAAAAATCAATCCACTGGCTGTCACGATCGGGCCACCCAAAGCCGGTGTGCCGAATTTCAACGCAAGTCCACCAGGCGCAATATCTTCGGTTGTGCCCAAAGTTTGGCGCCAGACGATTTTACCGCTGTCCAAATCAATGCCTGCCAGCACGCCCCATGGCGGCGGGGTACAGGGTAGTCCCAGCGGAGACAAAAGCATGGCCCGGCTCATGCCATATGGAGCGCCTTCCATTGGTGCAAATTCGTCATTGTCGCTAATCATATTGGCCTTTTTGCTATCGGTCGTATTGGGTTGAAGGCGCATATACTGTCCGATGTTATTCATATTGATCACCAGCAAATTCCGCCGCGGATCGAAAGCGGCGCTGCCCCAATTGGCTCCACCGCCGGTAAACGGTAACGACAATGTTCCTTGAATCGTCGGCGGGGTGAACAACCCTTCTGCCCGAAGGTCTTCCAGTTGCGCTTTGCAAGCCAGCTTATCCCAGAGGGTAATCCCGAAGGCATCTGCGGGATCCAGTCGATCGGGTACGATGCTCGGGGTGTTGACCGGGAAAGGCTGAGTTGGCGAGAGCATTTCTCCTTTTTCACCCTGCTGTGGAACGGCGCGTTCTTCAATCGGTAAAAATGGCTTTCCTGTATCGCGATCCAGTACAAAAACGAAACCCGTCTTGGTCACTTGCGCCACGACATCATGCGCCTTGCCATCACGCCAGACTTGGACCAGGCTTGGTTGGGCCGGAATGTCATAGTCCCAGACGTCGTGATGTACAGTTTGGAAATGCCACGCAACGGTGCCGGTTTCCCCGTTTAAAGCAACCACACTATTGGCATATAGATTGTCACCGGGCCGGTTGCCGCCATAATAGTCCGGGCTGGGGCTGGAGGTTGGGAGGAAGACCATCTGACGCGCTTCATCGACAGCAATGGTTGACCAGACATTGCTGTGACCACCGCGAACGTCGGGCGAACCCGATAGAGGATCAAAAGTCCATTTCGTTTCACCGGTACGTGCATCAAAGGCGAATACTGTGCCCTTGGGTGCATCTGTTCGTAGATTGTCGCCGATGGAGGTTCCCGTTACTACGATATCTCCCACTATGGCTGGTGCCGACGTTATCTGGAACTCACCGGGCCAGCGCAGGGATATCGATGGTCGGATACGTTTGGTGCCTCCATCCGCAAATCCTTCGCATGGCTCGCCTGTTTTGGCGTCAAGTGCGATGACTCGGGCATCAACGGTCCCGGTAAACAAGCGTGTAGCGCAAACAGCATCTGTTTCCGCTGCCGTATCTTTCCAGAAAGAAACGCCGCGGCAGGTATATTGATTGGCCGGATTGCTGCCGGTTGGTACTTCGGGATCGTAGCGCCATTTCTCTTCGCCTGTTCCTGGGTCAACAGCGATGACCTCGTTGAACTGGGTGCAGAACACCAGAGAGTCTTCAACCAATATTGGCGTTGTTTGTAGCGCGCTTTTGTTTCGGTCTTCCTCACTTTTGCCGTTCAATGATCCGCTACGATGGGTCCAGGCGATGGCTAATTGATCGACATTATCCGCATTAATCTGTGTTGCTGCAGTATATCGGTTCCCGCCAGGATCGCCGCCGTAGGCGGACCAGCCCGTTCCGAGGTCACCACTATCTGCTCGAACGATTTCCGCATTTCCTTCGATAGTGAGATCATCGGCGAGACCGAGCATCGACCAAATTGCAGATCCACCCAGAAAGCTAATTGCGGACAGAACTAATATTGTCAGAAAGAACAGTCGGGTTTTGGTAATCGTCATACCCAAAAGACTAGCACGGATTTTCAATATCGTACAATATCTGCAAACTGTGCACGTATTCAACTTAGTGATTGTCCTAGCGCTTTCCGGCATGATCAAGTTCATGTGCATTGTTGTCGAAAATCACCCTTTGGGCCGGCGCAATTGGCGACGGTCGGGCCTAATTAATTGAAATTACACAATATTCAGTGTTCATATAAATAGCCATTAACCTGAACAACGCCTGTCGAGTGAGTTCAGTCTTTGCTCAATGCGACTCATCTAAAACATGTTCACAGCTCGGGAAATGGTTCCCTTGCAGTCTAAAAGGAAAGTGGACATGAAGACTCTTAAAACAGCAATAGTCGGAACCGCTGCCGCAACTGCGATGGCCGTTTCAGCAACCCCAGCGATGGCCAAAGGTCATGACAATGGGATTAGCGCAGGTGAGGTAATTGCAGGAGCCGTCGTTCTGGGCGGACTAGCAGCCATCCTGACCTCGGGTAAAAAGGATCGCTACAGCAACAATTATGATCGTGGCTATCGTGGTGATTATGTACGGCACAATAATTATGGTCAGAACCAACGCATCCGTCCGCGTAAGGCCGTGAACAAATGTGTGCGCCAGGCAGAGCGTCGGGCAGGTCAATATGGCCGAGCCGATGTGACCGAGATCCGTGATGTCAAACGAACCCGATACGGGTACCGGGTAAAAGGCCGGATTGCGGTTCAGGATAACTATCGCGGTCGCCAGTATCGCAACGGGTACAACAGGCGTCATAGCAACTACGACACAGGCAAATTCACCTGTTTTGTAGATGGGCGCCGGGTCTCCGACATTCGTTTCAAGGGGCTCAATCGTTGGTGATCCTACGACAGACTAAAAAGTGGTTCAGCCTGGCGACAGGCTGAGCCTCATATATATTGTCCAAGATTTAGTAGTATTCCAGACTCGAGGGCACAGAATCTGGGATTTCAAACAGGGGTGTAGAGTATGACATTTCGTAAAACAGCTTCCGCAATAGCCGCATCTACGGCGATGATTTTCACAGGCTTTACGCCAGCCATGGCCGCACCTGTCGCTGGCCCTGCTACAGTGAACCAACCGATAGATATGAACAGTTTGGCCTGGAGCGCCGAGAGTGAAAAGGCCGAACGCCGGCGCGGTTATCGAGGCTATAGAGGGTACCGCGGATATCGCGGATATCGCCATCGTCGAGGACGAATTAGCGGTGGTGATGTGGTTGCCGGGATATTGATCCTGGGCGGTATCGCGGCAATCGCGGGTGCTGCTTCCAATAATAAGCGTGACCGTCGTTATGAAGATCGGGACCGGGACTATCGTAACAGTCGAGATCGTGATTATCGTCAGCGCGACTACCGCGGTGATGACAGTCGCTATGATAATCGCAGCGATCAGCAAAGCAGCCGTGGAACCGGAACGATGGAACAGGCAATTAACGCTTGTTCCAATGCTGCCGAGGTTCAGTCTGGGAATAACGCTCGCGTTTCAGAAATTCGTGCCGTTGCGCGTGATGGCGCTGGCTGGCGAGTTGAAGGCAACTTATCCGGTGGTCAAAGCAGTGATTTCCTATGCGGAGCAACCGGTAGCCGGGTTGACTATGTGCAACTGGGCAATGGCAACCTGGCACTGGCGAATTGATAATTTGAAATGTTGATTGTGCTTCGGATCAAAGTCGAAGCACAATTAAACGGCTGTCCGGCCGAATTCCTGGCGGGTCACGGGGTGCGATGCACTTAGTCCTCCGTCAACGGCAATTGCCTGCCCATTCACATAGGATGACCGGTCAGAAGCAAGGAATAGAGCAACTTCAGCCATCTCGATCGGAGCTGCACCGCGCCGTAAGGGGTTGAGATAACCAAGGCGGTCCTCTTTTCCCTTTTCTCGGGCCTTGTCATAAATGAACTGCGTCATGCCAGTCTCGGTGATTCCTGGACAAATGGCGTTACATCGCACGTTCGATGTCGCAAATTGCTGAGCTGCGACTTTAACCAGATTAATAACGCCGGCTTTGGAAGCACTATAGGCAGGGCCACCCGCGCCTGAGCGGATGCCAGCGACGCTGGCTGTGCAGATGATGGAGCCTCCATGACCGCTTTCAGCAATAACCTTTCCCGCATATTTCGCGGCTAAAAAAGGGCCGATAAGATTAACCCGCAGCACTTCCTGCCACTCGGCAACATCGCTGTCGAATATACCCTGAAATCCCCCTCCAATTCCAGCATTGGCGAAAAAGACATGTAAGTCGCCAAAGCGTTGCTCGGCTGCTTCCACAAGCATTTCAATATCGCCTTCACTGCCTGCATCAGCCTTAATCGCAATTATGTTGCCTTCGGAACCTTTGGCCGTCTCTTCTACATCATCGGTGACATCGCTGGCGATTACCTTGGCGCCATGTTCTGCAAATAGCAGAGCCGAAGCCCTTCCAATGCCGCTTCCAGCGCCGGTGATGATGGCAACTTTGTCTTTAAGATCGGCCATGGTGAGGTTCCTTTATGCTCCTGCGCGTTTGGCGGCTTCCCAACCGGCTTGTGCCAACGGCGTTACGCGATCGGACATTTCAGCCGCAGCAGCGCTGTTCGCGGTTCCATCTACCACGCGTTTCTGGATGCCCTGCAAAATTGCGGCGATCCGAAACAGGTTATAGGCGAGATACCAGTCCATAGGGGGCAGGTCATCGATGCCCAGTTTTTCACAATATCGGGCAATGGCTTCGTCGCGGGTTGGAATGCCAAGAGCTTCAACATCCACACCTTTCAATCCACTTCGGCCTTCCGGTTCCTGCTCATAAGCCATCAACCAATAGGCGAAATCGGCAATCGGATCACCGAGCGTTGATAGCTCCCAGTCCAGAACTGCAATCACTTCCGGCTTGTTGTTGGCGAAGATCATGTTGTCGAGACGATAATCGCCATGGACAATACTGAAATGCTTTTGTTCCGGAATGGTCTTGTTCAGCCATTCGATCAAATTGTCCATTTCCGGAATTTCCTGCAGCTCGGACAATTTATACTGTTGTGACCAGCGAGAGATCTGCCGTTCGCAATAATTGCCTGGTTTGCCATGCTTTTCCAGGCCGAGTTCCGTTGGATCATAGCTGTGCAATAGCGCCAGATTATCGATCATCTCATGATATATGGCTTTTCGTTCGGCCGGATCGCTGTCCGGCAACGTCCCATCCCATAGGGTCCTGCCATCGGCCATACCCATGATGTAGAACATGGTTCCAATCACATCATCATCGTCACAAAGACCGTAAGGTTTTGCAACTGGGTAACCGGCTGGATGCAGACCGGCGATGACACGGAATTCCCGGTCCACAGCATGGGCAGAGGGAAGCAATTTCCCGAACGGTTTTTTGCGCAACACATAGTCCGTGCCGGGTGTTTCTATCTTGTAGGTGGGATTGGATTGCCCGCCCTTGAATTTACTCAATGTGATTGGACCCTGAAAGCCCTCTACATTGCCTTCCATCCATTGCGTAAGACTGGCTTCATCCAGCTTGTCTTTTTCCGGCACGTCCATAGTACCGACCATATCCACTTGCGGATTGACTTCTGCCATTTTTACAGGCTCCTATTGATCAAAAACGATGACAGAACGGGCGGTATCGCCTTTTTCCATCGCTGCAAAGCCTTCATTGACCTGCTCAAGCGGAATACGCTCGGAAATAAGTTCATCAAGCTTCAGCATATCCTTCATGTAAAAATCGACAAGACGCGGGATGTCGACCGGGAACCTGTTTCCTCCCATGATCGCGCCCTGCAGTTTTTTGCCAGACAGAAGATCCATTGCACTAAGGCCGACTTTTTCTGCCAAGGGCATCATGCCCAGGATGGTTGCCGTGCCACCTCGTTTCAGGACATCCACAGACAATTGGGCCGATTGCGGGCGTCCAACGGCTTCAACCGCATAGTCAACACCGCCGCCAGACATCTCAACAATCTCTCCAGCTGCCCCATCCGCAGTGGCATCGACTGTATCCGTTGCACCCATTTCCATTGCCATTTTGCGCTTCTCGGGAAGCGGATCTGCGGCAATGATGCGGCCAGCGCCCGCTATTTTGGCAGCATTGATCGTTGCCAGCCCGACTCCGCCGCAACCCACAACGGCAACGGTTTCGCCCGGTGTCACATTGCAGGCGTTGAAGATAGTTCCAGCACCCGTCGTCACCGCGCATCCAATTAATGCAGCCCGATCGAGCGGCATTTCCGGATCAATGGTCACGCACGCGTTTTCATGGATTAGCATCTGTTCGGCAAAGGCGGACAGATTTAGCATCTGGTTCACGATTTCGCCATCCTGGCTGATCCGCGGGGCATCATCGACGCCTCGCCTGGTTGCGGCTCCCAGACAAAGTGACATTCGCCCGCTCACGCAAAATTCACAGTTCCCACAAAAGGCGGAAAGGCAAGACACGACGGCATCACCGACCTTTACGCTGGTTACCTCATCGCCAACTGCCTCCACAATTCCTGCCGCTTCGTGGCCGGGAATGGCGGGCAGGGGATGCGGATAGCTTCCGTTAATGAAGTGCAGGTCACTATGACAAAGCCCGCAGGCGGCGGTGCGGATTAGCACTTCGTGTGCCTTGGGCTTGTCGATCTGTACTTCTTCAACCGTCAGTGGCTTGCCGGGTTCCCGGAGAACTGCTGCTTTCATGTGGCTGGCTCCTATCGTGAAACTGCGAGATCACCGGAAGTTAGTTCTTCCTTCATCTTGCTGCCTGGTGCTTCTTCTGCATATTTACCCATCTCGATTTTCGCGATGGTGCGAGCGTGTACTTCATCGGGGCCGTCCGCGAGACGCAATGTCCGTTGATGGGCGTAAGCGCTGGCGAGACCAAAGTCTTCACTAACACCGCCGCCGCCGTGTGCTTGGATTGCATCGTCAATAATTCGCAGTGCCATATTTGGTGCAGAAACCTTGATCATAGCGATCTCTGCTTTGGCCACTTTGTTGCCGACTTTATCCATCATATCTGCGGCTTTTAGGCAGAGCAAACGGTTAGTTTCGATGTCGATGCGGGCTGCGGCAATGCGCTGTTCCCAGATGCTGTGCTCTGACAGAGTCTTCCCGAACGCTACTCGTGATTGCAAGCGACGCACCATTTTTTCAAGCGCGTCTTCGGCTACACCGATGGTCCGCATACAGTGATGAATCCGTCCGGGTCCGAGGCGCCCCTGGGCAATTTCAAAGCCCCGGCCTTCTCCCAAAATGATATTGGATGCAGGAACGCGGACGTCTTTGAGTTCGACTTCCATATGGCCATGTGGTGCATCATCATAGCCAAATACAGGGAGATGGCGGATGATGTTCACGCCTTCGGCATCGGTTGGCATCAAGATCTGTGATTGTTGGGTATAACGGCTGCCGTCAAAGCGGGTTTTACCCATAACGATTGCGACGGAGCAGCGTGGATCGCCAAGACCCGATGACCACCATTTGCGGCCGTTGATTACATATTCGTCACCATCGCGCTCAATCTTGGTTTCGATATTGGTCGCATCAGAAGAAGCAACCCGTGGCTCCGTCATTAGAAAGGCTGAACGAATTTCGCCATTCATCAAGGGCCGCAGATATTGTTCTTTCTGTTCAATTGTTCCGTAGCGATGAAATACCTCCATGTTGCCGGTGTCAGGAGCGGAGCAGTTAAACACCTCAGAGGAGAAACCCAAACGCCCCATCTCTTCTGCGCAAAGCGCATATTCCATATTGGTCAGGCCCGGACCTTCAAACTCAAATGTATCGTCAACATGAGGCAGGTTTGGGTTTGAAGGTGGCATGAAAAGATTCCATATGCCGGCTTCTTTCGCCTTCACTTTCTCTTCTTCGATCGTTTGAATCACCTTCCAGCGATCTCCTGAAGCATCTTCTTTCTTATAGTCTCCAACACGCGGGCGCAGGTGAGTCTCAATATGATCGCGTACCCGGTTGCGCCAATATTCCTGCTTTTCCGTGAGATCGAAGTCCATGCCCAAATCCTTTTCTGTTGTATCCAAATTTAATTATGCAATTAAACTAGCAGAGCCGTTGATCGATTTCCACAGGGAAACTTCCCTAACTTTCCCATTTCGCAATTGTCATCCAGCTATGCCTCAGCGCGTTTTTTGTTTGAAACCATATCGCTATGGTCTTGTTCGCTTATCGGAAATAATGTGTAGGCCCAGGCGCCAATTGATCCAATGATCACTGCCAGTGAAGCATAAATCCAGACCATATTGGTAACAATTTCAGGCTCAACGGAACCGGGAGACGCTTTCTCGGGAAGTTGCACAATCGCGACAATCAAGCCTGCCATCAAAAGCCCAAGCGCTCCCACTGATTTTTGCATCAACCAGACGCCGGATGCAAACACACCTTCTGAACGCTTGCCATATTGATGTTCATAGGCATCGGTCACATCTGCCATCATCGACATGGTCAATATCAGCGTGCAAATTCCGCATGCTGTTCCCAAGATGATAAAGGTGAGGAAGATAGGCAGCAAAATTGGAGAACCTACGGCAGGGAACAAGCCAGCGAGATACAGCCAATATGGCCCCGTTCCCAAAACGATTGATGCTAATACCATGTAACAGGCTGTTCTGGATTTTCCGAACCGTTGTGAAATGCCGTTGACGATGACAAAGGCCAATATTGCCGCAATGAAAAGAGTTGCGGAATAGATTGCGAGTTCGGTTTGCCCGAACAACCAGACATGCGTGAGCAGGTATGGCGAGAGTGCAAAAATTATACCCTGATTTGTGTAGGCGAACAGACCAGCAAACATGAGCAACATGAATGGTCGGAAACGAAAAGTGCCAAAAATTTCTTTCAACGATTCTGAGGATTCGGGTAATTTCCCAGCAGCATGATAGGCTGTCACGATACGTTTATGTGTCCCTCTTGCCGCCACCAAAACTGCAAAGGCCATTACAAAAGCAACAATAATTGCATAGGTGGAATATCCATCTGCATTCAGAAGCCCGTCTTTATATTCGTCACTTGGAACCAACAAATAGGAGTAGGCGAAGAACATTAGCAGCAAGCCGCTGGCCCAACCGAATAGATAACGATAGCGCGTGATACTGGTACGATCATGATAGTCGGTCGACAATTCGGGAAGCAATGCAAGGGCAGGGACTTCATTTAGCGACAAAGAAAGTCGAACAAGTATGGCCAAGGCGAGCAAATAAAAGAATTGTACCATCTCGCTCGCCTCTGGCGGATGCCAGAGTAGCAGCCAGGTTATACAAATCGGAATGGCGGATATATAAAGCCAGGGATGGCGCCGGCCAATTTTGGTGCGCGTTCGATCAGTCATCTGTCCGATGATGGGATCGATAAATGCGTCGATGATAAGGGCCAGTGCGATCGCCAGGCTGACAAGATCGGCGCGCATGCCGATGACCTGATTATAATAGAATAGCAGGAAGGTGGCGAAGCCATTGTCCTTGATACCGTAGGCGACGGAGCCGAAACCATAAAGTGCCTTGGTCCTGGTTGGCAGCGGATCGCTATTTATGCTCATCGCAGCTCCTCTGGAAGCATTGCATCGAGCATTCCCGGCGCTTCCGGATCCCAGCTGCTCTGGGTACCGGTCATGATACCACCATCGACCAAAATCTTGGTCCCGGTCACAAATCCTGCCGCATCGCTGGCTAGATAGGCACAGGCTTCTGCAATGTCTTGCGGGATGCCAGGACGGGCTACCGGTTGTGCCATCGCGCCCAACTGACCAAGGGCCGTGTTAATCTGCGCCTTTTGTTCTTCGTTGGCACCCAAAGTCGTGGCGAATATATTGGTTTGGATGAAGCCGGGGCAAATCGCATTCACCCGGATGTTATATTGCGCCAGTTCCGCTGCTGCAATCTTGGTCAGTTGCAGCACACCGGCCTTGGCGGTGGAATAGGCAATAGGGCCATATCCTCCATGGAGCGCGCAGATTGAGCTAGTATTGACGATAGCACCTCCGCCTCGCTTCTTCATATGTGGCGCTGCATGGCGGATGCCCATGGCAACGGATTTGAGCAATAGAGCCATCGCAAAATCCCAGTCATCACCACTAATCTCGTCAATCGGATCACGGGGGCCACCAGAACCGGCATTGTTAAACACAATATCTAGACCGCCGGTTTTTTCGGCGGCTCCGTCCATCAATGCTTTGACCTGGTCTTCTTGTGTCACATCACATTTGATAAAGTGAAACGCTTCACCCAGTGATGCCATCATCGCCGACCCTTCTGCGTCATCGATATCACCCATGACTACGGTTGCGCCTTCTCGAAGAAACAGATCAACCGTACCACGCCCTATTCCCGACGATCCACCAGTTATAACCGCAGTTTTGCCTTCGAAACGCATATCCTGTCCTCCAATTTATTTTTGCAAAGGGAATCATTGAACCCGTTGTCATTTTTATGATAGTCCAACTTTAATTGAGCAATTAAAAGGAAAATCGTCATGTCCGATATTGAAACTTTCCGTGCAGAGACGGCTGCTTGGCTGGAAGCCAACTGTCCGCCTGAGATGCGCGAGCCTGTTGTAGATGAAAGCGATGCCTGTTGGGGTGGTCGCAATCCCACATACAAGCCTGGTCAAAAAGAGTGGATGGACATCATGGCCGAAAAAGGCTGGACCGTTCCCGATTGGCCAAAAGAATATGGCGGCGGCGGACTGTCCCGAGCCGAGGCCAAAGTTCTGGGCCAGGAAATGGGGCGTTTGAAATGCCGCTCACCACTGTCAAGCTTTGGCATCTGGATGCTTGGTCCCGCATTGCTGCAATTTGGCACGGAAGAGCAAAAGAAGCACTTCCTTCCACAGATTGCGCGCGGAGAAATTCGTTGGTGTCAGGGCTATTCTGAACCCGGATCAGGATCAGATTTGGCTTCTCTCCAAACCAGTGCCATTGATCAAGGTGATCACTATGTTGTGAATGGCCAGAAAATCTGGACCAGCTATGCAGACAAGGCCGACTGGATCTTCTGCCTGACGCGGACCGACAAGAATGAGAAACATAAAGGTATCACATTCCTGCTATTTGACATGGCGAGCGAAGGTGTGACTACCAAACCGATTAAACTGATCTCCGGCGCCTCGCCTTTTTGCGAGACTTTCTTTGATGATGTGAAAGTTCCGAAATCCTATGGCGACGGCATTTCTTCTGTCGTTTATGAAGAAAATAAAGGCTGGGACGTTGCCAAATATCTGTTGGGTCACGAACGCAGCATGATCTCCGGACAAGGCGGATCGGGCGGTGGATCGCTCGGCGCCAAATTTGCCGATCAAATTGGCCGTGACGAAATGGGACGCTTGGACGATCCGATGTTGCGTGCTGATTTGGCCGATATTGATATCGAATTACTCGCATTTCGTGCGATGGCCGAACGCTTTGGCGATACCTTTAAAGCGGGTCTCTGCCATCCGGCACAACCCAATATGATGAAATATGTGGGAACAGAACTGAACAAAAGTCGCTATGAATTGATCATGACGGCTGGTGGCAGTGAAGTGCTCGAATGGGAAAGCGAAGCCACCAATGGCGGCCTAACCGCGCGCGACTGGCTGCGTACCAAAGCGAACAGCATTGAGGGCGGCACTAGCGAAGTGATGCTCAACGTCGTTTCCAAGCAGATATTGCAACTGCCCGGAGCTTAAAGAACAATTCTGTCATTCCTGCGACGGCGGGAACCCAGCGCAAGAATAGGTCGCTTCGCGACTTCATTCGAGACGGGCCTCGGATCAAGTCCGGGATGACAAGCAGGAGAATATTTAAATGCCACTATTTCTAAACGAAGATCAACAAATGCTGCAAGATAGCGCCGCCGACTTTATGAAAGGTGAGGGCGATGTCGCGCATTTCCGCGAATTCCGTGACAAGAATTGCAAAGATGGTTTCTCTCATGACCTATGGAAGAAATTTGCCGAGATGGGTTTTACCGGAATATTGATTTCGGAAGACGAAGGCGGTTTGGGGCTTGGCCATGTTGAAGCCGGCGTGGTGCTGGAGCAAATTGGCCGGAACCTTACGCCATCGCCATTCCTGACTACTGCAGTTGCAGGTGTTGAAGCATTGAATGCGGGCGGACAGGCGATGCGCGAGAAATATTTTCCAGGCATATTGTCGGGTGACAGTGTTTTGGCTGTAGCAATTGATGAAGGTGCGAAGCATCGTCCCGACCAAATTAGTATGGCGGCCACGCGTGAAGGCAATGGTTTCAAATTGGATGGCAAAAAGCAATTCGTAGTGCAGGGTGGTTCCGCCGACACATTGATCGTTGCCGCCCGGACCAGCGGTAGTGCCGGTGACGACAAAGGATTGACTCTGTTTGCCGTCGATACCAGTTCGGATGGCCTGTCGCGCAACAGTGTCCGTCTGGTAGACAGTGCCGTCGCTGCGCATGTCGAATTTGATGGCGTGATTGTCGATGCGGATGCTGTGATCGGTGAAGTGGATGAAGGCGATGCCGTGTTAAAACGGATGCTCAACGCAGGCCGGGCGGGTTCTGCGGCTGAAACCGTTGGCGTTGGTGCTGGATCAATGGATATCACGATTGATTATGTAAAAGGCCGGAAACAGTTTGATAAAATTATCGGTACATTCCAGGCGCTCCAACATCGCCTGTCGCACCTTTACAGCGAAATGGAAGTCGCGCGAGCCACCGTCTTGAAAGCGCAGCAGATGCTCGATGAAGGCTCTGACAAAGCTGAACTGATGATTTCGGTGGCTAAAGCGAAAGCGGGCAAAGCAGCGGCGTTATCGGTCAAGGAAGGTGTTCAAATGCACGGCGGCGTTGGCATGACCGACGAATATGATATTGGTCTCTATATGAAGCGTGATCGCGCCCTGGCCGAATTTATGGGCGATGCCAATTATCACACCAATCTCGTCGCCGAGATGCACGGATACTAGAAGGAAGCAATATAATGGATTTCAACAAACTCTTTTCCCTCGAAGGGCGCGTTGCGCTCGTCACTGGCGGTCAACGCGGCATCGGAGCAATGATCACTGAGGGGTTCCTGGCACAAGGCGCTAAAGTCTATATCTCAGGCCGAAAAGCCGATCAGGGTGAAGCTGCCGCTGCTGAATTCGGTGATAACTGCATCTATATCCAGGGAGACATTTCAACCGTTGAGGGCTGCAAGGCTTTGGCTGCCGAGATCGCATCCCGCGAAGAGAAGCTGGACATACTCGTCAACAATGCTGGTGTCGCCTGGGGGACCGAATATCTGGATTTTCCGGAAGGTGGCTGGGACAAGGTGATGGACACTAATGTCAAAGGATTGTTCTTTTTGACGCAGGCGCTCCATCCGCAGTTAAAGGCAGCCGCTAGTTTTGAGCAGCCAGCAAAGGTCATAAATATCGCATCCATAGATGGACTGAAAGTCAATCCGTGGGAGACTTACAGCTATCAGGCGTCCAAGGCAGCGGTCATTCACCTGACCCGCAAAATGGCATCCAAGCTGGTGCAGGAAGATATTATCATGACCGGCATTGCTCCGGGAGCTTTTGCTTCCACAATGAACAAGGCGGCGCGAGATCACGGCGACGCGGTGGCTCCCGGAATTCCCGCCCGCCGCATTGGTCGCGCAGAAGACATGGCCTCGGCAGCTGTTTTCTTGGCGAGTTCCGCCGGTGACTACGTCATTGGTTCGACATTGCCCGTAGATGGCGGCGTGGTAAATGCTGCCAATCCAGGTGCAGGAATTGACCCTGCCTAATCAAGCTTGACCTCAATATCTCCAGACTGTATTATATGAATAATACAGTCTGGAGATTGAAAATGAATAAGCAGTTTATCGCCGTCGTCGCAGCCTTTCCGCTGGTTCTTTCTGCGTGCAGTAAATCAGAGGATGAAGGCTCCAGTATATCGATCGATTTGAGCGATGATTCAGCAGAAGAGTCTGAAAAAATCAAAATTGGCGGCAAAGGAGAGGACAGCAAATTCTCCATCAAGGCCGATGGCTTTTCAATGGATGTCAATCTCCCTGAAATCAAACTGGATAGCGATGATTTCGATTTGAACAATGTCCAGCTCTATCCTGGGTCGAAGATCACCAATTTCGATATCGAGGATCAGAAAGGGGAGGGTGGCAAGGTTACCGTCAGTTTTGTCTCTCCAACGGATGCTGACGAGCTGTCAGACTGGTTTGAATCCAAAATGACCGATGAACAGTTCGAAATGACAAAAGATGGCAATAACTTGTCCGGTACAACGGATGAGGGTGATCCATTTTCTCTGGAGCTATCAGAAGTTTCGGCGGATGAAACCAAAGGTAAGCTGGAGTTTTCTGAAGCAAAGTAAATTTCCCAGTCCATAAGTTACTGGAATTTACCTAATCTGTTGGAACTGTTCAGTTTCGCGCCAAGCTGGTATGATAAGATCATGCCAAAGCAAGGGAGCGGATTATGACACATGAAACCAGCAGAAGAGTTTTTTTGAAATCGGGTATTATCCTGAGTGGGATGGGAACGGTTCCGTTCATCGCACAACCGGCTTTTGCGCAGTCTAAGGGGCTAAAGAGCTTGCTTGGAAACGCTTCGGATAATGCTTTGGACAAGCTTGGGGAGCCTGGCGCCTTTTATGCGGATAAGGCCGTCCGTATCTTGTTGCCAGGACCATTGAAACGAGCGACCAAAATATTGCGTTTTACAAGCAAAGCCGGATTGACGGGAGATATTACGCGTACGTTGAACAGCGCAGCTGGGCAGGCGGCATTGACCGCCAAACCGGTTTTTCGTTCGGCGATTGACGGTTTGACGCTGACCGACGGGCTTGGAATAGTGACCGGAGGCGATACGGCTGGTTCACAATATCTCCGAAAAACGGCCGGTGTAGAATTGGGCAACAAGGTGCGTCCTTTAATTGAATCCGCCTTGGGTGATCTTGGTGCCTTTAAACAGGTAGAACGGCTGGGATCGATCTCTTCTCTCGCGCGATTGGGCGGTATGGATATTTCCCGGGATAGACTGACCGACAGCGTCAAGGATCAGGCCATGGATGGCATATTCACCTATATTGGACGGGAAGAGTCAAACTTCCGCCGCAATCCGTTGGACCGTGGAAAAAAGCTGCTCAAGGGCATATTCTAGATAAATCAAGCTCTTAGCTAAGAATGACTCTTTGTAGGCCGTTTTCAGCGCTTGCAAATAATGCAACTCATTGAACTCCGTTTTCAATTGAAACTTAACTGTTTGAAGACCATTTCACCATAACAAGTGAACAGGAAAAGGAATGTTTGACTGGCGTTAATCAAAAGGAGAAATCCCATGAAGACGCTTTTCAATATAGTTGCCGCCCTGAGCATGAGCAGCATCATCTTGCTGAATACAGTTCAGGTTTAAGGCATTAGTTTAACGACCCCGGCGCGCATCCTCCTCCCAAGATGCCGGGATCGTTTCGATGGTCCGGTCCCCTTACTATCCCCTCCCGATCAAGTGGGGCCGGACTTTCGAAAAACTTCCCGATCATAATTGTTATCCACCACATCCCCCTGGTTTTTCCACCGCTAACTTCATTGCCTGTGGATAACTCGGGTTTTTCTACTAGGTCCGACTCGGACCTTCGAGTCATAACCAATTCATCGGAAGGCATTTGCTTACAACCGGCGACCAGTCAGCAATGACCCGTTGGGGAGAGATAAAAGCACAAAGATGATTGAAACGACCAATTTGTTATATGCAAATATGATAGAATGATCTTTCAATGGATGGTTGAAAGAAGACTGGAAAGTGAAGGCTTCGGCCGGAATGGAACAGAGAGACAGCAATCATCAGGTGACTGGACCAGCATGTGTTGGAAACCGAAGCATCGAAGCGCAAGCCGAAATGTGGAGAACAGAAAACAGATACTGGCCCGGAAACCCGACGCCAAAGAAGCGGAAGCCGGAAGCGCAAGCGGAAAGCGGCCCCAAGTGAGGCGCAGCGGGAGCTTATCTTCGGATGAGCTCCCGTTTTTCGTTTTAGGTGAAATTACTGTGCTAAAATCCTTGATCACACTTGGATAGCTTATTGGTTTTCGCCATCCATCATAGCAGTTTCTGTTTCGGGTGATGACAAATCGAAGATAGTGAAGACAGCATACCAGCGTTGAGTCTTTAAATCGATCAAACCGCACAATCTAAAAACTTTCTCAACCCGTGACCTTGATCACATTCCATTGGATGCGAATCGTGCATTGGTTGTTTCGCGAGGTCGTTCGCCGTCACGCAGACGACTTCGCACCAGACTTCAAAGGAACAGTTTCCCAAACTTCTGTTCCAATGGAGCTATTCCTCTGGAGGATCCGGCGGTTAATGCGACCCGACCGCCGGGTTTTCTTGGATTTCCACTATATTCTGCAGAATTACTCGAATCGACACCCTTTGAACTGAACAAATTTGGATTCTTAGGGAAAACAGACCTAAAAGATAAACACGCCTGTCTATGTCAGACGATCCTTGAATAGACATTTCTCCTAAATTGAAAAAGTTGCTACGCATCAAATTTGATGGCAACTATTTGTAATACAAATAAAAAAGGGCACAAAAGCGCCCTTTTTTTCAATCCTAGTTGCTAGTAATCTAGCCTGGTCCGCCACCTTTGTGACGACGGCCAAATAGTACTTCTAGTAGCCATTCAATCATTGTTAACCTCTACTGTTACTTAAATTAACTGGTTAACAATAGCATAATTTATGTCCTTTACAAGAATTAACCATATTTGGGGTGATCCATACCTCTTTTATGCAGAAACTCCCTTATGAGATATCCAGTAAAATCTTTTATTTTTAAAGGCTTAGCGATGTGATAGCCTTGAACTTTATCGCAATTCAAAATAGTTAACAAATCCAATATTTCTTGGTCTTCTACACCTTCTGCAACCACGATGTAATTCAACCCGTGCGCCATGTTTATGATCGATTCGACCAAGGCTTGATCCTTCGTGGATTGTGTCAGTCCGCTGATGAAGGATTGGTCAATCTTTAGTTCAGATGCGGGGATGGAACGCAAGATTTCGATGTTGGAATTAGCCGTTCCAAAATCATCTATCGAAAATTCAATGTCAGCATCGACAAACCGCTGCATTTCTTGCTTGGCGATATCTTTGTCAAATAGCATTCCGCGCTCTGTTATTTCCAAAACAACGGCAGAATTGGGAATTTCCGAATTGTCGATTATGTCAAATGCCTGATCTGTAAACTCACTATCAGTCATAAGCGAAGGAGGAACATTGATTGAAATTTTGAAATCATTTGCCAAGGGGAGTACATCATCCAAAGCCGATATCGCTAGCTTAATAATATGAAGCGTTAGATTTCCAATGAGCGGAGTATTCTCGATAATCGGCATAAATTCGCCCGGAGAGATTACCCCTCGTAAAGGATCGTTCCATCGAATTAGAGCTTCGCCGGATTTAGTCCAACCGGTTGCGATATCTACCTGAGGTTGAACATAAACTTCCAGTTCTCTTTGATCCATAGCCCGTTTAATTGTGCTTTGCATCGAAAGGTGTTTTTTCTCTTCATCAAGCAGAATAGAGTCAAAGCGTACAATTTTCTGCGAAGTAATCTGTGCATGACAGGATGCAACCAACGCATGACTAGCGCGCTCTGAGAGTTCTTCACTTGGTTCGATATCATAACCAAAAGCAGGCTTGAGGGCGATCATGTGACCATCCAAAGCGATTGGATTGACAAAAAACATCTTTAACCCTTGAAGAGAATCGACAATGTCTTTTTCCTCAAGGGTTTCTATCGCAAAATACAGCGAACCATCTGTACCTTGGTATATATCATTGGAAATGATAGAAAGTCTTGTTCGAATCTGATCCAATAATGTCTGCAATTGGCTGTTTGATAGCGATCTCCTAACCAAATCATATCCATCAAAATTGATAGAAATTATGGCAGACTTCTTTGAACTATTCTGGTCTTCAAGAAACGCCTGAAGGTTGGGCAATCCGCTTTCCCGATGTACTCTTCTGCCCGCATCGATTTGACTCTGGTAAATTGAAGCGCGAAAATAAACACAGCTTGCTATGAGAATGCTCAGAGCCGGAAGAATCTCGATATAAACTGACTCAGCGCGTAGCCCAATCGATACGAGAAGCAACGACGGAATGAATCCTGAGGTAATTACAAAGGCTGTTCGCGAGTTCAGAAACCAGGTGCCGATCAAACAAAAAATCGCAACAATTGATATTGGTACCCACTTTCCAACTACCGAGGGGATGCCGTTTAGTAGGACATTTGCTCCAATAGCGTGAGCAGCCATTCCGGGAATGTCCTGTCCAGTAGGATCGGAAAACACGTCGCCAAAGTCCAAACTATAATAGCCGTATAGGACGGTTTTTCCCTTTAGCTCTTCCGGTTGTACATTTCCGTTTAGAACATCAATCGCGCTATAGGTAGGAACAGATTTCCAGTCATAGGCATAATCTAAGGGATACCATTCATTAAGAGGTCCAACACGGCCTGTAATTTCGGATGCGAAAGAATTATAGACTTCTCCATCTATCTGGACTCTATAGGGAGCGGCGACAACATGTCTTTGCTTGGATACCAGCAAGCCTATATCTACTTCCTTCGCATGTTTTACAAAACGTTCGTATTGTTCCGTCTTGTAAAGAGTGCCATCTTCATTTTCATCGATGATCGCTGGCAGGAAAATGGATGATGTGCTCTGTGAGAATGCCCTACTCAGTTCAGCATCTTCAATTTCAGTTGATGGTTTTGGAAAGTAAATGTCAAAGAAAATTCGTTCCACACCATAGTCATTTAGATGATCTACAATTTGGGCGTGATCACTACGTGGCCATGGCCACTGAGGGTTTTCCCGATAGCTTTTGTCATCTAAGCCGACAACGACAATATCCCGAGACAATTCGGTTGATCGAAATTTCGACAGCTGAGCCTGTGCCAGCAATTCATAATCTTCCAGCCACCGGTTTTCAGAAGCATACCAACTGCCCACTGATAGCGCGAGAAGCAAAAAGCTTGCGAATATTTTTCTCTGAAGAAACGCGTACATAAATTTCGGATAACCGAGTAGAGTAAACATAGCGTTAACCATCGTGGGCAATCGCGCTGGTAAGCGCGGAAAATAGTCAGATGATCTGAATCGAAAACCCGATATTCCAGATCAGAAGGTAATTTGCCCGAACGGTACGATATAATTGCTTGCATCGTGTCCGATTTTTGCCCTGCCTAAGTAGTGTATCCGATGACGATCACACCAATAGCGGGTGATTTCCTGTTCGGTTTGCCCAAATGGCCTGTCGTTTTCAGGTATATCCGTAACCTGGCCAAGTCGCAGTCCCTTAAGGTCAACTCCTGCCAAATGGTTGGTTATGCTGAACATGGCCCGATCAAATGAATAGAGATATTCCGAGACTTCCTCAATCATCAGGATATGGTCTGTAAAGTCCGGCATCAGAGAGGTGCCTGCAAGCATTGTTAATGTGGTCAGGTTGAAAGCCGCATATTTCTCACCTTTTTCGATGTGCCGCTCAAGCGACATCGATTCGTTGGAAACAATCCGATTTAATGCGCGTTCGACCGCTTTTTCACCGTTATCGCGTTTGATGTCAATCGGCATGGGGCCATGCGCTTGCTGCCCGATACCGGCTTTATAGAGGCCCGCGAGCAGATATCCGGCGTCACTATATCCCATATATAGTTTAGCATATGCGGGTGCTTTAAGTTGGGTCAACGCTTCTTCTGCTATCCGTACCGCACCATAACCGCCACGCGCAAACCAGATGGCATCCAATGTGGGATCATTTGCCATTTGCACAAAACTTTTGCAACGGAGGTGATCATCACCGGCAAAATGACCAGCGCTTGCAAAACATTGTTCAGAGAAAATCAACTCTGCGTCTGGATGTGTCCTGGCTGCAAGCGCAGTCACCTGATCTGCATCTTCCCTGGAAATGGGCGTTGATGGTGCGCAAATACCAATCCGTTTCCGTTTCATGTGAATTTTCCTCGTCAGGCAATTGCCAAATTCATCGCGACGCAATAGCGGTGTTGAATGAGTGAAGACAAATCATATTATTTTTGCGGTATCGGTGGTTCGGGGATGCTCCCGCTCGCGATGATCCTCAGAGAACATGGTGCGACCGTTTCCGGTTCGGACCGAGCGCTGGATCAGGGACGGTTGGCGGCCAAGTTTGAGTGGCTGCAAGAAAAAGGCATCGGATTGTTTCCGCAAGATGGCAGCGGTTTGCACTCCGGTGGACAGATTTTGATTGCATCGGCCGCTATCGAGGACAGCGTACCCGATATAGCGCGCGCAAATGATCTGGGTTGCAAGCGGATGACACGCGCGGAATTGCTGGCAGATATCTTTAATGCAACCAAACGCAGTATCGCAGTGGGCGGCACTAGCGGTAAGTCTACTGTCACCGGAATGATTGGCTGGATATTGACCGACGCCGGTCTTGATCCAACCATCATGAACGGCGCGGTGATGAAGAATTTTGCTGGCGATAATGCGCCCTTCGCCAGCTCGCGTGTCGGGCAGGGTGAAATCATGGTCAGCGAGGTGGATGAAAGTGACGGATCTATCGCTTTGTTCGATCCGGAAATTGCAGTGCTGAATAATATCAGTCTCGATCATAAAAGCCTGGAAGAATTGCGTCAGCTTTTTGGCGACTTTGCTAAGAAATCCAAGGTTGCCGTGTGGAATGCAGATGATGCCGAAACTGTTGCGCTGGTCGGGACACTGGATTTGTCCAACGATATCAGTTTCGGATTTGCGAGCAATGCGCATTATCGCTTGTCTGATGTGGAAGAAGCACCGCTTGGCAGCACGTTTACGGTCCATGCAGACAACCAAGTGCATCGCGCCGAACTACTGGTTCCCGGTTTGCACAATATTGCCAATGCGCTAGCTGCCATTGCTGCGGCATCGGCAGCGGGGGTCCGCGTTGAAGACAGCGTAAAGGCACTTGCCAGTTTCACCGGGTTGGCTCGCAGATTTGATATTGTAGGCTCGCAAAATGACGTCAGTGTGATTGATGATTTCGGACATAACCCGGATAAAATCGGCGCGACGTTGAAAACACTGAAAGCGTTCCCCGGTCGGGTCATAGCCTTTTTTCAACCGCATGGTTTTGGTCCCATTCACAAAATGGGAGCGGAATTGGCGGAAACTTTTGCTGAGCTTCTTGATGGTGATGATCGCGTGATCTTGTGTGATCCGGTTTACTTTGGAGGTACCGTGGACCGCAGCATTGGAAGCAACAGTATAACTGATGCGGTACGGGCTGCTGGAGGCAAAGCAACCCATATTGCGGACCGCGAAGCCTGTGGTGATCATATTGTCAATATAGCCAAACCTGGAGACCGGATCGTAATTATGGGCGCACGAGATGACAGCCTACGCAGCTTTGCGGAAGGCATATTGCAACGGCTGTGACGACGTTACGGATCAGCAACCGGCAAGCACGCTGGCTCTGGCTCGATGCTCAGGGATTGTCCGGGACACCGACCGGTCCGCTTGATCTGACAGAGGTCATCAGGAAGCTTGGTTTCGTGCAGCTTGATACGATCCAGAACGTGGTGCGGGCGCATCATCATATTCTCTGGAGCCGCAATCAAAATTATCGAGAGCCAATGCTGGGCAAGCTCTACATGGGGCAAAGAACGGTCTTCGAACATTTTACCCATGATGCCTCCGTCATTCCGATTGAATTTTACCCCAAATGGTCAAGGCAGTTTAGACGGTTGGGTGAAAGGACATCGCGATCTGATTGGTACAAGCACCCGTTGAATCAAAAGGAAGTAGTGGCGATCAAGCAACGTATCGCAGATGAAGGTCCGCTTTCCACCCATGCCTTTGATACGAAGATTGAAGGCAAAAAAGAGATGTGGGCTCGGCCACCGCACAAAAAGGCGCTTGATCATATGTGGTACGCGGGTGAGCTATCCACCTCCCACCGTGAGAATTTTGTCAAATTTTATGACCTGACCGAACGTGTGATTCCTAGTCGATTGCGTGATTCTGACTCTGACGATGCTTTGGATATTGATTGGCTATGTCGCAATGCGCTTGATCGGTTGGGCTTTGGATCACAAGGTGATGTCCAACGCTTCTGGGCGGCGATGGACGCGAAAGAAGCTAAGTTTTGGGTTGAGAGCAATAAAAAGAACCTGGTTTCCCTTTCGATAGACGCATCGGATCGTCGGACTTTTGAGGTCTATGCACATGACGACATCGAACAAAGACTCGCACGTTTGAAAAAGCCATCGTCGCGCTTGCGTATTCTCAATCCATTTGATCCGGTTATCCGTGATCGTGATCGTTTGCAGCGCCTGTTTGGCTTTGAATATCGCAACGAAATGTTCGTGCCGCCCGCAAAGCGAAAATGGGGCTACTATGTCTACCCATTGCTTGAGGCTGATCGTTTTGTCGGGCGAGTGGAGTTAAAGGGTGATCGCAACACTGGGCAATTGATTGTGCACAATATCTGGCAAGAACCGAAAGTCAGATGGTCGCGCAAAAGGCAGGAAAAGCTGGAGGCCGAATTGCAGCGCTTTGGCCGGCTTGCAGGATTGCACAAAACTGTTTGGAATTGTGCTATTCCGACCCTCCATGCCTAAAAGGGATTGAGCGTGTAGCCTTCCTGTTGAAGCAGCGCGTGTGAGGTCATAGCCGACAAAGACATTTTAACACCGGGAAGCAGATCGGCATTATTGATCTTATAGGCTGCGGCACTTTGTCCGCATAAATGGAATTCCACTCCATTTTTTCGCATTTCGGCAATGGCGGAAGCGCTGGGATTGGATGCACCATCATTTTTGTTTTTGTAAAAACTGTCATGGGTCAGATCGACAGCGGCGCCACCGTGCACGACGACCACCAGTTTGATGTTCTCATTTGGAACACCCGCTGCGACATGCATATTGATAAATCGTGCGGCGCTTTCAAAAGATCGATTGAGCTTGCCCGGCTTTGCTTTGTCTTTCACGTCAAAAGCAATTTTGAAGACGGTCTTTTCCGGAATAGCAACATCCGTTTCAACTGATGCCTTGGGGCCGAAATTTTCAAATACCGGGCCCGTTTCAAATCCAGCGAGCTGCGCAGATGCTGCGCTGGTAAATAGAGTGGATGCAATTGCGGACAATATCAAAAGTTTTTTCATGTCGATCCCGTTCAATGATTGAATATGGCTGCAATATGTTTCAATCAGTTTTAGTCTGCAATTGAAAGGAAAGATTCGATGAAGACCCGTGCCGCGGTTGCCTTTGAAGCGAAGAAACCACTCGAGATTGTCGAGCTAGACTTGGAGGGACCTCAAGAAGGCGAAGTGCTCGTCGAAATCATGGCGACCGGAATTTGCCATACCGATGCCTACACGCTTGATGGGTTGGACAGCGAGGGCAAATTTCCTAGCGTATTGGGGCATGAGGGTGCCGGTATTGTAAGAGAAATCGGTGCGGGAGTTACCTCTGTCACTCCCGATGATCATGTCGTTCCCGCCTATATCCCGGAATGTCGTCAGTGCAAAAGCTGTCTGTCCGGGAAAACCAATTTATGTACCGCTATTCGCGATACACAGGGGCAGGGCTTGATGCCCAACGGTACCAGTCGCATGTCTTATAAAGGCGAGGCCATATACCACTATATGGGTTGCTCGACCTTTTCCAATTTTGTTGTGATCCCGGAGATTGCTGCAGCGAAAATTCGCGATGATGCGCCGTTCCAGTCGGCCTGTTACACGGGATGTGGTGTAACCACGGGCGTTGGGGCCGTCATCAACACCGCTGATGTCGAAGCAGGCGCGAATGTTATTGTCTTTGGCCTGGGCGGCATTGGCCTCAATGTTATTCAGGGCGCAAAGATGGTTGGTGCGAACAAGATTATTGGTGTCGATATCAATAATGATCGCGAAGAGTGGGGGCGTAAATTCGGGATGACAGATTTCGTCAATCCGAAGGATGTGTCCGAAGATATTGTCGCGCATCTGGTTGCGATGACCGATGGTGGTGCCGATTATACATTTGATTGCACCGGTAATACCGATGTGATGCGTACTGCGCTGGAGGCTTGTCACCGTGGATGGGGTGAAAGCATAATCATCGGTGTCGCGGAAGCTGGTAAGGAGATTGCGACCAGACCGTTTCAATTGGTCACCGGCCGTGTCTGGAAGGGAACCGCCTTTGGTGGTGCGCGAGGACGGACCGATATACCGAAAATTGTCGACTGGTATATGAATGGCAAGATTGAGATTGATCCCATGATAACACACACATTGTCACTGGAAGAAATCAACAAAGGTTTTGATTTAATGCATGCGGGTGAGAGCATTCGCAGCGTTGTGGTTTACTAAAAAACAAAAGAGGAGAAAAATATGTTCAGTCACATAATGGTCGGTTCCAACGATATCGAAAAATCCAAGAGCTTTTACAATGCGCTGCTGGGTGTTTTTGGTGCGGGAGAACCCATGGTTGATGTCAAGGACGGCACAACACGGCTATTCTATATGGCCAATGGCGGCACATTTTCGGTTTCGGAACCAATCGATGGAAGCCCGGCCACTGCTGCCAATGGCGGAACTATCGGTTTCGCCTGCGATTCACCGGAACAGGTGAAGGAATTCCACGATGTTGGAGTAGCCAACGGCGGAACCTCGATCGAAGATCCTCCAGGAAAGCGCGAGAGCAGCATGGGCCCCATGCATCTTTCCTACGTCCGTGATCCCGATGGAAACAAACTCTGTGCGATCCATCGTCCGGGCTAATTGAATATGGATGTCATATCTGAAAATCGCAGCCACGGCGGAGTGCAGGGCGTTTACAGCCATGCTTCCGCCGTGACGGGTACAGATATGACATTCGCCGTTTTTGTACCCGACCATGATGACGGAGCAAAACTGCCACTGCTCTGGTATCTGTCAGGCCTGACTTGTACCCATGCCAATGTCATGGAAAAAGGAGAATATCGGAGACTGGCCAGCGAATTGGGATTGATTATCATCTGTCCCGATACCTCTCCGAGAGGAACGAATGTTCCGGACGATCCATCCTATGATATGGGACAGGGCGCGGGCTTCTATGTCGATGCGACCGAAAGTCCCTGGGCCGAACATTTCCAGATGCGCAGCTATATTGAACAGGAGCTACCGGAGTTAATCACCGAACAGTTTCCAGTCGATATGACACGGCAAGGTATATTCGGTCACAGCATGGGCGGCCACGGAGCACTAACAATCGCTCTGCGCAATCCTGATCGGTTCAAAAGCGTCTCTGCTTTCGCACCGATAGTATCTCCATCAACCGTTCCATGGGGACAAAAAGCGCTGGACCAATATCTTGGGAATAATCGCGAGGATTGGCGGAAATATGATTCCTGCGCGTTAATCGCCGATGGCGCGCGCGTCCCAGACATTCTGGTGGACCAGGGAATGGCCGACAATTTTCTAGAGGAGCAGTTACAGCCCGAACTGCTTTCAGAGGCCTGTAAAACAGCAGGAATCGAAATGGAATTGAATATGCGCCCTGATCATGATCACAGCTATAACTTTATATCCAGCTTTATGGACAACCATCTCCGCTGGCATGCGGATCGATTGCGCTAATAACCAATAGCCTGACCGTCTTTCCGCATTTCGGTCGCACCAGTATAGACGCCGGTTTCGGGATCTCGCGTTATCGCCTGATAGCCACCAAACATGATGCCATTGGTCACGACTTTTACATTGTGGCCCATGGCTTTCAGTTTTTCGACGGTAGCGTTCGAAATTCCAGGTTCGACGCTAAGCGTTCCGAGCAGGTCAGCGCCTGTACCCTGCAAATCATCTGTTGGACTGCGACCGCCCGCATGGTTCAGCCTCGCGGCATCACCAGCTTCCTGCACATTCATGCCGTAGTCCACCATGTTGATCATCACCTGTATATGCCCCTGTGGTTGCATCGCGCCGCCCATCAGGCCGAAGGACATAAAGGGTTTGCCATCTTTCTTGAGGAAGGCAGGAATAATTGTGTGGAAGGGTCGCTTACCTGGTGCATAGACATTGGGATGGTTCGGATCGAGCGAGAATAGTTCACCGCGATCCTGAAACATGAAGCCCAGTCCATCGGCTACCAACCCGCTACCCATACCGCGATAGTTGGACTGAATCAGGCTGACCATCATGCCATCCTTATCGGCAACAGTCAGATAGGTGGTATCTCCATCGCCCTCGATTTTCGGATCACCCGGCTTGAATTCGGGCGATGCTTTTGCCGGATCAATAAGAGCGAACCGCTGCTTGCCATATTCATCGCTGAGCAGCCAATCGAGCGGAGCTTCGGAAAATTTGGGATCGGCATAGAAACGCGCAACATCTTCAAACGCCAACCGCTTGGCTTCGGTAATATAGTGCAGCACCTCGGCCGAGCCGCGCGGCCACTGTGTGAGGTCGACATTTTTGAGGATGTTCGTCATCTGAAGCGCCGCATAGCCCTGCGTATTGGGCGGCAGCTGGCACATTTCATAGCCTTTGCGATAGCTTACACAGCCAACCTGTACCCACTCGCTCTCATGTTCGACAAAATCGTCATAGCGCAAATCACCGCCTATCCGCTTGAAATAGGCGTCCATGACTTCGGTCAGTGGGCCATCATAGAACGCGGTACGGCCTCCCTTTGCGATTTGATCAAGGGTGTTGGCCAGGTCGGGATTTTTGAAAACCTCTCCAGCCTTGGGAGCGCCGTCAGCAAACCAAGTGGTGCGTGCATTTTTGAATTCTGTGATAGTGTTTTCAAATTCCTCGAACCGGGCCAGGTTGCGCCGGAAATACTCGCCAATCACAGGAGCAACCGGGTGACCATTGCGTGCATAGTCAATCGTCGGTTGCAGGATATCTGTCATAGACAGTTTGCCGAATTCACCATGCAGCTCAAACCATCCATCGACCGTGCCGGGGACTGTTACCGGCAAATGACCAAATGGGGGCAGGGAGTCTGCATCACCCAGTTGCTTTTTCAGCTTTTCCAGATCGCGTCCCTTGGGGCTGCGCCCGGAAGCGTTGAGACCATAGAGCTTCTGAGTCTTCGGATCCCAGACAATAGCGAACAGATCGCCGCCAATGCCATTGCCCGTTGGTTCCATCAGGCCAAGTGCAGCATTGGCTGCAATGGCCGCATCGACTGCGCTGCCACCTTTTTTGAGAATGTCGATGGCAATTTGGCTGGCGAGCGGATGCGCTGTGGCCGCCATTCCATTTTGCGCAATTACCGGACTACGGGACCAAGCCTGTCCCACTGGTCTTCCGCCCGCACCAATTTCGAGAGCGGGTTTCTCAACAGCTTTGTCTTCAGCCTGAGCAGGAGTGGCCAACAATGCAGTTGAGGCGAGAGCAGTGATGAGCAGTGGGCGCATGACAATATTTGTCCTTCTTGAAATAATGTTGTGCACTTTAGACACAATCCTTGACTTTCCAAGCAATCTCTATATGTTGCAGCGCAGCAAAGGCGAAATTGTTCGTCTTGCGATGCGCTAGCGTGAGAAGCGGCTTCCAAATGTAGAGGCCATCTTCGGCAGCATCGCGATCTGCTCAACATTTCCGGCAGCCTGATCACGCGGGTCGTCTTAACGACTTGCCCTTTTCGCAGCATCCAACAGGATGAATCTGCGCCGAGGCTGCTTATTATAAGGTATTATTCTTGACCAAATTCTCTGATTTCGCATTGGCGGAACCAATTAAAAAACGTGTGATCGAAAGCGGTTACACAACCCCGTCTCCCATCCAGCAACAGGCAATCCCGCCGGCACTGGAAGGCAAAGACATTCTCGGCATTGCACAGACAGGTACGGGGAAAACCGCTGCCTTTTCCTTGCCTGCCATTCATCATCTGTTGGCGAACAAACGACGCCCCGGCCGCAATGAATGCCGGATGTTGGTACTGGCGCCGACACGTGAACTGGCTCGGCAAATCGCGGATAGCATGACCGGTTATTCAAAAGGCCTTGGCATGTATGTCACATCGGCTTTTGGTGGTGTGCCGATCAACCGGCAAAAACGCATATTGGCAAAGGGCGTAGATGTGCTTGTAGCCACGCCAGGTCGTCTGCTCGATCTCATCGATCAGCGCTGCCTGACGCTTGAAAAAGTGGAAATACTGGTGCTCGACGAAGCGGATCAGATGCTTGATCTGGGCTTTATCGTACCGCTGAAGAAAATCGTACCCATGTTGCCAAAGAAGCGTCAGAGCCTGTTCTTCTCGGCGACGATGCCCAAAACCATTTCACAATTGGCCGACCAGTTTTTGACCAACCCGGTCCAGGTTTCAGTTGCTCCGCAATCGACAACTGCCGAACGTGTTGATCAGAAAGTAACATATATTAATCAAGATGATAAGCAGCGTCTCTTAAAAGACTTTATCAATAAAGAAAATCCCGATCATATGCTGGTCTTTACCCAGACCAAACATGGCGCGGATAAGGTTGTGAAAAACCTGAACGCAGTTGGAATTCATTCAGCAGCGATCCACGGAAACAAAAGCCAACCACAGCGCGAGCGGGCTTTGGGTGACTTTAAGAAAGGTAAGATCAATATTCTAGTCGCTACCGATATCGCTGCGCGCGGTATTGATGTTGACGGTATTACCCATGTCATCAACTTTGATATGCCCAATGTTTCCGAGCAATATGTTCACCGTATCGGCCGGACAGCGCGGGCAGGGGCAAGTGGTATTTCCTATTCACTGGTTGCACCCGATGAACGTCAGTTCTTGCGCGATGTGGTGAAATTGACCGGAGTAAAACCCGAAGTAATTGCCTTACCTGAAGGCTATGACGAACCGCCTCGTGAAGAAGTGGCGCCAAGAATTTATGGTCAAAAACCAAAGCGTTATGGCGCAAAGCCAACAGGCGGCCGAAACAACAAACATAGCGCGCGCAAAGGGCGTCCCGGCGGCGGTAATCGTCGTGGTGGTCCCGGTAGTGGAGAACGCACTGGCGGTCCGAAAAAGGGCGGGCCAAAGCATTGGAACAACGCTTCTAAATCCTTCAAGCGTCGTCAAAAAAGCAAGTCAGACGCTTGATTATTCTGCAATCAGCGCCTTTGTTTCTAAAAGGGCGTTGATTGCGGCTTCATCCATTCCCAACCAATCCTGAAGCGCGGCGACATTTTCAGCGCCGCGTTTCAGCGTTTTGGAGTTGCTGTCGATCCCGCTTTTCGATTTTGAAAATCGATAGGGCGATTGCACTGTGCGCCGGGCGTTTCCATTTTCGTCGGTGACATCTACCACCGTTCCCAGGTGATCAATGCTGGGTTGTTCGTAGACCGCCGGACCAAAGGGATGCACTTCTCCCCAAGCGAGATTGAGGCGATCCAGAGTCTCTGTCAAAGCTTCGAAACTCTCATGGGAGCGGATATGATCTTCCATCGCTTCCCGCCGCATTCGGACTTTGGTTGGAATATCAGCACCTTCCGGTGTAGGATCTGGCAAACCGTCCTGAGTAGAAAACATGATCCACATCCATTTCATGTCGCCGGTTATCAAGATTTGACGATCCTCCGGTGCCTCCCAAACCAGTGTTTCCGGTTGTTTGGGCCATTGATCGTCTAGCGCAAAATGCGCGTAGTCGTCGGCCGAGTGCAGCACATTCAGCATCGCCAGATCGATATGCTGGCCTTCTCCTGTTTGATCCAATACTCGCAACGCGGATAGGATCCCGATAATTCCGTGGAGAGAGCTGTAACTGTCGGCCATTGCAAATTGGATATCAGTGGGATGGCCTCTGCTCATTTCGGCCTGGCGCGCTATCAGTCCAACTTCGGCATGCAACACAGGGGCATAGGCCGCTTTCTTGCGTTCCGGTCCGTCTTGACCATATCCAGAAATGGACAGCATTACGAGGCGGGGATTTACTTTGGAAAGGTCGTCCCAGCCAACGCCAAATTTGTCCATCACACCGGGACGAAAATTTTCAACCACAATGTCAGCCTCGGCGACCAGTTTATGGATTAATTCTCTTGCACCGTCCGCTTTCAAATCGACACTGATGTTACGTTTGCCAATATTGAGTTGTTGGTAATAACCGCTGGCTTTGCCTTTTTCTGTATATAGTTTGCGGGTAACATCTCCTTCCGGAGGTTCGACCTTTAGCACTTCTGCGCCCAAATCGGACATCATCCGGGTTGCATAGGGTCCGGCAACAACACGTGAGAAATCAAGGACTTTTAGTCCCGCTAGCGGAAAGTTGGACATTAAGGTTGTGACCTATAGTTTCATCTGGGATTTGATCGTTTTCTGTGTCCCTTCACCATAGGGAGGCAAAAAGCCGGCCAGCTTGGCAACATTGATTTTGGGTTGGCGATAGATGGCCTTGGCATGGCTAAACTCTTTGAATCCGTCCGGGCCGGTGTACGCACCCATGCCAGAAGGACCAACGCCACCAAAGGGTAGATCATGCTGCGCGATATGGAAAATAACATCATTCACGGTCACGCCGCCGGAGATTGTCTTATCCAACACTTTGCGCTTGTCACTTTCGGTTTCGCCAAAATAGTAAAGGCCTAGCGGACGATCATTTTCATTCACATAATCAACGACTTCATCAAGGTTGTTATATGTTTTTACCGGAAGCACAGGACCAAAAATTTCTTCCTGCATCACGCGCATATCGTCATTGACGTTTTGTAGGACGGTAAGCGGCATTTTGTTGCTGTTGGTATTGCCGAAATCCTCATCTGCAGGATTGACTACCGTTTGTTTGGCACCTTTCTCTACCGCATCGTCGATTAGGCCCTGAAGCCGTTCTTTGTGACGTGCATTGATGACCGATGTATAATCATCGTTGGAAATCAATGTCGGATATTGCTCCGCTGCACTCGAAGTGATGCCATTAACAACGGCCTCTTCCTTGTCCTGCGGAACCATGAGGTAATCGGGTGCCAGACAAATTTGTCCGGCATTCATCATCTTACCCATCGCAATACGTTGTGTGGATTTCTGTACATCAGCGTCTGGACCGATGATGGTGGGGGACTTTCCACCCAGTTCTAACGTCACGGGTGTCAAATTCTGAGCCGCAGCCGCCATAACATGCTTGGCAATACTACCACCTCCGGTGAAAATCAGGTGATCCCATGGAATTTCTGAAAACGCCTTTCCGGTTTCCGGGCCACCGGTGATAACAACCAGCTCCTCCGGAGAGAAGTACTTAGCGACCAGCTTTTTGCAAAGCTCGCCGGTCTCTGGTGTGAATTCGGAAAATTTGATGATCACCCGGTTGCCAGCGCCAAAGGCACCAATGGCTGGATCAAAGGCGAGGTTTACAGGGAAATTCCAAGGAGAGATAACGCCAACGACACCTTTGGGTTGATACTCCACCTGGCCGCTGGCACCCATCAGGTTAAGCGGGAAATCAATTTTCCTTTTTTCCGGCCGCATCCATTTTTTCAGGTTTTTCTTGTGATCTTTGGCATGGCCAACAACCGACATCAGGTCGGTCATTACCGTTTGCACGCTGCTACGATGACCAAAATCATTGGAAACCGCTTCACATAATGCATCCTGATTGTCGAGGATCATCTGTGCGGTACGATTGATCCTATCCATGCGCGTTTCATAACTGACGGGCAGTTCTTTATGAAAAGCCGCGCGCTGTGCATCGAACAATTTCATCATTTCTTCTTTGCTGACTTCGCCAGCAGCAGCTTCCAAAGCTTCCATCTATCGTCTCCTGTTCAGAGGCGGTTTGCGCCCGAATATTTTATTTCAATTGATCAATTAAACCAGAACCGGTCGGTTTGTCGAGTTTGAATGATTCAACCTTCCATAGACGCTATGGCATTGGCCATTGCCAAGGTTTGAATTGCTTGATTGCGGTGCAGAATTTCAGTCATTTTTCCATCAACCACAATCACGCCCTTTCCAGCATTGGCAGGATCATCAAATGCCGCGACGATTGTTTTCGCCTCGGCAACTTTCTCTGCGCTCGGCGCAAAAGCCTTGTTTGCGATTTCAATTTGCGAGGGATGAATGAGCGTCTTACCGTCAAACCCGTATCTTCGAGCTTGTTCGCATTCAACGACGAGGCCATCGGGATCTTTAAAATCATTGTACACGCTATCAAGGACACTCAAGTCATAGGCGCGTGCCGCCATTATGGTTTGAGCCATGGCTGGCGTGAACAGTTGACGATCCTGTTCGGCTCGCATTTCCTTTGCGAGATCATTGAAGCCCATAACAAAGGTCGCCAATCTAGTAGAATTACTCTTTGCCGCGATGTCCGCAATGTGAAGAATGGCAATTGGCATTTCAATCATCGCCCATAGCTGCGTTTTGGATGAGTGATCATATTGATCCATTTTGGCGCTAATCTTTTCAATGCTTTCAGGACTAGTGATTTTGGGAACAAGAATAGCATCTGCGCGGCATGCGCAGGCTTGTTCTATATCTTTTTCAAACCAAGGTGTGTTTGAGGCATTGACCCGGACCACCAGTTCTCGCTTTCCATAAGCACCGGATTGCACGGCCGCACAGGCATTATCGCGGGCCTTTTCTTTGGCTTCTGGAGCAACTGCATCCTCAAGGTCGAATACAATAGTATCCGCCGGCAGAGTTTGTGCCTTTGTCAAAGCCCGCTCGTTCGATGCAGGCATATAAAGGCAGGAACGGCGGGGGCGATGGTTTGCGTCTGTCATGCCGCTTGGTAACATCTCTCAATCTGGCGGCAAAGGAAGTTTTACAGTGATGTTGTTACCTTTTGTTAACCATGTCAGCTTAAGGCAATTTTAACAGTTACGATTGCCTTGATATCAATGATCTTCAGGGTTCAAAAAGGAAGTTTTGGTCGATGAAGTTGATCATACAGATACCCTGTTTTAACGAAGCCGAGAGTCTGCCTGAAACATTGGTGGCTTTGCCACGACAGATTGAGGGTATTGATACCATCGAAATTTTGGTGATTGATGATGGCAGCAGCGACAATACCAGCGACGTTGCGAAGCGATTTGGAGTCCATCACATCTTGCGACATAGGACCAACCGGGGTCTCGCGGCCGCATTTCAATCGGGTATCAATAAAGCGTTGGCGGAAGGCGCTGACATAATCGTCAATACAGATGCCGATAATCAATATGAAGGTCAGGATATCGGGAAGCTGGTGAGGCCGGTACTAGCTGGTGATGCGGACGTTGTCATTGGTGATCGAGGAGTTCGCGACAACGAACATTTCGGGAAGTTTAAGCGTTTGCTGCAAAGACTGGGAAGCGCAACTGTCAAAAAGCTATCAAATACTGACATAACTGATGCCGTGAGCGGCTTTCGTGCCGTTAGCCGTGCTGCAGCTCAAAAAATAAATATTACATCCAGCTTTTCCTATACGACGGAAATGTTAATTCAGGCGGGCCGCAAGCGGATGTCAATAGTTTCTGTTCCGGTGCGCACCAACGGTGCGGTGCGACCTTCACGTCTATTCACATCCATCCCGCAATTTATCATGAACCAGTGTGCGACAATGATCCGCGCCTATGCGATGTATAATCCGTTAAAGGTTTTTGTGGTTGCTGGCGGAATCGCTGCATTGATTGGCGCTATACCGATTTTACGTTTCTTGTATTTCTTTATGATTGGACAGGGTAGTGGCCACATTCAATCACTTGTCATTGGCGGTTCGTTGCTGACACTTGGCATCATCGCAACCATGTTTGGTGCGGTAGCGGATTTGGTAGGACGCAACCGACAACTTCTCGAACAAACGCTGGAACGATTGCGTCATGTAGAGGATGCGCTAGCTTCACGCGACGACGTGCCTGAGGCTGAAAGCAAAGACATCCGTGCCGTTTGATATGTCGACCCAGAATTCGGTCCTCACTGATTCTGAAAAACCATCTCGTGATAGTGTTTTTACTAGCGATGGAGTGCGCCTTCTTGCTGGGATCATTCTATTTGTGGTTATCACCCAGATTTGGTTGATATTCCAAAAGGCGATCAACTGGGATGAGTTTCTCCACTATGGTCAAATCTATGCCTTGGAGGATGGCCGCTTCGGCAAAAGCCTGCAGTCCCTTCATGTGCGACTGTTTGGCTGGACAATGCTGGCGTCTGAGGATGTGATTGAACAGATTCAGGTGGCTCGCCTAGCGATGTTAGGTTGCTTTTTTATCACAGCTGCTGGTGTTGTTACGCTTGCCAGAAAACTCGTAAAATTTGAGACAGCTTTGCTTTGCGGCCTTGCTTATTTGACCGCTGGTTATGTCTTTACAAACGGCTTCAGCTATCGGCCAGATCCGGTAGCTGCTGCAGCGCTGATGGGTGCCCTTTGCTTGTTAGGTATTGGATCGATTACGTGGCGGCGGATCATATTCGCCGGCATTTTGATCGGATTTGCTGGGGCGATGACGATAAAAAGCATTTTCTATGCGCCCTGTTTCGCTGCTCTGGCCATATTGTGGTGGCGTCAACAGCAGGAGGCCAAGCTAACTGTGATCAAAAGATGCGTTGCTATCGTGGTAGCGGCATTGTTGTCTTTTTTGGTGATTGTCGGAACCCACGCGGCCTTTCTGCCAACCGGTACCGGACAGGGTGCAAGCGTAAACCGGTACATGGACATTTTTCTGCACTTCTTCGAGTTTGAAATGATACGCTTTGTCTTCGCCCAGATGGTTTTCGCACCGTTGGTTACTGTTGGACTCATTTTGCTGGTTCCTGCGGCACGCAAACTGCCTGTCGAATCCAGAATATTGCTGATCGGACTTTGTGCTCCGCTGCTTTGCATTCTGTTTTATCGAAATACTTTTCCCTATTTCTTTACATTTCTCCTACCGCCCATCTGCGTTGCGATAGCCCCAGTGCTTTCGAAGCTGACCGAACGATATGGACAATTGGGAGTCACAGCACTGGCAATGTTTGGACCGATACTGTTGTTGGTGAACGAACCTTATGGCACGTTGGAACGGCAACGAGCCACAATAGCTGAAGCTGAACGGTTGTTTCCTGAGCCAACAACTTATCTATCCTATTCCAGCTACGTACCGCACTATCCGAGACAAATTCCAGGCTTGATTTCCGGGGTTGGTTTGCGACGCTATCTAAAAGAACGTGGCGGACAGTTTGCCAAGGATATCGAAACAGGCCAAATCGCTTTCCTGATCGCAACCGGGGATGCGCTTGACCTAGTGTTTAATGGCGATGGAACAATTCAGATGTTGCCTGAACGTGATGTTCGGTCACTGAAGGATAATTTCCTGAAGCATAGCGATACGATCTATATTCTGGGTCGACAAGTTTGTTCCAAGGCAGATCAGCGTAGCGTTCCCATATATCGCAGTGGTTCTTACACGGTTGATGGCGGTAATATTATTTTGGGCGGTCAGGTCGTTGCTGATGGCGAAACAATACCGCTGCAAGCGGGGACACACCAAATTGAAAACCAACAGGATGGGTGCGTTAAGCTATGGGCGCTTGATCATGTGCCTGAATTGCCGAAGAATTTTCCCGCAGGTTCGATTGCCGGCGGGTTTTGAGGATTAGATTAGTCGGTAGCGCTTAGAACTACGTCTGCAAATTTATCCCAGCCTAGGTTTTGCTTTTCGACCTGCATCGCTTTTGCCAAATTCCCCGCGGTGTTTCGGGTAACTTCTTCGGTCAAAATGCTGCCAAGTGCTGTTACGTCTTCTGACGGAAACAGCCAGCCATTTATGCCCGACCTCACAGCATCATTCAGCCCATCAATATCGCTGGCGATCATTGGGCAGGCATAATTTTGAGCCAGCGCAACAACACCTGAACCTGTTGCACTACGATAGGGTAGAATGGTTGCATCAGCGCGCTGAAATAGATTCGCTGCCTCTTGGTCGGAAACATAGCGCGCGTGGAATTCAACTCTTTCATTCAAGCCCAATTTTTCGACCAGTGCTCTCGTTTCTGCTTCATCTTCCCAAAATTCGCCGGCAACAGTCAGCCGCACGTCATCCAATTCAGAGGTTGCCAACGCGCGTATTGCGATATCCAGACCCTTGTAGTGGCGCACCAAACCGAAGAATAACAATTCCAAAGCTGCTTTGGGTTGGAGATCGCCGGTCGGTTCCGGATAATCGTCGTATATGGGGTGTGGACTGACGGCGATATGGGCCTTGCCTAACAAGGACTGAATAGCGTCCGCAATCTGATCATTATGTGTAACAAATGCTGTTGCCTGCTTCAGTTGTGATCGCATGAGACCAGTTTTCCAACCGGCACTTTCATGATCGGAAGCATTGTGGACGACCTGGACGATCTTGTTTCCCTTGTTCCGCAATTTTTTCGCAATCCAGCCAAGGGCGGGTGCCACGAAAAACGTCCATGCGGGTATCACAACCAGGTCTGGTCTGCTGTCGGCTATAGCACTGGCAGTCTTGCTCCAGCTAAACGGATTGACGCTACTTAGAGAGAAAATGGTTGGCGCAAAATCGGGAGCCTTAGCATTAGGATCGCGGTCATCTTGTCCCGGATAAAGCAATTTTGGATACAGGCTCGAGAAACTGAAGATTGTAACCTCATGGCCGCCGTTTTCCGCCAATTCTCTGGCCAAACGGGTGGTGTGGCGCGCAATGCCTCCGCGAAACGGTGACACCGGGCCCAAAACAGTTATTTTGGCCATGGTCATACTCTATTAGGACAATATGGTTAATCAAGTCTATCCAGGGTTTAAGCGGTGCGTGGCACCATGAAAATGGATGAAAATGGTGGTAAGCAGATAGATCGACAATGACGCAGGCTAGCGCATCATCATCTACGCCAAGAGCGGTTTCTACGCGGGACAAGTTGGTCTTTGCCGCGAAAATCGCGGTGAGCGCAGGATTGCTGCTTTTTTGCTTCTACCTAATCGATTTTCAGCAACCTTTTGCAGCGATTTCTGCTCTCGATCCGGCACTGCTATTAGTGGCTTTTATCTGCGGGACGTTGGGAACCATCATCCTGCCCGCCGTCATCACCAGATACGCGCTGGAAATTTCAAAAATCCCACTAAATCTCAGGCAGTTGATCGTATTGAATTTTGCTATCCGGTTCTATGTGATCATCATGCCGAGGATCGTATCGATTTGGCTACGCTGGCGGCGCTATAGCGGCGGTTCACTATCCGGCAAAGCGTTTGCGTTGCTGGTGTTTGAGCGAGTTGTTCAGATTGCAACAATGTGCCTGTTTGCTTTTGGCGCCTTGTTGATTGAGCGTCAGAAGATCGGCGAAGAAGCAGATGCCTTGCTGCTTTTGACTCTCGCTATGTCAGTTATTGCACTGTTACTTCTGGCGCCATTTTTGTCACACTGGGCGGCGGAAAAACTCGACTGGTTGCTGCCGAAGATGAAGCGCGTATTGCCGCAGTTTATTGGCCTAAAACTCACAAAGCTCGTGGAAGTCGTGACTGCTTTTCGCGATTTGAATAAATCCATCATATTGCGCATCGCTGTCATTTCTGCCGGAGCGTTTCTGCTATTTGTAACCAGTTCCTATATTGTTGCTAGTGCACTTGGTATTGCTATATCTTTTGTTGCGCTGATCTGGATACGATCGCTGGTATTCATGCTGACGCTTATCCCTATTTCGGTCGCCGGGATCGGTTTGCGCGAATTGGGTTTTGCCGGATTGCTAGCACTATACGGAATTGATATGCAGGCGGCTATTGCGTTTTCCTTCGCCAATTTCGGACTTCAACTCGCAATGGCCGGGATTGGAGCGATTTTTGAAATGTATGGATTTTTTAGAAAGTCGGGCGATCGGAAACGAGAGACAGGTTTGAAAAGGAATATCGCATCATGAGGGGACGTGGTTCAGTCATAAAGTTGGATCGCTTCAAAAAGGCGCGATCTATTCACGCTATCTTGGCTGATCACTGTGGTGGCGCAATTACGGGAAAACGAACGCTCGATATTGGCTGCGGCAATGGCGGAATCTCGGAATTTTTCTCCGAAACGAATGTCCATTCGGGTGTGGATGTAACAGATCATCGTAAGAATGACGATAAGCGTTATACTTTTCACCTGGTAAGCAATGAGATATTGCCTTTCGAGGATAATGAATTTGATGTCGTCATTTCAAATCATGTCATTGAGCATGTCTCTGACCAGCAATTGCACTTAAAAGAGATTCTCCGCGTTTTGAAATCGAATGGTTGCGCATATCTTGCCACACCCAATAAATCATCGCCGATAATGGAAGGGCATGTCGGCAACGAGATGGTATTGAAATATGCCGATATGGGACCAATGATCCAGCAATGTGGTTTTGTCGGAAAGGAATATGGTGTCGCCGTTGCAAGCCGACCAGAAGATTTTGAAGGTGAAGTTAAATGGGCAAAATATATTCCAGCATCGCTTTTGAAATTGATGCGACCGTTTTTTCCGAGTCATATATTTATACTATCGCCAAGTCGAACCAGCAAAGCTATTCAGGGGATCAGTCAATCTTGATATCCAGTCGAATCGCATGGAGATGTAAATGAATATCATAATTGGCGGCGCTGGTTCTATCGATGAAACTATTGGCAAACTGAGCGACCATGTTAGAAAACAATATCAGATTGAACCAAGATCTCTTGATGTGGGTAAGGAAATAGATGGTTCCTCTCAGCGACTGCAGGTCGGTGCGGGAGCGGATAGTGTCGCACTTGGATATGCCGAAAATTCTGAAAAGAACGTTGCTGTGGCTCTTTTGGGTTGTCTCAACGAACCGACGCCAGACTTCCCGGACGGATCCCCCATGGACTCCGCTAACAAAACAGCAAGCTATATTCTTGATCGCTATTTGAAACTGGGAGATGATTTTGCCAACGGATTAATCGGTCAATATGCGATCGTGATCCAGGACGCTGCAAAGGATCGACTGGTTTTTGTCACCGATCCGACTGGTATCCGGACGATCTTTTACACGGTTGATAACAAGTCTCTCTATTTCTCTACGAATATGGCGATACTCGGATCAAGTTGTCCAGATATTACTATCAACAAAGATTTGGAAGATTTCTTTCTTTGCTATGGATACTATCCACATCAAAAAACGATGTTCAATGAAGTCAAATATTTGGGTCCCGGTGCTATTGCAACTTTTGAAGATGGTTGTTTTTCCGTTGCTAACGTTGATCACGATGATCCTTGGGAAGAAGTTACTGCAAATCTGGAAACAATATTCTCAAGCGAAAAAAATGCGATTAACGCGCTTTACGATGCCTTCATGCTCGCCACCAAGCAGCAGCTTGCCTTAGACAATAAGGTCGCAGTGCTGTTAGGAGGGGCGGATTCTGCATTGACTGCCTCCGTGCTGCACCGTCTTGGCAAGGAGGTTGAGACATTCTCATTTTACTACGAAGATAGTGATTTTAATCAACCACACACCGACACTCTAGCTGATTTTCTCGGAATCAAGCATCACTGGATTCCGATCACTTCCGAAAAAATTAGCGAGGGAATTGAACGTTATCCGTGGACCTTCAATTTTCCGACCAATTGGCCCAATTATGTCATCCAGACCCAAATACTTTGCGATGCCATCCGCGAGAGGGGATTTAAACATGTCTATTCTGGTGATGGTTGTGACGGTACTTTTCTGGGGTATCCGCGAACCCATATCTTCGCCAGTTTCCTCGACAAATCTGGCCACCTCAGTCCCTCTATAGTGAGTTTTCTAACCAAGACTCTGAATAACAATCCAACCGAGTTCGCGGCTGGTCGTCCATATACACTTCTGCTGAATTCGATCCGATCCATGGGAAGAAAAATGCCAGAAAGAGGTTATTCCACTTTTCGTGTGATGGATGAAAATTCAGTTGCACGTCTAAAAAAAGGCAATGTTGATAAAATTGTCGAACGGAATGAAAAGATTTTGCGGGAACTGGCCGCGCCTTTAGCAGACCTGTCGATGGATCGGCTGGCCTATAGCGCAAAAAATGCTCTTTCTCCCAATCGATCAAAATTGGCAGGCAGTTCAGATAGTACCGATGTCGTTATTAACTCGCCTTATTTGCACACCGGTATGAAGCGGTTTGCGATGTCCATTCCTGACAAATATCTGCGACCCAAAGACTCCAATGACGGCTACAATGGAAAATATTTACTGTTTAAAATGTGCGAGGAAAAAGGATTGTTGCCGCCTGAAATCATTTATCAAAAGAAAATTTCAGCAGTCGATGGACCAGTCGATGACTGGTATTTGGGACAACTTCAGAGCCAGTTTAGAGAAAAACTAGCCGGACTGCCTTTTGAGACCGATAAAAAATATGTTGAGTATCTGCTCAAAGACAAAGCGATGGACAAATTCTATCGTCGTTACATTTCTTCTGATGCTTTGACGACCCACGCTTTGGCACTGTTGATGACCTATGCGCAGTTTGCGACTTTGGTAAAATAGCTTAGTGAAGTTCACCTCTCGCAATCTGCATAGCAATTTCCACATTTTCTTTGGCTTTCTCACGTTGCATGGCCACGGCAACTTTCAGCCGCGCCGTTAGTGCTTCACGATTCTGATAGGCATTGTCCGCTCGTTCGCTCAGCATTTCAAATGTCAGATCTGGAAAATCCACGACATAGTTTTCAACACCACAAGCACGCATGATCCCTGGCGTTTTGTGGCTATAGGAAATTGCTACTACCGGAACATGAGAAGAGAGCGCTCCGATGTTCGCGTGCATTCTAGTACCAACCATCATGCAGCATTTTGCAATGAAGTATTTCAATCCCTGAGGCGGTAAATCCTCCTCAATAACTGCCGAGACTATCTCTGCAGCCAGATCTTTTTGAACGTCACGAGAAATAATCCGATCATCCTTGATATCTGTTGGCCCAGTGACATGCGGAGTGAAAAGAACTTGTAGATCATGTTTCAATGCGATGTGATTTACGGTTTTTGCGACAAGCTCGACAAAGGCCCCTTTTTTACCAACCTGTTTGTCAAATTTGTCGGCAACCAGCCTGCTGACCGATACGCCTAGTGTATCTTTCTTCGCATCCAATCCCAAAGTTTCCCAACTTGTAGCACAATTGCCCACTTCAGCCGGTAGTAGGAAAGCCATGTCAGCCGTCTGTTTGAGGTGATCTTGTCGGATGCCGATGCTCTTCAGATATTCGAGCGAGATTTCGTCACGCACTGTGATTGCCGCTGCCCGGTTCAGCAGAAACCTTGCGATTGGTTTTGTGAGTGAAAAAGGTCCAATCGATTGGGCGCAAATAAAATATGGCTTTCTAAGCACTAGGGCCCGTAGAATAGGCAAATAGTGTGAATAGGCAACGTGGGGACCATAGTCCTCGGTCAGCATATCTCCACTTAGATCAATAACCAGATCACTGTTTGCTGTATGCTCTACACAGTTTTTCGCAGTATGTGGCTCGCTCGAACGCTTTGTTAACAGATTTCCAATGGCGATAGCAGCAATATTGAGGGTTGATCGTATCAGTTTTCTTCGATCACAGTAAATGACTTCTAAAGGCGCATATTTGGATTCATCCTTTTCGACAAAGGGAGCCAGAATGGCAATATTTGCGCCGAACTTGCTTAGAGATGCAGCAGTACTCACTTGCATCGCTGCGTCACCTTTGTTTTGAGCAGAATATGTGCCCGTCAACGCAAACTTTGGCATCCGGCCTGGTCCTCATGTCTTTTTAATGCTGAGGAAGCCTTGATCGGCTGTTATGGTTAATTTTCGATTAAGGAACGAATGAATGGATTTTTGTCAAAACAAGTCAGTATTTAAGCCGCCCTGTCCAGGTTCGCTAAGGGTATTTGTCTTTTTTCCTCGCTACCGTCCGGTGTCTGAACTGAGTTTTCTGCTATTTCAAGTTGTTTGACATATGTCGAGTTGCGCTTTTTCATCATTAGACTGTGTAGTTCTGCAATTGCGTTTGAGCCATTGGATTTGAAAAGAAATGGCAGTAACCCATGAATTGTGCATGCAATACCAGCAACAATCATTTGAATGCCTACGGAACCCGCATATCGCATATGTTGCGCATAGCTTTCTCCCGCTTCGGCTGGATGGTCAGTAAATAGATGCATAAGGTTTTCCCCGGTAATGAGGATAATAAACCAAAAGAAGGTTAAATATTCCTTTTTGATCGATTTTCATCAAATAACTCGAGTAGCGAATTAGCATATTTTATCTGACCGTTTACCAGTGATCGGAAAGGTGAGCGAGAGCTGTAATGAATTGTCACTCGGTGTCTTTTAGAGCCAAATCCACAATTTCTTTAACATGCTGCGATTCACCGCGCCTAATGACCATTACCTCATTGTCTTGGGCAACAATTATCAAATCTTCAACACCATAAGTTCTGACGGTGACATCCTTCGCATGAATCAAATTTCGATTGGATTTCATTGTTCCGACACTACCCGTCAAAGCGTTTTGATCGCTGTCCTTTTGAGTAATTTCATAGAGGGAATCCCAACTGCCAACGTCAGACCATTCGGCTCTCATTGGCGTAACGGCCACTTTTTCTGCCTTCTCCATAACCGCATAGTCAATGGAGTCAGAAGGTGCATTTGCAAAACAGTCTTCATCCGGGAATATCCTTGACCCGTCCCGGCGGGCCTTCTCCATAGAACCGGTCACCGCGGCCAGCATCTCTGGAGCATGTTTTTTCATTGCATCCAGATAGACATCGGCTCGGAATAGAAAAATACCTGCATTCCAGTGAAACCCGCCTGCATCGAGCATCTTTTCAGCATTTTGTAAATTTGGTTTCTCGACGAAAGTTTTTGCGGAAAAGCTTCGCGCGCTGCCGATAATCTGTTCCCCTTGTTCGATATACCCATAGCCGGTTTCCGGAGCCGTCGGTTCCACACCAAATGTGACCATCCAACGCGCTTTTGCGATGGGTAGTGATGCAGTTACAGCAGCCTGAAAGGCATCTATATTTTTGATCAAATGATCACTTGGCATCACCAGCATCAACGCGTTTGGTTTTTCGCAAGCCAAGGCGGCAAGTGCAATCGCTGGGGCTGTGTTGCGCGCGCACGGTTCCAGAATCATTGCCTGCGCTTGGGCGCCAATTTCGGTCAATTGTTCTTCCGCTAAATCGGCATGCTTTGTCCCCCCCACGACGATGGGCAAATCAAACAATTCGGATTGCTTGCATCGGTCCAGAGTAAGTTGAAACATGCTCATGGGGCCAATCAGATTGAGAAACTGTTTGGGGTGCTGATCATTGGAAAGCGGCCACAACCGTGTTCCTGATCCACCTGATAAAATGGTTGGTATAACAAGATCGTTGTTGGAGCTCATTTAGAAGTCCTTACTTCATGTTTGTGGCAATGATGCATTTCTCGTTTTTAGAAAGGTTGATTTCCGATGCAGATGTGCAGAGGCCGCATTCGCCGGCCTTGATTAGCTTTCCGCGAACTTTGACGGAACCTTGCAACGGAATAACCTGCCATTCCGAGGCCGGAACATTTGAGATTACATCAATATCTGGACCAATAACCTGAAATGTTCGAAAATACGGGCCATCTGATATTGGCATGCTTGTATCTGGATCAACATGCTGGTGAAACTTCATCCGATATGGTTCGGCTTTCGCCGCAGCGATGGCATCATCCAGATGCAACTCTCTCGGCCGACCATAGTCATAAAGTCGATAGGTTACATCGACATTTTGTTGAATCTCAAGCAACTGAAGTCCAGGCCCAATTGCATGAACGGTTCCCGCAGGGATGTAATAGAAATCGCCTGGTTTTACGGGTTTCCAGTCTATCAGATTCTCAATCTCTCCTAGTGCCGCAGCGGCTCGAAGTTTCGCATCACTGGCTTTTGTTTTGGGACCAATGCCAAGCACAGCATCTGCTTCGGCGTCCAAAACCAGCCAGCATTCATCTTTTCCGCTTGGCAATCCCGCATTGCGCGCCATTCGATTATCAGGATGGACTTGAATTGATAGTTTCTCGCTGGTGAAAAGATACTTAACCATCAGAGCGGGCGTAACGGATGCCGGAGGTTGAAACCAGATTTCGCCGATACTCTTAGTCCGTTCTCCACCGAAGATGTCCGGCAACACCCGTTGCCCCCAAGGTTTGGCCACCGTCTTTTTGCGGAGCTTCATATCTTACTCAACATGGTTTAGGCTCGTCCAACACTGGTATACTCAAGCCCGGATTTTGCTACATCTTGTGGATCGTATATGTTCCTTAAATCGATTAGAGCTTTGCCAGTCATTAGCCCCGATAGCTTTTTTAGATCGAGGGCGCGGAATGCATCCCATTCTGTTACGATTACCACACCGTCCGCTTCGGTAGCTGCTTGATAGCTACTTTCCATCATTTCTACCGCTGGCATAATATCTTTCGCCAGTTCCATACCTTCGGGATCGTAGGCCGTTACATTTGCGCCAGCATCGATCAAAGTTTGGGCAATAGCAATCGAGGGCGCATCACGCATATCATCGGTATTGGGTTTGAATGTCAGGCCAAACAATGCGATCTTTTTGTCGCGAACGCTGCCGGACATGGCTTGAATAACCTTGCGGCCCATGGCTCTTTTGCGTTGATCATTTACTTGAACAACAGCCTCAACAATCCTGAGCGGACTTTCATTATCCTGCGCCGTTTTCATCAGCGCGAGAGTATCTTTCGGGAAGCAGCTTCCGCCATATCCAGGTCCAGCGTGAAGAAACTTTGCACCAATCCGATTATCCAATCCAATTCCGCGCGAAACTTCCTGTACATCTGCACCAACTTTTTCGCAAAGATCCGATATTTCGTTGATAAACGTAATTTTTGTAGCGAGAAAAGCATTCGCGGCATACTTGATTAGTTCCGCAGTGCGCCGTCCTGTGAACAAGAGCGGCGATTCATTGAGAAAGAGCGGGCGATAGATCTCACTCATCACCGCGCGTGCGCGGTCGTCCTCGGTTCCAATGACTATTCGATCCGGTCTCTTGAAATCGTCAATAGCGGCGCCTTCGCGAAGAAATTCTGGATTAGAAACAACGGCAAATTGATCGCTGTTCAGCTTTTTAGAGAGAATGAGTTCAACCTCATCGCCTGTGCCTACCGGTACTGTTGATTTGGTCACTACAACAATTGGCTTAGTGATAGACTCTGCAATTTCTTCTGTTGCCGCGTAGACATAGCTGAGGTCGGCATGCCCGTCTCCACGTCTGGATGGTGTGCCAACAGCTATAAACACAGCATCGCAACCTTCCAACGATTCTGCCAATTCTGTAGAAAAAGAAAGGCGTTCACCTTCAACATTGCGTTTGACAATGCTGGCCAATCCAGGCTCATAAATCGGCATTACATTCTGTCGCAGTTTCTCTATTTTGCTTGCGTCCTTATCAACGCAGACGACTTCATGACCGAAATCGGCAAAACAAGCTCCGGAGACCAATCCAACATAACCGGCCCCTATCATCGCAATTTTCATAGCAATCCTTTGTGATCAATATTATGATCGATTTTAACATCGGTCAGTACGATAGTCTATCTGGCTTCTGGCGAGATCATCTTGGATGGTCAAGTCTTCTGAATTTCGGTCATCCCTTAAGAAATCTCTCTTTGGGTTCCTGCCAGAAATTGATGAAAACATCGTGTAACTTCTTCAATATTTATGGCATATTCTCTTTAGTCTAAGGTGAAGTGAACCTTTCCACTGGACTGGGTTTTTGAATAAAATTCGTTTGGGCTGAATGCGAGTTGATTTAGCATTTGTTGAGCCAAATCAATGCAACTGGTTCGATTTCATGTTCCTATAACGAATATAAAAAGGAGATCCCCGATGAAATCTATTCTCTTGCACACCTCTGATGATACGGGATTTGATTCCCGTTTGAATATTGCTCTTGATATTGCACGAGCGCATCAAGCACATATTACTTTTCTGCAGCCTTCCATACAGATCCCACCGATGGCCTATGCGCCAACTGCTGGGCATTTTGTTGCTGATCTCAATTTCGGTGACATGCAGGAAGTTGAACGACAGTTTCGCGCAAAAATCGAAGCAGAGCTTGGGTCGGAAGATATTCAATGGGATTGGCAGGTAGGTCTGGGTGATGCCGCCCGACTAATGGTTGAGCAAAGTGGACTAGCTGATCTGCTTATTCTTAGCCAAGCACCCAAAAAAATGACTGATGACCGGGATCCACAACCTATTGCTGGAGAAGTTGCCATTCATGCACACGCTGCGACACTAGTTGTCCCGACGGACGCTGAATCGTTTGAAGCCGGTAAACCTATAGTGGTAGCATGGAACGGCTCAAAAGAAGCTTCGTTGGCGATCCGGTTAACGCTGCCCATGATGAAGTTGGCATCGTCAGTGCACGTCGTGTCGGTTGATGAGGGCCTTGATCTCCCCAATCTAGATGCGTCTGCCTATTTGTCGCGTCACAACATCTCATCAGAATTACATCAACTGGAAGGCGGAAAACGCAACGTCGCCGAAAGGATTGAGGAGTTCGCAAATGAGAAAGATGCGTCAGCGATTATAATGGGTGCTTATGGAAAATCACGATTACGTGAAACATTGATGGGCGGTGTCACTCGTGATCAGATCTTCAAAAGTAAGTTACCACTGATACTTGCGCACTAGATCGATCTAGAGCCCTGTTTGCCTGCCGCCTTTCGGGATAGGCAGGCGTGGCAGGGCTTCGCGCAATTTGGATCCCGGCCATCTTCCTGTTCTATGGGAATGGATATCGTCCGGATTTGACCGTCCGGATCACATATTTCTATCATCATCATTCCACTAGCCGGGGCTGTCGGGATGATTGCAAGCATCACAGATGCGGTAATGACAGGTAAGGAGGACAGTCCAATACACCTAAACTTCTTGATCATCACCGACCTCCTTTTCATCTTCGATAAGGACGCGGAGTGCTGCGCCTTCTAGATCTTCAAATTGATCGTTACGCATCGCCCAGAAGAAAAAACCAAGGCCGCAAAGTCCCATGAGTAAGGCGATCGGGATCAGCACAGCCAAACCACTCATTTTGCTGCTCCATAGAGGCGCAAAGCGTTGCCGACCACGATGAGTGAGGATGTTGACATAGCTATGGCCGCAATCAACGGAGTGACCATGCCAGACAAAGCCAGTGGCACCGCTAAAATGTTGTACCCAATTGCCAATCCGAAATTCTGACGAACTGTTTGCATCGTGCGGCGGGCGACTTTGACTGCGAGTGCAACCGGCATCAGGCTGTCACTGGTGAAAACAGCATCTGCGGCCTGTTGTCCGACATCGCTAGCCGACCCGGGAGCAATTGAGACATGTGCAGCGGCGAGGGCAGGGCCGTCATTTAGGCCATCGCCAACCATCAATACCTTATCCCCTTGTTTGCTGAGACGTTTAATTGTGTCGACTTTATCTTCGGGTTTTGCATTGGCCTGCGCCAAGACTCCGAGTTGGAGTGCAACAGGCGTCACCGCCTCCATACTGTCACCCGAGAGCAAAGAGGCCGGTAGACCAAGTTCGGAAAGACTCTCAACTACCGCTTCCGCGTCCGGGCGGATTTCGTCGGTAAGAGTGATCCTTTGCGCGATATTGCCCATAGTCAATTGGGTGGCCGAGCCATTACCGCCCTTTTGGGGGCGAGTGAGCGATACCCCAACGCTATTCCAGTTTGCAGAAACACCTTCACCGGCGGTCTCGATTACAGAATCAATTTTTGCTGGTAAGATGTCTTTGGCGATGAGTGATTTTGCAATAGCTTTGCTGATAGGGTGATTGCTTGACTGTGCCAACGCCAGTGCAACTGACTTTTGATCGTCGGATAGCAGTGATAAATTCGTTGGAACGGGATGTCCCATGGTGACAGTTCCAGTTTTATCCAAAATGACGCGATCTGCTTCGGCCAAACGTTCTAACGCGCTGCCATCCTTGACCAAAACTCCTTTTCGCATCAGGGCACCTGAGGCAACCACCTGTGCGGCAGGAACAGCTAAGCCGAGTGCGCAGGGGCAGGTGATAATGAGAACGGCGACAGAAATAAGTAATGCCTGATGCCAACCTACGCCGGCGAGCATCCAACCAACAAACGCAAGCAGGGCAAGGCAATGTACCGCAGGGGCATAATAGCGAGCTGCACGATCGGCAACACGCACGTGGAATGACCGGTGCTGACCTGCCTCATCCATCAATCGGGCGATGTCAGAAATGCTTGTATCTTTACCCGCAGCGGTTACGCGAACTTTAACGGGAGCAGTTAGGTTGGTTGTTCCGGCAAGAACTTCATCATCAACGGAACGGTTTTGTGGATCACTTTCTCCTGTCAGCATGGAGAAATCAAAACCGCTGCGACCCTCAATGATGATACCATCGGCAGCAAGATTATCTCCTGCGGCCACCTGCATCAGCATCCCGGCTTCGATTTCTCCCGCCTTCGTCCAAACGGTAGTACCGTCGGACTGAATTATCATGGCTCCTGATGCTGTTTGCTTCAATAAAGCTGAAATGCCCTCGCGAGCCCGGTCACGCATCATTCCGTCAAGTACGCGGCCAGCGAGCAGGAAAAAGATGAGCATAACCACACCGTCAAAATACGCATGCGGCCCACTGGTCGCGGTTTCGTATAAACTGAGACCAGTGGCGAGAATAATCCCAATGCTGATTGGTACATCCATGTTGGTGCGCATATAGCGCAGTGCCATTGCGGCAGATGCAAAAAATGGACGACCCGAGTAAGCGATTACCGGAATAGCAATTAGCGCTGAAAGCCAGTGGAATAGGTCCTTGGTAACGCCTATTGCACCAGACCAGACGCTGACGGACAACAGCATGATGTTCATCATGCCAAAGCCAGCGACCGCCACTGCACGAAGCAATCTCTTGGTGTCACCACGATCTTCCGAGAGAGGATTATCGGCTAGTATTTGAGCCTCAAATCCTAACAAACCAATGGCGCCTTTTAACTTGTCTTCAGTGAGTTCGGGTGTGTGTGAAACAGCGACTTGCTTGGTCGAGAAATTCACACGAGCGTGAATTACACCTGGTAGATCTGCAAGCCCTCGTTCGATTTTTGAGATACAGCCAGCGCAGCGCATCGTGGGAACGGCGAAGCGGCTATCCTCTGAAGTCTCAGCCGTCTTCAGATCATCGAGAGCAACTGAAGCGTTCACTTGATTTCGCTTACCATATCAAGGTTGCGAACATCTTCTGAGATAGAAATCTTCAGTTTCCATCGACCAGCAGGTAGCGCTTCATTGCTTTGATACAGTCCACCGGCGTTTTCTGTAAAGGTCAGGTTGATGGCCTCCGTCTGGCCGACTGGGTGATAAGCAATAGCGGAAATTTTGGGATCGGACAGCGCTGCACCTTCGGCGTCCAAGACAGATAGTTGTAGCTTGTCATCTGTACGTTTTGGTTCGCCAACAATCCAACCATGAGCGGCTTCCTGCCTACTTTCTTCCAACCATTCATTGTATTTCTGGCTGGCAACATAGCTGTTATCGACCACCGTCCCGCTAAAGGAGCCTAATGCCAGGCTCGCCATCAGAAAATTAACTGCCATGATCACCCCAAAAAAGGCCATGAACATCAGTGTAACATGAAAGCCAGTAATCTTTTTCTTTGTTTTCTGCATGTTTCGATCCTCAATCAGTTTTTCGGACGTTCGAAAAATAGTTCTTCGGTGTCGGTCGGTGCTTCATCATCAACGCCTTGTACCGTCATTTCGAATTCATCACGTTCGGAAGTGGATTCTGGTGTTGCGATAAAAAGCTTTAACTTGGCAACCGTGTCGGCCGGCACTTTGATGCGCAATGTTGTCTGTTGATCTGGCCGAGTAGTCCCGCCCTCCCACATTGTTGCGTTTGCCAAACCGCTGATCGCGACATCCATTTCACGCGGCCGGTTTTCCATATTCCGAATCTTTGCAGTGTAAGTGTTTCGAATATCTCCATTTGATAGTTGCACAAAGACGGGGTTGCGGTCGTGTTGCACTGCCAAATCCAAACGCGTACGATTGCCGAGGGCAAACAGCATTGCCAGTCCGATGCCAGCCCAAACAGCAAAATAGATGAATACGCGAACGCGAAGAAGGTTTTTCCAGGCCGGCTGCGTTTCCTTACCCGCACGCTCCGCTTCAGCATCGTCGGATGTTACATAATCGATCAAACCGCGTGGACGACCCACTTCGCCCATCACACGGTCACAAGCATCAATGCAAAGCGCACAGGTTATGCATCCAATTTGCGGACCCTCGCGAATATCAATGCCTGTTGGGCATACAGCTACGCACTGGTTGCAGTCGACACAGTCGCCAAATTCCTCCGGGTTTTTCTGGGCCTTTTTAACGCTACCGCGTTTTTCACCGCGCCAATCCTTATAGGTAACCTGCAGTGACTTCTCGTCCATCATCGCAGCCTGAATACGCGGCCAAGGGCACATATAGACACAGACCTGTTCACGCATAAAGCCGCCAAAAATGAAAGTTGTGGCCGTCAGGATGCCCACGGTAGTATAGGCGACAAATGCTGCGTTTCCGGTCCAGAAATCCACAAACAGCGTTGGCGCATCGGCAAAATACATGATCCATGCACCGCCTGTCCAAAAGGCTATAAATAGGTAAATCCCCCATTTGAAAAGTCGCTTTGATATCTTGCTCGCAGTCCACGGCGCTTTGTCTAGCCGCATTCGCGCGTTGCGATCACCATCGACAAACCGGTCAACATGCTGAAACAGGTCGGTCCATACGGTTTGCGGACAGGCATAGCCGCACCAAGCCCGACCTATTGCAGATGTGACCATGAACAGGCCAATCCCGGCCATGACCAAAAGACCTGCAACATAATAGAATTCGTGCGGCCAGATTTCGATACCGAACATATAGAAACGCCGGTTGGCGAGGTCTACAAGCACAGCCTGATTGGGGGCATAAGGTCCGCGATCCCAGCGGATCCATGGCGTAATATAATAGATCGCCAGCGTTACCGCCATAATCGCCCATTTTAATCGTCGAAATGTTCCGTCTATCCTTTGAGGATGAACAGCTTTTCGGGCCTCGTAGAGTTTTAGCTCATCATCGAGTATTTCTTTAGGACTGTTCATCACCTGCGTCCGCTTCTGCGCTTTGCTCCGGTTGTGGTGCTGCTTCACCGCCGCCCAATGAATGGACGTAGATGGCCAACATCCGAATGGTAGCGGGATCAAGACGCGTGTTCCAGCGCGGCATAACACCGTAGCGGCTATTGGTTATCGTTTCAGTCAATGAAGCGCGGTCACGGCCATAGAGTGAAATCTTGTCTGTTAGGTTCGGTGCACCTTGAAAGCGATCGCCCTCTCCATTCTCACCGTGGCAGATAACACAATTAGCGGAATAGAGTGCAGCACCGCGTTGTGATGCCGCGCTGGCTTTTTCGTCACCTTGCAAAACGCGAACATGTGAAACCACATCCTGGATTTCATTGGATTGTAACATACCATCGCGGCCAAATGCAGGCATTTGCGAGAAGCGCGTATCCGCATGATCCGGTTGTCTAATGCCGTGTACTAAGGTATATTCAATAGTCTCCAGATCGCCGCCCCAGAGCCAATCATCGTCATTCAAATTTGGGTAACCTTTAAACCCGGCTGCACCTGAACCATGGCATTGAACGCAATGTACTTTGAACGCCGATGCGCCGCCGTTAATCGCCTGATTGCGTAGTTCTTCGTTTGCGGCGACCTCATTGATGTCGGTCGCTACCATAGCTGCCCGAATTGGCTCCAGTTCTTTCTCTCTAAGGTCCATTTCTTTCGCTAGTTCACCGCGACTGGTCCAACCCAGTACACCTTCGGTGGCACTGTTAAGCATCGGCCAGGCCGGGTACATGATAACATAGCCAATGGCCCAGATTATGGTCAGATAGAAAGTCCATACCCACCAACGTGGCATAGGGGTATCGAGTTCCTCAATACCATCCCATTCATGCCCAACGGTCTCGGTACCAGTTGCTTCGTCGATATATTTATTCTCAGACATCGTTTTTGTCCCCTTTTTCGGGATCATCAAAGATCATATTGGCTGCATCGTCGTGCATGCTTTTGGCACCGGGCCGGAATGCCCAGAGGGCAAAACCCAGCCATAGCAGGGCCATGAACAGCAATCCCCAACTGTCAGCAAAGTGGCGGAGCGCCTCATAGTTCATCGTGGCTGCTCCTGTGCCTCTCCAGCTTCAAAGTCGACAAGGGTGCCGAGCATTTGTAGGTAGGCGACCAACGCATCCATTTCGGTGAGCCTATCTGGGTCACCGTCAAAGTCACGAACTTGTGCTTTGGGATAGCGCTTTTCGAGATCGGTGGTACTTGCCATCGGATCGGCCTGTGCCATCAGATCAGCATTGGCGTTTTCGATTGCTTCTTCCGTGTAGGGAACGCCCAATCTGTAAAGCGCACGCAAATCTTTACTCATATCGCCGGCATTGAGATCTTTTTCCTTAAGGAACGCGTAAGGTGGCATGATTGATTCCGGTACAACCTGCCGGGGATCTTCGAGATGCTGAACGTGCCACTCGTCGGAATAGCGTCCGCCGACCCGAGCGAGGTCAGGACCTGTTCGCTTTGAGCCCCATTGGAATGGATGATCATACATAGACTCTGCCGCGAGTGAATAGTGGCCATAACGCTCGACCTCGTCACGGAACGGACGGATCATTTGGCTGTGGCATGTATAACAACCTTCACGAATATAGATGTTTCGGCCAGCCAGTTCGAGCGGTGAATAGGGCCGCACGCCTTCGACTTCTTCAATTGTATTGTCGATCCAGAAGAGTGGTGCGATTTCTACAATCCCGCCGATAATCACTACAACAAGTGAGCAGACTGCCAGCAGGGTGACATTTTTTTCGAGTTTCTTATGCTTTTGTGCAAAGTTTGACATCGTTCAGCCTCCCTTATTCTGCTGGAACTGCAGTTGGTTTGTGCACCAACGGCTTATCGGCTTCAGGATCATGCGGTGTTTCGGTCATCGGCTTCTCATCGCGTTGTTTGCCAGCGATGGTCATCCAGACATTGTAAACCATTACTATAGCTCCAGCGAGATACATGAGACCGCCCACTGCGCGGATCAGGTACATGGGAAGCATCGCGCTAACCACTTCGCTGAAGGAATAGACGAGATATCCATCATCGCCATATTCGCGCCATAACAGGCCTTGCATGATCCCGGCGACCCACATTGATGCGGCGTAGAGCACGATACCCATAGTCGCGAGCCAGAAATGCCAGTTGATCATGCGCAAGCTATACAAGCGTTGCTTGCCCCACAGACGTGGTACAAGATAATAGATCGCGGCAAAGGTGATCATACCGTTCCAGCCCAGAGCACCCGAGTGCACGTGGCCAATGGTCCAGTCAGTATAGTGCGACAAGCTGTTAACTGCCTTGATCGACATCATCGGTCCTTCAAAGGTGCTCATGCCGTAGAATGCTAGGCTTAGGACCATCATCCGAATGATCGGGTCGGTGCGGATTTTCTCCCATGCGCCATTCAGCGTCATCAGTCCGTTGATCATTCCACCCCAGCTAGGCATCCAAAGGATGATCGAGAAGACCATGCCCAGCGTCTGCGCCCAATCGGGCAGCGCCGTATAGTGCAAGTGGTGAGGGCCAGCCCAGATATACAGGAAGATCAGTGACCAGAAGTGAATGATCGACAAGCGGTAGCTGTACACCGGCCGCTCAGCCTGTTTTGGCACAAAATAGTACATCATGCCCAGGAAACCAGCGGTCAGGAAAAAACCGACAGCGTTATGGCCATACCACCATTGCGTCAGAGCATCCTGAACCCCCGCAAAAGCACTATAACTTTTGGCACCGAGCAGGCTGACCGGCATGGCCAGGCCATTGACCAAATGCAGCATTGCAACGGTTAGGATGAATGAAAGGAAAAACCAGTTCGCGACATAGATATGCGGTTCGGAGCGCTTGACGATCGTGCCGATAAACACAGCGGCATAACTTACCCAGACAATGGTAAGCCATATATCGACATACCATTCCGGTTCGGCATATTCCTTCGATTGAGTGATACCCAATAGGTAGCCCGTGGCGGCCAGCACGATAAACAGCTGGTAACCCCAGAAAACAAAGCGGGCGAGGCCGGGGAAGGCCAACCTCGCCCTGCAAGTGCGCTGGACGATGTAAAAACTCGTCGCAATCAGCGCGTTGCCTCCGAAAGCAAAAATTACGGCAGACGTGTGAAGCGGGCGGAGGCGCCCGAACGTCGTATATTCCAATCCTAAATTCAGAACCGGGAACGCCAGTTGCAGTGCGATATAAAGTCCTGCAAGAAAGCCGGCCATGCCCCAGAAAATAGTCGCGATGATACCCCAACGGATTGGATCATCATCGTAAAGCCCCTGATCAGCGGGAGCTTTAATAATCCCTCTTCCAATGGCTTGATAGTCAGCTTTACTGACCGTCACCCAAAGAGCAATAAAGCAGGCAATCATGAAGATTGCCATGTGAAAAGCAAAACCGCTGTCGACAGCCATAACCATCGCAGCAAATGCAACAAATGCCAAAGCCAGCCATCCGCCAGCCCTCAGTAATATTAGATCCATGATGTCCTTCCCCGTTTAAGCGGCATGAATTCCGCTTCAACAGGAAGACCGTAGGAGTGCTTTTGAATTGATTCTTTGATCTGGATCAAACTTTTGCCGACCAATCGAAAATTCCTATAGGAATAGAACCAAAACGATTATCATTCCCGCTATACATTTTTAAGCGGGTTCTCTAAGGGACAGTCATGTCAGTATGTGAAGATTGTGTCGTCCGTAACAAAGCAATTTGTGGTTCTCTGGATGATGGCGAATTACAAATAATGAATCGCATTGGCCACAAGCAAGTCTTGAAAGCTGGCCAAACATTTATGTGGGAAGGTGATGAATCTACTGTTGTTGCGAATGTGATTGACGGTGTTTTGAAGCTGACAAACTCGCTGGATGATGGGCGGGAGCAGATTGTTGGCCTTGCCTTTCCAGCAGATTTTATCGGTCGCCCCTATCAAGATAATGTAAAACATACCGTAACCGCATTGACCGATACGCAGATATGTAGCTTTTCCCGAAATGGCTTTGAGCAGTTCGCTCATGACCATCCCAATCTTGAACACAAGGTGCTCGAGCGTACATTAGACGAGTTGGATCAGGCTCGAGATTGGATGTTGTTATTAGGGCGCAAGACTGCAGCAGAGAAACTGGCAACATTCCTGATCAATATGTCTGAACGGTCTGCTGATTCGAGCTGCGCAACAAATTTTATGCCACAGAACCAGTTTAGCTTGCCCTTTGGTCGCCAGCAAATTGCGGATATTCTAGGTTTGACAATTGAAACGGTGAGCCGGCAATTGACGGATCTATCGAAAAAGTCAGTAGTTGATCTGCCTGGCAAACGAGACATTGTTATTAGAGATAGAGATGCGTTGGTGGCGCTGGCAAACTTGCAACCTTGACGATGGATAAACAAAGTGATTTTCGAGCAGCTTTGGGCACATTTGCTACAGGTGTAACAATCGTGACGACAACATCGGAAACGGGTGAACCGATTGGCGTTACGGCCAGTAGCTTTAATTCTGTATCCCTAGATCCACCGCTTGTACTTTGGTCTTTGGCTAAATCGTCTTCATCTAAGGAGGCTTTTTGCAGTAGCGGCCATTTTTGTATTCATGTTCTATCCGCTGCTCAAGAAGAGCTTTCGAATAATTTTGCACGCTCTGGCGCAGAAAAATTTGCCGATGTGAAATGGAGATCAGGAGTGCTGGGCTCACCAGTTCTTGATAACTATTCCGCCTTGTTCCAGTGTAAAATGATGCATGAATACGAAGGCGGTGATCATGTTATTTTGGTCGGAGAGGTCATCGAATTTGATCGTAAAGATCATGCCCCCTTGCTCTTTCACGGCGGGCGGTATGCCGAAAGCAGGCCCAAGGTCAAAAATGAGGCAGGAGACAATGTCGACGTCACAGGGGGGCGTTTCACGGAAGATTTCCTGCTTTACCTGGTTTCGAGAGCGCATTTTCAGACTTCACTTCCAACACGCGAAAAATTCGAACAATTGGGCCTGACACAAACTGAATATATGGTTTTGGCGGTCTTGAGTATGATCGCTCCGGCAAAATCATCGGATATATCGGATCGGCTTGGACATACCGGATTGGCGCCAAGTGATGTGGAGCTCGAATCCATGTTGGAAAGAGAATTGTTGCTCAAAAATGGTAACGAGTTTGACCTGTCGGCAAAGGGGCGAAGTAATCTGATTGAAACTCTGGAAGTGGCCAAAGCGTTTGAAGATGGTCTGATGGCTCATCTCACGGACAGTGAAGTTGCGGATGCCAAGTATGTATTGAAGAAGATTATCGAACTAACGAGCGAAAACTTGTCACTGACAATTAAATAATTCCTGCTTTGGAAAGATATTTCGATCTCGGTAAAAATGGATGTGCTTTAATGGTTCAGAGCCAGCGCCAAATATCGCAACCAAGCCGACCATAGCATCTTCTCCCAATCTAGATATGTAAGCTTGGATCACGTTGAAGAGAGTTGAGTCAAATCAGTTAAGCAGCCAATGTTACGTCGTTGGCGTATACCAAATCGGCGATGAATAAGCGCGTTCCTGTTGAATTTTGATGACATCATCTGGCAGTGTCAGTCCAAATTTCAGCGCGTCATAAACGGGCCAGGTTGGTGTTGGGATTTCCAGCACTCGCACATAGTAAAAAGCATTTTGGCCTGCATCAAAATCTGGATCTTGCCAAAATGTTACCAGCTCCGGGGCACCGATGCTATTATCCCATTTGCCTGTAGCCAGATTGACACTGTTACCAACTGAAGGAAGCTTGCCATCAGCGTCAGCTTTACGTGTGTCCGATTTGCTCCAGCTGACATCATAGACTTTTTCCTGCGATTTTCCGCTTGCATTGACCCAACCTTTGACAATCTGGATGCGATCCAGGCTGGCACTTTCTGGGTCCATTGTGGCGGAGATGAGAAAGGTTGGCGCTTTGCCATCTCCTCCCGATAGGTCACCACCCATAGGAACACCTTTGGCATAGCCAGTTTTGACTAGATCACCGGTATCCTCTTTTGCAAAATCAAATCCGCCAAAGAAACGCACCTGCATGCGCGGTCCAGTCGTTGCGTAGACTTCGCGTCGCATCATCGCGTCGAATATTGCTTCGCGTGTATTGCTGGTGGCCCAAACAGCGGCGTAACCACTGGACAGGTAATGCCAACCGAAGCGCCCTTCATTCGTGCCCAAGTTTTGAGGTTTTAAAGCGCGGTCCCCGTTGTTGGTCTCACTTCCACTATGTTTGCCGAAAAAATTGTCTTCGTCTGCCGTTGCAAGCGAGGTGTGGCTGTCGGTTGAACCGATCATTCCAAATTTGAAAGGATTAGCACCGACAGTTTGCATAAGCTCCAACCCACGTTTTAGAGCTTCACGTGTATAGCTTCCAGCATAGCTTTCTGGAGACATTTCCCGAGTGCAGCTCAGATTACATTGATCCCAACCGACATTGCCAAAATCGGCAAATTCATCATTGGGTGAAAGAAAAGGATGCGTTTCGCTGTCACCCTTGATCTGGGTCATCTCTACAATTGGTTCGCGCAGCGCCCGGGTTTTAGCATAAGCCGCATCAATTGGGCTGCCATCATATTTTTGCATCGCAAACATCCGGCCGTTCGAGACATTACCATTGTGCGGAATCGCGAGCATTTTTCCGCCGGTTTTCTTTTCATACGCGGCCATATGCTCCCATAATTTTTCTGGGTCTTGGGACTCCCGAGCTGGGAAGGGGCTAACCTGCGTTGCTTTTTCGGCGCCATCGCGGAACATGACCACACGATGAAGATTATCTCCCCCTGGCATGGAAGTGTATTCATAACCCATGAAAGCAGTGAATTTGCCGGGTTCATTATATTCGTCGACGGTTTTTCCGTGTGCTTTCCAGATTTCACTTGTCCGCTCAGCGCTTTCTTCAGGATCAAACAGATCGTCCGGCAACGTGTCATTGGCGGCCCCGTCTGTCATCTCATTGACAACACGAAGTGAGCCTTCGTCACTTTCATGCATCATGTCATACCAACGAAGCAGAAAATCATTTCCGAAAAGAGAAACGGCAATGCGGGGAGTGTTGTAGAGTGTTTTGAGTGCGCCAAGACCGTCGCTATGATCGGCGATTACCAGAAAATCGAGCGGGCGTGAAAGGTGTGCTGCGTCTCCCTTAGACGCGGTGACTTTCTCCCCTCGCGCAAAACGCAATGCCGCTTCTGCATCAAGACGATTGCCAAACCCAAAAGCATCGATGCTATTATCCGTATGAAGATGCGTATCGCCCCAGAATACCTGCTCGGGATACTCGGTGTTTTCAACTTTGCTAGCTTGAACCGGCTTTTCCTGAATATCACCACAACTAACCAATACCAGCGCGGCATTACACGCTATTAAAAATTTACGCTTTTTCAATTGTTCCTCCGATGTTTGGTAACCAGTGCAAGTGATCCAAATGAGATTATTCACCTCATCCATTGTTATTGGAAAATTTCCACTTCTTTTCGTGGGCGGGCATTCCGGCACGAAATTCAAATCAACATTTTTGCGCCTCGGAAATCTGATTGAACAACTCATCGAGCAATGCACTGCCTGCAGAAGCTAGGTTTACAATCAGCTCATTGTTGCCTTTGTGCAATTTCAGCAATCTGGCATCACCTAGCAACTGTAAATATCTATAGGTGGTTGATTTTGGAGAATTGAACCTCGCCACTATTTCGCTTGCCAGAACTGGTTTTTCGAAATCGGTTCTCACCAATACGAATGCAAGAATGTTCAAACACATCTCTTCATTTGGAATTTGAAAGTCAGCAAAAATAATCTTGCGTCTATCCCAGATCGACAAAACCTGTTTCGCTACATATTGGCGATCCGGTTTTTGTCGATTCTGGTAACCAATTTCCAATTTCAGATTGCGGGTCATCCAAATTGCCTTTCGTCTCGCTATGCCGGCAACCCCGAAATACACTTGATTTCCATGAAATCTCGCAGGCCTTGTGGTCCGCCTTCGCGGCCATTGCCGGATTGCTTGTAACCTCCAAAGGGCGCACCCGGTGCGGGCGCCCAACTGTTGATCATTACCGCTCCCGCCTGCAACTTGGTTGCAACCTTGGCGGCTTCAATCGGATCTCCAGAAATGACTGCCGAGAGCCCATATTCCGTATCGTTTGCAATTTCTATGGCTTCATCAAGATCATTGTAACTCATCAAGGTCACAACAGGCCCGAAAACCTCTTCTTTGGCTATCCTCATATTTGGCGTAACACCACTAAAAATGGTTGGTTTTATGTAGTAACCGCGATTGACATTAGTTGGCATAGCGGCACCCCCGCTCTCGAGAATAGCGCCTTCATCAATGGCTGAATGAATGAGTTCCTGAATCTTGCCGTGCTGAGCCTTGTTGACCACTGGTCCCATATGATTGCCTGGATCCATTGGATCACCAATCTCTTGTGCTTCGACAATGCCCGTGACAACATCAATTGCCTCTTTTGTCTGATCCTTGTGCACCAATACGCGAGTTGGCGCGATGCAACTTTGTCCAGTGTTGATCAGGACGCCGCTGATTGTGGGAGGCAATACTTCTTCGAGATTAGCTCCCGGCAGAACAACATTGGGAGATTTGCCACCCAGCTCCTGGTGGACGCGTTTTACAGTTTCTGCGGCAGCTTTTGCCACCAATACACCGGCCCGCGTCGAACCGGTGAAGCTGATCATATCAACGTCTGGATGAGATGAAAGCGCAGCGCCAACTGTCGGTCCATCGCCTTGAACAAGATTGAACACGCCGGGTGGGACGCCCGCGGCATCCATGACTTCGGCTAAGATCGCTGCGCATCCCGGACATTCCTCCGAAGGCTTTAGCACCATGGTGTTTCCCCCCGCCAGTGCCGGTGCAACTTTTAGGGAAATCTGATTGAGCGGCCAATTCCATGGCGTGATCATTCCCACAATACCGATAGGTTCGTGTACTATCAAATTCGATCCCTGTTGCTCAGAAAATTGAAACTCCTTGAGCGCCGCGATTGTGCTTATGAACCCGCCCAATCCTGTCGGCGCCTGCAGCGCATTTCCCATGCTGATAGGTGCGCCCATTTCAACAGCTAGAGACGCCGCAATGTCAGGCATGCGTTTTTGATATTCCCCGACGATCCTTCCGAGCAAGGCAAGCCGCTCCTCGCGCGTTGTCTGGCTGAAGGATTTGAAAGCTTCCTTGGCCGCTGCTACAGCCAGATCAACATCTGCCGCTGTACTTAGAACGATTTTGGTGCCTGGTTCCTCTGTAGCAGGATTGATGACTCGATGCGGCGTGCCGCCGTCGGAATCGATCCATTTGCCGTTGATGTAATTTTGTTCGAAGCTGTCCATAAAATTTTTCTCCAAATCCTTAGAGATGGCAAGCCAATCTCAGATCCAATTGACAGACGTGATGTCCAATTTGGTCATCGCGGCGAAAGTCAGGTTCATCAAAAGATCGCGTTATGCTGCCCGCCATCGATCACTATATTCTGACCAACGATGAAGCGCGCCAGGTCGCTGCACAAAAATGCAGCCATTGGTGCCAGATCATCGGCCACACCGACGAAACCTGCGGGAATTTTGTTATGTTCCCTGAAATGTTTGCCCACGACTTCAGGATCTGCTTCCAAACCGAATGCTTCGGCATAATGTCCCATGATCTCTGAAGCGCCCTCGGTTTGAAACATGCCGGGCAGCAGATTATTGATAACCACGCCATGCTGCGCCACTTCACGAGACACGCTTGCAGTATAGTTGAGCAGAGCGGAACGCGCAGGGCCCGACATCAATCGCCAGATCATCGGATTCTTGGCCGAGAAGGTCGCGATATTGACAATACGCCCCCATCCTTTTTCCTTCATGACCGGAATATAATGGCGCATGATTTCGGTCGGTCCGATCAGTGCCGTTTCGATGGATTCACGCCACATCTCAGGTGTGACCTTCAGGAAATCTCCGTTGGGTGCAGGCGGTTTGATGGTAATCGAAAGGATGTCCGGGTCAGGGCAGTCGGCAAACAGGGCTTTGCGGCCTTCTTCCGTTGAGGAATCGGCAACCACGGGGGTTACTTTTGTACCATATTTTTCAGCTATTTCACGGGCGGCATTTACCAACCGTTCTTCCCTGCGCGCCGAGATAACCAGTTCAGCGCCAGCTTCGGCAAGACGCTCGGCGGTGGCACGGCCCATACCGGCACTACCGCCAGCCATAACCGCTTTTTTACCCTTGATTTGAAGGTCCATCGTATTTCTCCTTATGTAAATTCTGTGTAGACGCGTAGAGCCGATCCACGCGGTTTAGCCTTTCCTCAGGCCAGCCTGATCAAGCCGCCAACGTAGCGTATCAATGCGATCCTGACCGAAGAAAGGTTCGCCCTTGAATACCATGGTGGGAACACCCCAATGTTGAGCTTCTTCCAGCATCTCATGGTTTTTCGCGATCTCCGCGCGAACGTCATATAGTTCGACAGCGGCCTCCAATTCGGAAAGATTGAGACCAGCCTTTTCGGTCGCCTGAGCAAGAAGGTCGCCTTCATTCCAACCACGCACGCCACTCCAAAGCAGCGCAGCAACGTGATGAGCGAAGTCGATACCGCGCCCTTGTCGTTCCGCCTCGACCCCTAAGGAGGACAGGCGCCAGATATACGGCTGTTCCTCTGGGACCTCATATGTCTCCAGATCCTGAATAACGGGATCGGGATTGGGCCAGACAAAGGGTAGGCCAAGGAATTCTGCCCTGCGTTTAGAATCCATCACGATATAGCGAGGGCGCTTTTTGTCCGATGCGTCGAACACCGTCTGCTTGGCACGCAGCGCTATCGGCAATACCGGCCGGAAGACAACATTCACATCATAATCTTCGCGTAATTTCATCAAATCTGGTGTCACCAGATAGGAATAGGGGCTTCTGAAGGACCAGAAGACATCGACATTATTGGTCATTGTCATTTCTCCATGATGTTAATTTCAAACAATCTCGCTTGCCGTTGGGCTGTATTGCTGTGGTCATAGCTGGACCGCCGCTTTCATTTTTCGCGCGACCCGTTCAGCGATCATTACGCATCCAAGATAAGTGTTGCCGGATGGAATCGTTGGCATGACAGACGCATCCACTACCCGCAGACCATCAATACCAAGCACACGGCAATCTGCATCAAGCACCCCGCCCATCGGGCAGGTGCTGGTCATATGACCATAGCTGATGACACCACGATTGAGTGCAGTTTGAACGGCATCATCAGCAGTCAGGTCTGACGGAACAATCGGTTCGCAGCCGGATTTTTTCGCGGCCTCCGATTTCTCCCAATCTGCTAGTTTGCAAAATGCGTGACGCAGGCGTTGCACGCCGTCATCGGGAAGTGGAGGAGCAAAGACGGTTGGCGTCAAACCCTCACCATCGGTTAAACGCACCTTACCCTCACCCGAAGAACGGAGCAAAAATACGCCCATATTGAACGTTGTTGGTCCGTCGCCGGGCGCCGGCGCAATAGGAAACAGATGATAGTCCGGATCTTTGCCATTTGATGCGCCGATATAAAGCGATTGTGCAGGACCCGCCGTTCCTCCCCGCGGGCCTTCATGCTGATAGGTAACAGCAGGACCGAGATGATCGCTCATGGTTTCACCGACCGGTAAATCCGAACGTAAGGCTATGCCATGATCGGCCAAATGATCAGCAGGACCAATACCAGAGCGCATGAGCATGGTTGGCGTCCAAAGCGCACCCATAGAAAGTATCACCTCGTCAGCAACAACTTCCTCGCCTTGCTCGGTAACAACGCCGACAATTTTGTTCCCATCGAAGTGCAGACCCTGCACCGCACAATCAGTCCTTATGGTAAGATTCTCACGCTCCCGCACGGATGGCGTCAAATAGGCCAGGCTGGTGGTCAATCGGTCGCTATTTGCGTCGATGGTAACGGGGAACACACCAATACCCGGTAGCTGACTGGAATCATTTATGTCACTTACGGCATCATTGCCGGCTTCGATCATGCCATCATAAAATGCCAGCTGAGCACGGCTCATTTCATCACGCCGCCACCGCCGCACTGTCAGGGGCCCTGTGCTGCCATGAAGAGGCGTCTCTCCAAAATCAACATCTGTCTCGGCTGCAATAAATGTGTCCACCACATCATCCCAGCTCCAACCCGTCAGCCCCATCTCTTCCCAACTATCATAGTCTTCGGGCAAGCCGCGCAGTGTTGCTAGCCCGTTTGCAGCCGAGGTGCCGCCCAACATCCGACCTTGTAATATGGGAATAGCCGCAGGCTCCATTTGCATATAGCTGCGCGCAACGGGGATGGCGCCAACCCAGGCTTCGGGCGCCTGCGATGGATCGCGCACTGCCGCACTATAAGAGGAATCGTCAGAACCGGCTTCCAGCAAAGTCACTCGAACAGCACTGTCTTCACTAAGGCGGGCCGCCAGTACCGATCCGGCAGTTCCGCCGCCCACTATGACAATATGCTTCATCTCCTGCTCCACCATCTTTTCAACATTAGCTTGCCGAATCGTGAATTAGGTAGTACAACCTAAAAATAGGTAATACAACCTAATTCGATAATGTGCTTTTAATTGGGGAAGGAGTAAGGTGTAATGAAAACGCGTTCGACCACCGCTATTCGGATACTCAATGCCGCCCGAGAACAGTTTAACGCCAAAGGATATGCGGCCACCTCATTGAACGAGATCGCAGCGTCTTTGGGTATGTCTCAGGGCAATTTGACATATCACTTTCCTACCAAACGACACTTGGCAATGCAGTTGGAAGCAGACGTTCTGCTCTTGATGAAAACACGCCGTGAAAACCTCATTCCCGGACTTTTGGCTCAGGATTATGTTGATCACTTGTTATTTGGAATGGAGCTGACGTGGAGTAATCGTTTCCTGATGCGGGATCATCTCCAATATGCGAACGAGCCCATTGGTCAGCGTCCCGACTCCGAACTCACGGCAGATTTTGACGAGCTTTCCGCACTGCTGGAACGCATCCGGGAAGAGGGCATGTTTGTTGATGGAACGGAGCCAGATACGGACGTGCTCGTTCGATCACTATGGATAGTGAGCCGATATTGGATGGACTATCTGCGCGAATTGGAAGGACTGAAGGAAATTGGTTGGGCAGATCAGGAGCGCGGAATTCAACACCATTTTGCTGTCCTGCTCCCCAATCTGAAAGCATCTGCCGGGCGTGAGTTCAAGGTCGCATTGGAACAAGCATCCTCACACCATACATCCGTGAATTCAGTGACGCGTGACGCCGGGGTTCGGGACAGATTGTCCCACAGGGCGCCAGAGATACTTGCGCATGAGCCGCTGCTACCGCGCCCTCAAAAACTAAAAGGAGTTGGAAATGACCGATAAAATTGTGCAGGATGGAGACTATATTATTCATGGAATGTTCTGCTCTTACTTCACCAAGAAGCTGGAAACATACTTTCGAGTAAAGGGCATTCCCTATAAATTTGTTGAGATGGATGCGCCGGGATTTGCGCAATCTTCACAAAAAGTGGGCGTGATGCAGCTTCCGCTGATCGAGTGTCCGGATGGGAGCTGGATTTGCGATACCACACCGATTATTCAGGAATTTGAAGCGGATCCGTCTTTGCTGTCGATTCGGCCCAAAGACCCTGTCGCAGCGTTTTTCAGCTACTTTCTGGAAGATTGTTTTGACGAATGGCTTTGGGCACCTGCGCTCTATTATCGCTGGGCATTTCCGATGGACGAAATTCGGCGGAGTGAAGAGTTTACTTATACAATTGCCGCCAACGGATTCAAATTTCCGCGTGCCATATTGCGGCGTATTTTAACCTTTCGCCAAAAGAAAGTGCACTTGAAAGCAAACGGCATAACCAGCCCCTCCCACGCCCGGCACATTGAGGAGCTTTATCTTGATCTGCTCGACTTATTGCAACCGGTCCTTAAGAAGCGCGCGTTTCTGTTTGGCGATCGCCCTTGTGAGGCCGATATTGGTCTGCACGGTCCGGTGTTTCCGCATTTTGCCAATGACCCGACATCGCAAGAGATCATGCAAGTGCGTGCGCCACATGTTTTTCGATGGGTCGCCCGGCTCTGGTCATCGCGGCCGGACGAGTTGGAAACAACCGATGAGATCGCATCTGTGCCCGATGACCTGAAGCCCCTCATCCAAAAATTTGCGAGCGAGTATCTTCCCTATCTCGTGGCGAACAGAAGAGCGTTTCAACAAGGAGAGGAGCGGACACAATATACGCAAGGCGGACTCAGTTGGGATGTGGTGACGGCACCATATCGGGTCTATTGTCTGGCGCAATTGCAAGAGCGCTATCAAGCGTTAAGTGCTGACGAGAAATTGAAGTGTGATGCTTTCCTTCCGGAAGAAGCTGTCTCCATACTGGGCGGAGAAATTTTCTGTCCGCCCGAGATGCAAAATGTCACAGCAGCAAAGCCTGCCCAACTAGATGGAGACGGCGTTGTTTCCCGGCATTGGCAAAAAAAATCGCGTTTCGAAAAATATCTCGAGTCATCCAGAATGGAAACCCCATCAAAGCGCCTTCCCGAGACTAAGGAAGAAGGTAGCAACTGGTTGCCGATCTACTTCAAACATCATCGCGCGCGTTAGATTCTGGAGGATCTATCGAATATTATAGAGAGGAAAGAGAAATTTTCAGTCATATAATGGTCGGCACCAACGACATAGATAAAGCCAAAAATTTCTATGACAATGTACTCGGAGTTCTGGGGATTGGCGAAGGAATGGTGCAACCCAATACCACCAATCACAAACGTGCCTTTTATATGCATGGCGGCAATATTTTTGGTATTGCAGAACCGATTAGCGACAAAAACGCCAATAGCGCGGATGGTGGAACTATTGGATTTACCTGCAATTCACCTGAACAAATCCAAGCGTTCCATGATGCAGCGATACTGTATGGTGGGATAAGTATTGAAGATCCTCCGGGACTGCGAGACGGTGCTATGGGTAAGATATATCTGTGCTATTTTCGAGACCTTGATGGACATAAAATCTGCGGCATGCATCGTCCAGGTTAATGTCACTGGGTACATTATCGCAAGATTTGGATGGAAAGATGTAATGCGGCAAGCTCTTTTCATCCAAAAGCGTCAAGACCAATGCCCGATATATTTAGGTAAAAAGACGTGTAACGATTAGAGGTGCTAACGGACTGCATAACTAGACAGATTTCTGGTTGACCAATTGAAGTCCAATACCCCACCCAATACCCAGGCGCATCTAGTGCTTCACACATATTCCATAAATCATTGAAATAATGGTGAGCCCTGCTGGGTTCGAACCAGCGACCTACTGATTAAAAGTCAGTTGCTCTACCGACTGAGCTAAGGGCCCACAAAACGAGTGTGCAGTGCACAATTCGGTTGGGAAGCGCTTCCCTAGTAGCGCTTTTGCTTTGGGTCAAGCGGCTTCGCGCGTTTTAAGCGGCTTAACAAATGTCGCACTGTGAGGTTAGTTATTGGGTCACGCCATTGGGGGGCTATTTCTGCGGCAGGGCCAAGCACAAAAAGCCGCTGATGCATGGCGCAATGGGGGATACAGAGATTTGGGTTAATGTTGTGATATGTGCCGTTCGCGGATAATATAATGTCTAGGTCAAGTACGCGTTTAGACCAACGTTGCCCATTTCTGTTGCCAAATTGCCTCTCTATTTCTTTCAAACGCAAAAGTAGCTGCAGTGGATCAAGATCTGATTCGACAATAGCCGCGGCGTTGGCATAGGTTCTGCTTGAAGGGCCTATCGGATACGAGGTTATTGTGGATGAAACACAACGAACGGAAAGTGTATTTCTATTTAGTTGCGCAATAGCCGCCTCGAGAACCTCTTTAGGGCGCCCGTGACGATGATGGCGTTGGTTCGAACCCAGTCCGATAAGGTAATCCGTCTTGGCCATATGATCCTAACAGGCGTTCAACAATGAGACTGTCAGAACTAATTGTCCCAACACACTGGACAGAAGGCTACCATGCTGCGAACAATTGGGAAACCAAGGAGATTTGCCATGCGATCCAATTTGATGAAACTTACTGGTATGATATTTTTGCCAATTGCTTTGGCCGGATGCGGAGAAAGCGGGGAATCTCCGGGGGAGGTGAGCGGAAATGTTGCGCGGGCCCAGCTAATGGGTGCTGACCAGACTGAATATGGCGAAGTCATTGCAGCGCAAGGGGATGGTGAACTCATCATCAATATTAATGCACAAAATATGTCACCAGGACCGCATGGTGTGCACATTCATTCGGTTGGAAAGTGCGACGGTCCGGATTTTAAATCTGCTGGAGGGCATTGGAATCCTTCCGAGAAAGAGCACGGATTCGAAAATGCAAAAGGAGCGCACATGGGTGATCTCTTTAATCTCGATATTGGAAAAGATGGAACCGGTTCGTTGGAAGCAACCATAGACGGCGGTTCTTTGAAAGAAGGAGAGGCGGCGCTTCTCGATGCTGACGGTGCGGCATTCGTTGTCCATGAAGGTCCAGATGATCTCAAGTCGGATCCATCGGGCGAAAGTGGTGGACGTTTAGCCTGCGGAGTATTTGTGGTTGGTCGCTAACGTTTCGAGAATAGCTCCAAAATATGGTGCGTTGTGTAAAGGGTAGTTAATGCCACAATCAGTTTTGTTCATATGTCTAGGCAATATCTGTCGTTCGCCACTTGCTGAAGCGGCCCTTAGGGAGGAATGCAAGTTGCAGTCTGTTTCGATGGTTGTCGATTCCGCAGGCACTAGCGATTGGCATGCTGGACAGGCACCAGACGAACGCGCGCAGGCCGTTGCGACGAAAAATGGTTTGGATATCGGTCATTTGCGTGGCCGTATGGTCAGTGCGAACGATTTTCGGGATTTCGATCATATTATTGCACTTGATGCACAAAACCTAAAAGACCTTGAGAATATCCAACCTGTGGATGGGACAGCTCAATTGTCCATGCTGACTGATTATATCCATGGCCGCAAAGGTGAGGATATTGCCGATCCATATTATGGCAAGGAAAACGGCTTTGATGTGACATGGGCCGAAGTAACTGAGGCAGCGCGTTCCATTGTTAAAGTGCTGAAATAGAGTAAGGTTTTGGAATCCTGGCAGCATAGGCCTTCTTGCACCGAGGTCTGATCAGGATAGAAATCCTTAAAGTCCAAGCGGCCATGTGCCTGCCTCAAGGTTGTGCATTGTTTCAATTCGACGTCTGATTTCATAGAAAAGCCATGGTGTTAACATGCGGGCGATAGAAGGTATCTATCAATCCATGATGACTTAATCTTACATTTAATTGCGGTTTCTCTTGAAAAAATTAAGGAATCGACCGATATTATACGTAACCGACCGTTTATGTCGGATGATACCAAAGGAGTTTATCTATATGGCTTGGCCTGATCCAAGAACCACTCAAAATACCGGTATGGGAATGGGACGATCGTCAGTAGGTACGACAACGCAAAGCGACGTTGCCTATGACGAAGGCCTGCGCACCTATATGCTCAAAGTGTATAATTATATGGCGAGCGGCGTTTTGCTGACCGGCATTGTTGCAATGTTGTTCGCTAGCTCCGGTATGGCAGCAGATATCATGCTAGGTGGAGGGCCGTTGAAATGGGTGATTATGCTGTCTCCATTGGCCATCGTATTTGCGATGAGCTTTGGACAGAATAAATTCTCGACAATGACGCTTCAGGCAATGTTCTGGGGATTTGCGACATTGATGGGACTATCATTGTCTACGATCTTCCTAGTCTACACAGGAACTTCGATCGCACAGACTTTCTTTGCAACAGCGGCAGCTTTCCTTGGGCTTAGTCTCTATGGCTACACGACTAAGAAAGATCTTTCCGGGTGGGGAAGCTTCTTGATTATGGGCGTGATTGGTTTGATCGTTGCGATGGTGATCAATATCTTCTTGCAGTCAACCATATTTGCGATGGCTGTAAGTGGCATAGGTGTGTTAATTTTTGCTGGACTAACCGCCTATGATACGCAGCGTATCAAAAGCATGTATGCTTATGTCGCTGGCACAGATATGGTCGGCAAGGTCGTCATCATGAGCGCGCTTAACCTGTATTTGGATTTTATCAACATGTTCCAATTCCTGCTCTATTTCATGGGCAATCAGGAGTAACCAAACAGATTAAGCCTGTATAAAACTATGAGATTTTAAAAACAAAGCCCGGCGGGAAACCGCTGGGCTTTTTCTATGGGGCGTTGATCGGACTTTGATGGTTGATTGCTGGACAATCGATTTGACGCCGCATAAGGAGCTCTCAGTATTTACGGGAGAGTATAATGCCGTCGCGCCGTGCAAAAATTCAATTGGTTGTTATTAGTCTAGCAGTCACTGTTCTAGCAGCTTGTCAAACAGCCCCAGCACCTCCACCGGCTGCACCTGTCATCCAGCCACAATATACGCCGCGTGCACCCACACCGCCATTCCGTGCCAGTGCCACAACAATTGTACCGCCCCTGCGTGCAGATGGTCTACGTCAGACAATCAATCGCGATATTGGCCCTCTACAAACTCTATGGCATGTGCGGTCGGCTCTAAACGTTGCGGCCCTAAGTTGCACCGGACCGCTCTATAACCGGATCACCGACGACTATAATGCGTTTATCAAGAACAATAGCTCATCACTGCGACGCGCAAATAACGCTATCAAGGCGAAGTTTCGCCGGGAAAACAGTGATCGGAAAGCACATGATCGACATATGACCAGCCTCTATAATTATTGGTCATTCTCACCCATTCGGCGTCCATTCTGTGATCAGGCAGTACAGGTTAGCCAGCGCGCTATAGTAACCAAATCAAAAGATTTGAACGCTTTTGCTGCCGAAGCTCTACCCGAACTGGAAAAGCCATTTAATGACTTCTATCTGGCGTTTGAAGAGTATCAACGGGATCTTGAAGCTTGGAACCGGGAATATGGTCAACCGCAGACATAGTGCGAAAAATATATTTTAGCGGAACCTAAAAAAGGGCCAGATGGATCAACCATCTGGCCCAGTTTACTCTTGGCATTTGAGGAAGGAGAGAAGAGGGTGCCGAGAGTTGTCTGTATTCAGAAACCTAATCTGATCCCTAGTGAGGTTTTTCCACGATTTTCTGGACCCGATTGCGATATAAAGTCAGAACGCGTCGAAGAGGCAAGAAAACGACCAGGCAGAGCGGCATCAACGCCGGTGTCTTGCGCATTGGAACGATATGCAAATTCTTCAGGAACAAACAAGCTGACCAATCCAGCGGCCGATTGATTTTTAAAACCACCGTTCGCGACTTCCAATCGATATCCCTGCTCAAACCTTCCGGGTTCCGTCGCCATGAAGCTGCTGGCTGACTTGATTCCGAGAGTTGCAATGTTGAAACTTGTTACAGCTGGCGTAACCGCATCAATCGATCGTGGTTTGACCAGTTCAACCATAGAGGCGCTATCCATTCCGGCATCGTCGGCCAAAACTGGAGACGCGGTTATTGTGGAAATAGTGGCTGCGAAAATGATGATTGCTTTGTTCATCGGTAAATTCCTTTGTTGTGCGGTTTTGGTAACACCGTTCTTACAAAGTGGTTCGCGCGCTCACCGGTGAAGGTTACAGCAATCCTTAACTTTCTGTGTCAGCAATCATGGCATCATCAATTGCTTTGGCTGCCAAATAGGGCGCGCGCGCCGTTAGTCGCGCGGCATAAGCTATAAATGATCCCCGTTCTGGCAATGTTTTAAACTGTGTGCCCCAGATGATTTGCGCACCGACATAAACATCGGCCATGGTAAAACGATCACCGCATACATAATCATCGGATGTGAATTTTTGATCCAGAACATCTATCACGCGGTCATAATTACCATAGCCAGCGCTGCGTTCTGCTTCCGGTGTAATCTCAAAACCCATTGATTTATTACTGATTGCTGTTTCCAAAGGTCCAGCGGCATAAAACATCCAGCGATAATAATCGGCACGTTCTTCGGCTGTTGGTAACAGTCCTGCTTCCGGTAAATTTTCAGCGAGATATGTGCAAATAGCAGCACCCTCAGTCACGACTTTGTCATTGTGAACAATAGTGGGGACTTTCCCCATTGGGTTGATTTGAAGATAATCTTCCCCCTTCATGGTTGTACCATAGTCCAACAATATCTGCTCATATTTTGCGCCCACTTCGTGCAAGGCCCAACGAGCAATCTGACCGCGAGACATGGGGTTCGTGTAAAAGACTATTGCCATTTCATTGTTCTTTCTGGTCTTTGATTTCCGAAATATGTGCTTGGTATCTTTTCCGTTCCTGCCGCGAAAATTCTTCGAGTGAGCGTTCGGGGTTAGGCTGATAAATGTTGCCGGTTGGTTCGAGGTTCACAATTCTATCGAGCCGAAACATTCTGAAATCGTCACGCAACTCGCACCATCCAACCAAGGTCCAGACCTTACCCCAAAACCAAAGGCCAAGTGGCTGAACCGTCCGGTGTGTGGAAGAGCCATCGCCATCTTCATACTCTATCGAAATGACTTCTCTTCTCTCAACCGCAACCTCACATCGATCAATTAATTCTCGTGCTTGACCCGCTAATCCCATCCGCGGAGCAAAAACCTTCGTATCACCCACGCGGTTTCGGTCAATCTCGGGCAGCACGGCTTCGATTTTGATCAGCGCCTCTTCTGCCGCCGCTATCATTGACGTTCCGCCCCAAGCTTTGACCATTCGGGCCCCTGTTACCAAAGCGACAATTTCATCTCGAGTGAACATCAGGGGTGGCAGATCAAAACCACTGCGCATGATATAGCCAATGCCGGCCTCACCATCGATTGGGACACCTGTGGATTGAAGGTCGGCAATATCACGATAAATAGTGCGCTCAGAGACTTCCAACCGTTCCGCCAGCGACGCAGCAGTCGTGAGCCGGCCGCCACGCAGATATTGTACTATCTGAAACAGGCGGTCGGCTCTACGCATCAGTCGTTATATTTGAACATTGCAATTGAATTGCCTTCGGTGTCTTTCGCATAGAAGAAGGCTGCGTTGGGGAGGGGAATAGGTTCTGATACAACTTCTCCACCAGCTGCCTTTATCCGCTCCATCGCATCGGTTAAGGCGCTTGTTGTCGCAAAATGTGGGGTAGGGCCATCGCCAGCTGTTGCAGGCTTGCCTTCATATAGATGCCCGCACATCGCATCGCCCTTGCTGGGAATCATCTGCATGGTCTGTGGTCCGTCACTATTTTCTATCAACGACGTTTCCAGTACCGTTTCGTAAAAGGCCTTGGCCCGGTTTAGGTCGGTGGCGGGCATTTCTACCCATACCAGTTGATCGTGGGGTGCATCAGTCATTGTTTCGCTCCTTCTATTGTTGAACAAGCACTCTATGTCATACCCCTCCTGACAGCATTATGTCAGTAGTGTTTTCAAATATCGGAAAAGGGCTAGCGGTTACCCCGGCTGATCTAAATCAATGACGCAGGCTGAACGACTCCATAAACAGTATGAGGAGGAGGGATTAAGGAGAATTGCCATGATGCGAATAATTCCTGCCGAAAATAATACCAAACTTGTTGCCCTTTCTTATGCTGGTAACATAACGGCCGAGGATATTGATCAGACCTATGCGTTGCTGAATGAAGCTTTGGAAGGAGATGCAAAACTAAGCCTGTTCATAGAAATGCTGGGTGGGTTTGACATTGAAGGTCCGGCAATCTTTCAGGACTTCAAAAGATCCCCGGAGTTTTTCAAACATCTCAAGCATTTTGAACGGATTGCTATCGTTACCAATCAGGATTGGTTGCGTGCGATTGCCAGGCTTGAAGAAGCTGTGCTCGCCGTAACTGATCATGATTTTGAACTACATGTCTACGATGAAAGCGAACGAGATTATGCGCTGGCATGGGCAAAAGGGGAGGTTGAACAAAGTCATGTTGCAGCGATCACTGAATTGCCGTCAGACGATCCAAATGTCGCAGCCTTTGAAGTGAACGGTAAAATCCGCAAGGAGGATATTGAGTTTAGCAAGAAGCTGGTGATCCCCTTTTTAAACGATGAACCACCGCGCAGATTGCTTGTTCGTATCACCGATTTGCAAGGCATCCAGCCTTCAACCCTGTTCGATCAGCAAATGATCGCAATGAAGCAGGAAGCCCGAAAGCATCTTGACCGCTATGCGGTGGTTGGTGGCCCTGACTGGCTGCAACATCTGGTCAGGTCTTTGGCTCCGTTGTTCAGCTTTGAAATCGAAACTTTCGATCTGGATGATGAAGACGAAGCATGGGATTGGGTGAAGGAAACTGTTCCCGCATAAGAAGCCCGGATCGGCGTGGAGTTAGGCGGTTACCTCATACACTGGCACAAATCCGCCATAGATCATCCGCATACCATCAAATGGAATTTCGACTCCTTCTGGATCCATGCGGGGGTCTTCCATCATTTTCGCCATCTGTGTGTTGCGTGTTTCCTTATCTGGCCATTCGATCCAGGAAAATACAATTGCTTCATCCTCCTCCGCTTTGACGGCGCGAAAAAAGTCGGTGGTTTCACCTTTGGCAACATCATCTTGCCAGCATTCCATTACTCTGAGCGCGCCATATTCAATAAACAGGTGATCGAACATTTTGGCATGCTCGATGAACTTTTGCTTGTTCGTGGTTTTGCAAGCGATCAGAAAACCATCAATATATCTCATTTGCCTCTCCCATTTCCTTGGGAACATTTACCAGAAACGGAGGGAAATTTGCAGGCCGCACAAAAAACGGCGTGAGACCAGTCACGCCGATTCCGTTTCTTGCAATTTGCAGCCTCTTTTGAGGTGTCAAACTATTTGGTTTTGCTCTCCGCTTTCTTTTTGGGAGGAGATTTTTTCTTTTTGGCTTTCGGCGCGGCGGCTGTGACCTCAAAGGCCAATGCCTTGTCCTTCAAATGCACCTTAACTTCACCGCCATTTTTGAGCTTACCAAAGAGTAACTCTTCTGCGAGCGGTTGTTTGATTTTCTCTTGGATTAGGCGACCCATAGGGCGTGCGCCATAGAGTTTGTCATATCCGCGCTCAGTGAGCCATGCTTGCGCATCCTCATCCAGTGTGATGTGGACATTTTGATCCGCCAGTTGCAATTCCAGTTCGAGAATAAACTTCTCGACGACACGAGCAACCACTTCTGGTGGCAGATAAGCAAACGGGACAATAGCATCCAGACGATTGCGAAATTCCGGCGTGAACATTCTTTTGACTGCTTCATCACTGGCATCTTCTTTGGACACATTGCCAAAGCCGATGCCCTCTTTCGCCATGTCGGATGCGCCAGCATTGGTGGTCATGATCAATACAACATTGCGGAAATCCACGGTCTTACCATGATGATCCGTGAGTTTGCCATTATCCATCACCTGAAGCAGGATGTTGAACAGGTCCGGATGGGCTTTCTCAATCTCGTCGAGCAACAGCACACAATGCGGATTCTGATCAATGGCATCCGTAAGAAGACCGCCCTGATCATAGCCAACATAGCCTGGAGGTGCACCAATGAGCCGTGATACGCTATGACGCTCCATATATTCGGACATATCAAAGCGTTTGAGCGGAATACCCATGATCGACGACAATTGCCGTGCAACCTCGGTTTTACCAACACCTGTTGGGCCGCTGAACAAATAATTCCCAATGGGCTTATCGGGTTCACGCAGACCAGCTCGCGAAAGCTTGATCGCGCTGGAAAGTTTTTGGATGGCAGCATCCTGACCAAAGACAACGCGTTTAAGATCTTTCTCCAGATTTTCGAGCGTTTTTTTATCGTCTTTCGAAACGGATTTGGGCGGGATCCGCGCCATAGTTGCGATTACGGCTTCAATATCCTTGGTTGTGATCATCTTCTTCCGGCGGGAAGGGGGCAGCAGCATCTGCATCGCACCGACTTCATCGATCACGTCGATAGCTTTGTCCGGCAATTTGCGATCGTTGATATAGCGCGTGGACAGTTCCACCGCTGACTTCAATGCATCAGGGGCATAACGGACCTTGTGATGTTCTTCGAACGCTCCGCGCAGGCCAGCAAGAATTTTGATTGTATCCTCAACCGATGGTTCATTAATATCGATTTTCTGGAAGCGCCGCAGCAACGCACGGTCCTTCTCAAAATGGTTGCGGAATTCCTTGTAAGTCGTTGAACCAATACAACGAATAACGCCGCCGGACAGGGCCGGTTTGAGCAAGTTACTTGCATCCATGGCACCGCCACTGGTTGCACCTGCACCGATCACAGTATGAATTTCATCGATAAACAAAATCGCATCGGGCATTTTTTCCAGCTCGGATACGACCTGTTTCAGGCGCTCTTCAAAATCACCACGATAGCGGGTTCCGGCTAGCAGCGACCCCATATCAAGTGAATATATGATTGCCGGTAACAGCACATCAGGCACATTTTCTTCTACAATGCGCAATGCCAAACCTTCAGCGATAGCGGTTTTGCCGACACCCGGTTCACCGACATAAAGTGGATTGTTTTTTGAACGGCGGCAAAGAATTTGCACCGTTCGATCCACTTCAGCCTGACGCCCGATCAACGGATCTATGCGGCCTTCCTCGGCCTTTTTGTTCAGATTGACGGTGAATTGGTCAAGCGCGGTTTCTTTCTTGTTTTTCTCTTTCTTTTCTTCTTCACCTTCGTTGCTTGATAGCTCAGCGGGCTCGATGGCCTGACCGCCTTTGCCGACGCCATGGCTGATGAAGCTGACCGCATCAAGGCGACTCATATCCTGCTGTTGAAGGAAATAGACGGCATAGCTTTCACGTTCGGAAAACAGTGCAACCAATACATTCGCACCGGTGACTTCATCTTTTCCAGATGACTGGACGTGCAGAATAGCACGCTGCACAACACGCTGAAATCCAGAGGTCGGGGACGGATCAATTGCCTTTTCAACCTTTAGACTATCCAGCTCACTATCGAGATAAAGGACAACAGCGTCTTCCAGTTCACCCAGATCAACACCGCAGGCATTCATTACTTGTGCGGCATCGCCATCATCAATCAAAGCGAGAAGGAGATGCTCGAGTGTAGCATATTCATGACTACGGTCAGACGCGTTTTTTAACGCCTGATGCAGTGTTTTCTCGAGCGATTCCGCGAATGATGGCATATACTTAACTCCAAAATTGGGATGATATTAACATCCCGTTTGCCGAAAAATATGAGAATTCATTCTTTTTCGGGCTTTAACCAATTGCTTTTACTCTAGATCGGGTTGCCACCCAAAAGATCAAGGGGGCAAAATATCTGGAGTGTCAGGCTATAAGCCAAAGCTGCCAATATTTAAGTGTCTTATCTCCTAGACGGTACGTTGTAGATCGGCTTAACCACGAATATTATTAAACATGGTTAACAAAAGCTTACCAGAAAGCTAGTTTTTATCACTTTTTGAAGAGATTATCAGCGCTCGCTCGATGCGATACGGCAAATTTTTTCTTTGCTTCGCAGCGATTTATCTCAGATTTCAGAGCAGAAATTCGTTCTTCCAACTCATTTACCGATAATGGGTCCAAATCCTCTTTTATCAACAAAGCGAGCGGAACATTGGCGTTTCGCGGTAAAAAATCTTCTTCATCCATAGTTGTTCAACCCATTATACACTGAAATCGGTACACTCAATGTTGACCGAAGAGAGATTGCTGTCAATAAGAGCCTTGGAGAAAATGGTCGCCGAAATTGTAGCGTATCTTGCGGCGTTGATGGGGGCTTATAATGACAATATCAGATGTGTTGCAGTCAGAGATGACAGCGGTCGCGATTAGTGAGCCGGGTGGTCCGGATGTGTTAAAGCCGGAAACGGTGAAGGTACCGGAACCAAAATCCGATGAGTTGTTGATCAAGGTTGCTGCGGCTGGTGTTAACCGGCCCGATGTTGTTCAGCGTATGGGCTTGTATCCCGTACCTCCTGGAGCATCTCCATTACCGGGCCTTGAAGTTTCCGGTACCGTCGTTGCGATCGGCAGTGATCTAGAAGCTGAATGGCTGGGTAGGAAAGTTTGCGCGCTAACCAACGGTGGCGGATATGCAGAATTTTGTGTGGCTCCCGCAGGTCAATGCTTACCGGTTCCGGATAGTTTGACGATGGAAGAAGCAGCGGCTTTGCCGGAAACGCTTTTCACAGTCTGGGGCAATCTCTTCAATCGCGGATTTGCGCGAGAGGGAGAGACGGTGTTGGTTCATGGTGGAACCAGTGGAATTGGCACAACGGCTATCCAGCTTGGGAAATTATTTGGCTTGGATGTCATTGTCACCTGCGGAACCGATCAGAAGTGTACGGCGGCCAAACATATCGGTGCTGATCATGCGATCAATTACAAGTCACAGGATTTTGTTGAGGAAGTTAAGAAAATCACTGATGGAGTGGGTGTCGAAGTGGTATTGGACATGGTGGCGGGCGACTATGTTACGCGCAACCTCCAGTGCCTGAAGGAGGACGGTCGTCACGTAACCATAGCCGTGCAGGGCGGTATGACGGCTGAACTCAACATGGCGCATATCATGATGCGCCGGCTGACGCTGACAGGATCGACACTGCGTCCTCAATCAAAAGAACGCAAATCAGTTCTGACGGATGAAATCTATAAGAATATTTGGCCCGATGTAGAGGCCGGTAAATTGAAGCCAGTTATGGATGAAAGCTTTGTATTGGCTGACGCAGCGAAGGCCCATATGCATATGGAAGCGGGTGACCATATTGGGAAGATTGTGCTGAAGGTTGAAAGCTGAGTGGACAAGGAACCGGATTTTCACGGCGCGAAAGTTGCACTTTTCGTTGGCGATGAAATCCTTGTCTACCGCCGAGATGACAAACCGGATATTCCGTTTCCTGACATGCTTGATCTCCCTGGCGGGGGGCGTGAAGAAGCGGAATCCGGCGTCGAATGTGTGGTGCGCGAAACGCATGAAGAATTCGGGATAACAATTGATTCGGATGAACTAACGTTTGTGCATGCCTATCCAAATTGGAGAGGAGAAGGCAAGCAAGCTTTGTTTTTCGTAGGGCACTTAACCCAGCAACAGCTCAACAATATAGTGTTCGGAGATGAGGGGCAAAACTGGATGATGATGCCGGTCGGTGAGTTTCTGAACAGTAGCCTGGCGGTGCCGCATTTGCAGCTGAGATTGAGACAATATCTCGAACTACATTGAATACTCAATTATCTTGCCGACTCCGGTAAAATATCTTACATAAGCATGTAACAGGCCATCTCCGAAAGGGGGTGGCCCTTATTTTATGAAGCTTACGGCCGTTACTGGCCAGGACATCGAAAAGGACGCCACTATGGCCGAACAACTCACACCTCTTATGCCGCATGCGACAGCTAGTTGGTTGGTCGATAACACCGGTCTGAGTTTTGACCAGATTGCTGAGTTTTGTGGGCTTCATATTCTTGAAGTGAACGCGATGGCTGATGATTTGGCGGGCAGCAAATATACAGGTCGTGATCCTGTCCAAGCGCAGGAATTGACGCATGAAGAGATTGAAAAGGCAGAGAAAGATTCCGACTATCGAATGGTTTTGCAAAAAGGCCCGGATCAGGTGCGCAGAACCAAAGGGCCGCGCTATACGCCCGTTTCCAAACGACAGGATAAACCCGACGGTATTGCCTGGTTGCTGAAAAACCACCCCGAAATCTCCGATGCACAAGTGGGCAAGCTTATCGGCACAACCCGAACCACCATCAATGCCATTCGGGAGCGGGAACACTGGAATATTGCCAATATTGTTCCAAAGGACCCAGTGACACTGGGCCTATGTTCGCAACGTGAACTGGACGCGGTAGTTGCAAAAGCAGCGAAGAAGGCGGGTATCGAGCCGGAAGTTCCGGAAGATACAAAATTGGGCGGTGACAAGGAAGCCTTGATTGCGGAGTTGCAGGAAGAGCGCGCGCAAGCGGTAAAAGATGCTGAAGCTGCTCTGGCCGCAGAAGACGGTGAAGAGGAAGCGCCGGTAGAGCATACGGCCGACACTTTATTTAAAAGCTAAATTTTAGGCTTGGCATTCGCGATATTCAAAACCGCATCACTAGCGGCTGTGCTTGTTGCTGGTCTTTGCTGACTTTAACCAACCAATTAAATCAGGTTGCCTCTTTGTCATAAGGGCGGCATGGTCTTTTTATGGACGCTCTTCGCAAACCACCCGCCTATGATGCACTTCTCGCTGATCATGGTTTTGATCCGATCGAATCTGATGGATTGACTTATCCCCTAGGCGAATATGAACCGGAATTTGGTGAATATTTTGAATTGATGCCCGGTATTCACTGGACCCGGACACCGGTGCCGGGGCCTTTGAAGCATATTAACAACTGGATTCTGCGCGATCAGCATGATGATGGCGAAGAAGGTTTCGCAATCGCCGATACAGGCCTGTTCATGCCCGCGGCCATAGAGGTCTGGAAATCATTGTTTGAAGTTGGTGCGTTGCGAGGGAAACGTGCCACCAAGATCATTGTCACCCATTATCATCCGGATCATGTCGGTTGTGCCGGCTGGCTCTGTAAGCGGTTCAAAGCGCCGCTTTACATGAACCGTACCGAATGGCTGATGACGCGGATGCTGACGCTGGACAATGACGGTGATGTACCAGAAGAAATTCTGGAAAACTGGCGTTTTGCCGGATGGGATCAGGGACTGATTGACAATTTCCGGAAAAAAGGTTGGGGCAGGTTTGCTCGGGCTGTTTCCGATGTGCCAATCAGCGTGAATCGCCTGGAAGAGGGAACAGAACTTTCCACCGGCAGCCATGATTGGCGTATCATGATTGGCAGCGGCCATACACCCGAGCATGCCTGTCTTGTAGATGACGCCAATCATGTGATGATTTCGGGTGATCAGATTTTGCCGCGCATTACATCCAATATTTCAACCATGATTAGTGAGCCAACTGCCGATCCGCTTGGCGAATGGCTCGACAGCATTGCCCGTTTTCGTGCGGAGGTCGATCCGGAACTTCTCATATTACCGGCTCACGGCCGCCCGTTCAAAGGTGTGCATCAACGGCTCGATACCTTGGCAGCACGTCATAATGATGCGTTGGATGAAGTGGTTGAGGCCTTAAAGCAAAAACCAATGCGCGTGGTAGATAGCTTTCCATTGCTTTTTTCCAGAGAAATTGGCGAAGATGTGATCGGTATGGCCACCGGTGAGGCGATGGCTACGCTTCGACATTTGGAATATACGGGACGAGCAGGTCACGAGATGAAGGATGGCACCGCCTGGTATAGCGCCTAATTGGCAACTGGTTCTGCGTCGGGTGGTAGAGCGACATCGTCACTTGTACAATGCAACGCATAGCCGCGAAGAAACACTGCAAGAGCGATCAATGCGATAAAACCGGCCAGCCCAAACGGCGCGCCCGGCAAATAGACTGGTGCTGTCGCGACGGTAAAAAATGCAAAGACTGCGGTAAACATCGGTGGACCAATAATCGAGCCGACGCTCTGCAAACTTGCCACAGCACCTTGCAATTCTCCTTGTGTTTCATCTGATACAGCTCGGCTCATCAGTCCGTTTATAGAGGGTTGAAACAGGCCTTGCAGCGCGCCAATCGGGATAGCGAGAAAAATGAGCCAGCTTTGCTCCGGTCCAGCAACAACGTAAAAAGCAGTGCTGACTGCCATGCCCAAAGCGCCAATAATAACGGCTTTCCGTTCACCGATTTTCGGAATGAGATAACGGATAAGTACGCCTTGAACCAAAGCGGCGCCTACGCCAACCAGAGCCAATGCCATGCCAACCGTAAACATGCTCCAGCCAAAAGCTTCGATTCCGTAGAATGCAAAAACAATGGGATATACAATATGCCCAATCATCCAGATTAGCAGTGATGCGGCATACCAGAGGACAGCGCTATTTTGACCACTGAGGCCACGCAATGCGACAAACGCGTTGGCTCTGGCAAACTCAAATGGTCGGCGTTTTTCAGCTGGCAAGCTTTCTTTCAGCATGAAAAACCCAAACATAAGATTGATTGCAGCCAAAGCAGAAGCGGCAAAAAATGGCAAGCGAACGCCATATTCGCCGAGTAATCCACCGATTGCAGGGCCGACTATGAAGCCCAGTCCGAATGCTGCCCCGATCAGACCAAAATTCTGAGACCTTTGTTCCGGAGGAGATACGTCGGCTACATAGGCATAAGCGGTACTAAAGCTGGCGCCCATGATTCCAGCGACAATGCGTGCGACGAACAACCAGAATAACGTCGGAGCAAAGCCCATCAGAGCATATGCGATTGCATAGCCGGCCAAGGCACCAAGCAGGACAGGACGCCGACCATAGCGATCCGATAAATTACCGATAATTGGCCCAAAGAAAAATTGCATTGCTGCATAAGCAAACGCAAGCCAGCCTGCATGTATAGCTGCACTCGAAAGATTATCTCCGGTTATTTGTGTAATCAGTTTGGGCAAAACAGGCATAATGATGCCAAAGCCAATCATATCGATGAGTACGACCGTAAAGACAAAGGCAATAGACGCCTTTGAAGCTTTTGGTGTTATTGATTCTTTTTCCGCGGCGGCCATAAGGGCCGATAGCAAGGGCGATAGAAAATCACTACCGACTTTTGATGCTGTTTTTCATTGTCTGTTCAAAAAGCCTAACTTACAGGGATGTTAATGACTGATAAAAATGATAGCATCACTGCAGTGGACCAGCCCCCGATCTGGAAGTCCCGTTACAATCACCCAACACAATGGGATCAATTCTTCTCTCCTTTGTCTATGCCGGCCATGTTTTTTGCATCAGCAGGGAGGCGAGGGGATGCCAACCTGCTTGATTTCATGGGACGTAAGTACAGCTATGCCGAAGTTGCAGCTGGCGTCACGCATGTCGCAAAGGGTTTACAAGATCTTGGGATTGGAAAAGGTGACCGGATCGGATTGTTCCTACCTAACGTGCCACATTATGTTAGCGCCTATTATGGTGCGATGGCCATCGGTGCGACGGTGGTCAATTTTTCACCGCTCTACACTGTTGAAGAATTGAACCATCAGGTTGAGGATAGTGGTACCAAAATCCTTTTTACCCTGTCGGCGTCCGCAGTGTTTCCAACCGCCTATGAAGTGCTTGAGCAGTCCAGCCTCGAGCGATTAGTTGTGGGAAGTGTGGCTGGCGCGCTGCCGGTTGGAAAAGCACTTTTTTACCGTTTGTTCCGCCGTAAGGAAAACTCGGTGCAGCCCAAGGACGATCGAATAACGCCCTTCGCTGATCTGATCGATAATGATGGCCAATATAAAGCGCCCAATATCCACCCGGAAAAGGATATTGCGTTGTTACAGTATACCGGCGGGACCACTGGTACACCCAAGGGAGCGATGCTTAGCCATCAAAATCTGACGGCCAATGCCCGGCAGATTAATGCAATGGATCCGTTTATTGACGAAGAAGATCGGCTGATGGGTGTGCTGCCCTTCTTTCATGTGTTTGCAAATAGTGCAGTGCTTAATCGCACGGTGCAACGCGGCGGTGAGATTGTAATGCTTCCACGTTTTGATGCGAAGCAGACACTCAAGGCAATCACCAAAAACCATATCACTGCAATGCCAGGTGTGCCGACTATGTATCAAGCGCTTCTCGATCATCCCGACATTGAAAAAACCAATTTTTCGTCTCTAAAGGTATGCGTTTCTGGAGGCGCGCCCTTGTCACAGGAACTCAAAAAGAAATTCGAAGCGAAAACAGGAGCGAAACTGGTTGAAGGTTATGGTCTGACAGAGAGCAGCGGGGTGGTTAGCGCCAATCCCTATGAGGGTCTCAATAAAGCTGGAACCATCGGTCAACCAGTCGCCGGTACGTTAGTAAAGCTTGTCGATAAGGAAGATCCAACAAAACAAGTACCCGAAGGAGAGCCTGGCGAGTTAATTTTTTCCGGTCCTCAAGTCATGCAAGGGTACTGGGACAAACCAGATCAAAATGATGAAGTGTTTGTCGATGGTTTTTTGCGTACCGGAGATGTCGCGGTGATCGACGAAGATGGTTACATCAAGATTGTCGATCGCATTAAAGATATGATCGCAGTCGGCGGTTTTAAGGTGTTCCCCAGCCAAGTTGAGGAAGTTCTTTACAAACATGACGCCGTGAAAGAGGCGCTCGTAATAGGTGTGCCTGATGACTATCGCGGAGAAAGCCCCAAGGCTTATGTGGCGTTGGAGGATGGCGAAAGGGTTAGTGGTGATGAACTAAAAGATTGGCTCAATCCACAGCTTGGCAAGCACGAGCGGGTAGTTGCTGTTGTTGTGCGCGATAACTTGCCTAAAACTATGATAGGAAAACTTGATCGCAAAGCCCTTCGGGCGGAGGAGTTAGGATAGGCAAGTATCAGTTTCGAATGCAGCTTGAAATGATCGCCGATGCGGGGGAGTTATTATACTATTATCATTCCGACAAACTAGTTACGGCGTTGGCGGATATGACCGACGAGCTGATCAGTAAATAGAGTTTTGGACTTTCAGCTATACGACAACTATTTTTTTGCTCTTTGAGAGCGAAATGGCCAGTCAATGACGCCGCCGGCGATCAGAGCCCACCAGATAAAAATGGGCTGAAAGAAGAGGCGCGGGCCGTGGTAACTCCAACCAAGTGTTTCGCCGCCAATTGCTATATTGTTCATCGCATGATTGATATTTGCAGGCCAAACACACAGCGCGTAAAGCGCCAGTCCAATTCCAGCTGCATAGCGAGCTTTGGGCATATTCTTTAACGGCATTAGAAGTCCAATCGCACCTGCAATCTCCGCTACGCCAGTGAGGAAAACAACCTGTTCTGGAAACGGAACCCACTCTGGTGTGATCGCGAGAAAGCCACTAGGGCTTCGGATATGTATTATGCCCGCAACCAAGTAGAAAATTGCGAGCAGCCATCTGAAGAATGCGCGTTTTCGGCTTTCACTTTGGTTCCCCTTAATCTCTTTATCTAAGGTAATCGTCTGATCCCCTTATCCTCCCCATGGTGGTGGGGGAACTGGCACCGGCTTTGACAGGTCAAACTCAACGCGAAAAAAGCGTGCGTTGGCACCTTTGGGTCGGCGCAGTTCATATGCAAATTTAGCGTTGCTTTGACCCGGAGGGCTTATCTCAACTGCCCATGTATTTTCGACCGAAGGAGCTAGATCGTTTGCTTCGAAAGAGACTATGGATTCGGCATCAACCGGGAACTCCTGGCGACCTTCGGTTCCATTTTCTTCGGTATCGCCACCATAGTTGGTGACGATGTCCAACGAACCATCTTCATGCTTGTGGCGATGTTTGAGACGAATTCCTTCAGCAGTTCGAGTAAGGATCCAAGTCCTTGAGCGATTCCACTCTTCACCGTCAGCAGCGACATGAAAAGGAATTTCGATTTTGTTCTGCTCGCATTTGGAAACGTGCATGATCATCGGTTTTCCGACAAAATCAGCATCGACGGCCTCATCTGAAACAAGTTCACCTTTATAAGCCTTGTCACAAAGTATCGATATCCGTTCAAAAAATATGTCCTGCGGTGAAGTTTCTGGTTTGGGCTCGTCACCAGGTACACATGCGGAAAGCCCCCAGGGCAAGGCTATCGAAGTCAAAAGATGTACGGTTCTCATTTTTATTTACTACACGCTTTCCTTTTTGCTTCCAACCTTCTGTTCACATTCGTTTGCCAGTACGCATATTGACTGCTAAGGGGCCGATTAGCTAATCATCGCGTCTCGACGAAATATTGTTTTTGTGTGCCCAGCGGGGCCGCCTAATGTTTTTCCCCTTTCTCGAAATTGGCGACACCGGTCCGGGTCCGCAATATCGCGGGGTCGTACTTTTTGAATTGAATAGGAATAGACTATGCCTACAGGCACCGTAAAATTTTTTAATACCGACAAAGGCTATGGATTTATCGCTCCGGAAGATGGCGGCGATGACAGCTTTGTTCACATTACCGCTGTTCAGGCGGCTGGCATGCAGTCTCTCGAAAAAGAGCAACGCCTCACATATGAAATCGAAACCGGCCGTAATGGCAAAGAAGCTGCGGTGAACCTGCAACAGGCTTGATCTTCCACGATCAATCAAGTTTTAGGGCGGGATGCATTGGCACTCCCGCCCTTTTTTTGTATCCAGCTAATAGACAGGGAGTTGCACGATGAAAAAATTGGTCCGGATATTATTAATATTATTGCTGGTACTGGTGGCGACTTTTTTCATCTTTCGCACGCCCGATACTGATCGTGCAGAAATGACCGCAAAATATGGCAGCAATGCTTCTGAGTTTCTAGATGATGGTAACGGTGGACAAATCCACTATCGAGATCAAGGCAATAAGGAAGGGCCAGCGATTGTCCTTATTCATGGTTCCAATGGTCACGTGCAAACTTGGGATCGAATGGTCGAGCTTATGCAAGATGATTTTCGACTGATTTCTTTAGATCTATATGGCCATGGCCTAACGGGGCCAAATCTATCTGCAAATTATGATGCCAATTCCATGATAGGTGCAGTGACAAAAGTTTTGGACAAAGCTGGTGTCGCAAAAGCAGTCTGGGTCGGAAACAGCATGGGTGGATGGCTAAGTTGGCGCGCTGCTTTGGCCGAGCCAGATCGCGTTTCAGGGTTGGTTTTAGTCGATGCATCCGGGGCTCAAACGAGCGAAAAAGTGAAACCCTATTTGGGCGCGCGCTTGGCTCAATCCTCTATCGGTCAATTGTTGCTACCGGAAATCACACCACGTTTTTTGGTCAAATCATCACTAGAAGAAAATTATGCCAATCCGGAGTTGATAACGGAACAATTGGTAGACCGTTATTGGGAAATGCTTCGCTTTCCGGGTAACCGACAAGCTGCAGTTGACCGCGCGGGTGTCGATCGTGAGCCGGAAAAGTGGAAAGAGGTTGGCAATATTGAAATACCCACGCTCTTGCTTTGGGGAGATCAGGATAGTGTTGTTCCGGTGTCTCATGGAAAGGCCTTCGATTTGGCCTTACCCAACAGCCGGCTGATTATTTACCCAGATGCCGGTCATTTGCCGATGGAGGAAATACCGGAACAAGTGGCACGAGACATCGGAACTTGGGTAAAAACCAATATCATGGAGAGAGCAACGGAAAGTTCAGAAAGTGTTCGCTGAGCTTTCGATTAAGGAGTGTTAGTCTACTTTGGTTCTTTGACTCCAGCGCGCTCCAACTCAGAATTAAGCCGTCGGGTTAACCACATTCCCCACATTTTGAAGTCAGCAATCAGCGACCAAAGAGGATAGGTGAAAGTCGCCGGCCGATTCTTCTCGATCCGCCAATGGGATAACCAAGCGAAGAAATAACCGCAAAGCGGCATGGCAAGCATCAACCACCAATTGGTGGTCGCAATGGCATAGAATCCGATCGCAACCACTAATGTTGTACCAATATAGTGTAAGTTCCTTGTCGCGGGCTTGCTATGTTCCTGCAGATAAAAGGGCCAAAAGGATTCAAAGCTGTCATGTTCCTTGGGTCGATTTGTCATAGCTGTAACTTTCCTAGCCATCCGTTTACTGAAAATTAGACGATTAGAGCTCAGGCAACAACCAATTGATCGGTTCCTGTCCTTGTGCTTCCAAAAACGTGTTTGTTTTACTGAAATGGTTGCAGCCAAAAAATCCATTATATGCCGAAAGAGGAGAGGGATGCGGTGCTTTTAGTATCAGATGTTTGCCGCCGTCATTTACATCTCGCACAAATGCTGCCTTTTTTTGCGCATAGGCACCCCAAAGAAGAAACACTACGGGCTTCTCACTGGCTGTTATTAGCTGAACAATGGCGTCGGTGAATTTTTCCCAACCTTTCCCTCGGTGAGACGCAGCCTGATGCGCCTCTACGGTAAGAACACTGTTTAGGAGCAGTACGCCTTGATTGGCCCAATGTTCCAGAAAACCGTGGTTGGGCTGAGTTATTCCCAAATCACTATGCATTTCCTTATAGATGTTAACCAGTGACGGGGGAGGGCGGACACCCGGTTTGACGCTGAAGCATAGGCCATGGGCTTGATCAGGTCCGTGATAAGGGTCCTGGCCTAAGACAACAACGCGAACTTTGTTCAGAGGTGTGAGGTCTAGTGCCCGAAAATATTCCGCGCCTTTGGGATAAATTTGTTTGCCCGCATTTTTTTCCGCGACAAGAAATTCGCGCAATTGGGCCATATAGGGGCTAGCAAATTCATCGGTTAGTGGCTGTTTCCAGCTCTCATGCAAATTGATGTGATCAGACATAGGCCCTTGTTACCAGCTTGATTAAATGCAGCAAGGGATGTTCATGCAAGCTTGCCAGTTGCGCGGTGTGAGATTACGATTGCGCCAAAGCGTCAACAATAGGCGTAATTGCAGAAGGACTAAGCGTTTCCCATGACTGATTCCAATACTCCCGTCATTTCTTCCACTGGATTGTTTACCCCGGAAAACAGCATCAGCAATGAGGAACTCGTGGCTAGCTTCAACAGCTATGTCGATCTTCACAATCGAGACAATGCAGAAGCGATAGCGGCTGGCAACGTCGAAGAATTGCAGCATAGCTCGGTAGAATTTATCGAGAAAGCTTCTGGTATAAAATCGCGCTTCGTGTTGTCGAAGGATCCAATACTGGATCCAGAAACCATGTGCCCGCGATTACCCGAACGCCCGAACGAGGAAATATCGATACTTGCTGAAATAGGGGTGAAAGCTGCCAAGCAGGCATTGGAGTCAGCAGGAAGAAAACCCGAAGACGTTGATGCTGTGTTGTGTGCATGTTCCAACTTGCAGCGTGCTTATCCGGCGATTGCGGTAGAAATACAAGATGCACTGGGTATGGAAGATGGTTTCGGCTTTGATATGAATGTGGCTTGTTCCTCGGCGACATTCGGTATTCAAACCGCTGCCGACTATATCCGCTCCGGCAGCGCAAAGTCGGTACTGGTCATCAATCCGGAAATTTGTTCTGGTCATTTGAATTGGCGGGATCGCGACAGCCACTTTATTTTCGGAGATGTTGCGACCGCGATATTGATTGAGGCCAAGGACATTGCTCCAGACAAGCATTGGGAGATTATTGGAACCAAACTGAAGACACAGTTTTCAAACAACATCCGCAATAATTTTGGTTTTCTCAATCGCACCCATCCTGAAAGCCGGGATGAAGACGACAAGCTGTTTATTCAGGAAGGGCGTAAGGTTTTTAAAGAAGTAGTGCCAATGGTCGCTAACATGATCGTCGAACAAGCTGAGCGATTTGGCCTCGAAAGCTCAGATCTGCGCCGCCTGTGGTTGCACCAGGCCAATGCAGGAATGAATCGATTAATTGCCCAAAGGGTATTGGGGCATGAGGCAAATGATGATGAAAGTCCGACTGTGCTGGATACTTATGCGAATACGTCATCTGCTGGCTCTATCATCGCGTTTCACAAGCATAGCGAAGATTTGTCCGACGGTGACATTGGCCTGATCTGTTCCTTTGGCGCCGGATATTCGGCTGGTACTGTGTTTATCCGCAAAAATGGGTGATGCCACAATCCGATGCGGCATTGGTGGCTGGACGTTCAAACCATGGCGTGGGACGTTCTATCCTAAGGGGGTGAGGCAGGCCGATGAACTGAGCTATGCGGCCAGCAAGCTGACGAGCATAGAGATAAATGGTACATATTATCGAACCCAAACGCCCGGCAGTTTTGCAAAATGGGGTGATGCAGCACCAGACGGATTCCAGTTTGCGATCAAGGCATCACGTTATTGTACAAACCGCAAATACCTGCCCGATGCCAAGGAAAGCATGGAGAAATTCTTTGCTCAGGAAATTCACGACCTGGGTGATCGAATGGGGCCGATATTATGGCAATTCATGCCGACAAAGAAATTTGATGCACAAGAACTAGCCGACTATATTCAGTTATTCCCAAGGCAGATCAACGGAAAGCCGGTTCGTCATGCGGTTGAAGCACGGCATGAAAGCTTTCACGACGACCGGTTTTTCGATTTGCTCAAAGCGAATGATATTGCTCTGGTAAACTCCGATTCTGACAAATATCCGAAGTTCAGCGAACAGACGGCCGGCTTTGCTTATCTTCGGCTTCTATGTGCACAGGAAGATATCGCAACCGGATATCCAGCGAAAGAGATTGCCAAATGGTCCGAGCAATTCAGCCAGTGGCAAGATAGTGGCCGTGATGTGTATGTCTATTTCATCAACGGCGCAAAAGTCCGCGCTCCAGCAGCTGCGATGGCGTTGATAGAACAATTGGGAGATTGATGATGACAATGACCGGACAGTGTTTATGCGGTGCAGTGAGCTACAAGGTTGAAGGCGACCTGCAAATGACCGGTGTGTGCCATTGCAAAAATTGTCAGCGGCAGGCTGGCACTGCGTATTCTGTGCTGTTCGCAGTTGGTGATGATCAGATTAAAATTGACGGTGATCTAACCACCTATGATGATACGGCTGATAGCGGCAATGTGGTGCAACGCCATTTCTGCCCAAAATGCGGTTCACCCATTAAATCTTCGCTACCAACGCAGCCGGGTGTGACTTTTATCAAAGCTGGAACGTTGGATGATACGAGCGTTTTGAAACCGCAAGTTCACTTTTGGACGGGTAGTAAACAGGACTGGGTGGATATCGATCCGGACGTGGCTCAAATAGAAGCCAATCCAGGTTAATCGGGGGGGGGGGCGTAAATGACCAGCATCAGTGCAAAATTATTCAATGTCGCATTGCGATTTGCGGGCCTGAAAAAGAATTTTGCCAATGAAGAGGGTGCGAAAAAAGCCCTGATCAAGGACCGTAATGCCGGCCCGGCTAAACCCAGTAAATGGTTGCTTGAGAACTGTATAGTTGAAGAAGAAATGATAGATGGCTTCCTCAACTATCATATCTCTCCGAAAAGCGGTGGAAGTGAACAGCGGGTGGTCTATTTTCATGGCGGCGGATATGTTTTTGACATTGTTAAACCGCATTGGGACTTTCTGACCAAGCTGGTGCAACGAACAGGTGTAAAGCTAACCGTTCCGATTTATCCTTTGGCACCGGAGCATGATTGGAAAGCTTCCTACGCTGTCATCATGAAACTTTATGACAGTTTGATTGGAAGAGAGGATTCGAAAAACCTGGTATTCATGGGCGATAGTGCGGGCGGTGGTTGGTCATTAGGCCTTGCGCAGATGCTCCGGGACGAGGCGAAGCCATTGCCGGGCAAACTCGTGCTGTTGTCGCCATGGCTGGATGGCAAAGCCGATGATCCAGCAATGGCGGAGATTGAGCCCAATGATCGTATTATCTCACTCGATGGCATTCAATCGATGGGTAGGTGGTGGGCTGGAGAAGGCGGAAATCCCGGTGATTATCCTGTAAGTCCACTCTTCGCATCAATAGATAACCTACCGTCGATGATTGTGTTTACCGGCAGTCATGACATATTGCATGTCGATGCAAAGCGGTTTCAAAAGAAGGCCAAAGATGCTGGCGTAACAATTGATTTTCACGCTTATCCACATATGCAACATGTCTGGATGCTGTTTCCGATCAAGGAAGCAAAGCATGTGATGGATCAGATTGTCGAGTTTTTGCGTCGGTAAAAAACGCAGTATTTACGATTGAACTGTGACTATTCGCCGCGAAAATTAAGTTCAAGCAGAACGCCATTGGGTTCGTTGAAGAATAGCTGCTTGAGATCAATGGATGGAATGTCATTCAGACGATAATCAATATCATGCGCTTCCAGCTTTCCGATAAATGCACGATGATCGCTGCAATCAAGAGCAACATGATGGATCGCTCCAGTTGTCAATCCTGACTGTGTTTCGCGCTGAAAAGCTTGAGTCATCTGTTTGGAGTTGATGTGAAATATCGCGCGACCATTTTCATCATATAGCCATTGCACATGTTCCGGGGACAATGGCTCTGGACCATCGCGGACATCCAGGCCGAAAATCTCGACAAAGAACCGCGCCGTACCTTGCAAGTCTTCGGTGATAATGTTGACGTGATCGAGCGCGTTGACTTTCATATCAGCCCTTTAACTTACGCCCGCGTTCGATAATCGCAAGGCGGCGTTTTTCAACCTCGTCCATCGATACGGCTGCGTTATATGGTTTGGACATTTTGTCTTCATAGACCATCGCGTCGCCGAAGTTCATATCAAAACCCTGCATGATCATATGCTTGTAGGTTTTGAGAAACTCTCGGTCGATTGTCGTCATATCTAAGGCTAGCGCCTGAGCTGCGTCCAATAGCTCATCTGGTTCGTAAACCCGATTGACAAGGCCCCATTCACAGGCGGTTTTTGCATCCAAAAATTGTCCCGTGAAGCTGAGCTCACAAGCCCGAGACAGGCCGATAAAGCGCGATAGTTTTTGTGATAGTCCCCAACCAGGAGTGATTCCAACCCGAGCATGTGTATCGGCAAACCTGGCATTAGTTGAAGCAATGCGGATGTCACAGGCGAGGGCGAGTTCAAAACCGCCAGTGATTGCAACGCCATTAATAGCACCAATTACCGGAATTGGCATGTTGGTTAGTGTGAAAACGGGGTTCGTTTCTGCGTCCCGGTCATTGGCTGGGCCCAATCCAGATTCGCCCAATTCCTTCAAATCCAGACCGGCGGTAAAGGCGCGTTCACCTGCGCCGGTTACAATCAATGCATGAATGCTCTGATCTGCCGATACATCATTGCAGGCACTACACAGTTCCCGCCGCAATGATTGTGACAGGGCGTTCATTGCCTGCGGGCGATTTAGAGTGATCGTTGCAACGCCGTCTGATTTATCCAGTAATATCAACGACATCAATCATCATCTCCCGCTTCATATTTGCGTGCCGTTTCAGCACCAAATTGAGATAGCATTTCAAACAGTTTCTCGGGTTCGCTTTGCCGCATTTGTGCCATCATCATTTCCGGGCCCTCAGCAACAATTTTTTCCGGCACATTGTTCTCTACCGCCTCCAAAATCTGACGCGCGCATTCTGCCGGCTCCATGCCATTGTCAATTACATCATCAGACTTACCGCGCCGCTCGCCCTCTTTGGTCAGCGCATTGCGAGACACATCGGTTCGGATCGAGCCAGGTAATATGTTGGTGACTTTGATGTTGTGGAGAATTTCGGTTTCGGCGCGAAGTGCGTCCAAATAGCCGATAAGACCATGTTTGGCGGCGGCATAGGCGGTGCGCAATGGTGGCCCAATCCGGCCGGCGACCGAACTAATGCCTACAATATGCCCGCCACCTGCTTTCACCATGTGCGGAAGCAGCAACTGTGTAAGCCAAATGGGGGCGATGAGATCGACATTGATAATCTTGTGATGAACATCGGGATGAGTGTCGATGGCAAGGCTACGCTGGCTGATCCCCGCATTATTGACCAAGATATCGACTTTGCCCTTCCACCCAAGTGCTGTTTCGATTTTTTCTGGAAGTACATCATAGTCCGTCGTTTCAAAAGGCAGATTCAATGTTTCTGTTTCAATGCCAGCGGCCACTTCCTCAAGCGCTTCTGTGCGACGGCCTGATAGGATAATATGTGCGCCATCTTCTGCAAATGCTTTGGCCAATGCTTCACCAATGCCTGATGAAGCACCAGTAATCCAAACGATTTTGTCCTTAAAACGCATGTTTTAGTTCCCTTTTTCAGCGGCTTTCAATTTTCTCCAACCAACATAGCAGAGCACAAGCATGATGACATTACCAACAGCGTCAATCAGGCCCATGCTGGTGAAGATCGGATCATGAAACGTGAAATAATAGTTGAATATGAAAAATGGGATCAGGGCGATGCCATAGGCAAGAAATGTTGTGGAGGTGAAGCGGGAGAATGCAGCAAAGAGGCCCGCTAAGTAAGCCTGGACACCAAAACAAGCCATCATGAAGGGCAATGCGCGCCCGCCTTCTCGATATTCGGGAAGAAATACTGTGTTAATGACATGCTGCGGGAAAAACAGGGCCCAGCCGCCGAGTATGAAAAACACCAAAGCAATGAAAAACTGAATTTGCTTTGGTGTCATTTTCGTTCGCTTAAACCGACTTGCTGTTTTTGGGTGCGTCGTCGCCGAGGTCTTCGAACCAGGCTTCTACTTCACCGTTTAGTTTGATGAGTAGAGGGTTACCTTTACGATCCATAGTCTTGCCTGCTTGTACCTTTACCCAATTCTCGGAAATACAATATTCCTCAATGCTATGTTTGCGCTCACCGCGAAAATTGATGCCAATCCCGCGCGTTAACAGATCTCCACCATAATGCGGGCTGCGAGGATTGATTGCGAGGCGGTCTGGCGGAATATCCGGACCGGCTGCGGCGCTATTGGCTTGATCGGGTTGTTCGTCTGTCATGATGATGTTCGCTTTCTAAGTTTGAAAGCGCTTTGCCATAATTGCGGCAAAAATCAAATCGAACTTGGTATTCAGAATGTGGAAACGAATTTAGCGGAAAACATCGCCGACATTTTCGTTCATCTTTGGATCTCTGCCATATTGGTTATCACCCTTTTTTCCTTCCAGGCACATGAAAACCAAGATGACCAAGCCGGGTATCGTGAAAATTATGGTCGCGATGTACAGTAATATTCCAACGATTCCTGGGATGTCTTGATCGTGCAATCTTCGGACAACAATGGCGACATTGGGGATCAACATAGCGAGCCAGAAAATCACCCATAATGCAATGAGGATGAAGAACATGGCTACTGTTGAAGAAGAACCATCATCTGCACCGCCGGCAAAAATGACAAGTATCATCAATGCGATAAAGAGTAGCTGAACCAAAAACTGGAACAGAAAGAACATCCAATATTCTTTGCGACGAGAGCGTCCGCTGAAATCGGCATAGCGTTTTAGTGGTAAAAACATCCATTCCATCAATTGCGTTCCAACTTTTCTGTCAAAGCAGATGAATTGAAAAGATTACCAGGAAATATCAAGCAGCCTCTGCCTTGCGCGCCGCTTTTTTCCGGTCATTGGGATCCAGATAGCGTTTGCGCAGACGGATATTTTTCGGTGTCACTTCAACCAATTCATCATTGTCGATATAGGCAATAGCCTGTTCGAGGGTCATGACCTTTGGTGTCGTCAAACGGATGGCGTCTTCCTTGCCAGAGACGCGGAAGTTGGTGAGCTGTTTCGATTTCATCGGGTTCACATCAAGATCGCCGGGTTTTGCATTCTCGCCGATGACCATGCCTTCGTAAACTGGAGTTTGGGCGCCGATAAACATTATGCCGCGCTCTTCCAGTGCATTGAGCGCATAAGCAGCGGTGGTCCCTGTGCCGTTCGATACCAGCACACCGACCGGACGGCCTTCGATTACACCTTTATACTCGCCATATTTTTCGAACAGACGGTTCATCAAACCGGTTCCGCGAGTATCAGACAGAAACTCGCCATGATAGCCGATAAGGCCGCGAGAAGGGGCACTGAAAGTAAGGCGGGTTTTGCCTGCGCCAGAGGGGCGTTGCTCCGTTAGCTCCGCTTTGCGCCGTTGCATTTTGGAAACAACAGTACTCGAATATTCTTCGTCAACATCTATCACCACGGTTTCATAGGGTTCTTGACGTTGGCCATTTTCTTCACGGTACAAGACTCGAGGACGGGAAATGCCCAGCTCAAAGCCTTCGCGGCGCATGGTTTCAATCAAAACGCCCAATTGCAATTCACCGCGGCCAGCCACTTCAAAGCTGTCCTTGTCATCGCTTTCGGTTACTTTGATCGCGACATTGGATTCCGCTTCGCGAAGCAGGCGGTCGCGGATTACGCGGCTGGTAACCTTGTCGCCTTCGCGGCCAGCCATGGGGCTGTCATTCACGGCAAAGTTCATCGACAATGTAGGCGGATCAATTGGTTGTGCAGCAATAGCTTCGGTAACCGTTGGATCGCAAATTGTATTCGAAACCGTCGCCTCAGTCAGACCGGCAAGTGAAATAATATCACCTGCTTTGGCGCTTTCTACGGGAACACGCTCCAGTCCATCAAACGACATGATCTTGGTCGCACGGCCCGTTTCAACCACATTGCCTTCCATATCAATCGCGTGGATTGGGGCATTGATATCGATTTTACCGCTTTCGACTTTACCAGTCAGAATGCGGCCGACAAAATTATCGCGGTCGAGCAGAGTCACAAGAAATTTAAACTCTGCGTCAGGATCAACATCTGGCTCAGGCACGTGGTCGATAATGGTATCGAACAATGGCGCAAGGTCACCCTCTCGAACTTCGGGAGTAGCTCCTGCATAGCCATTGCGACCGCTGGCAAACATAGATGGGAAATCGAGTTGCTCATCATTGGCATCAAGGTTGACAAAAAGGTCGAAAACTTCGTCTAGAACTTCTTCGGCGCGGCCATCAGGACGGTCGATTTTGTTCACGACGACAATGGGTTTAAGGCCCAGGGCGAGTGCTTTCCCCGTCACAAATTTGGTTTGCGGCATCGCGCCCTCTGCACTGTCCACCAGCAGGATAACGCCATCGACCATGGAAAGAATGCGTTCCACTTCGCCGCCAAAGTCGGCGTGACCAGGTGTATCGACAATATTGATGCGCGTGCCTTTCCACTCGACACTAGTACATTTCGCAAGAATCGTAATGCCGCGCTCTTTTTCCAGATCGTTGCTATCCATCGCGCGTTCTTCAACGCGCTCATTTTCACGGAAGGTGCCGGACTGGCGGAAAAGCTGGTCCACCAACGTGGTTTTGCCATGATCAACGTGAGCAATGATCGCGATATTGCGAAGGGACATATCAATTCTACCGTAAAGAGAGGAAAGGGGGCTTAACTGCCTAACCTTATATTGGATGCGCCCTTAGCGGGTTTGGTGCTGCGCTGCAACATTAGTGTGTAGGCCGTTGTCGAATAGCGTGTTTTTCCAAATAGGCTTCCAATCGCTCCGGATTATACAGAGACCGGGATTCGCTGTCCGCCAGTAATTTTCGCAATGCTTGGATTTGATCCGTCGCTTTGCGATGCAGTTGATAATATCGTGCACTACGAACGCCAATATTGTCCTGTAGTGTCGCCAAATCAACGCTCAATTTGGTGATTGCAGTCCTTTCTCTCGCGAGTTTTTTGTCTGCATAGCGCTCGTGAATCAAACTTAATTGTGTTCGTGCTCCGCCGATCAGCAGATGTGAAAGGCGCTGCTCGCTGGCTTCGATCTGCACAGCAGCCGATAGCGCCTGTTTGACCCGGCCTAGATGGGTCGTCATGATTAGAGGCCTTGGACTGCACCCATCACATGGTCGAAGGGCGCGGACATACGCGGCGAGCGCTGTAAGGGCGGCGTTACCCGGCTCCTGACCATCAAATTCCTCGACAATCAGACCACGGATAAATTTTTCCAGTTCTTCCGGATTCTCATGCGATATCTTTCCCGGCCGGGTCAGGTCGGGGATGGATACCGGATTGAAATGATCGTCGCCGCGAAATGAACTGAAGAAACTATGGGTAACGTCAGCGGTGCCGGGATCGTGAGAGACACCGGGAAACTGAAAATGCGCATTGTCGCGCCCATTAACATGGCAACTGGCGCAACTGATTCCTGCTTTAGCCGCCTGTCCGCCCAGAAGGATGGGCGTATGAAACAATATTTCGCCAGCGGAGATTTGTTGCCAGCGACGTTTTGTGGATCCAGGATCATCTGTCGCAGCGGGATTCTCAGAACTCCGAACATGTAGTCGCCGATCGGGTTCGTTGCTCAGAGCCTGCAAAGCACCACGGGGTTCCAACCATGCCAGTGCACTCAGGCCCCGGTTTTCCTTGGGCGCTGCTGATGCCGCTGTTACTGCAAGGGTAAGCGCCGCAAACGTTAGGAGCTTTGTGCCTCGGTGATCCAACGGCGCAACTCCTCTGCTTCATAGCATCCAAATGCACATAGCTTCTCTAAACGCACCAGATGTTGCTGGGCTCCCGCTAGATCACCGCGTTCAATTTTCAGCTCGCCATAATATTCGATAGCACCCAAATGGTTGGGAGCGACGGTGAGTGCGCGCTGGTAATATTCCTCCGCGATGTCAAACCGTTTCATCTTGCGATTAGCAAAACCGATATAGGTAAGCACATCAGGATGCGGGCCAAATGTCTTTCCAGCTTCATCCAATTCCAAAAGGGCCGCTTCATACTGACCTTCGTTGATCAGGCTGACCGCACTTAAATAGACAGCATCACTTGTCTGACCGTCGACCAATCCAAAACTCTGAGGAAGTTGGAGTGAGGCTTGCTCATTTCCACCCATAGTGCTTTGAACAGCGGCTACTGCCGCGTTTAATTGAGCCTTTTCGGCGCAGCTGTCTCCACAAGCGTTCTGCTTTGCAGTCAGCTTACCAAGGGTAGAATTGGCTTTCTCGGTATTTCCCAGTTTGTGATAGGTTATCGCAAGATCGCGATGGGCGTCGATAAGGCCGGGACTAAGCTTAACGGCTTTTTCAAGTGGCTTTTTCGCCTTTTTGTGATTGTCTAACTTCATATAGGAGAAGCCAAGTAAATACTGAGCGTTGGCATTTTTGGATGCGACGCTTAATGATCGCTTAAAAGCTTTGATCGCTTTTTTGTAATCTTTCGCTTGGAGCGCGGTTCGCCCTTTTTGATATTCGGCTGAGGCATCATAGCGAGGCGCAGATTGGGATGGGCTTCCACTAAAACCTCCGCCTCCTCCTCCGCCGCCTGCGGCGTTTACGGCAAAAGGAATAGCTGAAAGCGATAAAGCCGCTCCTGTGGCTAACAATGTTAGTGATCTACGCATAATCATCTCCTATTCCATTTCTCTATCTACCATATTCTTGGCAACACTGGAAATGTTGTTCCAATTCTCTATTCGCAACGATCGATGTTTCGGTTACAGGCAGCTGAATGCAAACTTTTCGCTTGATCCTTGCTGATAAATTTATCTGGCTTTTGAGTGGCGCAGTTTTGCTGGCTACCCTGTTCCCGGTTCAAGGTCAGGCGGAAGTGATCGCCCGAATTGCCTTCAATGCCGGTATTTTTCTTATCTTCCTGTTACATGGTATTCGTTTGGAACGCAGCGAAGTCCGATCCGGTCTAAGCAATGTTCGATTGCAAGGAACGATTTTCATCTGGGTATTTGGGGTGATGCTAGCCATCGGATTGACACTATCCAATGTTGTTGATCAAGTACTTCCGGCAGATGTGGCGCTGGGTTTCCTGTTTTTGGGCGTGCTGCCCAGCACCGTGCAATCCGCCACGAGTTACTGTGCCATCGCAAAAGGAAACGTCGCGGCATCAGTTGTTGCCAGTGCTTTCATCAATTTGGCTGGTGTCTTGCTCTCACCGCTTTTGTTCGCGCTATTGGCCAGTGCGGCAGGAGTGGAAATTACCACTGATACCGTGTTCAAAATCGCAGCGATCCTGGTTCTACCCTTTGCATTGGGGCAAATATTTCAACGCTGGCTGCGTCCATTTGTCATGCGGCACAAGGATTTTACCGGATGGCTGGACAAAGGGGCAATCGCTCTGGCCGTCTATGTCTCTTTCTCAGCCGCTATCATTGCCGGAATGTGGAACCGGGTCAGCGGATTTGAATTTGGCTGGCTAGCGTTGGCTTTGTCCATTTGGTTATTGTTGGCTTTTGCAGGCACATGGGTCTTGGGCGGCGTAATGGGCTTCGCTCGGGGCGATCGCAAAACACTACTTTTTTCGGGTGCACAGAAAAGCGTCGCCATAGGTGCACCGCTCGCCGCGATACTCTTTGTTCCTGAACGGGCAGGGTTGGTAATCCTGCCGCTGATCTTCTATCATTTGGCTCAGTTATTTATATCAGCTCCGATAGCCGTTCGATTGGCAAAAGACTAAAGTTCGCGCAGTGCACGAGCCGGTTTGGCGGACAATACCGGAATAGAACCGATCAGTCCTATGCCGAGCGTGACGACTGCACCAATGGCCAGTGTTAGCAACACAACTCCCCAATCCGGCTGCCAGTTAAACTCAAAGATCTGCGTGATGACGAACCAGCCTGCAAAAAGCCCCAATGCCAACGCAACTGCCAACAGCAATAGTGCCAGCACCGCATATTCAATCGCCTGCGCAGAGAGTATCTGAGTACGCGTTGCGCCGAGCAGTTTCAAAATCACGCTGTCATATATGCGCGACTGACGGGATGCAGCTATAGCGCCGATTAAGACCGCAATGCCGGAGAAGATTGCGATAGACGCGGCCGATGCAATGGCGGTGGCCATTTGATTGAGGATGGTGCTGATTTGGGATGTTATCTCCTTGACTTTCACCATGGAAATCGAGGGAAACTCACTGGGTAATATGCCAAGAAGCCCATCTTCCATCGCCTCCTCTACTTGTATCGTAGCAGCCACGCTGTGCGGCGTGTTGGCAAGAACATTGGGCGGAAAGACCAATACGTAATTGAATCCGAAATTGCGCCAGTTAACGGCGCGCAGCGACGCAATTGTGGATTTGATTTCCACACCCAGAAGGCTGACCGTCAAACTATCGCCGACTTTCAATCCGAGCACACCGGCAACCTCTTCATCCATCGAAACAACAGGAGGACCGTCATAGTCCGCAGTCCACCATTCTCCTGAGGTTACTTCGCTGCCTTCCGGAACGGTCGGGCTATAGGTCAGGCCGCGATCACCGCGTAGAACCCAAGCACCTTCCGGAATCTCTTCCAGCTCGGATACAATCTGTCCACCATATTCGGTAATGACTCCGCGCAGAGTTGGAACGATGTTAACTTCAGCTGTTCCTGCTTCAGCATTCACTCTGGAAGTGAATTCGTCCGCCCGTTCGACGGGAATATCCAAAACGAAAAAGCTCGGAGCTTCGGTCGGAACGGTGTTGCGAATTTCGTTATTCAAGCTGGTTTGAATGGCCGCCAAAGTTGCAAACAGTGTCAGACCCAAACCCAAAGCGACCACTAATTGTCCGGTTTGTGCTCCGGGTCGATGAAGATTGGTCAGCGCCAATCGCAATAACGGCTGATTGGGGCGAGGCGCTTTGCTCGCCAGCCATCTGATCAATATTCCAAGAAGTGTGAGCAAAATCAGGATACCCAGAGCTGAACCAATGAATGCCAGGGTAAAGGTCGGTTCATTGGTGCTGCTTAACGCCAGAACAATAATACCGGCGATGGAGAGTAGCACGGCTACCCATGTGGAGCGGTCAATAGAACGCCAGCTATTGCCTTCACCTCTGAACAAACCAGCCGCTGGGATCAGCTTTGCGCGCGCCAACGGAGGCAATGCAAAGATGACAGCAATAAGCAATCCATAAGCCGCGCTTACAAAAAGGGGCAGTGGGTAGATCGCAAAATCAGGTCGGATGGGTAGGACATCGCCAGCGAATTGCAATATCAGATAAGGTATAAAGGCGCCTACAAACAGCCCGGCTACGATTGCGATAACAGCTATGGCAAAAATCTGCATCATGTAGATCCGAAAAATCATTGCGCTATCGGCACCGAGAATTTTTAGAGTGGCAATCGCGTTTTGTTTACCGCGCAGATAGGAGGCAACGCCGTTGCCGACTCCAATCCCAGCAATGACCAAAGAAGCAAGGCCGACCAACGTCAAAAATTGCCCCATCCGTTCAATGAAACGGCGTGTTCCTGGAGCACCGTTGTTGCGAGTATCAATTTCCCAAGCCTGGTTCTTAAACTCCTCTCCAAAACGATCTGCCAGTTCACTGGGGTCGATTTCAGGAGGTAGTTTAACTCGATATTTACTCTCGAAAAGGCTTCCCGGTCGTATCAATTGCGTCGCCCGCAATCCTTCGAGCGATGTAATCGCAACTGGTCCCAGCGAAAGACCTTCGCTTAGCCGGTCCGGTTCGTCGCTGATCACGCCCGTTATTGTAAAACTGGTTTCGCCAAAATTGATGGTGTCGCCAGTTTTCAACGCCAATCGCTGCATCAGGGCAGGGGTCACGAAAATATCATTGGGCCCGGGTTTCTGCGCGGCTTTGCCTGTATCCAACAACAGTTCACCATAAAGTGGGTATAGATCGTCGACGCCTTTTAGTTCGACCAGCTGCGTATCGCTGCGTTGGGGCAGCCGCGCCATCGCCTGCATGCGGATGGTTTCCGACATTTCACCTTCGCTGCGCAGTGCATCCAGTTCCTCCGACGTGGCTTCGCGCTGGGCAATAGACACTTCAATATCACCGCCCAAGATGGATTGGCCCCGATTGGCCAGCTCTTCTGTTATGGATACCGTTAGACTGCCAATTGTGGCCAGCGTTGCGACCCCCAAAAACAGACAGACGATCAAAAGACGCAGGCCAACAAATCGCCCGCGTAAATCGCGGCGTGCTATCGTCCAAGCTTTGGCAAGATTACCGCTCATGTGGCACTGTCCCGCTCAATCAGGCCATCGCGTAACTCAATAATCCGGTCACAACGCTTCGCGAGCTCTGGGTCATGGGTGATCATCAACAAAGTCGCTTGCGTTGCCTTTTGACGTTCAAACAATAGTTCGATGATGATTTCACCGGTTGCGCCGTCCAAATTTCCCGTCGGTTCATCGGCAAATATAATGGACGGTCGCGAGGCCATGGCGCGAGCGATGGCCACGCGTTGCTGTTCGCCGCCGGAAAGCTGGGTTGGATAGTGACCAAGGCGATCACCCAGGCCAACGGCTGATAATTCCTTAGCCGCAATGGAAAAAGGATCTTTGGATCCATCCAGCTCCAGAGGAACGGCAACATTTTCATGTGCGGTCATTGTCGGTAGCAGGTGAAAAGCCTGCAATACAATTCCAACGCGACCACGCCGAGCCACGGCAAGTTCGTCCTCATTCATCTTGCCAAAGTCTGCTCCAGCGATATTGACTGTGCCACTGGTTGCCCGCTCCAAACCAGACAGGATTGCCATGAGAGACGATTTGCCAGAGCCGGACGGACCCAGCAGAGCAACAGTGTTTCCGGCGTCGATCGACAGGTCTATGCCCTTCAAGATATCGACACGCGCATCGCCTTCTCCCAAAGAGAGGGTGACATTTTGTGCTTGAATGGCAATATGGGAATTAGATTGAGCGGTGTCGCCGGTTGCGGCAGTGGATTGGGTCATAGTGGGAGAAATCATCCGATGTTGAAGCGCTTGGTGCAATATGGGTTCGGCATAGCCGTTCTGCAACTACTGGTTGCATGTGGGTCGGCTTCGCAAGATGCACCTACGGACAGTGACCGGGCTGAAACAGCTTCAAACCCAGAAAAAACTGCAACCTCAAATCGACCATCCATAGACGAAGCCGACATTTTGGTGCTGGCCTTCGGGGATAGCCTATATGCTGGCTACGGTCTTTCCCAAAATGATGGCTTTGTTCCCGATTTGCAAAAAGCACTGATAGCGGCTGGGAAAGATGTGAAGGTCCACAACGCGGGCGTCTCGGGAGATACAACGGCAGCCGGTTTGCGGCGGATGGATTTTGTTCTTGATAGCCTTCCGAAAAAACCTGATCTGGTAATATTGGGGCTTGGTGGAAACGATTTGTTGCGCGGTTTAAAACCTGAAGAGTCGCGAATAAATCTTGATGCGATGATCAAGAAGCTCAAAGAGCGGGAAATCCCGGTGATGCTCACGGGAATGGTTGCACCGATTAATCTGGGCAAGGAATATGGTAGTGCTTTTAACGGCATCTATTCAGACCTTGCCAAGCAATATGGGACTGACTTGTATCCCTTTTTCATGGAAGGGCTGGTGGGGAGACCGGACCTGATTTTGGAGGATGGAATTCATCCTAATGACAAGGGAATTGACCTGATCGTCGAAAAAATTACGCCCAGCGTTGTGGCGGCGATCGATAAGCTTTGATCAAACCGGAATAGATGGAAGCCTCAATCACATTATTGCCGTAACTGTATTATTTTTATAATACAGTAGTTGTAACGCTTGAAAAGCGGCGCGTTTGCATCCATTTAGGTGGAAAGCGCTGCGCATGGACAGCAACATGGAGGACAAGGCCCGATGGCAACCGAAACAATTACCGAAACCGAAGAACTGCAACTAACGCCGCCTGAGCCGATTGCCGTTGTTGCACCAGAAAAAGCCTCTGGCTTGGTTCCTGTAGGAGATGAGGTAAAATCGAAGCTGGAAGAAAAAGTTGATGGTTTCATCGACGATCTGATCGCGCAGGATGAAAATAGCCCGGAATTTGGCAAAAAAGTTGATCAGATCACTAATATGGGCCGCAAAGAAATCCAGGAAGCGGCAGGTCAATCCAATCGATTTCTTGACCGTCCGATCCGCTCTATGGACGAAGAAGCGGGAATAGGCGCTGATTTGGCCGAGCTTCGCCGAACCGTTGAAGACCTTGACCCGGGTAAGCAAGGAAATCTCACGACCAGGAAAAAAATATTTGGTATCATACCCTTCGGTAACAAACTTCGTAACTATTTTGATGGGTATCAAAGTGCGCAAGGTCATATTGGATCGATCCTGGACCGCCTGCGTTCCGGTAAAGACGAATTGTTGATGGACAATGCCGCCATCGATGTGGAGCGCAAAAACCTGTGGGCCGCCATGGGGCGACTGGAACAGATGATCCATGTTTCGAAAACTATGGATCAGCGTCTGGAAGATAAAGCTGCAGAACTTGACGCAACAGATCCGGCAAAAGCAAAAGCCATCCGCGAAAGCGCACTATTTTATGTACGGCAACGCACGCAGGACCTGCTGACTCAAATGGCCGTGACAGTGCAAGGCTATCTAGCACTTGATCTGGTGAAGAAGAACAATGTCGAGCTTGTGAAAGGCGTTGATCGCGCAAGTACTACTACGGTTGGAGCGCTTCGTACGGGGGTTACCGTGGCACAGGCATTGACCAATCAGAGGCTGGTCCTCGATCAGATTTCCGCACTGAATACGACGACGGCAGGGGTTATTGATAGCACCAGCGAGATGCTGAAAAACCAAACCGGTCAAATTCACGAGCAGGCTGCATCATCTACCATTCCTTTGGAGACATTGCAGCGCGCTTTCCAGAATGTTTACGACACAATGGACAATATCGATACGTTCAAGCTGAAAGCGCTGGAGAACATGAAAACTACCGTGAATTCGCTTTCTGGTGAGATTGAAAAATCGAAAGGCTATATCGCTCGCGCCGAAGGAGCGGAAAAGGCAAAACTGGAATCACCGGAAGCCAATCCATTGAGCGCATTGGAAGAATAAGTGACTGAATCCTCCAACCAAGTCATGATGAACGCCAATCGGGCGCTGAAGGACTCTCAGTATCGTCGGTCGATAGGCACACGGTCTGAATCTCTGAAGCGCGGGCATTTCATGAAGAAACTGGGCAGGGCAGCAGTTTGGACCGGAGCTGTTCTGGTTGGAGCAAGCGTTGTCGGCGGTATAATCAGCGGTATTGGTTTTTGGGGTGTGATGATCGCGGCTGGTCTAATTGGCGGCGGTATTTGGGCCTCCATGAAATTCCCCAAAATGAAACTGCCAACACCAGAATCCTTGATTCAATCTGATCTGAAATCATTGGCGGGCAAAACGGAAATTTGGTTGGAAAACCAGCGGCCAGCCTTGCCTGCTCCCGCCGTAAGAATTGTCAACGACATCGGTGCGCAACTGGATGCACTGTCACCGCAGTTACAGAAACTGGATGAAAAAGAATCAGCCGCCTATGAAGTGCGGAAATTGGTCGGCGAGCATTTGCCAGAATTGATCAATGGCTATCGTTCCATTCCAACCTCCATGCGCACCAAATCTGAAGATGGCATGAAAAGCCCAGATGAACAGCTAGTCAGTGGATTATCACTGATCGAAAAAGAAATTGCCGACGTGACCCAGCAGATTGCGCAAGGTGATATTGACAATCTTTCGATCCGGGAGCGGTTTCTGGAAATGAAATATGACAAAATTGGCGAAGCGCAATAATCCACACCCAATCTCTAGAGATGCGTTGAGGGACGGTCCTTGCTGATCGGCAGAACGCTGTTGCCACAAAGTTCGAACTGATCTTTTATTTGATCAACAAAGGCTTGCTTGCTCGCCATATCGATGCCGCGTAGCTCAAATTCTTGCGAAAAATTTTTCAGAGTCACTATCAAAATAAAATCAAGGCCGCGATCTATGCGTTGCTCAACATTCGCAATGAGGCTGCTTCGAATAACGAGAACCTCGAACCCGGGGGTTCCCTTGCGGACAAAGGCCAACCGCTGATCGGTTAATATTAGCGTTCCGACAAATGGATTTCCTTCATGAAGGCATTCGATGGTGCCAACCACTTCCTCGTCAGGGTTTACTTCTTTTTGGTAGAAATAGTCAAGATTTGCTTCTTGCATAGGGGTCTCACAATTTGGGATTGTGGGCCGTTATCATGGATGAGAGAAAAAACGATTTTGATTTGCGAGTTTGTAGAAGAGTTTACCAAATAAACACAGCGGTACACCGGTTTACATGTCGAGAACCATATGCCTTGAACTTGCACTTTTGCTTTGAATGAAGGAGTGTCTATATGGCCAAATAGTTTTGGATCCCCCGTGTGGATTCGAACCACAATTGACGGAGTCAGAGTCCGTAGTCTTACCATTAGACGACAGGGGAATGCCGTGTGGTCGTAAGCGCGCGGCAATAGGCAGGGAGTGGGGGCTGGTCAAGCGGTTTTAGATCAGTCTTGCTGGTGCTGGTTCAAGCAATTGTAGGCTATTATTTCGGTTACTATTGACCGCCGCATTTATCTCAACGGCGGAGAGCCTTCCAGCAAATGGCTGGGCAATTTGCTTTGCTTCAAACCAGTCGTTGTCGAGCCATGAAGCTACTTGTTCGGGATCAATTATCACTGGTGCGCGGTGGTGAATATGCTCAAATCCTTTTGGAGCAGCAGTGGTGATCACGCTGTAGCTATCTAGTTCTAGTTTGTCATTTGAGGTCCAAAGTCCGCCAAGCATCATGGGTGCTTTGTCACCCCCTTCCACTTTATAGGGAGTCTTGTGTTTCCCTATTCTTTCCCACTCGTAAAATCCGGAAACCATTATAATACATCGGTTTTTGTTCACCAGAGGACGAAACGAAGGCTTTTCCGTCAGAGTTTCGCTGCGCGCATTGATCATCTTTGCCGCGAACTTAGTGTCTTTCGCCCATTGCGGTACCAGACCCCAGTGCATTTTACGCAAAACTCGTTGGCCATTAGTTGTTAGACAGACAGGCACCTTCTGCGTCGGGCAGATATTGTAGTTTGGTTGAAAATTGGTGTCAGGCGGTGATTGGATGATTTGCAGCATGTCCCGATAGTCGGCCCATGTTAGTTCTTCGTGACTAAACTTCCGCCCGCACATCGCAGACTCAGATCCCTGCAGTCGCAGTGAGTGTTTCAATCAACGCCGAAATGCGTTTCTGGTTGCCTTCGTCGATAAGATTACCGTCTTCATCAAAGGCCGTCATTGCCCCACCAATGGCGACCGGTCCGGGGATAACAATTGCCCCCAAGTCGCACAGAGCTTCACGCAGTCTGGGCAGCATCCGAATTCCACCCATCGCGCCAGGAGACGTTGCCATCAGACCAATATGTTTTAAGCGTGTCGCGATAAGGTTGGTGTCTCCCGGTTCTGGCCGAGAACACCAGCTGAAGGTATTGATCAGTAACGGCGGAACAAACCCGTTATATTCTGGGCTTGCGATTAGAAAGGCGTCATGTGATTTCATGAGCTGTTTGAATCTTTGCATCGACTCCGGAATACCGGTCTCCGATTCATGATCTCCATGATAAAGCGGTGCTTGATAATCGTTCAAATCTGCAAAACTATGTTCAATGCCTTTGTCGGCTAATTGTTTGGCGGCATATTGCGCTAATTTCTTGTTGAAAGAATCTTTTCGCGCGCTGCCTGCGAATACTAGTACCGATTTTTGCCCCATTATAGTTCTCCCCGTGGTTACCTATCTCTTATATCTTGCGCACCAGCCTTCCAACGGTTATCTCTACTATCAAGTACCGGCGGTATTATCCGATCCGGAGAACATAAGAGTTTACGGTTATGGCGGATCAACCATCCCCATCGCCGCAGAGAAAAAAAGGCCGGGAATCCGCAAGGAATACCCGCCCGAACCATGCGGCGAAACAAGATAAGCGGAGTCGAACTCCGTCTTTTGCACCCAGAAGTAATGGTGCGCGATGGCCGAAAATGCGGTCATATGGAGCCATTGATCTTGGCACCAATAATTGTCGACTGTTAGTCGCCAAGCCTTCTTCTGACGGTTTCATAGTTACTGATGCGTTCTCGCGTGTTGTTAGACTGGGCGAGGGGCTTGGGGAGACTGGCAGGATCAGCAATCGGGCGATGGATAGGGCCGTTGCCGCTCTTTCCATTTGCGCCGATAAGCTGCGCCGCCGCAATGTGACCCTGGCGCGCAGTGTCGCAACTGAAGCTTGCAGACGAGCGAGCAATGGAAACAAATTTATCGAGAGAGTCCGGAGTGAAACTGGAATCGCGCTCAATGTGATTTCCGCGGAAGAAGAAGCCAGACTAGCTGTGCTTGGTTGCCATATTTTGCTGGAGCCCGGTGAGGGGCCAGCATTGATTTTTGACATTGGGGGTGGTTCGACGGAATTGGTGTTGGTTGACACAACCGGCAACGCACCGGAAATTGTCGACTGGCTTAGCGCGCCTTGGGGCGTGGTTTCACTCACGGAGAGCGAACGCTATGACGGCTCGGATGCGGACGCACGAGCCGCTGCGTATGCCGCCATGCGACAACGGGTTACCGATAGTTTCGCCGAATTTGCGTCGCGCCTTCCTTATGATACCGATGCAGATTATCGTTTGCTGGGAACAAGTGGTACAGTTACGACTCTGGCTAGCCTGCATTTGAAACTACCGCATTACGACCGGAAAGTTATCGATGGTTTGATCGTGCCAGCACAATCAATGCGCGATATCAGCGCCATGCTGGCGGCATGTCCACCATCCGAACGCGCTGAAATTCCCTGCATCGGTAAAGAACGTGCTGATCTGGTTGTCGGTGGATGTGCGATATTGGATAGCATTTTGGATATTTGGCCAGCCAATCGTGTTGGTGTAGCAGATCGCGGAATTCGCGAAGGTATTTTGCGATCGCTTATGTCATCGAACGAGATGAAATCGTGAGCCGAGGACGATCTGGTCATAAAGAGCGAGTGAAGACCGCAAAGGGTCGGAAGCTAGGGTCGACCAAATGGCTGGAACGTCAGTTGAACGATCCTTATGTCAAGAAGGCCAAAGCCGATGGTTATCGTTCCCGCGCTGCCTATAAACTGATCGAATTGGACGAACGATTTAAATTTGTTCGTCGATCGCGTGCGATAGTCGATTTGGGTATTGCACCTGGTGGATGGGCCCAAGTGGTCCGCAAATTCACCCCGAAGGCATCGGTTGTTGGGATCGACCTGCTAGCGATTGATCCCATTGACGGCGTGACGATATTCGAGATGGATTTCATGGACGATGCCGCGCCGGATAGATTGATTGAAGCGCTGGGCACGAAACCCGACCTGGTCCTGTCAGATATGGCTGCCAACACGGTCGGGCATCAGCAAACCGATCACTTGCGAACAATGGGCTTGGTTGAAGCCGGTGCCTATTTTGCCATTGAGAATCTGGAAAAAGGCGGAGTGTTTGTCGCAAAAGTTTTGGCAGGCGGCACGGATAATGAACTTCTGACTTTGCTTAAGAAGCACTTTAAAACTGTTAAACACGCAAAACCACCAGCAAGCCGCAAGGGTTCATCCGAGTGGTATGTTGTAGCGCAGGGTTTTAAGGGGTCCTAGGCTATTTTGAAGCCCGGGCATCGGCGATCATTTCCTTCAACCCATCATAGCCCACAGCACCAACGGCAGATTCTTCACCCACGACCCAAGCCGGTGTGCCGGTGAATTCAAGTTTTCTAGCCATTTCGATATTGGCCTGAATCTCTTTTTGCGCTTCGCTGCTTCCCATGAATTGACGCGCTTCCGCGAGGTCAATGCCAACCTCCCGCGCAGCACTTTCTATAGTCGATGGGGTAGGGCGGCCTGTAGCGAACATCGTTTTGTGAAATGCGAAATACTTGCCTTGTTTTGCGGCGGCCAATGCCATCAAAGCGGCCTCGTTGCTCGCTTCGCTCAATATGGGAAGCTCGCGAAAAACGACCTTAATATTATTATCTTCTTTTAGAACACGGTCGATATCAGCGGTTGTCTGTTTGCAATAAGGGCAGGCAAAGTCGGAATATTCGACGACAGTGACATCGCCATTTGGATTTCCGGCCCAGGCCGCGTTGGCAAAAGGAGCTTCAATCTGATCACGTACCTGATTGAGAACTTCTGCTTTCTGACGGTTCTGCAGAATTTCGACAGCTTCCGGAATAATCTCTGGATTGTTCAAAATATAATCGCGAACAATGGCTTCAATTGCCTTTTGTTCCTTGCCATCAATACCCGCTGCCAGTGCAGCTTCAGTTGCCTCACTACCGGCCGAAACACTTCCTGTTTGCCAGAACCATACACCTACAGCCGCTGCCAAAGCCAAACCGCCACCTGCCATTATCAACCACCTGTTATTTTTTTTATCTTCCACGGATTACAATCCTTTGCCCCCGCAACCCATGAAAGAGGTGGCAGGGCTTGTCCATAGTTGTTCGGAGATTTTTCGAGGTTCGTTACAAACCCATCAACGTCGCCTTCGTTTACCACCGTTTCGTTCGAACTCGGTTTTGGCAATCAATGAGATATCCTGAGCTCTGATCCAGTCTGGCGTATTTTCTTTGATGCCAGCCATAGCGATTTGTGAACTTCTGATGGCGGTAGGATAATTCCTTTGCAAAAGTGCACTCTCTGCGGTGGCCAACTGCGCACGCGGCTTGTCGCCTTTCTGTGAATAAACAACGCCCAATTGGTACCAAGCAAACGGGTTTCGATTATCTTTTGTAACCGCGGCTTTTAGAATTTCTGAGGCCTCTGCCAGATGCTGTTCATCTTCGGTTGCAACCAGCGCATGTCCAAACAAACTGGCGATTAGAGGTTGATTGTTGGTAAGCTTGACCGCTTTTCGAAGAGGAGTCAGCGCCCCTTCGGGATTGCCTGATTCCAGTAATATTTGCCCTTGTAGTTCCAAGAAATAAGGATCGTTTGGTGCTGATGCCAATAGCTTTTCAACCTCGTATAGCGCGCGATCCGGGTAAGCGCTTTTGTGCCAAGCATAGGCTCTTGCATAGCGTCCAGGAACGCTTTGGTCGCTCTCAGGATACTCTCTTAACGTGGCGTTGGGTTCCGCCGTGAAACCGAGCAATTTGGCTTTTACCCTCTGAAAACGACGTTCAATATCCTGATCGGGTGTTACGTCCCAGGCAGGGTCCGCCTGATAGACATCACGCAATAGAGAAACACGTTCACCTGAAAGAGGGTGCGTTCGACCATAGCTGTCTTCCTGCGGGATCCCGAGGCGAAACTCGTAATTTTGTAACTGTTTGAAAAAGTTGATCGACCCTTTGCCAGTGATACCCGCTTTGGATAGATACCTTGCACCGGCGGCATCTGCACGTCGTTCTTGTTCCCGGCTAAAGGCCAGAAATTTACCCAAAGCAGCTTGTTGTCCTGCTGCTAGAATACCCGCGCCGGCCTCTCCCGCACCAGCAGCAATAGCCGCTGCGCCCAAGATCAAGCTGAGAATCGTAATCCCAGTTGCTGGCTCTAAGCCTTCATTGAAGCGGATTGCATGACCGCCCGTTATGTGACCTAGCTCGTGTGCCATCACGCCGCGAACTTCGTTTGCGCTGTCAGCCGTAGCGATCAAGCCAGAAAAGAAAAACATTCGTTGGCCGCCAGCCACGAAGGCGTTAATTTGTTTGTCATTGATCAGAATGACTTCGACGTCCCTGGCATCAAGTTCCGATACTTCGACTAAAGGGGCGACCATATCGCGGAAGAGTTCTTCGGTTTCCGCATCGCGTAATATAGATTGGGCGGCAACCGGTTGCGCAGTAATGGCAGAAATCGCCAGAAAAGCGACAAAAAGTCGAAATGTTGCGGCCAAATCGAATTGGCGAAAAGCGCGTGCCAAATAGAGAGGGGGAGGAGTCATTGAAGTCCTTTTACAGAATTCCGACCAGTCTTACAGATTCAATCTTAACCAGCGATGAAATAGATCTCGCCCAAAGCCAATTGGGCGAGATCAATATACTATCCAAAAGTACGTTGCCACCAGCCTTTGCGACCACCTTCTGTGTTGCCTCCACTTGTATCTGAAGTTGGTTTTGGCTCATCAGATTTTGTAGTTTTGGCTTTTGCAGCTGGCTTGGCTTTTGCTCGTGATGCCCGTTTCGGCTTTTCCTCTTTGGCCGTTTCTGTGTCGCCGTCTGCTTTTTTCGCCCTTGAGCGTGCCGGCTTTTTGGGCTTTTCTTCGGTTTTTTCCTCCGGTACCGGTGCGTCCGCTTTTACCTCGACGTCATCCACCTTTTTCTTGCGAGGTGCACGGCGGCGTTTTGGCTTTTCTTCAGCTACAGCCTCATCAGAACCAGCTGTTTCTGATTTTTCTTCACTAGCAGCAGGTTTCTTGCGGGATCTAGTGCGTTTTGGTTTTTCTTCACCTTTTTCGACAGGCTTGCCATCGTCTGCTTTTGGTTCAGAATTCTTACCGCGACTTGGTTTAGGCTTTTCTGATTGCTCATCGTCGCGTTGCTGTTCATTTTCATCGCTCTGTGCATCGGGGCGATCAGCACCGCGTCCTCGACGGCCACGGCGGCGGCGGCGTTTACGAGGCTTTTCATCCTCATCGCTATCGGCCGCTTCAATCACATCCTCATCGTCATCATCATCGATAATAGGTTCGAATTTTGGAACATTTTTGGGAGGACTACCAGAAGCTTTCACTTCCATGCGGGCGCCTTCATCTTCACCGTCTGGAACAATCTCGACACTCACACCATAGCGCGATTCGATATCGGCGATTTCCTGGCGCTTGCTGTTAAGTACATAGATGGTAGCTTCTTGGCTTGCGGTTAGCGTTATTATGCTGGCTTTGCCTTTTGCAGCTTCCTCTTCAATCAAACGCAATGCTGACAGTGCCGAGGATGAGGCTGTGCGGACCAACCCAGTTCCCTCGCAATGCGGGCAAACTTTGGTTGATGCCTCGAGTACACCTGTGCGCAAACGCTGGCGGCTCATTTCCATCAGGCCAAAACTGGAGATACGGCCGACTTGGATACGGGCGCGGTCATTTTTAAGTGCGTCCCGCATTGCGCGTTCTACCTTACGAACGTTGCCATGACGGTCCATATCGATAAAGTCGATAACCACTAGCCCAGCCATATCACGAAGGCGCAATTGGCGAGCAATTTCGTTTGCTGCTTCGATGTTAGTTTTGACGGCAGTTGCTTCAATTCCATGCTCACGCGTGGAACGACCGGAGTTGATATCTATAGACACCAATGCTTCGGTAGGGTTGATTACCAAATAGCCGCCGGATTTCAGCTGAACTTCAGGCGAGTACATCGCTGAAAGCTGGTCTTCGGCGCCATAGCGCTGGAACAGTGAGACGGGATCAGCATAGCTTTGAACGCGTCTACTATGGCTGGGCATCAAAAGTTTCATGAAACTCTTGGCGGCCTTGTAGCCGTCCTCGCCTTCCACCAGCACTTCTTGAATTTCACGATTATATATGTCGCGGATTGCGCGTTTGATTAAGTCGCTGTCAGTATGAATGAGTTTGGGAGCGGTAGCGCCCAGAGTGTTCTCACGTACTTCATCCCATAACCGAGCCAGATAATCAAAATCACGTTTAATCTCTGACTTTGTACGAGAGAGACCGGCTGTGCGAACAATACAGCCCATCGTGCTTGGAAGTTTCATATCCGCAATAATCGATTTTAGGCGTTTGCGATCTCCCGCGTTGCTGATTTTACGGCTAATGCCACCGCCATGCGAAGTGTTAGGCATCAGGACGCAATAACGACCAGCAAGGCTCAAATAGGTGGTGAGGGCTGCGCCTTTGTTGCCGCGTTCTTCCTTAACCACCTGTACCAGCAAAACTTGACGGCGCTGGATCACGTCTTGAATTTTATAGCGACGTCGCAAAGCCATACGTTTTTGACGGGCTTGATCACTGGCCTTGGCCATGTTGCCTTTGCCGCCGCGGCGACGTCCGCCGCGACCTCGGCCTTTACGACTCTTTTGTTTTGAGCCTCTATCTTCAGACGCTTGCTCAGAGTCTTCTGATTCATTTGAATCGTCAGAACCATCTTCGTCGTCATCATCACTATTGCTATCGTCGTCATCGTCATCTTCACTATTGTTGTCATCTTCGGACGGCACTTCGCCCTCGGTGACATCAATTGTGTCGATGCTCTCATCTTTTTCCACTTCGACAAGAGCGGTATCTAGCTCCTCAGTAGCTTCACTGCGAACCATATCAGAGGGAGAATCTTCTTCTTCCTCTTCTTTTTCCCGCAAGGCTGCTTCTTCAGCAGCATGTTCAGCTTCTTCTGCGAGCAGTTTTTCGCGATCTTCTTGTGGAATTTGATAATAGTCGGGGTGGATTTCGCTAAATGCGAGGAAACCGTGACGGTTTCCACCATAGTCTACAAATGCAGCCTGTAACGAAGGTTCGACCCGCGTTACTTTTGCTAGATAGATATTCCCTTTTAGTTGTTTATGTTCTGCCGATTCAAAATCGAATTCCTCAATTTTGTTTCCTTTTACGACCGCCACCCGGGTTTCTTCCTGGTGGCGCGCGTCGATTAGCATGCGCGTTGACATTTATTATACTCCTAGCATGGCGTGCCCGGTCAAAACCGGTCAAGGCTATGCGATATAGATGGGACAGTACCTTGGTGCGTGCTTTCCTTTTGTAGGAGGCAGGCGGTATCATCCGGTTGGTTCCAATAATATTCGAAAAAAATGTGTCTGCGGCAATTGCATGGCCCGGGCCTTCAGCCAGGGTCTCTTTCGTTGCGCGAGCATCTGCCTTCCGCAGTGCATCGTGAACGAAAATATCATGTCTCATGTCGCATCAACCTGGTGCGCACCGAAATACTCGGTGCTTTTATGTTGTTCTGAATCAATCAAACAACGATTTGCGTGCTAGCACTGCATTTCAATATCGGCAACACAAACTGTTGCGCAGTTAAATCCTGATGATCATCCATCCCGTTCTCTGGCTGATCATGATGAATTTGTCGTTAACCTTGTCATTTTACGCCAGCTTACGATTGTATCCTTAATGCGTTTTTCACTGAGTTAATCAGCAGTTTTCGGTGGGAATTGTATTAAATGAATTTTGACTTTACCAATAAGGTTGCCTCACGGCATAAGCGGATAATGACTTTCGCTGCACTATTCGCTTCTTCAATCATGGCTCTCAATCCGGCCAACGCAGGTTCTGTGAACCGAATTGATACGGATGGTAGCCAGATTATAGTGTCATTTGATGACTTCGTTGAAAGTGCGGCAACATTTTCGTTGCTTGGTCCTGACCGTATTGCGGTGGACATTAAGGGCGGTAAGGCTGGCCACGGCGGCCGCGCTACAGGAATGGTGAAAGCTGTCCGGCAGGGACAATATGATATAAACACGGCGCGTATAGTGTTTGACCTCGATCGCCCAGCTATCGTTTCAAGTGGTAAATTCTCAAAAGACGGCCGCAGTTTGCAACTTAAGTTGCAGCCTGTCGGAAGCTATGCAATCAAAAACGGACGGAAGTCTTTTCTACCGCCCTTACAATTCAGGGCCGAACCGCCGAAACAAAGTTATAGCGCCAAGGTGCCTTTGGGACGTCCGAAAGATAGTGTTGCATTGCCGAAAATATCTGGACCCAAAGACTCCAATCGTCCCCTGGTAGTTATTGACGCCGGTCATGGCGGGCATGATCCTGGAGCCATATCACCACATGGAAGTCAGCGAGAAAAGAATGTAACGCTGGCCATTGCGAAAGCGATTAGGGACCGTTTGATTGCCGGTGGCAGGGTACGCGTTGCACTTACGCGGGAAACTGACAAATTTTTAGTCTTGGAAGAACGATACGGCATAGCCCGCCGCCTGGAAGCAGATTTATTCATTTCCATCCACGCTGACGCTGCGGGTAATGAAAGTGCGCACGGTGCTACTGTTTACACTCTGGCTGAAGTTGCGTCTGATCGCGAAGCCGCCAAGTTTGCAGCGCGAGAAAACAAATCAAATATTATAAATGGTGTCAATCTGGGTGGTACAGGGAAGGATGTTTCCTCGATATTGATCGATTTGACCCAGCGCGAAACAATGAACGTTTCAGCCGACTTCGCCAAGCTGTTGCACCGTGAAGGCAGCCGCCAAATGACTTTCCGTAAGACGCCGCATAAATTCGGATCTTTCGTCGTATTAAAAGCGCCGGATACACCTTCTGTATTGCTTGAAACCGGCTATCTAACAAATGCCAATGATGTTGCTTTTTTGAGTTCCAGAGCTGGTCGCTCGAAAATTGCCAATGGTGTGGGTAGTGCGATTGAAGCGCATTTTGCTCGGAAATTGGCGCAGCGGTAGCAAAGCAAGAGTAATAACCTTTGGCATTTTGTCCCGCGCTGGAGCGGTTCAAAAATTTCATCGATATTCGCTGGAAAATGCGCTGGATAGTGGTAAACAGCGCCTCATATGAGTAACGATTTTCCTGAAGCCGGCGGCGAAGCAGCGAGTGAAAGCCTCGCCTATAAGCTGGAGCGTAACACAGGCAGCCTTTTAGAGCGGCTTGAAAAACTGTGGCAGAAAAAGTGGTTTCGCTTGTTTCTTGCCTTCGTTAGCCTTTGCTTGATTGGTTGGCTTCTAATTTGGCTAATCTTTGCGCGTGATCTTCCCGATGCAAAAGCGCTCAGGACCTATGAACCGCCGCTTCCCACGATGGTTCGAGCCTATGATGGTGAACCAGTCCACAGCTACGCCCGTGAACGCAGGGTTCAACTGGAATTTTCGGAATATCCTGCTCTTCTGGTTCGTGCATATTTAGCTGCCGAAGATCGGACATTTTTCGAACATGGTGGTTTGGACTATCCCGGTATTGCCACCGCGATTGTTACCAATATTTCTAATGATGGGCGCCCGATCGGTGCTTCCACTATTACCCAGCAGGTTGCGAAAAACCTGCTTCTTACGAATGAGGTATCCTATCGCCGAAAAGTGCGAGAAGCTCTTTTGGCTTACCGTATCGAAGAAGTCTTGAGTAAAGAAGAAATTCTAGAGCTGTATCTCAATCAAATTTTCCTCGGGCGTAATGCCTATGGCGTTCAAGCCGCGGCGCAAGCGTATTTCGGAAAGGATGTCGATGAATTGGCGCTGCACGAAATGGCTTATCTCGCCATTTTGCCTAAGGGGCCTTCCAACTATCGTCCAGAAAGGCACGAGCAACGTGCGGTCAATCGTCGTAACTGGGCACTCGGTGAAATGTTGGAAAATGGATGGATTACTTCCGCGCAACATAGCAATGCGATTGCGCAACCACTGGGTGCAAAACGCCGAGCTGGTGCTCGCTTTGAACGTGTCGGTGGGTACTTTATCGAAGAAGTGCGTCGAGATCTGATCGAACGATTTGGTGAAACAGAAGAGGCAGGGCCGTATAGCGTCTATTCGGGAGGCCTTTGGGTTAGAACATCGCTCAATCCCGAATTACAGAATTTAACGAAAAATGCGCTCCGCACCGGGCTATTGCGCTATAGTCGCGGCAAAGGATGGGCAGGTCCCATCAACAATATCGAGATTGATGATAAATGGGCACAGCGCCTAGCGTCTACTTTTATCGGGACTGATTTTGAAAATTGGCAAATTGCAGTTGCCATTCGCAAAACTGGTGGTGGAGCGGAAATAGGTTTTACCGATGGTACTACCGGGCGAGTTAACTCTGTACCGAACCGACTGAAGGCCGGTGATATAATTGCGGTCAGCCCAACCGGCGGCGGTAACTTCGTTTTACGTAATGTGCCGGCAGTGTCGGGGGGCATGGTTGTACAGAATCCGCGCAACGGTCGCATTTGGGCTATGCAGGGCGGGTTTGATGACCGAATGAGTCCATTTAATCGAGCGACCCAGGCAGAAAGGCAACCAGGTTCAACGATCAAGCCGTTTGTATATGCTACAGCGTTGGATCAGGGTATGACGCCGGCAAGTATAATTGTAGATGAGCCTTTCTGCGTTTATCAATCGGCAGCATTAGGGCGGAAGTGTTTCCGAAATTTTGGTGGTGCAAGAGGAGCTGGACCACAAACTTTGCGGTGGGGTGTGGAGCAATCTAGAAACCTAATGACCGTTCGCGCAGCCAATGATGCGGGAATGGATAATGTCGTCAAAACGATCAAGACGATGGGTATTGGAGACTACAAACCGTATCTAGCTTTTGCTCTAGGCGCAGGTGACACCACAGTAGAGAAATTGACCAATGCATATTCCATGTTGGTCAATCACGGACGTGAACTTCAGCCAACGGTAATTGATTTTGTACAAGACCGTAAAGGTAAGGTGATCTTTCGAGCCGACAAACGTATTTGCACCGATTGCAATATGTCAGATTGGGATGGGCAACCGATGCCACGGCCAAAACCAGCGGGCAAACAGCTGATGGATCCAATGACTGCATATCAGATGGTCAATATTCTTGAAGGCGTTATCACACGCGGAACAGCTCAAAATCTAAAAAGCCTGGATCGTCCTTTGTTTGGTAAAACTGGAACAACAAGCGGCCCGACGAATGTCTGGTTTGTTGGCGGTTCACCTGACATGGTTGCGGGGGTCTATCTTGGTTTTGATACGCCGAAAAATATGGGTGGCTATGCTCAGGGCGGTACGTTGGCGGCACCGGTGTTTAAAGAATTTGCCAAGGTTGCGATGGCTGGCATGCCGAAAAAGCCGTTTGTGGCACCCAAGGGGGTTCGAATGGTGCGTGTAGATCGGCGTAGTGGTAAACGAATTTTTGGCGGTTGGCCCGGAGATGACCCTAAATCTGCCGTAATCTGGGATGTTTTCAAACCCGAAACAGAACCAAAACGATCCATACGCAAAGAAGAGTTATTGGCTCGTTTGGAGGCGAAGAAAGCTGAAATTCTGGCCCGCAAAGCAGCTCAAAGAAATGCAGGTAGCAGTGGCGGAGGTAGGCGCTCCGGCCCGGCACAAACGGATAGTGAGTTTCTGCAGGAAGAGGGTGGCATCTATTAACGGTCGATCGACAATGACTGAGGCCGATGTTGCGACGGTCGCCAATATCCGCACGGTCGGGTCCGAAAGCGTCGCAAATTTGGCAGCTATTACTGCTGATGCTTTTCGGCATGACCCTTTCAATAACTGGATGTTTAAGAGCCAATACCGCAAGCATGAAATGTTTACTGCTTTGGCGAAATACGTATATGCACCACGTGGTTTTTGCCAGATTTATGAAGAAAATGGCGAGGGGCAAGCGGCAACAATGTGGATGATGCCTGGTGGAAACGTCAAGGAACCGGTTTTTGGGCTTTTTTCCTTAATGAAAGCCTTTGCGTTGGACGATGGACTATCCGGAATGAAGCGTGGTCTCGCTACCGGTAAGGCGATGGAAATTCAGCATCCCAAGCATCCGCATGTCTATCTTTTTACTGTGGGTGTTAAGGGATCGGCGCGTGGGCGAGGTCTTGGTAGAAAGATGATCGAACCCGTTCTTGAGGCCTGCGATCGCACTGGAACTAAGGTTTATCTGGAAAATAGTAACCCGGCCAATGAGCGAGTTTACAATAGCCTGGGATTTGAACAGGTAGCGATGATTGAGCCAATGGCTGGAAGTGAACCCCTCCAAGCGATGGAGCGATGGCCAAGGCACTGAAGTATCGGGGTTAATTGAGTTAGATTCCAACTATTCTGAGGCCCCAATAATTGTGAAATCGGTAAGAATATAGCAATTCTTTTGTTGTAGTTCCCGAGTCATGAAGTCACCCAAAATTCTTGCTGCCGAACCTGGACCAATAAGCCAGCTTTCATTGTGGGAGAGTCTGGGGTTGGTTGAGCATCCGGAACATGCGCACATCGCAGACCGAGTGGCCAAGGATTTGGCTGTTCTTGGTAGACTCTGGTCCTTCATAATTTTGGTTAAACTGTTGGCAGTTGGTCTGTTAATTTTGGTCAACGAGGGCGGTTTTGGCCAGATCACCTCAGCTCTGTTCGGCCTATTCGTTCCATCCATAGTGATGGATGCGAGCCTTGTCGGATTTGCCGCGTTGGCAAAGTTTAAGAAAATCAAGCCCTTTCGGCAGTTACGATTTGTTTCGGGCTTGGCTTTCTTGTCATCCTTAACATTCGCAGGTTTTCTGGTTGGAACACTGAACCTAGATGCCAGCCCATTAATGGCTGCCCATGCGCTGGTGTTTCATTGTGTTGTTGCAATGATTGTAACAGTGATCGCAGGCAAGCAAAGGTTCGTGTCATTGCTTTTTAGTTTTGGTTTGGCGCTTACGCTTTTTAACAGTTTGACGTTGACGGCTTTTCTTGCGGTAGTTTGTCTCTACATCGCAGCCAGTTTCCTTGCGACCAGCGCTCATCTTAAAAGGGACTATTTGGAACACCAGACCTTTTTCCGGGAAAAGCAAAAAGAAGAACGGGCTCAACTCTTACTCAATGCATTTGAAGATGCGGCTCTTGGCTGGTTTTGGGAAGCTGATCGCAACGGGATTATAACGTACATTTCAGCTTCTATCCAACAACAGGCAGTAGACCGGTTCGGGGATCTTATCGGTATGTCGTTACACGATCTGATCATCCCGCATGATGAAGAAAATGGGTCCTCCAATGGTGAACGGACACTCGGCTTCCATTTGTCGAGCCGCTCTGCTTTTAAGGAAATCGCAGTGCGATCTGCCATTTTTGAAAGTGAGCGATGGTGGTCTCTTTCGGGAAATCCAATCATCAATAGCTTTGGCCAGTTTCAGGGATTTAGAGGGAGCGGAGCGGATTTAACTGAAATGCGACGCTCACAAGAAGAAGTTAAACAACTTGCTCAATTTGACTCGCTGACTGGATTGTCGAACCGTTTGCAGATGCAGGGTATTTTGGAAAAAGCGATAGTAGGGCCGACTGGTGAAATTCAGCCATGTGCTCTACTTCTGCTGGATCTCGATCGATTTAAAACGGTCAATGATACTATGGGTCATCCAGCTGGAGATGCCCTGTTGCAGCAAGTCGCTAAGCGGCTCGAAAGGACGGTGGGACGCGATGGTCACGCTGGTCGCCTTGGTGGTGATGAGTTTAAGGTTGTGCTTCCTGGTGCCGAGGACAAGAAGGCACTATCGGCGATGGCCGATGCAGTTATATCGGCGCTTTCTCAACCCTATACCATCGAAGGCAAGCAGATCGTCATCGGCGCTTCCATAGGTATAGCGATGGCGCCGGCACACGGTTCTACTACCAATGCATTGGTCCGCAATGCAGATTTGGCGCTCTATGCAGCGAAAGATGCTGGGCGTGGAGTGCACCGTTTCTACAACAAGGCTATGCACGCAGATGCGGAAGATCGACGCAATATTGAACAAGACTTACGCGACGCACTGACTAACGGCGAACTGCATCTTGTTTATCAACCGCAAGTTTCGACAGTTTCAGAACAGATTTCAGGATTCGAAGCTTTACTGCGCTGGGACCATCCTAAGCGCGGCCCTATTTCTCCTGCGATCTTCATTCCGATTGCGGAAGAAGCGGGCCTAATTTCCCGGATTGGGGAATGGGCTTTGCGGACAGCATGTTTCGAACTCGCGAATTGGCCTGAGCAAGTAAAGATTGCCGTCAATGTTTCGTCCATTCAATTTGCAAACCCGGATTTCCCGATCATTGTTACTAATGCTTTATCAAGTGCTGGCGTGTCGGCAGAGCGACTGGAACTGGAGATAACCGAAAGTGTGTTCTTGGTCGAAGGCGGTAGCACCGACAAAATGTTTGCCGCATTGAAGGGATTGGGTTGCCGACTGTCTCTCGATGACTTTGGAACTGGATATTCGTCACTTGGTTATTTGAAAAATGCGCCATTTGACAAGATCAAGATCGATCAAGGGTTTGTAAAAGGCGCTTCCATTCCTGGAAACCGAAATGCTGCGATCATCAAATCCATTGTCTCTCTTGCGGAAGCGCTCGAAATGGAGACGATCGCCGAAGGTGCGGAGACGCATGATGAACTGGAATTGATCCGCGCATTGGGTTGTTCGCACGTTCAAGGCTATATTTACAGCAAACCATTGCTTGCCGAAGATGCGCGCCGGCTGCTGGCCGATGATGCTGCGCCAATGAAGCCCGATGGTCATAAGTCCAGTCGTTCGTCCCGTCGTAAGATGCTTCGGACTGTAAAAGTTATCCATGACAATTATCACTATGATGCACAAATCCGGAATATTTCCGGGACAGGTGCGTTGGTTATCGGACTTTGGAACGTCCCCATCGGCACAGAATTTATAGTCGAGTTTACCCCAACTTATCGTGTTTTTGCAAAAGCCCGCTGGTCGCATGAAAGTCATATGGGTGTGGAATTTGAACACCCGATTGATCAGGCTCAACTCGGCACCAAATCTGATCAGCGCCGTCAAGCCAACCTTGGAACTGTCGCCGCTTAAACGCTAGCCTCCTCTCTAACCTCCTTCGACCGCTCGGTCACGCTGTCATAGAGATCATCCCCCCAACTGGCGACCTTGCCATCGAACAGGAATTCGGGCGGCACGACTTCCGGATTTTCGCCTGGCCCCGTGGGCGGTGTAAAATAACCCAGTGCATAGCTGCCCATCGCATAGCCCAGCAAATCGCGTAACTCCGGATCAAAATCCTTGGCAATATGAGGCGGACAGGAGAGATATTGATTCTCCTCCTGCCGCAGCCAGCCCAGCGCATAGGTATTGTTAATCCCGATCCGGTCGCCATCCGAAACATTCGCTCCGCCGCTGTGAATGACAGACCCTGAATAGACTAGCACCGACCCGGCCTTCATCTCGGCATACTGGATATCTTCCCCATGCGCTTCACGGCCCGGCTCCCAGTTGTTCGACCCCGGCACCACCTGCGTCGCGCCATTTTCCTGGGTAAAGTCTGTTACGGCCCAGATGGTGTTAAACTGCGGCTCGATATGGTCCGGCATAAACCCGCCCCAGGCCAGCCGGTCGCGGTGCAGCGGTTGCCGTTCCTGTCCTGGCATGATCCGGATAACCTGAGTCAGGTGCAGCTGGATCCGCTCGCAATAGGGTTTCAAAAAGACATTGGCCCCGCCCAGGATCAGATCGTTCATCACCAGATCCCGGCACGCCTGCGACCGCGCCACCAGCGCCCCGGTACGCGTGGTATGCCGCCCGGTAAAATCATCCCGGCCGACCTCGGTCGCCTCGATATAGGGCATGATTTCGGACTTGAGATTCTCCAGCGCCGCCGCATCCAGAACATTGTCGACGATACAGGCACCGTCGGCTGTCAGCGTCTCGGATAGCTGTTCCGGCGAGGCATCCGCGGGCAGATGTTTAAGCATGGTCATAATCGCATCTCTCCTGTTTTCCCAAACCTAGCACGAACCATAATCGCTTTGCGAGTCCGATCCAGCGGAGTCGTAAAGCGGTTTGTAGGTGACAGGGGTGACACTGTGTCACCTACAAGAGCCGCGCAAAATCTGGTTTCTTTCCAGTCATTTGGCGATGCAGCAGGGCGTGATGCGCAGGGTGACAGGTTGCCAGAATGAATAGGTGATTGCCCGAAAGTGAGAGATTTTGGATGCAGGGTGGCCATGATGACCGGCTTACCATGAGAGGGAGGGTGTAGGACAGGGGGCGGTGCATTGATTGTTTCGGGCAGGCGCATATTGGTGCTGGATTTTGTTTGGGGAGTGGCGCAGGGATTGACGATAAGCGTAACCCGGTGACTGTCAGTGCAGAAACCGAAAAACTGCTCCGTTATTTTGCTTCGCGTCCTGGCCATGGTGATGTGAAAACAAATTTCCTAGAACTTCTGGTTGGCGAATTTTGTATCGAACTAACAATGATTATTCTCACACGACCAGCTAATGTATAACTGCCTTAAATCAAGCCCAACGCACGCGCTTTCTCAACGGCCAACACCCTCTTTTTCACGCCAAGTTTTTGATAAATATTGCGTAAATGGAACTTGATCGTATTTTCGGTCAGATTCAAATCCCGGGCGATTTGTTTGTTTGAATGACCGTTTGTCAATGCAATTAATACCTCTGATTCGCGCTGGGAGATTAGATCGACGGAGAATTGGCTGGAAAGCCTCTCGATAAAATCTTGAATGATAGGGTCAACGTCCTGCTTACGCAATTCTGCCACTGCGCCGTTAACAGCACCCTTCGTGATATCCGCTGAGAAAGCCCTTAGGCAGTCAATTTGGGCGGCATCGTGAATTGCAGCCTGCAATAGTTCAGAAACTTGCTCATTCTCGCCTACTTTGTTCAGAATTGATGCCTTAATGATGGTGCCGCGGACACGGAGAAGGACTATGTTCGGCTGCTCAGTTACCGCCGCCAAGCCGCGATCCACATATTCTATTGCCTGGTCATAGTTACCGATACTCTTCAAATATCGAGCGCAGGCAAAAGAGGTTAGCGATATATGAAGCCAATGCGAAGCATCAGGTCGACCAAGGCGGTCCATAAGCCAAGACGTAATGGCAGAAAACAACTCCCTGGCCTTTGAGGTCTCTTGAACGGCGATCGAATATTCGAGGCGAAGGACTTGCGAGAACTCCACAAGACGGTCGATGGCAAGCCGATCTGTAACCCCTTCCAATCCGCTTATGATTTTGTCGGCCGTGTCAAAACTATTTTCGAGCAAACCATGATGGATCGCTGCGTCGTAACCCATGACGTAGATATCATACCAACCATCGCCTTCGAGCGCGCTAAGAATCGTCTCATTTAACGCATCTGGATCAAAACTCTCCGGAGAGCCGGTCCAATATTCAACCACATTCAATAGCAGTTGCGTTCCGTATTTTAGGTTGCTGTGATCATCGAAATGTTCTTCTGCCAGATCGAGGGTCTTGCAAAACCTGTTCTTGGCATTGATTGGGCTGTTGGACCAGAATTCGATCAACCCCACCACTGTTTCAAGATAGACAGTCGAAGCGGGATTAGGAAGATGAGCGAGGTCTTCTTCCGCGGCTCTCGTTTTCTTTTGAGCTTCCGCAAAATCGCCAAAGCTCAAGGCGACTACTGCAAGAATGATTCGAATTGCACCGCAGGCAAGGTATGCAGATTGATCGATCCCTTTCAGGCTATCAACCAATTGCAAGCGCTCGCCCAACCACTCTTCTGGCGGGCGCTCGTTCCATTCAACTCGGCTCAACACACCAGTGCCAATCTCTATCTGATCGCGCAGCGTATCTGGCGTGATTCCCTCAGCCTCAATTCGTGAGTCGGCGGTTTGCACATATGCCTTGGCGTCCTTAAAGTTACCCGAAGACATACAAACATAGGCTCTCATATAAAGAACTCGTGTATCTTCGTGCGCTTTCTCTTCCGGGATATTGCTAAGTATGTTCTGGACATATCCGGACCCCCCGAAGCTAGTAAGCCTCAGCCAGTCACAGTGCTTATTGACGATCTTATTGGCGAGTTCGTAGTCCTGAATTGCGCTTGCATAACTGACAGCCTCGAGAATAAGCCTTTTGTCGGAACACCAGTTCGCAGCAATCCTATGTATCTCACAGAATCTGTCATAGTCTTGATTCTTAAGAATGTCGTTCAAGCAATCAGCGAAAAGATGATGATATCGGAACCATTCCATCTCGTCATCCAATGGAATTATAAAAGCATTCAAGTGTTTCAATTGCCGAACTATGTAACCACTTTTCTGATCATCACGAATAGCGTCTGCGAGTTCAATGTTGAATCTGCTAAGCACGGACGTTTCTAAGATAAAATCTCGTACCTCCTCTGTTTGCGAGGCAAGGATATTGGATGTGAGATATTGTGCCATGTGACTTCTTGAGTCAGTTAGAGACCGCAGGTTCTTTGTAGTCTCAATATCCACAAGTTTGGCCATCTGTACGGCAACAGGCCATCCCTCCAACCTCTCTTGAAGGGTATTTATTGCTTGCTCATCGTGACCCTCTCCTATTGCCTTTGAAGTTTCTTTTGCAGAGAAACGAAGAGCGGTTGCCGTGATCTCAATTGCCTGCCCAGAAACCAGCATTTCCGGAAGGTTGATATCAGGGGTTTCACGACTGCCAATTGAGATATGTATCTTGTCCTCAAATTCAGAGCTAAGGAGTTTTATAAACTCTAACATCTCTTCAGATTCCACCCTATGATAGTCGTCGAGAATTAAAACTAAACGTTGTTCACTCTTTCCAAGAGACTCAAAAAGCAATGTGATAATGGATTTAGTAGATGTGTCGTGAAAGCCATTCTCGGCCATGCTACGCAACTTCGGCATCGATAATCCGGCGTCATCAAGTGCCATAACTAGATAAGCGAGAAACAGACGTATATCTCGATCTCCCTCATCAAGGTTTATCCATGCGCAAGGCACAGAGCGCTCAACAAGCAGATGATACCACTGAGATAGCAATGTCGATTTCCCAAATCCTGCGGGAGCGATGATGGTGGACATGTGCTTATTCAGGGCCTCGTCCAGCAAAACCAAAAGCCGCGGTCTATCTATGAGCGGTATATTGAAGCTGGGTGCTCGGGTTTTCGATTTTGAGAACCATCGCACAGGAAACTCAAAAGGAACAATGTTCGGCTGAGACATCCATAATTTCCTTTTAAGGATTAGAGTCGTCATTAGCACAGAATCGCACGCTTAAAAAGAGCCTCAAACCGTCGTGCGGCTAGCTCATTTTCCGCTTTTAAGAAGCGTGAAGGTGCTTCACCCGTATTGCTTCTTGTTTGAAATTCAAGCTCTTCGGACACAAATAATGGATCACGCTATGTTGGTCGCGGTGTTCTCAAACCTAGTGCCGGATAGGTTCTATACATTTTTACTTACTGCTTTGGCATCCTTCATAAAACCACAAGAGGTGAATGCTATCAGAGATGATATCGTTCATTATCAAAAGAGCATAAAAATCTGATGGAAACCGATCAGATCATGGCAGAAATTAAAGTGCCGTTGGAATTGATTTTTACCAGCTTCCCATCCGCTTCAACCCCTGCTAACTGCGCGCCATGACTGACCGTTCCCATATCCGCAATTTCTCGATCATCGCCCATATCGATCATGGCAAGTCGACGCTGGCTGACCGTTTGATCCAGCATACCGGTGGCCTCACCGAGCGGGAGATGAGCGAGCAGGTGCTCGACAATATGGATATCGAGAAAGAGCGCGGGATTACGATCAAGGCGCAGACGGTGCGGCTCAACTATACCGCGAAAAATGGAGAGACCTATGAGCTGAGCCTGATGGATACGCCGGGCCATGTTGACTTTGCCTATGAGGTGTCTCGCTCGCTGGCGGCCTGTGAAGGGGCATTGCTGGTGGTTGATGCAGCGCAGGGCGTGGAAGCGCAGACGCTGGCGAACGTCTACCAATCGATCGAACATGATCACGAAATTGTGCCGGTGCTCAACAAGGTCGATTTGCCCGCCGCCGAACCCGAGCGGGTGCGCAATGAAATTGAAGAGATTATCGGGCTTGATGCCTCTGAAGCGGTACTCGCTAGCGCCAAGTCCGGTCTGGGCATCGAAGATATTCTCGAGCAGATTGTCGCCAAAATCCCGCCGCCGGGCGGTGATGATAACGCGCCGCTCACCGCGATGCTGGTCGATAGCTGGTATGATCCCTATCTGGGTGTGGTGATCCTGGTGCGGGTGACCGATGGTGTTCTGAAAAAAGGCCAGCGGATCAAGTTCATGGCGCAGGGGACCGAGCATCTGGTCGACCGGGTCGGCTGTATGCGCCCCAAGATCGAACAGCTGGAAGAGCTGCGCGCGGGTGAAATCGGCTTTATCACCGCGCAGATCAAGGAAGTGTCGCAGACCGCCGTGGGTGATACGATTACCACGGTGAAGGGCGGCGCGCTGGAGCCGTTGCCGGGCTTTAAGGAAGTGCAGTCGGTGGTGTTCTGCGGACTGTTCCCGGTTGATGCGGCCGATTTTGAGAAACTGCGCGAGAGTATTTCGAAGCTGCGCCTGAATGACGCCAGCTTCACCTTTGAGATGGAAACCAGCGCGGCATTGGGGCAGGGGTTTCGCTGTGGTTTCCTGGGGCTGCTGCATCTGGAGATTATTCAGGAACGGCTAACCCGTGAATATGATCTCGACCTGATCACCACCGCGCCTTCGGTGATCTACAAGATTATCATGAATGATGGGACCGAGCAGTTCCTGCACAATCCCGCCGATATGCCGGATGTTGTCAAAATTCGCGAGATTGAGGAACCCTGGATTGAGGCGACCATCTATTGCCCGGACGAGTATCTCGGCGGAATATTGAAGCTATGCCAGGATCGCCGCGGGGTACAAAAGAACCTGACCTATGTCGGTGATCGCGCACAGGTGGTATACGAATTGCCTCTGAATGAGGTGGTGTTCGATTTTTATGACCGGTTGAAATCGATTTCACGCGGCTATGCCAGCTTTGACTATCATCAGGTCGGATTGCGGACTGGTCATCTGGTCAAGATGAATATCATGGTCAATGGGGATCCGGTCGATGCGCTGAGCATGATTGTCCACCGCGATGCCGCAGATAGTCGGGGACGCCATATGTGCGAGCGGCTGAAGGACCTGATCCCGCGTCACCTGTTCAAGATACCGGTGCAGGCGGCGATTGGCGGCAAGGTGATTGCGCGTGAGACGATCTCTGCGATGCGCAAGGATGTGACGGCCAAATGCTATGGCGGCGATATTAGCCGCAAGAAAAAGCTGCTCGAGAAGCAGAAAAAAGGCAAGGCCAAGATGCGCGAATATGGCAACGTCAGTATCCCGCAGGAAGCCTTCATTGCCGCGTTGAAAATGGGTGATGATGGCTAACCGAATTAGTCCGGTTGTTTCGGCTCTGGCCTATAAGGGCAGGGCTTGATTTTTCCAGGCAATATGGCGTCACCCTTTGCTCTAAACCTTGCGAAATACCCGCCTAACTCTGGTCGTTCCATAAATCCGATCAGTTCATAGCCAACCGCTTCAAACTCGCAGAACAGCTGCTTTGGCGGTATGCCATGCTGTGAAAAATCACGATTGACATCAACCACGATTACTTCTCCGGGACCGCCTTCGCTTGCGCTATCCAATAGGGCAGGCCTTAGCCGCGACAAAAAAGCATAGGGTTCACGAACTTCGTGGTACATATGCACCAGGAATATCCGATCAAAGCTATTCTCAGGTAAGCGTGGGTCATCGGGTGCGCCAAGTTTGATCGAGACATTGTCGAGGCTCTCTCGATTGACCCGTTCCGCCAGTCGGTCAATCGCTTCCCGATCAATATCCTGAGCTAGTACACGGCCATTGGCGCCAACTTTTTCGGCTAGGCGCACGGTATAATAGCCTTCCCCCGCCCCGATATCAGCCACCGTCATATCGGTTTCCAGTCCGGCGGCTTTCATAATCTCTTCGGCTTCCCCACGATTGTCGCGTGCGGTTTCGGTGGACCATTGGTTTCCCGCCAATGCTGACACCGGTCGGGAGGCTGGCGGATATGCTTTGGCCGTTTCCATGCGCCCGGCATCAGGGTCATCTAACCGTTTGCAGGCGCTCAAAGGGGTGACAAGCAACGCCAGAAGCAGCGGCACAGCCAGCGCTGACTGACGGCGCTCCCTTTTAAACGATGCGATGGAAGACACTGAAAATCTCATGACATCAGGAATAGGCGAGGTGACCGAACGGGGCAATGGGGATTTGCATCCTTTTGTTTGGATAAATTACTACGGTAAGCTGGCCGTTTCTCATTTCTGTCATGGATGATTCATTTGTGAGTCATGAAACCGAAACTCCTCTGACCCAAGACAAGCCTAGAGACCCTGTAAATCATCAAAACACAGGGACGAAAATGACTATAAAATCCAAAATAATCAAAAACTTACTTAGTGGTACAGCAGCGGCCATGATTCTATGTCCGGCTGCGGCTTGGGCGGGCACCATCACCGGTACAGTTAGCGACCCCAGTGAAACGCGCGGATTGCAATCCGCACAGGTTCGCATAGTCGAGCTGGACCGCGTGGTAACAACCGGCAGAGATGGCGGCTATCGGTTCCCGGATGTACCGGCTGGTACCTATACATTGGAAGCGCGTTATGTTGGTGTTGAAACAGTTGTTAGCAAGGTAACGGTTGGCGAAACTGGCATAGTACAAAGCGACATCATTCTCAGTTCTGGATCCAATGATGAGATTTTGGTGATCGGGCAAAGCGCCAATCAGGCCAGCGCCTTGTCGCGCAAGAGGGAGGCTGATGGTGTAACCTCGGTGCTAACGCGCGATGCGATCGGACAATTTCCTGATCAAAATGTTGCGGAGTCTTTGCGACGGTTACCTGGTGTAAACATCCTGAATGATCAGGGTGAGGGACGGTTTGTTTCAATCCGCGGTTTGGATCCCAGCTTAAATAGTTCCTCGCTCAATGGCGTCCGTATTCCATCCCCGGAATCTGATAATCGCGCTGTGGCCCTTGATGTCATCTCAAGTGATTTGATTGAATCAATCGAAGTGAAGAAATCGCTGACGCCCGATATGGATGCAGATACGATTGGTGCTTCGATAGAGATTAACACCACCAGTGCCTTCGATAGAAAGAAAAGCCTGCTCTCCGCAAAACTGGAAGGCAGCTATAACGAATATGCCGACAAAGTTAGTCCAAAAGGCAGCATCGATTTCTCCACTCGATTGGGTGACAATCTGGGCATAGCGGGCGGTATTTCATATTATCGCCGTGAATTTGAAACCGATAATATTGAGTCTGACGACTGGAACAATGAAGATGCACCGTTCGCCTTTGCGGAGGAAGTGCAGTATCGCGACTACGATGTCGAGCGTGAACGGATCAGTGCTTCGTTATCATTTGATGTTCGCGCCAGTGACAGCACTGAATTATATTTGCGCGGCCTTTACAGCCAATTTGATGACCAGGAATTCCGCCGCCGAACAACCTTCAAATTTGACGAGGCGCCAACCACCAGCACAGCCATGTCTGCTCTATTTGACGATGCAGATGGAGAGATTGAAATAGAGCGCGATATTAAGAACCGATTTGAAAGTCAGAAAATCCGTTCGATCACTGCCGGGGGCAAAACCGAAACTGGCCCTTGGAAGATCACCTATTCCGGCAGTTGGGCGAAATCGACCGAAAGGGAAGATAACTCGGTCGACCCAACACAATTTGACAACAAGTTTGATGGCGATGGCGTCAGTGTTCTGTTCGATTACAGCGATGACCGTACGCCGTTTTTCAGCTTTGCGAGCGGAGCCGCAACGGCATTGGATCCCGCCGGTTATGAGCTAAACGATGTCGAGCTAACGACATTATCGGCTTCAGAGGATGAAGAATATGCGGCGCGATTGGATGTTGCGCATCTCTTTGCCATGGGCAGCGGTGATTTTACGGTCCAAGCCGGCTTCAAAGGGCGGTGGCGAGATAAGATGTTCAACAAGAATGTCGAGTTCTATGAAGACACGACCGGCAACTATACCCTCGCCGACGTTCTGGGTACTCCAACATATCGGTTGATAGATATCAGTCCGGTTGCCGAAAACGGTGCAGCGGCCGATTATTTCTTTGCCAACCGTGGTGATTTTGAGCTGCAGGAAATCGATAGCCAGTTTGACAGTGCGGTCGAGGACTATGCCATCCAGGAAGATATATATGCTGGTTACCTTCTAGGTCGTTGGGACAGTGATAATCTGCGTATCATCGGAGGTGTGCGATACGAAAAAACCGAAAATGAAATATTGGGCAATACGGTCACCCTGGCGGAGGAGGATGCGACGATTAACGGTGTCGTTCTGACAGAGGATACGGTTTTTGTGACACCCAATATGTTTACCCGTAGCTATGATCATTGGCTGCCCAGTCTGAACATCCGCTTCGAACCGCAGCGTAATCTTGTCTTGCGTGCCGCTGGTTATCGCAGCGTTGTTCGTCCGGGCCTGTCCAAGCTGGCGCCCCGATTTGCGGTTGAGCAGGCCGATGATGATGATCGGGAAGGCGAATTTGGTAATCCGGATCTGTTGCCTTTTGAAGCATGGAACTTTGATGCTTCGGTTGAATATTATTTTAGCTCCAACGGCGCGATAACCGGCAATGTATTTTACAAGGATATCAAGAATTTCATCGTTGATACGGTCGATGAAGATGGTGGGGTGTTTAATGGGATAGCCTATGACGAAGCGGTCATCCCGATCAATGGCGACAGCGCGGAAGTCTTTGGGTTCGAATTTGGTTTTGCCCAGGCGTTTACATTCCTTCCCGATCCGCTCGATGGTTTGCTGTTCAACTTCAACTATACCTACACTGATGCTGAAGGCACCGTTCCGACAAGTGGTGACATTACCGATTTACGCTCCATTGCGCTGCCTAGCTCGTCGCGGCATACTTTTAATGCGGTGTTGGGTTATGAAAAAGGACCGATCGATTTCCGTTTGGCTGGCACATATCGCGATAAATATCTGGACGAACTGGGCGATGACGCGACCACCGATCGGTTTGTTGACAACCACTTCCAACTCGATGCCAGCCTGAAGTTCAAGGTGAACAAGAATATCCGGTTGTTTGCCGAGTGGATCAATATCACTAACGCCAAATATTTTGCCTATCAGAATTTGGGTGGTGCGCGTCGTAATCTGCAATTTGAAGAATATGGATCAACGGTGAAATTTGGCGCAAGGATTACAATGTGATGAGATCAGCTATCATATTCTATCCGGCAGTGGCGACGTTATTGGCTAGCTGTGCCACATCATCGGGGTCGATTACGCCTGCCGTTCCGACACTCAGCCTCACGGCCGATGCCGAAACGGTTCCGGTTGGTACGACCAATCAAGATGCTGCGGATGATCCAGCGATCTGGCACAATGCAGAAGACCCGGACGCCAGCCTTATTATTGGCACCGATAAAAAAGCCGGGCTCTATGTTTATGGATTGGATGGAAGCAAGAAGTCCTTCTTGCCGGAAGGGCAACTTAACAATGTTGACCTGCGCGAAACGGGTGTTGGGGGAGAGAAAGTTGTTCTGGTCGGGGCGAGTGTTCGCAATGACCGACTCAATGCTCATGTTGGATTGTATCGCCTGAACCCAACGACGGCAGAGCTCTCATCGATTGCCAAAATTCCCGCCGGACCCGGAGAGGCTTATGGTTTCTGTTTTGGTCAAGATGCCGGTGGTGAGGTCTTTGCCTATATGATTGAAAAATCTGGATACATTCGCGAGATTGAGATTTCTCTCGATGGGGCCAAGCCACAATCGCGCATCACACGTGAGCATAAACTGACTACACAACCCGAAGGCTGTGTTGTCGATGATCGCACCGGAAGGCTGTATGTCGGAGAAGAAAATCGTGGAATCTGGATGTTTGATTTGAACGATGATGCTTTTACGCCGCAGCTTTTTGCCAATATCAACGGCCGCGAACTGGTGGCCGATGTTGAGGGATTGGCCTTAGCTACGAGCGGAGAGACTGGCGGCTTTCTTGTCGCGTCCAGCCAGGGGGACAATAGCTATGTGCTCTATGACTTATTGTCCGGAACATATGTCAATCGCTTCCAGCTAAATGACGGTAAAATTGACGGTACATCCGAAACCGACGGCATAGAGGTCAAGCTAGGCAATTTTGGTCCCAACTATCCTGGCGGCCTAATGGTGGTTCAGGACGGCGCCAATGAAAACAGGACCCAAAATTTCAAACTGGTAAGCTGGAAGAAGGTCGCTGACGCTGTTGCTAAATGAACCGGCCTAGCGTGGGCCGAAGAGCAAAGGTGCGCTAGTCCACATCCTCAACATCAACCGTTTCTCCGGTCACGCGTTGGGCCAGAGCCGCCGCGATGAAGGGATCAAGTGCGCCATCCAGAACATCGCTCGGTGCGCTGCTGGTTTCACCGGTGCGCAAGTCCTTGACCATCTGATAGGGTTGCAGAACATAGCTGCGGATTTGATGGCCCCAGCCAATTTCGGATTTCTCCTGATATTCTCCGGAAGCTTCGGCTTCGCGGCGTTGCAGTTCGGCCTCGAACAGACGTGCTTTTAACATGCCCATCGCAGTAGCGCGGTTTTTGTGCTGGCTGCGGTCATTTTGTGAAGCGACCACAATACCGGTTGGTTGGTGGGTGATCCGAACGGCACTGTCGGTGGTGTTGACGTGCTGACCGCCTGAACCGGAAGCACGGTACGTATCGATTTTCAGGTCACCTTCGTTGATCTCTACCTCAAAGCTTTCGTCAATCACTGGATAGACCCAAACGCTGGAGAAACTGGTGTGTCGTTTGGCAGCGCTATCAAAGGGAGAGATGCGAACCAACCGGTGCACACCGCTTTCGGTCTTCGCAAAACCATAGGCATTGTCGCCTTTGATCTCGATGGTTGCGGATTTGATCCCCGCCTGATCTCCCGCCTGATAGTCGACCATGGACACCTTGTAGCCGCGACTCTCTGCCCAGCGCTGATACATGCGCAGCAACATTTCCGCCCAGTCCTGGCTTTCGGTTCCACCAGCGCCCGCGTGGATTTCCAAATAGGTATCGAGATTGTCGGCTTCTCCGGAGAGCAACGCCTGTATCTTGTCTCGGTCTGCGCGATCCGCCAGTTTTTCAAGCGATGCGGCGCCTTCATCGGCAACCTCTTCGTCGCCTTCTTCTTCGGCCATTTCGATAAATTCCAGCGCGTCTTCCATTTCTTGCTGGATTTCCTTGGCCGCCGTTATCGATTCATCCAATCGGCGCCGTTCCGTCATCACTGCTTGTGCTGCGGACTGATCATCCCAGAGTGTTGGATCCTCTACACGCGCGTTAAGCTCATCGAGACGGCGCAGGGCGACATCCCAGTTAAGCGAAGTCTTTACAAGGTCCAGCGCGGCATTAATTCGATCTACAGCCGCTTGCGCATCGGCACGCATGTCTTTCTCCAAAATATATGGTGCAGCGATTAGACGATTGGGCCGTTAAGTAAAGGGGCGACGGTATACGTCCTTCTATCCACCCTTGCGTGTAGAGATAGTTATGCGTTAGGTGGGTTTAACTGAACGATTAAAAGGGCGATTCTACCCATGAATTTTGATTTCTCCGACGACCAAAAATTTCTGCGCGAAGAAGCACGCAAGTTTCTGAGTGCCCAGTGCACGACCAAAGAAGTGCGTGAAGTGCTGGATGATGAAGCGATGAGCCATCATGCGGGTGTCTGGCAGAAGATTGTCGAGATGGGTTGGCTGGGTGCTGCCATTCCGGAAGAATATGGCGGGCTTGGCCTTGGCATGCTTGAAATGTGCGTGATTGCAGAGGAATTGGGGCGTGCCTTGGCGCCTGTGCCATTCGGATCAAGCGCGTTCTTCTTTGCCGAAGCGGTAAAGCTGGCAGGTAGTGAAGAGCAGAAGAAAGCATTGCTGCCAAATGTTGCTGGCGGATCTTTGATCGGTTGTATCGGCGCTTCCGAAGGACCAGGAGCGGTGGATGCTGGGCATGTGAATGCGTCATTTAAGGACGGAGCGCTCAGCGGTGTCAAAGTCCCTGTGACTGATGGTGACATTGCAACCCATGCCATTGTTTTGGCCAAAGAGGGCAGCGGTCACAGCCTTGTGATCGTTGATCTGTCCGGCGATGGCGTTACGCGGACTGCGCTGGGAACAATTGAACCAACCCGCAGCCATGCCGAAATCAAGTTTGAAAATGCGCAGGCAGAAAGACTGGGTGAAGCCGGGCAGGGGTTGGCTCTTTACGAGCAGGTTCTGAACCGTGCGGCCGTGTTGCTGGCGTTTGAACAATTGGGCGGTGCCTCAGTCTGCCTCGATATGGCGAATGACTATGCCAAGGAACGCGTGGCCTTCGGTCGTCCCATCGGCGGTAATCAGGCGATCAAGCACAAGCTGGCCGACATGTATGTGAAAAACGAAGTCGCCCGCTCCAATTGCTATTATGGCGCATGGGCGCTTTCCACTGACGCGTCGGAACTGCCCGAAGCCGCAGCAGCGGCCCGCGTTGCGGCATCTGAAGCCTATTGGTTCGCATCGAAGGAAAATATTCAGACACATGGCGGCATGGGCTTTACCTGGGAGGTTGATTGTCACCTCTACTACCGCCGTGCAAAATTACTGGCGGTGCAAGCCGGCGGACCAGCCGTCTGGAAAGAGAAACTGGTTTCCGCACTAGAAGCCAAAAACGTTTAATAGAGAAGGTCAAGATAATGGATTTTCAAGACTCCCCTGAAGAAGCAGAATTCCGTGCAGAGGCAAATGCGTTTCTCTCAAAACATCTCCAGCCCAAGGATGGCAACGCGATCCGTGAGCGTGGCGATGACTTTCTGAAGCGCGCCAAAGAGTGGCAGAAGATCAAGGCCGAAGGCGGGTTTGCGCAGATCACATGGCCCAAGGAAATTGGCGGACGTGGCGGTACCCCGATGCAGCAGGTGATCTGGAATCAGGAAGAATCCAATTTCGATGCGCCAACCGGACCTTTCGCAATCGGTTTGGGAATGTGCGTCCCAACCGTGATCGCCTTTGGTAGTGATGAACACAAGAAACGCTTTGTCGGACCGGCGCTTTTGGGCGAAGAGATCTGGTGTCAGCTTTTCTCCGAACCTTCTGCTGGTTCCGATGTGGCCGGACTAAAAACCAAAGCCGTCAAGGATGGTGACGAGTGGGTGATCAACGGACAGAAAGTCTGGACCACCGGCGCGCAGTTTTCCGACTATGGTATCGTTCTGACCCGGACCAATCCCGATGTACCCAAGCATAAGGGCCTGACGATGTTCATTGTCAACATGAAGGACCCTGGTGTGGAAGTGCGCCCGATCCACCAAGCATCTGGTGGGCGTGAGTTTAACGAGGTCTATTTTACCGACGTGCGAATTCCGGACAGCGACCGACTGGGCGATCCCGGCATGGGTTGGAAAGTGGCGCTTGTCACACTGATGAACGAGCGCTTGGCAGTCGGCGGCTCACCGGGCCCTGACTGGAAAGAAATCATGGACTATGCGCGTGATGCGGGTTCTATGGGTGATGCGGCATTCCGTCAAAAACTGGCGGATTGGTATGTCGCGGCGCAGGGATACAAGCTCACGAAGTTTAGAACACAGACGGCTCTTTCCAAGGGAGAGACGCCCGGACCAGAGAACTCGATTGGCAAAATTATCACCGCCAACCATCTGCAGGACATCTGCAACAGTGCCATTGAAATGCAGGACCATTATGGCCTGATCAGCGACAAGGACAAAGCACCCGCGGATGCGATTTTCCAGCAGAGCTTCATGTGGGCTCCCGGTCTTCGGATTGCTGGTGGTACTGATGAAATTCTGAAGAATATTATCGCTGAACGTGTGCTGGGACTTCCACAAGATGTGCGCGTGGACAAGGATAAAGCCTTTTCGGAAATGTGATAACTGAGTTGTCAAAATATGAGTTTGTTAGAACTTATGTCCAATATGGTGACTATAAATGTAGACTAAGTAGAATTTCTCATGATACCCTTAAAGGATCTGATAAATTGAGGGGGTGTTATGAAAATTGAATTTCAGTACTTGAGCTATGTTTTATTTGTTACGCTTGCATTTTTTAACTTTGCAGCTGTCGGCTACGCGCACGATGCTAAGGGCCTTGGGGCTTGTGGTATTGTAATTGAAAAAGCGCCTTGTTCTCCCGAAAATAGAAATCCGGGCGACAAAAAGTTTTGCTCAATCAAAACTCCAGAATTCGAAACAAACCATTGCCAGCAACACCGTAAGGATTTTACCAGAAAATTTGAGGATCTCATGGCTCAAGATGCTCAAGATCTTGTTAAGTTGGAATCTCTGTCTCGTTATTCAAAAAATATCGAAGATTGGACAACTTCCCTAGATCGTTATGCTGCTCGGGTCGCTGCTTATCGCAAAGAAATGAGTGATTGGAAGGAGTTGGGTGTTGCATGCAAGAGTGGAGTAGCTTCCATATGTGCAAAGCTGTCTGATTCTCGCCCTTTAAACGTTTCGTTTGCACCCCAGAAATGCGGAAATTTTGCAGGGGACTATCCCAAATATGAACCCGTAGTTTCCCCTGGCCAAGGTATTGATTACACTGGTGAATATCCTAATTGGGTAAAATACAGTGCAGCATATGATGCAGCAGAGTTGGCGTACAACAATAATTGTGCTGCCTATGAATCCCACGCCCAAGAATACGCACCATTGACTGGTGAATACAATGCATCACTGGATCCATGGGCTTCCGAGTTAGAAACCTGGAAGATCGATTATGCAGAGTGGCAGTCAAGAAACGGTGAATAGATCTACCTTTTCCTCTTTGTGATCAATATAGAAATTGTGTTTTCTTGCCTTTATCAGGCGTGTGCTGGGGCTTCCACAAGATGTGCGCGTGGACAAGGATAAAGCCTTTTCGGAAATGTAGAAAAGAATTTTTCCGAACGGAATGCGGCTACTGTTAGCGCGATATTAAAGGTCGCTCTATCTCTGTCTCTTCGAACTTTTCGGAGATATTATTGTTGCGCCCAACGCATTTTCGATCTCTTTGGCTGAATTTATTCCATAGATTAAATCTATCAAATTGTGGATGAATTTTAGATTTGATGTTTCGCGAGCGAAGCCTGATATGGCGCGTGTCATCGGATAACAAACCGGAGATTGTTAGCGTAAGCCCGTCATCAAATTGACATCGGGTCGATTTGAAGAACCGTCGACAAAGGCGGTTGGAGTTTTCGCTAGCGTTCCAAATTTACAAAGGAATAGAAAATGAAACGTTACGCACTTTTGATTGCAGCTTCCGCGCCACTTGCGCTTGTGGCATGCACGTCAGAAACCAATGCTGCAGATGCTTCCGCTGAAGCGGGAGAAACCTCTGCTGCGATTACCGCTGAGGAAGTTGCTGCAGCTCAGAAAGCTTGGGGCGAAGGCATTGTTGCCATTGGTAAAACATTCACCGATGAAGGTGATTTCAAAGCTGCAGCAGACGAACATATCAAAAAATTCTATGCTTATGGTCCAGACGCCACGGTTCTTTTCAAACCAACCCTGACTTCAGACGATCAGTTCCGTGAAACCTTTGATGAAGCAATGAGCTACTTTATCGGTACCGAAGGAACTGAAGACAAAGGCTTTGCCATCAAACCATGGACTGCGGTTCGTTGGGAAAACAATGGCACGATTGTCGATAGCGACAGCGCAATGGCGATGGGTAATTACTATTTTACCGATACCGACGGCAATGACACAAAAGTTGAATATAGCTTTGGCTATGTTCGCGATGAAAATGGCGATTTGAAGATTAATCTTCACCACAGTTCGGTTCCCTTTGGAGGATAACCGATGACGGCGAGACGCCAAAGCAATTTGGCGTCTCGTTTCGTCATATTCTGAGACATGGTTTAGCCATGGATCAATATAATAATGGTCTCATACAACTGGGGTGCTTTGGCGGGTCGCAACTAGCCAAAGCACCCTTTTTCTTTTCAGTATCTTTATCTAACCAAATCGCCGTTTCCCGGCCATCGCACGATGTGCCATCGCCATAGTGGTCAATTGCGCGTTCACGCGGATGCAACTGGGCATCACGCTCGCATCAGCTACGTAGCAATTGGTCGTGTTGTGCACGCGCTGGTTGAGATCAACTACGCCTTTGTGCGGATCTTCGTTGATCGCATTACCACCATGCGGATGAGAACTGGAGAGAACAACGTCATCGGGTTCCTTAATATTGTCTTCGTAGAACTGATCAATTTCTGCATGACTCATATTATTGCGAAGCGTTTGACCTTTGAGAAGGGCAGGGTAAACCTCCAACGCGCCGTTGAGAAAATGGACCTTGGTCATCGCCGACAGGGCCCGCCGCAACAACGCCAGTTCGTCTTCACCAATTTGCAAGCTTAACTTTCCATTCTCAATATAACCCAGCCGGTCGGCAGGAAACAGCACGCCAGCAGAAGCGAGACGATTGAAATTTTTCATCCGGCGATAATGCTCATCAAACCAGCCGGGAACCAGCATAGCCATGCTCATCGGCGGCTGGAAATGGCTTTCGATCAGATAATCTCCACGATCAACATAGGTCGCCATTTGATCTTCGTTCCAGACATCCATGGGTTGATCTTTGGGCATCAACGCCACAACCGGACAGGCGATATTGAGGGATATGTTGGTACCCGATTGCAGGATGCCGCTTTCGCGCAACAAATTGCTGGACGCGATTGCACCGGCGGCCACGACCACGCCCTTTTTGGCGCGGATGATCCGCTCACGGCCATCGCGTAATTTTATCCGCACAGCTTCTGCAACCCGTTTGCCATTGGCGCCTTCACCCCAGATGATTTCCTGGGCTTCTGCCTTGTCTAATATTTGACCAGGTTTCTTTCGATCCTGGCTGGTGGCGTGGGCCAGGTAGCTCTCCGGCATCGCCTTTTTGCGGCCATAGGGGCAGCCAGTGTTGCAATAGCCGCAATAAACACATTCACTGTCGGGTGTTTTGGGGCCATAGTTTTTACGGAACCACGCAGTTATTGCAGTCTTGTCTTTCGGATCATCGGATTGCGCCGCATATTTCTTCCAACCATCAATGAGATGTGGCCCATTGTTGCGTCCAGAGATTGGATTAATTTCATCGACTTGAAGCGCTTCTTCAATGGCATCGTAGCTTTTGGCTAGTTCCGCTTCGCTTATGGGCGCACCCATTTTTCCCCATGTATCGAAAACATCTTCTGCATCGGGATGCACCAGGCCTTCATGTTTCATCCGCAGGCAGATACCATTGTTGATGACGGTTGAGCCACCTACGGTGCGTCCCTGAAAAACGACAATATCCCGATCCTTGGTCATTTGCAGGCCACCATCTTTGAACAGTCGTGCTGTCATGCGGGCTTCTTCGTGGGTGATACGTGAAGAGGGATAATGGCCACCCGCTTCCAAAATCAGCACTTCATGATCTTCATCCGCGACTGACGCTGCCGCCACGGCGCCACCGGCACCGGAGCCTATGACAATTACATCGGTCTCTTCGGGTATGGCATCATGACCGACAAAGACCTCTGGTTTCAGGTCACGACGCGGTTCCCGTTTGACCGGTAGTTCGCCATCGCCCGTACGATCGCGTTGGGCAGGCAATTTATAATTCATCCGCTGATAAACCGGATTATCAAAATTTGCTGCTTCATCGCCATCTTCCCAATGTCCGTAATATCCAGCCATCAAGACCGAGCGCGTGCGGGCGATATCCTGAAACAAGTCTATCCGCGCATTTTGCAGTCGACGCTTGATCATGGTTTGCCGCGTTTTGGGAGATGCCAAAAAGAAATAGGGTCCACCCAACATCAAAAACAGTCCGTATAAAGACAGCCCCATTTCTTTTGGCTTATCGCCATCAATGCGGGAGAAATGTTTCTGTAAGTTAGTCGCCACCTGTTTCGGTGAAATTGCCATGTGGACGTCATGAAACAACGCTTCAGTGAGCGCTTCAATCATCTTTGTCTGCAAGGCATTAAACGGTTTTATCATGCTTCCTCCAGTTTGCGACCCAGAGAAATTATTGTTCTATTGTTTGGATTTATCGGCTACTATTCCCAATCCGTCACCGTTTTTCCCCGCTGGCAGGCGTCCGATCAATTTGCCTGTTTCCATATCGATTTCCGCAATCCGGTTTAGCCCGGTTTCTGCTGCATATAGCCTCTTCCCGTCATCTGAAAAAAGCAATGTGACCTGTCCGCTGTCCTGAGTTCCGCTGATCTTGATTTGCTTTTTCGACTCCATCGTCTGCACATCAAACAGGCCGATTGCGCCATCTCCCAATTCAGATGTTACCACCGTTTTCCCATCCGGACTAACGACGACGCGGATCGGGAACTTACCAGTGGCGATCGTTTTGATTTTTGTCAGGTTCGCCGTGTCAAACACGTGCATCTCGTCACTGCGTCGATCAGCAACCCATAATGTTTTACCATCGGGAGTCATCGCCATGCCTTCGGGTTCGGTTCCGGCCGGGAGATCAGTAACCTTGCTCATGGCTTCCAGATCGAGAACGCTCACTGTGCCAGAACCCATATTGGTTACGAAAGCACGTTGCTTGTCCGGCGATATCACAACCATATGGCTGCCCCTTTGACCGGTCGAGATGGCTGAGATTTTTCTATCCAAACTATCGTTTACCGGCGGTGAAACAATGGTCAGACTATTGCTGCCTTCGGTCGTCGCAATTATCCGCCCGTCATCTAGCCAGACTATGCCATGCGGACGTTTGTTGGGCGCCAGAGATATGGTTTCGATTTTGGAATGCGATGCGATTTCGAAAATATCGATGGTGTCGCTACCATAGTTTACCACGGCGGCGGTAAGTCCGTCGGGGGAGATTGCAATTTCGTGCGGATTGGGGCCAGTCGTTTTACGCGCAACTTCCCGGCCCGTTTTTAGGTTTATGAAACTAAGCGTATCCTCGCCCTTGTTGCCAACTAGCAAGGTTCCGGAAAATGGTTCACGATCCGCTTGTAAATCCTCGGCTGATACGCCGCACGATATCAGGAAAATCGCGCTCAAGGCTGTTTTCATGGCTGCCGAAAAGGGTTTTAGCACGAATAAATCTCCAAATTAAAAGGTCCGATGATCTTATGCAAATCACCGGGCCTCTTGTCCATTTATCAAATGTGAGTGGTCACTATTCTGCCGGAGGGGCAGCGGCACTCGCATCGTCAGGCAATCCGCCCAGTTGAGTCACCAGCTGTGTGTAAGCATCCAGATAGGCTAGCGCCATTACACGGCCGATTTGAGTGTCTGTATATCCGCCACCAGCTGCGCCAGCCAATGCGCCGCCAAAGAAGCCGCCACCGCCGCCACCAAATTTTACGTCGGATTTGCGGGAATAGCCTTCCGTTATCAGTTCCATTTCAGTGGTTCGGACATTGACCAAAGAAAGGGTTACATTGGCTTCCTTCTTGTTGACTTTGATACCGCCAAACAGACCGCCAAATGCACGTCGGCTCAAACCGCCAGCAATCGCGCCACCGAGACCGCCGCCGCCGGAACGAGCATTGGCAGAGATAATATCGGGAACGATTACATAATCAGCAGCTTTGACCTGGCGCTTGCCGATATTTGATCCGCGTTGCAATTCTCCAGAATCAGCGAGCGCGCGTTCCACTGCCCGGCTAGCCAAACCGCGTCCCCGATCAACCAGACCGAAGCAGCCCGAACGAGCAACAAATGTCTTAATCAGTGCTTCTGGTGAACCAATTTTATAACTGCGCCACCATTTCACTTCCGGTTCTACAATGGCGATTGTGCCTAGTTTTTTGTAACAGCGCGGAATTTCTGCAACGCCGCGATCTTGTGCCTTTTGACCTTTTGAACGACCAGCCGCTATTGCAGTGCCACTTGTCAGCGTAACGGATGCGATTGCTGCTGCCATGATAATTTTCTTCAACATATGTTCCTCCGGTAAAAATGGGTTTGCGACCCCGAATTTACAAAATGATATATGTTAGTTAGCGGACGTGTGTTGTGATCTATAGCATAATTTGGACAAATTTTGCGATCGATCCAAACTCACTGTTTCGTTAGCTGGCGTTGCGCGCTCTTCCCTTTTTAAATTAAGCCGTTAGCATGGTTTTAGAATATATCGGGGAGGTGGATTGATGCGGCATATCGCGATTATTGGATCGGGGCCTGCGGGATATTATACGGCGGAAGCAGCGCAGAAAAAATATGGCGACGATGTCCAAGTTGATATTATCGACCGGTTACCCGTACCTTTTGGCTTGATCCGCACAGGCGTTGCACCGGACCATCAGTCGATAAAGGCGGTTTCGCGTCGCTATGAAAAAACAGCGCTCAATGAGAATGTCCGGTTTGTCGGCAACGTGACTGTTGGCGAAGATATCAGCATCACCGAACTGCAAGAGCGTTATGATGCCGTTGTGCTGGCCACCGGTGCACCGCATGATCGAGTATTGGATATACCAGGTAGTGATTTGAACGGTGTCATCGGCAGCGCTGCCTTTGTTGGCTGGTACAATGGACATCCGGATTTCAAGGATTTGAACCCGCCGCTGGATGCAAAGACGGTGGCGATTATCGGCAATGGCAATGTCGCTCTGGATGTCGCACGCATTTTGTCAAAGACGCCAGATGAGTTTGTCGGCAGTGATATTGTTGGTCACGCGTTGGATGCGCTCAGAAAAAGTCAGGTCGAACAGGTTATATTCCTGGGCCGTCGCGGTCCGCACCAAATTGCCATGACGCCAAAAGAACTGGGCGAGTTAATGCATTTGGAACGCGCCAAGCCCGTCGTCGACGCGGCAGACTTTCCCGATGAAGGTGACGACGCGATGCTGGAGCCCGGTATGCGTAAATCCGTCACCCATTTGCGCGAATTTTACCGTCAGGCCGAAGCGCTTCAGGAAAAACCGGTCACAATAGATTTTGATTTTTTTGCCATGCCGGTTGAGATCAAAGGTGACGGTCATGTGCAAAAGATTGTTGTTGAGAAGACCGAGCTGGACAGAGACTTGCGTTCGACTGGGACAGGTGAAACGTATGAAGTAGATTGTCAATTGCTCGTCACATGCATTGGCTATCGAACGCCGCCGATTGAAGGTGTGCCCTATGAACATGGACGCGGGCGTTTTGCCAATGATCAGGGGCGCATATTGCCGGGGCTCTATTGTGTGGGTTGGGCAAAGCGCGGACCATCGGGAACCATTGGGACCAATAAACCAGACGGATTTGCGGTGATCGACACTATTGATGAAGATATTGGCGAGGGCTCACGAAAGGAAGGACGGCCGTCTCTGGATGCGCTGCTCGCGGAGCGGCAAGTTCAACCCGTCACATTCCGCGATTGGAAGAAAATTGAAGAAGCCGAAATCGCACAGGCACGCGAAGGGGCACCGCGCGAGAAATTTGTCGAAATCGGTGACATGATTGCGGCGCAGAAATCTTAGGCTAACCACTCCCGCAAAATCGCATTCACTTTATCCGGTGCTTCCTGTTGCACCCAATGGGATACATTGGGCAGGCGGTGCAGGGTGAAATCGGCCACCCATTCCTCTGTACCCTCGGTGCACTTAATGTTGAGCGCGGTGTCCTCTTCACCCCAGATCATCAGCGTGGGAATATCGACCTTGCCATCACCGATATCAAACTCGTGACGCAGCAGCGCGCGGTAATAGTTTATCATGGCGTTGATCGACCCGGGCCGGATCGCTGCCTTGGCATAATGATCCAGCGCCTCGTCTGTAAAATTGCTCTGATCCACCGCCATCTTGGCGAAAGCCTTTTTAATGGGTTCGCCATTGTTGCGGGAAAGCAGCCATTCGGGCAGGCGCGGAATCTGAAAGAAGAAAATATACCAGCTGCGTTTGAGCTGCCGCCAGTGGCGGATTTCCCGGCGACCGACTTCGGGATGCGGAACGTTCATGATGATGAGGCGTTTTAAGGGACGGATTTTTCGGATCGCAAAAGCCCATGCGACAATCGCGCCCCAGTCATGCGCAAAGAGCGTGACTTCGTCGGCACCGCTGGCATCGATCAGCGCCGCCACATCCTGTGTCAGATGATCAAGCGCGTAATTTTCAATGCCTTTGGGTTTGCTGGTCCCACCATAGCCGCGCATATTGGGCGCCCAAACGCGATATCCCATCTCCGCCAGCAGAGGCATCTGGAAGCGCCATGAATAATGGAGCTCAGGAAAACCATGCAGGCATAGCGCCAGTTTTTTGCCTTCTCCGGCCATGGCGACTTCGAACGTCTGGCCGTTGGCTTCGACCCATTGCAATTCGATCCCGCTGTCTGCCTCAGGTTGCCAGGAAACTTGTTTGTCCATGGCGGCACGTTAGCATTGCGCCAACTTAATCGGCTAGTTAATTCTGCTTGTGCATAATGAGTTGTTCGCTCACACTGATCAATCTTGATCGAGAGGATGAACATTTGAGTGACGTGGCCAAGCCGGTAACGAGCAATGCACCTGTGTCCGGAATTTCACATAAAGGCGTAGGCGGCGCGCTTGGTAAAACCGGTTTTGCGTGGGCCGTGTTCGAATGGGCCCGCAATCCTTATTACATCCTGATCGTCATCTATATTTTTGCACCCTATTTTGCGCGTGACATTATCGGTGCAGATTTGCTGACAAGCGGTGAACTGGATGGTCTGGAACCAGACGCCGCCAAACAGACCGCCAATGCCATGGGGCAGGCCGCGATTGCGTCTGTCACAAAATGGGCGGGATTGATCGCGGCGCTGACAGCACCGTTTCTGGGAGCCGCACTGGATCGCGGCGGCAAACGTAAACCGATACTGGCCGTGATGCTAGGTATTATCGCGTTGATGTCCTGGATGCTATGGTTTGCCATTCCTGGTGAAGAAGGGCTGCCTACTTTTGCTGTCATGGCGATGCTTGTCATAGCTTATGTCAATTACACCTATGCCGAGGTGACTCATAACTCCATGTTGACTGTGGCTGGCAGGCCGGAACGATTGCCGATGATATCGGGCCTTGGTCTGGGGTTAGGCAACCTTGCCGGGATGCTGATTTTCCTCGGACTGGTTCTGTTTTTCATGTTGCCGGACGCAATGGGATGGCCATTTGCCGAGCCGCAATTCGGGATCGATACCGCCAACTATGAGCATCTGCGTATTGCCGGACCAATTTGCGCCATTTGGCTGACCGTATTTTCAGTTCCCTTCTTTTTAAATGCCAAGGATCCCGGGACAGCGGGAGCTAGTTGGATCAAAGCGGCCAAAGAAGGTGCCGCTGGGGTCGTTCGCACGCTTCGGGAAGCGGCTAAATATCGCGAATTGATGAAATATCTGATTGCCCGGATGTTCTATGCCGACGGGATGGCGGCGTTGTTGGCCCTCGGTGCTGTCTATGTCGCGCTATTCCTGGAATGGGGCGCTATCGAGATGGTTTCCTATGCCATATTGGCTTCTGCCGTCGCCTTTTGTGGCGGTCTCTTCGGAGGATGGTTGGATAATAAAGTTGGTGTGAAGCGGGCGTTGATTATCGAAATTGTAGGTATGGTGAGCGCGATGGCGATCCAGCTTTCTGTGACACAGGAAACGCTGTTATTTGGGTTGATGGAAAATTACCAAGTCTGGGATGGATTGATTTTTCAAAGCCTGTCCGACCTCGTCTACCTTGGCGGCATCGTCATAGTCGCACTCACCGCGACCGCCAGTATTTCTTCCAGCCGAACGATGCTCGTCGTTTTGGCTCCTGAAGGCCGCAGTGGCGAATTTTTCGGACTTTATGCCATTGCTGGAACAATCACCGTATGGATGGGACCGCTATTGGTGGAGATGTTTACGACTGCCTTTAACAGCCAGCAAATCGGGATGGCCTCAATCGGTATTTTATTTGCTATTGGTGTGGCAGTTTTGTTGACGGTGAAAATGGAAAAGTCCGGTTGATGAGACCACTTTAACCAATCGATTAAATCTGTTATTGCACTCATATATATTCAGGAGAGAATCGATGCATGATCTGGTAATTCGTGGTGGTACAGTCGTTGACGGCACCGGCGCAGAGCCCTTTGTGGCCGATGTCGCTATTGATGGCGGCGTGGTAACTCTGGTCGGCCAAGTATCCAGCGAGGGCCGTGAAGAAGTCGATGCGACGGGCAAAATGGTTACGCCCGGATTTGTCGATGTGCATACCCATTATGATGGTCAGGCGACATGGGACGACGAAATGGCGCCCTCATCGTGGCATGGCATCACAACAGTGGTGATGGGAAATTGCGGCGTTGGCTTCGCTCCCGCTAAGCCCGATCGCCGTGAATGGTTGATCGGCCTGATGGAAGGGGTGGAGGATATTCCTGGCACAGCACTGGCCGAAGGCATGACCTGGAACTGGGAAACCTTCCCCGAATATCTCGACGAGCTGGAAAAAATGCCGCGCACGGTAGATGTGGCAACCCATGTTCCGCATGGCGCAGTGCGTGCCTATGTGCTGGGTGATCGGGAGAAGCCGGGTGCTGTTCCCACCGACGAAGATGTGAAACAAATGGCAGATATCGTCGCTGATGGCGTCAAAGCCGGCGCGCTTGGCTTTTCAACATCGCGAACCATATTGCACCGTTCGATTGACGGTGAATTGGTCCCCGGCACAACGGCAACCAAAGAAGAATTGATCGAAATTGGTCGTGCCATGGGCAAGGTTGGCAATGGCGTTTTTGAAATGGCCAGCGACCTCAACAAGGAATGGGACGAGTTTGGCTGGATGGGCGAGCTCAGCCGCGAAACTGGCTTGCCGGTCACATTTGCGGCGCTGCAATCGATCGCAAAGGATATCTCGCTCGATGAACAGATCGCAAATATGCGCGCGGAAAATGACAATGGCGCCAATATCGTTGCGCAGATTGCCCTGCGCGGAAACGGCATTGTTATGGCGTGGCAGGGTACAGTGCATCCTTTTGTCCGTCACCCAAGCTGGGTCGCAATGGAGGAGCTTTCCTGGGATGAGAAATATGCGAAGCTGAAAGATCCTGCTTTCAAAGCGCAATTGCTGAGCGAAACCGCCGAAATGCCCGAAGAAGTGGACATGGTTCCTGTGTTCATGGTTGTTACACAGGGCTGGCCGATGCAGTTCGAGATGGATGAGGATTTCAACTATGAACCGCAAGCCGATGAAAGCATCGCATCGCGGGCGGAAGCCGCTGGCAAGTCTGGTGCGGAATATGCCTATGACCTGATGATGGAAGATGACGGCAAGGGCTTTATCTATCTGCCATTGCTCAATTATATTGATGGCAATCTGGATTTCCTCGAAGACCTGCAACAGGCTGATGATACAGTGAACAGCCTGTCCGACGGCGGTGCGCATTGCGGAACGATTTGCGATGCGGCCAGCCCGACCTTCATGTTGGAACACTGGGTCAAGAACCGCAAACGCGGCACGCTGAGCATTGAACATGCGATAAAGCGGCAATGTCTGGATACCGCACGGTTATATGGCCTCAATGATCGCGGCGTGCTGAAACCCGGATATCTGGCAGACGTCAATGTTATTGATATGGACCGGATCAAGCTGGGCAAACCATGGCTGGCATTTGATCTGCCCGCCGGTGGTAAGCGTTTGCTGCAAAAAGCCGATGGTTATGATTATACGATCAAATCGGGTCAGATTACCTTCAAGGGTGGCGTCGTGACCGACAAGCGCCCTGGCGGATTGATCCGTGGTCCACAGGTTGTGGAAATGATGGAAGCGGCGGAGTAATATACGCAAAGCCCCTCCACTAACCGGAGGGGCTTTGCTTCCTTTTTAAAACGCCTTTTGCCAACCCACCGTCAGCATCCAGTCCCCGGTCATCTGGGGACCATTGAGATCCTGATAGATCGGCGCACCGACCTCCAACCCAAAGCGGTGACCCGCCAACGCGCCATGGGTGACAACCGTGTTCACACCGGCAACTAGATCAATGCGCTCACCGCCCTGAAAATCAGGATTGGCGGTCTGGACGGGACCCATGATCATCGGATCGATGCCATCAACCCGCCCCATCGTCCGACCCTTGATGCGTCCTGACAAGCTTATCCACTGGGCGGGGGAATAGCTAACCCAGGCCGTGGCTTCATGAATGTCACCAAAACTGTATCCCTGATCGTTGCTGCCCATACGGATCGTTCCGGCATATTGGACGCCGTAACCGACCTTGCCCGACCAACCTTTGAACGTCGCCGCGGGTTTCAGATCCCATGTGCCGCTGCCGATTTGCATCATATAGGGCGTGCGCACCGTTGGTGTTCCGCCCATAGGCGTCAGAATCTCTGCTGTTTTGGTGGTCGAACCGGTGGGAATCGAGACCGCAGCACGGATGTTCAATTCCTGCTGGCTGTCAGACTTCCGATCCGCCACGCCCAAAACCGGAAAAATACCGCCCACAGTGATATCGCCAAAGCCTTCCGGACTGGTCCGAAACTCACCGCGCACATTGGTGCCCATACCGCCCATATAGGTCGTGTGATCCATTTCCTTTTGCACATAGCTGCCCATCGCAACCAGCGTGACCCAATCGGTCGGCGCGTACATCGCACCCACCATGGTCATGTCGGTCCGCATCGAAGTAGGCACGATCCTGAGTGTTGGCGGCTGTCCCGGTGCGCCAAAAAAGCGGTTGGGAATGGTGGTCACAATCTCATCCGGTGAGATACCATCCGAACCGATCTGATTGCCCGACATTTCCATATGCATATGCCGGATGGAGAGCATGAACTCACCCTGTTTGTGGGCATGGTCGGCCATCACGCCAATCGGCGCATGGTCATCGGCCCGCACATCGTGGGCGAGGGCGGGGGTCGTCAAAGAGCAAGCAGCGATCATCGCGCCTGCCGAAGCAAGAGTTTTCATAAGTAATTCCTGTACATATCTGAACGCGGCGAAGGCGCAGGCTTATCCGGCGCGCACCGCGAAATTATTGGGACAAAGTTCAGATTGTTACAGGAGGTCCGGTAGCTGGCGGGATATTGATCCGGTTGCGCAGCGCAAAGCGGCGCGGTTCGGATGGTTCATGTGTGGCAGGAGCCAGCGTGCGGCTTTCCAGATCGGGAGATGCCGATGCCAATCCGACCGACGCACCACCCGCAAAGGCACAGGCGGGGGTAGGGGACTCCGGATCGCTTTCTGCCGGAGCGTGATCATCGGATTGTCCGTAAATCAACGAAAGTGTCACATAATCCGGATGATCCGGCGTGATTGCCAGTTTGCTATCCGCATGACCCGAGCAAAGCTTGATTGCAAAACCCTGTTCAGTCTGTGTGGGCATGAAACCCGATGGCGCCAGTGCGCTCAGCAAAAGCGCCAACAAAGCGATTACCGCATTATATCTATTTTTAGACCGGATCAAATGCACGGTTAGGTTACTTTGCTCGTCCGTCTAAACCCGCATCGGCATCAGCACATACAGCGCAGGCGACTTATCATTCTCGCGGATCAGTGTCGGCGCGCTCGCGTCGGCGAGGTGCAATTCGACTGTGTCGCCTTCAATCTCGCTCAGGATATCCATCAGATAGCGTGAGTTAAAGCCGATTTCGAATGTGTCTTCCTTATACGCTCCCGGCACTTCTTCTTCGGCCTTGCCATTTTCAGGCGAAGTGACCGATAACGTGATCTTGTCATCGCCCAGCGCCATCTTGACCGCACGTGTTTTCTCGGTAGCGATGGTGGAGACGCGGTCTACGCCTTGCGCAAAGCTCTTTGGATCAATCTTCAGCAGCTTGTCATTGCCGGTCGGAATGACGCGGCTGTAATCCGGGAAGGTGCCGTCGATCAGTTTGGATGTCAGGATCGCGGTGCCCAGCGTGAAGCGGATTTTGCTTGCGGACAGGTCGATCTGCACATTGTTGTCGCCGCTCTCATCGAGCAACTTCCGGAGCTCATTGACGCATTTGCGCGGAACAATGACATCGGGCATGCCTTCTGCGCCCGATGGACGGGGCAGGGTGACGCGCGCCAGGCGGTGGCCGTCGGTTGCGGCGGCCTTTAGCACTGGTGCGTCTTCATCCTGCACGTGCAGGAATATGCCATTGAGATAATAGCGGGTTTCTTCGGTCGAGATCGCGAACTTGGTTTTGTCGATTATCTGGATCAAAGATGCGGCGGGAAGTTCGAACGAAGTCGGCAAGTCGCCCTCGGCAATGACCGGGAAATCATCGCGGGGCAGGGTTTGCAGGTTGAACCGCGCGCGTCCGGCATTAACCTTCATCTTGCCATCTGCGGCATCCATTTGCACCTGGGAACCATCAGGGAGCTTGCGGGCAATATCAAACAATGTGTGAGCGGAAACGGTAATGGAACCGGCCGTTTCTACCTGTGCCTCAACCGTTTCTACAACTTGCAGATCGAGATCGGTTGCCATCAACTTTATGCTGCCGTCCTGGCTGGCTTCGATCAATACGTTGGACAGGATCGGGATGGTGTTGCGGCGCTCGACGACCGACTGGACATGGCCCAGACTTTTGAGCAGTGCAGCGCGTTCAATGGTCGCTTTCATAAATGATCCTCTTTATTCCCCGATGGTGTGATCAAGAGTCAGCTATAGACTCCATGAAAATCACAGATAGTTCTCCGCTTCATTAACAATAAAGCGCCGCAGGGCAAGCCCGATACAAGCAGAGCAGGGGATAATCTTGTGGAAAACTGTGGAAAAAACCGATGGGCGGGGTAAAGCGTCTTTATTGCTGCACAATCGCGGCCAATCGGGAGTGTAAAAATACAATCAAATGAGCGGTATAGATACAAACGGAAAGCGACTTTACATTGCCCGCCATGGCGAAACAATTTTTAACAAGGCGGCGCGTATTCAAGGCAATGAAGCCTATACGCCGCTGACTTTGACCGGATTTGCCCAGGCCGATGAAATGGGCCGCGCATTGGCACTCCATTTGGGAGAGGAGCCGGCGCTAGATCTGGTTGCTTCCAACACCGACAGAGCGTTGCAGACGCTTTCGATCATAACCGAGCATATTGGATTAGACTGGCACCAAGCCAGGCCGGACAAGCGGCTTGGTGAAATTGAAATGGGCGCATGGACCGGCACCTATTATGCCGATCTGGATGGTGCCCTTGAAATCGACCCTGATGAGATGCTGTTCGCGACCGTTGCGCCCGGCGGGGAAAGCTATCAAGATATTGTCCAGCGATTGCAGCAATGGCTGATCGATCAAAAGTTTGAACGGGATACCGTGTTGATCAGCCACGGCATGACCAGTCGGGTGTTGCGCGGCATGCTGACCGGTTTGCCAGAGCATCCAAAATATGATGCGCCAATTGCGCAGAGCCTGCCGCAGGGATCGATTGTTGAAATCTGCGATGGTGTTGAGACGGTAGTTCATCTTGGCGGCGGGGAAGGGGAGAAGGCTTGAAGCGTCTCTTTGTCTTGATATTACCGATGCTGTTTTTGCCTGCACCGGCGATAGCCAAAGATTCCCTAGGGATTTTTAACAGCTGGGGGGCATTTCGTGATGCAGAAATCCCGCGCTGTTATGCCATTGCTGAATCCGAAGAAATAACCGGCAAGGCGGAGCGAAAATCCTATGCCTCCATCGGCTTTTGGCCGAACCGCAAAATCCGTCGTCAATTTCATACTCGCCTCAGCCGTGAACGCTCGACCAATAGCCGGGTAATCGTCAGCATAGCCGGTCGTCGTTTCCGATTAACCGCCAACACCACCGATGCCTGGTCACAGGATAAACGTATGGATGCCGCTTTGGTGGCCGCCATTCGCTCTGCGAAAAGCATGACGGTTGAAAGCATAGGTCGCGACGGTAAACCGATCGTCGATGCGTATCTTTTGCGAGGTGCTGCTACGGCAATAGATGCTGCCTCTCTTGGGTGCTCCAGACTAAGATAACCTCTTCGACTAGCAAAAAAGACAGGGATTTTCCCTGATTTCCGGCGTTTTTGATCTTTTTATTTGATATGTATCAATAGAAAACGGTCGTGCAATCTCTAAAAAATAGAGAGGATAGCATGCGCTTCAGTCGATCGGCGGGAAGGCTATCCGTTAGGAGAGAAAATGACAATAAGCCTGTTTGACGAAAAAAATCTAATCGATCCGTATCCCGTCTATCGAAAGCTCAGGGCGGAATCGCCAGTACATTTTGTACCCGAAATGAATTTTCATGTTGTTACGCGATATCAACTCATCCGGCAGGTGCTTCGCGATACCAAGGTATATTCCAGTAAATTTGCTGATTTCATGGCTGGCCTGGCCATGGCGGCTTTCGAATCTGCATCGTCATCAACTCAGGAAAAGGTGGCGGCAATTCAGGGACAGATGCTTCCGCCAATTCCGACAATGCTAACAGAAGATCCTCCGGTTCAAACAATGTACCGTTCGCTTGTGGCGATGTTGTTTACCGCGTCCCAGGTCAATAAAACCGAACCGCAAGTGGTCGAAGTTGTGGAGAAAACGATTGATCATTTGGGTGACTTGACGAGTCTGGATTTTATGCGGGAATTTGCATTCCCAATTCCGCTGGAAATTATCGGCAAGCGGCTGGGTATTCCTGAGGAACTTGTTGAAAAATTCAATATTTGTGCAACCTCTGCGGCTGGTACCTTACGTTTATCACCGCTTACTGAGCCGCAGCTAATTGATCGTGCGCAAAAAGCGCTTGATCTGGAACAGATGCTCATCCGACTGATTGATGACCGGAGGCGCGATCCCAAAGATGATATGATTACGATATTGGCAACCAGCAAATTGGAGAAAGAGGATCGATTGCTGGAGTATAATGAGATGCTGAGCATATTGAATCAGTTTCTTGTTGCGGGACATGAGACCACCACCAGCACCTTTGGATGGGGCATGCTGCTTCTTTGTCGCAATCCAAAATTGCAAGAAGATCTTCAAGCTGATCCAAGCCAAATCCCAGTATTTGTTGAAGAAGTGCTTCGTCTGGAAACGCCGGTTCAGGGGCTGCCGCGGCTGGTTACTGAGGATACAATGCTGGGTGATTATCCGTTGAAAGCGGGCGATGTCATATTTTCACATTATGGCTCAGCCAATCGCGATGATGAGAAATTTGAAGATCCTGAAGTGTGTGTCCTAGGCAGGAAAGGGGCGGGTGCTCACCTTTCCTTCGGTTCTGGTGTACATGCCTGTCCCGGATCATCATTGGCACGGCAGGAACTGAATAGAGGGTTTGAGGCATTTTTGGCTCATGCTAAAAATTTTCGGCTCGATGAAGCTTTTCCAGACCCAGTGTCTGAACCCAGTATTATTTTGCGTGCCTTGCCCGAATTGCATATCAAGTTTGATCTGAAATAGGCTGCAAATTTATCTGGATCTCGAAGCATCCGGATTTGGCGGCGTGATGTTGTCGCTTTGCCCGGATGCTTGCAATTTAGTTTTGTGCTTTACCAAGCCGCTCGGCTTCCGCCAACGCGCGTAAAAAGTTGCCACTCCAGATTTTGGAGATTTGCTCTTCATTGTAACCACGCTTTATCAAACCGGCTGTGATGTTTTTCGCTTCGCTTGCATCAGTGAAACCATCTATGCCTCCGCCGTGATTAAAGTCGGTGCCAATGCCAACATGATCAATGCCAATACGCTTAACGACATAATCAATATGATCAATCATCCGGTCAATCGAGCCAGTACCAATGGTGTCCCGCATTGCCATCAGGAAAGATGTCCGCTTTTTTAGATCGGGAATTTCCCAATAGAGCTCATAGGGATAGGAATAGGCTTCGGGCAGATCATGATCGAGGCGAACTTTTTTGATTGCAGCCAATAATTCGGGATCGGAAAGATCAACCAAATACGCACCGAAAGATGCAATGTGAATAACACCGCCGCGTAAACCAATTAGGTCGATTTCAGCATCCGAAAGGTTCCTCGACACATCCGAAAGCGCCCTGACATTCGAGTGACTTGCAATAACGGGAGCGCTCGAAATTCTAATGGTTTGCATGGTTGCCGCTTTGGACATTTGGGAAACATCTACTAATCCGCCCAGGGCATTGATCCTTTGGACGGCAGCTACGCCTAATTTCGACAGTCCTTTATGCTCCTCAGTTACCTCATAGCCCTTTTTTTCGGCGATATATAGAGGCCTGGAACTGTCGGAAAAATCATTATGCCCCAAATGATTGAGGCCAAAAACACGTACGCCAGATTTGTAGTAGCGGTCGATCTCATCAATATTTCCGCTCAAAGAGCGAGCATTTTGAAAACCAAGGATTAGAACTTTTTTGCCAGCCTTTGTGGCGGCTTTGATTTCTTGAGCCGTTGCTTCAATGACAATATCATCATTCTGATTTGCTAACTTAATGGCTGCGGCCAATTTTGCATTTGCTTCGGCTTTAGCTGCAGCATCTCCCTCTGCGGTTCGCGGCCCGGGACCAACGGCAACGGACATGACCACCGCATCTACTTTACCCGCACGCAATTTCGATGGATGCACTTTGGAGAGACCATCGCTCGCCAGATAGGTTTTGGATGTCTCGGGCAAAACGATATCCGCGTGCGCATCGAGGATCAAAGCACTGTCATGGATACGCGTAACTTTTTCTGCCATCGTTTCGGCTGGGACAGTTGCTGCTGCGGATTGCGCGTTGCCATTACTCGCCATGCAAGATGGCAGCAACGATGCACCAGCGAGTATGAACCCGATTTTGGCGCCGTGATAAACGCGTCTGCGATATTCGTGAAACATTCTTCCGTCCCCCCATTATTTTTAGTGACCGTAGATGGAGAGCGGGTGGTGCACAAGCGTGCTGGTATTTCGTCGACATCGCTACTATATGCGCGCCTATGCAGATTCCCGGCCATATTGATCCAGTTCCCTTGCCCGCCAAAGTCACGCCACGTGATGATGGTAAGGTCGATATTATTGGTCTGAGCCAGCCTGAGATTCGTGATATTTTATCGGAAGCGGGATTGGATGAGAAGCAGTGTAAATTGCGCTCCAAACAGCTTTTTCACTGGATTTATCATCGCGGTATCACCGACTTTTCCTTGATGACCGATATGAGCAAATCACTTCGCCCATGGCTGGATGAGCGATTTGTCATTGGTCGTCCGGAGATTGTTGAAGCACATCTATCAAAAGACGGTACCCGCAAATGGTTGCTGCGTTCAGCGGATAAACAAGAATATGAAATGGTCTTCATTCCCGATGAAGATCGAGGGACGCTGTGTATCTCGAGTCAAGTGGGTTGCACGCTCAATTGCCGTTTTTGTCACACCGGTACCATGCGTTTGGTACGAAACTTATCTCCCGGCGAAATTGTCGGACAAGTCATGTTGGCACGTGATGATCTGGGTGAATGGCCGAAAGGCGTGATGGATTTTGACGATGAAGATGAGGCGGCTTCTACCAAAGAATATAATCAAGCCTACAAATCGGATGGCCGCGTTTTAACCAATATCGTTTTGATGGGTATGGGCGAACCGCTCTATAATTTTGACAATGTCCGGGATGCGATGAAGGTGGTTATGGACGGTTCGGGATTGGCGCTTTCTCGTCGCCGGATCACTTTGTCTACCAGCGGCGTTGTCCCAATGATTGCGCGCGCGGGTGAAGAAATTAACGTCAATCTCGCCATCTCACTGCATGCCGTAAACAAGGAAACGCGTGATGAGATCGTTCCGCTCAACCGCAAATATTCGATCGAAGAACTGTTGCAGGCTTGCGCCGAGTATCCCGGTGCCAGCAATGCCCGGCGGATCACCTTTGAATATGTGATGTTGAAAGACAAGAATGACAGCGATCAAGATGCGCGCGAGTTGGTCAATTTACTGCGCAACTATGATCTGCCGGCAAAGGTGAATTTGATCCCGTTCAACCCTTGGCCGGGATCGCCTTATGAATGTTCAACGCCGGAGCGGATCAAGTCGTTTTCCAAAATTATCTTCGACTCAGGTATCAGCGCACCTGTGCGAACGCCGCGCGGTCAAGACATTATGGCAGCTTGCGGCCAGTTGAAATCTTCCAGCGAGAAAAAATCCCGCGCCGAACTGGACCGGCAGGCAGAGGAAAAACAAGCCGCCTTGGGTTAGGCCGCGGCGATCACATCAATCTCGATCATCAATTCCGGTAGAGCCAGGGCTTTGACTTCGACAATCGTGTCGGCGGGATAAGGCGGGACGAAATATTTTTTCCGCGCGTCCACGATTTTTGGGAAATTCCCCATGTCGGTCAAATAGATAGTCACTTTGACAATCTGATCCCGGCTACTACCACCAGCCATTAGCACACGGTCAATATTGGTGATGGTTTGTTCCAGCTGTGCATCAAAGTCGCCATCACCGACTATCGCACCGGTTTCATCAATCGCCGCTTGTCCCGATAGAAAGAGCAAATCTCCTACGCGCCATCCCGGCGCAATGGCAAACGGGGCTAGCGGGTCGGGATGCAATCGGATGACTTCTTTATGGGTGCTCATATTCGCTCTCCCTATTGTTGTGTTTCCGTCTGTTTCGGCCAAGAATATTGCGCAATGTAACGATAAACTTCCTTTTGGCGAATAGCAGTTTATGGTGAGTTTGAGAAATGTCTGACGAGAAACCCGCAAATCGCCGCCGCCACGGCCTGACCACGCGATTGTGGCACTGGACCAATGCGCTATGCCTGCTGGTGTTGCTGATGAGTGGGTTGACTATTTTCAACGCGCATCCGCGACTTTATTGGGGCGAATATGGATCGAATCATGATTATGCCTGGATGGCGGTCGGGTCGGGTGAAACTTTCGGTTATCTAAGATTTGGTGAAACCCGGATCGAAACGACAGGCGTGCTGGGCAATTGGGAAGATGATCAGGGCCGCACGCAAACTTGGGCTTTTCCCGGTTGGGCCACAATTCCATCCTATTACAGTCTGGCAGATGGACGCCGCTGGCATTTCTTCTTCGCCTGGATATTCAGCATTGGATTGACCTTATTCATGATCCGCTCTTTTTGGAACCGACATGTGCAGCGCGATTTGCATATTGGTCGCAAAGAGTGGTCCCCTTTGGCCCTTTGGCGGAGTTTCCGGCAGCATACGAAATTTACTGAAGTCCGTCAGTCGCCAGACAAACCGTATAACAGCATCCAAAAGGTCTCTTATGTCGGTGTGATTTTCATATTGTTGCCGCTTATGATTTTTACCGGTCTCGCCATGTCTCCGGCGATGGATGCCAACTGGCCATTTTTAACTGACATATTTGGCGGGCGGCAGTCGGCGCGTTCCATTCACTTCATAGCTGCGTTTTCGCTGGTGCTATTCTTTGTCATCCATTTGCTGATGGTAATACTGTCTGGACCAATTCGACCCATTAAAGCTATGCTGACGGGAGGAGAACGGCGTGAAGAATAGGCTGATTACACGGCGCAATATCCTTATCGGTTCGGCGGGCGGATTATTGTCCGGATGTGACGCATTGAATCGGAACCCCGCTTTTCAGGATATTCTGGCAACAGCAGAGACCGCTAACTTCAAGGTACAGCGTGCTTTGGGCGATCGGATGCAACTGGCGACCGAATATAGCTTGGCCGATCGATCACCAACCTTCCGCGCCAATGGTACGCGGGATCCGGGTACGCCAGATTATGCATCCAGTGCGGCGCAGGGTTTTGCCGATTGGCAACTTAGGCTGACGGGTTTGTTTAAAAAACCGCAGGATTTTTCTCTCTCTGCGTTGCAATCCATGCCGCAGCGTACCCAGACCACCCGCCATGACTGTGTGGAAGGTTGGAGCGCCATTGGTCAGTGGACTGGCGTGCCTTTGAAAATATTACTCGATCTGGCGCAATTGCGGGATAGTGCCAAGTTTTTGGTGTTTCACTGTGCCGACAAACTGGGTGGTCGTCCCTATTATGAGAGTATTGACTTGCTCGACGGTTTTCACCCACAGACAATATTAGCGCACCGATTAAATGGCGAGGCATTGCCGGTTGCCAACGGCGCACCGCTGCGATTGCGGGTGGAGCGACAATTGGGTTATAAACACGCCAAATATGTGACGGGCATTGAGGCGGTGGCATCTCTGGATGGCATTGGTGAAGGCAAAGGCGGCTATTGGCAAGATGTTGCCAATTATGAATGGTACGCAGGAATATGACGGTTCGGTAAATGCAACTATGGGTCGCATCGAGGGGGAAGTGAATGTCGATGATTGGGAAATTTCTTGGTCCACTGATCAAGAAAGGGGAGTTAACTCTGGTCCATGCAGATGGTGCCAAAGAAACCTTTGGAACACCATCTGACGGCTTTCCCGATGTCACGCTTCGGCTAACCGACAATAAAGTCATTCGCGATGTTTTGCTCGACCCACGATTGGGTGCAGCAGAGGCCTTTATGGACGGCCGATTGGTTTTGGAACAGGGCGACATCATGGACTTGATCCAGTTGGCGCGTAGCAACAAACCCTGGGAACGTGGCGGCGTTTTGAAGGAAACATCTCCGCAGAAGAAAATCCTCGATGCAGTGATCAGCAAGTTTGATCAGATTAACGGTCTGGGTCGTTCAAAGGATAATGTTGCCCACCACTATGATCTGGGCAATGATCTCTACCGGCTCTTTCTGGATGAAGATCTACAATATACCTGCGCCTATTATCCGCGCGAGAATATGACGCTGGAAGAAGCGCAGCTGGAGAAAAAGGCACATGTTGCTGCGAAACTGGCACTGTCGCCGGGTCAACGCGTTGTTGATATTGGCTGCGGTTGGGGCGGGTTGGCGCTTTACCTGAACAAGGTTGCTGATGTAGATGTGCTAGGCATTACGCTGAGCGAAGAACAGTTGGCGGTGGCCGTAGAACGTGCGGAAAAAGCCGGTGTCTCCGACCGCGTAAAATTTGAGTTGATTGATTATCGCGACTTGGCCGAGCGTGATGCGGGACAGTTTGACCGGATCGTTTCGGTCGGCATGTTTGAGGCGGTTGGAACGCCGCAGTTTAAGACATTTTTCCGATGCTGTGCGAACCTGATGAAGGATGACGGGGTCATGCTATTGCACACCATTGGCCGTTTTGGTCGTCCCGGTAAAACCGACGCCTTTACGCGAAAGTACATCTTTCCAGGCGGCTATATTCCTGCGCTTAGCGAGACGCTGGCGGCCAGTGAACATTACCGGTTGATGGTCACGGATATTGAAACGCTGCGGTTACATTATGCAAAGACATTGCGGGAATGGTACAAGCGAACCGTTGCCAACAAAGACGCGATCATTGCGCTTTATGACGAACGGTTTTTCCGTATGTGGACATTCTATCTGGCCGGTGCGACTGCTGCATTTGAAAGCGGCGGAATGTGCAATTACCAGATCCAGTTCAGCCGCAATCGTCGGACTTTACCGCTCTCCCGTGATTATATGGGTGAGGTGGAGAAGAAGTTGCTGGGTTGAGGTTGCGCTCGCTTTGGGTGCAGAAGGGGGCACTAGGAATGCCGAGGAGCTGCAGGTCGGATAACACCCTAAATTGTGATTAAACAACCAACTTTATAGGCTGTCCAGAACCCTTCGCTGGTTTAACGGCTCAATAAATTTCATTGTAGGGCGAACCTACGCGCATGGCAGAGGAAGGAAATGGCACTGTCTGCTGATAATGACATTATCGTGCTACTCATGGTCAGCTTTTTAACGAATTGGTATCTGGTGCAGCCCCGCCGACGCTGGCCAGCTGTTCTCGTTCGGCGGTTTCCAGCAGGCGCATGAGCGGGCGATTGAACAGGAATAACATCAGTGCTCCGCCGACAGGGAGCATGGCGTTCACCAAGAAAAACAGCGGAGAACCAAGCGGCTCGTAAAAGCGGCCCATATAGCCGACTAAAAAGAAGCCAAGGGCAGCCGCAAAGCTGTACATCGACAGCATCACCCCGTTGACCGAAGGCGGTGCAAAGCGCGAAATGAGTGAAAGCACAGGCGGCCCATACCACGCGAATGAAAATGTCAGGATGACGTAAAATCCAATCCATCCGATCAGCGGAACTTTCGGCATTGTCGCCAGCACCGCGATGATCAGGAAGCTCAGTACCACCAGCACATTTCCGAAACCATGTTTGGTCAGATCATTCGGTTCTCGCCCTTGGCGTTTCCAGCGCGCCCACAGGCGATTGCAAAGGAATAGCCAGGCAATGGTCATGATAGCTTCTATAGTGAATATCCAGGAAACCGGCATTTCAAATCCGAAAACTTTTCGATCAACCGCGGTTTCAGCCCAGATTATCATGATTCCGTAAGCTTGAACTGCTGTGGCAGTAGCGAAAATGACCGGGGTGAGCACGAGCAGTAAAGTGCCAATGGATATCCACTGCGCGCGCGTGAGTGGCGGGACTGCCTCACGCTCGGTGCCCACATCTGGCGGTATGTGACGCCGTCCAACTAGGTAGACCACCAGACCCACCAGCATGCCAATACCGGCCGCGCCAAATCCCCAGTGAAATCCGATCTTTTCACCGAGCGTTCCGATAATCAGCGGCGAAATCAGAGCCCCCAGATTAATCGCGATCTGATATATCACGAAAGCCCGGGTCCTGCGGCTATCTTCTGGTGCATAAAGGCCACTGATTTGCGGCTTCATGTTACCCGTAATACAGCCTCCGCCAAGAATGAGCAGAAGCAGCGCTAAGAGGAAAGTCGCTTCACTTGCCATCGCAAAATGGCCGGCGGCCATCAACAGCACTCCGATTGTCACCATGCGGGTCCGACCATAGACCCGGTCGCCAAGCCATGCGCCGATGAGCGGTGTGACGAGTATGAAGCCGCCATAGAGCCCAAAAATCTGCACCGCGAAAGCGAAGTCGGTCATCGGCCCGAATAGCGCGGACACCAGTTTCCGGAACGATGCCAAACCGATCACACTTGGAGCAACTTCCGGCGTTAACAAATGTTTGGTGATGTAAAGCATCAGCAGCGCCTGCATCCCGAAGAATGAAAAGCGTTCCCACCCCTCGGTGCCTGCTAGATAGCCTAGGCCCTTGGGATGACCGAAAAATGCGGTGTCACCGCTCGCTGGCGACGTCAAGCTACAAAAACAACCGCGAACACGACAGCAGGTAAGGCGACAACATCCGACTCTATCAGGCCGTTTACCGGCAACAAGGCGGTGCCCCAAAAACCCCATTTGCGCGGTAAAGTTTTGGTTTCTGTCATCAAGCCCCCATACCAGTTTTCCTTCTGCATGGAGCTTGCGTCTAGCAATAGCAACTCAGCATTTGCCTCGTTGTCTTGAACGGCGGCCTTCCATCAATCCCTGCGGCCAAAAACCAACAGACCCTTATGTCCGCTTTCTGGATTTTTCTGCTATCATTCCTTGCAAGTTTTAATGTCCGCTCTCACCCCCACTTACGGACATTGGACGGAATGAAAGCTAACGTCCGCTTTGGGACAATGCGAAAGCCGAGTTTGAAGGTCCTGAACTGAACTCCTAAATATACCAAAGCTTTAACTCTTGATCGACGCGAAAGCTCAACTCGCGCCTTCGGGATATTTCTCATCCATCGCCTCTTTGTCAAAGGCGATCAATTCTTCCAGCGCATCCAGATCAATTTTCTTGAGCTGTGTTATGTATAGACAGGACACGCCGCGTTTATGCGGCCCTAGTCGCTCCAATAGATCGGTCTGTTTCGCCTTATCCTTGGCCTCGCTGGTGCAGCCCAAGACATAGAGACTCATATTCTGCTTGCGCGGAGAAAAGCCCGATCGGCACATATCACCTTCACGGCCGGTTTTATATTTATAGTGATAGCTGCCAAAACCAATGATGCTGCCGCCCCACATTTTGGGTGGATGACCGGTGATGCGGGTGAACATCTCCAGCAAAGTCTTCGCATCCTCGCGCCTGCCGTCATGTGCAACATTGTCTATAAAGGCGTTCACATCGCCATCATTCTCCACAGTTTTGTTCTGAGCATTTGACATATTTTCCCTCCCACAAATCGCTAGCATTGCACCGAAAAGAACAGCCTGATAGGCGCGCATCTTCAATAGGAAAGATATGCGAATGAGTGATTCTGTCAAACGGGTAGTTCTCGCCTTCTCAGGCGGTCTGGATACCAGCGTCATATTGAAGTGGCTACAACAGGAATATCAGTGTGAGGTTGTTACCTTCACCGCCGATTTGGGGCAGGGTGAAGAATTGGGTCCTGCGCGCCGCGTTGCAGAAACGCTTGGCGTAAAACCTGAACATATTTTTATCGACGATCTGCGCGAAGAATTTGTCCGCGATTTTGTCTTCCCGATGATGCGCGCCAATGCGGTTTATGAAGGGCTTTATCTGCTCGGGACCTCAATCGCGCGGCCCTTGATATCGAAACGTCAGATTGAAATTGCCAAATTGACCGGTGCTGACGCCGTTTCTCACGGCGCAACGGGCAAGGGGAATGATCAAATTCGCTTTGAACTGGGCTATTACGGCCTCAATCCCGATGTAAAAGTTATCGCGCCCTGGCGTGAATGGGATTTGACCAGCCGCACCCGGTTGATCGAATTTGCTGAAAAGCATCAAATTCCCGTACCAAAGGATAAGCGCGGCGAAGCGCCATTCTCGACCGACGCAAATATGCTGCATACCTCGTCAGAGGGAAAAGTGCTCGAAGACCCTTGGGAAGAAGTGCCGGATTATGTCTATTCACGGACCAAAAATCCTGAAGATGCGCCGGATACACCCGAATATATCACCATCGATTTTGAACATGGTGATGGCGTCGCGATTAATGGCGAAGGCATGTCGCCTGCGACCTTGCTTGAAACGCTAAATGAATATGGCCGTGAGCACGGAATTGGCAGGCTTGATCTGGTTGAAAACCGTTTTGTCGGTATGAAGTCACGCGGCATGTATGAAACGCCGGGTGGAACCATATACCACGCAGCGCATCGCGGTATTGAGCAGCTGACCCTCGACAGCGGCGCGATGCATATGAAGGATGAACTCATGCCGCGATATGCCGAACTGGTGTACAACGGTTTCTGGTTCGCACCGGAACGCGAAATGCTGCAAGCGGCGATAGACAAGAGCCAGGAGCGCGTAACGGGAACGGTGCGGCTTAAGCTCTACAAAGGCAGCGTGAACGTCGTTGGCCGGAAAGCCGATGTCGACTTCAATCTTTATAGCGAAGATGTAGTGACATTTGAGGATGATCAGGGCGCCTATGACCAGAAGGATGCGGAAGGCTTTATCAAGCTCAACGCTCTGCGGTTGCGTTTGCTTGGCAAGCGGAACAGATGACAAAAGTTCGTCGTTGCGAGCGAAGCGAAACAATCCAGGGCGTCGCTTTGTCTCTCTGGATTGCCGCGTGGCTGTGCTCCTCGCAATGACGGATAATAAAGGATGCTAGCCTCACTTCTGATTTTACTGGCCGGCTTCGTCGTTCTCATAGTGGGCGGCGAATTGCTAGTGCGCGGCGCAGTTCGCGTTGCCGAACGCGCGGGTATGTCACAGTTGCTCATAGGTTTGACCATTGTCGGTTTCGGGACCTCCGCACCTGAATTAGTGGCAAGTGTTGAGGCGGCAAGAGCAGGGTCTCCGGGCATTGCCTGGGGTAATGTGGTTGGATCAAATCTAGCGAACAGTTTGCTGATCCTCGGAGCGGCATCGGTCATTTTACCGATGATGATTCCGCGTGGACCGCTTTGGCGCGATGGCGGATTGGCGCTGGGGGTAACAATCGTGCTTTGGCTGGTAGCGACGACAACCGGAATTACTGTGGCGATTGGTGCAGGGTTTCTGGCACTTTTGATATCCTATCTTGGTTATGCCTATTGGGCAGAACGGACCCAGCCTGTTGGCGCCACAGCCATTCACGAAAAAGCGGAATCACTGGAAGTTACCGACACGCATTTGCATGATGAGCAGCCTCTTTGGCGATCGTTTCTGGTGCTTGGGGCCGGCATAATCATGATCGTTCTTGGCGGGCGCTGGCTGGTTGAGGGCGCGGTTGATCTGGCGCGCTTGATCGGGATGAGCGAAGCGGTCATTGGCTTGACGGTGATTGCCATCGGAACCTCTCTGCCCGAACTGGTGACATCGGTGATCGCTGCTTACAAGGGAGCCAGTGCCGTAGCATTGGGCAATGTACTGGGTTCGAACCTGTTTAACCTTTTGCTGATCGGCGGAGTCACGGCGGTCATTGCACCGGGAACAATCCCGGACGAGATCGCCAACTATGGTCTGCCGCTGTTAATTGTTGCGTCCGTAATTCTGATGATCTTTGCGGTCACAGGCCGCCGGATAACCCGCTGGGAAGGCGGGTTTTTACTCGTGATATATTTCGCGCAGCTGATCTACAACATCGTCGCTGTCTAGTTTTTCGGAAGACATGGAAGCCACAATGGGTTGACTCAATCATTATGTTTCGATATTTCTAGAAATATGGAAACGAATCGACAGTCACGGATCGCACTCTCGGCTTTATCCGCATTAGCGCAGGAACACCGATTGGAAGTGTTCCGCTTGTTGGTGCAGGCAGGCCCGGACGGGTTGGCGGCTGGCGATATTGCCGAGAAACTCGATATCCCGTCCAGTTCGCTCTCCTTTCACCTTTCCCACTTGAAACAGGGCGGGATTGTTGAGGTAGAGCGTCAGGGACGGTCGATAATCTACCGCGCTGATTTTTCCGCGATGAACGGATTGATGTCCTATTTGCTGGAAAATTGCTGCGAAGGAGCTGGTTGCAATGTGGCTGTCGGCGCAGAACCCCATTTGGAAAAGGAATGTTAAGATGAAACGTATGCATATCAGTCTAACCACCACCGATGTCGAAAAATCCAAAACCTTTTACAGTGCACTTTTTGGTGCCGAGCCGACGATGGACCGCGACGGCTATGTCCAGTGGATGCTGGATGATCCCCGCGTCAACTTTGTGATTGAGGAAGGTTGTGGTGAACCCGGCTTGTCGCATCTGGGCGTTCAAGCCGAAGATGAAGCGGAACTGGAGCATCAGTTTGCGCAAGTGGCAAAGGCGGGTGGTCCGATCTGGAACCAGGGGGAAACCCAGTGCTGCTTTGCGGAATCCAAAAAGAATTGGACCAGAGATCCCGATGGGATCAACTGGGAGACATTCCACACACATAAGCGCACAGGCGACTATGGTGATCATGTCGACCTGTCGCAGGTTGAGGCGGAAGAGCCGAAATATAGCTGCTGCTGATCAAGTTACGATGCAATTTTCACTGGTGCAAAAATTGGGTGCGGAGGCGCTTGGTTCCTTTTTCCTGTTCGCAACGGTTGTTGGTTCGGGGATCATGGCGGAAAGCTTATCCGGAGGAAATGTGGCAATTGCCCTGCTTGGCAATACGCTTGCGACTGGTGCGATCCTGTTTGTCCTGATCGCAGTACTTGCCCCCATTTCTGGCGCCCATTTCAATCCGGCGGTGACTTTGGTCATGGCGCTGCGCAAAGAATTAAACGCGGCCGAGAGCGTATTGTTCGTCATAGCACAACTGATCGGCGGCATAATTGGCGTGTGGGCAGCCCACTATATGTTTGATCTGCCGGTCTTTCAGCTCAGCGAAAAAATCCGTACTGGCGGCGGCCAGTGGCTCGGCGAGCTTATAGCGACATTTGGATTGCTGTTCACGATCCTTGGCACCGTCAAATTCCGCCCCGAATGGGTTGCACCCGCGGTTGGCCTGTATATCTCCGCCGGTTATTGGTTCACCAGTTCTACCAGCTTTGCCAATCCAGCGATTACCATCGGTCGCGCCTTTTCCAATAGTTTTGCCGGCATAGCGCCGGAAAATGTTTTGGCCTTTGTTGCAGCACAATTTGCGGGAGCGGTTTTAGCTTGGTCACTCGGCCGTTGGTTGTTTGAAGTTAAATCTGAAGCATAACATTCAACCGTTGCATTGTTGGGAATCACGCCCTACATAGCATCTATCCCGACATTGTTAGATTTGAAGGGGCTGGCGCCAAACGGGGCCGGCGGCAAAAGCCATTGTATTACAGGACGCACTTTTGACTGATTTGAAAGCCATTACCAATTTGATTGAACCGGAAGCTGAAGCTTTGGGTTTTGAATTGGTGCGTGTGCAATTTGTGTCGGGTGCAGATGAGCCGACACTGCAGGTCATGGCTGAGCGTCCGGAAACCGGACAGCTTAACATCGATGATTGCGCGGCCCTATCACGGCGCATTTCAGAAAAATTTGATATGCTGGAAGAGCAGGGCAATGATCCGATAGATCACGCCTATCGGCTGGAAGTTAGCTCTCCTGGCATCGACCGCCCGCTAACCCGTGCAAAAGATTACCAGAATTGGTCGGGTCACGAAGCGCGGATCAACCTGAAAGAAGCAGTCGCCGGCAAAAAGCAGCTGCGTGGCAATCTGGAAGGCATTGACGGCGAGATAATAAAGATTGACGATCGCAAGGCAGGCAGTCAGGAGACGCCGCTAGAGAACGTCCATAGTGCGAAATTGATTCTCACCGACGCCCTGATCGCTGCGACCGTACCGGTTTCAGCCGAAGGCGCCGATGAAATTGAAGAACTTTTGGAAGAACAGGAAGACTAAACGATGAGCAGTGCTATTTCTGCAAACAAGGCTGAATTGCTCGCAATTGCGAACGCCGTTGCCACCGAGAAAATGATCGACAAGGCGATTGTGATCGAGGCTTTGGAAGAAGCGATCCAGAAAGCGGCACGTGCTCGCTATGGTGCGGAAAATGATATTCGTGCGAAGCTGGACGTGCAAACCGGCGATCTGCGCTTGTGGCGTGTTGTCGAAGTCGTTGAAGAAGTCGAAGACTATTTCAAGCAGGTTGACCTGAAACAGGCCGAGAAGCTTGAAAAAGGCTCTGCTGTAGGTGACTTTATCGTCGATCCGCTGCCAGAAGTTGATCTGGGCCGTATCGATGCACAGTCGGCCAAACAGGTGATCTTTCAGAAAGTTCGTGACGCAGAACGCGAACGTCAGTTTGAAGAGTTCAAGGATCGCGGCGGTGAAATCATCACTGGCGTGGTCAAGTCGGTTGAGTTCGGCCATGTCGTGGTCGATCTGGGCCGGGCAGAAGGCGTTATCCGCCGTGACCAGCAAATCCCGCGCGAAGCCGCCCGTGTCGGTGATCGTGTGCGCTCTCTGATATTGGATGTGCGCCGCGAAAACCGCGGTCCGCAGATTTTCCTGTCTCGCGCTCATCCCGATTTCATGCGTCTCTTGTTCGCTCAGGAAGTGCCCGAAATCTATGACGGCATTATCGAAATCAAAGCCGCCGCGCGTGATCCAGGATCGCGTGCCAAAATCGGTGTGATCAGCCATGATAGCTCGATCGACCCGGTTGGTGCCTGCGTTGGTATGAAAGGTAGCCGTGTTCAGGCCGTCGTGCAGGAAATGCAGGGCGAGAAGATCGATATCATTCCATGGTCGGAAGATATCGCAACTTTCGTCGTGAACGCATTGCAGCCTGCGACCGTTAGCCGCGTCGTGATTGACGAGGAAGAAGGCCGTATCGAGGTTGTTGTTCCTGATGATCAACTTTCCTTGGCCATTGGTCGTCGTGGTCAAAACGTCCGTTTGGCATCCCAGCTAACCGGTCTTGCCATCGACATCATGACCGAAGCGGATAGCAGCGAGAAACGTCAGGCTGAATTTGCTGCGCGTACGGCAATGTTCCAGGAAGATCTGGACGTTGATGAAACACTGTCGCAGCTTCTTGTGGCTGAGGGTTTTGCGGAGATGGAAGAGGTTGCTTATGTGGCGCCTGAAGAAATCGCCAATATTGAAGGCTTTGATGAAGAACTCGCTGCCGAGCTGCAAAGCCGTGCTGTTGAAGCTCTGGAGCGCCGTGAAGCAGAAGCCAAAGCGAAGCGTACCGAACTGGGCGTCGAAGATGCAGTGGCCGAGCTGCCGCATTTGACCGAAGCTATGTTGGTGACGCTGGGTGAAGCTGGATTGAAAACGCTCGATGATGTTGCTGATCTGGCTACTGATGAGCTGATCCTCAAGCGCAAATCCGAACCACGTCGCCGCAATGATAATCGCAAGCCCGAGCCCGATGGTGTGCTGGCCCAATATGGCTTTACCGAAGAGCAGGGCAATGAAATCATCATGGCCGCGCGTGCACACTGGTTTGAAGATGAAGACGAAGCTGCTCCGGCGGCTGAAGCTGAGCCAGTAGTTGAAAATGGGGAGGACGCAGATGCGGAAGCTCCCCAATGAGACGCCTTCTAAACCTTTAGAGCGCGTACCACACCGAAAATGCATATTGACTGGGGAAAGTCTTCCCCAGGACCGATTGGTGCGTTTGGCTTTGGGACCGGATGGACAGATTGCACCGGATGTGCGTGCAAAAGCACCGGGACGTGGCGCCTGGATCGGTGTTGACCGGTTCACGCTGGAAACGGCGCAGGCCAAGGGCAAGTTGAAAGGCGCATTGTCCAGGGCGTTTAAAATCGGGCCGCTGGACATTCCGGCCAATCTGGCTGACCAGCTTGAAATGGCGCTGAAACAATCCACATTGGACAGGTTGGGGCTTGAAGCGCGCGGCGGCACCTTGCTGACGGGGTCTGAAAAAATCCAGACCGCAGCACGGCAGGGTGATTTGAATATGCTCTATCACGCATCCGATGCGGGCAGTGATGGTTCTGCCAAGCTGGACCAGGCATGGCGCGTTGGTTCTGACCGTGAAGGACAGGATTTACGCGGAATCACTTTGCCGGTGGACCGACAGGGGCTTTCTGTGGCATTGGGCCGCCAGAATGTGGTGCATATCGGCATTACCGATAGGCGCGCAGCGGGGCGGATTTCGCATATGCTGAATAGATGGCTCCACTTTATCGGTTCTGGTAAGGTGGATGACGATGCGGAGAAAAAGGTTGCGTAGTTCGGTGAAGTAAGCCGTGTAAGTAAATGAAGTTACATATTATTTTAAGGATTAAGTCTGTTCGATGAGTGAAGATAACAAAGATACCGCCAAACCTGCACGCAAGCCATTGGGGCTGAAGCGTTCGGTCGAGCCTGGCGAAGTCAAACAGACGTTCAGTCACGGACGCACCAACAAGGTCGTGGTTGAGGTCAAACGCAAAAAACTGGTCGGCAAGCCCGGTGCTCAGGAAGCGGCTAAAGAAGTCGTCAAAGAAGTTGCGGCGCCAACGCCTGCGCCAGCGCCCGCTCCTGCGGCGGAGAAACCGGCTCCTGCACCAAAGCCGGAAGACACCCTGACCCGTCAGGAAATGCAGGCCAAACTTTTGCGTGAAGCCGAAGAAGCCCGTTTGGCGGCCAATGAAGAGGCACGCAAACGCGATGCCAAGGCCAAGAAAGATCAGACCGAAGAAGAGAAGCGCCGCGCTGAGGAAAATCGCAAGGCCGAAGAAGAAGCCGCCAAAAAAGCGCAGGAAGAAATTGCAGCTGCCGAAAAAGCCGCTGCCGAAGCTGCTGCTGAAGCGGCGGATGACTCCGCTCCTGAAGAGGAGGCGACGGCCGAAAAACCTGCTGCCAAGACGGATAGCCGTCCGCCAGCGCGTAAATTTACACCGGTTGAAGCACCCAAGCGTGCAAAACCGGAAAAACAGAAACAGGGCCGTAGCGAACGCAATGATCGCCGCCAGTCCGGCAAGCTGACCGTAAACCGTGCGCTGCGCGGTGAAGATGGTGCAGCTCGGGCGCGCTCTTTGGCTGCGTTAAAGCGAGCGCGTGAAAAAGAAAAACGTGCTGCACGGTCGGGGCAACCGCGCGAACCGCGTGAAAAGCAGTTCCGCGATGTGATCGTGCCAGAAGCCATTACCGTTGGTGAACTCGCCAAACGTATGGGTGAAAAGGGCGCTGACTTGGTCAAATCCCTGTTCAACATGGGATCGATGGTCACCGTCAATCAAACGATTGATCAGGATACCGCTGAATTGCTGGTCGAGGAATTTGGCCATACAATTCAACGTGTTTCCGAAGCCGATGTCGAGATTGATACCGAAGCCGATGTCGATCCGGAAGAAACGCTGAAACCGCGCCCACCGGTCGTTACGATCATGGGCCATGTTGATCATGGTAAAACCTCGTTGCTCGATGCCTTGCGCGGAACCGATGTGGTCGCTGGTGAAGCGGGAGGAATTACCCAGCATATTGGCGCCTATCAGGTGAATATGAAAAACGGCGACAAGGTGACGTTCCTGGATACCCCGGGCCATGAAGCCTTTACCGAAATGCGGATGCGCGGCGCGAATGCTACGGATATCGTGATTTTGGTTGTTGCTGCTGACGATGGTCTGATGCCGCAAACAATTGAAGCGATTAACCACACCAAGGCGGCTGAAGTTCCGATGATTGTCGCGATTAACAAGATCGACAAAGATGGTGCCGATCCGACAACGGTTCGCACCCGTCTGCTTGAACATGAAGTGATTGTTGAAGAAATGTCCGGCGATGTTCTCGATGCAGAAGTGTCTGCGCTCAAGAAAACTAATCTGGATGAGTTGATGGAAAAAATCCATGTTCAGGCAGAATTGCTTGAATTGAAAGCCCGCCCTGACCGCGCGGCTGAAGGCATTGTGATCGAGGCGCAGCTCGACAAAGGCCGTGGTCCGGTCGCGACAGTGCTGGTCAAGCGCGGTACGCTGAAACGCGGCGATATCTTCGTTGTTGGTCCGCATACCGGCAAAGTCCGGGCGATGATCGACGACAAGGGCAAGCAGGTTAAAGAAGCAGGCCCATCGACACCGGTGGAAGTGCTGGGTCTGTCTGGCGTGCCATCTGCTGGCGATCAACTGACCGTTGTTCCTGATGAAGCCCGTGCTCGTGAAGTTGCGACCTATCGTGCCGAGCAGGAAAAACTGCAACGTACAACGCAGGCTCCGACATCTCTGGAGAATATGTTCTCTGCCGCATCCGATGCCGCTGTGGAATATCCGTTGTTGGTCAAAGCCGATGTGCAGGGATCTACGCAAGCGATTGTGCAGGCGCTGAACAAGATTTCGAACGACGATATCAAGGTGCGCATTCTGCACAGCGGTGTCGGCGCGATTACCGAGAGTGACGTGACGCTCGCCGGAGCCAGCAATGCGCCGATTATCGGCTTTAACGTGCGTCCCAATGCGAAAGCGCGGGAGATTGCAAAGCGCGATGGTGTGCGCCTGAAATATTTCGATATTATCTATGATCTGACCGACGAAATCCGCGCTGAAATGGCCGGTGAACTGGGGCCAGAGAAGATCGAAAATGTCATGGGCCGCGCCGAAGTCAAAGAAGTGTTCAAGTCCGGCAAGAAAGACAAGGCCGCCGGTCTGTTGGTCACCGAAGGAACGCTCAAAAAAGGCTTGTTCGCACGTCTTACCCGCGAGGATGTTATCGTCAGCAAAACCACCATCGCTTCGCTGCGCCGCTTCAAAGACAATGTCGAAGAAGTCCGCGCCGGTATGGAATGTGGTGCCGTGCTGGAGGATACCAACGACATCAAGCCGGGCGATATGCTGGAGGTCTTTGAGATCGAAGAGAAAGAACGGATTCTTTAGTGGAAGAAGCCATCGGGGTAGGTAAGTTCGCTCGATATGTGATCGAGCCTAGTCCTGAAGGTTTTTATTGCTTCGTTTTCGAAAGAAGTGACAGCAAGTTTCCAGAAAGAGACTATCTGCAAGACACGAAGCAAATTGTGAAAGAATTGTGCGAAGAAGATTTCGACGTTCCGTTTGATCAATGGAAACCATTTGACGGCGCTAGCTTGAGATAAGAAGATGGCAAAATATAACGACACATCGCCAGAAGGCCGCTCGGTGCGCTTGCTTCGCGTGGGTGAGCAAGTGCGGCATATTTTGTCGGAATTGTTGATGCGCGGCGAGGTGCATGACGAATTGCTCACCGCCACCAGCGTGAGCGTGACCGAAGTACGCATGTCACCGGATTTGCGCCATGCGACGGTGTTTGTAAAACCGCTGCTGGGCGCGAATGAGGCGGATGTACTCAAGGCACTGAAAACCAACACGGCCTATTTCCAGAAGGAAGTCGCGAAGCGGGTGAAGATGAAATATGCGGCGCGGCTCAAATTTCTGTCGGATGAGAGTTTTGACACGGCTGAGCATATCGAGAATTTGCTAAGCGATCCCAAGGTGGCTCAGGATTTGGATTCCGACAGAGAATAGCATGCCGTCACTTCGTTTCTCGCAATGACGATTATTTCGTTCTAAAGGCCTACCAATGGCCAAACTCTATTTCTACTACGCATCAATGAACGCTGGAAAGTCGAGCAATTTACTGCAGGCGGCGTTTAACTATGGTGAGCGCGGAATGAAGGTCATGCTTTGGACGGCCGCCATTGACGACCGCGAGAATTTTGGCGCGATTGCATCGCGAATTGGCCTCAACGCAGACGCGCATCGTTTCCATGATGAGACAGATATGTTCCGCGCTGTTCTGGATGTACATAGGGAAAATGAACTAGCCTGTGTCCTGATTGACGAAGCACAATTCCTCTCGGAGGAACAAGTCTGGCAATGTGCGCGGTTGGCTGACGAAGCGGGCATTCCGGTTCTTTGCTATGGTCTGCGCACTGATTTTCGGGGGAATCTCTTTCCCGGATCGGCGAAATTGCTTGGGCTTGCCGATAGCCTAGTTGAACTCAAAGCCGTATGCGAATGCGGCCGCAAAGCGACGATGAACCTGCGCATTGACGAAAGCGGCAAGGCTATTGGTGAAGGTGAACAGACCGAAATTGGCGGCAACGAGAGCTATTTAGCGCTGTGCCGGAAGCATTTTATGGAGCGACTAAATGGGTGATTTATCCGCGGTTTTGGAGGAAGGTCAGGTGCGCCTGGAACCCTTGGCGGAGCACCACATCGAACCGCTGCGTTCCGCTTGTGCTGAAGATCAGGACATCTGGGAGATATACCCGATCAACATGCTTGGCGATGATTTTGACAAGGCGATGCAAGCGTTTCACGACATGAAAGCATGGGTGCAATTTGCCGTCATCAACAATGAAACCGGCAAAGTTATTGGCATGACCAATTATATCAATCCCGATCAACATGGCGTGGTGGAAATCGGCGGAACCTATATCGCGCCATCGGTACGCGGTGTTGGTTTCAATGACATTATGAAAAAGCTTTTGATCAACAATGCATTCGCCAATGGCTTTCGCAAAGTGGAATTTCGGGTCGATGGCCGCAACAAACGTTCGCAAGCGGCAGTGTTGAAACTGGGTGCCAAGCATGAGGGCACGTTGCGCAAAAACCGGATTACATGGACAGGCTATCAGCGGGACACCTGCGTATTTGGCTTGCTCAAAGAAGAATGGCAGCGTTGAAACCCCACGGCTGGATCATACTCGATAAACCGCTGGAACTCGGCTCGACGCAAGCCGTCGGGGCGGTGAAGCGGAATTTGCGCGAAGCGGGCTTGCTGGGCAAGGGCAAGGACAAGCTGAAGGTGGGGCATGGCGGGACTCTGGATCCGCTAGCGACCGGCGTCTTGCCGATAGCCCTTGGCGAGGCAACCAAATTGTGCGGCCGTATGCTGGATGCTACCAAAGTATATGAGTTTACGATCGCTTTTGGCAGCGAAACCGAAACGCTGGATGTCGAAGGGGATGTCACCGACACATCTGACCAACTGCCAACTTTGACGGATGTAAAAGCTATATTGCCCGAGTTTACCGGGGCGATTGAGCAAATACCGCCAAAATATTCTGCGCTGAAAATTGACGGCAAGCGGGCTTATGATCTGGCACGGGCGGGCGTTGCGGTTGAGATGAAGGTGAGGGAGGTGACCGTTTATTCGCTCTCCATCTGTCATTCCCGCGAAGGCGGGAACCCAGTTCCAAAAAATACCAGCGAGCAGCTGGATCCCCGCGTCCGCGGGGATGACATAGTGGACAAAGTAACCCTCATCGCCACCGTCTCAAAAGGCACCTATATCCGCTCTCTCGCGCGAGATATCGCCCGCGCGCTCGGTACATTTGGCCATGTTTCAATGCTGCGCCGCACCAAAGCAGGGCCATTTACCTTGGAGGAGGCGATTTCACTGGACAAACTCAACGAAATTGGTAAGGGCGCGGACATTAAAGATTACCTCTTGCCGCTTGAGGCGGGGCTGGACGACATCCCGGCTTTTGACCTCACTCCTGATCAGGCAAGAATGCTTCGGCAAGGCTTAACGCTGGACGAGCAGGAATTGATCGGGAACCCCGCTATCGACGGGCTTTTTCTCGCAACGGAGAACCATGGTTCACCGGTTGCTCTGGCAGAGCTTTTCGATGGGACCGTAAAGGTTGTTCGCGGGTTTAATATGTAAATGATGTTCGAAGGAAAATTGAATAAATGACTATTACTGCAGAAAAAAAACAAGAACTGATCAAAAAATTCGCCCAAAATGACGGCGATACCGGTTCTCCAGAGGTTCAGGTTGCCGTGCTCACCGAGCGTATCGTGAACCTGACCGAGCATTTCAAAGGCCACCATAAAGATCACCACTCGCGCCGCGGGTTGTTGATGATGGTCAACAAGCGTCGCAGCTTGCTGGACTATCTCCGCAAGAAAGACGTGGGACGCTATGCCAAGCTCATCAAAGACTTGGGCTTGCGTAAGTAAGAATTTTGAGGGCGGCTCCCAAATGGGGGCCGTTTTCGCATTGTGCACCTGCGTAGGCAGGTGCCCATCTCCAGAAATTGCAGCAAGACGCTAGCTTAGGAGATGGCCCCCTGCCTTCGCAGGGGAACACCACACCAAAATTGGCAATGAGGCTGGTTTCGGTGAAAAAGTGGGATGAAAAACCGTCCCGAACCGCTGTTCAGCCGGATTGCTGGACAAATGAAAGCCCCCGCACTGCATAGGGCAGGTGGGGTAAAGGAAAATATCAATGTTTGATGCAAAGAAAGTTGAAATGGAGTGGGGCGGACAAACCCTCACTTTGGAAACGGGCCGTATTGCCCGTCAGGCTGATGGTGCGGTACTCGCGACCCTCGGCGAAACGGTTGTACTGTGCGCAGTAACCGCCGCTAAATCGGTACGCGAAGGACAAGATTTCTTCCCGCTCACCGTACACTATCAGGAAAAATTCTCAGCCGCCGGTCGTATTCCAGGCGGTTTCTTCAAGCGCGAAGGCCGTGCAACGGAAAAAGAAACGCTGACATGTCGTTTGATTGACCGTCCTTGCCGTCCGCTGTTCCCCGAAGGCTTCTACAACGAAATTAACGTCATCGCTCAGGTGATGAGCTATGATGGCGTTAACGAGCCTGACATTCTCGCCATGGTTGCGGCTTCTGCTGCACTGACCATCTCCGGTGTGCCTTTCATGGGCCCAATCGGCGCGGCGCGTGTTGGCTATAAAGAAGGCGAATATCAACTCAACCCTAGCATGGAAGAAGTCGCTGAAGGCGAACTCGACCTGGTTGTTGCCGGTACGCAAGGCGCAGTGATGATGGTGGAATCGGAAGCGAAAGAGCTTTCCGAAGAAGTCATGCTTGGCGCTGTCGATTTTGCTCATGACGCTTGTAAAGATGTTGCTGGGCTCATTATTGACCTTGCTGAACAGGCTGCGAAAGAGCCTTGGGAACTTGCTCCTGCCGAAGATATTAGCGGCATGAAGGAAGACCTTCGCAAGCTGGTTGGCGACGATATCGCTGCTGCTTACAAGTTGACTGACAAGTCCGCACGCTCTGATGCGCTGAACGCAATGCGCGAAAAGGCCAAAGAAAAATATGCTGAAGAAGACGGCCAAACCCAGATGACTGCCGGTAAAGCGGTCAAAAAACTGGAAGCTGAAATCGTTCGCGGTGCCATCATTAAAGACGGCACACGTATCGATGGACGTAAGCTGGATCAGGTTCGCCCGATCGAAGCGATGGTTGGCTTGCTGCCACGGACCCACGGTTCGTCGCTTTTCACCCGCGGTGAAACACAGGCGATTGTGACGACTACCCTCGGAACAAAAGATGCCGAGCAGATGATCGATGGTCTGGACGGATTGAGCTACAGCAATTTCATGCTGCACTATAACTTCCCGCCCTATTCGGTTGGTGAAGTTGGTCGTTTTGGTTTCACCAGCCGCCGCGAAACCGGTCACGGTAAGCTCGCTTTCCGCGCGCTTCGTCCGGTATTGCCGACGGTTGAGGATTTTCCTTACACGATCCGTGTTCTTTCTGACATTACCGAGTCCAACGGTTCATCTTCAATGGCAACCGTGTGCGGTGGCTCTTTGGCGATGATGGATGCCGGTGTACCGCTGGCTGCTCCGGTTTCCGGTATTGCCATGGGCTTGATCCTCGAAGGCGAAGAATTTGCGGTTCTTTCCGATATTCTTGGCGATGAAGATCATCTCGGCGATATGGACTTTAAGGTTGCTGGTTCCGAGCGCGGCATCACCTCCTTGCAGATGGATATCAAGGTAGCCGGCATTACGCAGGAAATCATGAAATCCGCTTTGGAACAAGCCAGCGGCGGCCGTGCGCATATCCTCGGCGAAATGTCCAAGGCTTTGAGCAGCACTCGTACCGAAATGTCCGAGCACGCACCGCGTATCGAAACGATGCAGATCAACAAAGAGAAGATCCGCGACATTATCGGTACCGGCGGTAAAGTGATCCGCGAAATCGTTGCCGAAACCGGCGCGAAAGTGGACATTGACGACGAAGGTCTGATCAAGGTTTCTTCTTCTGATAAATCTCAGATCGATGCGGCAATCAAATGGATTGAAGGCATTGTAGAAGAAGCGGAAGTCGGCAAAATCTATGATGGTAAAGTCGTAAACCTGGTCGACTTTGGTGCATTTGTGAACTTCATGGGCGGCAAAGACGGTCTCGTCCACGTCTCTGAAATCAAGAATGAACGTGTCGAGAAGGTCGCTGACGAACTGTCCGAAGGTCAGGAAGTCAAGGTCAAGGTTCTCGAAATCGATCAGCGCGGCAAAGTCCGTCTGTCGATGCGGGTCGTTGATCAGGAAACCGGTGAAGAGCTGGAAGACACAAGACCGCCTCGCGAAAACAAACCACGCGGCCCACGCCGTGATGGTGGTGGACGTGGTCGTGGCCGTGATGGCGGCGGCGGACGTGGTCGCGGTCGTAACAATGACGGTCCTAAGAACGAAGGTGGCGGAGCAGATATTCCATTGCCAAGTTCGATCACCGAAGACTAGATCTTCTGGAACAGATACAAAAAAGGGCTCGGAGCGATCCGGGCCCTTTTTGTTTGCTTGGAGAGTTTTGCATTTCAGTCTAGATTGTGAATCGGGTCGGCTGATTGTTGAGAGGTTGGGTGATGCGGTTTACAGTTATCATGGCGATATTGGCTTTTGCAGGATGGAGTTACACTGCACCAGTACAAGCCAGTTCAGATGGCGGTTGTTCGCTAAACTGGAAGTTAAATCACAGCAAACGGACGCCGTGCAACAATATGGCATTCTTGCAACCCGGAAATGACACGCGAACCAATTTGATGTTGTTGATGCAAGATCAACGACCAACTTCGATCCAGAATGATCAAGGCACCGCTTTATTCGGCTGGAGTAAACTAGGAAAGCTGCTTTACCCCAATCCTAAAACCACGGACGATGGTTTCGACTATCCATCGCGATGCCAGACCAACAAAAGTGGGGCCGATGCGTTTGTTCGAGCCTTGAATCAGGCAAAACGCTTACCAAAAATAGAGCGTGAAGCGCTGATTGAGGCACGGCGGTCTGTCGCGCCAGACTGTGAAGATAAAAATGATGGTCTTGGTGATTTGGCAAAAGTGCCAGCGGTTGGGTCCAAGGCTGGCAAGGCATTCAAAAGCTATCTTGTAAGCGCGCTAGCCTTTTATCGCGGCGACTTTGATGAAGCCACGATCGGTTTTAGTAGCATAGTGAAATCCAAACCCAAAAGTGCATGGCTTCGCGAGGCTGCGCTGTACATGATCGCGCGGTCGGAACTAAATCGATCTCAGAAAGACGCCTTTGGAAACTATGGTTGGTTCGACCCCAAAAAGTCGGATCAGGGCGCGATTGCCAATGCGGAACGGGGGTTTAACCTTTATCTAAAACAATATCCCGATGGCCCTTTTGCCAATTCCGCGCGCGGATTGAAACGGCGCGTTTTCTGGTTGGCGGGAGACGGTGCGAAACTATCTGCTGAATATGCCAATGCCATTGGAAACGCATCTAACAATGGTATTCCAAAACTCGAATTGATAGCGGAAATCGACGACAAATTGCTCCCAGTTTTGGTGCGTGAAAACAATGCAAATGATCCCATGCTGGCAGCCATGGTTCTACTCTATCGGATGCGCACTGAGGGATATGACTATTTTGTAGATGGCGAACTGCCACAATTGACGATGAATGATTTGGTGGCGGCGAAAAGCAGGTTTGCCGATCAACCAGCCTTGTTTGAATATCTGCAAGCTGTGCATGCCTTTCATGTTACGAAAGACCCAGCCAAAGTGATCCAAATCATCGCCGACGATGCACGCCGAGAAAGCTATGGCTATCTACAATTTAGTCGTCAGGTTTTGCGCGGGATGGCATTGGAGGCGGTTGGCGACAAAAATGCGCGTGGTTTCTGGCAACAGTTGATACAGGGCGCGAACGGCTTTGGACAACGTGATACTGTTGAACTTGCGCTCACTATGAACATTGAACGCGGAAAGGATCTCAGCACGGTTTTTGCCAACGGGTCTCCAATTACCGATCAAACTATGCGGGACATAATATTGCTGCGGAACGCGGGGCCAGACTTGCTCAAACAACAAGCTAACAGTGGTTCAGCATCATCCCATGAACGCGAAATTGCGTTGTACACATTGCTCTACAAAAACCTGACCCGGGGTCGTTATGCGGATTTTCTAAATGCCGCGAAACTGGTGCCCACCAATGCTGAGCAATATGGACCTTATTACGGTTTCCAATATGACTATGACTATGGCTACGAAGAGGCCGCACCCAAAATTCCTGTCGGGATGTTTGCGCGCAAAATCGAATATGGAGATTATGACTGCCCGCAATTGATGCAGACCGCGGCCGCGCTGAACAAGAATGCGAAAAATCCGGGTGCCAGGATATGTCTTGCTGACTATTTGCGACTAGCCGGATTTGACGAGTACTGGCTTGATAAGTCATCTCCCAAGGATCAGCTCGGAGGCACTAAGTCTCAATTTCCTGGCAAACCCTATTCGCGGCTAGAAACATACAAGCAGTTGATATCGGATCGAAGTACACCAAGCAGTGTCCGAGCCTATGCACTTTACCGTGCAATCTGGTGTTATGGATCGAGCGGAAGAAACAGTTGCGGCGGGACAGAAGTACCCGTTAGTCAGCGGGCGAACTGGTTCCGCGATCTGAAACGTAATCACGCCAACACCCGCTGGGCCAAGGAACTAAAATATTACTGGTGATTCTGTGTTTCGTTGCCTGACGCTGTTTCTTTGCCTGTTGCTTGCTGCCTGTGGTGGTCAGGAAACTGGCGAAGAACGAGTGGAGGCTAATCAGTATGATGCATTTTGGCTTTGGGCGGGCGTCAAGCCACAGTCCATTCTAAAAGATGCTGAAACTATCTATATTCTGGGCGCAGAAATCAGATCATCTGATCGGCAAGGACTAGAAATATTGCGACCTTCTCCACCCACGGTAGAGCGGGCCGATATCTGGCTCGTTATCCGATTGGAAACGCTTGATCTCAGTGAAAGACAATATGAAGTGTTGTTAGATTTGGTCAGTAAATGGAATTTTGCCAGTAACGGCCTGACTGGGGTTCAAATTGATTTTGATGCCAATACCCGCGGATTGGATGGATATGCTACTTTCTTGCGAAGTTTTCGTGAGCGGTTGCCTGTCAAACATCAATTGAGCATTACCGGCCTTCTCGATTGGAGCGCCAATGGCGATCCTTCGCAGCTGAGTGATTTGGCAGGGACGGTCGATGAGACTGTCTTTCAAACCTATCAGGGCCGGAAAACTATAGAGGGATATGAGAAATGGTTACGCAATTTGGATGATCTGCCAATGCCATTTCGTATTGGGTTGGTGCAAAATGGAAAATGGCGTGACCCGGATACACTCAAACAAAATCCAAATTTCAGAGGATATGTCGTTTTTCTGCTCAATCCAGAGCATTGAATGAACGGATTAAGCTCCGGTAAAGCTATCAGCTTGCAAATATCTGATTATTCTTGGCTCAAACGCATCATATGTCTAAGAGGACATCAATATGAAAAATCTGATGATCAAAGCGACCTTTCTAGGTCTTTCGATAAGTGTTCTTTCAGCATGTGCAGCACTTGGCGGTGGCGGAGCTTCTGGTGCGGACACCCGATATGTCGCACGGGACGTTAACACGCTCTATAATGCAGCCAAAAGGCGCCTAGATGTTGGTCAGTATGCAATTGCTGCTGCTCTGTTTGATGAAGTGGAGCGGCAGCACCCTTATTCGCCTTGGGCAAGACGCGCGCAACAGATGAGTGCATTCAGCTATTATCTTGCCAGTGACTACAACAAGGCAATCGAATCCTCTCGTCGTTTTCTGTCGATCCATCCTGGTAACAAAGATGCGCCTTACGCCTATTATTTGATCGCGCTCAGCTATTATGAGCAGATTAGTGATGTGACCCGGGATCAGAAAATTACCGAACAGGCGCTAACGACATTGGGCGAAGTTTCACGGCGGTACCCAAATTCACGTTATGCGTCAGATGCAAAGCTAAAGATGGATCTGGTCAACGACCACCTTGCCGGTAAGGAGATGGAAATTGGCCGTTTTTACCAACGGCGCGGAAAATGGCTGGCGGCGACCATCCGTTTCAAGACTGTGATTGAGAAATATCAAACAACCACCCATGCGGCAGAAGCCTTGATGCGGTTGACTGAATCGTATCTTTCGCTTGGAATCCCGTCAGAAGCCAAAAAAACCGCAGCCGTTCTAGGTGCAAACTATCCCGGTTCGAAATGGTATGAACGGGCTTACGAGCTGGTTGAAAAACATGGTGCATCGGGCGCTTAATTCCATTGCGCAAATGATTGCAGGTCGCTGCAACAGCAACTAAGAAGGGACTGTGTTACAGTCCCTTTCCATTCGCAATATCGTGCTTATCGAAGCGCTTGATCTGGAATTTGGATCAGGACTGTCTGTGTTGACCGGTGAAACGGGGGCAGGCAAATCGATCCTGCTCGATTCTCTTGGACTGGTATTGGGTAACCGCGCTGACAGCGGCTTGGTCCGCAAAGGCGCGGACAAGGCGCAAGTAACGGCGAGTTTTGATACGCCAGATTTGAAATCGAAACTATCAGGAACCCTGGACGAAAATGACATTGAATTGGAACCAGGTGAGCCGCTGATAATAAGGAGATCATTAAAAGCAGACGGCGGCAGCAAAGCCTTTGTCAATGATCAGCCTTGTTCGGCCGCTCTGTTGCGATCCATTGGTGGGCAGTTGATAGAAATTCATGGACAACATGATGATCGCGGACTGATCAATCCAAAAGGGCACCGCACGCTTTTGGACATATTTGCAGGTGTCGATGGAACGAAAATATCCAAGACATATAATATGTGGCAAGCGGCCAAGGATGCACTAGCGCAGGCCAAAGCTGATCAGGAATCGGCGGAGGCAGATCGTGATTATCTGGAGCATAGTGTCGAAGAACTGAGCAAATTCGCACCGCAGCCCGGCGAAGAACAAGAACTGGCCTTGGAACGCGCCACCATGATGAAGGGTGAGAAGCTCACTGGTGATCTGGAATCGATCCGATCTGCCTTTGATGGGTCGGAGGGCGGCCTTGCGTCTTTGCGAGCAGCAGCTCGGCGACTGGACCGGATACAGGAAGATCACCCGTTGCTTAAAGAGGCGTTGGATGCGCTAGACCGTGCTGTGATTGAAGCGAGCGATGCGGAGGAAAAACTCAACGATGCGGCCAATGCGCTGACTTTTGATCCGCAGCGGCTCGATGATATGGAAACCCGTTTATTTGATTTGCGCGGGTTGGCTCGCAAGCACCGAGTGGAGCCCGACAGGCTTTCAGAATTGTTGGCGGAGCTACAATCAAAGCTGGCGGCGATCAGTGATGGCGGCAAATCTCTGGAAGAGTTGGAAGCTTCATTGGCTTCAGTCAAGCAGTCATACACGGAAACGGCGATGGCTTTGCGAACAAAACGGTTAAAGGCTGCAAAAGCGCTGGATAAGGCGGTTGCCGGGGAGTTGGTGCCACTCAAGTTGGATTCGGCGCGATTTGAAACCTTGTTGGAAGAGCTGCCCGAGGAACGTTGGTCAGCCAACGGGATGGACCGGATAGAATTTTTGATTTCAACCAATCCGGGCGCGCCACTGGCGCCGCTGGGAAAGATTGCATCTGGCGGAGAATTGTCGCGTTTCATTCTTGCTCTGAAAGTGGCGCTGGCGGAAGAAGGCGGTGCCAAGACCATTATCTTTGACGAAGTCGATCGCGGTGTCGGTGGGGCGGTGGCTTCGGCCATTGGTGACCGGCTATCACGTCTGTCAGACAGCGCGCAAATGTTAGTGGTCACCCACAGCCCGCAGGTAGCATCCAAAGGTGATGCGCATTTGCTGATCAATAAATCATCTGATGGCACTGTCTCTCGCACAGATGTAAATGCCTTGGATGATGACGGACGGCGTCAGGAAATTGCGCGAATGCTGTCGGGTGCCGATGTTACTGATGAGGCGAGGGCGCAGGCGGATAGATTGCTGGAGGGGGTCTAATGGAAGGGACCAATTCAAGCATCAGCAACCGCGACCGGTTTGTATTTCGCGTGCTCGGTGCCTTTTTCTTCCTGTTATCATTATGTGCACTCTTCTTACTCATCTCTTATGGTCTGGTGGCACTGGATGGCTCGGACTACAGCTATGTCGGAGATACAAGCGGCGACAGGTTGGAAAGAAAACTGAAATTTGCCGCTTTTTTTGGCCTGTATATTATCCCGATGATCGGCATAGCGATCTGGAATGTCAGGGATTCATTCTTGCTATTCAAAAATTCCAACCCGGTGCGGCTTAAATATCTTCTGGTAAAATCAGGCGTTGCAATTTTCCTAACCATACTCTTTTTCTCTATTGTTTCGATGATGGACCCATTGTGATGGATAGTGCGCTTACTTCAGAAGCAGAAGCCGCCAATGAGCTGATGCGCCTGGCCCGCATAATCGCCAAGCATAACAAGCTCTATCACGCAGAAGACACGCCCGAAATTGCTGATGCCGAATATGATGCGCTGGTGCGGCGGAACAATGAACTGGAAGAGGCATTTCCGCATCTTGTGCGAGACGATAGCCCTAACAAGTTGGTTGGTGCCGCGGTAGCCAACTCGCCACTTTCTAAAGTCACGCATGAACAACGGATGATGAGTCTCGACAATGGCTTTTCGGATGAGGATATCGCTGAATGGCTGGCGCGGGTGCGGCGTTTTCTCAATCTGGATGAGAACACACCGATTGCGGTGACAGCGGAAGACAAGATTGATGGGCTGTCTTGCTCCTTGCGTTATGAAAAAGGCGAGTTGGTGCTCGCGGCCACGCGCGGTGACGGTCAGATTGGTGAAGATGTGACCGCCAATGTGCGGATGATTGCCGATATCCCGCAAACGCTAAAAGGCGATGTTCCTGATCTCTTCGAAATTCGCGGCGAAGTTTATATGGCCAAGGCTGATTTTGATGGGTTGAACACCCGCTTGATGGACGAAGGCAAAGCCGATGCCAAAGCCAAAAACACTGATTTCGACCCTGAGAAAATTCGACAATTTGCCAATCCGCGCAACGCCGCCGCCGGTTCTCTTCGTCAAAAGGATGCGGCTGTTACCGCCAAGCGCCCGCTCAAATTTTGGGCGCATGGCTGGGGTGTGCATAGCGCGCTTCCGGGGGAAACATCGTTCTTAGTTGCCAAAGCCATTGAAAGTTGGGGCGTACCTGTATCGCCTTTGGTAAAGCGATTTGAAACGCTCGAAGAAACTCTCGTTCATTATCGCCATATCGAAGCAGAGCGCGCGGACCTACCCTATGATATTGATGGCGTGGTTTACAAAGTCGACCGGTTGGATTGGCAGCAGCGGCTTGGCTTCGTCGCCAAGGCCCCGCGATGGGCGCTGGCACATAAATTCCCTGCGGAACAGGCGCAGACAACGCTCGAAGCAATTGATATTCAGGTTGGACGAACCGGTAAGTTAACGCCGGTTGGCCGCCTTAAACCCGTGACAGTGGGCGGTGTTGTTGTCTCCAATGTTACCCTCCACAACCGGGATGAAATCGAACGTCTTGGTGTGCGCCCAGGTGACCGGGTTGTGATCCAAAGGGCAGGGGATGTTATCCCGCAGGTGGTTGAGAACCTGACCCGTGATGTGAGGCGCGAAGATTATCACTTTCCCAATCGTTGCCCCGAATGCGACAGCGAAGCGGTTGCAGAAGAAGGTGAAGTTGATGTCCGCTGCACTGGTGGTTTGATTTGTCCCGCGCAACGTTTTCAGCGATTAGTGCATTTTGTATCTCGCGGTGCCCTCGATATCGATGGTCTTGGTGAAAAGAGCATCGCTGAGTTTATCGACGCCGGTTTTATTGAAAGTCCCGCCGATATTTTTCGCCTGCGCCAACACCGGGATGCCATTCTCGCTCGAGAAGGTTGGCAGGAAAAGTCTGTGGATAATCTGTTAGATGCTGTGGATAATAAACGCGACTTTGATGCGGCGCGATTATTGTTTGGATTGGGAATCCGTCATATTGGCACCGTCACGGCGCGTGATTTATTGAAAAAAGTCGTCCGGATTGAGGATATTGAGTCACTGGCAGATAGCTTGGAAAACGAACGTTCGGGGATTGAGAAGCTTCCGGATGAAGAAGACAAGAAATATCAGCAGCGGATTGATAACGCGATTTCTGAAATCATAGCGATTGATGGCGTTGGCGCTGCTGCGGGTCATTCTCTGGCTGATTTTTTTCATGAACCCCATAATCGGGCCGCCTGGAATGATCTGATGAGCCAAGTCTCTCCTCCGGACTATATCGTTGAAACGCGTGATAGCGCCGTCGCAGGAAAAACTGTCGTCTTCACAGGTAAGCTGGAAACCATGAGCCGTGATGAAGCCAAGGCACAGGCTGAAGCTTTAGGGGCCAAAGCCTCTGGATCAGTTAGCGCGAAAACAGATTTGCTGGTTGCTGGGCTCGGCGCTGGTTCAAAAATGAAAAAGGCCCAGGATCTGGGCATCGAAGTCATTGATGAAGCGGCCTGGGCGGAAATCGTCAAAGAAGCAGGCTGACCAATCGCTGTTCGCGGTTATTCAGGTAACTTAGAGGATATTATTTTCCCTGCTTCTCATCCGATTCCAAGGCATTCTTAATTGTGTGCAGCATGGCGGACCTTTGTAACGGTGCCTTCACATTCGCTGGTACCTTATAAAGACCACGAAGCATCAATAGATCGCCTTCGCCAATCGATTGTGGTGTCGATGGATTGGATTGATCATTGGAGAAGAGCGATAATATCGAGTTGGTTGGAGGGGGAGTGGTCTTAAAGTTCACATCAATATCGATCAGTGAGACTACAGCAGCATAGTCGGCTAGTTGATTAACTGATACTTTCGACAAAACTCGATTTTCAATAAACAGGTAGGAGTAGGAAATACCCGCAAATTCAGTTTGTAAAAATTTAGATTTCACATGAGTACGTTGACCCTTGACCTTGATATCACCCATTGGACCGGCCAAAATAGTATAATTACCGGCTCTGGCGGGATGTGCGGAGTCACTGGCCATACGTTGCGTTGATTTCCAGCTGTAAACTGGTCCTCCGCTTTTTATCATTTTCTCGCGCTGGCTATGCGTTAAAGACGCGAAGAGTCGCCCTCGTTTGTTGCGGAGCCTATTAATTTCTTCCGCACCGTTCTCAACTGCAACTACAAACAGATTTGCTTTGCACTTGTTTGTTGCCACTCGTAGTTCTGCGATTTCGGCAATATCTCGAATACGGTCTTCAACCAGTGAAGCTTGCTCCTTTGGCAAACCGCCGACGGAAGGGCAGATCGGTGAAGCAAAGCGAGCATATTGACCGGTTTGGTTGCTACCGTTTGAAATATTGAACTGATTCCTGATAACCTGGCGAATGACTTCGGATATTGTTTTTTGTCCAGTAACGACAATTGGGTCAGTATTTTGGCTATCGTCCTTTGTGGCCAGGGCCGGAAAGGAAAAAGACGGTGCTATCAAAACGAGAGAGAGAACCGCTGCTCCAATTGTTCGCGAAAATTTGATTATGGTCATCACGCGATACTAAGAACAAAACCTGCAGGAGACAAGTTCTGAGCATGAATGTGCATCTGCGTATCTCTCAGACCCTGTGAACGGCGTCGGCATATTTTTTGGAGAAAGCAATGACTTCTCTCTCCAAACTCAGTCAAGCCTTGGCCGCTGCTTCTTTCGCCGCCAATTCCTTCACGCCATAGCCGCCTTCTTTATTCTCTGGGAAAATCGGCCATGCCAGCTGTTGCCCCAAAGTTGCCGGCGCCAGATTTTCGACGCCATAGCTTTCGGGATAGCGACGGGTGATCTTTGCGGTGCCAAACAGGACATCCCAGAAGAAAAGCAGGTTCCCGAAATTCCCTTTATAGTTGGTCACGCCATCGGCCTTATGCCGCCCATGGTGTGCATGATGAGTGGAGGGTGTAGAAATGGTGCGTTCCACCACCCACATGACGGGCGATAGCCATTTGATATCATATAGTTTTTTGTCCCATGCAACATCGCTATGCGCACCAATGATCACAGCCATTTTTACGATGATGTAGCCGACATAAACCCATCCGAGGCCAAGATAGATTAGTACGCCAGAGAACCAGATGCTGGGCATGGTGAGGTAATAAAACATGTTATTCCGGTAGACGAGGCGAATGCTCATATATTGTGCATTGTGGTGCGAACGATGCAGATTGTAGAGAAACGGAACACTGTGTGACAACCGGTGCCACCAATATTGCATCATGTCATCGAAAACCAAGAACAGACCAATAGCGGCGATTAACGGTATACTCGCGAGCGCACCTTCCCACTGAGGGGCTGCGTTGCCCATTAGAAATTGGGCAGACAGAATGATGGTTGGCTGGGTTATAACCAGCAAAACAAACGATCCAATAATTTCCACCCACGCATCATCGCGGGTTTGTTCTGGCTTATTGAAAAGCTGCGTGCGCAGAAACTCCAACATACCGAAAACAAAGAAAATACTGACAATCGCAATCAATTCTGGCCGCACAATCTCTCTCCCGAAGCTTTGTCTTGTGAAACACTGTTAGAGCATTTAGAAGAATTGAAATGCAAACTACTTATCATTTGAGTATTTTCTTTTGAAAGCGCCGTCGCCGCTCGGGGCAACAGGGTTTCTGCAAGGCTTGCCGGATACAGTCCGTGATCAGGTGTTGCAGCGCGGTCGGACGATGAACTTTGACAAAGGCCAGCTGGTTCAGCAACGCGGCGATCACGCGCGAGAGTTCTGGTATATCGAGAGTGGAACGGTCCAGGTGGGTCGATTTTCGGAAGATGGTCGTTTGACCTTGTTTGCCGTTTTGGGAGCTGGTGAGACCTTTGGTGAGCTGGCTTTTATTGGTGAATTTTCACGTACCGTTGATGCAATTGCCGGAACTGACGCCGTGTTAGTCAGAATTGGAGAGGCAGAGTTTCAAAATCTGATCCAGTCGGAACCAACGGCAGTTCGGCTGCTGCTAAAAACCATGGCGTTGACCGTGCAGGAAGTATTCGACTTAGTCGAAGCAAGCCGCAATCTTCCTACCACACAAAAACTGGCCAGTGCCTTGGTGCGGCTTTGCCACGGCGATGCTCCTGAATTCGTGGTACAAATTTCACAACAAGACTTGGCTGATTTGGTTGGTGTGTCGCGTGTTTCAATCGGAAAAGCGTTGAAAAACCTTGAAAGTAAAGGGGTGTTGGCTTGCGGCTACAACAACATCACAATATTGCGAAGAGAAGTTCTGATGGTCACCGCCGGCAACTAGTTTTCCGGGATCCAACGCATCACACCGCCCTGAAAAGGGGACCAGCGAGCAGTCCTGATCCCCGCCTCTTTCAAGACAGTATTGGTCCAATTGTTGCAGGTATTGAACGCGGTATACGTACCGCGCGACTGATAGAATAGATCGCTGTTGCCATAGCCGGCTGAAGGGGTTGGGTTACCATTTTCATCCAACACAAATTTGGCGCGAATTGCTTTTACAATTTGGAGGTACTCTGTCTCAGTAACTTTGATGCTGCGGCGATAGTGGGGATAAGCCTGTGGATATTGCAGGTGATAAACGTGGACAAGTGTATTGCCCGTCCCAAAGATAGCGCTCAAAGCATCCCGGGCTCTTAGATCCGTCCATTTTTCGGCGTTACGATAAACACCCTCATGCCCCCATCCTACCAGAATATGGCTACCATAGCGCGCCGGTTCTTGCATATGCTCCGGACGGATTAATATGCTCCAATCATGCACATCGCTCCAGATTGGCATGATGATTCCTGTGTGCAGGCCGTTGGTTTCGACGAAAAGCTCGATGCCATCATCCGGTTCTTGCCAGCTTTGATTGGCGGGGAATATACTTCCCATCAGTGCTGCGAGGAGGTAGATTGAGACAATCGTAGCAAAGACCAAACCAAGCCTTTTCAACCATTTAAGGAATTTAGTTTCCATTGAAACCAGTTTTACTGTAAAGATCAATCATGTTTTCTGAACCCGAACTTGAAACCCATGTCTATGACAAGCCGCCTGCACACGCAAATGCGGACTGGACGATTGATCAGGATTGGGCTTCGTATTCGGCTGAAGAACATGAGACCTGGGACATTCTGTACGCGCGGCAAAAGGAAATGCTGCCGGGCAGGGCCGCGCAGGCTTTTCTTGACGGTATCGATATCTTAAACTTGTCCAAGCCAGGTATTCCAGACTTTCGAGAGCTTAACCGGGTATTGATGGATGCCACAGGTTGGGAAGTTGTTGCGGTGCCGGGACTGGTCCCTGATGACGTGTTTTTTGATCATCTGGCCAATCGCCGATTTGTCTCGGGAAACTTCATTCGCAAACGCGAGCAGCTGGATTATCTGAAAGAACCTGATATTTTCCATGATGTCTTCGGCCACGTACCGATGCTCGCAGATCCGCGTTTTGGCGATTACATGGCGGCTTATGGGCGCGGAGGGCTGCGCGCGCTCAAATTTGGCACGTTGAAGCAGCTAGCAAGGCTCTATTGGTACACGGTGGAATTTGGCCTGATCCAGGAACCGGAAGGCCTGCGCATTTATGGTGCGGGCATTGTTTCCAGCTATGGCGAGAGTGTCTTTGCTTTGGATGATGCCAGCCCAAACCGGATCGAGTTTGATTTGGAACGCGTGCTGCGGACCGAATATCGTATAGATGACTATCAGCAGAACTATTTCGTCATACCGTCGCTGGATGAATTGTTACGGGTAACCGTCGAAACTGATTTTAAGCCAGTCTATGACAAGATTGCTGACATGCCCGATATTGCCATTGCCAAAATTATCGATGGTGATGAAGTGCTAACCAAAGGCACGCAGGAATATGCGCAATCCAAGTCCGGCGACGCGATTATTGTCTAACATTCACCGAAATAGTCATCAGCCAAAGGTGACTTGGCCCGAAAGTGTGATCGCTTGCGGCCATAGTTTCTAGCTTTGACAAAGGTGAGGCAAGGCCACTCATTTTCCAGTCGGCTACCACGCAATCGAAACCCCACTTTTTGATATGCTCGGACAATCTCAGCCTTCTGTTCCTTCAGAAGACCCGCGAGAATAAGAGTAGTGCTGGTTGTTGCCGCTGCCGCAAATTGCGGCGCCAGCGACACCAAAGGACCAGCTAATATATTAGCGATAATCAAGTCATAGGGTGCACGGCGTTGGATGGCGGGATGATCCAAGCCATTGCTTTTCAAAAGCCGCACAGCGCGTTTGCCATTACCCAGGGGGATGTGGTTTAATTTGGCATTATCGATGCTAACCGCAACGGCGATTTCATCGATATCGCCGGCGATTATTTCTGAGCGCGGCCAAAGATGTTGTGCGGCAAAAGCGAGCAAGCCAGTGCCGGTTCCGATATCAGCAATATTGCGAAACCGTTTACCGCGCCGCTTCAGCCCGTCCAATGTCTCCAGGCAGCCCATGGTTGTTTCATGGTGACCCGTTCCAAAGGCCTGACTGGCATCGATACAGATATTGCAGACATCTTTTTCGGAATCTTGCGCAGCATTGGATGTGTGGACATAAAACCGGCCAGCGCGAAGCGGTTCAAGGCCCGCCTGGCTCATGGTGACCCAATCCTCATCACCCAGTTTCTCGACAACCGGTTTGGCATTGGTCGAAGGGGCTAACCCCGAAATGCCTTGCAACATTTTTTTGTCGGGCTTGCCCTCACAATAGATGTCAATTGCCCATCCGTCGCCATCTTCACGGGTAACAATCGTCGGAACGGAATCGGAAGACGCCATGAAGAAATTGTCTTCAGCTAATGTCTCGGCCTCATCGCGGGTGCAGGGAAGCGTGACTTTCCAACTGGTACCCACTTGATCAGAGGTTTCAGGCATTTTCGGATTCTGCTTCCAGCGTTTCCGTTGCTTCCATCCACTTTGCCTCTGCTTTTTCCAGCTTGTCTTGCATTTCCGCGCGCAACTTCATGAGTTCGGTCATTGTATAGCCAGCCAATTGCTCTTCAGCGGATGAAGGGTCAAACATGGCTTTGTCGATGGCCGACACGGTGATGCTATACATCTCCATGTCCTTTTCCGCGGCTTTTAGATCTTTGCGAACCTGGCCGAGTTGTTTGCGGCGTTCCGCTGCCTGGCGACGTTCCTCTTTGCGATTGCCGCCAGAAGATTTGCCTTCTGTCTTGTCATCCTGGTTTTTACCCAGAACAAAATCGGTGTAATCGTTCAATGTCCCTGCAAATTCCTTTGCGCGGCCGCTATCAACCATGACTAGGCGGTCCGCTGTCAGTTCCAGCATGTGGCGATCATGGCTGACCATGATGACTGCACCATTATATTCGTTGAGGGCATGGACCAAAGCTTCGCGGGCATCCACATCAAGGTGATTGGTCGGCTCATCGAGAATCAGCAAATGCGGAGCATCGCGCGTGATCAGGGCCAGAGCGAGGCGCGCTCTTTCACCGCCGGAAAGCTTTCCGACTTTGATCGTTGCCTTGTCGCCGGAAAACCCAAAGCGCCCTAATTGTGCCCGAACCGCACCCGGTTTGGCGTCTTTCATCAACCGCGTCATATGTTCGAGCGGGGTGTCTTCAGTATCCAGTTCCTCGACCTGATATTGGGTGAAATAACCAACGGTCAGTTTGCCCGACTTGTTTATTTCCCCTTCTTTGGGTTCCAGCTGGCTAGCGAGCAACCGGGCCAAGGTTGTCTTGCCGTTGCCGTTGCGACCAAGCAACGCTGTGCGATCATCCGGATCAAGTCGCAGATTGAGCTTCGACAATATGATATTGTCGCCATAGCCCACTGCTGCATTGTCAAGCGTTATCAGCGGTGGTTTAAGCTCTGCCGGACTGGGAAAATGAAAGCTGAGCGAGGGATCATCAATCGCGGCGGCAATTGGCTCCATCCGGGCAAGCGCTTTGACCCGGCTCTGGGCTTGTTTCGCACTATGGGCCTTGGCGCCCCAGCGATCGACATAGGATTGCAATTTGTCGCGCTGTGCAATTTGTTTTTGTCGCGCTGATTCTTGCTGTGCTTGTCGTTCGGCACGTTGCTTCTCAAACGCATCATAACCACCCGGATAAAGTGTCGTTTTTCCATGTTGCAGATGCAGGATGTGATCGACCACATTGTTGAGCAAGTCGCGTTCGTGGCTGACAATTAAAATAGTTGCCTGATAGCTGCGCAGGAAATTTTCCAGCCAAAGCGTCGCTTCGAGATCAAGGTGGTTTGATGGCTCGTCAAGCAGGAGCATATCCGGCTGCGAGAATAGCAGCGCGCCTAGTGCCACACGCATCCGCCAACCGCCGGAAAAGCTATCCATAGGTTGCTGCTGAGCGGTTTCATCAAAGCCCAGGCCGATAAGAATCTTTGCCGCACGCGCGGGTGCGCTGTGCGCGTCAATCATGTTGAGACGTTCGTGAATCTCTGCCACGCGGTGCGGGTCTTCGTTGGTCTCTGCCTCGACTAAAAGATTGGCACGTTCAACATCGGCGGCAAGAACAGTCTCCAACGGAGAGGCTTCTCCCGCTGGCGCTTCCTGAGCAATATAACCCAGCCGCGCGCCTTTTGGCAGATCCACACTGCCATCATCCGGCTCCAGCATTCCGGCAACCACTTTCATCAGGGTCGACTTGCCAGCACCATTGCGGCCGATAAGCCCGACCCGCGCACCCGGAGGCAAGGCGGCCGCCGCGCCCTCCAATATGGTGGAGCCGCCAAGGCGCACCGTTATGTTGCTAAAATTGAGCATCGCTGCCCGTTAGCCGAGGATGAGTGATTCCGCTAGCGAAAGGTCGATTTCACATTAAGGCTTCATTTCGTTGCACAAATAGTTATGCATGACAGCCCACATGCAATTGTGCAGCCATGCCAATCGTCTGTGGATCGGGACTTTTCATTGATAAGCGTGAAAAATAGAAAAGACCGGAAAATGGGAGAATGGATTTGGTGGAAGCAACTGCGGCTGATCGGCCGACCGGCGATGATAAGGCTGGAAGTCCCGAAACGGGCTATGGAACGAAGGCTTACCGTAAATATGTGCTGGGCATATTGCTTGTCGTTTATATTTTCAACTTCATCGACCGTACCATCATCAACATTCTTACCGAGCCCATCAAAGAGAGCTTCGGCGTTGAAGATTGGCAAATGGGCCTGCTTGGGGGGCCGGCCTTCGCCATCCTCTATACGTTTGTCGGCATACCGATAGCACGCTTTTCCGAGAGAAATCATCGGGTCTGGATCATCGCAGCCTCGGTGGCACTTTGGAGCCTGATGACGGTCCTGTGCGGCTTTGCGATCAGTTTTTTCGCGCTTTTTCTATTCCGGATTGGAGTCAGCATCGGTGAGGCGGGTTGCTCGCCCCCGGCTAACTCGATCATCGCAGACTATTTTGTGCCCAAGGAGCGATCAACCGCAGTGTCGGTTTACGCATTGGGCATTCCGCTTGGTAATATGGTGGCCTATGTCTTTGGCGGCTTTGTTGTCGGCAGCCTGGATGGGGCAACAATTGGTGCGATGTTCAGCAGTTGGAACTGGACATGGGCATCCGGCTTGCTCGATTGGCAGAGTATAGAAGGTTGGCGCGTTGCGTTTGTGGTCGTTGGCGTTCCCGGAATAATAGTCGCCATTCTGGTGAAAATGTCGATCAAGGAGCCCCCGCGCGGCTATACCGATCCGCTGGAAATGCAAAATAAGGAGCAGGTCGGATTTGTTGAGGTCCTAAAGATACTCAAAACCAAACCATCCTATTGGCATATAACAATGGGCGTCACCATAGCCTCATTTGTCAACTATGGGGTGGGTCAGTTTTTCGTTTCTTTCCTGATCCGAACGCATGATATGTCGATATTCGACGCGTCGGTAAAAATTGCCATGGCGTTGGCACTAATGGCGTCTATCGGAACTTACATGTCCGGTTATCTGGCAGACAAATATGCCGACCGTTTTCCCAAAGCCCTGGCGCTAATTCCGATGTTTGCCGTAGCCGGTGTCATTCCGATGCATGTAACCGGCTATATGACGGATTCCTTGTGGCTCGCGGTTCCGTTGTTGATGGTTGGCCAAATGCTGCTCTACACCTATCTCTGCCCGCTTTACGCTGTGCCAAGCGGAGTGGTTGATAGCCGGATGCGGGCGACGGCTGTTGCGGTTACACTGTTTATCGTAAACTTGCTGGGATATGGGCTGGGACCCCCGCTTATTGGGGCGCTATCGACTATATTGAATGCAACGTTCCTGTCGGGGATTGATCCAGCATTGTCATTGGAGGCTTGTAAAGCATCCAATCTTGCGGTCGCTGCTCAAACAGCTTGTGATTCTGCCAATGCCGATGGACTGCAATGGTCGATGATTATCTTCAAATGCATGTATATCTGGTCGGTTTTCCACTTTTATATGGCCAGCCGGACGATCCAGCAGGACATGGGGCGGTAGGCAGAACGGCTAGTCTTTGCTTGCCAGCCAGATATTATGTCTCGCCCCTTTTCCATTCGGACGAGCGGTTACGGTTTCTTCTTTGATGGAGAATCCTGATTGATGGAGGCGACCGGTAAATGATGCATCTTTGGCGCTGGACCAGATAGCCAGGACGCCGCCATTGCACAGAGCGTGCTTGGCTGCTGCCAATCCAGTCATTCCATATAGTCGGTCATTCGCTTCATTAGTCAGGCCATCTGGCCCGTTGTCGACATCCAGCAAAATGGCATCATATTTTGCACCGCTTCTGGCGATGACTGCGGCGACATCATCGATCATTGTTGTGACCCTAGGATCATCAAGGCTCTGCGCGGTCAGATCCTGCATTTGATTTCTGGCCCAGTCGATGATTTCCGGGACCAGTTCCGCCACATCTATCTTTGCTTGCCCGTTCAGATTTTTCAGCGCTGCTCGCAGTGTGAATCCCATGCCATAGCCGCCAATCAGTATATGTGGCTGATCCGATTTTAGCTGCGCACAGGTGAGAGTGGCCAGTGCTTCTTCCGAACTGCTCAACCGGCTGTTCATTAACTCATTGGCCCCGAGTGCAATCGAATATTCCGGGCCATTTTTTAACGGACGGCGGAACAGACGCAATTCGCCACCACCCGGAATTTTTGCGGTGTCCAGAAGCTCTCGTTCTATCATTTAACGGACGAAACTCGCACCATTGGCATCGAGAACCGCTCCGGTCATGCTCGGCGGTGCATCAAGTGCGCACCATCGCGCCATCTCCGCAATTTCTTCTGGCTGCGCAACGCGGCCGAGCGGTATGTCAGCCAGCAGTTTATCGCCACCGCGGCTTTCCAGATATTCTTCCGCCATGCCGGTCATGGTAAATCCGGGGCAAATTGCAAAAGCCAATATTCCCTGACTCGCATAGGCGCGGGCAATGGTTTTGGTCATTGCGACCATTCCGCCTTTGGATGCAGCATAATGCCAGTGCTTTGGGCTGTCCCCGCGATAGGCAGCGCGGCTGGCGATATTTACGATGCGGCCAGAACACTCGCGTTCTTGCCAGTGGTGTACAGCAAAACGGCAAAGTTCCGCAGATGCAGTCAAATTGATCTGCATCGTTCGGCTCCAATTAGCTAACCACTGATCATCGGGATTGTCCAGTGGATTGGGATCAAAAATACCGGCGTTATTGATGATCACATCAATCTGACCATTCATTCGATCCAAGGCTTCATTCCAAAAAACGGAAGTAGCGTTGGCCTGGACAAAGTCTGCCTGTAAAAGGTCATCGCCGCCAGCTGTGCTTTGACCAACAGCTAGTGATTGATCGCTTTGAACAGCATCCAATATAGATTTACCAATGCCCCGACTGGCGCCGGTTATCAGGATATGTGTTTTTGTGTTTGTCATTTTCTTTCAACTAATGTGACCCGGCCGAAAGGTCCAATATTCAAATCAAAACTGAGCATTTTGCCGTATTGCTGGCTTAGCCACTAAAAATAATAGTGAAAAAACAAGGCATGAGCTTTGCATCAGCGCTGCTTTTCGCTAAGACATTGGGGAAATGAGAAGACTCCGGAGGTCGCCCGGGTCTGAAATTGATCAGGGGACTAATATGACCGAGATGTCGGGCAAGCCATCCAATCGTCCAATATCACCGCACCTTTCGGGTGGCGGTGGTCTTTTACACTATGTTTGGGGGCCGCATATGCTGGTCTCTATTCTGCACCGGATTGCTGGCGATGGTATGGCCTTGGTGGGCATGCCATTGTTAGTCTGGTGGCTATATTCCATTTCTGCCGGTGCGGAGAGTTACGAATATTTCCTGAGCTGGTTTGACTTTTACTACCTCGGATATGTTGTGCTGGTTGGATTGACCTTTGCTTTTTTCGAGCATCTGTTCTCCGGGCTCCGCCACTTTGTGATGGATGCCGGGGCTGGCTATGAGCTGAAGACCAACAAAATGTGGTCAATACTCGTGCCATTTCTAGCCGTTATCGTGACTGCCGCAATTTGGCTGTCCGTCGCTTTTCAAAATCTATAAACGTTAGGACCGGAACATGGGCTCAGGAACCAATATTGGCCGAGTACGCGGCCTAGGATCGGCACAAGAAGGTGCTCATCACTGGATTGTTCAGCGGGTCACCGCCATCGCCAACATGCTTTTGGTGTTGTGGCTGATTTTCTCGCTGATGCGGCTTCCTAATTACGAACATGAATTGATGGTGGAGTGGCTGTCTTCGCCATTGGTCGCGGTCCCGATGATGTTGATGCTTGTCAGCATCTTTTGGCACTTGCGCCTTGGCCTTCAAGTCCTGATCGAAGACTATATTCCTGATCATGGTATGAAATTCGCCTTGATCACTTTGCTTAACTTTTTTGCCGTTGGCGGTGCCGCTTTGGGTATCTTCTCGGTTGCCAAAATTGCCTTTACGGGAGTGGCTGCATAATGCCTGATACAAACGAAAACGCCAGCTCACAGCCTGCTTATAAAATCATTGATCACACCTATGACACGGTGGTTGTTGGGGCCGGCGGCTCCGGCCTTCGCGCCACTATGGGTTCTGCGGAATCCGGCCTGAAAACGGCCTGCATTACAAAGGTGTTTCCAACCCGCTCACATACGGTTGCAGCACAGGGCGGCATTGCCGCTTCACTGGGTAACAATACACCCGATCACTGGACCTGGCATATGTATGACACGGTCAAAGGATCGGACTGGCTGGGTGATCAGGACGCGATCGAATATCTCGTTCGCGAAGCGCCACAGGCGGTTTACGAGCTGGAACATGCCGGTGTCCCATTTTCGCGCAATGAAGATGGCACAATCTATCAGCGTCCCTTTGGCGGGCATATGCAGAATATGGGTGACGGACCTCCGGTTCAACGGACCTGTGCCGCTGCCGACCGTACCGGTCACGCGATGTTACACGCGCTCTATCAGCAGAGCCTGAAATATGATGCGGATTTCTTCATTGAATATTTCGCAATCGACCTGATTATGGAAGATGGCGAATGCCGCGGCGTTATCGCATTATGCCTCGACGATGGTTCGATCCATCGGTTCCGCAGCAAAGCCGTTGTTCTGGCAACTGGCGGGGCGGGACGTTGTTATTTCAGCGCAACATCTGCGCATACTTGTACAGGCGATGGCGGCGGCATGGTGCTGCGTGCTGGTTTGCCATTGCAGGATATGGAGTTTGTACAATTTCACCCGACCGGAATTTACGGGGCGGGCGTGCTGATTACAGAGGGTGCGCGCGGGGAGGGCGGTTATTTGACCAACTCCGAAGGCGAGCGGTTCATGGAACGCTATGCGCCTAGTGCCAAAGATTTGGCATCACGTGATGTTGTGTCGCGCTGTATGGCCACTGAAATTCGGGAAGGTCGCGGTGTTGGACCGGAGAAAGACCATATCTATCTCCATCTCGACCATATCGCGCCTGATGTTTTGGCGGAGCGTCTGCCGGGTATCACCGAAACCGGAAAGATTTTTGCTGGCGTCGATCTGACCCGTGAAGCTCTGCCAGTGGTCCCAACGGTTCACTATAATATGGGCGGCATTCCGTGTAACTATCATGGCGAAGTCGTCAATCCGACCAAGGATGATCCCGATGCAATTGTCGAGGGGCTCTATGCAGTGGGCGAGGCGGCATGTGTGTCTGTGCACGGTGCCAATCGTCTTGGTTCGAACTCGTTGATTGATTTGGTGGTCTTTGGCCGCGCAACCGGTTTACGTCTGAAAGAAAAACTGACGCCCAATGCATCGCACAAGCCACTACCGGACGATAGTGCTGATCTGGCGCTTTCTCGCCTCGATCATTTCCGCAATGCGAGCGGCAGCATACCAACGGCGGACCTTCGTCTCGAAATGCAGAAAACCATGCAGAAACATGCTGCGGTTTTCCGCGATAACAAATTGCTCGGCGAAGGCGTCGAGGAAATGGCCAAGGTCAATGCCAAGCTGAAAGATGTTGGCGTGACCGATCGCTCACTGATCTGGAACACCGATCTGGTTGAAACGATGGAGCTCGACAATCTGATGTCACAGGCCGTTGTCACGATGAACAGCGCCGCAAACCGCAAAGAAAGCCGCGGTGCGCACATGCAGGAAGATTATTCTGACCGCGATGACAAAGAGTGGATGAAGCACACCACCATTACCTTTGATGGTTGGGGCGGAAAAGGCGGTAAGACCAAAATCGACTATCGTCCGGTCCACGATTACACGCTGACCGACGAAGCGGATTATGTCGAGCCAAAAGCCCGGGTCTATTAGAGAGGCAATCGTCGCCCTGGTGTAAACTGGGGATATAGTGATCTTTCTAGAGCATCAGACCTATGACTTTATTGCGCCAGAGTGCGCATTTCCCAACGTTCACAATACCGCCGAAAGCGACATAGCAACGGCATCGTAAGTGGGCTTCGATTGTCATATACATCGGATGATGAACACAATTGAAGACATTGAAGAATTCGTACGATCCGATCCACGGATCGTTAGTCTTCTAAAGACGGTGAGCAGCATAGGCTTACCCGATTGTTGGGTTGCCGCTGGAGCGATTAGAAACCCCATTTGGAGTCACCTTCATGGCGTCCCATTTGATCCAACCGGGGAATCCGATGTTGATGTGATATATTTTGATCCTGCGAATATTTCAAAAAACGCCGAAAAGTTTCATGAAACCAATCTCACCGCTCTCAATGACGCGGTTGAATGGGAAGTGCGAAATCAGGCCAGAATGCACGTCAAAAATAACGACCAGCCCTATCTCGATAGCTTCGATGCTCTTGAACACTGGTCCGAAACCACAACTGCTATTGGAGCGAGATATGTAAATGGCGATATCGAAATCATCGCCCCTTGTGGAGTGGATGATCTTCTAAACTTGATCGTAAGGCCGTGCCCAAAATTTATTGGCAAAAGACACATATTCGAAGCCCGGATTGCAGAAAAAAACTGGCTTGAAAAATGGCCGGAACTTAAAGTTATCTAGTTGCTTCAGTGGCCGCTAAATCTCGAATGCGCAGAGAAAAACCTGCCACAAAACGTAAAGCATGAACAACCTTGGCGACTTAACTATCGCTTGCGCTGTTCAAAAAGGCGGTTGGATCAAGCCTAACTGAAATATCACAAGCACCGCACACCAGAGTTGATTTCACATATTGTCCGTAAAGGCCGCCAATATCTGTTCGCGTAACCAGCGATGCCCGGGATCGTTATCCCGGTTTTTCTTCCAGGTCATATATACTTTTTGTTTCGGCATTTCGAAAGGCATCGGATAGACCTCAATCGGGTGGTTTTTCGCGGCCAACCGCGCAAATTCGGCCGGAATCATCGCGATCAAATCGGTCTGCGACACAATATAGGGAAAGGACCAGAATTTGGTGACGGTATAGGCAATATGCCGGTCAATATCCATGGCCCGGAGCAGTTCATCGGCGCGGGTCAGGTTGCGCAATTCCTGGACCAGCGCAACATGCCCCAGAGACTGAAACTGTTCGATGGTCACCTCTCCATCGATTTCCGGATGCCCCCGCCGCGCGATCATCGCGACCTCCGCGCGGCCCAATGATGTACAGTTGAAATCACCCAGATTACTGGCATAGGTAGAAAGCAACAGGTCCAGGCTGCCGTCGTTCAACCGCTCAACAACCGGGGTTTTCCAGACATGCAGTGTTTCCAACGTAATCGCTTTAAAATCCTGGATCTTCCGGATAATCGGCGGCATCAACATCGGTTCCAGTTGGTCGAGCAGCACCATGCGGAAATGGCGCTTGGTCGTTGCTGGGTCAAAGGATCCGGCATCAGAAACCCCGCTTTGAATCATCTGCAGCGCCTCTCGCACCGGGCCGATCATCTGGATCGCCTTTGGCGTTGGCTCGATCCCGCGACCCGCCCGGGTAAACAGCGGATCCCCCACGGTATCGCGCAGACGGGTCAGTGCATTAGATATGGTCGGCTGGCTCATGCCTAGGCTTTTTGCAGCATGAGAGATATTGCCAGCAGAATAAATGGCATCAAAAATGACCAACAGATTCAAATCGATTTTGCGTAAGTTCATTGTCCAGCCCCCCGCAGGCACAACTATTCATTAACTGAATATATACCATTTCAATTATTTGACTATACTCATTTTACTTTCCGATTACCTTTTTGATTGGGTTAGGGGGTTGCACTGGTTCGTTCTGAACCAAGTTCATTCTTTGCAATGAACTGTCACCGAAGGGCAAGCGGTTCAAATAATTTCCGACCTGCGTGTGAAGCCGGACGTCTGTTGTCGTCCCGGGTCATTTACTATTCGGAGTTAATATAATGATCGTTAAAAATACCGTCTTTGATCAAAATTCTGCGACATCGTCAAAATTGCGCACCGGCACCGGCATTGCCGCGCTTTCCATTGCTTTGGCGATGACCGCACAGACGGCGCAGGCGCAAAATAACGATGTCGATGGCTATGACGGAACATCGCCATTGGGATGCAGCTCGGCTCCGATTACTGCGGCCCCAAGCAATGGCCGGACCGGTAATGACGTTTCCGGCACCGGCCATTGTATTGGTGATGATAGTGAAGATAATATTGTATCGGGTCAGCTAAACAGTCTGGGCACTGAAGCCAGAAGTAACGCCGTTTCGGGCCAAAGTAACACCCTTGGCGAAGAAACCGGCCAGAATCTGGTTTCCGGGCGCAGTAATCAGTTGGGGGATGAAAGCAGCAATAATATTGTATCGGGTAACAGCAACCGGCTGGGCTCTGATAGTTTCAGCAATGCCATTTCTGGCGTTCGCAACGTTACAGGCATTGCAAGCTCTGGCAATAGAATATCCGGCAATACCAATAGGCTGAGGGATGATACAGCCAATAATGATCTGTCGGGACGAGACAATATTCTGGGCAATCGGACTCAGGCAAATGCGGTTTCGGGTGAGGGAAATGAACTGGGCGCAGAAAGCAATCAAAATGCGGTTTCCGGTTCCAGCAACCGGCTGGGCTTCGTCCGGGAGGATGGGGCAGATGGCATTTCATTTACGGACGATGATGTCTTTGCCGAAGCCACTGACAGCGATATGGACGGCGATATTGGCGGTGATGGTAATCTGATCGCTGGTAATCAAAACACGCTGGGGGAAGAGACCAATTTCAATATTGTTGGCGGTGAAGGTCATATTCTTGGCGCAAATGCAGACCATAACGCGGTATCGGGTGAAAGAATATCCTTGGGCGAAAATGCAAGATTCAACGCGGTATCGGGTGAGAGAATATCTCTGGGCGAAAATGCAGACCATAACTTGGTATCGGGGTCTTCAAATAATTTGGGAGCAAATGTAGACCATAACGCGGTATCGGGTTCCTCCAATAATCTGCTCGATGGTGCAAGATCCAACGCGGTATCAGGTTCTAGCAATTTTCTGGACCAGAATGCAGGCGGTAACGCGGTATCGGGTAACTTCAATTTTTTGAGCCAAAATGCCCTCGGTAACGCGGTATCGGGTAACTCCAATGTTCTGAGCCAAAATGCCCTCGGTAACGCGGTATCCGGTGGTAATAACATTGTTTTTGACGGCGGCAGACATAACACCGTTGCCGGACTGGGCAATAGGTTGGGCTCAGAAAGCGATCAAAATGCGGTTTCTGGTTTCGGCAACCGGCTGGGTTTTGTCCGAGACGTTGGAACAGATGGTATATTATTTACCGCCGATGATGTTTTTGCCGAAGCCACTGACAGCAACATGGACGGCGATATAGGCGGTGATGGCAATCTGGTTACCGGCAATCAAAACACATTGGGAGAAGAGGCCAGTTTCAATATTATTGGTGGTGAAGATAATATTCTTGGCGCAAATACAGAAGCTAACGCGGTATCGGGTGGAACCAATAATCTGGGTGCAAATACAGGTCATAACTTGGTATCGGGTTTCTCCAATGCTCTGGACGCAGGTGCAGACAGCAACTCGGTATCAGGTAACTTCCATATTCTGGAGACAAATGCAGACTTTAACTCGGTATCGGGATTACGCCATGAGCTGGGAGCGAATGCAAGATTGAATGCGGTATCGGGTTCTATCAATACGCTGGGGGATAATACAGCTTACAACAATGTGTCGGGACAAGACAATAGACTGGGCAATCAGGCTGCGGGAAATGCGGTTTCGGGTCATCAAAACGCACTGTTTGACGACGCTAGAAACAATGTTGTCTCCGGCTTCGCAAACAACATTAGCCAACTAACCAATAACAGCGCGGTTTTCGGTCGAACCAATTTCCTTGATCAGGAAGCCAACTCCAATATAGTTGGTGGTGAAGATAATTTTCTTGGCGATTTTGCTTCCCATAATAGCGTGTCGGGCGCCCGCAACAGTTTTGGTCGGCGATCCACTCACAACGCTGTTTCGGGTGAAGGAAATGAGCTGGGTGACGAAGCCCAGAGAAATGCCGTTTTTGGGCAGCAAAATAGACTGCGCGACAGCGCCACCGACAATATTGTTGCTGGCTCCGCAAACAGGATCGATGGCATAACCAGTAACAGCGCGGTTTTCGGCCGGGGTAATATCCTAAATGAGGAAGCCAATTCCAATCTTGTCGGCGGTGTTGATAATAATATTGGCCTGTTTGCCAGCCAGAACCTCGTTGCGGGTGACGATAACTCCCTTGGCGAAGACGCCAGCCGCAATCTGGTAACCGGCCGTGACAACAATTTGGGCGAAATCAACCGCGACAACAGTGTTTCGGGCAAAAACAATATTCTGGGCGATTTGGTTTGGGACAGCTCGGTCAGCGGCGCGAACAATGTGATTGCTGGCGGTGGGGGTGATAATGTCCAGACATCCATCCATATTGCCGGTTCCGAGAATGTCGTCAATTCTAGGATCGAGCAAGGATCACATATCGGGATATTGGGATCGAATAACAGCGTGAACGGCGCGAACTCCGGACGCAATATCATCGTCGGGCATAATGCGGTTGTAGAAGGCAGTGGCAATTTCCTGGCCGGCGGCAATGCAACCAACGGCCCAAGCGCTACTGGCAACGATAATATCGTCATCGGTGCGCTGGCGGCTTCAGGGGTAAATGGCGGAGTTGCCATCGGGCAAGGCGCTCAGGTTTTTGCCGCCGGTTCTGTTGCAATTGGTGCAGGCTCCAGCGCCAATCAGGAGAATACCGTATCAGTCGGTGCCGCCTGGAGTGAGCGCCGCATCGTCAATGTGGCGGCGGGCACGGATCCAACAGACGCGGTGAACAAGGATCAGTTGGACGCGGCCCTTGGTGCTGTTGATACCAACACCGGCAATAATGCGATGGATATTGCCAGTCTCCAGACCACCGTCGGTGCGATCGACCTGGTCGACAATGGCGACAGCACCTACACCTATCGCGATGAAGCCGGCGATGTCGTTATAGACACACGGGCAGCCTCCAACAGCTATGACAATGGCACGTCGGGACTGACCGCAACCAATGTTCAGTCAGCCATTGATGCACTTGATACCAATGTTGATACCAACAGCACCAATATCAGCAATCTGCAAACCGATGTCGGGAATAATACGGCAGCCATTGCAACAAACACAAATAATGTCACAAACAACACCGTAGAGATTCAGGGATTGTCCACGCGGGTTAATAGTCTGGAGACCAATAGCAATTTTGGGTCACTCGACGGTACAGGCGCGAACAGCACGGCGGTTGGAACCAATGCCATTGCCTCCGCCGAGAATTCCACCGCAGTCGGGGATAATGCGCAGGCCACCGGCACCAATGCGACTGCTATCGGTTTCGGGGCCACGGCTTCCGGATCGGTGGCGCTTGGCGCGGGGTCCAACGCGGCCAATGGCGGTACAGCTCTGGGCGACAACAGCGATGCCACCGGTCAATTGTCCGTTGCAGTTGGTGACAGCGCCAATGCAGCCGGTGCAAATGCCATCGCGATTGGGAATGGGTCGTCGGCTGACTTTGCGGACTCAGTTGCCTTCGGCGCGGGCGCAGCAACAACCCGGGACAATCAACATGTCTATGGCAATAGCACTACGACATATACCCTCAGCGGCATAAATGGTGCCAATGCCCGCAACGCCCAGGGTGCTGTTTCCGGTGTGATTACAACAGATGCTGATGGTAATGTGGCATCTGACGGTGGTGCTTTGCAAGGACAGGTTGATAGCAATAATACCGGTATATCTGCAAACACAGCGTCGATCGCAACGAACCGGACTGATATTGATACCAATGCAGTTGGTGTCGCCAATAATGTCGTTGCCATTACCGCCAACACCACGGCCGTGGCCAGCAACACGGCGAGCATAGCCAATAACGGCCAAAGTATTTTGGCCAATACCCAGCGGCTAGAATCCTTTGATCTGCGGCTGGACAATTTTGTAACGGCTCTGGCCAGCCAGGATAGCCGGATATCTGATCTGGAAGGTGGCCTAGCTGCGGTTGCCGCCATTCCTGATCAATATCTCGATCGGAACGAAAGCTACGCTATTTCCGGCGGATTCAGCGTCGTCAACGGCAAGGCCGGATTTGGTGGAGGCATTGCGCTTCGCGGCAATGATCGGTGGAGCTTTGGTGCCTCAGGCGGTTACTCAAATGGACAGGCTGTTGGTAAAGTACAGTTCCGTTTTGCGGACTAGGTAATTTAGTGGAAGATGGATTTTATCCGTTGGAAACCGCAGTGAAATCTGAATGATGAACCGGCATGTCCGCTTCTTGATGGTGAAATCCGTTCCACTTTTTTGAAGACCGAACCTGATGTGGCATCATCCAATGCGACCAATATCCAAGCCTCTATCGTTAGAGATGGCGATAGTTGTGAGGTAAACGGCCGGAAATGGTGGTCGTCCGGTGCGGGTGATCCGCGTTGCAGACTGGCAATCGTTTTGGCCGATGACCACCCTTCAGTATTGATCGTACCAATTTTCTCCAATGAATGTTGGTCATTGTTGAATTCATTCATATCGAGACATCCAAACTCTATTGATGTGGACACGGCAATTGAAATTCCATGTGTAGGAATGTAACTTCCTAGGATTGAACGACACTGCTGTTGTGGCTTTGGTTGACGCTGCTCGTCGGTATGCGTTTAGCAGCAAACAGGTCGAGTGAAACGTTAAAGGACAGAGATATTGACCTAAATAGCTTTTTGTAATATTGTAACAGCTTGTTGAACATTTATTGCAGCGCAGCATAAGCGCTGGTTTTGCTGGAGAGGCCGTATGGCTGACGACAAGAAAAGCAATTTGCCGCCTTTATCACTGCACGTACCGGAACCAAAATTCCGGCCGGGAGATGAGGTAGACTATAGCAATATTGAAATTCAGAAGGCGGGCGCACAGCCGCGTCCGGATGTTTCTACAAAACCAGACGAAATGTCAGATTTGGCTTATGATCTGATCCGCGTGCTCGATGACGATCATAAGGCGGTGGGGCCTTGGGATCCGAAACTGGATGATGACACACTATTACGCATGCTGCGGACCATGGCGCAGGTCAGGGCGTTTGATGATCGGCTTCACCGACAACAACGACAGGGCAAAACCAGCTTTTACATGAAATGTACAGGCGAAGAAGCAACTTCGGTGGCAGCCGCTATGGCGCTGGATGCTGAGGATATGTGTTTCCCCAGCTACCGTCAGCAGGGCATATTATTCGCGCGCGGCTATCCGATGGTCGATATGGTCAATCAGATATTCTCCAATAAGGAAGACAAGCTAAAAGGTCGTCAGCTGCCGATCATGTACAGCTCGACGCGGTTAAATTTTTTCACCGTGTCGGGCAATCTCACCACGCAATATCCGCAAGCGGTAGGTTGGGCGATGGCCAGTGCGTCCAAAGGCGACAACCGGATAGCGGCGGTGTGGTGCGGTGAAGGATCAACGGCGGAAGGTGATTTCCACGCCGCAATGACCTTTGCGACGGTCTATAATGCGCCGGTGATTATGAATATAATTAACAATCAATGGGCGATTTCATCCTTCTCAGGATTTGCCGGTGCTGAGCGAACGACCTTTGCTGCACGCGGTGTTGGCTATGGCATCGCCAGCTTGCGGGTAGACGGCAATGATCCCCTGGCTGTCTATGCAGCGACACAATGGGCCGCGGAACGCGCACGGACCAATCAAGGACCAACGGTGATTGAGCATTTCACTTATCGTGCCGATGCGCACAGCACCTCGGATGACCCGAGTTCCTATCGTAGTGCACAGGAGCGGGAGGAATGGCCGCTTGGTGACCCGATCATGCGGCTCAAACGACATCTGATTGAGCGCGGAGTCTGGAGCGTCGAACAGCAAGAAGAAATGGACAAAGAGTGCGTTGAAGCTGTGAAGGAAGCTGTCAAAGAAGCCGCGAAAAACGGCATCCTTGGTCATGGCCTGCATCAACCGTTTGAAACCATGTTCGAGGATGTATTTGAGGATATGCCCTGGCACCTCAGAGAACAAGCCGATCAGGCAGATAAAGAGCGGGCAATCAAGTGGCCTGACACGGAGGCATCCAAGTCATGAGCACGATGAACATGATAGAGGCCATAAACTCTGGTCTCGATAACATGATGGAGCGCGACGAGAATGTCGTAATCATGGGCGAAGACGCTGGCTATTTCGGCGGTGTTTTTCGCGCGACTGCGGGCTTGCAGGAAAAATACGGCAAGACGCGTTGTTTTGATACACCGATTAGCGAATGCGGGATTATTGGTGCTGCGGTAGGGATGGGGGCTTATGGCCTGCGCCCGGTACCAGAAATCCAGTTTGCCGATTACATCTATCCCGGCATGGATCAATTGATTTCCGAGGCTGCCCGATTGCGTTATCGCTCAGCTGGTGAGTTTATTGCTCCGATGACCGTGCGCTCGCCCTTTGGCGGTGGTATTTTTGGTGGGCAGACGCATAGCCAATCACCCGAGGCGATGTTTACCCATGTGTCTGGATTGAAGACGGTTATCCCTTCTACACCATATGATGCGAAGGGACTGCTCATTGCTTCGATTGAGGACAACGATCCCGTTCTCTTCTTTGAACCCAAACGGATTTATAACGGGCCATTCACCGGCTATTATGACAAGCCGGTCGAACCTTGGTCCAAATTTGATGAAGCGCAGGTTCCTGACGACTATTATCGCGTGGAATTGGGCAAAGCCAACATCGTTCGTCCTGGCACAGAAGTGACAGTTCTAGCCTACGGCACGATGGTGCACGTCGCCAAAGCTGTAGTCGAAGAACATAATATTGATGCCGAAGTTATCGATTTACGTACATTGGTGCCGCTCGATATCGAAACGATCGAAGAGTCAGTGAAAAAAACGGGTCGATGCATGATTGTCCATGAAGCAACCCGGACTAGTGGGTTTGGTGCTGAATTGTCGGCTTTGGTTCAAGAACGATGTTTCTACCATCTCGAAGCGCCGATTGAACGGGTCACTGGATTTGATACACCATATCCGCACTCGCTCGAATGGGCATATTTCCCCGGCCCGGTTCGTATTGGTGAAGCGCTCGAAAAAATTGTAAAAGGTCTGAAATCATGAGCAGCAAATATATATTTAATTTGCCCGACATTGGCGAGGGCATTGCCGAGGCAGAGATTGTTGCGTGGCATATTGCTGTGGGCGATGTGGTCGATGAAGATGATCAGATTGCCGACGTGATGACCGACAAAGCCACCGTCGAAATGGAAGCGCCTGTGTCCGGTAAAATTGTTGCTTTAGCAGGTGAGGCGGGTGATGTGATCGCCATCGGATCAATGCTGGTCGAGATCGAGGTCGAAGGCGACGTTGATCTGGAGGAAGTTGAGGTCAAAGTCGAAGAGCAGGTTGCCGATGAAACACCTCAAGAGGCCATGACGTCAGATGAAGGTATTGAAAAAGAACATAAACCCGAACCACTGGTAGAAAAGGTTAATCTTCAGAAACAGTCTGAAGAATTGGCCGTTGAAGCTTCCGAAAGTGGCGTCACGACGTCAGATTCTGGGCATTCAAAAGTACTCGCAACACCCGCCGTCCGCAAGCGTGCAGCGGATCTCGGCGTCGATCTGAGTCAGGTAAAAGCACAGGGCGAACATATCCGTCACAGCGATCTTGATGCGTTTTTAAGCTACGGATCAGGACAGGGCTATCGACCTTCCAACGCCTCCATGAAACGCAATGATGAGACCATAAAGGTCATCGGAATGCGCCGGAAAATCGCTCAGAATATGGCGGAATCAAAACGCAATATTCCACATTTTTCTTATGTCGATGAAATCGATATGACCGAGCTGGAAGACATGCGGCAGGATTTGAATTCCAATCGCGGTGAACGGCCCAAGCTTACCATGCTGCCTTTGATGATTGTCGCGATTTGCAAATCTCTGCCCAAATTCGCCATGCTGAACGCTACATTTGACGATGAGGCGGGGCAGGTGACCCGTCACGGCGCGGTGCACCTGGGAATGGCCACACAGACCGATCAGGGCCTTATGGTGCCTGTAATCCGCAATGCGCAGGATATGAATATATGGCAATTAGCCGCCGAAATTGGCCGTTTGGCAGAGGGCGCACGCTCTGGCGGGCTAAAACCTGAGGAATTGAGCGGATCTACGCTGACATTGACCTCTTTGGGGCCACTGGGCGGTATTGCAACCACGCCAGTGATCAATCGTCCGGAAGTGGCGATTATTGGTCCTAACAAGATAGTAGAGCGCCCCGTGTTCGCGGAAAACGGCGAGATTCACGCGCGTAAGCTTATGAATCTGTCGATCTCGTGTGATCACAGGGTCGTCGACGGCTATGATGCCGCCAGCTATGTCCAGGCGCTCAAGCATTTGCTTGAAACGCCGGTGCTTTTGTTCGCTGATTGAGACCCGGTATATAACCATTGCGCGACCCGTTTGAAAAAGCGCTCACCCCCCAAAGGTTCACGGCTATCCAAATGCCCGCTGATCCATGTCAGCAACTTTTTTTTCGCCCCTAAAAGGAGCTAATCTTCCAGTCGCCCGTTACAGCCCCAAACTGCTAAAGGTGTCCTGGTCAAACTTCAGGCGGAAGGTGATGAAGGGCCCATCTCTGGTATATCGACTTTCTTCAAAGTCGCGGTCTTCAAAACCCACCACATTATAACCAACTGAGATATAACCGTTTTTAAACGGTGTAATCCCAACACTCGGTCCACCCGAATAGGCAATCGTATCGAAATCCGTGCCTATGCGCGCAGTCGCCTGTCCGCCGATGTCAATGGTGTCGGAGAGATCGAACTTGATGTCCGCACCGATTACATTGCTCCAGCCTTTGACATCATCTTGTCCGAATTTGTCGAATACGTAGCGACTTCCCCAAAAGAAGCTATATTCGCCGGCTTCGGTAAAGATGCCGTCATCCGCGTCAATCGGCGTATAATTGACGCTTAAACTATTGATAATTCTGCGCGATGTAACGTCTCCGTTCACTAACAATGGCGCGCCGCCAATCGGTCCGGATGTTCCAGCCGTTGCGTTGCGAATTTTGTCTTCGCGATATTCTAACTTTTCAAGCCAGGACCACTGACTGTCAGATGGACGATGTGCCCAGCTTGCCTCGGCCTCAACAACCTGTGTCTTGGTGCCGGTTAGATCTTCGGCAACAAATATACTGCCAATCGCGCCGACTGAGCTGCCTTCGCCAATTTCTTTCAAAATCGCAGAAGTGAAGCCATAGCGCTCGCTTAAATCACCGTCGCGATATTCTGCGCGGCTAACCCAGCTCCAATCCTCTGCCCGATAGGTTGCGCCTGCGGTCACCGCAACAAAATCTTCGGTCAATGAACCATCATTGCCCAGGAAGCCGCCAGATGCGACGGGCTGTTCATCATTAATCACATCGCTGCGTTGGAAACCCCCCAAGGTTTCATTGCCATCGAGTGAGAAATCAATCGTCCATTTTTCGTCGAGCGGAATAGATTGGGTCAAGCCATAGGCAGCAAAGGTGCGCGGACCAAATTCAGTAATTTCCTGCTGGTTGATGCTGCTCACGATACGCGCACCATCCCATGGAGCCACATCAACACCAATCCGTGCTGTTCGTGCGTCAATGTTCTCGCCATCGGCAATTTCATAGGTGCCAACAAGCTTGATATCATTGGTGATCGCATAGCGTGCGGTCACGCTGTGGCGCGCAGGGAAATCGATGCTTTCATCCTGTCCGCCCAAGGCGAATTCAGTCTGCGCATCCAATTCGAGCTTGCCATCAAACAGTCTTTGCGTTGCGCCAAAGCGTGCCAAGGTCGATTTGTTTGTCGTACCATCAGACAGGCGATCATTGGCGTGCACGATACCGGCGCGCAAAGATGTGTCCTTTGAACGATATTCAACTTCTGCTGTTCCGGAGCGACGGCGGGCATTGGTATCCAGGAAATTTTCCTGATACCCGGTTACCGCAACCGAAAGCTGATCGGTAACACGAACCCGGGTATCAATACCGAATTTGCGGGTGCCACTCTCGGATGCATTAATCTGTCCCAACCCAAATCCGCTGGCTTGACGGCGGACATAGGCCAGCACGTCAAACTTCGAACCATGATGCTCTGCTTCGACGAGCCATGCTGTCGCCGCGCGGCCTGTGCCGGTTGCATTAGCGGTCTTGGCTTCGTTGTCCGTCACAGCCAATTCAGCCCGGAATTCCGTTTTAAGATCTGGGCGATAGCGCACATCCACACCTAATAAGTCGGTTTTAACCGCCTCATCTTCGTCATGAACGGCCGTTGCACCGATCTTCAATTTCTGGTTTTTGGATGTGTAAGTCGCCCGGCCACCAGCATTCAGGTTACGGTCGCCAACACCCAATACTTCATACTCAGCAATGATGAATTGCGGATCAAGGCCGCTACCACGGCTTAAGATAGGCTCGCGGAAACGCAGTGTTCCGGCCAGATAATCGATATCATAGTCGATATGGCGCGTAAGCTCACGACGTTCAACAATCCGGTCAGAGCGCAAACGGTCACGCGTTTCCAAAGTGATACGTTCGCTGTTCGCGAGAATATCACGGGTGGCGAGGGCGTAAGGACCAGACAGGCCATTACCCTGAATTTCTTCACGGCGGAAGCGATTGGGCGAGTCTGCGCCAAAGGCATTCAGGTGCACCTGCTCGTTGCGATACTCGGCTTTGATACCGTTGAACGCACGTTGATAGCGGGCTAGTTCGGGTTCATCGATACCCGTCTCATAGTCGCCGAATAGCGCATAAAACTGTGGACGCTCTAGTTTCAGATACAGACGACGGACGGATGCAGCATCAAAACGTTGTTCGCTGCGATCGGCATAAACTGTGTAATAGCGACGTGGATCAATGACGCCCTGGAAGCGGGTTTCATCTTCTTCTTTGTCGCTGTCATAGGCCAGTGTCATCAACCATTTGCCGGTGACACGACCTTTGGCATAAAGGGCAACACGGCCGTCAACATTGATATTATCTTCGTCATCGGAAAGGTCTTCCAGACGCTCATCCAATGTGTTGAAACCCACTGTACCGGCGGCAAAGCCAACGACAGTCCATGGACGATCACCGGGATCAAGCCATGTTTCAATACGTTGCTCGCGCGAAACTTCGCCATCCTTGAATGGAAATGTGATGCTGAGTGAGCCTGATGCGGTGGTTGGTGCTAACTCGATGTAAGCAACGCCTTCTTCACCTTCAACGCGCCAAACAGGGGCACCGCGTTCCAGACCGGAAAGCTGATTTGCTTGTTGTGCATCGACCTCAATCGCAGGCGTGTAAGGAGCTGGCACACTGAAGTCGCCCACTAACCCATGACGTACAGGATTTCCTTCACGATCCGTAAGCCGAACCGCAATGACGGGTCTGGTTACGCCGTCGGCAACCAAAACGGATCGGTCCTTCAAAAATTCGGCATTTAAGGGGCTTCCAGAATAGTGAACTTCTCTGCGAAGTTCCTGAATCAGTTCGCCTTTTCTCGATACTACGCGAGCGATAAGAACGTTGGTTCTGTCCTCGATTTCAATACCGCGCCAAGTGCTAACACGAATTCTTCCGTTCTTGCTCTTTTTGGTTCCATCAAAGGCCAAAGCATTCGCGGGTTTGCCGTTTACGGTTAGATTAACCTTTTGACCGGCGTGATGTTGAATAGCCACGCGAATGGCTTTGACGCGAGGGTTATGCTCTTCTTCGGGGAAAAGCCAAGCAATGCCAGGCTTTTGGCCAGTGAACCAATCGCGATTGGCACCAGCGGCTTCTGGATCCGATGCAACTTCTGGTTTATTGTAAGTCGCAGTCGCATCGATTTTACGTGCAGTTACTGTTTTTGCCCTAAAATCAGCTCTTTTGAGCGCGCCACCACGGCCTTCAACAAAGCGTGAAATATCGCTCCCGGCTGACCTTGTATTTTGAGCGCAGTCGATCGGTGCCAAATCAGCAGGAAATGTCGATGGATCGACCTGAACCACGTGCAAACCAGGCTTTATGCCCTCAAAATGGTAACGACCATCTATGTCCGTAACGGTATAGGTGCCGTCCTGTAGAATAACCCGAACGCCGGCTATGCCGCTGGCTTCGCGAGGATCAATATTGCATCCACCATCCGTGATACGGCCAATGATTGTAAACCGATCGGAGATCCCATCTCGTTCAACCCGAACGGCTACATCGGTAACCGGACTGGTCGCGCCTCTGTTATCTCTCGCTTGAGCACTGTTTATCGCATCTCCTGGACGCGCATCCTGACGGACTTCGGCCAAATAAGTGAGAGTCCCTGTCTCTGCGGGGCCTAGAGGAGGAACAGTTACGGTAAAGTCTTGTCCATTTCCCTGCACTACGGGTGCAACGAGAGCACCATTGTAGCGAACAGTGTCTATGCGAAGCCGCATGGCATTAGGTAAACTGTCCTCAATCGTTACCTCACCTGTGTTTCGGACAGGGTCGCTATTTTGGACGGTTATTCGATACTGCAGGGCATCGCCGGGCACCACAACGGCGTTTGACGCAGTTTTGCTGATGATTAGCGGTACACCCGGCCTATCAAGCGGGACATCGACACGAACCGGAGCTGGGTCATCTAGCGTGATTATGCCACCATATGAGCCATCAACAATGGTGAAGGGAAGCCCATCTGTTCGTCTAAACTGCGCCAGTTGGTTTGGCGTGGCTTCTGAGGGGGCTGTGTAGGGGGCTGGCGGCTCTACAATCAACCGGTATTGCCCGGGACGGGCAAAGGGGAAGCGGTAAAATCCCTCGGTGAAATCATACACGTTGCCGCCACTGTCTGTCACTGATCCGCCGGATATCACTGTGCTGGGGAACACTGATACGCCGTCATCACCAAAAACATCAGCTGGTTGGCCTGTTGCAACGTCAATCAACGTTACGCGTGTACCGGAAACAGGGGCGCCATCGCCGCTGTCAAAGGTTTCGCCAAAGGGATCAATTAGAATCCCAATTTCCACTGAACCGAGAGGATTTCCACCAATTTCATCAATTCCGACGTCCAGCATATCTCCCGGTCTCACCGAAAGGACGCAATCGCCTTGCATGGGAGTGGGAGGAATAGCCGCCGTATTGATCATACCGACGAAACGACCGCTATTGACCTCGGTTTCTACGACATTGATAGTTTCTCGATCACCAGATGGCGTCGAGAGCACAATATCGAATCTATCGATAGCGGTACTGGTCAAATTCTTGTTTGGGGCAAGAATTGAGACAATTAGAGGCTCTCCAGCACGAATTCTGTCTGTTGGGGCGACAGAGGCTGGATTGGTGTTCGTTCCAGCAAACACACCCATGAGCTCAACAGGGACATTGCCCCCGGAGCCGCGACAGATTGTTCCTGGAAGAGAGATTTGCTCCGCTCCTGGCGGGTCATCGAAGTTGTATATGGTGATTTCAGGTGGTGCTGGGGGAGCGACAACTTGAATATCAACCGAATTGGACGGCTTTTGAAGCCTTTGATTGCCAATATCCCACTCTGCCTGAGCAATATTGCTGATTAGGGGCAGGTTTTGGGATTGATCGTCTGCGACACTTGGCTGCTGTGACTGATCATCAACAGTTTGAGCCTGAGCACCAACCGTAGAGGCAGACGATATCGCAGCGCCTGCAGCAAAAGCCAGTTGTACCGGCTTAAAGAGTTTGGTTAATATGCTCATATAAAAAGGGGGAGGACGGCCCTTTCGTTAGATTAACGAAAGGGCCGTCATCTCTATCTCTTCTATTGAACCGTTACACGGAACAAGAGTACTTCCGTTGTGTTCTGAGCAACGTTACCGAGGTTTCCGCTGATCGTGCCGCTGGAATGACCAAGGCCCGAAGCGTCGGCATTTGTCCCGGTTCCATTACAGGAATTGGCCGATACAACACCATTGGCTGTCGGGATCGAAGCCGGTCCAGAGCCAGGGGCTGTTGCATAATAATCCAGATCAAGTGCTGAAATATCATCGGTAATTGCTACGTTTGTCGCTGTCGCAGATCCCGCTGCGTTCGTTACCGCAATACAATATTCGATCACCGAACCAGGGATTGCCTTTGGATCGCTCGATCCGTTGATGGGATCCCAAAGCACAGTGCTTGTTTTGGCAACTGTCAGGTTGGCGGCTGATACTTCATAAGTATCTGTATCACTGTGATAACCATCGCCAGCGGCTCCGCCCGTGCGGGTTCCGGCACCGTCAGCAAATACGTTTTGCACCAGTGTTGGGTCGTCCGCATCACCGATATTGTTGACAAATGCTGTTCCAGTCGTGTCAGCAGCTTGTCCGATCAGGATAACTTCAGCTTCATTACCGGTCACTACACCTGCTGGAATGTTAGCAACCAAATGGACGGTTACCGTTTCATCCTCAGCCAGATCTTCAATCGACGTAATTGGGGTATCGCCAGCATCAAAAACACCAGGCGTTGTTCCGTCATCAAGATAATATGTGATTGTGCCTGTTACATCAAAATCATCAGTTCCAAGCTGTTCAGATGTCAAAAGCACATCAATAGTATCGTTGGTCTGGTTGCTGACAGTGTAAGTCAAAGCTTGCTGTGTCGCCTCCGGTGCAACCAACGTGTTGACATTGTCGGTTCTGGTCACAACGAGATTGACTTCGCGGTCTACTACGAAGGTATCAGATGCAACGGGCGGCGGTGTTTGTGTCGTTCCACCCACACTATAAGTTACACTTACATTATTTGTTATACTCGTACCTGCATCGGTGCCTAAATCTGCTGCAAATGCGGGGTTTGCGCCCAACATGGCAACAGAAATTGCGCTCGTGGCAACGAGAAGTTTCAGTTTACTGGTCATTACTGTCTCCTGTTTCACTCAAATTTGGATTGCCTAATCCCCGCGGCAATCCGATACGGTCTGTGGTCACTTTACTGTTCCACGAAATACTAGCTTTCCTTCAGAACCAACTGAAAGAGAGCGATTAAATTTCCATTTTACGTGCGTAACGTCGCTCAAGAGAGCTGGCCGAATTTCGCCATTTTTGCGTGTATATGTTAGGGCCGAAAGCGATCCCCAGCTTTTACCTCCATCAACGGAGACAATTTCAGCGCCATCGGACGTTCCATTGAACGCCACCGCTTTGGGGAGCGGATTGGTGACGGAGAAATCTGTGGCCGGTGCACTGCCGACATTCTTATATTTGACAACAAAAACCAAATTATCGCCTGGAAGAACGGTTTTGGGTTGCTCCAAAAGAACGGCAGTCTTGCCATCTGGTTTTTCAACCTTGCGTTCAACAAAAACATCGCTCGACAGAGCAACGTTATTCGCGGCTATGGCTATGCCTGGTACGGCTAGTGCGGCGAACGTTGCGATATATTTTAGTATTTTGACTTTCATCAAATCATCCTCAATCTATCGTGACTTGGAAGGTAATGGTTCGCGTTTGCCCGCCAGGAATGGCGCCCAAAGCGACGGAAATTTGCGTGCCGTCGAAAGAACCTGCGTCGGCATCGGCGTCACTGTCAGTCAGGCCGACGCCTTCCAGCGTGATGCTTGCTGGTGTGTAAGTGGTGTCCGATGGAATATCATCGGATACGACCAGATTGTTGAGCGTTCCGGTCCCAGTTGTGGTTGCGACCAATTGATATGTAATGGTGGCACCGGGCACCGGTTGATTGCCACTAAACGGGTCTAAAATAGCGGCGCTTTTAACAAGCGTTATCTGCGCTGCTTGAATTATAAAAAAGCCACTATCTTCGCTACTTGCACCAGTTGAACCCACAACCGCGTCACCGCCGCCATCTCCTGCGCTTGCGAATGTAGTACCGGGAGCACCGCTTCCGGTCACAGCAACGGCGGTAAGCCCTACTTCTGCTCGTTCTGCATCTGCAGCGCCGGCTGGAATGGTTGAAAGTACGAAAACCGTGACACTTTGATCAGGATTTAGAACAGGATCATTGGTGCCGGCCGAATAAACCGTGTCAACACCAGGATCATAGACCCCATTATCGTTCGTATCGAGGACAATTTGCTCAAATGTCGTATCGAAATCGTCGCCGCCTTTGGCAGTATCTGCTGTTAGCGTAAAGGCTTCCTGACCATTTCCGGTGTTCGTAACTTGATATGAAAGGACCTGTGTCGTTGCCGCTGGGCTCGTGACAACATCACCAGTGTTGCTAGATGCAGTCGTTACATCCAGCAACTCATCGACTTTGATCGTTACCGGATTAGAATCAACGGTTATAGGACCACTTGGGCCGTCGTAAGAGGCCTGCGCAACATTTACGATATCTGTTCCCGCGAGTGTACCCGCAGCATTTGCGCTTGTGCTCGCTATAGAGAGCATAGAAACGCCTGCAAAAATTGCGACGGCTTTGCGCATAGCGGATGGCTGCTTGGGTGCAGTTGTTAAGTCGATCATGTGTGCCTCTGCGAATTTCATGACCGGATATATGGACAAAAAAGGCGAATATTTGGTAAACGAGCCGCCGATTATTTCAATGTGACGTCATCGCCCAAAGTCCCTAGAAATTAGGCTTTTTCAACAACTTGTTCATTCAATTTTCAGGATTGGTTAACCCTCTGTTTACTGTAACAAGATGTAACTTGCGTAAACCATTGTAACAAACCAGAAGCTGTTGATGGATAGTTGTCGCGTTCAAATTGAGGTTTTCGGATTCTGCAAAGAATGTTGAAATCAGGCTTCAAATCAGGCTTCAAATCAGTCGATTGCAGTCTTCAGGACAATCTTTCTGCAAAATGATGCAAGTGCGTAGTTGACAGGGGGGCATCCCTCTTATACTTGCGCTGCTTCACCGCCCATGCAGGTGCATATGCGGGTGTAGCTCAGTTGGTTAGAGCGCCGGCCTGTCACGCCGGAGGTCGCGAGTTCAAGTCTCGTCACTCGCGCCATTTTCCTGGTTTTCAGGTATGATGGCGAAATTTTCCCGTGTTCATCCACATAAGCAGTGGTTTCATCGGGAAAATCCATGCGATCCCAAGAATTGCATAGATCGGCATCAACAGCCAGAAATTGAGATCGCCTAAAGCCTCGATCAAAGTGACAGAGACTCCTGTCCAAATAAGGATCAACAAAAGAATGAGAATCATCCCAACGGGCTTTCTCCATGAAGGTTGATCCTGTAAGTTATCGTCCTTTTTAGTCGTCATGACGTCATCTCAACCTTTTGAATTAATTCACTTTCTGTCACAATTGCATCTAACGCAATATCATGATCTTCAACGGGTAATTCTTGTGTCTCCTGCACCGACCAGGCCAGACCAATACGTTTTGCTTCGGAGTATTTATCGAAAGTGCGATCAAAATGACCGCCACCTTGGCCAAGCCGGTTCATTGAGCGATCAAAAGCGATCATTGGTGTAATAATTACATCTGGCTTGGCGAGCGGGCAGTCGGTTCCGGGTTCTGCGATGCCCATAAACCCTGCTTCCAGCAACCTGATGTTGGAAACTAAGCGGAATTCCAACGGCGCAGCGCCCAAAACGACCGGAAAAGCTATGCGTTTTTCCTGTTCCGAAAAATATTCGATTAATCGATGGGTAGGTGCTTCAGAACCACGAGAGGCATAGATGCCGATAGTTTCGGCGTCTTCCAAGATGGTTTTCAAAGGCGAGGGTGGTCGTCGAAACGCAAGATTGCGGGTTGCACTATCCAGCTGGTTGTAAAAAGCGGTTCGACGTCGCTGATACTCTTCACGTAAAACCTTCTTATTCTGCTTTATATCACTCAAAAATATATCTTTCTAAAGAAAAGGTGACGGGACCATCTTAGTCGTTTTCCGGAAAATCCTCTGACGCCTATTACGTCAGGTGGGGGCCATGTGCATCGGACCCGGCATCCAAAATGCCCGCAATCCGTACAGGGACAGCTCCCTATGTTGTTATATCGCCTCAGGGATGTTCGCTTTCTAGCTCGTGCCAGACAGAACCCGTCAGCTATCATCTAGGTGTGTTAAGCGATTTACTCAAGGCCGTTGGCGACAGCTTCCGCTCTGTCGGCAAGTTTTTCCAACGCCGCAATAGCTTGTTCTTGCTGCGCCAGGTCTCCAGGTTCCGCTTTTTGCTCAGTTTCCGCGGGGGATTTCGCGTTTCTATGGCCATAAAGTTCATCGGCCAACAAAAGCGATGTAAAAAGCAGCATACGGCTTTCGGTTAAGCCGCCGGATTCTCCCGCTTCTGCAGCCTTTTCACTAACCATGCTTCCCAGTTTGGTAAGATGGGCTTCCTCGCCGTCCTGACAGGTAATGGAAAACGATCTGCCACCAATTTCCAGTGTCATTTGCGCCATGTTTAGCTCCCCTGCTTTGCAATCAAGCCATCGATTGTTTCGATGGCCTGCTGCATTTCCTGTTTTAACGCAGTGTGACGGCGATCCAGTGACTCATCCTGTTCAGATAATACCGGTTTCGATTTTGCAGTCTCTATTCGACTCAGCGCCCGTTCTATACGGCCAATGGCTGAGATCACTCGTTCGTTTTCCATGACTTGGTTCCGACTTGTCAGTGCCTGTATTTCGTTCGTAACAATCAATGCAGCCGACGTAAACAGCCGATCGATAAGAGACTATCCACAGACTATCCCTGAACCATGGCAATCCGGGCCTTGACGTCGCATCAATAGGTCATCAAAGGGATGGGAAAATTCCGAATCTTGACAAGGATTCGTGCCAAAACCCCGTAATTTGGAGGATCAGAACTGCTATGACCGTTTCCGAAAAGAGCATGGCAAACGCCATCAGAGCGTTGTCCATGGATGCGGTACAAGCGGCGAACAGCGGGCATCCGGGAATGCCAATGGGCATGGCCGATGTTGCTACGGTCTTGTTCAGCGATTTTCTAAAGTTTGATCCGAAGGCACCAAAATGGGCGGATCGCGATCGTTTTGTTTTATCCGCCGGCCACGGATCGATGCTGATTTATTCACTGTTGCATCTGACGGGCTATGATCGGCCAACCATGCAGGACATCAAGGATTTCAGACAGTTATCGTCGCCTTGTGCGGGACACCCTGAAAACTTCAAGCTCGAAGGTGTCGAAGCGACGACCGGTCCGCTGGGGCAGGGGTTCGCAATGGGGGTAGGCATGGCAATTGCCGAACGCCACCTTAACGCGCACTTTGGCGATGACTTAGTTGATCACAGAACCTGGGTGATAGCTGGGGATGGTTGCCTGATGGAAGCGATCAACCACGAAGCCGTGGGATTGGCCGGACATTTAGGCTTGGGACGTCTGAATGTGCTTTGGGATGAAAACCAGATAACAATCGACGGCGGCACCGAATTGTCGACCAGTGAGGATGTTCCGGCGCGTTATCGAGCATCGGGATGGCATGTTGTATCCTGTGATGGCCATGATTTTGCGGATATCAGACGGGCACTGACGGAAGCGCAGAATGATCCCCGTCCTTCTCTCGTTGCCTGTAAAACTATCATCGGATATGGCGCTCCAACCAAGCAGGGGACCTCCGCAACCCACGGGGCACCGCTTGGTGAAGAAGAAATTAACGGCACACGAGAAGCTTTGGGCTGGAATGATAAACCCTTTGAAATTCAAGAAGATATACTGACGTCGTGGCGGCAGATTGGTACAAAAGGAGCTGCAGCACGCGCGGATTGGGAGGCTCGTCTGGCAGCCAGTTCCAGCAAAGCCGAGTTCGAGCGCCGCATGGCCGGCGAGCTCCCGACTGGTACGGCAATGCAGGATTATCTGGAGAGCCTTGCCGCAGATCCTCCAAAGGTTGCAACGCGGAAAGCTTCGGAAATGGCCCTTGGCGCGATCACCGAAGCGCTACCGGAGACCATCGGCGGCAGTGCTGACTTAACAGGTTCAAACAATACCAAAACATCTGCGACTAAGCCTTTGACTAAAGAGGATTATTCTGGCCGGTATATTTATTATGGCATAAGAGAGTTCGGAATGGCCGCCGCAATGAATGGAATGGCGCTACATGGCGGAATTATTCCCTATGGCGGGACGTTCCTGGTCTTTACCGACTATTGCCGCGGCGCCATGCGGCTTTCCGCGATCCAGAATGTACGTTCCATCTATGTGATGACACATGATAGTATCGGCTTGGGTGAAGATGGGCCAACCCACCAACCGATTGAGCATCTGCAGAGCCTGCGAGCGATGCCGAATATGCTCACCTTCCGGCCTTGTGATGCGATTGAGACGGCAGAGTGTTGGGCGCTGGCATTAAAAAATAGTGAAGGTCCGTCCACTCTGGCTTTAACCCGTCAGGGGCTACCGCCAATCCGTCATGACGTCAGTGTAAATCACTGTGAAAAAGGGGCTTATTCCGTGAAGTCGGCTGAGGCTGAAAAACGCGTTGTGATTATCGCAACCGGCTCGGAAGTATCGTTGGCGATGGATGTCGCTGCGAAACTGGAAGCGCAGGGAACAGGGACAGATGTCGTTTCGATGCCTTGTACCGAGTTGTTCGATGCGCAAACCGACGCTTACAAGAATGGCCTGCTAGGCGGCGATGATATCCTGCGGGTTTCGATTGAAGCAGGTACGACATTTGGTTGGGAGCGCTACACCGGCTTGAACGGCTTGAACTTTGGCATAGATAGTTTCGGTGCCTCAGCCCCGATTAATGACCTTTACAACCATTTTGGTTTGACTGCCGACAAGATAGCGCCACAAATTCTAGAAAAAGTCGGCGAAAAAGCCGCAATGTTTGAATCCTAAGGAGCATATTCCATGACAAAAGTAGCAATTAACGGATTTGGCCGCATTGGTCGTTTGGTTGCCCGTGCAATCCTTGAGCGCAATGATGATGATTTTGAGCTGGTCGCGATCAACGATCTCGCTGATGCCGACGCCAACGCGATACTTTTTGGGTATGACAGCGTTCATGGCCGCTTCCCGGGCGAAGTGTCAGCCCATGGTGATCATATCATGGTCAATGGTAAGAAAATTGCGGTTACGTCTGAGCGTAACCCTGGCGATTTGCCGCACGGTGAAATGGGGATCGACATCGTTTTGGAATGTACCGGCTTCTTCCAATCCGTTGAAGCAGCGCAACCGCATATTGATGCAGGCGCAAAACGCGTATTGATCTCGGCGCCAGCCAAAGGTGATCTGAAAACGGTCGTCTACGGTGTGAACCATGACGTATTGACGTCATCGGATGTCATTGTTTCTAATGCATCTTGTACCACAAACTGCCTTGCACCGGTTGCGAAGGTTTTGAATGATCTCGTCGGCATCGAACGCGGTTTTATGACCACGATTCACAGCTATACCAATGACCAGCGCATGCTCGACCAGATGCATAGCGATATGCGTCGGGCACGGGCGGGGGCCGTCAATATGATCCCTACCACGACAGGAGCTGCGCGGGCAGTAGGCTTGGTTCTGCCTGAGCTGAATGGCAAACTCGATGGTTCTTCCGTACGCGTACCGACACCGAATGTTAGCCTGGTCGATCTGGTGTTCACACCGGGTCGCGATACCAGCGTCGAGGAAATCAACAATGCGCTGAAAGCCGCAGCAGACGGTCCGATGAAGGGTGTTCTTGTATTTGAAGACAAGCCACTGGTTTCTAGTGATTTCAACCATCAGCCAGCGAGTTCGTCCATTGACAGTCTTGAGACGACAGTGATGGATGGCAAACTTGTTCGTGTTGTTAGCTGGTATGACAATGAATGGGGTTTCTCCAATCGTATGATTGACACCGGCAAGGTAATGGCCGGCTTGCTTTAATTTCAAGGCAGTTCTGAACAATGTCAGATAACAAATTTAAAACACTGGATGATTTGGGCAACGTTGAAGGTAAGGCAGGGCTTGTTCGTGTCGACCTCAATGTTCCCATGGCTGATGGTAAGGTTACTGACGATACGCGGTTAAAGGCGGTTATTCCGACAGTTACCGAATTGGCCGAGAAAGGCGCAAAAGTGCTGTTGCTCGCTCATTTCGGTCGTCCGAAAGGGGAGTATAAACCCGAATTTTCGTTAGAACCCGTTGTCGCGCCTTTGGCCGATGTTCTGGGCCGGGAAGTTCGCTTCATGCAGCGTCCCAGTCCGGACGCCATCGCAGAACTGCCAAATGGCAGCATAGCTGTAGTCGAAAATAGCCGTTTTGCGCCAGGTGAAGAGAAAAATGATCCGGGCATGGCAAAGATGATTGCGTCATTTGGCGACTTTTATGTCAATGACGCTTTTTCTGCGGCGCACCGGGCGCATGTGACGACTGCCGGCATTGCTGAACACCTACCCGCATATGCCGGACGTTCCATGGAACGGGAACTCAATGCATTGAGCAAAGCGCTCGGCGATCCGGAACATCCCGTCGCCGCGGTTGTCGGCGGTGCAAAGGTGTCCAGCAAATTAGACGTTTTGCGGCAGATGGTCGAAAAAGTGGATCACCTCATCATTGGCGGCGGTATGGCGAACACTTTCCTTGCCGCACGGGGGGTGGATGTTGGTAAGTCTCTTTGCGAGCACGACCTGACTGACACCGCCAATCAAATATTGGACGCCGCTGATAAGGCAGATTGCACGGTGCATTTGCCTTATGATGTGGTGGTATCCAAAGAATTCGCACCTAACCCGCCCACGCGAACGGTTAATGTTCACGAGGTCGCTGAGGATGAAATGATCCTGGATGTCGGACCAGCGGCGGTTGAAGCGCTCAATGATGTACTGAAAGTCTGCAAGACATTGGTCTGGAACGGACCGATGGGTGCGTTTGAGACGCCTCCATTTGATGCTGCGACTGTCGCACTAGCCCGCACTGCGGCTGCCCTGACCAAAGAAGGTCAATTGCTTTCCGTAGCAGGGGGTGGTGATACGGTTGCTGCGCTCAATCATGCGGGCGTGGCAGATGACTTTAGTTTTGTATCCACCGCCGGCGGCGCCTTTCTGGAATGGATGGAAGGTAAGGAACTGCCGGGTGTTGAAGCTCTTCGAAAATAGAAATTTACTGATCACAGGAAAATAAAAAATGCCAAATTCAGAAATGATGAACAAGATTGAAAACGGCCAGGGTTTTATCGCTGCGCTTGACCAAAGTGGTGGATCCACGCCCAAGGCGCTTGCTGGCTATGGCATCGGAGAAGATGCTTTTTCAAACGATGATGAAATGTTCGGCCTTATCCACAAGATGCGTAGCCGTATTATTACGGCACCGTCATTTGGCAATGGCAAGGTCATCGGCGCTATTCTGTTTGAGAAAACCATGAATGGCAATGCAGATGGTAAACCTGTGCCCACACTGCTTTGGGAGCGCGGTGTTGTCCCGTTCCTGAAAGTCGACAAAGGTCTGGCCGACGAAGAAAACGGTGTTCAGTTGATGAAACCGATTCCTGATCTGGATGATCAGTGTAAGGCAGCAGTTGCCAAGGGTATGTTTGGAACAAAAATGCGTTCGGTGATAAATAAGGCCAATGCAGACGGTATTGCTGCCAATGTCGCACAGCAATTTGAATTCGGGAAACAGATTCTGGCAAACGGCCTTGTTCCGATGATAGAGCCGGAAGTGAACATCAAAAGTGACGAGCGTGCGGACTGCGATAAAATATTGCTCGGCGAATTGACGAAGCATCTGGATGCGCTCGGCGATGATCAGCGTGTGATGCTGAAACTATCCATTCCTGTTGAAGCGAATTTGTACAAGCCATTGATCGACCACCCAAAGGTAGTTCGCTTGGTAGCTCTGTCCGGCGGTTACTCGACCGACGATGCTTGTGAGCAACTTGCGAAAAACAACGGCATGATTGCCAGCTTCAGTCGAGGTCTATTGCAGGATTTGCGCGTTTCACAGACCGATGAGGAATTTGATTCTGTTCTCGGCGGAGCAATTGATCAGATTTATCGGGCATCGATTGCATAAACCGGATAAATTGATGGCATTCAAACATGCCTGATGGTGACCAGCGCTGGTCAGCGGTTGACGACTATATTTCCGATCATCTGATTGGCGAAGACGCTATTCAGCAAGAGACGCTGGAGGCCAATCGAAAGGCTGGCTTGCCAGCTATTGATGTGTCGGCAGCACAGGGAAAAATGCTTCAGCTTCTGGCAAAAGGAGTGGGGGCAAAGCGGATATTGGAAATTGGAACGCTGGGTGGTTATTCGACCATTTGGCTCGCCCGCGCCCTACCAGAAAATGGTATCGTCGTTACTTTGGAGCTTGAGGAAAGCTATGCCCAAATAGCCAGAACCAATATCAGCAAAACAGGATTGGACGACAAGGTTGAGATAATTGTCGGAGAGGCAATCGCGACTCTATCCGCATTGGTCCATAAAGGGACTGACCCATTCGATTTTGTCTTCATTGATGCAGACAAGCAAAATTATGCACCCTATTTGGAACATGCGATCCGATTGTCGCGTCCCGGAGCTACATTGATTTTTGATAACGTTGTTCGGGAGGGAGAAATCCTTAATCCTGAGAGCGATGATCCAAAAGTACCAGGCACAAGGGCGCTATATGAAGTGCTGCAAAATCACCCCAAAGTAGATGCCACCGCTGTACAGACTGTGGGATCAAAAAAATGGGATGGTTTTCTGCTTGCCATTACACGTTAACTGGATTTTATGAGTGTCATGCCCGATACATCCTGTCAGCTTTATCTAATTTCACCCAATGATGTTGGTGGAAACTTTCCTGAACAATTGAAGCTAGCACTTGGCGACGGTACTGCCGCTGCCTTTCAGTTTCGTGTCAAAGATATCGACGCGCACGAGGCTGTTCGCCTCGCTGAACCGATAAAAGCGATTTGTGATGCTCATGATGTTGCCTTTGTCGTGAATGATGATGTGGCGTTGGCCAAACGCCTCTCAGCCGATGGTCTGCACCTTGGGCAAAGTGATGAAAAACTGTCTGTTGCCCGAGCGGAACTTGGTCCGGATGTGCAAATAGGAATTACTTGCCATGACAGCCGCCATTTGGCGATGGAGGCGGGGGAGGGTGGAGCCAATTATGTCGCCTTTGGCGCATTTTTCCCCACCCAGACAAAGGAAACACATCACAAGCCCGACATAGAAATCCTAAAATGGTGGTCCTCCGTTATGGAGATCCCGTGCGTCGCGATCGGTGGCATCACGCCAGAAAACTGCAAACCATTGGTGGAGGCGGGGGCTGATTTTCTGGCCGTCAGCGGCTCGGTGTGGAATTGCCCGGAGGGACCGGCACATGCAGTCCGACAGTTTAGCGAAGTTTTGCAGCAATCGGCATAGGGTCAGGAAGAACTGCGTGTTCTTCCAATATTTGAAGCAACATATTGTGCGGCAAACACTTCCGCTGATGGAGGCGCAAAGTTTGGCATTTGTTCGATGTCACGAATATATCCGGACATCGGTTTGTAGGCCTGCATCTTTCCATTGATGATGGAATAGCCAAACAAACCAGCAGCAGGAGCTGGGGGCATCGTGATCGTTACGTCCTCGTTGAGAGGGTCAAGTGTCATAGACTGTGCCATGAGGGGGTATTAGCGGATCATAGATTCCCCGTATTGTACGAAAAAGACCTATGACCAAAAGCACAAAGCTTGCCTATTGTCAGTGTCCGCATTAGAGCGCCGCCAACACCTAAATCCTGCAAGTGAGATACATGATGAAAATGAGCGGCGTCGACATTCGTCCGGGCAATATCCTGGAATATGAAAATGGCCTTTGGAAGGTAGCCAAGATTCAGCACACGCAGCCAGGCAAAGGCGGCGCTTATATGCAGGTCGAGATGAAGAACTTGGTCGATGGCCGCAAAACCAATGTGCGTTTCCGTTCTGCGGATACCGTTGAGAAGGTGCGCTTGGATACCAAGACATTTCAGTATCTGTTCGCTGATGGCGATATGTTGACCTTCATGGACAAGGAAAATTACGAGCAAATCACCTTGCCCGCTGATCTACTCGGTGATGCGGTTGCTTTTTTGCAAGACGGGATGGATGTTCAGCTCGAGCTCTATGAAGAAAAGCCGATTTCTGTTGCACTTCCCGATCAGATTGAAGCTGAGATTGTTGAAGCCGATGCCGTAGTTAAGGGGCAAACGGCGTCATCCAGTTACAAGCCCGCTGTTCTAGACAATGGTGTGAAGGTCATGGTGCCTCCGTTTATTTCTGCTGGCACTAAGATTATCGTTGATGTCTATGCTCGCGAATATGTTGGCAAGGCCTAAGGTCCGATAGATGCCAGCACATTCCGCCCTGATAACCGTCATGGAACGCGCCGCGCGTAAGGCGGGTTCTCGCCTACGCCGAGATTTCGGTGAAGTCGAACATTTGCAGGTTTCCAAAAAAGGACCAGCAGATTTTGTGTCCAAAGCCGATATGCGTTCTGAGCGTATTCTATACGATGAGCTTCTAAAAGTCCGTCCCGGTTGGGGCTTTGTCCTAGAAGAAGGCGGTATGATTGAAGCGGAAGAAGGCAAGCCGCGTTGGATTATCGATCCATTGGATGGTACGTCCAACTTCCTTCATGGCATTCCGCATTTCGCCATTTCGATCGCCGTACAAGAGCGTGGCTATGACGGTGTGAGTTGGGGCAAGGTTACCAGCGGCATGATCTATGAGCCGTTGACGGACCAAACGTGGTGGGCCGAGCAAGACAAAGGTGCATGGTTAGGCGAGAAGCGTTTAAGAGTTTCTGCGAGGCGTGATTTGTCTGAGGCGCTGATAGCAACCGGGATCCCATACAAGGGTCATGGAGATTTGTCCGAATGGGCACGCATATTTGGCGCGGTTGCTCCGCAAGTCGCTGGCATAAGGCGTAATGGTGCAGCCTCGCTTGATCTCGCGTGGTTAGCGGCCGGTCGATATGATGGTTTTTGGGAAGCTGATCTGCAAGTTTGGGATGTCGCGGCCGGGATTTTGATGGTGCGGGAAGCAGGCGGTTTTGTGACCGATTATACAGGCGGCGATCAGCCGATTGGGCAGCAGGAACTGTTGGCCTCCAACGACGCTTTGCACAGTAAATTACACAAGATCTTGGCCAAGTCGTTATTGTAGCTGATAACGTCTCGCAAATGGGTCAAATTAAAGACATTTGGCCCTTGCAGCACGACCGACCACTCCCTAAAAGCGGGCGCTAATATTTAGCGAAACGAGTCTTTTGTGGTCGATCTCTCCGAATATGCGCCAATCCTGCTATTTTTGTTTGTAGCCGCTGGTCTGTCTGCTGCCTTTGTGTTTCTGCCAATGGGCGTCTCGCGTCTCACAGGAACCCATAATCCTAATCCAGAAAAGCTGTCCGAGTATGAGTGTGGATTTCCGGCGTTTGAAGACAGCCGAAGTCAGTTTGACGTTCGCTTTTACCTGGTCGCGATCTTGTTTATCATTTTTGATCTGGAGGCTGCGTTTATTTTTCCATGGGCGGTTTCACTGGATCAAACAGGATGGGTTGGTTGGTCATCGATGATGGTTTTTCTTGTTATTCTGACCGTTGGGTTCATCTATGAGTGGAAAATGGGAGCGCTAGATTGGGAATAGAGCCAAGCAATAGCGGGTCAGCAATTTTGAACGCCGACGGCACACCGATGTCTGCGAGTGGTCAAGAAATGACACCGCCCGATGAAGCGTTTTTCAAGGACCTGAATTCCGAGGTTAATGATAAGGGCTTCCTCGTTACATCGACCGAAGAATTGTTCCAATGGGCGCGGACCGGTTCACTTTGGTGGATGACATTTGGTCTTGCCTGTTGTGCGGTTGAGATGATCCACGCAAATATGCCGCGCTATGACCTTGAACGGTTTGGCGCTGCGCCGCGCGCTAGTCCTCGTCAATCTGACGTAATGGTTGTTGCGGGGACGTTGTGCAACAAAATGGCGCCAGCGCTTCGCAAAGTTTATGATCAAATGTCTGATCCAAAATATGTGATCTCTATGGGGTCATGCGCAAACGGCGGTGGCTATTATCATTACAGCTATAGCGTTGTGCGCGGCTGCGATCGTATCGTTCCCGTAGATATTTATGTGCCTGGCTGTCCGCCGACTGCTGAAGCTCTGCTCTATGGCATCATGCAATTGCAGCGGAAAATTCGGCGCATCGGGACGTTTGAGCGATAGCATGGGTCATTCTGCTCCCATAATTGCCAGCAACGAAGGTGTTGCGGATGCTCTCGGCAAGGCACTAGGCGCTGCTGTTCTAGACACGGTTGAGGCATTTGGCGAAATTAGCATAACAGTTGACCGCAAGAAGCTGGCCGATGTTATGGAAAAACTGCGCAGCGATCATGACTATCAACAACTGGTTGAGATAGCCGGTGTCGACTATCCGGATCGTCCAGAGCGGTTCGAAGTTTGTTATCACCTGCTTAGCCTGACCAAAAACCATCGTATCCGGATCAAGGTAACGACCGACGAAGACACACCTGTGCCGACGGTAACACATATCTGGGAAGTAGCAGGCTGGCTCGAGCGTGAAGTGTTTGACATGTACGGTGTGCTGTTTGACGGGAATAAGGATTTGCGCCGTATCCTGACCGATTATGGATTTCAGGGGCATCCGTTCCGCAAGGACTTTCCGCTTACCGGCTATCAAGAGCTGCGCTATTCCGAAGAAGCCAAGCGGGTTGTTTATGAGCCGGTAAAACTGGCGCAGGATTTCCGCAGCTTTGACTTTATGTCGCCTTGGGAAGGTGCAGATTATATTCTGCCCGGTGATGAAAAAGTTGAAGGTGAAGACGGAGAGGACGCGAAATGAGCGACTATCTCGATGAAGTGCAAGGTTTGACCGATGTCGCTGACCCAACCGTCGGTGATACGGAAATCGAAAATTTCACGATCAACTTCGGGCCTCAGCATCCTGCCGCCCACGGTGTGCTTCGTATGGTCATGGAGCTTGATGGAGAGATTGTTGAGCGTGTCGATCCACATGTTGGGTTGCTGCATCGCGGCACCGAAAAGCTGATCGAGCACAAGACCTATTTGCAGGCGCTCCCCTATTTTGACCGCCTGGATTATTGCTCTCCATTGGCGCAGGAATATAGCTATGTTCTGGCTATTGAGAAACTACTGGATTTGGAAGTTCCAGAGCGTGGGCAATATCTGCGGGTATTGTTCGCTGAGCTAACACGCATTTGTAATCATATGCTCAACATTGGTGCGCATGTCATGGATGTGGGCGCAATGACGCCGAACCTATGGGTTTTTGAAGTCCGTGAGCAGTGCTTGGAGTTTTTTGAACGGGCCAGCGGAGCGCGGATGCATAGTGCTTGGTTCCGGCCGGGCGGCGTGCATCAGGATGTTCCGTTGAAGCTTCTCACCGATATTGCCGACTGGCTCGATGAATTTCCAAAACTGTTTAATGACGCGATGAGCCTTGTTGTCGGCAACCGCATTTTCAAACAGCGCAATGTTGATATTGCGACGGTGTCCAAAGATGACGCTGTGCGCTGGGGATTTTCTGGCCCGGTTCTGCGCGGTAGCGGCGTAGCTTGGGACTTGCGCAAATCGCAGCCTTATGATGTCTATGACCGGATGGATTTTGAAGTCCCGGTTGGCACCAAGGGCGATTGCTACGACCGCTTCATGGTCCGCGTCGAAGAAGTGCATCAAAGCGCGCGGATTATGCGACAATGTCTGAATGATATGCCGGATGGTCCTGTTGCGAGCACCGACCGTAAGGTAGTTCCGCCCAAGCGCGGCGAAATGAAACAGTCGATGGAGGCTCTGATCCATCATTTTAAACTCTACACCGAAGGTTTTCATGTACCTGCTGGCGAAGTCTATGTGGCGACGGAGAGTCCGAAGGGAGAGTTTGGCGTCTATCTGGTGAGTGATGGCAGTAACAAGCCCTATCGCTGCAAGATACGTCCAACGGCTTTTTCACATTTGCAGGCGATGGATTTTATGACCAAAGGGCATATGCTTCCAGACGCGACTGCCATTTTGGGTGCGATTGATATCGTTTTCGGGGAGTGTGATCGATAATGGCTGAAGCAGCAGCAATTCCCGATGAAATAGAAACGCGCGCCAAATGGGGCGATTTTGCATTCACACCGGAAAATGAAAAACTCGCCAAGTGGCAGATTGCGAAATATCCGGAAGGCCGTCAGAAGTCAGCCGTGATGGCGCTGCTTGATCTGGCGCAGCGGCAGGTTGGTGTAGACACAAAAACGCAAGGCTGGCTTCCGGTTCCAGTGATCGAATATGTCGCCGCCTATCTCGATATGCCTTATATGCGGGCATACGAAGTCGCGACATTTTATACGATGTATAATCTTGCGCCCGTTGGTCGCTATCATGTGCAGGTTTGCGGCACGACGCCATGTATGCTGCGCGGCAGCGATGACGTTATGGCTGCTTGCAAAAACAAAGGCATGGCCAAGGGTAAGACAACGCCAGATGGTTTGTTTACGCTGACAGAGGTTGAGTGCATGGGCAATTGTTCCAACGCACCAATGGTTCAGATCAATGACGATAACTATGAAGATCTGGACTATGATATCATGACCCAGATCCTCGAAGATTTAGCAGCAGGTAAAGAGATAAAGGTTGGTTCGCAAATCGGTCGCAAGACCAGCGAAGCCGAGGGCGGCCCCACGAACCTGCTAGAAATGGTCGATGCCAATCATGACTATCGGAAGGAGTGGTAATGCCATGCTGGTCGATGGATATGCGGGTTGGATCGGAATTGCCGTGCTCATTATTGCCGTTGCCGGCGGTATTTGGGGCAGCAGGAGGAAAAAGTAATGGGCTTTGATTTCCTTCAGGACAAAGATCGTATTTTTACCAACGTCTATGGTTTTCAGGACTACGGACTAAAAGCGGCGAAAAAGCGCGGCGATTGGGATGAAACTGCAAAGTTTATCAAGCTTGGCAATGATAAGATAATTGACGAGATTAAGGCTAGCGGCCTGCGCGGTCGTGGTGGTGCTGGTTTTCCAACCGGGCTGAAATGGTCTTTCATGCCGAAGGAAGCGCCGACCGATAGTCAAGGCAATCCGCGTCCGAGTTTTCTGGTCATCAACGCTGATGAATCAGAACCTGGTAGCTGCAAAGACCGTGAAATCCTGCGCAACGATCCGCATAAATTGATTGAAGGTGCTTTGATCGCCGGTTTCGCAATGCGCGCGCGGGCCGCCTATATCTACATTCGCGGCGAGTATATTTTCGAAGCCAAAGTCATGGAGGCTGCCGTCAAGGAAGCCTATGATGCTGGTTTGATTGGTAAGAATGCCGCCAAATCTGGGTATGATTTCGATGTCTTCGTCCATCGTGGTGCTGGCGCCTATATCTGCGGTGAAGAAACTGCGATGATCGAAAGCCTGGAGGGCAAAAAGGGGCAGCCACGCTTGAAGCCACCGTTTCCAGCCGGCGCGGGCCTCTATGGTTGTCCGACAACGGTCAACAATGTTGAGAGTATCGCGGTGGTCCCTACGATCATGCGACGCGGTGGTGCGTGGTTTGCGAGCTTTGGCCGCGAGGGAAATCATGGCACGAAACTGTTCCAAGTTTCCGGTCATGTCGATAAACCGGCCGTGTTTGAAGAAGCGATGTCTATCCCGTTTAAGGATATGATCGAAAAGCATTGTGGCGGTATAACTGGTGGGTGGGACAATCTGCTTGCCGTTATTCCTGGTGGTTCGTCGGTTCCGTTGGTTCCGGCTGAGCAAGTCATGGATGCGCCAATGGATTTTGACGGACTCAAAGACTTGGGCTCCGGTTTGGGAACGGCAGCAGTCATCGTAATGGATAAATCCACCGACATCGTTCGTGCGATTTCAAGACTCGCTTATTTCTACAAGCATGAGTCATGCGGCCAATGCACACCATGCCGCGAAGGCACGGGCTGGATGTGGCGCGTGATGGAAAAAATGCGTGATGGCGATGCGGACATTGGCGATATTGATACGCTGTATGAAGTCACCAAACAGGTTGAAGGCCATACGATCTGCGCGCTTGGTGATGCAGCGGCATGGCCCATTCAAGGGTTGATCCGGCATTTTCGCCCAGAGATGGAACGGCGTATTCGCGAGAATGCCAAGGCGGAACCGATGATGGAGGCTGCGGAGTAATGATCAAGTTTTCCATAGTGGTGGCGACCATTGCTACTTTGATATCTTATCCTGTGCTGAGCCAAAGCACGGGTTCGCATGTAAAGAAGAATAGCGACGCGCGTACAGATATTCATGATAATGACCCTAACGCAGCGGAAAAAGCGGTCCATTTCCTGGCGCGATGTACTGCCGAATTGCGTAGTCCGGTCGCTAAGATGATACTTGCAAAACCTTATTTGAGTCCTGAACAGAAGAAGCTTGCGAGGTCAAAAGTCCAAGGTAGCGAAGAATGTATGAACAGGCTCGGGTTCAAACTGAGATTTGACTATGCTCCATTGGTGGGAGGAATGGCCGAGTATTATGTGACTGACATTTTCTCAGATGAGACGATTGAATTGGTTTCAGCATCTACAAACGCTGAACAAGCTGTAATTTCGCCTCCTTACGCTCCTCGGAATAGTTTGGAAATTTTTGCTCAATGTGTCGCCAAGAAAAACCCGAAAGCTGTTAAGAACTTTATTTCTACAATACCAACCAGCGACGCGGAAAAGGAAGCTTTGCAATTGGTCATTCCAATGCTTGGTCAATGTATTCCTTCGGGTGATGAGGTTGCGTTGGATAAGATCTCTTTACGAGCGATGTTGTCCTTTGGACTTTACCGCGAGCTGGCGGCAGTTGCTTCCGTTGAAAAGAATCAAGTCAGCTTGAATGCGGGGAGTCAGTAAATGCCTAAAGTCACCGTAGATGGCATCGAATTGGAAGTCCCGCAGGGCGCGACTGTGTTGCAGGCGGCGGAACTTGCCGGCAAAGAAATTCCACGCTTTTGCTACCATGAACGCCTGTCCATTGCGGGCAATTGCCGCATGTGTCTGGTGGAAGTGAAGCCGGGGCCTCCGAAGCCGCAAGCAAGCTGCGCGTTACCCGCTACCGAAGGGCAGGAAATCCGTACCGATAGCGAAATGGTCAAGAAGGCCCGCGAAGGCGTGATGGAATTTCTCCTGATCAATCATCCGCTCGATTGCCCAATTTGCGATCAGGGCGGTGAATGCGATTTGCAGGACCAGGCCATGGCCTATGGCAAAGGCGGGTCGCGCTACGAAGAGAATAAGCGCGCGGTAACTGAAAAATACATGGGACCGGTGGTCAAAACCGTGATGACCCGCTGTATTCACTGCACCCGTTGTGTGCGTTTTGCCGAGGAAGTCGCTGGCGTTGAGGAAATTGGCGCCATTGGGCGCGGTGAGGGGATGCAGATCACATCCTATCTTGAACATGCGGTGCATAGCGAACTATCGGGCAATGTTGTCGATCTCTGCCCCGTTGGTGCATTGACCAGCAAACCCTACGCGTTTGAAGCCCGCCCTTGGGAACTAACCAAGACTCTTGGCATCGATGTGATGGATGGTGTTGGCACCAATATCCGCATCGATTCACGCGGCCGCGAAGTGCTGCGCGCACTCCCCCGCGTCAATGATGACGTGAATGAAGAGTGGGCTACCGACAAAACACGCCACGCCGTAGATGGTTTAATGAAACGGCGGCTCGACAAGCCCTATGTTCGCAAAAATGGTAAACTTGAGGCGGTTAGCTGGGGAGAGGCATTTCAGGCGATCGCGGATGTGAAAGCCGGTAACTCAGTTGCTGCAATAGCCGGTGACCTGGTTGACTGCGAAACAATGTATGCAGCCAAGAAGCTGCTGAAATCGATGAAGTCGGAGATGCTTGAAGGGCGTCAGACCGGCTTGCAATATGATGTGTCCAGCCTTGCAGCAGTGAATTTCAACACTGGCATAGCCAATGTTGAGCAAGCCGATGTAATTGTTCTGGTGTCGACCAACCCACGTTGGGAGGCATCACTGGTCAACACGCGCATTCGCAAAGCGGTGCGCAAAGGCCATGCGAAGGTGTTTGCCATTGGTCCTGAGGTTGATTTGACCTATCCGGTCGAATGGCTCGGTGATGATATGAGCTTGCTCACCAAGCTGCCGAAGGCGGCTGCGGATGCTTTAAAAAATGCTGAAAAGCCAGCTTTGATACTTGGTGGGGGGGCGCTTAGCGTTGAGGGTACTCATGGAGCAGCCTTGAAACTCGCGACAAAGTATAAATTGGTTCGCGATGGTTGGAATGGCTTCAATGTCCTGCACATTGGTGCTTCTCGCACTGGTGGTTTGATGCTTGGCTATGCCTATGACGGCGGGATTAAAGCAATCGCGGCCAAAAAACCAAAATTGCTGTTCGCTTTGGGCGCCGACGAAATGGATCATGCTCTATTCGATGAGAGCTTTAAGGTGTTCATTGGTCATCACGGCGACGCGGGCGCACATGCCGCAGATGTGATCTTGCCAGCGTCAGCATATACCGAGAAAAATGGCACTTATGTTAATCTTGAGGGGCGTGTGCAGCGTTCCAACAAGGCGATTTTTGCACCTGGCGATGCGCGCGAAGACTGGGGCATTTTGCGAGCTCTGTCCGAAGTGATGGGTAAGACTTTGCCATTTGACAGTTTTGATGAACTACGCACAAAAATGGCAAAGGATCATCCCGAACTAGCCGAAGAAGGTCTGGTTTCGTTTGAGTGGTCTCCGCCGACCGGATTGCCAGACAAACCCAAAGGGCAGGGGGTTCATCCGATCAAGGATTTTTACCTGACCAACAGCATTGCCCGCGCTAGTGCAACTATGCAGCGTTGTTCTGCGGAGTTGTTGCATGCCGATGATGAAGTTCTGGAGGCAGCGGAATGACCGAGTTTCTCCAAAACCTTCTCGGCTATGAAGCAGGTTGGTTGTTAGCCACCCTTGCATTAATATTGCTCATTGCGCTTCCGCTGATGCTCGGCGTCGCAATGATAATTTACGTCGACCGCAAAATCTGGGCGGCTATGGCCCTGCGCCGGGGACCCAATGTGGTGGGACCATTTGGGTTACTGCAGAGCTTCGCCGATGGCATCAAAGTGTTCCTGCAGGAAACGATCATTCCATCTAGCGCCAATAAAGGCCTGTTTCTGCTCGCGCCAATAATTACCTTCACCGTTGCTTTACTGGCCTGGGCGGTGATCCCGTTTGGCGAAGATATGGTGCTCGCAAATATCAATATCGGTTTGTTGTACATACTCGCAATTAGTTCGCTGGGTGTTTACGGCGTTGTGATATCTGGTTGGGCAAGTAACTCTAAATACCCGTTTTTCTCAGCTATGCGGGCGGCGGCGCAGATGATTTCCTATGAGGTCTCCATTGGCTTCATCCTGATTTCAGTTGTTCTGTTGGCAGGGACTTTTAACCTGCAAGAAATTATCAAAGCTCAAGAAGGATATATTTTCGGGATCGTCAACGCGTTCGCGGTAAACCCATTGATCTTCCCGATGGCGGTTGTGTTTCTGATAGCCTCCATGGCCGAAACTGCGCGCCATCCATTTGATTTGACCGAAGCGGAATCGGAATTGGTCGCTGGTTATCAGACCGAATATAGCTCGATGAGCTTTGCGCTGTTCTGGCTTGGTGAATATGCAAACATCCTGCTGATGTGCGCGCTTAACGCGATATTGTTCTGGGGTGGGTGGTTGCCACCGCTCAACGTGGATTGGATTCCGTGGTTCGATATTCCGGGCATATTCTGGCTGTTCGGTAAAATGTTCTTCTTCTTCTTCGTGTTTAGCTGGGTGATGGCCACTGTACCGCGCTATCGCTATGATCAGCTGATGCGTTTGGGTTGGAAGATATTCCTGCCATTGAGTCTAATCTGGGTTGTCTTGGTAAGCGGATTTGTGATGGTTCAAAAATTTGGGTGGCCGCTATGAGTATCGCGCAACATATCAAAGCGTTCACATTGTTCGAGTTTATCGGCGCACATGCAAAGACGCTGAAATATTTCTTCAAGGCGAAGAAGACGATCAACTATCCTTTTGAGAAAAATCCAATCTCTCCAAGGTTTCGGGGGGAGCACGCGCTGCGTCGGTATCCCAATGGAGAAGAACGCTGTATCGCGTGTAAGCTGTGTGAGGCCGTTTGTCCGGCACAGGCGATAACGATAGAGGCCGAGCCGCGCGATGATGGCTCTCGCCGCACCACACGTTACGATATTGATATGACCAAATGTATTTACTGCGGTTTCTGCCAGGAAGCCTGTCCAGTTGATGCAATTGTTGAAGGGCCGAATTTTGAATATTCGACCGAAACACGAGAAGAATTGATTTACGACAAATCGAAGCTGTTGGAAAATGGTGACAAATGGGAACGGGCAATTGCGGCAAACCTTGCTGCCGATGCGCCTTACCGTTAAGGGCCAAACAGGATTCGAATGGGGGATAAGAAGCTAGTCTAATGCAAATATTCGCATTCTATCTTTTCGCAACTTTTGTGATTGCCAGCGGTGCTTTCTGCATCTTTGCGCGCAATCCCGTGCACAGCGTATTGTGGCTGATTTTGGCGTTTTTTAACGCTGCGGGTTTGATGTTGTTGGTGGGCGCAGAGTTTATCGCTGCTCTATTGGTCATCGTCTATGTCGGTGCCGTTGCGGTCTTGTTCTTGTTCGTCGTGATGATGCTGGATATTGATTTCGCAGAACTTCGCGCTGGTTTCATGAAAAACCTGCCTTTGGGCTTGTTGCTAGCGATTGTATTGGCCGCAGAGATTATCGTCTTTGGCGTCATGACTTGGTCCTCCGCCGGAGTAGGGGAAGCAACGGCTGTCGTGGGGCCGCAGGAAGGTGCGCCTTCCAATATCGAGCAATTGGGGGCGATCCTCTATACAAAATACATATTCCTGTTTGAAGCTGCCGGCATGATCCTGTTGGTCGCTATGGTTGGTGCCATCGTTCTTACCAATCGTAAACGAGGTGGTGTCCGTATCCAGAAAATTGCCGATCAGGTTGCCCGCCGCCCCGAAGATGCGACACGCAACACCCAACCCGAAGTTGGTAAGGGGGTCGAGCTATGATTGGTATCGAACATTATCTGGTTGTCAGCACTATCCTATTTGTCATGGGTATGTTGGGTATCTTCCTCAATCGGAAGAATATCATCGTCATCCTGATGGCGATTGAATTGATCTTGCTGGCTGTGAACCTGAACTTCGTGGCTTTCAGCGCTTTTCTGGGCGACATGACCGGACAGGTCTTCGCAATGTTTATCCTGACCGTTGCCGCTGGGGAAGCGGCAATTGGTCTAGCCATTTTGGTCATTTACTTCCGTCAACGCGGCACAATTGCCGTCGATGATGTCAACCGGATGAAGGGTTAGGGACTTGTCGATCCAGCTTATCGTTTTCCTGCCTCTATTGGCAGCGATTGTCGCCGGTTTTGGCAACCGGGTGATTGGGAATTTTGCGGCTAAAGTCGTCACGACCGGCGCGTTGTTCGCTGCTTGTGCGCTGAGTTGGCCGATCTTTATCGGCTTTCTAACCGGTGCGCAGACGGAGCAAGTGGTTCCGGTTTTAACCTGGATCATGTCTGGTGACTTGCAGTTTGATTGGTCGCTGCGGGTAGACACGCTGACCGCTGTGATGTTGGTGGTTGTGACTAGCGTGTCGGCTTTGGTGCATCTGTATAGTTGGGGCTATATGGATGAAGATCCCGATCAACCGCGTTTCTTCGCCTATTTGTCGCTATTCACTTTCGCAATGTTGATGCTGGTTACAGCCGACAACCTTGTTCAGATGTTTTTCGGTTGGGAAGGGGTGGGCCTCGCGTCCTATCTTCTTATTGGATTCTGGTTCAAAAAACCGTCTGCCAATGCCGCCGCGATCAAAGCTTTTGTTGTTAACCGGGTTGGTGACTTAGGGTTCATGCTCGGGATTTTTGGGACCTTTCTGGTCTTTGGCACCGTTTCCATTCCGGAAATTCTAGAGGCTGCTCCTGGCATGGCGGGGTCGACGATCACCTTTGCTGGCATGCGACTTGATACAATGACGATTCTCTGTCTGTTGCTGTTTATCGGTGCAATGGGCAAGTCGGCTCAATTGGGGCTGCACACATGGTTACCTGATGCGATGGAAGGTCCGACTCCTGTGTCTGCCCTTATCCATGCTGCAACGATGGTAACCGCAGGCGTGTTCATGGTTTGCCGTCTGTCGCCGATGTTTGAAACCAGTGATGTAGCGCTAACCGTTGTGACTGTTGTGGGCGCTTGCACCGCGATTTTTGCAGCCACTGTTGGTTTGGTTCAACATGACATTAAACGTGTCATTGCCTATTCCACATGCTCACAACTGGGCTATATGTTCTTCGCCGCTGGGGTTGGAGCCTATAACGTTGCGATGTTCCACCTGTTCACCCATGCTTTCTTCAAGGCATTGCTTTTCCTCGGGGCTGGCAGTGTCATTCATGCCATGCATCACGAGCAGGATATGCGCTATTATGGCGGCTTGCGGAAAGAAATTCCGATTACGTTCTGGGCGATGATGGCGGGAACTTTGGCGATTACTGGAGTTGGCATTGTCGGCGTATTCGGATTTGCCGGGTTCTATTCCAAAGATATGATTATCGAGAGCGCTTTTGCGAGCGGGACCGAGGTTGGACAATTTGCCTTCTTTATCGGCGTGCTCGCAGCATTGCTGACAAGTTTCTATAGCTGGCGTTTGATGTTCCTGACGTTCTGGGGCAAACCGCGCTGGATCCAATCCGAGCATATTCAGCATAGCGTTCACAAAACACCGGAAGAAGCGGGCGACGACCAGACCGGAGGCTATCATCCTCATGAAAGCCCTGTGACGATGCTGATTCCGCTTGTTGTCCTGTCCGTTGGAGCCGTTCTTGCGGGTTATTTCTTCTACTATCCTTTTACAGGCGCGAAAGAAGGCGCTGAGTTCTGGGCTGGTAGTATCGCCTTTAACGCTGAATTGATGGATGCTGCGCGTGCTGTGCCGCTGTGGGTGAAACTGGCTTCTACAATTGCGATGCTGATCGGATTATCGACGGCGTACTTCATGTACTTCCGCGGAACAGAACGTCCCGCGCGCCTCGCAGCGACGTTCCAGCCAGTTTATCAATTCTTCTTCAACAAGTGGTATTTTGATGAACTGTACAATCTGATCTTCATCAAACCCGCCTTTTGGCTTGGACGTCTGTTCTGGAAAAAAGGCGATGAGGGTACGATTGACCGCTTCGGTCCCAATGGCATTGCCGCAGTGGTTGCTAGTGGCGCTGGCGTCGCGAAAAGGTTCCAGAGCGGGTATCTGTATACTTATGCGCTGGTCATGCTGCTTGGCCTCGCAGCCGCAGCGACATGGATTATTGTGCGGGGGGCCAGCTAATGAACCAGCTTGATTTCCCAATTCTATCGTTGATGATGGGTCTGCCCATGCTGGCAGCTATTATCTGTTTGTTCCTCAACGCACAGGCAGCGCGTTGGCTGGCACTTTTAACGACTCTTGTACTATTTGCTCTCGGTATCGTGCTTTGGGCGAACTACGATATTGGTGGTCCGCAATGGCAGTATGTCGAGCGGGCAGAACTGTTCGGCAATTTTGCCTGGGCGCTTGGTATTGACGGCATTTCGATGATGTTGATCATGCTCACTGTGTTCCTGATGCCGATCTGCATCGGTGCCAGTTGGGAAGCCATTCAGGAGCGTGTGGGCGAATATATGGCGGCCTTCCTATTCATGGAAGTGCTGATGATCGGCGTATTTGCGGCGCAAGATATCTTCTTGTTCTATATATTGTTCGAAGCCGGCCTAATTCCAATGTACTTGATCATTGGTATTTGGGGCGGTGCCAACCGGATTTACGCAAGCTATAAATTCTTCCTCTACACATTGTTAGGATCGGTTGTGATGCTGATTGCGATGCTGTGGATGGTACAAGATGCGGGCACTGCGGATATCCCAACCTTGCTAAACTATGATTTCGATCCCGCTGCGCAGACATGGCTCTGGCTGGCCTTCTTCGCCAGTTTTGCGGTTAAAATGCCCATGTGGCCTGTGCATACCTGGCTACCAGATGCGCACGTGCAGGCGCCTACTGCGGGTTCGGTCATTCTGGCAGGTGTCCTCTTGAAAATGGGTGGTTATGGATTTCTGCGTTTCTCCATCCCCATGTTCCCGGAAGCTTCCGAGCAGTTCATCTGGCTGGTCTTTGGGCTTTCAATGGTTGCGGTCGTCTACACATCGTTGGTCGCGCTGGTGCAGCAGGATATGAAGAAGCTCATCGCTTATTCCTCGGTCGCCCATATGGCGATTGTGACGCTTGGTCTGTTTGCATTCAACCGCCAGGGTATTGAAGGGGCGATCATCGTGATGCTTAGTCACGGGCTGGTCTCTGGTGCGCTGTTCCTGTGCGTTGGCGTGATTTATGATCGCCTTCATACGCGAGAAATTGACCGTTATGGCGGTCTATCAATCAATATGCCCAAATATGCGATACTCTTCATGTTGTTCACAATGGCGTCGATCGGGCTGCCCGGAACCAGCGGTTTTGTCGGCGAGTTCCTATCGCTGGTGGGCCTCTACAAAGTGAATAGCTGGGTCACCTTGGTGGCTACAACGGGCGTCATCCTGGGGGCTGGCTATATGCTTTATCTTTATCGCCGCGTTGCCTTTGGTGAATTGGTCCATGATGATGTGAAGGAAATGCCAGATTTGTCCGCTCGCGAGATGGCCTTGCTGGCCCCAATTGCTGCTGCTGTCCTATGGATGGGGGTATATCCGGAAAGCTTTATGGCACCGATCCGCGGCGATGTGGGCGCATTGGTTGCGCGCATTGATCGCGCTGCTCCGGAAGGCGATGCGCATCTTAAAATGGGTGAGGCAAAAGCTGTGATCAAAGATCATTCTGAAGGGGAGGCGCACTAATGGAACTTGCAACCTCTCTTTGGCTGACGTCTCCTGAAATATTGCTGACCTGTGCCAGTTTGGTCCTGCTTATCGTCGCTGCATGGGGTGGTGAAAAATCTGCCCGGCTTGTGACGATATTATCGGCCGCCTCTCTTTTTGGTGCTGCCATCTTACTGATGATATTGGCGCATAACCCTGAGTTTAAGGATGGGACATATGCTTTTGATGGACTTTACCGAATGGACAATTTCGGTAGTGCGGCCAAATTCCTGATCTATTTTGCGGCGATTATCGCGCTGATGATTGCCCCGCGCTACTTTAAGGATGCAGGAAAATATCGTCCTGAATATCCGGTTTTGGTGTTGTTCGCCGCGATTGGCATGGGGATCATGGTGTCGGCAACGGACATGCTGACATTGTATATTGGCCTCGAGTTGAACAGCCTGTCGGCCTATGTTTTGGCCAGTTTCTTGAGGACTGATGATAGATCGGCAGAAGCGGGCCTTAAGTATTTTGTGCTTGGTGCACTCGCTAGCGGCATGCTGCTATTTGGCATATCTCTTGTGTATGGCTTTGCTGGATCGACGAATTTCGCTGTAATTGGCGAGACTTTAACCGGAGATCTTGCCACTGGCCCGCTTATTGGTCTGGTGCTGGTTTTGTCTGGCCTGGCATTCAAAATCAGTGCGGTTCCATTTCATATGTGGACGCCCGATGTTTATGAAGGCGCACCAACGCCGGTCACAACCTTCTTCGCTAGTGCGCCAAAAGTTGCCGCCATTGCAATGACCACCCGCGTGATCATTGACGCATTTGGTGGGCAGACCGAAGCTTGGCAGCAGATTATCGTCTTCGTTGCATTGGCATCGATTGTTCTGGGTGCTGTTGCTGCCATCGGGCAGCAAAACATAAAACGTTTGCTCGCCTATAGTTCCATCAACAATGTCGGTTTCATGTTGATCGGCCTCGCTGCTGGTACTGCGCAAGGCGTATCGGCAATGATGTTCTATTTGCTGATATATACCGTTATGACATTGGGTAGCTTTATCTGTGTGATGGAAATGCGTGATAGCGAGGGCAAGCCGCTGGAAACGCTTTCGAGCTTGGCTGGCATGTCACAAACGCGCCCTGGACTGGCCGCAGCTTTTGCTGTGTTTATGTTCTCGCTGGCCGGTATTCCACCGCTGTTCGGTTTCTGGGGTAAATTCCTGGTCTTTGATGCCGCTGTTGCGGCAGGTATGCTGCCATTGGCGGTAATCGGTATCGCGGCATCGGTTATTGGCGCTTTCTATTACATTAAGGTTGTCAAAATCATCTATTTCGACGAGCCTTCAAATGAGATTGCAGCGACCGGTCATAAAACTGAAAATGGTTTGATATTGGTGCTGGCTTTGATCGTTTCACCGCTTGGTTATCTTGCAATACCTTCCATCGCGCCAATTGCGAACGCAGCTGCGGCGGCGTTGTTCTGACCACTCATATAGAGACTGTCGCCGTAACCGCATCGACCAACGCGGACCTAAAAGATCGCGTTCTTTCGGGAAATGTCGAGGAAGGTCATTGGCTGCGTGCTGAACGGCAATCCGGCGGTATTGGCCGGTTGGGGCGCAAATGGGAGAGCCCCGAAGGCAATCTTTATTGCAGTACGGTTGTACAAACGAATGATGGTGATCCATCTCCATCATCGCTGTCATTCGTCGCATCTTTAGCGGTGCATGAGGCAATGAAAAAATGTGTGCCTAATGGACAGTTGCTACTGAAGTGGCCCAATGACGTCTTGCTCAATGACGCGAAAGTCTGTGGAATATTGCTCGAGCAGGTGAATGACTCTGTGGTTGTCGGGATGGGAATTAATGTCGCTGTTGCGCCTCAAGTTGAGGACAAAGTGACCATCAGTCTGCATGGAGCTGGGGCAATGACCGCCTTGACGGCCGCCGATTTCCTGAACTTGCTTTGCGATAGCTTTGCCAAAAGATTGCAGCAATGGCGATCAAAGGGCGCTCAATCCATATTGAGCGACTGGCAAGAATTTGCACATCCAATTGGTGCTTTACTATCGGCTTCCATTGACAAGGATACTCGAATTCAGGGTGAGTTTGCCGGCCTGACCGACAGTGGAGCCCTACGATTGAAAAAGCCAGACGGATCGCTTGTAGAGATACATGCCGGTGATGTAGAGCCATCTTAAACGAAAGGAACGCGCATGCTTCTTGCGATTGATGCCGGAAATACGAATGTCGTTTTTGCCCTTTTTGAGGGAGATGAGGTGCGCGCACGCTGGCGGATTGCAACCGATGCACGCCGCACTGCTGATGAATATGTTGTCTGGCTGCGGCAATTGCTCGAGTTGGAAGGCCTCGGTATTAGCGATGTAGACGCTGTGATTGTCGGAACGGTAGTGCCGCGTGCTCTACATAATCTGACTGTGCTGTCAGAAAAATATTTTGGGGTCACGCCGATTGTAGCCGGTCGCGGTGATGCTGGCTGGGGCATTGCACTAGATATTCCACAACCCGATTCATTGGGCGCTGATCGCGCACTCAATGTCATCGCTGCCCATGAAAAATACAAACAAGATGTGGTTATCATCGATTTCGGTACAGCGACAACATTTGATGTAGCCGACTATGAAGGTGCCTATAAAGGCGGGGTGATCGCACCTGGGATCAACCTTTCGCTAGATGCTCTCGTTGGCAAAACAGCACAATTACCTCGCATAGCGCTGGAATCTCCCGGTAGCGACAATGTAATCGGAACCACTACTGAAACACAGATGCTAATCGGCATATTCTGGGGTTATGTGGCCATGATTGAAGGATTGGTGGAACGCACTAAAACACAAATTGGCCGACCAACCAAAATTATTGCAACTGGCGGCCTAGCAGTATTGTTTGATGAACATACGGACGTATTTGATCATCTGGAATCTGATCTAACGCTACAAGGCTTATTTATACTCTATCAAAGAGCAACCCAAACTAAATGACAAAACCAAAAGACGAGTTATTATTTCTGGCCCTTGGCGGGTCGGGTGAAATCGGCATGAACGTCAACTTATATGGTTGTGACGGAAAATGGGTCATGGTTGACCTTGGGATGACGTTCGCGGATCCCGGCTATCCTGGCATTGACCTGGTTTTACCTGATCTTGAATTCATCGAAAAGCGTGCTGATGATTTGCTCGGGATTGTACTGACACACGGGCATGAAGATCATATCGGCGCTGTCCCTTATTTTGCAGGTGAACTGGGAGTTCCTTTGTTTGCTACACCTTTTACTGCTGGGCTGATCAGCCGAAAACTGGAAGAAGCCGGAATTGAGAATGATGTTGAGTTAAACATTATTCCGAATGAAGGCAGTTTTGAGCTGGGTCCATTTGGATTCCGTTACATACCTATTGCTCATAGTATTGCCGAGGGCAATGCCATGTTGATTGATACCCCGCATGGGCGGATTTTTCACACCGGTGACTGGAAACTGGATAAAGAACCATTGCTGGGTGTGCCATCCACGCCAGAAGAACTGAAAGCTATTGGCGACGATGGTATTCTCGCGATGGTTTGCGATTCCACCAATGTTTTCAATGATAAAGCCTCTGGCTCTGAAGGTAAAGTGAAGCGCAACCTGATGCGCGTGGTCGAGAATATTGATACCCGCGTTTTGGTGACAACCTTCGCATCCAATGCCGCTCGATTACAGACACTGGGCGAGGTGGCTAAACATAGTGGGCGTACGCTTTGTGTCGCCGGGCGTTCTCTAGATCGGATCATCGAAAATGGCCGGGAAGCAGGATATTTTAAAGACTTTCCTCCTACGGTAAGCTTTGAAGAGGCAATGAACCTACCGCGAAGCGATGTAATGATTATTGCTACAGGTGGGCAGGGTGAATCTCGTGCAGCACTGGGCCGGATCGCCGGTAACAGCCACAAGATCAAACTGACTGAGGGCGATCATGTGTTGTTTTCTTCCAAACAAATCCCGGGTAACGAAATAGCCATTGGCCGCATTCAAAATCAGTTGGCAGCCAAAGGCATTGTGATGATCACCGAACGACAAGAGCATATTCATGTATCCGGTCATCCAGGTCGCCCGGAACTGGCAGATATGTACAGTTGGATAAGACCGGATATTCTCGTACCTGTTCATGGCGAAATCCGGCATATGAAAGAACAAGCACGCTTCAGTTTGGAACAGGGTGTTCCAAATGCCGTTTTCCAGGAAAATGGCGATGTTGTGCGCTTGGCCCCAGGCGCGCCGAAAATTTTGCGGCAGGAACGCACTGGTAGGCTTGTTTTGGATGGCGATGTCATTATTCCAGCTGACGGTCAAACACTCAACCAGCGCCGCAAATCAGCCTATAATGGTCTCATTTCCGTGGCGATTGCGCTTGATGAAAAAGGAAGAATATTTGGCCAACCTACGCTAAAATTAAATGGCGTTCCACTCGAGGAAGATGAGGAAGACTTTCTCGATGAAGTAGTTGATCAGATTACTGGAAAATATCGAAAGCCTGTTGGTGATGTCGGAAAATTCAATGAAGAAGTTCGCTTACTTGTTCGGCGTGCGGCAACAGAATGGACGGGTAAAAAGCCAGTGGTAACCGTACTCTTAGTGGAAGCCTGATACGCTATGGAATGGACTTCAATTGTTGCGATCTATGTCTTGTTCTGGGTGCTTGCAGCATTTCTCATATTGCCGGTGGGAATAAAGAACCATTTTGAAACCGGTGAACAGATGGTTGATGGGCAAGCCGATGGTGCACCAACTAATTTTAGGCCCTTGCAAGTGCTATTGCGCACCACATTATTGGCTACAACTTTGTTCGTTTTGTTTTATTTCAACTATGTCAATGGCTGGATAACCGTCGATGACATCGACTTTTTTGGTGCGCGCGATCGGCTTTAAGCTCGCAAGCGCTCGATCGCTTGTGCCAAGGCAACATAGAGCTTCCCAATATCTGAAGAGAGCAGGGTAACGCTAATAGCGCTTCCATCGCGGGTGGATAACACCCCACGCAACATTGCTTCGAAGTCGTGAATATAGCGGTTTACATGTTCACGGAATTCATCATTGGCATCATACTGTGTAAGAATTTCCCGCACTTCTCCGCTGTCGAGTAACCGCACTGCGCGGCGGGTAAATATTCCGCGATCACCTTTTAGATAGGCGGCCCATTCGGTGTCTGTGACGTCGTTGGACAGAATTTTGCTAACATCAATGGCTGTTGAGTTGAGCGATTCAGTCAGTAGAGCAACACGCCGTGTGAAATTCTCCTCGCTGCTTTGTTCGGCTTTTTCTTTCGCGAACAATATCCGCTGTTCAAGCTGGGTGGTCATTTCCTCAATTGAGTTTAACTGACCTGCAAGATGACCAGCAGTAGTTTCGGTCGTCGCAACGGCATTGGCAACGGCCTCTTCCAGTTTTGGCGCGATCGAGCCGATTTTCTCATCGATGATCCGGTTTAGAGTTTCTTCGCTAATTTGCTCAAACTTTTCCGCCGATCCAGTGATCGATTTTTCCAAGGCTTCCCGGCTATGTTCAGATGCTTGCTTAGCCGTTTCTCTGACCCGCAAAAGTGCATTGATAAGCTTTTCTCCAGCGCTTTCAGTTAAAGCTTCGTTTTGGGTTTGGACGTCTTTCAGCTGCGCCGTCAAATTGCTGATTTGAGACAATAAGTCGTCGGAGATCGCGGCGCCATCATCTTTCAAAGCCGTCAAGCGCATGTTTTGATCTTCAAGCGAAGTATTTGTCTGCTCTATCTGTGTCGCTATTGCGTCGGCTTTGGCACCGGCTGCCGTTGCCTCTTCATTCAACTTTTCGAGAGCGATCATGCTGGTTTGGCTATGATCATCAACGCGTTGCAGGGCAGCAGGAATGGTTTCATCCATTTCGCGTGTGCTGCTATCGAGTGCCTGCAGCAATTTCTCCATTCTTTCGATCATACCGTCAGCAACGCCATGGCCTTGCTCTAGACTCTCTCGAAGCGAAGAATTATTTTCTTCCATTGCTTTTAGCGCAAATGCTAGCTTTGCTGTTTTTTCTCCGCTTTCATTGTCTAAACTGGAAACATCTTCATTGATTGTTGCAATGGCCTGTTGAAGTTCGGTGATTAGCGCTTTTAATCGCATTTCCTCTTCATCTGCGGTTTTGCCCAAATCTGCTAAAGTGGCTTCCAAGTCCTCCAATTCGGTTTTGATAGCCTTTGCAGAAGTCGCTGTCTCAGCCGCCAATTCCGCACGAGTAGACTGAAGCGCCTCGATGACTTCTCCGGCACTGTCCTGCAAGACTTTGGAAATGCGTTGCGCTTCATTTTCAGATTCTGAAAACTGATTTGCGAATGAGGTTTTGGCTTCATCGGCCAACTCGGTCAATTTGGTAAGAGATTGATTGGAGCTTTCGGTTAAGCCGTCAATGCTCTGTTTTGCACTGGTACCAACTTCGCCCACCCTTTTAAGGGTAGCGACCATAGCCGCCATTTCGGTTTGTGATGCGCGGCCTGTATTGCCAATCTGGTTGGTCACATCTTTCGCCGTGTTGATGACAACGGGAAGATGCTCTCTTAGCTGGTCCAGATTGTTAAAAGCAGATTCTCCAACTTCATCCAATTTTCGCATGCTTGAGAGACCATCTTCCAAGGAAGATTTGATCCGATCGGCCGCCGTCGTCAGTTTCTGGGAGGATTGATCCCCAAGAAATTCCAATTCACGTGTCTCATTGGCCAGAAATTCACGAGCTATGGTCAGTTCATTGTTGACGGTCTTTAGACGAGCTTCAAGCTGTTCGGACTCGGTCCGTAGCGAACTGGCGGCATCAGCAAAGCGATTGGTTTCCTTGATGCTGTTGCGCGTGAACAGCAAATGGAAAACAGCAATCAAGATTAACGGCATGCTCCATTGTGACACTAGAGCTATGGCTGTTTCTGCGGGCACCAATGTTGTAAAAATGTCGCGGTTAACCCAGAGAAAAAAACCAGTCCAACCAGCTGCCAAAATCGAAACCAATGCGATCTCAATTTTTGTGCCGATTGCCACATTTGGGGTTTCAGCCTCGTAATACTCACCCCAGTCGTCTTCTGCACTTTCAGTGCTAACTGACTCATTTTCCGCAGAAAAAGCGCGATCTCCAATACCCAGAACTAGGGTGTCGCTGTTTTCCAATTCTTCCGCATGTTCGGTATCAGGATCGGTATTCTCATCCCGATCTTTCCACATGCCAATTATCTTTGATCCACCTGTCATGCATCTTATTTACCATAATTTTCTGATCGAGAAACCATTAGTTAACTATACGGCGTATATAACGCACATATGTCTTTCGACTATGGAGCTTTAGATGCCGCTTTGACGGCCGCAGTTGGCGATGATCAGTCACTAATTGCAGAACTACGAACAGCATTCCTGGAAAGCGCAAATCGGCAGGTTGATCTGCTGCATCGTTCGCGCTGTGACGCCAATTGGGAATATGCCGCATGGCGGCTTAAAGGTCTGGCAGCGAGCTTTGGTGCAACCAATCTTTTGGATCTAGCCGATGACGCTGCGCGTTCTGCTCCAGGTGATCCTGTCATCTTACGGAAACTGGAACGTGCGATTGCTGCAATCGAAGCGCATCGAGATTGATTTCTTTTTGACGGTCAGTTTTCTCTACCAAATCGCTTTGCAATAGGAAGTCCAACCACTATTAGCTATCCGCAGGTGTTGCGAGGTGTATGTGGTGAAGCTGGCTCTGATTTCCCTGTCCAAGGATTTGCCAGATAATTCGGGCCCTATTGGGCTGTTACCGCTTTTTGATGGGCATGTAATTGATCAACAAATTCAGTCGGTTGTAAACGCCGGGGCCAATAAGATAATATTGGTTTCCCCAACCATGAACAATATGGTTTTGCAATATGTCGATAGGTTGCAGGGGCAGGGCATCGACATAGAGATCGTTAGAAGCGGTCATGATTTGGTGCAGTTTGTAGCGCCGGAAAATGAACTCATATATTTGAACGACGGTATTTTGCCTGATCGCAGCACAATCGAAAAGTTATCCAGCTTCCAGGGTGAAATTATATTCGTTACGCCGGAGTCACCGCAAGCGACGGAGTTTGAGCGCATTGATCGAAATGATCGTTGGCTTGGGGTCGCCAAGTTGAAGACGTCCAGATTATCTGAATTTATCGATCTTCCAGAAGATTGGGATGTAGGGTCAGCGTTGTTACGCGGTGCGGTGCAATCTGGATGTATTAGGGAAGTGGTAACAGAATCGAACTTATCTGACGGTGCAGTTTCGGTTTTGACCGATGACACTGATATTTCTAAATTTTCAAAGAAGTGCCTCCAGTATGTCGGGGGAAATCGCAGAAATATTCTCGAAAAAACCTTGGTCTGGCCTTTTACCAAAACGCTTCTGCCAAGACTGTGGAAAGCACCTTCAGCACGAAACTATCTGGGGTGGGCTGCGCCTGCTGCCGGAATTCTGGCAGGGTGCTTGATCTTACTAAAACTACCAGTAGTCGCGGCTATAGCCCTACTTATTTTGGGAATGCTGATAGTATATATTTATGGAAAAATTGGAGTATTTTCCAATTTTAACAAAGGCATAGATGGGGTGTTTGTAGCGACCCTCATCATCTCGATCATCGTTATTGCCGGGATCACTATTCAACAATCAATTCCTGTTTCTATGCCAGCAAATCTTGTAATTTTTGCGTTGGTAATCGGGACAACCTGGTTGATCCATCGAAACACAGTGGAGACGAAATGGGATTTGACTAAACCGGATATCGGGTTGTCGCTTGTTATCCTTTTTGGATTCTCGATCTTTGGTTCGTTCACTTTGGGAATCTACGTCATTGCTTTGTTAGGAATGGCTTATTTGTTGATCAGTCAATTCGATCAAACGGATGAGTGAATACTGCGTGAGAGCCTTGATCAATTGATGATAAGAAGCTTAGCAGGTTATTAACCACATTGGATTACAGCGAAAGCTATGGAAAAACGCGATTTTTCGGCGGTTGAGAATGACGGATTTGATCTTGCCAAAAAGGCAGGAGAATATGGTGCGTCCAGTGCCTTTTTAACATCCGATCTTTCCAACGCACTTTTTCCTGAATCCGGACTATATTTATCCGACAGATTACTGTCGAATTCTCGGCAATATCTACGATCAATGATCGGTGAAATTGAGTCGCAACTTTGCCTAAAAGCGGTAGAGAATCTGGGCGTCGTTCACGCTTCAATCGTTGAAATTGGCAATAGCTCAATGGTCTATTGCCATGATCATCTCCGCAATGCGGGGTTGCTGAACCAATCCGACTTGCTTGAACATGTATTCGTTCAGGCACAAAAGGTTGAGCTAACAAATCGTTTGCTACAGAAATTTTCGCAGGAAAATCTTGAGAATAGCTTGGCAAGTCACCTCGATCACGAAGATCAAAATGTTGCAGAAGCGGCAATGGCTTTGCTGGTGTCTAGAAACAGATCCGGATTTCAAATCGGGCAGATTTCATGTCGATTGTCAGACGTTCCGGTAGAAATTTATCATGATCTAGTTTGGTCAGTAACGGCCGCTGTTCAGAAAATTTCCGGCTGTTCAGAACCGAAACTGCTGGCCGCAGCGGAATTGTTGCTGGCGGGGCATGATGAAAGTCAATCGATTGATAACCGCGCACAGCGCCTGGCAGGATTATTGGATCACGCAGAAGCGAGTGCGACTATTCCTCACCCAATAAAAGATGGGTTGGATCTTTTCTTGGCGCGTATCGCGTTGCGCTCCCAATTGAGTATTAATCAACTTACGATATTCACGGCAGAGCCGAATATGGCTCGCTTGGTGGTTGTTATGCGCGCTTTGGGTATCACAGAGATTGATGCAATTTCGGTTTTTACGGCGCTTGACGGTAGCGGTAATATTCTCACGCCAGCTTCCTACAAAGAGATATCCCGAGATCAGGCCATTGTCATGACCGATAACTGGTCGAAGCCATCCGCATTCCAAACCGCTGAACGGAAATTGGCTTCCAACCATCCGGAAATAGACGGATAATGTCTTCCGCACACAATCTTGCAGAACCAATTAAAGGGCGCCTGGATGTTGACGGTCGGCTTGTTTCCGCTGATCCATTACTGTTACGATTACATTTACACAGTGGCGGTTTTGAAGGTGGTCCTCTGGCCATTCCTCAACTTGCGAATTTATGTAGATTGAGCAAAAAACTGGGGATGAACCTGTCACGCCCGGTTAAAGCAGCGGATGATGACAACAATTTAAACCTTTGGGTTGAAACGCGGATTGAGCCTGACAGCGACGGCGGATTGTCCATTTCGATTGTTGATTGGAAAGAAACACCTCTTTCACGCAACTATAATAACGACGAACAAAGGCAGCGTGATTTTGATAGACTAAATGCGCGAGGAATGATTCGGACCGATACTGCTCTTCGGATTACATCTATCTCCCTGCCGGGCAAGGTTAGGCTTTCAGAGCATTCAATTGGTAGTGCTCTGCTTGATGTGTTCGCTGTCGTGAAGCCTTCAAAACCAACGCTTTTTACTGAATCAATCGCTGAACGTCAGCCGGTCAGAAATCACCATGTATCTCTGTTGTTAGACCCAGATTCTAAATATATCTTGTCTGGTCAACCGCTTGTCGACAATTTGGGTGTCTATTCGGGGTATCGGTTCTCGGTTGAGAAACTGAATGACGAAAGCTCAGATTCTGGAAACTCTGAAAGTACAAAACCTAGTTTAATCAGCGATTCCTTGTTCGGCGCGCAACTTGGTCCTGCATTGCGGCAACCACTTGGAAAAATCATTGCCAATGCTGAAACTATTGGTAGCCAGCTCGAAGGTCCTCTTCGCGGCGACTATGCCAGCTATGCAAAAGACATCGCGGCGGCGGGCCGCCATCTGATGGATTTGGTCAACGACCTTTCAGACCTGGAAGCAATAGAGCGTCCGGAATTCACGGTTGCGCCTGATGAGATAGATTTGATCGACTTGGCACACCGCGCGTCGGGATTATTGACGGTAAAAGCAGCAGATCATCAAATTCGAGTGGATTTGCCGGATGAAGATAGTGAGATGCCGGCATTGGGTGAATTTCGAAGAGTTCTTCAAATTCTCGTAAATCTTTTGGGCAATGCCATCCGCTATTCTCCGGATGGTTCGGTAATTAAAATCCGGGTTGATCGGAATGGTGATAGAGCAGAGATTTCCGTCAGTGATCAGGGTGACGGTATTCCCGAAGAGGATCAGCACAAGATATTTGAAAAATTTGAACGTCTGGGTCGCTCTGGTGATGGAGGAAGTGGTCTTGGACTGTTTATCTCCCGCCGATTGGCGAAAGCCATGGATGGCAGCTTGTCTGTGAAAAGCGCAAAGGGGAAGGGGGCAACGTTTACGCTTTCTCTCCCATTGCGAACAAAAAAAGGGAGCGAATAACGCTCCCTTTCCAATTCACAATTTTGATTTTCTACCGGTCGCCAATCTCAACATAATCGCGCTGATTTGGACCAGTGTAAAGCTGACGTGGACGTCCGATAACTTGACCTGGGTCGGAAATCATCTCATTCCACTGCGCAACCCACCCAACGGTGCGAGCCAAAGCGAACAATGCTGTGAACATCGATGTTGGGAAGCCTATTGCTGACAGGATGATGCCGGAATAGAAATCAACGTTCGGGAAGAGTTTCTTCTCTTTGAAATAGTCATCGTTGAGCGCCATTTCTTCAAGTTGCAGTGCAACCTCAAAGACTGGGTCAGTGACCTTCAGAGCATCAAATACTTCGCGAACTGTTTTTTGCATCACCGTCGCACGCGGGTCATGATTTTTGTAAACACGATGCCCAAAACCCATCAGACGGAATGGATCATTTTTGTCTTTTGCGCGTTCGATATATTCTGGAATGCGGTCAGGCGTTCCGATTTCATGCAGCATATTCAAAGCGGCTTCATTGGCACCGCCATGCGCAGGGCCCCATAAGCAGGCTATGCCTGCCGCAATACACGCAAATGGGTTCGCGCCGGACGAACCAGCAAGCCGAACGGTTGAAGTTGACGCATTTTGCTCATGATCAGCATGCAGAATGAAAATCTTGTCCATTGCGCGCTCAACTGCGGGAATAACTTCATATGGTTCAGCCGGAACGCCAAACGTCATGCGCAAGAAATTACCGGTGTATGAAAGGCTGTTATCCGGATGCATGAACGGTTGGCCCACAGCATATTTGTAAGCCATGGCGGCGATTGTCGGCATTTTTGCGATTAGGCGATGGCTGGCAATCATTCGTTGCTCAGGATCGCTGATATCGGTGCTGTCGTGATAAAAAGCCGATAGTGCACCCACTACACCGCACATAATTGCCATCGGGTGGGCGTCACGCCGGAAACCGTTGTAAAAAGTGGAGAATTGATCATGCAACATTGTGTGCCGTGTGATCGTGTTGGTGAAGCTGGCATATTCGTCAGCGGTTGGAAGCTCTCCGCGCAAAAGCAAATGCGCAACTTCCATAAAGCTGCTTTTTTCAGCTAGCTGTCCAATTGGATAACCGCGATGGAGCAAAATGCCTTCACCGCCATCGATGAAGGTTAGCTCAGATTCACAGCTCGCTGTGGATTTAAATCCAGGATCATAGGTGAAGGCACCAGTTTGACCATAGAGCTTGCGGATATCGACAACATCAGGGCCTTCCGTTCCTTTGAACACCGCAAATTCATGCTCTTTTCCGCCCAAATTGAATTTTGCTGTTTCTTCGCCCACTTTTATGTCCTTTCTGCTCCTGAATATGTCAGGATTATTCTATTTGATCTGCGAGACGATCCAGTGACTCCTGTTTGCCTAGGAGAACTAGTACGTCAAAAATTCCGGGTGAACTGGTGCTGCCAGTCAAGGCGGCGCGCATAGGTTGTGCGAGCTTTCCTAACCCCAATTCCGCGGCCTCTGCTATCGCCTTTATAGACTCTTCGGTGGCTTCGAGTGTCCAGTCTTCCAGATCAATCAAAGCTGCGTGAATCGACGTAAGCAGCTGCCGTGCATCATCATCTAGCAGAGAAGCAGCCCGTTCGTCGAGGCCAAGTGGTCGATTTTTAAAGAGAAAAAGGCTTCCATCCGCCAATTCGATGAGGTTTTTTGCGCGACTTTTGAGGACGGGCATGGCTTGGGAGAGCAAATCAAGCTTTTCTTCGGTCAATTCAATGCTGAGTGAAGCTTCGATCCAGGGCTTCGTCAAGGCCACCAAATCTGTGTCTTCAGCTTCCCGAATATATTGCCCATTGAGATTTTGCAGCTTTTTCTGATCGAACCGGGAAGGGGATTTGCCAACCCCGTCGATGTCAAACCATTCGACCGCTTGTTTGCGCGAGATAATCTCGTCATCGCCATGTCCCCACCCGAGGCGCAGCAGATAGTTGAACATCGCATCGGACAGGATACCCATGTCGCGATATGCTTCGACACCCAGCGCGCCATGTCGCTTGGATAGTTTCGCACCATCATTGCCGTGGATAAGCGGTATATGGGCATATATTGGTTCAGCCCAACCCATCGCGCGAATCAAAGCCAATTGGCGAAAAGCATTGTTGAGATGATCATCTCCGCGGATCAGGTGTGTCACGCCCATATCATGGTCGTCGACAACAACGGCCAGCATATATGTTGGTGTACCGTCGGATCGCAGTAAAATGAAATCGTCAATCTCACTGTTTTGAACAGAAACATCACCTTGCACGGCGTCACTAATGGTGACTTTTCCACCCTGTTCGGTTTTTAGACGGATAGCATAAGACGCTCCATCCGGTGCTTCGGATGGATCGCGGTCGCGCCAACGACCATCATAGCGCATGGGTTTCTTTTCCGCCCGCTGCTGTGCCCGCATCTCTTCCAGTTCTTCCGGGGTAGCAAAGCATTTATAGGCATTGCCAGACGCCAACAGTTGATTGGCAACTTCAACATGGCGCTCTGCTTGTTCAGATTGGAAAACGGGATTGTCATCCCAATCCAGGCCAAGCCAGTCTAGCCCTTCAATGATCGCATCAATCGCTTCCTGGGTTGATCGAGCCTTGTCGGTGTCTTCAATTCGCAGCAGTGCCTTGCCGCCGTGATGGCGGGCAAACAGCCAATTAAACATGGCCGTCCGTGCTCCGCCTATATGTAGAAAACCGGTTGGCGATGGAGCGAAACGGGTAACGATAGTGTCAGGGGGATTAGGATTCACGAAATGTTGCTTTCCTGTGATATGGCATGATCATGCCCAAAGAGTTGAGCCCAGATGGTCCAGTTGCTGCAACTCGCAGTGGCTGGTTAAGCTCAGTTGTAGCGGCCCTTAGCACGGGGTTGGGCGGTCTACAATTCCCCGAATCCCCAAAATGGAAGGCTATGGGGAAACGGGTGGAAAATCTGCTTGATCAGGAGCGGGATCAACTCATGCTTTGGTCGCCAGTCGCTATAGGCTGCGGGGTTGCTAGCTGGTTTGCACTTGCCAATGAGAGTTGGTGGATTGCTTTCATTCTGATGTGTGTCGGCATTGCTGTGATGTCGAGAATATTGGGTAGTGAAACACGTTGGATGCGGTCGATGTTCTGGTTTTCCATGCTTGCGGCTTTGGGATGTGCATTGATCTGGTTTCGTTCGTGGAGTGTCGCGGCGCCCGTTCTCGAAAAACCTATCGTGACGCGATTCCATGCAGAGATAGAAAATGTCGAGATTATCGCAGCACGCGATCAGGTGCGGCTATTGCTTGATACCCAGGGAAAGCAAGGTCTCCCTCCTCGCGTACGGGTAAACTTGTCGCTCGATAAGATGGATGAAAAGCTTAGACCCGGTGCAATCATAAAATTACGCGCTCGCTTAATGCCGCCGGCACAAGCGGCGCTGCCGGGAGCGTATGATTTTTCCAGAAGAGCCTGGTTCATGGGGCTTGGCGCGACTGGCCAAGTCCTGGGCGATGTAAAAATCACACAATCGGCCGAGCCATTTTTTGCATTTGATGATATCCGCGGTTCACTCTCTGATCACATACAATCACAAATGACCGGCGGGGCTGGGGCGATAGCAGCGACATTGGCTACTGGCGATCGCGGGGCCATCGCCGAGGAAGATGCCGAAGCAATGCGGCGTAGCGGCCTGGCGCACTTGCTCTCGATCAGCGGATTGCATGTGACAGCTGTGGTGGGAGCAACATACCTGTTTGTACTCAAGTTATTGGCGCTGTTTCCATCACTTGCGTTGCGATTCCGTTTGCCCATTGTGGCCGCCGGTTTTGCTGCGGCGGCAGCGCTTGGTTATACACTGCTCACGGGTGCTCAAGTACCAACCATCAGAGCTTGTGTTGCGGCATTGCTCGTTCTTATCGCTTTGATGATGGGAAGAAGCGCTATCACGCTTCGCATGGTCGCTGCCGGCGCGCTGTTTGTTCTTATTCTCTGGCCAGAGTCGCTGGTTGGTCCAAGTTTCCAGCTCAGTTTCGCGGCGGTTACTGCGATTATCGCGCTGCATGAGCATCCTAGAGTGAAGGCATTGGTTGCGAAACGAGACGAAAGCGTTGGCAAACGGACAGGGCGCTTTGTCTTCGCGCTGTTTCTAACTGGATTGGTGGTGGAAATTGCATTGATGCCCATCGCGTTGTTTCATTTTCATAAAGCCGGGGTTTACGGCGCACTAGCCAATATCATCGCCATTCCATTGACAACTTTCATCATCATGCCGCTGGAGGCTTTGGCATTGATGTTAGACAGCGTTGGACTGGGCGGCCCCATTTGGTGGTTATGTGAAAAAATGCTGCTGTCGCTCATAGGATTAGCGCATTTTGTGTCTTCCAGTCCGGGTGCCGTGACCATGTTGCCAACCTTCTCGAAAGCCGCTTTTGCGCTGACAATTGCGGGTGGACTATGGCTCTGCATATGGAAGCAAAAATGGCGTTATCTTGGCTTTGTCCCTGTAACCATCGGCGCAATCTGGATATTCGGAACACGGGCTCCGGATGTTTATATCACTGGTGATGGTCGCCATGTTGCTGTTCGCAGCGAGGCCGGAGATTTGGCAATGTTGCGGACACGCAGTGGTGATTTTATCAGGGGCATCATTCTGGAGAATGCGGGGGTTGATGGTGAAGCGGAAGCAATTGATCAATGGTCAAATGCTAACTGTAATACAGACAGCTGCACAATAACCGTGGACACAGCGGACAGGAAATGGGTCATATTGGCCACCCGCAGTAGTCATTATATTCCCGCCATTGCGTTGTCTGCTGCCTGCCGACGTGCTGATATTGTCATCAGTGAGAGACGGTTGCCCAAGAGTTGTGAACCGCGCTGGATCAAAGCAGATCGAACCATGCTCGGTCAGACTGGCGGCATGACAATCAATCTTGAGAAGCTAAAAATCTCGACCGTCAGGCAATGGTCCGGACAGCATCAGTGGACTGGGTTTAGTGATCAGGCGAATTGATCCAGTAGCCAATCAAATTTGCCGATCAAGAGTTAGTTATAGCGGCGCAACAAACCAGCCATTTTCCCCTGAATCTGAACCTCATCCGGCCCGTAGACTTGTGTTTCATAATAGGAGTTGGCTGGTTCCAGTTCGACCCGTCCATCCTTGCGGCGGAGGGTCTTTAAAGTGGCTTCTTCATTTCGGACCAACGCAACGATGATTTCGCCATCGCGAGCGGTACTGCATTCTTCAATTAGCGCATAGTCGCCATCCAGAATTCCCGCATCTATCATGGAATCGCCAGAAACTTCCAAAGCATAATGTTTACCAGGACCAAGCAGTGCTGCAGGAACACTGAGCTCCGACTGACCTTCAATAGCTTCAATCGGGGCGCCCGCAGCAATTTTACCATGCAACGGAATTGCCATGACATCATCGTTCGCCGCCAATGGAATATGGGAGCCAACATTCCCGGGAGAGCTGCTTTCCGCTTGTGCGGATTGCTGCAGAGACACGATGTTGGAGGCATCCCCAGCTGACACGCCACCTTCCGGAAGCTTGATAACTTCCAAGGCGCGCGCCCGATTAGGAAGCCGCCTGATAAACTCACGCTCTTCCAAAGCACTGATTAAACGGTGGATCCCGGATTTGGATTTCAGATCCAACGCGTCCTTCATCTCCTCAAAAGAGGGAGAAACGCCGGATTCCTTCAATCTATCATCAATAAAACAAAGCAGCTCATGTTGCTTTTGAGTGAGCATGTCATCAGTCTCCGTATTGGAACGTATACGGAACAATTATGAAACAAAACGGGTCGTGTCAAGTTGTTAGTGATTATCCCGGTCAGATTGAAATATAGGGAACCAGAGCTCCGGCTGCTGCTGCTGGAGAATGTGCTGGCCGCACTAGCAGCGCATTGGAAGCGGCAAGGACTGATAGTTTTGCGCTGTCCTGACTATTGAAAGGCGTGATTCCATCCTGATTGACAATAGCCCGCAAAAACTTGGTCCGCGTTGATATCGCATCTAAATCGGCTGTTGTCTCAGCCATTTTTTGGATGGGAATATAGTGTTCCGCTCCGGATAGATATTTGATCAGAGGTAACAGGAACAGGGTGGCACTGACAAAGGCGGACGCAGGGTTTCCAGGTAGAGCGAGAATGAGGGCATCACCATATTTTCCCGCCATAACCGGCTTTCCCGGTTGCATGGCAATTTTATAGAAATCAATTTCGGCGCCAAGTTTTTCAAAGGCCGGACCAATGAGATCGTGATCACCCACCGACGCTCCGCCGATCGTAACAATGATATCGCAATCTTTGGCGCTTTCAAGCGCTTGGCAGAGTATATCCAGGTCATCGGATATCCGGCTTAAACTGCGTGTTTCAGCGGTCTTTCCGGCAATCATCGCGGACACCATCACATCGTTACTGGCGGGAATTTGGTGGGGCAGGGGATCGCCTCCTGGCTCGATCAACTCATCACCGGTTGAAACAACAGCAACTTTAGGAAGCCGGCCTACCGAAACTTCGCCATATCCAGCTATAACCGCGTGTCCGAGTGCCGCAGCGTTTAGCGGGGAACCAGCTTTCAGGGCCAACTCGTCTTTGGAAAAATCACTGCCTTTGTGACGGACATGGCGCCCTTTAAAGGAGGATGGCTCGGCAATCAGCTTGATTGTCGCGCCGTCGCTTTTAACATTTTCCTGCATCACCACGGTGTCCGCACCCTCGGGAAGAAGAGCGCCGGTAAAGATACGCGCAGTCTCTCCTGCTTTTATGGGGCTGCACGGGGGGCTACCGGCTTTGCATTCACCGATCAGCTTCCAGGGGCCATTACGATCATCATATCGGATCGCGTAACCATCCATCGCCGACATATCGGCAGCCGGCTGATCACGCTTGGCAATTAAATCGCTCGCCAGATATCTTCCTAGCGCATCATGAATTGAAAGTGTTTCTGAATCCAGTCTCGAAGCCAGTGCGATCAGCCGCTTTTGCGCCTCTTCGAGAGGGATCAGTGCGGGCATTACGCGGTCCAGTTCCCGGATTTTCCGCCAGATTTTGATAGCAACCTGATGTCGCTCATGATCATATCTTTTTGCATCGCTTTTGACATGTCATAGACTGTTAAAAGTGCGACAGAACAAGCTGTTAAAGCTTCCATTTCAACACCAGTTTTGCCAGTCAGTTTTGCCATGGATTGGACACGAATACCATCATCTAGAAACTCAAATTCAACAGCAACTTTGCTCAACGCCAATGGGTGGCAAAGCGGGATTAGATCGCTGGTTTTTTTTGCCGCCATAATACCTGCAATCCGGGCTGTCGCCAACACGTCGCCCTTCTTCATCGCATTGGCCTTTATGGCTTCCAATGTTTCCATTGCCATGGAGATGGTGCCTTGTGCGCGCGCCTCCCGAACGGTTTCGGTTTTGTCACCTACGTCGACCATATGGGCCGCGCCGTCGCCGTCAATATGCGTTAGTTTGCTCATTCTATGCCTGTCAAAAGGGTACGAGTTGCGGCTTCGACATTATCTTGTCGCATAAGGGATTCACCCACCAAAAATGCCCGGGCACCGCTTTGCGCCAATCGTTCACAATCGGCATGGGTAAATATTCCACTTTCCGAAACCATGATCCGGTCATCGGGTACAAGCTTGGCCAGTCGTTCGGTTTGCGCCAGGCTAGTCTCAAATGTCTTCAGGTTGCGATTGTTGATGCCCAATAGTGGAGATTGCAGTCGTAGCGCCCGTTCCAGTTCTATCTCATCATGGACTTCGATCAACGCATCCATACCCTGCTCAATTGCCTCAGCCTCAATCTCAGCCGCCGTGGCATCATCGAGAGCGGCCATAATAATCAATATGGCATCAGCGCCTAACGCACGAGATTCCGCGACCTGCCATGGATCAACCATGAAATCCTTTCGCAAGCAAGGTAGGTTAGTTGCAGCCCGCGCGGCCACAAGATAGTTATCGCTACCCTGGAAATAGGGGATGTCGGTTAATACAGAGAGGCAAGCGGCTCCGCCGGCAGTATAGGCTTGGGCATGGGTTGGGGGATCGAAATCTTCCCTAATCAATCCTTTGGACGGACTAGCTTTCTTGATTTCAGCAATAAGGGCAAAGCCATTGGCGGCTTTTGATTTGATCGCATTGATAAAGCCGCGCGGCGGATCTTGTTGCAGGATCTGCTGGTGCATATCGGAATGATTGATAAGCGCCTTACGCTTTCTTACATGCTCTCTTTTCGCATCACAAATTTCTGCAAGTTTATCGCTCATTGGTTGGCAATCCAGCAGTCCAGGAGCGCTTTTGCAAGGCCTTTGTCAATGGCTTCTGCGGCTTCTTCGACGCCTTCTTCCCAGCTATCCACTTCACCCGCAACCATCAATGCGCCCGCGCTGTTGAGCAATACCGCATCGCGATGGGCTGATTTTTCACCCATCAGTAGATCACGAAGGGCCGCAGCGTTAAATTGCGCATCGCCGCCTTTTATCGCTTCCGCACCATGCATCTGTAATCCAATATCATCCGGTCTGATGCGGTTCAAAGTAACATTGCCATTTTCGACAAGCGCTATCTTAGATGGTCCAGAGATACTCAACTCGTCGAGCCCTTCCTCTCCCGAAACGATCATCACTTTATCATAGCCCAACTGGCTTGCCGCCGCCGCATATCGTTCCACCAAATCGGGAGAAGCAACGCCGATTAACTGGCGCCTTACCTGCGCTGGGTTACATAGGGGGCCAAGCAGGTTGAATATTGTGCGCCTGCCAATTTCCTTACGGATTGGTGCGAGTGGCCCCAATGCCGGGTGATGATTGGGCGCAAAGAAAAATGCGATACCGATTTCGCGTAAACTTTCTTCGCCATTGTTGGCCGCCTTTGCCAAATCGAGGCCCAAAGCCTCCAATGTGTCCGCAGCGCCCGATTTGCTCGATGCAGCACGATTCCCATGTTTGGCCATCGGCACATCACAGGCCGCGACAACCAACGCGGTGGCAGTCGAGATATTCAGACTATGGCTACCGTCGCCGCCAGTGCCGCACACATCAATGGCGTTGGATGGCGCGTTCACAGTGATCATCCGCGCGCGCATCTCTGTTGCGGCGGCTGCGATTTCAGTCGCCGTTTCACCGCGATCAGCCAGTCCAGTCAGGAAGCTTTTGATGGTATCCGTATCGCACTGTCCATCCAATATGGCGGAAAAAGCAGCCCTGGCATCATCAACGGACAGGTCGGATTGCGGATCAGGCAAGCTATTCATTTTGTTTTTCTTTCCCCAGTGATACCTGCATCTTGCAATCTGCGAATTAGAGCATCCAATTCTGCGTTGTTTCGAAAAACGCGGACCGGCAAGAAATTGAACAGATGGTCCGAACGGTAGATGAGCAGCGTATCATCATTTGCCAACCATTTCACCATATCGACAAACTCGAAATGCGCCTTGGTTTGCTCATTGCTGGAAAATAGTTTCTCGTCATCCCACCAGGTTGTTGTCTCTAAGCGGAGATCTTTTTGCTGTGCATACGTCTTTCGCGCCAGCCGCGGCACCCAATAGCGCGGTATGAGAAACTGTATGATAGCCACCACGATGGCGGCCCAGATGACCATACTCAAAATGGTGATTATTGAGGCGAAAGGATCTGAGAAACCATCCATCACGGCCAATCCGACGCCGATCATAAGGCCAATAGCCAGCATCCAGATTAAACGCTTCCCGCTATAACGCCCTATGTGCAGTCCATAGGCGCTCATCAAATCCTGTTCGGAGGGAGTGAAAACAATCTTTTCCATTAAGCCAGCTGTTTGGGTCTCAATCCCGCAATGTTCATAAAATTGGCTAGCAAGGCATGGCCATGTTCTGTGGCGATGCTTTCGGGATGAAATTGTACGCCGTGAATTGGCAGACTCTCATGCCGAAATCCCATGACAGATCCATCATCGGCAGATGCGTTTGTGATCAAACAATCAGGAATCTGTTCAACAATTAAAGAGTGATAGCGGGTCGCCGTGTAAGGCGATGGAATGTCATGGAACACGCCGCTATTGTCATGGCTTACGGGTGATGTCTTGCCATGCATCAACCCGCCCCGCACAACTTTACCACCAAAATGTTGACCAATACTCTGATGTCCCAGACAAACTCCCAAAAGAGGTTTCTCGGCGTCTGCACAGGCTGCAACCAGATCAAGAGAAACGCCGGCCTCGTTCGGTGTACAGGGTCCAGGAGAAATCAAAAAAGCGTCGGCGCCGGTTTCCAGCGCCTGTTTGGCGGTCAGCGCATCATTGCGCTCCACTTGCACCTCTGCACCCAATTCCATCAAATAGTGGACCAGGTTGAAGGTAAAGCTGTCATAGTTGTCGATAACGAGGATCATGCCCAGTTGCCTAATGGCAAAACCGGCTCAGGCCAAGCATTTGTCGACGACAATTGTTGATCGTTGACGTGTATGGGTATGTTGATACAGTTGCATCAACAGGAGCATCAATATGGGTCAACCTTTAACCGTCAACATCCCGCATGAAATTGGACTAGACGAAGCCAAGAGTCGGATTGGCAGCGGCATCCATACGTTGAGCGAAGTGATTCCGGGAGCGACGTTGTCTGATCATCACTGGCAAGGGGATCATATGCATTGCACAATCGAAGCGCTTGGTCAGCGGATCGGTTGCGAAATGCAAGTGCGTGAGGATGAGGTTTACGGGATATTCGATCTACCACCCATGCTGGCGATGTTTGCCAACAAAATTAAGGAAAAGCTTCAGAAAGAAGCACCGAAGATGCTTGAATAGAGCGTGAAAGATAGCCGCTTGGTCTATATCATCATTATATAGATCAATCTAACGCTTCAAAGAGAACCACTTTTACAGGCGGTTAGGAAAGCATTGATGGCCCGCGAGGATCCATCGAGATGGATTGAAAACTTGTTTCCATTCAAATTGACAAAGGCGCGCTCCCCACGTTGCAAAGCATTCCAGAGGCTATGGTTTTCCGGAATTTTAAACTGAGGAAAATAGGTTTCAGTGCCTTGAATATCAAAGGCCGCTCGCCGGCCAACCAGTCCAAATGACTTTCCATTGTCAATGCGAATGGAAAAGCCAAATTGATCATTTCGCCTAACTTCACGAGGTTTGGCAAAAATGGTGTTGGAAATGGTACTATTGTCATCCGCCAAATTCGCACATGAAAATTCCCATAGTCGATCGAGCCGATGGCTGGTTTCTTTTACGCCAAATTCCAGGATGGGATTGCCATCATTTGTATGGAAATACCACGCCATACCCATTCCGCGGCCAACGTCTTCATATTCCTCCAAAGAAGGCGCGCTATCCGGTGATTGTGCAGATATTGGTGTTGCCAAGCTAAAACCGAATACGGCAATTGTTGAAGTCAGTGTTTTTGCGTGAAGCATGGTCACTATCCTTTCCATATCGTTTGATACTTTCTGTCTTTATTGCTGACGTTATTCGCAGTCATTGCTGGTCGTGTTTTTAACCTTGTTGCCCGCCTTGTACTGCAGAGTAACCTCTGTGCACTGAATGAGCACTTTCTCGTCCAAGCTTTGAATTTGGGAAAAGGAAATGGATGGGTTATCTGCAAGCACGTTACCAAACACCGCTAAGCTTAGAGGTAAAATAAAAGTTGTTGTGATAGCCATTCGGGCTGCCCTTCCTTTTTAGTTTGGGTCAACGCCAATGAGCGATACGATCCCTGTAATTCTCAACTGGATTGTTAAGTTGCAGATAGATTAGCAACACTCGTGCCATTGTGGGCTTTGGGAGATAAATCCCAAATTACTGGGGTTTATGGCCGTTTAGTATTACAACTAATTGGAAGGGAAAGAGGCAGAGTTTTGCCAGATGGCGGCAAAATTTTGCCGTTCCGTAAACTCGCTTTTTCTATGCAAAGTTACAATAAACTTGAATATCTGAATTGGGTTGAACGCGTCTTATGGAGCAGGAGATTTGCCTGCCAATCACCGCGAACCTACTGGCCAAATCCAATATCTTGCGCTCGTTTCACGGCTTCTTTGGCAGCAGCCAACAACGCACCGGCCTTTGCTTCGCATTCCGCTTGTTCGTAAGCTGGATTGCTATCCGCAACTATGCCCGCTCCTGCTTGAACATGTAGGGTGCCGTCCTTCACAATTCCGGTTCTCAAAACAATACAGCTATCCATGCTGCCATCGGGAGAGAAATAGCCGACTCCGCCTGCATAAGCGCCTCGCGTTTCTGGTTCTAACTCGGCAATAATCTCACAAGCACGAACCTTCGGCGCACCGCTGACTGTTCCTGCTGGAAAGCCAGCGAAAAGTGCGTCTAGGGCATCCTTGTCTGGCGCAAGTTCTCCGACCACGTTGGAAACGATATGCATGACATGACTATAAAACTCGACCGTATAGCTATCTGTCACTTCAACGCTGTTTGCCGTGGCTACCCGGCCAACATCATTTCGACCGAGATCAAGAAGCATAAGATGCTCGGCGCGTTCTTTGGGATCAGCGAGTAAACTATCACGATTAATCTTGTCTTCTGCAGCGCTTTGTCCTCGTGGTCGCGTGCCGGCTATTGGACGGATTGTAACCTCACCATCACGAGAGCGCACCAAAATTTCCGGGCTAGATCCAGTCAGTGCAAATCCAGGTAGATCGAGGAAAAATAAAAACGGAGAGGGATTTATTCGCCGCAAAGCTCGATATAGCTCAATGGGTGGCAGTTCGAAAGGCGTAGTAAATCGCTGTGCCAAAACGACCTGAAAGATATCGCCGGCCTCAATATACTCCTTGGCGCTTAGGACCATTTTCTCATATTGCTTTGGATCAATCTGGGGTTGATAACTGATGCTACCAGGATCGAAACTTTGTTTTTGAGTTTTGCTCGCGAACGGGACTGCTGCGGCTAGTTTCCGTTCAACCTCGTCCAGGCGGTCTTCTGCTCGGGCAATTTTGGTTTGTGCATCACCTTTGGTTTCCGGCCAAACAGGTGCAACCATAAAAAGTTCGTCCGCCAATCGGTCAAATATCAATATGACGGTTGGTCTGACAAAAAGCATATCGGGTAAATCTAGTTCCGATTGTGATGCGCGCGGTAATTTTTCGACTAGCCCAATGGTTTCATATCCAAAATATCCGACCAAACAGGCGAGGGCACGCGGAAGTTCCTCAGGGACGTGCATTTGACAATCATTGACGAGACTGCGCAACGCTTTGAGGCTATCGGCTTCTTCGCTTTCAAAAGCATTGCGATCGGATAACCATTTTCGATTGATTGCGGCGCTCTCATCATCTGCCCGGAAAACTAAATCTGGAGCCAGGCCGATTAAGCTATGACGGCGCCGCGTTTCACCAGCCTCGACTGACTCGAGCAGGAAATCGCCGCGTTCGCTTTCCATAAGCTTAAGCGCGGCGGACACCGGTGTTTCGGTATCGGCAACCTGTTTGCGCCAAATAAGTGACGGTTTGCCAGAATTTAGCGCATCGCTAGCAGCGTCAATATTGGAACTGCCCGCCATATCTCGAATCAATTGCGTCTGTTGCGGCCGGTTAACTGGCTTTTTGTGGTTCTAAGTGCGCTCTCATTGCGCTCAACACCAACATCTTCTTTCATCGCATTGACAAATTGCTCGGTATATTCGTTGCCAAACACTTGCTTGAACTGGGCTGTGGTAGCAGCCAACAAGTCTTGTCGTGCAGCTGCCTCGCCAGGAATTACCTTGTCTAGAGCCACAATAAACCATCCTTGATCACGGGGAGCACGCAGTGCCTTAGCGGTACCTTCCGCCATGGAGAACATGAGGGATAGAGGAGGAGGAACCTGCCCTTGTTGGCTCATCTGCGCCAGTTCTGCCCGTGTACTCTTTACCCGATCGATCGCAGGTAGATTGACCTTCGCATCTGCAATAGCTTTAGAAAGAGCCGTTCCCTCACTGACCTGCTTGGCGATCTTATCAGCAACTGCTTTTGCTTTCTTCGACCCCTGATCAAGCACAAAATCGCGTTCTACCAACGACTTGATAGAGTCGAGTGGTGGAGGTGCAGCTTCCTGAATATTGGTTACTGCCATGATTGCATATTGTTGACCGGGAACGATCTCGACCACTTGTGCAGATGAATCCTCTTCAACAGAAAAAGCGAGAGGCAATATGCGCTGCATTTCTGGGATAGGTCGATAATTTTGATCATTTGGATTTTGTCCGTTGGCCAACAACGCCGGAGTTGACTCTATCTGCAATTCTTCAGCTTTCGCTACATCACTCAGTGAAGAGCCTGCCGCAAACTCATCTTCCATTCGTACGGTCAACTCGGCGAGAGCTTCATCAGTTTTTTCAGCAGTCAGCTGCTGGACAATTTCGGTACGTGCTTGTGCGAGCGTTTTTCCAGCGACTTGATCCACACTTACAACGCGGACGATATGCCACCCCAGTGCACTCTGGGCAGGTGTCGATACTTTACCGGCGCCGATTGAAAATACGGCATCTGCAACTGCTTGCGATGCTGTTTCGGCAAAACTGGATTTGCTCACAGATCCAATCTCAGCAGCTGACAGGCCGACGGCCTGCGCTGCTTCGGTCATGGCACTGCCACCATTTATTTGATCTACCAATGCTTTCGCTGCGGCTTCTGTGGGAAGAATAACTTGTTGCAGATTGCGTGTTTCACTGGCTGCATAGGTATCCTTGTTGAGGTTATAGTAGCCCTCAATTTCCTTGTCAGTCGGTTTGATCTTGTCGTTGAAGCGCGATTTGTCGAACAGAGCATAGCTAATCGTTCTGCGTTCCGGGATCGTGTAGCGCTCGCTATTCTTGCTATAGAAGGCTTTGACCGCAGCTTCAGCTGGCTTCGTTTGATCAATAAATGCGGTTGATGGAACAACGGCAATTTGTCCTTCACGTCCTTCCAGCAATAGAGAAGCGTAAGGCACAACCAGTTTTTGGGGCACAAAAGCGCCAAATCCGGCAGGTGTTAATAGCTGTTCTGCGAGAAGGTTGCGCGTAAAGTCATCGCGGATTTGCTTTTCATTGATGCCTTGCTGTTGCAGCGCGCGCCGAAAATTCTCTTCGCTAAATTGACCATCTGCGCCTTGAAAAGAAGGAATGTCTGCAATCTCTGCATCAACAAGTCGCTTGCCGGCAGTCATGCCATATTTCTCACCAAAGGCGGCTATGGCAAAGCTGTTGATCAGACGATCCAACACGCTGTCAAACCCGCCTCCGTCGATATAGGATTTTAAATCCAACTGAGTGTTCTCGCGTTGCTCTGCGCGAAAAGCGTTGTTGACCGATTGATTTAGTTCAGCGGTGGTCAGTTCGAGTTCACCAACCGTTGCGGCAGTTCCGGAGCCCGTAACACCACCAAATGAGCCTGAGCTCGACACATCTGCAGTAGCAAACGCAAATGCGATAAGACCTACAAAGCCCAAAGTGAGCGCCAATCCAATTTTGGATGCGAATATGCGCCGGAAAAAACTAATCATATTGTTCAAACAACCTGTTTCAGGGGAACCACAATCCGATTGCTTTAGGGGTCTTGCTATCCGGGTTCAAGAGAAACGGCGCAAGCAAATTGGCAAGGACGGTTTTTTTTGTTAGCGACGATGTAAATCAAACCAAAAGAACAGGGCAAAGTCATGGCAAACCGCAAATATATTGTTGGAAACTGGAAGATGAACGGTCTGCAGCAGCAGCTGTCTGATATAGCAGCGATAGCAGCAGTTGCCGCAAAACATGATAATGTGGATGCAGGAATTTGCCCGCCAGCCACGCTAATCGCTTCTGCGAACGCTGCTAATCCGGGGTTCGCCATCGGCGCACAGGATTGCCATTTTAACGAAAACGGTGCCCATACTGGAAACTTGTCCGCCGCGATGATCAAGGAAGCCGGTGCGACTTATTCGATTTTGGGGCATAGTGAACGCCGCGCAGATCATGGCGAATCCGATGAGGATGTAAAAGCCAAAGCAGAAGCCGCCCATGCGGCAGGCTTGGGCGCGATCATCTGTGTGGGAGAGACGGAAGAAGAGCGAGATGCTGGACAAGCCGTGGCTGTCGTCACGGGCCAATTGTCAGGCTCATTTCCCGAAGGCGCTGATGCTTCATGGCTAACAATTGCATATGAACCGGTCTGGGCAATCGGCACCGGGCGCGTTCCGGAGGCTTCGGATGTTGAAGAAATGCACGCAGCGATACGTAACAAACTTGGTGCATTGATGGGCGAGGGCAGCGATGCCGTTCGCATTCTCTATGGTGGTTCAATGAATGGTGGCAATGCGTCAGAGCTTTTGGCCGTCCCTAACGTAGATGGAGGACTTGTTGGCGGTGCTAGTTTGAATGCTGAAAAATTTGGGCCGATTATCGAAGCTGCGTCGGCTTTTTGATCAGAACTGCGTTTCCCTTGTAATTTGATATAGGTTCGTTACCCTCAAACTCATCGCAAAAATGGAGAATTTGATGCTTAATCGGAAAATTGGTCTTTTGTGCACATCAGTCGCTGGTGTTGTTTTACTATCAGCATGTGGACAAAGTGGAGATTCAGAAGCGGCATCGGAAGCCACAAGCGACGCGGGTACAACGGTTCTGGCCAATGGGATGACAGTCGCCGAACAGATTAAACTACGCCATGATGCACTCGAAGCTATCGGTGATGCGTTGAAAGGCGCTGGCGACCAATTGAAATCTGGCAGCCCGGACATGGCCGTTATCCAGGCCGCGGCGGCGAGTGTCGTCGAAAAATCTACCGGGATGGAGGATTGGTTTCCAGAAGGAACAGGCCCTGATTCTGGCGTTGAAACCGATGCACTGGCTGTGATCTGGGAAGATAAACCAGACTTTCTCACCAAAGTTTCTGATATGCAGGGCGCGGCCGCAAAATTTAGTGAAGCGGCGCAAGGCGGCGACGCAGCAGCTATTGGCGGCGCGATGAAAGAACTCGGCGGCACATGTAAAGCCTGTCACGACAAATACCGGAAAGATGACGACTGATAGACAATGGCCACCAATCCTGAGCATCATGTGGTCTGGGATTGGACGGTTCGTCTTGTCCATTGGTTGATGGTCATTCTTGTCCTGCTGCTCTGGTGGACAGCGGAAGAAGGAATGATGGACTGGCACAAGCGCTGCGGCCTCACGATGCTTGGGCTTGTCATATTCCGCATAATATGGGGCTTTTCCGGTAGCTGGACCGCGCGTTTCGTGCCCATGTTCCGCCGATTGGGTTCGCTGGGTGGCTATGTGCGCGATTTGAAAAACGGTTCGCATAAGCCCGTATTTGGACATGGCCCGCTGGGCATACTCAGCGTGTTTGCTCTGCTGGGCGCCTTGTCTGTCCAGGTCGGAACGGGATTATTCTCGGTTGATGTCGACGGACTGGAATCCGGTCCTCTGGCGATTTGGGTGTCGTTTAGCACAGGCCGGGATATAGCCGACATTCATGAGTTGAATTTTGACATATTAAGCACGCTGATCAGCCTGCATGTCGTGGCGATATTGGTGTATCAATTCATTTTGAAAGACAATCTGATCCCGCCAATGGTGACCGGAAAACGTCCGCGCAGTGATTTTGCAGCATCATCTTTGCCATCGATCAAAGCTGGGTTCTGGGCATTTGTCCTGTCTGCGGGCATTGCGGCGGGGTGTGTCTACTCAGTTTTGAATGCGGTGTGATGGGCTTTAGTTTGAGACTTTTTAGTCCTTTTGTACTTTTTTCATAGATTGTGATGAAGGATTTGGGCCAGCAAAAAGTCGCCATAGCATCTCCATCGGCCCTTGACCAAAATTCGAAAGCCACACTTTACTTGTCACGATCTGGATCGCCCAGACGATCAGAACCAATCCAAGCATACTATCATGGTCGAGGCTGTCGAAAGGAATGATCTTCAGGCCATGGAAAAGCAGAAGAAACAAAACCGATTGCAACAAGTAATTTGATAACGCCATGCGTCCGACACCCTCAATACTCTTCCGCCACCAATCAGGACTGACGCTGTAAAGCAAATGTAAGGCCGAAAGCATTGCTAACGAAGTGACTGCACAACCGATGATGAAAGTGAATTGTGACAACGGCAATTCCATAGTGAAACTCAGATATGGTCCGACTGTCTCATTGGCTCCGATACGTGCCAACAGGCCATAAATTACAAACGGCCCTCCCAAAGCCACGGCATAGAGGGCAAGCTTGCGATAAAAGTTAGAACTTCGCTCACCTTGGAGCACACCTGTTTTGAAAAGGGCCATGCCGATGAGCATGAAGCTTAACGCATTCCAGACGCGAAAACTGGTCAAACCAGTCCACTGAATGAACTGATTCCGCCACGCATTGTAACGAAACAAATCCTCATAACTGCCGGCATAAGCCTGTTGGATCGTTGAAGGTGCATCACCATAGTCAACCCACCAATCGAACAGAATAGCGCCCAGTGTCGCGTCATAAATTTGCGGCCATTGCGCAAAGAGCAAGTTGATGGTTTGCAATATGAAAGCAAATATTAGCAATCGGATCGGTGAATGGTGTATCGCTAACAGCAAGAACGGGCCGCAAATTGCATAGGTAATTAAAATGTCGCCTGGCCAAATTATGTAGGCATGGATGACACCAAGGCCCAAGAGGATAATCATGCGTTTGAGGTAATAGCGAACAAAGGGTTCCGATCGCACTGTTGGCTGGCACATCAGTAGTAATCCGGCACCAAACAGCATGGCAAATATCGGCATAAACCGCTGATCTACAATCACATATTGAAACAACCAAGCTGCTACACTTGATATGTCGGGATCATTGATGCGCGACATGGAATCGCCAGCATGCCACGGAACATTAGCGATCAACATTCCAAGTACTGCTATACCTCTGAGAAAGTCGAGAGCATGTATGCGACTTTTGGTAGATTGCTTGGCTGGCATCGATAATCCATTTTCAATCACGGTTGTTATTCAATTAGATTCACTAGTCGCTGGCGGTCCAAGAACATGGTCGCAACAAACAATGGTATGTGTGTTAAGCGAATACTATAGATACTATGTGTAATGATATAACATCATATAAACTATGTCGTCAAATTGATCCTTGGAAAGAAAGCGTGTTAGCCAGTGTAGGTAAACAGCAATACGGTTCCTCTTGCGAGTGATTGCTTGTTGTCCGCCACTGCCAATCCCAAAATCAAAACCGCTTTCCTACAATGAACCAAATCGGTTAAAACGAGTAAATTTCATCATCGGAAAGACCGCGCCCATGCCTAGTGACGACAATTCCCATCAACTGCCCGACCTGCCACGATCCCGTCATAATGGGTGGAGCAAACCGAAAATGCGGCAGTTTCTGGAGGCGCTGGCTGGATCGGGTTCTGTGACCGCTGCCGCGAAAGCGGTGCATATGTCGCGGGACAGTGCTTACAAGCTTCGCGCGCGGTTGGCGGGGACGCCGTTTGATCTGGCCTGGGAAGGGGCGTTGGAAAATGGCATAAGACAGGTTGCGCATGAGGCGATTGATCGTGCCATTAACGGCGTGGTTCAGCCGGTATATTATAAGGGCGAAGAGGTTGGTGAACGGCGCGTTTTCAATGAAAACCTAACCCGGTTGATATTGGATAATCCATCGCGTTTTGGTCGGCAGCCGCTGGCCCGGGAGCATGCCTTGCTGAATTGGGATGCTATGCTGGATCGTGTCGAAAAGGGCGCTCTTGATTGGAATGTGACAGATGAAACCATGAAAGACGATCCGGAGATGGATGAAGCGGTTAACAATCATCTGGAAAGAAACAGCGAATATGCGCGGGGTTGGATGTGGGAGATATCCGGCGACGAGCGTAAGTCACGGTAAAGACCGAAGTGATTGCCCATTCTAACGTCGTTTTGGTGTATACATTGTATAATTTGCCGGTCTATCGCCGCTTGAATAACGATCAACCAATCGCTATGTGCGCTGCACCAATTAATCAGACTTGTCCGGAACCACCATGTTTCTCTTTCTAACCGTATTACAAGCCATTGTTGCAGCGATGCTCGTCGGCATTATTCTTATGCAGAAGTCAGAGGGCGGCGGTTTGGGCGTAGGTGGTTCTCCATCTGGCATGATGTCCGCGCGCGGTGCTTCGGATTTGCTTACACGTTCAACAGCTGTTTTGGCTGTCTTGTTCGTTGTATTGTCTATTACTTTGGCAGTTTTGGCTGCTGCCGAAGGAAAGCCCGAAACCATTGATCAGAGCCTGGAGCGCAATACCGCTGCTCCTACGGCACCTGCTGAGCCAATAGCGCCATCCAATGATCCCGTACCATTGGCAGGCGATGATCCACTGGCCGCCGCTGCGGCCGCTGCGGCAGAAGGTGGCAGTGAGCAATCGGCACCGCAAGACGGAAGCGGCGCAATACCAATCGACCAGTAATTTGATCGGATAAGAGACTTATCAACAGATAAATTTCACTTTTCCGGATTCGCGGGATTGCCAATTGCTATGGTTACCGCTTAAGCCTCTCCTCCCATGGCGCGATATATATTTATAACCGGCGGTGTGGTTTCTTCACTGGGAAAAGGTCTGATGGCAGCAAGCTTGGGAGCATTGCTCCAAGCTCGCGGTTATTCAGTGCGAATCCGGAAATTGGACCCTTATTTAAACGTCGATCCGGGGACGATGTCTCCATATCAACATGGTGAAGTCTATGTGACCGATGACGGAGCAGAGACAGATCTGGATCTGGGACACTATGAACGGTTTACAGGCGTTCCTTCATTGCAATCCGACAATGTAACCTCAGGTAGGATCTATCAATCCATCATCACCAAAGAACGGCGAGGAGATTATTTGGGCGCTACGGTTCAGGTCATTCCGCATGTAACCGATGCCATTCAGGAATTTGCCCAGGATCAGCTTGATGATGTTGATTTTGTGTTGTGCGAAATTGGCGGTACCGTGGGCGATATTGAAAGTTTGCCATTTATTGAAGCCTTACGGCAATTGCGAAACAAAGTGGGTCGGGACAACGCTATTTCGGTGCACGTTACATTGGTACCTTTCATCGCCGCTGCTGGTGAATTAAAAACGAAACCCACTCAGCATAGCGTCCGGGAACTTACTTCCTTGGGTATTCAACCTGATATACTGCTATGCCGCTGTGAACAGCCGTTGCCCGATGGCGAGCGAGCAAAAATTGCGCAATTCTGCAACGTTCGCAAAGAAGCGGTTATTCCCGCCTTAGATGCCAGCAATATCTACAACGTACCGCTACAATATCACAAAGAAGGTTTGGATGGAGAGGTTCTCCGTGCTTTTGGCGTAACCGATGCGCCCGAACCGGATATGTCCAAATGGGCCGATGTAATGGAACGCATCGAAAACCCTGAAGGTGAAGTGATTGTTGGTGTCGTTGGGAAATATGTCGGCCTGCAAGATGCTTACAAATCGCTGCAAGAGGCATTGTTTCATGGCGGCCTTGCCAATCGGGTCAAAGTAAAGGTCAAGTGGTTGGATGCGGAACTTTTTGAAGGAGATGCGCCCGATCTCAATGAATTGGAGCCGTTACATGCCATTTTGGTTCCCGGTGGATTCGGTAGCCGCGGTTCTGAGGGTAAGATTGCCGCCGTCCGCTTTGCGCGTGAACGGCAAGTTCCCTTCTTTGGTATCTGTCTGGGATTGCATATGGCCTGTATTGAGGGCCTTCGTTCGGCGGGCGTTGCCGGTGCATCGACCACCGAATTTGGAGAAACGTCCGAACCTGTGGTTGGCTTGATTACAGAATGGATGACCGAAGAGGGAATAGAAAAACGCGAAGAGGGTGGTGATCTGGGAGGTACGATGCGCTTGGGAGCATATCCGGCAAACCTTCGTTCTGACAGCTTGATTGCCAAAATCTATGGCACCACCGAAATATCTGAACGCCATCGTCATCGCTATGAAGTCAACAATGCCTATACTGAAAAGTTGGAACAAGATGGACTGATTTTCTCTGGCATGTCTCCCGACGGTCTATTGCCTGAAACAATCGAAAGACCGGATCATCCATGGTTTATAGGTGTACAATATCACCCAGAGCTCAAAAGTAAGCCATTTGACCCACACCCTCTTTTTGCATCCTTTGTCGCCGCTGCAGTGAAACAAAGCCGGCTTGTCTAGTCCAAATTGTGCAATTTTCAGAAATAGTTTGAGTTCGATGTCCATTTTGTCCAATCAAATTTACATTTAGTGACTATTGTCACATGCAAGCAATGAGAACTCGATAAACAGAGTTAATTGCAATGGGGTTGGAGCTAGTAAAGTGAAAGCGGAAGAACTAGCAGGTATATTGGCAGAACATAGTTTGTTTGCAGACTGTGACGAAGCTGAATTGGCTGACCTAATTCTTCGCGGGCATTTTGTTGAATATGGAAAAGGGGATGACATGATATTGCAGGGGGATCCTGGCAACTCGCTATTGATATTACTATCAGGCAATGCGCGTACCAGTATGATCGCCAGCAATGGTCATGAAATTGTCCTTGATTATGCAGAGCCAGGTCAAGTGCTGGGAGAAATTGCGCTGCTGGATGGCGGTGAACGGACAGCGACAGTGACCGCAATAGAAGCAAGTTCGGCATTAACTATTACACGTGATGCATTTGGCGATATTTTACAGAAACATAAAAATATGGCATTACGGGTACTTAAGGTCATGGCGCATCGCATTAGAACTGCGAATACCATGATCGAAGGAGACAGAGCATATACATCTGGTCCAAGACTTGCTCGCTACTTGATGAGGTTATCTGTAGTGGGTGCAGAAGAGGGGCGCTTAAAACTAGATTTGAGTCAAAGCGAGCTCGGCAACTTTGCCGGAATGTCTCGTGAACATATTAATCGGCAACTTTCAGCCTGGTCAGAAGACAATATCGTATCAGTTGAAAGTGGGAAAGTGCGGATTCTAAATCACGCCTTACTTTCCAGTATTGCTGAAGCAGATTCTTGATGAGGTTGGCCATTTGCGACCCGGGCTAATTTCGTCGAGAGTGACACCAAGCGGGTGTCAGGGGCAGTCGGATCCTCATCCGGCTGCCCCATTTTATTTGGGGCTTTGAAACATAGATTTGTTTATGCCGGAATACCTGTAATCGACTTCACTTCCATAAAGTCTTTCAAGCCATGTGCTCCGCCTTCGCGGCCGTTTCCGGATTGCTTGTAACCGCCAAATGGCGCTCCGGGCGCTGGTCCCCAGTCATTAACAATGACCATGCCAGCTCGCAGTTTAGGTGCTACTTTTGATGCTTCAACCGGGTCACCAGAGATAACTGCAGATAGACCATATTCAGTGTCATTTGCTGTTTCGATTGCTTCATCAAGATGGTCATAACTCATCAGGGTAACTACGGGGCCGAAGACCTCTTCTTTTGCAATACGCATGTCGGGTGTTACGCCGCTGAATACCGTAGGTTTGACGTAATAACCGCGGTTTACATTGGTTGGTAGATCTGTGCCACCTGTCTCCAGCGTGGCTCCTTCGTCAATTGCCGACTGAATAAGGTCCTGAATCTTGCTGTGCTGAGCCTTGTTAACGACTGGTCCCATATGGCCGCCTTCCATTGTAGGATCGCCAACTTCCTGACTATCAACAATTGCTTTCACAACATTTACTGCATCGTCTTTTTGATCTTTGTGGACCAATACGCGCGTTGGAGCGATGCAGCTTTGTCCAGAATTGATCATCACGCCGCCGATGGTTGGAGGCAAGACTTCTTCCAAATTGGCCCCTGGCAACACAACATTAGGTGACTTTCCGCCCAGTTCTTGATGAACGCGTTTCACCGTTTCCGCCGCCGCTTTAGCGACAAGAATACCGGCACGGGTTGAACCGGTAAAGCTGATCATATCGACATCAGGGTGAGATGAAAGTCTGGCTCCTACCGTCGGTCCATCACCTTGAATGAGGTTAAAAACACCTGCTGGAACACCAGCTGCATCCATGACTTCCGCAAATATTGCAGCGCTTCCTGGGCATTCTTCGGATGGTTTCAGTATCATTGTGTTCCCCCCTGCAAGAGCGGGAGCCACTTTTAGTGAAATTTGATTTAAGGGCCAATTCCAAGGGGTAATCATTCCGACAACGCCAATTGGTTCGTAAACAACCGTGCTTGCACCTTGTTGCTCTGAAAACTCGAAATTCTTTAATGCTTCAATGGTACTAATGAAGCCTCCCAACCCTGCGGGAGCTTGCGCTGCATTGCCCAAGCTAACCGGGGCGCCCATTTCAATCGCCAAAGATGCTGCAATTTCCGGCATACGTTTTTGGTATTCCTCGACGATGCGTCCAAGAAGCGCCAATCTTTCTTCGCGGGTTGTTTGACTAAAGGTCTTAAAAGCTTCTTTTGCAGCTGCAACTGCCGCATCCACATCTGCAGCAGTACCCATCGTGATTTTTGTACCAGGTTCTTCTGTGGCTGGATTGATGACTTGATGAGCGGTACCTCCGATAGAATCGACCCATTGTCCGTTGATGTAATTTTGTTCGTAACTATCCATTGGTTCTCTCCAAATCTGCGTTGCTGGCGATAAATTATTTTTGTTCTTATCCATCCTTGACACGCAATAGTTCTTCCGGCCACCCTATTTTCTAATAGCTGGACATCTGCATTAATCCACTCTGACAAGAAAAAGGCAGCCAAACTAGTCTGGCTGCCTCAAAATTTTCAATTTAAGCCTAGCTTAAGCGGCCTTGTTTTCTTTCTTTTTCCGTTTGTCGGAAATTTTAGTCACATTCGCATCATTGTTGATAGCAATACTCTGCGGTTTCATTGCGTCTGGAATTTCGCGCACCAGATCAATGATCAACAATCCATCCGCAAGTGCAGCATTCTCAACACGGACGAAGTCGGCCAATTCAAAGCGTCTTTCAAAATTGCGATTGGCAATTCCCATATGCAGAAATTCTGTTCCATCAACATTGTGCGTGTCTTTGTTACCGGCAACTAGCAAAAGATTCTGTTGGGCGGTAATTTCTATCTCATTCTCCTTGAATCCGGCGACTGCTAGCGTGATCCGGTAATTATCCTCTCCGCTACGTTCTATGTTGAACGGAGGATAGTTCTCAGACTGCTGCGCGCGAGCGTTATTTTCAAGGAGGTCAAAAAGTCGATCAAAACCAACGGTTGAGCGACGATAGGGGGTAAAATCAAAACGGTTCATATCTATATCCTCATATTGAGCAATTAAAATGGTGGACCCGTAAAACGGCATCCGATTTAACAATGTGAAGCCCATAGTGGCGCCTCACAAATCAAAAGATATGCACAATTTTGAGATTTTCAAGAGGTGGAGCTGATTTTAAGAACAGCGAAATCAATAGCTTAAAAGAAAAACGCCCGGATGTCGTTAAACATCCGGGCGATAATGGTGACGATAAAATCGACCCCTGTTTTCTCTTCCTATTCAACGCCCCTTGTCCCCCAACACTGGGCGGAACCAGAAAAGATCCCTGAACCATGGCCTTTAACGGCGATTGATTCTGCATCTTATGTGATCGAATGTAACAAATTTGTCATGGCAATTATTGCGTGTGAGGCATATTCGTTCAGCTTTGTGTCATTATAGCAACAGCATATTAACTATGATGACACTTGCTTGCGTGACGAGGCAATTCTAAAGCCGACGTGAAAACAACTGGAAGTTCCCAACCGCATGTTCTTATCCCGTTATGAATGGGTCATTGCAAAACGCTATTTGTTACCGGGCAAGGGGGAGGGTTTTATCTTCCTGGTTGCCAGTATCAGTTTGGTTGCAGTTATGCTGGGAGTGGCAGCTCTTATCGTAGTTATGAGCGTTATGAACGGTTTTCGAGCCGAGCTTTTTGACAAGATTGTCGGCTTAAATGGACACGCCGTGGTTCAAGGATATGGTGGCAGACTTCCAGAATGGCGCGATCTCCTCGAAGACACCAGAAAAACTGAAGGAGTAGTTTCAGCCTCTCCGATGATAGAGCAACCGCTATTGGGAACGTTTAACGGCCGAGTTGAAGCTGTGATGGTTCGCGGAATGCAAGTGTCAGACATCGTGAATAATGATACTTTAGATGGGAAAACTGTTGCTGGTGATCTCAACCGTCTGGAACCGGGAGCGAGCCGTGTAGGCATTGGTAGCCGGTTGGCCACAACCCTGGGCGCTCAAGTAGGAAGCCGGATTACGATCATAAATCCACAAGGGCGATCGACGCCTTTTGGCACCGTCCCGCGAGAAATCGCATATGAAGTCGTGGCAATATTCGAGGTTGGCGTTTACGACTATGATAAAGCCTATGTTTTCATGCCGATGGAGGATGCGCAGACATTACTTCTATTGGGTGATCAAATAGGAATGATCGAAATCAAAACTGAAGACGCTGACAAAGTCGGACAGATACTGGCGCCCTTAGTACCAAAAGTAGCTGATCGAGCTGTCATTACCGATTGGCAAACCATGAATGCCTCGCTGTTTGAGACTCTTCAGGTTGAGCGAGTTGTTATGTTTGTAATATTGTCGATCATTATTCTGGTAGCGGTGTTTAATATCTTATCTTCGCTAATCATGCTGGTAAGGGCGAAAACCCGGGACATCGCGATTTTGCGGACTATGGGTGCAACGCGGGTATCGCTTACCCGAATATTTGTAGTTGTAGGAACGTCTATTGGATTTCTTGGTATACTGGCAGGGGTGATTTTGGGTCTCATCGCGATCTACTTTCGGCAAAACGTGATTAATTTTGTTCAGTTTGTCACAGGACAAAATCTTTGGGATCCATCTATTCGGTTTCTTACCGAGTTACCGGCACGCACAGACCCGTTCGAAGTTTTTGGTATTTGTTCACTAGCGTTGTTCTTCAGCTTTCTAGCAACCCTCTATCCTGCCTATAAGGCAGCGAGTACTGATCCAGTGCAGGTTTTGCGCTATGAATGATCTTGTTGTTCAATTGCATGATGTCCGGCGTAGCTTTGTGCAGGGTGAAATACAGATTGATGTTCTGAGGGGCGTGAATTTGGATATCAAGCCTCAGGAAATTGTAGCCTTACTAGGACCCTCTGGTTCGGGTAAATCAACATTGCTTCAGGCTGTTGGATTGCTGGAGGGAGGATTTGAAGGCTCAATAAAACTGTGCGGCGAAGAGACGTCCCAGATGTCGGCTAGCGGTCATACCCGAATTCGCCGTGAGCTGCTCGGCTTTGTCTATCAATTCCATCACTTGCTTCCGGATTTTTCGGCACTTGAAAATGTCGTTATGCCACAACTTATCTATGGGACTGAACCGAATGATGCTGATCATCGCGCTAGTACGTTATTGACAAGCCTGGGATTGGGTGATCGATTGGAGCATAAACCAAGTAAATTGTCCGGGGGTGAACAACAACGGGTCGCCGTTGCGCGCGCATTGGCTAATGCTCCAAAACTTGTTCTTGCAGATGAGCCGACTGGCAATCTTGATGAGAAGACGGCAGATATTGTGCTAGAAGAAATGATGGCACTTGTCCGGGAAGAGGGTAGTGCAGCACTTATCGCGACGCATAACGAACGTCTAGCGGCAAAGATGGACCGGGTTGTTCGCCTGCACGATGGGATATTAAGCTAGCGTTTTCAGGGGCTAGACAATTAAGTTTTGACTTTTGCTATCAAAGACCCAAGTTTCGACAGTTAAGAAAATAGACAGGGCGCAACATGCAAGTAAATGGATTTGAAGTGAAGCAGGCTGATGGATCTCCGGAAAGCCTAGCTAAATATGATGGCAAAGTGCTGTTGATCGTCAACACAGCTTCGAAATGCGGCTTCACTCCGCAATATGAAGGATTGGAAGCTTTGTATCGCGAATATAAAGATCAAGGCCTCGAGATTTTGGCATTCCCCTGTAATCAATTTGGCAATCAGGAGCCCGGTGATGCCGAAGAAATCAAAAACTTCTGCACTTTAAACTATGAAGTCAGTTTTCCACTCATGGGTAAAATTGACGTAAACGGTAAAAATGCTGACCCTCTTTGGGAATTTTTGCGTGAGGAAAAAGGCGGGCTTCTAGGATCGCGTATCAAATGGAATTTCACCAAATTTTTGGTCGACCGCGAAGGCAATGTTGTCGCAAGGCATGGGCCGGCTGTTAAACCGGAGCAGTTAAAATCCGAAATTGAAGCACTTCTATGATTGAGGGGTTTCAGGAATGGTTTCTATCGCTCGGCCAGAATTACGGTGTGAACCCATGGATTTTCGGCGCAATATATATCGGCGCGATCCCGTTTTTCTTGGCCTCTATCGCGTGGCTTGTGAAGTTTAAGAAGGCAGGTAAGTCTATCGTACTTCCTGTGCTCAGCGCGGGTTTCTTTTTTATCTCAGCCTATTTGTATTTGGCCGTTGCTGGAAAAAATATACCGCTTTGGGTTTGGATATTTCTCGCAATTCTCGTTGTTTATGGGGCGTGGTCTACAATTCGAGATGTTCGGCGAAAGGTCAGTGAAGAGAAATAGCCCAACGAAGTTGTGGAAAACTAGTCGATAGAGGATTCGAAAACGCTAAATAGATGGCGAAAACCTCCTGCCGCCATTAGGTTCATCCAATGGCTGAATCACCCTTTGTACATTTGCGCGCTTTTTCGGCTTATACCATTTTGGATGGTGCCATAGAACCGAAAGCAATTGGATCGGCTGCGAAAGAGCGTGGTTTTCCAGCCGTTGCGCTATGCGATCGGATTGGACTTTTTGCTTCGATGGCATTTGACGACGGTTGTCGTAGTGAAGGTGTTCAACCGATCACTGGCTGTTTTCTGAGAATTGCTCGTCCTGGCGAACGCGAAAAGCCGATGTTCGACTGGCTCGCGCTCTTTGCGCAGAACGAAAAGGGGTATGAAAACTTATGCCGGTTGGTCTCGGCATCCCATCTGGATCGACCGTCTGAACTTGATGCTCACATAGCTTTGGATATGCTTGCGGAGCATAGTGACGGCTTGCTTGCATTGACGGGTGGGGGAGAAGGTGCAGTCACCAAGTTGATTGCTGAAGAACAACAGTCAGATGCAGAAGCCTATCTTAGCCAGTTACAGCAATATTTCCCGAGCAGGCTGTATATGGAGCTATCTCGCCGCGATAATCCGGTAGAGGAAGCGGCTGAGGCTGGCTTGATCAAACTGGCAATGGATCGAAACATTCCGATGGTTGCAACCAATCCGAGTTGTTTCGCAGAGCCCGATTTTCATGAAGCACACGACGCCATGAAGTGTATCGCAAGTTCGACCTATATTGAGAGCGATGACCGAGAGAAGCCGTCACCGCATCTTTGGATAAAAAGTGCATTGGTGATGGAGGATCTATTCTCTGACATTCCCGAGGCCTTAGAAAATACCGCAGTGATCGCTCAGCGCTGTGCTTACTCTCCACCGAAACGCGACCCTATTTTGCCTAGCTTGGCGGGGGACCTAGCTGGCGAAGCGGACCAATTGCGCAGGGATGCGCATAGTGGTCTGGAATTACGTCTGGCGCGCACTGGTGCGCTATCGACGGATGACAGGAAAGTCTATTTTGACCGGTTAGACTTTGAATTAGATGTTATCATGAAAATGGGCTTTCCCGGCTATTTTTTGATTGTTGCTGATTTTATTAAGTGGGCAAAGGAACAGGATATTCCGGTTGGTCCCGGCCGTGGATCGGGTGCAGGCTCGGTTGTCGCTTGGGCGCTTACTATTACCGATCTAGATCCAATAGAATTGGGATTGCTATTTGAGCGGTTTCTAAACCCCGAACGTGTGTCGATGCCGGATTTCGATATCGACTTTTGTGAAACCCGTCGCGGCGAAGTTATTCGCTATGTCCAAGAGAAATATGGTTCCGGCCAGGTCGCACAGATAATTACGTTCGGAAAATTGAAAGCACGCGCGGTGCTTCGAGATGTGGGACGTGTTCTGCAGATGCCTTATGGTCAAGTGGACAGGCTGACCAAGTTAGTTCCCAATCATCCGACAGACCCGTGGGACCTAAAGCGCGCGCTAAACGGCATTTCAGAACTTGTTCAGGAATACAAACAAGCAGATGTGCGGCGCCTATTCGACCTGGCCATGAAACTGGAAGGCTTGCCGAGACATAGCTCTACTCATGCTGCCGGTGTGGTTATCGGTGACCGTCCATTGGATCAATTGGTACCGCTATATCGTGACCCTCGATCTGATTTACCGGTTACGCAATTCGATATGAAGTTTGTCGAGAAAGCGGGGCTGGTCAAGTTTGACTTTCTTGGGTTGAAGACCCTCTCGGTTCTTAAAAAGGCTGTCGAACTGCTTTCCGAACGCAATATTGAAGTCGATCTGGATGGGCTCACATGGGATGATCCCAAGGTGTTTGAATTGCTCCAAAGCGGCGACACGGTTGGAGTTTTTCAGCTTGAATCGGAAGGAATGCGTCGCACGTTGGCGGCTGTGAAACCCACAAATTTCGGCGATATTATTGCGCTGGTTTCTCTATATCGACCAGGCCCAATGGATAACATTCCGTTATTTGGTGATCGGAAAAACGGGCGCGCAGAATTGGCCTATCCACATCCGTTGCTCGAGGGTATTTTGAAAGAGACCTACGGTATCTTTGTTTATCAGGAACAGGTGATGCAGGCGGCACAGGTGATTGCCGGTTACTCGCTTGGAGAAGCGGATTTGCTCCGCCGTGCGATGGGCAAAAAGATTCAGGCGGAAATGGATGCGCAGCGCAGCCGCTTTGTCGAGGGCGCAGCGGAAAAGGATCTGTCCGCACCACAAGCTAATGAACTATTCGATTTGATCGATAAATTTGCGGGCTATGGTTTTAACAAGTCTCACGCGGCGGCGTATGCATTGCTTGCTTATCAAACCGCTTGGTTGAAAGCACATTATCCGCATGAATTTTATGCGGCATCTATGTGTTTCGACATGCATCAATCTGAAAAACTTAGTATTTTTGTGGATGATATGAAACGGCTTGGAGTGGCGGTCCTGCCGCCATCTATCAATAAGAGTCGCCCCTCATTTGCGGTTGAAGAGCAAGAAGGCGCTTTGCTTGCGGTTAGATATGCTTTGGCCGGTCTTAAAAATGTCGGTGAAAAGGCTATGCAACAATTGGTTGAAGAACGCACATCCGGCGGACCTTATACATCCGTTGATGACTTTGCTGGCCGGATTGATCCACATGGGTTGAACAAGCGCCAGATTGAAAGTCTATCTGCTGCTGGTGCATTTGATGATTTGGAACCGAATAGGGCGGCGGTCCATGATGGAGCGGATATAATTCTATCTGTCGCCAATAGTGCAGCGGATGCTCGTGAAAGCGGGCAGGGCGGACTATTTGGTGAAGGTAGCAGTGATGCCATGCAAGCAATCCGATTGCCGCAGGATGCCTCATGGAATTTGAGCGAGACCATGGTGCATGAACGGGATGCATTTGGTTTCTATTTTGCTTCGCACCCAATTACGCAGTTTCAAGCTGTTACAACGTCACATGGAGCGCAAACTTATGCTTCGCTTTGTGAGGGTGATCCCATCGGTGAGGGACAGCGAAAGCCAGCAAAGATGGCGGCTCTAATAGAAGGTGTTCGTTGGCGGGAAAGCAAACGGGGCAATCGTTTCGTATTATGTGACCTGTCCGATAGTAGCGGCCAGTTTTCTGGAAGCTGTTTTGAAGAGGATCATTGTAACAGTTTGGCCGAATTGGCGAAAGAAGGCCGTTGTGCTTTGCTTGATGTGGAATTGGATCAGCTCTCCGCAGATGAAAACCCAAGAGTAGCCATCAGGCAAGTGCGCCCGCTCGATAATCTGGAGAAAATCACCCGGACCAAGATGGAATTGGACGTTCGAAATTTGGATGCACTTCAGGAACTTAAGAACCTGCTAGCGCCGTTGGCAGGCGGAAAGAGCGAACTTGTTATAAAGGTAGCTAGTCTTGATGATAAGTTCTCTCTTTTGAGTCTCGGACGATCGTTCCAACTAGATGCAGAGATTGTTGAAACGCTCAGCAAGATAAACGGCATTGAAAATGTGAAACTGGGGCCAGCTGGTGCCGCAAGGCCTAAGCGTGTATCGAAACCAAATTTAAGGCTTGTCAGTTAGCTAGAAACATTCGAAAAACGCCCCAAATCATAATCAGGTAAAATCGGAGAGTATAATGGCTGGAGCAATGCAGGCTAGCGCACTAAAAATCACTAACCTAATAGATCATGCCGCTCGAGAGCATAGCGATCGCGAAATCGTAAGCTATTGGGCAGATGGCAACACAACCCGCAGCAATTGGGGTGAGGTAGGTCTGGAAGCGCGCAAATTTTCGCAAGCGCTCCATCGACTGGGAATGCAGAAAGGTGACCGCATTGCGACGATAGCGATGAACCATGTCCATCACTTGGTCAGTTGGTATGGTAGTGCAGGCATTGGCGGTATTCTGCACACTGTGAACCCGCGTCTCTTTGAAGAGCAATTGGTTTATATAATCAATCATGCGGAAGACCGTGTGTTGCTGTTCGACAAAATGTTCGCACCAATTGTTGAAATGTTGAAACCGCAGTTGAAAACCGTTGAACACTATATCCAGTTCGATGGCGAAAAAGGTGACTACCCAACATTTCGCGAATTGGTAGATGCGGAAGATGGCAATTTTGATTGGGTGGATGTTGATGAGAACGACCCCTGTGGGCTTTGTTATACAAGTGGGACGACTGGGAACCCTAAAGGGGTGCTTTATGAGCATCGTTCAAATGTGATTCACGCCATCACCGAAACACAGCCTGATGTCATGGATCTGTCTACTCGGTCGGTGATGTTACCAGTCGTACCGATGTTTCATGCCAATGCATGGGGATTACCCTTTGCATGCGCGGCTGTGGGTGCAAAGATGGTCTTCTCTGCCAGCAATGAAGCGCCGGTCTTGTGGAAGTTGATGCGTGAAGAAGGCGTCACACACAGTGCTGGTGTCCCGACCGTATGGCTTTCGATGTTCGCGGATATGGATCAGAATGGCGGAGACTATGGAGACTTGAAAGTAGTTGTTATCGGAGGATCTGCTGCCCCTCGTGCAATGGTAGAACGCTTGATGAAAAACGGTGTCCGTGTGGCTCATGCTTGGGGTATGACCGAGACTTCTCCCATCGGAACTACTGGTGCTTTGCCAGCCCATTGGGACAGCTTGAGCTTTGATGAGCAAGTCGATGTTGTATGCAAGCAGGGCCGACCACCTTTCGGTGTCGAACTGCGGGTAATCGATGAAGAAGGCAATGTTGCGCCTCGCGATGGTGAAACTAGCGGATCTCTTGAAATTAGGGGCCCGTGGATTATTCAGCGCTATTACCGCGCCGACGAGGATGCAGTTGAGGATGACGGTTGGTTCGATACTGGAGATGTTGCTGTACTGCACCCAGATGGTACCATGCAGATTACTGATCGCGCCAAAGACGTCATCAAATCTGGCGGTGAGTGGATCAGTTCGATTGAACTCGAAAATGCCGCCGTCGGATGCCCTGGCATCGCGGAAGCCGCAGCTGTAGGCGTCTATCACCCGAAATGGGACGAACGACCATTGCTGCTGGCGGTGAAAAAACCTGACACAGATGTTTCTCAGGAAGATGTCATCGCATATCTCAATGACAAAGTGGCGAAATGGTGGTTGCCGGATGAAGTGAAATTCGTCGAAGAACTGCCGCACACAGCGACTGGAAAAATCCTGAAGCGTTCGCTGCGTGATGAATATAAGGACTACAAACTAAAAAGTTTAGAAGAGGCTTAGAATAGTTCCATCTGACTGCCTTTGACCAAAGGTCGTTTGAACAAATCAGTTCGCAGTTCAAACCGACCTTTGTTCAATCCATGTTTGCTTGCAGCGACTTTGAGGCGTGTTCTAATAAGATCGGCCCACGGTCCTTTGCCACGCATGCGTGAATAGAAGTTGGGGTCGTTTCGTTTCCCGCTGCGCATGGATGCGATGATGTTCAAAACCTTATCCTTGCGATCGGGGAAATGGGCTTCCAGCCACTCTTCAAACAGGGGCGCAACTTCATGTGGCAAGCGGACCGGAATGAAGGACACGCTTTGCGCTCCTTTTTCAGCTGATATTTTAACAATATCTTCCAGTTCATGATCTGTGATGGCCGGAACTACCGGAGCGATGTTAACATGAACTGGTATGCCGGCAATTCGCAATCGCTCAACCGCAGCGAGACGTTTTGACGGTGACGGCGCCCGTGGTTCCAACAGTCTTGCAGTGGCGGGATTGAGAGTTGTTACTGAAATAGCAACGGCTGTTAGTTGAAGTTTTGCCAATTCCGATAGCAAATCCAAATCATCCATTAATTTATCAGATTTGGTGGTGATCCCAACTGGATGTCGCGTCTGAAACATCACTTCCAATATCGCACGAGTTATTCGAAATTGTCTTTCTATTGGCTGATAAGGATCGGTATTGGTTCCAATTGCCAAAGGTGCCGGCTGGTAACTTGGTTTCGCAAAAGTCTGAAGCAGCAATTCTGCTGCGTTTGGTTTTGTGAACAGCTTGGTTTCAAAATCCTGGCCAGGGGAGAGATCGTAATAGGCATGGGTCGGTCTAGCATAGCAATAGATGCATCCATGTTCGCAACCCCGGTAGGCATTAATCGAGCGATCAAATGGCAGGTCAGGTGAACTGTTGAAGTTGATGATCGATCTTGGAAATTCTGAAGTAATCTCTGTGCGAAGTTTGACGGGATCATCAATTAGTCTGCAATCATCCAGCCAATCCCCGTCCATTTCCCGCGAAGGGAGGTTGAAACGGTTGCTCGAATCGTTGGTGATCGCTCCACGCCCTTTGGCGAGGGGTCTTTGATCGATTGATTTGGACATGAGCTTTCTATAGCATAAAGAACATATAAAGAACAAATGAATTGGAGAGTTATTTTTCCAATAGTCTAGGCATCAATTCTACAAAGTTGCAGGGACGATGCCGACTATCCAATTGGGTGTCCAAGATGGCATCCCATCCGTCTTTAACCGCACCATTTGAACCAGGAAGAGCGAATATATATGTGCCTCGCGATAAAACCGCACATGCCCGAGATTGTACTGTCGATGTGCCGATCTTTTCATAGCTAAGCCAGCGGAACAGTTCGCCAAATCCTGGGATGTCTTTGTCCTTAACTGCATCCAGAGCTTCTGGCATTAAGTCACGTCCGGTGAGTCCCGTTCCGCCGGTTGTAATTACGATGTCTACATTTAAGTCATCAATCCATTGATGAAGTTGAGCAATAATTTTGGATTTGTCATCTTTGAGCAGGTTACGCTCAATCAAATTATGACCTTTTCTGGCTATGCGATCAGCCAAAATATCGCCGGAACTATCTTCTTCAATCGAACGGGTATCTGACACGGTTAGAAGAGCAATGTTTATGGGTTTGAACTCTCGGCTTTCATCAATGGGCATGCCAAAATTCCTTATGTTGGGGGCAAAGGATAAACTTATATTAGGAAGCAAATAGAAGCCAATGAAAATCGGGGCTTTTCGCAACGCTACTAACCGTCTAATCGCTTTGTAATATGTCGAACGTTCCTGATCTAACAGCCGTAATATTGGGGCTAATACTAGCAGCTTGGCTGGCCGGCGCTGCTTGGGCGGTATGGTCCGGTCTGGCGATGAAAAGCAAGGCGGAAAAAACGCTACGGCAATCGGGCCGATTGGGGCGTCTATTGGAAACGTCACCAGCCTTGCCATTACTGGTTAGATCAGATGGCAAATTGGAGGCATCACAACGCCTGATGCACTGGTTAGGGTTTGATCACTTGCCGGCCCATATCTCTGAATTGCATACCAAAGATGCAGGTATGAGCCGGGAAGACCTGGAAGGTCTGACACAAGATGTAAGTCTGGCTCAGAAATCAGGAAGTGGTTTTACTCGAGCGGTTAAAGTGGCTGGTTCAGATAAGGCGCTCCTTATCCGTGGAGGTTTGGCGGATCAAAAAATATCGCCCAACGGTAGTGCCTTGCTTTGGGTATTTGATGCCACCGATAGCGAAGGACAGATAGAACAGCTGCAGGAAGAAAATCAGCAAGCAAGGGCTGCCTTTGATGCGCTTTCATCGCTTATTGAAGCTGCGCCTGTCCCGATGTGGCATCGCTCTCCCGATCTACGCCTGACTCTGGTCAATAGCGCCTATGTAAATGCCGTTGACGCCGAGGATGGAGCACAAGTGATTTCGGAAGGCATCGAACTCGTTGAGACAATCAATGGGGTCAGTCCGATCAATGCAGCTGCCCAAGCAAAAGAAAAGGGGCAGCCGATTGAGCGTTTTGTTGCGACAACGATTGGCGAGGAACGACGCATGACCCAAGTTGTCGATGTGCCTTTGGGTAAATCGGGCATTGCGGGATATGCTATTGATATTCAGGAATTGGAAGATGCTCGGCGTGAACAGCAACGTTTTGGAGAGTCTCAACGCGAAATGCTGGACAAAATATCGGCTGGTGTTGCTCAATTTGATTCGGAAAAATCGTTAAAATTTTGCAACCAGCCATTTCAGCGGATTTTTTCGATGCGCCAACAATGGATTGCTGAGCGTCCCGAGTTTCCGAGGGTTCTTGATCGCATGCGGGAAATGAACCGTATTCCGGAGGTCAGAGAATTTCCAGAGTGGCGCGAAGAGAAGACGGCTTGGTTCCAATCCAGTGAACCAGTGGAAGAAAATTGGCTGTTGGCAGACGGTACCCATTTGCGGGTTATTGCTAATCCTACGCCCGACGGCGGCTTGCTGGTTATATTTGAGGACCGCACTGAGCAAGTGCAGCTCGCTAGTGCACGGGATACCCTCCTTAGAGTTCGTACAGCTACGTTCGACAATCTATTTGAATCTCTGGCTGTGTTCGCAGCTGATGGAAAACTGAACATTTGGAATCATCAATTCGCGAGCAATTGGGCGCTTGAAGAAGAGGAATTGGGCAAACATCCGCGTGTTGACGCATTGATGCAACGAATGGCCGTGCAGCTTAAGCAATCCGCTAAGATATCCGAAGTACGAGAGAAAATCCGAACGGCGACATCAGAGCGGACTCAACAAGCCGGTAGAATTAGCTTCAACGATGGGCGCCGTTTTGAATATGCCGCAATTCCGCTGCCAGATGGTAATGCGCTTTTCACTATGCTCGATATCTCGGATAGTCATCGCATCGAACAAGCTCTTAGAGAGCGCAATGAGGCTCTGGTTGAGGCAGATTCGATCAAGGCTAGTTTCCTCTCGAACATGAGTTATGAATTTAGGACACCTTTGACATCAATAGGTGGATTTGCCGAATTGCTTGACAGCGGTGTTGCCGGACCGCTGACCGAGCAAGGTCAGGAATACACAAAAGCAATTTTGCAATCAGTGAAACGACTTGGCAATCAAATCGACAATGTTCTGGATTTGAGTCAAAGTGAAGCCGGTGCGCTTCCCATTGCTAAGGAAAAGGTGAACCTCAACCAATTGATCGAAACCACCGCTGGCAAGTTTTCCGATGCTGCCAAGGAAAAAGAAATTGAGGTTGAACTGCAGTTGGAAGAAAAACTGGGCTCAGCTTTGGCAGACAAGAAACGCCTGACGCAGGCCATATCTCAGATCATGGACAATGCCATTCGCTATACAGACAACGGTGGTCGCATTCTAGTTAACGGTACAGGTAATATCAGGAAGGCTGTTATTCATATTTCGGATAATGGTCCGGGTATGTCAGCTGGACAACAATCAAAGGCCTTTGATAGCTTTGCACGCTCGCAAAAACAAAAAACGGGAGAGAAATCGGGCGGTTTGGGACTCCCTCTGGCGCGTCAATTGGTCATAGCACATGGTGGCGAACTAACGCTTACATCGGAACCAGGACAGGGTACTTTGGTTTCCATTCATTTGCCGCGCCAATGATTGTAAACAACGAAAATATGATGCTTAAGTTGGGTCAACGATTAGCGACAACACTTAAACCAGGAGACAAGGTCGCTTTGTCTGGAACGCTAGGAGCGGGCAAAACGACTTTTGCGCGCGGCGTATTGCACGGTTTGGGGTTTCCTGAAGAAGTCCCGAGTCCAACTTTTGCTATTGTACAGCAATATGAATTGCCTGAGGTCTCCTTGCCACTAGCGCATGTTGATTTTTATCGTATTGAGGATCCGGATGAAGTGCATGAATTGGGACTGGATGATAGTCTGATCGATGGAGCTCTTCTTGCGGAATGGCCAGACCGTTTGCCACAGAGTTACTGGACGGACGCATTGCAGATAGACATAAAAATTGAACCGGATGAAACGAGGTTGTTGACTTGGATCGCGGGTGAGGCTTGGAAAGACAGATGGCCATTGACATGACACCGCCTGAAGCGGCGCAGGAATTTTTGGAAAAAGCTGGGTGGATTGGAGCAGAGATTGTTCCGGTTGCAGGGGATGCTTCCTTTCGTCGCTACTTTCGCGCGATAAGAGGAAATGATGTGGCAATTTTGATGGATGCTCCGCCACCGTATGAAGATCCGAAGCCTTACATTATGATGGCCAGATATTTAAGAGACCAAGGTTTTTCTGCGCCTGATATATTGGCTGAAAATCTGGAACATGGTTTGATTCTGTTAGAAGATTTTGGCGACCACAGAATGCGTGAGCATTTGGATGCAAAGCCTGCGGATGAAGAGAGAATCTATCGCCAAACCATCGATTTGATAAGTGATCTGCATTCTAAACCCGCCGCTAAGCTGGGTGCCTATGATTGGGATCAGTATCTTCGCGAAGTAAAGTTACTAGTCGAATGGTATTGTCCGGCCATTGGAGTTGATGCAGACGTTGATGGATTTGTCGATGCTTGGCAAATGGTTCTACAACCGGTCCTAGCCGCACAGGTTAATCCGGTAACCGTGATGCGCGACTATCATGCAGAGAATATAATGCTGCTTGATGATGGTCGCTTGGGACTACTTGACTTCCAAGATGCACTGGTCGGACACCCCGCATATGATTTGGTTTCGATGCTACAAGATGCTCGCCGTGATGTTTCTGATGAGTTGGAAGAGGCCATGCTTAGCTATTATTTAACCGATCAAAGCGATGAGGAGGCAGCGGATTTCCGAAGTCACTATGCGGTTTTAGGGGCGCAACGAAACACCAAAATCATTGGGATATTTACCCGGCTGTTCGTGCGTGATGGTAAGGATCGCTACCTGGATTTCCTTCCCCGAATGTGGGGGTTGCTGGAGAAGGATTTGCGTCATCCCGCTCTCGAACCTGTAACGGATTGGTTTGAACAGAATATCCCTCGGGATGTCCGTTCAAAAGTGATAAGTGCGAAAGCAAAAGCATGACCAGGGTAACGACAGCTATGGTTATGGCGGCCGGCCTGGGTACGCGTATGAGGCCGTTGACCAACGACAAGCCCAAACCACTTGTTAAAGTGGCGGGAAAAGCGATGATCGACCATTGCTTTGACAAGTTGGAAGCAGCAGGTGTCGAAAAAGTGATCGTGAATGTCCACTATTTCCCGGACATGCTGGAAGCACATTTGGAATCTGCCGATTATCCATTCGAGTTTCGAATTTCGGATGAGCGTACCCAGTTGATGGAAACAGGTGGCGGACTGATTCAGGCGCAATCATTGACCGATGAGCATTTGTTTTTCTGTATCAATAGCGACAATTTGTGGAGCGATGCAGCGTCGACCAGTCTGGAACGGCTGATGGACATATGGGATGACGAAAAGATGGATGCGTTGTTACTGATCGTACCGCATTCCGGTGCGCGCAACTACAAGGGCAATGGGGATTTCCTTCTTGATGAAGACGGTCGTATCAGCAGAAAAGCGCAAGGTGGTGAGGCTCCCTATATTTACACTGGTATCCAGCTGATTTCAAAACGCTTGCTGCGAGATGCTCCGGATGGACCATTTTCCACAATGAAGCTTTGGGAGCGCGCCATTGCCGAGAAAAGGTTGTTTGGTCTCGTTCACCTGGGCGAATGGTATGAAGTTGGTTCGCCAGAAGCGATTGCTCCGACCGAAGCTGCTTTAGCGAGTGTCTAGACCGGACAATCCATCCATTTATAATATCGCTGCTCATGGCGGATTTGCCGATGCTTTGGCACAGGGATTGATTGATCGATTTGGCAAAGACCCATTTGGTCTCGCGCGTGGTATGGTCATTCTTCCCAATAACCGTGCGCGCCGCGCGGTCCATGATGCCTTTGTGCGGTTGAGTGAAGATGGTCTTTTACTGCCTCAAATGGCTGTAATCGGTGATCTTGAATTAGATGAGTCGGTCGGAGTAGCGCTGGATCGAGGAGATTTGGCGCTAGATGTTCCACCGGCGATCAATCCGCTAGATCGGCATTTGATGCTGGCACAAATGATTGAAACGGAGAGCCGAAGGCGTGACGATCTGGTTCTTGCTCAAGATGCTTTGCGATTGGCTGCAGAATTCACTCGCACATTGGATCAGTTGACCGTCGAGCGCCTTTCCTTGCGTGATTTGCTGGATTTGGACGTCGAACCGGAATTGGCTGCTCATTGGCAGGATTCTTTAGGATTTTTTCGGGCAATTGCAGAGCAGTGGCAGAAGAAGTTGGAGCAAATGGGCGTGGTCGATGAGGCTAGCCGTAGAAACGCGCTGTTCGATAACATATCGGAGAATTGGAAGCACAATCCGCCTGAAAACTTTGTGGTGGCTGCTGGTGTAACAACGTCTGCCCCCGCAATAGCAAACTTTTTACGCGTCATAGCGTTCTTGCCCACTGGACTGGTAGTTATGCCTGATCTGGACTTGATCATGCCTGATGAAGAATGGGATTCGCTTGGCCCCTTTGAACCCGATCCGGAAACCGGCAAGGCTAGGAGTTCTCAAGAGACACATCCGCAATATCATTTGAAACTGTTGCTCAATCGTATGTCAATTGCCCGTGCGGAAGTTATACGCTGGCCGCGTACCGGCGACAGTGGCGCTCTCGCCAAACGCAGCCGTGCCCTCAGCAATGCTTTTACCATACCCAATCTAACCGCTCGCTGGCAGGAATTGGAAAGTCAGGATCGCAGTCTTGCTGGCGTGCAGATTGTTGAAGCCAGACACAGTGCAGAGGAAGCACAAACTGTTGCCTTGTTGGCGCGAGAGGCTTTGGAGGAGTCTGGAAAAAGAGTGGCAATAATTACGCCAGATCGTTCACTGGCCCAGAGGATTTCTTCTCATCTAAAGCGCTGGGGCATTCAGGCAAACGATACCGCTGGACAGCCTTTGTCAAAAACACCTGCAGGAGTGTTTTTCCTCAATCTACTGTCAACAGTCGCTGACGAATTCGCACCCGCACAGTTTTTGGCCTTGCTAAAACATCCACTGGTAATGGCTGGGAATCATCGGGTGATGTGGCTCGACAAGGTTCGTAAATTTGACCAGCTGTTGCGCGGTCCAAGGCCAGCGCCAGGCCTAGATGGCATTGATGCAATGTTTCACAGTGATGAAAAGCGGACAAGGCGTTTGCGAGAAGAGGTGTTACCTTGGTGGCAAGAAACGCGCACTCTATTCGAACCCATCACCAAGCTGCTGAGCAAGCAATCAACCTGGCCGGCTTTACTCTCCGAAATTCGTCAGCTTTCTGATCGATTGACCGAGGGAGAAATCTGGGCGGGTTCGGCGGGGCGGGAGCTGGCCGACTTTCTTGCGGAGCTGGAACAGCGTCCAGATCTGGGACCAATCTCGATCAAGCTGGACGAGATGGAAGCCTGGTTTGATATTTTCCTTTCCGGTATTTCCGACCGCCCCGCTTATGGAGGACACCCCCGTATTGCCATTTACGGTTTGTTGGAGGCGCGTCTCCAACAGGCGGATTTGGTGATTTGTAGCGGTCTGAATGAAGGTAGTTGGCCCCAGGCAATTTCACCTGACCCTTGGTTGGCACCTATGGTGCGTAAATCACTGGGACTACCGGCACAGGAACGACAGATTGGATTGTCAGCACATGATTTGGTTGGCGCGATGGGTGCGAACAATGTCATTTTGACGAGGGCCAAGAGAGATGGATCTGGACCCGAACTGGCATCCCGGTTCTTGCTCCGATTAAAGGCAATGTGCGGTGATAATCTGAAAGAACATCCGTTTGCTTCGGTTTGGGCTGGTGAATTGGATCGTCCCAAAAAATACAATCCCGCCGCACGTCCAGCCCCGCTACCAAGCGCCAAGCAGCGCAATGTAAATCTGTCCGTCACACATGTGGATCGACTGATTGCGGACCCTTTTGCTTTCTACGCCTATCGCATTCTCAAACTGCGATCATTCGATCTGATTGATGCTGAACCCAGTGCGGCTTGGCGTGGCACGATCATTCACGACATATTGGACAAATGGGCGAAGCAAGACAACTATCAGCCTGACGCCCTGAAAGAGCGCGCGGAAGCGTTCCTCAATGATCGTTCCTCTCACCCTCTATTGCGCACACTTTGGTCACCGCGACTAATGCAAGGTTTGCTGTGGGTTGCCGAAAAAGTGGCGATGGATCGTAAGGCCGGCAGGGAACCATTGAAATCGGAACAGTACGGTGAGACTGAGATTGCCGGCGTTAGCCTCTCCGGTATTGCTGACCGAATTGACCGGATGCCTGATGGCGGCCTTGCCATTGTTGATTACAAAACGGGTGGACCGCCAAGTAACCGCGCTGTGAAAGAAGGGTTTAATCTGCAACTTGGCTTGCTCGCAGCTATAGCAGAAAGTGGGAAAATCAAAGACGTTTCCGGTCAGGTGACCGCCTTTGAATATTGGTCATTGGCCAAGAAATTTGATGAATTTGGCTATACCGCTTCGCCAACCAATCCGCGTAGCAAAGACCGAATTGAAGCTGATGCTATGGTCGATCATGCCGTGGCACATTTCAATGACGCAGTTGATAAGTACATTTTGGGCAGCGAGTCTATGGTGGCGAAACTGCATCCGGAATATGCGCCTTATGGTGACTATGACCAATTGATGCGGCTTGAAGAATGGTATGGGCAAGCTGATGCGGTGGAACCAGTCGATGGCTGATACAACGCTTCATCCGCTAGCCGACAAACAGGCCGATGCGGTTATCCCTGAGGATAATATCTGGCTGAGCGCTTCGGCGGGAACGGGCAAGACGCAAGTTTTGACGGCACGGGTTTTTCGCCTGCTGTTGCGTGAAAATGTTGATCCGGAACATATCCTGTGTCTGACCTTTACGAAAGCTGGCGCAGCAGAGATGGCCGAGCGTGTGCATCGGCAACTGGCAGCGTGGGTGCGAATGCCGCAAAAGGAATTGCGCCAACAATTATTTGCCATTGGCGCATCCAATGATCCTCCTACACAGGAACGGGCAAGGACATTGTTCGCGCGGGTTTTGGATGCACGTGGCGGCGGCCTCAGGATCATGACCATTCACAGTTTTTGCCAGGCCTTGCTGGGCTCATTTCCGGAAGAAGCGGGTATTGCATCGTCTTTTACGCCTATTGAAGAGCGTGATCAGAAAATATTGGCGCGGCAGGCATTGGGTGAAATGTTACTGGAGGAAGAGGCAGGCGGACAGGCCGAGATTACATCCGCAATCCAGGCTTTATCCATCCGGATGGGAGAAGAGGCCGCCGAGCAATATCTGATGCGATGCGCTTCCAAGGCAGACGCCATGGAAGCTTTGCCGGAAGGCCCCCTATTGCCTTTTGTGAGGCGATTGCTCGGCCTACCGATTGAGGGAGATGCCGAAGACTGGCTGGCCGATCGATGTTCGGATGATGTGATTAATCGTTCTGCAATGACATCATTGCGTGACGCGATGACAGAAAATGGCGGCAAGAAAGAGCAAGAGCGCCAATTGATCATTCGCCAGTGGCTGGTGCTTAACGATCAAGAACGGGCAGCAGCGCTACCGGACCTTCATCATGCGTGGGCTACAAAGACTACAGGTGCGCCGCAAAAACCAACCAAGGGCTTGCTGGCAGCCTTTCCTGACTACGATGCTGTGGCTGAAGTACTTATGGCGTGGAGTGGTGAGTTGTTGGAGACAGCGACGCTGTTTGAATATGCTGACCTTTTATCCGGAGCGTTGAACGCGGGTCGGTCATTTTATCATCGCTATACCCGTGCCAAAAAATTGCGGGGCGTAGTCGATTTTGATGACATGATCCGGATGACTGCGAAACTGCTGGGCCAGGGTGATATGGCCCAGTGGATCCGCTACAAACTGGACCAACGTACCGATCATATTCTGGTTGACGAGGCGCAGGACACCAATTTGGCGCAATGGGAAATTGTCGATGCTTTGGCGGAAGAGTTTTTTGCCGGGAAAGGCGCGCAGGATGATAAATTGCGTACGCTGTTCACTGTGGGCGATTTTAAACAGGCAATCTTTGGATTTCAGGGAACCAGTCCGCACAACTACACCAAAGCACGTGAAGAATTTTTCACCAAGGCGGAGGCTTCTGAAAAGCCATTCAATCCACTGTCGCTTGATCGCAGTTTCCGTTCGACACCACCGATCTTAAAAGTGGTAGATGAAACATTGCGGAATATTGGTCATGATCAATTGGGGTTGGATGAAGTGGTGCCACCGCATCGCAGCCACTTTGCTGGGAAACCGGGCAGCGTTTCGCTTTGGCGCCCCATAGCATATGGTGCCGGTGCTGATCCTGATGATGAAGAAAGCTGGATAAACGATGAAAAGCGTCTTTTTGCCAACAAGTTAGCGCTTCAAATCAAAAACTGGCTTTCTCCGGACAATCCGCTGTGGCTGGCAAGGGAAGGGCGGCCGCTCGAACCCAAAGATGTGCTAATATTAGTCAGCAAAAGAGATGAACTCAGTGCGTTGATCGTGGCGCGCCTGTTCGCTGAAAATGTGCCTGTTGCGGGTATTGATCGCATTCGTCTTAATCAACCACTGGTCGTGCAGGATCTGCTGTCAGCCATCCGCTTTGTCTTGCAGCCCAATGACGATCTCAACCTGGCCAGCCTATTGGTATCGCCTTTGTTGGGCTGGTCGCAAGAGGACCTGCTAAAACATGGATATCGCGGTGAGCAACATGAAGCGCAAAGCCTTTGGGAGTTCTTGCGGCGGCAAGATGGACTGGAAGATGCCATTCAACCACTTCGTGATCTGCTCAATATGGCAGACTTCAACACGCCCTATCAGTTCCTGGAGACTGTTCTTTCCGGCGAGATGCAGGGACGAAAGAAACTGGCGGCCCGGCTTAGTCACGCGGCAATCGACCCTATGGAAGAGTTGCTTAATACGGCGCTCGCATTTGAACAGGATCATATTCCAACATTGCAGGGCTTTCTCGATTGGTTTGATCGCGGCGATGTAGATATCAAGCGCGATCAGGTGGACGGCGGAAACGAAGTTCGATTGATGACCGTTCATGGTGCTAAAGGTTTGCAAGCGCCCGTCGTTATCATGGCAAATGCTACCTTTGATCCGGCGAACAAAAGACATGGTGGTTTTGATATTCCTGATCCGCTGCGCCCCGATGAAAACATTGAATATCCTGCGGTTCCTGTTCGCAAATCGGAGCGGGTAAAATTGCTCGATGCTTATGCGACGGTCGCTGAGGCAAGAGAAATGGAAGAACATTGGCGCCTGCTATACGTGGCAATGACTCGCGCCGAGGAGCATCTCATCATTGCTGGTACGCTCGGCCCTAAAGCCGATGGTATTGTACCAGAACAGAGTTGGTATGGTGCGGTTGAACGAGGTTTGATGAGCCTGAACTGTGATTGGCAAGACAATTTCCATTGGATTGCCAAGCGTCAATATGTCGAAGGTGATCTTCCCAAATCTGCTGTCCCCGGAAAAGAACTAGTTGATGGAAAAGAGGATGAACCTTTGCTTCTGCCAGATTGGGTAAAATTATCTGCGCCCGAAGAAGCGCGTCCTCCTCGGCCGCTAACGCCGTCTGATTTGGGCCCAGATAATACCGCTAACCCACCGCCAAGTGACGTAATGCGTGCCGCTGCCCAACGCGGGATATTGCTTCATAGCCTGTTTCAACGGTTGCCAGATATTGCTCAGGAGCGACGAAGCCAAGTCGCGGATCGATGGTTGAAAAAACAAAAAGCAGTTGCGAACGCTGATGAACGTCGAGACATGATCGAAACTGCGTTGGTAGTGTTGGACAATCCAGTGTGGTCGGCGCTGTTTGCTCCCGAAAGCCTGGCTGAAGCTCCTATAGCCGCGGTGGTTGGTGAAAATGTAATATCCGGGACCGTTGATCGCCTGCTTATCACCGATGATCAGATCTATGTTGTTGATTTCAAGACAGGTCGCCGCGTTCCCGAAAATATCGAAGACGCACCAGTGGCATATTTCCGGCAAATGTCGGCCTATGTAATGGCGTTGGAGAAGATATTTCCGGATCGTCCGATCAAAGCCGGTCTGCTCTATTCTCAAGGTCCAGCAATGTTGGAAATACCCGCAGAGTTGATTGAGCGACACAAGCCGGGCTTGGACGGACCATGAAAATCCTTTAGCCGCTTTTGCTTGAGCCTATCCGAGTCCTTTCCTACATAGGTTTCAAACAAATGGAGATTCCTTATGGCTACTAAAGCAATTACCGATGCAAGTTTTGAAGCAGATGTTTTGAAATCTGATGGCCCCGTATTGGTCGATTTTTGGGCAGAATGGTGCGGTCCTTGTAAAATGATCGGCCCCGCTCTCGAAGAAATTAGCGACGAATTGGGCGAGCAGGTCACCATCGCAAAATTGAACATCGACGACAGTCCGGATTCTCCCGCCAAATATGGCGTGCGCGGAATTCCGACAATGATCTTGTTCAACAATGGTGAAGCGGTCGAAACCAAGGTTGGCGCAGCTCCAAAAAGCCAGCTCAAGGATTGGTTGGAAGGCGCATTACCCGCCTAAGCCCATTACCTATCAAATATCTGGCGCGCTTCTTCCCATAGCTTTGGAGAAGAGGCGCCCAGCATACCTGTCGTATCGTTGGACGGACGATACGGGGTTCCATCCCATCGACAGGCCTTTCCTCCGGCTTCATTGAGGAATAAAATGCCCGCAGCATGATCCCAAGCCAGCGTGCGTTCAAATATCGTGACATGATGATCCCCAGAAGCGAGCAATGGATATTGTTCAGCTGCACATTTTGGGATTGGCACAATTTCGTAATGAGGTGTGGCTTGAGTGATGGTCTTAGCTCTTTGTTCCGGTGTCATAAAACCTGTGGCAAGTGCGGCTTTGGGCTTCCCCATGACTTTCCCGCTAGAAGTTGCGCGTTGTCCATCTATGGTCGCTCCATGACCTTTAAAAGCATGGCATATTCGATTGCGAATTGGATCGAAAATCCAACCCGCAATAGTTTCATCGGCTTCAGCGAGTGCGATGAGGATGCCAAATGGTGTTTTGCCGCTGGCAAAGTTACCCGTTCCATCAATTGGGTCGATAATCCACACAGCTTCATTCGATAGATTATCCAATATGGCCGGATTTTTTGAACAAGCTTCTTCACCGACAATGGTTGCCTCGGGCAATATGCGCTTTAGACCTTCCGACAGCTTTTCTTCGCTCAGTTTGTCGGCAACGGTCACCAGATCGCCCGGGCTTTTCTCTTCAATCTCAGACTGTTTCAAATTCTGAAAGTATGGAAGAATAACATCTTCGGAAACCGAACGCATTAAATCGGTTACTTGCTGATAAAGCGGATGCGATTCCATTGGCTTCACGAGGGCATCAAAACCTGACCCAGTCGCGGGAAGTGGACATGGACTTCCCCCGTCGCATAGCTTGTGCGTGAAATACTGATTCGACGATCATCAAGGCCAACGAGCGTGCCAGTGACGATTGCCGGGTCCGGTGAATCAGTTTTAATCGCGACTTGTTGGCCTTCTGAAAAGTCTGAAGCCGTTTGAACAGAGCATCCACTGACGGGTTCGTTCTGTTTGGCATGTTCGATGGCTTGTTGTCCGGTCCATTCTTCAAATGAGCCGTGACCAATAGCTTCAACTCTTCCGTACCAGGCTTCAATTACGGAGTTGAAATCTGCAGCAACGATCCCGGCAAATCGGACGAAGTGGATATTGACCCAAAGAGCGAAATCAGCATGGCCAGCACAATCACCGCCGATAAAATCGCGACCATCCGCCAAAGCGGTTTCTAGTTTCGCCGCACCCGCATGAAATTGCGCAGTGAGATGGGGTACCGCTGGTAGAAAAGTTTTCGGATTCATACCGAAACGAGTTTTGCGATCATTCCAAAACTCTTCCGATACCACGCTTGGATCAGTGCCAAGAGCAGTTCCGACTGCGGGCATGAACCAGCTACTGCCAGACCATAATGCGATCAATTTTCCAGAGTGCCCTAAAGGTGCTGGATATAGGCTTGGTTCTGGTTTGTACGCTTCCAATGCGTCAGTGATACAGTCAGTATCGCAATAGATGTCTGCGCCAATCTGCAGTACGGGAATACGCTCATAACCGCCTGTGAGCGCGCTAAGATCAGGCTTGGGGGCGATCATTGGTGCTTCAACGAACTTCCAGGAAATCCCCTTTAGGCCAAGCGCCAAACGCATCGCCGTTCCAAAAGGAGAAGTTTCGTAATGATGCAAAATAACTTCCGGCATGTTTAACTCCTGTAGTCCGCGTTGATGGAAATATAGCCATGGGTCAGGTCGCAGGTCCAAACAGTGGCATTGCCTTGGCCCAGCCCAATATCGATGCTGATATCGATATCCGTTCCTTTTAGATGCTCAGCGACCGGCGCTTCATCAAAACCAGGAACCACCAGTCCCTCTTGGGCAACAGTAATGCCGCCAAAACCAATGCTCAGTTTGTCCCGGTCAGCTGGTTCTCCGGCTTTGCCGATAGCCATCACGACACGACCCCAATTGGCATCTTCTCCCGCTATTGCCGTTTTAACTAGAGGAGAATTGGCAACCGACAGGGCTATTATCTTCGCACTATCATCTGACTCTGCTCCGCTCACAGCGATTTCGATAAACTTGCTTGCACCTTCGCCGTCGCGCACCACTAAATGGGCCATCTGGCGACAGAGGTCATTTAATGCGGCTTGAAAGGCATCCGCGCCCGGATCAGAATAGCTTGTCAGGGCTGCAGCATCATTTTGTCCGGTTGCAAAAGCCAGCACCGTATCGCTGGTTGATGTGTCGCTATCCACTGTAATGCAATTGAAACTGGTTTTGGTTGCGTTGTTCAGCATCTCTTGCAGAAACTCTGCATCCACCATCGCATCTGTGAATATATATCCCAGCATCGTCGCCATGTCTGGGGCGATCATGCCAGACCCCTTGATGATGCCGTTCAAGTGAACCGTTTCGCCGTCGACAACCGCGCTAGTTGTAGCCAATTTGGGGAAAGTGTCGGTGGTCATTATAGCTGACGCAGCGTCTTCCCAGCTGCAAGGTTTGGCTGTAAATGCAGACTGCAAACCAGCTTCTGCTTTGTCTTTAGGCAATGGCACGCCGATTACACCGGTCGAAGAGACAAATATTTCTTCCTCGCTGCAGCCAAGATGATTGCTCGCCAGATTCAATATCCGCTGCACAGCTTCCATCCCGCGCGCACCCGTGAATGCATTGGCATTGCCTGCATTGACAACCAAGCCGCGCGCTTTTCCGTGTGTAAGAGCCTTTCGGCACCAATCTACTTCTGTTGAGGGACATTTGCTCTGGGTTAAAACGCCTGCAACGGAGGTCTCTTCCTGCATCTCGATAAATGTTAGATCACAGCGATCCCACTCTTTATATTGAGCCCGCGCCACCCGACAGGTCACACCACCAATATCTGGTAACTGAGGACTGTTCTCGGGTGCTAGAGGAGAAATATTGTTCGACACTTAACCTTGCCTTTAATCATTGTTTTGTTAGAACGCGCTCACTTCGTCAGGTGCCTTGTCTATGAACGCTTATATTGCAAGTTTTATGTTGCTGGTATTCAATGCCGTCGGCCTTGCTGTGCCTGCAATAGGGGCCGTTGCAGAAGAGCGCGTGGCATCCAATGTGAAGCCTGCTGAAACGCATAATTCTGTTGCTCTAACTGGCGATGGTTTGGAAATTGGGCAGGCGGATCAATGTTCTTCGATGTCATCCAAACAAGTTACCAGCTTTGATCACGTTGCTTGCCATAATTATATATCATCTTCCGTACGGCAGATAGTGAACGTTGAAAACGTTGGCGCGGCAGCTATTTTGGTTCTTTTACCGGAACGTTTGAAACCGATCGACAATCGGCATATTGAAGGTGCGCCTTAACGAGCACCTCTGCCGTATCAGTGTTGAACTGACGGCCACAAATCTCTAAATCACTTTATTCAAGGGATCAGATGGTCCCTGCACCTAATTAATCGGAAATTATTATGCTCGGCGGTTTAGCCAAATCTATCTTCGGGTCAGCCAATGACCGTTACGTAAAGTCCATGCAAAAAACGGTTGATGCGATTGCTGCATTTGAATCTGAAATTGAGCCGTTAACGGATGACCAGTTAAGAGAAAAGACACAGCAGTTTAAAGAACGTGCGGCAGGCGGGGAATCTCTGGATGACATATTGCCAGAGGCATTTGCCGTCGTTCGTGAAGCAGCAAAGCGCACGCTTGGCCAACGTCACTATGATGTCCAGATGATCGGCGGAATCACGTTGCACCGTGGTGAAATCGCAGAAATGCGTACCGGTGAAGGTAAAACATTGGTTGCAACATTGGCATGCTATCTCAACGCTATTAGCGGCAAAGGTGTGCATGTTGTTACTGTGAATGACTATCTGGCTAAACGCGATGCCGAATGGATGAGTCAAGTTTATACATTTCTTGGTTTATCTGTCGGTATCATTGTTCCTAACATTGGCACGCAGGAGCGCCGCGATGCCTATGCCGCTGATATAACCTACGGCACAAACAATGAATTCGGCTTTGACTATCTTCGCGATAATATGAAACATGACCGTGACGAAATGGTTCAACGGCCATTTAATTTCGCGATTGTGGATGAAGTAGACTCTATCCTTATTGATGAAGCACGAACACCGCTGATTATTTCAGGCCCAACCGACGATAAATCGGATCTCTACATTTCGGTAAATGAAATTGTTCAGCATCTGGATGATGAGGATTACGAAAAAGACGAAAAATCACGAAACCTCGCTCTGACCGAGGATGGAACGGAAAAAGCCGAACGGCTATTGGAAGAAGCAGGATTATTGGAAGGTAGCAATCTTTACGATTTTGAAAACACGCAAGTCGTTCACCATCTCAATCAAGCGTTGATGGCCAACGTCATGCGAAAGCGTGACACGGATTACATCGTCAAGGATGGCAAAGTCATTATCATTGATGAGTTTACCGGACGGATGATGGATGGGCGTCGCTGGTCCAACGGATTGCACCAGGCTGTTGAAGCCAAAGAAGGCGTGCAGATCGAACCTGAAAACCAGACAATGGCTTCGATTACGTTCCAGAACTATTTCCGTATGTACCCAAAATTGTCCGGTATGACCGGTACTGCAGAGACCGAAGCTGCGGAATTTTTTGAAATCTATAAAATGAATGTGGTTACTATCCCGACGAACAAACCGGTTCAAAGGATAGATGACAATGATGAGTTTTACAAAAACACGCTCGATAAGTTTGCTGCGATTGCCAAGAAGATTAAGGAGCATGCCGAAAAGGGGCAGCCCGTTCTTGTCGGCACGGTTTCCATCGAAAAGTCAGAACTGTTGTCCGACTTTCTGGAGAAAGAGGGCGTCAAGCATAACGTCTTGAATGCGCGATTCCATGAGCAAGAAGCACATATTGTTGCACAGGCCGGTAGTCCCGGTGCTGTTACGATCGCCACCAACATGGCTGGTCGCGGTACTGACATTCAATTGGGCGGCAATATAGATTTTCGAATTGAACAAGAACTGAGTGACATGGAGGATGGTCCCGAAAAGGATAAGGCCATTGCCAAAATTGAGGAAGAAGTGCGTGCCTTGCGTGAAGAAGTTCGCGCTGCCGGCGGTCTCTTTGTTCTCGGTACAGAGCGTCATGAAAGTCGCCGCATCGACAACCAACTTCGCGGTCGTTCCGGGCGTCAGGGTGACCCAGGTCTAAGCCGTTTTTATCTTTGTCTCGAAGATGACTTGCTGCGTATTTTTGGTACCGAAACCATGTTCGCCAAGATGATGAACAAAAACCTTGAAGACGGCGAGGCAATTGGCGGAAAATGGCTGTCTAAGGCGATTGAAACTGCTCAGAAAAAAGTTGAAGCACGTAACTACGAAGCGCGGAAGCAAGTCGTTGAATATGATGACGTGATGAACGACCAGCGCACCGTAATATATGAACAACGCTCAGAAATTATGGATGCAGAGACTGTTGGTGATGTCGTTGAAGACATGCGTCATGAAACGGTAAATGCCGTCGTGGCTGATGCCTGCCCGCCGGGAAGTTATCCGGAGCAATGGGATATTGAGCAGCTGAAGCAACGGGTAGATGATGTGTTTGGTTTAAAACCCGATCTGGACAAGTGGATGGAAGAAGACACGCTTGAGCCGGAAATCATCGAAACACGAATCTCTGAAATGGCAGATGAGGCATTCGAGGCCAAGACCAAGGAAATCGACCAGGAAATCTGGCCCCAGGTTGAAAAGAGTATTTTGCTTGAGTCACTAGACCATCACTGGAAAGAGCATCTGGCCACTTTGGATGCATTGCGCCAAGTTGTTTTCTTGCGCGCTTATGCTCAGAAAAAACCTTTGGATGAATATAAGCAAGAAGCTTTTGGTCTGTTTGAGCGCATGTTGGAAACGATTCGGGAAGGCGTAACCAAAACTATAGCCAACAGTCAGTTTCATAGACCGGATGAACTGCAGGTTCCCGAACTCCCTGAATTACCGGACTTTTTAACGACGCATATCGACCCTTTGACGGGAGAGGATAACAGCAACGATATTGATGGCGGCACATTGGGTACCGTTTCTTCGTCTTTGCCGCCACGCCAATCAGGCCAGCTAAACAATCCCGCTGGTGATGACTTCGATGGTAGTAAAGTGAGTCGAAACGCACCATGCCCGTGCGGTTCAGGTCGAAAGTACAAGCATTGCCACGGCAAATACTGAGTCTCTAAGTGCCGATACTCGGGCTCGCCGCATTATTTGTTCTGACAGCGGCGCTCTATGCGAGTGTTGGTTTTGGAGGCGGGTCTACATATATCGCGCTCCTGGCACTGGCTGATCTTGATTACCGAGTACTGCCAATTATCGCATTGCTCTGTAACATCATTGTTGTTGTGGGAGGAACTTTGCGGTTTCAGGCGCGCAACTTGATCGACTGGAGACGGGTTTGGCCTATTATCCTTCTTTCGGTTCCTGCTGCGTGGATAGGTGGTCTCATAGAAATTGAGCGAGACAGTTTTTTACTGCTTCTGGGTTTTTCGCTATTTTCCGCTGCATTGCTTTTGTTATTGGAACCGATCTTAAAGAAATTCGATCAAGTGGCTGTAGGTTGGTTTAACAATCGATGGTTCCCGCCGGTTGTTGGCACTGGCATTGGGTTTCTATCCGGCATGGTGGGCATCGGAGGGGGCATTTTCCTTGCACCGGTTCTATTGCTCATCAATTGGGCCGACAGTCGCCGTATTGCTGCAACAGCCAGTCTGTTCATATTGGTTAACTCGATCGCAGGACTGGCTGGGCAAGTTACGAAGTCTGGCGTTGGGCAGGGGGGTGAAACATTGTTGGCCTATTGGCCACTGTTTCTTGGCGTTTTCGTTGGAGGACAAATCGGCAGCGTCCTGGCTTCCCGGAAACTGCCGGAAATTTGGATAAGACGTCTGACTGCTATACTCATTGTTTATGTATCTCTGCGCATTCTGTGGCAGCAACTAGCATAGTGAGCCACGAGACGGCATATTCAATGTTTACAGAGTTTAAAAAATGGCTCCCCGAGTAGGATTCGAACCTACGACATTTCGATTAACAGTCGAACGCTCTACCGCTGAGCTATCAGGGAACAACCTCGGTTTTTAACCGAGAACTTCATATTGAACGGCGCCTATAGCAACGAGATTCGAAGCCTGCAAGCCATCAAACAACAAATTGTTCCATCGCAATGCGATCATCCAATGCGTGCTCCGGATCAAACAACATTGTCAGGGTCTGGTTACGATCTATCGTAATCGTCACCTTTGATACATCGCGCACTTCTTGCTGATCTCCCACCGCACTTACCGGCCGTTTTTCAGCGTTTAGAACCTTAATACTGATGGGCATTTTGTCTGGTAAAATAGCCCCTTTCCAACGTCGGGGCCGAAAGGGACTGATTGGCGTTAGGGCGAGCAAATTGGAGCCAAGTGGTAATATAGGACCGTTGGCTGACAAATTATAAGCCGTCGAACCCGCGGGTGTCGCCACCAAAACGCCATCGCAAACAAGCTCCTCGAGCATAATCCGGTCATTGACTTCAATTTCCAGTTTTGCCGTTTGCCGCGTTTCCCTGAGAAGGGAGACCTCATTTATTGCAGGAAGAGAAAAGGTGGCACCAGAAATGGTTTCGACATCCATTTTCAGTGGTTTAACCTTGAACGGTCGCGCATTGTTGATACGGTCCATTAGGTCATCCTGCTTCCAGTTATTCATCAAGAAACCAACAGTTCCCAGATTCATTCCGTAGACTGGCATGATCTTTCGACGATTTAGCATCTGGTGCAGTGTTTGCAGCATGAAGCCATCGCCACCCAGCACTATGGTTTGATCCGCATCCTCGACGTCGACCCAATTATTGATTGATTTTAGCTTTTCGCCCGCTTCTTGTGCTTGCGGGGTTGGGGACACGACTAGCGCCCATTTAGTTTCACTCATCCGCCAGTGACGTTCATATGACGCTCCAATTTTTCTGCGGACCCGTTCAGCTGGGCATTAAAGTCATGCCGCAACGGTTTTAGTTTTAGGGCCTGTCGAAGCAATTGGTCAACAGCAGATATGCCATCTTTGCGAACGGCGGCGCGCAAGTCGACATGTGCGTTATGGCCTAGACACATAAATATCTTACCATCAGTAGTCAGCCGCAGGCGATTGCAGCCATCACAAAAATTTTGGCTAAGCGGCGTAATTAGGCCGAGACGCAGCCCGAGAGGCTCAACCATTTCATAGCGCGCAGGACCTGCGCTGCGATGGGCGATAGGTGTCAATTCATATTGTGACTGCAAAGGCGCTATAAACTCTTCAACGGAGACATGCTCCAGCTTGCGGTCCGCCCCGGTATCCCCAAGCGGCATGGTCTCAATAATCGTCAGATCATGGCCCTGTTCCGCACAATATTCAGCCATCGGCAACAAATCGTCTTGATTGAAACTACGCAGAGCAACCATGTTGATTTTAACATCAATTCCAACAGATTTTACCGCGGCAATTCCGGCAAGGACTTTATGAACATCGGCACCGCGCGTGATTTCCGAAAAACGCGTGGGATCGGTTGTGTCCATGCTGACATTGATTCGCCTGATGTTATGTTGAGCTAGATGGTCGGCATATTCTTCTAAAAGCGAACCATTTGTTGTCAGTGTCAGTTCTTCGAGTTCGCCTGTTTCTACTTTACGCCCAAGACGTTGAATCACGTCTTTCATATCACGTCTGACAAGTGGTTCACCGCCAGTCAGCCGGATTTTTCTGATACCATGGGTTACGAACCGTTCGGCAATTAGGGTGATTTCTTCCAAAGTCAGCAGCTCTGACTTTGGCATAAAGGTCATCTTTTCAGACATGCAATATTGGCAGCGGAAATTGCATCGATCGGTGACCGATATGCGCAGATAGTCGATTTTTCGGCCAAATCCGTCTTGCATGCGAAAATCCATTCAATTGATGAGTTAAAATCCTAACGGCTTCTAATGGTTCAGGCAACGGCCTATAAAGGTTTGCATGCTATGTAAAAGAATAGGCCGATGAGTATACGAACAATTTCAAAGCGGCCGAATAGAAGGAAAAATCGTTAGCAAGAGCGAAACCATATCTGGTCAAAATGAGAGTCTGAGAAATCTGTTTCTTTTGTCTTTTAGTGAACGTGACCCGCTGGCAGCCAGAATCTCCGGTTTTGGTTGGCGGGTGAGTTCTGCTCGGCGAAGTCAAGATCTAGGGGGCCGTTTTCTAGCTTCTAATGCTCTAATTGCTGTTGTTGACCTTAGAAAGGCTGAAATCGAAGGCCTTACTGCAATTATGAATTTGTCTGAGGTCACCGAAGGAAGTGGTATCGCGATACTGGTTCTTGCCGATCAGCACGAACAGCCCAAGATTGCAGCAAAATGTTACGAGGCGGGAGCTACGCATTTTCTGGATATGTACAATGCCGACGCTGACCTGCAACAGGCCATAAATTTCGCCTATCGTTACACCGAGCAAATGCGAGGCGGTGATGAAGGGCTTAAGCAATTTAGAGCATTGTTGGAGGAAGCGGATCTGGAATGGTCATTCAATCCAACCGATGTCGCAGCGGCTGTTGTTAGCGATAGTTTAGCAAAAATTCTGCCATCGATAGATTTCACAAACTATCCTGTGACCGGCATTTATCGTCAACTTGATGTCGAAGCGCGAGGCCGTGTCCGTGGCGCTATGGGTCGAATAAAAGATGGATCCCCTCAAGCAGCTGTACCGCATGTGTTAGATGGCAAAAACGTCATCCATCAACTGCACTTCGACAATAATAGGGTCCATGGGCGTCTCGAGCTTGTCGATGAAAGTGATCGTTCGACCAGTTGGACGGAGAGAGATTTATTGTCGGGACTGCGCAATGCATCAGCTGCACGTAGCTGGATCGATGCGAAATTGAAGGATGGCCAAAAACTTGGTGTGGCATCCATTGGATTGAAAAATTTCCGGACAATTAATGCCGCTTACGGTCGCGCAATCGGGGATCAGGTATTGAGAATCGTCGGGCAACGCCTGCTGACAGAAACAACCGATTTTCCTGACGATGGCTTCATCGTGTCTCGCATTGATGGACAGAACTTTTTATTGGCCAGAGATTGGGAGCGATCTGAAGCCGAATTTACCGAGTTCGTGATGAACTTGCTCGATGCCGTTGGGCAGTCAGTGACGATCGACCAACGCACTATTCAACTCTTGCCGCGCGTTGGAATTGCCGGTGGCGACCATGCGAGCGAAGCCACATTGGTTATCAGGCGCTCTAGCCTAGCTTTGGCCGAAGCTATGGTTTCCGATACGGTGAGAATAAAGATCAGCCAACAATCGAACGAAATGGTGAAATTGGAGCACCGATTGGAAGGAGAACTGCAAGAAGCGATCGGTCGTCAGGAAATCGTGATTGCGTTACAACCGCAGCTTCGCATTGAATCGGGACAATTGACCGGAGCAGAGGCCTTGGCGCGTTGGAACCATCCTAAGTTTGGCATGTTAGGAGCAGCAACACTTTTCGCCGTCGCAGAACGAGCTGGTTTGATGGAACTGCTTTCTTCCCATATTCACACACGTGCGCTTGCCGTTGCCGCGAAATGGCCAGAGAGCTTATCTTTCTTACGATTATCGATCAATGTGACAGCTGGCGATCTAGCCCATCATCGTTTCGCATCAAAGCTACTGAATGAAATTAATGTCTCTGGATTTAGTGCAGATCGATTAACGTTAGAAATCACCGAAACTGAATTGATTAGCGATATGACGGGATCGGTAGACCGGTTGTCTCAATTGCGCGAAAATGGGCTAAAAATCGCGATTGATGATTTTGGTACGGGATATAGCAGCCTTGCCTATCTAAAAGACTTGCCGCTTGATTATCTGAAAATCGATAGCGGTTTGACAAGTGACATAAGCGGTTCTGAAAAGGATCAAGTTGTCGTTCGTTCGATCATTGATATGGCAAAAAGCCTCGGGTTTGCCGTCATTGCCGAAGGTGTCGAAACCGAAGCGCAACTTGAAACCTTGACTTTGCAAGGTTGTGATTTTTTCCAGGGGTTTCTGCGCTCTGGCCCGCTAACACCGGAAGAGTTTGAAATATTTGGATTACGCAGTGATTAGGCCTTTTGTTGCGCCAGCTTTGACAACCCGTTGGTCAACTGAGTTAAGCCATGCAACCGTGATTTTGGATCACGCCATTTCCGCTCAATGAACAACTTATTGTCGGGGCGTATCCTAGCCGTGCCTTTCAACCGATCCACATAGTTGAGCAATCCCGGAACATTGGGGAAGACGTCTTTGTGGAAGCTGACCAGTGCACCGCGCGGACCCATTTCAATTTTCGCAATTCGTGCTTTTACGCAGTTCATTTTTATCTGCATCAGCTTAAGCAAGTTATCGGTTTCGACGGGTAGATCGCCAAAACGGTCAATCATTTCTGCCGCAAAAGACTGGATTTCCTGTTCGTTCTGCAAATTATTCATCCGCCGGTACAGCCCCATGCGTAGAGAAAGGTCCGGCACGTATTTTTCCGGAATAAGAATTGGCGCATCTACGGTAATTTGCGGAGAGAAGCTGTCCGTATTGGGTTCCAGGCCAGCGCCTTTGGCCTTGGCTTCCAAGATTGCGTCTTCCAGCATCGATTGATACAATTCAAAGCCAACTTCTCGAATGTGTCCAGACTGCTCATCGCCAAGAAGGTTTCCGGCACCGCGAATATCCAGATCATGGCTCGCTAGCTCAAACCCGGCTCCCAAGCTGTCCAAGTCACCCAGGATTTTAAGGCGTTTTTCGGCTTTTTCCGTCACTATCCGATCTTTTGGTGTGACCATGTAAGCATAGGCACGTGTTTTGGAACGTCCAACGCGACCGCGAAGTTGATAGAGCTGTGCGAGACCAAAACGATCAGCACGATGGATAACCAATGTATTGGCGCTCGGTATATCTAATCCACTTTCAACGATAGTCGTCGACAGCAGCACATCATATTTCTTATCGTAGAAGGCAGACATCCGCTCTTCAACTTGCGCTGGAGGCATCTGACCATGTGCCACCACACAGGTTACTTCAGGTACATATTCTTTGAAAAATTCTTCAATCTCAGGAAGATCAGCAATACGCGGTACAACAAAGAAAGATTGCCCCCCACGATAATGTTCTCTCAATAATGCCTCGCGCAATGGCACAGGATCCCATGGCATGACATAAGTTCTCACGGCTAGACGATCTACCGGTGGCGTCTGAATCACTGAAAGTTCGCGCAGCCCCGTCATCGCCATTTGCAAGGTTCGCGGAATTGGTGTGGCCGTCAGAGTCAGTACATGGACATCGGCTTTCATAGCCTTCAGACGTTCTTTGTGGACGACGCCAAATCTTTGTTCTTCATCGACAATAATCAATCCCAGCCGATTAAACTCCACGGACTTGGCTAGTAAAGCGTGGGTACCAATGACGATGTCGATATCCCCGCTGGTAAGGCCTTCTTTTGTTCGTTTTGCTTCCGATGGCGGTACCAGACGGGATAAGCGGCCAATCTTGATAGGAAATGGCCGAAAGCGTTCTTCAAAGTTACTGAAGTGTTGACGTGCTAGCAAAGTTGTTGGTGCAATAATTGCTACTTGCATCCCGGTCATAGCTGCAGCAAAGGCCGCGCGCATAGCGACTTCTGTTTTACCAAAACCGACATCTCCGCAAACCAGTCGGTCCATTGCCTTGCCGGACCCCATATCCTCAAGCACTTCTTCAATCGCCTGCTGCTGATCGTCTGTTTCTTGGTAGGGAAAACGGTCGACGAAGCCTGACATCTCGCTGGGTTCTATTCTTGCCGGCGTTGCCGGTTGTAGCTCACGAGCAGCGGCGGTTTTAAGCAATTCATGTGCTATGGCTCTAATGCGTTCTTTAAGTTTGGATTTGCGCCGCTGCCAGCCTTCGCCCCCTAATCGATCAAGAACAACACTCTCGCCACCTTCTCCGTAACGGCTGAGGATGTCGATATTTTCAACCGGGACATAAAGTTTATCACCGCCGGCATATTTAAGATGCACGCAATCGTGGGGGCTTTCGCCAACGGGAATGGAAACAATGCCTTCATAAAGGCCAATGCCATGTTCCAGGTGGACAACGAGATCACCCTGATTGAGCGCAGAGAGTTCCTCGATAAAGGCATCACCGCTTTTCCTGCGTTTGGATTTGCGGACCAGACGGTCACCGAAAATATCTTGTTCTGTAAGCAGAGCTATATCATCGGTGCGAAACCCAGATGCTAGTGGAACAACGGTAAGGGCTAGGTTTGAATCGGCAGAAAGGCTGCTTTCCCAGTCATCACAGAGCGTTGCCGCCTTGACGTCATTATCCTTCAGCAAATCATAAAGCCGCGCACGTGACCCTTTGCTATAACTGGCTAAGACAGTGGTTTTACCCGATTTTGTAAGTGCCTTTACATGAGCTGCAAGCGCAGCATAAACATTTTCATTGCGTGCACGTTCCGGAGAAAAATCACGCGGTGATGAAACGGATAAAGAAGTAACCGAATTTGATTCCGGCTCATCAAATTCGCTTATTACATGAACCGGGGTTTCCCGCTGAACAGTACGCCAATCTCTTGGTTCTAAATAAAGTGCTTGGGGTTGAAGCGGGCGATAGCTGGACAAATTAGCTTTGTCCGCTTCCAACCGATTCCGATAATAGTCTTCAATGGATGAGAACTGGGCTTCCGCTGCGCCAGTCACTGCAGAATCTCTCATAATTACTGCGTCATTGCCAAGGTAGTCGAAAAAGCTAACAAGCTTTTCTTCTAGAAGCGGAAGCCAATGCTCCATCCCTGACAGGCGGCGTCCATCCGAAATTGATTGATAAAGCGGGTCACCAGTAGATTCTGCGCCGAAAAGCTCACGATAACGTGTCCGAAATCTAGTGATGCTGGTCTCATCAAGCAAAAACTCGGATACGGGCAGAAGATCAAAGCTATCAACATTGCCTACTGTGCGTTGGTCTGCTGGATCAAATTGTCGCAGGGTTTCGATTTCGTCACCAAATAAATCAATACGAAGCGGCATATCTGTACCGGGCGGGAAAAGATCTATCAAACCGCCTCTGGCAGCAAATTCACCGCTATCGGCAACCGTGTCTACGCGCACAAAGCCATTGGCGTAGAGGAAAGAAACCAGCTCTTCCTGCTCTATCTCAACGCCGGGTTCCAATCGTGTCACCAATTGTTTTACCCGTGACGGCGTCAAAACGCGTTGGATAATCGCATTTATCGTAGTGACAACAAGCTGTGGAGCTTCTGCAGGAGTAGAAAGTTTGGACAGTGCTGCAAGGCGATCTGCTGTCGTGTGGAGGGCAGGGGATGCGCGGTCATAGGGCAGGCAGTCCCAGGCGGGAAACTCAATGATGTCCAGGTCTGGGCTAAAATAGCGTGCTGCCTGAGCTGTGCCGCTCATGGCGGCATCGTCAGTGGCAATAAAAACAGTGCGCTTGTTAGAGCCATCAGCAATTTCAGCAAGACAAAGCGGGCGGTAGCCGGCCGTTATGCCAGCTAACGTCATTCCAGATTCGGAAGATATTATTGTATCTAGCTGAGTCATTTACGCGTTATATTTAAGAGTAAGATAGAGTTTCATTTGGGGATATTGATGAAGTCGAGTTTTTGCATTTTGGTCATCTGCTCACCCTGAAAATGTTGCGGAACGGGCTGTGTGCCAATGGCCCAAGCCATGATGTCGACATCCTCAGCATTGAGTAATTGATCAAACCAGTTCAGTTCCGTTTCTGACCAACTTTTCCCGTAACGATCGAAAAAACCACCGATCATGAAATCAGCTTCTCGTGTTCCTCTGTGCCAAGCTCTAAAATGGAGCTGTTTTAAGCGAATTTCTCGATCCATTTTTTGCTCCAATGGTTTTGAACTTATCTGGCAAATCCGATTACCACGCGTATAAAGGCGGATAGACATGCGACCAGAGATACTCAATCCATTATTTGGCGAAACCGCTGCTTTTAAAGGTGTTGGCAAGGCCCTAGCTAAGCCCATTGAGAAATTGCGCCTGACGCGCGTGAAAGATCTTCTGTACCATCAACCAAGCTACTGGATGCAGCGCAAACGAGTCGATGTGCTGGATGAAGTCGATGTTGATGAAACGATCATCATTGAACTGACGCCTGTCGACTATAAGTCCGGCGGTCCGCGCAGTCCGCTTCGGGTTCAAGCGACCGACAAGGATGGAAATTACATCAGCCTTACCTATTTTGGTCGCAATATAGGTTGGCCGAAAAAACTACTGCCGTTGAACAAACCCAAAATCGTATCCGGTAAGCTCGAACGTTATGGTGATGAGCTGCAAATTGTTCATCCCGATGAAGTTCTTGAGCCAGGGCAGAGCGGTCAGATTGCTTTGGTGGAACCAATCTATCCATTGTCAGATGGTCTTGGCAATAAACGCATGAGCCAACTAATTGAGCAGGCATTGGAACTGGTGCCAGAATTGCCCGAATGGATTGAACCAAGCCAATTGGTAGGGCAATCCTGGTCAAAATGGAAAGACAGTGTGATCGCGCTACACCGCAAGGATAGCGAGGCTGCACAAGAACGGTTGGCCTATGATGAGCTGTTCGCAAATCAGTTGGCTTTTATGTTGGTCAAAGCGAGCAACCGCCGAAAAAAGGGAGTGCCTATTCAAGGCAATGCAGAGTTACGCGACAAATTGAAGCTGCCGTTCGAGCTGACTGGTGCGCAAAAACGTTGTATTTCTGAAATTGAAGGCGATTTGGCACAATCGGCACCCATGCTCAGGCTTCTGCAGGGAGATGTGGGGTCTGGAAAGACTTTGGTAGCTCTTATGGCGTTACTAAATGCTGTTGAGGCCGGTTATCAGGGGGCTTTTCTGGCTCCAACCGAAATCTTAGCGCGGCAACATTTCGAAAGCCTGCAGACGCTTTTATCAGGATTACCCATCAACATTGCTATTCTTACCGGTCGCGACAAAGGGAAGCCTCGTGAAGCCACCTTGATGGGACTTGCGGATGGATCGATCAATATTTTGGTTGGGACGCACGCAATATTTCAGGACAAAGTACAATATAAGAATTTGGCGTTGGCCGTTATTGACGAGCAGCATAAATTTGGCGTGTCCCAGCGACTAATGTTGGCTCAGAAGGCCGAAAAAACACCGCATCTTTTGGCGATGACCGCTACGCCTATCCCGCGTACTCTGACTCTTAGCCAATTTGGCGAGATGGATGTTTCCCGTATCGATGAACTTCCTCCAGGGAGGCAAGTTATTGAAACACGGGTAATTTCTGAAAACCGATTGTCCGAAGTGGTGGATGGGCTAGCACGGCATTTGGCTGGCAAGGGGCAAGCTTACTGGGTTTGTCCGTTGGTTGAAGAAAGTGAAAAAAGCGACCTTGCGGCTGCAGAAGAACGTGCCGCGATGTTGCAACAGCGTTTCGGTGATCAGGTAGGATTGGTACATGGCCGGATGAAAGGGCCTGAAAAAGACGCAGTGATGGAGCGCTTTCAGCGTGCCGAGGTGAAATTGTTGGTTGCTACCACTGTAATCGAAGTTGGCGTGGACGTACCCAATGCGAGTTTGATGATTATCGAACATGCTGACCGTTTTGGTTTGGCACAGTTACATCAATTGCGTGGTCGCGTGGGGCGCGGTAGCGAGAAATCCAACTGTTTATTGCTGCGCGGAGAAGTTCTTAGCGAGACTGCCCGAGCACGATTGTCCCTTTTGAGAGAGACAAATGATGGTTTTCGGATTGCTGAAGAAGATTTGAGGCTACGAGGTGCGGGAGAGATACTGGGCACCCGGCAATCTGGAGAGGCCGGCTTCAGAGTCGCTTCTCCTGAACAGGTGACAGCCTATATTGGCACAGCGACGGATGATGCGCGGTTGTTACTTGATCGTGATGGCGGATTGGACAGCGAACGCGGCAAAGCGGCGCGGGTGGCCCTTTACTTGTTTGAAAAAGATTGGGGTGTTTCGCTTTTACGCAGTGGTTAGACGGGTTTAACCGATGGAATGACCGATTTTGTCGATCATTTCCATGAACTCGTCCTGTCGAATAACCCGTTCAAATTCAAAGCCTGAACGGCCATTGTGACTCCAGATAAGGAAGGCTTCAATACGACCAGCCACTGGCAAACGAACTACAACCCGATCACCTTTGTCTAATTCAACTTCATGTACCAATTGACAGCCATGAGCCGAAACATTGGTCATTTTGACGTTAAACTCACCATCTTTGCGGCTTTCGCAAATCGTAGTGAAGTCCACTGGAAACCGTGTTGCACGGCGTGGATCTGGATTATGCTGGCCTACGGCTCTCGGCATCGATGCTGGTCCTCATCAGAGTTGAACCAGTTATGTAACCATTGTTCCCGAACAAAAGGTAAAGATATATGCGGTTTGTATGGAATGCCATGCTTAAATAGCCTGATACTGGTCAATTGATCTTTCGAAGAAGCCCGTGCTTTTTCTTCCCGGCTGATATTTTTCTATCCTCATTCGACAATGAGACCATAAAACCGGCATCTTTGACTTGTTCATCATCTACGCGAGCACCACCGCCAGCCACCATTCGTTTGGCCTCACCTTTGGAGGCACAAAAGCCGATAGAGACTAACGCGTTTAGAATTGATATTTCATCATCTGTGGTTTCAAACACCGGTAAGTCGCCGCCGACCTGTCCCTGTTCAAAGGTTTTTTGCGCCGTCGCTGCTGCATCTTTAGCTGCACCTTCACCATGTGCCATTGCTGTTGCTGCATCGGCCAAAACTTTCTTGGCTTCGTTGATTTCGGAACCTTCGAGGGCTTCCAATCGTGCGATTTCTCCCAGTTCAATGTCGGTAAACAACCGCAAGAAGCGACCAACGTCGGCATCTTGCGTATTGCGCCAAAATTGCCAGTAGTCATAAGGAGGGAGTTGATCTGCATTCAACCACACGGCACCTTTGGCAGTTTTGCCCATTTTACCGCCATCTGCGGTTGCTATCAGGGGTGTTGTTAGGCCGTAAAGCTGTTTGCCATCCATCCGTCGACCCAGTTCAATGCCATTCACGATATTGCCCCACTGGTCTGAGCCACCAAGTTGCAGTTTACAATCTTGCGTATTCGCCAATTCTCGAAAATCATAGGCCTGAAGGATCATGTAGTTGAATTCGAGAAAAGTCAGAGGCTGCTCCCGATCTAGGCGCAATTTTACTGATTCAAATGTCAGCATGCGATTGATCGTGAAATGCGGTCCTATATCGCGCAGCATATCTACGTAATTCAGTTTATCTAACCAATCAGCATTGTTGACCAACACAGCGTCCGCTGGTCCATCGCCAAAAGCCAAGAAATTGTCAAAAATACGACGAATGCTTTCAATATTAGCTTCGATATCTGCCGCACTTAACATTTTGCGACTTTCGTCTTTACCAGATGGATCACCGACCTTTGTCGTTCCCCCGCCCATCAGAACAATTGGTTTATGTCCCGCCTGTTGCAAACGGCGGAGCATCATGATCTGAACGAGGCTTCCAACGTGCAACGAGGGGGCGGTTGCATCAAATCCAATATATCCAGGCACAACTTGTTTAGATGCCAAAGCATCCAGGCCTGTTGCATCTGTTAATTGGTGGATATAGCCGCGATCATTCAGTAAGCGCAGGAGGTCGGATTGATAATCTGTCATGGGATGGTGCGTTACATGGAGAGGAGCCAAGTCGCAATATGACTTTATCATTGAAATACCATCCCGATTTTCCTGCCGATGCTATCAATGCAATTGACGTGGATGTTGAGTTCGATGCTAGCGGAAGACTAATGCTGACTTATTTGGTTTCAGGAGACATAGACGCACTGGCACTCCTAGATAAAACGTCTCCTAAGAGAACAGACTATTTGTGGCAAAAAACCTGTTTTGAAGCTTTTGTGGGGGCAAAGGATGAAAGTGGTTATTTGGAATTTAATCTGTCGCCGTCAACCGAATGGGCGGTTTACACATTTGAAGACCATCGACGCGGAATGCGCAATCCAGAATTGATGACTGAACCAATTATCGATGTTTTGGAGAGCAATGGCAGCTATCGTCTTTCGGCAGAGTTGAATCTAAGGGGACTCCCTGGAATGGAGCTGGATTGTTTGGAACTGTCGATAACCGCTGTGATCGAAGAGAAAAATGGTCGAAAATCTCTATGGGCTTTGGCACACCCTTCGGGTAATCCTGATTTTCACAATAGAGATTGTTTTGTGCATCAGCTTGAAGGAACCGGATCGTAATGAAATTTGGAATAGACCGTCTGATCGAAGACGCGTCACTGCGCAAACCGTTGGAAGGGAAACGCGTTGCGCTCTTAGCTCATCCCGCTTCTGTTACGAAGGATCTAACGCATTCGATGGATGCTCTTGCAGCGTGTGACGATATCAACCTGACGGCCGCTTTTGGTCCTCAACATGGCCTGCGCGGCGACAAGCAGGACAATATGGTGGAATCCGATGATTATACGGATCCGGTACACGATATTCCCGTTTTCAGTCTTTACGGAGAATCGCGACGACCAACCGGACAAGCGATGGGAACGTTTGATGTTTTGCTGGTTGACCTGCAGGATTTAGGTTGCCGGATTTACACGTTCATCACCACGCTTCGCTATATGATGGAAGCTGCGGCCGAGCACGGTAAGTCAGTTTGGGTGCTGGATCGGCCAAACCCAATTGGGCGACCGATCGAAGGATTGATGCTGGCAGAAGGATGGGAGAGCTTTGTTGGCGCCGCTCCCATGCCGATGCGGCACGGATTAACGATGGGTGAAATGGGGCGATGGTTTATCAGCTATTTCGACCTCGATCTCGATTATCACATTGTGGCGATGCAGGGATGGCAACCCGAAGGAGCCGGCTTCGGGTGGCCCGAAGATCGCGTTTGGATCAATCCAAGCCCGAATGCCCCAAATGTAGCTATGGCCCGCTCTTATCCGGGGACCGTAATGCTGGAAGGCACGACTTTGTCAGAGGGCAGGGGAACAACACGTCCTTTGGAATTGTTCGGTGCGCCCGATATTGACGCAAAGGCTGTCGTTGCCGAGATGCGACGAAAAGCGCCGCAATGGCTGGAAGGTGTAACCTTACGTGAATGTTGGTTTGAGCCCACGTTTCACAAGCATCAGGGAATGCTTTGCAATGGAATCCAATTCCATGCCGAAGGTCCGGATTACGATCACTCGAAATTCAGACCTTGGCGGTTGCAAGCTTTGGTGTTCAAGGCAATCAAAAAGGTGCATTTCGGTTATGAAGTGTGGCGTGATTTTCACTATGAGTATGAGGAAGACAGGTTGGCAATTGATCTAATCAATGGCGGTCCGCAACTGCGAGAATGGGTCGATAATCATTCTTCCATTGCCAATGACCTTGAATCGATAGCAGCTCCCGATGAACGCATGTGGGGAGAGGCTCTTAGGGACTATTTGATCTACTGAAACCTCTTATGTTGCAGTGCAGCATTTTTTGTTGATTTTATATTCAGACCTGCTAATTTAGAACCATGTTACCGAACAAAGAATTTTTTGAAGGCGTGGCGTTGAAAAAATGCGTTGCTGCCACTTACAACCGGACTCAGTTCCGGCTCGCCCCCCATATCGTCTACACGCGACACGATGAGCTATATGTAGATGCTGTGGCCTTGGAGAAAGATGGAGAAGCGCCTCGTGAAGTGAAGCTTGGTACGTTCAAACTCTCCGGATTGAAAGATGTGCAAGTTGAGGATGAGCATTTCCAGCCAGTGGACATATTTGAACCCGCTGCTGAAAAATACGAAGGTGAAACCCTTTTGGTTGTAGAAGACTAGAGCTAACCTTGTTTGCGGGTTAGTTCCTTCATCGCATCACTCAAGCCCTCTAGCGTCAAGCCATACATACGATCATTCATCAATTCGCGAATGATCTTGACGCTTTGTGAATAGCCCCATTGTTTCTCAGGAACGGGATTTAACCAAGCTGCAGCAGGGTAGGTGTTTGTCAGTCGCTGCATCCATGTCACACCGGCTTCTTCGTTAAAATGTTCCACAGAACCGCCTGGATGGGTGATTTCATAGGGGCTCATTGAGGCATCGCCGACAAAAATTAACTTATAGTCGTGGCCATATTTGTGCAGAATATCCCACATCTGCGTGCGCTCGGAAAATCTCCGACGGTTGTCTTTCCACACACCCTCATATGGGCAGTTATGAAAGTAGAAAAACTCCAGGTTTTTAAATTCACTGGTTGCAGCGCTAAACAGCTCTTCGCATAGTTTGATGAAGGGATCCATCGATCCACCAACATCAAGGAAAAGTAGCAGCTTTACGGCATTGTGCCGTTCGGCTCGCATATGAATATCGAGCCAGCCTTTTTTGGCCGTACCATCAATCGTGCTTCGGATATCGAGCTCATCTTGGGCTCCTTCACGGGCAAACTTGCGCAAGCGACGGAGCGCAACTTTAATGTTACGCGTGCCCAACATCTTGGTATTGTCTAGATTGGCAAACTCGCGTTTATCCCAGACTTTAACCGCTTTTTTCTGACCGCCTTCACCGCCAATGCGTACACCTTCAGGATTATAACCGCTATTGCCATAGGGTGACGTACCGCCGGTACCGATCCATTTGTTACCACCTTCATGGCGTTTTTCTTGCTCTTCCAGGCGCTCTTTCAGCGTATCCATCAACTCTTCCCATGTGCCGAGTTTTTCGATCTCGGCCATTTCTTCTTCGGAAAGATATTTTTCGGCAACGGCTTTCAGCCATTCAAGAGGAATCTCTTCTTCTTCCGTGCCGTAGGAGGTCTCGATACCTTTGAAGACTTTGGAAAAGACCTGATCAAAACGATCTAGCAGACCTTCGTCTTTCACTACGGTGGCGCGGGATAGATAGTAGAACTCTTCCGGACTTCGACGAATTACCTCTTTGTCGAGCGCTTCCAAAAGCACCAGGTGCTCCTTAAGGGAAGCGTTGATTCCGGCGGCCCGGAGTTCATCCATGAAGTTAAAGAACATAGCTCGCTAACCTTTTACCGTGCTTCCCGTTTCGCCATGAACGCAAGGCGTTCGAACAACATTACATCTTGCTCATTTTTCAGCAATGCTCCGTGAAGCGGCGGAATAGCTTTACTAGGATCTTTCGATTGCAGCACATCAAGCGGCATATCTTCACTGAGGAGCAACTTCAGCCAATCGAGCAGTTCGCTGGTGCTTGGCTTTTTCTTGAGTCCAGGAACATCACGGACATCGTAGAAAATATCCATCGCCTTTTTGACCAACACGCCTTGAATATCAGGAAAGTGAACGTTGATGATTTCCTGCATCGTTTCGCGATCCGGGAATTTGATATAGTGAAAGAAACAACGACGTAGGAATGCGTCAGGCAATTCTTTTTCATTGTTGGAGGTGATCACAACAATCGGACGTTCTGCCGCTTTAACCGTCTCTTTGGTTTCGTAGACATGGAATTCCATACGGTCGAGTTCTTGCAACAAATCGTTTGGAAATTCGATATCCGCTTTGTCAATTTCATCGATCAGCAGAACAGGAAGTTCAGGGGAAGTGAAAGCTTCCCACAATTTCCCTTTGCGGATATAGTTAGAAATATCGTGAACACGTTCGTCGCCGAGCTGACCATCACGTAAACGTGCTACTGCATCATATTCATACAGGCCCTGATGCGCCTTGGTTGTGGACTTTACATTCCATTCAATCAACGGGGCGCCGGTAGCCTTGGCGATCTCGTGCGCGAGTACGGTTTTACCGGTTCCTGGTTCGCCTTTAACAAGGAGCGGGCGGCGCAAAGTCACCGCTGCGTTGACCGCAACTTTTAAATCATCGGTTGCTACATAATCGTCAGTGCCGTCAAAACGCATATTCTATCTTCCCTTGCCGCAAATGTTAGTGGGCAGGGGATAGGGAAAACTGCCTTTGCAGGCAAGTTAATCATTTGATTAATTGATTGCGGTTTTGAAGTGAGGAATCAACCCTCGGCACGGACGTTACGCCGCGCTTCTAACAGTTGCCATAGCCCGCGATGCTGGCTCAAAATCTGATCCGCGCCGAAGCGGAGCGCGCGAGCAGTCGCGGATGATTGTGATAGCTTGGAATAGAGAGCTTCGGTCTTTTCTACTGATGGAAGAGGCCATTGCCGCGGTTCAACATCAAGTTTCAATGCGATTTGTTCCAACACCGGTCGAATGGATTGCCAATCGAGAACAAGCGCTAAAGATGCTCCCAAAGCACAACCATTGCGATCGGATTGCGATAGCATTTCCATCGCTTTACGCTGTCCCATCAAAGTAGCATTACTCTGATCATTTGCGCTGACACCGCTGATAGGGCCTGCAGATACCGTTAACTTGGTTAAAAACGCCCGCTCTGAAGCGAAGCCATTCATTGCTTCTACAAACCAATCCCGAGCGTCTACTTCGGTGGTTTTCCCAGAGGCATGATCGACTACACCGGGATGACGGCCATGCAGAACACACAAGAAATGCGCGATATCTGCAACATCAGAAGTGTCGAGTATTGCAAAGTTACTGCTGATCTTCGACATATACTGCGATGAATAGCTGCCATGCTCACTGACATGGTCCATTAGTCCGGGTTGGACGGATGCTGATAAACGGGTTTCTGGCATAGCGCTCACATCTGGTTAGAGTTGGAATGGATAGGCTTTTTAGCCCATTCCATTCTCGACTCTATAATGTGCAAACCTAAAGACGCGGTTTATTCCGCGTTAGGGATACGCAAACCATATTTTGCAACCTGTTGAAATTCAGGTTTATTGGTCGAGGAAACTACGCATTTTGCGACTACGACTTGGATGCTTCAGCTTACGCAAGGCCTTTGCTTCAATCTGGCGAATACGTTCACGGGTAACGCTAAACTGCTGTCCGACTTCTTCCAATGTGTGATCGGTATTCATCCCAATACCAAAGCGCATCCGAAGCACACGTTCTTCTCGAGGCGTCAGGCTGGCAAGTACGCGGGTAACCGTTTCCTTGAGGTTCGCCTGAATTGCCGCATCGACAGGAATGATCGCATTTTTGTCTTCGATGAAGTCACCGAGGTGCGAATCTTCTTCATCGCCAATTGGGGTTTCCAAAGAAATCGGTTCTTTCGCAATCTTCATCACCTTGCGCACTTTTTCAAGTGGCATCGAGAGTCGTTCAGCCATCTCTTCCGGTGTGGGCTCGCGACCCTGCTCATGCAGGAACTGACGAGATGTACGGACCAGCTTATTGATCGTCTCGATCATGTGAACTGGAATACGGATGGTTCGTGCCTGATCTGCAATGGAGCGCGTAATTGCTTGGCGAATCCACCATGTTGCATAGGTACTAAATTTATAGCCACGGCGATATTCAAATTTATCTACCGCTTTCATTAGGCCGATATTGCCCTCCTGGATAAGATCCAGAAACTGCAACCCGCGATTGGTGTATTTTTTGGCAATCGAAATCACGAGACGCAGATTGGCTTCGACCATTTCTTTTTTGGCAATACGCGCTTCGCGTTCACCTTTTTGTACCATGTTGACGATTCGGCGAAATTCACTCAGTGATGTGCCGGTGTTGCTTGCAATATCAGAAATTTCGGCACGAATCCGTTCAACGGACCCAGATTCTTTTTCAGCGAAAGCAGCCCACTTTTTATCGGCCTTAGACATGCTGGAAAGCCAGCTGTCATCGAGTTCATTGCCGACATAGCTATCCAGGAAAGCACGGCGAGGAACTTTGTGACGCTCGGCAAGCCGCAACATTTGCCCACCAAGGGCGGTTAATCGGCGATTAAATGAGTAAAGTTGATCGACAAGAAACTCGATTTTGTTCGCGTGAAATTGCACGCTCTCGACAAGCGCTGTCAGCTCTTCACGCAAATTATGGTATTTATTCTCTTTGGCCGTTGCGAAATCATCACCGGCAGCCAATGCATCCAAACGATCTTCCTGAAGTTTAGAGAACTTCTTGTACACCGAAGTGATGTTTGCAAATTTCTCTAAAGCTTCGGGCTTGAGGGCTTCTTCCATCTGGGCCAGAGAAAGCGTATTGTCTTCTTCTTCCTCTTCTTCGCGCTTGGCACGTTTTTCCCTCAGCTCGGCTTCTTCATCATCCTCATCAACTTCTTCTTCTGCATCTTCGACTTCATCGTCGTCTTTATAAGAGGGGCCGGCCGTTGCTTCGCTAATTTCGCCGTCATCATCATCTTCATCTTCGAGGTTTTCAGGCGCTGGATCTTTGGAAAGCATGGCGTCGAGATCTACAATCTCGCGCAATTGCATTTCACCATCGTTCAATGCGGTTGACCATTCGATGATGGCATTAAAAGTAGTGGGACTTTCACATAGGCCCCAGATCATTGTGTCCCGACCAGCCTCAATACGCTTGGCAATTGCAATTTCGCCTTCACGGCTAAGCAATTCGACGGCACCCATTTCTCGCAGATACATGCGGACAGGGTCATCGGTTCGCTCGCCGGTAGCTTTTTTCGGCGCAGCAGCGACAGCTTTTTTGTCTTTGCTGTCTTTACCATCGACTGATTCGACTTCGTCACCAGCCATTTCTTCGGCGGCTTCATCGTCATTCTCGACGATTTTGACGCCCATGTCAGAAATCTGGGACATAAGGTCCTCGATCTGCTCATTTTGATCTTGCGGTATGGCAGAGTTCAGTTCGTCATAGGTTAAGTACCCACGCTTTTTTGCCTTAGTGAGCAGCTTTTTGATTTCCGACCCATTCATGTCGATCAAAGGTGCATCTTCTTCTTTTGCTTTTTTTGCTCTGCTTGCCAACGCTTTGGTTCCCCAACTACTATGCAAAATCATCAACTTGGGTCATTTCGACCAGTCGATCATTAAATTCCTGTTTCGCCTTTAAGAGACGCTGCTGCTCGGCAAAACTCTCATCCGTGAGATCATCTTGCACTTGCCGCGTTGCCTCCGCCAGAGCCGCTTCCAGTCCCGGACGCGCCGTCACTACCTTAATCGCTTCTGCCAAATCACGATGCGCCCGTTCGAGTGTCTCAGACGGAGTATCTTCTGGCAACTTGCGGTTGAAAGTAAAGTTCAGCGCGTCGGCCCGTAACAGCCCCTTTGCGACATTATAACAATCTGTTTGTTCCAATATGGTAAGAAGGCCCTGCATATCAAGCGTTTCTTTGCTTAATGCGACACCAATTAGCTCGGACAACAACGTTTGTAATTGCGAATCGGCCATTTTGATTGTGGAGAGTTCTTCAAAATGCTTGGAAATCTGCGACGGATGACGAACCAAGCCCCCAACAATCGCGCGGGCAATACGCAGGTCGTGCCCCTCGACGAGAACGGATTTTGTTTCGTCTTTTGGTCTATTTGAAAATAATCCTCCGTAATGTCCTTTGCCAAATCGCCGAAATTGTTGGCTGCGGTCATCTTTTTTGGCAAAAAATACCTGTTGATACCGTTCCTGAAAATCCTGGCGATAATGCTGGGCGATATCGGGGTCGGCGATATCACGGACATGATCGGCAACGCGTTTCTTCAAACCTGCTTTGGCTTCCGGGGTGATCAAAGGTTCCGCGTCATATTCAACCTGCCAGATTTTATCGCCAAGCATTTGCGGTTTTGCCACCAGGGCCGCGAAAGCCTGTGGTCCCTCAGACCGGATCAGATCATCGGGGTCCTGACCAGCGGGAAGCGAGATAAAGTTCAAGCTGTGTGCGGGCTTCAGGATGGGCAAGGCACGCAATGCGCCGCGCATTGCCGCTTTCTGTCCGGCGCTGTCGCCATCAAAACAGAGGATCGGCGCTTCCACCATTTTCCAAATGCGTTCGATCTGATGTTCGGTCAGTGCCGTTCCCAGCGGCGCGACGACGTCCTCAAACCCCGCCTGTGCCAGGGCGATGGCATCCATATAGCCTTCAACCACCAATATCCGCCCCGTCTGGCGCGAGGCTGGCGAAGCTTTGTCGAGATTGTAGAGTGTGCGCCCTTTGTCGAATAACGGCGTGTCTGGCGAGTTTAGGTATTTCGGCTCGCCATCTCCCAATATCCGGCCACCAAAGGCGATAACCCGACCACGCGGATCACGGATAGGTATCATTAGACGGCCACGGAACCGATCATAAGGGTCTTTGTCGTCTACCTTGATCAACAAACCACCCTCAATGAGTAGATCCATACCGTGACTGGACAGCGCTTCCTTTAACATGCCTCGAGAATTGGGCGCAAAACCAAAGCCGAATTCGCGGATGGTTTCTTCCGAAATCCCCCGGTTTTTTAGATATTCACGGGCCTGCGTGCCTTCGATACCGTTGAACTGCGTGACAAACCAATCCTGCGCTGCCGCCATGACGTCATGCAGCGTGGCGCGCTGTTCCTGACGCTGTGCAGCGCGTGGATCGGGGGCAGGGACTTCCATCTGCGCTTCGGCGGCAAGATCTTTCACCGCGTCCATGAAGCCCAGTCCGCGCTGCTCGGTCATCCACCGGATCGCATCGCCATGGGCGCCGCAGCCAAAGCAGTGGTAAAAACCCTTCTCGTCATTGATGGTAAAGCTGGGTGTCTTTTCGTTATGAAACGGGCAACAGGCTTTGAACTCGCGTCCGGCTTTTTGAACTTTGACCGTTCGTCCGATCAAAGTCGAAAGCGTTGTCCGCGATCGCAGTTCATCAAGCCATTGCGGAGTAAGGGTCAACAGTCCCCCTCCCGCTTGCGGGAGGGGCTAGGGGTGGGCATATCCGAGATCAAAGTCTCAATTTGCTGCACAACGCCCTCAATATTCTCCATCACATCCCGATTAGTAAACCTGATCACCCTATACCCATGATCTTCTAAAGCCTTTGTTCGTCGTGCATCATAACTCTGTTGAACATCATGGGAAAAACCATCAATTTCAACAATTACATTGAGTTCTCGGCATAGAAAATCTGCAAAATAGGGACCAACTGGCATTTGCCTGCTAAACTTGTAACCAGAAACCTGCCTCTTATTTAGAAATTTCCACAATTCTCGTTCAGCTGGTGTTGCTTCGTTGCGCAGAGATTGAGCGCGATTGGTATCTCTTTGTTTGAAGGTTACCACTGTGCGTTATCTCGTTCCCACCCCTAGCCCCTCCCGCAAGCGGGAGGGGGATGTTTATCCCAAAGCCGCCTTCACCATGGCGCTGGCCTTGCTCATATCAATTTCGCTGCCGTGGCGCTTTTTCAGTTCGCCCATGACCCGGCCCATATCTTTCATGCTGCCTGCGCCTAATTCGGCTTTGATACCGTCGATTAAAGCCGCAGTATCTTCCTCGCTCAGCTGGGCGGGAAGGAATTCTTCGATCACCGACAGCTCGTATTTTTCTTGTTCAGCCAGCTCGGTCCGTCCGCCTTCTTCATACATGGAGATCGATTCGCGGCGCTGTTTTGCCATCTTCTGGAGCACATCGGTGACCATTGTATCGTCATCCTGCGAACCTTCTTTGGTCCGCAGTTCGATATCCTTGTCTTTGAACTTGGCCAAAATGGCCCGAGTCGCGGCGGTGCGATCCTTGTCTTTGGCCTTCATCGCCTCAATTTGCGCGGTTTTCACGGAGTCGCGAATCATGGGAACCTCGTTTTTTGGAATAAGCTACCACCCTAGCGGCAACTAAATGTTTTTCATAGATTGTGACGTCAAAAATCTAACACTAGTCCGCATGAAATTTTGCGCCTACGCCACAAAAAAGGACTCGACCATGACCAACGCAAATATCCCTGAAGCTCCCAAGGGTGCAACCGGGATATTGGTATTGGCCGATGGCACGGTAATCTGGGGTAAAGGTTTTGGTACGACCGGATCGGCGGTCGGCGAGGTTTGCTTCAACACATCGATGACCGGCTATCAGGAAGTGATGACCGACCCCAGCTATGCCGGGCAGATCGTGACCTTCACTTTCCCGCATATCGGCAATGTCGGGACCAATGACGAAGATGTTGAGGCGGATACACCGCATGCGCTGGGTTGTATTGTACGCGAAGATGTAACGGCACCGTCCAATTTCCGCGATCAGAAGCCATTTGATGTGTGGATGGCGGAGCAGGGTCGGATTGGCCTGAGCGGCGTCGATACGCGGGCTTTGACCCGGCGGATACGTGAAGCGGGCGCGCCTAATGCCGTGATTGCGCATGATCCGGATGGCCAGTTTGATATTGATGAATTGCTCGGCAAAGCGCGCGCATGGGCCGGGCTGGAAGGCGCTGACCTTGCGATTACGGTGACCGGGCATCAGACCAAGATCTGGGATAGCGGTATATGGCGTCTGGGGCATGGCTATGCGCCTCTTGGAGCGCCCAAAGTTGACCAACTTGCCACTCAGGAAGGTCAGAATTCCGCCAATGTTGGAGAACGCCCGCATGTCGTGGCGATGGATTTCGGGGCGAAACGCAATATCTTCAGAAACCTTGTGAAAGCTGGCGCAAAAGTCACTGTGGTTCCGGCTGAAACTTCCTTTGATGATATTATGGCTTTGGAACCAGCGGGTGTATTCCTCTCCAACGGCCCCGGCGATCCGGCGGCGACCGGGGAATATGCGGTGCCGGTGATCCAAAAGCTGCTTGAAGCGGATATGCCGCTATTCGGGATTTGCCTGGGCCACCAGATGCTGGCGCTGGCGGCGGGGGCTAAGACAGTCAAAATGCACCAAGGCCATCGCGGCGCCAATCACCCGGTGCAGCGGGTTGGCGGCGATTGGGGCGATACCGAGAATCTGGTCGAGATCACGTCCATGAACCACGGCTTCGCGGTGGATAGTGAAACGCTGCCCGACACGGTCATCGAAACGCATAAAAGCCTGTTCGACGGCAGCAATTGCGGCATTGCCATCACCGGCAAACGCGCCTTTGGCGTTCAATATCACCCCGAAGCCTCCCCCGGCCCACAGGATAGTTTCTATCTGTTCGCAAAATTTGTGGGGGGATTGGGGTGAAACCACCAAAAGACTCGTATGCTGACTTTTGTGACCAATTCCTCGTTGCTTGTGCTGAAAATCAGAATTCAGACGAAATCGAACCAATTGAAGTGGAAGCATTTTGTGCAAAGCACTTTCCCAAAGCAGCGCCAACTTGGGTGCAGTCGGTGACTAGAACGCTGGTTGAAATGAACTTGGGCGATGATTGGTCTACACATGACGGTCATACTTTCGTGATCAATGGTCACGGAATTCTGATGGCAGACAAAATTCGTCACAATCAACGTCCTAAATCAATAATCGACAAGATTAGGTCTGTACCCAGAAGTGATTGGATCGCGCTTGGTGCATTCGTTGTAAGTTTAATAGCTCTCTTCAAAGGCGACTAATGCCCAAAAGAACTGACATAAAATCCATCCTTATCGTTGGCGCTGGCCCCATCATTATCGGGCAGGCCTGCGAATTCGATTATAGCGGCACACAGGCGTGCAAGGCGCTGAAAGAGGAGGGTTACCGGATCATCCTGGTCAACTCCAACCCGGCGACGATCATGACCGATCCGGAAATGGCCGATGCGACTTATATTGAACCAATCACGCCGGAAATTGTCGCCAAGATCATCGAGAAGGAACGCCCCGACGCGATCCTGCCCACCATGGGCGGGCAGACGGCGCTCAACACCGCGCTTTCGCTCAATAAAATGGGTGTGCTCGACAAATATAATGTCGAGATGATCGGCGCGGATGCCAAAGCGATTGATATGGCCGAGGACCGCGAACAGTTTATCGCGGCGATGAACAGGATTGGCCTGGAAAACCCGCGTTCGGCCATTGCGCACACAGTTGAACAGGCGATGGAAATTCTCGACGATATCGGTTTGCCTGCAATCATCCGACCCAGCTTCACCATGGGCGGGACTGGCGGCGGAGCGGCCTATAATCGCGAAGAGTTTGAGCAAATCGTGCGCGGCGGTCTGGAGGCCAGTCCGACCACCGAAGTGTTGATTGACGAGAGCCTGATAGGCTGGAAAGAATATGAGATGGAGGTCGTCCGCGACAAGGCGGATAACTGCATCATCATCTGCTCGATCGAAAATGTCGATCCGATGGGCGTCCATACCGGCGACTCTATCACCGTCGCGCCTGCGCTGACGCTGACCGACAAAGAGTATCAGATTATGCGCAACGCCTCGCTGGCGGTGCTGCGGGAAATTGGAGTCGAAACAGGGGGTTCGAACGTACAGTTCGCAGTCAATCCGAAGGATGGGCGGCTCGTTGTTATTGAAATGAACCCGCGTGTGTCGCGCAGTTCGGCGCTGGCATCGAAGGCAACCGGCTTCCCGATTGCTAGCGTCGCCGCAAAACTGGCGGTTGGCTATACGCTCGATGAAATCGACAACGACATTACCGGCGCAACACCGGCGAGCTTTGAACCGACCATTGACTATGTCGTCACCAAAATCCCGCGCTTTGCCTTTGAAAAGTTTAAGGGCGCGGAACCATTGCTCTCCACCGCCATGAAGTCAGTCGGTGAAGTCATGGCGATAGGCCGGAATATCAATGAATCCATGCAGAAAGCCCTGCGCGGCCTGGAAACCGGGCTGGATGGTTTTAATCGAGTGGTGGAACTCGAAGGTGCAGAGAGAGAAGATATCGCGGCTGCTCTGGCGCGCGCGACGCCCGACCGCATTCTCGTTGCGGCTCAGGCCATGCGTGAAGGATTTTCCAATCAGGAGATCCACGATATTGCCGGTTTCGATCCCTGGTTCCTGGATCGGATTCGGGAGATTATCGATGCCGAGCAGGATATTCTCGATAATGGTCTGCCCAATGATGCAGATGCGCTTCGTACGCTCAAATCTATGGGCTTCTCAGACAAACGGCTTGCCAAACTGGCGGTGGATTCAGTGCATGTCGCGGGCGGGGCAGGGCGCTCTGTTGCCGGCAGCGGCGGATTGATCGGTGAAACCCTGTCAGCCATGGCGGGCGCAACCACCGAGAAAGAAGTGCGTGCATTGCGTCACAAGCTGGGTGTCAGGCCGGTGTTCAAGCGGATAGATACCTGTGCCGCGGAGTTTGAAGCCAAGACGCCTTATATGTATTCTAGCTATGAAGCCCCGATTTTCGGCGAACCGGAATGCGAAGCGCAGCCCTCTGAACGCAAGAAAGTCGTCATTTTGGGCGGCGGACCGAACCGGATCGGGCAGGGGATCGAATTTGACTATTGCTGTTGCCACGCCTGTTTCGCGCTGGCTGATGCTGGCTTTGAAACGATCATGGTCAATTGTAATCCGGAGACGGTTTCGACCGACTATGACACGTCGGATCGGTTATATTTCGAGCCGCTGACTGCGGAAGATGTGCTGGAAATCCTGTATGTCGAGCAATCAAAAGGTACATTGGCCGGTGTTATCGTGCAATTTGGCGGGCAAACGCCATTATCGTTGGCGGCTGCACTAGAGGATGCGGGCATACCCATTCTTGGCACTACGCCAGATGCAATTGACCTGGCAGAGGATCGCGAACGCTTCGCGGCTCTGGTGGACAAGCTGAAGCTCAAACAGCCTGAAAATGGCATGGCCAAAACCGAAGAGGAAGCGGTCGCAATCGCTGAACGCATCGGTTATCCTGTGCTGATCCGGCCCAGTTTCGTGCTCGGCGGACGCGCGATGGAGATTGTCGACGGCCCGGCCCAGCTCGAAAATTATATCAATACCGCGGTTCAGGTGTCCGGTGACCAACCGGTGCTAGTAGACCAGTATCTGCGCGATGCGGTCGAAGTCGATGTTGATGCGATCTGTGACGGCGACGATGTTGTCGTATGCGGCGTGTTGCAGCATATCGAGGAAGCGGGCGTTCATAGTGGTGACAGTGCCTGTACCATTCCGCCGCACAGCTTGCCCGATGATATTATCGCCGAAATGGAGCGCCAGGCGGAGGCACTGGCGTTTGGACTGACGGTTCGCGGATTGATGAATATCCAGTTCGCAGTGAAAGATGGCGAAGTCTACCTGATCGAGGTGAACCCGCGCGCCAGTCGGACCGTACCCTTTGTCGCAAAAGCGATAGGTACGCCCATTGCTAAAATTGCCGCACGGGTCATGGCTGGGGAGAAGTTGAAAGACTTGCCAGTGATTGATAGGAATATCGATTATATCGCTGTGAAAGAGGCGGTCTTCCCGTTCAGTCGTTTCCCCGGAATCGATCCGGTTTTGTCGCCGGAAATGAAGTCTACCGGCGAAGTCATGGGCATTGATCAGAGCTTCCCGATTGCCTTTGGCAAATCGCAAATGGGGGCGAGTAATATGTTGCCCGATGGCGGAACCTTGTTTGTATCGGTCAAAGAAACCGACCGTGTGGTTATTGAACCCGCGGCGCGATTGGCCGAAAAACTGGGCTTCAAACTCATCGCCACCAGCGGAACGACCAAATATCTGACCGAAAAAGGCATCAAGGTAGAACAGATTAACAAGGTTGCCGAAGGCAGGCCGCATATTGTCGACCGGATCAAGGATGGCGATGTGGACCTGATTTTCAATACGACCGAGGGTTGGCAGTCGCTCAAGGACTCCAAATCAATCCGGGCGGCGGCACTGAACAACAAGATTCCGATCTATACGACCGCGACTGCGAGCCATGCTGTAATGCAGGCGATAGAGGCGATGCGTGACGAAACCCTTGAAGTTCGCTCGTTACAGTCTTATTATAAGTCTTCGCAGACGTAATTCCCCGACATTTTGTCAACTGCGGGCGATCCTTGAAGGAGGAGCGCCGGGAAACTGTTTTTGACGCTGCACGGCGGAAATCGGCGGCGATAGTGAGAAGGAAAGGCCAAAGACATGGCTGTAGAAAAAGTACCAATGCTGGCCGAGGGCTATGCAAATATGGAAGCTGAACTCAAAGAGCTAAAGGCCGAGCGTCCGGTCATCGTTGATGCAATTGAAACCGCACGCGCGCATGGTGATCTGTCCGAGAACGCGGAATATCACGCAGCAAAAGAGCGGCAAGGACAGGTGGAAGCCACGATTGCTGATCTAGAAGGTAAGCTGTCGCGTGCGCAAGTTATTGATCCAACCTCACTTTCCGGAGACAAAGCGGTATTCGGTGCGACGCTGCATCTGCTGGATGAAGACGACAAGCCGGTCAAATATCAATTGGTTGGTGAAGCAGAGGCCGATGCGAAAGCTGGTAAGATCAGCTTTAACTCTCCTATCGGCCGTGCTTTTATTGGTCGCAGCATTGGTGATGAGATTGAAGTCACCGTGCCGTCCGGTGACAAATATTATCTGCTAGAAAAAGTTGAGTTCATCTAAATCAGATGAATTTTCCGCCAGGCAAGCTGACCAACGGGTTGATCGCAGTAAATGTTGTGATCTTCCTGGTAATTCTGCTGGGTGGAATGGAACAGGAAGCGTTTCTGAAAGGTGGTTTTTTCCCTGCCCGGCTTAGCGAAGAATTTGCCGATGTCTCGCAATATGGGTGGATGGTTCCGGCTTGGCTAACCCCTATTTCTTCAGCATTTTTACACAGCGGCGCAATGCATATCGGGTTTAATATGCTGATGTTGTTTTTCTGTGGCAGATATGTCGAGCATGCCCTTGGGCCTCAGCTTATGGCGTTTCTCTATTTGGTTGGTGCCTATGCCGCATCATTATCCGAATATCTTTTTAACTCCGAATCCATGACTGTGGTGGTGGGCGCAAGCGGCGCTATCTCCGCAATATTTGGCGCTTATGCGCTGCTATATTCCCGCAACGAGATAAAGCCGGTTGGACCAATTCCAGGGCATATTGTTCGCATAGCATGGCTGACGATCTTCTGGATTGGTATTCAACTCATGATCGGCCTAGCGACCAGCGGCAGCATGAACGGTATCGCGATATACGCCCATATTGGAGGGTTTGTAGCCGGGCTTTTACTCACCCGACCGTTGTTGCTCTACCGATTTAAAAACGCTTAGGCGACTTCGCGCCTACTCTTCTTCGGGAAGATCGGGCTCAAGCAGTTTGTGCAGATGCACAACGACATATTTCATTTCGGCATCGTCCACGGTGAGTTGCGCTTTACCACGCCAGACATCTTCAGCTTCTTCGAAATTGTCGTAGACACCAACCAGATCCATCTGGTCCAGATTTTCAAATTCCAAACCACGTGGGTCTTTTACGCGCCCACCCATAACCAGGTGAATTTTGCTGCGTGTTTCTTCGCTCATTATTTGTCCCGTCTGTCTTCTTTGGCGGCGCTCTTAGCAGCCTCAAACAGTTTGCCAAGCCAATCTTTGACCTGGTCGCGAAATGTGTCGGGGGTCAGGCCCAATTCGGCTGCCTGCTCTTGACCGACTTCCTTGGCGGTTTCGATCACCTTTTTTGCGGCATCATTCACTGCCCGTCCGGCGGCACCGACAATTTGAGTTTCGGTTTTCGTCCGCGGCAGCAATGCAGCAAAAAGCGCACCTAATGCCAGTCCGCCAGCTACAACCGTTAGTGGGCTTCTTGCGACCGTTTCCTCGGATTTGGTCACCGCTTTACGCGCGGTTTCCTTCGTCACAGCGATGCTTCTTTCAGTGCCATCACTGAGCAATTCAGCTGCGCGTTGTTTGCTTGCTGACATATGTTCACGAACGATCAACGACTTATCATTTGCAATTTCTTTGGCGCTATCCAATTTTTCGGAAGTGATTTCACGGACAGATTCTATTCGTTCCCCGGTACCATCTTTCATATTATCCAAATGTCGGCGCGAAGCCGTTCGCGCCTCGTCTATCTTGTCAGTCAATTTGCTCATGACTTAATCCTCAATATGCTTTTGATCATCGGATGGTGAATTCAATCCTTTGCTGATCATTTTCCCAATGGGCTTGTGAAACGCAGCAATAGTGGCCGCAGCAACAACCGATGCTGCAACAGAGGCTGCTACAACGGGTTTTTCTTTGACCGTTTCTGAGACTTTCTCTCCGCTGGATTTTGCGTTCTTGACCGCTACCTTACCGGCTCGTTTGGCCAGATTTACCGGCTTAAATTTGTCTTTGGTATCCGCAGCATTATCCTTAAGATTTTCTCGCGCTTCATCACGCTCGATAGCTAGTTCGCGAAGGCGAAAAATGTCGTCATTTTGTTTACTCATCACTATTCTCACTCAACGGTAATTTGCGCGCGCGGTTGATTGCCATTTTGCCCATTAGTGCAGCGATCAAAATGAATGATCCAGTAACGAGCCCTGTCGCTGCAATGGGGCCAAGATAATAGTCCGCGATCAGCAAAAGCCCCAAAATTAGTGCCACAATTGCGGTCAGCGCCATTGTGATCGCTACTCCGAACAGCCCCAATACTGTTTTGGTTGCTGCCATGTTGACCGATAACTTAGTCTTGTAATATTCAACTTCGGCGAGCGCCAGCGTTCTCGCATCTTCCACAAGATCTGAAACTTGAAGCTTTAATGGCTTTTCTTCAGGACGTGTTTCTGTGGCATCCAATTCGGATGTTTCCGGCTCTATTACTGCTGTGTTGTCGCCATCCGCCAACATCTATCATCCCAAAGGCAGGGCCATCAAATTGCCCGGAGACCTATGATACAGGGATTATTCCTTATCATCCATCCCTGATTTGATTAGACGTGACAAAAGGAAGCCAGCAACCGCTGCTGCGCCAATCGCGACCGCGGGGGACTTACGCACAAATTCGCGTGTTCCTTCAACCAGTTCATCAACATCTTTGGCATTCAGCTTGTCAGCGAAGTCAGATACGGCATCTGCGGCTGAGCGTGCATAATCGCCATATTGTTCACCGACTTTTTCATCAATGGTGCTAGCGCTGTCTTCAATCATTCGACTCAAGCCGCCGATCGCATCTCCGGTTTTATCTTTGCTGGCCGTTGCCACCGAATGCGCCTTTTTGGCTGCTTTATCTTTAAACTCGCTGGTTTTTTCTGCAGCAGCTGCGCGTGTCGCGGCCATTTTAATTGGCTTTGCCGGCATTGCTGCTGTCTTACGTGGAGCAGCTTTCTTCGCTGTGGTTTTTTTGGCTGCAGGTTTACGCGCAGCTGGCTTTTTTGCTGCAGGTTTTTTGGTCGTTTTGGCGGCCTTTGTAGTCATGGGGGATTCCTCCTCTGTTTCGCTTATGCTCTAAGTGGATAGGTTTATAAATTTTTCAAGAGGCGCGGCAGAGCATTTCCACTGTTTTTCAGGCGCTTTGCATTGCTTTGCGGTGACCCGCACGATATGGGCAGGCAAATTTTTAATCCACGCTGGAGCAGATTTAATGACCGCAATTCTTGATATTCATGGACGCCAAATTTTGGATAGCCGAGGAAACCCAACCGTCGAAGTGGATATCCTCTTGGAGGATGGCAGTTTTGGCCGTGCGGCCGTACCGTCGGGCGCTTCAACGGGAGCCTATGAAGCTGTGGAATTGCGTGACGGCGATAAGGAAAAGTATCTGGGCAAGGGAGTGCTGAAGGCTATCGATGCAGTGAATGGAGAAATTCGTGAGACGCTGGCCGGTTTTGATGCAGAAGATCAGGAAGAGCTTGATGCTGCAATGATCGCTTTAGATGGTACTGAAAATAAGGGTCGTCTGGGGGCCAATTCAATTTTGGGTGTCAGCCTTGCTGCGGCGAAAGCAGCCGCGGATGCGCGAGGTTTGCCTTTGTATCGCTATGTTGGTGGAACCTCCGCTCGCGTTTTACCAGTTCCGATGATGAATATCATCAATGGCGGTGAACATGCGGACAACCCAATCGATATTCAGGAATTCATGATCATGCCCGTTGGGGCAAGCAGCCTGGCGGAAGGTGTCCGATGGGGTGCTGAAATTTTCCATACTTTGAAAAAGGGATTGTCGGAAAAAGGATTGGCGACGGCTGTTGGTGATGAAGGAGGCTTCGCTCCAGATATTGCGTCAACTCGTGATGCATTGGATTTCATCATGGCTTCGATTGAAAAAGCCGGTTTCAAAGTGGGAGATGAAGTGGTGCTCGCACTTGATTGTGCCGCAACCGAATATTTCAAGGATGGCAGTTATCATCTTTCTGGCGAGGATAAGATTCTGTCTCCCGCCGAGATGACTGATTATCTTGCCGACCTATGCAAAGATTATCCTATAAAATCGATTGAAGATGGCATGTCGGAAGATGATTTTGAGGGCTGGAAATTGCTTACCGATGCAATTGGCAACGATGTTCAATTGGTTGGTGATGACCTTTTTGTGACCAATCCAAAGCGCTTATCGCAGGGTATTGAAGATGGTTTAGCGAATTCGCTTCTTGTGAAAGTCAACCAAATCGGCACGCTGTCAGAAACGATGGAAGCAGTGCGTATGGCCCACAATGCGTCGTACACTGCAGTGATGTCGCACCGGTCAGGGGAAACCGAAGATGCAACTATTGCAGACCTTGCTGTTGCGACAAATTGCGGTCAGATCAAAACGGGCAGTTTGGCACGTTCCGACCGGTTGGCAAAATATAACCAGCTGATCCGTATCGAAGAAGAGCTTGGTGATGTTGCTCATTATGCAGGTCAATCGATCTTTTCTTGATTATAATCATCGCCCGCTAAAATTCTTACCAAGAAAAAAGTGTTAACGCGCTTGCGCGCGAATCACTTTTCTGATTCAAGGTCATCTATGGCGCAACGCGAAAAAATAGCAGGACTTATCCGATCGGCTCTAGGGCCAGGATTCGCACTGCTCACTCTTCTCGCGATAGCAGGATATGCTGTGTTAGGTCCCACCGGAGTTTTGGCTTGGGGTGAATATCAAACTGCATTGGATTCACGTGAGATGCAGCTCGCTCAACTTGAGATTAAGCGCGACGCGCTTAAGAACCGAGTACAGTTGCTGGATCCAAATGGCGCTGACCCTGACTTGATTGGGGAGTTGCTGCGGAGGGATGTCAACGTGGTGCATCCAGATGAGATTATCGTTCCGCTAAAATAGTGGACTTCATTTCCCTTAGATTGTTAACTTTGCAGTGGGATTTTTTCTCATAATGTCTATTGTGCAAGTAACCCAAATATAGAGGATACCGCTAGCGTGGCTAAAGCACCCCGTAAATCACCTGCAGCAAAAAAAACTGCTGCGATGCGCAAAGCCCCAACCAAGAAAAAACCAGCTGCTAGCAAAGCAGAGCCAGCTAAGACCACGGGAGGTCTGAAGACTCCTATTTACAAAGCTAGCAAGGCTGAAAAAATGGAGTTTTATGAGCAGATGCTGCTCATTCGCCGTTTTGAAGAAAAGGCTGGTCAACTTTATGGCCTGGGTCTCATCGGCGGTTTCTGTCACCTTTACATTGGGCAAGAGGCGGTTGTAACTGGCCTGCAATCAGCAATCAGTCCTGGAAAAGACAGCGTTATTACCGGCTATCGCGATCACGGGCACATGCTCGCTTGCGGGATAGACCCTAATGTTGTGATGGCGGAGTTAACCGGTCGATCTACCGGCATATCGAAAGGCAAGGGCGGTTCCATGCACATGTTCTCCGTAGAGCATGGCTTCTACGGCGGTCACGGCATTGTTGGAGCCCAGGTGTCTCTGGGTACCGGCTTGGCTTTCGCTCATAAATATAAGGAAGATGGCGGGGTATGCTTGGCTTATTTCGGTGACGGTGCGTCCAATCAAGGCCAGGTGTATGAAAGCTTCAACATGGCCGAACTATGGCAATTGCCGGTCATATTTGTAATTGAAAATAACCAATATGCGATGGGAACGAGTGTCAATCGATCTTCCGCGGAGAATCAGCTGTATCGACGCGGTGAGAGCTTCCGTATTCCTGGAATGCAGGTCGATGGAATGGACGTATTGGCAGTACGCGGCGCTGTTGAAGAGGCATTGAAAGATGTTCGAAGCGGTGGTGGTCCCGTAATTATGGAGTTGAAAACCTATCGCTATCGCGGGCACTCTATGTCAGATCCGGCAAAATATCGTAGCCGCGATGAAGTGAAGGATGTGCGTGAGAAATCAGATCCGATTGAACGTCTTAAAGCGACCTTGATCAAGGACGGTGTGAAAGAAGAGGATTTGAAAGCGCTGGATAAGAAAGTGCGCAAAATCGTTGCTGATTCCGCAGATTTTGCTGAGGAGTCTCCGGAACCCGAATTGTCTGAACTTTATACTGACATTTTGGTGGAGCAGTATTGATGGCGATCCAACTAAAAATGCCCGCTCTATCTCCAACAATGGAAGAAGGCACTCTTGCCAAATGGTTGGTCAAGGAAGGCGATGAAGTCACATCGGGCGACATTCTTGCTGAAATTGAAACCGACAAAGCGACAATGGAATTTGAAGCGATTGATGAAGGCGTGATCTCCAAGATATTGATTGCAGAGGGTACCGATGGAGTTGCCGTTGGCGCTGTCATTGCCGAAATGACAGGAGAAGGAGAAGAACAGGATTCTGTCGTTTCTTCGGAACCGGTCGTCGCCGAAGAAGCCCCTGAGGCTGAACCAGAACAAATTGAAGCCGCTAAAGTCGCTGCACCTACACCAGTTTCTCGCGCAGATGATCCTGCTGTTCCAGAGGGAACTGCAATGGTATCACTAACTGTTCGTGAAGCGCTACGTGATGCAATGGCCGAAGAAATGCGCAAGGATGATACGGTCTTTGTGATGGGCGAAGAAGTTGCGGAATACCAAGGCGCCTACAAAGTTACTCAGGGACTTTTAGATGAATTTGGTGCAAAGCGAGTCATAGATACACCGATTACCGAACACGGTTTTGCAGGCATTGGCGCGGGTGCCGCCATGGGCGGATTGAAGCCGATAGTTGAATTCATGACGTTCAACTTTGCCATGCAAGCGATTGATCATATTATTAATTCTGCTGCGAAAACCAACTACATGTCTGGTGGTCAGATGCGTTGCCCGATTGTGTTCCGTGGTCCCAACGGAGCAGCGTCTCGGGTTGGTGCACAACATAGCCAAAATTACGGACCTTGGTATGCGTCAGTGCCCGGATTGATTGTTATTTCTCCCTATGACGCGGCTGATGCCAAAGGGCTTTTGAAGGCAGCAATTCAGTCTCCTGATCCCGTCGTGTTTTTGGAGAATGAGTTAATCTACGGACAATCGTTTGAACTGCCTGATCTAGAGGATCATACGCTTCCGATAGGCAAAGCGCGGATCATGCGAGAAGGCGGTGATGTCACAATTGTAAGTTACTCTATCGGTGTCGGTTTGGCTTTGGAAGCAGCAGATAAACTCGCGGGTGAGGGGATCGATGCGGAAGTTATTGATCTTCGTACATTGCGTCCGTTGGACACCGAGACAGTGTTAAAAAGCCTCTCCAAAACAAATCGAATGGTTGTGGCCGAAGAAGGATGGCCTGCGTGTTCTATCTCAAGCGAGATTGTAAGTCTTTGTATGGAGCAAGGCTTTGATGATTTAGATGCACCGGTAACACGCGTTACCAATGAGGATGTCCCTCTTCCCTATGCGGCTAATTTGGAAAAGGCGGCCTTGATCGATAGCTCGCGTATTGTCGATGCTGTTAAGTCAGTCTGTTATAGATAGCAAAGCCGCTTTTGTACGTGTGCCAAGCAGGAGGTTATGTGCAACTATTGATCGGCTGATTGTCGACATTGGTAATATCAAAACTGTTGCGCGAACGGACATTAAAAGCAGATTCGTAACGAATCTGTTTTGCTGGAATTATACCGGGGAAGAACGGTTTATAATCGTAGGTAACTTCTACAAACATGACCGCAGTGCCATCGGCCGCTACAATTTTGTTACCTGTTTCGCCCATTCCATCCTCAAGGCTATCGTCTGTTTCACCATCATTCTCGACGCCGTAAGCTGAGACAACGGACAAGTCGCCAAAACAGCGTTGCCAGTTAATAACTTGCCCTTCATCATCATCTGATAGACCGTTGTGTTGCAAGGATGACAAAACGACACGGCCATTGGCAATGAAGTTCAAATTATCGCCTACGACTTCAGCTGCCGCAATCAATTCGCCAATATCAGACTCATCGATACTGGGGTCATAACGACCGGCATTGTCCGCAACGCTCATCGCAATCTGACTGATCCGCAGATGCGCGGTGGCCAAATTTGCATATTCAAGCCCACCGACTGTCAAGGTAATGAATACAGGGAGAGCAAGAGCGAATTCCGTAAGCGCAATACCGCTGTCGCTATGCCGCAATCTACTCAGTATTCCAGATTTATTCTTGAATTCTAGCATGTTAGGGCTCCGCACAAACATTTTGTGGTACTTGTTGAGTTTCAAACGGTTGTGTTCGCACCGCGGTGTCTGCCGTTACCGTATAGTTTTCAGAAGCGCCTATCAAAGCAGCCATGGGAAAAATTCTAGGGATGCTGACGTTTATTTCGTAAAATATAATGTCACTAGAGCCGCCCAAGCCGTCACGCCCGGCGTCCAGATCAAAACTACCATTATCATTCAGATCCTGCCAACAGTCTGCATCATCAAAGTCAAATTCACCGTTACCATTGGCATCATACGTCAGTTTCTCAGGTTTTCCGACACCGGAGAATTCATAATAGTTTCTGATTTTTACGGCATCATCGTCGGGATCATTTGGATCACCTTCAAAGTCAACATCTGGGTACAGGTCTTTTACTCTTTTCTCGATCGAGTCCTGAATGCGATCTTGAAGCGTCGCGCCAGTACCTGCAAATATTGGATTTTCTGTCGATGCCTGTCGAGCAGCTTCGGTCAATGTACCTTGCAATACCGAACGAAGATAGTTTTGATAACCAAGATCAAAAGCTCCCATTAGCAATATCGAAAATGGCACCAAGATGATCCCAAACTCGGTGACCGCCATTCCGCGTTCATCACGAGATAGTTTTCTCTTAAGGTTTTTAAAAATTGTCATAGTGTCAACCTCAAGTCACCGATCCCTTGACCGATTTTTGCGAAGACCTCTTCAAGATCCGATCCATCGCTGGTGTAAAAATGGTCGGTGCTCGTTGCACAAGGTTCAATGTCGTCAGTATCGGCAACATCAAGCGCAATTACCCAGACTGTCATGTCCATTGCCCGGGCTCTTGCACAAGCGGAATGGAAATGTTCAACGTGCCAGGCGTCGGCATCGGCGGTGCCCGTGCGTCGGTTCTCGAAACTATCAAGGCCAAATGCAGAGTAAAATTTTCCGCCCGTGTCCAATATACCGTCGGTCATAAATACAATATGTTTATTCACCGGAAAGCCATTGACTTCAGCCGGATTATTGTTGGCTCGCATTCCTGTGGGGGAAAGCCATCTTGCCCCCCAAATCATTCCAACATCGTGATATGTCCCGCCCGTGACATTTGCGGTTGCGGCGTTAACAGCATTTTGGAACCCTGCCTCACCACCATATGTTCGTAACGGCTGGGCTTCCGAGGGACATGCAACCTGTTGATAGGCCGGCATAAACAGAATATTTCCACCGGTATCTTCGGGTGGTGTGTCGTAGCGGCCCCATTGCCGCGCTGAATCGTTGTTACTTTGAGCTATTAAATCAATATCATCTTGGCTTACTGATGATGAAATGCGGACTGGATTAGCGGCATTGCCAATCGTCGGTCGTTCCTCAATACAGCCATTACCACTCTGCCGCCAAGCTCTGATCCGTTGATTGGCATTGCCGCCATCATCAGACCATTCGGTGTCATTGATATGTACGCCGGTAAGCGCTCCATTAACGGAGGAACATATGGTTTCGCCCGATGTGAAACTACCACCACGATAGTAACCATTATTGCACTCGTTGTAGTTTGTGGTCCGCAGAAAATCACGATTGCGCATGCGTCTGGCAACGTTGACAGTGCCGGAATAAGGCATTAACCCAAAGCGGGTACGTGATGTGTTGGTACCATCTTGCAAGGCGCGATAAAGACCCAATGTTCCTGTGCGAAGGCGGGCGATCTTTGAATTCGCACCGCCGGTGCAGCCTGTTCTTGTCCCGGGATCACAATTCATCGACCCGGTAACATCGAGAACGACCATGATATCATTATTGCCGAGATCGCGCTTCACATTGCAATCGACGGCTATATCAATTTCGTCAAACGAAAATATTTTCATCAAACTGGTAGGGATCGTTGCCGTCGCAACTCCTTCTAGAGCTGCAACATCATCTGAATCCTGTTGAATATCAAAATCAATGTCTTCTGCGGCCATCGTTCCAGCGGGAAAGTTGAAGTCAAAAAACTTTTCTGCCGTTAAGCGATCTGCATTCGTAAAGTTGGTGCCTGTCATCCCTTGACGTGCAGCCAGCGCACCGGCGTCACAGGCATTCTGAAGCTTTGCTTTCGCCATATAGGCACGGCTTATGTCCAGACCGCCACCAATCATTCCAGCCAATGGGACCATCGCTGCGGCCATCATTGCCAGCGTGTTACCGCTTGTGTCTCTGCGCAACCGTTTAAGAAAACCGGTGACGGTAGAATTCCGTTTTTTGGCAGACATTTGCTTAAGCCCCTGAAAAATCTTTATTGAGCGGATCAAATACGGGGAAAAGGGTTAGCGGCGATCAAATGCTTCTGGTTAAAGCAATTTTTACCTTGATTCATGGCGGAAAACTGGCATCGGCCAACTTATGGAAAGCGTTAACGACAGCCTGAATCCACTGAAATTATTGATTCTTTCCTATGCAAAAGAGGAAGTTCGTCGAAAATTTGAGTTTCTGTTCGCTTTCGACTCGCGTTTGGCAGAGGTTATTCGTTCAACGTCTGAACCGTTGATTGGTCAAATGCGGTTAACCTGGTGGCGAGATATTTTAACCAAAGCTCCGGAAGATCGTCCTGAAGGAGAACCGCTGGTTGAATTACTCAACAATATCAAGCGTGATGGCTTGATTATTTCTCATCTCTTGGCGCTGCTTGATGGTTGGGAAATCATGCTCGAAGATTTTCCATGGGATGATCGTCAGATTGAAAACTACGCTTTAAACCGGGGAGTCGGCTTTTTTGGCTTTGTGTTAGGAAAGTCGAAACTATCAGACGAACATATCAAAATCGCAAAACTATGGGCTTTGTGGGATTTTGCGGCTCATTGCTCGGATGCAAAAATGAGGGGCGAGGCATTTGCGCGGTGTGTGAGCTTGTCCAAAGAAACTAAGCCGCCGTCTTTTGACAGAAACGGTCGACCGCTTTCAATCCTCTGTAAATTGGCGATGCGCGATGCCAAAAGTGGCCGATTGTCGGAAACCATGTACCGACCATCAACTGCCGCGCATATCGTATGGCACGGCATAACGGGACTTTGACACAAGGCCCCTGAGGTAGGGACTAGCTGATGCAGAAGTACATTGCTGGAGCTGTTGCCACAATGCTGATGCTATCAGCTGGCTTCTTCATTTGGATTGGCGCGCAAGAACGGGAAACAGTGCTGCCCGATGCACCTGCTCCGCCTCAGGTGCAGGAGGCTAAAAATGTACTTCCAGTTGCAAATGCAGAATCACCAATTGAAGGTTCCGCTCCACCAACACCGCCCAAAGCATATAAAGCGTCACGTGAAGAATTGCGTTTCAATCGCTATGATCGCGATCGAGATGAGGTGATCACCCGTCTGGAGCTCATGAGCAGTCGAACCAAAGCATTCAGAAAATTAGATAAAGATGGCAACAATCTGCTAACTTTTGAAGAATGGGCGGTGGCGACTAGCGATCGGTTTGAAAAAGCCGATCGCAATAAAAACAACCAGCTAACACGTTCTGAATTTCGAACCACCAGGCCGAAGAGATCCGCTCCACGCTGCAAATGCTAAACGAGCTGCAGGCCCTTGGTTGATAGTGGTTTGTGCCAGTCCGCGAAATCCTTGCGCGCTCTTGCGGTATATGCCTGTTTACGTTCTTTCTTTTTCACGCGTTCTGGAAATGGAGGGAACAGGCCAAAGTTCACGTTCATCGGTTGATAATCCTTGGCGTCAGCCCCGCCTGTAATATGGGAGAGCAAGGCGCCCAAAGCAGTCGTATCTGGTGGGTAGGGTGGATTTTGACCCTTGATTTCGGCGGCAACCCAGCGGCCAACCATCAGTCCGACGGCCGCGCTTTCAACATAACCTTCACACCCGGTAATCTGGCCGGCAAAACGGATGTGCGGGGCTTTCTTGAGTCGCATCTCTTTGTCGAGCAGTCTGGGTGCGTTGATAAATGTGTTGCGATGCAATCCGCCCATGCGCGCAAATTCTGCGTTTTCGAGCCCTGGAATGGTTTTCAGCAACTCTGCTTGTGCGCCATATTTAAGTTTCGTCTGGAACCCGACCATATTCCACAGCGTACCGAGCGCATTGTCCTGTCGCAGCTGCACGATAGCATAGGCTTTGCTGCCGTCATGTGAATTGGTGAGGCCAATTGGCTTCATCGGCCCAAAGCGCAGAGTTTCTGGACCGCGTGACGCCATGACTTCAATCGGCATGCACCCCTCGAAATAGGGTGTGTCCTTTTCCCACTGTTTGAATTCTGTTTTCTCTCCATCAAGCAGGCCTTGGATAAAGGCATAATATTGCTCTTTATTCATCGGGCAGTTGATATAGTCTTTGCCATCGCCTTCTGGCCCGACCTTGTCCCAGCGGGATTGCATCCACGCGATGTCCATATCGATCGTCTCTTTATAGACAATTGGGGCAATCGCATCGAAAAAGGCGAGGGAGTCTTCACCAGTAGCCGTACCAATACTCTCTGCGAGTGATAAAGCGGTGAGGGGACCGGTCGCAACTATCGTCAGGCCTTCTTCGGGAAGTGTATCAATGCGTTCGCGAACAATTTCGATATTGGGATGTTCGGTCAGTATTTTGGTCACAGCATCCGAAAAATGAATACGGTCCACGGCAAGCGCAGAACCGGCGGGTAATCGGTGTTTGCCACCTTCGCTCATTATGATCGAGTTTAGGTCACGCATTTCCTGATGCAGCAGACCAACGGCACTTTTTTCAGCATCATCGCTGCGGAAACTGTTTGAGCAAACAAGCTCTGCTAACCCATCGGTCTGGTGCGCCGGTGTCATTTCACCGCTCCCGCGCATTTCGGACAGACGCACTTGCACGCCTTGCTCCGCCAATTGCCAAGCTGCTTCCGATCCGGCTAGTCCGCCACCAATAATGTGTACTTTTGTCATGCGGCGCTAATGTTGTGGTAAGACTATAATGTCAATCTGGCAGTTGAAGCTTTCGCCTGATACAAGCGGGACGAGATTATTATTGGGACGACATAATGAAACGCGCGATTGTTGAATCCAGACCCTATCTCCTGTTGAGCCTGCTCTTTGGGATTAGCTACTTTTTCGTCATGGACAGCAATATTCCAGGGACATATTTGATGCTCTGGAAGGGATTGGGTGTTGGTTTTCTGGCAGTTTATGCGCTGCGCCGGATACACAATTTTGATGGTAGGTTAATCGCAGCGGTCATGGCGTTTGGCGCGCTTGGCGATATGTTGATTGAAATTGATCTGATCATGGGAGCGGTGGCGTTTCTGGTCGGGCATTGCATTGCGATCACGCTCTATCTTCGTCATCGCCGCGAAAAGCTGGCATTAAGTCAAAAACTTTTTGCCATGGTCCTAGTACCAATCACGGTATTTATTGCATGGTCATTGCCACTTGATCGTGCAGAGGCACCAGGATTGGCACTTTATAGCCTGTTTTTAGCAGTCATGGCTGCAATGGCCTGGACCAGCAGTTTTCCTCGCTATCGGGTTGGCATCGGCGCGATATTGTTCGTTATCTCGGATTTGCTGATATTCTCACGCATGGGTTTTTTGCAAAACTCAGTCATTCCCGACTGGACAGTTTGGCCGCTATATTATGGCGGTCAGTTTCTTATCGCGATTGGCGTCGTCCGGACGCTGCGCGACAAACTGCATGTCCCAAACCCTTAACTGTCTTGATAGGCCGCGATTGTTGTGCGGTGTAGCAACCTATCATGACCTTCATATCCGCCAGTAGCGCAGTGTAGAACCGAACGATTGTCCCACATGAGCAGCATATTTTCCTGCCACTTGTGCCGGTAGGTAAATACTTCACGGCCTTGCCAGGCGTAGAGTTCTTGAAGCAAGGGCAGGGCGTCCACCTGGGCCATGCCCTCAAATCCGATAATATAACCCATACAGCTGAATAAGCCGAGTTTCCCAGATTCTGGGTGTTTGCGGATCAATGGATGGGTTTGGGTTTCACGCGCCGACTCATCAGGACGAATGGCCATGGATCGACCATCGTCACCATCGCCATAAGCTCCATCCGGAGCATAAGCCATTTTTGCGCTGTGAATTGCTGTCAGACCTTCAAGCTTGGTTCGCATTTCTGACGTCATGGCGTCGAGCGCCGCATGTTGGTTGGAAAAAAGCGTATCGCCGCCAACCGGTGGAATTGTAATACTTCTCAAGCAAGTGCCTGCAGGAGGATGTGCTTGAAAGCTCCAGTCACTGTGCCAGTTTTCCGCGAATAAAGGCGAAGTCTCATCTGCATCACGCCGGATTGCTGCAATATGCTCGCGCCCTTCGATCGGATCGAAAAACGGGTCGTGTCCAAAGCCTCCGAAATAGTGCGTAAATCGTTCCAGATCATCATCGGTCATAGGCTGATCGGGGAAAGACAATACGTGATGTTTCAACCAAGCAGTACGGATTTCAGCGATTTGATCATCATTCAGCGGCTTTGACAGGTCGACGCCTGTTACTTCAGCTCCGCAAGCTTGTCCGGATGGCTCAATTTTGATTGTCATCTCCTTCCGCGGGATTTGGAGGTGCTGTCTCTCCTTCGGAAACACCTTGATCGACCATTTCTTCAGCTACTGCTTCTTCACCTTCATTCTCAGGCTCTTCTTCTTCGTCAATCTTGGCGGCTCCAACAACCTGCTCACCTTCGGATACATCAAACAGTTTCACGCCAGAACTATTTCGACCAATCACCCGCATATCTGCCACTTTCATGCGAATAAGTTTGGCCTGATCGGTGACGAGCATGACCTGCTCGTCGTCGGTAGCTGGGAAGCTGGCAACAACTGTACCGTTGCGTTTTATGTTATCAATATTGAGAATACCCTGACCGCCGCGACCAGATTGACGATATTCGAACGCACTGGAGCGCTTGCCATAGCCATTGGCACAGACCGTCAGAATGAAGTCTTCGTTTTCACTAAACTCAGCCATACGTTCTGCAGAAAGCTCCGGCGCATTGTCATTTTCTTTCCAAGGTGCAGCTTTCAGATACTGATCACGCTCTTCGGTGGATGCGTCAAAGCCGCGCAATACGGAAAGCGATATAACCTCGTCATCACCTTTGAGCGCAATCCCGCGAACACCCGTGGAACTGCGACTTTGCATTGCTCGAACAGCCTCAGAAGCGAACCTGATAGCCTTACCATTTTTGGTAGAAAGCTGAGCGTCGTCGGTTTCCATCAACAATTCGACCCCAATTAGGCGATCATTGCTTCCATCTTCAAACTTCATGGCGATTTTGCCGTTTGACGGAATGTTGGTGAAAGCATCCATGCTATTTTTACGGATATTGCCTTTGGCGGTGGCGAACATGACGTTGAGTGCAGCCCATTCTTCCTCGTCTTCAGGAAGAGGGAGCACGTTGGTGATTACCTCACCTTCGCCCAGCGGCAGCAGGTTTACCATTGGTCGCCCTTTGGTCTGAGGCCCGCCTTCGGGGAGTTTCCAGACCTTTAATCGGTAAACTTGACCAATATTGGAGAAAAACAAGACCGGTGTATGGGTCGATGTAACGAACAACTCCGTCACTGCATCCTCGTCTTTGGTTGCCATACCAGCGCGGCCTTTGCCGCCGCGCCGTTGTGCGCGAAATGTATCTAGCGGTGTTCGTTTGATATAGCCGCCATGGGTAACTGTAACCACCATTTCGGATCGTTCCATCAGATCTTCGTCTTCCAGACCATCCCACGCAGCTGTTATCTCCGACATGCGCGGCGTTGCGAACTCATCGCGCACTTCTTCCAGCTCTTCGCGCATCACGGCATAGAGCTTCACACGATCTGCCAATATTGAGAGATACTCTTCAATAGCGACAGCAAGTTCTTTTAACTCGTCACCAATTTCTTCTCGGCCAAGCGCGGTCAGTTTTTGCAATCGAAGATCAAGAATTGCTTTAACTTGGACAGCGGACAGCTTGTAAGTGTCGCCTTCGACCTCTACTTCAGTTGCTTCAACGAGTTGAATATAAGGCGCGATCTCAGCAATCGGCCATTCGCGAGCAAGCAAAGACTCGCGGGCTTCTATCGGCGTCGCAGATCCGCGAATAATGCGGACTACTTCGTCCATATTGGTGACCGCAACAACCAACCCAAGTAAGATATGCGCACGTTCACGCGCCTTATTCAGTTCAAACTTGGTCCGCCGTGTGATCACTTCTTCGCGGAATTTGATAAATGCTTCGATAATATCGCGAAGATTGAGAACTTCTGGTCGACCGCCACGAATGGCTAGCATATTAGCAGGGAAACTCGATTGGGCAGGGGAGAAGCGCCAGATCTGGTTTAATACCACTTCGGTTGTGGCGTCGCGCTTAAGATCAATAACGACACGGACACCGGCTCGGCTTGATTCATCGCGGATGTCTGATACGCCTTCAATCCGTTTATCCTTCGCCGCCTCCGCAATTTTTTCAACCAAACCGGCCTTGCCAACTTGAAACGGAATAGAGGTTAGAACGATGGAACGCTTGTCACCACGGCCTTCTTCAATTTCATGGCGCGCCCGCATCATGATTGACCCGCGCCCTTCTTTATACGCCGCTCGCGCGCCAGATTGACCCAAAATCAATGGAGACGTCGGGAAGTCTGGCCCGGGAATAATTTCGATCAGTTCGTCGACCGTAATGCCCGGATTTTCGATGTAAGCCAGGCTGGCATTGATGACTTCACCCAGGTTATGGGGCGGGATATTGGTCGCCATGCCCACCGCAATACCGCCAGCACCATTGACGAGTAGGTTCGGAAAACGCGCAGGAAGAACCGTTGGTTCTTGCAAGCTTCCATCGTAGTTGTCCTGAAAATCAACCGTATCTTTGTCGAGGTCATTCAGCAGGAAGTTAGAGACCTTATCAAGCCGTGCTTCCGTATATCGCATAGAAGCGGGCATGTCGGGGTCCATAGAGCCAAAATTACCTTGACCATCGATCAATGGCACGCGCATCGACCAATCCTGTGTCATGCGGGCCAAGGCCATGTAAATAGCACTGTCGCCATGCGGGTGATAGTTACCCATCACATCACCGACAATTTTGGCTGACTTTCTATATGGGCGACCGGCTACAAATCCGCCTTCTTTGGAAGCAAACAATATTCTCCGATGAACCGGTTTCAGGCCATCGCGAACATCAGGCAATGCCCGGCTGACGATCACAGACATCGCGTAATCCATGTAACTGGATTTCATCTCATCGACGATATCAATGGGTTCGATTCCGGAGGGTTCTGGAGGTGAGGTAATTTCGTTCACAAACGGACCTTTTTGGTGTGTTTTCTCTTGGGAATTCTCTTAGAGGAAGGGGGTTCAAAAGGCCAGTTATTAGGTCCAGATTTTCTGCTTTATTTAGAGGTGTTTTCTATGGCGCGATTTCTTCGCCATCCCATGCGAAAATCTTGCCAGAATGAACGGGTTTCAACTCGTCCAAAACATCCAGAAGTTGCAGCGCCGCTCGTTCTGTATCGAACAGCTTTCCTTTTGGAACATTGGCTTGAAAGGGTTCGCTTAGCGGTGTGTCGACCGTTCCCGGATGCAACGCAACGATGATTGACCGTTTGTTTTTGCGGGACCATTCTATGGATAGATTTCGGATCAACATGTTTAGCGCCGCCTTGGAGGCACGATATCCATACCAGCCACCCAGGCGATTGTCGGAAATACTGCCAACTCGTGCGGAAATTGCAGCGAATGTCGCAATTTTGTTTTTGGGCATCAGCGGCAAGAAATGTTTGGCGATTAGGGCAGGACCAACGGCGTTGAGTTTGTAGTTCTCGATCATCCAATCCGAATCGAGTTCTCGCAGGCATTTTTCAGGTCCGCGTTCTCCTTTGTGAAGTAATCCTGTTGCAATGAAAATTAGCGACGGTTCAATGGCTTTGTCCTTGAGCCATTGCGCCGCCTCAATGATTGATTCCTCGTCGGTTACATCTAGTTTCACAGCACTATCATCAGATCGCGATAGCCGGATAACCTCGCTATACGTGTCTTCCGATTCCAAGGCATTGGCAAATGAACGGCCAATCCCTCCATTGGCACCAACAACAACCGCTGATTTTCCGGTCATGAACGGATAAAGCGCAGGCTATCCTCAGTGCTATCTTCAGTAATAAATTTATACCCATCGCTGTCAAAACCTTTGAGTGTTTCGACATCAACAATGTGATTCTCACACATGTATCTCGCCATCATGCCTCGGGCGCGTTTGGCCTCAAAGCTGACAAATTGTGGGCCATCAGGGCCTTCGCGGCGAAAGTCTACATCTACGATACGAGCATCTAGCTTTTTGATATGGGGTTTAACCGACGCCCAATATTCATTGCTCGCTAAATTGAGGATGATCCTGTCCTGATTGGCATCTAAGTCCGCGGACAGTTCATGTGCAATCTTATCTCCCCAAAAATCGGTGAGTTTTTTGTAGCGAGGAGCCCATTTTGTTCCCATTTCCAAGCGATGGGGCCTGATAGCGTCATAAGGGCGTAGCAAGCCATACAGACCAGAAAGGATTCGCAAATGACCTTGCGCAAAGGACATAGCGTCTTCACCAATAGTTTGTGCTTCAAAGCCGGTGTAAACGTCCCCACTATATGCATAAATAGCAGCACGTTCTGCCTGTTCGAAAAATTCTGCATAGCGACCGCGATTCAATTCGATCAAATTTTCGGAGACGGGCATTATCTTCTTCAACTTGGACTTCGTAAGATTTTTGATACCAGTTGCTAACCGTTTGGTCTCTTCTGGAAAACGACTAGGGGAAGAAGTTACGTTAGGAATTTCACTATCAAAATCCAGGGATTTGGCGGGAGATATTACTGCTAGCACGGGTTTTTGCCTTTTTGTTCATAATACAGGGCGGAATGATGAATGCCGTTCAACAGCCATTCAGCGAAATTTTGCTAAATAGCCAGTTGTATCTTGGTATTAGAGCCAAGACATTCTATGGTGCAACCATATTTAGGGTCGCCGGAGGGCTTCGGCGCAAAGTTTTAATAAACTGGAGGATTACATGCGTTTTCTATCTCATTTTTCGATGGGCATTGCTTTGGCCACAGCGGGAGCTGTAGCTGTAACTGCTTTGCCAACCGAAGCTCAGGCTCAAAAGAAAAAGAAGCAGAAAAAACCGAAGTTGAGTAAAGAGTTTTCGGCGCAGGCTGGCCCAATTCAAAAAGCGATTGAAGGAGAAGATCCCGCATCTGCCAAGCCTATGGTAGAGGCTTTAGTGGCGCAACAATGGACCGGTTATGATAAATTTGTATCGGGACAATTTGCAGTAAGTCTCGGCAGTAAATTGAAAGATCAATCGCTCCAAGAACTTGGTCTAAATGCGATGGTCAGTAGTGGGCATACTCCCGCCGAACAGCTTGGGCAATACACCTTTTTTCTGGGTAACTTTGCTTACGGAGCAGGCCGATATGCTGAAGCCCAACAACGGTTGCAATCTGCTTATGATGGTGGATTTCGCAGCAACAACATAGCGGCACTTCTTGCTGAAGCATATTTCAAGGAAAACAAGAACCAGCTAGGCTTAACAGCCCTGGATCGTGCTATCGCCGATAAGAAAGCTGAGGGTGCTGCTGCGCCGGAAGATTGGTATCGGCGCGGCGCAGGAGTTGCCTTGAAAGGTGATGTTGCAGGAGCGTCAGCGGCTTGGACTTACAAACTAGTGGAGGCCTACCCAACTGGCGAGAATTGGCGGGCCGCTCTTTCCGTCTACCGTGATTCAGCAACTCCAAAGTTAGACAACCAACAAAACCTAGAGCTTATGCGTTTGATGAGAAAAGCCGACGCTATGGCAAGCGAACGAGATTATTTTGAATATGCCGATGCGGCCGGTCCACGGCGACTTCCCGGTGAAGTTGTATCAGTTCTCGAAGAAGGTATTGCCAAAGGGGTGGTCCGAGCGAACACGCAGTATACAAAAGAAACTATCGGCCTAGCTCGTGGATCTGTAAATGCAGATAAAGCTAGTCTGCCAGCTTCTGAACGTGATGCAGACAAGTCTGCGAATGGCAAGATAGCCCTGGCCACTGCCGATGCGTTTTTGGGCTATGCTGACTATCAAAAAGCCGAAAGCATGTATCAAGCAGCCATTTCAAAAGGTGGTATAGATGACAACCGAGCACAAGTTGGGCTAGGAATTGCTAAAGCTGGTAAAAAGGACTGGCAAGGTGCTAAAATGGCATTTGCTGCAGTCAATGGGTCACGGCAACCCATCGCTAATTTCTGGTCGTTGTGGATTGATCAGCAAAGCGCACTGCCTGCACAGGCTGTGACCGCAGCTGTCACTGAGAACTAGTTTAAATTGGTTGCTGCAAAAAGGGTGCTTTTACGCACCCTTTTTTTGCATAATCCAATCATAGTCCAATATCGATTGGGACGCCCGGTTCATGCTTTGCTGACCGAATAGTCAAAGAGGTTTTTACACTCGCGACGTTTGGAGCCGACGTAAGATTACTGGTCAAAAATTTCTGAAATTGCTGCAAATCTTTGGCAACGACTTTCAACATAAAGTCTATTTCACCATTTAACATATAACAGTCTCTGACTTCTGGCAGCCCCTGCACATGATCTTCGAAGGCCTGAAGGTCTGCTTCCGCTTGGCTTTTAAGACTAACCATTGCGAAAACGGTAATGGTGTAACCCATCTTTATCGGATCAATAGCCGCATGATAGGCGGTGATAATGCCATCATCTTCCAGCGCGCGCATCCGGCGAAGGCAAGGGGGCGCAGTTAATCCGACACTTTGCGCCAGTTCCACATTAGTGACACGTCCATCATGCTGTAATCGATTTAGGATCTGTAGATCAATTTCGTCCAGATTTAGTTCAGCCATAAGAGAAATTTCCGTTCGAGATTCGTTCAGCTGTTATAATATAATAACGACATCAAGCAATGGTTTCTCGCATGTCCCACATTGTGACGTGGCGTTTAACGCCCTTTTGATTACGCGCTTATGAAGTTATCAAAATGTTAACGCTCCATTCAGTTTGAACCGGAATTTAGTTTGCGCTTTGATGATCGCCTAACAACAGTATTGAAAGGACCATTGCCAGAGGGCTTAGCTGCTGCTTTGCAATGGCGACAAGTCGCCGACATAATGGCGCAAAAGCCTGGAAAGCTGGTCAATGAGGACGTCCAAGCGGGGTTAACACGTCTTCGCGATCTTCATGACAGAGTAAATGAAGCTGATCGGCTTTCAGCGGTGGAAGCATTAGACGGACGACTGCGTTCTGGCCCGTTGCTGGTTTATCTGTGTGCGGATAGTGAAAGTATCTGTAAATCAGCGGTAAATGCTGCAGATTTTGCCGATGAGGAATGGGCTGAATTGATACCTGGACTTCCCTCACAAGCAAAGGCGTTGATTGAAAAACGGCCAGATATTGGCCCATTGAGCAAATCGGTGCTAAATCTCTCTCCCTCCGAAGAAGTGCTGTTGTTGGAAGATGAGGATATCGCTGAAGCAACTTCCTCTCTCGATACAAGCTTGAAATCAGTTCAATCAGACGAAAATCAAGGTACCGATCAAGAAATTGAATCTGACGAACAATCCCAAATTAGTAATCTGGTGGCCAAAATTGCCGATTATCAGCGTGATCGAAATGTTGAAACGCCAAAATTGCCACTAGAAGATCGGCAACACCGATCTTTTTTGGTTGAATCGATCGAAACAATTCAGTTTGAAACGGATGATAGCGGCACGATAAACTGGGTAGAAGGACCTCCGACTGGAGCCGTAGTTGGGGTTACAATTTCAGAGCCAACCTTCGATGACGGACCGGGCCCAGATGCCTATGGGGCAGCAGCCTTTCGCCAAAGAATGCCGCTTGAAAACGCACGTATGCGTTTATCAGGAGCTTCAGCAATAGCTGGAAACTGGCGCATGACGGCAATTCCGTATTTTAGCGATGAAACTGGCCGTTTTCAGGGATATCGCGGTGTCATGCGCCGGCCGAACGCGGCCGAAGATGCTGCTCATGCAGGAGTGGATGCCGACCGGCGAGAACAGTTGCAGCAGCTGATTCATGAGCTGCGCACCCCACTCAATGCCATTATAGGTTTCAGCGAAATAATCGAACAACAACTATTTGGTCCTGCTTCGTTTGAATATCGGACCTTGTCTCGTAGCATCATGGACGAAGCACGGCGTCTACTTACTGGTTTTGAAGACCTAGATATCGCTGCAAAGATTGATTCGGGTCAATTGGACACTGTTTCCGGTTTAACGGAACCTGATTGGTTGCTTGAACGATTGGCTCAACGTCTTTCCAGTCTTACGCAAAGCAAATCTGTAGATCTGCGTATTAACAAAGCAGAGCCTATTCGAGCCTTTGCCCTTGAGGGGGAGACTGTGGAACGCGTGTTTGCGCGATTGTTGTCGGCAACGATTATCGCATGCGAGGAGGGGGAGGAGTTGGATGCGGAACTGAGAACGCGAATTGGAGCGAACCCGGTAAACCATTTCAGCCTTTCTCGCCCCAAAAGCATGATCGGAATTTCGGAAGAACAATTGCTTGATCCATCACAGGGAATCGACGGTGATCCCAATGATGCGCCCTTACTTGGGCTGGGATTTTCCTTGCGCTTGGTACGCAATCTTGCGCAGTCAGCCTCTGGCGCTCTGTCTATTTCCGAGCAGAGGATTGGCTTGACCCTGCCAGCGGTCACGACTAGCGAACTGGGAGTTAGGGAAACAGAAATCGAATAAGAAGGTTCGGTTTGTTACAAAGTGGGGCGGCAATGTTTCTAAAGCAACAACAGCCATCGGCTGATAGTAGGTTGCAATTGCCCAGCGATTTCGGACGTCGTTTCCTCATTACCATTGATACGGAAGAAGAATTTGACTGGAGCGCGCCTTTTGAGCGGAGCGGGCACACGACCATCACAGTGCCTATGCTGGAGAGGTTTCAGCAATTTGTAGAGAAATATGGCATTAAACCGGTCTATTTCGTCGACTATTCTATTATAGAGAACGACGAGGCTGCCGCTTTCCTTAAGCGTGCGGCAGAGGGCGATAACGCTACAATTGGCGTCCATCTACACCCTTGGGTCAATCCCCCCTTCGATGAAGAAGTAAATGACCACAATAGTTTTGCTGGTAACCTTTCAAAGGAGTTGGAAGAAGCCAAAATAGTCCAGTTGCGCGATCGAATAGAAGAACGCACTGGCATTGTTTCCAAAATCTATCGTGCTGGACGTTATGGTGTAGGGCAAAACACTATTGAAATTCTATCCAAACTAGGTTTTCAAATAGACAGCAGTGTGCGTTCTCGGTTTGATTACAGCAGAGAAGGGGGGCCAGACTTTCATCATCTGAGTCCGATACCATTCTGGCTGGATGATAAAAAAGCGCTGTTGGAGTTGCCTCTGACAACCATTTACTCAGGACCATTCCGTCAACAATCAGATATATTATCAGGTGTCTACAACCGGTCTCCTTTAGCAAACGCAATCCTGTCTAAGTCCAAGTTATTGCAACGTATTCCGCTCACTCCAGAAGGCATTTCTGCTAGAGAAGCTAAGGAAGCAATTGACATTGCCTTGGATGACAATCTGCAGCTACTTGTATTTTCGTTCCATTCCCCGTCTTTGTCACCAGGTCATACGCCCTATGTTCAGACTGAGGAAGATTTGCATAAGTTCTATGCGTGGTGGCGCGATGTCATTGCACATTTAGAACATATGAATGTCAAACCACTCGACGTCTCGAAGCTTGCTACAATAAATTGATCAAGGGAGCTTGCCAACTTGCGCAAGCTTCGGCTATCGGGGCGCTCTCTTTGGCACTTGATTGATAATCAGACTGCCTGTGGGGCCTGTAGCTCAGTTGGTTAGAGCTGGCCGCTCATAACGGCTAGGTCGGGGGTTCGAGTCCCTCCGGGCCCACCATTTTCCAAAATCGGGATTAGACGAAAAAACCTTTTGCATTTCCCAATTTCACCGCCTAGGGGAAGCGCGCGTCGGGGAGTGGCGCAGCCTGGTAGCGCACCTGTTTTGGGTACAGGGGGTCGCAGGTTCAAATCCTGTCTCCCCGACCATTTTTTCATTTTTGATAAATGTTTTTACCAGCTACAGCGCTGCGAAGCCGTTGTTTTGATCAATCTGGCGTAAGGTTGATCGATAACCTCGTCAGCGCGAGATTGATCAACAACCGCGTTGATGACTGCCGGATGGAATACATAGTCGATCCTGCATCCATATTCGTCGCCCTTTTTCCACAAAAGCCGAGCTGTGATAATGTTCAATCCCTGCACCTTTAGGGAGACAGCTTCTTCAGGATTAAACTGCGAAACGCAGTCAAATTTGATGATAGTATCCGAAATGCTGGTCACCGTGCAGGGCACCGCGCTCGAATTGGATTGTTTCACTGTAGCTTCGATATGAAGCCCATGGCCGTAGATCATATATTCCCCACTCAAAAGATTTTGCGAATTTTTAACGCGCTTTTGGATTGCGTGATGAATAACACACGGTCACTAATTGAATTTTCTTGAAGAGGCTTAACAAAAGAAGAAGAAAAATTAAGGCTGTTTCAAATTTTGGGGTCAACACCAGTCAATTCGACAGATAGATCCCACAGTTTTGCGCCCAATGCTTCATCTTTGGAGCGACGGGTTCGCGATGCTTCGCTGACTTTGCCTGACCATTCACCCAATCCTTTGGGACCATAATACTCGCCGCCAACCGCGCCCTTTCCGGTTGCAGCGGCCAGAGTGGCCCACGCCCCCTGCGCCGCAGTGTTCAAAAATATACCGACCAACGGCATAAATATCTGTGCGGCGGCGGGAAGGTGGCGCGCTAGTTCGGTGCTAGCGATGCCGGGATGACAACAGGTTACAATTGTTTCGGAGCCACTGGCTCGCAATCGTCTATCTAATTCTGTTGCATGTACGATATTCGCAAGCTTGCTTTGCGCATATCGTTCCCAGGAGCTGTAACGTCTCTCTGCATTGATATCGTGAAAGTGAATTTTACCGCCTTTGTGCGCAAGGCTGCTGGTAATGACGACACGAGATTTCTTCGTTTCTTGAAGTTTGGGGAGCAATAGGCCGGTCAACGCGAATGTTCCCAAATGATTGACGCCAAATTGCGATTCAAAACCGTCTTTGGTCAGTTCATAAGGAGGCCCCATAATCCCAGCATTGTTTACAAGGATATCCAATCGCTTCTCTTTGCGTACCGCTTGGGCTGCCTTTTGGATGCTCGTCAGATCTGCTTGATCCAATTCAATAAATTTGAGGTCAGCATCAGGATGGTCGATTTTAATGGAGTCTATCGCACTATTTGCGCGATCTTTCGAACGGCAAGCTAACAATATTCGTGCGCCTTTTCCGGCCAGTATTTTGGCGGTTTCGAAACCTAGCCCTGCGTTGGCGCCCGTAACCATGATGGTACGCCCTGATTGATCAGGCACATGATCGCTCGTAAACCCTTTTATCATTGCTATTCGGCTTCCTGTACATCGGTGGGCGTGGGAGAAGGTACAGAGGTGTTAACACCATCATCGTCCAACTCGGCGCTTACTTCTTGCTCAAGCACTTTTACAGCTTCATCAGCCGCTTCTTCCAAAGACTGCGCATCTTCCTCTACCTGTTTTTCAATCTCGTCCAGGCCGCCTTGATCGAGATCATCTAAGTTTGTTTCCGAACAACCAGTCGCCAGAAAGAGCGGTAGGATGAAAAATGTAACTGGTCTCATTTAGCTACTCCAGCGGTGGCATGGTAAAATCTACATCGCTGTTGGCGATAATCGAAAGTACAGTGGTCCATGCCGCAACATTTTGTTGAAGCTGCTTTGGATCAATTTTATCAAGTGTGTCATCCGGGGTATGATGGAGGTCGAAATATCTTGTACCATCCTGTTGCAGATCAATGATGGCCAGGTTTTTGTCGGTAATGATTGGCCCGATATCGGCTCCGCCTCCGGCTTTTCCAGAAGAGCGACCAATACCCAGATTAAGTAAGTCTGTTGCGATTTGATTGGATATATCTTTAGCAGCGTCTGGCAGTGTAAACTCAACACGCCAAATGTTATCTGCGCCAAAGTCAGACTCCATTGCAAGTGCATGTGCTTTGTCGCGATGTGCATCACGATATGCTTTGCCGCCCCATATCCCAACTTCCTCTGCGCCGGCCCATAGCAAACGTATTGTGCGCAATGGTTGGCCATGGTCCATGATATTTTTGGCGGCGGCCGTAATTATTCCACACCCAGCGGCATCATCAAACGCGCCGGTTGCCAAATCCCAGCTATCAAGATGGCAAGCGATCAAGATCATGGGTTTGGAAGGATCACGCCCGGTGACTTCAGCTATGACGTTACCCGATTCCTGCTGTCCAATATTTTGCGGCGTGAGTACCAGTTTCAATTTTACGGCTTTACCCGATTTTTGCCCGAGCTTGATCATCCGTTCCAGATTGTCTGCATCGGGCAAAGATAAAGCGCCGGCGGGAATCGGTTTTACACCCTCAGCGAAACCCGTGCTGCCGGTATGTGGATTGCGGTGATAGTCGGTGCCGATCGACTTGATTACATAAGCGGCAGCACCCTTTTGCGAAGCAATGCTTGGCCCGAACCAACGGATAGGGCCAAAAGCGCTGTAGCCGGATCCATCCTGCGATTTGTGCATGTTGTGCGTTACAAATGCGATTTTGCCCTTCAAGCTCCCCTCCGGAACGGAGCGCATGGCTGCAAGTGAATCAAAATATGCAATTTCGGCTTCAATACCAGCAGTTCCGGTGCTGGCGCTATTGCCTAACGCCGTAACATGTAACTTTTGGGGGAATGGGGAAGTGACTTCCGCCGTTTCATCGCCGCGCACCCATGTGGGCATCATAAAAGGTTCGTTCCGAACATTTTGAAAACCAAGGTCGTTGAGTCTCTTTACCGACCATGTTCGAGCCCGTGCTTCGGCCTCGGTACCGGCTTGCCGAGGACCAACTTCTGTCGTTAAGCCTTCAACAATAGCATAGGCGACTTCATCATGTAGCGCCTTTGCCTGCAAGGTCTGCGTATCATGATTATCTGCCAGAGCAGATGTTGAAAAGAGAAGCGTCGATACGCCAGCGAGCAATAGGTTGGTGTTTTTCATACCAAATTGACTAACGTGCCAAAATGACTTTGCCAATGCTCTCTTGCGATAAGGCTATGCTTTCGCTAGGCGATGCGCAATTTTCAGCACATTTAAGACAAGGAATACCGCCAGATGGCTGCTCAATATAGTTTTGTCATGAAAGGTCTGAGCAAGACCTACCAGAACAAACAAAAACCGATTCTCGAAAATATCAGTTTGCAATTCTACCTTGATGCCAAGATCGGAATTGTTGGCCCCAACGGCGTTGGTAAATCAACTCTGATGAAAATCATGGCTGGTCAGGACAAGGATTTCACCGGCGAAGCGTGGGCCGGCGAGGGGATCACTGTCGGCTATCTGGAACAAGAACCCGAGTTGGACGCATCCAAGACCGTGAAAGAAAACGTGATGGATGGTGTCGGTGAAATAGCTGTCCATATTCGACGTTTTAACGAGATTACCGAATTGATGGGCGATCCCCCCGAAGACGCTGACTTCGATGCGCTAATGGAAGAAATGGGCGTTTTACAGGAAAAAATTGATGCGGTTGATGGCTGGACATTGGATAACCAACTAGAAATTGCTATGGAAGCACTTCGCTGTCCTCCCGGTGATGCCAGTGTCGAAAATTTGTCTGGTGGTGAAAAACGCCGTGTAGCGCTCTGCCGTCTACTCCTCGAAAAACCCAGTATATTGTTGCTAGATGAACCGACCAACCACCTGGATGCAGAATCTGTTGCGTGGCTAGAAAACCATCTGCGGGAATATCCCGGTAACGTTATTATGGTGACCCATGATCGCTATTTTCTCGATAACGTCGTAAACTGGATGCTCGAACTCGATCGCGGCAAATATTATGTCTATGAAGGTAATTATTCGCTCTATCTGGAAAAGAAAGCCAAGCGGCTTGAGCAGGAAGCACGGGAAGATAAGGGCAAGCAAAAGACCATTAGCGATGAATTGGCTTGGATGCGGCAAAATCCGAAAGGACGTCAGACCAAGTCTAAGGCGCGTATTAAGAGTTTTGATCAGCTAGTTGAGGCTCAGGAAAATCGAGATCCAAGTAAAGCGCAGATTTTAATCCAAACCCCGGAACGCCTCGGTGGCAAGGTGATTGAAGTTCAGAATCTTACCAAGGGCTATGGCGATAAGGTGTTGATAGATGATCTAAGCTTCACGCTACCTCCAGGCGGGATTGTTGGTGTAATCGGTCCGAACGGCGCAGGTAAATCGACATTGTTCAAGATGTTGATCGGTCAGGAAGAGCCGGATAGCGGTAAGGTAGAGATCGGTGAAACGGTGAAGTTGGGATATGTTGACCAAAGCCGCGATGATCTCGACCCCAAAAAGAATGTCTGGGAAGCGATTTCCGACGGGCATGACTACATGACGCTCGGCAAACATGAAATGTCGACCCGCGCCTATGTCGGTGCTTTTAACTTTAAAGGAACCGATCAACAAAAAACGGTGGGACAGATTTCAGGTGGTGAACGTAACCGTGTACACATGGCGCGGATGCTGAAAGAGGGAGGCAATGTGCTTCTGCTCGATGAGCCAACCAACGACCTGGATGTCGAAACATTGTCGGCGTTGGAGGAAGCGCTAGAAAGTTTTGCAGGTTGCGCGGTGGTTATCTCGCATGACCGCTTCTTTCTTGATAGGCTTGCCACGCATATTCTCGCGTTTGAAGGTGACAGCCACGTAGAGTGGTTTGAAGGCAATTTTGAAAGTTATGAAGAAGACAAAGTTCGCCGACTAGGTGAGGATGCGTTAAAGCCAAGTAGAGCAACTTATAAGAAGCTTACTCGGTAACAATTAAGTTTCCCACACTTGCCGGATTCAACGAAATAGAAGCTGGTAATTATCGAGATTTTCGGAGTTTAGTGAGCGGGTAGGGAAGGGACCAGCCGACCCAACCCGCTCTAATGATGATAGAAAGTACGTGTTCCCGTTGATTCCAATTAGCTCAATGTGGGGAAAGATGCCAATTCAGACGGGCGTATCTTCGTGAATTCATCATGTAGATTTAGCAACGGTAGAATTTGAGATTACTTAAGTGTCTGAAAATCAAAAAAACTCGATTGCTTGCTTGATATGTGATTATCGCAATTTTTGTAATCCGGAAACAAGATGATCGAAAACGGCTGGATGCAGCGGATTGGTAAATTCGCAACCATAATCTTGATAGTCCATCCATCGAATATGCGCTGCTAGCGTTTGCAGGCCTGATATTTTTACGAATACCATCTTTTCATCGTCGAGGCTGCAATAGCTTTTAAACTTGAAGCCAGACACCGAAATGTCCGACATGGTGACCTGGAACAATTGTGCGGTCGATTGACGCACGAGGATTTCTGTTCGGATAACTGTCCGCGGATCAATGCGGCGGCTGCCCACCATTTTCGGCATTCCAAGGTTATGTTGGGAATTGCCTATCATAGAATTGGACGCAGTCTCATCATTTACCTAGATACGGTTGGAAGTCCCCATTCTTAAGGCAATATGCTATTTTGACATTTCTGAGACAGCTAACGCAATCGCTTCACAAACAACTGCCCCTTACTATCCCGCTTCGTTTCGAAATTGGGAACTTCTTCGAACATTTCCGAAAGGCTCGCGAAGCCAAAACTTCGCGTATCGAAACTGGATCTATTTCCTGCACGACGTCCCACTTCGCTTAAGCTAGCATATCCCTCTTGATCCCGTTTGCTGGCTTGATAGGCATCGATAAGAAGCTTTGCCAAATCATCACCGGATTCGGTCGGTCCATCCGCCCTTGAGGCTTTGATCAAAGCATCGACGTCAATGAACCGCGTACAAGCTTCTCGGAATCCCTCGGGCGTTTTTGCACTGCCGAAGCCATAGACCGGATATCCATCCTGCCGCAGACGCATGGCCAGCGGCATAAAATCACTATCACTGCTCATAATGCCAAAACCGGTGACACGCCCGCCAAATAGTAAATCCATGGCATCGATCGTCATTTTCATATCCGTCGCGTTTTTACCGCGTGTGATGTCGAATTGCTGCTGTGGTTCGATGCCATATTTGTGCAACCGATCAACCCAGCCCTTCAAAGCCTGTTTCCGCCAGTTACCATAAGCGCGCCGAATATTGACGGTTCCCAGCTCGGCCAATGCCGTCAGAACAGGGTCGATGCCGTTATGGCTGGCATTATCAGCGTCGATTAGAAGGGCGATATTATCTTGTATTTTGCTCATGCGACATTGTTGAACCCAGAGAAGGAAGGGTTCAAGCAGTAATCAAGGAATAAGCCACTGACTATCCCACTCTTGTTGCTCTTCGTTCCAAGAGAATTGCGCGCGTCGGTGACCAGTATGAGCAAGATAAAGCCATTCGAGTTTATCAATTTTGACTTGCAGGATCGAGAAATTTTGTTTTGCCGGCACCAATTGTTCTTCAGAGGGTTTTACACCTTCCAGTTTGGGAGCAAGTCCGGAACTTGGTTCAGCAACTATTTGTCCAGGACCTGGGTCGGCAAGATAACAGCGTTTTCCATAGGGAGAGGCATTCTTCCAAGCGGTTTCAAAATGATGTCCATCCTTTAGAATCTCTGATGTGCCGCCCATTCTCAACTGGATTTTTGCTTCGGGATGATATCCAAGAACGGAGACGTTAGCGTTTTCGCTGATCTGAGTGACTTTGGCGGCACGGCGGTCCGAATTGAAGCGAATCAACCGTTTTTCGGTATCAATAGAACGTAACACCATGACTCGTTGAGATGGCGTACCTTGTTGATCATTTGATGCGACAACCAACGTGTGCAGTGGTGAATGCCGGTCCTTTTTCCCTTGCGCCAAAAGCTTCCATGCTTCCTCAAGCGAGAGATTTAAGTCATTGAGAAATGATTCTTCTTTCAGTTTTGTCATTCGACAGCGAAGAATTCACCGGTTTTTTCGTCGAGCTCAAATAACTTCGCTTCGCCAATGGCATACCAGGCGCCATGTAGTTTTAATTCCCCGTGTTTTTCGCGTTCGGCAATGAAAGGAAAAGTCCGTAGATTCTGCAAGCTGACTTTGATTGCTTCCAACTCTAATTCTCGTTGGGGATCGGAAGGAGCGCGTTCGATCACAGTATTTCGAGCTTCCGTAATAATGCTCATCCATTCATCGATAAAGCTTGGACCAGGTTCGCCTAGATCGCCACCTTCGAGCGCAGCACCAATACCGCCGCATTGACCGTGACCTAGCACTATAATATGCTTTACATTTAGACCTGAAACACCAAATTCTATTGCCGCTGAAGCGCCGTGCATCCCCCCGCTATCATCGTAGGGCGGCACCAAATTGGCCACGTTACGCAGAGCAAACATCTGACCAGGCCCGGTGTCAAAAATTGTGGCAGGATCAACGCGGCTATCACAGCAAGAAATGACCATGACGGGAGGATGTTGTCCATCCTGAGAAAGTTCATCAAATCGAGCTTTCTGTCGCGGATAACTATATTCTTTGAACCTTTTATAGCCATCAAGCAGTGCCGCAAACTCTGGCATTAAAAACGATCTCCTCTGACCACTGCAACATTGCCTATGGTAATCAAAAGGCCATGACTTTCCAATAGTGGAGCAACTTTGTCTGCAAACTGATCGGCTTTTTGTTCACTTGCTATCATCAAGATGATGGACTTTGACGCTGCGCCTGTCACCTCATCATGATCCCAGCGTCCATCACGACCACCGCCAGAAGCAATTTTGATGACACTCCAACCAGAGATATCGACTTCTTTTACAAGCCTGATAATGCGCGGCACCAACGGCGTGTCGACCAATATTTCGATACGTTTTCGCTGTACGGTTGCAACCATGATCTACCCCAGGAAGTTGGCAATTGCCGCGAATAGCGAAATGCCGAATATAATGTTGAAAGGGAATGTGATACCAAGCGACATGGATAAGTAAATACCGGGGTCTGCTTGTGGCATAGCGAGACGCATGGCTGCAGGAACGGCGATATAGGATGCGCTGGCGCTGAGTACGCCTAAAATGGCCGCTGATCCTGGGTCCAATCCTACTAGAGTTCCTACCACAGTGCCGATGGTGCCATTGATTATCGGTAATAAAATAGCGAGGGATGCAAGACGAATTGTGACTTTCTTCGTTTGCAGAAGTCTCCGGGCAGCGATTAAACCCATGTCGAGTAGGAATAAACAAAGTACGCCATTGAAGCCGATCGCAAAGAGGGGTTTGATGGGTTCAAATCCCGCCTCTCCAGCAACCATACCGATCGCAAATGCTCCCAGAAGCAGAATTACTGAACCATTGGTCAACACTTCATGCAAAATTCCCGAGCCCTCTTCCTTATTGGCCTTGACGTCATTTTCCAGTTCAGGCCTTTTCGTGTAGGCACGAGCGAGCAACAGGCCGGTGATGATTGCGGGCGTTTCCATCAAAGCCATAACACCAACCATGAAGCCATCTGGTTGCATGTTTTGTTTGGTAAGCAATTCAACGGCCGTTACAAAGGTTACCACGCTGACCGAACCATAGTGAGCAGCGACAGCACCGGAGTCGATTGCCCCAAGCTTACCAATCGACCGCAGCAGGAAAAAAGCGAGAATTGGCAACGTAAAACCCAGCACAGTCCCGGCAATTGCTGCTGAAGCTAGCTGACTAGTGAAACCGGTAGAGGCAACTTCTACACCTCCTTTTAAACCGATTGCGGCCATCAGATATATCGACATCGCTTTGGCAAACGGTTCGGGAATCGTTAGATCTGAGCGAATACAGGCTGCAAAAAACCCGAGAATGAAAAAGAGGATTACAGGCGAGGTGAGGGTTTCAATAATCATACTGTCCAACGAACCCCCGATTGTTTTAGTTCCCAACGGCGAGTTAGATAGCGATATGCTGGTTGGCAAGTGAGGATTGCGTCGCTATTTGATAGAAATGAACGAAATCACCAAAATCATCCCGCCTGAATCCCGCCCAGAAAGAATCCGCAAACCCGATTGGATTCGTGTGAAAGCACCTATGGGGAAGGGGTTTGAAGAAACCCGAAAATTGATGCGTGAGCACAAATTGAATACGGTTTGCGAAGAAGCGGCATGTCCCAATATTGGCGAATGTTGGACGAAAAAACATGCAACCGTGATGATTTTGGGTGATGTTTGCACGCGCGCCTGTGCCTTTTGTAATGTAAAGACAGGGATGCCGATGCCGGTTGACCCTCTCGAACCGCAACACACTGCCGATGCCGCCGCCAAGTTAGGGTTGGAGCATATCGTTATCACGTCAGTGGATCGAGATGATTTGCCAGATGGAGGCGCCCATCAGTTTGTGAAGGTAATTGAAGCGCTGCGAAAAACTACACCGCAAACGACGATTGAGATATTGACCCCTGACTTTCGAAACAAAGCCGATTTAGCTGTGGAAACAATCGTTGCCGCAAGACCGGATGTGTACAATCATAACTTGGAGACTGTTCCGCGTCTTTATCCGACCATTCGGCCAGGAGCGCGATATTATGCGTCATTGCGATTGTTGGAGAGTGTAAAACGGCAAGATCCATCAATCTTCACTAAATCTGGAATCATGTTGGGTCTAAGCGAAGAGCGCTTGGAAGTGCATCAGGTCATGGATGATATGCGCAGTGCAGATGTCGACTTTCTAACGATGGGGCAATATCTGCAGCCCACCACAAAACATGTCAAAGTTAGCGAGTTTATAAAGCCACAGTCTTTCGATGCCTATGCATCAGTGGCACGGGCAAAAGGTTTTTTGCTTGTTGCATCCAGTCCGCTCACCCGTTCTAGCTATCATGCTGGAGACGATTTCGCGAAAATGCGGCAAGCACGGGATGAGAAATTGGCCAGGGCAGGGAGTTAAGTGCCTGCGCATAGAGAGACCCGCGATCTGCCATACAGCGCTTCGCAAATGTATGCGTTGGTTGCCGATGTTGGTCGTTATCAGGAATTCCTGCCATGGGTTATGGGCACACGCATTAAATCTGATAGTGAAACGGAAATGCTTGCTGATGTGTTAGTTGGCTTCAAAGGTCTGCGCGAACAGTTTACGTCTCGGGTGCTGAAGACGCCTAACCTTTCCATTGATGTAGATTATTTAGATGGTCCTCTGAAACAACTCCATAATGAATGGCGCTTTCGTCCTCGGGAGGATGGGGGATGTCACGTCGATTTTTATGTGGAATTCACATTTAAAAACCGCCTATTTCAGAAGCTAGCGGGACAGATGTTCACAAAAGCGCTCAACAAAATGACCAGCGCATTCGTTGATCGGGCCGAAGCTATTTACGGTTCTGATACTTCTGCTTCATCCGGAAGTAACAGTTCGAGCGCTACAAGCGCCGCTTGAAGACGAATTTCTGCACGAGTTTTATCCGCGCCAAAATTCTTTCGATCGGCAACGACATCTTCAGGGTCTTTGCCTTTTTCAGCCTTAGCAAAAACAACCGTACCAACGGGCTTTTTCTCTGTTCCACCTGACGGACCGGCAACGCCTGTAATGGCAACTGCAACATCGCATTCCGAAATCTCTAGCGCCCCTTTTGCCATTTCCCATGCTACCGCAATGGAGACCGCTCCAAAAGCGTCGAGCAAATCGTCGGATACACCCAACATCTTTTGTTTGGCATGATTGGAGTATGTGTTGAAGCCACATGAGAATACGTCGCTGCTCCCGGCCACTTCTGTCAGCGCTGCTGCGACGAGGCCCCCGGTGCAACTTTCAGCAACGGCGACACTTCGGCCTGCAATGCGGTTTTGTGCAACGACTTTTTCGGCGAGATCAACAATCTCTTTGGGGAGTAGGTTTTTCATAAGCCCGCGCCGTTAGCGCATCATGCCGGTGCTTTGCAAATGGGAAGATTGGCATCCTTGTCATCTTTTGTCGCCGCTTGGATGATTGTAACGGTTAAACTTGCAATATTGGACGACGGCATCGGCGCCAAATCCGCGTAAATTTTGTCGATCAATGCACAATCTTTAGCTTTGATTTCTTCTGTGATCATTCCGGTAAAAATCGCGTCAGCAAGGGGTTTTAGAAGCGTATCATCTATGTCGCCCGGAAGCTTTTCTCCGCCAATTATGTTAACTGCTCCTTTGGCTTTCGGCCATGCAGCTTCTGATGCAGCCTGATAACTTGCGAGTCTTTCAGAGTTAATCTCCATCAACGCTGAATCTATTGATAGCGAGGGTTCACATTTGGACTTGGCAGCTTCTACGGCCTTGGGCAGAATATAGGAGATCAAAGCAGCTGCTTGTTCCGGCTGTATACATTTCTCTGCCACTTGAGCGAAAGCTATGCTGGGTTGAGCCAAGCCCAAAATCGTCACTGCGAGTGTTAGTTTTTTCATTTCTGATTTCCTGTTACTGAGACGGTTGCGATGGCCTGAGCTGCGATCCCTTCGCGCCGACCAGTAAAGCCCAAGCCTTCGGTTGTTGTCGCTTTGACGCTAACTTGATTGGGTGAGATGTCCAATAGCCGTGCGACATTAAGGCGTATTTTCTCTCGATGAGGTTTAATTTTTGGGGCTTCGCACATCAATGTCATATCCACATTGTTGATCGAACCACCTTTCTGAACAATGAATTGAGCAGCGAATTTGACGAATACCTCGGATGCCACGTTTTTCCATCTCGCATCAGATGGCGGAAAATGATCACCAATATCGCCACCACCAACTGCGCCTAACAAGGCATCAGTCAAGGCATGCAGCAGAACATCCGCATCGCTATGCCCAATTAATCCTTTTTCGTGGTCGATCTTAATGCCGCCTAACCAAAGTTCCTCATCGGCACCCAATTGGTGAACGTCAAATCCTATTCCGGTTCTGATCGTTGTCGCACTGGTATGTTCGATAAAATCTTCATTAGTCGTGTACTTCTTCAATTTCTCATCACCTTCGATAAGTGCGACTTGATGTCCTGCTGCCCGGAAGAGCTGGGCATCATCTGTTGCAGTCGGGTTTTCTCGCTGTGCCTTATGGGCGGTCAGCAACGCATCAAAATCAAAAGCCTGTGGTGTTTGCACACGCTTGATTTGGTCGCGATTCAGTGTCTGTCCGCACAGGCCGTCATGTTGTTCGATAACTGTATCTACGATTGGAAGGACCGGCACCGCGCCGGCGCTAGTCTCAAGCGCATCACATAGTAGATCGATCATGCTGTGATTCAAATAGGGGCGGGCCGCATCGTGGATCAAAACTTTGTCGCAACCACCGGATTTTTTTATAGCCAAAAGCCCGTTCAAAACACTTTCCTGACGAGTGCTTCCGCCAGTAACAGGCTGATAGTTTGTTAAGCCATCCATCGCAGCGGCCAGTATCTGATGTTGCTCTGAACCCGTTACAATCCAAAGTCTTGCAATCCTGTCGTGGGTTAAAAACTGTTCGGCGCTGACCCTGACCATTGGTTTTCCGTTTAACCGCTGAAACTGTTTGGGCAGATCTAATCCACTTCGCTCGCCTTTGCCGGCCGCTACAATGATCGCGTGGATTTCGCCGGAAAACTGATGTTGGCTGGTCATTGGCTGCTGTTAATATGGTTAGGACTTATAAGCAATTCTTGCCTGCGCATTGCAAATTCGTTAGAGGCTGCCTAAAATTTAGGCAAAGCAATGAAACTCTCCCCAATCAAGATAGACAATATTGAAATTGAAAGTCCGGTTTTGCTGGCTCCGATGACCGGTGTCACAGACTTGCCTTTTCGGAAACTTGTTAGGCGTTTTGGTTCCGGCCTCAATGTCACAGAAATGATTGCGAGCCAGGCAATGATCCGTGAGACGCGGCAGTCACTCCAGAAATGTGCCTGGGATCCGATTGAAGAACCGGTTTCAATGCAGCTTGCTGGTTGTTGCCCCGACGCTATGTCGGAGGCGGCAAAGCTAAACGAAGATCGCGGCGCCCATATAATCGATATTAATATGGGGTGTCCCGTCAAAAAAGTTGTGAACGGAGATGCCGGATCCGCACTTATGCGCGATCTACCGTTGGCAGCATCTTTGATCAAAGCGACGGTCGAAGCTGTCAACGTACCTGTCACCGTTAAAATGCGGATGGGTTGGGATCATGATAGCCTTAACGCACCAGAGCTTGCACATATCGCTGAAGATCTTGGTGCAAAAATGATTACGGTGCACGGAAGAACCCGTTGTCAAATGTACAAAGGTAGCGCTGATTGGACCTTTGTTCGAAGCGTCAAAGAAGCCGTTTCGGTGCCTGTGATCGTAAATGGCGATATATGTTCAATTGAAGACGCTGAACAGGCTTTGACTGAGAGTGGGGCAGATGGAGTTATGATTGGCCGCGGAGCATACGGCAAACCCTGGCTTCTTGGTCAGGTTATACATTGGTTTGCAAACGGAAGTGTACTGCCAGATCCCGACCTTTCCAATCAATATGCGGTTTTGAATGAACATTATCGAGATATGCTGAAACTATATGGCGAAGATATTGGCGTTAAAGTCGCTCGCAAGCATATCGGATGGTACACGAAGGGGTTGCCAGGTTCCGCGGAGTTCCGAAATAAGGCCAACAAAGAACTAGATGCGAATACCGTTCTCGAAATGCTGCGGGACTTTTATGAGCCCTGGCTTACCAAAGTCGCAGCTTGATGACCGAAAAACCGGAGGCTGACCAAATCTTGGCTGGCTTACCCGATGCCGTCTTAACTATTGATGCCAAAAATATCATCAGTGAAGTCAATCCTGCTGCTGAGAACCTTTTTAGAACTAGTGCAAAAAACCTCAAGTTTCAGCGTCTCGAATCTGTGCTGAGTTTTGACAGCAAGAGGCTGAATGAAGTCTTGCATGATGCACAGGCGAATTTGGTGGCCCACAATGTTGCCGCTAACTTGAGAGGGCACAGCCTTCCAATCGATTTCTCAATTGGTACTCTTCCCTCCGCACCGAAGTGGCGGATAGTCGGTTTGCGTGGCAAACTTGAAAATGTGGGTGGCGGTACAAGTGATCTGAATTCAGTAAATCACCTCGGTGTTGGTGCACCAGATGTGTTGGGGCATGAAATAAAAAACCCTCTCTCTGCCATTCGAGGTGCGGCGCAATTATTGGCACGCAAAAGTGACGAAAGCGGCAAAAAACACACTGGTATGATCATTTCTGAGGTGGATAGAATAGCTCGGTTGATCGAACGGATGCAAAGTTTGTCGACTAATCAGCCGGCAAAAGTTCGCCCTGTGAACATCCACTCTTTGATCGACCAAGTGCGAAAGTCCATGGAATCGAGTTCGCAATACCCAGTCACAATTTTGGATAATTTTGATCCATCACTACCCAATGTATTGGCTGAACCCGATGCGATGTTACAAATTCTCACAAATCTGTTGAGTAATGCCATGGCTGCCGTAAGTGTTGAGAAACGGCCTAGGATAGATATCATTACGCGATTCAGTTTCGGAGGTGTGATTTCTACAAAAGATGAGGAAAGGCCGGTAAAACTACCGATAGAGGTGATTGTTCAAGACAATGGCCCAGGCGTTCCAATCGGCATCAAGAACGATATATTTGCTCCATTTATAACCACCAAACCAGAGGGGCAGGGACTTGGGCTCGCATTGGTAAAAAAACTGGTTGATGATATAAATGGTCGGGTCAAATATGAGCGGCAGGTTGACACTGGTTTGACGAGATTTACTCTATTCTTGCCAATGGCAGAGCAAAGCAAAAACTCATGAAAAATCCTAATATTCTTCTGGTCGAAGATGATCCGTCTGTCGCACAGGTAATCTATGCAGCACTTGATGCCGAAGGTATGACTGTTGATAGCTGCAGTTCTGTTGATGAACGCAATCAGCGGCTTTCGCTCAATGAATATGATCTGCTAATTACAGACGTTGGTTTGGGAGAGGCAGATGGCATTGAGACGCTCGATGCGGTGAAGGCAATCAACCCGGATATGCCTATCATTGTAATCTCAGCTCGAAATACGCTTGATACCGCGGTTCGGGCTTCAGAAACGGGTGCATTCGAATATTTTCCGAAGCCATTCGATCTCGATGAACTTGTTGAAGTGGTGCAACAGGCAATCAACCAAAAAACTGATCGCAGTGCCGTGCTGGACTATGACGATGACGATATGCCGTTGGTGGGCCGAAGTACGCCAATGCAAAATGTCTACCGCATGATAACGCGTCTGTTGAACAATGATCTCTCGGTTTTGGTAATGGGCGAATCTGGTACTGGGAAAGAGTTGGTCGCCGAAGCTGTCCATCAATTGGGACATAGAAAATCGGGACCATTCGTGGCAGTTAATATGGCTGCCATTCCGGCTGAATTGATTGAGGCTGAGTTATTTGGTCATGAGAAAGGTGCTTTTACCGGCGCTGTTGCTGCCGCAGCTGGTAAGTTTGAACAGGCCCACGGTGGAACACTTTTTCTGGACGAAATCGGTGACATGCCAATGCATGCACAGACCCGTTTGCTCCGTGCATTGCAATCGGGCGAAATTAGCCGGGTTGGCGGAAAGGATCTGGTGAAGCTGGATGTTAGGATAGTAACAGCCACGAACAAAGATTTTCCGCAACTTATTGAGGAAGGAAAATTTAGGGAAGATCTTTACTACCGCATCAATGTTGTGCCCGTTGAATTGCCTCCATTGAGAGATAGGGTCGACGATATCCCGGCGCTACTGACCCATTTTTTGAAAATGGCGGCGCGCGAAGGATTGCCTCAAAAACAATTCTCTGACCAAGCGATAACTTTGCTTCAACATCACCAATGGCGCGGAAATGTGAGGGAGTTAAAGAACCTAGTCTACCGAATGTCGGTTACTGCCCGAGAGGAGGTAATTTCCGACAAAGCGGTTTCTGATTTGCTGATGAACGAAGGCGCGCAGGACCCTGAAAAACCAAATCAAGATAGCTTTTCGGATGATGTTGAAAAACTGGTCGGTGCTTTGGCAAAGCAGGAAAACTCCAACGGAAAGGTATATGGGTTGGCGCTAGAACAGTTTGAAAGACCTATGTTGGAAGCGATCCTAAAGCTTGTTCAGGGTAATCAGATAAAGGCTGCCAGTATGTTAGGGATCAATCGGAACACATTAAGGAAAAAACTGACGGAATATGGAATTGATCCCTCGTTGATACGATAGCTTGATCTGACAGAACCTGCGCCAATGCGAGAGGTTTTGGCGATTAGGTGTTATATATTCGGACAATTGTGTTTTTTTTACCACGCAGCTGTTGTAATGATGGCACAATGATTGTGGACGATCACCCATTTGAGCATCGCGTTCCGGCTTGGACCCGAAAAGTTTTGGCTATGGCCCAAAATGATGTGGTAATGAAGCGTGTCGAATGGATAGCGGTGTTGCTGCTAATTTTTACGATCTTAAGCACCTACTTTTTTTTAAGTTCACAAACAAATACCACTGATTTCATATCACCACCGCTGACAGCGGGCTTGCTTGTCGCAAATCTTGTTCCGGCGACTATTTTATTAGTACTATTTGGCCGACGTTTGGCAAAAGGGCGGGCTGCCAAATCGTCAGTTGGAAACAGTGGTCGGCTTCATGTCAGGCTAGTTGCGCTGTTCTCTCTAGTCGCCAGTATTCCAATGCTACTTGTCGTAATCTTTGCGTCACTCCTGTTTCAATATGGAGTCGAATTTTGGTTTTCGGATCGCGCCCGTGGAATGTTGGAGAATGCGAACGATCTGGCGCGAGGATATTATGAGGAGAATCAGCGGGATGTTGGCGAAGAAACTATCACGATGGCTAATGACCTTCGGGACTATCTGCGCCAAGCTAGAGTTGAAAGCCCTGAATTTGCCGAGGGCTATGTGTTTCAAGTTTTATCGAGAAAGCTAAACGAATCAGCGATAATAGAATATGGCGATGATGGCGTTCCACGCACCGCTGCAGCTGTTGATCCGGATGATCGAGATCCGAAAAGTAAAATCACCGAGGAGATTCTGGCTCAGCTCAAAGCTGGTGAAAACTATGTCGTAAGCGCCAAAGCGGATAAAATTGAAGCTGTGACAGCGTTAGATTTGGATTCAAACATCTTTCTATATGCTGCTCGAGATTCCGATATCTCAGCACTCAGTCAATGGGAAAGGGCGCAAGCTGTTTTAAAAGACTATGATGATCTTTTTACGCGATCACGAAGTCTGCAACTGCAGTTTAATATTGCTCTATTCTTTGTCTCGTTGCTCATTGTCGGCATCGCGCTTTGGGTTGCGTTAGCAATGGCTGATCGCATGGTTCAACCGGTTGGAGCTCTTGTTCAAGCAGCAAGAAAAGTCACCGAAGGCGATCTTGCGACCCGAGTTCCAATGCCGCTTGAATCAGATGAAATTGGAACTTTAGGTAGAGCATTTAACAGAATGACTGAGCGGTTAGAAACTCAGACAACTGCACTTATTACGGCCAATGAACAACTGGGAAGCCGACGCGCTTTCATTGAGACCGTTCTGGAATCTGTTACCGCGGGGATCATCAGTTTGGATGAGGATCGAAATATCAGTTTGTTCAACAGCCACGCGCAAGCACTCTTAGCGAAGGAGAATGAAAACTTCATTGGTGCCAATATCTCCGAAGTGGCTCCTCAGTTTGCAGTTCTGCTGGATGACCAAGTCGAGAATAGCATCACTCAATTTAACTCCGGCTCTGAACTTCGCACGCTGGAAGTCAAAATTGTTGCTGGCCTAAATGGTCATGTTATTACTTTTGAAGATATTACACAGCGCCTTTTGGACCAACGTCGTGCGGCATGGTCTGACGTTGCACGCCGGATTGCACATGAGATTAAAAATCCACTGACTCCTATACAATTGGCTGCGGAAAGACTGCAGCGCCGATTTGGAAAAGATATTGCTGATGGCGCATCTATTTTTGACCAGTTGACCAAAACAATTGTTCGGCAAGTTGGAGATCTTAGAAATATTGTCGATGAATTTTCCTCATTTGCAAGAATGCCCAAACCTGTGTTCCGCAAAGAAAACTTGGTTGATATAGTTAAACAAGCGATATTTTTACAGGATGTCGCCCATCCAAAAATCTCATTCTCTTTTGAGACAGATCCTGAAATTATTGATCTAGTTTGTGATCGCCGGCAGCTGGGTCAAGCTTTTACCAATATCGCCAAGAATGCGGTAGAGGCCATTGAACAAAAAGTTGAAACAGGTGCCGACTTTACTTTGGCCGAAGGGGTTGTGAAACTTCGCATAAGTTCACTGGATGATGACATTGAAGTTCGACTCGAAGATAATGGAATAGGGCTTCCAAAGGATCGAGAGCGTATAGTTGAGCCCTATATGACAACCCGCGAAAAAGGCACTGGACTTGGATTGGCCATTGTTAAAAAAATCGTCGAAGAGCATTTTGGGGAAATTGCTTTTGAAGATGCAGACAGTGCCGGCACTCAGGTCATTATTAGATTTAATCCCAGCAAATTGAGTCGTTTAGGGCAGGGCGTTTCTTCAAAAATAACGCCATCAGGGAAATCAGATGAGGCACCTGAACCTCATTCTAGCAAAGCTTAGAGGAACGTATGGCACTAGATATATTGATAGTCGATGATGAGGCAGACATCCGTGAATTGATTTCCGGAGTGTTGGAGGACGAGGGCTATGATACTCGAGTGGCTGCGGACAGCGATGCGGCACTGGCCTCTGTAAACGAACGGAAACCATCATTGGTTCTGCTGGACGTTTGGCTAAGGGGGTCGCGACTAGACGGATTGGAATTGTTGACTGAAATCAAGAATATCGATCCAAAGTTACCAGTGATAGTGATTTCTGGGCATGGAAACATCGATACGGCGGTTGCTGCAATTTCTCAGGGTGCTGTAGATTTCATCGAAAAACCGTTCGAGGCGGGCCATCTGATGCACTTGGTGGCGCGCGCCACGGAAACCGACAGGCTTCGCAGAGAGAATGAAATTTTGAAAGCGCGTGTTGGGTTTGCTGACGAGTTGACGGGCAATTCAGCCGCTGTAAACGCAGTTAGAGCCACATTGAAACGGATTGCCGGTACGGGCAGTCGTTTGCTGATTTCTGGCCCCCCAGGTGTTGGGAAAGAAGTGGCGGCGCGATTGATGCACAACTGGAGTGCTAGAGCCGATTCACCTTTCGTAACTATTAGTGCGGCAAGGTTGTCGCCAGAAAGCGTGGAAGAAGAACTATTCGGGACAGAGAAAAGCGGGCAGGTTGAGAAGGTCGGTCTTTTGGAAGAAGCGCATGGCGGTACGCTTTTCATTGATGAAGTGGCTGACATGCCGCTGGATACGCAAGGAAAAATCCTACGCGTTTTAACGGAACAAAGCTTTGTTCGAGTTGGAGGCTCTCAGAGGGTCAGTGTTGATGTTCGTGTAGTTTCAGCGACTTCTAGAGACCTGGAGGCGGAAATCCTCGAGAAACGTTTCCGTGAAGACTTATTTTACCGTTTGAACGTTGTACCGGTCGAGCTACCTCCACTTAATCAACGTCGCGAGGATATTCCGACCTTAGTCGAGCATTATACAGCACGTTTTGCCAATGATCAGCGGTTGAACCCGCCTGAAATCTCCGAAGAAGCAATGGCCGCTCTGCAGGCCTGCGACTGGCCGGGAAATGTTCGTCAACTTCGCAATGTAATCGAACGCACCATCATATTGGCTCCAAAAGACAATTTTGCTCGTATTGAGATCGAAATGCTTCCGCCGGAAATTTTGGGTAATAGCGATGATGTTGATCAAGGTGTTGTGTCCTTGATGGGATCACCGCTCCGGGAAGCGCGTGAGAGCTTTGAGCGAGAATATTTGAAAGTTCAAATAAGACGCTTCTCTGGCAATATATCAAAGACCGCCAATTTTATCGGTATGGAGCGCTCTGCATTACATAGAAAATTGAAAATTTTGGGACTGGCAACCCGCAAAAAGAAGGAAATAGAGTAGCTCTATCGGCTAAGAGGTTGTTGCCAACGTAACGAGTTAATATATGTATCAAGAGCTGGTTTGGTGTAACTAGATAATAGCTAACCAAAACTGGTGGCCGCGATCAACGTATCGCCAATAAAAGGAGTCAAGAATGACCGAAAAATCAAACAACTTACAAGATCTGTTTCTAAACTCTCTTAGGAAATCCAAAATACCCGTGACCATGTTTTTGGTTAAGGGTGTAAAATTGCAAGGAATTGTCACATGGTTTGATAATTTCTCTGTTCTATTACGCCGGGATGGTCAGTCACAGCTAGTTTATAAACATGCCATTTCGACTGTTATGCCGTCTCAAGAAATGGACATGGAGCCGTTTACAACGTTGATGGGCAAATCAAAGATTCGCAATGGAGTGTTGCAGGAGGTCTTTCTCACCGCAGTCAGCGATAGCGAGGAACCTGTAACCATGTTCTTGGTAAACGGTGTGATGCTGCAAGGCGAAGTTGCTGCTTTTGATCTTTTTTGTATCTTGCTTGAGAGGGAAGGGATGTCTCAGCTGGTTTACAAGCACGCGATTTCAACTGTTCAACCAGGTGGCCATATAAACTTGGCGGACTACAATACGGATGATTGAGTGCCTTGATACCATTTGAAGAAAAAGGTTTGGATCAAACGTCCGACCGGGCGCTTATCGTTCATCCAGATTTGGGATCATTATCGGTTTCGGCGCTGGAGTACCGACTCGAGGAAGCGGCGGGATTGGCTTTGGCTATTGGCCTTGAAGCGACATCCGTTCGACATTTTTCCGTACGAGCTCCTAAACCGGGAACTTTGTTCGGTTCGGGGCAGGTAGAGCAAATCGGTGTGATCCTCAGGCAAGAAGACGCTGAAATCCTCATTGTGGATGGAACTCTGAGCGCCATTCAACAAAGGAACCTTGAGGATACGCTTAAGGTTAAAGTCATCGATCGTACCGGACTTATTTTGGAGATTTTTGGGGCGAGGGCGGCAACCGCTGAAGGTCGATTGCAGGTGGAACTGGCGCACCTGGACTATCAAGCGGGACGATTGGTGCGCAGTTGGACCCACCTCGAACGACAACGGGGTGGCTTTGGCTTCCTTGGTGGACCGGGTGAAACGCAGATTGAATCTGACCGTCGGATGATCCGTGATCGGATGGCAAAATTGCGCCGTGAGCTATCGCATCTTAGAAAAACGCGATCCTTACATCGGTCGCGACGACAAAAGGCGCCTTGGCCGGTTGTGGCTTTGGTAGGTTATACAAACGCTGGTAAATCTACTTTGTTCAATCGTTTGACGGGCGCCGAGGTGTTTGCCGAAGATTTGCTATTTGCTACACTTGATCCAACGATGCGGGAATTTCCATTACCCGGCTACGACAAAGCGATCATATCGGATACGGTTGGTTTTGTGTCCGATCTTCCCACCCAGTTGGTTGCCGCATTCCGTGCGACACTGGAGGAAGTCACTTCAGCAGATGTCATCGTTCATGTCCGCGATATCTCGCACTGGTCAACTGAAGAACAGGCGCGTGATGTTGAAATGATATTGCGAGAGCTAGGGGTTGTAATCGAAGAAGGAGAGGGCACGCCAATAATAGAGGCCTGGAACAAGATCGATCTTCTCAATGAAGATAACGCCAAGATACGGTCATTACCTGAATCCACACCGAAAAACGTTTGTCTAATCTCAGCGGTAACTGGAGAGGGCGTTGAACAGTTCGTTCAAAAAATTTCGGAACAGCTTTCACGTAACCATCGAACCGATACAGTGAAACTATCAGTTTCTGACGGAAAACGGCTCGCTTGGTTGCATGAAAATGGTCGTGTTTTGGAAACTGAGCAAAAAGCTGAGGATCTAATAATGGCGGTTCAAATGTCGAGTCGGAATTGGGGGAGATTTGCCGCTCTTTAAACGGTTTTTTCTTCTTTCTTGGCCAGCTGCCAAAACTTTTCGAGCTGCTCTAGCGGAAGTTTCTTCATATCATTTCCTGCCAGCTCTTCCACTGCTTCAAAGCGTGTCGTAAATTTCTTGGTCGCCCTCTTAAGAGCATCTTCCGCGCTTATCTTATGATGACGTGCGAGATTGACGGTCGCAAACAGCAAATCACCAATTTCTTCTTCAACATCTTCTGGCGTCGAAGCTTCTTTAACTTCGGCCAGTTCCTCATCTACTTTGTCCATGACCTGTTTAACATCTGGCCAATCAAAGCCAACACGAGCTGCTCGTGTTTGAATTTTTTGCGCACGAAGCAATGCGGGAAGGGCGATCGCCACGCCGTCTAAGGCGCTTTCCTCACCTTTTTCATTTCGTTCCGTAGCTTTTAACTCTTCCCATCCCGGGCTTTTGTCATCACCACCAAATATGTGCGGATGGCGGCGTTCCATTTTTGCGCAAATAGACGCTACAACGTCACTAAATTCAAAATATCCTCCGTCAGTAGCAATCTGGCTATGAAACACGACTTGAAGCAACAAATCACCAAGTTCATCTTTTAGCCCGTCCATATCGTTACGCTCAATGGCATCTGATACTTCATATGACTCTTCGATTGTATATGGAGCGATACTTTGAAAAGTTTGGACTTTGTCCCATTCACAACCGGTTTCAGGATCACGCAATTGACGCATGATTTTAAGTAGGGGGTCAACCAAGTTACAATCCTCTCCAGCAATATATTAGATTGATAATATATATTATGTTAAATTAAATGCTATTCTATAGGAGACGGTTCTAGGATCATCTCGTTCCCCTCAACGCGCCAACTATACAGTTTTGAGAGAAAATTCATTCCGATCACATTGGAATCACCGAAGGCTTCTGCGACAACGACTGGCAGTTCCTGGATATTCATTGGACCAATCTGCAAATTCTGTATTGCGCCTCTTTGTGCTTCCACATCTCCGTTTGCGGTCGACAATATCACTGGAAAGTTAAACTTAGAAAGATCAATGTTGGTTTGCTTGGCTGTGTTCAAATTCATCGCGGTTGTCGTGGCGCCGCTATCAATCAGGAAACGTACAGGCTTATTATTAACCATCGCATTGACCCAGAAATGACCATCAGCAGACTGACGAATGCGTAACGTTGTTCCATCTATTTGCTGATCATTCTGTCCAGTGACTTCACTAGACACATGGTTCCAAACCCCAAGGATTTGATCTTTATATGAGAATGCGACAATGAACACCGCAAATATAGCTACCCAGGCCAAGGCCGTTCGAACAATCTCGCCAAACCCGATACGACGGGAAAATAACGCACTGGCAACTAAAACCAAAGCTCCCGCAGCCCATATTAAATTGATATTTTGATCTTCTGTCATAGCCTATATGTTGATTTGGTAGCCGTCATAGGCAGGTTCAACACTTTTTGGAAGATTGGCCCGTAAACTCTGATAATCCATCGATTTGTCCATATGTGTAAGCAAACTGAGATTGGGCTTTGTAGAGGCAATGAAATCTAGCGTAAGTTCCAAATGTGCATGCGTAGGATGCGGTTTTTCTCGCAACGCATCTACGACGAATATGTTGCTGCCTGAATACAGGTTTATCATGTTATCGGTTACCTCACCGAAATCAGTAGCGTAACATATCGCTTTTCCATCTTGCTCAAAACGGAGCCCGGCTGATGTTATGCTACCATGCGGCTGATCAACGGTCTTAACAGTGATGTCGCCAATTTGAACTTCATCATCAAGTAATCGACCATCGCAGATGGAGGGATAATATTTATGGCCGTCAAAGGCGTAAGAGAACCGGCTTTTTAGACTGTCCAAAGTGAACGGGCGCGCATAGGCTGCAATTGGTTCTCTGGTTTGGTGGAAAACTGCACGCAGATCATCAATGCCGTGACAATGATCAGCATGATCGTGCGTCCAAATTACGGCATCTACCGCGTCAATGCCATTGTCCAGAAACTGATTGCGCAAATCCGGAGAGGTATCAACCAATATCCGTGTCGTTCCACTTTCAACAATTATAGAGACCCTGCTCCGCCTATTCTTTGGCTCATACGGATCACAATCGCCCCAATCATTTCCAATGCGCGGAACTCCTGCAGACGTACCACATCCTAAGATTGTGAGCTTCAAGGTTTGGCCTTGTGGAACAAATTGTAGAAATTTTGTGATGTTATCTGGCAAAGCTCATCATAGCTCTGCCCGCGCAAATCAGCGAGGAAACGGGCGGTATCAGCCACAAAAGCAGGCTCTCCCGTTTTTCCGCGATGCGGGACCGGAGCCAAAAACGGAGCATCTGTTTCAACAAGCAATCGATCATTGGGAAGTTTTGATGCGGTGTCTTGCAAATCTTTTGCATTCTTGAAGGTTACAATACCAGAAATGGATATATAAAGGCCTAAATTCAACGCTTTATGAGCAAACTCTTCGCTCGCTGTGAAACAATGGATAACGCCTGTGTATTCTTGTCTTTCCATTTCTTTGGCCATTATTTCAGCTGTATCATCTTCCGCTTCGCGCGTGTGGACGATGATTGGTAAGCCGGTTTCTTGGGCAGCATGGATATGGGTTCGAAAGCTCTGTTTCTGTTGCTCTCGGTCGCTATGATCATAATAGTAATCCAGCCCGGTTTCGCCGATTGCGACAACCCTTTCGTGCTGGGCTTCATAAACTAGCTTAGAAAGATCAATATCCGGGTGGGCATCGGCTTCATGCGGGTGAATACCTATGCTTGCCCAAACATCATCTTCGTGTTCCGCCGTAGCCACAATGTCGCGCCATTCACGCTCCCGCGTGGAGATATTTAGCATAGCCGTTACGCCACTATCTCTAGCGCGTTTTAGAACAGCGCCCTGCTCTTCTACCAAGCCTTTATAGTTTAGATGACAATGGCTATCGACAAGCATTATCCGGATCCCTCAGGCATTTCGAGACGAGGAAACAACCCTTTGGGTTGAGGTAGTTCCAAACCGGCTTTGATTGTCTTACTCAGGCTTGCAAAATCCCGTGCATCCTGGGGCTGTGATAATTGATCGAGCATCTTGTCACAGCTGTCTGGGATGACCCATCGCAGCATAATCGCGAGCTGACGAATGGACTCAGCGGTATAGTAGAGTACGGTATCGGCGCGCGCTGGATCCGTTTTACGCAAAGCCCATGGCGCCTGATCAGCAAAATACTGATTGGTTGCGCTTAACCGCTCCCGGATTTTGTCCAGCGCACTATCTAACTTTAGCAAACCACCCGTTACGTCTGCTTGAACTTCTTCAAAGCAAGTATTCAAATCAGCTAAAAGCTGTTCCTCAGCAACGGTCGCTGTTCCCGCATCAGGTACTTTGCCTTCACAATTCTTGGCAATCATAGATAGGCTACGCTGGGCCAAATTGCCGAAATTATTGGCCAAATCGGCATTGGATTTAGTGACGATGGCTTCGGCCGAGTAAGATCCATCCTTGCCAAAAGGAACATCTGCCAAGAGTGTGTATCGCAATTGATCAACACCATAAACGTCGGAAAGCGTCAATGGATCGACAACATTTCCCACAGACTTGGACATTTTTTCCCCGCGATTGAGCAGAAAACCGTGTCCGAATATCTGCTTGGGAAGTGGTAAATTTGCACTCATCAAAAAGGCTGGCCAATAGACCGCGTGAAAGCGAACAATGTCCTTGCCAATCAAATGGATGTCTGCAGGCCAAAATCTAGCATAATCACCGTCTGTGTCGGGATAGCCAATACCTGTCATATATGTGGTGAGCGCATCAACCCAGACGTACATAACATGGTCTGGTGATCCCGGGACTTTAACGCCCCAGTCAAAGCTTGTTCGCGAGACGCTAAGATCTTTCAATCCGCCTTCGACAAAGCGCATGACTTCATTCCGACGGCTTTCTGGTTGGATGAATTCAGGATGTTCTTTGTAAAGCGTTAGCAGTTTATTTTGATAGTTTGAGAGCTTGAAAAACCAGGTCTCTTCAGCCGTCCACTCAATGGGCGTCCCCTGCGGTGAGTGCTTTTCATCGCCCTCTCCTTCGATAAGCTCGTCTTCGGCATAGAAAGCTTCATCCCGAACGGAGTACCAGCCTTCATAACGATCCAGATAGAGGTCACCATTGGCTTCCATGGCCTTCCACAGAGCCTTGCTCGCTTCGTGGTGTGCCGGTTCACTGGTGCGCCGAAAACCATCATGTTTGATATTAAGGCTGTCACACATCTCCCGAAAATAGGAAGACATTTCATCAGCTAGTTCAATTGTTTGTTTGCCAGCTTCCCGAGCGGTCTGCACCATTTTCAAACCATGTTCGTCCGTGCCGGTTATCAGCCGGACGTCTTTGCCGCTTAAACGGTGAAAACGCGCAATGGCATCGGCGGCTATAGCTTCATATGCATGACCGATATGCGGTCGCCCGTTAGGATAGCTGATAGCTGTTGTTATATAAAAAGGATCATTCATATCCGGTTCTTTTGATGGTTTGGAACGGCTTGTAAACCGCCTAAATGCGATGGGCTTGGCTTTGTTTGTCCGCAAGCGATCCCATGAGGCTTGCAAGCTGGAAAATAACTGCCTGATTATCCAGTGCTTTTGGAATAGCAATAGCGGCCAAATCGCTTGCTTCTCGCCATTTTTCAATCGCTTGAAGTTGAACGCCTCTGTCCAGCAGCTTGATACGTTGAGCCATAAGACTGGGCGCTCTTGTCAAAAAAGCACGATATCTAGGTGTGGCCGCCTTTAACGCCAATTTTCGCGCCAGATCACTTTTTAAAGCATTGGATCGGTCTCCCGACGTCATGATTTTATCAGCGATCTGTTCCAGTTCCCCAATTTGAGCATCTACAAATTGCAGCGCTTGTCCAGGAGACCCCTCTCCTGCTTTCACCAATGCCTGCAATTCATGATTGTCCAAATTCGGTGATTTCGCTTTGAGAATCTCAGCCATCTGATCATCTTCCAATGGATCAAATCTTAAAATCTGGCAGCGCGATCTTATCGTTGGAAGCAGGCGCTCGGGGGTGTGGCTTACCAGAAGAAACACAGTGTTTTTAGGTGGTTCCTCAAGGTTTTTAAGCAATGCGTTGGCGCTGCTGGTCTCCAAATCATCGATAGCATCAATAACCACCACTCGATATTGCGAGATTGATGACTGCGAAGCAAACAGGGATTGTAGGGATCGAACTTGCGAAATTTTGATATTGCGCGCCAGTTCATGTTCTTCCAGCGATTCTATACCACTATCGCGGACCTTCTTTTCCTCTTTGTCGGTTCTTGGACCACGTTCCAGAAGTCGAAAATCGGGATGCGATCCAGCGGATAGCAACTTTGCTGCCTGATCATCGGGCTCATCGCAGAAAGTAACTGATTTTTCTTCAGAACTTAACAGGAAATGAGCCGCTTGTTTCGCAAAACCGGCTTTTCCTAATCCTTTATCACCAGCTAGTATCCAAGCGTGGTGTAACGTTCCTTTTAAGAATGACTGGCAAAAGATCCGCCGTTCTCTGTCATGGCCAAGATATGATGTCATACCGTCATCACAGCAAATCTTCTAAGTCGCGGAGGATATTAGATGTTATTTCTTCTGGCGACACAGACGCATCGATTAGGTGCACCCTTTCAGGCTCAAATTCTGCATAGTTCCTAAAATTCGTCATGACGGCACTGTGATAGCCACTATCGCGCCCGCCAATTCGATCGCTATTTCCTCGGTCCCGTGCATCTGCCCGTTTAGTGGCAACCTCTTCCGGTAGATCGAGAACAAACGTCCGATCTGGCAGTAGATCTTCGCTACCTATACGATGCAATTCCAAAATATCAGAATCACTCAACACTCCGCTCACGCTTTGATAGGCGCGGCTGCTGTCCAGGAAGCGATCACTAATCACCCAATCTCCGCTTGCCAATGCCGGTTCGATAAGTTTTGCGCAGTGTTCTGCTCTCGCCGCTGCAAACAGCATGGCTTCGGTTCGCATGTTCCAACGGTCTTCTGGGCCAGACAGCAGTAATTCTCGGATTGTTTCAGCGCCGGTCGTTCCGCCTGGCTCTCTGGTTAAATGGACGCGCAAGCCCCTAAGTTCCAAAGCCTTTCCCAGCGCTTTCGCCTGAGTGGACTTGCCCGTTCCCTCGCCGCCTTCAAGACTTATGAAGCGCCCTCGCTTCACGCTAGCCCGAAAAGAGATTTTAGGCCGGCCCAAACTCGATTGAAGAAACCAGCTTCGTCTACTGCTTCAGAAGCAACGAGAGGAACGATTTGCTCGCCTGTCTCTGATGTTGTAATCACCAGTTTTGCAATTTCCTGTCCTTCGGCGATCGGCGCTCGTATCGGCCCGTTATAACGCACCACGGTGGAGATTTTGGGATTTGAACCCTTCGGTAAAGTCACAAATAAATCCTTTGCCGCTATTAGTCCAACGGAACTGCTGTCACCCAATTGGACTTCGGCGGTTTGTAGTTTTGTTCCTTTTGCAAACAATTTCTTGGGTTCCCAGGCATTGAAGCCCCAGTTCATAAATCGAACGCTTTCCGAGATACGGTTACCGGAACTATCCAGTCCCGCAAGGACGGATACGATACGCCTTCCATCTTGTTCGACAGATCCGGTAAAGCCAAATCCAGCTTCTTCCGTATGACCTGTTTTCAGGCCATCGGCACCTTTGATTTTCCCAAGCAGTGGATTGCGATTGGGTTGTGTAATGGGTTGACCGCTATTGGTTTTGCCCCAAGTAAATTCTTTGAGGCCAAAAAAGCTTTTATAGAGTTCTGGAAAATCATTGGAAAGTCGCGCGCCCAATATCCCAAGATCGCGGGCCGTGACCAAAGTCTTACCTTCATCAGGCCAACCGGTGCTGTTGCCAAATCGACTATTTTTCATCCCGATGCGTTTTGCGGTCTTGGTCATTATGTCGGCGAAATTTTCTTCTGTGCCGCCAATTGTTTCAGACAGGACGACACTGGCGTCATTGCCGGATAACGTTATGACGCCATGTAACAGATCTTTAATGGTGGGCTTATCATCGGGCATCAGGAACATGGTGGAACCCTGCCCCTTCCACTTTTCCCAAGTTGATCTTTGAATATCAACGGATTGATCAAGTTCTATTTTACCCCGTTTGATTTGATCAAAAGCAACATAGACAGTCATCATCTTTGCCATTGAGGCCGGTGGAATCTGTCGATCAGCATCTTTTTCGAACAACACCGCACCGGATGACAGATCCGTCATATAAGCGATTGGAGCGGAAGACTCATATATTGGTGCGGCTAAAGCTGCCGTAGTGACTGCAATGAGAGGCAATGAAGCCAAGGCAAATCTGTTCATTTAGTTCCGTTTTCTAGACTAGGTTATAGATTCTGATGCCTACTTGTCGGCACGAAGGATTCTTGCGCCGCTATAGCCCCGTTGTTTGGCTTGTGCCAACCCGCCTTGTGCGGCATTTTGATTGGCATAGGGTCCATAGCGAACCCGCCAAATCTGACGTGTTTGATCAGGCATAACCTTTGCCCCAATTTTATTGGCTAGAGTATCAGCACGACTCTTGCTGCTAAATGCCGCCACTTGGACAACATAGTTTCCTGAGCCGCTTACAGCATTTTGACGAGGTCTTGTTCGAACGGGCTTGGCCATGGCTCCACCCTCAACAACAAACCGGCCATCTCGTGTTCCAGTTGATCCCTGCGGAACAGAAGGTGGGACATATGTTGAGCCGATGTTTCCGCTAGACGGAATTCTAGGATTTCCAGAGCTGGCGGTCTGCCTGATTGGCGCTACTGGTGTTGGAAGTTTCGCAAGATTCTTCCTCAAAATGTTCAGCAGACTATCGGGCGTCGCAATACGTTCCGCAATCTGCGCCCCTGATCTTAACGCTGCACGTTCTTGCTCGTTTGGATTTACCTTACGAACGCGAACACCAGCGACGCCTTGCCTATCTATACCAAGCTGCTTGGCGGCCCCAAAGGACAGATCAATCAACCTATCGTTGGAAAATGGGCCACGATCATTGACGCGAACAAGAATGGTGCGACCTGTATCGAGTGCGGTCACTTGGACGTAGGTGGGAAGTGGCAGCGTTTTATGAGCTGCGGAAATACCGTTTGGATTAAACCGTTCCCCATTGGCGGTTGGATTGCCTGCCAATTCTTGACCGTACCAGCTAGCATAGCCCACTTGATCATAACTGGAAACATCCTCTGGCGTATAGGTCTTACCGCCTATCTGATAAGGTTCGCCAATTTTCTGAGGAAAATCCGATACCGCAGCCGTTCCCGATGGTGCTGACGGTAGCTCGGCGATTGGTCCTGACGGATCATCGTCATATTTCCCCCATTGTTTAGACGCACCACATGCGGATAGTGCCAATATCGATATTGAAGCGACTGCTAGTTTAACTGCGTATTGCATCGGCCAGTAACCCCACTGTTAACCCATAAAAATTCGAACAATTATAGTCCAATATAACCCGATAATTGCTGGTAAGTAGATAGGCACGGTTGCCTGCCCCATCGGGTTCCAGCAACGTCGCCAAAGTATCATCGCCTAGTTTGCGCCATGTGGCTGCCTTGACGCCAAGCGCACGCCACTCCGCCATAGTTTTCCACTGGCTATGGCGCTCATGGACACGCGGACAGCGCGTTGCCTTAGTTTTGTTTTTGATTGCGGCCCTATTCAATGAATTGGGCACTGAAACAGCAACGCCCCAAGTTTCTCCCCTACGCCATCCAGCATTTACGAAATAGTTCGCGATCGAAGCCATGGCATCATGTTCGTTATTCCATATGTCGGCATAGCCATCACCATTGCCATCTTTCGCCAATCGAAGATAAACCGATGGCAGAAACTGCGGCTTGCCCATCGCGCCTGCCCAGCTGCCGGTCATTGCCGATTGCGAAACACCGTTGTCGATCATTTTTAAAGCAGCGAGCAATTCACCTTCAAAAAGTGAACGCCGCCTGCCCTCATAAGCCAGCGTTGCCAATGCGCGCGGAATATCGAAATTCCCGGTAAAGGAACCATAGTTCGATTCCTTTCCATAAATCGCCATCATGATCCCCGACGGAACACCAGTATCGCGCTCAATCTGCGCCAATTTTCCAGACAACCGTTTATAAGTTGCCTTTCCATTATTTATCCGCACCTGAGTGACATGCTTCCGCTTATAGGGAGCAAAAGGAGGGATTTTGGTATTTGGCGCTCCACCTGGTTGTGATCGATCCAATCGCACAACGCGAGCGTTATAGGTTAAGCTGGGAAGAACGCGATCTAATGTTCGCGCACTGACACCCTCATTTAGCGCCTTTGTGCGCACCTCCATCAGATAGTTTTGAAAACCTGTTGGAGTTTGAGCTTGTGCCTCACTGAAACTACTGTTCATTGGCAGAGCAAGAAATGCAAAAGCACTACAGGCGATTGCGGTCATAATACGCATGAATATCTTCCCTTCTTAACCATGTTGTTGCACAAACTGACTCTCAGGGGAATCTCGCACTGTCGCATGAGAACCACTACCCAACCGATAAGCGAGTGTCGATGGCGAAAGAAAACTGCTGACCGGTGGATGTTTGGGCAAAGTGTGATGAAACGGGTTGATCAAATCAAACAGGTTCACAATCTTTAGCCAGCCTTTGGCTCACTTGTAGGCTTTCGATAACAGCATCCGATCTGAGCTTCACAGCTATTATCAGCGCGATAGATTTCAAAACGTGTGTCGTTCGCAAATATTGACTTGCGTTGCCGTTAATCCCTGATTACTGCGGCGCTTGGATGAGGTGCGGTGGCAGAGTGGTCGATTGCTCCAGTCTTGAAAACTGGCGGGCCTGCAAGGGTCCCGAGGGTTCGAATCCCTCCCGCACCTCCATCCCTTATCTCAAATGAATTTTACACAGCTGTTCAGGAATTCGTTTCCTTTGAACGAACGTCCAATGGTCAACAAAAAGTCATAGTGTAGCAAAAACGATCTTCGTGGCTGTTTCTATGAGAAATACCGCGTTGACTTGCTGGCTCTTGGTAAATCGCGCGGCTAGGTAGTGATCGCGATATTACAACAATCCTTACTTCGAACGTGATGGCCAACTATCATCATAGTCTACGTCGCCGTCACAATTGTCATCTAGCCCATTTCCTGGAATTTCAGGTACGCCGGGGTTTACGCCACGCCGCCTATCATCACAATCCAAACCATAAACTGCCCAGCCTGTCGGTTGAAAGGGAGCATTCCATACCCGCCAGTCTGTATATCCGTCACCGTCACGATCCATTTTACCGATAGTGCTTGGATCGCAGTCTTCATCATTGCCCTGAAAATCAGCTACTTCGGTATTGTTGACATAGCGGTTTGGATTCTTGTCATCACAATCTCTGCCTCCACCCAAAATGGCATCAATATCCTGGACTGCGCGCTGTCCATCGCCATCCAGATCAGGTGTGCCGGGTTCGAAGCGAGACAAATAATTTTGGTGTTGAAGAGGTATTGTCCGGTTAGGCACTGAATAGGGCACGCCGACGGTGGTTCGCTTCACACCTATGGGTGTTTTGATTGTCTTTGTCTTAGGCGGAGCAACTTTGGTTGGCCGAATACGAGTAGGAGTCTTGCCCACTCGAACAGGGCGAATTTTTACTGGCTTAGATTGTTGTTGCTGAGTTTGGCCTTGTTGCAGAGGGTTTTGTGACTGTTGACCTCCCTGCTGTGACTGTTGTTGGGAGTTCTGAGCCTGTTGGTTTTGCTGGGTTGACGAAGTCTGCGCCATTGCGACTGCACCGAGCAGCCCACACATTGAGGTGATCAATATAAGACTTTTCATGCCTGTGTTCCTCTTACTTTTAAATGCCCAGTTGTCTGCTTATGTTTCCTCATTTAGGTGTTTAGTAGCTTCAATACACTAGTTTAAAGTATTCCAGAAGCATTAAAGATATGACTGGCACGGGAACTGTATTCGTCGATTATGAACCAAAGTAGGGGAATCTCAATGAGACAAATTAAAAGGATACGTAATGATTACAGGTAGCGTTGCCAGTAATTCGTTCGATTTGCGCCAAGTCACACAAGTCATTATTCTTTCGTCAGGCGTCACTACCTTCGAGTTTAACCGTTTGTTCCCGATTTTCGATCTTGCTCATGTTCCACGGTGTTGTTTTCAACTATAACGACATTGTTGCTATCACAGTCTTCTTCTTGTCCGTTTTCGACTGATGCTTCTGGCCGTGAGAAGAAGTAACCTTGCAACTGGGCGCAACCTAATTCCCGCATCAGGTTTAACTCATGATCGCTTTCAATGCCCTCAGCGGTTGTTTTGATGCCAAGTTCGTCAGCCATTGAAACGATGGCGCGAATAATTGCCAAGCTATCCTTTGATCCCTCGCTCGCTGACAACACAAAGCTTCTATCAATTTTGATGGAAGAGAATTTGGCGCGGCGTAAGTATCCCAGTGAAGAATAACCGGTACCAAAATCGTCCAAGACTAACCCGACGCCCAGCGAACGTAGGCCTTCTAATGCTTCATCGGTATTTGCGTGTTTATCAAGGAAGACACTTTCGGTTACCTCTAATTCGAGCCGTTCCGGGCTGAGGCCGCTGGCTGCTAAAGCACCAACAATGATGTTTGCCAATCCGCCGCCTTCAACCTGAAGAGCTGAGACGTTGACCGATAGCCTTACATGTTTCGGCCAGGCTTTCGCTTCGGCGCAGGCCGACCGAATAACCCAGGAACCAATCTGATTAATAAGTCTGGCTTCCTCAGCAATCGGTATGAAAATATCTGGTGATATCATTCCTCGAGTGGGATGCTCCCAACGCAGCAGCGCTTCATAGGCGACGACATCTTGATTGCTTGCATCGACGATAGATTGGTAGGCAATGGAAAGCCCCCCTTCAACAAGAGCGTTTCTAAGGTCTGCTTCCAGCAAATGGCGCTCATCGGCTTCAAGTTGAAGGAACTTCTGGTATCGAACAACGCAACCGCGGCCCAGATCTTTGCCGTGATACAGAGCAAGATCAGCGCTACGCGTCAATTGCGCAACTGTGCTGCCATCTTCCAATCCAACGGCCAGCCCGATAGTCGCTCCAATATTAACTGAAGTACCATTTATCAAATGTGTTTCATTCAGTTTTTCGATGAGTCGGTTCGCCTTTTTTGAAAGCTCTTCTTCACGGCCACAATCGGGTATCACGAGCGCGAATTCATCTCCGCCTAGCCTTACTGCCGTTGCTCGATTTCCGCCTACTTCAACAAGATGTTCGGCAACCAAGCAAAGCAATTGATCGCCAGTCTCGTGTCCATGCGTATCGTTTACCGCCTTAAATCGATCAAGGTCGATGAGCATGATCGCACATCTCAATCCATTAGTTTTTGCTGCTTTCAGCGCATCGGATAACAATGTTTGGTAGTGGCCACGATTGGCTAAGCCAGTTAACAGGTCATGTTTTGCCGTGTACGAGAGCTTTTCATTCGCTTCGCTAATTTCCTGCCGCCGCCGTCTTATGATCGATATTGAATAAATCATGCCGCTTATCACGATTACCGCGAAAACGAGTAGCAGAGTAATATAGCGCAACTTGGTTTCGGATTTGGACAACGCCATTTCGCGTTGCGCCTCTGTTGCTTCTAGCTTTGAAATTCTGAGTTCGCGATTGGCGTCGTCAAATTGGGCGGCAAGAAGTGATGCGTTGGTAGAAGCTTTTAGATCGCGACTATTGTCACTCAACCGTTTATAAGCCTCAAGATGGGCCAGTGCTTTCGCCGTATTTCCCTGTTTTTTGTAAAGATCAAAAGCGGCTTTGTGATAATCGCGAAATTCCATTGTTGAACTGTTAAGTTCAACTTTTTCGAATGTTTTTTGAATGAAATTCTCTGCTTTGCCCAGCTGGTTTTGCGCAAGAGCCACTTGTGCGCGGGTGCCCCATAGAAATGGTTCCCAGTCCGTGGCGGCACCGCTGACTATTCTTAAACCTTGTACGGCTGTTGCATCTGCTTGAAGAAAATGTTTCTGAGAAAATTGAGCAAAAGCGATGTTGTTCAAAATTCGGGTTTGCAAAAGAGGGCTTTCCATGTCCGTGGCAATGGATAGGGCTGCTTGATATTGCTGCTCAGCTTCAACGAACCTTCCCATATCGCGCAATGCGTTACCGCGATTGTTAAAGGCAGACAGGTTTAGTGCTGGGTCATCACCATATACGGATTTGGCCTGATCATAGTATTTGAGAACACGAGCATAATCGCCGGCTTCGTAGTAGATGGATCCGATGTTGTGCAGGATAATCGCCTGACTACGTTTCTCGCCCAGTCCTTCATATTTTCGATATGCTTTGTGCAAAATTGACAAAGCATCTTCAACTTTGCCGATCTTACTGACAATTGCGGCTTTTGATTTCAGAAGGTCAGCATGTAATTTGCTGTCAGGATCTGTTGTTTCTACAGTCTCCAATGCTTCAGAAATAATGGGTTCTGCCAGCGGAGCTTTGTTAAGTCGCGTTAGTGCTTCACCCTCAAGCCATTGGCTAGTCACTTTTGCCAAAACGGCTTCTTTGGCGGGTAGGTCTTTTGCAATTTGAGCGGCTTTTTTTGCTGACTGCAAGGCAGCAGCGGGATCCGACATCATCGAAGATTTCGTGGCGCCAATTTCCGCATCAAAAGAAGATTGCGGGCTACTATCCGAAGACTGCGCGAGGAGAGCAGGATTCGAGGCGCACAGCGAGCCGGCAAATAAAAAAGCTAGCAATCTCCCTTTCACGCCAATTTGCCTCCATATATGAGCAAATCTCTATCGATATCAAAAGATGCATTCTTTTGGTTTCTGATAAAGTTACCTAGAATGATAGGCTTAGCATTCCACCTGCTATAATTTGGTTAACGTCCCCCTGAGCTGAACTGTCATATTCAGCGCGACCGAAGAAAGAGAGTTCTCCACCCTTCATGACTGGAGTGGCATAAATGAATTCTGCGTTGAACCTTCTACCTTCGTCAGCGATCCCAAAACTGCGCGTTACGGAGCCAATTTCACCTGTTTGACGGTTAATTACTTCAACAGAGCTATACTCCAATCTACCGCTCTCGATGTGCAAGGGTTGGGATACAGAAAGACGAAATTGATCGCTTTTTCCCATTATACCTTGTTTGCTCATAGAGATCGCAAATGCGGAACTCATAATCCCACCGCGAGTGCGCAGGTTTTGATCTTGGTCTCCATTGGAATTTGTCGTCCCAACGGTCGCAGATGCGCCAAAAGAGAAGCCTTTTGGAAGATCAATACTACCACTAACAGTGGCGGTTTTGCTGTTTGAACCGTGTTGTAAATCATTATCAATTGCTGATTGAACACCCAGCAAACCATCTTTTTCTTTGAGCATTGCAAAACTAACGCTCACGTTCGTGTTTGTTGATGGCTTATGTGACAAACGAAAGTTGAATGCGCTGGCTTCATAGTCATCGGCCCCACGCAATCGTGTTCGTTCTGCTTGGGTTAACTCAAAATTATTCTCGTGGCTCAAATTCCGGTTTGTTATACCAAAAGCTATTTTGGTGTTTTTTGCTACTTTGAATTCTGCATCCATGAATCCGCCGCCAGACGCAAGGCCAAGCACGGGATTCAATCCGCCATTGTTGGCGTTGTAGTCACTGGTCAAACCAAAACTGTTTTGATTGAGCAGGGCGATAGATCCTTGTCCGTAGCCTGCATGAAAGGACATTCCCGCATCATCGTTACTAAATTTGAATGCACTATGCGGTACATCTCCCTGACGGCCTCCATTGGCCGTAAAATTTGCCGGGCTGCTCATGGAGAAGCCAAAACTCCAACCTTCGGTTTTTGGATTTTCATAGCTGGCGACGTCGGAAAATCCTTTGGATTTTGAGCCATTATTTATGCTCGGACCTTTTGCCCATTTTTTGAATCGTTTAGTAATGTAGGACTGGAAATACTCTGGTGATCCATTGGCACTCGTTTTTTGCCCAATTAAACTGTCAGAAAACGGAACTGCAAAATCGCGATGGGTTTTACCGATATTTTCAAACAGGGTCAGGAAAACACCTTCGGTATTCCAAGTGTCCCCGGCTCCCGCATTTTTAAGGTCCGCGGCTAGTCTTTTCGTTTTTTTACCACCTTTATGCTCATAAATAGCAAGATCGTCAAAAACGAGCGGCGATTGTGATGCCTCAACGTCTAGAAGGCCATGCCCATACACATTGTCCACACCTTCTTCACCCAAATCGCGAGCGGTGGATAAGATAATCTTGACGGTGGCTTCGGGTTCTTTTGCCAGCCAGGGCCAACGGTCGTGGAGCAAGGTAATCGCGCCAGAAACCAGAGGTGCAGCAAATGAGGTGCCTGAACGACGAACGAGTCCGCCATTACCATCATTGACCAACAGCAATTCACCAGGTGCAACCAAGAAAATATCACGAAGATATGAACCTTCTGTACATTCTCCCTTCTCGGCAAAACATGCAGTACCTGGTTTATTCGAAATCTTTGAAATATTGCCCAGAGCATCGACAGCGCCAACGACGATCAATCCTGTATCAAGGTTTTTCTTCCACTCGATATTTTCAGTTTGAGTGCTTCCGTCGTTACCAGCGGCGATGACGAACACGGTGCTGTTGGCCACTTTTCGTACAGCCGCATCATTGAAAACATTGTTCCACTCAGGGTGTAGAGTCCATCCTTTTATGCCCAACGACATATTGACCACGCTGGCATTTGATTGCTTCAGCGAAACGATACCATCTCTGATATCGGACCAAGACGATGTTCCACTATGATCGAATGGATTATAAGTAGCAACCGATGCGTTAGGAGCAATACCCATCACTCCACGACCATCTTGTTTGGCAAGAATTAGGCTGGCCACACCGACTCCATGTCCGCCAACATGAGAGGTGTAGCCGCCGGAATTGAAAACATTTTCTTGAAACTCAGGGTCGTCAACAATTGAACCATCCAATATGCCAATAACACTGTCGGCACCGCTACCCTGGATTTTCGTCAATTCAGGGTTCCAATTGATCGTTTTCATCCAGTGATCGACATGATCAAAACCAGTATAGTCCATCAATCCGTCAAATAGTTCAGAGACCAACTGTGCTCGTTGTCCCCTGGTTAGGTTCACCAACCCTATCGGATTGGATGTCGAAACACCAAATTTTGCGAATAGGGGGTTCAGTAGTTTGGCCTTAATTGATTTGCCTTCTCGAGCGGAAACAGCTTCTCCCCACGCACCCTCTGTTTTGCTTATCAGAGCGTTGCCCAGAGATTGGATTTCCAAATAACTTGCGTAGGTTAATCCGCTCTCATTGGCATCAATGATCAGTTTGTTCACCTGCCGCCAAGTCGATCCAAAGTCATGCCAAAATTTGTTGATCTCCAAGTAGTTCGGAAGTTCCAAACCACTAACTGGATCGATATTCCCTTTGTTTGGATCTATTTCACCATAAAACGGATCAACATTGCCAGCGAATGGATCTATATCGCCGCCAAATGGATCAACGTTTCCGCCAAAGGGGTCAATTGATCCCCATAGCGCGCGCACTTCGCCATGGAATGGGTTGAGATTTCCGCCGAACGGATCAATGTTACCCGCGAAGGGATCAATGTCACCTCCGAAAGGGTCTATCGAACCACCAAATGGATCAATACTCCCACCAAATGGATCGATATTGCCGGAAAAAGGATCGATGTTGCCGGAAAAAGGATTGATCGAACCACCCATGGTCGTGATGATACGGTCGTCGGGATTGGTTAGTCGATATGTGTTGGCTTCTGTCTGTCCAAAAACATTGTTAGCTTGTGTCTGTTCAGCAGACTGATCCGGAAAAGGCTGCACAACCTGCGCATTTGCAGTTGCAGTGCTCCCCAAAAAAATTGCCGTGGCTGCTAACAGACTGGCTCTGGTGTTAGTTGATCTCTTCACCCGGAATTCCCATAATTTCGTTCTTATGCTGAACGAATTAGGGGTGATCTGTTAACCGCCCTGAAAAAATAAGACTTAATGTGATTTAAACCAAAATTTACCTCACAATACTGCGGTTTTGGAAATGGTGTAGTTTTACTACCCCAACCTAACAGTGGGTAAATATATTCTATTCCTTAACAGGACGGGTGTTTGAGTTAAGGTAGCCACTATATGCATCTATGTAGGAAAAGAGCACATTTCCAGCCTCTTCCACGGCATAATCAGTCGCTTCCTGGTTGGTGCTACCAAATTCCAGTTCATCTTTCTTTATGGAAGCAATTAAGGCATCTCGATCCGAGAGACATGCTTTCTTTGCTGCCGGTCTAAAAGCATTTAGTCCCGTCTTTTGATCGAGATGTGTGGAAACAAAATCGACCAGGCAATTATTATAGGCAACCCGATCGGTTTCCGTATCCATCGCTGCCGAAGATGCAGACATCAAAAATGCAAAGCTCAAAGCTGTAATCATGGCTAATCCCCTCAAAACTGTTGGTTGTTCATAGCATAATGTGCATCAATCGAACGATGAAAAATTGCATTGATGTTGATCAAAAGTTCGGTTTTTGAGTTAGAAATCGACACTTTAGGTTGGTTTGGGTGTTTTTTTAGTGAGAGACGTGGATCTATTTCAGCAGTGTCGAGATTATTCACTTGAAATATTTTCGAAAAGAAACCAACAGGCGCCCAGATATCGGGTTTCTCTTAGCCGAGAATTGAAAGGGAAACCGGTGCGGGGACGGCATGACGTCATCTTCAAATCCGGTACTGCCCCCGCAACTGTAAGCGGTTAGCCGATATGCCAAATGCCACTGGGTCTTACGATCTGGGAAGGCGGCATATCAGCAACGATCTGCAAGTCAGGAGACCTGCCTGTATATCGCTGTTCTTCAGCCGGACGGGGTGTGTCGGGTGAACGGGGATGTCCCTCGCGTAACGGCATTTTAGTCGTTAACAAAAGGGAACATACAAATGAAATACTGTACATATTTGCCGGGCATAATTGCCCTGAGTGCCTGCTATTCGGCGCCGGCATATGCCGAAGATGAGGCTGTCATTATTGTGACTGCTACCGGAGTCGAACAGAATATAGAGGATTCAGGAGTCGCTATATCCGTTGTCTCAGAGGCAGAGATACTCGATCAGCAAACCCTTGCTATTGGTGACCTTTTACAAGAACTTCCTGGCGTTAATGTGACGCAAAGTGGTGGTTTTGGCAGCCAAACATCTGTGCGTATTCGGGGCGCTGAATCAGACCAAACCTTGGTCTTAATCAACGGCATCCGCGTGAATGATCCTTCTGCACCGGATGGAAGCTTTGATTTTGGCAACTTACTAGCGGGCAATATTGAAAGGATTGAAGTTTTGCGCGGTGCAAACAGCGTTGCGTGGGGCAGTCAGGCTCTAGGCGGCGCTGTAAATGTCACCACAAAGCGCCCAACTCAGGATTTCAGCGCTTTTGCACAAGGTGAATATGGTGCCAATGACACGGTTAGATTGGTTAGCAATGCGAGCGGCAAAGTCGGCCCTATAGGATTTAGCCTTGGTGGTGGTTATGCGCGAACAGATGGCATCAGCGCCTTTTCTGGTGGAACCGAAGCTGACGGATACCGCCAATATTCAGCCAGCGGAATGATAACTGTCGGTGTCACGGATAACATTCGGGTTGAGACTAGCGGTTATTATGCAGATAGCCGAGTTGATAATGACAGTGTTTTTCCTCCATTTAGCTCAGATAATGCGCAATTCTCTTTGGCTAAAGAGTTTTATGGAAATGTTTCTTTGATCGCAGATGCCTTTGATGGTCGTTTCAACAACCGTTTTGCATTCAGCATTTCAGACATTAACCGGGATATAGTAAGCCCGTTTTTCACCTCTCTACCACGCGGTAGAACAGAACGATTTGAATATCGTGGAGACTTTGCGGTAACCAAACAATTACGCTTTATTTTTGGCACTGAGGTAGAAGATAGTAGATATGAGAATGCGGGCGTAAGTGATTCAACGGGAATCGATTCTTTGTTTCTACAGGCAATTGTGAAACCGGTCGATGGGCTGACGTTGACGACTGGAATTCGGCATGATGAACATGATGATTTTGGCGGAAATACTAGTTTTGCTGGTAATGTTGCATATCGAGTTTCGGAAAATGGTCCAATATTACGAGCGGCCTATGCTGAGGGTTTCCGCGCACCGTCGTTGATTGATCTCGACGATCGCCCATTTGGGTTTGGCACTCCTGGTCTCTTGCCAGAAACTGCGAAATCCTACGAATTGGGTATTGATCAAACGTTTCTGGACAATGCACTTCGAACATCTGTCACCCTGTTTCAGCGGGATACACGTAACCAGATTGCATTTGCCGCCTGCCCAACGCCGCCAGATCCTTCGCCTGCTCTATGTTTGAGTGGTAACAGGCCGTTTGGCACTACGCTCAACATCGAACGCAATCGCACGAAGGGCGTTGAAGCGGCTTTAACGATTACTCCGGTTGAGCACTTCCAGATTAATGCCAACTATACTTATCTGGACACGGAAAACCGCTCCAACAGCGCCAATTTTGGTAATGAACTGGCACGGCGACCATCGAGTAGTTTTTATCTGAATGCCAGTTATGAACTAGCCTTTGGATTGAATATTGCCGCGGATTTGCAGATTGTCGGTGATAGCTTCGACGATTTGGCCAATAACCTCAGGATTGATGGCTATGCCTTAGTTGGCGCCCGCGCAAAAATGCCGCTGACCGATCAAATTGAATTGTTTGGACGTATCGACAATTTGTTTGATGTGAATTATGAAACCGCAACAGATTTCGGCACTTTTGGTCGTTCAGCCTATATTGGCGCTCGGGCAAGGTTCTAGAAACAATAGCAAAGGGAAACAGAATATGGCTTTGATCCAGGATACAGGACCAACCTCGACGATCGAGAATATATGGGCTGGAATTTTGGCAACTGCATCGGTTGGCGGCAGTTTGCTGTTGGCTTGCATGTTTCCCTTTGCTGCGATTGCTACACTTTTGGCGGCTACTCTACCCATGCGTAAGGCAATGATGTGGATGGGCGGTGCATGGCTTGGCAATCAACTGGTTGGTTACCAAATCCTTGGATATCCGCAGACAATCAATAGTTTCAGCCATGGCGCTGCGATTGGTGTTACCGCTTTGGCTACATTATGGATTGCCAACAAAATTTTTGAAATGCGCAGTGATCACTCGGTTCCCTCTGTTTTAATGGCCTATGCAGGCGCTTTCGTGGGCTATCAGGCTTTACTGGCATTATTCGCGGTATTTCTTGGCGGAATTCAAAATTTCCTACCTGGCGTCGTATGGATGGTATTCCAAAATGACGTGCTTTGGTTCGCCGGGCTTGGTCTATTGTTCCTTGTCCTTAATAATGTTGTTTTCAAATCACTTGGATCGCAACCCTCACTTCAGAACTGAAGAATATTCATAGTCTCATTTTATGCTTTGAGAGCTGCTCGTAAAACGGGCGGCTTTCGTCAGCAACGCGTTGCTCAGCTTTGGTGAGCGTTGATGTTGAGCTTGTTTCCGGACTGCCGAAGCCGGTGGTATTTACGACTCGATTATACCAGTGACTTGCCCAAACTCCGTCACTTTCACGAGTTCCTGCTACCCACTGCAGCATTCCGTTGTCCCATGGGATATCCAGACCTTTACAGAGCGCCTTCAAATGTGCTTCCGGATTGCGGAGAATATCGGCGCTGTCTAAAATAATTGGCGCTTTGCCGGAATTTTCGGCAATGGAATCAACATATTCCAGCTGCCGTTGATACCCTAGGTCTTCCACGGTCACCTCAACCCGCTTAACAGCATAACTTGCCACAACCTTTGCGGGATCACGGATTAGGAAAGCGTGGCGATGATCGGGAAAATCAGCAATTGAAACATCCGTCACCATATGGTGCGGCATATGTTTTTGATACCATATTGGTTTTCCATCTGGAATCGGCCCGCGCATAGCCTCTGTGACCGATTTCCAGTCACAATCCATCGAAGCAATAACTTCATCCGCCATGGGTTGCCGAATTCCAGTGGTTTTCAGGAAGGCTCCATAAAATGGTTCATCGGTTACCGCGCAGTCTTTGCGGCCCCCAAAACTGCGCATCATCGCGGTAGAGATGTTCCGAGGGCCGGACCACATGGCGATGCGGATCGGCTCTGACGTCATGCCGCCACATCCTTTTCAATCATGACTTTGTAAAGCCCTTGAAGGCGTTCCACCATCGGCCCCCTGCCCATCGTCAAAATACGTCCGTCCACTTCAGTAGCAGGCACAACGCCGGCAAAAGTGCCGGTTACAAAGGCTTCATCCGCACCATAGACATCGGTCAAAGAGAAGTTCTTCTCAAATACTGGAATCTCGTTTTCTCGGCAGAGTTGGATTATGTTGCTGCGTGTAATTCCGCCCAGGCAATAGTCCCCACTAGAAGTCCATACTTCACCTTTGCGCACAATGAAGAAATGAGTGCTGTTGCAGGTTGCTACAAAACCCTGCGGATCGAGCATTAATGCCTCATCAGCGCCAGCCTGCGTCGCTTGGATACAGGCGGTTATGCAGTTTAATTTACTATGAGAATTCAGTTTCTGGTCCTGAACCGCTGGATCGCCGCGACGGACATGGACTGTGAACAATCGTATGCCGTTTTCCACGGTGCTGGGCAGCGGGTCCTTATATTCTGGAATGATGACGATAGTGGCCGGAGAAATCACCACACGCGGGTCCTGATAAGGAGTTGATCGTATTCCACGCGTCACCATCAAACGTATGTGGACGCCATCCTGATTGGCCATTTCGTTGGCTTCCAGCGTATCATATAAGCGTTTCGTCAGCTCTTCACGCGATATCCCGACTTCCATGGCAATCGCCTTGGATCCTTCAAACAGGCGATCAAGATGCGCGCCGAGAAACGCTATATGACCCTTGTGAACACGTAGCCCTTCCCAGACGCCATCGCCCAGCATGAAGCCGCTATCGAATACCGAAACAACAGCTTCGGCGCGTGGTGTCATCGATCCATTGACGTTGATCAATATGGTTTCATTGCGCGGATCAACCGCATAATCATGAGTACCCTTGGCCATATTTTTTCGCTCTCCTGTTGGCTATTCGCCATTAAGCCAAAGCGGGCAATTTATACAAATTATACACACAATGGGATCGAAAAAAGACATTTCATTCAGGTTAAGGGGTGCTTAGATGAACACTGATTCAGCAATGATATATCCGAGATAAGGTCATTCGGGAACGCATAACCGAACCGTGGTTGTGTAGGAAAGCAGAACTGTTTCTTTGGTCAGAGACGTCAAATATCAAGCTATTGGCGATGTGCCGATATCACCTGATTACATATGCAACGTGCGCCCATAAGCATCGAGCACACTCTCATGCATCATCTCGCTGAGTGTCGGATGCGGGAATACCGTATCCATCAATTCGGCCTCGGTGGTTTCTAGTGTCTTGCCCACGGTATAACCCTGAATAAGCTCAGTCACCTCAGCGCCGATCATATGGGCACCGAGCAATTCTCCAGTTTTTGCATCGAACACAGTTTTGATGAAACCCTCGGTCTCACCCAGTGCAATCGCCTTGCCATTGCCGATAAACGGGAAGTTTCCGACTTTGACGTCATGACCCGCTTCTTTGGCCTTTGCCTCAGTCATGCCGACGCTGGCGATTTGAGGATGGCAATAAGTGCAAGCCGGAATATTGAGCGGATCCATCGCATGTGGATGACCGCCGGCAATGGCTTCAACCGCGATCACGCCTTCATGACTTGCCTTATGCGCTAGCCATGGTGGTTGTGTGACGTCGCCAATGGCATAGAAGCCCTCGACGCTGGTTTGGCAGGTAGCGTTGGTAATGATATGCCCGCGATCGGTTTTGATGCCCAGCGCTTCCAGTCCGATACTTTCGGTATTGGGGACAATGCCCACCGCGACAATGACATGGCTGAACTCGGTAGTTTCAACCTTACTCTTGGCATCCTTGATCGCCGCTTTGACGCCCTTTGCACCAATATCCAGTTTTTCAACACCTGCGCCGGTCATGATATTCATGCCTTGCTTTTTGAGCGATTTTTCCAGGAACTTGGAGACCTCTGCATCCTCAACCGGTACAACCCGATCAAGCATTTCTACAACGGTCACATCTGCGCCAAGGTCGTTATAGAAGCTGGCAAATTCGATGCCGATAGCGCCTGAACCGATAACCAGAAGCTTTTTCGGCATTTCCGGCGGTGTCATCGCTGTGCGATAGGTCCAGACCCGTTTGCCATCCGCTGGTGCAAAGGGCAGATCACGAGCGCGAGCGCCGGTGGCGATGATGATATTCTTGGCGACCAGGTCGGTGGTTTTGCCACCGGCAGTCACGGCAACCTTGCCTTTGCCAGTGATTGTGCCATCGCCCATATGGACGTCGATTTTGTTCTTCTTCATCAGATGCGTGACACCCTGATTAAGCTGCTTTGCCACGCCGCGAGAGCGTTTGACCACCGCGTCCAGATCAGCGGTAATATTCTCTGCTGCCAGCCCGTAATCGGCGGCATGCTGCATATTATGAAAAATCTCCGCCGACCGCAGCATCGCCTTGGTCGGAATACAACCCCAGTTAAGGCAAATCCCGCCGAGGTTTTCGCGTTCGACAATGGCAGTCTTTAGGCCGAGTTGTGATGCGCGGATTGCCGCAACATAGCCACCGGGGCCGGAACCGAGAACGATTAGGTCGTAATTATTTGCCACTTAATTTGCTCCTTTTTCCCTCTCCCCTTGAGGGAGAGGATACCAAAGCCTTTGCAATTTATTGCTTAGGCGACGTTGGTGAGGGGTTTTGATCAAACGCATCCAAAATCGTGAACAGAACTCCATCCAAATTCTCTCTAATATCATTGTTCCAGAACCTGAGCACCGTATAGTCTCGATCTTGTAACCATTTGTCTCTCTGCGCATCCTTCGGGTTGTCGGCATGCTGCGATCCGTCAGCTTCGATGATTAGTTTGTGTTCCTGACAAACGAAATCAACAATATAGGGACCAATCGGTTGTTGTTTCCGGAACTTCGCTCCCCCCAATTGACGGTTTTGTAATTTGGTCCACAGAGTTCGTTCTTGCGGTGTCATATTGCGGCGCAACTGTTTAGCGTGTTTCAGAGTCTTGGATGAATAACCCGTCATTTATGTGCTGTCTTCACCCCTCACCAAGATTTTCTAGCCAACAAGTTGCCAAGCAAATCTATCCTCTCCCTCAAGGGGAGAGGACTACATTAAGCCAACATCCCCAATGGTTTCTCAACCAATGCTTTAAAGGCGGCCAGTAATTTCGCACCATCCGCCCCATCAATAGCGCGGTGGTCAAAGCTTCCGGTCACAGTCATTACCGTCGCAATTTGCAGGCTGTCATCGATTACATGAGGACGCTTCTCGCCTGCCCCGACCGCTAAAATCATCGATTGTGGCGGGTTAATGACCGCGGTGAACTGTTTGATACCCATCATGCCCATATTGGAGACGCTGGCTGTGCCGCCCATATATTCGTGCGGTTGCAGTTTGCCCTCTTGTGCGCGAGAGGCGAGATCCTTGGTTTCGGTGGCGATTTTCGATAGCGTCTTGTTCGCAGCATCGGTGATAACCGGCGTGATTAGGCCACCGGGAATACTGACTGCCACCGAAATATCCTGCCGCTCGTAACGCCGCAACTGGTCGCCCAGGAAGGAGACATTGCACTCCGGCACTTGTTCCAGCGCAATGGCCAGCGCCTTAATCACCATATCATTGACTGAGAGTTTTACCCCGCGTGATTCCAGACTGTCATTCAATTCCTTGCGTAGCGCCAGCAAAGCATCAAGCTGAACATCGACCGTCAGATAAATATGCGGTGCATCCTGCATCGAACCGGTCAGGCGGCGCGCGATCGTTTTGCGCATGTTGGACAGTTTTTCGTCCGTGTGGGGGATCTCTGTATCAGGAATAGCTGCGGCTTGTGCTGCGGGTGCGGGAGCGGTTGTCGCTGGTGCGGAAGTTACCCCTTCGCCAGTTTTTGCGGCCTCAATATCAGCTTTTATAACCCGACCATTGGGACCGGTTCCGGTCAAAGTGGCAATATCAATGCCCTTTTGTTTCGCCAAACGTCTTGCCAGTGGGGTTGCCTTAACACGTGCACCGCTTGCCGACGGTGCAGCCGCAACTGGCGCTGGAGCAGGAATTGGAGCTGGTGCAGCATCTCCGCTGCCCTCCAGACCTTCAAGATCACCTTTGACAATCTTACCATCGGGTCCTGTTCCCGTGATACCGGAAAGATCAATTCCTTTTGCTTCGGCAATACGCCGGGCTGCCGGACTAACTTTTATCCCATCATTTGATTTTGTTGGAGCGGGAGCGGGGTTTTCTTTGGCGGCAGGTGCGGGCGCAGGGGTGGGTGCCGGTGCGGGTTCAGCTGCTTTGGCATCGCCAGCATCTTCGCCTTCTTCCGCGATAATCGCAATGATTTCGCCAACCTTCACATTGTCGGTGCCCTCAGCCACCACAATTTTGGCGATCACGCCTTCATCAATCGCCTCAAATTCCATGGTCGCCTTATCGGTTTCAATCTCTGCCAACAGGTCACCAGAACTAACCTGATCACCCTCTTTCACTAACCATTTTGCGAGCGTGCCCTCTTCCATTGTGGGCGAAAGTGCAGGCATTTGTAGATTGATTGGCATGGTGGTTTTTCTTTCCATCCTTTTGATCGTGTTGGTTCAAACTGTCCATTATTGTAACAGGGTCGTCAAGGCCGCTGACTTGCCTTCGCCCGGATTTTATCGCAACAAGCAATTCAAACAGGGCTGGGAAACAATTATGCGTACATATTTGGTGGTTATAGACGAGACCGAAGAAGCAAGCATCGCGCTTCGTTTCGCTTCTCGCCGTGCGATGAAGACTAACGGAGCATTGCATATTTTGGCGCTGGTCGAGAAAGAAGAATTCGTCGCCTGGGGCGGGGTTCAGGCCACTTTGGAAGAAGAAGCCAAGAACCGTGCAGAGGCTCTGGTTTCAAGTGCGGCGGGCAGTTTGTTTGATGAAACAGGCATTCGCCCCTCCATTACGGTGAAGAGCAGTCGGGGCCCTAGAACGGTTCGAAAAGTTCTCGATGAGGTAGATGGCTTGGGCGCCCTTGTTTTAGGATCTGCCGCGTCTGGTGCTCCTGGACCTTTGGTAACCCATTTTGCAGCAGAGGCCGGCAACCTTCCCTGCCCAGTGATGGTAGTACCCGGATCACTGAGCAAGGAAGATATTGATCGGCTAAGCTAGCTCACCGCGCGCTGGATAATTGTTTTTCAGTACGAAATCGATGCCTTGAATCAACTGGTCCAAAGGTGGGCGAGTGAACGGCATGCTCTGGATACTCGCAAAATAGAGGCTTTGATCCGGCTTCACCAAAAACAGGCCGGGTTCGGAGAAAATTTCAGGCTCACTACTCTCGGGTCGTGCCGCGGACAAAAACAGGCCCAGCTCACGCGCGGTTTCTTCGGTTAGACCATAGCCAAGTAACAGCTTATCGATATGCCAGTCTTCTGCCGATTTTTCGGCACGCTCCTGACTGTCCATACTGATGGCAACGGCCGTAATGCCGCGTTCCCCTAAATCATCCAGACGTCTTTGAAGATCCAGCAATTGTCCCTTGCAAATCGGGCAATGCAAGCCGCGATAAAACAACACCAATGTCAAATTGTCACCAAGTCGCTGGCTGAGCTGAAACTGACCACCATCGGTCAATGGAACGGTAAAATCGGGGACCTTTTGGGCGGGAAGGAGTCTGGACATGGTATACCTCTTTGGTTGGAATACCTGCTATTCATCGCCAAAGCCGGAAATGTTACAAAGCAGATTTACTTTCGGCCCTGATGGCGAATATTGCCTGGGCGACCACGCTTGCCCTTCTTAAACTTATTCTTGTGAGTTGGCTTGCCTCTATTGCGTCGAGGACCACCATATCCACTTTTCATGTGGTTTGCGCCTTCAGCCAGTTCAAACAGCAAGCTTCCTGTAGCAGGATTGGCTTCGACAAGCCGCAATTCCAATTTTTGACCGATGGCGTAGTCCGTGCCTGTATCCATTCCAGTAAGCGTTTGTGCCTGTTCGTCATAGTCGAACCGTTCCACGCCAAGCGTTCTGACGGGTACCAAACCATCTCCGCCCAATTCCTCAATCGTGGCAAAGAACCCAAAATTTTGTACACCAGTGATCCGGCATTTGAATATCTGGCCGACACGATCGGAAAGATGTGCGGAGATATAGCGATCCACGGTTTCTCGTTCTGCCATCATTGCACGGCGTTCCAGCTGACTGATTTTCTCGGATATCAACTCCAGCCGCCCGGCCTCAGCCTCGGTCAGACCGCTTGTTTCAGGGATGTTGTCATTCTCAGGAACAGGCTGCTCCAATTTGCAGGCAGTGACGAGGGCACGATGCACGATCAGATCAGCATAACGCCGAATGGGACTGGTAAAATGAGCGTAACTGCCCAACGACAATCCAAAATGGCCGACATTTGCCGGTCCATAATAGGCTTGCGTCTGACTTCGCAGAATTTGCTCCATGACCAATGGCTTGGTGTCGCCCTCGCCTACTTTGTCGATAAGTTGATTGAATATGCGCGGCTGTATGACCTGTCCAAGCGCGAAGCTGATATCGAAGCTTTTCAAGTAATCCTTCAATGCTACCATCTTCTCGCGCGACGGCGTTTCATGGACGCGATAGATTAAAGGCGATTTCTTGCTTTCGAGTATTTTGGCTGCCGCAACATTGGCTGCAATCATGAAATCTTCCACTAGGCGATGGGCATCGAGTCTTTCGCGGATAGCTATTTCCGCGATTTTCCCGTTTTCGTCCAGAACGACCCGTTTTTCAGGCAGATCGAGATTCAATGGCTCTCGATCATCGCGGGCAGATGCAAGCAGCTTCCAGCATGCCCAAAGAGGTTCCAGTGCGGAAGACGTCAGAGGATGTTTCAATTCCCCATTGATAGCAGCCTGCGCATCTTCATAGGCGATGTTACCAGCTAACCGGACAATCGCGCGGGTAAAGCGCGAAGATTTCATTTTTCCGGCGGCATCGACCTGTAAATGACAAACCAATGCCGCGCGATCCACGTCCTGTTTCAACGAACAAACATCTGTCGATAGCGCTTCAGGGAGCATGGGCACCACGCGGTCGGGAAAATAGACGCTATTGCCTCGCTTATAGGCTTCTTTGTCCAATACACTGCCGGGGCGAACATAATAAGAAACATCGGCAATCGCGATCAGGGCTTTGAACCCACCGGCATTATTTGGATCGTCGTCGGGGGCCGCCCATATCGCATCATCATGATCGCGCGCATCCGCAGGATCGATTGCAACAATAGGAAGATGGCGAAGATCTTCACGCTTTTCCTCACTTAGTTTGAGTTTTGTTGCCTGTTCGGCCTCACGTTCAACAGCCGAAGGAAAGTGCAAGGGAATATCAAATTTGTTAATCGCAATCAGGCTGAATGATTTGGGTGCAAAGGGATCTCCAAGCACGTCTTTTACACGTGCTTTGATTTGCGCCCCACGGCCATGCGGTTCAGCCAACACAAGGTTTCCGACTTCGGCTTGGCCAAGGTCCGATATTGCGGTGCTGCGGCGGATTTTCTTGTCGACGGGTTTTAGCCAGAATCGGTCGCGTTCGTCTTTTTCCACAATGCCCATCAACATCTCGCTGCTTTCAGCGAGTTTTTTCATCATATAGGCAATATGCCCCTGCCCGCGTTCTTCGGTGCGGGCGAGTATGCGATCACCAATGGACAGAGCAGCGCGGCGGCCACGTTCCTTGATCCGCAACTTGGGTGCTGGGGCGCTATCGGCCTCCCAACGCTCGGGCGTGCCAATAGCTTCATTGCCATCAATTTCGACGATCTTGAGAACGGTAACTTTCGGAATGCCGCCCATTTTGTGAAATGCTCGGCCCGGCGTACTGTCGATCAGACCTTCGTCGGCCATGTCTTTCAACAATGCCTTCAATGCGATTTTATTTGGTCCACGCAGTCCAAAATGCTTGCCAATTTCGCGTTTACCAGCGGGTTGGTCTGACGTCTCGATAAACTCCAATATCTGCTTCTTAGAGGGAAGTTCTTTCGGTTTGCTAGAGTGTTTCGATCGTTTGTTCTTACCGGGCTTTTTTGCAGGATTTTTCGGATATCCGGACATTAATATGATTTGCCGATGAGAATACGCTCGACAGCCGGTTTTCCGGTGAAGATGCAATTCCCATCAACCGGCTCCGCTTCAACAGGAACATTCCGAAAGGTTAGTTTGTGCTTTTTCAATTTCTCTTCGATTTGCTCTAGCTCTTCGCCAGTGGCTTTGCCCCATTGCACTTCCAACCAACCGGGGTATTTCTTATTCTCTTTGTAGAAAGTCTCGACTTGCTCAAAACTATCAATCCCGCGGGTGATATTTCCAACTAAACGCGCTTTGGCTTCACCGTGCAAAGTCGATTGCACTTCTTCCAACAACGCAGGAATGGTTGGGATAAACTCATCCTTGGGAATGAACTGCGTATCCAACTTGCCATTGTCTTTGTACAGCGCATCGCGGCGGATCATCGCTACTTTGCCTTCCGCCATATCACGCGGTCCGATTTCCAGGATGATAGGCGCGCCTTTCTTAACCCAAGACCAACGCTTGGTTTGGGTTTTGGCACTTGATTTGTCGAGTTTCACGCGAACGGGCTCATCAAAGGCTTTTAGTGCTGCCATGTCTTTTACGAGTGTTTTGCAGAATGCAAGAACGTCCTCATCTTCAGGTTTGTCACGCAACATAGGAACAATCACAACTTGATAGGGCGCAATCAGCGGAGGAACGCGCATACCGTCATCATCACCATGGGTCATGATGACACCGCCAATCATGCGGGTCGAAGTCCCCCAGCTAGTAGTATAGGCAAACTGAAACTCGCCATCTTTATCCTGATATCGAATATTCTGCGCTTTACTGAATGTTTGGCCCAGGAAGTGCGAAGTACCAGCCTGCAAAGCCTTGCCGTCCTGCATCATCGCTTCGATAGAGTATGTTGCATCTGCACCGGGAAAACGTTCATTTTCGGGTTTCTCGCCAGCAACAACCGGCATTGCGAGAACGTCTTCTGAGAAGCTGCGATACAGTTCCAGGATATCTAGCGTCTCTTCCATCGCTTCGTCTTTGGTTGCGTGAGCTGTGTGGCCCTCCTGCCAAAGAAACTCTGTGGTGCGCAGGAACATTCGTGTCCGCATCTCCCACCGGACAACGTTGGCCCACTGGTTGATCATGACAGGTAAATCACGCCAGCTTTGCACCCATCGGGCAAAGGCAGTGCCGATTACCGTTTCCGAAGTCGGACGGACAACCAGAGGTTCTTCCAATTTGGCTTCCGGATCGACAACCAGATTTCCGCCATCCTTTTTTAAACGATGGTGTGTGACAACCGCCATTTCCTTGGCAAAACCGTCAACATGCTCTGCTTCTTTGGCGAAATAGCTCAGCGGAATGAAAAGTGGAAAATAGCAATTCTCGTGACCCGCTTGCTTGATCCGCTGGTCCATCAGATATTGCACGCGCTCCCAGATACCATAACCCCACGGCAGCATAACCATACTGCCGCGAACACCGGATTCTTCGGCCATATCGGCTTCAGAAACGACTTGTTGGTACCATCCCGCAAAATCGTCTTCGCGGGTGATCGAAAGGGCATTTTTCTTCACGTATTATGTTCCTGTGGATGTATGTTTCAATCGTCCAATTTGGCGATTTTGGATTGGATATCGGCGAGTTGTTGCTTCAATTCCAATATCTCGAGATCTTTTTCAGAAAGCTCTTCTTCCGGCTCTTCCTCCGCCGTGTTATCTTGCGACCCCAGGCTCATGGCCTTCTCAACAACGCCGGCTAACGGACTCGATTTAATTGCTTTTTCTACAGCCTCTTGAAATTGTTTTTGGTTTTCGAGAGCCATTTTACCAATTGGATTTTTGCTTAACGCACCTTCCACAGCATCCTGAAACTGTTGCTGGTTCTTGCGAAAGTTATCCATTGAGGCTTCCAGATAGGAAGGCATCATTGATTGCATACTGTTACCGTACATAGAAATCAGCTGACGAAGGAATTTAACTGGAAGCATCCCCTCACCCGTGCTTTCCTCATCCACGATAATTTGGGTGAGAACATTGTGGGTAATATCTTCACCCGTTTTCGCATCAACAACCACAAAATCTATGTCGTCACGCGTCATCTCGGCGAGAAAGTCGAGTGTGATATAGTTAGAAGTCTGCGTGTTATAGAGGCGGCGGTTTGCGTATTTCTTAATCGTAATAGGACCATCTGGATCCTTTTTCTTCGACTTGGCCATAGTTGCTCCCAACAAGTTAGCGATTTAATCTACCTCGCTCTTAAACCTGCAAATGTTTCAATATTGCAACCGCAATAGACAATATTGTGCACTGCCGCAACTTTAGATAGTTTCTCGTATATCTAGAGATAGCTAGTATCTTCAAACTTGTGTGAATTTTGCAACCCACCTTTGTGCGTATGCAGGTGAGCAAACGCACAATGAAAAGACGACTATGTCCAAACGCGCGGTAAACGCTGCCCCAGACCTGTAATCAATTCATACTGGGAAATGCCGGATTGCTCCGATGCCGTCGGAAGATCATATTCACATTCGACCCAATCACCCGTCTCAAGCTGCGGCGCGTTTGAAATGTCGATCGCAATCAGGTCCATGGAAACCTTACCGAGGACTGGAAGCTTGATATCTCCCACAAAAAAACACCCTGTATTGGAAAAACCTCTCAAATATCCATCGGCATATCCCATCGCCAAAATCGCTATGTCATGCGTTTTTTTGGCAATATATTGAGCGTTATAACCCACAAGGTCACCGGCGTTTAAGGTGCGTATTTGGATGATTTCGGCAAACGGCGTTACAACTTGTTTGATTTTGCCCGCTAGTTCACTGCGCTGAATACCACCATAGAGCGAAAGTCCGGGGCGGGTGCAATCGAAGTGATAGTCACTGCCCAAAGCAATCCCCGCACTATTGGCGAGGCTTCGGCGTTTTCCGCCCAATTGGTTCGAACTTTCCAGAAATATATTTAATTGCTGCCGGTTTTGTTCGCAATCCTCATCTGCGGAAGCCAGGTGGCTCATCACTAAATCGATGTTCAAACCATCAACGGGAATCTGATCTAAATCCGATACCTCGATACCTAGACGGTTCATGCCGGTTTCGATCATTACATCACACGGCTTCCCGGTTGTGCGCCATAATTGAGCTTGTTGGAGACTATTCAATACTGGCTTGGCTTTGGATGTTACCGCAAAATCCAGATCGGCTGCGCGAATGCCATTCAGAACCGAGATGTTCACGTCATCGGAAACGATATTCTCTATCTCCGATGCCTCTTGCCAATTAGCGACAAAAAAGTCCTTACATCCCGAACCTTGAAGAATTTCGACAACGGAACTGACACCTAGGCCATAGGCATCGGCTTTTACAGCGGCTCCTGCGCTGGCCGCCCCCGATAATCTGTTTAGTGTCTTCCAGTTTTCGACGAGAGCTTCACGGCTCAAATGGACCTTTGCCGTGGCAGGAATATCGGGCTGCTTATCGCTCATATCGGCAGCGATAGTGAATTTAGGGAGCTTCGTCGAGGGCAGCCTCTGGATCATTGGGAATGCCCCACCATGCTACGATGACACCAAATGCCACCACGACCCACGTGTACCAGAGACCCGCGTAAATATCACCAGATCGCGCCACGATATAACCGGCTATCAGCGGCAGAAAACCGCCCAGGTAGCCCGCACCAATATGATACGGTATCGACATACTACTATAGCGAATCTTTGGTGGGAACATTTCTGATAGAAGCGCGGCGACCGATCCATAAGTCAGCGCGCTTAATATACCGAGCACGAGCAGAATTGCGACAATGCCCAATATGCTGCCTACGCCTGGCTGTTGCTTGGCAAAATCATATCCATAATTACTGAGCGCTTCTCTTATGCCTGCGCTGCGTGCCGCACCATCGGATAACCAGGCTGTATCAATTGCAATTTCATTGCCGCCAGCGCTCATCTTTAAACCGTCACTATCGGCCAGATCATAAGCTACGCCAGCGGAGGTCAGTGTCTCCAGAATCTTGCCGCAATCGCTCTGTTCACGGTTAAACAGTTCCGCGAAGGGATCGGTACTGCATGCACTGCCTTCGACGCGAACGGGATTGGCTTCGGCGGCTTGTGAAAGACCCGGGTTGGCAAAATGTCCTAATCCCCAAAATGCCGGGAACAATAAAAGCAACGACAACAGCGCGCCAACGACAATAGGTTTTTTGCGTCCAACCTTGTCGGACCATTTGCCGACCATCAAATAGAATGACATGGCAATTAATCCTGCAAAGAACAGGATAAGATCAACCGTCAACGCTTCCATGTTCATCGGTCCGCGCAGGAATGACATGCCAGAGAAAAAGGCGGTATACCAAATCGTCGTAAGAACGCCGGTAATACCGAACAAAGCGACAAATATACGCTTTTTGTTACCCGGATACGTGAAGCTTTCAACAAACGGATTGCCAGCAGTTTCACCGGCAGCTTTCATCGCTTGAAAAACGGGACTCTCGTTCAATTTCAATCGCATCCAGAGAGATATTCCCAATAGGATAATCGACAATAGAAACGGTACGCGCCATCCCCAGGCGTTAAACTCTGCCTCGGGGATCAAAAATCGGCAGGCCAGCACCACGCCAATGGAAAGAACAAAACCGCCCGCTACGCTGGCTTGAATATAGCTCGTATAATAGCCACGTTTTTCAGTCGGAGCATGTTCCGCGACATAGATAGCCGCACCACCATATTCTCCGCCAAGTGCAAGGCCTTGCAATACGCGCAGAAAGATAACGATGGCGGGAGCCCAAAGTCCTATGCTTTCCGCGCTGGGTATCAGGCCGACGCCAGCGGTTGCTATTCCCATGAGCGTTACCGTGACGAGAAACGTATATTTTCGCCCCAATTTATCGCCAAGAAAACCAAATAACACCGCGCCAACCGGTCGGAAACCAAAGCCGATGGCAAATGTGGCCCAAACCATTAAGATTTCGAGCGTTTCATTCCCGCTCGGGAAAAACGTCGGGCCGATAATATAAAACAGCGTGCCGTAGATGAAAAAATCATACCATTCGAAAATAGTCCCGGCAGAAGATGCGCCAATGACAAGGCGGATTTCCTTGTCAGTCGGTTCCCGCTGTCCTGCTATCGCTGCTTCACTGGCCATTCATGCCCTCCCCAAGGCTTTTATCATTCCAGTTCGAGTATCACTGCATCCACGGCAAGGCTATCCCCTTGTTTAGCCTCAACCGATTTTACCACGCCGTTTTTCTCGGCACGCAGAATATTTTCCATTTTCATGGCTTCTACAACCGCAAGTGGTTGCCCTTCTTCCACCTTGTCGCCCTCACCTACATGTAGAGCGACCAACAGGCCCGGCATTGGGCAAAGCAGATATTTTGACAGATCAGGCGGAATCTTTTCGATCATATGAACCGCATGTTGAGCGATACTTGCAGGCAAGACCCGGACTTCAAACTTGGCGCCTCTGGTGTTCATGGCAAAACCAGTTGTGGTTTTACTGATCTTAACAAACAACGTTTCGTCGCCAAATTTAGTCTCGATCAGCTTATCTCCGGGCGTATATTCAGCAGACAGGTCCACTTCCTGACCATCCACGTCAATACCGTCTTCAGACAGCTCTACCATTTGGATGCTGTCGCCTATCTTGACCTGCCATTGTGATGGTGGATCCAGTTGATCTCCCAATTGATTGTCTACCCGTCGCGCACGATCGGCATGCGCTGCGCCGGCAAAAGCGGATATTGCCGCCAAATTACGAAGCAATTCCTCAGAAGCCGGTGCGCCATCAAACCCTTCGGGATATTCTTCGGCAATGAAACCCGTTGTCATTTCGCCAGAACGAAAACGTGCGTGCTGCATCAATGCCGATAGAAAATCGATATTATGGCCAAGGCCTTCCAGTTGAAATGCGTCTAGTGCTGCGATCTGTTTGTCCGCTGCCTCATCTCGTGTTTTGCCCCAGGTAATCAACTTGGCAATCATCGGATCATAATAGATGCTCACTTCACCGCCATGATAGACACCGTCATCGACGCGCACGCCATCAACGCCGCGGCGGCCGTTGGCTTGACCATCGTCGGTCCAGCCTTCGAGCGGTGGATGATATTCCACCAAACGTCCGGTAGAGGGTAGGAACCCGCGATAAGGATCTTCCGCATAAACCCGGTTTTCAATTGCCCAACCGTCAATGCCAATGTCATCCTGTGTCATGGGCAGCTTTTCACCCGCAGCCACACGGATCATCTGTTCGACCAGATCGACACCGGTAATGGCTTCGGTTACCGGGTGTTCGACTTGCAACCGGGTGTTCATTTCAAGAAAGTAAAAGCTCTCACCGGTCGTATCTGCACCGGATACGATGAGTTCCACGGTACCGGCGCTGTGATAATCCACGGCAGCGGAAAGCGCGACACATTGTTCGCCCATGGCTTTGCGCATTTTGGGCGTAACAAATGGTGATGGAGCCTCTTCAACCACTTTCTGGTGGCGCCGCTGAATCGAACATTCGCGCTCATTGAGATAGACGATATTGCCATGTTTATCGCCCAGGATCTGGATTTCAATATGACGAGGGTCTTCGATAAACTTCTCGATGAACACACGGTCATCACCGAATGAGTTCAGACCTTCACGCTTGGTTGCCTCAAAGCCTTCGCGCACATCTTTTTCGCTATAGGCCAGACGCATACCCTTGCCGCCGCCGCCGGCAGAGGCCTTCATCATCACCGGATAACCAATATCGTTGGAAATCTCGACGGCATGATCGGTATCGTTGATTTCACCGACAAAGCCAGGAACAACATTGACGCCCGCCTCCAGAGCGAGTTTCTTGGACTCAATCTTATCGCCCATAGCCGCGATGGCATTGGGGGGCGGGCCAATAAAGGCGATATCGTTTTTCTCAAGTTCCTCAACAAAAGACGCGCGCTCGGAGAGAAAGCCATAGCCCGGATGAACCGCCTCTGCGCCGGTTTCCTTGCACGCCGCGATAATTTTGTCCGCGAGCAGATAGGATTCATTGGCAGGCGGCGGACCAATGTGCACCGCTTCATCCGCCATTTTGACAAATGGTGCCCGCGCATCGGCATCGGAATAAACCGCGACCGTGGCAATACCCATTTTCTTGGCGGTTTTGATAACCCGACAGGCGATTTCACCCCGGTTTGCGATTAGAATTTTTTTGAACATATTAGCTTTCGTTTTCCATAATGTGATCATTCTGGGTTCGGCGTAGCGACTGTATCGTTGACACAGCCAAAAACGAGTAGACGAGAATGCTGATTGTATTGAATAGCGTCAGGCCTTGTCTGGCATCTGCGTGGCAATCAGAAATGATCAGGTTACTGGCTTCATCATGCCCTGCACCAAATCCGCAAGTGAACCATGGCGCAAATTGCATCAGACCAACCACGCCCCAGTAAATTAAGGTTATCAAGACAGGACGTTTGCTCAAACCAGCGCCTCTTGATGGATGTTGTTTTGACGGCTGTCAGGGCTTTTCTCCGCCCGCATAGGCTCTTCCCCTTCCAGCGCCTTTAACCCCAACCGCTCAAACAATGCCGCATCGCTATCATCGCCCGCATTGGGCGCGGTTAGCAGCTTGTCGCCGGTAAAGATCGAATTCGCTCCTGCCATGAAGCACAAGGCCTGTGTTGCCTCACTCATGCTTTCGCGACCTGCGCTCAAGCGAACCATGGATTTCGGCATGGTTATCCGCGCTACGGCTACCGTGCGAACAAATTCGATATCGTCGATCTTTGCCATGGGCGTGTCGGCCAGCATATCGCCCAAGATTGTACCTTTGACCGGCACAAGGGCGTTAACGGGCACGCTTTCCGGATGCTGTTCCAGCGTCGCCAGCGTATGCACAAAACCCACGCGATCTTCGCGTGTTTCGCCCATGCCGATAATCCCGCCGGAGCAGACATTGATCCCGCTATCCCGCACATTTTGTAGCGTATCGAGCCGGTCCTCCATCTTGCGCGTGGAGATCGCCTTTTCATAATATTCAGGGCTGCTGTCGATATTGTGATTATAATAATCGAGCCCGGCCTCGGCCAGCATATCGGCCTGTTTCGGCGTCAACATGCCCAGCGTCATGCAGGTTTCCATCCCCATATCGCGCACGCCTTTTACAATCTCGACAATCGCTGGCATGTCGCGATCCTTGGGATTACGCCATGCCGCGCCCATGCAGAAGCGTTGTGATCCCGCATCTTTGGCCTGCGCTGCACCTTGAAGTACCTGCCGTACATCCATCAACTTGGTGGCTTCGACACCGCTATCCGCATGGACGGATTGACTGCAATAGCCGCAATCTTCCGGGCAACCGCCTGTTTTAATCGAAAGCAAGGTACACAACTGCACTTCATCGGGCTTGTGATAGGCGCGATGGGCTGTTGCAGCCTGAAACAGCAGTTCAGTAAATGGCAGGTCAAAAAGAACCGCAATTTCTTCGCGGGTCCAGTCCGTTCGAATGTCGTTCACTCCGCAGCTTCCTCAATCTCGCCTTCAGGTGGCATATTATGCCCCAGCAGCCTCAGTATGTCCGCTGCGCATTCCACAATATTGCTGCCGGGTCCATAGATTCCAACGACGCCGGAATTGCGCAGAAATTCATAGTCCTGTGGCGGGATGACGCCTCCTGCAAAAACCTTGATATCGCCGCGTCCCGCGTCTTTCATAATGTTGATAAGTTCGGGGATAAGGGTCTTATGACCTGCGGCTAAACTGGAGGCGCCAACCGCATCCACGTCTTCGGACAGGGCCAGATCGGCGGTTTCGCGTGGTGTTTGGAACAATGGACCGGAAATCACATCAAAACCCATATCGGTAAAGGCGCTGGAGACCACATTGGCCCCGCGATCATGTCCGTCCTGTCCCATTTTCGCGACCAGGATTTTGGGTTTGCGGCCCAGACGCTGGGATACTGCATCCACCCCATCAATCACCATCGCATATCGTGCATCGCCTTCATAAGCAGCACCATATATGCCTTTTACGGGCGTCGGGCGTGTTTCATAGCGTCCGAAAACAGTCTCCATAGCGTCTGATATTTCGCCCAGCGAAGCCCGCTCCCGTGCAGCGTCAACCGCCAGCGCCAATACATTTCCGCCGCCTTTCGCCCCTTCAGTGAGCGCTGTAAGAGCCGCCTGACAGGCATCCTCATCCCGATCAGCGCGCATTTTATCCAAACGTGCTATCTGGCTTTGGCGTACTTTGGCATTGTCGATATCCAGCGTTTCAAGCTGTTCTTCATCTTCCAGCGTGTATTTGTTTACACCGACGATGACCGCATCGCCCTTGTCTACGGCTGCTTGCCGTCTGGCTGCCGCCTCTTCGATCATCGCTTTCGGCCAGCCATCGGCAACGGCCTTTGCCATTCCGCCTTCGCTATCCACCCGCTCGATAATCTCCCAGGCTTTATCGACCAGCTCCTGGGTGAGCGCTTCGATGTAGTAACTTCCGCCGAGCGGATCGACGACCTTGGTAATGCCCGCTTCTTCTTGCAGTACAATTTGGGTATTGCGCGCGATCCGGGCTGAAAAGTCGGTGGGAAGCGCTATGGCTTCGTCCAATGCGTTGGTATGGAGTGATTGCGTGCCACCCAGTGTCGCGGCCATTGCTTCGATCGTTGTGCGGATTACGTTATTGTAAGGATCTTGCTCGGTTAGCGAAACGCCGGAAGTCTGACAGTGCGTCCGAAGCATTTTGGACCGCTCTGATTTTGCTCCCAGGTCTTCCATCACACGGTGCCACAATGTTCGCGCGGCTCGGAGCTTGGCGACCTCCATGAAGAAGTTCATACCGATTCCGAAGAAAAAGCTTAAACGTCCTGCAAAAGCGTCAATATCGAGCCCCGTTGCCATCGCAGATTTGGCATATTCTTTGCCATCCGCAATGGTGAAGGCCAGCTCCTGAACCGCGGTCGCGCCAGCTTCGTGCATGTGATAGCCGCTGATCGATATGCTGTTAAACTTTGGCATATGTTCGGAAGTGTAGGTAATAATATCCGAAATGATCCGCATGCTCGGTGCTGGCGGATAGATATAAGTGTTGCGCACCATAAATTCTTTGAGAATATCATTCTGGATTGTGCCGGAGAGTTTGTCCTGAGAAACTCCCTGCTCTTCCGCCGCGATGATGTAGAAGGCAAGACAGGGAATAACCGCACCGTTCATCGTCATGGAAACCGACATTTGATCGAGCGGGATCTGATCGAAGAGGATTTTCATATCCTCGATGCTATCAATCGCAACGCCGGCCTTGCCTACATCGCCTACAACCCGCGGATGGTCGCTGTCATAGCCGCGATGTGTGGCCAGATCGAAAGCTACCGACAGTCCTTTTTGGCCCGCTGCCAGATTGCGGCGGTAAAAGGCATTGGATTCCTCTGCAGTCGAAAATCCTGCATATTGCCGGATCGTCCAGGGGCGCCCGGCATACATGCTGGCCTTCACGCCCCGGGTGAACGGACCAAAGCCGGGTAGTCCCGGGTCACCGGCGTCATCCGCAGTATAAAGCGGTTTGACGTCGATACCTTCTGGCGTTTCCCATGTTAGGTCGCGTCCCTTGACTTCCTTGTCAGCGAGCGCTTTCCAGTCTTCGGTCGTCGGTTTGTCGGTCATTACTGTCCCTTGAATTCGGCTTTTCGCTTTTGCAGGAAGGCGATTCCACCTTCACGGGCATCGGCGCTGTCACCAGCGATCTTCTGATTTTCCGCCTCCGTACGCAGCGCCGAAGCATAGTCTACTTCGAGGGCTGCTGCCAGTCCCTGACGCATCAGGCCAAGCGCTACGGTGGGACCGCCTGCCAGACGGGCTGCCAGTGCCTTGGCTTCGTCCATCAACGCGTTATCTTCCACGCATTTGTAGATTAATCCCCAGTCTGCTGCTTTTTCTCCCGGGATTTTTTCCCCGAGCAGCATCATTTCGGTCGCCCGTGCCTTGCCGACAAGCCGCGCCAGCATCCAAGAAGCGCCTCCATCTGGAACCAGACCGATATTCACAAATGCCTGCAGGAAATAGGCCGATTTGCTGGCGATGGTGAAATCGCTGGCCAGACTGAGACTGCAACCGACACCAGCAGCAGGACCATTGACCGCTGTAACCACCGGTATTGGCAGCCTTGCCAGTTTCATCATCAGCGGATTGTACGACCGGGTTAAACCGCGATGGGCGCCCTGCCCACCGGTAATCGAAGCACCTTCTCCGCGAGCGGCTAAATCTGCTCCCGAGCAAAAGGCCCGTCCTTCGCCTGTGATCAAGACACAGCGCGCATCGCCGATCTGATCCAAAGCATCCCCGATTTCTTCCGCCATTTGCGGCGGCATGGCATTCAGCCGTTCAGGCCTGTTCAGCGTGATGGTCGCGACATTGTCTGCAATGTCGAGTTTGATTGTTTCATAGGTCATTAGTGATCCTTTGGTGTTTCCATAATTTCGGTTAGCATCCCGCCCATATCCTTGGGATGCACAAAAAAGATAAGCGTTCCATGTGCGCCAATGCGAGGTTCGCCGAGGACGCGTTTGCCCATCGCCTCAAATTCCTGTTTTGCAGCATGAATGTCCGGAACTTCAAAGCACATATGATGTTGTCCGCCTAATGGATTCTTTTCCAGCCATTTTCCGACAGCGCTATCGGCTTCTGTAGGTTGCAGCAACTCGACCTGCGTGCCTTCCGAGCCGTCCTGGCCTGGCGTATTTACGAAGCAGACGCGGACTTTTTGCGATTCCAGAACAAAAGGTTCTGTAATGTCTGTTGCGCCCATAACATCGCGATAAAATGCAATCGAGGCATCAAGGTCAGGTGTCGCTACCCCAATATGGTTCATACGCCCTAGTTTCATGATTCAAACAACTCCACATAAAGGTTTAGCGTTACCGTCACGATTAAAGCTAAGGCAACGATCAACTTCGTCCATACGTTGAACCAAAAACCTATCGGTTCTTTTTTTCGCGAAGCCGTGTCGGTTCCTCGATAACTATAAACCGTACTTCGTTCCTTCTTCAGGTCATTGCGCACTGATTTGCCCAGTAAAAAAAACGCGATAGCAAAGCCGACCGTAACCAAATGAATCATTTGATTGACACCTTTGATCGGCAACTCAATGTGCTTCTCCATGAGGAAAGACTTTGTGCACCAGCGGTGCGATAACCGCGCCGATGGCGACGCCCATGATTCCGGAAAGCACCGCAAAGCTGATCCCGCTGGCAAATGTTTGCCCGCCTTCGGGGAACAGTCCGACCAGCGGATGCGAGATAATATCGATCAGATGCTCTGGCCCATGCCAGCCCACCGCTGCGATATTGTGGACCAGCAAACCACCGCCAACCCAGGCCATCGCCAGCGTACCGATAATCGAAATCGCAGTCAGTAGTTTCGGCATGAAATTCACCAAACCACGCCCGAACGACGCCAGTGCGCCCTCTTTCTCGGTCGCAAGATGCAGTCCGACATCGTCCATTTTCACGATAATCGCCACCGCGCCATAGACCACGACCGTAATAACCACGCCGATCAGCGCGAGAATGATCCCCTGTTGCCACCAGACTTCCTCGGTGACTTCGGACAGGGCGATGGCCATGATTTCGGTGGACAGGATGAAATCGGTGCGGATCGCACCGGCGGTCATCTCCTCCTCGCGCCCCTCGCCCTCGAGTATTGCGGGTTCGTCATGCTTGGTACTCTCGTCAATATGGAGCCATTCCAGCACCTTCTCCGCCGCTTCATAACAGAGGAACAGTCCGCCAATGATCAGGATGAACGGGATCAGAAACGGTGCAAACTGCCCCAGCAACACCGCAGCGGGCAGCAAGAAGAGCAGCTTGTTCTTGATCGACCCCTTGGCGATATTCCAGATCATCGGAAGCTCGCGGGACGGGTGGAAGCCCGTGACATAGGTCGGTGTCACCGCGGCGTCATCAATCACCACACCGGCGGACTTGGCACCAGCCCGCGCGGCGGCGGCACCGATATCGTCCACAGACGCAGCCGCGACTTTCGCTATCGCTGCGACATCATCGAGAAGGGCTACTAATCCGGTTGGCATTTATGCAAGGTCCCTCTTCGTCATTGCGAGGAGCGCAGCGACGCGGCAATCCAGAGCGTCTGCGTGTACCGCTCTGGATTGCCGCGCTACGCTCGCAATGACGTTATTGTACGATGTCACTAAACAAATCCTCCCACTGCGGGTTATTCTCTTCAATCAGTGCCAACTTCTTTTTCCGTGATCCAGCCTTGATCTGTTTTTCCCGCAAAATTGCCGACTCCATTGTTTCGTGCATTTCATACCAGACAAGCATCTTGCAACCATGCCGTTTCGTGTATCCATCGGCTACTCCCTCCCGATGCTGCCAAACCCGTGCAGGAAGGTTGGAGGTCACACCAGTATAAAGCGTCTCATTCCGTTTGTTCGCCATAATATAAACCGCAGGCTGCATCATTCACGACCTCCCCACCTCCGTCATTGCGAGAAGCCGAAGGCGACGCGGCAATCCAGAGAGACCAAGCGACGCCCTGGATTGCTTCGCTACGCTCGCAATGACCGAGGAGGCGGAGATATCATCACGATGGGTTGTTAATCGGATTGGCATCGGTCAAATTTACAACGGAATATTATCATGCTTCTTCCAAGGATTCTCCAACTCCTTGTTCCGCAACTTCCGTAGCCCCAAAGCCACCCTGCGCCGCGTTGAATGCGGCATGATCACTTCATCCACAAAACCCTTTTGCGCCGCAACAAATGGATTGGCAAAGCGCGCTTCATATTCAGCCGTGCGTTCCGCGATTTCTTCCTCGGTTTTGCCGCGGAAGATGATCTCCACCGCACCCTTTGCGCCCATCACAGCGATTTCGGCGGTCGGCCATGCATAGTTCAGATCGCCGCGTAGGTGCTTCGAAGCCATGACGTCATAGGCACCACCATAGGCTTTTCGCGTGATCACGGTGATTTTCGGCACCGTAGCTTCGGCATAGGCAAAGAGCAGCTTTGCACCATGTTTGATGATGCCATTATGCTCCTGATCGGTGCCGGGCAAGAAGCCGGGAACGTCAACCAATGTCACTATCGGAATGTTAAACGCATCACAATAGCGGACAAAACGCGCCGCTTTCTTCGACGAGTTAATATCAAGCACGCCGGCCAGCACCATGGGTTGATTGGCGACGATGCCGACGGTTTTGCCCTCCATCCGGCCAAAGCCGCAGATGATATTGGCGGCATGCTTGGGCTGCACTTCAAAAAAGTCGCCCTCATCCACCATTTTGCGGATGACTTCATGCATATCATAGGGTTGGTTCGCATTGGCCGGGATCAGCGTATCGAGGCTTTCCTCCAGTCTGTCCCATGGATCTGCAGTCGGACGCTCAGGCACTTCTTCTTTGTTAGAAAGCGGCATGAAGTCGATAAAATCACGCGCAGCCAGCAATGCCTCAATATCGTTCTCAAAGGCGACATCGGCGACACTCGTTTTGGTGCTGTGGGTAATCGCCCCGCCCAGTTCTTCCTGCGTTACTACTTCGTTGGTTACCGTTTTGACCACATCGGGTCCGGTGACAAACATATAGCTGCTATCCTTCACCATGAAGATGAAGTCGGTCATGGCAGGTGAATAGACCGCGCCGCCCGCACAGGGGCCCATTATGAGAGACAATTGGGGCACAACGCCGCTGGCTAGCACATTGCGCTGGAATACCTCTGCATAACCGCCCAGAGACGCCACACCCTCCTGAATACGTGCGCCGCCGGAATCATTCAGACCAATGACCGGAGCACCAACCTTCATGGCGTTATCCAACACCTTGCAGATCTTTTCGGCATGACGCTCTGACAAAGAACCGCCGAAAACGGTAAAATCCTGTGAAAAGGCGAAAACCAGTCGGCCATTGATCGTTCCAGACCCGGTTACAACACCGTCGCCCGGTATTTTGGTTTCTTCCATGCCAAAGTCGACACAATTATGTTCGACATAGGTATCGATCTCTTCAAACGAGCCTTCATCAAACAATATTTCCAACCGTTCGCGAGCGGTTAGTTTGCCCTTTGCATGTTGGCTATCAATACGTTTTTGGCCACCGCCCAAACGCGCTTGTTCACGCTTGGCTTCGAGTTGATCGATAATATCTTGCATTGGTCCCCCGGGGTGAATCGCTAGTTTCGCATTTCCCTAGTCAATTCAAAGCGGGTTAGGCAATCGTCAATTGCATTAATATCGTGGATTTAGTTGCGATGGAAACAACCTTTAACGTAGCGTTGTACCCCGCTGGTTAACCTACTCAGATTCTGCTGCGCTGAACATTTTTTCGAATGCCGGAGCCACTTCTTCCGAGTAGTAAAGTACTTCTGGCGGTTCAAATCGCCAAGCTGTCCGAAACTCAGGAAAAGCAACTACTGCCGTGTTGGCTATCCCTTTAGTCTGATAGTGTTTTTGCATAGCGGTAATAATCCGGGCCTGATCGTTCACATCAACCATAATCCAAGATAACTGCAACTTGCCATCAACGAATACAAATTCGGCCTTTCGTGGCTCACCCATGAATTCAAATCCAAAACAATCGATCTGACTGTGCGTTTCTTTGGCAATCGGAACGCGGGGTGGATCGAAACTGAGAATTTTCATTGTTTCGCAGCGGTCTGTCAATCTCGTTTGGGTTTGTTCTATCGATGCCCCAAATTCAATTTCTGCCGGTTTTACAATACCCGATTCACTGGATGCTATGGGGGCCGCTGCCGCAATGCTGAATGAAGCTAGAGAAACCAAAATCATGATAGCAATCTCCTTTGATAAGAAATTACTGATATACTGTTATACTACACCAATACAACATTCATTTTTTTGATCGCCTGTAAATTTGTTCGGTTATTTAAAAAGAACCAGCTCTTCGGCCATGCTGGGGTGGATAGCGACAACATCGTCCAGAACCTTTTTCGGCATCCCGCCTACCACGGCGACTGCAGCGCCTTGCAGGATTTCTGAACTTTCTGGTCCAATCATATGCAGGCCAATGACGGTTTCATCGGGGCCTTGGGTGATCATCTTATAGAGACCACGTTCTTCTCGTCCCGAAACCACGTTTTTCATCGGACGGAAGTCACTCTTGTAAACTTTGATATCATCGCCAAACTTTTCACGAGCCTCGTCTTCCGTCAAACCAACCGCAGCAATCGGTGGGCTAGAGAAAACAGCTGATGGGATGTTGTCATAAGAAATAGTGCGTGGATTATTGCCAAATACGGTGTCCGCAAAAGCATGGCCTTCGCGAATGGCAACCGGCGTGAGTTGTACACGGTTGGTTACATCACCCACAGCATAAATGCTATCTATGTTGGATTTGTTATCGTCGCCAACAGCGATGGCGCCTGATTTATCCAGCTCGACACCAACTTCTTCCAAGCCCATATCGCCACTTTTGGGGACACGACCTGTGGCGACCATGATAACGTCGGCGGTTTGCGGTTCGCCGCCATCTTTGAAGTGGACTGTGACAGTTCCATCATCATTTTTGACGATCTTTTCCAACGGCGCATCAAGGCGGTATTTGATACCCTTGGCTTCGCCCATTTCCTGTAACTTGCCGACAATTTCTTGGTCATAGGGTCGTAGAATTTTTTCGGATCGGTTCGCCACAGTGACATCGCTACCAAATGCATGGAAAATACCGGCAAACTCGTTCGCAATATAACCACCGCCTACGATGATGATGCTTTCCGGTTTTTCTTCTAGATGGAAAATTTCATTAGACGTCAGCGCATGTTCTTCACCTTCACATCGGGCACTGGCAGGCCAGCCTCCGGTTGCGACAAGTATATATTTTGCCGTGACCGTTTTTCCATCAGCCAGCTTCACTTCATTGGGCCCGGTTATCACAGCGCGTTGTTTGATGATTTCAGCGCCGACATTGCCCAATGTATTTCCGTACAATCCTTCAAGCCGATCAATATCGGTTTGCACAATATCGCGCAAACGCGGCCAATCAAATTTTGCGCCTTCGATATCCCAGCCAAAACGTTCTGCTTCGTGTAAATCCTCGGCAAAATGTGATCCGTACACCAACATTTTTTTGGGAACACAGCCGCGAATGACGCAAGTACCACCCATTCGATATTCTTCGGCGATAGCTACTTTTGCGCCATGCGTTGCAGAGATACGTGCCGCCCTAACGCCGCCGGATCCGCCGCCGATGACAAAAAGATCATAATCAAATTCAGACATTTTAATTTCCCTGTTACTCAGGCGCCAAAGGCCCGCTTTTTCAATTGTTCGGTTGAAGGATCTAGTTGGTTACCATCGGTATCCGACAATTTACGTGCCATCTCTTTACCAAGCTCGACGCCGAATTGGTCAAATGGATTTATGCCCAGTAATGCAGAATTTACAAAGGTACGATGTTCGTAAAAAGCTAGCAGAGCTCCTAGCGTTGAGGGTTCTAACTGTTCCAATAAAATGGTTACAGAAGGCCTATCACCAGGATAATTTCGGTGCGGATCATCCGACGGCTTACCGGCCATCAAAGCGGCACCCTGCGCGAAACAGTTTAACAGTAAGCCTTGATGATGGGCAGGATCCAAAGAGTGCCCTGACTCTGACACAGCTAAAAACTCAACCGGGACAACCTGGGTTCCCTGATGCAGTAACTGAAATACGGCATGCTGTGCGTCCGTTCCGACACCGCCCCAAGTGATGGGTGCGGAATTGAGCGTGAGCTGTTCCCCTTCAATAGAAACAGACTTCCCATTGCTCTCCATTTCGAGCTGCTGGAGATAGTCCGGAAGCAGACGGAGGCGTTCATCATACGAAAAAACTGCTCGCGTTTCATACTGACAAGATTGTAGATAATATTGATCACAAAAAGCAGCAAGCACGGGAAGGTTCTGTTCAAAGGGTTGGTCGCGAAAATGTTCGTCCATCGTTTTCGCACCAGCGAGCAAGTCTTCAAAAGCCTCAACCCCAAGCGTAAGCGCAACGCTAAATCCGATGGAAGACCAGATTGAGTATCGCCCGCCGACCGTTTCCGAAAACGGCAGGATGCGGCTTTCATCTACGCCCCACTCAAGTGCTTTTTCGGGATCCGCGGTAAGTGCTACGATCTTGCCAAACGGATCGTCCACACCTTCCTGCTTCATCCAGGACAACACCGATTCGGTGTTTAGAAAGGTCTCGGCTGTGGTGAAGCTTTTAGACGCAACGACAAGAAGGGTTTTATGCGCATCAAATTTTTCCAGAACTGGTTCAAGCGCACTGCCGTCAATATTTGAAACAACGGCTGTGTCATATTTTTCATCACCGATCTTGAGCGCATCGATCAGCAATTCCGGTCCCAGAGCAGAACCACCGATACCCAGATGAATAATATGTTCAATTTCACCCAAGGCGCCGGCATCGATAGCACCGATAAGCGCCTTCATTCGGTTTTGTAGCAACTGGGCATTCTCTATGCTCGTTTCCGCACCGACACCGCGCTCCGCGCTATGCTCGGCAGCCCTATTCTCCGAGACGTTTATGCGTTCCCCGGATAACAATGCGCTTATCTTTTGATCAATTCCGAGCGATTGTGCCAACGCGCCAAACTTATCCAGTAAATCAGCAGTGAGATGGGTTTTAGAAAAATCGAAAAATATTCCGTCATGAGCAAAGGAAAAACTCTCTGCTCGTTTTGCATCCGTTTGAAACAGACTCAAAATAGAGGCTTTGGGATATTCTTTGATGTTATTCCAAAGCGTCAATGTGTCTACCCTCTTCCAAACACCAAACATTGGTTCTAAAAATCACCTAGCTATCAGCCAACGATGGAACAAGAGGATTCCTATCTGATGTATCTCTTGATTGGGTTGACCAATCGTAGGAATATCATCAAAGGGGCGGCATGACTGACCGTACAGGAAAAAAATCTGAAACCCGTGAATTTATGGGCTTCCTGATTAAGCTTGCGATTTTCATGATCATCCTGCGCAGCTTCATCGTTTCGCCGTTCAATATACCTTCGGAATCTATGCAACCTCGGCTAATGGTCGGAGACTACTTGTTGGTGGCAAAATGGCCGTATGGATTTTCCAAATATAGCCTGCCTTTCAGCGTCCCGTTAATCCCCGGGCGTGTGATGGCAAACGCTCCGACCCCAGGAGATGTAGTGGTATTCAAGGCCCCACCGTCTGCCCAAGATGACTATATCAAGCGTGTCATTGGGTTGTCCGGCGACATTATAAAGGTCGATAATGGGGTCATCTCTATCAACGGAACGGATGTCCGGCGTGAGCCGATTGAAAGCTTTGTCCATCTGGTATCGGACAATAGTCCATGTTTTCGCGATGAGTTTGAAGCGGTGAATGATAAACAGCAGAAAATTTGCCGATATCCACAATATCGTGAAACTCTGCCCAATGGTGCAAGCTATAACATTCTGGATATCTATGAAGGGTCCGAAGGCGATACGACCGAGGCATTTGTCGTACCTGAGGGATATATGTTCCTAATGGGGGACAATCGCGATCGCAGCGCTGATAGCCGCTTCCCAGCCCGAGAAGGGGAAGCCATTGGTATGGTGCCTCAAGAAAACTTGGTGGGACGGGCACTAGTGATGGTCTTCTCCACCGATGGTTCTGTCGAATGGATTAAACCATGGACTTGGTTTAGTGCAGCGCGTTGGGAACGCATTGGAGAAGGATTTTGAGCGACATCGAAAAGTTCTCTCAATGGATACGCGATATTGTGGGCAGGAAACCCAAAGATATTGCGCTTTACTCTCGGGCTGTAACCCACGGCAGTTTTGGAGAAGAAGATTATCAACGGCTAGAGTTTTTGGGTGATCGTGTCTTGGGACTTACAATCGCCTCAGAGTTGTATGGGCGCTATTCAAGCGAACCAGAGGGAAAGCTGTCGCAGCGTCTTAACGGGTTGGTTTCGGGTAAATTTTGCGGTGAGATTGCACGTTCTATAGGCGTGTCCAATCATTTGTTGCTGGGTAAGCAAGCAAGAGACGACGGTGCGCGTCAAAGTGCCAAAGTATTGGGCGATGTAATGGAGTCGCTTATTGGAGCGGTCTATCTCGATCATGATTTTGAAGCTGCACAGCAGTTCATATTGAAACACTGGAGCGCTCATATCAGTGGTACTTCGAAAGATGCACAGCATCCGAAATCAGCTTTACAGGAATGGACCGCGGCTAATAATCGCAAGGTTCCAGAATATGATCTTGTTGAAAAAACTGGTCCTCACCACGATCTGCAATTTCGCGTCCGGGTCAGTGTAAGTAAGGTTGGCGAAGCCGAAGCAACGGCATCCTCTATTCAAGCGGCACAAACTGATGCGGCTAAACTATTTTTGGAAAAATTTGCATGACTAAAAAATGCGGTGTCGTTGCGCTGATTGGCGCACCTAATGCAGGAAAGTCTACCCTGATCAACGCTTTGATCGGTCAAAAGGTAGCGATTACCAGCTCCAAACCGCAAACCACGCGAACGCGATTACTGGGCATTGCTGTTGAAGATGAAACACAGATACTCCTGGTCGACACGCCGGGTATTTTTGAACCGCGCAGGCGCCTGGATCGCGCGATGGTATCAGCCGCCTGGGAAGGTGCCGAAGATGCTGATCTTATAGTGTTTCTGGTTGATGCTAGAGGTGGTCTTGGCCCCAAAGTGACCTCTATTGCAGAGCGAATAAAGCACCGGGAAGAAAAAACTATTCTGGTAATGAACAAAGTCGATATCGCGGCCAAAGACAAGATGCTCAACCATGTTTCCAAACTTCACGACATTTGCGATTTTGACGAAACCTATTTTGTCAGCGCCAAAACCGGAGATGGTTTAGAAGAACTGAAATCTTATTTGATCAACGGAATGCCAGAAGGACCTTGGCACTTCCCGGAAGATCAAGTTTCAGATGCCAGCGAACGTCTGTTGGCAGCAGAGATCACTCGTGAACAAGTTTTTCGCCAACTACATGCTGAACTGCCCTATTCCATCGCGATCGCGATGGAGCAATATAAGCAGCGTCCTGATGGATCATTGGAGATTCACCAGCAAATCCTGGTCGAAAAGGCTAGCCAGAAAGCGATCGTCTTGGGCAAAGGTGGCCATCAAATCAAAGAAATTGGCGCAAAAGCCCGCGAAGAGCTAGGCAATATCCTCGGATGCCAGGTGCATCTCTACCTTCACGTAAAGGTCAGTGAGAATTGGGACGAAGACCGTTCGCTATATGAGGACTTGGGCCTCGATTGGGTCAAATAGCTACTTAGCCTTCGCTGGCGCCTTTTTCTTGGCTGGTGCTTTCTTCTTTGCCGCAGGCTTTTTCTTTGCTGCCGCTTTCTTTTTGGGAGCGGCCTTCTTCTTGCGCTTCTTGGCTGGTCCCTTGGCGGCTCTAGCGTCAATCAATTGCTCCGCTTCTTCCAGCGTCAATTCGTCTTTATCAACTGTTTTCGGCAGAGAAGCATTGGTCGTACCATCGGTCACATAGGGACCATAGCGACCATCCATCAATTTGATTTCTTCATCGGTTCTGGAATGTTTGCCCATTATTTTGAGCGGTTCCATCTTGCCGCGTCCGCGACCTGGTCCTTTTTTCGCTGCATCGGCCAACTTGGCAACAGCTGCATTCATGCCGATTTCAAACACTTCCATCGTGCTTTCAAGACTAGCCGATTTTTTGTTATGGCTAAGATAGGGACCATAGCGCCCCAATTGTGCCATGACAGGTTCACCGGATTCAGGATGAATACCAACTTCGCGGGGCAGTGATAACAATTTGACCGCCCATTCTAGACCAAAATCTTCCGCGGGAATGTCTTTGGGAATTGAAGATCTCTTGGCTTCTTTGCCCTCTCCTTTTTGAACATATGGGCCAAAGCGGCCAACCTTTTTCTCAATTTTCTCTTCGGTGTCCGGATCGATGCCCAGCTCTTGTGGACCTTCATCTTCATCAGCGCTTCCACCGCCTTGTCCAAAGCGGCGAGTATATTTACATTCCGGATAGTTGGAACAGGCAATAAACGCACCAAAACGACCGCCCCTGAGTGCCAATTTTCCTTCCTCACAGCGCGGACAAAGCCTAGCTTCCGTGCCATCTTCCTTTTCTGGGAAAAGATAGGGCTCAAGGAATTTATCGAGCTCAGCCGTCACATCAGATGGCAGTTTTTCCATGACTTCTGCGGTCTTCGGTTTGAAATCATGCCAGAAGGCTTCCAGAATTTTCTGCCACTGCGCACGGCCGCCACTGACATCATCCAGCTCTTCTTCGAGACCGGCGGTATAGTCATAGGCAACATAACGTTCAAAAAACCGTTCCAGAAAACTGGTTAGCAACCGCCCGCTATCTTCAGCAAAGAAACGGTTGCTCTCCGTCCGAACATAGGCACGGTCTTTGAGTGTCTTGATGATCGAAGCATAGGTCGATGGTCTGCCGATACCCAATTCTTCCATTTTCTTGACCAAGCTGGCTTCGCTGTAACGCGGTGGAGGTTGAGTGAAATGCTGATTGGCTTCGACCAGTTTCTTTGCAGGACTGTCGCCCTTGTTCATTGCTGGAAGCAAGCCGCCATCCTTGTCATCGGCATCTTCACGGCCTTGCTGGTATAGAGCCAAAAACCCTGGAAATTTAACAACCTGTCCCGTTGTCCGCAGGCCAGTTTGACCTGACCCATCTAGCATATCAACAGTGGTTCTTTCCAGACGAGCGGCGGCCATTTGACTGGCCATCGCGCGCTTCATAATCAGACTGTAGAGTTTGGCATGATCTCCGCTACCCGCCGTATCTTTAGAAAAGTTCGTTGGGCGAATGGCTTCGTGCGCCTCTTGGGCATTCTTGGCTTTGCTTTTGTAAATACGGGGCTTGTCCGGAACATAACTGGCATCATAACGGTCCGAAATCGCTTTGCGCGCTTCGGAAATCGCGCTGCCATCCATTTGCACACCGTCAGTACGCATATATGTAATGGCGCCATCTTCGTAGAGTTGCTGAGCAATTCGCATCGTGTGGCTAGCGGAGAAACCGAGTTTGCTCGCCGCATCCTGCTGCATGGTTGACGTCGTAAATGGCGGCGGCGGGTTGCGGGTAAGCGGTTTAGTTTCAACTGTTTCAACCGTGAACAGACCATTTTCAACGGCTTGCTTAGCAGCCATTGCCTGTTCTTCATTGGCCAAATCATGCTTGCCGAGTTTGTCACCTTTGTGAACAGTGAGGCGAGCTTCAAAAGCTTGTCCGCCCTGCTCCATCTGAGCAGTGATCGACCAATATTCGACGGGGTTAAAAGCTTCTATTTCACGTTCACGCTCGACAATAAGGCGTAAGGAAACAGACTGTACGCGGCCCGCAGATTTTGCGCCGGGCAATTTACGCCAAAGAACCGGAGACAATGTGAAACCAACCAGGTAATCCAAAGCCCGGCGTGCACGATATGCATCAATAAGATCGGTATCTAACTCGCGTGGTTGCCCCATAGCTTCGGTGACGGCAGCTTTAGTGATGGCATTGAATGTCACGCGATCAACTTTTTCGGGAAGAGCTTTCCGTTTTTTCAAGACTTCCTGAACATGCCAGCTAATCGCTTCACCTTCTCGGTCAGGGTCAGTCGCCAGGATCAATCGAGTAGCCTTCTTGGCGTTATCTGCAATCGCCTTTAGCTCTTTTGTCTTGTTGGCATAAGGCTGCCAGATCATTTCAAAATTATTGTCGGGATCAACGGAGCCGTCTTTTGGCGGCAAATCACGAACATGGCCAACAGAGGCAAGAACCTTAAAATCTTTGCCCAGATATTTTTCGATAGTTTTGGCTTTTGCCGGGGACTCAACGATAACTAATTGCATGTTTCCGCTTTTCATTTCTCTCACATATACACGCGAGGGTTTATTGGAATCTGTCCCCAGTCAAGGGCATTTAGTGATGCGCGTAAATAGATAGAATTTGCTGACTGTCAATTTTTAAGGCTTACTTTGCCTCCAGCATGGTGAACAATTTTACCTGCTAGTTCTAATTCCAATAGAATAAGTTGCATAGTTGAAGGGTTGATCCCAGACTGCCGAATGAGTTCATCTACGGCCACTGAAGTGATGCTTAAGAGATTGCCCACTATCTCCCTATCACCGTCAGTGGCATCATCATTGTCCTGTTCTCTGACATTTGAATTGAAGTCGCCATCACGATTGTATTTTTGATTGGCAACTGCAGCACGATCATCAAAATTTTGGACAAGCTCCATCACATCTTCAGCGCACTGCACTAAGGTCGCGCCCTCTCGAATAAGATTGTTGCAACCTCTAGATCTTGGGTCGAGAGGTGAACCGGGTATTGCCATAACATGCCTACCCGCTTCTGCTGCAATTCGGGCTGTTATCAATGAACCAGATCGCGGTGCAGCTTCGACAATAACGGTGCCAGCAGCCATTCCAGCAATAATTCGGTTGCGATACGGAAAATGCCGCGCTCTTGGTTCGGTTCCGGGAGGTTGTTCTGAAAGCAACAACCCCTGCTCTGAAACATGCTCCTGCAATTCTTTGTTTTCAGGTGGATAATAGATATCAATTCCGCTGGCAATCACTCCAATAGTCGAGCCGCTAAGGGAACCCTGATGCGCCGCAGTATCAATTCCACGTGCCAATCCCGAGACAACGGTCGCTCCAGCAGTGTTGAGACTATTTGCCAAATCACGGGCAAACCGGCAGGCCGCCGCCGAAGCATTACGAGCTCCGACAATGGCGATAATCGGTTTGTTCAGATGAGATAGGGATCCTCGATAAATCAATATCGGGGGCGCGTTAGACAGTTCAGCCAACAATCGAGGATATTTCTGATCACCAATGAATAGAAGATTGGCTTTCAGCCTTTCAATATCTTGAATCTCAGATTGAATCACATTGGCATCGGCGATGCGCGGTGCTTTGCCCCCTCCCCGACGCGCCAAATCAGGAATGGCATTCAATGCTCGCTCAGCAGAACCGAACCGCTTCAAAAGCTGGACATAAGTGACCGGGCCAATATTCGCTGATCTGATGAGCCGAAGCCGATCAAAATCATTTTGGCTAAATTGATCGCGAACCGTGTCCTCGTTCAAGAAGAACCGACTTTGGGTTCCTCTCCCGCCATCAGGCGTTCAATATTGGATCGATGTTTCCATAAAACCAAAACTGCAAATCCGATATACATGGGCACCCAGGGATATTGTTCCAATATAACCCCGCTGACCGGGACGGACAGCGAAGCTAGCATCCCGCCTAGGGAAGAATATCGCCAGATAGCAAGCGTAACGATCCAGATGACCGCGAATATCAAACCCGCCTGCCAGCTGAGCGCCAATACAATGCCTAGAAGAGTAGCGACGCCTTTGCCCCCGGCGAAGCGCAGCCAGATTGGATATAAATGTCCTAGAAATGCGCCCATCCCTGCAAGAATGCCCAGGCCTTCTGAAAAATGGCTAGCGGCGTAAACGGCGAGATAGCCTTTCCCGATGTCGAGCAACAATGTCAGTGCGGCGATCGCTTTGTTTCCAGTTCGCAAAACGTTGGTTGCACCGATATTACCCGACCCTTGGGTCCGCAGGTCGCCACCACCTGTTAGCTGAGTGAGCAAAAGCCCAAAAGGGATAGATCCCAGCAAATAGCCAAATAGAGTCGCCAATACTGGCTCAATCCACATGGATTGCATCTGATTAGTCCCCCTTGAAAGCTCCGCTATCGGCTAAACATCATTGGAGCAACCTTAACAGGTTGTAAAAACAGGTAAGCTCAAGGTCTTGCGCGACGAATTGAACGGTTGCAGAATTGTTGTCGCGTTGCCAATGGTAAGAAATGCCTTCGGAAAATCTGTTGGGCGAGAAGCCATTATTGTTCTTTGACACTGGAGTCGGCGGACTATCCGTGCTGAAAGAAAGCCGATTGTTACTTCCCAACGCGCCATTCATTTATGCGGCTGATTATGCCGGCTTGCCATATGGCATGAAATCGGAAGCGGAGCTGGCTTCAAGAATTCCAGCCATATTGGGACGGTTAGTAGAAAGATATCAACCGGAGATTGTCACTATTGCCTGTAATACTGCTTCGACCATTGCTCTGGAGCATGTCCGGTCTGCGCTAGATTTACCGGTTGTGGGTACAGTTCCAGCGATAAAACCCGCTAGTCAAATATCAAAAACTGGTACAATTGGATTGCTCGGTACAAAAGCGACGATAAGACAACCTTATGTGGACCGATTGGCGGCTGAATTTGCTGCGGACAAAAAATTGATCCGGTTTGGTGCGCCGGAACTGGTCTATGCAGCCGAAGCGAAGTTAAAGAATGAAAATCCTGACATGGCCGTCATCAGGGCAGCAGCCGACGGATTGATTTCTCAGGATGGCGGCGATGAGATTGATACGATTATCCTTGCCTGCACCCATTTTCCTCTAGTGAAGGAAGAGTTACAGTCTGTTATCAATCGTCCCATCGAATTTGTAGATGGAGCAAAAGGAATCGCAAAGCGTATTGCTCATTTAACCGAGCATTTGAAATGGCCTCGAGAAACTCACCGGAACATTTTTGTGACGACCAGTGAACTAGAAAAAGTCCTCCCATTTGAAGCATCTCTTCTGAAATACGGTTTAAGCCATTTTGAAACCCTCTAGGATAACATCTTTTGGTGAAAGACATCCACTTTGACCTAGCCCTACAGACATGTTGGCACTTTGGAGTATACAGTACATAGGCAAATAATGTCTTCTAATTCTCACTGGATAGAACCCCATCCGCACGGAATATTTGTGAAACCGGCAAAGGCCTGGATTGACCCGATGCGTCCAGTGGAGAATGCTCTGGTAACCCACGGTCATGCTGACCATGCCCGTGGAGGCCACGAGAATGTTTGGGCAACGCCTGAAACGCTGGCGATTATGAATCTCCGCTATGGAATAGATTTGGGAAACCCGGTTCCCTTCGGCAGCGGTATCGAAATGGGCGGTGTAAAGATTAGCTATCACTCCGCTGGGCATGTTCTGGGATCCGCTCAGATATTGATGGAGTATCAAGGGGAAAAGGTGGTTGCCACTGGTGATTATAAACGACGGCATGACCCAACCTGTGCACCGTTTGAAGTTTTGCAGTGTGACATCTTCATAACCGAGGCAACTTTTGGATTGCCAGTCTTTCGCCATCCTCCAACCAGTGAAGAGATTGCAAAATTGCTCGAGGTAAAAAAGGGCAACCCAGATCGTTGTGTTTTGGTTGGCGCCTATGCTCTGGGAAAAGCACAGCGCGTAATTGGGGAGTTTCGCGAGGCAGGTTATAATGACCCAATCTACCTGCACGGCGCACTGGAAAAGATGTGCAATCTCTATAGCGAACTTGGCGTTCAACTGGGAGATATCCGTCCTGTTCTGGAAACTCCAAAAGAAGATATGCGCGGACAGATCGTGCTTGCTCCGCCTTCCGCCTTAAATGATCGTTGGAGCCGGAGATTGCCTGACCCGGTTACCGCCATGGCATCTGGATGGATGCGCGTTCGGCAACGAGCGCGCCAGCGTAATGTAGAACTCCCTATCATCATGTCCGATCATGCCGACTGGGATGAATTGACACAAACCATCGCAGAGGTCGCTCCATCGGAAACGTGGGTAACCCATGGCCGGGAAGATGCGTTGGTGCGCTGGTGTGGGTTGAACCAGATGAAGGCCAAGGCGCTGTCGATGATCGGACGTGAAGAGGAAGACGATTAGTGCTGGTCTTTTCTGAGCTTTTGGATCGTTTAATCTACACTCGGTCGCGTAACGGCAAGCTGACACTAATTGTCCAGTATCTTCAATTGGCTCCTGATCCAGATCGTGGTTGGGTATTGGCCGCTTTGAGTGGCGAGTTAGAATTCCCAACCGTAAAAATCTCTGCGGTTCGAAAAATGGTTGCCGAACGTGTCGATGAGCAACTTTATAAACTAAGCCGTGATTTTGTGGGAGATACAGCGGAAACTGTTGCATTGATTTGGCCAGAACAAGATATTGCCTCCGATACTAAGCCGCCCACTGTCGATGAAGTTGTCTCAATATTGATGGCAACATCGCGCGCGAAAGCACCCTCAATTCTTGCGGAGTTGATGGATAGGCTGGATTCAAATGGTCGCTTTGCACTGCTAAAATTTGCAACGGGAGCCATGCGTATCGGGGTTTCGGCAAGGCTTGCCAAAACTGCCTTTGCAAAAGCCTTTGATATGGAAGTCGAGGACGTCGAAGAAGTTTGGCATGCTTTAAAGCCTCCCTATCGCGAACTTTTTGACTGGGCTGAAGGTAAATCCGACAAGCCGGACCTCTCTGGCATTCCATTTTTCAGGCCATTCATGCTCGCTCATCCTCTGGAAGAACGCACGGTTGATCTAAAAGACTATGCAGCGGAATGGAAATGGGACGGTATTCGGATTCAGCTTTCCCACGCTAACGGCGAAACACGGCTATACAGCCGTGGTGGTGATGATATTACCGCCGCCTTTCCAGAGGTTGCCACTGGGTTTGATCGTGACGGTGTGGTGGATGGTGAATTGCTCGTTCGTGGGGAATTTCAAGGAGGAGAAGCGGCGAGCTTCAATGCCTTACAACAGCGTCTTGGACGCAAAAAAGTCTCAGCGAAAATGATGGCCGAATATCCTGCATTTGTTAGGCTATATGATATTTTGTTTGAGCAGGAAATAGATCTGCGTGAGCAATCGTGGATGGATAGGCGCAACTCACTTGAAACTTTCGTTCCAAAGTTAAATGATCAGTTTTTTGATATCTCGACACTCCTGGAAGCCAAGGACTTCGATGATCTCGCCCAGATTCGAAAAGGTGCACGCAGTGCTGCGATTGAAGGGGTCATGCTCAAACGCAAAGACAGTCCATATATAGCGGGCAGAAAAACAGGGCTCTGGTATAAATGGAAACGGGACCCGCTCGTTGCCGATTGCGTGATGATGTACGCACAGCGCGGTTCAGGAAAAAGATCTTCCTTTTATTCCGACTATACGTTCGGGTGCTGGACCGATGATGGTGAGCTATATCCGGTAGGCAAAGCATATTCTGGATTTACCGATGAGGAGTTGAAAATGCTTGATCGCTTTGTCCGCCAAAACACCATCGACCGTTTTGGACCTGTGCGAGAAGTAGAAAAGACATTGGTGTTTGAGGTGGCGTTTGACTCCATTCATGAAAGCAAACGGCATAAATCTGGCCTTGCCATGCGTTTCCCGCGCATTTCCCGTATTCGCACCGACAAGCCTGCCGAAGAGGCTGATCATGTTGCGACCCTTAAAGCCATGGTGACCTAAGCAATAACTTTGGCGAATAGCTCCGGATCCACATTGCCGCCTGATAGTGTGACGGCCGTATAGTCTGTTGTTTCAACCTTTCCCGCAAGAACGGCAGCCAATGCAACAGAGCCGCCCGGTTCCAGAACAATACGCAATTTTTCAAAGGCAAGGCGCATCGCATGATGCACTTCATCCGGCGTAACAGCCACTCCAACTGCTCCGCGTTCTTTCAGGATATCAAAGGTAATTGGTGAAACTTGCAATGTTTGCAGAGCATCACACTCGGTATCTGGTGGATTGTCATCAACCGGGACAATGCGGCCGCCTTCCAATGATCTTTTCATATCGTCCCAACCGACTGGTTCGACGACGTAAATAGCTGCATCTGGGTTCGCGAGAGCTGAGCCCGTTGCCAATCCACCACCACCGCAACAGGCGATGATTTGATCTGGTGCGGAGCCGGTTTGCGCGATCATTTGATTCTTTATCTCAAGCCCGCAACTACCCTGCCCTTCAACAATCCAGGGATCGTCAAAACTAGGAACCACCACAGCACCCGTCTCGGATGAGATATCATTTGCCATTTGTTCGCGAGCGCCGGACATTCGATCATAAGTGATGACCGTCGCGCCCAACGCTTTGGTATTTGCCAATTTGGCCTTTGGCGCATCTTCCGGCATAATTATCGTGGCAGGAACACCCAGTTGTTTTGCGGCCCAAGCAACGCCTTGCGCGTGATTTCCACTAGAAAAAGCAACCACACCTTTTTTGCACTGATCTTCCGTCAGATCGGTCAAACGATGCCATCCGCCGCGAATTTTAAATGCGCCAATGGGTTGCAGATTTTCGGCCTTGCACCAGATCGTTTTCCCATTCCATGTTAAGGGCAACAATGGCGTTGGGGCCAGGATTTTGGCAACCTTGCCAGCGGCGCGTTCAACCCCCTCTTTAGAAGGTTTGCGGCCAGGGTTCAAAAGTCTTTCTTCTGTCATGCCGACCTCCTATATGCTCGGTAAATTTTTCTCCAGAAGAATGAGTCCAAATATGAGCAAAGTCCTAGTCGTTGGCGCTGGCGGTGTCAGTTCGGTTGCAGTTCACAAAATGGCGCAACAAATTGCATCGGGCAGCGGCCCGTTTTCAGATATATTTCTAGCAAGTCGAACTGTGTCTAAATGTGATGCGATTGCACAGTCGGTCAAAGAGCGTACCGGTATTGATATTCAAACGGGCGCGATTGATGCAGATGATGTACCCGCAATGACGGCTCTAATTGAACACGAGAAACCATCGCTCGTGGTCAATCTGGCGCTGCCTTATCAAGACCTTCCGATAATGGATGCCTGTCTTGCAACCAAAACCGATTATCTTGATACCGCAAACTATGAACCGCGTGATGAAGCAAAGTTCGAGTATAAATGGCAGTGGGAGTATCATGATCGATTCAAGGACGCTGGGATCATGGCTTTGTTGGGTTCCGGCTTTGATCCGGGCGTTACAAGCGTCTTTACCTGTTGGCTGAAGAAACATCATTTTGACCGGATCGATACAGTGGATATTCTCGACTGTAATGGCGGCGATCACGGGCAACATTTTGCCACCAACTTCAACCCCGAAATTAATATTCGTGAAATTACCGCAGCCGCCCGGCATTGGGAAAATGGTGATTGGGTGGAAACCCCCGCACTGTCTCACAAGCAGCAATTTGATTTTGAGGGCGTTGGTCCAAAAAATATGTACCTGATGTATCATGAGGAAATCGAGAGTCTCAAAACACATCTTCCGGAAATTCAACGCATCCGTTTCTGGATGACCTTTGGAGAAGCGTATCTAACGCATCTCGAGGTTCTTCAAAATGTCGGCATGACTTCGATCGATCCAATTGAGTATGAAGGGCAAAAGATAGTTCCACTTCAGTTCCTAAAGGCCGTGTTGCCCGAACCCGCTAGTCTTGGCGAGACAACCAAGGGCAAAACGAATATCGGCGTCATTGCCACCGGTGAAAAAGATGGCGTTCAAAAAACTCTCTATGTGAAGAACATATGCAGCCATGAAGCCGCATATAGAGAAACCGGTAATCAGGGCGTAAGCTACACAACGGGAGTGCCAGCCATGATTGGATCAGCATTGATGCTGCGAGACACCTGGCAAGGAAACGGAGTATTTAATATGGAGGAATTTGACCCTGATCCATTTATGGCGATGCTCAATGAACATGGTTTGCCATGGAAGTTGGAAGAACTCGCGGGGCCATTGAGCTTCTAATTATGAAAACCCAGGCAGGTGATCCCGGCGCATTTGCGCAATTTGATCTTAACAGAGTGCCTTCCCCGGCATTCGTCATAGATGAAGCCAAATTGCGTTCGAATTTGGAAATACTGCAGGATGTTAAAGATCGTTCTGGCACCAAAATACTATCGGCGCTGAAGGCCTTTTCAATGTGGGAGCTTTCTGAACTGGTTAGTGAACATCTCGATGGGGTCAGCGCTTCCGGCCTTTGGGAAGCACGGCTTGGTTTTGACAAATATCAAGGTGAAATCGCGACATATTCCCCGGCTTTCAAACCACATGAATTGCCTGAGATAGCGGCCCTTTCTGATCACATTATCTTCAATACACCAGATCAAATTGCAAGACTATCACCCACGATCATCGGCCTACGTGATGCCGGAGAGCAATTTGAGTTGGGATTGCGTGTAAACCCACTTCATGCCGAAGGTGAGATTGCAAAATATGACCCTTGTCAGCCGCATAGCCGTCTTGGCTTTCCAATCAATCAACTGACCGAGGAACATATGGATGCGGTCGAAGGGCTGCACTTTCATACATTATGTGAACAGGATTTCGAACCTTTAAACCGCACTTGGGAAGCCATAGTTCCTTATATCGAACATGTAGTAGAAGACCTGAAATGGCTGAATTTTGGTGGCGGTCACCATATCACACGCGCTGACTATCAACGCGATGAGTTGATAGAATTTCTATATGATGTTCAGGAGACAACCGGTTGTCAGACATATTTAGAACCCGGCGAAGCGATCGCTCTGGATGCCGGGATCTTGGTTGGAGAGGTACTCGATATTTTCAATAATGACATGCCTGTTGCGATCACTGATGTATCTGCCACTTGCCATATGCCGGATGTCATTGAAGCGCCTTACCGCCCTGCAATGCTCAATGAACAGGGTGAAGGGCCATTGGTTCGCTTAGGTGGACCCAGTTGCCTGGCAGGGGACATTATCGGTGACTATAAACTCCCAGAAGGCCCGCAGGTTGGACAACGGATCGCGTTTCTTGATCAAGCGCATTATTCTATGGTCAAAATGAACACATTTAATGGCGTTCCCCTGCCCTCAATCTGGCTTTGGAACAGCGAAACAGATGAACTGCGTTGCGTGAAGGAATTTGACTGGACGACTTTCCGAGATCGATTGAGCTGAATCCCCTTTACAGATTAAAAAACCAACCATATAGGCGCTTTTCCGCTGCCCCAAGGGGGCTTCCAAACCGCAAGGCAGCGTTTGATTGAAACTGGTTTTTAGGGGGTCCCTTGCGTTGCACATTTTTCATAATGCTGAGGAGCTGACAAAGGCTCTTTGTCCAGACATTCCAGTATTGCTTCATCGCCCGCACGCTGCTCGGCGAGCAGCGCGCTATTTCCTTGATCAGTTTCCGGGAAAATCGCTCTACGCAGTCAAGGCCAACCCTGCACCGGAACTATTACAATTACTCTGGGATGAAGGTGTAACCCACTATGATGTAGCATCCATCGAGGAAGTTCGGCTCGTTCGTGCCTTGCTTCCTGACGCGGTAATTTGCTTCATGCATCCTATAAAATCCAAGCAGATGATAGCGGAGGCCTATAACGACCATAGCGTTCGGATATTTTCCCTCGATACAATCGAAGAGCTGGAAAAAATTCAACAAGCAACGGACCGTGCCAATGATCTGACGCTTTGCATCCGGATCAAAGTCGCTTCAGAATTTGCCGAAATCAGTCTTGCTTCAAAATTTGGTATTGAGGTCGATGAATCTATATCCTTGCTCCAGCGTTCACGGCAGGTTGCCGAGCAATTGGGTATTTGTTTCCATGTAGGTAGTCAGGCAATGACACCTTTAGCTTATGTCAATGCACTGGAACGCGTGCGCTCCGCTATTGTCGAGGCATCGGTAACCATTGATATTGTTAACGTAGGCGGCGGTTTCCCCTCCATTTATCCCGATATGGAGCCACCGTCTCTCAACCACTATTTTTCAGCAATTGACCGCACTTTTGAAGATTTGCCAATCAGCTATTCCGCCGAACTTTGGTGTGAACCAGGTCGCGCATTGTCCGCTGAATATAACAGCCTAATTGTAAAAGTTGAACAACGACGCGGTTCAGACTTGTACATAAATGATGGCGCTTACGGCACGTTGTTTGATGCGGCTCATATCGGATGGCGTTTTCCCGTCCGATTAATCGGGTGTGATACGAAATCTGGCATTGAATATAGTTTTTATGGCCCGACTTGTGACGATATGGACCATATGGCAGGACCGTTTATCCTCCCAGAAAATATCAAGTCGGGCGACTATATAGAAATTGGGATGATAGGGGCATATGGTTCCGCTATGCGAACCAAATTCAATGGCTATGCAGCAATTGAAGGTCATATTGTTTCCGACGAGCCGATGGATAGTCTGTATAGTGGAGAAAATCTTGATCGTTCCGATCGTGAAAATATCCTATCCTTCCCAGGTGCTTAAGACAGCAAATTAGGTTGCATTTGACAATTTACAAAAGCTGACGCACCTTCCCCTTTCATTTAGAGTTTGGGGACTTCGATATGAGCACCGCAATTCTGGCACCAGCAGCAGTTCTGGTGCTTTGGACATTGATAATGTTGTTATGGATGGCAGGAACCCGGCTTCCAGCAATGAAATCTAGTGGGGCGGATTTAAGTGAAGCGCCACCGGGAGGTCGGGGCCAGGACCTCGAAGGTGTATTGCCGGACAAGGTGAACTGGAAATCGCATAATTACACGCACCTCATGGAACAGCCGACAATCTTTTATGCCACCGTATTGATATTAGCGATGGCAGAGGCAGGACACGGGCTAAATCTCTACCTAGCATGGGCTTATGTCGGACTGCGGATTGTCCACAGCCTATGGCAGGTTACGGTAAACTTGGTCAAAGTTCGGTTCCTGCTTTTTGTAGCGGCGACAGTTTGCCTAATAGTAATGGCTACCAACGCTGTTTGGGCTACATTATTTTAGGCCGCGTAAGTTCTAGCTAACATCGAATAGATATTCCGGGGAATGCAAAAATGATCGACGATAACAGCTTGATACTGGCGCCAATGGTAGGCCTGATGCTTTGGACTATGGTGATGTACATTTGGATGTACGCGACGCGAATTCCGGCAATATTAAAGCTGCCCAAAGAACAGGCAGACGAAGCGATGACACCGGGTAAGTTGGAAGAACATCTACCTGCTAAAATTCAGTGGAAAGCACATAATTACAATCATCTGCATGAACAGCCGACACTTTTCTATGCTGTCTGCCTGTTGCTCGCCTTTATAGACATGGGTGATGGGCTCAATTTTTGGCTGGCTTGCGCTTATGTTGCCCTGCGGATTGTACATTCGATTTTTCAGGCCACCATTAACACGACACCACGCTTCGTCATCTTCTTGGTCGCTAGTATCTGTATGTATGCCCTCGTTATACGTGCGGCTATGGCTGTTTTCTAAACGGATATGCTCAATCCAATGCGCGTTGCAATTGTTCAGGCAGCCCCCATCCCGTTGTTCATTGACGACGGAATCAAACAAGTGATTGAATTGTCCGAAAAGGCCGCATCTGATGGCGCCAAAATCATTGCTTTTGGTGAAACATTTTTGGGCGGATATCCGATCTGGCTAGATGAAGCACCCGATGCGGCACTTTGGGATCATCCAGGTACCAAAGCACTGCACCGAATATTGCTGGAACAGGCCATAGTGGACAAAGATCCACGATTTGCTCCGTTACAAGACATTGTTGATCAGCATGAATTGATCATTTCAATTGGTGCACATGAACGCATAAGATCGAGCCTTTACAATAATCAAATGATCTTTCGAGCCGGAATGAAACCGCTAAATCATCGTAAACTGGTGCCGACGCACGGAGAACGTTTGGTCTGGAATCGCGGTGATGGGTCAACTTTGAACGTACATGAAGCGACTTGGGGAAACACAGGAAATTTGATTTGCTGGGAACATTGGATGCCCCTAGCCCGGGCCGCTATGCATAATCTGGTCGAAGATGTACACATTTCCGCTTGGCCTACAGTACGCGAGACTTATGCGATTGCCTCACGTCACTATGCTTTCGAGGGAGGGTGTCATGTATTGGCAGCCGGAACAGTTTTGCACCGTCAGGACCTTTTGGAAGGACTTGTTGCAGTAGGCGGCAATCAAGATGCTTTTGAGTTAATAGAGCAAATTCCGGACCAGCAACTGCAATTTGGTGGGAGCATGATCATCGCACCCGATGGATCCATTCTGGCCGAAGCCGACACATCAGATACAATCCTTCATGCCGAAATAGACATATCGGCAAATAGAGAAGCCAAAGCCGCCCTAGACACCGATGGCCACTATTCACGTGCTGATGTGTTTGAGTTGAACGTTAACACGAACCCGCAGCCAGGGGTGGTCTGGAATAAATCCGCAGAAGACTAATCAAGCCCGTTCGAAATGGGAAACGAGCTCAACATGTGTGGACCATAAAAATTGTCCCACTGGCCAGATTTGTTTCAATTGATAGCCCGCTGAACATAATGTCTTGGCATCACGCGCAAAACTAGCTGGATTGCAACTAATATAGCATATTTTTTCAACACTAGACTGTGCCAATTGCGTGACCTGATCTCTTGCACCAGCTCGCGGTGGATCCAGTATGACTGCATGAAATCTATTCAATTCATCGTTTGAGAGAGGACGTCTAAACAAATCACGATGTTCTGCAAAAACTTGACGATCGGAACTATTGGAGGCCAATTTTACGGCGCCGATCGTGTCCCGAGACGCTTCCGCAGCATATATTTTACGCTCGTTCCCCAAGCTGAGTGCAAAAGTACCCAGGCCAGAAAAAAGGTCCGCAACCAGTCTGGCATCTCCAACAACTTCCTGCATGCGAGATATCAAGACGTTTTTTCCGTCTTCGGTGGGTTGCAGGAATGCACCGTGCGGAAATGAAACTGCGATACCACCAAATGTAACGGTAACTGGCACTGGTTCCCACTGTGTCTCGGGACCATATCCGCTATCGATCGATAGGCGAGCCAGCCCCGCGTCCTGGGCAAATTTGGATAGTCTTTCAAAGGCCTCCAAGCCTTCCGGCTGAAGGTTCTTGATGGTCAAGTCGACACCCTGATCGACGAGGGTCATCTCAATGTTAAAATCATGTTTTTTGCGTGCGACGGTGTCCAAAAACGTGCGCAGAGGTTTGATTACGGCGAACAGATCAGGATGTAATATTTCGCATTGCTGCATATCGACGATCCGGTGGCTTCCGGCGCCGCTAAAACCCAGTTTAAGTTCACTACCGATTTTTGCGGCACGCAAGCTGGCTCTTATTCTACTATTTGGTTTTGATATTAAAGGAGGGTGAATTTTTTCTACAAAGACATCCTGACCTTCAAGAGCGTTGGCGACGCGTTCTTTTACAAATTGTGAGTAGGTTTCCGCATCAAGATGTTGAAGACTACAACCACCACATTGTTGAAAATGTTGACACACCGCTTCTATATGATGCGATCCTTTTATTAACCCACCGTCGTCAGCAAGTTGGTCTCCCGGAGCTGAAAATGCCACAAAACGGCCATCTGATGTTACGCCATCACCTTTGGCAGCAACGCGTGTTATCAAATTGTCTTGTTCCGGATTTATCACAAGCACTCGGCCATTGCTTGTGGAAGGAAGCGGATTAATATTTCCGGAGAAAACGATGGCCCCGCCAATTGAGCCGCACGGCTATGGAGCCACTGCCCCTGTTTGGCAGCTTCAAACGGTTCAACTCCATTGGCAAGGCGGGCTGCGATAACTCCCGTTAGAACATCTCCCGTTCCTGCTGTTGAAAGCCAGGAGTTCGGAGAGGTTGAAAGCGCCGCATTTCCGTTCGCATCAGATATCACAGTGTCCGAACCCTTGTGTAATATTGTGGTATTGGCAGCTTTGGCCAACGCAATCGTATCATCGATTTTGCTTACACTAGAGGCTCCATTGATTGCACCAAATTCGCCCGAGTGAGGCGTAGCAATTATCGCCTGCGTGCGCGTTTTTACCTGCTGGACAAAACTGTCTCCCAATACCGTTAATGCGTCCGCATCTAAAACCAGATCAGATTTGCATTCCAAGACTTGAGCGATAACTGCCCTTGCACCATCGAGCCGTCCAAGGCCTGGTCCGATTGCTACTGCACCAATACGATGATCGCTCAACAACTCCGACAGCTGCTGCGGATCATTATAGCTATTCACAACGATGCTCGAATGCAGGGTTTCCAAATCTGACGAAGCAAATATTTTTACATAGCCGGCACCTGAAGATTGCGCGGCCAACGCAGTCAGTTTTGCCGCTCCGTGCATTTCGCCAGCAACAATCGCAACCAATCCTCGGGTGTATTTGTGATCCATCGTTCTTGGCATGGGAATTACCGGTTTGCTTTGCAGCCTGATGGTGCTGTTAGCTTCGATTCCAATATCCACTTGCATGACATGACCGATTTTTGAGCGAGCGGGCTCCAAAAAATGTGCCGGTTTAGTCGCTCCCAAAGCAATCGTCAGATTAAAATTTGGAACTTCATTCAGCAATTGACCTGTGTCGGCTTCGATTCCACTGGGAATATCAACAGCGATACATTTTTTGGCACTCGCACAAAGCCTTAGATATGTTTCCAGCAGCTTCCCAGTGATGGGCCGTTGCAATCCAGTGCCAAATAGGCAGTCAACAATTTGAGCGTACGGTTTAACCGCATCGATAGAAACCGTGTCACCATTCCACAGTGAACAGGCATTTTTGGCTGCATCTGTTTTAGGGTCTCCAGCGGCGGCGACGGAGACTGAAACACCCTTGTTGCGCATCCATTCAGCAATAACATAGCCATCGCCTCCATTGTTTCCTGGCCCACAAAGTACCAGAGTAGGTAGGTCACGTGACACTCGCCAGATTTGCTGCGCGGCGCCCTGCCCCGCGCGCTCCATGAGCGTTTCGACGCTCGTTCCTTGTTCAATCAACTTTCCCTCTGCAGCAAGCATTTCAGCCGCCGACAGAATGTATCCGTTGTTGATCACTCGGATTCTTGATCTCCGGCAGCAGCCGGCAAATCAACTGACTTGGTAGATATATCTGCGGTCGCTTCTGGCGCACTGTTGGACTTTACCTTGGCGGGCATAATGTAAATGTCTGATCCAACACTAATTCGAATTTTGCGAGATTCAACAATCTCGATTTTGGCTTTTTCCGATCCATCAGCCGCTTCCAAACCGCGACCATCGGTCAGAACATTAAATCGACGAAAGCCGCCATCCGGATGCCGGATGATCAATGTCGTTCCGTTCTCCCCAGACAGTCGTTCTGTTTCACAGCCACGCGTAAAGTTGGTATCGCCACTTACAGCGCACTCAATCCTGCCATCATCAGGAGCATTTGCAGCTGCACGCTCTTCTGCTTCTGCCAGAACTTCATTGTCAGGATCACCACTGCAGGCTGTAATCAGTAACAAGGCTGTCAGGCCACTAAATATCCGCATAGACATGCTTTTCCGCCTTTGCTCCAGGGTGTGTTGTTGCGCCTTTATAGGCGGGACCAACATTTTGTGCATAACGCCATAATGCACCTGATCCATAATTATTTTCAGTCTGCCTAAACGCAGACCGGCGCTTATCCAGCGTCTCGTCGTCGACGTCCAGGTCAATAGTGCCGGCGGCTGCATCGATATGAATCATATCGCCCTCTTCGATTAAGCCAATCGGGCCGCCATCCGCGGCTTCAGGACCCACATGTCCAATGCAGAAACCCCGTGTCGCGCCCGAGAAACGGCCGTCGGTTATCAATGCTACTTTCTCACCCATGCCTTGCCCATAAAGTGCCGCTGTTGTAGCAAGCATTTCCCGCATACCGGGTCCGCCTTTCGGGCCTTCGTTTCGGATAATAACGACAGAACCTTCTTTGATTTCTCGATTTTCAACCGCTGCAAACGCATCTTCTTCGCATTCGAAAACTTGAGCTGGGCCGCTAAATTGGACGCGTTCCATTCCCGCTACCTTTACGATGGCGCCTTCTGGAGCAAGCGAACCTTTCAGGCCAACAACACCGCCAGTTTCCGTGATGGCGTTGTCGATGCTGTAGATGACTTTCTGATCTGGGTTCCAGGTAATCTCTTCAATATTCTCGCCCAGTGTCTTTCCAGTAACTGTTATACAATCACCATCTAATAGTCCGCCATCCATCATGGTTTTCATGAGCATATAGACACCGCCAGCATCATGCATATCTCTTGCCACATATTTGCCGCCAGGTTTTAGATCGGCCAAATATGGAGTGGATTTGAAAATTTCCGCCACATCAAAAAGATCGAAGTCGATGCCCGCTTCGCTGGCCATTGCCGGAAGATGTAGCGCCGCATTTGTCGATCCGCCGGTCGCCGCAACGACGCGCGCTGCATTGATGAAAGCTTCTTTAGTACAGATATCTCTGGGTCTCAGGTTAAGTTCAATCAAATCGACAATCTGACGTCCAGCTGCCATCGCCATGTCATCGCGGCTCTCATAGGGTGCCGGTGCCATATTGCTGTTGGGAAGCGAAAGGCCGATGGCCTCAGCTACACAAGCCATCGTATTGGCGGTAAACTGACCACCACAGGCACCATGACCGGGGCAAGCCACTTTCTCTAACTCGATCAATTCCTGAAGCGGGCAATTGCCAGAACTATGCTGACCAACGGCCTCAAATACGTCGACCACGGTTACGTCTTTATCATGAAAACGTCCTGGAAGAATCGAACCGCCGTAAACGAAAATAGAAGGTACGTTTAATCTGAGCATTGCCATCATCATACCGGGCAAACTTTTGTCGCATCCGGCATAACCAATTACAGCGTCGTAGCAGTGCCCACGAACGCTTAGCTCAACAGAATCCGCAATAACTTCGCGTGAAACAAGCGAGGATTTCATACCCTGATGACCCATGGCAATGCCATCGGTCACTGTGATGGTGTTAAAACGCCGTGGTGTCGCACCAGCTTCGATTACACCCTGCCGAGAAACATCTGCCTGTGCATCCAATAGGGTATTGCATGGGGCGCTGTCATTGCCCGCAGAAGCAATGCCAACAAATGGTTTGGCAATATCCTCTTCCGTCATTCCCATTGCATAATAATAGCTGCGCTGAGGCGCGCGTTCCGGTCCCACACTAACGTGCCGACTGGGAAGTTTCGATTTGTCGAATTTGCGGGTCATGATTCTGTCCGATTTAGATTATTGTTCGAGAACCCTTCCAAATCTGCGCTCGTCACGCAAGCCCAGAAAGCACTTTGTCACAAGTTCGCTGTAAAATATCTGCAAATCGCCGTTGCCCGGTTTCAAAGGATATTAAATCCTGTCGAACCTCGACCCCAAAATAGGGCTGCCCAATGGCTTCTGCCTGACGGTTCATAGTCGCATTCAGATCTTTTCCCGAATAAGGCAGTTGATCTCCGGCGACCACTTCTTCCGATTCAAGATGTTGAAGCGCCAACTTTGATGCCAGCTCATACTCGTTGTACAAGACACCAATATCCCAAGGGCGAACAACACCCTGGTTGGTTCGCAATTTGGGTGTGAAGCTATGTAGTGACAACAGCAATCGAGGCTGCACCTCAGATATCAGCTGCTTTAGGCGATCATGGTAGGGATGAAAGTAATGGCTCAACCTCTCCAATCGTTGCTGTGCATCGATTTGATTTCCGGGAATTTCCACTCCGTCACTGACTAATGGGATCACATTTTGCTCATCCGGGTAGCGATTCAAATCTACAACAAGACGAGAATAGCCTCCCAGAATCGCAAGACAATCTCCCTCCTGGGACATTAATTCCGCAATTTCTGTGGTGCCGATATCATGTGCAATGTGGTCAGTCATCAAATCAGAAGGAATATCTAAATTCACATCTGCCGGAACTTGATTCGAAGCATGGTCGACCACAATCATAATCCCATTTTTTTTCGGGACACCGCGAATCTCAAATGGCGAACTCATCTTAACTGACCTGTCATTGTCCAAATTCTTTTTATTGAAGACTGAATTTTCCTTTCGGCCGTTTCGGCCAGATCAGAACTTTCGTAAATACCAAAACAAGTCGCGCCGGACCCAGACATTCTTGCTGATATCGGGTTGGTATCTCTAATTGCCAACAATAGCGGAGCAATCGAATTATCAAGATCCATAGCAATTGCTTGCAGATCGTTTCTGCCATTAATAAGCACTTGCGACATATCTTCTAAACATAGCGCTCCAGAATCTATGCCATTCCACTTTTCGAATATCTCTTTGGTAGAAATGCCTATCAAAGGGTTGGCGAGAAGGACATGTTTGCCTGAAAAATAGTTGTCGCCCAATGGCTCTAGGTCTTGGCCGATACCACGCCCAAATGCACTTTCACTAACTATGCAAGCAGGAACATCGGCTCCCAACGGTTTGGCCAAAGTTTTGAGTTCATTCAGCGGTAGGCTAAGTTTCCAATATCTGTTTAGCAACCGTAATGTTGCTGCGGCATCAGCAGACCCTCCACCAATACCTGATGCGACTGGTAGGTTTTTTGTCAAATGCAGTTGTGCACCAACGGAAATATTGTGTTCTTTTTGTAACAATCGAGCGGCTGTCAGAATTAAGTTGTTCGGAATTTCCAAGCTATCGGCAAATGGTCCGGAAATGGTCAGTGCCAAATTCTGTGCGGGAGAAACCGTAATCAAGTCGCCTTTGTCGACAAAGGCAAAAATTGTTTCCAGTTCATGGTATCCATTCGATAAACGGCGCCGGACATGCAAAGCCATATTGAGCTTGGCATATCCGGTTTCGTAATGTTTGATTTGGGTATCGGTTTTCACGGAGACGTTAGTTCAGGCGTGAGGCCTAGATCAATTTTTGCAAGCAACCGCTCTCCATCAGATTCTTCAGCAAACAATTTGGCTGTTTTCCAAGCATAACGGGCTTCATATTTTCGACCAACTGTCCAATATGCATCGCCCAAATGTTCGTTTATCGTTGGATCTTTTGGTTGCCCGGCCAGGGCTCTTTCCAAATAATTGACGGCTTTTTCATGTTCTCCGACAAGAAAATAGCCCCACCCTAAGGAATCGGTAATGGCCGCAGATGATGACCGCAGCTTATGAGCCTGTCGAATAGCCTGCATGGCTTCTTCGGTATTTTCCCTGCGTTCGAGCTGAGCGTATCCCAAATAGTTTAGGATGTTGGCCGAATTGGGAAGTAGCTCATTCGCTTTTTCCAGAGAGCGAAGGCCTGCAGGCCAGGCTCCAGATTGCTCCTGTGCGCTTCCAAGCGCAAGATAATAGCTTGCCAGTGCAGCTTTCGAATATTGTGCTTCTGTCGCTAACGATACTGCTTCTTGAAAAGCAGCCGCGGCTCCGTTGAAGTCTCCTTTCCCTTGGTAAACTTGTCCCTTTAAAACATGTAGCTCCGCAAGGGTTGGCTGGTCAGAAATCTGACTTTCAATTCTATCCAAAGCCTCTGGGAAACTTTTGTCTCCGATAAAACTGCCAATTTCCGCATTGCGCGCGATGATAAAATAGGGACTGGAGGAACTTATTTTCTGATAGGCTTTTCGTGCCCGATCGCCATTGGATGTCGCCGAATAAGCTCTGCCCAGCACCAATTGACTAAAATCATTTTTTCCAACTATGTTTGAAGCAATCTGGGCCATTACAAGCGATAGAAACTCGGCTCTTTGCGTGCCTAAATCTGCAGAGAGTCGATGAAATGTAAATGCAGTGCCAATGTTTGCGGTCACTTCTTGCGCGGCTAATCGACCTTCCCCGGAGTTGATCATGGTCAGCAATTGGCGTTCAGCGACAGTTCTTTGCGCCGCCAAAATTTCTTTGGCAATTTCCAACTGATCTCTAGCGATAAAATGTCGCGCCGCAATCATTCGAACAGGTGACATCCGCACTTCATTGCGCTCAATCACATCACGCAGTGTTCGCAACGCTTCCTGACTATTGCCAGATGCTAGCAATTGAAGGATGCGTTGCTCATCAAGATAGTAGCTAGCCGTTCTATCTTCTTCTATTGCAGCAAATGAAATTTCACTTTGATCATCTTTTGCAATCCCCACCCAATTTCTGAGAATAGGAACGAGAAATGCAAAATTACCCAATTCTGTCAATTCGCTGAGTGCGGTGTCAGAAGACGACCAATCTTGTTTGAGAAACGCGTCTGCGAATAGTAAAGCAGGCATTTCTTTTTCCAGATTACCGCCCAGTTCAATAGACCGAACGGCTTTCAATGCTAGCTGCCAATTCCCATTTTCTATCGCCCCGACATAGGTTTTCCCGGCCACTAGAATGTTGTTCGGTTCTTGCTTAAGTGAATCCTGATAGATTGAGAGAGCTGTCTCAGACTGTCCCCCAACCTCAGCAAGCCGTGCCTCAACATAACGTTGCAACAATCTGGAATCATCATCCGTTCGTTTTGCTTGCACTGGACCAACCAGCGCAAGGGCAAACGAAACAAAAAAGGCGAGAGCGCTACATATTCGGATAGTTGGGACCTCCGCCACCTTCGGGAACAACCCAGTTGATGTTTTGTGTGGGGTCCTTGATATCGCATGTTTTGCAATGAACGCAGTTTTGCGCGTTTATCTGAAATATCTTTTCATCACCTTCTTCAACGATTTCATAAACCCCTGCAGGACAATATCGTTGGGCTGGTTCATCAAAGATAGGAAGATTGCTCTGTATCGGTACATCCGGATCTTTAAGTTGAAGATGTACGGGTTGATCTTCCTCATGATTGGTGTTGGATAAAAACACCGATGACAACCGATCAAAGCTGATGACGCCATCCGGCTTGGGGTAATCAATAGGCCGCGCATGTTCCTTGCGATTCAATGACTCATGATCGGGATGATGTTTCATCGTAAAGGGCATTTTGATTTTGAAATTCTCAGCCCACATATTTATGCCGGAGAGTATCGTGCCCAGAACGTTGCCATATTTTTCAACCGCAGGCAGAACATTCCGAACAACGCGCAATTCTTCCTTGACCCAGCTATTGTCATAAGCGTCTTGATAGGCGGTTAGCTCATCACTCTCGCGTTCTGCAATAACTGCCTCATAAGCGGCCTCTGCTGCCATCATACCGGTTTTCATCGCAGTATGGGTCCCTTTGATCCTCGGTACATTCACAAACCCTGCAGAACACCCAATAAGTGCTCCGCCTGGGAAAGTGAGCTTCGGTACAGATTGATAACCACCATCATTAATCGCCCGAGCACCATAGGAAACGCGCTTTCCACCTTCCAGAAATTTCTTAATCGCTGGATGGGTTTTCCAACGCTGCATTTCTTCGAATGGCGATAGATAAGGATTGGCATAGTTAAGCCAAGTCACAAAACCCAAAGCTACCTGACCATTGGCTTGATGATAGAGAAATCCGCCCCCATTGGCCTCATCAAGAGGCCAGCCTTGTGTATGAATTACCTTACCGGGTTCATGCAATTCGGGATCTATATCCCATAGCTCTTTTATGCCTAGGCCGTAAATTTGTGGCTGGCAGTCTGCGTCTAATGCAAATTTCGGTTTAAGCTGCTTGGTCAGATGTCCACGTGCGCCTTCTGCAAAAAACGTGTATTTTGCATGAAGTTCCAGTCCGGGCTCATATTCGGACTTTTTGCTACCATCACGCGCGATTCCCATATCTCCGGTTGCAACTCCTTTCACCGATCCATCGTCATTGTAGAGAATCTCGGCTGCTGCAAACCCAGGGAAAATTTCAACGCCCATATTTTCCGCTCGCTCGCCTAACCACCGACAAAGGGTTCCCAATGAGCCGGTATAGGTACCTTTGTTGTGCATGAATCCAGGTGTCATCAGATGTGGCATGGAAAATTGCTTTTTCTTGGTCAGTATCCAGTGATGGTTTTCAGTCACTGGTGTTTCGGCAAGAGGACAATCTTCATCCCGCCAATTTGGAATTAACTCATCTAAAGCTTTCGGATCGATAACAGCACCAGACAGAATGTGTGCTCCAATCTCGGAGCCCTTCTCAAGTATACAGACAGACAAATCCTTGCCAGCTTCGTCGGCCAATTGTTTGAACCGGATCGCTGCACTCAGTCCTGCTGGACCGCCGCCGACAATGACAACGTCATAAGGCATTGATTCTCGCTCACTCATATTGGTCTTCCTATGCTTAACTTCCAAAAATTCTCATACATGCAGCTTGCCGCAAACCGCAACCCACTGATCACAAATCTGCATGGCCAGCAATTGACCTATTCGTCAACACGTGACTCTGTGCATGTGTGATTTTTTCCGAAAAAAATAACGCCAATGCGCCATCATCAACTGATATAGCTAGTCTACAACACTGGTGGTCGTTGGCTGGCGTAGACTTAAACTATGCCGAAACACCGGATTCTCTGTTGAAGGAGACTATCCAGCCAAAAGCCGTCACTATTGACGATCAACCAGCCTCAATGGCCAAACTTCAAGAAGAAACGGCCGTTTTTGAAGATACGCCGGTTTTCCCCAATGAAATAGGTGCGTTTTTGCAATGGCTTCAGAAGCCTGAAAATTTGGTTGAAAAAAGCTCGGCAAGGGAATTTGTTGTTCCAGAAGGTCAAGTTGAACCTAAATATATGCTCGTATCAGCAATGCCGGAAACTGTGAATCAAGGCGTGGCATCACACTTTTCCCAGAACTCTAGTGTCTTGGTTCAAAATATGATGAAGGCTCTGGGAACGGAATTGGAACAGTGTTTTCATTTCCCTCTAGCACTGGGAAGACCCGTTGATGGAAGGATAGCAAAGCATCGCATGAAGCCGTTACTAGATCGGGCCCTGCATTTGATTGCATTGATCAGACCTGAGCGGATCATCCTATTTGGAGATACAGTCAGCCATGCTTTTTTTGGTGAAGATTTGCTTACAGCCCGCCAAAAGAAACAATTTATTAACCATAGTTCGTCCAAAACAGAGGCAATTGTTACGTTTCATCCGCGGATCCTTTTAGCAAGACCAGAATTGAAGACCGAAGCCTGGAAGGATTTGCAGCAATTGACAAGGATTGGGGCCCAGTGAAATTTAAACTAGCTATTACGACCGCATTGATAACGCTTCCTTTAACACCTGCCATGGCAGACGATGGGGGAGCCGCTATTTATAACAGCGCCGCCATCTCAAAGGATGTGCCTTCGCAGATCAAACAAAGCCATTCAGAGCATTATCGCGCGCTTTTCGGTGCCATGGAGTCCCGGAACTGGGCAGAAGCCAAAAACTTAATTGAAAAGGCACCAAGCAGCCCGTTAAAACCCATTGCACAAGCGGAATATTTCCTCGACGTCAATTCACCGCGTGCTGAATTGGGACCGCTTCTTACACTTGTTAACGGATCTCCTCAAATACCGCAGGCAGAACAGTTGGGCCGACTTGCCGAAAAGCGAGGGGCGCAAATTCTTCCCACCCTGCCGCAACGCCGCCGCCTGTCTTACGTTCCTGGCACACCTATTCGATCCAAACCGAAAGCGGTTGGAACAGATAGCTTGGCCAATAGTCTTCGTAGTCAGATTATCGGACATATCAAAAGTGATTCCCCTTCCGCTGCGGAAACTTTGCTCAATGGAAAAAGTAGTTCGCTGACCTCAGAAACGCGCACCGAACTCGAACAACGTGTTGCTTGGTCCTACTATATTGAAAATAACGATCGCGCAGCGCTACGCATGGCCAGAAAAGCCCAGCAGGGTAGCGGATCTTGGGTTGTCCACGCCGATTGGGTCTCTGGCTTGGCTGCATGGCGCTTGAATGATTGCCGGACCGCAGCATCAGCATTTGATAAAGTCGCGCGTCGAGCAGATAATCCAGAGCTGGAAGCTGCTGGCCTCTATTGGGGTGCAAGAGCAGACATAAAATGTGGGCAACCTCAGAAAGTGCAAGGCAAACTACAAACTGCAGCCAAACAAGATGATAGTTTCTACGGTTTGCTTGCAGCCAAGGCATTAGGCATGAAGAATGCTAAATCTCACTCTGCTTCCGAATTTGAAAAATCAGACTGGCGCAGTCTAAAGCGGCATGAAAATGTTCGTGCGGCAATTGCGCTGGTTGAAATCGGTAAAGAATCGCTCGCCGATGAAGTGTTGCGGCACCAAGCAACGATTGGCGACAGCGCTGATCATACAGCGCTCCTAAAATTGGCAAGAGAACTTAGCCTACCTCGCACTCAATTGTGGTTAGCTCATCATGCGCCGCGAGGGTTTCGCCCAGATGCGCAGGCTCGTTTTCCGGCTCCTAAATGGAAGCCTGATGGAGGATGGCGGGTCGATCCAGCTCTGGTATATGCGCATGCACTTCAAGAATCTGCTTTTCGTGTGAAAGCTGTCAGTCCAGCCAACGCAATTGGTCTGATGCAAGTTCGCCCTGGAACAGCTGGCGATATTGCCAAGGCCAATGGAAAACGCTTTGAGAAATCTCAGTTGTTCAAGCCTTCTACAAACCTAGAATATGGTCAATCTTATTTGGAATATTTGGGTCGTTCTTCAATAACTGGCGGAAAACTGCCGAAGATCGCCGCTGCTTACAATGCAGGCCCAGGTGCGGTCCAACGTTGGAATAGCGAAGTGCGGGACAATGATGATCCACTGCTTTTCATGGAAAGCATCCCATATGTGGAAACTCGTGGATATGTCTCCATCATATTGAGAAATTACTGGATGTATGAGCATCAAGCAGGGATACAATCAGCTAGTGCCAATACTTTGGCGCAAAACAAATGGCCTAGCTTCCCTAGCAAGCCAGGAAAACGTAAGACTCAATTTACGTCTCGCTGACAAGCAAAATACAAGAGCAACCGGATGAGGCTATTTCTGTCCCATCCGGTTTGTAGTTTTAGTAACGGTAATGGTCTGGTTTGAATGGACCTTCTACACCAACGCCAATGTAGTCTGCCTGTTCTTCAGACAATTTTGTCAGCTTAACGCCAAGCTTGGCTAAATGCAGCTCCGCAACTTTCTCATCCAGATGTTTTGGGAGAACATAAACATCGTTCTGATATTGTTCAGGGCGCACCCATAGTTCGATCTGTGCAAGCACCTGATTGGTGAAGCTTGCTGACATAACAAAGCTTGGGTGACCGGTAGCACAACCAAGATTTACAAGACGCCCTTGAGCCAACACAATCAATTTCTTGCCATCAGGAAATTCGACCTCATCAACCTGTGGTTTGATTTCGGTCCATTTCATGTTTTTCAGGCCACCGATTTGAATTTCGCTGTCAAAATGGCCGATGTTACAAACGATAGCGCGGTCTTTCATATCTCGCATATGATCAACGGTTATAACGTCTTTGTTGCCTGTCGTTGTTACGAAAATATCAGCGCGTTGTGTTGCCTCATCCATTGTCACAACTTCAAAACCTTCCATGGAGGCTTGCAAAGCACAAATTGGATCAATTTCAGTCACCAAAACGCGGGCGCCGCCGTTTCTCAACGACTGTGCTGAACCCTTTCCGACATCACCGAAGCCAGCCACACAAGCCACTTTACCAGCCAGCATAACATCGGTTGCACGGCGGATTGCGTCTACGAGAGACTCTTTACAACCATAAAGATTGTCGAATTTTGACTTGGTAACACTGTCATTTACGTTGATCGCGGGGAATGGCAGTTTCCCAATTTTTGCCAGCTCATATAACCGATGAACACCAGTCGTTGTTTCTTCTGAAACGCCTTTAATGTTTTTAACCGTTTCGGTCAGATATCCGGGACGTTCTGCAAGGAAACGAGTCAAGGTTGCACAAAACACCTCTTCTTCTTCGTTTTCCGGTGTGAACAATTCTTCGCCAGCTTCAACACGCGCGCCCCAAAGTGCAAACATGGTGGCATCACCGCCATCATCAAGAATTATATTGCAGGTCTGTTCCTGACCCCAGTCGAAAATGCGCTCAACATATGCCCAATATTCTTCAAGGGTTTCGCCTTTGATGGCAAAAACAGGAGTTCCGCCGTCTGCAATCGCTGCAGCTGCATGATCTTGGGTCGAGAAAATATTGCACGATGCCCAACGAACATCTGCGCCAAGTTCCAACAGAGTTTCAATTAAAACTGCGGTTTGGATGGTCATGTGCAAAGAGCCAGTAATGCGCGCACCTTTAAGAGGTTTTTCGGCACCGAACTCATCCCGCAAGGCCATTAGTCCTGGCATTTCCGTTTCGGCAATCTCAATTTCTTTACGCCCGAATTCGGCTAGAGAGATATCTTTGATAACATAATCATGCTTAGCTTTCGCTTCGACCGTCGCCACTTAAAGTCTCCTTTAAAAATGAATTGCCACATCGGATAACCCGATGCGGCATTTGATCATTCTATAGCTTTAAGTGAAATTGGAAGCAAATATAAAGATTTCTTTATATTTATAATATTGTTGCGTTTAGTCGCGCGAAGCAATCACAATACCACAACGGCCACCCGGTAATTTCGATGAAATGCCGTACCGCTGTGCAATGCTGACCAGTGCAAGATGCTCGTCTACACTATTGGCCGATGTTCTAGCTAGATTGTGCATTGATTCACATTCGGATAAATCCCCGGACCCTGCCCCATATTTATTCGCAAGCGTCACGGCGAATTTATCATACGCTTTCATGGCCTGCTTTCCAGTTTTGCCTTTCGCAAAATGTGAGCGCAGCACATTGTTTCCCATTTTTAGTAACGGTTTCTTGCTGCCGACAAACCGATTATATTCGTACAAAACATCATGTTCCGATTTTGAACATCTCAGAGCCGCTACCATCATGCGCAACTGAAGTTCCCTTACGGTGGCTGCATCTGCTTCTGCTGGCGTCCAACATGCGGCCTGTGCTGTGCTTGTCATGGCCATGCACCCCACTGCGACGGCTAATATTTTCTTTTTTATCATTGAAACGTCCCCTTCCTATTGAGGACTATCAAGTTGCGCGCAGGCGATTAGCGATGTTTTAACAGTTCAGGTTAAGCTGGGTTCACCAAAGATACATTATTCAGGCGCTGCCAAATCCTGCTGATAGTTGCGCAGGATCAATGCCTTGCGCTTGCCAAGCTTCTAACCACTTGTCATCAGCTGCGTTATAGAGCCACTCTGCATCACCATCGACAATGGACCATCCATTTTGGGTCAGCTCATATTCCAATTGACCCTCGCCCCATCCTGCATAACCAAGAGCAGCAAGCCATAGCTTTGGCCCGCGGCCTTTTGCTATTGCTCGCAAAATATCAACCGAACTGCTTAATCCCCAGCGATCACCCACTTGCAAAGTATCAGACAAATTCATGTCGAGGCTATGCAAGATGAATCCTCGCTGCGTTTCAACCGGACCGCCCAGATATACAAGTTGGTCTTCTACCCCAGAAGTTTCGATATCGAACTGCTTCAAAATTCCGTGAAAGGTTATCTCGTCGGAAGTGTCGCCGATGTTTATGCCCAGAGCACCGTTCTCATCATGAGAGCAGATGGCGATAACCGAACGAGAAAATCGTGGGTCCCCCATTCCAGGAGTTGCCAGAAGGAATTGGCCAGAGAAAAATCGCGGTTCAACCATGTCCTCATATTAGTGTGTCGACAATGATTAGGACAGCAGAATATATATGAGCATATTGCTTGCAATTATAGTTTCTAAAACCGACATACCTCTCGTATCGAAACAAAGATAAATTCTTACAAGGAGCACATCATGATCAACAAAGGTGATAAAATCCCAGAGGTTAATTTAGTCAAAGCAACTGCGGAAGGACCTCAGCAGGTCAGTTCCAGTGAATATTTCGCCGGTAAGAAAGTGGCTTTGTTCTCAGTTCCAGGCGCATTTACCCCTACTTGTTCTGCAAAACACCTCCCCGGCTATGTAGAAAAAGCTGATGAGTTGAGAGCCAAAGGTGTAGATGAAATTGCTTGTACTGCCGTAAACGATGCTTTTGTCTTACAAGCTTGGAACGATCGTGACGGCTCAGAAGCTGTGACTATGCTGGCAGATGGAAATGGCGAGCTTGCTTCCGCTCTTGGACTTGAGATGGACGGTAGTGGTTTTGGTATGGGGCAACGCGGCCAGCGTTTCTCTTTGATTGTCAATGATGGCACTGTTGAAGAAGTCAATGTTGAAGCACCGGGCGACTTTAAAGTCAGCGCCGCCGATTATATGCTGGAACAGCTTTAGCCTATATAGAATTGGCGCGGGATCAGGCGATAAAGTCTCGCGCCATTCTTTCCCTCAGATTGGAATCTGGGATCGGCTTATGAAGGACACCAATATTTTCCTTCATATGATCTACCCTGCTTGTTGCAGGAATTGTAGCCGTTACAGTTGGATTTGAGACGATCCATTGCAGCATGTACTGCGCCCAACTTTTGCTTTTTATTTCTTTCGCCGATGAGGGCAGATTTCTACCGGCAACTTTCCGCGTCAACCGCCCCTCCTGAAACGGACGATTGATAATTACAGATATCCCTCGCTCCTTTGCTATGGGAAGCAGGCGATCTTCCGCTCTTCGATCAGCTATATTGTAGCTGAATTGAACAAAGTCGATGGGATGCTTAATCATAATGCGTTCAAGCTGATCGTATCTCAAGCCATCATAGCTTGTTATGCCAACATAGCGTAGGCGATCTGCATCCTTCATTTCGAACAATGTTTCCAATTGTGTTTCCCAATCCACGAGATTGTGGATTTGCAGCAAATCAAATCTGGGAACCCGCCAATTTTCAACACTTTCTTGAATCTGCTTTTGCCCCTGTTCCTTGCCGTTAGTCCAAACCTTATCAGCAGCAAAAACAGACGTAGTGTTGTCCAACCTAGATAACGCTTTTCCAATGACAGACTGTGAGGAACCATACATGGGGGAAGAGTCGATCAGGCAACCACCACATTGTAGGAATATCCGCAATATCTCCGTGCGAACGGACAGCGCCTCTGGGTCGTTACCGGTATCAAACGTCAGCCAACTACCCATCCCGATAGCCGGAATGGATTCTCCAGAAGAATGGATAGTTCGCAGCAATAACGATTGAGTGGAATTAAGGCTGTTGGATGACAGGAGAAAGCCACTGATTGCAGTACCAGCAACGAAGGCACGCCTGTCAATCAACGAAATAGCCTATCAGTCAACACAGTTCACCATCCGCAAGATTTGCCTTTATTTTCTTCCTTCAACCAATCCATCAACGGGGCGAAATAACTGATCATCGCTGATCCATCCATCTCACGTGTACCGGTAAAAGCTTCCAAGGCATCCGGCCAAGGTTTGGACGCACCCATTTCCAGCATTGCATTTAACTTTGCGCCAACATCCTTGTTACCATAGAAAGAGCATCGGTGGAGCGGCCCTTTCCAACCAGCCTCATCACAAGCTGCTTTGTAGAATTGGAATTGAAGGATCCGTGCCAAGAAATAGCGCGAATAGGGAGTGTTTCCAGGAATGTGATATTTTGCACCTGCGTCGAACTGATCAGAAGTCCGCTCAACGGGCGGTGTAATACCCTGGTATTGTAGTTTTAGATCATGCCATGCCTTGGTATAGTCATCGGGTTGAACTGCCCCGGAAAAGACATTCCAGCGCCATTTATCGACAAGCAAGCCGAAGGGAAGAAATGCAACCTTGTCCATGGCCTGGCGGAGTAACAGACCCAAATCCTTGTCTGCTCCAGGAACTTTGTCTTCCTCGAGCAATCCAACCTGCACCAAATATTCTGGTGTAATGGACAGAGCGATCATATCGCCAATCGCTTCATGAAAGCCATCATTGGCTCCATCCAAATGAAGAAAGCTTTGTTTGTTGTAAGCACGTTGGTAGTAATTATGCCCAAGCTCATGATGAATGGTAGTAAAGTCATCACCATTGATCTTAATGCACATTTTGATGCGCACATCATCGATATTGGTGATATTCCAGGCACTGGCGTGGCAAACCACTTCGCGATCTGCTGGTTTTGTAAATTGTGACCGTTTCCAGAATGTTTCGGGTAATGGTTCAAACCCTAATGAAGAGAAAAACCCCTCGCCCGCTTTCACCATTTTGATGGCATCATAGTCTTTAGCTTTGAGAAGCTCTGTGGTGTCATATCCAATGTCACCCGCACCTTTGGGTGCCACTATGTCATAAATGTTACCCCATTCCTGGGCCCACATGTTGCCGAGTAAATCAGCTCTGATCGGACCAGAAGCAGCCTGTACCTCGTCGCCATGATATTCGTTGAGTTTGCTCCGCGTGTAACAATGCACTTCATCGTAAAGCGGTTTCACCTGTAACCAGAGCTTGTCCATCAAATCCGCAAAATCATCGGCCGGCATATCATAGCCTGAACGCCACATCGCGCCGACATCCGAAAAACCAAGATCTTGAGCGCCTTCGTTGGCAATTTCTACCATACGGGCATAATCATCTTTCATCGGCTTACCAACCTGCGTGTGCCAACTCTCCCACATCTCTGAAAGTTCAGCGGGATTGCGATTTGTCCCCATGGCAGCTTCAATATCGGAGCCGTTTATGGGTTCCCCTTTCAACGTTCCTTTGCCTTTACCATATGCAGAATTCAGTCGCGTCGCTATCGTGTTTAGCTCCTCCGCAGCGCCAGGAACAGCAGGCGCAGGCAATACAATACCCCCACGCAGCTTATCCAGTTTGCGTTTGGTCACTGGATCAATGCCAGGAACATCCTTGAACTGAGCGGCGTCTATTGCTGCATTTACTGACTTGGTTGTCCCTTCGGCGCCAACTTTCGCAGCCAATGCATCTGTGTCTTCATTTATGTATGTAGAGTTTATCCAGTAAGTACGTCCTGCATCGACGGAAAAGTCAAACATCTCTTTTTCAGTTTCTTCGACATAATTTTTTGCGTCATCAGCCGTAGGGTTTTCATATTCTCTTTGTTTTTCTTTGTCCGTCGGCATCGCCATGGCTGGAACAGCAGCAGACATTGCTGCGATCGCAAAAATAGATACGGCTGACTTCATAGTGTAATCCTCTACTCAATGGTATTTGGTTTAAACTGAAACTTTATTGGCTACAGGTCAAGCACGTTGGTCGCGCCAGAACCAAATTAAAGCGATCAAAATCATGAGGGTTCCCGCGATCCAACTGACTGCCTTAATGGGCCGCAAGAAGGCAGCTATTCCAGCCAGAATATCACTACCCTCTCCTTGCATAAGCTGAACAAATTGACTGACCGTTTCACCATAATCTGTGATGAAAAAAGCAAAATATGTGACTATTATCAGAAGCCCGAATTTTTTAAGCGATGGCGAGCCAGCTTGCTGCCAGAGCAAACGGCCACCAATAATCCCACCCAGCGAATAGAGAAGTATGAAGGTCAGGTCCCCGATCATACCGAGTTTTGCTTGGGATAAGACTCCTGCATCTACCCAACTTTTCTGAATTGCGTTAACGCGATCAGCAGTTCCAGCAGCCTGATGATCCAATATCCCACCCGGAGCAACCTCAGTTTGGAGCGCACCGCCAGAAGCCACGAGAAACAAAAACAAAGCCATCCCGGCTCCCCAGAAAATCCAGAAATAGCGCCAGTGAATTAGTCCCCTCATATTACCTCCCTATTCCGTCAAAAAACTGACCATTTGTTGTCCTAGTTCTTCTTTCGTAACACTGCTCATATGGGTTCCGGGGATCACGACATGCTTTCCATTCGATAGAAGCATCGCCAGTTTTTCTGGATCACCATTATCCCGGTCTTCGGATCCGCACAGGATTAAACTCGAAGTTTCGATAGTCCTAATTTCTTCCTCTAACACATCCGAAAATGTCTTGAGCAAATGCCCTGCCGCGATTGTATCCACTTTCTGGCTCTTCATAAACTGTATTGCCAGCCAATGAGGATCGCCTCGCTTCACTTCATCTTTCAAAGCAATCGCACGAAGGAAAAAATCTTGTCGTCTTTCCCATCCAGAGAGCCCTTCCAATCCCATACCTGCTAGAATTGCCTTTCTCGGTTTAACGCCATTCGCAAGTAATTTTGCGGTTGTACGGGCACCCAAGGAAAAACCGCCGAGGTCATAAGTATCAAGGTCGAGATATTCGATCAAAGCGACAATGTCTTTGACTAGAACATCTTCAGGATAAGCTTCTGCGCCATGCGGCGCTTCGCTATCACCATGAGCTCGTAAATCGGGCATAATGACCCGAAAGCCTTCAGCAGCCAGTCTTGCAGCATGGCCAAATTTGATCCAGTTTGTATCTGCATTGGAGAACAGGCCATGAAGAAGGATCACAGGTCTACCCTCCCCCATTTCATGGATTTTGAGATTTACACCATCGAAAGATGAAAAGTTCCAACCAGAAACACTCATTGCGTTGGACCTGAGTTCATCGGTGCATATCCTCAAACTTGACTAACTTGCCACCAAGGAATGGCCTTTTTTGGCTTTTCCCAACGGTTGGTACTCGAACTTGAAAAACTGCTGTCGATGAAATCAATAGCAATATTGGCTTAGCCGAAGCCTAACGCCTGGATCCCTTGTAGGAAAGTCCAATCTTTAGCTTTCCCTAAGACCGCTCTGCTTCATTCGCCATAGAGCGATCTCGATACGATCTTGTCCGAAAAATGGTTCATTCTCAAAGACCAAAGTCGGTACCCCCCAATGACCGGCGGCTTCCAACGCTTTTTGGTTGTCGGCAATTTCAGCATCTAATTCTTCGGATTGTATATTGGCTTCCGACCGAAGTTCATCGATATCCAATCCCGCACGTCCTGCGGCTTTGGCAAGATGTTCGCCTTCGTTCCAGCCAGCGGATCCGCCCCAGATAAGTTGTGACACCTCATTGGCAAACTCCAGTCCCTTTTTCCTCCGCGAGGCCGCCTGCCCCATGCGGGTCAATTCAAAAATAAAGGGCTGTTCAGCGGCTATTTTTCGGGTCGCAATATCTTGAACAATTGGATCTGGATTGGGCGGTGCCATTGGGATATCCATGAACTGCGCGACGCGAAAGATATCTTTGAAAGTATAACCAAGCCAATTGGGGTGGTTCTTTTCAAAGAAATCCGGTTCACGGATTGCCAGCGGATAAACGAAACGCTGGTTTACCTGCAGGTCATATTTTTCCGTCAGCTCCACATATCGCCGGGTCGCCAGATAGCTGTAGGGAGAACGGAAGGACCAATATACATCTGCTTGTAGTGTCATTTCGGTTCATTGCACCGGGATAGGATATGATGGCAAGTTCCAATGTCTGATTAGGGCACAAAAGCAAACAATAGAAAAACCGTAGTGAATTTTGTGCAGGTTTTTTATTAGCGCCAGTGCGCGCTTGTAATTCACTTTCAACCGATCCAAACGGAACACTCAAAAACCGGCGTAATTGAAAGGCCGATATGTCTCCAATCGTCGTTGGCCTGCTCCTTGCATCAGCACTCATTCATGCAAGTTGGAATGCTGTTGTAAAGAGTGGAGAAGATCGCCTTTGGTCGATTGCTATCATATGCTTGGTTGGAGGGTCAGCCGCGTTACCTTTCGCCTTTTTCTTAGAGCCGCCCGCATCAGCCAGCTGGCCTTATCTGGTTTTGTCATCTTTACTACAGATAGGATATTGCTTGTTCTTGGTTCGCGCTTACCGTGATGGCGATCTGGCCAGCGTCTATCCAATAGCGCGCGGTAGTGCGCCTCTATTGGTTACTCTTGGAGCGGCCCTCTTTGCAGGTGAACTACCCGGCTACCTTAGTCTGATCGGAATTGTCCTGGTTTCATTGGGTATTCTTTTTCTCGCAATGGGAAACAATCGACCAGACACAAAATCGATCTTTGCAGCCCTTGCAGCTGGATTGTTCATTGCCAGCTATATGGTAGTCGATGGCCTGGGTGTTCGCGTAGCAGAGAGCGCCACAGGATATGCAGCATGGCAGGCCGTTGTCGCAGGCTTTCTTATTCCGATATCATATGTTGCGATAAGGCGACGGGCACCCAGTTTACCGCGAGGAAAAGAAGGCGCGTTGGTTGTTGTGGCCGGATTATTGGGAACACTTGGTTACTGTATTGCAGTTTGGGCGATGAGCTTAACAACCATGGGTGGTGTTTCCGCTATTCGCGAATCCAGCATTTTGTTTGCGGCGTTAATTGGCATATTCTTTTTGAGTGAAAAGATGACTCTGCAAAAAATAGTGGGAGCCATCACGGTGACCGGGGGCGTGGTATTCCTTTCAATCGGCTAAAAAATGTCCGCTTTTCAGTTTAAGCGGACAGTAATACAAACTACCAGACTACCCCTTCTGCAAGTGCTTACGCCCCAATAACTCAGCTATCTGCACCGCATTGAGAGCAGCACCTTTGCGCAGGTTGTCGCTGACGCACCAGATATTCAATCCATTCTCAACCGTTGGGTCTTCGCGGACACGGCTGATATAAGTGGCGCCATCGCCTACGCATTCTACCGGCGTGACATAGCCTTCATCCTCGCGCTTATCGACCAGCATGATGCCAGGTGCATCGCGGAGAATAGCCTGAGCATCTTTGGCGCTAAGTTCGTTTTCGAACTCGATATTGATCGACTCACTGTGCCCAACAAATACCGGCACCCGAACACAGGTCGCCGATAGTTTGATCTTGGAATCAAGGATCTTCTTGGTCTCGACGACCATTTTCCATTCTTCCTTGGTCGACCCATCGTCCAGGAACACATCGATATGCGGGATCACGTTGAACGCGATTTGCTTGGTAAACACTTGATTTGTTTTTTCATCGCCGACAAAAATGGCACGAGACTGTTCAAAAAGCTCATCCATCCCGCCTTTACCGGCGCCGGAAACAGACTGGTAGGTAGACACGACCACCCGCTTAATCTTTGCCGCATCATGGAGCGGTTTTAACGCTACAACCATCTGAGCAGTTGAACAGTTCGGATTAGCGATAATATTACGCTTGGTATAGCCGTCGATATCCTCCGGATTCACTTCCGGTACGATAAGAGGTACATCGGGATCCATGCGGTACAGAGAGCTGTTATCAATCACTGTACAGCCCGCGGCCGCTGCTTTGGGGGCAAATTCCTTTGTTGGTCCAGAGCCGGCAGCAAACAGGGCAATATCATAGCCAGAAAAATCGAAATGTTCGATATTCTGTACTTTGAGCATCTTGCCCGTATCGCCAATTTCAATCTCCATCCCATGTGATCGGGAAGAGGCCACCGCAGCGATCTCGTCATAAGGAAACTCGCGTTCAGCAAGTATGTTCAACATTTCGCGCCCGACATTCCCGGTCGCGCCGACTACGGCAATTTTGTAACCCATGAAACTTTTCCTGTGTTCAATATGAAAACAGCCGGTTTTCCGTTTTGGAGAACCGGCTGTTGGAATTTCTTTAGAAGCTAACTTGGTTTAAGCTTCAGCGTCCTTCGCAGCTGGTTTCTCTTCTGCCTTTGGTGCCGGTTTGGCTGTTGTAGCCGCATCTTTCGGCGCGTTCAAACGGCGTTCCGCAATACGGGCCTTCTTACCGGTACGGCCGCGCAGATAGTATAGCTTCGCACGGCGTACAATACCGCGGCGAACCACTGTAATACTTTCAATATTAGGGGAATATAGCGGGAATACACGTTCAACACCTTCGCCGAAGGAAATTTTCCGTACGGTGAAGTTCGAACCCATGCCGCGATTGGTACGTGCGATGCACACACCTTCAAAATTTTGGGTACGTGTCCGTTCGCCTTCTACAACGCGAACACCAATGCGCAGCGTATCGCCGGCGCGAAATTCGGGAATTTCTTTAGAAGCGCCAAATGCATCGACCGCTTCTTTTTCTAATGTTTGAATCAGGTTCATGACCTATTCCTTATCTTTATCTTTTCCTTGCGCACCAGAGGGCGACTGATCCGAAGCATCCCTGCGACGCTCCCATAAATCCGGCCGCCTTAGCCGTGTATCTTCCTCTGCCCTTTGTTTCCGCCAAGCAGCTATTTTCGCATGATCCCCCGATCGCAAGACTTCAGGGATTATGCGCCCTTCCCATATTTGAGGTCGGGTATATTGCGGATATTCCAGAATTCCGTGTTCGAAACTCTCGTCATCTCCGCTAGCAGTCGCGCCCATTACCCCGGGAAACAGACGAATGCAAGCGTCTAAAAGCACCAAAGCGCCCATTTCTCCGCCGGACAAGACATAGTCTCCGATCGAGACTTGTTCAATGTTGCGTCCTTCGAACAATCGCTCGTCAAATCCTTCGAAACGACCGCAGATTATGGTGACACCGGGACCGGAAGATATATCGCGAATGCGGGCCTGTGTCAGCGGTTTTCCGCGGGGAGTCATGGCCAGGATTGGGGCGTTTGGTTGTTTTCCAGAAGCAAAATCCACAGCAGTCGCCATGACGTCAGCCCGTAAAACCATACCTGCTCCGCCACCCGCAGGTGTATCATCCACACTGCGGTGCTTGTCTGTGGTGAAATCGCGAGGATTTACTGTGTTAAGAGCCCACTTTCCTTCTTCTCGCGCCCTGCCCGCCAATGAGGTACCAAGCGGTCCGGGAAACATCTCCGGATATAGGGTCAAGATTTGGGCGGTGAAGGTCATTAATCCATGCTCTACCAGATCATCTTTCTCTGTGTGTTTTTCTGATCTCTAGAAAAACAAAAGTCATGATCGAGATCGCTAATGCCATCGCACCGTAGATAATGATTGTTTGAAGAGAATTTTCATCAGCCGCGCGATCTTGGGAAAACGCGATCAAGGCTATACCGGGCGTCAGAAGCGTCTGACCGCCAATGATTGCTCCGGCCATGCGTCCAAATTGTTCTCGCTTTTTAGCAACATTCCAGCCAACTGTGGCGGGCAAAGCCGCCAGAACAACAATTAGGGCAATATAGAATATCGGACTGGTCACGCTTCAACAAACTCCGCCTGCACAATCGCCGGATCACCGCGCATATCAATCGCCTTCACTGGTACCATGAATTTTTTTCCGCTGGCACGTTCTATCTCGATCACATCGCCGGCTCCAAATTCATAAATCGCAAAAATCTTACCCAACTCTTCGCCAGTATCGGAGACACAGCGCAGACCGATGATGTCAATATGATAGAATTCATCATCATCGAGCGCTGGCAAGGCAGAGCGCGGAACGGTTAGCTCGGTTCCTCTCGCCGCCTCTGCGCCATTGCGATCGGTGATTTCGGCTATTCGCGCAATCGCGCCCATTTTATGAGGCTTGACGGACTTGAGCGTCAATGCGCCGCCGTTGTATTGCTTGTGCTGTTTCAGATTGTCGAGACCATCGGTAAACAGCTTGAGCCGAACTTCCCCGGTCACCCCATGCGCGCCAATTATGACGGCAAGGGGGACGGGTTTGTCCGGTCCAGAATCAGCCAAGGATTAACCTTCGGCTTTGTCTTCTGCAGGAGCGTCTTCAGCAGGCGCTTCCTCGGTTTTTGCTTCCTCAGCAGGCGCTTCTTCGGCAGGTGCTTCTGGCGCGGCTTCTGCAGCAGCAGGAGTTTCTTCTGCGGGTGTTTCAACAGCAGCTTCTTCTGCTGGTGCTTCTTCAGCAGGAGCTGCAGCAGCTTCTTTGGCCGCTTCTTCAGCAGCAGCTGCTTTTTCAGCTTTCTCTTCCAGACGCTCAGTGGCTTTCTCGCCTGGCTTCGCTTTGTTTGGATTGTTGCGTGCTTCACGTTTCATCAAACCGGCAGCATCAAGGAAACGAGCAACACGGTCAGACGGCTTGGCGCCAACGCTTAGCCAATGTTTCGCGCGATCAACGTCCAGAACAACGCGCTTTTCGTCATCCTTGGCGAGCAACGGATTATAGCTTCCGATACGCTCGATAAACTTACCATCGCGTGGCGCGCGGACATCGGCAATCACGATCTTGTAATAAGGACGTTTCTTAGACCCGCCACGGGACATTCTAATTGCTACTGACATTCAAATTACCTTTCATAAACTCAATAAAATCAAATATTTGGAATCATTTCTTCTTGTTCAATAAATCTTGTAATTCAGGAGGAAGATTGCCCGGGGACATGTCAGGAAGGCCCGGCATTCCGGCCATTCCGCCGCCCTGCCCACCCATGCCGGCTTCCGCAGCACCGCCGCCTCCGCCAAACATAGACATCAACCCTTTGATACCGCCCATTTTCTTGATGCGTTTCATCGCCTTGGACATTTCCTGATGCATTTTCAGAAGCTTGTTCACATCCTGCACCGTTGTGCCCGAACCAATGGCTACCCGCCGTTTGCGTTTGGCGTTGAGCAGGCCTGGACGAATTCGCTCTTCCTTGGTCATCGAACCAATAATCGCGTCCATCCGGACCAGAGCCTTATCATCGGCCCCACCGGCCATCGCTGCCTTGGCCTTTTTCATGCCCGGCATCATCGATGCCAGAGCACCAAGACCGCCCATTTTTGTCATTTGACGTAGCTGAGAGCGCAAATCGTTCAGATCGAACTGCCCTTTGAGCATTTTCTCCGCGAGCGCTTCGGATTCTTCTTTATCTACAACCTGTGCCGCTTTTTCGACCAGACTGACCACATCGCCCATGCCAAGGATACGGCCCGCAACGCGCTCAGGATGAAATTCTTCCAGCGCATCGATCTTTTCGCCAACACCAACGAATTTGATCGGTTTACCGGTAACCGAACGCATGGAAAGAGCTGCACCACCGCGTGCATCGCCATCCATTCGGGTGAGAACGACACCGCTCAAATCCACCTGGTCAGAGAAGTTTTGTGCCACATTAACGGCATCTTGACCGGTCAGACTGTCAACCACCAACAGGATTTCCTGCGGGGTAGAAACGTCTGCGACCGCCTTCATCTCGTCCATCAATTGCTGATCAACGTGCAGGCGACCTGCTGTATCGAGCATCAGAACGTCAAAGCCCTGCAATTTGGAGGCTTGCAGCGCGCGTTTTGCGATTTCTACCGGCTGTTGGCCCTCAACAATCGGCAATGTCGCGGCGTCGATCTGCTCACCAAGAACGGCCAATTGCTCTTGCGCCGCCGGACGATTGACATCGAGCGAGGCCATCATAACCTTCTTATTCTCTTTATCTTTCAGTCGTTTGGCAATTTTCGCAGTTGTGGTTGTTTTACCAGATCCCTGAAGTCCGACCATCATGATAATGGCGGGAGGAGCAACGGCAAGATCGAGTTCACTAACCTCGGATCCCAACATTTCAGTCAGACCGTCATTGACGATTTTAACGACTTGCTGGCCTGGGGTAACCGATTTCAGAACAGATTGACCAACTGCCTGCTCGGTCACCTTTTCGACAAATTCTTTGACAACTGGGAGAGCTACATCGGCTTCCAGGAGCGCAATCCGCACTTCTCGCATAGCCGCACGGACATCTTCTTCCTTCAGCGCACCGCGGCCACGCAGCTTGTCAAAGACACCACCAAGGCGATCACTTAACTTGTCAAACATATGCTCGCCTTTCTTTCTTCAAAATAGTCCAACGCAAAAAACGCCGGTGGGCGAAACCTCGCTAACCGACGTGTGAGTTATGGAACTCTAAATGTTACAAACAGAACAAAAATGTTCTTTGGAGGGCGCTTAGAGAATGTTCTTTCTCTCTGCAACCCCTGAATTGAGCTGTAGTAAGCCAATGTTAACCAGAAATTGAGAGTTTTTGGCGCATTAGGGCCAAATAAATTCAGTGGGAAATGAATATGGTGCAACAGCGTTCTGTAGAGCCGAAAGCAAAAGACAAAAACAAGCATGCGGTCTCTGCACGCCGAGATGTCGTAACAGGTAGTATAGTTCTTGTTGCAATCTTGATGTTTGTCGGAACGGGTAGCACTGTGATGTCCGACTCTATCAAATCAATGGCAGGCTACGGAGGTGGCAGCGAGAACCTGCTGGTTTCAGCTTTTCTACTCAACATTGCTCTCATTCTATTTGGATGGAGACGATATCGCGACCTTTCTTCAGAAATTACTGAACGAACAGCGGCTGAAGAAAGAGCCCATTCTTTGGCGGCAACCGACCCCCTCACTGGATTTCTAAATCGCAGAACATTGACAGAGAGAACATCTGAGATGATCTCTCTCGCTCAAAGAAAGAACAAAAGTATAGCATTCTTGATGCTCGACCTAGACAATTTTAAAAATGTAAATGATGTCCACGGACACAGCGCAGGAGATGTCGTCCTTAAGGAAGTGGCTCAGAGAATTGCCAACGTCGTTCCACCTAATAATCTATTGGCGCGGTTGGGCGGAGATGAATTCGCATGCGCCTTTATTTTCGATCCCGATCAACCGGAAATGGTCGATCGTATTTCTGACGACCTAATCGACAGTATCGCCGCACCAATTGTGGAAAATAGTAATCATCTGGTTGTTACAACATCAATAGGAATGTCGCGATTTGACCTTGAAGACGAAGGTGTCGATGTCCTTATGCGACGTGCAGACATCGCAATGTACAGCGCAAAAAAACAAGGGCGGAATCGGTTTTGCTGGTTCGACACGTCAATGGAGCAGGAGCTTCAAACAAGGAACACCTTAGAGTCCGGAATGCGTACCGGAATTCCGAAGAGTGAATTTGTCCCCTATTTTGAACAGCAAGTTGATCTAGCAACTGGTAAGTTGACAGGATTTGAGATGTTGGCGCGCTGGGAATCGCCAACACAGGGCCTCGTTTCCCCGGAAGTCTTTATTCCAATTGCCGAAGAAACCGGAATGATTGGGGAATTGTCTCTAAGCATATTGCGTCAAGCTTTTGAAGAAGCAAAAAACTGGGATCAATCGCTCACAGTTTCTGTAAACATCTCACCAGTGCAGTTGTTGGACCCTTGGTTGGCACAGAAAATTGTCAAACTTTTGGTGGAAACTGGGTATCCGCCAAACCGATTAGAGATCGAAATAACTGAGAGCTCTTTGTTTGAGAATTTGAGTTTGGCCCAATCTATTGTTGGCAGCCTAAAAAACCAAGGTATTCGAATCGCATTGGACGACTTTGGGACCGGCTATAGTTCTCTGGCTCACCTCCGCGCCCTGCCCTTTGATAGAATTAAAATAGATCGCAGTTTCGTATCTTCCATTTTGGAAAATTCTGAAAGTGCCGCGATTGTCAAAGCAATTACCGGCTTGGGCGAAAGTCTAGGAATGCCCATTACCGCAGAAGGTATCGAAGATCGTGATATAGAAACCGAGTTACGAAATATTGGCTGTGCCAAAGGGCAAGGCTGGTACTATGGGCGTCCGCTTTCTATGGAACAAACGCGGAAAATATTGGCGGAACGAAATCTTTTGCCAGCACAGCGGGTTCCTGAACCCCGACCGACTGAACCTTCCATTGATGACGAGCAAACAGGTGCTCCGGTGTTTCTAGAACGGAAAGTCGGATAAAAAGTCTAACTGCGAATTTCTGGACTTAATCGGGTCACATCCCTACATCGCCCTGCATGACCAAAGGGCAATTTCATAAAATGCATGGCTTGGGCAATGATTTTGTCATCATTGATGCTCGTGCCGACGATTTGGACATAACCACTGTTATGGCTTCAAATATTGCCAATCGCCACAATGGTATTGGGTGTGATCAACTGATTGTTCTAAAACAATCCGCCAAAGCCGATGTCAGGATGTTGATATTTAATGCTGATGGCGGAGAAGTAGAGGCTTGCGGCAATGCATCGCGGTGTGTTGTGGCACTTCTCGGAGACGACATTACAATTGAAACATCTGGCGGATTGCTCTCTGGTACTACTGCCAATGGAAATCCAACCGTCAATATGGGAGCGCCGCGCTTTGCATGGGATTCAATTCCGCTAGCTTACGCAATGGATAGTTTGGATATGCCCATTGGTTGGGAAGATCTCGAAAATCCAGTTGCAGTGAATGTTGGTAATCCGCATGTTGTATTTTTTGTAGATGACGCGGACAAAGTCGAACTTGATCGATTGGGGCCGCAGATAGAAATTGATCCTCTTTTTCCGGAACGGATCAATGTCAATATAGCCAGCCAGACAAAAAGGGGATTGAAACTGCATGTTTGGGAGCGCGGCGTTGGCTTGACCAAAGCGTGTGGGACCGGGGCATGCGCAACCGCTGTTGCTGCAATCAAGCGCGGCTTGGTCTCCAGTCCCGTTTCTATAACCTTGCCCGGCGGCGAATTGTCTATCAGCTGGGAAGAAGATGGCCCGATCATGATGAGCGGCCCTGCTACATACGTGTTCAAGGGCGAAGCTGATTGGAGCAGTTTTCGGTGAACGAACCTGAGATAATCAGCATGGGCTGCCGATTGAATATCGCGGAAAGTGAAACCGTTCGACAGAATCTGAAAAACAGCAATGTGGATACTAACGATCTCATCATTGTGAACAGCTGTGCCGTAACCAACGAAGCTGTCCGGCAAACGCGGCAAGCCGTTCGTAGAGCGAAAAAGAACAATCCTCACAAGAATGTCATCGTAACGGGATGTGCAGCGCAAATTGATCCTCGAATGTTTGAACAAATGCCTGAAGCAACTGCGGTTGTTGGCAATTTTGACAAGTACGATCCGGCCAATTTCAAATTTGGACTAGATACCAATCGATCTGACATCCGGGTATCTGACATCATGGCAATCAAGGAAACTGCGCCGCATATGGTCAGTGCCTTTACCGAACGTTCTCGCTCCTTTGTCGAAATCCAAAATGGATGCGACCATCGTTGTACGTTTTGTATTATTCCCTATGGCCGAGGCAGTAGTCGCTCTGTACCCGCAGGGCAGATTGTCGACCAGATAAAAGCCCTGGTGGACAAGGGTTTCCGAGAGGTTGTCCTGACTGGGGTAGATGTGACGAGCTATGGTCCTGACCTTCCCGGAAAACCGACGTTAGGCATGCTGCTGGAGCGAATTATTAGCAATGTTCCAGATCTCCCCCGTCTGAGACTGTCGTCGTTAGATGGTATCGAAATTGACGAACGGATGTTTGAACTTCTCACTTGCGAAAAACGGTTGATGCCGCATATCCACCTTTCTCTGCAATCTGGTGATGACATGATTCTGAAACGGATGAAGCGGCGACATAGCCGAGATCAAGCTATTGATCTGGTCGCCCGGTTAAAATCTGTAAGGTCTGAAATTACAATCGGAGCTGACATAATTGCCGGTTTCCCAACCGAAACCGAAACAATGTTTGAACAGAGTCTCGATATTATCGATCAATGCGACATCGTTCACGGGCATATCTTTCCTTATTCTCCACGCGAAGGGACACCAGCCGCCAAAATGCCGCAAGTGGATGGACAAATCATCAAAGATCGAGCCAGGCGGCTTCGGAACAAAGTCAGTGAGCGGAAGCGCATCTGGCTTGAACAAATGGTTGGCAAGGAACTATCAGTGCTGGTCGAGACATCGGGTAGATCCGGCTATGCTGAAAACTTTGCAAAAGTAGAATTTGATAATCCGGTTGAACAAGGCCAGATAGTCAATGCTTCGATAGTCTCGGTAAAAAGCGAAAATTTACGCGCAAAGGTTCTTGCATGAGTGATAAACCCGGTTGGACAGAGCGTCTATTTGGCGGCTTTGGCAAGACATCTTCTCGACTTTCAGAAAACCTCACCGGATTGGTTACCAAGGCCAAACTGGATGACGCTACGCTCGACGATATTGAAGACGCACTAATAATGTCCGATCTGGGTCCATCAACAGCGGCATCTATTCGCGAAAAACTATCGACCGAGCGATTTGAAAAAGGTTTAACCGAGACCGCCGTCAAAGAGATTATTCAAACTGAAATTGCCAAAATTCTGGACCCGGTAGCCGCAGCACTCGAAATTGATGCTTTCCCGCGTCCACAAGTCATTCTGGTGATTGGTGTAAACGGCTCGGGAAAAACGACGACAATTGCCAAGCTGGCACATTTGTTTCTTGAACAGGATTATGGTGTGATGCTGGCAGCTGGCGATACCTTTCGTGCTGCAGCCATTGGCCAGTTGAAAATTTGGGCGGAACGCCTTGGCGTTCCCATTATATCGGGGCCTGAAGGCGGTGACAGTGCCAGTATCGTCTATGAAGGTGTGAAACAGGCTACTGCGACGGGCATTGATGTATTAATCGTTGATACAGCTGGCCGCCTGCAAAATCGGACAGAATTAATGGACGAATTGGACAAGATTCGACGGGTACTTGGTCGACTCAATCCAGAAGCGCCGCATGATGTGGTCTTGGTCCTAGATGCGACAACCGGTCAAAATGCTTTGTCGCAGATTGAGGTTTTTAAAGAAGTGGCAAATGTTACTGGTCTAATTATGACCAAATTGGATGGCACTGCGCGCGGCGGTGTGTTGGTTGCCGCAGCCAAACAGTTTGATATGCCGATCCATGCTATAGGTGTGGGTGAGACTATTGAAGATTTACGGCCGTTCGACCCAGAAGAGGTTGCTGCGGCCATTGCTGGAGTAACAAAGTGAGCGAAGAGCAGGTCATTAAAAGCCCGAAGGAAGAAAATAAGGGACTGGGTTTTGCCTTGGACTTTGGACCGCTTTTGGTCTTTTTTTTGGTCAATAGCTTTGCACCAGAACCCCAATTGTTTAAAATTCTGGCTGCTACGTCAGCTTTCATGGTGGCGATGATCGTCGCGTTGATCATATCCTGGGTGAAAATGGGTAAGATTTCTCCCATGCTCTGGGTTTCCGGCGGCCTTGTTACAATATTTGGTGCTGCTACCCTCTGGTTCCAGAACGAAACTTTCATTCAAATCAAACCAACAATTGTCTACTTCATCTTTGCAACTGTTTTGATTTTTGGAATGTGGACCGGTCGGCCTTTGCTAAAAATGCTATTGGGAACAGCCTATCCTGGGCTTTCAGACAACGGATATCGCAAACTCACGATCAACTGGACCCTGTTTTTCGTGGCTTCTGCATTTCTCAATGAACTCATCTGGCGCACCCAGACATGGGATTTTTGGGTCGGGTTCAAGCTGTGGGGTATGTTGCCCCTCACCTTCATTTTTGCAATCGCCAACATCCCCATGTTGATGAAAGAGGGATTGAATCTAGAGGGTGATGACAACGACAAAGCAGACAAAGAAAAAGCGGACGCATCTTAGACGCATCCGCTTTGACTATTTGATTGGTTTGACTTAACTCTGATTGGCGCGATCTGCTCCGTTACCATCGAGATTTTCTGCTACGAAATCCCAATCTATAGCATTACGCAAAATCGCTTCTGCGTAATCCGGGCGTGCATTGCGATAATCCACATAATAGGCATGTTCCCATACATCCAAAATTAGCAACGGTGTATGGCCATGGGCAATCGGACAATCTGCATCATGATAAGATGTAATTTCTAGCTTATCCCCATCAAGATTGAGCGATGCCCAACCACTGCCAAAATGGCCTGTGGCTTCTGCTTTCAACTTGTCGATCAATGCGTCGGTAGAGCCAAATTGATCGTTGATCATCTCAGCCAGTTTTCCGGATGGTTCTTTCTTTTCCGGGCTCAGACATAGCCAGTAAAAGCTATGGTTCCATATCTGTCCAACCTGGTTGAACAATCCGCCTGACGAAGATTTGATCAACTCAACCAGCGATTTACCTTGCAGGTTCTCATCGGCAGCAACCAATGCGTTAGCCTTGGTTACATAAGCATTGTGGTGTTTGCCATGGTGGTAATCGAAGGTTTCTTCGGAAATTAGATCGTGAAAGGCGGTCTTAGCGTAAGGAAGTTCCGGAAGTGAGAAGGCCATTAAGTTAAGTCTCCGTTGTTTAGAGGGGTTTTCGATAGGCTGCATATGAGGATAGTGCGGAGCGTCTTCAACTGCACTTATGCTCATATTTACTAGTCGTCGTTGAACGGGGTGACATGTGCCCGGCAATTCGATAATAGGCTTTTACATCTAAACGTAAGGGGGAGCTATCGTGGCAAAGTTTTTTGGAAATCTAAACGCAGTATTGATTGTTAGTTTGATACTAACAGTAGCACTCATGCTGGGATTGCATCCCGGTGAAGTGACCGCCAACTCTGTCATGAGATGGGCGCATTTGTTCTTTGGCGTTCTATGGATCGGCCTTCTTTACTATTTCAACTTTGTCCAAGTACCGCAAATGCCGAACATTCCGGATGATCAAAAACCTGCGGTATCAAAGCATATCGCTCCATCTGCGCTTTTCTATTTCCGTTGGGCCGCATTGCTCACGGTGGTGACCGGTCTGTTTGTAGCCATGTTCTCAAAATATCTCGTTCCTGCCCTAACTTTGCAGGCGCCTTACACCATGATTGGCGTCGGCATGTGGATTGCGATCATCATGGCGGCCAATGTTTGGTTCATTATTTGGCCCAACCAGAAGAAAGTGCTGGGGATAGTTGATGCAGAACCAGATGCAAAGGCGGCGGCTGCCAAAATGGCAATGATGGCATCCCGGACAAATACACTATTGTCCCTGCCAATGTTCTACACAATGGTTAGCTTTAACGGCGGCTAGTTGCAGCAACATCAAGATTGAAAAGGGGCCATTGTGCCCCTTTTTTTATGGAATAACTTTTTTGACCAAAGCATGGATCGGCCCAAAGCCTGCCAGCGCTGCTCCAATAAACGGCAGCGCAACCACCCATAGACGGACACCCGTGACACCAAGCGGACTAGCAATGCTAATTGCTGCGGTTGCCGCCAATCCAAAACAAATTAGCAGCAGCCCAGTTACTAAACGCCAATGCGGCATGATATCAATTGTCTTTGGACTGGCCTGCTCATATCGGGCAAAGATCATGATCAATGGCATAAGTGCAACAATGTAGAGGGCAAACCAGATCGGTCGCGCTAGCCACCAGGCTCCGCTCCCAGGCGCCACTTCCAATCCAATACCGCCCAACAACCAAGCACCAACCATAACCAGCACAAAAGCGGTAAGATGCCAGAGATAAACCGTCATGATCATACCGTTGATCAGAACCACCGCTGTCCATGCATGTATGCCACTAAGCCATTTTTGCATGGCGGGTTGCAGGGCAAGTGCAAAACCGGTTTGCATGATACCCAAGGAAAGCAGTGCAATTGTTGGTGGCATGGAATTGCTGATGTCCTCACCGGGAATGCCGATCATAGCCACCGGGTACGGTCCAAATCCGACTATCAAACCCAATGATACTAATCCGCCAATCCCCAAGATAAGAGCGCGTTTTGAATTTGAAAAAAGCCCGTCACTCCAAGCATAACCCAATTGATGCACAGCCAACCAAACAAAGGCAAAGTTGATAAAATTGATGTAAGGAATGCTGAAGCGGTAGGTCAGAATATCCACGGTTGCAGCCGCGCTCACCAATCCCCAAAAAGAAGCCATACCAAGTCTTTTCCAGGCAGCGTGTGTGATTGGAACCAGCGCCGCTACAATTAAATACACTGCCAGAAACCAAACGGGAATCAATGCCAATTGCGCGGCCAATTCTACAATCTGACGATCGACGCCAATTGCCGTGCCGAACAATGCAAACAAGGTCCAGATCAGGAATAACGGTAGAACGGGATTGATCAGCCGCTGCAATCGGCCCGTAAACCAATTGGCATAGGTGCTATCGTTCCGGCGATTGGCGGACCAGGAAACGCCATTGGAGAAACCGCCCACCAGAAAGAATATCGGCATAACCTGAAATCCCCAGGTCAACCATTGCGACCAAGGTAATATCCCTAAAAGATGTCCGCCTTTTACCGCTCCGTCCTCTATATAGGGTGCTGCAACCAGCCAATGGCCAATCACAACTGCTAATATGGAAAATGCTCTGAGAAAGTCGACATATCTATTGCGTTCCGGAGGCGCTTTTAAAGCCATGTCCTTCGCGCGAGACCACAGTGATCGGCGACTTTTTGTCGCAATTGCCTCATTCATGTCGGCAAGACCTCCTTCTCCGTTACTTTTCAATAGGTGGTCGTAAACTACTGTTGTTCAAGCAACAGTGGGAAGAGATGGAGTCCTCATTTAGCTTCCCAGTAAGTCGTGACGCTTTAAGGAATGTCGCAATTGATCATATGTAAGGTTAAGCGATTTGGCGGTTTGCCGCTGGTTGTAGCGGTTTTTTGCCATGGCAGACTCCAATATCCGCTTTTCGTAGGCTTCTACCGCATCTTTCATATCATCAACTTCAACAAAACCAGCTTCCGGTTGTTGTTTCTCCGCAGCGGGCACTGGGTCCGGTTCGACCATATTGGGAATATGTTCTCTGGTTGCCATCTCCTTTGGCTTCCAGGGCGATTCAAAAGGATCAAAAATAATATGGTCAATCGGCCGGGAAGAATCCTCCCACTGATAAACCGCTCTCTCAATCACATTTCGGAGTTCGCGGACATTGCCTGGCCATTCGTGGCGTTCGAGCGCCTCCGATGCCAACTGACCCAACCCAGGCCATTGTACCCATTCCAGTTCCGCCGCCATTCGTCGTCCAAAATAATCAGCCAGTACAGAGATGTCCCCTTCACGGAACCGCAGCGGCGGTAAAGTAACCACTTCAAACGACAAGCGATCCAGTAAATCTGCTCTAAACGTACCTTCATCTGCCATTCTTGGAAGATTAGCGTTGGTGGCAGCCACAATTCGAACGTCGACTTTAGTGGGTCGTGATGAACCAATGCGTGTTATTTCGCCATATTCAACGGCCCTCAGCAGTCGTTCCTGCGCTCCGCTGGACAATGTTCCCAATTCATCAAGAAACAATGTGCCACCATCGGCTTCCTCAAAGCGCCCTACCCGTGACTTTGTCGCACCAGTAAAAGCGCCGGCTTCGTGACCAAATAATTCTGCCTCGATCAAAGTTTCGGGCATGGCCGCACAGTTAAGTGTCACCAAAGGTCCATCCCACCGCATCGATAGGCGATGTAATCGTTCGGCGATTAACTCTTTACCAGTCCCACGTTCCCCGACTACAAGAACAGGACGGTCCAAAGGCGCAGCACGACTGGCTTTTTCAACAGCATCCAGAAATGCGCCGGACTCTCCGATAAACTGACTTTGGCGTTCCATACCCAACATATAGTATAATTTCCCACTAAATAGCAATTAGTACTATATTCAGATTTCAAAAAATTACTTTAACCCCAATATTTCAATGGCTTATAAAACTGGCACGCCTCCTGCAATGTTAGGGTCAAATCAAATTACCAATCGGTTTCTGGAGGAACACATGCCAAACATTTCAAAACTCAGCAGAACAGACCTTTCTGCCATGCTCTCCGTAGTATTGTTCGGTATGACCATATTGATTAGCGCGGTTGGCCCAGCAGAGGCCGGCAGTGCAGTCATCTCAACCGATGGCACCGCTTCCCCTTCTGTCAGCTACAAAGCGTGACAGGAAAAATGGCCGGGTCTCCTTCCTTCCCCCTTGCCGAAGTGCAGACCCGGCCCCCCTTTCAAATTGAAGAAGTAGATTTTATTGAAAATGAATTTTACAAAGATGACAAGCAACCTGACCGTTCGAACCTTTCCAGGCCGCTTGCCAGAAACTACCGGAGTTTACCCATGAGTATTTTTTCAAGAACCCGCGATATTATCGCCGCCAATGTCACTGACATGCTCGATAAAGCGGAGGATCCATCCAAACTGATACGCATGATCATATTGGAGATGGAAGAAACTCTGGTCGAAGTCCGCGCATCTGCTGCCCGAACCATCGCCGATCAAAAGGAAATGCGTCGGCATATCGATAAGCTGGAGCATCTGACCGAAGACTGGAATGAAAAGGCACAACTGGCACTCTCAAAAGATCGTGAAGATTTGGCCAAAGCGGCATTGCTGGAAAAACGCAAAGCATCCGATATGGCTGACCAGTTAAAATCCGAAGTTAAAGTTTTGGAAGATACGCTTCATGCCAATGAGGCTGATATCGCCAAACTGCAAAAGAAACTGCAAGAAGCGCGGTCTCGCCAAAGCAGCTTGGTCAACCGTCTCGAAAGTGCCGAGAACCGATATAAAATTCGAGAGATGTACAATAGTGAAAAGGTACATGATGCTTTCTCAAAATTTGAATATCTAGAACGTCAGGTCGATTTTGCCGAAGGCCGCGCAGATGCGCTCACAATGGGCGAAGGCCAACCACAGACATTAGAAAATCAAATCGCTGCGCTGGAATCCAGTGATCAGGTGGATGAAGAATTAGAAGCCATGAAGGCAGCCATGAAGAAAGGTGACAAATAATGCAGGAAGAACTGATCATCGTTCCCATCGTCATGGGAACTATATTTATCGGTCTGCCTTGGTTGATATTCCACTATGTTACGAAGTGGAAAACCGCAGCAACGATTACCAATGAAGACGAAAATCTACTGGAAGAATTGCATCACATGGCGCGCCGTCTTGATGACCGAATGGATACGATCGAACGTATCATGGCTGCGGACAATCCTGATTACAAGCAATCCGCATTGCCGAGCCGCTCCGAAATACCGTCTCCATCTTTGGAACGGCTTGATGAACTCCAGAAAGAAAGGCGCTGAAAATGTCCACGAGCCGCACCAAATTTTATCTTGATAAACAACGCGCTAAATGGAGCGGAGTTTGCGCAGGTATAGCAGATTACACCGGTATCAACGTTATGTGGATCCGATTGGCAGCGATAGTCGCAACCGTGACATTCGCTTTTCCATGGACGCTACTGGCCTATTGGATCACCGCAAAGGTTGCCGACCCTAAACCAATCGAACTTTATAGCCGAGACCCAGAGGAGTTGAAGTTTTGGCAAGGTGTCCGGCAATCACCACAGCGGACGAGCCGCGACATCAAGTCGCGTTTTCGCGAGATTGATCGCAAGCTCGCCGACATGGAATTATATTACACAACCAAGAATACTTCGCTGTCGAACGAAATTGAGAAACTTCGGTAGAAGATAGCTTTTAGGGAGAAACATTATGAATTGGGGGAGCCCAGAATCAGTTATCGCCATTATCGCAGTTTGTATTGTTGGTGGCATCGTCAATAACTGGATCCGCGCCAGACATGGCTATCCAATTGAAGATGATAACGGAAAAATCATTTCAAAAACGGATCCTTCAGAGCAACGCAAGATAGAATTGCTCTCTAGCGAAAACGAAGAGTTGGTTGGCAAGATTGATCGCCTCCAAGAACGCCTTCAAGTCCTCGAACGCATTGCGACCGATCCCGCCAAACGCACGGCTGATGAAATTGAAGCTCTAAGAGAGAAAAGCTGATGGATCCGGAAAGAATACTCATACTAACGGAAGTTTTCCCCCTCGTAGCTGTATTGGGCGTATTGGCCGTCGGAGGCTGGATTTATACAACACGGCTGAAGATTAAAAATGGCTACCCTCTTGAGGGAATGTGGGGGCAATCGGTTTATCCTAAATCCGATCAGGAAGCAGTAGAACGCGTGAAGTTGCTGACCCAGGAAAATGCAGAACTACGGGCTGAAATTGGATCTATGAAAGATCGTTTGGCCAACGTGGAACGGATTGTAACTGACGATAGCCATCGTCTCACGCAAGAAATCGAAGCACTTCAGGACAAGCGGACGAATTGAGAGAGAGTTGAGAAAATGAGCGGCTTTTTCATATTGGGTTTTTTCATGATTGTGGTGGGCATTCCCGTCGTTGGCAGTATCTTTATGAAAACCCATCAACGGAATTTGGAATTCAAAGAAAAGCAATTGACTGCATTCGGCCAGGAAACTGCAGAAAAATCTGCTCAATATGCCGCTCATACAGAACGCTTGGAACATCGAGTTCGGGTACTAGAACGCATCGTCACGGACAAAGGTTTTGATGTGTCACAGCAAATCGAAGACCTGCGCGAGGAATCAAAAACAAAGGAATTGAATTGATGGAAGGAATTATTGCGCTGCTAATCCCGTTTGGAGCATTTGCTGTCGCTGGGTTTGCAATCTGGACACGGCATCAACGCAAACTCATCGAAATGCGTGGGCAATTGCCGGCAACAAGCGATGCGGATTCAGAAAGGATGCGCGAGGAGATGAAATACCTGAAAGATCGTGTTGCTGTATTGGAACAAATCACCACCGATAGCCACAGCACCAAACAACTAGAAAACGAAATAAACCAGTTAAAAGATATCTGAACGCGAAGGAAGGTTAGAAGAAATGGATTGGCCAGAGGCTGTTGTTGCTATCATAATAATCGTGACGATTGGACGTGTCATGCGCTCTAAATATCGCGCACAAAATGGCATTTTGGAAGACCATAAAGGCAACTCTGTAGCAGTTACAAAAGCGCCTCAGACTTCAGATTCCGAGGGTCTTCGGGATGAAGTCAAATATTTGAAAGAGCGTGTCCAGGTATTGGAAAAAATAGCCACCGAAGACCGAAGCGCTCGCGATTTGGAAAGCGAAATTGAAAAGTTGAGAGACCGCTAGCCGGTCGCCCCCAGAATAAGGACTTGATATGATGCAAGAACCAACATTGTTTTTGATTACAGCAGGTTTTACGCTGATTGGACTGACGGTAGTGTCGTTAATTGCACTGCGTGGTTGGCGAGATTGGATTTCACTAAAATCGCGCGAATTGGAACAACTACGTGAAGATAATCCACCAAGCGCAACGTCGCGCATTGAAGTGGCTGACCTGAAAGAGCGTATTCGTAAGCTAGAAGCTATAGCAGCGGGTGTTGAGCTCTAGACTTTGAAAAAGGGATGACGCGAATCCCCTGCCCTGCTAGCGGGCGCGCATGAGCAAGTTAGATGATCTGATCGAAGAATATGAGTTTTTGGAAGCCGACGACCGATACCGGCTTCTGATCGACCTCGGTAAAAACCTAGACGATATGCCGGATGCATTGAAAACAGATGCGACGCTGGTGCGCGGATGTTCGGCTTCCGTGTGGGTTTATCCCACTCAATTGAATGACGGACGATTGCATTTCCTGGCTGACAGCAATGCTGCGATTACGAAAGGTATTATCGCGTTAGTGCTCGAGACCGTGCAAGATCAAACCGCAGGTGATATTTTAAAAACTGATATTGCGGAAAAGCTGCAACCGTTTGACTTGAAAAACCAGCTAAGCTCCAACCGCACACAGGGCATTCCCAATATGATCTCTCTAATTAGCCAGACCGCAGAGCGGTTTGATAAATGATGCTTTCTCTGTTTATCTTGGTTGCTGCTCCGATTGCAATATATACCGATGACTGGCATGATTGTTCGGCGGAACTTGTTCCAGACAACGAACTGCGATTGACAGCCGAGGATATTGATTCTGCACAGATGGGGTTCAATGACCAAACCGCGCAACCGGTTATCAACATCCAATTTACCGAAAGTGGAAACAAGCGCTTTGTGAAAGTTCAACAGGGCAGAATTGGATTACCAATTGCACTCTGCTTCAATGGGGAGCTGCTGACCAAACCAATTTTGCAAGAACCTGTATTGGGAGGCCAAGTGTAAATTAGTGGTGGATTTACGGTTGAGGAAGCAACGGCCTTAGCGGTTTCCCTGAATCGGCGTGACCAAAACTAGGTCGGTTTCCAAACCCGACGTTCTTCCGCAATTTTGAGCACATCATAGGCGGCTTGCGCACCCTGAAATTTTTTGGCCGCTTCCTCGTCTCCTGGATTGGTATCTGGATGGTATTCCTTGGCCATAGTCCGCCAAGCCTTCTTAACCTCATCAAAGTCACAATCGGAGGAAAGGTCAAACACCTCTAATGCCAACATCTCATCCTGTGACCGGCTGCCATCGCCGCTCCCCATCCAGCTATAATGTTTTGCTTCCTGATAGGCATTGGCATCACGCTGCTCGTCATGCTCACGCTTCTTGCGCTCTTCTTTGTCCAAGCCTTCGAAATAATCCCAACCACGATTATATTCCGCCGCATGTTTTTCACAGAAATGCCACCGTTCGGGGCTGTTCGGTGATTTGGGAGCGGGACAGGTTCCAGCATTATCGCAACCATGACGGTCGCACTTTTTCAGCTGCTGAGTCTCGCGAGAGCTTTCATAACTTCCCCAACGCGGGAAGCCCCAATTATCAGATCGTTTGGCTTTTGGCATAACTTAGCTTTAACAAAGACTGGGAATAACTACCAGTCTCTTCAACATCCTAGTTGCGAGATAATATGTTTGTTGCGCCCTGCTCTAAATCTGGTCGCAATTTTAGCTCTGGTTGGCTACTCGCCAGCTTCGCCCAATATCGCGCCTCACTGGGAGATTTAGGAATGCCTTGGCCGCGATCATGAAGCTGTGCCCAAATGGCCCGTGCGCCGGCGTAACCACCGCGCGCTGCAAGTGAGCAATCCTTCGCCACTTTGTCGGCTTTGCCCATTTGATATTGAAGTTCGCAAATCCAGTTGTTTCCTTCAACATTTCCGGCATCAGCCAACACCCGTAACCTCGTCATAGAGTTGTTCATCTGCTTTCCGTAAATTCCCAGTGCGTAAGTTGCATAGGGATGCCCTGCTTCAGATGCCGCGTTGAATAACTCAATTGACCGCTTTCTATCGGTGATGCCCAATTTCCCTTCCCAGAGAGCATAACCAAGATGGGACTGCGCTTTTGCATATCCTTGGGCGGCTGCCAGCAAGTATAATTCTATCGTGCGGCTTGCTTCGTCCGGCGCATTCTCTTGAAGAAACCATGCTAGTTCCGTCTGCCCGGCGGGATGATTTTGCGCTGCTGATTTCTCTAACCATTGACGTGCCAGCGCCATATCCTGCTTAACCCCAACCCCAAGATGATACATATATCCCAAAAATGATTGAGCCAGAGCATCACCATTATTGGCAAGTGAAGTTAGTTCGGCAACGCTAAGATCGCTAAGGACCTCTCCAACCAATATAGTTTCGTCTTCAATTGCCAATCGGTCCATGGGAATATCGATTGTTGAAATTGGCTGGCCTGTTTGATTTGATGCACCAGCGATCGTGTCATTCGTAGGCGGGTTCAGATAAATATCTTCAAACCAGCTCCCATAATGAAACGGTTGTTGCGGCCCCAATTCTAGTTCCCGGGTATTGGTATACACCTCCCGCGACACAACCTTGAAATAGTCGGATAGCTCAAGCCCCGGAATAGCAAGTTTGCTTGCAATCGCCTTGGCAAATGGACTGGTCAACGAATCTACTGGAGCAGCATCCAGCGCAGGTCGGCCTTTTGCGGTGGAGTAGAACACCGCCCCCTGCGTCATTTCCAACAGTCCCATGGGTGAAACGCCACCTGCAGGATCATCAGATTGAACATCTTTTAACTGAACGACAGGGTCAGGAGTTCGGCATGCATCCATAAAGAACAGATTGAAGTTTTTCGCCTGCGATGCGGCCATGAGCAACTTTTCCAACGGAATAAAATCGCTTTCTAACTCGCTTTTCGTGGCGAAAACCGGAGCGCCCACCGGCACCATGAAGTTCCTTCCGTTATATTCGAAACCATGACCAGCATAATACACAACTGCACTGTCAGCCTCCGATGCTTTCGCTGAGAATGCAGCAATCGCGCTGTTGAGTTCAGCGATATTTGCATCACGCACATCGAGTATTTCAAATCCAGCCTGGGCAAACGCCTGACAAACATGATCAATGTCATTCACAGCATTGGCTAAAGCAGGCCAATTGAGGTCATCATAGGCACTGATGCCAATTAGCAGCGCGACCCCTCGATCTCCTTTAACTGAGGCACATTTTGCTTCGGCAGTATGACTGAAACCAAAGAGACACGCGAAAAAGAGGAAACCACAGATAATGTTTTTCATGTCACGAGATAACACGGATAATGACCTAATCAATGTTGAAATAGAAAATACCAGAGGGTCTGTAAGCCGGGTTCTGTCCACCCATTTGCATGGGATAGCCAGTCATTCATCTGGGCGATGCATTGCTGCGCCGCTCTAGCAACCAACCCGGGCAGCGGATCGATTTCTCCATCATGCCGCCCCTATTTGGTTTTGCTCCAGGTGGGGTTTACCGTGCCAGATCTGTCGCCAGACCCGCGGTGCGCTCTTACCGCACCCTTTCAATATCGCGTGACCGAGGTCGCCGCGACCTACTTTCTGTTGCACTGTCCCTCAGGTTACCCTGGCCAGCAGTTAGCTGGCACCTTTAAATCGTGGAGCCCGGACTTTCCTCGGTATCGTAAATGATACCGCGACTGGCCGACCCTCTGGTGATGCCTATTTAGCGTCTCCGCGTTCCCTGTCGAGCAATAATGACAGCAAAATTGCACGGGTCTCACCATCGATAACACCGTCAATATTCTCGGGACGGAAACGGCGCTGAAAAGCAACCACGGCATCCCTTTTGTCTTCAATACCATAGCCGAACCGTTCCAAAGCAAGCATGAAGCCGGCATCCGTCCACAGAGGGTCAGTTAGGTTTTTCTTTGGTCGCTCCAAAGCTATCCCATGCTTTGCCAAGCGTTCCCAATCAAAAAGCTCTCCGGGATCCTGTTTCCGCCTGGGTGCCAAGTCACTATGACCGATCACATTGGCTGGATGAATATTATGCCGTTGCACAATCTCTGCTGCTAACCGTGTCACACTATCCATCTGTTCTTCAGGAAATGGGACATAGCCCCATTCATGGCCAGGATTGACGATTTCAATTCCGATACTGGCGCTATTCATGTTGGTAATATCGCGCCAATAACCGCGGCCTGCATGCCAGGCACGGTCTTCTTCCTTGACCATATGAACGACCTGACCGTCTTCACAGACGACATAATGGGCTGATACTTTGGCTTCCGGATTGGCCAGCTGACGAATTGCCAGATCCGCGCTTTTCATACCGGTATAGTGCATCACAAGTATGCTAATCGGCAAAGTACGTTCATCAAAATTAGGGGACGGAGTCCAGATCATGTTGTCCATTGCTGGCCTTCCCTTACTTGCGCCTATCCGTTTACGATTGCACCTAATAGCAGTTCACCGTCGGCGGCGGGAGATATTCTAAGATCGCCACCATTTTGCACGGATAATTCGCGGGACATCCATGCGGCTGCTGTCCGAGCCGTTAAATCGTCTTCGGCAATGTTACCCTCTAAAGCGGAGCGTATACCGTCGTCCAATACCACTTTCTGTCCAGCAGCACGAATAACAACCTCAATTCCCGTACTACCTTGCTCCGCGCCTACGTCCAATTGACCACCACGTACCAGTGCTTCTTTTGCAATCAGGGCCAGGTTGAGAAGAATCTTAATCGCCTTTTTCGGAAGAGTCGGTGATTGTACTGCCCAACCCAAAGTAATTTTGCCATCGTCACCAATCAGGCTCTGGATCAACTGCTTGGCTTCGTTCGGATCAACTTCTTCCCCAAATCCCCCGGCTGCGCCGAAGGCCAATCGAAAATATTTCAGTTTGTCAGCAGAAACTCGTGCACTATCATGCAGCAAATCAAGGCACCGATCGCGCATTTCGGGATCGGTTTCATCTTCCAACAACTCCAGACCATTATTGATGGCACCAACTGGACTTAAAAGATCGTGACAAAGTTTCGAGCAAAGCAAAGCAGCAAGATCGAGATTAGATTGAGCCATGAAAAGAACCTTTAATCGTAATTTGCGTTTGAAGCGCTGTTAGGCGCTAAGCATTGTTGCATTCAAGCGATATTGGATCGAATCGTCCAAAAATTTCACCATCTTTCGCTGCTCGCCATGCTCCTGCTTCGCTTCCGTTCAAAATTAGCCAAATGCGATCATCAGCGGCCGCTTTTTCAGCATCTGTTTCCGATGGGCTAACTGACCCAGATGGGTGGGAATGATAATATCCCAATATCGGGTGACCGCCATCGCGGGCAGAACGTTCTGCAGAAATCAAAATGGCGGGGTCGATTTCAAAATGGCAATGCGCTTTTTGTGCTACATTGCGGGCCTGCTGAGAATCCGTAACCGTGTTATTTTCTCCAAATAGCAGTCCGCAAATTTCCAATGGAGCACCATGCCGTGCTTGTGTTTGCAATCGGCCTAACAACGCGCTTGATATGCTCAGTTTCATAGCCCACACCTAGGCCATGACATCAGGGCAATCCACAAAATCCGGTAAAATTCCTATTGCGGCTGGAAAGCAGCGGCTGGACGCCGCGCTGGCCGGGTTGTTGGACGATCTATCCCGGGAGCGGATTAAATCGCTAATTGCAGGCGGAAACCTTTCGATTGACGGCCAAACCATATCCGATCCATCGGCCAAGAAATATGCCGGTAAACTTTTTGAGCTGTCTATCCCCAACCCGATTGAAGGCCCCGCTCAACCGCAGGATATTCCGCTGGATGTCGTATTTGAGGATGAGCATTTAATCATTGTCAATAAACCTCCCGGATTGGTCGTTCATCCCGCTGCCGGCCACTCTGATGGCACGCTGGTCAATGCCCTGCTCCATCATTGTCAGGGTCAATTATCCGGCATTGGCGGCGTTATGCGTCCCGGTATTGTTCACCGAATCGATAAAGATACGTCCGGACTGATGGTGTCTGCTAAATCAGATGAAGCGCATCAGGGGTTAAGCGCTCTATTTGCTAAACATGATATCGAGCGCCGTTATCTCGCCATCGTTAACGGGCGTCCTAATCCGCCTTCGGCCACTGTTGAAGGCAATATTGGTCGCAGCAATGTGAACCGCAAGAAAATGGCTGTTGTGGGGGACGATAAAGGCAAGCCTGCCATGACCCATTATACGGTTAAGGAATGGCTCGATGGCTCAGCTTTGGTCGAATGCGTATTGGAAACGGGCCGCACCCATCAGGTGCGCGTACATATGTCCCATATCGGGTATAGCCTCATTGGTGATCCGCTTTATGGTGTTCGTAGAAAATCTTTGCTTTCCCGGCGAAAAGATATTCAATTTGGACGTCAGGCACTGCATGCGGCTACATTAGGATTTGTTCATCCCATAACGGACGAAAAATTGATATTTTCTATTGGTTTTCCGGAAGATATGCAGGAACTATTCATGAAGTTGCGTATATAAGTAACACACCTTATATAGGTAAATGACCAAAGGGTGCTTGATGAGGCCCGGCGGCAAACAGAAAAAGGAACTAAAATGGCTAATGGTAGCAATGTTCCGGCAAAAATCCCTGCCTTAGGGGGGGACGCGAGCCTGAACCGATATCTCTCGGAAGTACGTAAATTTCCGATTCTAACTCCCGAAAAAGAATATATGCTGGCGAAAGCTTATTCTGAGCATAAAGATCAGGAAGCAGCAGCACAGCTAGTAACGTCTCATCTGCGACTCGTGGCAAAAATTGCCATGGGCTTCCGCGGTTATGGCCTGCCCGTTTCGGACCTGATTTCCGAAGGCAATGTTGGCTTGATGCAAGGCGTGAAGAAATTTGAGCCCGATAGAGGATTCCGCCTGGCAACCTATGCCATGTGGTGGATCCGCGCGTCGATACAGGAATATGTATTGCGCAGCTGGAGCCTCGTGAAAATGGGCACCACGGCGGCACAGAAGAAGCTTTTCTTCAACCTGCGTCGTATGAAAAACCAATTGGATGCGTTTGAGGACGGCGACCTGTCTCCCGAAGACGTGAACAAGATTTCAACCGATCTGGGTGTTGCTGAGCATGAAGTGGTCAATATGAACCGCCGCATGTCTATGGGCGGCGATGCGTCACTCAATGTTTCGCTTTCCGACGACGGTGAGAGCATGCAGTGGCAGGATACGTTGGAAGACGATGGTCCGCTCCACGATCAGCAAATTGCGGAAGCACAGGAAGCGGATGTCCGGCACAATATGTTGAACGAGGCAATGGATGCGCTCAACGACCGCGAACAGCATATTTTGCGCGAACGCCGCCTATCAGAAGATCCAAAGACTTTGGAAGACCTGAGCAAGGTCTATGAAGTCAGCCGTGAACGCATCCGTCAAATTGAAGTACGTGCGTTTGAGAAACTGCAAAAAGCGATGCTGAGAATTGCTGGCGAGAAGCAGTTGTTGGCTGCGGGTTAACTCACACCTTAAAAAATTGGATATATATCCTCTCCCCCATTCAAAGGGGGGAGAGGATATTTTGTGTTTCCAGCAATTCTTTAGTCGTCATTCCCGCGAAAGCGGGGACTCAGTTTTTGCTTTCTGCAAAATCAATGTTCGCACAAAGATACGAAGGCACTAAGAAATTGCGTTTATCCTTGGTGGCTTTGTGTCTTCGTGCGAGTTTCCTTTTAACAAGGTCCCCGCGTTACCTGCAGTGGCCTTCGGTTAGCGGGGATGACAAAGCGCGTGCGCACCACTAGACCTACCCCATGCGGCTCATAAAGTTCCTCTTCAAATTCGCTCTCTATTTCGTGCTGATCACCATCACGTGGGTCGGGATATACGCCATCATGCCGCCACCAATCACCGCTACAATGGTGATGGATGAGAACAGCATCACCAAAGACTGGACAAGTTTTTCCGATATCTCGCCCAACATGGCCCGCGCGGTGATCGCGGCAGAGGATAGCAAGTTTTGCACCCATGACGGTTTTGATGCCGAGGCCATTCAGGAAGCAATTAAGCGCAATGCCCAGGGTGGCCGTATCAGAGGCGGCTCCACTATTTCGCAGCAAGTCGCCAAAAATGCCTTTCTATGGCAAGGCGGAGGCTATTTCCGCAAAAGTCTAGAGGCCTATTTCACCTTCCTGATCGAGACGATCTGGAGCAAGAAACGGATCATGGAGGTCTATCTCAATATTGCTGAGACCGGCATCGGCACCTATGGTGTACAGGCCGGCGCGCAGCGTTATTTCAATAAGGATGCGAAGGATTTAACTCGGATAGAAGCGGCCAGAATAGCTGCAGCCCTGCCCTTACCAAAGAAGCGCGCTGTAAACGGCGCCAGCGGCTTTACTGCGCGCTATGGCAATACGATTGCCGCCCGGATCAATGTGGTCAAGCGGGACAAGTTAGATGGGTGTATTTATCAGTGAAACCTCTCAACCGACTTTGAATGCCATGGAAACAGTAAAGGTTATGAGGCTAACAAGATGCATTGACGGTATCCCATTCCAGTCAATAATTTGACATATCGCATCAGTTAGCCCAACTGAGCGTTATTCGGAATGAGAAGCACATCGGAGTTGCGAGGATTTTTCAAGTCCAATGAAACAAGATACTGATACCATCCGATGCATTATAGATCAGCTTGAACAGACTTTATCTCAGCTAGATAAATTAGATGCAAAATTTGCTGCAATCCACATTGATCATGCGATCGTTGATCTTTGCAATCTATCAAATGTAGATAGATCGAGCAGCCCAACAGAAGAACAATAAACTCTGCACGGTATCTGATTCAAAAATTAGCAAGCCTCTGTTCAACCTTGATCAAGGCAGTATTGCAAAGGTTCAACCCCCGCTTTGTCAATTTCAAGAAGGATTGGTCCAGGTTTTCGACATTCTTGTCTTTTTCAACCATTCCAATGCTGGCCAAGTAATCCGCATATCTAAGCATCGTGCTCAATCCGACTTTGTGAGCCTTTGCCAGGTCTTGCATGCTGATTGATCTTTTGTTGCTCTCCGATACCATCAAATCAAGCATGATATGAAAAGAGATGTCATCTATCTGGTGTTTACCATCGCCGAAAAGATCAACTCGGTCGGCTCGGATTTCCAACAACAACGAAGCTGTTTTGGTGGGGTTTCTGTCAGATACCGTAACTTGTTCAATAGCGGGACCTGCAGTTTTCAAGGCATTTGCTTGGTGGCCTTTTTGTCTACTGTCACTAAAAAATAAATCTCTTACTTCAGACATATCAAAACCTTCGTCGACTGTGTTCAATTCTACCTACCGAACGGACGGTCGTCTACACAAATCCGACATTTGCAATTATAATTATAGTATAAAAGCGACATTTTGCTTTGCTCGGCCATGATGCTATGCGGTCGGAATGAACACCAAATTTAAGATAATGGACGCCGCCGAACAAGCCATCCGCAAGAAGGGGAGCAATGGCTTTAGCATCGATGAGATCGCTGGTAGTGTAGGCATTAAAAAATCAAGTCTATATTATCATTTCTCCTCCAAGTCAGAGCTCGTCAATGAGATATTTGAAAATTACTCCAAAAAGATTTTTTCTTTTTTAGATCAAACAACTGCCAATGAAGAAACAGCTAGCGGACGATTATTGGCATATATTGCAGAAACAAGAGAGTTACTAAATGAAGGTGATTCTATTTGCTTATCAATCGCTCTCAACATTGATCAACAGAGTTCAGATACGCACCTGATCAGTAAGTTGGACCTTTTCCATCACACCAATATTGAATGGCTGGCCGCCACATTCGAACTAGGCCTGCTTGATAGTACAATTGCAGATATCGGCGATCCGGTGGCAGAAGCAAATGCTTGCCTTGCCCTGGTAGATGGAGCGCAACTCATGGCCCGAACCCATCGGAATGCGAAATATTACGATGATGCTACCGCTCTACTTCGAGCAAGAGTTTGTTAGATAAATGCCAACATAGATAGCTGATCTAAAATTGCTGCGACAATTTGGTCTCAGTATTGCGATTTAAGCTGCGTCTTCCTTTTTGGCCTTGCTGCTTTTCGCAATAACCTTCACCGGGTCTTTCGTGCCGGCTACTACATCCTTGTCGATCACAATCTCATCGACGCCTTCGAAATCGGGCAAATCGAACATTGTGTCGAGCAGGATATTCTCGACAATGGACCGCAGGCCACGTGCACCGGTTTTGCGTTCGATGGCCTTCTTGCCAACCGCGACAAGCGCATCATCGGTAAAGGTCAGCCCTACATCTTCGAGCTCAAATAACTTGCGATATTGTTTCACCAGCGCGTTTTTAGGTTCTTGAAGGATGGTTACCAACGCGTCGATATCCAGGTCTTCCAAGGTAGCGATGACCGGTAAACGGCCCACGAACTCTGGGATTAAGCCAAATTTCAACAAGTCTTCCGGCTCTCCTTGAGCCAGTAACTCGCCAATCTTCGCTTCTTCTGGCGCCGCGACATGCGCGCCGAAGCCGATGGATTTTCCTTCCAAACGGTCGCCAATGATCTTTTCCAACCCGGCAAATGCACCGCCACAGATAAATAGGATATTGGTCGTATCCACCTGCAGGAATTCCTGTTGCGGATGCTTGCGGCCACCTTGTGGCGGTACACTGGCAGTTGTGCCTTCCATCAGCTTCAGTAAAGCCTGTTGAACACCCTCACCCGACACATCACGGGTGATCGATGGATTTTCTGCCTTGCGACTGATTTTGTCAATTTCATCGATATAAACAATGCCGCGTTGCGCCTTTTCGACGTTGTAGTCGGATGCCTGGAGCAACTTCAGAATAATATTTTCGACATCTTCACCGACATATCCGGCTTCTGTGAGAGTCGTCGCATCGGCCATTGTAAACGGCACATCAAACGTCTTTGCCAAGGTTTGCGCCAGAAGCGTCTTACCGCAACCGGTCGGGCCAACGAGCAAGATATTTGATTTGGCCAGTTCAATATCACCGGATTTCGCAGCGTGATTGAGACGTTTATAATGGTTGTGGACAGCGACCGAGAGAACGCGTTTTGCGCGATCCTGACCAATCACGTAATCGTTCAACACATCGCAGATTTCTTGCGGTGTAGGAACTTCGCCATCCTTCTTGCCGGGGATACCGCCCTTGGTTTCTTCACGAATAATGTCGTTGCAAAGTTCAACGCATTCATCACAGATAAAAACGGTAGGACCGGCGATAAGTTTCCGGACTTCGTGCTGGGATTTTCCGCAAAACGAGCAATATAAAGTGCTCTTCGAATCAGATCCCGTCAATTTCGTCATAATAATCCTTCAAAAACCAGCCAGAAACAATCTAACCGGCAAATTACAAATTGCCACAGCTTTTTTATCCGCTCGGCGCCTTGAACGAGAACTGTACCAAAACTGGTTTAAATTTGGCTTAGTGTGCTGCTAACGCCTTATTTATCATCTTCGGTAGGAACCGGGCGTTTGTCATAGACTTCGTCGACCAATCCGAAAGCCTTGGCTTCGTCGGCTTCCAGGAATGTGTCACGGTCCATGGCTTCTTCGATTTCCTTCAATTTCTTGCCGGTATATTTAACATAAAGGTCGTTCATCCGACTGCGAATCCGAAGAATTTCCTTCGCCTGAATTTCAATGTCGGACGCCATGCCCTGTGCTCCGCCAGAAGGTTGGTGCACCATGATCCGCGCGTTGGCTGTTGCCATCCGCATGCCAGGCTCGCCCGCAGCGAGAAGGAAACTGCCCATAGAAGCCGCCTGCCCAACGCAAACCGTCCCAACTCGAGGACGTATATATTGCATCGTATCATGGATCGCCATGCCCGCGGTAACAACACCTCCCGGCGAATTGATATAAAGATAGATATCTTTCTTCGGATTTTCTGATTCCAAAAACAGTAACTGCGCCGTGATGATCGAAGCCATGCCGTCTTCAACCGGCCCGGTTACGAATACGATTCGTTCACGCAACAAACGTGAGAAAATATCAAAGCTACGCTCACCCCGGTTGGATTGCTCAACAACCATAGGAATTAACGCGTCGGTAATGGGATCATGCATGAGTTTTTATCATCCTGTTTTTCGCTTCGGCACTACATCGGTATTATCACCGGATAGTGCAAGTGGTTTAACGATATTGAATGAACCAATTTCAACTGAAAAACCTCCAATCTTGTAACTTCCGGCTCAGCGATCCGAACACGGCCATTGCACCAAGGTTATGCGCTCCCTAGATACTATGCCAAAGCTGCTTCCAATTCGTATCGGCAGCGGTCCAACAAGAACCATCTATCGGAGTGGAAATACCAATGAATGACAAGATAATCACCAATCACGGCGATGACGAAATGACTAGCGGCCTTCCCAATGCAATGCTGACCAAGTTTATGGAAGCCCGCACCGTCATGATATTTGGTGGTGTAGATCAAAAACTGGCTGAGCGTGTTTCCATTCAATTGCTTTATCTAGACCAGATTAGCCACGATCCGATCAAGTTGATGATCAACTCTCCCGGCGGGCATGTTGAATCGGGCGATACGATTCACGATCTGATCAATTATATCGAATCACCAGTCGCAGTCGTAGGCACCGGTTGGGTTGCCAGTATAGCGACACATATTTTCTTGGGCGTTGATAAGAAGCATCGTTTTTGCATGCCCAACACGCGCTTCCTGATCCACCAACCTTCTGGCGGTGCTGGCGGTAAAGCGTCCGATATCGCTATTCAGGCCGAGGAAATTGTCAAAATGCGAACCCGGATTGCCGAGAAAATTGCAAAGGCAACGGGTCAAAAGCTCGATCGCGTACTCAAAGATATTGATCGCGATTACTGGATGAGCACGGAGGAAGCCAAAGAATATGGCATCCTTGGCACCGTCATCAATTCAGCGAGTGAAGTAAAAATATAATCTATTTGGCCGGAGCAGTTTGTTTTGTTCCGGCCAATAGTAGAATGATTATTTCTTAGCCGGTGCCTTTTTGGCGGCCGGTTTTTTTGCGGGAGCTTTCTTCGCTGCCGGCTTTTTAGCAGCTGGCTTCTTAGCCGTAGCTTTTTTGGCAGGTGCCTTTTCAGCGGGCGCTTTCTTGGCCGAAGCCTTCTTAGCTGCAGGTTTTTTGGCAGCAGCTTTCTTTTTGGCTGGCGCTTTTTTGTTAGCTGCAGGCTTAGCTTCCGCTTCGTCTTCCGCCTCAATCGCAGCTTCCAACTCTTCGCGCGTTACCTTCTTATCGGTAATGTCTGCGTTCTCGAACAAATAGTCGACCACTTTATCTTCGTACATAGGTGCTCGAAGCTGTGCGGCTGCCATTTGGTCCTGCTGAATATATTCAACAAAACGCTGACGATCTTCTTCACGATATTGCTGCGCCGCCTGCTGGATCAACATAGACATTTCCTGCTGATTGATCTCAACGCCATTGGCTTGGCCAATTTCAGAGAGCAGCAAGCCAAGACGAACACGACGAACCGCAATATCGCGATATTCGTCTTTTTCGTCTTCCATTTCTTTCTTTGCAGCTTCGGGATCTTCTTCCTGAGCCGCTTCTTGTTCCAACTGTTGCCAGATCTGATTGAACTCTGCTTCCACCATCGTGGGAGGAACTTCAAAATCATGGCTATCGGCCAGTTGATCGAGCAACTTGCGCTTCATATGAGTTCGAGTCAGACCGTTAAGTTCTTGTTCGACTTGGCCTTTCAGCAGTTCTTTCAGCTGATCGAGACCTTCAAGCCCCATGCTCTTGGCCATTTCATCATCGGCCTTAGCTTCTTTCGGCTTCTGAACTTCGCCAATCACAACATCAAAGGTTGCGTCTTTTCCCTTTAGATCTTCGACATTGTAATCATCCGGGAAAGTCACTTTAACAAGCACTTCATCATTGGCTTTTTTGCCAACGAGTTGATCTTCAAATCCAGGAATCAGGCGGCCTGAGCCAAGCTCAATCGCCATGCTTTCGCCTTTGCCGCCTTCAAATGGCACGCCATCGACTTTGCCTTCAAAATCAATAAGACATTGATCGCCAATTTTTGCTTTGTAGCTCTTTGCGGCCGTTTCGAACTGTTTCTGACTCTCAGCGAACTTTTGTAGCTGCTCATCAACTGTCTTTTCGTCAGCTTCAACTTGAAGGCGTTCGAGCTTCAAGCCATCAATTGACGGCGTCGGAACATCTGGAAGTACTTCCAAAGTAACGGCCAGTTCAATATCTTTGCCAGTTTTCGGATCGATTTCCCTGCCATCTTTTGAATCGACGGAAGGTTGCATCGCCGGACGCAATTTATTGTCTTCAATCGTTTTTTGAACGCTTTCCTGAATCGTTGTGTTTACAACGTCTTGCGTAATAGCTTCCCCATGCATCTTGCGAACGAGGTTCGCTGGAACCTTACCCTTGCGAAAACCGGGCATATTAACCTGAGGCGCAACTTTCTTAACCTCAGCATCAACACGGGATTCGATGTCCTTCGCGGTGATTTTGATTTCGTAAGCGCGTTTCAGCCCTTCGTTCAGCGTTTCAACAATCTGCATGTTCTTTGCTATGCCTTTATGTATGTATTTTGGTTAAATTCTAAGGCGTTATGGTGCGGGCGAAGGGACTTGAACCCCCACATCCGAAGATACTGGTACCTAAAACCAGCGCGTCTACCAATTCCGCCACGCCCGCATCAGAACGCCTTAAAATCTACCGAAGTTCGATTGACACGCGCGCCTAGCGGAAAGCCAATCAAAGGGCAAGTGGGCTTTGTTACAGAATTACCCCAATTTCTGCTTTAGCAGCTCATTTACCACTTGTGGGTTGGCTTTGCCTTGCATTGCCTTCATCGTTTGACCGACAAAGAATCCAAAAAGCTTGTCCTTACCACCGCGATATTGCTCGACCTTATCCTCATTGGCGGCGATTACCTCAGCTATTACTTTTTCAATCGCGCCAGTGTCAGATTCTTGCTTCAAACCTTTCTCTTCGACGATTTTTGCGGCACCGTCGCCAGTTTCCAACATGATTTCGAAGACCTGTTTGGCAATTTTGCCAGAAATAGTACCATCAGCAATCAGACCGAGTAGTTCCGCCGCTTCAGCCGGAGATACCGGGCTTTCTTCTATGGACTTACCCATATTGTTAAGCGCGCCAAACAATTCGGACATCATCCAGTTAGCTGCGCTACTTGCTATTTTTTCCGGTTTGTCGGTGGTATCCAAAAGTTCTTCAAACCAAATCGCGGTTTCATGCTCCGCTGTCAAAACCGCCGCGTTATAAGCGCTCAGGCCAAGCACCGTTTTATATCGCGCCCGTTTCTCATCGGGAAGCTCGGGTAGGCTGGCTTTGCAGTCGAAGATAAAATCATCTTCCAGTTCAAGTGGCAGTAAGTCTGGGTCAGGGAAATAGCGGTAATCGTGCGCGTCTTCTTTGGAACGCATTGAACGGGTTTCACCTTTCTCCGTATCAAAAAGGCGCGTTTCTTGAACTATCGTGCCACCATCTTCAATCACATCAACCTGACGCTGAGCCTCATATTCAATAACTTGCTGAATGAAACGCATCGAGTTTACGTTCTTTGTCTCGGTTCGGATGCCCAACTCGTCACCCGGCTTGCGGACACTTACATTAACATCGGCGCGCATGGATCCCTGTTCCATATTGCCGTCACAGCTGCCAACGTAACGTAGGATTGATCTTAACTTGCGGACATAGGCCGCTGCTTCCTTGGGAGAAGCCATGTCTGGCATCGATACAATCTCCATCAGCGCCACACCGCATCGATTAAGATCGACATAGGACATGGTCGGATGCTGATCATGCATCAATTTTCCGGCGTCCTGCTCAATATGGATGCGTTCAACGCCGATCGCCTTGCCATGCGCATCAGGGTCTTTATCATCCAGAGAAATCTGGATCACGCCCTCACCGACAATCGGGTGATAAAGCTGAGAAATCTGATAACCTTGCGGTAAATCCGCGTAGAAATAATTCTTCCGATCAAAACGCGAGTACTTGTTGATCTTGGCATTGATCGCGAGACCTGTGCGCACCGCCTGACGAACGCATTCGCCGTTTAACGTTGGCAGCATGCCGGGCATGGCGGCGTCCACCAGGCTTACCTGCGTATTCGGCTCAGCGCCAAAATCAGTCGCCGCGCCGGAGAATAGTTTGGCGTTGGATGTAATTTGCGCATGGACTTCAAGGCCGATTACGACTTCCCATTCGCCAGTCGCTCCCTGGATACGATATGTTGATTCAGTCATACTCACCACCACTGCTCCGGCTTCGCTACAAATCCGGCCCGTTCTTCCAATGCTAGGCCAGCGTTAAATACGTTTTGCTCATCCAGAGCTTTACCGATTACCTGCAATCCCAGAGGAAGCCCCTGCCCGTCCAATCCCGCGGGAACCGACATCGCCGGCAATCCAGCAAGCGAACTCGGAACGGTGAACACATCGTTCAAATACATTGCCAGCGGATCATCACTTTTTTCGCCCAAACCAAAGGCCGCACTTGGCGCGGTTGGGGTCAGCAACAGATCACATTGCTCCCATGCTTTGTCGAAATCCTGAGAAATCAAGGTGCGCACTTTTTGCGCCTGCGTATAATACGCGTCATAATAGCCTGCAGAGAGCACATAAGTGCCGATCATGATCCGGCGCTTTACTTCATCACCAAAACCAGCTTCACGAGTCGCCGCATACATATCCTGCAACCCTGCCCCATCCGGCAGATCGCGTTTACCGTATCGCACGCCATCATAGCGCGCGAGGTTGGATGACGCCTCTGCTGGAGCGATAATATAGTAAGCAGGTAGTGCATATTTTGTGTGTGGGAGCGAGACATCAACAATCGTCGCTCCGGCGTCCTTCATCCATGCAATGCCCTGTTGCCAAAGCGCATCAATCTCGGACGGCATATTATCCACCCGATATTCCTTAGGAATACCAATGCGTTTACCTTTGAGATCACTGTTCAACGCCGCTTCCCAATCTGGAACGGGTAAATCAAGAGAAGTCGAATCCTTCACATCAAATCCGGCCATCGCTTCGAGCATGATCGCACAATCCCGGGTATCATGAGCCATGGACCCTGCCTGATCAAGCGAACTGGCAAAGGCAATTGTGCCCCAGCGCGAACAACGCCCATATGTCGGTTTGAATCCGGTAATTCCAGCGAAGGCTGCTGGTTGACGTATCGAACCACCAGTATCGGTACCAGTTGCCGCCGGAGCAATTCTGCCAGCAACTGCCGCAGCACTGCCTCCCGAGGAGCCACCTGGCGTAATATCTGTGTTGCCGCCATCGTTGCGGCGCCAAGGCGAAATCACATTGCCAAAAGCGCTTGTCTCATTGGACGAGCCCATGGCGAACTGATCGAGGTTCAGCTTACCCAGCATCCCGGCGCCGTTCTTAAACAGATTGGCGGAAACCGTTGATTCATATTGCGGAACGAAACCTTCCAATATCCCACTAGCCGCTGTCGTTGGGACGCCTTCGGTGCAGAAAAGATCCTTCATTCCGATAGGAACACCGGCCATCTTGCCCAGAGTTTCGCCTTTGGCCTTTGCTTCATCAGCAGCTTTGGCAGCAGTTAGCGCATGATCGGGTGTTTCCACCAAAAAAGCGTTGAGCGGTTTAGCCGCACTGACACGATCGATAAACGTTTCCGCAACTTCGACGGCAGTAAATGCACCGCTATCAATTCCACCGCGAATACCGGCAATGCCCAAATCCTGAATGTTCGCCATTATTCAATCACCTTTGGTACCGCGAAAAAGCCATGTTCAGCAACTGGCGCATTGGCGAGCACCTTGTCCCGCTTGTCACCATCGGTGACTTCATCGGCACGCAGGCGCAGTTTATTGGGGATAACGGCGGTCATCGGTTCAACATTGGAGCAATCCACCTCACTCAGTTGTTCAACCCACCCCAAAATCTGGTTTAACTCTGGTACGAAATGCTCACATTCCTCATCGGTAATGGCAATTCGCGACAAGTTGGCGATCTTCTGGACCGTTTCTTTATCGACTGACATGATATATTCTTTTCCGGTTCATCTTTTTTCGGGTAATTGGGAAAATTGTTGTGTACCGAGCGCCGCTAGCATTGGCGCTTTGTCCTATCAAGCCGAATGAGTCGCAATTCAGCCCGTTGGAGTAATAATTGGCCCGTAAGTTTTTATATTTTGTCGCGGCGATGACCGTTCTCTTTCTCGTAGGGGCGTTTGCGCTGAACGCTTATGGAGAAGATTTAGCTGAATTGGTTTTCGTCCCAGACGTCGAGTTTCAAGAGCAGATACAGCTGGAAGATAATGTTTATGCGGACGTGAGCATGTGGATGGCTCACCCCGAAAAGACAAAGAAAAACCCTGCACTTTGGCTTCCAACGGGATTTGAGAATTCGGAAACGAGCCTTGGCGCAGAAGGCAAAGCAGCGGTCTTCTTCATTCATCCGACGTCCTTTTTGAAGAAAAATCATTGGAATGCGCCGTTGGATGATGAAGAATCGCAAGCCCGTGCACGAATCTTTCTGCGCGGTCAGGCCAGTGCTTTCAACGCGGTGGGAGATGTTTGGGCACCGCGGTACAGGCAGGCCGCAATCGGTGCATTTTTAACTGACAAACAAGAAGGTCAGATGGCCCTTGATGCGGCGTATCAAGATGTGTTGATCGCCTTTGATCAATTTCTGGCCTCGGTTCCAGCTCAGCAGCCGCTAATATTAGCTGGGCATAGTCAAGGCAGTTTGCATCTGACAAACCTACTGAAAGATCGAGTCGCCGGTACACCGCTCTCCAATAGGATTGTTGCTGTCTATGTCGTTGGCTGGCCTGTGTCCGTTGAGGCGGATATTCCAGCACTGGGACTGCCCGCTTGCGAAACACCCGATCAAAGCAACTGTTTACTGAGTTGGGAGAGTTTCGCAGAACCGGCTGAATACGATAATATTTTAGAAGTTTTTGATAGAACAGAAGGATTTACTGGGAAACCACGAACAGGCACGCAATTGCTTTGCACAAATCCCGTTGCGGGCGCTACCAAGACTGCTACCACCGCTGAACAGAATCTGGGAACCTTGGTTCCAAATGATGATTTAAGCGATGCCACGTTGGTTGAGGCCGCTGTACCGGCTAGCTGCGACGAACGCGGTTTCTTACTTATCGGAGACCCACCAGATCTTGGACCTTATACTCTGCCGGGTAACAACTATCATGTTTATGATTATAGCCTGTTTTGGGCGAATATCCGGGCCGACGCAATGCGGAGGTTGTTAGCATTTCGGGCACGTTAATCACCGAAGACCGAGTAGCGTTTAATGCAGCTTTGCCAGATTTTGGGCGGTTGCTCGGCCTTGATATCGGCACCAAAACCGTAGGATTGGCACTTTGCGACGCCGGATGGTCAATCGCAACCGCGGCTGAAACGGTAAACAGGCGAAAGTTTTCAAAAGATCTGGAGCAGATCAAAAAAATCGTGTCGGAACAAAATGTCGTCGGACTGGTTGCCGGCCTGCCCCTCAATCTGGACGGTTCACAAAGCAAGCAAACACAGGCTTCAAAGGCATTTGCCCAAAATTTGCGTGTGCTCGGGTTACCCATTTTGCTGTGGGATGAACGCTGGAGTACGCAGGCTGTAGAGAGAGATCTCATAGCTTCAGACGTAAGCCGCAAGAAGCGTGGGAAGGTCATTGATCAAATGGCTGCAGCTTATATTTTGCAAGGGGCGATAGACGGGCTTGCCGCATTGGATTGAGCACTTTATAGGGCTCGCTTTAATGACATCGACATCAACCAGTTCGCCTCATCAGTTTCCGGAAGGATCTGATGCTTTTCCACATCGCCATCTATTGGGTATCGCCGGACTGCAACCCTGGGAGATATTGTATCTCTTGAAGGAAGCCGAGCAATGGGTTGATCTCAACAAAAAATCGAGCAAACATGCCGATCGTTTGGATGGCCTGACGGTTATAAACGCCTTTTTTGAAAACAGCACGCGAACGCTTCTTTCATTTGAGATTGCCGGGAAACGAATGGGCGCGGATGTCGTGAATATGCACGCCGCACAATCTAGTGTTAAAAAGGGAGAAACACTGATTGATACGGCAGTGACCCTGAATTCCATGAAAGCAGACGCTATTGTTATCCGTCATGCCAGTTCTGGTGCTGTACAGCTTATTGCAGATAAAGTGGACTGTCCGGTACTCAATGCAGGAGACGGGCGCCATGAGCACCCTACACAGGCTCTGTTGGATGCTCTGACCATTCAACGGCGCAAAGGCGATATTAGCGGTTTGACAATAACTATATGCGGTGATGTGATGCACAGCCGCGTGGCACGATCAAATATTTATTGCTTGACCACTTTGGGCGCAAAAGTCCGCGTCTGCGCACCTCCTTCGCTATTACCTGATGCTCTGGATCGGATGAACGTCGAGTCTTTTACGAATTTTGATGACGCTCTAGCTGGATCGGATGTTGTCATGATGCTCCGTTTGCAAAGCGAACGTATGAGCGGTGACTTCATTCCCAGCCCGCGCGAATATCATTATCTCTATGGCCTTACCAAAGAGCGACTGAAAAATGCCAAACCTGACGCATTGATCATGCATCCCGGACCGATGAATCGCGGTGTTGAGATTGATAGTGAGGTTGCGGACGATCTTGAACGTTCGGCCATTACTGAACAGGTGGAAATGGGAGTGGCGGTCCGCATGGCTTGCCTTGATATTCTGACCAGAAAATCGCGCGGTGTGGAGGGCTGGTCATGAAAGAACTGTTCTCAAACGCTAAACTAATCCTGCCCAATCAGGATGATCCTCAACTTGGCTCTGTTTTGACCAGCGGGGACAGAATTTCTGAAGTCGGCGAAGTAACAGATTCAAATGACTCACAAAATATCGATTGTAATGGCAAGGTTTTGGCCCCTGGCATTGTCGATCTCGGCGTATTTGCCATCGACAAACCGGCTTTTCACTTTGGCGGCATTACGCGGGCCGCATTGATGCCGGACCAAAATCCGATCCTGGATATGCCCGCCATGGTCAAACATTTGGCATCGGAAGGGAAGCCGGATTTGTGGTCTCATCCCATAGCCGCAGCGACAAAAGAGCTCGCCGGGCATGAACTCGCCGAAATCGGATTGATGCAACGCGCCGGCTCAAAAGCCGTTGCGACGGGAAGGCAATGGATCGCGAACAGCGGCATGATGTTAAAATTGCTACAATATTGCAAATCACTGGATCTGCCGTTGATTGTTCACAGTGAGGATGCTGGTTTGATCAGCAATGCTGTTGCAACTGCCGGAGAAACCGCCACACGCCTAGGGTTATCAAGCGCACCGGCATCTGCGGAGGCACTGTCCATCATCCGTGACATTGCCTTGATTCGCGAAACCAACACCAAAGTGCATTTTCGACAGGTCACGACAAAACAAGGCCTCGACCTTATCCGACAGGCAAAGTCGGATGATCTGCCAGTTACTTGCGGGATCACACCCGCACATTTATTCTTGTCTGACATCGCTGTGAGTGATTTTAGAACATTTGCGCGGCTGTCCCCTCCGTTACGATCTGAAGCGGATCGAGAGGCCTGCCTCGAAGCCATCAAAGACGGTACTTTTGATGTTATCTCTTCAGGGCATGACCCAAGGGGACCCGAGGATAAACGCTTGCCTTTTGCCGAAGCAAAGGTTGGCATGGCGGGAGCAGAAAGCCTGTTGGCACTATCACTGAACTTGGTCCGCGATGGCTTGATTAGTATGAACCGACTGTTCGAATTGCTATCAACCAATCCAGCGAGGATATTGGGAGTTCAGGCAGGCATGCTGGCCAAAGACTATGAGGCTGACCTGATCCTGATTGATCCGGAAACTCCATGGCAGATTGATACCCGAAAAATGGCTGCCTCTGCCGGTAATACACCGTTTGATAGCTTGCCCGTACAAGGTCGCGTTACTGCAATATATAAAGGCGGAAAAGCTCTGTAGCCTTCCCGCCTTTAGAAACATTATGATTTTTATTAACGTGCAGCCATACGAACTGGTGCCGCTTTGCTCACGCCTTTTACGTTGCGAACAATACAGCTTCCGCCTTTGGCTTTGATACCAGAACACATGGCTTTCGCGGTTTCTGAGTTACCAAAACCGATTGCTGCCAAACGGTAAAGCGTTTTGCCTTTCACGTTGATCTTAGAGCTGGCATATTGAAACGCCGCCAGATCACTATTCTTAGTAGACAGTATATTCCACGCACGCTTTGCACCTTCTGCTGATGAAAACGCACCAAGTTGGACCAAATGCGAGCCTGATGAACTTGCACGCGACTTAGGTGTGAAAGCTACTTTTTGAAGCACCGGCTTTATCGCAGCGATAGATTGAACCGCTGGTGTTTTAACGGGTGTTGCCTGTGCAAGCTGAACCGGTTTTTTTGTTTTCGGTTTTTCGCTCTCCACAACAAACTTGTTGCTTGGTTTCAAGCTAGGTTTCACCTTTACCGCCTTGGTGGCTGGCGCAGGTTTTACAGCAACTGCTTTGCTTGCTGGCAATGATACCTTGGTAACTTTGACGTTGTTTTCTTTCGCCATGAAGTTTGCTTCTTTTTCCACACGCGGCGCTGGGCCAACAGCTGGAAGAGGAGAATTGCGATCAAAACTGGCGACTTCGCGACTGTAATCTTGTGCAGGGGAAGCGCTTGCTACTGCGGCAACCGCTGGAGCTGTGTTTAACGCCAAGCGTACCGGTTGCCCCGGATCATTGGCAATGGGGCGAACGTTCAGAACCGATGCAACGCGTGTTTGATATGCACCAGGACGGGCCATTTGCGCCCATTCCATAATCCGTGAGTCGACGGTTGCTGGCGTCATATCTTGCATCGCCATCAGTTTGGCTTCTTTCCAACGCCCATCTAGCGCATATGCAAGGCCTAGATTCTGACGCGTGCGACCGGTCACATTTGCTTGACGAATGGCCTGCTCCAAAACGTCTACCGCACCACTGGCATCGCCTGAAAGTGCAAGTGCGAGGCCAAAGTCTGCGGTCGGAATAAATTGACGATTGGACTGGACAAGACGTTTTGCTTTGTCTGCTTTACCCTGCCCCAATTGCGCAAGAGCGAGGCTCAATATCGTACGGGCATCATTGCTTCCAAGTTCCATTGCATCCAGGAAACTGCGTTCAGCAGAAGCAAAACGGCCAGCGGATAAATAGGCTTGTCCCAGCAATGCCCGCGTTTCCGGATCAGTACCTACACCAGCAACTGAGCGTTCAGCGAACGCAATAGCCTTTTCGGTCTGTCCCTTAGCAAGAGCTTTATTAGCCTTTTTGGCAAATTTGGCGCCATCCTTAGCCGCCATCGGCTTACTGGATGAAGACGCGACTGAATCACCGCCAAACGGACCGCAGCCGGTCAAAGTCACACTGACGACCATAGTCGAAGCAGCTAGTTTCAGTATCATATCGCATTTCATTTTAATGCCCTCACAATTGTAAATTCGGTATCTCTATTCAGATTCATAGTCGTAATCGTGACTTCACTGGGTTCCGCGTGATGGAACACGCTGCGCCAGATCATCAAGTTCAGGTATATTCTTCAAATATTCGTCGACAGCTTTGGTTACCAATTGTTGCGCCGAAACGTTCTTCACGGCCGTTGCCAAACGCAGTTTCAAGTGCCGATCAGCATCCAATCGTAGCGTAAAGGCCGCCTTGGCTTTGCGCGTCCGCGACTTGGTTGCGGGTCGCGCCTTTTTAGGTCGACGCTTTATTTCTCGAGCTGCCTTAACAACTGCACTATGCTCTTCAAGTGGTTTGACTTCCTTCGAAATTGACAGTGGCGGCGGTGGAACTGGATCTGATGTCCGTTCTTCTTTTACCACCTGCTTAGCTTCCTTTTCGGGTACTAATTTAGCAGCGATTTCTTCCTGCTGTTGTTTAACAGCAGGGACTGTTTCCGGAATGGCACCAGCCAAAGGATTATGGTGAATCTGTTCGACAGCGCTCAATCCATTATGATCTGGATTGGTATCATAACCCATATCGTTCCAACCGAGGTCTTCATGCGGGTTTTGGTCGCCTTCAACTGCGTTGCCAGGAAAGCTGATACCCTGGCGTCGCATGGCCGGCTTTGCTTTGCCTTTGCGCGCTAGTAAACTCGAAGATAGAGATGCAAGAGGTTTAGGTTCATTCATGTTATCAGCCCCACCTCTTAAGACCCAATAACGCGGCGACCGAACCCATTGGCCGATCGCTGAAAGTTTTGTTGTGGACGTTGTGCCGTCGTAGGAGCTGAAAATACCGTACGACGGAAGTTTTTCTCGAGGCGATCAGATATATAGGCCCAAAGTTGCTGAACCTCTTTGGAAGAGCGGCCTTCTGGATCCACTTCCATGACGGTACGACCGTCAATCATAGAACCAGCGAAATCAGTGCGGTGATGAACGGTTACAGGAGCAACGGTACCATGCTGTGACAGAGCAACGGCTGCTTCAGAAGTGATTTTAGCCTTTGGTGTCGCACCATTAACAACAAATAACAGCGGTTTGCCTGCGCGATCACACAAATCAACGGTTGCGCCAACAGCACGCAAATCATGTGGACTGGGGCGCGTTGGAATGACAATTAACTCCGCAACCGAGATCACGCTCTGGATTGCCATCGTAATCGCTGGCGGCGTATCAATAACTGCTAGTTTAAAACCTTGTTGGCGCAATATGGCCAGATCTGCAGCAAGCCGAGACACAGTTGTCTGGGCAAATGCCGGAAGCTCAGCTTCACGCTCATTCCACCAATCGGCCAAAGAACCCTGCGGATCAATATCGATCAATACCACTGGGCCGGCACCTGCCAGTTGAGCCTGGACAGCCAGATGACCCGACAAAGTCGTCTTACCGGATCCACCTTTTTGCGATGCCATTGCTAGAACACGCACGCTATTCCCCTTGTTCAATCACGGGTAAACTCGTCACCCAATTGGAATTTCAGGGATCGGTTTGGCAGAACAGGGCTAAAATAGGGTTAACGGCGCTTCTAACTTTTTTTGCTTAACAAAAAAATGTTGCCCCGCGTTACAACTAGATTCATCATTGGCTCATACTGAATTTACTAGACTTAAAGAGATAATGCATATTAGCTAAGGTTAATTTCAAATCTTAATTTCAAATATTTGTTTTCATTTGGTCAAGGGTATTTCGCATGAGTATTTCATCACAATCGATCAAGATGCTTTGTGCGTCAGGCCTGCTGATCCTGAGCGTTCCGGCTTTTGCCGATGTTAAAGCGGGCGTCGACGCATGGGGCCGTGGCGACTATAAGACCGCCATCTCAGAATGGCGAGGTCCCGCTTCCAGGGGTGACGCAGACGCGCAATTCAACTTGGCGCAGGCCTATAAACTCGGCCGTGGTGTGCAGCAGGATTTAAGCCAGGCAGAAAGCTGGTATAAAAAAGCAGCAGATCAAGGACATCTTCAGGCAAATGACAATTATGGCCTTATTCTTTTTCAAAATAATCGAAGATCAGAAGCACAGCCTTATTTGGTGAAATCGGCAGCACGGGGAGAGCCAAGAGCTCAATATGTGCTGGGAACCGGTCATTTTAATGGTGATTTTGTAGAGAAAGACTGGATTAAGGCATATGCCCTAATGACAAGGGCATCAGGTCAAGGATTACCGCAAGCCACTTCCAATCTGGCCCAAATGGATAAATACATCCCGCTAAATGATCGCCGACGGGCAATTGAATTAGCAGGCCAAATGGAACAGAATGAAAAACGCGTCCGAACTGCTCAAGTTGGCGGATTGCGACCACCACAACCTTCCGGGCCTATCCAGACGGCACAATTACCGCCGTCACAAGCAACGCCTCCTCGAGCGACGTATCAACCTCCAGCGCCCACTCCTTCTCCCGCGCCGACCAGGCCAGGTGTTACTTATGCGCCCAATCCATCGTCTACCCCAGCTCCCGTTGCGGCTGCACCTACGCCCATTCGAGCATCAAACTCAGGAAACTGGCGGGTTCAGCTCGGTGCATTTGGTGATGTGAACAAAGCCAAACGGCTTTGGGGTACACTGGAAGGTCGAGTTTCCGGACTTAGTCAATTGCAACCATATCTGGTTCAGGCCGGCACCATCACAAGACTGCAGGCCGGGCCATTTGCTACAAAATCACAAGCACAAAGCATGTGTAGTAACGTCAAAGCAACCGGTAATGCCTGTATAGTGAAAGCGAAATAGACCCTTAGGCTGGCGACCATTCGGTGGATGAGATTCCCTGCAAATATAGCAGGGCCGTCAGATCATTGTGATTGATCGCTACATCCGCTGCCTTCGCTGCCTTGGGTTTTGCATGATAAGCGACGCCCAAGCCGGCACGTTCAATCATTGGGATATCATTTGCACCATCTCCAACTGCCAAACAGTCGGCTGTGCTGAGTTTCGAACATTCTATAGATTGATTGAGTATTTCTGCTTTTCGCGCTGAATCTACAATTGGACCATCAAGCTGACCCGTCAGTTGATTGTTCTCAATTCCCAAAATATTAGCCTCCGCCCGTTCAAAGCCGATATTTTCGGCCACTGGTTCGGCAAAGCTTGTAAACCCACCTGAAACGAGAATAGTTTCAGCGCCTAGTGTCCGCATTGTTTTCACCAGAATTTGCGCGCCCGGCATGATTTGAACGCGTTCGTTCAAACATTGATTAATTGCTCTTTCGTCCAATCCTCTGAGCAAGGCTATACGGCCTCTTAAAGCCTCCTCGAAATCTAACTCGCCTTGCATTGCGCGTTCGGTAATTTCAGCAATTTTATCTTTGATGCCGGCATAATCGGCCAGTTCGTCAATACATTCCACTGTGATCATTGTACTATCCATATCGGATATAAGGAGCTTTTTTCGCCGATTTTCTGCCGGTAAAATGCCAACATCAGACGTTTTGCGAAGTGACGTCATGGCCCCGTCGGCCATTTCAGGATCACCATCGAACCAAATATCAGCTGCTTTATTATCCTGAACAGGGCCAATATCCTGAATTTCACAACCAATCTCTCTTAGAAGAGTGACAGCGGAACTTAGCTCTCCCTTTTCAAGCCTTTCTGCTGCTATGATCGTTGCAATGAACATGGTGTCTCCGAAAAATAAAAAAAATGTCGCACTGATTGTTGGCCCAACGGCCAGCGGAAAATCCGCATTGGCACTGGAACTGGCCAAAAAGCAAGACTCGGTTGTTATCAATGCGGATAGTGCTCAGGTATACCGTGATCTTCAGATACTGAGCGCTCGCCCATCAAATGAAGAAATGGAAGGCATACCACATCAACTCTACGGCTATATTGACGGCTCTGAAGCCTGTTCCGCCGCGCGTTGGGCTCAAGACTGTAAGTCATCGATTGATGAAGCGCATCAAATGGGCAGGTTACCAATATTGGTCGGAGGGACCGGGCTTTACGTCCAAACTCTATTAGATGGTATTTCACCCATTCCAAAGATTGATCCAGAAATTAGAACAGAAATCAGACGACTGGAGACGATGGAAGCCTATCAGGCTTTGATTCTAGAAGACAAAGTAGCAGCTGAAAGGTTGAATGAGAATGACAGAAATCGAATTCAACGGGCGTTGGAGGTGGTGCGTTCTACGGGAAAACCGATGGATCACTGGCATGAGAATAAGGTGGGAGGGATCGCGGAGCAGATCGATCTGAAAGCAATGGTTCTCCTTCCCCCGCGAGAATGGCTTTATGAGAGATGCGACCGCCGGTTTTCCTTGATGTTAGAAGCGGGAGCCGCTGCAGAGGTAAAAGCGCTATTGAAACGCAATTTGCCAGATGATCGACCAGTAATGCGTGCAATAGGGGTCCCAGAGATCCGGGATTTACTGTTGGGAAGGATCGACAAAAAAATAGCAATTGGCCAAGCGCAAATGGCAACGCGGCGATATGCCAAACGCCAATATACTTGGTTTCGTAATCAGAGCCCGTCATCATGGCTTCAATATGAGAACGAATTAAATGTTGATAACATCAATAATATTGTAACTTTATTTCAATAATAACCATTGACATAATATATTCAACTATGTAGCGACGCGCCGAACATGGGCAATTTCCGCATTGCGTTGCACTGCAGCATAGCCTATCAAACCGCCTTCCCGTCAGGGATTGCTAGCATTAGGAGCATCAAGTGTCCGAAAAAAGTGGCGCAGATATTTTGGTTGAATCATTGATCGATCTTGGCGTGGACACCGTATTTGGTTATCCTGGCGGCGCTGTATTGCCCATTTATGACGCTCTTTTTGAACACCCTAAGGTCAATCATATTTTAGTGCGTCACGAGCAGGCCGCAACCCATGCTGCTGAAGGATATGCCCGCTCCACAGGAAAACCAGGAGTTGTTTTGGTCACCTCTGGTCCTGGCGCCACCAATGCCGTTACCGGTATCACAGATGCATTGATGGATAGCATCCCGATGGTTGTTATTACTGGTCAGGTTGCCACCAACTTAATTGGCACAGATGCCTTCCAAGAAGCGGATACCGTTGGTATTACCCGGCATTGTACCAAACACAACTATCTGGTGAAAAAACCGTCTGAGCTGGCTGGTATAGTCAATGAAGCCTTCCACATCGCTACTCAGGGCCGTCCGGGGCCTGTTGTCATTGATATTCCTAAAAATGTACAAGTCGCAGCTACCGAGTTTAACCGTCATGCGGCGAAAGCGAACAATCGCTATCAACCGCAGATTGAAGGGGATTTCAAAGCGATAAACGAAGCTGCTGAGATGATCATGGCCGCAAAGGCACCAATACTCTATACCGGCGGCGGCATTATCAACAGCGGTCCCAAAGCCAGTGAAATTTTGCGTGAATTGGCAGAGTTAACTGGTGCTCCGGTTACCTCTACTCTCATGGGTCTAGGTTCATTTCCAGCTAACTCCAATCAATGGCTTGGTATGTTGGGCATGCATGGTACCTTTGAAGCCAACATGGCTATGAACAAGGCCGACTTAGTGGTTTGTCTTGGTGCACGTTTTGATGACCGGATAACAGGTCGCATCGACGCATTTTCGCCGGATAGCAAGAAAATTCATGTTGATATTGATCGTAGCTCGATCAACAAAACTATTCGGGTAGACCGCCCGATTGTCGGCGATGTAGGCCGTGTTATGGAGCAATTGGTTGCAGTGCTAAAAGGCCGCCGTTTTTCGGCACCCGGCTATGATGAATGGTGGGCACGTATCAAAGGTTGGCAGGCCACGAAATGCTTGGAATATCCGGAGAATGAAGAAGAAATAATGCCGCAGGAGGCTATTCGCAAGCTATGGGAAGCCACCCATGAGCAAGATCCCATTATCACGACTGAAGTTGGTCAACATCAGATGTGGGCTGCTCAGCATTTTGACTTTGATAAGCCCAATAAATGGCTGACTAGTGGCGGCTTGGGAACAATGGGCTACGGTCTACCCGCTGCCATTGGAGCGCAACTAGGCAATCCGGATGCACTTGTAATTGATATTGCTGGCGAAGCTTCAATTCAGATGAATATTCAAGAGCTCGGGACTGCGACACAATATCGTCTGCCGGTAAAGATATTCATCCTGAACAACGAGTATATGGGCATGGTTCGCCAATGGCAGGAATTAACTTACGAAAGCCGTTATTCAAGCAGTTATAGTGAAAGTCTTCCAGACTTTGTTAAGTTGGGAGAAAGCTACGACTGGACGGGTATCCGCATTGAAAAGCCAAGTGAACTGGAAGCCGGTATCAAGAAAATGATTGAAACCGATGGGCCAGTTATTGTTGATTGCCGAGTTGCCAAGCTGGCCAATTGTTTCCCTATGATCCCATCAGGAGCAGCCCACACAGAAATGCTTCTATCGCCAGAGGATGTAAAAGGTACAATGGATGATCAAGCAAAGGCGTTGGTATAATGCTGATCAAGGATGAAATAGTCGAACGCCACGTATTGGCAGTTACCGTCGACAATGAAGCTGGCATTCTGGCCAAAATCACTGGCCTATTTACCGCCCGAGGCTACAATATTGATTCGCTCACAGTGGCGGATATCAGTGAAGATCATGCGGTTAGCCGGATCACCATTGTAACGAACGGACCACCGCGAGTAATTGATCAAATTGAAGCACAACTGGACCGGTTGGTTCCGGTTCATGGTGTCGTTGATCTCACAGAAGCTGGACCACATGTGCAGCGCGAACTCGCCTTGGTAAAAGTCGCAGGCAAAGGTGAAAACCGCATAGAAGCTATGCGCCTTGCCGATGTATATCGGGCACGGGTAGTGGATGCATCGACGGAGAGTTTCATATTTGAAATCACCGGTTCACCCGAAAAAATCGCAACATTTGTTGCGCTTATGCGCGAAGTCGGCCTTGTTGAAGTCGGTCGCACCGGTGTCGTAGCCATTTCTCGCGGCCCAAACGCCGTATAAACAGCTTTTCCATTTTTAATTATCGAAGGATCTCCCAATGAAAGTCTATTATGATGCAGATGCCGATCTTGGCCTGGTCAAAAACAAGAAAATCGCAATTGTCGGTTATGGTAGCCAAGGCCATGCTCACGCGCAAAACTTGCGAGATAGCGGCGTTACCGACGTAGCTATCGCCCTGCGCGCGGGATCTGCGACCGCGAAGAAAGCCGAAGGCGCTGGCTTCAACGTTATGACCAACCAGGAAGCCGCTGCTTGGGCTGATATTGTTATGATCCTCGCGCCCGATGAGCACCAAGCAGCAATCTATGCTGATGACTTGCATAACAATATGAAACAGGGCGCCGCCCTCGCCTTTGCTCACGGTTTAAACATTCATTTCGGTCTAATTGAAGCCCGTGAAGATCTTGATGTCATCATGATTGCGCCCAAAGGGCCTGGCCACACAGTTCGCAGCGAATATCAGCGTGGCGGCGGCGTGCCTTGCCTAATCGCCGTTGAACGTGATGCTTCTGGTAACGCGCACGATATGGCTCTCGCTTATGCCTCTGGCGTCGGCGGCGGCCGTTCCGGTATTATTGAAACCAACTTCCGTGAGGAATGTGAAACCGATCTATTCGGCGAGCAAGCGGTACTCTGCGGTGGTATCACCCACCTTATTCAAGCTGGCTTCGAAACGCTCACAGAAGCAGGCTATGCTCCGGAAATGGCATATTTCGAGTGTTTGCACGAAACAAAGTTGATCGTTGATCTGCTTTATGAAGGCGGCATTGCCAATATGCGCTATTCCATATCCAACACGGCTGAATATGGTGATATCAAGACTGGCCCTCGGATTATCACTGACGAAACCAAAGCGGAAATGAAGCGTGTTCTCGCCGACATTCAGTCAGGTCGATTTGTTAAGGACTTTGTTCTCGACAATCGTGCAGGGCAGCCGGAACTGAAAGCATCGCGTAAGGCAGCAGCAGCCCATCCAATCGAGGAAACCGGCGCACAATTGCGCGCAATGATGCCTTGGATCAGTGCAAATCAGTTGGTCGACAAAGAAAAGAACTAATATTTGTAAAATTCATTGTTCTGAATTTGCTTCAAGATCTCAGGTAGTTTTCACTGTCCTCACGAGATGCAGCTGCAAGTTCAGTATGACAATGAATAGAAAAACAAAAAAAGGCGGTGGAGTATGTACTCCACCGCCTTTTCTATACCCTGATTAGGGAATTTAAGCGTCGTCGAAACGCGCATCTGGAGAAATCGTTGGAAACTCCTTGTCAGCTTTTTCGATGAATCCAGGAATATCTTTATTCCAGGTTTCTTGAACAGTCTCGTTGAAGTTCAAATAGAGCTTTCCATCAACAACTTTAGCAAGTTTCGGATCTCCTGGTGCCAACTTGCCGTTCGAAGCGGCCCATGCACAGTGGCCACCATATTGCGGCGCATATTTGGCTGGTTCCGCTTGGAAGGTTGCGGCATTTTCTGCATTGGCGAAACGATACTCTACGCCGTTATAGCGCACGCGATGGTCGTTTGTGCCTTCCACAGGAGTTCCGTCGCCCACAAAGTAACTAACGGCATCATAGCCGCTAATGCCAATGGCTTCCGAACCAGTTGGGCCTGTGAATACAGGTACTTTTATATCATCGGAAACCTCGGCAAGATCTGCGACAGTTTCATCGGTAACTTCCACTACGTCTGTTGCTTCGGTGTTTTCTGAGGCGGGGGATGTGCAAGCAATCGGCAACGTTGCCATTACGATTGCTGCTAAAAATTTCTTATTCATTATTCGATCCTTGTTTTTTTAAATTCTGGGAAGATCAACAACAGTGCCTGTTGCCAACTTCCCTTGAGGTTATGAGGGCGCACAACCAGCAGCGCAAGCACCACATGATGCTGCACACGCACCGCAAGAAGCTGCACATGCGCCGCAAGCGGCTGCACAACTGCTAGCTGCACAAGCTGCTGCACAGGCCGATGCTTTCTCCACTTTAACTTTCTTAGCCTTCTTGGCTTTGTAGGTTTTGGTCGGAGCGGCATAACAGCGCGCAACCGCTGCACCAGGAACAGCTGCCAGGGTTAGTCCACCAGCAACAGCTAGCATTGCGCCAATTTTACGTTGGGTACTCATAATATTTTCCTTTGTCTAAATTAAGTATTGGAAACTAAATGCGTGACGAATTTGAACAGTGAATTACTTTAATTCATCCACCAAATTTGGCGGTATCAGGGATTTTAGGCCATTCGGTATTCGCCTTGCTGATAAATCCAGGAATGTCGCTCAACCAGGTTTTCTGAACGTTGCGATTGAAGTTTAGATACAGTTTTCCATCGACAACTTTTGATAGCAATGGATCCCCTGGTGCCAAGGAACCGCGTGACATTGCCCATGCACAATGACCACCATATTGTGGTGCAAATTGAGCGGGAGAAGATTTAAACTTATCGGCATTTGAAGCATTGGCAAAATAGTAGTCAGCGCCTTTGTAGCTAACCCGATGAGCCTTGCTTCCTTTGACTGGCACACCGCTACCGGAAAAATACGATGTAACGTCATATCCGCTAACCGCAACATTGGCGCCTTCAACACCAGTAAAGGTTGGTCCAGCAATGGCCGCTCCTGATACAACTACCATTGAAGTGGTCGTTGCAGCCAGTGCGAGTGCAAATGGTATCACAAATGATTTCATTTTTTTATCCTTTGGTAAAAATTCAACAACTCAAATTGGGGGATTAGAAATTAGTGTTGAGCTGTGTTGCTCAATGACTGTTTCGTTCCAATTGATAGAAAGGTTTCACCTTCGACAAAAAAAATACACCGTTGATGGTTGATTTATGTGCGCAGCCCTATAAAACTGAGATTATGTTGAGACCAACAGCTCTCTTGCTACTACGACTTACACGCCCTTAGGCGTGCACTAACTGCTGCCTAGACTGGTAGCACCCCGCCTAAGGGTTGAATTTCCAAACATTGTTAGAAACCGACGAAATATGCCCTTGCGCACGTTCGTCAGCAGCATAAGAGTAGTGATATGCACAAGAACCCTTCATCAAAATATAGATCCTTTGGCCAAATAGATCTTCCTGATCGTCAGTGGCCGTCCAAAATCATTGATAAAGCACCGCGATGGCTTTCCACTGACCTAAGGGATGGCAATCAAGCACTCATTGATCCGATGAATGGAGAAAAGAAACAACGGTTCTTTGATCTGTTAGTAAAAATAGGAATCAAGGAAATTGAAGTGGGCTTCCCATCTGCCGGTGCGACCGACTTTGATTTCATTAGCGGGTTGGTCAAGTCGGATAAAATTCCGGATGACGTTATAGTGCAAGTGCTAACCCAGTCACGCCGTGATTTAATCGAAACAAGCTTCGCAAGCCTAGAAGGAGCAAAGCGAGCCATTGTCCATCTTTACAATGCAGTGTCGCCCGCATGGCGAGACGTTGTTTTTAAACTTGGCAAGGACGGCGTGAAGGATATCGCCAAAGAAGGTGCAACCATTTTACGCGAACAAGCGGAAAAGTACCCTGATACTGATTGGCATTTTGAATATTCACCAGAAACCTTCTCAACAGCAGAAATTGATTTTAGTTTGGAAGTTGTAGAAGCGGTGATGGAAATTATCGAACCAACCGCTGAGAAACCTCTGATCCTAAATCTGCCTGCAACAGTGGAGGCCGCTACTCCCAATATATATGCTGATCAGGTGGAATGGATCTGCAAAAACATTAGCAAACGTGAGCATGTCGTTGTTAGCCTCCACACCCATAATGACCGAGGTACCGGTGTTGCCGCAACCGAACTGGGAATGATGGCGGGCGCTGACCGTGTTGAAGGTTGTCTGTTTGGCAATGGTGAGCGCACCGGTAATGTTGATTTGATAACAGTTGGCTTAAACATGTACACGCAAGGCGTTGATCCTGAACTCGATTTCTCCAACATGGATGAAATCGTCAATACTGTGGAATATTGTAACCAGTTGCCCGTTCCAGAACGTCATCCCTATGCTGGGGAGCTCGTTTTCACGGCCTTTTCCGGCTCTCATCAAGATGCGATCAAGAAAGGTTTTGCGGCGCAGGATCAACGCAATGATGAACTGTGGAACGTACCATATCTACCAATTGATCCGCGAGACTTAGGCCGTGACTATGAAGCGGTCATTCGGGTGAACAGCCAGTCAGGCAAAGGCGGGATCGCCTGGATATTACAGCAGGATCAAGGATTAAAACTCCCCAAACGTCTACAAGCCAATTTCAGTCGCACTGTTCAGGAATTGGCAGATGAAACGAGCCGTGAACTGTCTTCCGAAGATATTTGGGCCGCATTCCAACAGCGCTATCATCTTGATGGAAGCGGGCAATATTCGTTGATCGACTATGAAGAACAAAAAACCGGCAACGACCGTATCTTTGTCGGAAAAATTTCTGGTCCCGATGGGGATTTTTCAGTCAGTGGCCGCGGAAACGGGCTAATTTCCAGTGTGGTTGACGCGGTATCATCAGCGTTAAACATTACTCTGGAGATTAAAGATTATTCTGAACATGCATTGGGCTCGGGCAAAGACGCTACGGCAGCGGCCTATGTCGAATGCAAATCTGGTGATGGTCGAGAATTCTATGGGGTTGGCATTAACAGTGACGTTTCTCGCGCCTCTGTCGAAGCTCTCCTCAGCGCAGTGAATAGAATTTAAGCAGTCAGTTAAAATAACAGTGGAATCGTCGCGAACATGCGCTATTGCGACGGTTCACAAATTGTTTTTGGGGATATCATGACTTTACCAGCTATTTTCGACAATCTTCGCCTCCCGCTCATCGGCTCACCACTCTTTATTGTGTCTGGGCCTGAGCTCGTGATTGCGCAGTGTAAGGCTGGAATTGTCGGAAGCTTCCCTGCCCTCAATGCGCGTCCGCAGAGCATGTTGGATGAATGGTTGCATCAGATTACGGAAGAATTGGCTACGTGGAACCGGGAAAACCCTGACAAACCTGCCGCTCCCTATGCTGTGAACCAGATTGTCCACAAATCGAACGATCGATTGGAGCAGGATCTGCAAACCTGCGAAAAATGGAAAGTACCAATCACCATTACATCATTGGGCGCGCGCAAAGAGCTAAATGACGCTGTACATGGTTGGGGTGGCATATCCTTACATGATATTATCAATGATTTCTTTGCCCGTAAGGCCATCGAAAAAGGCGCAGATGGCCTGATTCCCGTGGCCGCTGGCGCCGGCGGTCATGCAGGCACATTGTCTCCCTTTGCATTGATGCAGGAAATTCGCACCTGGTTTGACGGTCCAGTCGCCTTGTCTGGTGCAATTGGAAGTGGCGCTTCGATTTTAGCAGCACAGGCTATGGGGGCAGATCTTGGTTACGCGGGCTCTGCATTTATCGCCACAAAAGAAGCCAACGCTGACCAAGGCTACAAAGATGGCATTGTGGAGGGTAAAGCCTCAGACATTGTCTACTCGGACCTGTTTACCGGCGTAAAAGGCAATTATCTGCGTCAATCGATCGAAAATGCTGGCCTTGATCCTGACAATCTTCCGCAAGGTGACTATAGCACCATGAACTTTGGATCGGGCGGAAATACCGACAAAAAGGCTTGGAAAGATATTTGGGGCTGCGGTCAGGGCGTTGGTTTGATCGAAGACGTGATGAGCGTACAGGAAATGGTCGATCAGTTTACTAGCGAATATGTTACCGCCCGTGAAAGTCTAAAAGAGCGTTTCAATTATTGAAGGTCGTAAACAATCGGGCTCAGACAACCTTCAATCTCCATGCATACAGGTTTGTAAAATCAACGCGCAAACCGGTTTGTGTGACGGATGTGGGCGAACTTTGCCTGAGATCGGCGAATGGGCCTCGGCCTCCGACAGCAGAAAAAAAGATATTCTAGATCAATTGTCCGATAGATGCGCACAAAGTTGAGTATCTGCTCCAAGAAGAAGCATTATACAACAGAGCAAGCGGCTGTTGAAGCCGCCGTCAAAGCAGATATCCCGCTTAGACATTATCTTTGCGACCGCTGTCGAAAATACCATCTGACTAGTCGTACAAAAGGGAAAAGAGTTCCGAGGCCCGCCGCTCCATAAACAGGGAAGTGGACTAGGAATATTGCTCCATATTGGCGCGCACTACATCTTGATCCCAAGTCACGCCACCCATCCATTGGCCGCAGGCCGGAATAAAGGGATATGCGGTGATTGTTTTAAACAACCCGCTTGTTACATAGGGGTCACCTTTGATGATTGATCGTGCCTCTTCTTCACTATCCGCAACAACCATAAAGAAACTGCCATAGAAATCGCCATCATCCGATTTCAACGGGCCGGCCACGCGATACAAGTCATTATATTTTTCAATATGATCCAGATGACCAAACATATGGTCGCGGCGTATGTCTTCAGTATTCTCACCGTCTAGGCAGACCAATATAAACGTACCTTTTGACAGTTTTTCGACTTGAGCTGGTTTGCTCATCGAATCATCTCCTTCACCGCTCTTAACGGTCATATTCAAGCGTTTACGATCGTGTATCGATGCGCACCCGGAAGTTTACACATTTTCTTCGAAAGCCTGATCTCGTCGCCATCAACTATGGCTACATCGGTAATTGTCAAGCAAGGGGTTCCATTAGCGAGTTTGTTTTTGGCCGAAACTGTAGAACTGCCAAAGACATTCTCTCTTACAGTGCTTTTCCACTCAACCGTCTTTCCGATCTCTTCGTTTCGTGTCACTTGCTCGGTTGCCTCAGCTGCCTGTTTCTGTTCCTCGGGGTAAAGCCGACAGGCCAAAGACTGTGATAAACCATTGGCGGTGTCGACCATCATATCGCCCACCAAAGGGATTTTTCGGGTCATCGCCGCCGCGCGATCGGCCAATCCGAATATACCTTTACGCCTCTTTCGAACGTCATTTTCTCCAGGCTTGCCCTGCCCATTTCCGCACAAACTTGAAAAAGAACTCGCACCCTCCGAGGCTTCCGATTCTGGTTCAGGTGCACTTTCTATTTGACCCGATTCAGTTTCCACGTCGGTTACATTCTTTTCTACGGGTGTTACGCTGGCAATCTTTTTGACGCTTTGAGCCTCTGAAGATTCTGCCTGCGCTGCTGCGGACACGGGTGTGCACATTACCCCTAAAAGAACAACGCTGAGAGAATATCTTGTCCAGTATTCATGCCCTAAGTTCACCGAAATTCCCCAATATCCTTGTGTCGTTCGCGCGAACTATCAGCCATGAGATAAGAGCAAAATATTTGATCTCAAGTTACATTTCACCGCGTTGTCGGCGAATAGCGAACCACTTTTCAACATTGCGATTATGTTGTTCCAATGTATCCGCAAAAACATGACCACCTTTACCATCGGCTACGAAATATAGCGCACTGGTGTCAGCTGGATTTAACACCGCTTCAATCGATGCGCGACCCGGATTGGCAATCGGCCCCTTGGGTAAACCAACCATGGAATAGGTATTGTAATCATTTACTTGAGCAATTTCCGATTGGCGAATCCGACGCCCTAAAGGCTTACCTTTGGTGATTGGATAAATAATGGTCGGATCTGCCTGCAGCATCATATTCTTGCGCACACGATTACTGTAAACACCTGCCACCTTACGTCGTTCTTTTGCCAATGCTGTTTCTTTTTCGACAATCGCAGCGAGAGTTACTGCTTCTTCTGGCGTTTTAACAACAGTGCTTTTCGAGCGCTTCGGCCACAGTTCTTCAATCGTTTCTTTCATCGCTGTTTGCATCCGCAAAAGAACCGCAGCGCGCTTTTCGCCGCGTTCGAAACTATAACTATCAGGAAGCACCGAACCTTCCGCTGGTATCGAAATTTCACCAGACAGCAATTCCTCAGCCATAAGTCTTTCGTAAACAAGAATGGACGGCATTCCTTCCGGAATAGTCACTAACCGTTGAACTGATTTGCCGCCCTGCAAAATACTTAGAACGTCAGAATTACTAGCCTTTGCAGGAATTGTGAATTCGCCTGCTTTTATCGGTTCTGACCCACCCAGAACCTTTGCACGGGTCAAGAAGGTATCGGCCGATTTAATAACGCCGCCCTGTTCCAATGCCCTTGCCGCCATACTCAGACTGGAGCCCGGCTTAATGATGATACTCCGATCATTTTCCAGAGGTCCACTTGCGTTCCAACCCCAGATAAAGTTAACTGCCAATCCTGCAACGATTAAACCGGCTATCGCAATGACAAGACAGCCTAAGCGGCGCATGATATGTTAGACCGCTTTCATGATTACGCTGGCATTCGTGCCACCGAAACCAAAGCTGTTACTCAATACGGCTTTCACGTTTCTGTCTTTGGCAGTGTGAGGAACTAGGTCCACGCCTTCTGTGCCGTCGTCAGGATTATCGAGATTAAGTGTTGGTGGAACGACCTGATCTCGAAGAGCCAAAATACTAAAAATTGCCTCTACGGCGCCCGCGCCACCTAACAAATGACCAATAGCGGATTTGGTTGAGCTCATCGACATCGTCGCGATATCATCCCCAAAGAGGCGCTTAACTGCTGCCAGTTCCAGAGTATCCGCCATTGTAGACGTACCATGTGCATTCACATAATCCATGTCAGATGTCGTCAGGCCTGAGCGTTTCAGAGCCATTTCCATGGAACGATATGCGCCAACACCGTCAGGATGTGGAGCCGTTACATGATGTGCATCCCCCGAAAGGCCATATCCAACTACTTCACAGTATATATTGGCTCCGCGCGCTTTTGCCCGCTCATATTCTTCCAATACTACAACGCCGGCGCCTTCACCCATGACAAATCCGTCCCGGTCTTTGTCATATGGTCGTGAAGCAGCCTGTGGATCGTCATTTCGCGTCGACAACGCTTTTGCCTGCGCAAATCCGGCAATGCCGATCGGACAGATTGTTGCTTCTGCACCACCCGCCAACATCACATCTGCATCATCGAGTGCAATCATACGTGCCGCATCGCCAATGCTATGCGCACCAGTCGAACAGGCTGTTACAACAGCGTGATTTGGCCCCATCAGACCATATTTAATAGAGACCTGACCGGAAATAAGATTGATAAGCCGCCCATGCACAAAATGTGGACTCACGCGGCCTGGTCCACGATTGGCCAGCACTAAGGATTCTTTCTCAATACCAGGCAAACCGCCAATACCTGAACCTATCGAGCAACCTGTACGAAGTTTATCTTCGTCGCTCATGTCGGTAAGGCCAGCATCTTCGAATGCCTGACCCGCAGCATCAATTCCATATACAATGAATGGATCAACTTGCCGTTGAACCTTATGATCTACCCTAAGATTTGGATCAAAGCCGAATTCATGATCAGAAGGTTTAACCTCGCATGCAATGGTACACTTTTGATCGGAAGTGTCGAAATGCGTTATCTGTCCAGCACCTGACTTCGAAGCCAAGATATTTTTCCAGCTAGTTTCCACATCTCCGCCCAACGGTGTTACCAGCCCCATTCCGGTTACAACTACACGACGCATATAAAGCTCCTTTATCGGGCTAAGGCTTGTAAACATTCAAAAGCGGCCACCGGTTGCGGGACTTCCCGGGCCGGTGAGCCGCTTGCAATTCTATTAGCGATCATTGGCCCCAAGGCGCGTCCATATCTCAGGTCGCACCTCAACAACAATTATCCCTTGTTATTGTCGATAAACTCGATCGCATCTTTAACGGTCGAGATTTTCTCGGCTGCATCATCAGGGATTTCTACGCTGAATTCTTCTTCAAAAGCCATGACCAGCTCAACAATGTCGAGGCTATCCGCGCCCAGATCATCAATGAACGACGCTACTTCGGTCACTTTGTCGGCTTCTACGCCCAAATGCTCAACAACAATCTTTTTTACGCGATCTGCGGTCTCACTCATGAGATGTCCTTTTTTAGTTAGGATTATGATTCAAATTTTGTCCTAGTGGCATGGCGCTCGGCTTGCAAGTGCCAGTAGCGGTCAAATTGGAACGAAGTCGATGATTTTCAAGTCACTCATTAGCTGATCATCGCCATCCCGCCGTTTACATGCAATGTCTGCCCTGTGACATAGGAAGCCTCATTGCTTGCAAGATAAGCGACGGCGGCACCAATATCTCCACCTGTTCCCATTTTTCCTGCCGGGATTTTACGATTGATCTCTTCTTTTTGCCCGTCGTTCAATGCATCGGTCATCGGTGATTCTATAAATCCTGGCGCAACACAGTTTACAGTGATTCCGCGGGATGCCAGTTCCTGTGCCAGTGCTTTTGACATGCCCACTAAACCAGCCTTTGACGCCACATAATTGGCTTGTCCCGGGTTGCCGGTTGCTCCGACAACAGAGGTGATTGAGATAATTCTGCCGTGGCGCGCTTTCATCATTGGACGTGCTGCAGAGCGAGCCAGACGAAACGCTGATTCCAGATTTACCTTCAATACATCTGACCAGTCATCATCTGACATGCGCATGGTCAAACCATCTCGCGTTATACCAGCGTTGTTCACCAGTATATCCAGCTTACCAAGTTGTTCAATCGCAGAAGGCACCAGTGCATCTACCGCCTCTGAATCGGACAAATTGCAAGGCAACAAAACATGACCGTCCCCAGCCAATTGAGATTGCGTAGCTTCCAGAGCGTTTTCTCGGGTACCGGAAATCGCAAGTTTAGCGCCGCGTTCCGCCAGAGCACCCGCGATTGCAGAACCTATGCCGCCCGATGCTCCCGTAACCAACGCTGTCATTCCTGTTAAATCAAACATGCAGATTTCCTCAATATTCAAGATAGTAGAGCACGAATTCCTCCGGTTTTGCACCATTTGATTCGTATAATTTCCTCGCTGGTATATTGTCTTTTTCTGTTCCCAGCCAGCATTCTTCACAGCCCCAGGCATCTGCCATTTCCAAGATTTTCCTGAGCATCATCTTAGCAATGCCCTTCCTGCGGAGTTCCGGAATCACATCAATCTCATCGAGATAAAGCTCATCTTCCTTATCGGGTCGGCGATGGACCATAGCTGTTGTTTTGCCAATCACCACACCTTCGAGCAGGGCTGCGACAAGCCAATGTGTCTCTTCTGCCAAATAAGATTGTAGAAGCTTTGACCGAACTGGTGCATCAAATAAATCATCAGCAACAACATTCATGAGTGACTGGTTTTCAGTCGTAATCTCTATAATTTCAATATTGCTAATGTTCGTCAATTCAGGCGTCTTTCAGGAAGTTCTCAATATCATCCATCGATATTAGGCTGACCGTTTCCACATCCCGGTTTATACGTTTCACCATGCCGCTAAGCACCTTGCCGCCAAATTCGACAAATTGTTCAACACCGGCCTCTGACATATTGCCAACAGATTCGCGCCAGCGAACTGTTCCGGTTACCTGGTCAACCAATAGCTCACGGATATGATCAACATCATTTTCCGCGGTGGCCGTAACATTGGCAAATACCGGTACAACGGGCGGCATTATAGTGGTTTCGGCCAATGCCGCCTCCATAGCTTCTGCCGCTGGTTGCATTAGAGAACAGTGGAAAGGTGCTGAAACCGGAAGCGAAATACCGCGCTTAATGCCATGATCTTTAACGGCAGCTATCGCGCGCTCGATCGCTCCGACATGGCCGGAAATAACAACTTGTGTAGGATCATTATCATTGGCCACCGTGCACACTTCACCCTGCGCAGAAGCTTTAGCAAGACCAGAAGCTTTTTTGATATCTGCCCCCAGCAACGCCGCCATTCCGCCCTCACCCACCGGAACAGCCTTTTGCATCGATTGGCCGCGGAGTTTTAACAATTCTGCCGTGGTCGTAAGGTTTAGCGCGCCAGCTGCGCACAGAGCGGTATATTCACCGAGGCTATGTCCAGCGACAAAGTCGCATAAATCAGGCAGTGACTTACCGCCCTCTTTTTCCATCACACGCAGAGTAGCAATGGCATTTGCCATAATCGCTGGCTGTGCATTTTCCGTAAGCGTCAGCTCATCTTCTGGACCTTCGCACATTAATTTGAACAAACTCTGTTCCAGCGCATGGTCAACTTCTTCAAAAACCTCACGTGCCGTGTTGCTCGCTTCTGCCAGTTCCTTGCCCATACCAACAGCCTGGCTGCCCTGCCCTGGAAAAATAAATGCTCTCATGTTCGCCCCTGTAATTTCATTTGTTGTAAGTCAGGTAAGATGGATTGAACGGGCTTGCAAGCGGGGCAATCTAAGACTGTAAAATCATTGCTAAAAATTAATCGCCCGATTAAACAATATGCATGGGAGATGAAGACCTCAAAGATAAGCTCAGTTCGTTTTGCAAAAAGCGATTTGGCAACAATGCGAAAATCACGAACCTTCAGCGCCTCTCCGGCGGGGCAAGCATGGAAAGCTGGGCCTTTGCATTTGGTGATATAGATATAGTACTTCGCCGCTTGCCGGATGGAATCGCTGATAGTGAGGCCGATGCGGCCACCGTATCTGCCATTTCATTGGATGCGCAGGCAGATCTGATAGAATTGGCGCGAGAAGCCAATGTTACAGCGCCGGAAGTATTGGCAAAATTAAAACCCGAAGATGGAATCGGACAAGGCTTCCTGATGGCACGCGCCGTTGGTGAAACTTTGCCGCATAAGATTTTGGGCAATCCAGAATTTGAAACAGCCGTAAGTCGATTGACTGAACAATGTGCAGCAGAACTTTCGGCAATTCATGCGATCGACATTGCGACGCTTCCCAACGAAATTCAGTTAGTCAGTGCCGCTGGTCTGCTCGCCCTTCAAGAACAAGCTTACCGAGACCTAAAAGTTGAAATTCCTGCGTATGATTACGCCTTTCACTGGCTTGAGCAAAATATTCCTCAGCTCGAAGATCCAAAATTGCTCCATGCAGACTTCCGCATGGGTAATTTAATGATCGATAGAAATGGCATTTCGGCGGTCCTGGACTGGGAACTTGCCCATCTCGGTGATCCGATGGAGGATCTATCCTATCTTTGCACACCTAGCTGGCGCTTTGGGCATTATGAAAAGGAAGCTGGCGGTTTCGATACTGCGGAAAATTTGATTTCTGCATATGAGAAAACTAGCGAAACAACGGTAGATCGCGAGCGATTTAACTGGTGGCTAATCTATAATACGTTGTGGTGGGGCGTTGCCTGCCTGCGGATGGGACATAGTTACCGGGATGGATCGGTTCACGTATTGGAAAGAACCATTATCGGCAGACGAGCATCAGAGGTTGAAATCGATTTGCTGCTCCAATTCGAAAATATCCGGAAAAACGATAGCACGACATTGTCCTGGAAACAACCTGCCCTTCTGCCTGATGATGGTGAAGTGGAATATGCTGAGATTCTGAACGCGTTGATCGAGTGGAACAAGGAAAAGGTTATGCCAGAAACAAATGGCCACGCTCTTTTCGAAGCTCGAGTTGCGAACAATGCACTAGGTATTGCCCAACGTTATGCGGCTTGGGGCCTGACCTATTTCGAGAGATCGACAGAAAGGCTAGCAAATATTGGAGTTTCAACTTCGCAACTATGTGCGGCATTACGTAGTGGTGATAGAAATATTGATGATCCCGCAATCTGGGATCACCTTCGCTTAACAGCCCTAGAACGTCTGTCCGTCGATCAACCCAAATATGCTGGGCTACGCATCGCCCTCAATTCATGGAGCACCAAATGAGCAATTTCGAAATTCCGCAGGACATTGAAGACTATCTCGCAGTGCTTGACCAGTTCATCGAGGATGAAATTAAGCCGATTGAACAACGCGATGACAATATTCGCTTCTTTGATCATCGCCGTGAAGATTCGCGAACCAATTGGGATGATCAGGGATTGCCAACCGAGGAATGGGAATCACTGCTCGTCGAAATGCGCCAGACAGCTGATACCGCCGGACACTATCGCTATGCCTTACCCAAGGAATTTGGTGGTCAAGACGGTACGAACCTGGGAATGGCGCGAATTAGAGAGCATCTCGCTGCCAAGGGACTTGGCCTGCACAATGACCTTCAGAATGAAAATTCTATTGTTGGAAACTTGGTGCAGCCTTTAATGCTACGTGACTTTGGAACGGAGCAGCAAAAGAAAGACTATATTCCCAAGATGCTTGCGGGACGCATGGGATGGTGTTTCGGTTTAACCGAAAAAGACCATGGTTCCGACGCTACCTGGATGGACACCACCGCCGTTGCCGAAACACGTGACGGCGTCGACGGCTGGCTGATCAACGGCAACAAAATGTGGACCACAGGCCTGCATAAAGCATCTCACGTTATGACCTTTGCTAGACATAGCGGCAAGGATGGCGATGCACGCGGCATCGGTTGCTTCATTGTTCCGGTGGATGCGGAAGGCTTTGAAATCGGCGAATATATGTGGACATTTAATATGCCAACCGATCATCCGAAGTGTTCATATACAAACGTTTGGATTCCCGCAGACGCGGTATTGGGTGATCTCGATATGGGTCTCGCATGCGCACAGCATTTTGTGCATGAGAACCGGATCCGACAAGCGGCGTCTTCTCTCGGTGCGGCACAATATTGCATCGATGAGTCGGTCAAATATGCCGGAGAGCGCAAACCTTTCGGAAAGCCGCTTTCGGTTAATCAGGGCATTCAATTTCCACTGGTGGAGTTGCACACGGAAGCCGCAATGTTGCGGCAGCTCATCTACGCGACCGCGGCCAAGATGGACACGATGCCCAAACCGGACGTTGCCAAAAATCTGTCCGCACAGGTTAGCATGTGTAATTATCGCGCAAACCGTTTGTGCTGCGATGCCGCTGATCGTGCTATGCAAGTTCATGGGGGAATGGGTTATTCCAGGCACAAACCGTTTGAACATATTTATCGCCACCACCGCCGCTACCGGATTACCGAAGGCGCAGAAGAAATCCAGATGCGCAAAATTGGCGGAGATATGTTTGGGTTCTTAAACCGTAAAAAATAATCGCAAGCTGGCACTGCGTTTGTAACCACAACCGCGTTCACAGCGAACCTGTGGCGAGTATTATATATCTAAGGGGGACACTCGTGGAACAAGCACAACAAAATTTATCAAAAATTGTCGCTGCCAGCCTTTTGCTGACCGTTGTCTCGCAAATCGTCTATATGGCCGCATTATCTGATGTCGGCATTGTAGAAGGATGGCCACTGCGATCCACAATATGGACAATTGAACTGCTGCTGTTTTCAATTATTGCAGCAACCGGTTTTGCTTCTCTTGCACGAACATCCCAATTGCACTTGGCTTGGTCGGCAATCGCAATATTTGGATTAATTAACATTGTTCAGGCCGGGATCGGTCTATCCATGTTTCTACCCGCAACTGAGGCTGGAGAAGATTTTGCCGCCTTATGGGATACGGTACTTGCTGGCGCTTTTGTTTTTTTCTTTCTGGCAAAAGTATTTATCGGCTTTGCGGCAATGGCTTTTGGTTTGCGGCTCTTTCGAGGTCAAACATCGCTGATCAAGGGAATAGGCATTGTAACCGGTATCGCTGGATTTGCGGCAATAGTCCTCAATATCGCGGCCCTACCGCAAGGCTTGGCTTTTGTGCTTCCAGGAGGCGCGAGCGGGACGTTGGCAACGCTCCTTTTAGCCGTGGCAATATGGCTCAATACCCGCAGCGAACAGTCGCCGTCAGATTGACATCTGCCTTCGCCAATTATTAGCAGCAATATCTTGCGTTTCTTCTGAAACTTCGTCATAGGCCGCGCTTCTGCGTGATTTGACATAACGAATCGCATGGAAAACGAGAAAGCCGGAGGGGCGTGTCTGCATGGTGCGGCGTCAGCGATCGGTGGTAAATGAAGGAATATTGCATGCCAATGTATGAGCATGTCTTCCTCGCGCGTCAGGATTTGAGCCAGTCTCAAGTCGATACACTAGCGCAGGAAGCCACCAAAATTGTAGAAGACAATGAAGGCAAGGTCGTTCTGACTGAAACCTGGGGCCTGCGCACGCTCGCCTACAAAATTCAAAAGAACCGCAAAGCGCATTACGTAATGCTGCGTCTTGATGCACCAGGCAATGTCATTGCCGAACTGGAGCGCCAAACCCGCATCAACGAAGATGTTCTGCGTTTTCTAACCATCCGCGTTGACGAGCATGAAGAAGGCCCGTCCGTAATGATGCGCAAACCTGACCGTGATAGCCGCGAGCGCAAACCGCGCCGCGACCACGATTAAACCGAAAAGAAGGAGTTAAAACATGGGACGTCCATTTTTCCGTCGCCGCAAAAGCTGCCCCTTTTCCGGTAAAAACGCCAAACCCATCGACTATAAAGATGTAAAAATGCTGCAAGGATATATTTCCGAGCGCGGCAAGATCGTACCTAGTCGTATCACCGCAGTTTCCGCCAAGAAACAGCGCGAGCTCTCCAAAGCTATTAAACGCGCGCGTCATCTCGGCCTGCTGCCTTACCTCGTGAAATAGGAGCGAAACGATGGATATTATTTTGCTCGAAAAAGTCGAGAAGCTGGGAAGCATCGGCGATGTCGTAACCGTCAAAAACGGTTATGCGCGTAACTATTTGCTGCCTAACAAGAAAGCTTTGCGCGCCAATGAGGCGAACAAGAAGGTTTTCGAAGCCAATCGCAAGCAGATTGAAGCTGACAATGAATCAAAACGCAAAGATGCTGAAACCGCATCTAAGGATGTTGATGGCAAACAGATCGTACTGATCCGTGCATCTTCTGCTTCAGGTCAGCTGTACGGTTCTGTAACTGTTCGTGACATTGTTGAGGCATTGGCGGCTGAAGGCGCTGTTGTCGAAAAATCGATGGTGATTTTGGAAAAACCAATCAAAACTCTTGGTGTTTTTGATGTTCGCGTTCGCCTGCATCCTGAAGTCAACACGACCATTCAGGCCAACGTTGCGCGTTCTGATGACGAAGCCGATCTTCAGAAGGATGGCATCGACGTGATTGCCCAGATGTTCGAAGAAGAGCAAGCTGAACTGGCTGCAGCTGCCTTGTCGCCGGACAGCGAAGACGATGGCTCGGAAGATGACGCTAATGCGCCTTCATCCGATGAAGGCGTTGACACGGAAGCAGTGTCTGAAGAAGCTGCTGAAACAACCGTTGAAGAAGGCGACGACGCTAAGGAATAGTCGTTTTACGAAAATGGCTTATAAGGCCCGGGGAGATGAAGTTGAATCCAGCTTTCGATCCCCGGGCTTTTTCTTTTTGAGAGGCGCACTTGAATACAAACACACCTTGGCAAGACAGATTTCCGGTCGATGCGGCACTTTTGCCATTTTTGATGGATGTAAATGCGGATCAGGTGATGCTGGTGCGTCTGTCTGAGGATGACTATCGAAACATAAGCTTCCTTGATCAAAGAATAGTCACGCCGCAACTGCCCCGGCAGTTGGTGGATTGGAATGAACTATCCAAAATTCCTATCAAGAAATCGCCCCAACCGCATTATATTTTCCACATCGGACATGTTGGCTCGACGCTAATTTCAAGACTGTTGGGAGAACATTCAGATGTTTTGGCGCTGCGCGAACCCGCAATCTTGAGGCAGTTTTCAGAAATGCAGATAGCAGCGAAAGGCACTGGCCCACAATGGACGGCAAAAGTTTTTGATCGTCGTTTGGGTCAAGTGCAAAGCTGGCTTTCTCGATCGTTTCGCCAAAGTCAAAATGTGATAATCAAAGCGAGCAGTTTTGTAAGCCCATTAGCCGAAACTTTACTGCAAAACAAAGGTACTGGACTGTTTCTTTACACCTCACTTGAACGATATTTACAAACCATATTGGCAGGAGAAGCATCTGTCCAAGAAGCCAATGCTCTCGTCGATTTGAGACTATTGAGACTAAACCGGTTGTTGGAGGATCCAACAATTGAAAAGTCGCAATTATCACTCTGCCAAAAGATTGCACTGGGGTGGCTTTGTGAAATGGCCACTTTGACAAAAGCTTATGATGGTTTCGAAGCTGCTAAAATCAAGTGGATGGATTTTGACACATTTTTATCCGCCCCCAACATACAGCTCAAAAACACTGCGGAACATTTTGACCTGCAAATGCAACCACAATTGATTGATGATTTAATCCAAGGTCCGACTATGAACCGGTATTCCAAGGCACCGGAGTACGACTATAGTCCATCTCTTCGAGAAGAATTATTGCAAGAGGCCGCACAAAATCACTCAGAAGCCATTCGCCATACTATGCAGTGGGTGGAAAAAATGGCAATACACCAACGAACCATTGCACGAGCAATGGAACAAGCTGAAACGAGGCCGTAATGTTCAAACAACTTAGTCTATTGAACCATAATCAGGTGGTTGAATTGAAACGAATTGCAGCGTCAGCGAAGTTTGTAGATGGTAAGATAAGCAACCCACATTCAAAGATTAAAAACAACCTCCAGATGCATGATGTTGAGGCCTACAAAAAATCCTCTACAATTTTGCACGATGCTTTGATGAACAACCCAGAATTTATCGACTTTGCCTTCCCTGAAAGAATCGCGCCGCCTTTGATCACCCGATATCAACCGGGTATGAACTATGGCCTCCATGCAGACAGCGCCATCATCCCTATGCCAGACGCCCCATTGCGGTCAGATCTAAGTTGCACCGTTTTTCTTAGCGATGTGAACGACTGTAAAGGAGGTGCGCTAAATGTGACATTCGGTGAAGCTGGTATGCGCTTCAAGGGATTGCCAGGTACCGCCATTGTTTACCCATCGCATACATTGCATGAAGTCGAGAAAATCACCGAAGGCGAGCGAATGGTGGCGATCACCTTCATTCAGAGCAAGATACCAGATGTTACAAATAGGAGCTTGCTTTATGAATTGAACGAAGTGGCTGCATTGGAAGGTCTTAATATGAGGCACGAAAATTATACCCGGCTACAAGCTGTTCAATATAATTTGATGCGAAAGTGGATGAGATAAAACTGATTGTTTAGTAGCCCATCAAACTCATAACTTCCTTACGGCTTTTGGGATCGTCCAAGAAACACCCCAATAAACGGCTGGTAGTCATCCCAACGCCTGGAGTCCGCACACCTCTTGCTGTCATACAACTATGGCTTGCTTCAATAACCACGGCCACGCCGTGTGGCTTCAAATTGTCCCATATGCATTGCGCCACCTCTGCAGTTAGGCGCTCTTGAACTTGCAAACGGCGCGCGAATCCGTGCAGAACCCGGGCCAATTTTGATATTCCAACGACCTTGTCAGTTGGCATATAGGCGATGCTGGCTTTGCCAATAATTGGTGCCATATGATGTTCGCAATGCGAATGAAATGGGATGTCTTTTAACAATACCAGTTCATCATAACCGCCAACCTCTTCAAAGGTACGGGCCAGGTGCATCGCCGGGTTTTCAGCATAACCTTCGCAATACTCCTTCCATGCACGAGCAACTCGTTTGGGCGTATCCACCAATCCCTCGCGTTCAGGATCGTCTCCAGCCCACCGAAGAAGCGTTCGAACCGCTTCTTGCACTTCATCAGGAACCGAGATTTTCTGTGCTTCCCGTTCAGCAAGCGCATCAGCAATAGAGTTAGAATAATCGGCCAACAGGTGGTTCCTTACGTTTCAAAAGCACAATGCATGAATATTAAGCGAGCAGCAATAGGCGTGCAAGTGCACCAAAGGGCATTTTAGCTATGATATTAAGATAATGGCGCGCTCGGGAAGATTCGAACTCCCGACCCCTTGATTCGTAGTCAAGTACTCTATCCAGCTGAGCTACGAGCGCTTACCAGTGCGTGCAGATAGGGATAGATACTCATTCTGGCAACCCGTTTTATCATTTTTCCGCTGCAAGCAACTCCTGTTCCACTTCCATTGCTTCAGCATCGTCAAGCGTCTCGCGGATCAAGGTATAGGATGTTGGAAAAGGAGAGGTTTTGACTTGAACCGAGATATTCCCATCAGGCCTCAATGTCATCGCTGACTTCGCCAGTAATGGCAGGTCATCGGCCTGATATTGGCCATTTCCAATTCGCTCAATATCTTTGAATACCACCATGTCTGGGAGTATTTTCAATATGAAAGCATGGGTCCAGCCATCAATTGCATAGGCCCGGCCTTTTTCGATTTTTATTCGTCTTTGTATGGTTGATATCTTCCAAATACCATCAATCGGTAAGGGCTCGGACTTTGCAATATTCGCTTTCATTGGCAAAAACCCCTCGATCAGGCCAACAATCGGTTTTTCCACACTTCCATCGCTATTAGTACCGGCAAGACTGGCAATATTGTCACTGGCCAATTCGGCAAATTGGCCTGCCGGAAACTGATCCAAATATAAGCGGAAAGATCGCATGGAATTTGCCCCCAAAGCACCTTGCCATGCAAGTGCATCCAGATCAGTCTCGTTCAATGCAGCGGTCTCGGGAAATTCGTTTTCGTTTGAGACAGCAAGCCTGTCTCCCCCTTCGACCAGATACACTGGAGTTCCGGTAATACTCGCGCTGACAAAGGGACGTTGTGATCCACCAGTTTCTGACAATACATCATCGCGAACCATGCCACCGAGAAGTTGTATGGGAAGCCCAGCCTGGGGCAATCGATTGGCAAAAGATGCCGCAAAGGGAGAATGAACCCCGCCACCGTCCATTGCTGTCTGACCGGGAGCGGCAGCATAGATCACCAAAACATCATCTACTTCTATACCGGCCAACCCGCGACTAACTGCACGAGTGCTGGATTTCCAGGATCGAGCGAAAGGATTATTGCGACAAGCATCCAGCACTACCATCCGGATTTGTGCACCGGACAATGATTCCATGACCCGATCAAGCTCCATGGCTTCATAGGGCAGGTCCAGGCTTGCATTTAACTCAGAATTGACCGGAATTAGCCAGTTTTTACCCTGACCTTCTATGCCATGGCCCGCATAGTAAATCATCGCGACATCCGCGCCATCGGCCTTCTTACGGAATTCACGCAACGTTTTCTGAAAGTCGCCCATCGTCAGATCAAGCGCCATTGTCACGTCATCAAACCCGGCCTCATCGGCGGAGGCGGCAATCAACATGGCGTCATTTACTGGATTAGGCAGCGTCGTTGTGTGGTCGTAATTTGAGTTGCCAATGATCAGCGCGACTTTTTTGGCGTCTATGGCTCCCGGGGAGACCAGAAAGAAAATCCCGCAAATTATCAACCAATATCGGATCGCCAAACTCCTGTAGGTTTAATCCTTACGCTTCGCCAACGCGGCCTGCGCGGCGGCCAATCGTGCAATGGGCACGCGATAAGGTGAAGCGCTGACATAATCGAGCCCAGTTTCTTCACAAAACGAGATGGATGCCGGATCACCACCATGCTCCCCACAAATGCCCAGCTTAATATTGGATCGTGTTTTCTTGCCGCGTTTGGCTGCCAGTTCAATCAACTGGCCCACACCTTCGATATCAAGGCTGACAAACGGATCGCGGGGAAAAATGCCTTTGTCGACATATTGGGTAAGGAAACGCCCCGCATCATCGCGGGATACTCCCAAGGTGGTTTGCGTCAAATCGTTGGTTCCAAAGCTGAAAAATTCGCCATGTTCTGCGATCTTGTCAGCCATAAGCGCTGCCCGCGGCAGTTCGATCATGGTGCCAACCAGATATTCAATCTCACGACCTTTTTCGGCAAACACCTCTTTCGCCATCCGGTCTACAGCATCTTTCATCAACTCCAGTTCCCGCGCCGTAACTACCAATGGTATCATCACTTCCGGAATTGGCGCTTCACCGCTGGCTTCTGCAACTTCACAAGCCGCCTCAAATATCGCCCGCGCCTGCATTTCGTAGATTTCCGGATAAGTCACGCCAAGGCGGCACCCACGATGCCCCAGCATGGGATTGAATTCGTGTAACTCACTTGCGCGCTGCTTGAGGGTTTCGATGCCAACATCTGCCGCTGCTGCTACGTCTTCAAATTCACTATCATGGTGCGGTAAAAATTCGTGCAACGGAGGGTCGAGCAACCGAATGGTCACCGGAAGGCCGACCATTACTTCGAATATCTGCCGAAAATCATCACGTTGTTCGGGCAAAAGTTTGTCCAGTGCGGTTCGCCGCCCTTTTTCATCATGCGCCAGGATCATTTGTCGCACGGCGGTTATCCGGCTGGCTTCAAAGAACATATGTTCGGTCCGGCAAAGACCGATACCTTCAGCGCCAAACTCTCTCGCTACCCTGCAATCCTGGGGTGTTTCAGCGTTGGTCCGGACGCGAAGCCGACGGACTTTATCTGCCCATTCCATCAACACGCCAAAATCGCCAACCAGTTCCGGTTGAATTGTTTCCACTTCACCGGCCATAACCTGGCCATTGCTGCCATCGATCGTCAAAACATCGCCTTCGTGAAATTCGCGATCACCAACTTTCAACAACCGTGTTTCATTGTTGATGGACAGGCTGCCTGCGCCGGAAACGCATGGTCTTCCCATACCTCTGGCCACAACAGCGGCATGTGACGTCATGCCGCCACGTGCCGTCAATATGCCTTTTGCGGCATGCATTCCGTGAATATCTTCCGGCGATGTCTCGATCCGTACAAGGATGACATTCTCACCCAGTTCCGCACGACGTTCGGCGGTATCAGCATCAAAAGCAATTACACCGGAAGCCGCACCTGGGGACGCCGGCAATCCGGTCGTTAAAACATCTCTTTGTGCTTCAGGATCAAGTGTCGGGTGGAGCAATTGATCAAGTGCCATCGGATCAACCCGCGCAACGGCCTCTTCCTGCGTAATCAAGCCATCATTCGCCATATCCACCGCGATTTTCAGGGCAGCCTTGGCGGTCCTCTTCCCGGAGCGGGTCTGCAACATCCATAATTTACCGCGTTCTACTGTAAATTCGATATCCTGCATGTCACGATAATGGCGTTCCAGCAGGTCAAAGACATCTGTCAACTCTCCGTAAGTCTCGGTCATCGCCTCTTCCATGGAAAGTGGCTTGGCATTGGCTTCTTCCCGCGCAGCTTTGGAGAGATATTGAGGCGTCCGGATGCCGGCAACGACATCCTCTCCCTGCGCGTTGATCAACCATTCGCCGTAATAGGCCGCATCACCAGTGGAAGGATTACGCGTAAACGCCACGCCAGTTGCACTGGTTTCACCCATATTGCCAAATACCATCGCCTGCACATTGACCGCTGTGCCCCATTCGGAGGGTATATCATTCAATCGGCGGTAAACTTTGGCGCGATCCGCCTGCCAGCTGCCAAACACGGCGCTGACGGCGCCCCAAAGCTGATCATTGACGTCCTGCGGAAAGGGTTTCCCCCATTCTTCTTCTACAAGACCCTTGTATTCGGCAACCAGCGCTTTCCAATGCTGAGACTCCATCTCAGTATCCGTGAAGAATCCATTGTCTTCTTTTGCTATTTCAAGAGCTTCCTCAAAAGCGTCATGATCAAGCTGAAGCACCACATCGCTATACATCTGGATGAACCGGCGATAGCTGTCCCAGGCGAAACGTTCGTCACCAGAGGTTTTTGCCAGGCCTTCCACGGTTTCATCATTCAAACCGAGATTGAGCACGGTATCCATCATACCCGGCATGGATGCCCGGGCACCCGAACGAACGGAAACCAGCAGGGGATCAGCGGCATCACCAAATACCTTGCCGGTCACAGCCTCAATATGCGCCACACCCTGCTTCACTTCTGCGGACAGGCTATCTGGGTATTGCCCGGCATTATTCATATACTGGGTGCACATTTCCGTGGAAATGGTGAAACCAGGAGGTACAGGAAGGCCAATGTTGGCCATTTCAGCCAGGTTTGCGCCCTTTCCACCCAACAGGTTAATCGCATCTGTTTTTGCCGTAGGCGCACCATCTGCGTCCATTCCGCCACCAAACCGATATACATATTGGGTCATATTCAACCTTCTATTTTGGAGAAATCAGCAACCTTGTGAATAGCATCGCGAATTCGTGCAAGAAGCCCTAGTCTTGCAGCCCGCTTGGCAGGATCATCATCATTGACAGTCACAGTATCGAAAAAGGCATCAATCGGTGCACGTAATAATGCCAATGCCGCCATGGCACCTTCAAAATCCTCAGCTTCGATTGCTTCGGAGGCTTTGGGTTCGGCGGTGTTCAGCGCGTTGATAAGAGCGGTTTCGGCGGGTTCCGGAGCATAAGTCACCTCACCGGTTTCATTTCCCTCTTTCTTCAATATGTTCGAAGCTCGCTTATAGCCGGCGAGCAGATTTTCTCCGTCCCCAGTCTCCACAAATGCCTGTAAAGCCTTCACCCGGGCGAGCAGGCGGACCAGATCATCTTCTCCGCCCAGCGAAAACACAGCGTCGATCAGGTCGTGACGGACGCCCGCTTCGCGTTGTTGGACTTTTAGGCGGTCGGCGAAGAAGTCCAGAATTGCGGAAACAGCCGGTCGCATTCTTTTGTGAACAAGGTCAGCCTTTCCTTCGTCTGAAATGTAAGGTCGAAGAGCAGCCTCTTTCGCTTTGTCGAAATCCTCTTGGCTTACATCAAGTCCAATTGCTTCCATCGCACTCAAATATTCGTTTACTTTTTGAGCTGCGTCTGCACCCAAAATTCGTCCTAAGTAAGCAATTGCCAAAGTCAAAGCATGTGTTAGCGGCAGTCGAAGGTTTGATTCTTGAATTAGCGCAATCACTCCAAGGGCTGCTCGCCTCAGCGCAAAAGGATCTTTTGATCCCGTTGGTGGCATATCTTCGTAGAAAAATGCAGCAATCGTATCCAACTTATCCGCCAAACTCACCGCCACCGTCACCGGATCAGTCGGAACTTCATCGCCCTGCCCCACCGGCTTATAGTGATCACGGATCGCGTTGGCGACTGCCTGCGACTTACCTTGTTTCTCTGCATAATAGCCGCCCATCAATCCTTGCAGATCGGGGAACTCGCCCACCATTTCGGTGACGAGATCGGCTTTGCAGAGACGTGCGGCCTCAGACACTTCACCATGAAGTGTATCGCCGGGGCTGGACTGGTAAAAACCATTCCCTTCTAAAGAAACCAGCCACTCGGCCAACTTGGCCACACGCTCTACCTTGTCGGCAACCGTTCCCAGCTTTTCATGGAACACAATGTTGCTCAATTTCTTCGCATGATCCTCCAGCGGCGTCTTTTGGTCAAGTTCCCAGAAGAATTTCGCATCGGCAAGCCGCGCCGTGAGGACCTTCTCATTGCCTGCGACAATGGCTTTACCGCCATCGAAGGCATCGATATTTGCCGTACAGATGAAATTTGGCGCCAGATTGCCTGATTTGTCATGCACCACAAAATATTTCTGATTCACCCGCGCAGTCAGCTGGATCACCTCTTCGGGCACATCCAGAAACGCGGGATCAAAACTGCCGAGCAACGGCACAGGCCATTCGGTCAAACCGGCATTTTCAATGACTAGACCTTCATCGGCAACCAGCTCCAGACCCGCATCCAATGCTGCCTTGGCTGCGCCATCGCGAACGATATTCTGCCGTTCTTCATGATCAACCAGAACATGGCAGGCGCGCAGCTTTTCAGCATAATCACCGGCATTGCCGATGGTAATCATGCCGTCATGGTGAAATCTATGTCCGACCGTCTCACAACCCGACGTCACGCCGTCAATTTCGCATGCAACCAGATCATCACCCAATATCGCGACAATTCCGCTCAAAGGCCGCACCCAGCGCAAGCTCTCGGTGCTTTGGCTCTGATCACCCCAGCGCATCGATTTTGGCCATGGGAAAGCCTTGATCATCGCCGGAATGGCAGCTGCGAGAACTTCTTTCGTGTCCTGACCCGGTTTGTTGATCACCGCAAAATAAGTCGGACGCCCTTTGACATCGCGCACTTCCAGCTGATCGCGGGTCACACCGTTTTTGCGGCAGAAACCGTCCACTGCCTGATCCGGAGCCGCTTCCGGCGGTCCTTTGGACTCTTCGCTGACGGCTTCGGTCTGAGCTGGCAGGTCTTTCGCAATCAGCGCAAGCCGCCTTGGCGTCGAATAAACCGTGATGCCGGAGGCTTTCAGGCCGGCTTCGTCCATCTGCGCCACAAACAGCCGCTCCAGATCAGCACGCGCCTTCGCTTGCATTCGCGCGGGAATTTCTTCGGAGAGCAGTTCGAGCAGGAAATCAGCCATTATGCTGTCCACCCGTTTTTCGCCATATAGGCCTCACAGGACCCTTTCGCGAGATCGCGCACCTGCCCCATATAGCTGGCCCGTTCCTGCACGGAAATCACGCCACGCGCCTGCAACAGGTTAAACACATGACTGGCCTTGATCGCCTGCTCATAGGCAGGAAGAGGTAGTTTTTTTTCCAGACATTGCTCACATTCTTTCGTCGCCATTTTAAAGGCTTCAAACAGTGTATAGGTATCAGCAACCTCGAAATTCCATTCCGACATCTGCTTCTCATTCTCTAGGAAGATATCGCCGTAACTGACTCCATTACCGTTATAATCGAGATCGTAGACGCTATCGACACCCTGAATATACATAGCGAGGCGTTCCAAACCGTAGGTCAGCTCGCCCGCGACAGGCTTGCAGTCAAAGCCGCCCATTTGTTGGAAATAGGTAAACTGCGTGACTTCCATGCCATCGCACCAGACTTCCCAGCCTAAACCCCAGGCGCCGAGCGTTGGGCTTTCCCAGTCATCCTCGACAAAACGAATGTCGTGGAGCATCGGATCAATGCCGATGGCAGTCAAACTATCGAGATAGAGCTGCTGAATATCCGGCGGTGAAGGTTTTAGCACCACCTGATATTGATAATAATGCTGCAGGCGGTTCGGATTCTCACCATATCGACCATCGGTTGGACGACGGCAAGGCTGCGCAAAGGCGGCATTCCAGGGATCAGGGCCAAGGGCGCGCAATGTAGTGGCGGGATGGAACGTCCCTGCCCCCATTTCCAGATCATAGGGCTGCAAGATGGAGCAGCCCCGTTCGCCCCAATATTCATGGAGTTTCAGGATAATCTGCTGGAAGCTGAGAGGCTTCTTATTGGTCAAAATGAAGGCTTTCTTCGCGGCTGCAATATATAACGGCTGCTTTGGCGAAAGGGCGGCAGAGGGTCAAGGGAGGAATCCGTCATTGCGAGGAGCCGAAGGCGACGCGGCAATCCAGAGCGACTATTAACAACGCTCTGGATTGCTTCCCTTCGCTCGCAATGACGGAGACCTATTCCGCCGCAACCAGTTCTTCCACTTTCACAACAGTCACAGGCGTCGCATTCAAAACCGCGTTTCCAGACAATCGGTCATAAAGCTCTGGATCAGTCAGATCATTGATTGAAACATTCGGATTTTCACGGGCTACAGATAGTTCAACGCCATCCCGCCGATGACCGAATCCGTGCGGCATTGAAACTACTCCCGCCATGACGTCATCGGTAATTTCGACGATAATATCGACGCTGTTCACCCGGCTTTCGACCGTCGCCATATCGCCATCAGACAGACCGCGCTCAGCCGCATCTGATGGATTAATCATCAATGTGCAGCGATTAGGCCCCTTTTGAAGGCGTTTTGAATTGGCCAGCCAGCTATTATTCTGACGGACATGACGACGACCGATCAGGCTAAGCGCATCAGGCTGCCGCTCGGTGAGCGAAACCGCGAAACGCTTCAACTCGTCGAGGAAATCGGGATGCGCCGCCTGAATCTTCTTATCGTCGGTCAGCAAGCGATCTTCCAAATGCGGCATGAGCGGTCCCAGATCGACGCCATTTGGCTCGGCCTCAATTTCCGCCAATGTCATGCCACGCGGGGAACTTTGCAACATATTGTCCAGCACATCGCGTGGTTCCCGGATATTGGGGATATCTTGGCCTGAAGCTGCAAAAATCGCACGAGCCAGTTCCGCAATAATCTCCCAGTCAGCCTTTTCACCTTCTGGCATATCGAAAATCGCTGGTGAGTAGCTCGCATAATTGCGCACAGCCAATGGCCCGAAAAAGAAAGGATAATGGTCTTTTTCCAGCGGTCCACATGGCGGTAATATGTAATCCGCATGGCAGCTGGTGGCGGTCACGTACATATCAAAGGACACCATCAGATCGAGTGTTTCCAGTGCCCGGTCCATGCGCGCGCCATCAGGGGCGGAAAGAACGGGGTTACCGGTCATGACAAATAGAGCGCGAATCCGTTCATCATCCTCCCGCAGCATTTCTTCCGCAAAAGTAATGGTTGGCAATTCACCCATGATATTGGGCATTTCTCCGCGCGCGGTATCGATTTTCTCCACTGAACCGCGGCCGACAATATTGATGGTGTCTAGCGCCGGTTCTGGAACCAGTGTTCCGCCCTCGCGATTAAGGTTCCCAGACGCGATATTTATCGCCTGTATCAGCCATTGGTTAAGCGTACCAAATTCAGTGACAGAAACACCCATCCGGCCATAAATGGCCCCCGGTTTATTATCGCTCAGGTTGGCAGCGATGTCTTCAATGACATCCTCTGAAACACCGCAATGTGCAGAAAGACTGGCCATATCAAACCCGGAAATCGCCGGTGCAACATTGCTCCAACTATCGTCGACCAGCATATTCAGTTGTTCGTTGAGATCAGGCTTGCGATCCAACACTGCTTTTAGAATTGCAATAAACAAGGCTGTATCCGTACCCGGCTTCACAAAATGATGCTCATCCGCCAGCTTTGCCGTTTCGGTCCGCCTGGGGTCAATCACCATCAACTTTCCGTCACGCGCCTGCATTTCTTTCACGCGTTTCTTAAAGTCGGGAACTGTCCAGATACTTCCGTTGGAAGCGGCAGGGTTACCGCCCACAATCACCAGATATTGCGAACGATCAATGTCGGGCACCGGACAAAGCGATACATGACCATACATATGATATTGCACCACGTGATGCGGAATTTGATCGAGCGTTGACGCTGAATAGAGGTTTTTAAGACCAATAGCCCGACGCAGCTGGCCAACTTGCGTTGTAATCCCATAATCATGCGCGCTCGGATTGCCGAGATACATGGCAGGTTTACCGCCCTGCCCTTTGATATTGGTCAATTTTGAAGCGATTTCAGCAAATGCCTGTTCCCAGCCAATTTCCTGCCACTTGCCATCCACTTTTTTCACTGGCTTATGCAAACGGTCCGGATCATCTTGCAAATCGGCGATCGCCGTCGCTTTCGGGCAAATATGGCCTCGGCTCAGTACATGATCTGGATTTCCCTTTATGGAGAGAATCTCGCGCCCTTCTACCTCAATCAGCACACCGCAATTGGCTTCACAAATATGGCATGTACGGGCGTGGACTGTGGGCATGATTTTTCTCCTAGTTTAACCGAACAGTTAACATTATGTCGGAATTGAAGCCAGTCTCTATTCACCGACTATAAAAATTGTGCTGGTATTTAATGTCTTTTGCTGACTTAGATCAACCAGCGGAAGAAGAAATTGAATGACAGGAGCAATACCGAATGCGTAAAAATTGGTTCAAGCGATTAGTGACTATTCCACTTTTTTTGGCTCTATCTGCTTGTTCCACTGTAAATGAGGAAATAGCGTCCGCCGGCGATACGGCGCCAGCCTCAACAGAAATTGCACAAATCCCAGACGACCCAGATCCAGCGATCTGGGTTATCAAGGATGAAGACACAACCATTTATCTTTTTGGAACCGTACACATATTGAAACCGGGACTCAGCTGGTTTGACGAGGCGGTAAAAGATGCTTTTGACGCTTCTGATGAGCTCGTTGTAGAGATGATCGATCCTGATCCCGCAGAAATGGTCAAAATAGTCAATGAACTGGCGATAGATCAGACAGGGAAATCCGTTCGCGATAAGCTAAACTCTGGAGATCGCGAAAAATACGAGGCAGCACTGACCAAGCTGGGGTTGCCGTTGGCATCCTTTGATCCGCTGGAACTTTGGTTCGCCAGCGTGAATATCTCTCTCGTACCGTTGATGGCAAATGGATATGATTCTGCTAGTGGGGTCGAGAAGGACCTGACCGCCCTCGCAAAATCCAGAAAAATGAAAATCGTCGGACTTGAAACACCCCGTCAGCAACTGGGATTTTTCGATAACCTACCCGAAGATGCGCAAATCCGCTTTCTCAATTTCACAATCGAAACTGTTGATGAAATGGTCGATGGCATGAACAATATGGTCGCGCGCTGGGCTTTAGCAGACACGGATGCTCTCGCTGAGTTGATGAATGCAGGGTTGGAAGATAAAATTCTATATGACACATTACTGGCAAATCGAAACGCCAATTGGGCCGAATGGGTGGAGGATCGATTGGATGAACCTGGCACGGTGTTTATGGCGGTTGGCGCAGGACATCTCGCTGGCAAAAGCAGCTTACAGGAGCTACTTGCTGAAAAAGGACTGAACGCCGAACAGATCGAATATTGATTTGCGATCTTACTTTTCAATAAATAATACCCAGATATAGTCCATGGAATATTTGAGAACACTCGTTGCCGCCATGTTTGCCGTCGTATTGGTGGCATGCAGCACATCTGAACCTGCACAACTGAACACGGTGACAGAAGGCAAGCCAGCTCTCTGGAAAGTGACCGGCACAAAGCCAGATCAATTGGGTTCCGCCTATATGTTCGGAACCATTCATCTATTGCCCAAAAACGTGCAATGGCGGACTCCTTTGTTGGAGAAATCGATAGCCGAATCGGACAATCTGATTATCGAAGTATTGGGTCTAGAAGACACTCAAGCCGCAGCCAAAATCTTCTCCAAATTGGCAGTCTCTACAAAGCAACCAGAGGTAGAACAGCGCATCAAGCCATCGCTGCGCGACGAGTTGGATGTGATGATCGACAAATCTAAAATTCCTGAATTTGCGTTAAATCGAATGGAAACCTGGGCGGCGGCACTGTCTCTAGCATCGGCACAAACAACGAATCTAGGACTCAGCTCAGCAGAAGGTGTCGATAAGAAGCTAGCGGCACAGTTTAGAGATATGAAAAAGCCCGTTACAGGTTTGGAAACAATCGAGCAGCAGCTGGGTTATTTTGATCAATTGCCAGAAAACCTCCAACGTGAAATGCTTACAACAGTCGTCGAGGAGGCAGCAAACTCCAAAACAGCATTCGAAGAACTGTTCAACGCATGGATAACCGGTGATGAATTGACGCTCACCGAGTTGTCCGCTGGTGGACTTTTGGAAGACCCCATGATCAAGGAAAAACTATTGGTGGCCCGCAATCAAAATTGGGCAGATCAACTGGATGGCATTTTGAAAGAGCCCGGTAATTCTTTTATCGCGGTCGGAGCGGCCCACTTGGTTGGCCCAAATTCCGTGCAGTCCATGTTGGAAACACGCGGTTACAAAATTGAAAAAATTCAATAGTTTAAAATAATTGGGGCAATCGTGACGTACACTTTCGATGAAGAAACAGCACTAATTCCGCGGGATGCCGACAGCTATACAATTGAAGCAAGCGAGGTTTATCGCAATCCCACCGGCATGGCCTTTGGTGGATGGGGCGCAGCAATTGCAGCAAAAGCTGTGGAAATGCACGAAGAACGGCGCACGTTAATCGTATCGCAACAGGCCACCTATCTGATGGGTATCGGCCCTGGTGAAGTGCTGGTCACAGTGAAATTGTTGCGGTCAGGAGGCTCTACACAATTTTGGCGGGTAGAATTATCTCAAAATGGAAACCCGGCCCTAGTTGCCGACATTGTTTCCAGCAATCGCAGACCGACCGATATCACCTATCAAATTGATATGCCGGATGCGAAACACCCAGTGGAATCCATCAACCTTCATCGCGGAAACGATATGGCCCCGAAATGGGTTTCTACTTTCGATCAGCAAATTGCAAAAGGGGTACCTTTTGCGGTCAATGAAACTCCAGAAGCATTGGTGTGGATAAAGGAAGCCGATGGTCGCCCACTTGATCGCATAAACCTGTTTTCTATCTGCGATACACCCATGCCGCGATCCTTTTTCTTGAGCGAGCAATTCCGGCCCGGTTCAACCGTTTCAATGGGAACCTATATTTACGCAAGCGATGATGATCTCGCAGCAGCAGGATCTGATTATATGCTGCTTCGTGTCGATGGTGCTACCGTTAGGAATAGTGCCACTGATTCCCGTGTCGAACTTTGGTGCGCGAATGGTGTTTTACTGGCAGTCAGCAATCAGATCGGATTTTTCCGCTAAGCCCGCAAAACTGCGCCTTTAGCCTTGCCTTTGATGAAATCCCGCACTATAGCGCCTGCTTTCCGGTCACGGACCACCCTGGAGGCGTGCCGGAAATCTAGGAAAAACTAATTTTGGAGCAACATTATGAGTGATCAGCTGACGATTTCAGCAGAGCCTCGCGAACGGGCAGGCAAGGGAGCCTCCCGTGCACTACGTCGCGAAGGCCGTATCCCTGCCGTACTTTACGGCGATAAAAAGGATGCACAACCGATCCATGTCGAAGAGAAGGCTTTAAATAAGCTCCTCGGCACCGGTCTTTTCATGAACTCTCTGGTTCAAGTAGAAGTTGGTAGCGAAAAAACGCGGACACTTCCGAAAGATGTTGCTTTTGATCCGGTTACGGATCGTCCCATTCATGTTGACTTTTTCCGTCTGTCAAAAGGCGCGAAGGTACAGGTTAACATTCCTGTGTCCTTCATCAACGAAGAAGAGTCTCCTGGTCTGAAGCGTGGCGGCGTATTGAACGTTGTACGTTATGAGCTTGACTTGATGTGTGACGCGGATCTGATCCCTGAAGAGATTGAAATTGATGTCACCGGCCTTGAAATCGGCGATTCAATTCACTTCTCAGATGTTACACTGCCGGAAGGTTCGGAAAGCTCGATCACTGATCGTGACTTTACCATCGCCGGCGTTGCCGCACCGTCTGCCCTCAAATCTTCTGATGACGAAGCCGAAGACGGTGAAGGTGAAGAAGGTGAAGGCGAAGAAGGTGCTGAAGGTGAAGGCGCTGAAGGTGAAAGCGAAGAAGGCAGTTCAGAAGACTAGACCTCGCTTTACAAAACAAGCATATCGAAAACCGTCCGCGCTTGATAGTAAAGCTCGGACGGTTTTTTATTGGGAGCAATTGAAGACATGCAACTATGGGTCGGCCTAGGCAATCCGGGTGCGCAATATGCGATGCATCGGCATAATGTCGGCTTCATGGTTATAGATGCATTGGAAGAAGTACATCATTTCCCTGCCCCCAAACAGAAATTTCAAGGCTGGGCCATGGAAGGTCGGCTGGGTAGCGAGAAATTGCTCCTACTGAAACCGGCAACCTTCATGAACGAGAGCGGCCGTAGCGTTCGGGCGGCTCTTGATTTCTATAAACTGGAACCAGAAGATGTGACGGTTTTCTATGATGAACTCGATTTGGAACCATTCAAGATTAAGGTGAAACGCGGCGGCGGAACAGCCGGACATAATGGAATCAAGTCGTTGGTCGCACATATAGGGCCAGATTTCAGGCGTGTGCGCATCGGCATTGGCCATCCTGGCCACAAATCCCGGGTACATGGACATGTTTTGGGCAACTATGCCAAAGCCGAGATTGATGATCTCGCAGAGATGCTTGGCGCCATTTCAGCTGAAGCAGATTGGTTGGCCGAAAATAACGACGCGCGTTTTCTAAGTGAGTTGGCTTTGAGGATGCAGAACAACTAATTTTCAGTATCCTGAACTTGTTTCAGGATCTCAATCAGCTAAAGGCTGCGCTATTCGGCAAGGAGATGCTGAAACCAGTTCGGCATGACGGAGTATATTTGATGGGTTTTAAATGCGGTATTGTTGGGCTTCCTAATGTTGGAAAATCAACGCTTTTTAATGCGTTAACAGAAACGCAGGCGGCGCAGGCAGCCAATTACCCGTTTTGCACGATTGAACCCAATGTTGGCCAGGTAGCCGTGCCCGATCCGCGCTTGCAACAAATCGCAGAGATTGCGAAAAGCGCCAAGGTGATTGAAACACAGCTTGCTTTTGTTGATATCGCTGGCCTGGTCAAAGGCGCGTCGCAAGGAGAAGGTCTTGGCAACCAGTTCCTCGGCAACATCCGAGAGGTTGACGCAATCGTTCATGTTCTTCGCTGTTTTGAAGATGATGATATCCAGCATGTCTCCAACAAAATCGATCCAACATCTGATGCTGATGTGGTCGAAACCGAATTGTTGCTTTCCGACCTGGAAAGCCTTGAAAAGCGCGTTCCTGCCTTTGAGAAGAAAGCTACCAGTGGAGACAAAGAAGCCAAAATCGCTGCGAGTGTTCTCGGTCAGACTTTGGAATTGCTACGGGAGGGAAAACCCGCCCGCCTAACCGTACCAAACGATGACGAAGAACAACGCATCTTCGATCAGTCTCAATTGCTAACCGCCAAACCGGTACTCTATGTGTGTAACGTCAATGAGGGCGACGCAGCCACTGGCAACGACCTCAGCGCTCAGGTGTTTGAAAAAGCCAAAGCCGAAGGCGCAGAAGCCGTGATTGTATCTGCAGCCATCGAGTCCGAACTGGTCGGCATGGAAGCTGAAGATCGCACCGAATATCTCACTGAGCTGGGACTCGAAGAATCTGGCCTCGCCCGCGTCATTCGGGCCGGATATCAATTGCTAAGCCTGCAAACTTTTTTCACAGCGGGGCCAAAGGAAGCTCGCGCATGGACTGTTCACAAGGGTGCGAAAGCTCCCGAAGCGGCTGGAGAAATTCACAGTGATTTTGAGCGTGGTTTTATCCGGGCAGAAACAATCGCTTTTGATGACTTTGTAACATTGGGCGGTGAAAGTGCCGCTCGCGATGCCGGGAAATTACGACAAGAAGGAAAAGACTATGTTGCCAAGGATGGTGATATTTTCAATTTCAAATTCAATGTCTAGGCTTTTGCAATCCGTAATTAGACTTTTCCTTCCATTCAAGGGGATGAACATGGTTCGATACTTGATTCAGATTTGTCTGAGCATGTTGCTGTTGTCCGGTTGTGCCAATGCACAGACTGTTCGATCCACTGTTCAATCCTCGAGTCCCACCGCGACCGAGATCCGAGAGCCTGCTACGATCCTAATTTCAATTGACGGATTTCGACCAGACTATCTTGATCGCGGCGTTACACCCAATTTGAAAGCATTGGCGAAGAGCGGCGCATATGGGCCTATGCGTCCGGCCTTTCCGACCAAAACTTTCCCCAATCACTGGACTTTGGTTACCGGAAAACGGCCCGATAATCACGGGATCGTGGGCAACACAATGGTCGACTCTGAACGTCCAGACGAAGTTTTTCGTATGTCCACCAAAGATCCTTTCTGGTGGGACCAGGCAGATCCAATCTGGATCACGGCTGAAGAACAAGGTGTCCGCAGCGCAACTATGTTCTGGCCGGGGTCAGAGGTAGAATTTGATGGCAAACGCCCGAACGACTGGTGGCCGTTTAGTCAGGAACTTTCCAATGATCGTAGGATAAGTGCTGTGATTGATTGGATGCGAAGGCCTGCCGGCATTCGTCCCAAACTGATCACGCTCTATTTTGATACGGTAGATATGGCTGGTCACAGAGCTGGGCCTGCAAATGGCGATAAATTGAACGAGGCAATTAGAGAAGTCGATGATCGGATTGGCGATTTAATGCGCGAACTTACCGCTCTCGCCCAGCCCGCCAATATTATCATCACTTCAGATCACGGCATGACAGAAACATCGGTGGAACGGATAATATATCTCGATAAGATTCTACCTCGCGATAAATATCGCGTGGTAGAAGATGGAAGCTATGCCGGAATAGAGCCGTTGGAAGCGAACAAAGAAATTGTTCGAAATGCCTTCATCACACCGCATGAAAATATGGAATGTTGGGAAAGATCGAATATTCCCAAGCATTTTCAATATGGTAAAAACCCTCGCGTTCCATCCATATTCTGCCTACCCGAAACCGGATGGGTTATCTATCAGGATGTTCCCGAATGGATGACCGGCATTGGCGGCGGTCACGGGTATGATCATCGTCATCCCGATATGATGGCATTTTTCCTGGCCAATGGTCCGCGTATTAAACCAGTTGGTGAACAACCAGTTTTCGATAGTGTGAACATCTATTCAATGCTTGCTTTTCTAATCGGTGTCACACCTAATGAGAGCGAAGGAAGTCTGGATCCGTTCAAATCATTCCTGGCGCCCTAAAATCGAGAAAATCAATCTTATGCTTTACTATGAAGACATCGAAATTGGTGTGATCCAAAAATTCGGACGCTACGAAGTGACACGAGATGAGGTTATCGAGTTTGCTTCAAAATATGACCCTCAACCTTTCCACTTGAGCGACGAGGAAGCTGCCAAAACTCATTTCGGCGCCCTGTCTGCTAGTGGGTGGCATACCGGTTCCATGACAATGCGGATGATAGTTGAAAATTTCAAAGAGAACAGACAAGCGGGTCTTGGCTCGCCAGGCATAGATAATCTCCGCTGGATTAAGCCAGTATTCCCGGGCGATACTTTGCGCTGCGAGAGTGAGGTTATCCGTAAACGCAGCTCAGAAAGCCGACCAGAAATGGGAATTACTGTAGGGCGAATAACCGTCTTCAATCAAAAAGACGAACCTGTTTTGACGATGGAAAGCACCGGCTTGATTGCTGTGAGAGCGTTAAAGGACTAGGCACCGCACTCATATTTGCCGTCATAGCTATTCGATCCGACTTCGTCTTGATTGATGGTAAGCGTAGCGTCCCAATAATAGGTAGCTTCAGCATTGCTCGTAGGTTCAATCTCTGGATGAACTATCGTGACCTCGACAGCCTCGCTGGCAAATAATCCACCTTTTTCGACTTGAGCGATGCCCGTGCCTTCGTGCGTTAACACTACGACTTGATCGTTTATTTTGATGGCAGCTTGTCCTTTTGAAGAAGCGCTGTCTTCTGCAGTTGCTACAAAAATCGGATCGTCGTTTTCATTGGCTACAAAACTGCATCCCGTGCCCGCTTCAATGGCTCCGCTAAACTCTTGATAACTCATCATCTGCAGCATCGGTCTATCTACGCCATCGCCGATGTCTCCAGTTGGCTCCACCGACATTGCCACGTCTTCGGAAGGCTCTCCAACAACAGGTTGACTGGATTTTTCCTCGTTTCCAATTGCTTGGCTACAGGCGCAAAGGCTTAACGCCAATCCGATTGTTACAAACAACTTCATCACTTTCTCCCGAACAGTTTTTCAATATCGCCATGCGCCAGCTTCACCCAAGTAGGCCGCCCATGATTGCATTGCCCTGAATGCGGTGTGACTTCCATTTCACGTAAAAGAGCATTCATTTCGGCAACATTGAGTACCCGCCCTGCCCTGACGGATCCATGACAGGCCATAGTCGAGGCAACATGATCGATCCGTTCCTTTAGAGACAGTGCCTCATCATAAGCACCGAGTTCGTCTGCCAGATCAGTGATTAAACCTTTCACATCGCCGGAACCGAGCATGGCCGGCGTTGCACGTACCAACATCGCAGAGGGTCCGAAGCGCTCCAATTCCAATCCAAATTCGGACAATTCCACCGCTCTGACCTCAAGACGGTCACAGGCATTTTCATCCAACTCCACAACCTCTGCCATAAGCAGTGCCTGTGAAGCGATCGTTCCGCCCTCAACTGCTTTCCGCATGCGTTCCAAAACCAGACGTTCATGTGCAGCATGTTGGTCAACAATTACCAGCCCGTCATCAGCTTCTGCCACGATATAGGTCTTGGCTATCTGCCCACGCGCCACACCGAGCGGATGATCAGCCGCATCAGGAACTGCTTCATGTGCCGCCTCTGCTTTGCCCATTAGCGGGGCTAACTCATCGGGTCTATCGAGACCGCCAAACGCAGAGACACTATCCTGCACTGAAGTCGCTGATGGATAAGGCTGTTGAGCCACAGCTGCATTTCCATGCGCGGTGAAGATATTGGTTTGCGGGTTGGATGTTACAGTTTCAGTTTGCCAGTTTGACAACGCTGATTCTGCTGGTCGCTGCACTGCCCGAAACCCACCTTCGTCGAGTGCACGCCGAAGGCCACTTACGATCATACCGCGAATCAAAGCTGGCTCACGAAAACGAACCTCGGTTTTTGCGGGATGTACATTCACATCGACAAGTTGTGGCGGCATATCGATGAACAATGCAACGACCGGGTGTCTATCCCGCGCCAACATTTCAGCGTAGGCACCGCGGACGGCCCCAACCAGCAATCGATCTTTAACCGGACGTCCGTTCACAAAAAGAAACTGATGATCAGCCACGCCCCGATTATAGGTCGGCAATCCCGCAACGCCGGTCAAATGAACATCACCGCGTAACAAATCAACCGCTACACTGTTTGCGCGCAGTTCACGATTGGTGAGAGCAGCAACCCGGTCTGGTCCTGATTCTCCACTCTGCACAGAAATTGCCTTCCGTCCCTGATGTTCCAGCGTAAATCCAATATCGGGACGTGCCATAGCAAGCCGCCTTACAACATCTGTACAGGCGGCATATTCGCTACGTGCCGTTCGCAAGAATTTACGTCTTGCTGGAATCTTGGCAAATAGTTGTTCCACACGAACTTTAGTACCTGGCGGAATGGCAGCAGGGCCTTCTTCCAAAAGTTCGCCGTGGTCAATTGTCCGTTTCCAACCATCGCCACCATCAACCCTGCTCTCGATAGTTAGTTTGGATACACTCGCGATCGATGGCAGAGCTTCACCCCGAAAGCCCATTGTCGCAACCATTTCAATAGCTTCGTCCGGTAATTTGGACGTCGCATGCCGTTCCAAAGCAAGCGTTATCTCATCCCGGACCATCCCGCAGCCATTGTCAGCAACTTCAACCAGGTCAAGGCCACCCTGCTCTATCCGGATATTGATATGCGAAGCGCCAGCATCAATAGCGTTTTCGACTAGCTCTTTCAGGGCGCTAGCTGGTCTTTCCACCACCTCGCCCGCAGCGATGCGATTGATGAGATTATTTGGGAGTCTTCTTATTGACATATTGTCGTTCCTAGCCCAAGCGATCTTGCCAAGCGACCCCTGATTTTCTGCATGATTCTCATGGTTAACGGTCCCGTTAATTTCATGCCTCGTTCAGCTATAATCTCGCTAATGACATAATCAGTTTCGCATAGCGTAACTCAATAGAAATACGGACCAATTTATGTTTGAAAATCTGTTCAAATTCCGATCTCAAGATATGGCAATTGACCTCGGCACCGCCAATACGGTTGTTTATGTTCGCGGTCAGGGCATTGTTCTCAATGAACCATCGGTTGTGGCCATTGAAACAATCAACGGAATCAAAAAGGTCAAAGCTGTTGGCAATGACGCAAAGATGATGATGGGCAAGACCCCTGATAGCATCGAGGCCATCCGCCCATTGCGCGATGGTGTGATAGCAGACATTGATGTTGCAGAGCAGATGATCAAACACTTCATTCAGAAAGTGAACGGCAAAGCCAAATTGTTCAGCTATCCTGAAATCGTGATTTGTGTGCCTAGCGGCTCAACTTCTGTTGAACGCCGTGCCATTCGCGATGCTGCATCCAATGCAGGTGCAAGACAGGTGTTTCTGATCGAAGAACCCATGGCGGCAGCCATTGGTGCTGACATGCCAGTAACCGAACCTATTGGTTCCATGGTCGTTGACGTTGGCGGCGGTACGACTGAAGTCGCAGTGTTGTCTTTGCGCGGACTTGCCTACACAACATCCGTTCGCACCGGTGGTGACAAGATGGATGAAGCGATTGTTTCCTATGTACGGCGTCATCACAATCTTTTGATCGGTGAAACAACTGCAGAGCGCATCAAGAAGGACTTCGGCGTTGCGCAAGCACCTGCAGATGGAGTTGGCCACACGATCCATATCAAGGGTCGCGACCTGGTAAATGGTGTACCGAAAGAGATTTCAATCAATCAGGGTCAGATTGCAGAAGCCTTAAGCGAGCCCATTGGCACGATCGTCGAAGGTGTTCGCATTGCGCTGGAAAACACGGCTCCTGAACTCGCCGCCGATATTGTTGACCAAGGTATTGTTTTGACTGGCGGCGGCGCACTCATCAGTGGCTTGGACTCAGAGCTGAGTGATGAAACAGGACTTCCAGTAACTGTTGCTGAAGACCCGCTCGCCTGCGTTGCCATTGGGACCGGACGTGCCATGGAAGATGAAATGTTTAGAGGCGTTTTGACGACTGCCTGATGCAAAAAGATGCTTTGATCATAACTGAACCAAAAGGATAAACCGACATGGCGCCGCCAACAAATCGGCGTCCTGGTTTTTCCAAGCGGGCGCAATATTCAATATTCGCTAGCTATCTTTTGGGGATATTGGGAGCGGTCGTAGGGCTACTTTTACTCCTGATTTCCTTTATCGATCCACGCGGATTTTCTGTGCTTAGAACCATTGGTGCTGAAGCGACGGCACCGATTAGTAAAACACTTGCAGAAGCTACCGGTGCTACCGGAAGCGCCGCCGACAATATTGCTGCTTATTTTAACGCAGCATCCAAAAATGCAGCAATGAAACGAGAGTTGGAAAAGAATCGGGTTGAGCTGCTCGAAGCAAAGGCGATTAAGCAAGAAAACGAACGACTGAAGAGACTTCTCAAACTTAAAGAAGAAACGAATGATTCGATCGGAATCGCGAGATTGATTAGTTCCACATCTTCCAGCTCAAGGCGCATCGCTACTTTGGGAATTGGCAGCACCAGCGGGGTTCTGGTTGGTCAACCTGTTCGTGCACCAGAAGGATTGATTGGACGTGTTCTGGAAACTGGACCTACAACCGCTCGTATCCTTCTTGTATCGGACGGAAAGAACGTAACTCCGGTAAAACGGGCGAAAGACGAATTGCCTGCATTTGCAACCGGTCGTGGCGATGGTACGGTCGATGTTCGTCCTATAAATATCAGTGATAATCCCTTCGAACCTGGAGATCTTTTAACAACGTCTGGCAGTGGCGGACTGTATAGCCCCGGCATCCCTATAGCCATGGTCATAGAAAAAACTGATACCGGTGCAATTGCCCGCCTTTTGGCTAATCCCGGCAATGTTGGTCATGTTATAGTTCAACCCATTTTTCAGGCAGAAACGGTAGCGCAAATTGAAAAGGCAGAAAGTGAAGCTGCCGATTCAGAGGAAGCCGAATAGTGGCGAAGGGATATCGATCTACAATTAATCGGCAACCCTCTAAGCTTCGGATCAAAGCTGTACCGCCTATAACGGTTGTATGCGGTTCGGTAATCACCGCATTGCCAATCATTACAGATCATCCCATCTTACCACCAATGGGTTTGTTGGTAGTGTTGGCATGGCGGCTAATCCGTCCAGGCTATTGGCCGGTTTGGATTGGTTTCCCACTCGGTCTGATTGACGATATCTTTAGTGGTCAACCTATTGGAAGCGCCGTCTTCCTTTGGTCCACCGTGTTTGTGGTCTTAGACACGCTCGATCGAAAGGCCATTAACCGAGATTATTGGCAAGATTGGTTCATCGCGAGCGTCGCCATTGCTTTTGTGTTAGTAGGAGGGATGCTGATCGTAGATTTTCCTCGTAACCTATTGTTTCTTGATGTTTTGATTCCACAGATACTACTATCCATTCTCTTGTATCCGTTCATAACAAGGTTAGTTGGCGCGATCGACAATTGGCGAGTTTCCTCATGACCGGTGGCAAGGTGATCAGCAGTGCGGTTCAATCGCTTACCTTTACACGCAGAGCAACTGTTATCGGTGGCCTTCAAGTCGGGATAGGGTTGTTACTCGCCGGTCGAATGGCCTACATCTCGGTGGCCGAGAACGAACGTTATCAATTGCTGTCCGAAAGTAACCGAGTAAATCTTACACTAATTCCGCCCAGACGCGGCTGGTTGATCGATCGAAATGGCAAACCCATCGCCAACAATCGATCTGACTTTCGGGTTGATATCATCCCAGACCGGACCCCCAACAAGGAACAAACCGTAGCGACGCTGGCTAAGCTACTGTCGCTTGATGCCGAAGAAGTAGAACGCATTAATAAGGAACTGAAACAAACAAACAGCTTCCAGCCTGTCCAAGTTGCATCCGGTCTTGATTGGGAAAAATACGCAGCGGTCAGCGTCAGACTTCCAGACCTTCCGGGTGTATCACCTAGGCAGGGCTTTTCACGCTTCTATCCGAGCGGTGCCGCCGTCGGTCATTTGGTTGGATATGTGGGCATTGCCTCTGCGGAAGACTATAAGGAAAACCCCGATCCGATCCTTATCACGCCGGGTTATAAAATTGGTAAGGACGGACTTGAAAAGCACTTTGAAGATCGTCTGCAAGGTGAACCCGGAGCAAAACGCGTCGAAGTCACCGCTCGCGGCAAGATTATCAGGGAATTGGATACCCAATCCGATATTCCCGGAAAACCACTCAAACTGACCCTTGATGCGGACTTGCAAGAATACGCAGCCCGACGATTGGGACCGGAAAGTGGTTCGGTGGTGGTCATGGATTGCCACACTGGCGAAATCCTAACGATGACTTCGATGCCATCTTTTGACCCCAACAGTTTCTCTGATGGCATCGGCGTAACTGAGTATGGAATGCTGCGGGATGATGACCATGTTCCGCTGCGCGACAAATCATTGCGGGGACTGTATCCCCCAGGTTCAACAGTGAAACCGATGGTCGCATTGGCTCTTATGCGCGCCGGTATAGATCCGGAGGAAACAGTTGGCTGCGGAGGAGGTATGCGCGTTGGTAACCGCCGATTTAACTGTTGGAATCGGCGTGGTCATGGGGCCGTAAACATGGCAAAAGCTGTGTATCAAAGCTGTGACACCTATTTCTATAAAATGGCACTACGGATTGGTTTTGATCCGATTGCCGCAGCGGCTCGTGAACTCGGCATGGGTGCCAAATTTGATCTGCCCGTTCCTTCGCAAAGCTATGGAACCGTTCCGGATCCACAATGGATTGTTAAGAAACATAAAAGAGAATGGGCCGATTTTGATTCGGTAAACTCCGTAATTGGTCAAGGTTATGTCCTGGCAAATCCGCTACAGCTAGCGGTTATGTCAGCTCGCATGGCATCCGGGAAAAACGTACAACCGCGCTTATTATATCTCGATCAAAACCCAAAAATCGAATTGCTGAATTTCGCTAGTGATCATCTTGAGAAATGCCATCAATTCATGTCTGATGTGGTAAATGGTCCTGGGACGGCCCGCCGGGCGCGCCTCCCGCTCGATGGCATTCAAATGGGAGGAAAAACGGGTACTGCCCAAGTGGTGAGCCTAAATGTTGGTCGCGGTGGCATGGATGTGCCTTGGAAATTCCGTGATCATGGCTTGTTTATAGCCTTCGCTCCAGTCGAAAAACCACGCTACGCTATGTCAGTTGTGATAGAACATGGTGCAGGCTCGTCTTCGGCCTACCCTGTAGCACGCGATGTCATGACTTTTTTGTTTGATCGCCAGAAAGCCATGGAACAACTGGAATCACTCGAAAAATCGTGGGGTGGCAATATCGCAGAACGAACAGCGAAAAAGATGACGGCCTATCGCGCTCAAAAGGAATTGGAGAAGGCAATCGCGGAAGGTCGAATCCAAACTGGTTCTGGTGACGATACCAATGAAAACGTGGAACCTCAGGTAGGGCAATAAACATTGAGTGATTTTGTCCCCGCTCCCATCGCGCAACTCCCTTGGAAGACCATTCTTCTATTGTTGATTATGGCCAGCTTCGGTTTTGTGGTTTTATACTCTGCCGCAGGCGGAAGTTTGACCCCATGGGCAGGCCTGCACATGGTGCGTTTTTTGATTTTCCTGGCAATGGCTATCGTGTTTTCAAGATTGAACGAGAATTTTTGGAAGACCATTGCTTTCCCTGTTTACATTGTTGTTGTCCTGATGTTGCTTGGCGTAGAATTGATTGGGGCCGTTGGCGGTGGCAGCCAGCGTTGGCTAAATCTAGGCTTCATCCGTATTCAACCTTCAGAACTAATGAAAGTCGCAATCATTTTGGCCGTTGCGCGCTTTTATGACCTTCTTCCCCCCAGCCAAATACGGAGCTGGAGCGCAATATGGCCGCTGTTGGTGTTGCTGGCATTTCCATGTGGGTTGATAATTTTACAACCTGATCTTGGCACGACAATAACGGTCGCAGCAGGTGCTCTTACGATAGCATTTCTAGCTGGTTTACCCATGAGATTGTTCGTGGGTGGAGCCGTTGCGCTGGCAGTGTTGACACCAATCGCCTTTTTCTTTGGTCTAGAGGAATATCAGCAACGTCGCGTCACAACATTCTTAAACCCAGAAAATGATCCACTGGGCGCAGGTTATCATATCACGCAATCGAAAATCGCGATTGGCTCTGGCGGAATATTTGGCAAAGGCTTCCTTAACGGCACTCAGAGTCATTTGGATTATTTGCCAGAAGGACATACTGATTTCGTCTTTGCAACCATGGCAGAAGAATGGGGTTTGCTAGGCGGTGTCATCGTCCTTTTTGGTTTCTTCTTGCTTTTCCGCTGGGGACTAGGCGTTGCGATGAAAGCCAAAACACGGTTCTCACAATTGGTCGCGGTTGGTCTAACCACAACGATATTTTTCTACGTCGCAATTAACTTGATGATGGTAATGGGTTTGGCTCCCGTAGTTGGTATACCCTTACCTTTTTTGAGCCATGGTGGCTCATCGATGATGACAATTATGATTTGCGTTGGCATCTTGATGTCAATTGACCGTCACCCAGGAAGACAATCTAGTGCCTTTGGATAGCCGTAAGCATTGAGAAACCAGAGTACCGGGCTATATTGTCTAAAGGTAACAGTTTTGGACGCATAGCTCAGTTGGTAGAGCAGCTGACTCTTAATCAGCGGGTCCCAGGTTCGAGCCCTGGTGCGTTCACCATTTTTATCACAATATGTAACAGTGCTTAACAATGAAAAAGGCGGGCCTCGTTATGAGGTCCCGCCTTTGATATCAGAGCAAAGCACGAAAAAAGGGGAGCGCAACGGCTCCCCTTTTCAATTATTATTTGTTAACGGCGTCCTTCAGGCCTTTACCAGCCTTGAATTTTGCTTGTGTGGATGCAGGAATCTGCATTGGTTCACCGGTACGCGGGTTGCGACCAGTTGATGCTTTACGCTTTGATGTTGAGAAAGTTCCGAAACCAACCAGACGGCATTCACCGCCACCGGCTAGTGCTGATGTGATAGAGTCGAAAACTGCGTCTACGGCTTTGCCCGCATCGCTTTTGCTGAGACCACTGTGATCTGCTACACTACTAATAAGATCCTGTTTGTTCATTCTGGGAATCCCCCTCTCTATATATGCAACTCGGTTTGAATCGCGCTTTTGCCTGAAAACACTAATGCGAAATTCTGCTGATGAGTCAAAGGAAAACCGCTGTTTTCCGGGCGAAAACGCGTTTTTCTGAACTAAACCGATGGATTCTTTCTCAATATCTTCAATCAGACAAGCTAAACCTGTTTTTTAGAGCCAAACCAACGTGGAAAGTAACAGTCGAAACGACTCGCAAAACAGGATCAATGCCGTGCAGAAGAACTCGGTTCATCCGCTACAGGCGCAGTTGCATGGCTTGCCAACTCTTCTTCATCACTCCATTCGATCGGTTCAACCTTGTCCGCGAGTGCCTCTGCTAGAACCTCATCGACATGCTTTACCGGAATGATTTTCAATTCAGAGGTTATGTTCTCTGGAATATCAACCAAGTCTTTTTCATTTTCAGCCGGAATAAGTACAGTGGTGATTCCTCCGCGCAATGCAGCAAGCAGTTTTTCCTTTAACCCACCAATTGGCAGAACACGTCCGCGCAAAGTAACTTCACCTGTCATCGCAATGTCTTTGCGCACCGCTATTCCTGTTAGTGTCGAGACGATAGCAGTCACAATGCCAACGCCTGCTGACGGCCCGTCTTTCGGGACAGCACCTTCGGGCAAGTGGATGTGGATATCCTTACGCGCGAACAGGCTAGGCTTGATTCCATAGGATGGTGCCCGCGCTTTTACAAAAGACAGCGCCGCCTGCACCGATTCGGTCATCACTTCACCGAGTTTACCGGTTGTCTTAATCTGGCCTTTTCCTGACACTGTCACGGATTCGATAGTAAGCAGTTCGCCACCAACTTCGGTCCAGGCCAATCCTGTGACCGCACCTATTTGATTTTCTTCCTCGCCAATGCCGTGTCGGAATTTCCGGACGCCAGCATATTCGGAGAGATTGTCAGGTGTAATTTCCACACTTTCGAATTCACCTTCCAAAATACGTCGCAATGCTTTGCGCGCTAGCTTTGCGATCTCGCGTTCGAGTGTCCGAACACCTGCTTCGCGTGTATAGTATCGAATCAAGTCACGCAGTGCTTCATCGGTTAGAGCAAACTCGCCCTTCTTCAAGCCGTGTGCATCCACCTGTTTTTCGAACAGATGCCGCTTGGCGATCTCAACCTTTTCATCTTCGGTATACCCTTCGAGCCGGATAATTTCCATCCGGTCGAGAAGTGGCTGCGGAAGATTAAGCGAGTTTGCTGTCGTTACAAACATGATATCGGATAGATCGATATCAATTTCTAAATAGTGATCCTGGAACTTATCATTTTGCTCTGGATCCAAAACTTCAAGCAAAGCTGAAGCCGGATCACCACGAAAATCCTGACCCAATTTGTCGATCTCATCGAGCAAAAATAGCGGATTAGATGTTCCAGCCTTTTTAAGATTGGAAACAATTTTACCAGGAAGCGAACCGATGTAAGTACGTCTATGACCTCTAATTTCCGCTTCATCCCGAACGCCGCCCAAGGACTGACGAACGAATTCGCGGCCTGTTGCGCGTGCGATTGATCGGCCAAGCGAAGTTTTACCCACGCCAGGAGGGCCAACGAGACACAGGATTGGGCCTTTAAGCTTGTTCGTACGCGATTGAACTGCAAGATATTCGATGATCCGTTCTTTGACTTTTTCTAGTGCAAAATGGTCATCATCAAGAATCTTTTCGGCCTTTTTGATATCCTTCTTAAGGCGCGACTTTTTACCCCATGGTAGTCCAAGAAGAATATCGAGATAGTTACGAACAACGGTCGCTTCCGCTGACATGGGTTGCATGCCTTTCAGCTTTTTCAATTCGGTTGTTGCTTTGGTCTTCGCTTCTTCGGAAAGTTTGATTTCTTCGATCTTCTTGCCGAGAGACGAGAGCTCATCTCCCTCACCATCTTCATCGCCCAATTCGCGCTGAATGGCTTTCATCTGCTCATTCAAATAATATTCACGTTGTGTTTTTTCCATCTGACGCTTCACGCGGCCACGGATTTTTTTCTCTACCTGGAGAACACCCAATTCGCCTTCCATGAAAGCAAACGCCATTTCGAGGCGTTTCATCGCGTCACCTTCAACGAGCAAGCTTTGCTTGTCGGCAACTTTCACATTGATATTAGCTGCAACCGCATCGGCCAAACGAGACGCTTCTTCGATTTCACCCAACTGGACGACTGTTTCGGCCGGCATTTTTTTGTTGAGTTTCGAGTAATTCTCGAATTGTTCAACAACAGACCGCATCAGCGCGGCAGTCTCCGGGGTATCGGAGGATTTTTCTTCTAACAGCTCAACCGTAGCCAGAACAAAACCATCAGGTTTTTCATCGAGTGAAACATGTTTTGCGCGTTGCTTGCCTTCAACCAAAACACGAACCGTACCGTCTGGCAGTTTTAGGAGTTGGAGAACCGTTGCAACAACACCCAAATCATACAGTTGATCACGGACTGGGTCATCTTCTGCAGGATCCAATTGCGCAACCAGGAATATCTCCTTGTTGGAATCCATAGCCCTTTCAAGCGCCACAACCGATTTATCTCGTCCAACAAAAAGTGGGACAATCATATTCGGAAACACAACGATATCTCTAAGTGGAAGTAATGGAAGCCCTTTGGATGATGGCACAGGATTAGACTCGGTCTCAGACATGAAAACTCCAACTATCGGCGCTAGCATGCGCCATTTCCAACTATATGGTGGCTTCCAACATCACTTCAAGCGGGAAGCGACAAATGGCATGAATGACCTAAAAAGGCAGTTTAAAACCTGGGGGTAACTGCATTCCACTAGACATTTTGCTCATCTCTTCGCTGCTTACCGCATCAGCTTTGTCTCGTGCATCGTTAAAAGCGGCTGCTACCAGATCTTCTAAGATACCTTTCTCGTCCGGCTTTAGAAGGCTGTCATCGATAGAGACGCCCAATATGCGTCCTTTTGCAGTGGCCTTCACCGAAACGAGACCACCGCCAGATTTCCCTTCAACTTCTAACGTATCGAGTTTTTTCTGTGCCTCTTCCATTTGGACTTGCACATTTTGCGCAGCCTCCTGGGCGGCCTTCATCATTTCTTCCATCGATTTCATTATGCACTCCGGGTTTGTGGTTCGGACGACTGTTCGTCTTCCAGTAATTCTGCATCCGGGAAGGCTTCCAATGCTGCCTTCACGAGCGGCGTGTCCAATATTGCTTGCTGTCTCGCTTCATAGGCTTGCTGCCCTTGCTCCGCGATACTGGGGATTGCCTCCCCTTCCCCTTCTCGAATATCCCATGAAACAGCTGTTTTTTGCTTCAAAGCATCTGTTATTTTGCGAATATCCGCATCGGATATTGCACGCGCAGATTGATATTCAATTACTGGGGCTTCAAACTTCACGACTCGCATGTCGGCAATCAATATGCTTTCCAATATTGGCGACACTTGACCCACAAGAGTCACAACAGCCTCAAAGCTGTCAGGCATATTGGATGGGCTAGGCTCAGCTCTATCTATGCTATGTGGCGAAGTTTTTGGCTGTTCAACAAGACCTACCGGTTCAACAGCGGCTGCAGGTGCCGGTCGATTGTCTGTTCTAGGCTGTGATGAACCAGTATCACTCTTCAATAATTCTGCAAGCTTGCCTGGATCAGGCATATCGGCTGCACACAATATGCGAAGCAACGCCATATCACATGCTTCGCGTGGCAAATGGGCTTGCTGTACTTCTTCAAACCCTTTCAGAAGAAGTTGCCATAACCGGTGGAGAACCGGGTAGGAAAGCTGCTCCGACCATTTCTCAAACTGCACTTTGGCTTCTTCAGATAATGTTGGGTCGGTAGCACGTCCCACTTTGAACAAAGTAACTTGATGTGAGAGGGTAAGCAGTCCGTTCATTATCGAAAGTGGTTCGACGCCAATTTTATGCTGCTCCTCAACAGAAGCCAGCAATGCATCTTGATCACCTGCCAATAATTGCCCAAACAACCGGCGAATGGCTCCGCGATCAGACAAACCGAGCATTTCTCTAATTTGAGTGGCCGTGACACGGCCATCACCTTCCAAATCAGCATGAGAAATAGCTTGATCGAGAATCGATTGGCCATCTCGAGCAGAGCCTTCAGCCGCTTGCGCAATGAGATTGAGTGCATCATCATCAGCCTCAACATCTTCATTGTCACAAATCATCCGAAAATTTTCAGCCAGAAGTTCGGGTGTAATCCGTTTCAAATCAAAGCGTTGACAACGAGAAAGCACTGTAATTGGTACTTTGTTCACTTCTGTCGTCGCAAAGATAAATTTCACATGCGCCGGGGGCTCTTCCAACGTTTTGAGCAACGCATTGAAGGCGTTTTTCGACAACATATGGACTTCGTCGATAATATATATTTTGTAACGTGCAGAGACGGATGAATAACGCACGGCCTCGATAATCTCTCGAACATCATCGACGCCCGTATGGCTGGCAGCATCCATTTCGATGACATCGATAAAGCTACCCACGGCAATAGAGGTACAGGGTTCACACTTACCGCACGGATCAATAGTGGGACCGCCCTGCCCATCTTCTCCAATACAATTTAGCGCTTTTGCTATCAGTCGAGCAGTAGTCGTTTTACCGACGCCGCGAACACCGGTCATAAGGAAAGCGTGTGCCAATCGATCCCGTTTTATCGCATTGCCTAAAGTTTGCACCATGGCATCCTGACCAATCAATTGATCAAAGCTGGCGGGGCGATATTTTCGCGCTAATACACGATAGGGCTGTTCAGAACCGGGCGCCGGTTGCTCCGGAGCCTCAACACCGCTAGCCGCAAAAATATCTGATGAATCGGACATGCTTTTTAGTCTAGTCGCACGCTGCCAAATTGTCGAAGGCTTAAAGTGAAATCAGCTTGCAAAATCATTAAATTTCTAATGAGTAGGAGCCGGGCGACCCGCAGAAAAATCGTTACGGCTGCTTCCTTCCGGACCTGACCGGGTTGGCGAAGACTACGTCCACCCGACTCCCGCTGCGCATATGGCGGCGGATTGGCAGAATTTCAAGCACCTTCTATCAGTCTGGCAAACCAATCAACTGTGCCGAAGCCCTCGCTACATCGGCAATAGCCGAGTTTACTTTTTTCGCCGAAGCTGTCGGCCTATCTGAATAAACGGTTAGAATTACTGGCGAAGCTCCATATCCTGCCCGCGAAGGCCAAATGATTGCAATGTCATTATACGCCGTGCCGCCCGGTCCCGTTCCGGTTTTATTTCCGACAGGCCAGCCTTCTGGCAATCCAGCCCGAATACGATCTGCGCCTGTTTTGCTGCCAATCATCCAGTTTTGCACATTAGATCTGCTGCTGTCTTTAGTAGCCTTGCGGATCAGCAGTTTCTGCATCAACCAAGCCATAGCGACCGGGCTAGTAGTATCACGCGAGTCTCCAGGAATGTTCTCGTTCAATTCAGGTTCCCATCGGTCAAGACGGGTCACTCGATCACCTTGATCACGAACAAAGTCAGTAAACCCTTTGGGACCACCGATTGCTTCTAAGACCAAATTCGCTGCGGCATTGTCGCTTGTTTGAACTGCGGCTTTCGCAAGCTCGCTTAGGGATACGGCAGTTCCGTTTTTCAAATGCCGCTCAAAGAACGGCATATATGGAACGCTATCTTCCGATTTAAGTGGAAATTTTACGTTCATATCCAAGTCGCCTCTTGCATGCGCGGAAACTAGCGCTGAGGCTAGCGGTGCTTTGAAGGTAGAACACATTGCAAAACGTTCATTCCCGCGATGAGAGCTGACAATATTGCCTTCGCTATCGACCAACGCGACGCCTAATCGGCCGCCAATTCGCTTTTCCAGTTTAGCGAAAACCGGGTTCGTCATTATGCTCGCTTGATTTCTTCCGGGCATACAACCAACGGCAAGAGTAAGCGGAATTCCGGCCACCACAACCCGACGATTTATCATATCAAAAACCCTGCATATTGTGGCTTTCGGACGGAATACGAACGGTTAAACCATCCATATCTTGCGTCAGTGTGATCTGACACGCCAATCGACTGGTTCGCTTCACGCCCGCAGCAAGATCCAGCATGTCTTCTTCCATCTCACTGGCTTCCGGCAATTTATCAAAATCGTTGGCGTCCACTATTACATGACAAGTTGAACAGGCCATTTGTCCTTCGCATGTCCCTTCTAAAGGTAGGTTATTAACCTGCGCTATTGTCAAAAGATTGTCACCGACATTAGCAGTTGCTTCGATCCTCTTTTCTCCACTGGCACCAATGAATTTGATCTTAACTTCATTCATTTTAATTGAGCCTCTACTGCACTATTTATCATGTTGGCGGCTTCCTCGATTTCTTCCATCGTTGTATATCGACCAAAGCCCAAACGGATTGATGACTTTACCTCGGCAGGTGCAAGTCCCAACGCTGTTAGAACATGGCTGGGTCTGCCAGAACCACTGGCACAAGCCGATCCCACTGAAAACGCAACATCGCGAACATCAGACATAAGGCGTCCAACATCCAAACCATTTCGTCGCAAATTCAAATTTCCTGGATATCGTTGATCTGTTGACCCATTTATTAGCCAATCATCAAAGAGCTGCTGGGCATAATCAGATAGTTTCTCAATATGCTCCATATCCTTGTTTAGATTTGAATCACAAAGTTCTGCAGCTACGCCAAATCCGGTACAAAGGGCGGGTGACAAGGTTCCTGATCGAACACCCTTTTCCTGTCCGCCTCCGTGGATCAACGTTGGCAACTTCAATCCGGCGCGGGTCCAAAGCGCGCCAATTCCTTTTGGCCCATATATTTTATGGCCAGATACAGCTATCATGTCGACGTTGTCGGGGATTGCTACTCGCCCATAACCTTGAACCGCATCACATAGCATCAACGCGCCATTAGAATGAGCCAGTTCGGAAATCGCCTCAACCGGTTGAATCACGCCAATTTCGTTGTTCACCAACATGGCCGCAACCAATGCAGTCTTGTTGTCTACAAACGATTTCAATGCCTCGATTGAAACGATCCCGTAGCTGTCAACGGGCATGAAAGTAATCTCAAATCCAAATTTTACATATGACGTCGCGGTATCCCGGACCGCGGCATGTTCTGTTTCCAGAACAATTATCTTGTTTCGTCCGCGCTTCAGCTGTTCATAAACCGCGCCAAACGCTAGATTTATAGCTTCGGTTGCACTGCCGGTAAAAATTACATTGCCTTGTTTTGGGAGTAGCTCTGCTACTTGTTCCCGCGCAACGTCGACAATTGCGGCCGTTTGTCGCCCCAATTTATGTGCGCTGTGCGGATTGCCAAAGTTATCCTTCAACCAAGGCAGCATTGCGTCGAAAGCTTCCGGCGCAAGCGGCGTTGTGGCCTGATTGTCGAGGTAGATGGGTGATTTCAAAATAGATCAGGCTCGTCTGGCTTGATTGAATATCGATTTCCATTGTTCAACGAAAGCATAAATTTGTGAGCGCGAAGTGTCGCGACCGATGCTCACTCGAATGACCTCCTTCGATATGGATTCCTCCACTCCCATAGCTTGAAGCACATGACTTGTTTTTAGCGTACCTGAAGAGCAAGCACTGCCGGCAGAGACAGAGAAACCAGCCATATCAAAACGAATGAGTTGGGTGTTGGCCGCCACACCAGGCATGTGATAGCTGGCAATAGTGGCTATGCGCGGGGCATTTTCAGCGACGACAGCCCCGCCTTCCTTCTTGATCGCATCATCGAGATGTTGACGTAACTCGGTAGCCCGGCCTGCCCAGGTTTTCGGTGCTTCCAACGCCGCTGTCATAGCCATAATGTAGGGCAGATTCTCGGTTCCAGAGCGGTAACCTTGCTCTTGTCCGCCCGTTGGATTGAGTAGCTTCAAATCCTTGACCAGCAATGCTCCAACACCCGGAGGGCCGCCGAATTTGTGGCCTGCGATGACAATCATATCGGCGTCAGGCAGCGGCATTTTCCCTGCTGATTGAGCGCAATCAGCCAACAGGACAGCACCGCGATCCCGGCACACTTTACCTAATGCTGCCAAATCTTGCATCACGCCAGTTTCATTGTTTACCGATTGGACAACCACCAAAGCCCTCCCTTCAGCGCTTTTTAGGACATGGTTGAGGTTCATTGGCGTCACCATACCGTTCATATCAACCGGCAGTTGTTTTGCACCGGTCGCTGAACGCAAGACGACATCATGTTCGACCGGAGAAACATATTGGTTGTCAGGTTTGGAATGATTGAGAGCAATATTAACTGCTTCGCTCGCCCCGCTTGTAAAAACAACATCGCCATCCCAATCAAGCGCAGATTTAAATCGGTTCCGCGCGTTTTCGAGCATTGATTGGGCCGAACGACCATCAGCATGAGGCGAAGACGGATTCGCCCATTGCTCGAAACCCTCCAGAGTTGCCTTTCTCGCCACGTCCAGAAGCGGCGTAGTGGCCGCATAATCTAGATAGATTCGTTTTTGATCTGTCACAATTCTGTCAATTCACCTTCAATATTCGGGATTGAGTTGCGGATTTATCAACTCTCTTTATATAGGCGCTTCAAAATGCGCAAAAGCAAATCTGCTTTTCGTTTTAACGTTATACACAAATCCAACCACAGAATCGAAGCATCTATGCCTGACGTAATTTTTACCGGACCAGAAGGTCGCCTTGAAGGCCGTTTCAGCCCCCCTCCCCGTGATCGAGCACCGGTCGCGATGATCTTGCACCCGCACCCTCAAGCTGGCGGAACGATGAACGACCGCATCACACAGGCGATGTACAAAACTTTCGTCAATCGCGGCTTTGCCGTGCTTCGCTTTAACTTCCGAGGTGTTGGTAGATCACAGGGTGTTTTCGATAATGGAATTGGTGAATTGTCTGATGCTGCTGCTGCGCTCGATTGGGTGCAGAGTTTCCACCCCGAAGCTCAGACAACGTGGATCGCTGGCTATAGTTTTGGCGCATGGATTGGAATGCAACTACTTATGCGCAGGCCAGAAATCCGAGGCTTTATCTCTGTTTCGCCACCAGCAAATATGTACGATTTTAACTTCCTTGCGCCCTGCCCTTCATCTGGAATCTTGATTCAGGGTGTGAATGACGAAGTTGTTGCACCTAGTGCCGTTCAAAAGCTTGTCGATAAGTTACGCACCCAAAAGCATATCACAATCCATCATGATGAAATTCCACGTGCCAATCATTTTTACGAAAATGAAATGGAGCTCTTAATGGGCTCAGTGGACAACTATCTCGACATGCGATTGGCACCTGATTCGCCAATTAAATAGTTGGGTCACATCAACGCGATTCGACCGGATCCGAGCCTTCGGACACCGGTGCCAACCATATTGCCAGATTTCCGAACATCACTGCTGAAGCAACAAGCATTAAAACGCCTTGCTTCCGATTGGTTCCTTTTCGCAAAATAAATATACCGCCAGCCAATAATGCGACGCCAGCGATCATTAATATTGACAATAGCCAGTCGGTCATAACTTCAATTTATTCCAAGTTTGTCACACACAGAGCAGACATAGGTTGTACAATCGAGCGTGCGCATTGTCATTAGTGTTTGCAAAAGCTCGCATTGCAGCTCATTATTTTTACTATAGTTTTGGATATTCATCCAATTCGGAGCAAACCTATATTGTGATAAAGACGATTCTCCCTAGAACATAAAAAGATCATAAAGAGGTTTTTAATAGAACATATTTTTATGAAAGAGAGGAATGACATACAAATGACAGGAAACACGCCTCCCTTACTCGTCATTGGTTTTTATCCGGATTCATTTGAACTTTCCACCCTTTTGCAATCAGACCCAATTCGATCTGAGTTATCATTTAACACAGAAAAATATGCTGGTTTTGATCGACATGAAATCATCGCAGATGGAATGGCTTTTGAACTACAGCTGTTTAGCGAAGCAGAAACCCAAAATATGCTTCAACAAAATTCGGTTACCACTCTTTTTAGCTCAGCGGCAAAACCTAACGCTAGAAGTATTGGTGTCTGGCTTGGTGAGCATCTTATTAGCGGGAAGCACTTACCCTCAATCAATCGCACACTTATTCGAGTAGCTAAACTTCTGGGACAATCAGTCTCCGCCACCCATCTAGGATGGCTTCCTGCTCAACAATCCATAGATTTCGAACACTTCGAAGAAGCCGCTGATGACTATTTGACAGGTGGCCCTACCCCAATATTATTTCAAATAGCGATTACGAAATCCAGTGATCGAATTATTGAAACTCACGGATTGAGCTATTTTTCGGACCAAGAGATAACGCTAACGATTGCTCCGAAAATGAACGAAAGCGAAGCCATCAAAAGATTGGTTAGAATTTGCCACGATATTACAATCAATGGAAAAATTGAGCAGCAAATTGTAGTTGATGGCCTCGTTGAGGGTGAAAAAATCACCCTCAAACCCTCCTCAAACTTAACCAGCGTTGCGGTCAGTATTTCTTAGCCACAAAGATCGAAGTCAATTGATGGTTGGACTACGCCGCGGAGGGAGCCGCTTCCCTCACATTTTCGTCTACGTGCTCGGCGAATTGCTCAAAATTCTCAATGAATAGTTGCACCAATTTTTGTGCGGTTTCATCATAAGCCGCTGTGTCGGCCCAGGTTGAACGCGGGTTCAAGATGCCATCATCCACTCCGGGAACAGCAACGGGCACTTCAAATCCAAAATTGTCATCCAGACGAAATTCAACGCTGTTAAGGCTGCCATCAAGTGCCGCATTCAACAGGACCCGTGTATCCTTGATGGGCATACGGTTACCTTCACCGTATTTTCCGCCGGTCCATCCAGTATTGACCAACCAACATTTTACGCCACCTTTGGCGATACGTTCTTTCAACAAATTACCGTAAACAGAAGGATGTCGCGGCATAAATGGCGCTCCAAAACAAGTTGAGAACGTTGCTTCGGGTTCCGTTACACCAATTTCTGTTCCAGCCACTTTTGCTGTGTAACCGGAAAGGAAGTGGTACATTGCTTGTTCAGGCGTCAGCCGCGAGATTGGAGGAAGCACACCAAATGCGTCTGCTGTTAACATTATGATGTTTTTTGGAACCGGTCCCATGTTCTTTTCCGATGTGTTCGGAATGAAATCAATTGGATAGGCTCCGCGAGTATTTTCGGCTTTGCTACCGTCATCAAGATCTAGTTCGCGGGTTTCTGGATCCATCACCACATTTTCCAGAACCGTACCAAATCTTTTGGTTGTCGCAAAAATCTCTGGTTCAGCTTCTTGTGATAAGCGGATCATTTTTGCGTAACAGCCGCCTTCAAAATTGAAGACTGCGGTATCAGACCAACCATGCTCGTCATCACCAATCAAAGTGCGGCTAGCATCGGCTGATAGTGTTGTTTTTCCGGTTCCAGAAAGACCAAAGAAAACTGCAGTATCTCCATTCGCACCAATATTCGCCGAACAGTGCATTGGCATTACGGAATCCAGTGGCAGCAAGTAATTGAGTAAACCGAATACCGATTTCTTCATTTCGCCAGCATATGCGGTTCCACCAATCAGAATCAGTTTTTCGGATAAGTTAACTGCGATAACAGTCTCGCCGTTCGTACCATGACGTTCTGGATCAGCGCGAAAACTTGGCAGGTCGATTATGGTATATTCAGGTTGAAAATTGGCCTGTTCTTCACCTGACGGACGTACCAGCATCGTACGAATAAACATATTGTGCCATGCCAGCTCATTGATAACGCGAACGTTTACCCGGTGCTCCGGCTGCGAACCTCCAAAAAGGTCCTGCACAAACAAAGTCTCTTTCTCACTCAGAGCTAGGAGAAAATCTTCTTTCAAAGCAGCGAAATGATCAGGCGTCATCCCTTTGTTTGTTTTACCCCACCAAACTGAATTTTCTGTTTCATCATCTCGAACGATGAATTTGGCATCCGCTGAACGTCCAGTATGCTTGCCGGTTTCGACTACTAGTGGACCGTCCTTTGCCAAATGCCCCTCGCCGCGGGAAACAGCGGCTTCAACAAGCGCAGGAGAACCCAGGTTCCAATGTTGCTCAGCAGAAGTGTTGAAGCCTTGATCATTCAAAGTAACAGCCGATTTGTTTGGCACAGTGTTTCCCCTATGGAAATGGAATGGTCTGATTGTTTGCCAACAATCATGGAAGAATTGCGAGCGCTTATCGAACCGAATCGCGCCAGTCAATTCTCAATGAGGCAGACTATACATGATTCCTACAAATTGTGAGCTGTCTTGTCGAAATTCACTCCTCAATGATGCAATGCTCACTTGTATCACTTGCTACCAAGGTCTATTTTGGCCATTATTCTTAGTTAGAGGGTTTCTGGATCAACATGACGGCCAATATTGCACTAGTCGATGATGATCGAAATATTCTCACCTCTATCTCTATTGCGATGCAGGCAGAAGGTTTCGTCACACGCGTATATTCCGATAGCGAAGCGGCGCTTTCAGCGATTATCGAAACTCCCCCAGATCTCGCAATTTTCGATATCAAGATGCCAAAAATGGATGGATTGGAATTGCTGCGTCGCGTGCGAGAGAAAAGCAATTTACCTGTCATCTTTTTGACTTCAAAGGATGAAGAACTTGACGAGGCATTGGGGCTCGCAATGGGTGCCGATGACTATATCAAGAAACCATTTTCCCAAAGGTTATTGATTGCCAGGGTAAAATCGATTTTACGAAGAACCGAACTTGTCAAAACCCAAGACGCAAACGACGACGAGCTGAGCAAACCGTTGATTAGAGGTAGTCTGGAGATGGATCCAGCACGCCATATAGTTCAGTGGGAGAATAAAAATGTAACATTAACCGTTACCGAATTCATGATATTGGAAGCGTTAGCAACTCGACCAGGAGTCGTAAAAAGCCGAAATCAACTGATGGATGTCGCGTATCAAGACGATGTATATGTGGACGATCGAACAATCGATAGTCACATCAAGCGACTAAGGCGAAAATTTCGCGAAGTTGATCAGGACTTTGACGCTATTGATACGCTATATGGTGCGGGTTATCGTTTTTCAGAGTAAGCAAGAACGAAAAAGCGAAACGTCGCTTTCACTCAGCTGGTCGGCGCGTATGTCTCTGACCAGCAGAATTTTGGCAGTCAATGTTCTAGCGATAGCGCTGCTCGCTGGCAGTTTGTTCTACCTCAACAATTATCGAAATCGATTAACGGAAGAACGCCTTGCTCAAGCCCGATTGCAAATGTCGATTGTGACTGATGCAATGAAATTTGTGGAAAAAGAACACAGAGCCGCGTTACTTGTCCAATTTGCCAATCATCTTGATAACAGAATCAGGGTTTATGACAGTCAAGGATTCAAAACCCTGGACAGTTTTGAACTTGCAGAGCCAACATACCGTCTCATTGATCCTAAAACAGAGCCTTGGCGCAAAGACGCTGCTCGATTTCTCGATAGATCCGTCGAATATATTGTTTTTAGCCAAGCTATCGAGCAATTTTCTGAACCAAAAAACGATGTTGCTGAGAATTGGCCTTCACTCCAACGATTGGGCTCGAAAACAGCACCTGTTAGTACCGTAAAATATGCTGAAGACCGAACACCGGTGATTATCGCCGGATCTAAAACTGAAGATGGTACGGAGAGCGTATTGTTAACTAGCAATGCAAGAGACATAACACGTATTGTCCGCGCTGAACGCTCCAGCGTCGTTCTGGTAATGTTGGTGGCTGCAATCGTTTCAATATTATTGTCTCTTTTTCTCGCCAGAACCATCGTTCGCCCCATACGCAAACTAGCACGAGCCGCTTTGAGGGTGAGAATGGGACGCGAACCGGAAATGATGATACCCAAAATGCCAGAAAGGCGAGATGAGATTGGCCAGTTAGCTCGTGCATTGTCGGATATGAGCGGTGCTTTAAGGCAACGGATTGATGCCACCGAAGCATTTGCTGCAGATGTGACCCACGAAATCAAAAATCCGCTAGCTTCGCTAAGGTCAGCTTTAGAAGGTTTGGGGAGAGTTGATGACCCAAATTTGCAAAGTCAGCTACTTACCGTAGCTAGTGACGATGTTCGACGAATTGATCGGTTGATCAATGATATTTCCGACGCGTCACGTGTCGACGCCGAATTGGCACGCACCAAATTCGAGCGAGTTGATATTGGCGGCATGATTGAACAATTGTTGCTGGCTCGCGAAAGACGAGAGGAGAATGTTAGCAACGAGATTGCTTATGCCCGGCCCGGCAAAGGAGTAACCACTATAATGGGTGATGATGGCAGACTGGAGCGTGTATTCAGCAACTTGCTCGACAATGCAGTATCTTTCTCGCCAGCAGGTGGTTTGATAGAAATTATGGCTACTCCTGATGGTGACGAGGTCATTGTTCATATTTCTGATCAAGGCCCAGGAATACCGAATGAACAACGTGCAGCCATATTCAAACGGTTTCATTCTGACAGGCCTGCCGAAGAAGAATTTGGAAAGCACAGTGGTCTGGGTTTGGCGATCGCAAAAACAATTATTGAAGGTCACGAAGGTCAAATTCGAGCAATAGACAGGCTAGATAAACAGCAAGGCGCTTGTTTTGAAATCAGACTTCCCAAAGGCTATTGATCGAATGACAATGTCAAACGACAGTCGGCAGTCCATTCATGCAACAGCGGTTGGCATCAGGCAAAAGGGTGTGTTGATTATAGGGCCGTCCGGATCAGGAAAGTCCGACCTCGCTCTTCACTTGATTGATCGCGGTGCCCAGCTGATCAGTGATGATCAGGTAATTGTGACCTTCGAAAATGATATTGCTATTCTTAACCCACCGCAGAAAATTGCCGGTAAGATCGAAGTATATGCATTGGGTGTTTTTGAGATACCGTTTGTAAAGAACATTGCTCTTTCGATGATTGTTAAACTATCAAATGATTCGGAGAGATTCCCATTTAGCAAACCAACCGACCGATTTTATGATATTGATGTGCCGTCCATAACTCTTGATAGCAATAGATCAACCGCAGCGATTAAAGTCGAATTGGCACTCCAAAGGATCGAAAATGAGATGGTTAGAACGTGATGGAAGCCCAGGCCAAACAGGTCCTATTGATTACAGGTCTTTCTGGAGCTGGGAAAACAACCGCTATCAAGACAATGGAAGATATCGGTTGGGAGACTGTGGATAATTTCCCGATCCGCCTGGTTAACAATCTATTGGACACGCCCCTTCCCAGCTCGCGCGATAATATCGACCCACCTCTTGCGATAGGTTTCGACAGCAGAACCCGCGGGTTTGAGCCAGCCAAACTGATCGATAGAATTAAAAGTCTGCAGAAAAACAAAAACTATCTAATCTCAACACTCTACCTGGATTGTACAGATGACGAGTTAGAAAGACGGTATAGTGAAACAAGAAGGCGCCATCCATTAGCGTTGGACAGGCCAGCGAAAGAAGGCATAGCGTTTGAACGATCAGAATTGGAACCACTAAAACGGTGGGCTGATTTGATAATCGATACCAGCACTCTTTCATCCAATGATTTGCAGCATCGCATTAGGCAACAATTTGCAATTGAGGATACCGGGAAAACAGTTGTCACAATAACAAGCTTTGGTTTTTCCCGAGGATTGCCCAATAATATTGATTTGCTTTTTGATGTGCGGTTCCTGAACAACCCATTTTGGGATGAGAATTTGAAACTCATGACAGGTTTGGATGATCAAGTATCAGAATATATTTCGAGAGACCCAGCTTACAATGATGCGATGTCGAGGTTCGAAGACATGCTTAAGTTTCTACTGCCCAAGTACCAGGACGCCGGCAAGTCTTACGTGAATGTTGGAATTGGTTGTACCGGTGGCCGTCACAGATCGGTACATGTTGCAGAGGCGCTGAGCAAAAACTTGCATGAAGCTGGATTTTCGACCACGGTCACACACCGTAATTTAGCGTCCCGGCCAATGGAGGCCCTTGAAGTTATGCAAAAACCGGTCGGAAACAGGGGCATTTGAAAGCAATGATCGGGTTAGTTCTTGTAACACATGGAAATCTGGCGACGGAGTTCGTAACTGCAATGGAGCACGTGGTGGGTGCTCAAAAATCTATTGCTGCTGTCTGCATCGATGCCCATGATGATGTCGAAGAAAAAAGACGTGAAATTTCAGCCGCTATTACTGACGTGCAAAAAGGTAACGGGGTCATAATCTTGAGCGACCTTTTTGGCGGCACACCCTCGAACTTGGCTATCTCACTAATGGATAAAGGTAAGGTCGAGGTGATTGCGGGCGTCAACCTACCCATGTTGATTAGACTTGATGGCGCCAGAAAGAAAATGAACCTGCAACAGGCCGTCAGCGCAGCAAAAGAAGCCGGCCAAAAATACATAAGTGTCGCGTCCGAAATTTTGGGTAGTGATGCGTGAGCTCTCTTAAACAAACCGTAGAAATCACCAACAAGAAGGGTTTACACGCCCGGGCCAGCGCAAAGTTTGTAACCTATGTTAGCAAATTGTCTGACGATGTTTTGGTAAAGGTTGCGAAGGATGGAACAGAAGTTACCGGAACCTCTATCATGGGTTTGATGATGCTGGGAGCAGCCAAGGGCGACAATATCGACATTATTGTTGAGGGCGAAAATGCTGAGGCAACATTGAAGAAACTTGTTGGCTTGGTTTTTGACGGCTTCGGTGAGGACTAGGTCGATTCATGCGCCGACAAATTACTGGTTTTTCCAATCCCACCATCAAACGGCTCAAGAGCCTACGTGAAAAAAAGCATCGCAAGCGAGAAGGTCATTTTCTGGCAGAGGGCCTGCGTATCCTCACTGAAGCTTTGGAGGAAGGGGTAACGCCAGAAGTCCTAGTTTTGGTGGAAGATACCGAACTGCATCCATTGGCGGAAAAGTTGGAAATCGCAACCGCAAAAGCGGATGGTATGGTTATCGAGACAAGCGAAGCAATTATCGCCAAATTGACCGGCAAGTCCAATCCCCAATCCATTGTTGGAGTTTACAAAGATCATCCGACTGATTTGTCCGATTTGAATCGAGATGATTCCAATATTTGGATTGTTGCACAATCGCTTCGTGATCCAGGGAATTTGGGGACAATATTACGAACCGGTGATGCTGTTGGCGCGGGAGGGTTGATCCTGATTGATGATTGTGTGGATCCCTTTTCGGTCGAAGCTGTCCGCGCCAGTATGGGCGCGATTTTTACTCAAAAAATAGTACAAGCAAATTGGGATGACTTTCTGAGCTGGTTACGCGCAGACAAAGGGCAGATGATTGGTACCAGTTTGAATACCGAAAAAGATTATCAAGCGGTGTCTTATGAGAAACCAACTTTCTTGCTGGTTGGTAATGAAGCACAAGGTCTTCCCCCAGAATATGAAAAAGAGTGCGATTTTCTGGTCAAAATTCCGATGATGGGAAAGGCCGATAGCTTAAACGCAGCGGTGGCGACTTCGGTCGTTGCGTATGAGGTTTTGAATCAATCGCGCAGATGATGTTTGGAACTGCCTCGCGTTATGCTACTCTATCCTTTCCTTAGGGGGTAAGCTTTATGAAAAATCTAGTCTTGAGCTCGTTGGTGCCCATATTGGCATTGGCTGGATGCGAAGAACCTGTGGCAGAGGCACCAGCAGAAGAAGAAAAACTAGGCGACTACACTGCTGGTGGTACAGAACCATTTTGGAATGCCGAAGTTAAAGGTGAAGAAATCACTTTTTCGACCCCAGATGGCAATGATTTTACTTTGCCCGTTGCGAGGATGGCTAAAACAGACACCGGTTGGACGGTGAAAGGTTTTTCAGACCAGCACAATATCAATCTCTATATCACGCTTGGCAAAGAATGCAGCGATGGCATGAGTGATCGCAAATATGCTGATACAGTTAAAGTGGAGGCTAGTAAAAGCGGAACACTTAACGGTTGCGGAGGTGATTTTGAAGAAGGCCCGGACGGACCGCCTTAAAAATTAATCCTCAATTTTTTCTTGGAACGCCGCGTCGTCTTCAATGAGATTATCTGTCATATCATCGCTATAACGCGGAAGTGCCTCAATTTCAGGCACTTCTTCCAGGTCTTTCTTGCCCGTCTCTATTTGCAGCTCGGCGAACTTGCGGCCAGTGGCCATAACATTGCGTTCAAAACTACCTACAAATTTATTGTAGTTTCCTACCGCGCTGCCGAGGCCTGAACCAACTCGCTTCAGATGCTCTCCGGCAGTGGCAAGGCGGTCGTACATTTCTTTGCCCAACTGGCCGATTTGTTTCGCTTCTGCAGCCATTTTCTCTTGCCGCCAAACACCGGCCACCGTTCGAGCGATGGCAACTAGGTTGGTCGGCGTTGCTAGCAATACCTTTTTGTCGAAAGCATGATCCCAAAGCGTTGGTTCATGCTCTAGTGCAGCGGTCAGAAAATGCTCGCCAGGAACGAACATGATCACATAGTCCGGCGCATCCTCAAACTGATCCCAATAGGCCTTCCGAGACAAGCCTTCGATATGGTTCTTCATAGACAAGCAGTGCCGTGCCATCGCCGTTACACGCGCTTCTTCCTCATCCGCTTCAAATGCATCCTGATAGTCATTCAACGAAACTTTAGCGTCTATGATCAGTTTTTTACCGCCAGGTACGTTGATAATGGCATCGGGGCGTAACCGCCCTTCATCCGTATCAACACTTTGCTCCGTCACGAAATCAGTATGTTCCGCTAAACCGCAGGTTTCCAAGACATTCTTGAGTTGTTGTTCACCCCAACGTCCCCTTGCCTTTGGAGCATTGCGTAGAGAGTTAACCAGGCGGTGTGTTTCATCGCGGACCTGCATCTGCCCAGCCCGCATCTGGTCCATGAGACCTTTGAGATCGCCATATGCCTCGGAGCGTTCTTTCTCCACTTTATCGACCTGAGACCGATATTCATTCAGCGCCTTGTCCATGGGAGAAAGCAGTAGTTTTAGCCGTTCCTCACTCTTGCTTCCCGCCTCATCAAACCGTGCATCAGCGCGTTTCAAAAACTTGTCCTGCGCCTCTTCGAGCAATTTATTGCCCACTTCTGCGAATTGCGCTGAAAGCTGCTCGCGCGCTTTCTGGAGTTCCGCAATTTTTTCATCCTGTGCTAGATCACGTTCCTGCTGCGCCGCTTTATTGACAGCTAATTCCATGGCCAACGTTTCACGCTCAGACTTTGCAGCATCGCGTTCCTTTTGAACTTCATCCAGTTGCACCCGCATTGATGAAGTTGTTTCTTGCGCAGCGTCCAACTTGGCACCTTGTGTTTTACTCGACATGAACCAACCAAATAGTGCACCGACAATCAGTGCAGCTATGCCAACCAAAAGTAATATCATTTGTTCCACCGTAACCTCCTATCGCGTGAGGTGGACGGCAAAATGCCGCCCACCAGCGCGATTTAGTCGCCGGTTGAGAAGCGCCACCGCATATACGCTGTATATTCGGAGCGATAGTAACTGAAATCCGCCATTGCTGCCTCGGGCGTTAAAAAACCCCTAAGCGAATGACACAACTCAGCGCCTTTTGAGTCTAGGCAATACCAAACCCAACCATTATCCATTTCACGCAGTTTCACTTGCTCATGAAGCATGGCAAGTCTCCGTGTAACTGGAATTGAAGCTTACCTAACTAGGAGGGAAAGTTTAGAGTGGAATGTCACCGTGTTGAACGGGGAGTTCGCAATGAAGTCCCGTACTAGGAGAAATTGTTATCGCACTCCCAGAACTGTATCACCGTCTGAGTAAGCACTAGTCCCATTTTAGAACTAGCTCTTTATCTATAGCTCACGCACCAGCATTTTCCAACAGGATAAATGCGTTTAAGCGGCGATCCCGTTCTCTTTCCGCAGTTTCTCAAGTTTCTTGAGTACCATCTTGCGTTTCAAACGCGATAGATGATCGATGAATAATATACCTTCGAGATGATCCATTTCATGCTGCAAACAAGTCGCTAGAAGGCCATCAAGCGCTTCTTCATGCTGTTTGCCATCTTCATCTTGCCAACGCGCAGTAATAGCTGCGGGACGATCCACATCTGCATATTGATCGGGAACCGAGAGGCACCCTTCGCTATAGGTATTCAACTCTTCCGACGGATTGATGATTTCCGGATTGATGAATACGCGAGGGTCATTGATCACACCATGATCATGGTCACAATGCTCGCCATCCTCATGGTCATGAGGAGCAGGTTCCTGAAGATCGATCACTAAAATCCGCTTGGGCACGCCCACCTGGATTGCAGCCAAGCCAATGCCCGGTGCATCATACATGGTTTCAAACATATCTTTGATAAGCGTTTTCAGGTCATCATCAAATGCAGTGACGGGTTCTGAAACCGTTTTTAGCCGGGGATCCGGCACTTCAATAATTGGTAATATAGACATGTGCGAAATTTAGGGATTCGGCGAGGATTCGTCAAGCAACGTGGCTCGACCTAGCTATTAGTACGAAAACTCTTCCGGCATTAAAAACAAATCCGTATCTTGGGTTGGCGCTCCTGCGGCGGTCAGCATTGCGTGAACCTGACCCCGATGATGTGTTTGGTGATTGAAAATATGGGGCAATACCATCGATAAGGGCGCTTTCATGTCTTTATTGGCAGCCCCGCTGAACCATTCCAATGATCCTAGAATTGGCCCCTCTTCAAAATCATCACTCCACTGCATCACCAGATTATCAAGCTGCTCGCGATCTTCCGTTAGTTTGCGCCAATCGCTCACAAATGTAGAGCTCTCTCCAATCGGCACACCGGGCGGGTCAACCAGATCAAAACGTGAGAACCAAATCCGGTCGCCCCAGTAAATGTGGCAAAGCGTGGATTCTATGGAGCCCCAGAATCCCGATCTGTTTTCTTGTCTTTCGCCATCCGATAGTTGCTCCGCAGCACTGTACATCCATTGATTTTGCCAGCGATTATAACACGACATCATTCGAAGATATTGATTTGAAATCATAACTTTACCCTATCGGCCTTCGCGCACGAAGCGCCTGCGCCAACGTGCCTTCGTCCAGATAATCCAGTTCACCACCAACGGGAATACCATGTGATAACTGACTCATTCTAATAGGATAATTTTCCAAACGCTCAGCAATATAGTGCGATGTTGCCTGCCCTTCGAGAGTCGCATTCATCGCGAGGACGACTTCATCAATACCGCCAAGCGCGACTCGTTTAATGAGCTTATCGATCCCAATATCTTCCGGGCGCACGCCATCCAGCGCCGATAGTTTTCCGCCAAGGACATGAAACTTTCCGGGAAACAGCCGAGATTTGTCAAGTGCCCAAAGATCGGAAACCTCTTCGACCACACAAAGCGATTTTTCATCCCGGCGCGGGTCGTTACATATCTGGCAAGGGTCCTGTGTATCGACATTGCCGCATATACCGCAGGTCTTCAGGTTTGTATCAACACGCTCCATCGCCGCCAATATCGGCTTCATCGAAGTTTCGGGACGTTTCAGCAGATACAACACTGCCCGCCGTGCCGAACGGGGACCCAATCCAGGAAGCTTGGACAATGCCTGAACCAGATTTTCAATCTCTTGCGACGCCATGAGTGATCTTTAAGGCGATAGCACAGCACCTGCCAAGCGCTAATGAGACAAACTGCAACGGCCGTGCAATTGCCCCTGTCCTACTCTGGAAAAAAATGCCATGCGAATGGTCAATCTCCGTGAATGTTGGATTCCAATATCCCAAATGTTGGAAATGTTGAAAATCCGCCTTTTCTGAGAGTCAATTTAGTCAACTTTGGATAGAGATTACCGCAAATGGACATGCCAAACCTGCGAATCGCTTTTATGGGCACACCGGATTTCGCTGTTCCGGCTTTAAAGGCTCTGCATACCGCTGGGCATGAAATCGCCGCTGTCTATTCACAGCCACCTCGCCGCGCGGGCCGGGGAAAGAAGCTAACCCCCTCGCCTGTTCAAAAAACTGCTGAGGAGCTTGGTTTACCAGTATATACACCAGTTTCTTTGAAGGGAGCAGAAGAACAATCCGAATTTGCAGCGTTGAACCTTGATGCCGCAGTCGTTGCCGCATATGGCCTGATCCTGCCTCAAACCATTTTGGATGCGCCTCAAATGGGTTGTCTAAACATTCATGGCTCCTTGCTGCCCCGATGGCGCGGAGCTGCGCCAGTGCAACGTGCCATATTAGCGGGAGACAAAGAAACCGGAATTACCATCATGCAGATGGAAGCGGGTCTGGACACTGGGCCAATGTTACTCAAATCCGGGACACCGGTCGATGGCAAAACGGCAGGTGAACTTACCGATGAGTTGGCAGGTATCGGCGCAGAGTTGATGGTTCGTTACCTAGCCAAAGCAGACAAAATCAAACCAGAAGTTCAGGATGATTCACTTGCGACTTATGCAAAGAAAATCGCAAAGCAGGAAGCGAAACTGGATTTTGCAAAATCTGCAGAAGACGTGGAGGGTCAGATTCGTGCTTTCAACCCGTCACCAGGAGGGTTCTTTGAATTTGAGGGACAACGCTACCGCATTCACTCCGCCCAAATTCTGGAACAATCCGGTCAAGCAGGAACCGTGCTCGATGACCAGTTGACTATTGGTTGCGAACAAGGGGCAATTCGTCCCAATGTCATCCAACGGGCTGGAAAACCCAAAATGGAGTTGCGCGACTTTCTGAATGGCACTTCCATTCCCGTCGGGACCATAGTTTAGTGACCCGCTTTGCTTTGACCATCGAATATGACGGAAGGCCCTTTATGGGCTGGCAGCGTCAAAAGCACGGCCCCAGCTTGCAGCAAGCCATCGAAGAAGCCATCGAGGCCATAACGGGACTAGAGATACGATTGCACACGGCGGGGCGCACTGATGCCGGCGTCCACGCGTTGGCCATGCGCGCGCATTTTGATTTGGAAACGGACCTGACACCTTTTCGTATCATGGAGGGAATCAACGCCCGGCTTCGCCCGCAGCCGGTCGCGATATTGGGCTGTGAGATCGTCGACGAAGAATGGCACGCCCGATTTTCCTGCGTAGGCAGGCGCTATATGTATAAGATTACCAACCGGCGTGCTCCCCTTACACTGGACAAGGGACAAAGTTGGTTGGTCAGTCCAAGTCTAGATACAGATGCGATGCATGACGCGGCGCAGTGCCTTGTGGGACAGCATGACTTTACGACCTTTCGGTCAGTACAATGTCAGGCCAAAAGCCCGATCAAAACACTCGATAGTATTTCAGTGACCCGTTTTGGTGAAGAAATTGAAGTGGAAGTCGCTGCACGATCATTCCTGCATCATCAGGTGCGATCCTTTGTCGGTTGCTTAAAAATGGTTGGCGTTGGCAAATGGTCTGCAGCTGATCTAAAAGACGCCCTTGAGGCGAAGGATCGGGATGCGTTAGGCTTCAATGCGCCGCCAGATGGCCTGTACTTTGTGGAAGCGATCTATCCGGATTCAGACACTGAATAGTCGTTGAATCGATTTATCAAGCATCACCAGCTGCCATAACAAGCGACCATGATCGAACTTGCCAGAGATGTGATCATCTGCGACTTTCGCAAGCGACTTTTCATCAAACCATCCTGTGCGCGATAAAGCACCAGACTTGGCAATGTCTCGAGCTTGACCGGCAAGCGGGCCACGGAACCACTGTGCAATGGGTGTCACAAAACCCATTTTTGGGCGATAAAGGATATCATCCGGCAAGTAGCGCTCCATCGATTTTTTCAAGAGATACTTCCCCTGCCCCTTGCGGACGCGAAGGTTGGTCGGAAGCTTTGCGGCAAATTCCATCAGGCGATAGTCCAATAATGGTTCTCGTGCTTCCAGCCCCACCGCCATGCTCGTTCTATCAACCTTCGTAAGAATGTCTCCCGGCAGCCATAGTTTCATATCCGCATATTGGGCCTGGTCCAGACCATCACGCGCCGGTGCATTTTTCATCAAATCAATCATCCGGCCTTCGCCGCAATATCCAGCCAAGTCGCTTTTCAGTTTGGTAGAGTAGATAGCATCGCGGCCGGTCGGGGTAGTTACGCCAACAGCTTCCGCATATCCCTCCGGTCCAGACCGAGCGAGTGAAAGCAATGTAGACTTTGCACGAAATGGGCGCGGTGCCCAATCTGCTTTTGGATAAACCGAGCCAAGCCAACCAAGTGCTGGGCCGCGGAAAGATTGCGGTATTAGCGATCTGACGCGTTCTTCGCCATGATGAAATACATGACGTCGATACCCGGCCATCGCCTCATCCGCCCCATCGCCAGATAGGGCAACCGTTACATTTTCTCGCGCTAGTTCACACACACGGTATGTTGGCAAAGCCGACCCATCGGCAAAGGGTTCATCAAAATGATCAGCAAGCGTATCGATCAATCCAAAATCATCGGAGGCAACAGTGCGTTCCCGATGATCAGTTTGAAACCGCTTGGCAATCCGCTTGGCATAACCCGTTTCATCTAAAGACTGTTGATCAAATCCAATGGAGCATGTTTTAACGGCCTGTCGGCTTCTTTCAGCCATTAGTGCAACAACGGCGCTGCTATCGACACCGCCCGATAAAAAAGCACCCAAGGGTACATCAGCAACCATTCGAGATCCGACTGATTCCTTCAAAAGCGAAACAAGTTCTTCTTCCAGTTCACTTGATGACGCATTGTGACGATGGCTGAAATCCATATCCCAATATTGGATTGGTGCTGGCTCTGGCTTTCCCTGTTCTAGCAACAGATAATGACCAGCGGGCAGTTTCTTAACGTCTTGCAAAAGTGATGTTTGATCAGGGACATAACCAAATGCGAGATAATCATCGACCGCACGTAAATTGGGATCTCTGCGAAGCAATGGATTGGCCAAAAGCGCCTTCAACTCGGAACCAAAAATAATACTGCCATCAGAAACCGGTGCATAGAAAAGCGGTTTTACACCCAACCGATCTCGAGCGACAAATAGTTGCTTGTTGCGCTGATCAAATATCGCAAAAGCGAACATACCGTTGAACCGCTTCAAACAGTCCACACCCCAATGGCGATATGCGTATAGAATAACCTCGGTATCACTGTTGGTCGCGAAAACGTGTCCAAGCGCTTCCAGCTCAACTCTGATTTCCAGAAAATTGTAGATCATTCCGTTAAACGTAATAATCTGCGCCTCATCTGCGGTGGCCATCGGTTGCGCGCCGCCTTCAAGGTCTACGATAGAAAGACGTCGATGCCCAAGGCCAACGCCTGGAGCAGTCCATGCACCTGAACCATCTGGTCCACGGTGCCCCAAGCTATCAGTCATTTTTTTTAGGCGTGTCGGATCAACAGGCTTTGCTGTCTCCAGATGAAATATTCCCGCGATGCCGCACATATTGAGCGCTCTAGCGCAGGCCTGCCATCTCGTCAGCCAATTTATCAATCGGACCTAGATCAGCTAGAAACTTCTCGATCGCAACCATCGCTTCCGGGTCACCGGTTTTTTCTGCAGATACCAGAACAGCGACCGCTTGCTGATCACCACCTAAAAGTTTGGCCTTTAGCGTTTTGAGTTTCACAACCGAACCACTTCCGGTCAGCACCCCGCCAATCCTGTAGAAGTTCACAATATCGCGTGTCACTGGTCCGGGCGCGGTGATCTGGATAGCAGACGATGAACTCGGCGCCTTCAAATTGCGGTTCCATGCCCATTCTGTGCCGGGTACAAGTCCGCCCTGCCCGTAGCCCACGATTTCCCGACCATCTTCCTGTTTGTCGTAGACTGCTATTGACAGATCAACTTTTTCTCCAGTTGAAGCATTTTGATAGCGACCCAACAATGTGTGGCTTGCCCCCGCAAACTGAGGCTGCCATTCGTACATCGGCCGATACTCAATCTGCACCCATCCAGACAATATGGGCAACTCAATCTTTTCAGGAACTGCCGAACTTTGGGCCGCAACAACTGATATCCATAACATCGGCGCTACGATGACTGCAGTCATAATCGCGGCAAGTTTTTGAAGACTCAAACCACTGTCTTTTTGACTGTGACAACGCTCTAGTTGGTCACCATCAATCATTTGATCATCAATCTTGCGATCAAAAAATGGCCAACCAATCAACATTACCAACGCCAGCACAAAAGCGAAGAAAAACCAGCCGTAAAAAATGTGGTCAAAGCCCGTCGCGAAATCAATTGAGCTATGGTGGGCGATATAGATTGTACCAAATGCCCGGATACCGTTGGCGATGATGGGCACAATAATGGAAGCCAACATGAATAAAATACGCCGTTTCCAACTCTGGAAGCAAACATTTCCAACCAGTGCGCCATAGGCTACCATCGCTATAAGGAACTTGATACCCGAACAGGCCTCGGCAACTTCGAAGTATCCTGTCGGGGTCGATATAAAAATACCATCGATAAAGGCTGGGATATTGGTCCAACCAAGCAATATCATGGACATTTTTGCCGTTATGGTTTGAAGAAACGGAACCAATTCCTCGCCAAAAGGAACCAGCAAGAAGCTATACGCTATAGGGAAAATAAGACCTCTTGCTACGGTTGCTCCAAGCAGAGTTATCGCAGCACCTTGAAGCATCATGATTATGCCTAGATGCTTCGCGAAGGTCACGCCTGCGGCTTCACCGAGCATCCAACCAACTGACGCAACGCCAATCCATATCAGCCCTGGCGACCAAATTTTGGGTGTTATTTTGACCAGCTCTTCTCGTCGCTGATGCACCAGCCAATAGATGATGGGCAAGATTAGCAAACAGTGATTATATGTCGAAACATCCCACCAAGTGGCAAGCATCGTCCAAACATCTTGCCAAAATAGCAGCGATATTCCGGCCCAAGCAACCAACAGATAGCGCATGTGCAAGGCCCAATCCGATCTTACTGGATTGCCAGAAGCAGTTTGATCTTCATTTGGTAACGCAACGGTGGTCATTCAGCTGCCTCCATAACCTGCAAAGTCTCGAAACCGCAGATTTCATGTAAATTGGACAGCTGACTATCCCAGCTATAACATGAGTGAATAAGCTGCTTAGCGGCGTCTCCTAATTGATCAGCAAATGGTCTGTCTTTGATAAGCTGAGAAACTTGTTGCGCTTCTTCTGCTGCAGATTTGGCAATCAGGAAGTGCTTGCCGTGCTGTGCTGCAATACCCTCAGCCGCAGCCGCTGATGCGACAACCGGCTTTCCCATTGCCATGGCTTCAAGAACTTTGTTTTGAACACCCCGCGCAATACGCAGAGGTGCGACAACAATATCAGCCGCTTTCAACCATTGCTGTATATCAGGAACAGCGCCGGTTACGATCACTCCGCCACGTCCATGCAGTGATCTAACAGACTCAGTCGGCGCGCGCCCCACAATGACAAAGCAAGCGTCAGAATGTTCCGCCAAAACAATAGGCATCACTTCCTTGGCGAAACTTTGTACAGCTTCCACATTCGGCCGGTAATCCATCTGGCCAGTAAATATAATCATCGGGCCAGATGTCGGCTTCTGTATTGAGATCGCTGTAGCCGAGTTATACAAATTCAAATCAATGCCGTTTCCGACGGCACTAACCTTGTCATGACCTAAGCCAGAACGTTGACGGAAAAACTCTGCTTCCTTTTCACTTACAAAAAGGGATTTATCGGCGCGTTTTGCGATCTGTTCCTCGAAGGTCTTTAGAAGCTTTCCTTCTCGCCTATTGATCCAAGCCATTGGGCCAAAACCAGCCGCACCATAGCTTTCAAATTTTGCGCTATCGACATCGGCAAAATCCATGATGAAACGACCGTAGAAATCAGCGGGAACATATTGCGCCATCTGTCCCGAGAATACGAAAATACAGTCAATCTGATTGTTCCGAATAATCTGTTTAATCGAGCCAGTTAGGGCTCCACTTTCAAATGAAGACAGCGATACAGCTTTTCCAGAGGTCAAGGCTTCGATGCCGGATTTCCACTGCGGTTTATCGCGAATCACTATCTCACAAGAAGCGAGTTTTTCTTTGATCGGATCACTCGCAGAAGCTTCGCTCTTATCATCAGCAAAACATGCAAGATGAACCGGCGCAGCTTCCGTCAATTTCTGGAGGAAATTAAACGACCGAATTTTGTCGCCCCTATTGGGAGGCCACGGCACCCTGTGGGCCAGAAATAAGATATCTCCCATCAACCCAATCCTTTGGCGATAAAGGGTCCTAGTCGGTTGGCAATTGAAAGCGGCAAACGTTGCCAAAGTGCAACCTGCAATCGGTATTTTGGACTCATCGGATTGACGTCACGCGCCTCTTCACCGTTTGCGGTGCGGATCGCGTAAGACAGTGATTTCGGTTCAAAACCCCAGTTCTTTTTAAAGGAATAAGCCCCTGTTCCAACCTTGGATCGGCCAAAATCAAAGCGTTTGCAACCGCGATCACGCGCATGATTCATCAGTGCATAATACATGATGTCATTGGCTCTTAGCCGGCGTGCTTCCCATGTACCACCGCCCCAATAAGGCATTACGGTGTCATTGTGATAAAGACTGAGGACACTAGCCACCGGTTTACCATCTTCAAGCACAGTCAAAATATCTGCGGCGTCGCCAAAGGCATCCAAAACCTTTGCAAACAAATCGGAAGGAAAAACCGGCGTACCTAGATTGCGAACACTTTCGGAGTAGACTGCATAGTGATCAACTCGATCTTGCTCAGCATTACCAACTCGGACTTCCAAATCGTTTTTCACACCTTTACGAACCTCGGCTCTTTGTTTCCGAGGGATCGCCAGCAACTGATTTTCGTCACTATCCGCTAGATCCGTTACAAATCCGGCATAGACACCGTCTTTTTGCTGCCAGTGTTCTTCCGGCACTGGACCACCGCGCAATTCAATCGACGGAAAACTATGACACTCTGCAAATTGCCAAGCTGCATCTGCCAAAAGCTGTGTAGCATGTGCAGACCTGCTTAAAATGCCGCCGCCGACTGCAAACGCTGATGACACCAAAGCACGTCCAAAAAGCGAAGAGTGAACGAGGTGCAGGGGCAAAATGGCCTGTACTTCAGAGTTTTGATCTTCTGCAACAAGATAGCGCCACTGCTGATCGCAAGCATTAGCTACCGACAATACCCAGGCAGGACGGTGAAATGGTGTTCCATCGCTGTGCTCCAAAACGAACTGATCTAAGCGCAACAAATCATCGGCATCAGATTGCTCGACTACCTTGATCGTCAGGATTTGCGGATTGAATGGCATGTTCATTTGAGCATCTCCGCTTCAATTGCCGCTAGTTCGTCCACTCGGCCCCAGTTTCGTTCGTAGAGACCGCGTCTCAGCTTTTGGTCCATGCTCGACAAATTTGTGTAGTGCCGTAATTTAGACTTCAATGGCGCATCTGCAACACGTGGTTGCTCCGGGTCGATTTCCCATGGATGAAAATAAAAGATAGCTCCGCGGCCATCTACTTTTTGCATTTTGGAAATCGCCCAATCGTAGAGTGCGTAGGGTAAAAGACGGAAGAACCCCCCTCCCCCGGCAGCCAAAACACGGCCTGCCGCTTTCACTGTAGTAACCGGCAATTCGATTAAGTCCGAACCTTCGACTGGTCTCCATGAAAAGCGTGGCGACCCAGCCCAGCCATAATGATCATGCTTAATCGGTGCGACGCTGGACGAATATTTGTAACCCTGCTCTGCCAAAATCTCATGTGCCCATGGTGTTCGCTGATCGATAGAAAAACTAGGCGCGCGATATCCGATAACCGCTTGTCCGGAACTATCTTCCAATAGCTTTCTGCTATGTTCCAGATCTTTTCCAAATTGATCGGGAGACATGGTGTATACGCGTGCGTGATCATATCCATGACTGGCAATCTCATGTCCTGCATCTGCGATCCGCAGCATAAGGTTCGGATACCGCTCCGCCACCCAACCCAAGGTAAAGAATGTCGCCTTAATCTTAGCATCAGCAAAAAGTGCCAATACGGCATCTGTATTGCGCTCGACTCGATGTTCTAGAGTGTCCCAATCGGCACGATCAATGACAGTCTCAAAGGCTCCCACCTGAAACCAGTCCTCGATATCGACAGACATAGCGTTGAGTAAAGCATCTGCTTTTCCCGCTTGCTGAAAGGATTCAGGCCGCGCGTCCTGCATTGATATAGCTTTCCTTGCTTCGAACATCGCTTTCAACCCAGTTCACCAGCATCGTCAAGACACGGTGCATATTTTCTTCCTGTTCGTTCATCCGGCTTTCCAGCAACGACAGACGTTTGGAAATCACATCTACACGCTTTGATACACCTTTGTCCGAAGGTTCCAATGAACCCGGCGCCACTTCAGATATGTTTTTTTGAATTGGCTCTTCAGAAATTGTTTTGGCAACTTCTGTATCTGCAACTTTCAGCGAAACCGCCTCTTGCTTTTCATCTATATGCGACGTCGGCATCGGATCGCTTTGAACCGGTTCTTCGGTGGAGACCTTGGAAGGCTTTTTCCATAAAGGGCTCTTCTCGGCCAACTGTTCTTCACTCAGATTTTCTGGTTCAGCTATTTCAACCTTATCACCATTAAGATCCGCCAATACTCGTCCAATCAGAGCCTGATCAATCAGCTCCACTTTTTCCACAGAACCCATTAGTAGGACCCTACTCATCAAACTATTGATTTTCCTAGGAACACCGTTGGTCTCAGAATAGATAAGTTTAAACACATCAGATGTAATTTTCGGGCGCCCGGACCATCCACTCTTTGATAAACGGTGCGTAATGTACGGCTCAACCTCGGCGGCCTCCATCGGATCCAAGTGATGGTGCGCAATAACCCGTTGACGCAGCTGTTCAAGCCGATCCGAATTCTGCAACATGTCACGGAATTCAGGCTGACCGAGCAAGAAAATCTGCAACAACGCCTCTCCGCCCAGTTGGAAATTGGAAAGCATGCGAAGCTCTTCCAAAGCGCTCGGTTCGAGGTTTTGCGATTCATCAACAATCAGCAAACAACGACGACCAGCTCGAGCTTCGCTATTAAGAAACGTCTCGAAAGCCCCTAAAAGTTGTGCTTTATCCATTCCGTCAGTATCAAAACCAAAATTGTTGGCAGCAACTCTAACTACGTCTTCGCCATCCAATTTCGTGGTCACAATGTTGGCGGCTGTAAGACGTGCCTTGTCTATCGTTGCCATCAGATGGCCAACCAAAGTTGTCTTGCCCGCACCTACATCACCGGTAATGACGATAAAGCCTTCGCCCTGCGCCAATCCATAGCCTAAATAGGACAATGCTTTCCTATGTGTCAGGCTTTCAAAATAATAGTGCGGATCCGGTGTCAGCTGGAACGGCCGACTCTTCAATCCATAAAAAGCTTCATACATAATCATTGCTCCCACAAGCATTCTTCGTGGTGTTTAGTTTAAAAATCATAACGCAATCCCAACAAGGCCGATGCTGTCAGCTCACTGTCAAAGCCATCCTGTTTGAAACTGTCGAGACCAACCGCCGCCGTACCTTGTAAGCCCGGCAGGATCTGGCGATAGTAACCCGCGTTCGCACCCAATCCCAACACATTTGGTGCGCCAGGAACGCCGCTGTCCAAAAGATTTGCATACACGTTGGCGTCGAAACTAGAAACCGCGTCAATGTTTGTTCCGATTGAGAAGTTAGCGTAGTAGTTTTCATCGACTAGGCCATCTGTTGCAGGTATCGCTCCCAACTGAGATGCAAAGAAGCGGCGGCGCGAATAACCGACCGCCAGTGCCGTGTTCCAATTGCCATGACTATAAGCCAATTGCCCGTTTACGCCGCGAGCGCGGAATGCCGATGAAGAAGCTGATTGTAATACATCATTGAAGCAAAGGCTGTTCGTTTGGCCAAAGGCACATCCGTTCAGTTCCCCGCTCAATGGGTTGCGACTACTGGTGAAATCGGTTCCCAAAAGCCCCAAATTGTCATTCAACAGATTACCGAAACCTGACACAGTGTCATAGGCAGAAATGTTCAATGACGTATTCTCGTTCGGTTGATAACCAAGGCTGCCATAGTAAGTTTCGCTGCCATAACGTTGTCCAACTCTGGCTTCAAAACTGGTCCGGCGGCTTGGGCGCCACAAAACGCCAGCATCCCAGATTATTCCATCTTGATCATAGGAGAGTAGGCGTGGAGAGTTTCCATCGGTCACCAATCGACCATTTGCATCAACAACAGGATCACCATTTACATCACGAACAGCATCGCGCTCGGATATTTCGATATCCTCATAACCAATACCGCCAACAACGGCCAGCGTGGGAGTAACTGGAACAGTCACATCCGCTCGAGCATATTTACCCTCAAACCGTTGATCCAACTGATTGGAATCTTCGCGTTCCCATCCACCGCTGACTGACCAGCCAAACGGTAGGTCACCCGGTTGCATTCCGACGCTGGCACTTGCTGAATGGCTCACACTATCGTCGAAAATGTCAACGGGGTCCTGTCCTGGAGGCAAGACACCAACATCATCAGCTTCAACTTTAGTGTAACCCACGCGATAATTGGCGTTTACATCCAAGGCGCCAACGTTGGTGGACAAAGAGGGACCCGCATATACCGAATAGATCTGCGTCACATTATCTGTGGCACCGACAATATTCGATGGCGATTCCCCGCGAACATCTATTCTTCCTCGCGTTGCAATGCCGCCAGCTTCCAATGACAATAGATTAGGCACAACTTGAACACTACCGCGTGCCAGACCGCTGATGACATCTTCATCGCCCAGACCATCTGAATAGAAAAAACGGCGTTCATAGCGAAGGTTAACTGACGCTTCCGCTTGACGCGTTTGAACGGAAGCGTCGATACCCGCCGCAACACTTGTATACGTCAGAACGTCAGTGCCATCCTTCAAGTCGGCCACCAAAACCTGCTGCACTTCTAGATAAGGTGCTATATCAACATTCCGATCGCGCGCTTGTGCGGGCTGCACAGCAATCATCACCAATGGCGATATTAGAGCTGCAGATTTAAGCAATTTTTTGAATTTTGCGGTGGTCATGGTTACTCTCCATATCCGTAATAGGATCCAAAACTTCTTCCAGTTGGCGAGAACTTTGTGCCATTCAGAAGTAATTGGATATGTTCACAGGCCGCCATTAAACTCAGTGCATCACGCAAGGCGGTTTCAGTTGTTTCATCAGCTTTCACGACCATCAGTACCTGCCCGACATGAGATGCCAGAACCGATGCGGGCGAGGCTGAAAGTGCCGGAGGAGAGTCAAAAATGACTATCCTGGTCGGGTTGTTTTGCGTCAGTTGGTTCAAGACCTGTTCTGTTCTTGCGGATGCAAGAAACTCAGTATCGTTGTTGGTTTGATCACCAGCCGGTAGAACTGTAAACCCGGGAATGTCAGTGTGGATGATACAATCCTCAACCGCTACGTCCGGATCAGCGAGTGCATCCATAAAACCTTTGTTACCTTCCAGCCCAAGACTCGAAAGGATGCTGGGTTTAGCGAAGTCGGCATCAACCAAAAGAACTTCGTTATCTTTTTCTGCTGCAATCGAAAGTGCAAGATTTAGCGAACAGAAAGTCTTGCCCTCATTTGGATGGGCTGAGCAAATCAAAATCCGTTCACCATTTGGAAGCGGAGGATTTTTTGTGCTGCCTTTGGCAGCCATCAAAAGCTGACGCTTGATGATTCTAAATTCTTCGGAAATTCCTGTAACAGGTCCATCTGGCACGATGAAACCTGCCTCACGAAGCTTTTCTCGGTCGACGATAACTCGTGGTCCATTGTAAGGTTTCGATGTCCTGACAACAGATGATGCCGAAACGGCTGGTTCGGGCGGCAATATTTGTGTCGGAGCCTGGTCTCCAGGTCCACCGCGCAACGCCGGTACATAGTCGTAGACTTGAGCTGCGCGTTCCAACAGCGATCCGGATTTGTTTAGAGGTGTATGTTTGTTCATCATTCTATCCTCAAGCCACCATTCCGCGCTGGATAAATTCCACCACCATCAAGAGCGCAAACACGCCAAAGAGCGCGCCCGAACCACTATAAAACATGCGCATTCTTTTCTTGCGAGCTTCCCGCTGCACACTGGTCATGATTTGCGAAACCGAGCCGATCACTGGAAGACCACTGGCTTTTTCCAACTTGTTTGCGGTTGGATAACTTGTCTGCAACTGCCCCAGCGCAAAGGCTCCGCCAATACCGCCACCAAGGCCAGCGAAAAGCACCATTGCTAACAGCAAAGGCCGATTTGGGGCCGCCGGAGAGCGTGGACTGGAAGGTGGATCTATAACCCGGAACTTAACCGAGTCGGTTTCAGACTCGACTTGATCACGAAGCTTGATCTGCTCTCGGTCGGCTAATATTTTGTCATATTGTGCTTTGAGAACGCCATAGTCTCGATTGATCCGGTCATATTCAGCCTGAACACCCGGTTCTAGCGCCTGTTGCGAGGATAGCTGGGCCATATCGGCCTGCAGAGCACTTTTCCTTGCCTGTAGTGCAGCAACTGATGCCTGCTTTTCAGAACGCATGCTTTGGAGCGAACTATAGGCAGGATTAGGTGTGGTAAATGACCGTGAACCGCTTCCGCTAGCGGTACCACCACTAGATGAACGCATAGCTGCTATTTGTCGTTTGATAGCAATAACATCCGGATGGGCATCGGTTTTACCGGCAGCACGTGCGGAGGCTAGTTGCCCCTGGGCTTGCGCCAAAGGTGATGCACCAGCGCCAGACCCACCGCCAAAAACGGGAGCCGAAATTGTTGGTGGCGTTCCGGCCAATTGCCCATTTAGAGCCGCGAGCGAGCTTTGCGACTGTATCAATTGTGAATCTATTGTTCGCAATTCCAGGCGTGCAGCTTCGACACGTTGGCTGACCGAACCAATACCGGGAAGCATACCGAGATTCTCAGCCTCAAACTGAGCGCGTTTTTGTTCTGCATCCTGCAGCTCTTTCTCACGTTTCGTAAGCTGTGAGTTCAAGAACTTGATGGTTTCAGCAGTTTCACCGCGATCGCCTGAGAGATTTTCTTCGACGAATATATCGATCATCTTTTGAACAATCTCGCGAGACAGTTTCGCGTTTTCAGCATCCGAAAAATTACTCGCCGAAGACCTGGCTGTAATCTCAAACAGATTATCTTTTTCCGTCTTTATTTCGATATTTTTGCGTAACGTTTCTACTTTGCTCGCCAATTCGCGATCACTGGCAATCGATAGATTCAAATCAGTGCCACGGATAACCTTTTCGAGATTAACCGAGGAAACAAGAGTTTCCTGCACGCGCTCAATACTCTTTTTCCGCTCTCTGGAATCAATGTTAACCTTGTTGGATAATATCGATTGCATCTGCACGAAGACGCGAGCCTGCGATTCATATGTATTCGGGATAAGCGCGACCACAAGCCACCCTAAGAGGCACAACCCCCAAGCAATACCCAGAGCAAGCCAACGCCTGTTCCAGACGCTATGCACTGCTATTCTAATTTCATCGTAAAGACCGTTCATGTGGCTTTTCGTTTCCTATTGGGTTCGCACTGCAAACTTAAAACATGCTCTCGGGAATGATGATCACATCACCAGGGCGGAGCATAACATTGGCACTGGTATCGCCGCGCTTCAGCAAATCGCCGAGGCGCACTCGATATTCCTGCTGTCGACCGGTGCCTCTGTTTGCTCGAACCAACCGAGCCTTGTTCCCGGATGCAAATTCAGAAAGGCCGCCAACAGCGATCATTGCGTCAAGCAAGGTCATGTTAGCGCGATATGGAATGGAAGCAGGTTTTTCAGTCGCGCCCACGATGCGGATTTGTTGCGAGAATGTGCCGGAAAAATTGTTGACGATTACAGAAACAATTGGCTCGTTAATATATTGAGACAGCTGCAGAGTTAGATCCTCGGCTAGCATCGCTGGAGTTTTCCCAACGGCCGGCATGTCAGTGATCAATGGTGTAGTTATACGGCCATCCGGACGCACTTGAACTTTTGCGCCCAGTTCCGGGTTCCGCCATACGAAAATCGTCAATTCGTCGAGCGGGCCAATGACATATTCTTCGCCAGGCCCTTCTTGCGCTGACACAAAGGAAGCTGGTGGTAACTGCGGTCCGGAACCGCTACCTGCACAACCGGCAACCATCAATGAGACTAGGCTGGCCCCAATCAATTGCTGTGGTAACTTGCTGCTTTTAAACTCAAAACTCATGTTCACTACCTCGTATTGGCCCCCTTGCAAAAATACCGTTTTCCGCAGAAAATCGGCACATCACGCAAAGTCACGAGATAGCTATCCTAGAAAATAGTGAAGATAGCGTTAGGATTACCTGAATTTGAGATTAATAACCGCCATCTCTTAAGACGTTAGAGTTGTTATTGATCAATCGACTAAGATCTCTTTCGCTGGACCTTGCCCTAAGAAATTTGCCGGGCTGGCTGAAGCACCATAGGCTCCTGCGCAAAATACGGCGACGATATCGCCGACTTCTGCTTTTGGCATTTCGACATTGTCATTTAGTCGGTCCAAAGGAGTACAAAGGCAACCGACTATCGAGACAACTTCCTGTGTTTCGGTTGTATATTTCGAAGCGATCGCAGCAGGATAATTCCTGCGCACTACTGTTCCGAAATTCCCGCTTGCTGCCAATTGATGATGAAGGCCGCCATCGGTAACAAGAAACGTCTGGCTTTGGCTTACTTTTCGATCAACAACTTTTGTCAAATATACCCCAGCTTCGCCGACGAGATAGCGACCGAGTTCGATGGCAAACTGTGTGTTTGCCAGTATTTTCGGCAGGTTAGCCAGTTCCGCTCTAAGTGCTTCACCAATTTGGCCGGCATCAAGCTGTTCATCGCCTGGGAAATAGGGTATTCCGAAACCGCCCCCAAGGTTCACGTGATCCGGTGCTTTGCCGATTGCATCAGCAAGTCTAGCTGCCAGTTTAATCGTCTGCTGTTGGGTTTCAATTATTGCATCGGCTTTTAGTGCTTGAGATCCAGCAAAAATATGAAAACCTCTCCAGAGCGCACCCGCATTCACAATGCGATCCACGGTCGGGCAAACAAGCTCAACATCCATCCCAAATGGTTTGGCTCCCCCACCCATTTTCATACCAGATCCTTTCAGATCAAAGTCGGGGTTTACCCGAACAGCCATTCGAGGTTGCACATCCTCTCGGTCAGAGATTTTCAAAACACGGTCGCATTCAGTTGGCGATTCTATATTGATGGTAACACCGGTGCGAATTGCTTGCAGCAATTCCTCACCCCGTTTTCCGGGTCCAGCGAAGCTGATATGATTCGGTTTCGCGCCAGCCTTGATCGCCATCTCCAATTCGCCACCCGATGCAATGTCTATCCCATCAGCGAGCGAAACCATATGCGAAAGCAGCGGCGCAAAAGGATTGGCCTTCATTGCATAGTGAATATGCAATTGTTCTGGCATGGCGTTACGCAATCCAGCAAATCTTTTATCAAGCTGATCTTTTGAATATATAAAAAGCGGCGAACCATGTTGGTCAACTAGCTCGCTGGCTTTCTCACCACCAATGAGTAATTCTCCATCCTTGTCATCATATCCTTGAGGAATAGGTCCAGTTGGTTTCACTTTTGACATTAAACTTCAGCCTTTGCCAACGCGTTTCGATCCAGTTTCCCGTTTGGATTTTTGGGAAACTCATCCAGCACAATAATATCCTGTGGCTGCATAAAATTCGGTAAATTCCGTTTTAAATATTTTGTTAGAAGAGCATCGACGTCTTCGTTTTTGAAATCATCAGAAACCCGGATGAACAATCGGATAGCATGCCCCAATCGATCGTCAGGAATACCAATGGCGACGGCTTCTGCGACCCATTCTGTTTCTATTGCCACTTCTTCAATTTCGTTTGGACTTATTCGATTGCCCGAGCTTTTGATCATCGCATCATCACGACCAACAAAGTAAAGAAGCCCATCAGCTTCCCTGCGCACTGTATCTCCAGACCAAACAGCAAGCCCGCCATATTCCGAATCTTTGGGAGCAGGTTTGAACCGTCTTGCCGAGCGTTCTGGGTCTTGCCAATATCCGTGAGCAACCAGCGGACCAGCATGGACAAGCTCGCCTTCTTCTGATGGTTTGGCAATATTACCGTTACCATCCACAACCAAGATCTCAGCAAATGGAATTGCGGTTCCCATACTGGTTGGATTCTCGTCAATCAGAGAAGGGTCAAGATAGGTAGAACGAAATGCTTCGGTTAGCCCATACATTGCGTAAAGGTCAGTTTTTGTGCCGAATATAGAACGTAGTTCACTTACCAAACTAGGTGTGAGCGCTCCTCCGCTATTGGTCAGTCGCCGCATTGCGGATACCGATCCATCGGGCCATTCCTGTTCGACCAATTGCACCCATAAAGGAGGCACAGCGGCCAGAGTGGTTATCTGTTCACGATCACATGCCTTGATGACGTCACGGGGCGCTAAATAGTCGAGCGGCACCGCACAACCACCGGCAGCCCAAGTAGATAGCAGCTGGTTTTGACCGTAATCAAAGCTGAGCGGCAATACACATAACGTCCGATCATCTGGCCCCAATTTCAGATACCGAGCAACGCTGATAGCCCCTAAACTCAAATTACCGTGACTGAGCATCACACCTTTTGGTCGCCCCGTCGAGCCGCTGGTATACAGAATGGCGACAAGGGATTCGGTATTTGTATTGGCGCTGCTTGGATCTAGAGAGCCTTCACCCTCCGCAATCGATTGAGAAACTTGCCTATCATCGACTAGCCGACAACCGCCGTTCACAAGCTCCCAGTCCATGGATTTGATCCGTGGAGCATTGGTAATCAATAACACTGCCCCGCTATCACTCAAAATATGGGAAACCTGAGCTGGTTTGAGCACTGGGTTTATCGGAACATAGACTAAGTCCGCACGCGCACAAGCCAATGGCATCAAACAGGCCAATTCCGTCTTGGGAAGCCACGCTGCGACCCTATCGCCAACCTGTATTCCCTGATCGCGCAGCCAAAAAGCCAGCTGTCCGACACGATGATTTAACATCTTGTAGTTAAGAGACCCCGAACGAGTCACCAAGGCAATTGCATCGTGATCCTCGCCAATAGCGAGCCAATCAAGCGGAAATGCGTTGTTTTGATCCAGTACGTTCAATGCAGTAACCTATGGGAAGATGAAGAAAATTGTGACAAACACAGCAATAACCATGAACAGTGAATATCACGATAATTTTCAGTCAGTGCAAGCGGTAGCTGGTGAAAACCTCGATCGCTCGGTGCAGCGGTCACTTTTTGACCGGTTGGATTGGTTGAAAGAGCTTCACGCATTATGCCTTTCCGATCTTTCACCAGCCATTGTGCATAGCGAAGAAGAAGGTGCTCAAGCCTGGATGTTCCTTATGAAACAGGGGACCGGAAGTTACGGTGCATTGGCAAATTGGTATAATTTTACCTATCGCCCCATATTCACTGGCGACTTTGACGAAGTTACAAAATTGGCGTTGCTCGCCAACATCGCAAAAAAACTGCGGACAAAGGCACATCGCGTTGAAATTGCACCTGTTCCGAACGAAGATGAAGAGGCAAGCCTGACCGAGCGGGCTTTTGAACAAGCTGGTTGGATTGTTTATCGTGAGAAAGCGGATGAGAACCATATCCTTCGCGTAAAAGGTCGCAATTTTGACCAGTATTGGGCCGAGCGCCCTGGGCAACTGCGCAACACAGTGCGCCGCAAGGCCAAGAAAAACTTAGTTTCCACCCGCATTGAAAGAGAATTTCATGAGGAGGACTGGGAGGATTACCTAGCGGTGTACGAAAATAGCTGGAAACCATCGGAAGGAAATCCGGATTTCCTCAAAAAACTGGCCCAACAGGAGGCGAAGGCGGGATGCTTGCGCCTTGGCTTAGCCTATATTGATGGAAAACCGGTAGCCGCTCAGTTTTGGACCGTGGAAAATGGCGAAGCCTTGATCCACAAGCTGGCGCATATTGAAGATGCAACAAAGTCCTCCCCTGGTACATTGTTATCTGTCGCGATGTTCCAACATGTTATGGATATTGATCATGTTAACCTGATTGATTTTGGCACTGGCAATGACGGATATAAAAGAGATTGGATGGAGGAAGTACGGGATCGTTACCGGCTCACCCTTTTTTGGCCCAATAATCCTTTATCCTGGCTGCCAATCACAAAACGATACATGTCTGATCTTGTAGGAAAGCGCTGATCCCTTTAGGGAAGCGCCGTTATCCGAGATTCGGGGGGAAAGATGCCGGAAAATTTTGATTTGACGCCGGAGGCAGCCGTGCGGGCTGTCATGCAAGACATCTTGGGCCTGGATGCAGAACAAGTCGCTGAATTTGATGCAGATACCGAGCTGTTTGGCGCTTTACCCGAACTCGATAGCATGGCCGTTGCCGGGTTACTAACTGAGTTGGAAGACCGACTTGATATCATTATTGAAGATGATGAAGTCGATGGTGAGTTGTTTGAAACTTTCGGCAATCTTGTTGCATTTACCGAAATGAAAGTGGCCGAGTGACACAACCGCTCGACTGTTCGAGCTATCGATTTTCTGACAGGGATGAATATTGCTTAAGAGCGGGCATCCAGAGCAGCGATCAAATATTACTAATTCCTCCACTATTTGATGAAATGAACCGTATGCGACGCATGATCGTCGATATGATGCGGATTCTTGCAGAACACGATGTCGGGACCATTTTGCCAGACCTACCGGGAACAAATGAGAGTCTCTTCCCGCAACATGAAGCAAGTTTGGAAGTCTGGCGTGACGCTTTAAAGACCTGTTTCGAGGCCCATCAGGGGTGTTCGTACGTCGCTTCTTTTCGCGGCGGATGCTTGATTGATGGAATATTAAATAACCTTCCCACATGGCGTTTAACGCCCGTTAAAGGAAAAAGCCTTCTTCGCACTATGATGCGCACGCGCATTGCCTCAGATAAAGAAGCTGGTTCGATAGTGACCATGAGTGATCTCACCAAAAAAGTGAAAAATGAAGCGATTGAACTAGCCGGCAATATCATAAGCCCTGCCATGTTCGAACAGCTGAATGAAGCTGATATTACCAACCCAAACACCCTACGTACAATGCGACTAGAATCGGATAGTCAGCCAGCGGAAGGCAAACTGGCTGGCAGTCCCCTGTGGCTGCGCGCAGAACCAGACGCAGATCCCATTTTGTCTCAATCAATTGCGGATGATTTGGAAGAATGGGTCAAATCATGACGCGATCCTTTCATCACTTTAACTGCGAAGATGAGCAGCTCATTGGGACTCTTGATTCAGGTTTCGAGAAGACTGGATTGCTGATTGTCAGTGGCGGCAATGAAGTCCGATCAGGGGCCCATGCTGGGATGTCCAAACTATCACATTATGTATCCAATCAAGGCTTCCCCGTATTTAGGTTTGATCGGCGCGGTGTTGGTGAAAGTTCGGGTGAAAATATGGAATTCATGTCGAGCGAAAAGGACATAGTAGCAGCTGCAAAACAGTTTCAGATAGTTTGCCCAAACCTGAACAAGGTGGTTGCATTTGGAAATTGTGATGCGGCAACCGCTCTAGCACTTTTTGGCCGGCCCGCTGAAATCGAATCTTATCTACTGGCCAACCCGTGGGTCATTGAAAATGATCAGAGTGAACCATCGGAAACCACATCTCCGGGCGCTGCCGCTATTCGATCCCGGTACTGGGATAGGATTAAAAATCCTCGATCTTTCATTGATTTATTGACCGGAAAAATCAACATCGCCAAATTACTCAAAGGTTTGAAACAGGCTTCCAAGAAACAAAGGAACACCGGTCTGGCTATCAAACTTCGGGATGCGCTTATTGAGACACACAATCGCATAGATATATTGATTGCGCAGAAAGACACAACCGCCCTCGCCTTCATAGCTTCATGGAAGAGCAGTGACTATGCAGAATTGCGAGAGCGTCCCAATCTTTCGCTTCTAGAGCTTGATAGCGCCTCGCATAGTTTTGCAGATGAGAAGTCCAAGATTTGGTTGCAAGAACGAATATTGGAGTGCCTTCGCACCGCTTGAATTATTCAGCCGCTACCGCTTCAAATTCTTCTTCTGCAAGGAAACGCTCCGCGTCCAAAGCAGCCATACAACCGGTTCCTGCGGCAGTTACAGCTTGCCTGTAAACATGATCCATCACATCTCCGCACGCAAACAATCCGGGGATTTTGGTTTTTGGTGTACCAGGCTCCACCGCAATGTAACCGCCATCGATTAGATCCAAATGATCTTTGAAGATTTCAGTTGCCGGCGCATGACCAATAGCAACAAAGCCTCCATGCGCTGGTTCATGGCTTTTCTCCCCGGTCTGGGTATCAATCAGATCAACACCAACTAATCCTTCGGGATCTCCGCCAGCGACGAAACGATCGACAGTTTTGTTCCAGAGAATGGAAATCTTGGGATTCGCAAACAGTCGATCCTGCAAAATTTTCTCTGCACGCAAGCTATCACGGCGATGAATCAACGTTACATCGTCACTGTGATTGGTCATGTAGAGCGCTTCTTCAACGGCTGTATTGCCGCCGCCAATCACCACGACTTTCTTACCGCGATAGAAAAAACCATCGCATGTGGCACAGGCAGAAACCCCTTTTCCGCCCAATTCTTCTTCTCCGGGAACACCCAACCATTTGGCCTGGGCACCGGTAGCAATTACCATCGTATCGCCTTCATAGACATCACCACCATCGCCGGTCATACGAAACGGCCTTCGGGAAAAATCAACATCAACTATCGTATCGAAAATTGTTCTGGTGCCAACTTTCTCAGCCTGGGCCTGCATCTCTTCCATTAGCCAAGGGCCCTGAATCACATCACGAAATCCTGGATAATTCTCTACATCAGTAGTGATCGTCAATTGCCCGCCAGGTTGCAGTCCTTGCACCACAATAGGTTCTAAACCAGCCCGAGCGCCATAGATAGCGGCAGAAAGACCTGCAGGTCCCGAACCAAGGATAAGCATCTTCGTTTTGTGAATTTCCGCCATGATATTTCCTAGTGCTTTGAGTTGATACTCAGATAGTGCTGCCACCCCCATCTCGACAAGCATCAAATCAACAAGAATCACTTTTAATGGAGAAAGAGAATTTTGGTAGCGGAGGAGGGACTCGAACCCCCGACACATGGATTATGATTCCACTGCTCTAACCACCTGAGCTACTCCGCCAATGTCCAAAGTGATGACTAAACAGATCATCAAATTCATTGGATCGCGGCGCTATAGTCATAGCTTGATTTCGGGTCAACCAGAACAGGCCGATTTTCTGCTTTGTCTTGCACAGAATGTGCAATGCGGGCTATCGGAGGATTATCGGATATTAATGCGCTTAGGGGCGAACAATGAACGAATCATACGACGTATTGATTGTCGGTGCTGGCCATGCCGGTGCTCAAGCTGCAATTGCGCTGCGCCAGCAAAAGTTCGACGGCACGATTGGCCTGATGGGCAACGAAAAATATCCACCATATGAACGTCCGCCATTGTCCAAGGACTATCTGGCCGGTGACAAGGAATTTGACCGTATTTTGCTGCGACCAGAAAGTTTTTGGGCTGAACGCAATATTGATTTGCTGACCGGTTGCCGGGTGTCCAAGGTTAAAGCTGAAGATCATAAGGTAATCTTGGCCAATGATGATGAGGTTGGTTTCGGGAAATTGGTCTGGGCTACAGGTGGATCGCCGCGCATGCTAGACTGCCCTGGAAGTCAGGCACGAAACATCCATGCTGTTCGATCTCGCGCAGATGTCGACAAAATCATAGCGGCGTTACCCACGTCCGATAAAGTTGTTGTCGTGGGCGGAGGATATATTGGATTGGAGGCGGCCGCCGTTCTAACCAAGCTGGGCAAGCAAGTTACAGTTCTGGAAGCCTTGGATCGTGTATTGGCACGGGTGGCTGGCGAAACGCTATCTCGTTTTTATGAAGACAAACATCGCGAGCACGGCGTGATATTGGAACTCAATGCGAAGGTAGAATCTTTCGAAACCAACGATGAAGGTATGGCGACAGCCGTAACGTTGGATGATGGCCGGAAATTTGAGGCGGATATGGTAATTGTTGGAATCGGCATTATCCCGGAAACTGGGCCATTAGTGGCAGCCGGTGCGGCGGCTGGGAACGGTGTTGATGTAGATCAGCATTGCCGAACAAGCCTTGCAAATATTTACGCAATTGGGGATTGCGCGCTCCACAGTAACAAATTTGCCAAAGGGGCCATGATCAGACTTGAATCGGTACAAAATGCAAATGATCAGGCAAAGGTAGCCGCACTTGATATTGTTGGCCAAGAATGTGAATATGACGCAGTGCCTTGGTTCTGGTCGAACCAGTATGATTTAAAGCTACAAACCGTTGGGATTTCAACTGGCTTTGACGACTATCTGCTGCGCGGCGATACGCAAGCATCCAGTTTCTCGATCATCTATTTTCGCGATAACAAAGTCATTGCTCTTGATTGCGTTAATGCCACCAAAGACTACGTGCAGGGTCGAAAAGCGGTGGTAGGATCGCTTTCCCTCGACAAAACACAGTTGGCCAACACGGAAATTCCAATCAAGGAAGTCGAACACGCTTAAATCGATTTGGATTTGCCGCGAAAGCGCCAGCTTCCTATCTTTTCCCAAGGACCTTCCATATAATAGAATAGCGCCAATCCGCTTATTTCAAACGGCCGAGGTTCAAACTGTTCGCTTAGCGTGCGATACAGTTTTTTGCTCTCCACTGGAGCAGCTTTATTTTGCACAGTAATATGGAAACGCGGTTTTTGTTGGTCTTGTTGAACGAGTAAGCCATGAAAAGACTCTGCAAAAAACTGCCTTAACTTGAGCAATTGCGGTGAAGACAATCGATAAGCTACACCCCCATCAAACTGCGTAACCTCCATCAATGTACATGGCGGACACCAATGCTCTTTGGCCATTTTCTTCACCAACCTTGCAATTTCATTTAATCCTTGAGGAGGAAGATGATGAAACAGTGTAATGTGCGCGGGTAATTGGTTTTTCTCTACCGGATAGTGTTTTTGTCTAAGGGCATCGGCCCAAGCAAAATCGGATGCTCCCATCGTTGCTGTCATAACAATCGGTTTTCGTCGAAATTCCATTGAACAAGATTAGCGTACACGGATGCTAAGTGCGAGCAAAAGGCGCTATGGTATCGCGAGGTATTTCCAAACTTTAGTTCCACTTGAAATCAATTGGCAAAAACTGCATTCTATCGTTGGATGGAGGGAGCGCACTATGAATTCTGGAAAAGCACCAATTTGGTATTGGATTATTTCTGGCTTAGCGTTGGCTTGGAATGCATTGGGTGTAATGGTTTACTTACAACAAGTATTTATGACCGCTGAAGATTTCCGCAATCTTGATCCCGCTCAACAAGACTTGCTCTCCAATCAACCAGAGTGGATTACCGTGGCGTTTGCCATCGCAGTTCTCGCTGGTTTTGTGGGATGTATATTGCTGCTACTTCGTAGAAAAATAGCCGTCAGGATGCTCGTCCTATCGTTCGTGGCGGTTGTCGCTCAATATTCTGGTTTCTATCTGGAGGGATATTGGGAAGGACTCTCCGGTGTCGCGATATTGATGCCGGTATTGGTCCCTCTAGTCGCATTGGGTTTGATATTTTTCGCCCGCCATTTTGAACAGCGCGCAGTCCTTGGCTAAGTAGACGTACTAAATGGCGTAAAATTGGTTTGCTCGTCGTAAATATCGACCCCTTCACGCTTCTTCAGCCAACCAATTACAACATATGTAACTGGCGTAAGAACAGCTTCCCAAAGCACTTTTAACAGCCAGTTTGTGACCATGACGGTAAACACAGTCATCGGTTCCCAAATGCCCCAGAAAGCCAGCGGGTAGAAAATTATACTATCCACTCCCTGCCCAACCACGGTTGAGCCTATAGTGCGAGACCAAAGCATTTTTCCTTCCGTCCAAACCTTCATTTTTGCCATAACGTAGCTATTCACAAACTCGCCGGCCCAGAAAGCGACAATAGAAGCAGCTACAATACGGGGGACTTGTCCAAAAACGCTTTCATAGGCTTCCTGTCCTTCCCAATCGGCTGCCGGGGGAAGGGATACAACAACCCAACTCATAAACGCCATGAAGATCAAAGCGCCAAAGCCAGCCCAAATCACCCGCCTCGCTCGCGCATATCCATAAACTTCGGTCAGAATATCGCCGATGACGTAACCTAACGGGAAGAACAATATGCCTGCGCCATAGATCCATTGTTCACCGTTTATCTCGATGAACGTTGGTTTGGCTGCTCCGATGACGTTCGATAGCAACAAGACCGTTACAAAGGCTGCCATCACAAAGTCGAAATAACGAAAATTGTGTCCAGATTGGCTGCGTGCAGTGCTTCTTTTGATAGGGTTGTCTGTCATTTTCTGAGGTCTAGTCGAAAATTGCTGACAAGCAAAAACTATATTCCGTGATATCCTTATTTGCAGCGCAGCAAAACATCGCTAAAGCCTTCTCGGCGCGCGCCCGTAGCTCAGCTGGATAGAGCGCGAGACTTCTAATCTTGAGGCCACAGGTTCGACTCCTGTCGGGCGCGCCAACTATTTAGCCGGTTTTGATCCACGCATCACCGTGTCCATTGCCTCTGCCGTTACGGGATACCCCCTACCCTCAGGAATGCATAGATGTGGTTTTCCATCGCGTTCTTCGACAAAAGGCACGACTAGTTCAGAAGGAAATTGCTTCGTATGGTTTCTGGCGTCTTCCAAGTCGTTAAGTTGAACCAACCGCTCCAAATTTCGTTTAGTGGGAAAAATCACTGAAACCTCTCCCGCTTCATGTTTGTCCAGCACGCCCTGCGCCGAATCCCAAAATAAATGATAGTTTTCCGTTTGATCAACAATGGCTTCGATTGAATCGTCATCATCAGCAATGATATAAAAGCGCGTATCAAATATTCTTTTTTCGTTAAAAGGAGGTCTCCAACGTGCGAAAGGAATCAGCGATTCCAATTCCAACTTCCATTTGAATTTCTCACAGAGTTCGGACAACGGCCGTCTCTCCTCATTGAGAGCATGTCTGGCTTCCTTAAGTTGGTCTTCGGTAACGGTGCCTTCAATGCCCACCGCAATGCCAGTTTCTTCAATAGCTTCGCGAATGGCGGCAATCCGCGCGCCATATTCATCGACATCCTCATATCCCAAATGTCTGGCATATTCAAAATCAGCTTCATCGACACGGCCACCCGGGAATACGGCTGCACCAGCGGCGAATGCCATTTTGGAGGACCTCTGTACCATTAAAATATGTGGAGGCTGATCGCCGGGCTGTTCCCGAAAAATTACAACAGTCGCTGCTGGCGATGCTTCTTTCAATGGTTTTCCGGTAAAAGGATCGTTTTTAGGTAAAGTGGTTTCAGTCATGGTACCTTATGAACAGCAATTGTCGATCCTGCCAACCATTGTTTTGATAGCGGAGACAGATTTGCCAAAGTCTCTCACTCATGTCACAATCAGCAAATGGGAATTATCGAATTATTGGGTTTAGCTGGAAGCGTCAGCCTTTTGTCAGGGTGGCGCCTTTATCTGACCATTTTTGTGACCGGTCTAGCAATGCGACTGCAGTGGATCAACTTACCTGAAAACCTTCAGATGCTGGACACACTGGCCAATCCATGGGTTTTGGGCATCAGCGCCATTGGAGCAATAGCTGAATTTTTTGCTGACAAAATTGCCTGGCTAGATAGCGTTTGGGATACAATCCATACCGTAATACGTCCATTAGGAGGCGCTTTATTGGCATTGGCAGTTGTGGATGCAGGAGACCCTGCCTGGCAGGTAATTGTATTTCTATTGGGTGGCGGTGCCGCCTTGATGAGCCACGGCGCTAAAGCAGGCGCTAGAGCGATAGTCAACACGAGTCCGGAACCGTTTAGTAATGCCGCTGTATCAACTGGCGAGGATGTTGCCACAGGTGGGTTGTTAATTTTGGCTTTTGCCAATCCGGTAGCGGCATTGATAATTGCCTCTGTTTTGCTGCTACTTTGTCTTATCCTCGTCTATAAAGGTTTTAAGCTCTGGCGAAAAGTCGTCTCAAGTGGCAACTAGCGAGTTTCTTCCCTTCCTAGCCAGCCTTACCGTGTGTTTCGACAACCAGGCGATCATAGTGGCAGAGTGAGTGAAGCCCTTAAGCCCCCTTCTTTTCGATTTTCCAATTCCACTTCACCGCCATGCTCGCGCGCGATGGCTCGTGCCAAGGTTAATCCTAAACCGGAGCCTCCGGTTGACCGATTTCGAGATTTTTCTTCCCGGGTAAATGGTTCGAACATAGCATCCAGTTGTTCCTCTGGAATTCCAGGACCATCATCATCCACATAGATGGTCAGATTTCCTCCAGATCTTTCAACAGAAATAGAGGCCTGCTGGCCATATTTTATAGCATTGTCGATAAGGTTTCTTAAAGCTCGCCGGATCAATGTTGCTCTAATTTTGATGGGAATTTTATCATCTTTTTGAAATTCGACAATGTTACCCAGATCCTCAAACTCATTTACCACCGTGTCGATAAGTGCGGCAAGATCGTTCTGTTCCGCCTTTTCCTGAGAACGACCCAGGCGCGCCAACGACAAAATATCGTCAAGTGTTCGAGCCATGTCTTCAATGCCAGCCACCATTCGGCTGCGTTCGAGGTCATCCTCAATATTTTCAACCCGAACACGCAACGCTGCCAAAGGCGTTCGAAGATCATGTCCAATTGCACCGAGCATCACATCTTTTTCGTCCAACATGGCACCAACGCGGGATTGCATATCGTTGAACGCTCCGATCAATTGCTTCGTGTCAGGAGGTCCCGATTCCCGGAGTTCGTCCCTCTCGCCAACACCGAAAGACTTGGCCTGTTGTGTCAGTTGCTTCAGCGGTCGGGCAATATAGCGGCCCAACAATATCAGTGGGAGCAACAGCAATAGGTACAATATTACGGTTTGAATAATCAAAGTGCGAATTAAGAAAGGTTCACCATTGCGCACCGCTGATGCCAAGTTAACCCATTGTCCGTCCGCTAGTTTAGTAGAAAGAACAACATATCCGTCAATCTGTACAGGAGGACGGCGTCGTCCTAGATTTCGACCCACTGCATCCGTCCTTGGACGCATACGTGGCAGGCCAATTAAATTGTCGGAAAGTCCGGGCGGCAGAGTTTCATAATGTGCGGCCCTTACTTCCGAAGCTTCGACGCCCATTGAGTAGAAAGCCTGCAAAGCACGCTCTTCCACTTTTGTGTTCCGTTTATCAGAAATTTTCACAACGGGATTGTCGGAAAAATCGAGTTGTGCTCTGCGAAACCTTCCCTCCCTCCTTGAACTGCGCCTAGGTCGCACTTCCCCAGATGACAGACGATTTAATCCAACCGCCATCCGGGTCACTGCGGAAGCAGACGCCTCCACATTATTCTGTTGGGCCATGCCGCGATACAACAGAAACATATTTATACCCTGCGCAATGAACAGGATTACTGCCACGATCAGCAACAATTGCCCGACCAGGCTTTTGGGGAGGAGTTTACTCATCCGACTTCGACATTTCCCGCCAGCACATACCCGCCGCCCCAAACGGTTTTTATGATCTCCGGGTTTTTAGGATCAGCTTCAATCTTTCGCCGCAACCGGCTCACCTGATTATCGACGGAACGGTCGAAGACCCCGGCTTCACGACCTTGTGTGATGTCTAAAAGTTGGTCACGGTTCAAAACTTGCCCAGCTCGTTCTAGTAAGGCGAGTAGTAACTCATATTCACCAGAAGAGAGCGCTACATTGATATCGTCACCATCGCGAAGATTTCGTTGATCCGTGCGCAAAGCCCAGCCAGAAAACTTAAATGTCTTGCCAGACTTATCGTTCAATTTGGAATGAGAAGAACCGCCCGCACGTCGCAAAATTACTTTGATTCGAGCAGCCAATTCCCGGGGACTGAATGGCTTTGTAACATAGTCATCGGCGCCCAATTCCAGACCTATTATTCTCTCTGTTTCTTCGGTTTTGGCGCTGATAAAGATTACCGGAATTTCGGTATGTTCTCGGACGAACCGGCAGAGGCTTAAACCATCTTCACCCGGCATCATGATATCCAGTAAGATGATGTCGTAGGCAGCTTTTTTGAGTTGTGCTCTTGCCTTGCTGGCATCGCTGGCTTGATCCACCGAGAAACTCTGTTTTACCAAATATTCCGCCAATGGTTCGCGAAGACTGCCTTCATCATCAACGAGTAAAATTTTCGGATGGTCCGTCATTTCAATTCTCTAACACAGCTTTTCAAAAAAGGAACGGATCGCTGACCATTTGGGGGAGGAGGGAGAGAGGCCAGCGATCCGTTCGCAAAAAGAGTGGTTCAGGGATTAACCGCCTCTTTTATTCCGTCGTTCGCCGCGCTGACCGCGCCGTTCTGCACGATGTGCCTGGCGTTCCGCTTTGGTAATTTGACCATCACCATTGGCATCGACTTTGTCGAACCGCGCCATTGCAGCCGTTTTGAATTCGGCTTTGCTGACCATCTGATCGCCATTGGTATCCGCTCGCTTTATCATCGCCATTCCGCGGCCGCCGCGTTTACCGCGTTTACCCTTTTCACCACGCTTGCCGCGCATTGACTTCATCTCTTCTTGGGAAAGAACGCCATCACCATCGGCATCTGCTTTAGAAAACCGTTTTGCCTTACGTTCAGCGCGAAAAGCTTCCATTTCAGCTTGAGACACACCACCATCGCCATTGGCATCCATCTTGGCGAAGCGTTCAGCCTTTTTCGCCTCGCGATCCGCTTTCGACAATTGCCCATCCCCGTTCACATCCATTTTTGCGAAGCGTTTTTCCACTGCGATATTATGTTCCGCCTTGGTAACTACGCCGTCACCATTCGTATCGGCACGCATGCCTTTACCACCTGGCGCAGCAATCGCGATGCCGCCGGCCATCAACAAAGCGGTAGCGCTCGAAATCAAAATTGTCTTTTTCATTTTTATATCCTCATCTTCTGTCTTCAGGGACAACGATCTGTTCCGATCGCCATGAATGTTGTTCTAATAGCAACTTGTCGCTGAATTTTGTCAGAACAGAAGAAAATTGTCGCAAATTGTATCAGTTTGAAAGGCTGGTTCATCCGTCCGAAAGATAGAGAAGCAACCAGGAACGAGTACAGTAGACAGTTAGTGGATCAATATTCACGCAATCAGCGTCACTTGCAGACTCAACACAATCGAAACTTCCACATTGGATATCAATGCCGACATTATCGATTGTGAAAATCTGCGGTTATGATTTCCTCGCGATAAATCAGTTTCTCCGGTTTTTTCTCTGCGTTGACAATATGATACATTAGGTCGAAGGAAAGAACGGGCCGACAAATGATTGAGGACAATCTAATGATTGGTTTGTTGAAACCAGTGCAGGCTTCTTGTGCGTCGACAGAAGCTCTACAATGTACGGATACAGAACCCTGCAATTATTATCGAATAGCTCCGAATTTGGAGCGGGCAGAATGAAGCAGCGCATTAATAGATCCTATCTCTCATTGGGCAGATTTACTGCAATTTTCGCTGGCGTTGGCCTGTGGTTTATCGGCAATGCAGCCATCGCAGCGACGCCCCAAAACTTATGCGGCCGATCATCTCCAAATGGATCACTTACCAAAGCGCTTGATTCAGACTTGCAGCAAGCAACCGAAATTGCCGAAAAAACCCTTTCAGGGTCAAATTCTGATCTGCTCTTGGGCGATAAAGCATTGGAACAATTGGTTGTTAGCGACAATGTAAATGGAGAAATCTCACCATCAATATTGGCTGCCTATTGCAGCGTTGCGGGCGAAGCCATGCGTATCGCCCGTTCCGGCAGTGGCCGGCGAGCACGAACCTATCTTCTAACTGCGCTGAGCGAGGCAGAAAAAGCAAATGCAACAAATGTCCGGTCGCAAATCGCCTATCGACTGGCCCTGGTATCCAGAAATTTGAGCGTTCGTCCAAATACTCAATCTGCAAGACGGTCGATCAGCGAGACAGTGCAGCCTTTGCGGATTCCGGCAGATGATGTTGTGGCGAACAATCAATGCAGTACGCTTTTGCGCACAGATTTAGACTATGAGTCCAATTGGGCGGCTTCTAAGCTGGCGTTGGAATGCGCTTTTTCTAGCGCCGATGGACAAGCAGCAGGTGAAGTCAAAGCGCTAGCCCAACTCCAGATAGGACGCATCACTCTGGCGGAAGCAGAGCGGCGCTCTGCAACGCGCGATGCGCTGCGCCAACAGGCGGGTGATGCAGCCCTTACCGGCCTGTTGGTTGCCAACAATATTGCGGACAAAGCAAAACGTTTTGATATGACGTCGCGGCTTGTCGAGACTGCGATTGATGCCGGTTTCTCTGACGATCAGCTCGTAGCTGACAATCTAGCAACGCTGCGAGAGACGTTTTCAGGTGATCCGGGAGAACAGGCGTTGGTCTATGCGTTACATGGCCGTGTTATGTTGAAAAGTGGTCGCACCGAACAGGCCACGGCATTATTTCGCCGTGCGATTTTCTTTGAAAGTCAAAAACTGCAACCACTCCGGATCGCGGATTGGTATTTGCTGCTCGCCAAAGCCGATAAATCCAATGAACAAAACCATGTGATGCAGGCATACCGGGCTTTGGAAGCAATAAGACCGCTGTTGCCAACAATTGATCGGGTTACCGAAGAATCAATGTTTAAACTGCGCATGCAACCGGTTTTCAGTGCGGCAGTTGATGTACAACTGTCTCTACCTTCAACAGATTTGGAAACGGGTGGCATATTAGCGGCACAACAGATTGTGGAATCATTCCGTCAGGCAGAGATACAGTATGTATTTGGCGCCGATTGTGTCCCTCCGCGTATTCCAGTGAGTCCAACCGATTTGAAAGATGGAGAAATATTGCTCTATCCCATTTTGCTCGAAGATCGTGTTGAACTGCTTTACGCAGCTAAGGTCAAAGGCGGCGGTCGGCCGGTTTACGAGCGTTTTACACAAGACAAAAATGCCGACAATGAAACAATCGACAGGCTGGTGAAGACAGCGTCTTTCGAGCTTGGGTACGGAGAAGATGACAGTTGGGAACATCCGGCTACAGAACTCTACCGACTGTTAATTGAACCCATCGAAGATTTACTGGGCGCAGAAACGACCCTGGTCATCGTGCCCGATGGAATTTTGCGCCGCCTTCCCTTTGCGGCGCTCAAAGATGCGAACGGCAATTTGCTGATTGAGAAAACTAGCATCTCCATTGCACCATCACTAGCCTATACCCAACCCGGTACTAAGTTGAACAAAAATACCGGTGTCGTAGCCGCATCCTTGTCCAAAGCTGTCGACCTTCCGGCAGGCTCGTTTATCGCGCTAAACGGAACGTCCTCGGAAGCGAAAATGGCATCGGGTTTGGGAGATGCAAGCAACCCTGTTGGTGTTCATTTGGAGAATTTTTCCAGAGCTCAGTTGCAAACGGCCTTTGACGGTCAACCAATCGACATATTGCATCTCGCCACTCACGCTTCGTTTAATGGCCGATCTGATCGGTCTTTCATTGTGGCCGAGGATCAGGCGATTTTGTTAAGTGAATTGCGCGACATCATATCCGGCAACCGCGCCAGTGGAGAGCTGCTCTCACTCATCGTATTAAGCGCCTGTGAAACAGCACTGGGCGATGATCAGGCTTCAATGGGTCTTGCCGGATCCGCCGTTCAAGCCGGTGCAGAAAGCGCCCTCGCCTCTTTGTGGGAAGTCGACGATGCCGGTACCGCCGCGTTAATGGAAGAATTCTATAGAAATTATGCCAAAGGCCAAGGCAAGGCCGAGGCTTTGCGCAATGCGCAACTGGCCTTAATCGGCGATGGCAGCAATTTCTCTGATCCGCGAATCTGGGCGGCGTTTACATTGTTGGGGGCTTGGCGATGAGACTATCACCTTATCTACTCGGCCTATCGTTGCTAGCCCTAGCAGCCGGCACTGCACAAGCACAAACTGTTACAACGATAACGCCCGATGCTGGCAATCCGTTTGATACCGGCTCCATCGTCACCATCGGAGGCAACACCCACACGATTACCGGCGGAGAGTTATCCGGTGGGAATCTGTTTCACAGTTTTACTCAGTTTGATTTGGCGCAGATTGATATTGCGACATGGACGGCAAACGCTGCGAACACTGCGTCGATATCTAATGTTATCAGCCGTGTGACAGGCGGTTCGGCATCCAATATCGACGGTACAATTAACTCGACGAATCTATCCAACGCCAATTTCTATTTCATCAATCCGGCGGGGATAATTTTTGGCGGCGCAGCCAACATCAATGTGCCTAACTCGGTTTATTTCTCAACCGCAGAGGAAATTCGATTTAGTAGCGGGACCGCCTTCTCGACAGTCACTCCCGACGGTTCAACCTTCTCCAGTGCCCCACCCGAGGATTTTGGTTTTTTTGGGGCACAGCAGAATATTGAAGTGTCAGCGGGTATAAATATCCAGACAGGGCTAAGGTCGACTTCGCTGATCGGCGGAGATATCTCTCTTCAAGGCAATATTTTCTCGCAAGGGGCGGATTTGGGACTGGTCGCTGTCGGAAGTGGCGTGGCAGAAGTTTCCATTGCCGATTCTTTTTCTGCGATTGGCAACGGCCAAATAGAATTGTCACGGTTATCAAATATATTTGGTTCAAATATAGATTTGGCTGCAAGCACTATTCTTCTCGACAGTGCTAACATCGTTTTGACTGGAAACGGTGGCGGCAACATTACGCGAGGCCTTAGTGTCCAGGTTAATAATCTTGTCATAGATAATGGCGTGATCAGTACAGAGGCGAACGGAGGCAATGCTTCTGGTGCGATAGATATTAACGCAACCAACCGTCTCATGTTGACCAACAATGCCCAGATTACTTCTCGAACCATTGGGCCAGGAAACTCTGGTTCGATCGTTATAAATGTCGATGAGCTTTTAATGAGTTCGAGCGCGATTTCATCTAACACCACTAGTGCAGGCAGTGCGGGTAACATTTCGATTGGCGTAACAAGCTTACTAAACATTGATAAGAGCGATATTCGCTCCGAGACCTTCAATGCTGGTGATGCGGGTTCCATAGCGGTGGCCGCCGGCGATATCGTCAATGAGGGCGGCAATATTACTTCTCTAACCAGCGGCGAAGGCGATGCTGGTTCTGTGAGTGTATCAGCAACAAATTTGGCAATGAGCGGTGGAGCGCTCAATGTAGCAGGTAGTCGGATCGGCTCCTCCACTAACAGCACAGGCAATGCCGGAAATGTCGCGGTTATTGCTAGTAGCTTGAGTCTGATCGAAGGTGCATCAATCGATTCCAGGACTTTCTCGAGTGCTGATGACGGGGGTGACGCAGGCGGCGTTTCGGTCACCGCAACCGACACCCTCTTTCTGGCCGACTTCGGAGAGATTTCCGCAGCCACATCCGGCTCCGGCAAGGCCGGATCCGTCGATATCATTGCGTCCAATTTACAGATGACAGGTGGGACGATCACTTCGTCAACACGCGGTAGCGGGATGGGCGGCAACGTAAAGGTCACCGCTGACACAGCCGATCTAAGCGGATTTGCATCTATTCGGGCGTCGGTTCTTTTCCCAGGGTCAACAGGAGATGCCGGCATAGTAACGGTTGATGTTGCCGATAGCCTAAACCTGACTGATCGCGCGGCCATTTCGGCATCCACAGATGGGGTCGGCAACGCCGGATCCGTGAATGTGAAGACTCAATCGCTTGCGATGGTCGGTGGGCAGATTTCCTCAGCGTCTCAAATTGTAGGCAACGCCGGAACAGTAAATGTCACAGTCAGCGATCTCACAGTCACTGATGGTCTGATCGGCTCCTCTACTCTCGGTATTGGTAATGCGGGTAACGTGAATATTGTTGCAGATAATTTCACCGTCAACGGAGGATCATCGATCAACTCGCAAACCACATCGCTCGCCAGTGATGCGGGGGATGCGGGCAGCGTTACGATCACAATTGCCGATACATTCTCGGTGAATGATTTTGCCGGGATATCAGCCTCAACGGCCGGTTCCGGAAATGCAGGATCGGTCCGTGTCGTCGCGAATGGTCTTCAAATGTCGGGCGGTCAAATAAGCTCCTCTACCACGAATACAGGTGATGCCGGTTCTGTCGATATTGTCGCACAAGAACTCGCGCTACCTGAAGGTCAAATTATCTCATCTACATCGGGTGCTGGAAATGCTGGTGACGTGACCATAAATGCCGCCAATGCTGCGCTCGACTTTAACGCTTCAATCAATTCCAATACCTCGGCGGCTGGCAAAGCCGGTCAAGTTCTAGTCAATATCACCAACGATCTAAGCTTATCTCAATTGTCTGAAATTTCGGCATCCACCACAAATACAGGCGATGCGGGGAATGTCACTGTCAATGCCAGAAACTTATCTTTCAAAGATATCGGCAAAATATCCTCCTCGACCAGCGGGCGTATTGCTAATGTAGATTCCGGCAATGCAGGCACTGTGACCGTAAGGGTGACAGACAACCTGCAAATGTCAGGTGGTCAAATCACTTCTTTCACCCAGAATAATGGCGATGCTGGAACAGTCAACGTCAGCGCACAAAACGCATTCTTGGGTGTCGGTGCAACAATCGATTCAGTGTCAAATGATGCATTACCCATCCCGGCGGATAATCCGGCTATTGCAAATGGCAACGCCGGTCAGGTGGTCATCGCTATCGCAAATAGCCTGGAAGTTGCGGAAGGTGCCAGAATTTCTGCAGCTACGTCGGGGCCAGGCAATGCCGGATCCGTCAATATCGCGGCAACTAGTCTAAACCTTAACGGCGGTGCAATTACGTCTTTCACCGTTGGTTCCGGTGACGCTGGCACGGTTGGTATTCAAGCAACCAACCTGAATATCTCGGGCGGCCAGATTAACTCTTCAACGTCGAGCAGCGGAAACGCCGGCAACGTTACATTGGCGGTTGCCGACGGACTGGATATGTCCAATGACGCGGTGGTTTCAACTTCAACTGCAGGCAGTGGAAATGCCGGTAACGTGATCGTTACTGCTGACACTGTAAATCTCACTGCCAGCTCCATCCGTTCTATTTCATCCGGCGATTCAGCTGCCGGAGCTATTTCAGTTTCTGGACATACAATCCAGATACAAGATGGCAGTAGCATCACAACCAATTCAGCCAATGGACCGGCAGGCAACATCAACCTTTCTCTGCCTGATGATGGCTTCTTATTACTCGCTGGCTCCTTGCCCGGCGTTATTACCACTAGTTCGGGCGCAAATACCGGTGGCATTATTAAGATTTCGAATCCCTTTCTAATTCTTTCCGATGGCGGCAATATCTTAGCCTTGGGGGAACAAGGCGGTGCCAATGTTATCATTCGCTCACAATTCTTCATCCGTTCCGCAGATCGTTTAAACTTGTTGTCGGTCGATGGATCACTGACTTTAGATAGCCAGATCGGGGATCAGATTACCGGCACAGAAGCTATTGATATACCCTTCCTTGATGCTTCAGGTATTTTGAGCGGCCAATGCGCTGGCGCGCGATCTTCGGGTCAAATTAGTCGCTTTATTCGACAGATAACGGGCCCCTATTCTCCCGTCTTATTTGAAGAAATTGAAACGGAATCTGTTCCGCTCGCTTTCCGCAAAACACTGGAGCCGTGCTCTTGAACAATCGAATATTTAGCGCGCTTAAGCCTGCAATGGTTGTAGCCGCTTTGTGCATCAGTATGAGCACACTGGCTTTTGCGAGCACCCAATCGAGTGGAAATCCGATCACCGAACGGGTCGGTCCGAATGCCAGCCAGTCTTTTCCCGAATTTCCGGACGAAGCCGAATTTCCACGTGCTGAGATTCAGGATGTACCTCTGATAGCCGAAAGCGGCTTCGCAAATGTCACAAAAGTAGAAATTGATGATGGCAACGCGGTTCCGGCTAGACCACAACCGGGCTGGCAACCGGCCAATATATCCGGATCGGATTTGAAACTCGAGATAGGCCCTGAAGAAGCCTTTGATGTCGCTTGGGTAGAACGCCAATTCTATATCAACGGCATGATTTCAGCGAATGTGCCACTCGACCAAATCTCCAGCTTGGTGCAAATTATAAACCGGGCTTTCATTGCCAATGGTTACATCAATTCTGGTTTGTTGATAGATGGAGCACCGCCGGAAAACGGTGGCTCGCTTAAGCTGCGACTAATATCCGGTCGCATTGCTAGCGGCAATCCAGCAACATCAGGCATAGTCGTCAATTGGGGGCTGGATGGACGCAATCGATTGAGTGAAGATTATGTCATAAATCGCATGCCTGCGGTCAAAAATATCCCGCTCAATGCGATTGAAATCGAGCAGCAATTTCGCTTACTCACCGAAAATCCCGCCATTCAAACCGTCAATGCAGAATTGCGCCCTGGGGCCAAACCCGGCGAAGCACAGTTGCTTTTGACCGTGAACCCTAAGCCATTGCTAGACATCTATTTTTCTGCTGCCAACAGCCGATCACCTTCCATTGGAGGTGAACGCTATTCCGTCGGTGGCTCCTTTCGTAATGCGCTTCGTCCGGGTGATTTCCTGAGTGTGGAATCGGGGCGAACGGCAGGCAAATATGATTTCATTGCAGGTTATGAAACCCCGCTCTTAGGTCCACGAACGTCGCTGCGTGTTCGGGGTGGATTCAACGATGCTGCGGTTATCGATCCGCAATTGCTGGCACTAAACATCGCCGCGTCAGACTGGCATATTGAAGGTGGCGTTTCTCATATCATCAAACAACGTCCTTTGTCTCCCAGGGCCAAAAAAGGCGGCTGGCAATCTGCACGTACAATTACCTTGGGCCTGAATGTTGCGCATCGACAGTCGACGACCAAATTGTTCGGTCGCCGTTTCTCTTTCAGTCCCGGTGCTGTTGACGGACGGACCGAATATACGGCTTTGCGCCTGAACGCTGACTTGGTGCAGCGCGGAGTTAACACTGTTCTTGCGCTATCCATTACCGGTACTCAGGGTCTTGAAGGAACCGATGCCAATATCCCAGGCCTGCTGCGACCCGATCCCAATTTTCGCGCGATACGTGGCCAAGTCAGCTATGCAAGGCGGCTCAATGACAAAGGACTGGAATTGCGTGCGCGACTGGCAGGACAATGGGCTGATGGCATTCTTTATTCGGGAGAGCGATTCTCCGCGGGCGGCGCAGACACTGTGAGAGGCTATCGTGAGACTCTGGTTCTGTCCGATACCGGAGCCGTTGGTTCTGTCGAATTAGTTCAAAGTTTCAACCTACTAGGAAAAAAAGCCGCGCGATCCGACTTTAACGCAGTCGCCTTTTCAGCATCAACCTTTATCGATGGCGCAATTTTGAAAAACCGAGCAGGCGCAAGGGCCAATCCAAATGAAGTTGGCAGCATCGGCGCTAGCCTCGCATGGACACCCTCACCCGCTATCCGGACACAATTCACTTATGCGCGCCGCCTGAAGAAAATAGCGATACCTGGAACCCGCGATATTCAAGACAGAGGCTTCCACTTTCGCCTAACAATTAGGCCATTGGAATTTTTTCGCCGGTAAGGCTTTATGCTGATAGTTGACTATATTGACGCAGTTGCCCCATGATACCTGCTTAGGAGATAGGATATCATGGTTGGTGTTCCGACGATTGATTTGCAAAATTTGAACCATAATAGCTTAACAGAACTCGATAGAGCCTGCGTGGATCACGGCTTTTTCCAACTTGTCGGCCATGGCCTCGATGAGCTCATTGATGAGATTCATCATCAGGCAGAGATGTTTTTTAGGGCACCGCGTGACATAAAGACGAACATCCTGCGCCCTAAATATAGTCCGTTTGGTTATTTCGACCGCGAACTCACCAAAGGTAAGCGCGACAAAAAAGAGGTGTTCGACTATCACGGTAAGCCGATGGACGACCCGGTTATGGAATCGGATAAGATATTCGATTTTTGGCCAAAAAATGACAAAGGCCAGCTCGAAGCTGCAGGCCTTTCTGGTTTTCAAGCGACTTTGACGAAATTTTATGTTGAAAACACAGCACTTGCCGAAAGGGTCGTCGCGCTAATGTGTTCGGTGATGAATGGCGAGGCGGAAAAAGTTGCACCTCTTTTTGACAAAGACCATTCTAGCCTGGCACGACTCAACCATTATCCGCATTATGATCCGCTGCCTCAGCAAGATCGAGATGAAGAACATGCGCTTGGAGATCTAGCACTCGGCCAGCATACTGATCCAAGCGCAATTACGCTTCTCTATCAGGATGAAAGTGGCGGTCTTCAGACCGAATCCGATGAAGATGGCTGGATCGATGTGCCACCCGTAAAACATAGTTTCGTTGTAAACGTTGGAGACCTGATGCAGGCATTTTCCAACAATCGCTATAAAGCCGCTAACCACCGTGTTCTGCCAGTTAAAACCGGTGTTTCGCGGTTTTCTTTCCCCTATTTCTATTTTCCAAAACCGGGAGCCATCATAGAAACGGTCGTGCGGGATGAGGAACCTGTGTATCGATCCTTCAAAATTGGTGAACTCCTAAACGCGCGCATGGAGGATAATTACGAATATTCCGGTAAAGCCGACACTCAGCTTTCCAATTTTTTGATTGCAGCATAATTTGGTCACGATCTTGCAAAGGCAGGACGCAAGAGATTTGCGAATTTGGCACACTAACTCGAAACACGAGTAGCGAGAACTCTCCACATCTGATTTCGGAATATTGCAGACATTTGAAACCAAGCCTCAAAGCTTGCTACCCCAAAACACCGAACATTAGCTTCAGTTTTGAAACTGAGAAAGCGCAACTATCAACGATAGCGGTCTGTTTTGCGATGGAGCGGGTGAAGGGAATCGAACCCTCGTCGTAAGCTTGGAAGGCTTCTGCTCTACCATTGAGCTACACCCGCTTGATCTTCGGCCTATTGCCACCGCCAATGGCCTGCGTCAATCAGGAAACGGCCACCGCCGGTTTTACTTTGCTTTCCTTATTTTCGAACCATGATTGCACTGATGCGCGTTCCACGTCAGTCATATGCAGGCCAAGCTTTGATCTTCTCCACAGCACATCCTCCGCAGTCTGGGCAAATTCTTTTGCGATCAGCCAATCTAGTTCCGCTTCAAAAAGCCCAGCTCCGAAATATTGCCCTAAGTCTGACAATTTTTTCGCATTGTTCAACATCTTAGCCGTATCGGTACCATATGCCCGAACAAGCCTTCTAATCACGTCTTGCTCAACAAAAGGCCATAGCCCGGAATATTGCGTCACCAACGCATCAAAACCTTCAACGGAGAAATCACCTCCGGGTAGAGCAGCGTCAGCCGTCCAGTCATTAGTTGTTGCACCCAATGCTGATTTAAGTGTTTTGATCGCTTTGTAAGCGAGCACCCGATATGTGGTTATTTTCCCGCCAAAAATGGACAAAGCTGGCGCGCCGCCTTCATCATTATAGTCAAATACAAAATCACGTGTGACTGTCGATGCTGATTGGCTCTTGTCGTCGAACAACGGCCTTACTCCGGCATATGTCCATTGAATTTGTTCTCTCTCTACAGGCTCTTCAAAATATTCGCTCGCCGCTGCGCATAGATAATCGATTTCAATGTCCGAAATCTTTGCTGGTCCTTCATCGTAACTCCACGGTTGATCCGTTGTTCCGATCAGGGTGAAGTCATGCTCATAAGGAATAGCAAAGACAATTCGGCCATCTTTGTTCTGAAATATATAACTATGTTCGCCCACAAACTTGCGATTGATGACAATGTGGCTACCTTTAACAAGGCGGAGCTTGGCAGAATCGCTACCTTGGTCATATAAAGCAGTGACTGGATCTACCCATGGCCCCGCAGCATTGACTAGAACTTTCGCCTGTTCGACTTTGGTTTCGCCAGCTGCCATTAGTTTTAAGGACCAATGATCGGATGATCGCTCAAGTCCAACGCATTCAGTGCGCGTTCGGACATCCGCCCCTTTCTCTGCTGCATCTCGCGCTGTCAGGACCACTAATCGCGCATCCTCCACCCAGCAGTCCGAATAGGCGAAGCCTTTTTTTAGTCGTTTTTGCAGTGGATCACCGCGGAGATCGTTCAAAAGATTGAGAGTATTTGTACCTGGTAAAATTTTACGTCCACCAAGATGATCATAAAGAAATAGTCCTAAGCGTAAAAACCAGGCTGGGCGCATCCCTTCATCCACTGGCAGCACAAATCGCATCGGCCAAATAATATGCGGTGCCGCACTCAGAAGAACTTCCCTCTCTTTCAGAGCTTTGCGAACCAGACCAAATTCATAGTGCTCTAGATACCGGAGACCACCGTGAACCAATTTTGTGCTGGCAGAGCTTGTGTGTGCAGCCAAATCGTCTCGTTCGACAAGCAGGACCTTCAATCCCCTGCCCGCCGCATCGCGAGCAATGCCTACGCCATTTATTCCGCCGCCAATTATAGCCAAATCGTACATGATCGCCCTCATAGACGGTTGAATAATTTGTTCAATGTTGCACCGCAATATATATCATTATTCATGACGGCAATCGATTACTCTGAATCCAATTCTCCATTTTTTTGCAATCGCTTGCAATTAATTTAAGTTGAATTAGCGTGAGCATGAGATTCCTGGAGTGTATAGAATGGCGTTGCAGCAAGTTTTGGTCATTGATGAAGGCACTACCTCAACACGAGCCATGTTGTTTGACACGATTGGAAAACTAAAAGGATCTCAGCAGGAAGAACTGGAACAATTTTATCCCGAACCCGGATTAGTTGAGCATGATGCGTCCGAAATTTGGGACAAAACCCTAAGATGTTGCAGAAAAATGGTCGAACAGGCTGGCGGAGCAGATAAGATTGCCGCGATTGGAATTACCAATCAGCGAGAAACTATTGTTGCTTGGGATAAGAGAACGGGCGAACCACTTTGCAAAGCGATCGTCTGGCAGGATCGACGGACTGCAGACAAATGCGATGCGTTGAAAGCGGATGGGTTGGAAAAGACAGTCCAATCGAAGACAGGGTTGCTTTTGGATCCTTATTTCTCAGGCAGTAAAATTGGTTGGATGTTAGAAAATTGGCCGGAAGTAACGAAGGCCGGTGATAATTTGGCGTTTGGAACAATTGAGTCCTATCTTATCTATCGCCTGACCAATGGTAAGAAACATATCACAGACGCAAGCAATGCTAGTCGCACCATGTTGATGACTCTTGATGGTCAGGAATGGGATGACGAACTGCTTGCGTTGTTTGATATTCCCAGGTCTGCGCTTCCTAATATTGTCGACTGCGCCGGTGATTTGGGAACAACTGACACGGCATTGTTCGGCGGTCCGATAAGGATCAGTGGCTCTGCCGGCGATCAGCAGGCCGCAACAATCGGACAGGCTTGTTTGCAAGTAGGACAGACCAAGGCCACATTTGGTACCGGTGCGTTTATACTGACCAATAGCGGTGACAAACCACAAAAGTCCAACCACCGTTTGTTGACTACCGTGCTTTTTCAGATCGATGGAAAACGGACTTTTGCACTAGAAGGATCTGTCTTCGTTGCCGGCAGCCTGATGCAATGGTTGCGAGATGATATTGGTTTGATCAAGTTTGCAGGCGAAAGCGAAGAATTGGCACGTTCCGTTCCCGACAATGGCGGCGTGTATCTTGTACCTGCTCTATCTGGCCTGGGAGCACCGCATTGGCGAGCGGATGCCACTGCCACCATATCAGGCCTAAGTTTTGCAAACAAAAAAGCACATATCGTTAGAGCGGCATTAGAAGCCATGGCGTATCAATGCCACGATCTTAAAACAGCTTTTGCTGGCGACGGAGTTGATTGGCAAAGTCTGAGGATTGATGGAGGGATGGTCGCCAATGATTGGATGGTGCAGGACTTGGCCAACATGTTGGATATCAATGTGGACCGTCCCGAGTTTTTCGAAACAACGGCTCTGGGAGCGGCAATGTTGGCGACGGTTGGTGCAGGAATCTATGAAAGCCTGGAAGAAGCTTCTTCGATGATTTCTACAGTGGAAAACTTCCAGCCTAGCATAGAAGCAAATGAGCGGATTTCTCGTTTAACGGGTTGGCAATATGCAGTGGATCGATTGCTAAGTAACTAGTCACTGACACAAAAAAGCCCGCCAAAAGCGGGCTTTCTCGATAATTGTAACTTCTTATCTATTTCTTTTTCTTCTCAGCTTTCACATCGGCCCAGATAGAACGGAATGATAGATATCCCAGCAATGTGGCAATCAATAAGAACCCAATGACAGCCCAACCAAGTTGTTTCCGGTTTTCCAGCTTCGGTTCAGCAGTCCATATCAGAAAGGCAGTAACATCTTTTGCCATCTGATCAATGGTAGCATTTGTACCATCTGAGTAGGTAACCTGATCATCGGCCACCAATGGTGATGCCATAGCAAGGTTCAGGTTGGCAAAATAAGGATTGTAATGCAATCCTGGCCCTGGACGGGATGCTTCCGGCAAATCAGCCGGTGGATCCTGATAACCCGTTAGCAATGAATAGAGATATGGCGCTCCGCCTGTCCGTGCTTTCGTAATCAATGAAAGATCAGGTGGGATCGCGTTGTTATTAGCCGCACCCGCAGCGACATCATTCGCAAACGGCTTTGGAAATTTATCAGCAGGCAAAGGTGGACGTGTGCTCATTTCGCCAGTGTCAGGATCAATAGCCGGCGTTTGAATGGCCCAATTCGCCGCAATCGCTTTCACTTCATCTTCGTTGTAGCCAAGATCTTCCAGATTTCTGAAAGCGACCAAACGAAGCGAGTGGCATGCTGCGCAAACCTCTTTGTAGACCTGAAACCCACGCTGCAACTGTTGGCGATCAAACTTGCCCAACGGACCATCGCTGTTGAAACTAACCTTTTTCGGATCTTCATGGAACGCATATTCCACAGGCTTTTCCGGTGGGTTCGTTGTATATTCAATCGCCCCCATTACGAAGGAAACCAGCAACCAGCCTGAAAAGAACAGGCCAACCAAAATGCCAAAAAATCTTACCATTTTTCTAAATCCCCAAATTCTTTAGCTGGTTTTTTCAAGCGGTTTGCCGGTCACTGCCTCAGTGATACTGTTCGGCAATGGTAATGGTTTCTCGATACGAGAGAGCAGCGGCAAAATGATTAGGAAGTATGCAAAATAGTATGCACTGGCTACCTGACTAATCATCACATATGGTTCTTCTGCCGGCGCCCCACCACAGATGAACAGAACGATGGTGAAGAAGATCAATAACCCGAACGCGATCCGCATTTTGGGGCGATAGGTTCCTGACCTTACCGGGCTAGTGTCCAACCAAGGCAAGAAAAACCATACCAAAATCGCAGAAAACATGGCTACAACACCCAACAACTTGGCTGGTATAAAGAGGAAGTCGAACGTGAACGCGCGCAGGATTGCATACCAAGGCCAGAAATACCACTCTGGAACAATATGCGCCGGTGTCGAAAGCGGATTGGCTGGAATATAATTGTCCGCATGTCCAAGCGCATTGGGCAGGAAGAACAACATGATCGCGAAGAAGATCAGTGCAACACCAACGGTCCAGCCATCTTTCGCTGTATAATATGGATGAAAGGGAACTGTATCTTGGGGACCCTTAACATCAACACCTGTCGGATTGTTGGAACCCGGAATATGCAGCGCCCAAATGTGCATGATTACAACACCAACAATCACGAATGGCAACAGGTAGTGCAGCGAGAAGAAACGGTTTAAAGCTGCGTTATCAGGAGCGAAACCACCTAGTAGAAGCTCCTGGATGGGTTTCCCGACCAGCGGAATAGCTTCAAACAACCCGGTAATAACTTTCGCACCCCAGAAGCTCATTTGACCCCAAGGCAACACATATCCAAGGAAGCCAGTCGCCATTGCAAGAAGGTATATGACAACGCCAAGCAACCACAACATCTCTCGCGGTGCCTTGTAGGAACCAAAATAGAGGCCGCGCCCAATATGTAAATAGAGAGCGATGAAGAAGAAACTGGCGCCGTTCGCGTGTGCATAGCGGAACATCCATCCGCTGTTCACATCGCGCATGATGTGCTCAACCGAGTCAAATGCAATATCCGCGTTAGCTGCGTAGTGCATCGCCAAAATGACGCCGGTAATGATTTGAATAACGAGGAAAAGGCCTGCAAGCGATCCAAAATTCCAAAAGTAATTTAGATTTCGCGGTGCCGGATAACCAGCCCCGACGCTATTATAGATGAAGCGCGGCAATGGTAGTTGCTGGTCCATCCACTTGCCGAGATCAGTTGTTGGCTCATATTGTTTTGCCCAAGGAAAGCTCATTATCCTGCCCCTTAACCGATTTTCACGACGGTATCTGAAAGAAATTCATGTTCCGGTACTTCCAAATTGGTTGGAGCCGGACCTTTGCGAATGCGTGCTGCGGTATCATAGTGCGAACCGTGACATGGGCAGAAGTAACCGCCATATTCGCCTTTGACTTCACCCTGTGCCGCACCGAGCGGCACGCAACCTAGGTGGGTGCAAACACCCAAAGTAATCAACCAGTTTTCTTTACCCGGTGTAGTGCGGTCAGCCAAAGACTCGGGGTCGCGTAACTCGTCGGCGCTCACGGCGTTAGCTTCTTCTATCTCAGCAGGTGTGAGGTTCCGAATGAAAGTAGGTTGCTTCCGCCAGCTCAACTTTATCGCTTGGCCCGGCTCAACGGCGGAAATATCCACTTCTACAGATGCCAGTGCCAGAACATCGGCACTTGGATTCATCTGATTGACTAGCGGAAATACTGTAGCAACGGCGCCTGCCCCCGCAAAACTTACCGCTGCTATATTTATGAAATCCCGCCGACGAACTTCGCCTTCCGGTGCTGGTGCTTCAGCTGCTTCAACTGTTGCCATGCAATCAAGCCCTATCGTTTGGTTTATACCCCTATCTGCCAGACCAACTGTTCTCCCTCAACAACAGATTTGGTAGGCATGATTTGAGCGCCTGATAGCCGCACCATATGGGGTTTGCCAACAGTGAATTTTCGTTTGACCAAACATAGTTTATCACTTCAAGTAGAAACCATTATGAGAGTAGCATTATATCAACCCGACATTGCAGGAAATTTGGGAACAATATTAAGGACTTGCGCTTGTTTAAATGTCCCTGTCGATATAATCGAACCGTGCGGATTTCCATTTAGCGATCGTAGCCTAAAGCGCGCTGGAATGGACTATTTTGTGCATGCGGATTATACACGGCATGCTGACTGGAATGCTTTTCTTGCATTTGTCGAATCTCACTTTGCAAGAATCGTCTTGCTATCAAGCAAGGCAGACCAATCCTATCATCGCTTTTCTTTCCAAAAAGATGACATTTTGTTGTTTGGATCGGAAAGTGCGGGGGTTCCAGTTGATGTGCATCAACGTGCGGATGAGCGAATCACCATACCTATGCAAAAAGACATGCGTAGCTTGAACCTTGCCGTATCGGCTGGCATGTCTTTGGGTGAAGCTTTGCGACAAACAGGACAATTTCCACAATGACATCAAAACTCGACGATCAACAACTCACGGCTCAAAACTGGTTTGCACAGTTACGCAATGATATTTGCGCCGAATTTGAGTCGATAGAGCGCGAAGCAGATAGCGAAGCTTCTTTTGAATATACAAAGTGGGATCGGAAGAACCCGGATGGCAGCGCCGGCGGTGGTGGAACCCAGGGCCTGATGAAAGGCGAAATATTCGAAAAAGTGGGTGTTAATATTTCAACGGTTGATGGAACATTCAGTGAGGAGTTTTCAAAGCAAATACATGGCGCTGACGAAGATCCGCGGTTTTTTGCGACCGGCATTAGTTTGGTTGCCCACATGGCGAATCCGCATGTGCCAAACGTGCATATGAACACGCGTTTTCTTTGCACCACAAAACGATGGTTTGGCGGGGGTGCCGACTTGAACCCAGCCATTCCTTACGAAGAGGATACGGAGGAGTTTCATGCACGCATGCGTTCTGCCTGTGCACCTCATAATCCTGAATATTATCCGAAGTTCAAAAAATGGGCGGATGATTATTTCTATATTCCGCACCGCAAAGCCCATCGGGGTGTCGGTGGTATTTTTTATGACCACCTCGAATTGGAGAAAGAGCCAGATTTTGACCGACATTTTGCTTTTACTCAGGATGTCGGTCGTGCTTTTCTCGACATTTTCCCGAAGCTCGTACGCAAACGGATGAAAATGGAATGGTCAGACCTCGAGAAGCAGCAACAGTTGGTTTGGCGTGGTCGTTATGCCGAGTTTAACTTGGTCTATGATCGCGGCACCACATTTGGATTGAAAACTGGCGGAAATGTAGATGCCATTTTGATGAGCCTTCCTCCTGAGGCAAAATGGGAATGATGCTCTATGTCTGATGATACTCCAATCACGATGGATGTTCCGCATGGGCATATCGCAGATGTAATCACTCACTTGGAAATGCGTACTCGGCCAGAAATCGCCATTCCAGAATCATCGCTGAGTATCGTTGAATGGAAAAACCCCGATCCAGAGGAATATCTGAATCTGTTTCGAGCCGTAGGTGAGCGCTGGCTATGGCTTTCAAGATTGCTAATGGATGTCGATGCACTCACGGCGGTCCTACACAACGAACAGAATCACGTTTTCCAAATATGTTGTGAAGACGATCCTGTTGGCTTGTTAGAACTAGACTTCAGTGAAGCAGGCCAATGTGAAATAGGATTTCTTGGATTGATCCCGTCCTTTAACGGCAAAGGCCATGGGGCCTGGTTGATGGCCGAAGCTTTGAACCGAGCATGGCGTTCAGATATCAATCGCGTTTGGCTGCATACCTGCACTTTAGACTCACCTTTTGCATTAGGGTTTTACAAAAAATCTGGCTTCAAAGCCTTTAAACGCGAAGTTAGTATGGGCCCTGATCCGCGTCTGTTGGGGTTGTTGCCCGAAACTGCTGGACCGCATATCCCCATCATTAGCTAAATACCTCTTCCACATCCTGAGACTTACCGGAAAGTTGCCGATAGATAGCGGCCACGACAGCGATGAGGACAACCTGAAAAACCGCCCCTAATGCCGACGTGAATATACTTTCAAAAAACGGCCATCCAGCGCCTCCAGATGCCAATCCCACAATCAAGCCAACCACAAGCCCAGCCACCAAAACGGTTATTCCGCCCACCAAAATAATCATCACCAGGAACAGCAGGATCGACCAACCATTGCCTTTGGTCAGCTCCCAATTCTTTTTAATCGCTTCGACAGGGCTTCGTTCTTCCTGATCAGCGATCACCATGGGTACCAATGAAAATCTACCCAGCAAATACAAGCCGGGTATGATGAACAAGATAAATCCCAAAAGCATTCCGAAAGCCACGATGATATTTGCGATAAGGAAAAACACGAAAAGGCCAAGCGCTGCTTTTAGAACATCTCCGACAGTATCGCGACGATTGGGAGCCAACAGTACGTATAGCGACAAGCTGCCAAATCCGACAAAAAGATTAGATATCATTAGGCCAAATGCATTGTCTGCCAGAAAGGCGAATTGCGCAGCCTGAATCTCTGCCGGGTCAGTCAAACCTTCAATTGGAGGCTCTCCAACAAAATAGGCCCAGACCAAGCTTGGAAGAAAAAGGAATACGCCCGCAATGGCGGCGATAGCTTCCTTGTTTGCGCTCAGCGTGGCCATCGCGTCATTCCAACAGACCATATAGTCCAGTTTCATTTTGTGCGTCCTCTTGCGAAAAATTCCAACTCCCCCTTGCCAGCACATTCCCGAGAGTGCACGAAAAATCCATGACTGCAGATGATCAAATCGAATGGCGGATCAGTAACGAGCTAGTTGCCTACCCTGATGCTATTGCTGAAATGGAAAAGCGCAATGCCGCTGTAAAGACTGGTGAGGAAGATGAACTTATCTGGTTCCTGCAACACCCTCCCCTTTACACCGCTGGAACTAGCAGCGATCCGGTTGAGTTACTAAGTTCTCAGTTTCCGGTATACGAAACGGGCCGGGGTGGACGACATACCTATCATGGTCCCGGGCAGCGCGTTGGTTACCTGATCCTGGATCTAAAACGCAGAAGTGCTGATGTACGTGGATTTGTTCATTCTTTGGAGGATTGGGTCATTGCTGCACTTGGTGAGTTTGGCGTTGCCGCGCGCGCAGTCGATGGGCGCGTTGGAATTTGGTGTGACACACCCGACGGTCAGGAAGCCAAGATAGGAGCCATCGGTATTCGCATCCGGCGATGGGTGACCATGCACGGATTTTCTGTTAATATTGATCCCGACTTATCCCATTTCAACGGTATCATTCCCTGCGGTATCAGCGAATTTCCCGTTACCAGTCTTAAGGAACTTGGGATAAATGCCAACCTGGTAGATTTTGATGCAGCTTTGAAAAAGACTGCCCCAACGTTTCTAGAAGCAATTGAAAAATAGTCCGATTGCTAATATCTGTCTGTCTTCAAATTGAGAGAAAAATAATGCGCAATCTAACAAAACTTACCGCTATTTCCATTTTGGCGGTCGCTGCAACGGCCTGCTCCGGCGAAGCTGATGCTCCCGAAGCCAATGAAGTATCCGAAACCCGTATGGATGATGTAGACATCATCGACGGCACGATTAGCGACGATATGGTTGATGTTGATTCTCAAGCTTCCACCGATGAACCGGCTGCTGGTGAAGAAGAGGGCAGTGAGGATTCCTCCGAAGAAGAATCGGAATAATCTAGGCCAATCCCAATATCTTATGCGTTTGCAATGATAGGCGCCATTTAGGGTTGGTTTGCACAAATTCTATCGCGGACTGCAAATTTGCAATGTTGGCCTTCTCGTCATCGCGCGCATCCATTGGTTGGATTAGGTGGTGGGCAAAATCCCACTCCTGCATTTCTTTCCAAGCGCTGTTGGATTGTGGCCAAACCAGTTTTAGCTCGTCTCCAGATTTCTGAACAGTCTCACTGCCAGCTTTTGGACTGATGCAAATCCAATCAATGGACCGCGGCACCGCCAATGTTCCATTTGATTCAATAGCAATTTCAAACCCGTGATCGTGCAGCGCATCAATGAGTTCGTCGTCCACTTGCAGCATCGGTTCACCACCGGTGATCACGATGAAACGCCGTGTTTCAGATCTGCCCCAGATTGCTGTAACGGATTCAGCAATTGCGTTGGCATCGACAAAACGCCCGCCACCATCACCGTCCATACCGACAAAATCTGTATCGCAAAATTGACAGACAGCCGAAGAGCGATCTTTCTCTAGACCCGTCCACAAGTTGCAACCTGAAAACCGCAAGAATACAGCGCGTCTGCCACAATGAACGCCCTCGCCTTGCAGCGTAAGGAACATTTCCTTAACCGCATAGCTCATCAGACAGCGTAGCGGGTGGGATCGTTAATTCCCGCTTCCTCAAATCCCTTTTTGCGAAGCCGGCAGCTATCACACAGACCGCAATGGAGATCCCCCTCAGCCGGATCATAACAGGACCAACTCAAACCCGCATCAATCCCAAGCCGGTTGGCCTCCAAAGCAATATCGGCTTTAGTCATATGTTGGAGAGGAGTTTGGATCGTGAATCCGTTTCCTTGATCACCTGCCTTCGTTGCAAGATCAGCTAAGTCTTCAAATCCGGAGATAAACTCTGGCCTACAATCTGGATAACCGGAATAATCCAAGGCATTTACACCAATGAATATATCATCGGCTTTCCGCGTCTCTGCTAGCCCCAAAGTCAGAGATAGGAATATCAAATTTCTTGCTGGCACATAAGTAACCGGAATATCGTTCGTCACACCCGATTTTGGAACGTCGATATCCGCCGTCAGCGCAGAGCCGCCAAAACGACTAAGGTCCAACGGTAGGACGATATGTTCCTTCACCTCTAACCGATCTGCGATCTTTTGAGCGGATTGCAATTCAATCTTATGGCGTTGATTATAATCAATCGTCAAAGCAATTAGATCAAAGCCTTGTTCTTTCGCAATCGCACCCGAGACCATAGAATCGAGACCGCCGGAAAGCAGCAGGACAGCATTTTTCGTTTGATCGGACATAACTTGGCCGCGCTAGTCGTCTTGTCCGGCTGACGCAAGACCGTAGGCAAAAATATGGCCGCGTTTCTTATCGAAAGCGGCCTAGTTCGGCTTTTCAGCCGTTATAAGGAGGAATACATACAGAGTATGTGAAACCTCTCTGCCTAAAGGGGGTTAATTTTGAATTAACTATAAAGAAAAAAACTATCGGCGAGCCCGAATATCAGCAAGAACCGACGTGCCGCGCCTCAACAGAAAAAGAGAAGGGCGCATTGTTTTCAATACCCTGCGACTGGATTTGCACCAATCCGCTCGATTCCCCGCGAATAGTGGTCACGCCATGTCCTAGCCCGCCACATTTGTAGCTGACACGTAAGTTTTGGGGGCTATCTTCGATGACATATCGCGAACAAGAAGCACCACTATGTTTAATCTGCAAAAGTAACTTTGGATCTCCAAGGCAAACACGTTCGCCTTCCTCTGTTGATCCGCGCGATTTTAATACCCAAGCGCCCTTTTTAAGGCCGTCCAGCAAAACAAGTTCTGGAGCTTGCGCCGGGGCAGCAACAGTAAATGCAAAGAATGCGGCAGCAGAAACACCTGTTAGCTTGACTAAATTAGCAATTTTCATCTTCCGCTCCTTTCCTTGATCTTCGCCTCTAACCGCGAATTGCGACAATTATCCCATCGAAATGTGGCATATGATAGGAAATTTCCGACAATCTTATTAGTTGTTCATACTCGCACCAGAAATCATGAATTTCTTGCTACAAAAAGCACAATCTATCGCAATATTACCAGAATCGTCGATCATATCCCTCTTATCTTCTGCCGGGAATCTAGCGATTACGTCCCGAATATGATCTTCATTACAGCGGCAACCCTTAACGCACGGTTTACCGCTTAAAACCCTCACTTCATCGCTTTCGCTAAAAAGTCGCCAGAGAATGTTTTCCAGAGAAAGCTCTTTGTTCACAAGTTCTTGTGGGGAAACACTGCCTCCCATAATCTCTACATGTTCCCATTCGGGATGATCCATGCGGACGTGTAGTCGCTCTTTACCCTCTTCGCCCTCGGGAAGATGTTGCACCAACAACCCACCAGCAGCTACTTTGCCATCTTGCTCCTCCACCGACACACGGATCAGAGTTGGTAACTGCTCGGACTGTAAAAAGTAATTTTGAACAGCTTCGGTAAGGCTTGCACCTTCCAACGGAACAATACCTTGATTTCGGCCACGAGGCTCAGGTTGGTCAAAGGTAATCGCTAAATATCCTTTTCCAAACAAGGCCATCAAGCTGGGTGTCAAAGGTTGTAATGCGAGTTGCTCCCGATCGAACTGAACATACCCACGCAAATCACCGTCCTTATAATCGCAAGCCAACAAGCTGATCACTCCAGATTCTGTCTGCGCCTGCAAGGTTACTTGCGAATCATCATCTTTGAGCAAAGAGCCCATCATGGCAGTCAAGCAAACAGCTTCTGCCAACAGATCACGGATATTTGACGGATAAGCATGCGCAGACAAGATATCATCCAACACAGGACCCAGCCTTAGGGCCCTGCCCCGACAATGCTTATCGGGAATCGAAAAAGTCAGCGTTTGATCGAGAAACGTCTCATCAGCCATTAGATTTGACCGAAGCACCAGCGCATAATTGATTTTTGCGCATGAATTCGGTTTTCCGCCTCATCCCAGACAACTGATTGTGGTCCGTCAATGACAGAAGGCATTACTTCTTCACCGCGATGTGCTGGTAAGCAATGCAAAAACAACGCATCATCCTTGGCCTGCTCCATCATCGCATCATTGACTTGATAGGGCATCATTGCCGCTAGCTTGTTATGCACATGCTCTTGGCCCATCGACACCCAGGTATCCGTGACAACAACATCAGCCCCCGCGACGGCTTCATTTTCGTCTCGATGAACGGAAATATTAGCGCCAACGGCTTGTGCTGCATCGATAAACGTCTGGTCCGGATCATAGCCTTGCGGACATCCAATTCGGACATTGAATTTCATCAGTCCTGCTGCTTCAACAATACTGTTCAGCACATTGTTACCGTCGCCGAGCCAAGCAATTTCCAGCCCGGGCAATGCTTTCCCGTGCTCTACTAAAGTCAATAAATCGGCAATGATCTGACATGGGTGGGATAGGTCCGTCAGACCGTTGATCACCGGCACAGTTGCATTTTCAGCCAATTCGATAATTTTATCATGATCGTCGGTCCGGATCATAATCGCATCGCACATGCGCGACAGCACTTTTGCCGTATCAGCCACCGTTTCTCCGCGCCCAAGCTGCATGGAACCGCTATCCATAACAATACTGGAACCACCCAACTGGCGAATTCCAACATCAAAAGAAACACGCGTTCTTGTGCTGCTCTTTTCAAAGATCATCGCAAGAATGTGGTCTTCCAACGGTGCGTCTGGATCTTGCTTACCTTTAGGAAAGCTCTCCCTAACTGCCTTTCGATCAATCGCATCAGCAATCATTGCGGCAATAGCGTCGCCACCTGCATCAGCCAGGTTCAGAAAATGCCGGGTCATGCTTCGGGACTTCCATAATCAGCGGCGCCAGCCGATAGCTTTTCGATGAATGTCGCTATTTCCGCGTCACCAATGTTAAGCGGCGGTAACACGCGCAACGTATTGTCGCCCGCCGCAACAGTTAGCAAACCATGATTATCGCGCAAATGTGCCACAAATGGCCGTGGTGCTTCGCTCATATTGATACCAAGCATCAAGCCTGCTCCGCGAACGCCGGTAAAAAGATTGGGATAGTTTCCAATAAATTGCTCGATAGCGGCTCTCAATTTGTCGCCCGTCGAGCGCACGCCTTCAAGAAACTCATCATTGGCAACAATATCCCAAACAGCATTGCCCGCCGCCATAGCCATCGGATTTCCGCCATATGTCGAACCATGCGTACCGACCACCATTCCGCGCGCCGCTTTTTCGGTTGCCAAACAGGCACCGAAAGGAAATCCGCCGCCAATACCTTTAGCGCTAGCCACAATATCAGGAACGATGTCATATAGCTCATGCGCATAGAGCTTACCGGTCCGAGCCACACCGCATTGTACTTCATCCAATACCAGCATCAGATCATGCTCATCGGCAAGTTCGCGAAGTCCGGTCATAAACTCTTGCGAAGCTGGGCGAATACCGCCCTCACCTTGGATAGGCTCAACCAGGAATCCCGCTGTTTTATCTGTGATAGCGGCTTTGGCGCCTTCCAAGTCATCAAACTCAACATATTTAAAACCAGCAAGCAGCGGAGAGAATCCGTGATGCATTTTTTCCTGATTGGAAGCCGAGATGGTCGCCATCGTCCGGCCATGAAATGCGTTCTTGAACGTGATTATCTCAAACCGATCACTGTCCTGTGACTGATGATAAGCACGAGCGGCCTTGATCGCACACTCCACAGCCTCCGCACCCGAATTGGTGAAGAAAACTGTATCGGCAAAAGTGGTATCAACAAGACGTTGGGCGAATTTCTCACCCTGTGGACTTCCATACAGGTTCGACACATGCATTAGCGTCGCCGCTTGATCTTGGATCGCTTTGGTCAAATGTGGATGGCCATGGCCCAGCAGGTTTACCGCTATACCGCTGGCAAAATCTAATGCGCGACTGCCATCCTCGGAAATCAGCCAGGCACCCTCGCCTCGCACAGGACGAAATCCACACCGAGGGTATACGGGCATTAGCGGGGTAATCGACATGGCTATTCCTTTCAGGTCCAAATAGAAAAGGCGACCGGATTGGCCGCCTGTTACAACAAAGCTCACGTATAGTGATGCGGTTGATGACGGTCAATGCAACGATAAGTTCCATTGTGGCTAACTCAATTGTGTTATCGAGTGTTTCGATCAAAGATAGTGCTTTAATTCATTTAGCGGATGTATAAATATCGAGTATATCACTTCCATTGACGAAAATAACTTGTCCCCCAACCACCAAATTAGGAGTTTCATCATGGATATCAAAACGGGATTAATGTCGAGCACCGGCAGCTGCCCCTTCACAGGAAAAGGCGGTGATGGAGGCGTTCGCTCTCTTCTTGGTCGCACCAACAAGGATTGGTGGCCGGACCAATTGCAACTCAACATTCTAACCCAACGCGGCACGACTCCTAACCCACTTGGTGATGACTTTGATTATGTCGAAGCTTTTAAGTCGATCGACTATGATGGACTGAAAAAAGACCTGACCGCTTTGATGACTGACAGCCAGCCATGGTGGCCGGCAGATTACGGCAACTACGGTCCGTTTTTTATCCGCATGGCGTGGCATGCTGCGGGAACCTATCGCACCGCAGATGGTCGTGGTGGCGCGAATAGCGGACAACAACGCTTTGCTCCGCTTAACTCTTGGCCCGACAATGGCAATCTGGACAAAGCACGCCGTTTGTTGTGGCCGATCAAACAAAAATACGGCAACAAAATCAGCTGGGCCGATCTATTCATTCTTACCGGCAATGTAGCTATTGAATCGATGGGCGGTCCTGTCTTCGGTTTCGGCGGCGGGCGCGCAGATGTGTTTGAACCAGAAATCGATGTCTATTGGGGCACCGAAGAAGAATGGGTCGATACAGGTGCAGAAACCCGCATTCAGCCCGACAAGGATTGGGAGCTCGAAAACCCGTTAGCGGCGATCCAAATGGGATTGATTTATGTGAACCCGGAAGGTCCCGGTGGAAATGCCGATCCGCTGCTTTCCGCAAAGGATATGAAAGAAACCTTCGCGCGTATGGCTATGAACGATGAGGAAACCGTGGCCCTTACTGCCGGTGGTCATGCTTTCGGAAAAGCGCACGGCGCCGTTGATCCAGAAAGCCTGAGCAACGCTCCCGAAGGCGGAACGCTTGACCAAATGGGTTTTGGCTGGATGACCAACGAAGAGCAAATCAGCAAAGGCCAGACCACAACGTCCGGGATTGAAGGTGCGTGGAGCAACACTCCTACCGAGTGGAACGGTAACTATTTCCGTCTTCTCCTCGACTATGACTATGAGCTGGTTCACTCCCCTGCCGGAGCGCAGCAATGGCAGCCAATTGACCAAAAAGAAGAAGATATGGCGCCCGATGCCCATGATCCTTCCAAAAAAGTTCCGACCATGATGACCACAGCCGATATGGCATTGAAAATGGATCCTGATTATCGGAAAATCTCTGAGAAATTCCGCAATGATCAAGCCGCTCTCGATGATGCCTTTGCACGCGCATGGTTCAAACTGTGCCACCGCGATATGGGGCCAAAGGCTCGCTATCACGGACCGGAAGTCCCTTCTGAAGATTTGATCTGGCAAGATATTGTTCCAGCGGGCACCACGCCAAGCGAAAGTGCAGTATCTGGTTTCAAATCGGCAATCCTCGATAGCGGATTGAGCGTTAGCGAACTCGTAAAAGCCGCGTGGGCTTCCGCGTCCACCTATCGCCAGACCGATCATCGCGGTGGTGCCAATGGCGCTCGTGTACGACTGGCTCCACAGAAAGATTGGGCGGTGAATGACTCGGCGGAATTGTCAAAAGTTCTCGCGAAGATTGATGAACTGCGTGGCGATATTTCCATGGCTGATGCCATCGTGTTGGCTGGCAATGCGGCGATTGAGAAAGCTTCCAATATGGAAGTACCTTTTGCAGGCGGTCGCGGCGATGCGAGCGATGAGCAAACCGATGCAGAGAGCTTCGAGCCGCTGGAGCCAAAAGCTGATGGTTTCCGTAACTATCTGGCTAATAAGATGAGCGTCAGTACCGAAGATATGTTGGTCGATCGTGCACACCTGCTGGGACTATCCATTCCGGAGATGACTGCGCTGGTTGGTGGCCTGCGTGTTTTGGGAGCCAATAGTGGCAATAGTGCGCACGGTGTATTCACGGATCGCGTTGGTCAATTGACTAATGACTGGTTTGTGAACCTGCTTGATATGGGAACCAAATGGGCGCCTGTTGATGGCAGCGATGACGAAGAGTTTGTTGGCACAGATCGCGCAACCGGTGACGAAAAATGGCGTGCAACCCGAGTTGACCTCGCATTTGGTTCAAACTCACAATTGCGCGCTGTCGCGGAGATTTATGCCCAAGACGATAGTGGCGAAAGGTTCGTGCAAGACTTTATCGCAGCATGGACGAAGGTGATGAACGCAGATCGTTTTGATCTAGCTTAAATCATCAGAACTTTGGTGGTGCGGCCCGTTGGAGCAATCCGGCGGGCCGTTTCATTTGAGCGCCGCTTTTGCCTGTTCCCAATTTTTGCCGTCAAATTTTCGGATCGTGGGTTGCAGGCCGTGATCTTGATCTAGGCAATTGTAATTTACCGACCAACTATCCGGATGCGAACGCGGTTGATAAAAGCTCTTCACGCCGCAATGCTTGCAGAAAAGATGATCCGCCTGCCCACTACCAAATTTGTAACTGGTCAAATCATTCTCACCCGACAAAAGGGTGAACTGGCTGTGTGGAACGAAGAAGTGCAGATATCTTGTCCGATGACAAATCGAGCAATTGCAGTCCAGCAATTCTGGATGCGGTTCAGCGGAAGCCTTAAAGCGAACGGCACCACAGTGACATCCGCCCGAGACGTTGATCATTTCCGGACTTCCGTACTGTGAATATCGATGCGGTTTTCCAGTGTCCGGTGCACGGGACATTTGTCCGCAATTTCCATTAATCTCGCACGCTGCTCGTCCGACAGGTCACCGTGCAAAGTGATTGAACGATCAATAACATCGATCCGATTGTCATCATTGTTGCAGGTATCGCAATCCGCTGCATGTTCCCGGCTGTGCTCTAGTTCGATATGTACGCTTTCCAACGGCCATTTCTTCCGATCCGCGTACATCTTTATGGTCATCGATGTACATGTTCCAAGCGCCGAAAGAAGCAAGTCGTAAGGGGAAGGACCGGTATTCGTTCCACCGAAGGATTCTGGCTCATCCGCAAGCCATTGATGATCACCAACCGAGACGTTCTGCTGGAATTTGCCCTCAGCGGTTTCTACCGAAACAATTGAAAGGTTATCTGCCATATTCTACTCCACTGTAACTGACTTCGCGAGGTTACGCGGTTGGTCAACATCGGTACCCTTCGCAACGGCCACATGATAGGCGAGCAATTGCACGGGCACAGCATAGACCAGAGGCGCGATTAATGGGTGTACCTTTGGCATTTCAATGGTTGCCATACATCCCTCTCCTGCTTCCTTCAAACCCTCGGCATCGGAAATTAACACCACCTTTCCACCACGTGCGCGCACTTCCTGCATATTGCTCACCGTCTTTTCGAACAATGGCCCAGAGGGAGCGAGAACGATAACCGGAACATTTTCATCGATCAGTGCAATCGGACCATGTTTCATCTCTCCCGACGCATAACCTTCTGCGTGGATATAGCTTATTTCCTTAAGCTTGAGCGCACCCTCCAGTGCCAGAGGATAGTCCGGACCGCGTCCCAAATAAAGCACATCACGGGCAGGAGCAATCAGGTGAGCCATGGCCGCAATATCTTCATCATGCGCCAGCGCTGCATTGAGCGCAGCCGGGGTTTCGGTCAAATGTTCGACGATTTCATGTTCTTCGTCGCGGGTCATTTTGCCTTTCACAACTGCTAGATGTGCAGCGAGCGCAGCCAGAACGGCAAGCTGGCAGGTAAATGCTTTGGTCGACGCCACCCCAATTTCCGGGCCGGCATGCGTGGGCAATAAAAGATCCGCCTCTCGCGCCATGCTGCTGGTCGGCACATTGACCACCACACCGATTTTCTGATCATTTTCTTTGCAGTGACGCAACGCAGCCAGCGTATCTGCAGTCTCTCCAGATTGCGAGATAAACAGCGCCAATCCACCCGGTTCCAGCACTGGTTCGCGATAGCGAAACTCCGATGCTACATCGAGATCAACCGGAACCCGCGCGAAAGTTTCGAACCAGTATTTTGCTACCATGGCTGCATAATAAGAAGTTCCACATGCAACGATTGTTATCCGGTCGATATCCTTCAAATCAAAGTCCATCTGCGGCAAAGCAACCTGCTGTTCCAGCGGACGGATATAGGAAGACAATGTTTGAGCAACGACCGTAGGCTGCTCAAAAATCTCTTTCTGCATATAGTGGCGATATTGCCCCTTTTCGATGGTCGCTGCTGACACGCCGGACGTCGTAACTTCACGATCTACCGGTGTATTCTGCTCGTCGTAAATCTGGGCGCCATCAGCGGTTACAACAACCCAATCGCCCTCTTCCAGATAGGCAATTTTCTGAGTCAGAGGTGCCAAAGCCAAGGCATCGGAACCAAGATAAGTTTCCCCATCACCGTAGCCGACAACCAAAGGCGAGCCGAGGCGTGCGCCAATTAGCAAATCAGGATTGGATTTGAAGGCAATGGCCAATGCAAAGGCGCCGCGAAGCTGAGGCAGCACTTCCTTTACGGCGTCTTCCGGAGACTTTCCGTTCTCAACCTGCTCGCTAACCAGATGCGCGACAACTTCTGTATCTGTTTCGCTTTCAAAGCTGCGGCCTCTTGCAGATGACTCTTCACGCAGCGGTTTGAAATTTTCGATAATGCCGTTGTGCACCAAGGCCACTTCGCTTGTCGCATGGGGATGTGCATTGCTGGTCGTCGGAGCGCCATGCGTAGCCCAGCGTGTGTGGGCAATCCCTATATTGCCAGACGCGTCATCATTTTTCAGCACATTGACCAGATTGACCAGCTTTCCTTCAGCCCGGCGGCGCACCAGTTCACCATCGTGCACGGTGCACACACCGGCGCTGTCATAGCCGCGATATTCCATCCGCTTCAGGCCATCAACCAAGCGATCCGAAACCGCATCTTTGCCAACAATTCCAATAATTCCGCACATAGTTTTGTCTCTCTAGTTTTCTTTTAGTTAGTGGCCGTCATTGCGAGGAGCCGGAGGCGACGCGGCAATCCAGAGCGTTAAAGCGACGCCCTGGATTGCTTCGCTGCGCTCGCAATGACGAAAATATGGAAGAACAATCTGGAATCATAATGTGTAGGGCACCCTGATTCCGGGCATTTCGGCCGGAAAATCCTGACTGTTGCGTGTAATGAGTATGCGTCCGGTGAGCTGCGCGGAGGCCAATATCACGGCATCCATCGCTTTCAACCGCCGCCGATCGCTTCTCAGAATCGCTGCGCGCCGACCGATTTCTTCATTCACTTCGATAATATTGAAAAAGGAGAGAAATTCTTCCGCGCGACCTCCATCATCGGGGAGCGCTTTAGTCAGCACTTCTACCCAGGTCAGGCGACTGATATAGCGGCGGTCATAGCGTTGCAGCTCGACATTGGCGCGGCCGATGTCATTGAGTGCATCAAACAGGATATTGCTGTCGAAAACTGCCTCGTTCATGTGCGTCAGCCCGCTTTCCGGCGATAGCGCTCGGCTTCGCGGTCATCGTTGGCGTCGAACAGGTCGGGAAATTCCTTGCGCACATCCCAGTAATCTGGATCCCAGGGCCGCGTCCACGAAGCCCGCTCACGGCGCTGCCATTCCACCGGATCATTCTTGTCCCGGCGATCGCGCCAGATACCAAAATATTTCTCGATCCCTTCTTTGGAGGCATCTGCCTTGAACGCCGCCACAGCCTCCCGCAGCAACTGCGCCCGCGACTTACCCTGCTCCGCCGCCTGCGCGTCAAGCCATGCGACATCTTCTTCAGATAAATCGGCGAGTATGCGAGTCATGATATATTGATATCATATCATGATATCATGTCAATATTTAGTTGCCGCTTATGATATCCCCAAGCGTCCCCAACGCAGACCCCTCGCCTTTATTCTCGCCTTTGCGCGGTTTCGCAGCAGCCAACATTCTGCCCGCCAGCCTTGAGAATGGTAGCGATTGGATCCAGACTTTCCCCGGACCGCGCAGACGGGCAAAAAACACGCCTTCACCGGCAAACAGCATGGATTTAACACTACCCACGGTCTGCAAATCAAAATCCACGTCAGAGGTCATCGCCGCGATACAACCGGTATCAACGTGCAGCTCTTCGCCCGCTTTCAGCTCACGCTCGATAACCATGCCGCCCATCTGGACGAATACCCAGCCATCGCCGGACAGTTTCTGCATGATAAAGCCCTCGCCGCCAAAAAGACTGGTTAGAACACGCTTTTGGAATGCAATGCCAATTTCCACACCCTTGGCCGCAGCCAGAAAACTGTCTTTTTGACAAATCAAAGTTCCGCCAACGCTATCCAGCTTTATCGGAAGGATAATCCCCGGCACCGGTGCACCAAAGGCAACGCGTGCTTTTCCATGACCATTATGCGTAAAAACGGTGGTGAACAGGCTTTCCCCTGTCACCAGTCTTTTGCCCGCGCCCAGCAGCTTGTCCATAAAGCCGCCCTCTTTGGCGCTACCATCGCCGAACACTGTGGTCATTTCTACGCTGGCATCTTTCCAGACCATCGCGCCCGCCTCTGCTACCGCGCTTTCACCGGGATCGAGCTCAATTTCGCAAAACTGGAGCTCTTGCCCCTTGATTTCAAAATCGACATCATCACTGACACCGGACTGCCGACTATGGCTCCATGGACTATTTTGCATATGGGGGTTCCTCTGCTTGGTTTGATTGCGGGAAATATGGCGCAGTTTCGCAGCAGAGGATAGGAAATTTATGCCAGAGGTATCTATTTGCCTTTAGCCGCCTTCTTCTTTGCGCTGGCGGCATTGAACCGGTCGCCCCAACCCTCTTTCGCGGTTTGCTCTGCACGCACCAGCGCCAGATCGCCCGCTTTGACATCTTTGGTCACAGTTGCGCCCGCACCAACAATTGCACCATCTCCAATGGTCACAGGCGCTACAAGCGCACTATTGCTGCCGATGAAAGCGCCTTTGCCTATCTTGGTCTGATATTTGAAATAGCCATCATAGTTACAGGTAATTGTCCCCGCGCCGATATTCGCGCCCTCACCCACTTCGGCATCGCCCAGATAGGTCAAATGGCTGGCCTTCGCGCCCTTGCCAAGCGTCGCTTTTTTCATCTCGACAAAATTACCGATTTTCGAGCCTTCTTCAAGCACTGCGCCCGGGCGCAGTCGGGCAAATGGACCGACACTGGTATCTGCACCAATGGTTGCGCCTTCAATATGGCTGTGGCCTTTGATCGTAGTGCCGCGGGCAATCGAAACGCCGGGACCAAAAAACACATTGGGTTCTATAACAACGTCTGAAGAAACTTCTGTATCATGCGAAAACCATACCGTTTCTGGTGCAATCAAAGATACGCCATCAGCCATTGCTTGTGCACGGCGGCGTTGTTGCCATTCGCCTTCCATATGAGCCAGTTCGGCGCGGCTATTAATGCCCGCTACATCAAATGGATCGGTCAATACAACCGCACAATGGCGGCCATCTTCATTGGCGATATTGACGATATCGACCAGATAATATTCCTCAGACGCATTGTCATTGCCAACACGATTGAGCAGCGCAAAAAGATCAGAAGCCTTTGCCGCCATCAATCCAGAGTTACAGGTGCGGCAAGCGCGTTCTGCCTCGTTCGCATCTTTGTGTTCAACCATCTTTGTCACCCGGTCGCCATCCGTAATAACGCGCCCATAAGCCTGGGTATCTTCCGGCTCAAACGCCAGCACAACGACCGCAGGTTCATCATCAGCATTAAGACGATCTATCATCGCCTGCATCGTGTCGGTCGGCACAAACGGTACGTCACCATACAGGATCAGCACATCGCCATTAAAACCCGTCAAGGCGGTTTCCGCCATTTGCACGGCATGGCCGGTGCCCAATTGCGGCTCCTGCACCGCCAGATCGCTGCCTGATCCCTGTAACGCAGCTTCGAGCTGATCTTTGCCGCTTCCAACGATCACGACTTTTTTTGCCGGATTCAGCGCGTCAACTGCATCCATCAAGTGGTGCAGCATAGGTTTTCCGGCAATCTCATGTAGCACTTTGTGCTTCCTTGATTTCATCCGCGTGCCTTGACCGGCGGCCAGTATGATTGCTGCTAATGGGTTATCAGTCATCACAATATTCCTGCATAAAGTTTTGCGCGCCCATGCCATGTGCAGCTTTGTTATGCCAGCCTGTTTGAACGGCGATTTGTAAATGCTTGTTGAAATTCAAGACGGCCCTGCCCCGCCCTTGCGCCACTTGGTCCAAAGGTGCTTGGTCAGCATCAATGGCGGCATCCGCAGCCAGTGCGAGCGAATATAAAAGGCCTGACGTGTCAACTTGCGCGTTTCCCGCCCATATCCATCGCGGGCCAGAAGACGGCGACGAAAAGCACTCGTCACAGACTCGCCACTCTGCCAGAGTGGCGGGATATCCGTTGCATACAGATCATACGCATGCCAAACGGATCGCCTGACCGCCTGTCCTAACTGATGATGCTCAGCGCGACTATCCAGTTTTTCCCATATACCGGGATCCTGTCTGGAAAACTCGGTCAACAGGCAATGCATATCCCATAGATTCCGCAATCCTCCCGCCAAATCACCATCAGCCATCAAGTGCGCTGCGCAATGGCAGAGCATATCCTCAGGAGACATGATGTAGAGTCCGTTTTCCAACATGACAGCATCATCCAACATCCCCTGCGCATCCGGAGTTGGATTTGCAGTAAGCGGAAGCGTCGTATGATGCACATCGATCATACTATCCCGCTCTCGGTGGATTAGCGGCGGTAGCTCATGCATGTGCTCGCGGTAATATTGATCATCATAGGGGTCGGGTTTGACCCATTCCCATCCAGCCTCGAGAAGCATATCTTCCACCGATTTCAGATCGTTCCGCGCGACCATGATATCAAGATCACCTATATTGCGCCCCATTCCGGCCGTTAAGCCAGCGGCGACGTAAGCTGTGCCTTTCATCAATACGACTTTACCATCGTAGCTGGACAAAGCTCTGCGTGCGCATTCCGCTTCCCATAAAGCCTTCTGCTTAACCATGTCATGTGCGTCGATTTCATCGTCCAGCACCGAGCGGACATCCGCCGGTACATCTAAATCCTTCAATTGGTGGGCCAAAGTGCCAATCAGCGATTCCGCCCGCGCCATGCTGATCAGATTGGTCCAGCCGGCGCCATCGAAAGACCGGATGGATCCGGGCTCACATAAGGCGTGGACGAGCGTCATAGCGTTCTTCATCACACCAACTCCGCCCAAAGTTGATCGATCAATTCTTCAGCTTCATCACCAGATTGATAGTCAATGGCGCGGGCCGAAACATTATCAACGAATGATGTCAATGCCTTGAACCCTGCCTCACCCAAAGCGACATAATTGGTGGAGGCCTGTGTCAGCCGAACAAATATCTCTGATTTGCCAATTTCACGGACAGCTTTGTCATAGCCAAATCGCGGAAATATTAGCAATGCTGGCTTCGCAGGCTGATTTGAGGCTTCCAATGATTCCCACAATGGCACCAAGTGCCGGATACTTCCCTTTGGAGTATCTTCAAGCAATGGGCCAAAGCGATCCCCGGGCGTATTTCGTTCCATTGCCGCGATAGCTTCATTCTTAAGGCTGATTAGACGCGGAAAGCTATGCGCCATACCAGTCTGAGGGCATATCAAGGCAAACTCATCACCCATGAACCGCCATCCCTTTTCACCAAGCATCGCAGAGAGCGTGGATTTTCCGGACCCGGACAGTCCAGTCATCAACAGCGCTTTGCCATCTTTTTCAACGGTGCTGGCGTGCAACAAGAGATGCCTGCGCCATCCTAGCGCCATTTGAAGGTTCATACCCATTTCGGCCGCCAACAAACCTTGCGAGAGGGGCAACGGAGAAGCATCTGGCAACCAGAAATCTCCACTTATGTGTACTGTTGGCCTGAAGTATTTTCGCCAAAAGCTTTTGGATTCCAGCCGTACGGTAAAATCTGCGAACTCACCTTTCGGCTTGGGATAATTTTCGTAGAGTGAACTCAGTTGTGCAATGGGTTGCTGCCATTCCGAAGCAATGCGAAATGTCGCCGGTCCAACCCGCAAACTGGTTTGATACGTCCGCCCCATTATTCGGATACCCGTTCGATCAAACCAAGCGCGTACATCTCATCGAGCCTCGCTAGGACGACATTCTCAACATCGGCGCCTTCTTCCAGATCAAAGTTTTTTTCCAATGCCGCAGTAATCTGGGAAGGAGTGGAAGCCCCATCCTGCATTACTTCCAAAATGGCAGGCACCGGATCAGCCACGATATGGGTCAGTCCCGAAGGTCGATGAAAGACAAGCGTCATCATATCCAGCAAATGCAGGATGATATCTTCGGAATTGGCAGCTTTAAATTGCTGGCTCATGCACGCTCATTGACTAACTCATCGGATAAGCAGGCCGCCTAGCAGAAAATCGTTAATTTTGCTTAGTTTATCTATACGCTATCGCGGCATTTGAAGCGAAGCGTAGCAGGTAAAACCACTTTGCCCGTACTGAAGACGCCGCACATAGTTCACATAGGCTTGAGATTCTTCATATGAAGTACCCGGCAAACTGCTACCTCGCATAGCGCGCTTTACCTCTTCTCCAGAATAAGTACGTCCCTGAGGAGCAAACGCACCCGGTGTATCAGGCGGAACGATCTTGCCATCCGGTGCAATATATCCGCCACTGACATGATTCCCAGGAATAGGAATTTCGCAATTTAGTACTGATCCAGCGGTTTGTGCCAAAGCCGGTTTAATGCTGACAACAGCAGATGCGCCCACAGCGCCCATCATTAAGGCACGCCGGCGGGTTACAATCCCATTGGTTTCTTGTTGGCTGGCATTTTTAGCGGCTTGGTCAGTCATCTGTCGATAATCCTTTGTGGTTCCTTTATAAATAGGATTCGGGTTAATTGCGAGTAAACAGTCACATCTATTGTTGTACGTCCATTATCGGGACAAGCCTGGTTCAATTGTTAATTGTCATGTTACAATCAACAATATCATTGCCCGAACGACCCGATCATCGCTAAAGGAAAGCCGCGAGTCAGTCCTGATGCGGTGAACCTGAACCAGATAATGAACCCACGTCCAATCATCGCTATTCTATTAGTCTTTATTGGCGCTGTTTTTGCCAATCAGTTCGCTGGCACTATTGGCCCGGTCATTATCATGACAGCTTTTGGACTACTGGCGTTGGCGATGAACGCCATCAAAAACCCAGAATCTCCTCGGTCTCAATCTTTGATGCTACAAAGACGGGAAGCAGATTTACTTCGAGATGCTCGCATGAATGCGTATCAAGAATTGATCGAACCACTTCATGACCCGGTCCTATTGGTAAAATCTGCGCGCGTATTGGTCGCGAACCCTGCCGCTCTCGAACTCCTGGGTGATCATATCATCAACGAAGATGTGCGTGTCGCGATTCGTCATCCTAGCGCTGCCGAAAGACTGGCCAATCCAAAAACGCAACACAGCGGTGATCCAATTCTACTTGTCGGCGTTGGCAGTCCAAACCAACGATGGGAATTGCGGATCACGCAAATGGCTGAAGGATTGAAACTGGTCATCCTATCTGATCAAAACAGTCGTTACGCTGCAGATAAAATGCGGACAGACTTTGTAGCCAACGCCAGCCATGAATTGCGAACCCCGCTAGCGGCTATCAAGGGTTTTATTGAAACATTGGAAGATCCGGAAGCGGGAGCCGATGCGGATACACGCGCTCGCTTTTTGAAAATCATGTATGATGAGGCAGATCGCATGCAAAGACTGGTCAGCGACCTTATGTCTCTCTCTAGAATTGAAGCGGAAAGATACCAACTCCCTGACGATGCGGTAAATCTAGGGGCACTAATTCAAGAATCAACCAATTTTTTTGTCAGCAGCCGCAACAAAACAAAAGCTGATTTTAAACTAAACCTTCCTGCATCGATCCCGACTGTAAAAGGTGATCGTGCACAATTGGCGCAGCTGCTTCATAATTTGATCAGCAATGCGTTTAAATACGGGACTCAAAAAGAACCAATTGAAATCAAGCTTACTCCAAATCGATCTGGATCAATGGTTCGGTTATCGGTCATTGATCAAGGAGAAGGAGTTGACCCAGGACATTTGCCACGACTAACCGAGCGATTCTATCGGGTGGACAAGGGCAGAAGTAAGGCAATTGGCGGCACAGGACTGGGCTTATCCATTGTGAAGCATATTGCGGAACGTCATGGTGGACGGTTAGAGATTGCAAGCGAACTCGGTGTGGGCACCAATGTATCTGTTTCTCTGCCAGTGATCGACAAGCCAAAGTAATGCAATTCAACACGCAAAAATCTGACTCCGTCATATAACTGTAACAAAAATGTCATCTATGAGACCTGAGTTTCTCATATTCAGGGAGTAACTCGAACAGCAGGGATTGATTCTCGGTTCGAGACCAATTTTATCATCAAGTTCGAGGACATTATAATGATTAAAAAGTTCGCAATTTTGGCGGTTTCTACTCTTGCATTGGCGGCATGTCAGGATCAAGCATCCGGCGGTCAAGGCGGTAATCGTAGTGAAATTCGAATCGTTGGCTCATCGACGGTATTTCCCTTTGCCAAGGCAGTTGCTGAGAAATTTGCAGCTGATGGCAACTCTGCTCCGATTTTGGAATCGACTGGCACCGGCGGTGGTATGAAACTATTCTGTGCCGGAGTTGGCGCAGACACACCCGATATTGCAAACGCCTCTCGTCGGATGAAAGCTAGCGAATTGGCTATGTGCAATGAAAATGGCGTTACCGATGTCGTTGAAGTCGTAGTAGGCATTGATGGGATTGCTATCGCTCAAGCCAACGGCGGCCCCTCTTTTCAACTAACCCCTAAGCAGATTTATGAAGCTATTGCCGAACGTCCATACGGAACCAAAAACGAAACTCAGAAATGGTCTGATGTGGATTCGTCGCTGCCCGATATTGCAATCAGTGTTTATGGACCGCCATCAACATCTGGTACTCGTGATGCTCTAACGGAACTGATCATGGAAGTTGGTTGCAAAACCGATGAAGCCACAAAAGCACTGAAAGAATCAAATGGAGATGAGTTTGATTCTGTTTGTCACGATGTTCGTGCCGATGGCCCTTACATTGACACTGGTGAGAACGATAATTTGATCGTACAAAAACTAGATGCAAACCCCAACAGCGTGGGAATTTTTGGTTATAGCTTCCTGGAAGAAAACAGCGACAAGGTTCGCGGAATTGCGGTTTCCGGCGTTGTGCCAGAATATGATGCGATTGCTTCTGGAGAGTATCCAGGAGCTCGTCCACTCTACATCTATGTCAAAAAACAGCATGCTGAAGTTATTCCAGGTTTACAGCAATATTTGACTGCATTTCTCGATGCAGGAACTAAGGATGGATATTTGGTTGATGCCGGTCTAATCGCATCTCCAGATGATGTTCGAACCAAGATGACTGAAGTTGTTGCTAACTGGTCCACAGTTGACGCAGCTGCATTGAAATAGATCCATTAATACTGATCGGGCCATCATTTTTGATATGGTGGTCCGGAAAACAGGGGGTAAATAGCTAACTGTGTCATCTACTGCACTCCTTGTTTTAGTTTTTGGATTGGGCGGTGTAGCTTGGTTCTTTGGCCGCATCAAAGCTTCTGGTTTTGTTACCGGTGGGACCCGCGGCGAAGTCCATTCATTGCCCAGTTATCACGGTTGGTATGTTGCTCTTTGGGCTGCCATCCCCGCGGCCGTATTTCTACTAGTTTGGAATATTGTTAGTCCGGCATTGATAACAGATGCAGCACTTACCAGTCCGACCGCACAACAGCTCCCGACAGACTCGTTTACCAGAGGATCGATTCTCGCCGAAGCACGGTCAATCGCAAGCGGGAATCAAGAGAAGGCTTTCAATCCGTTATCCCAGGCAATGGTTGAGCCGTATCGGACCGCGATTACTTATTATCAAACATTGGGAATGGCTGCAGCAATCTTACTTGTTTTTGCTTGTGGAGCATTTGCATGGTTGAAAGTAAAACCCAATCTTAGAGCCCGTACAAAGGTTGAGCGGGTCACCATGATAGCGCTCCTTCTAGCGTCGCTGATCGCTATCATTACAACGATCGGTATTTTTATTTCGTTGATTTTTGAATCAGCACGTTTCTTTTCGATGGTGTCCCCTATCGACTTCTTATTTGGTACGGAATGGAATCCAAAGGCGGTTGCGGGTCCAAGAGGTGAAACCGGCTTCGGTGCCATTCCGCTGTTTTGGGGCACAGTTTTCATCGGTGCCATTATTGCGATGCTTGTCGCCATTCCTCTCGGTTTGATGAGTGCAATATATTTGACCCAATATGCGCCAGCTCAGTTTAGAGCTTGGATGAAGCCTATATTGGAGGTTTTGGCCGGTATTCCAACGGTCGTATATGGATATTTTGCTGCCCTAACAGTAGCCCCTGCCCTTCGGGATCTCGCTGTTTCAATCGGCATCTCCAGCGCGTCATCAGAATCAGCGTTGGCAGCAGGCGTTGTCATGGGGATTATGATCATTCCCTTTGTTTCCTCAATGGCAGATGACAGCATCGCAGCAGTACCGAGTGCGATGCGCGATGGTTCATTGGCAATGGGTGCGACTAAGAGTGAGACAATTAAAAAAGTGTTGATCCCAGCTGCGCTTCCTGGCGTCGTTGGCGGTGTGTTATTGGCGGTCAGCCGTGCCATCGGGGAAACAATGATTGTAGTTATGGCAGCCGGTTTGGCAGCCAATATGACAGCCAATCCGTTTTCAAGCGTCACTACCGTTACTACGCAAATCGTAAAATTGCTCACCGGTGATCAAGAATTTGATAGCCCAAAGACACTCGCGGCTTTTGCTCTGGGATTGGTGCTGTTCATTGTTACATTACTACTCAACCTGATCGCCCTGCGTGTGGTTAAAAAGTATCGGGAAGCTTATGAATAACCAAGCGACCTCCAAAATTGATCCCACTCCTACAGATTGGAGTGGTGATGTCATGCAGCGACGCATCAAACAACGCTATGCGGCGGAACGTCGTTTCAAGGCTCTTGGCCTTGGTGCGATCCTATTGTCCGCCAGTTTTCTACTTTTTCTGCTCGTTGTAATGGTAGGGAACGGGTTTCGTGGCTTTACCCAAACCGAATTGCCGGTTGAAATAGACTTTCCAGCATTAACAAACGGGGCACAACCTGCTCAGTTTGAGGGTCCAGATGCGGAGTCCAGAATCAGATCTCTTGGTGTACAGGATATCGTGAACGGCAGCATAGAAATTCAATATGGCAATGATGGAACCGATTTGTTCTCGGCCGGCGCCTGGACATCCGTGCAGTCAGCCATACTCAAAAATCCCTCGGTTCTCATCGAGAAAACGACCTTTTACTTACCCGTGGAATCCGAACTAGATGTTGCATACAAAGGATCGGGAAATCCTGAAGTCGAAAAGAAGATAACCGAGCTTGGGGATCAACTTTCCACTGGTTTCAACGGCAATTTTATGGGTAATTCGGATGCAACCGATCCGATGCAAGTTGGTATATGGGGCGCTCTAAAGGGCTCACTCATTACCATGTTTATCACACTCGCATTGGCTTTCCCAATCGGCGTAGCGGCTGCACTCTATCTCGAGGAATATGCACCCAAAAATCGATATACTGACCTGATAGAAGTCTCGATCAACAACTTGGCGGCAGTTCCCTCCATTATTTTTGGATTGTTGGGCCTTGCTGTGTTTTTAAACATATTCGGATTACCACGTTCAGCTGCTCTGGTGGGCGGTTTGACATTGGCCTTAATGACGATGCCGGTGATTGTTATCTCGGGTCGAAATGCGGTAAAATCTGTCCCTCCCTCGATACGAGAAGCGGCACTGGGCATTGGCGCAAGCCCGATCCAGGTAGTGTTTCATCATGTGCTTCCGCTCGCCCTACCCGGTATTTTGACCGGTACGATTATAGGCATGGCGCGGGCCCTAGGTGAAACCGCTCCTCTTTTGATGATTGGTATGCGCGCATTTATCGCAAAGCCGCCTGATGGTATTACAGATCCTTCAACAGTACTTCCTGTCCAAATTTTTCTTTGGTCCGATGAAGTAAATCGGGGCTTTGTCGAAAAAACATCAGCAGCAATTATCGTGTTGTTGGTTTTTCTTTTAACTATGAATGCGGTTGCAATTTATCTTCGCAACCGATTTGAAACCCGCTGGTAGGTGACAAAATGGATGATATGACTTCTGGTGACATACAGGAAAGCGGTGTTTCTTCGGCTGAGGGAGCTTCGCAATCAATTTCCGCCGGCGATGGTCCACCAAAAATGACCACTCGAAATGTCAACGTATTCTATGGCGAAAAGCAGGCCATTGATAACGTTTCAATCGATGTCAACATGGACAACGTAACAGCTTTTATTGGTCCATCCGGGTGCGGAAAATCGACTTTCCTCCGTTGCCTCAATCGGATGAATGATACCATCCCCATTGCCAAGGTGACGGGTGATATCACGCTAGAAGGTGAAGATATTTACGCGCCGCAAATGGACGTTGTTCAATTGCGTGCAAGGGTTGGCATGGTTTTTCAAAAACCCAATCCCTTTCCTAAGTCAATTTACGACAACATCGCTTACGGTCCCCGCATTCACGGCTTGGCATCCGGCAAAGATGAACTGGATCATATCGTCGAAACTTCCTTGCAGCGCGCCGGCCTGTGGAATGAAGTCAAAGATCGATTGCAGGATAGCGGGACGGCCCTGTCCGGGGGTCAACAGCAAAGATTATGTATCGCACGTGCCATTGCTGTCGATCCAGAAGTTATATTGATGGACGAACCGTGTTCGGCACTCGATCCAATTGCGACGGCCAAAATTGAAGAGCTAATCCACGAAATTCGCGGAAAATATGCTATCGTGATCGTCACGCACAATATGCAGCAAGCCGCACGTGTATCGCAACGTACTGCTTTCTTTCACTTGGGTACTTTGGTTGAATATGGCGTCACAACAGATATTTTCACCAACCCTACCGAAGAAAGAACACGAGACTACATCACCGGTCGATATGGTTGATCGCAGCAGAAGGGATTTGAACAATGCCAAATAGCGGCACAAAACATACCGTAAAAGCGTTCGATACAGACATAAATGAATTGCGTGGTATGGTAGCAGAAATTGGTGGGCGCAGTGAACAAGCAATAGCGAAAGCCATGCGCGCACTGCAAAAATCGGATCTGGAACTAGCTGCTGAGGTCGTGAGAGAAGACAAGCTTATCGACGATCTGGAACGCCGCATAGATGAGCTCACATTCCAAACGATAGCTTTGCGTGCTCCTATGGCAGATGATCTTCGTGAGCTTATCGCAACATTTAAGATTTCTGGTGTCGTCGAACGTATTGGTGACTACGCAAAAAATATCGCAAAAAGAGTACCTGTATTGTCGCAAGGTAAAAAGCTTGGGCCAGTGTCACTCCTTCCTTCCATGTCACAAGTTGCCTCTGAACTTGTTCATGATTCACTTGAAGCTTTTGCGCGAAGAGATGCGGTTTTGGCTGAAGATGTCAGTGATCGCGATCAAGTAGTGGATGATTTCTATACGAGCATATTTCGCGCTACCATTACGCATATGATCGAAAATCCGAAGGATATTGGTCAAGCCGCACACGTCCTGTTCATCGCCAAAAATCTAGAACGGATCGGAGATCATGCCACAAACGTGGCCGAAATGGTTTATTTCGCCGCCAAGGGCGAGCAAATGCCGGAACGTGACAAAGGCGAGAACCCTGCTGACTATATAGCAGACTCCAATATCGACAATAAAGATACGTAAAATGCACAATCCGAAGCTACTTATAGTAGAGGACGACGATGCGCTTGCGGAATTGTTGTCGTGGAATTTCAAAAAAGCGGATTATGACGTGATTCAGACACCTGATGGTGAAGAAGCTCTGCTACTCGTAAAAGAACATCGACCAGATGTAATATTACTCGACTGGATGATCGAGAATTTGTCAGGAATCGAAGTTTGTCGCCAATTGCGGCGTTCCCCCGACACAGCCAATATTCCGATTATAATGTTAACCGCTCGCGGCGAAGAAGAAGATAAGATCAGAGGTTTGGAAATCGGGGCCGATGATTATGTAACAAAGCCGTTCAGCCCACGGGAGCTAATCGCTAGAGTAAAGGCAGTATTGCGAAGAGTTCGACCTGCACTAGCCGGTGAAAAGCTGGCATTCGGTAATGTAGAAATGGATACAGTTGCTCACCGAGTAAAACGGGATAGTGAAGTCATCCCTCTCGGCCCAACCGAGTTTCGGCTGCTCCGACATTTTTTGGAGCATCCTAACTGGGTTTTTTCTCGGGAGCGTTTGTTAGACAGCGTTTGGGGACAAGATAGCGATATCGAACTCCGTACCGTGGATGTTCACATTCGTCGGTTGCGCAAGGCCCTAAATGCCAACGGACAGCCCGATATCATTCGGACCGTCCGTTCGGCAGGTTACGCACTAGATAGCGATGCATTAATCTAAACAATCATCAAGAATATCGAGTTACTGATTGTTTAAAATACGACCTGCGCTCTTGCACCAAATACATCGACGGAATAATCATTTGGTGCACCGGCAACAATCCCGAATGCATCATTATACGACAGGCGACCGTAGTTGATGAGAAACCGTATTTGGTTAACCGGAGTCCAAATTAATGATGCCATATAACCATCCTGGGTTCCGCCGATAATTCCTGCGTCAACCAAGTCAAGGTGATCATAACGGACATTGAATTGCAACGCTCCAATACCACCTTGGCCAACTGGGTTTTTGACTTTCAGGCTTTTGAAAACACCACCTTTATACACCCGACTATCATCTGTCAGGAACACTCCACCTTCAATTGAACCGCCGAAAAACGTTGGGTTGGGCATTGCTGTGCGAGTAACTTTTGCCCAATGTGTCTCGCCCGCTGCATGGAAGCGACCGGAAACAACAGCTGCTTCCAAACCATAGCTGGTCTCCTCGGTGGCCCTCATGATGCGGCCTGTATTGATAAACCGCGTATCAACTGTGTGTATCAATGGACGTTGACGATAGCGCACAGATGTAATGTCGTTGCCAAGATCACGCCAGTGGGCAGAACCACCGAAGTGCAGCTGTGTATCGCCCAATTTAGGTGCGAATACAACACGGCCATCAAGCCCAATACTGTCGTTTGCCCCATTTAGATCGTCAATATTGTCCGTGAAGACACCGCCCTGCAGTATAATATCTCCAGCCTTGTATTCTGCAGAAATACCGACCTTTCGCTGAAACCCAAAAGCATCTGTAAATGCTGAACGCTCAATAAAACTGGTATCGTTTGAGCTGGACAATTCTTCCAATGACTGGAAATTATTGTGTTGGCCGACTTTGATTTTCAGATTGCCATCTTTGTAGTCCAGATATGCATCGGTTAGCTCAACCCCGTCAGCCAAATCTGCTTCAACTTTGTAGCCAAATCCACCAGGAATGGATCCTTGCACACCCAGACGAACGCGTCGCGCTTCATTGGAAAAACCGCGATCGTTGGTAGCAATAGTTGAGGGAACAGAACCCAAAGAACCTGCATCAATAAGCACACGGCCTCGCGGCTTAAAGCTCCAGCCATCATCATTTTTTAATTCTGGAGCACCCTTCCAGTTGATCACAGTTTTTGATTTTGATTCGGTTGTTTTTTTGACTGCTGCGACTTGCTCTGATTGCTTTTGTTGAACAGTTTCTACAGTACTTAACTTAGCTCGTAGCATCTGTACTTCTTGCTCTAAGTCATTCAACCGATTTAGCAGAGAGGAAGCCTCTTCAGGCGTGATTGGAGCAGCGATGGCATGCGTTGGTAGAAGTGCCGCGATTGCGACACTGGCAACAAAAACTGATTTCAAATTCATGTAAAGGCCGTCCCTGATTACTTTTTAACTTCAGGTGACAAATCTATGATCTTTACGTTGCGCGATAGTGTCAGTTTTATTTCATTTTTCTTACAATCATACAGATTGAAATTGAGCAAACTCTAACCGCTAACAAGCTTCACCAATTGCCTCTCAACCGGAGACAACACACCAGAAAGCTCATGACCACGTTTTAAAACTTGCCCATGTTCACCGTGTAAAGACCACATACCTTGTTTATTTCTATCAGCAGGCCGTTTTTCAATGCGTATTTGAGGTCTCTCGGATGCACGGCGAAAAGCCGCAAATATTGCCACATCCTTCCGCATATCCATCGCATAATCTCGCCAATTCCCTGCCGCAACCATACGGCCATAAAGGCCAAGAATTTTTTCAATTTCTTTGCGTTCAAAACCAACTTGTGTTGGTTTAGATGCACCTCTTGTAAAACTTGCTAGATTGGTTTGGTCGATTGCCATCAGGCGCTATCACGTCCCTTTTCTTCAGCTATATCTTCTTCACGGGAACCTCGCTCTTCAACCAAAGATGCAATGCGTTTTTGCAGCTGTTCCATCTCACATTGAAGTAACTCAAGTTTTTGCGTCGCTGGATCAAAAACTTCACTACATGGCGTACCGTATGGGACAAACTCTTTCTGATACTGTTCAGCTTCCACTAGAGTTTGGCGCGCTTTCACACCAACCATTGTCGCGCCTTCAGGAACATCCTGAGTAACTACAGCATTGGCACCAACACGCGCTCTTTTGGCAACGGTTATGGGTCCCAGGACTTGAGCACCAGATCCCAATATAACATCGTTCTCAATGGTTGGATGGCGTTTTCCACCAACGCCACTCGTGGGATTGGTACCGCCCAGAGTCACACATTGGTAGATTGTGACATTGTCCCCAATTTCCGCGGTTTCACCAATCACTGAAAAACCATGATCGATAAACAAGTGCCGACCAATTTTGGCTCCGGGATGGATATCAATACCTGTGAACAATCTTGCAAAATGATTCACAAATCTCGCTAGAAAATATAGTTCGCCACGAAATAACCAATTGGCGAACCTATGCAAACCAACGGCCAACACGCCGGGATAGAGCAATACTTCCCAACGAGATCGTGGCGCCGGATCCCTAGCCTTTATGGAATCTAAATATTCACCCAATGCCCGCAGCATGTTTTCCTCCAGTCTGCTTCGAGTGATAAAATTAGTCTTCTGATTGCCTGATTACCAGTCTTTTTTTGAAACTGACTTTTTTCAATCGGAAAATTACTCGAATCAATGCACAAATATGATTAGAACGGAATTACTTATCGAGGAAATCACTCATGTCTAGTTACCTGCCAACACTGAAACAATTGCAATATCTTGTTGCATTACAAGAGCATGGCCATTTTGGTCGAGCGGCAGAAGCTTGTTTCGTTACACAATCTACGTTGTCGGCAGGTATAAAAGAACTAGAGGCGCTCCTAGATATTGTTTTGGTGGAACGCACACGAAGAGTCGTTCGGTTTACGGAACTCGGCAATGCAATAGTTGAAAAAGCTCATCGAATTTTAAGGGAAGCGGAAGAACTTTCAGAAATGGCACGTTCAGCCGGCAAACCTCTTTCGGGGGATATACGAATGAGCGTCATACCAACGATTGCTCCCTTTTTGTTGCCGCGGCTGCTTCCAAAATTGCGCCAAGACCGGCCTGATCTAAAATTATATTTGAAGGAAGAACCGAGCCAGGCGGCTTGCGACTCTCTGCATCACGGCCAAGTCGATTGCGTTCTGCTCGCCCAACCTTTTCCATGCGGTGACGTGGAATCTGCAACACTTTTCTCAGATGAGATTCTAATTGCCTTTCCAAAGAACGATCCACGCGATCCACCAAATATTGTTGACCCGGCGATAATTGACGAAAACCAATTACTACTTCTTGAAGATGGGCACTGTTTGAAAGATCATGCGCTTGCTGCCTGTAACCGACCGGAGCTAAGAGCCTCTGCACGAATGATGGGAACCTCACTGCACACATTGGTGCAAATGGTGGACAATAATCTTGGTCTCACACTGCTCCCAAAAATGGCTATTGATAGCGGCATTTTGGATAGAACTGATATTGTAGCTCGCCCTTTAAAGTCCGAACATGCCTATCGCCAAATCGCGTTAATCTGGCGCAAAAACAGTCCACGCCGGGAAGAATTTAAATTGCTGGCTCAAATTATGGAGGAGCAGAGCAGTTGGAAATCGGACTAGACTACAATCTTACCGTTCGACAAACCTACCATCTGCCCTTGGCATCTAAATCCGATTGACGTTCTTCTACCCACTCACTGCGCCCGTCTTTGAACCATTGCTTCTTCCAAAACGGAGCGCCTGTTTTCAAACGATCCATGATGTAAGAACATGAATCCAAGGCGGCGCTCCGGTGATCTGAACAGGTACAGACCAGAACAATCTGTTCGCCGAGAGACATTTTCCCTACTCTGTGCACTATGGTGATTCCATGCAGCGGCCAACGGCCATTGGCGGTTTCAGCAATGTCGCGTAACGCTTTTTGAGTCATTACGGGATAATGTTCTAATTCCAACGCCTCAACGTCGCCATCTCCGCGAACCAGACCAATGAAACTAGCTACCGCACCACATCCCAATGCGGACAATTTTGAAATCTCGAAACCTGCATCAAAATCGTCAGCGTAAACTTCTACTTTTATCATCCGCCCGTCACCGGCGGAAATATTGCCAGTTCCTCAGCACTGTTTATCGACGCATCAATGGAGGTAAATTCTTGATCAAGCGCAAATCTCAACTTGGTCAAATCCGCAAACACAGACTTGTATTCAGGCGCCTGTTTGCTGAGGAGTTCAACAAGATCGGATATTGTATCCAAATCGCTGGGAATCTCCATCGCTTCGTGCCCCTTGCCCAGACGCTCTTTCACCCAGGCAAAATATACAATGTTTAGAATTCGTGCCATCAGTCCATGTGCTTTAGGCCAACTCGGAGATAATCCCAACCCGTGATGACCGTAATCAAAGCCGCCGCCCAAAGTGCGCCGATGCCGGTTGTTTGAATCCAGTCTTGTTCCGGAAAACCCCCTGCCAGGATCAACGCACCCAAAGCAACCAGTTGCAGTGTCGTTTTCCACTTGGCCAACTGGCTGACGGGTACGCTGACTTGGAGACCAGCTAAAAATTCACGTAAACCCGATACTGCAATTTCCCGTAGCAGGATGATCAACGCTGCAATTACATGATAACCCTGAATATCCTGTGTTGCGCAGAGTATCAATATGACAGAAGCAACCATGATTTTGTCGGCAATGGGATCCAAAAAGATGCCAAGCTTAGAGACTGTACCTTGTGTTCGAGCGAGGTAACCATCAAAATAGTCGGTAATGGCCATTAGCGCGTACAATCCGGTAGCTAGCAAGTAACCCAATTTCCAGCCAGGAAACCAGAGCAACCACACAAGTAGCGGGACGGCAATAATTCTGGATAGAGTTAATATGTTGGGCAGATTGAGCATATAAGAAAGTCGCATAACCAAATTTGATCCAAATTTGAAACACTAAGCTCATAAATTTTAGCCCTTTGTTCCGCAGCTTGCCTTTCTATCTGTTTGACCGATCAAGGGAATCGACTAAACACGTCTTCTCACAGGGGCATTGGAAGCCGGTTTTTACCGGAGAAGAGATAATCTTACATGCAAAATACCATGCATTTGTTGCGTACGAAAAGGTTCTTACCGCTTTTTATTACTCAGTTGCTTGGGGCGTTTAACGACAATCTTTTCAAGTTTGCGATGGTGATCCTGGTTATCTACCAAATCTACAACGACCCTGCACTGGAATTCCAGTTTAGCGCGCTGGCATCAGGTTTGTTCATATTGCCATTCTTCATCTTCTCAGCCGTCGCCGGGCAGTTGGCAGACAATTATGATAAAGCGACAATCAGCAGATTCGTGAAGACATTGGAGATCGTCATCGCTCTAATTGGCGGTGCGGGCCTTGTCCTGCACAATATCCCCCTTATGCTGACGGCGCTCACTCTTTTAGGCGTTCAATCCACTTTTTTTGGCCCTATAAAATACGCGATTCTGCCTCAACATCTGAAAAAGGAAGAAGTGTTGGGTGGGACTGGCCTGGTAGAAGCCGGAACGTATATAGCAATTTTGGGTGGCACGATTTTGGGCGGCATTATCGTTGATCTTGTAAATGAGAAAGCCGCTGCAGCCTTTGTTTTGCTGGTCGCAATTATTGGTTGGATTAGTGCGAGATACATCCCATCAGCCCCGCCCCAAAAAGACGTTGAAAAAATTGACTATAATTTTGTGCGATCGTCTTATCGATTAGTTCGCGAGACCATGCACGTAAAACGACTGTTTTTGGCGATTATTGCTATCAGTTTTTTCTGGACAATAGGTGCGGTTTTGATGATTCAATTCCCACCCTTGGTCAAAAATGTCCTCACAGCCGATCCAACAGTAGCAAGTCTGTTCTTAGGTATATTCTCGATCGGAATCGCGATAGGATCCATCATCGTCAACAGGTTGCTTAAAAACCAAGTGTCGGCAAAATTTGCTCCCATAAGCGTGCTCATCATGGGTGCATTTGTCGTAATATTGTTTTTTGTGTCGTCACGATGGGAAGGACTTCCCGATGGACAATTATACGATTTTTTGACCTTCATGAGTTACAAAGGAAGTTGGGGCTTACTCATAACACTGCTGGGAGTGGCAATTGCCGGGGGAAGTTTCGTGGTGCCACTCTATGCATTTCTGACAACAACGGTGGAGATCAGTCAGACCGCTCGAACAATTGCGGCGAACAATATAGTGAATAGCGGGGGCATGGTTCTGGGTTCACTGGCGGCACTGGGCCTCAGCATGGCCGGTGTCACTACAATTCAGCAACTTCTTTTGATTGCCGGGATGTGCTTGGTGGCAGCTTGGCTTGGCCAACAGCTTCATCTTGCCTGTGATGACCCCGTGACGGGCGAGGCAATCAGAAAATAAACAAATAGAACGCTGTAAAAAAGGCCACAAAGCTAAATAAAAAAAGCTGTGCATCTTCTTTTTGCCAAAACTTCGGTGGGGGAGCAGCCTCTTCAATAGCGGCCTCCTCCAGAGCAATCTGCAGTATTTCTCTGGGCAACGTGAGCCTGAATGGATGTCTCGCACCCTCGTCTCGCAATGCGAGTTTTCTTGTTCTTATCTGTTTCATGAAACGACGTTAACAATTTATTAGGGATATAATCCACGGCAAAAGCTGGTTAACGCAATGGTGTTCCGTTCCGGCACAATCCTGACAGAGAGAAGAAGACTTAGCGAACAACTTTTTCCCAAGGGCTGAGAACTCATATCGATCAGGTCAGGCAGCCAAGTTGAAACCCTCTGTGTGATCTTTGCCACACAAGCGGAAAAAGCCAAGTTTGAAGAATAGATGGTTGATTTAACCAAACTTTTATGGCAACTGCACTTCCGTATTGAGTGAGATGCGCAATCTTAAAGGAGCTTTTTATGCGTTTCGGTAAATTAGGAATGGCGGCTGTTGCAGCTGCATCATTGGTAAGCGCGCCTGTAATGGCACAAGCTGTTGAGTCTGTCTCTCAGCCTGTTCGCGCTGGCGTACAGACAGCTGACGAGAGTGATCTCGAAGGTGGATCTGGCATTATTTTGGCGATCCTGGCAGCTGCTGCTGTTATCGCAGGTATCATCATTGCTGCAGACGGTAGCGAAGACACGCCAACCAGCCCCTGATATTAGTGGCATATAGTTTTTAAAGTGGCGGCCTCTGGTCGCCATTTTTTTTGATCATCCGAAATAAGGGTTCATCATGATATTCGTGCAAGGTTGGATAAGAGTCTCAAAGCATGACTTAGATGAAATAGTCCCAGCAGCTTCGCTTATGATGATCGAAACTGTCAAAGAGCCAGGCTGCCTTCACTATAGTTTTGCTAAGGATGTCAGCGATTCTGGGCTTGTTCATATCTCTGAACGATGGGATAGCCAAGATAGTTTGAACGCTCATTTTCAAACCCAACATATGTCACACTTTAACGCAGCCTTGTCGGGATTAACAATAGAAGCAATGGACGTCCGAATGTATTCCGGTGAAGAAGTTAAGATTATGATGCAAAGTTGAGCATCTGACAGTTGCACATGCGATCAGCACTGCCCATATGCCGACTATGAGAAATGATCAATCTAACAACTTGCCTTCATGGCACGGCACTACAATTTTATCGGTACGGAAGAATGGCAAAGTCGTTGTAATTGGCGACGGGCAAGTCTCGATGGGCGATACCGTAATGAAACCAAATGCCCGCAAAGTGCGGCAGCTTCATGATGGTACGGTAATTGGGGGTTTTGCAGGTGCAACGGCAGACGCGTTTACGTTGTTTGAAAGATTGGAAGCAAAGCTTGAACGACATAATGGTCAGTTAATGCGTGCGGCCGTGGAGCTTGCCAAGGATTGGCGCACTGACAAATATTTACGCAACTTGGAAGCGCTCATGATTGTCGCAGACAAAGACGTTACGTTGATTTTGACGGGTAACGGTGATGTTTTGGAGCCCCAGCACGGTATCGCCGCTATCGGCTCTGGTGGAAATTATGCTTTGTCGGCCGCACGTGCTCTTATGGATTACGAAAAAAATGCGGAGAAGTTAGCGAAAAAGGCGATGGCGATTGCTGCTGATATCTGCGTGTACACCAACGATCAGGTGACTATCGAAACGATGGACAGTGCGTCCTAGTAACTCGTCTTCAATCACAAGAAACAAAAAAGAACCAAAGGTTGATTATGTTGGATGACCTAACACCCAAAGCCATTGTTAAAGCTCTGGATGAACATATTGTTGGACAAAATGACGCCAAACGCGCCGTTGCCGTGGCAATGCGCAATCGCTGGCGCAGGCAATGTCTGCCTGCTGAACTTCGCGATGAAGTCACGCCAAAAAATATTTTGATGATTGGCCCCACAGGCTGCGGTAAAACAGAAATATCCCGCAGGCTAGCTAAGCTCGCTGATGCACCGTTCATCAAAATCGAAGCGACAAAATTCACCGAAGTTGGCTATGTTGGTCGGGATGTTGAGCAGATTGCACGAGATCTCGCCGAAGAAGCCGTAAGACTGGAACGCGAGCGACGCAGGGAAGCGGTCCGCGAAACAGCATCGGATGCTGCCATGAAACGGCTCCTTGATGTGCTTTGCGGGGAAAATGCCAGTGAAGCTACTCGCGAGAGTTTTCGTCAACGTGTTGTTGACAACCACATGAACGATACTGAAATCGAAATTGAAGTCGAAGACACGCCAAACGCGCCGATGGAAATTCCAGGAATGACTGGTCAAGTTGGAATGATCAATCTGTCCGATATGATGGGAAAAGCTTTTGGCCAACAGAATATGAAACGCCGAAAAATGCGCGTTGCCGATGCTTGGGACAAATTGATCGAGGAGGAATCAGACAAGCGCTTGGACGACGATGATATCTCTCGCGCTGCGATTACTGATGCTGAGGCAAATGGCATAGTTTTCTTGGATGAAATCGATAAAATTGCGGTCAGCGAAGTCAGAGGAGGATCGGTAAGTCGAGAAGGTGTACAACGCGATCTGTTACCGTTGATCGAGGGGACAACAGTTGCCACCAAGTATGGCCCTATGAAGACGGATCATATTCTCTTCATCGCTTCGGGCGCTTTTCATATATCCAAACCAAGCGATATGTTACCTGAATTGCAAGGCCGTTTGCCCATTCGCGTTGAATTGCGCGCATTGACGGAAAAAGACTTTGTTCGCATTTTAACTGAAACGAAGGCGAACTTGCCTGAACAATATACTGCCTTATTGGGCACCGAAGACGTGACCATTGAAATTGCGGATGATGCAATTGAGAAATTGGCACAGATTGCCGCCAATGTGAACGAATCAGTAGAGAATATTGGTGCGCGACGTCTTCAGACTGTTATGGAAAAACTGCTGGAAGACATCAGCTTTGAAGCCGAAGAAAAAACAGGTGAGACAATCACCATCGACGCAAAATATGTTGATGATCAACTATCGGACGTTGCCAAAGACACCGATCTTTCGAAATATGTGCTATAGGTAGTTTCCATTTGTGGAAATCATGCAAAGATGCGGAGCAAGTTATGAAGCCTAACAAATTATCACTCGCTATTGTTTCAACTCTTGCGCTAGCAGCTTGTGGTACTCCTGAGGAAGAAGCCGCAGCCGAGGAAGCAACAGCAGCCAGTCCCCTTAAACAGGTCGATGTGAAACCAATTGATGCGGCGGACACTATCGATGCTGGCCTCCTGGTTGGTGCCAAAGCTCCTGACAATGCAGTGTTTGCGACGAGTGATGGCGAACAAAAACTTAAAAATATCCTACAAGATGGGGCCGCTATATTGGTTTTCACCCGATCGGTAGAATGGTGCCCATTTTGTCAAACCCAACTAAAGGCTCTCAATGGTATTGTCCCTGACCTCAAAGAACGGGGTTATGATATTTACGGTGTCAGCTACGACAGCCCGGATGCTCAAGACAGATTTTCAATGAATCAGATGTTGGAATATCAGATGCTTTCCGACGAGAATTCATCTGTTATCGATGCCTTTAAAGTTCGCGACCCCCAATATACCGAGGGTCGCGCAATGGGCGTTCCATATGCTTCGATATTTGTTATTGCAGAGGATGGAACTATCAAAGGAAAGTCAATTTCCGGAGACTTTAAAAAACGCCCGACTAATGCGCAGCTCTTATTGTTACTCGATGGAATCTAGTTACCATTGGAGCTACTTGTTTGGTTTTCTGGTAGCACAACCAACTTCCACTCGTTCTGGTCCAATAGGTATTTCTGTGCAAGTGCCTGAACTTCATTGGGCGTGATTACCGTGTAGTCGGATAGTAAAGTTCGCAGTGCTGTGAATTTTTCTGGCCTCAGAGTTGCTCCCTCCAACTGACTCATCCAAAAACTGTTCCCGCTACTCGCTCTTGCAATTAACTGGCGAAGGGGCTCAACAACGCGCTTCAGCTCATCCTCACTTACTGGCTTTTCTCTTAGGTCCGTTGCTATCAAATTAGCAACGTTATAGAATCTATCTACATTATCTGGAGTCAACTGGCTGGTAGCGCTGATATAGCCGCCACTTTCAAAATCTACAGGCCAGTTATTAGACACCTGTGGGCTGTAACTTGCCCCTTGTTGTGATCTTAGAATTTCGAACATCCTGTCGTTAAAGATCGAAACCAAAACCTCAAGACGCCTGCTTTCCCGCACGTTTTCCAATCCACCGCCCGTCGGCCATGCAACCACCGCTGCAGCGCGGTTTTTGTCTCCTTTATGTGTCAAAACTTTAGGCCCCGCATTCCCTTTCGGAAAAGATGGAGATTTTGAATTAGCTGGAAGAACAGGCGCTTTCCTCTTTTTAAGAGCACCGAATGTCTCCAATATCGCATCGATCGCCTTGTCTCTTTCAAAGTCACCGAAAAGCATCAATTCAATTGGGCCGCTATCCAAAATGGGTTCCCAAAAATCTCTGAATTGCTTGGGGTCCAATGCCTCAAAGTCATCTTTACCCGGTGTTTTCCAACGAGGATCTTTATTTCGCACGAGCCATTGCAGGTCGCGCTGCAAAACCGATTGTGGCGACGCCGAAAAACTCTCATACCCAATGATGGAAGCTGCGCGACCCCGAAGTACCGGTGCGGCATCCCACCGAGGATATTTCAATTTCGCGGCCATAAGGTGTAACTGATCTTCCAAATCAGCAGCGCGGGTGTCAGCCGTCATTTCAAACGCGTCATCATCAATATCAAACCCAAGGGCGATACGCCGCCCGGTCGTTAGTTTATCTAATTCTTCCTGACCGAATTTATCGACTCCACTCGCCATAAGCGCCATACCACCAGACCATGCGATATTCTCTTCTTCTGGGGAAAAGCCGCTATAGCCTGACCCAAATCTAGCATTGACCATGATTTTGTTGCGTTCAGCACTGTTTGGAAAAAGTAGCACACGAACGCCGTTGGAAAGCACCAAGCTTTCCATGTTAAAGCGTTCAATATCGCGAGACTCAACTACCCTGCCCTTTCGACCGATCTTTCGAAGTTTATCGAAGCCAATTTTGGCTTGCTCCAATCTTGCGCCAGAGGCAGCTCTGACATCTTCAGTCAGCGCCAGCGCCAGTCGTTCTTTACCATTGTCTAAGACGGTTGGTGAGTTCAACAACGCCCGGGTAACTGTCCCCTGAAATAGGTTTTGGGTAGATTCAAGAAGTCGCTCAGGAGTATAAAGACTTCGCATATCGCGAAAGACATCCAATGCCACTTGCGGTGTCGCAACAGTTTCACGGATATCAACGGCATTGACGATATCATCCGCTTGTTTGCGCGCTGCTTCGGTGGGATAGCCCTCGGCACCAATAGCTAGAGCTGCGTCAAATTCGGCAATTTCCCTAACAATATCTGCTTCTGAGGGCGCTGTTGTCATAGCATCCTCGATTACACCACGAACATCTTTTAGTGCGGCTTCCCAATCATCATCCAGAGGTACGATATTGATAAACGTCCCATCTATCGATCGACTCACGTCGTCCTGCGAAACACTGGCCTGCAGAAAACTGCCACCTGCACGTGCTCTTGATTCCAGCCTGCGGTTAATCAACTGCAACGCCAGCAAATCGATAAGAATCTGCTGGTTATAGACAATGGTATCATCGACTTGTTTCCAAGGACGAACTGTGGCCATGGTTATAAAGCGAGGTAGTGTTGGTTCTATCACAACACGACTTTTGTCACCAGCATCGGTTGGCGTTCCAAAATCTGGTATTGTTCCAGGCTCACCCCTGCCCTTCCAATTTGAGAAATGTGTTTCTAACAGCTCCTCAAACATGGCCGGGTCACCATCTCCCGCAATCACGACTACCGTATTTTCCGGTCGGTACCATCGCTGATGAAATAGCTGCATTTTTGTTGCAGTCGCGCCGTTCAACGTTTCGACAGTCCCGATTGGCGATCGATTTACCAACCTTTGACCCGTAAAAAGTAGTTCGCGAGTAGCATCTTGAACCTTCGCTTGCGGTCCAGCGCGCTCGCGAAGTTCAGCAATAACAACCGGTCTTTCAGCATTAACAGCTTGTTCAGTCAGCCCTGGATTGCTCATCATACCGGCAATGATTTTTAAACTCTCTCCCAGACTTTCTCGATTGGCATTGGGCAAATCAAGCTTATACACCGTTTGCGTGGGCGTGGTTTCAGCATTGCTGTCGCTTCCGAAAGTAGCTCCAAGCCTTTGCCAGATTCGCTTTGCTTCTCCATCTGGAACAAATTTAGATCCTCGAAAAGAGAGATGCTCCATAAAATGTGCAAAACCCTGTTCATCATCTCGCTCCATCAATGAGCCTGCATCGAGTCTTACTCGAACGGATACCTGTCCAGGAGGAACACCGTTTTTCTTGACAGCGTAACGCAGCCCGTTCTTCAGCACCCCAAAAGTCCAGCTCTTGTCGACTGGAACATCGCTACCTTCATACAACCAAGGTAGTTTACTTTCGGTCTCTTTACTGGAGGTTGCTGTTTTCGCCCAAGTTGCTTGGAATTGTGCCGGGACACAGATAGCTAAGGATAATGCAATGAATGTTCCTATGGAACGCAATGAGATAGACTTCATGCATTCGGTATAAGCAGGGCCAATCTGACTGGCCAGTGAATAATCGGCACAAAAACGAAGGAAACTTTAGCTTTGCTCTTGATAGGCTGCGAAAATCATCCCACATGTTAGTAATGCTGATAGAAACTGAAAAAACACCGAATCCATCAACGCTGAAATTCTTGGTAGGTCAGACTGTAATGTCCGACGGCACAAGAGATTTTGCGACACCAGAAGATGCGGAAATATCACCGTTGGCAGAAGCAATGTTTACTCTTGGAGACGTCACAGGCGTCTTTTTTGGTTCCGACTTTGTTTCAGTTACCGCGGGACCTGGGTCTGAATGGACTGAATTGAAACCTCAAGTTCTGAGTATTTTGCTCGACCATTTCTCCGCCGGATTGCCTTTATTCAAACCCGGATCTGCTGGAGACATTTCTGTCCCTCCCGAAGAAGAAGTACATGATGATCCGGCAGACGCGGATATCGTTGCCCAAATCAGAGAGCTCATAGAAACACGGGTACGTCCTGCAGTCGCCAACGACGGTGGCGACATTGTTTATCGTGGTTTCAATGAAGGTATTGTTTTTCTAAAAATGCAGGGCGCCTGCGCGGGCTGCCCTTCTTCTACCGCCACTCTGAAACATGGCATCGAGTCTTTACTGAAACATTATGTTCCAGAAGTGACAGAAGTTAGAGCAGCTTAGAGTTTTTGATCCCACATCGGAGGATAATATGAGCGAACCTCTTAACGACAAGGCTTTGAATCAGCTGTTTCGTGAAGCGCGTACCTTTAATGGGTATACTGATACTCCGGTTTCCAGTGAGCAGCTGCATGCCATTTGGGATCTGATGAAGATGGGACCAACCAGCGCAAACATGCTGCCCGCAAGATTGCTCTGGTGCACAAGTGAGGAATCCAAAGGCCGCCTGGCTGCTCTTTCTTCGCCTGGCAACGAAGAAAAAATACGCAAGGCACCTGCATCGGTAATCATTGGCATGGACTATGATTTTCATGAGCACTTGCCAGAACTTTTCCCCCATGATGATGCAAGAAGTTGGTTTGCTTCAGATGCGGAAGCGCGCAAGGTTCATGCTATGCGCAATAGCTCCTTACAAGGGGGCTATTTTATCCTAGCTGCAAGAGCGTTAGGGTTGGATACGGGACCAATGTCTGGCTTCGACAATGATGCAGTGGACAAGGAATTTTTTGGCGATCAACCTAAAGTCAAATCCAATTTCATTTCCACTTTAGGTTACGGTGATCGATCAACCATATTTGACCGAAGTCCGCGCCCGGAATTCTCCAAATTTAACGCGATACTCTGATTTATGGGTCAGCGATTATTGTCAATTGATACAGCTACGGCCGCTTGTTCCGTCGCTTTATTCGAGGAGAATAAGTTAATTGCCAGTGACTATGCCGAAATCGGTCGAGGACATGCTGAAAAATTGGTGCCGATGATTGCCGATTTGCCGAGAAAAGGTCGCGCTGATAAAATTATAGTGAATTGCGGCCCTGGTAGCTTTACCGGTGTACGAATAGGGATTTCTGTTGCGAAAGCCCTCGCTCTAGCTTGGAACACAAAGCTGTGGGGATATCAATGCCTTCAACTTTTGGCCGTTCAAGAACTTTCAGCAATCGGCAACAAAAAACCCATTTATGTCTGTATGCAAGCTGGCCACGGTGAGTTTTTTGTCCAGAATTTCTCAGATGCTGGACTGGCGATTGATGATCTGGAATCTCTAGTCCCAGATGCCGCTATGGGTAAAAACCTATCTGATACAATTGTTGGAACCGGAAGCATTGAACTGCCTGAAACAAAAGAGGCCGATATACATTCAACAATTGCATTACCCAATGCCGTCAGTGCCATTTTGCTAAATAACAAGCAAATGTTCTCCAATGTTACTCCAATATATATTCGTGAGCCTGATGCTGTGAAGACTATGTCATCATGATTAATGATGAAAGCTCAAGCAATTCTGTATCGAACAAACTCGGCAAGCTGAAGGTTGCGGTTGGAGGGATCGAAGATCTGTCTGAAGTAATGTTTGTAATGGAACGCTCTTTTTCCAAAACTTATGGCGAATCCTGGAATAACAATCAAAGTCGATCGATGTTGTCTTTGCCTGGAACACAGCTTTTTCTCGCCAGACTTGGCGATGAACTATGCGGTTTTGCGATTTGCCGCATTGTCGCCGGTGAAGAAGAATTGTTAATGATCGCTGTTGATCCAGCATTTAGAAAAATTGGCATTGCGACTTCTCTGCTAAAAGAAATTACATTGAGGGCTATAGAGCAAGGTGTGGAAGTCATATTCCTAGAAGTTCGCGCCAATAACCCCGCTCAATCTCTGTATCAGCGACAAGGCTTTGAGAAAATCGGTGTAAGAACTGCATATTATACTGGGCGGAACAAAGTTAAATATGATGCAAACACATATCGGAAGCTTTTGCAAAGTGATAGCTAGATAAGGTTTCAATTGCCGATGTTTGACAGTTGCGGCCTGCTGTCATTTGTGTAAATAGAATATCGGCAAAAGCCAAATAACCACAAAGATGGTCGCACATTAAGGAATAGTATGACAGAGGAAGAACTCGCTCTGGATGAGACGTTGATCACGCTCACCTCAGACATAGTTGCTGCACATGTAAGCAACAACAGCGTGGCAGTTTCAGATTTACCACTTATCATCAGTAGCGTACATGGCGCTTTAACAGGTCTTTCGGGGAAAGCCGCTGAGCAAGCAAAACCGGAACCCGCCGTTCCGGTTAAATCATCGATCAAGCCTGATTATGTTGTCTGCTTGGAAGATGGCAAAAAATTAAAAATGCTCAAGCGCCACCTCATGACTCATTACAAAATGACTCCCGATGATTATCGCACCAAGTGGGGGCTTCCCGCTAGCTACCCCATGGTTGCTCCAAATTATGCTAAGAAACGGGCCGAGCTAGCCAGAGCCATTGGCCTCGGAAAGAAAAAAGGCAAGCGTACCAAAAAGAAGTAAGTTTGCCTGAAGCGCAGTATTTATCAAAACATCTATGGAGAAGTTACGGTAAATCACCGTAATTTCTCCTTTTCATTATGGTCCTTAGAGCATAGAGTCCTGAGCGAATGAACGGACGGGGAAGATGCCGCAAAAAATTGATCTTGAAGCGTTATGTGCGGAAAAAGGATTGCGGATCACCGATCAGCGCAAAGTAATCGCGCGCGTAATCTCAGATTCGGAGGACCACCCTGATGTAGAAACACTGCATGCCCGTGCAGCTGCTGTTGATTCACGAATTTCTATTGCAACAGTGTATCGGACCGTTCGTCTGTTCGAAGAGGCAGGAATTCTTGATCGTCATGACTTTGGTGATGGCCGTGCACGCTACGAAGCCGTGCCCGAATCCCATCACGATCATCTGATTGATGTTGAAACTGGCAAAGTAATTGAGTTTGTTGACCCGGAATTGGAAGCGTTACAAAAAATAATTGCGGAAAAACTGGGATATCGGTTGGTCGACCATCGCATGGAGCTTTATGGCGTATCTCTCGCCAGAAAAAGTTGATTTGCCGGACATTGACCCGGATGCGCGGCCTTGTGACACCCAACCGATGGCATACCGACTATGGGATGGAACGTCTCTGATGGGCTACATCCGGTTTGGCCTTCGCATGTTGCTCTTGTTCACTGCACTGATCGCTTGTGTTCCATTCTATTATATCTGGCGCGTATTGAGATTGTCCAATCCATGGCCCAAAACATTTCTCAAAATTGCAGCATATGCTTGCGGAGCAAGGGTGAAAATCTTCGGCACCCCTATTAAGCGCGATGTCTTCTTCATCTCAAACCATATCTCATGGGTTGATATCGCCATATTGGGCGGACACAGCGGAACTGCGTTTGTTTCAAAGCAGGAAATTGCTGATTGGCCAATTATAGGCTGGCTATGCAGACTCAACGACACCGTATTTGTATCACGCGGCGATCGGATGGCGATTGCGCAACAAATCAATGAACTGAGAGATGCGTTAGAAGAAACTTGGGCAATCACCATTTTTCCAGAAGGAACCACCACCGACGGATCCACGCTTCTACCCTTTAAGGCACCACTTTTAAAGGTGCTTGAAACCCCTCCCCCCGGCATTATGGTTCAACCTGTTTTTCTGGACTACGGCGAAAATGCCTATGAAATTGGTTGGGTTGGTGATGAGAGTGCCCCTGACAACGCATGGAGACTGCTCACACGTCGTGGTGGCTTCCCGGTAAAGGTCCATTTTCTGGAGCCTTTTGATCCTGACCATTTCGTTGACCGAAAAGAAATCGCGGCCGAAGCGCGTCGCCAAATCTCTAATAAGCTTTCTGCTTCACTGGGCGGCAAAGCCATTGTATAGGCGCGCGCTATGACTCAAGCCAATTCTAAAAAATTTCGCGTCAAAAATTACGGCTGCCAGATGAATGTCTACGATGGCGAGCGGATGTCCGAAATGCTCGTGGATCAGGGCATGTCCGGCGCATCTGATGGTGAAGAGGCCGATCTAGTCGTGCTCAATACTTGCCACATCCGTGAAAAAGCCGCCGAAAAAGTCTATTCCGACATTGGTCGTTTGCGGAAAAAGGATGGTAGCAGCCCTATGATTGCCGTTGCTGGTTGTGTCGCTCAAGCGGAAGGAAAGGAAATTTCCCGCCGCGCGCCAAGCGTTAACATCGTAGTCGGCCCGCAAGCCTATCATCGCCTACCCGAGCTGATTGATACCGCGAAAAGTGGAAAAAAAGCGCTCGACACGGATATGCCAACTGCATCCAAATTTGATGTTCTGCCAACACGAAAAAAGCAAGCAAGGCCATCCGCTTTTCTAACGGTTCAAGAAGGGTGTGACAAATTCTGCACATATTGTGTTGTGCCTTATACACGGGGAGCAGAGATTTCTCGTCCTTGGTCCGATCTAGTAGATGAGGCAAAAGCTCTGGTAGATGGCGGGGTAAAAGAGATCACCTTGCTAGGTCAAAATGTAAATGCTTGGACTGGCGAAGATAGAAAAGGTGCATCTCAAGGTCTTGACGGCTTGATCCGCGCGCTGGATAAAATTGGTGGCTTGGAACGCATACGTTATACGACCAGCCATCCCAATGACATGACAGACGCTTTGATCAACGCGCATGGCGAAATACCCAAGCTCATGCCGTATCTTCATTTACCGGTACAGTCGGGAAGCAACAGCATTTTGAAAGCGATGAATAGATCACATTCGCGGGATAGCTATCTCGATGTTCTTCGGCGCGTTAGAGAGGCACGGCCCGATATAGCTCTATCAGGTGATTTTATCGTTGGATTTCCCGGCGAAACCGAGGCCGATTTTGAAGATACGCTAAGCATCATTCGTGAAACCGAATATTCGCAGGCATACTCGTTCAAATACTCTCCTCGCCCAGGCACGCCTGCTGCCACTATGGACAACCAATTGTCGCGCGAAGTCATGGATGAAAGGTTGCAACGATTGCAAGCACTGCTCAACGAGCAACAACATGATTTTAACAAACAGTTGGTTGGCAGAAAAACGGATATATTGCTCGAGCGCGTTGGAAAACTGGAAGGACAATTTGTTGGAAAGACGCCTTGGCTGACGTCGGTTCATATCGTTGCGCCCAATTTGTCCATCGGAGATATGGTAAGCGTTGATATTGAAAGCGCCGGTCCAAATAGCTTGGCGGGCCAACTTAGTGAAAGAATAGCTGCTTAATGACGCGAAAGGCCACCAACGAAAACAAATCAAACTTGATAACGCTGGATGTGGAGTTCGATGATCCACAGCTTTTGGGCGACTTATTTGGCGAATATGACCGCAATATTGTTGCAATTGAAAACCGGCTGGGCGTTTACATCGCTGCTCGCGGACAAAAGCTGAAAATTGAAGGTCAGGAAGAAGCCGCCATGCAAGCGCGTGATGTGTTAACAGGCATCTACAATCGCATTGAAAAAGGGCAAGAAATAGACGCAGGCGCGGTTGAAGCTATCATTGCAATGGCTGCGGATCCCCGCGTCGCAAAAACGGCCAATTCTGCCGTTGGCCATGCTTCAACACGCAAAGATGTTTCTGAACCTCCCAAAATTATGATCAAAACGAAGAAGAAAACGATCTTCCCGCGATCAACACGCCAAGCAGTTTACATGGAGGCCTTGGCAAAGGATGATTTGATTTTCTCGTTGGGGCCTGCCGGTACTGGAAAAACCTATTTGGCGGTAGCTCAGGCCGTTTCGCAGCTAATTACAGGAACGGTAGATCGTTTAATCCTCTCTCGCCCTGCTGTGGAAGCAGGAGAGAAAATAGGCTTTCTTCCAGGTGATATGAAGGAGAAGGTAGATCCTTTTTTACGTCCACTATATGATGCCCTTTACGACACCCTTCCGGCGGAGCAAGTGGAACGACGCATTGAAAGCGGTGAAATTGAAATCGCACCTATTGCCTTCATGCGCGGTCGGACCCTAGCCGATGCATTTGTGATTCTGGATGAAGCACAAAACACAACTCCCGCTCAAATGAAGATGTTTCTCACTCGTTTTGGCATGAACAGCCGAATGGTTATCTGTGGAGATCCCAAACAAGTCGATCTTCCAGGCGGCGCGGTTTCCGGTCTTGCCGATGCCGTTCACAAGTTAAATGATGTGGAAAAAGTTAGCGTTGTAACATTTGGTGCAGCAGATGTTGTCCGTCATCCTTTAGTAGGTAAGATTGTTGAGGCTTACGAGGGCAAAGATGCCGCTGATTGAGCTTGCTATTGGCTCGCAGTGGAGCGCAGAAACAGACTGGAACAAAATTAGTGAAAACAGTGCAATAGCGGCCCTGTCTGTTTCGCAATTTGAGCAATTGTTATCACAAAAACCTCCTGCTGAGATTAGCATTAAAATGTCAGACGACGCTGAAGTTCAACAGCTCAACGAGGCTTATCGTGGAAAAAATAAGCCAACGAATGTTCTATCCTTCCCACTTGTCAAAAGTGACCTGTTGGAATCGCTTTCCGATTGCCATGATGGAGAGATATTGCTCGGAGATATTATCTTAGCGAAAACTACTTGTCAGGAAGAAGCCGAAGAAAAAAAAATTTCGCTGGAAAGCCATGTTGCTCATCTTGTTATTCACGGCACCTTACATCTTCTGGGCTATGATCATCAGGATGAAGCTGAGGCTTTGCATATGGAAGGACTTGAAGTAAAAGCACTTCAAACGCTTGGTATTGCCAACCCCTATTTAGACGACAGTGTGAAAAGATAACAACGAATGCCCGAAGATAAAATCACCCAGTCCAATGACCAGGCAAAAGAAGATGAAGAACCTGGACGAATATGGCGGAGCCTGAAGGCTCTGCTATTCGGTGATCCGGAAGACAATAGCCTGCGTGCTCAGCTCGAAGAAGTTATCGACGAGCACGAAAATGAAAATGGCGATGACGACAAAGATGATAAAGATTTGTCACCAGTTGAGCTCGAAATGCTCAAAAACCTGCTTCATTTCAGTGATCATGACGTAGATGATATTGCCGTGCCAAGAGCCGATATTATTGCGATCGAAGAAAGTGCACCCTTCGAGGAATATATCAGGATTTTTTCCGATAATGGTCATAGCCGCATTCCGGTATTTCGAGACAATCTCGACACAATTATCGGCATGGTGCATATCAAAGACATTTTTGCTATTGTCGCAAGGGGTGAAAAACACCCAACCGACATTCAACCGTTTCTGCGGCAACCGCTATTCGTACCAGAATCCATGGGCGTGTTGGATCTACTCGCGGATATGCGATCAAACCGAACCCATCTAGCGATCATATTGGACGAATATAGCGGAACCGAAGGATTGGTGACAATTGAGGATATCGTCGAAGAAATTGTCGGCGAAATTGAGGACGAGCATGACGATGAACCTGTCCCGATGATAACTTCTCTTGAAAACGGTACTTGGGAAGTGGATGCTCGTGCTGAGCTTGAGGATATTGGCAAAGAAATCGACCCGGCTCTGGAAGAGATAGAGGAAGATGTCGATACGATCGGCGGTTTGTCTTTTGTACTCGCAGGCCACATTCCTACGGTTGGAGAAGAGCTAGAACACCCCAGCGGCTGGAAACTGGATATATTGGAAGCCGATGACCGGCGGGTAACACGGATCAAATTACACGCTCCGAAAAAACCGCGAGCTGACGATTAGCTATTCGTGGCTAGTTGATGTGCACGTTTTCGCCAAGATTCTGCAAGCACGCTGACTTTGGAAAGATAGTGTAGATCTTCCCCGTTACCCTTGTGGCCACCGCCTACAATAAGCTTGAAAACCCTACTAATTGGCCAATTTGGGAAAGGGCGCTCGGTTTGCTCTATTACATCACCTGCCTTTATAATCCCAGAATTCAATACGCGGTAATAGGATCCTGATTTAGTTGTTTTAACCACAGTTTTCAGAACATCCCTTTTGCCGAACCGATGGTTGAGCTTCCAGCAAGGTGAACGTCCGTGACTGCATTGAATCACTGCCCCTCCAACTCGAAACATATCGCCCAAACAAATCTCGTCCTCAGTCATCCCCGAACAACTGAAATTTTCACCGAATGCCCCGGGTAATCTCAACACATCAACATCGGGATACTTCTCTTGCCAAAATGCGTAATGTTCTATCGGATATAGATGCACAGCCTTGTCGCGACCGCCATGATGCAAAATATCTGCAACTTGGTTTCCTTCCAAACCAAACTCGCCCAATTTTATAGCATCGCTAACAGGTCGCTTCACTATGGCGCTTAGCTCTCCGTCATCACGGAATAGTTGCGGGGTACCGATTAGAACTGTATCGAGAATGGTATTGATCATATCAGCAGCGCTAGCTCAGTAAGATCATATTGGCAATTTCCCTCTCATTATGCTTTTAAGGTTTCAATGGATATTAGTGATCTTCGGATTGCGCTTTACAGCGGCAATTACAACTTTGTGAGGGATGGAGCCAATCAGGCACTAAACCGTCTTGTTGACTACTTGCTGCGCCAAGGTGCCGCCGTGCGTGTCTACTCACCAACGACTAACACGCCCGCGTTTGAACCGACTGGGGACTTGATAAGCGTCCCATCTGTCGCGTTTCCAGGACGAGGGGAATATCAGTTTCCAACACATATCTCCTCGAATGTAAAAAAAGATCTGGCGAAGTTTCGACCAAACATCATGCAGATTTCCAGTCCAGATCGCGTAGGCCACAAGATGGTCGGCTGGGCACGCAAAAACGATATTCCTGTTTTAGCCTCCGTACATACCCGTTTTGAAACATATCCACGTTACTATAATTTAGCCTTTCTAGAACCTGTCATTGAAGCGATTTTACGACGGCTATACCGGCGATGTGATGCATTGGTGACACCTTCAGAATCGATGGCTCAGGTCCTTAGAGATCAGCGGATGAACTATGACATTGGCATATGGTCTCGCGGTGTCGACAAAGAAATATTCAATTCCGGGAGGCGTGATCTTTCTTGGCGTCAACAGCAAGCCATAGCTGACGATGAGATTGTGATCGGGTTTCTAGGCCGACTGGTTATGGAAAAAGGCTTAGATGTTTTCTCGGATAGTATTGACGAACTTAAACGACGCAAGGTTCGCCACCGTGTCCTTGTGATCGGTGAGGGACCTGCCCGGCAATGGTTTGAAGATCGTATACCCGGCGCGGCCTTTGTTGGATTTCAAAATGGCGCTGACTTGGGACGCGCGGTTGCGAGCATGGATATGTTGTTTAACCCCTCAATTACAGAGACTTTTGGCAATGTGACATTGGAAGCAATGGCTTGCGGCCTTCCCGTAGTGGCCGCAAAGGCAACGGGCAGTCAAAGTTTGGTCAGGGACAACGAGTCTGGCCGCTTAATCCTCCCGGGCGCAATTCGAGATTTTGCAGACGCGTTGCAAGATTATTGTCAGAATGACGAACTGCGACAACGCCATGGTAAGGCCGGTGAAAAGCGGTCAGAGGAATTTGGCTGGGATCAAATCAACGATGTTGTCGCGCAAACCTACATTCGCTTGATCCGCCAACGAGAAGGTGGTCGAGGACCATTGTCCGCTGACGCATTGCGCTAGGAGTTGGCAATGAGTGATCTTTTTCAGCTGAATAAAGATACGGATCACTTGGTATCAACTGATTCTAACATGCCATTGGCCGAACGATTGAGGCCTAAAGCACTTTCGGAAGTTGTTGGACAAGATCAACTGGTTGGCGACGATGGTTCGCTATCTCAAATGATCAAAGCAGGAAAACTGTCTTCCATCATATTCTGGGGTCCGCCAGGAACGGGCAAAACCACCCTCGCCCGGTTACTGGCCAATGAAACCGACCTTCACTTCAAGGCAATATCTGCTGTATTCTCTGGTGTCGCCGACCTAAAAAAAGTTTTCGCTGAAGCAGAACGGCAGCAACAAGTTGGCAATTCAACATTGTTGTTCGTGGATGAAATACACCGGTTCAATCGATCACAGCAGGATAGCTTTTTACCCTATGTGGAGAAGGGCCTCGTGACCTTGGTTGGTGCGACAACCGAGAACCCATCCTTTGAATTAAACGCCGCGTTATTGAGCCGTGCACAAGTTTTGATCCTCAATCGGCTGGACACAGAAGCGCTCGACGAGTTACTGAACAAGGCAGAAGCATTAGAAGGAAAGACACTTCCCATCACCGCAGATGCCCGGCAAGCATTGATCGCAAGCGCTGATGGCGATGGCCGATTTCTTCTCAATCAAGCGGAAACACTGTTTTCGCTCAAAATAAAAGATTCTCTTACACCTTCCGAACTCGCCAAATTGCTGCACCGGCGCATGGCAGTTTATGATAAGGATCGCGAAGGTCATTACAACCTCATATCTGCGCTCCACAAAGCTATGCGCGGGTCTGATCCGCAAGCTTCTTTATACTACCTCGCTCGTATGCTCGTTGCCGGCGAAGAACCGCTATACGTTTTGCGCAGAATAGTGCGATTTGCCAGCGAGGATATTGGTATCGCTGATCCGCAAGCATTGGTGCACTGCCTCGCCGCCAAAGACGCTTATCAATTTTTGGGAAGCCCCGAAGGTGAGCTCGCGATTGTTCAAGCTTGCCTCTATTGTGCGACGGCTCCTAAATCCAACGCAGTTTATCGGGCACAAAAGTCCGCTTGGAAGTCGGCAAAACAGACCGGATCGCTCATGCCGCCACAAAACATACTAAATGCACCCACCCAACTGATGAAAGATATCGGCTATGGTGAAGGCTATAGCTATGATCATGAAGCCGATGACGGGTTTTCTGGAGACAATTACTGGCCAGAAGATATGGAACCGGAAAAATTTTACGAACCCGTTGATCGTGGTTTTGAACACAAAATACGTGAACGGCTAGAATATTGGGAGAATTTGCGTGATCAAAAAACTGGTTAGCGTGGTTATTGGCCTTTCATTGGCTGGAAATGCCCTGGCGCAAACAAACAGTGTTAGCGAATATGATCGTGCTTTGGCGGCCGGTTACAAGGCGCAATTTACCTGCTCTGGGCTTTGGAACGGCAATAAGTCGCCGGAAGATATTGCCGCCGACGAACTGACGGGAATCTATCCAAAAATTGCAGATATAGTGCCGACACTGGATGCCGATATTGATCAAACCGAGCGTCAGGTTCGGGTGAAATATAGCGACGATATGCCACCACGCATCGTAATTTGGAATCGCACTTCTGGTTGCACTGCCATGCCAATTGGTTTTGGTGGATTGAAAACAGGAGCGCCCATCAAAGAGCGCACATTTCGCGATGATCGGCCATGGCCAATGGGAGATCTAATTCCAGCCATTCGAGCTAGTAAAGAAGTTGCACAGGCGCGCAAAGCGGCTTCAGCCGCCTTTGATGGAGAAAGCTTCGGTACAAACAGTAAGACCAGTGCGGTTCTGATTATCAAAGACAGCCAGGTGATTGCCGAGCAATATAAACCGGGCCATGATCTGCACACAGCTCAGCGCACTTGGTCTGTTGCAAAATCGATGGCCGGGACAATCATTGGACATTCCGTTCACCAAGGCATGGTAGAGGTTTCTTCCAGAGTACAAATTCCGCAATGGAAAAAATTTGGGGATCCACGCGCTTTTTTGACGATTGATAACCTGCTCAGAATGTCTAGCGGGCTGACCAGTGATACTGCAGGCAATCGCACAGATGCAATATACATGGGCGGAGCTAGCGTCAGTCAGCGAGTTACTGCATGGCCGTTGTTGCACAGACCTGGAACCAAGTTTCGGTATGCTAACAATGATACCCTGTTAGCGGTTCTCGCTGTCCAGGCAGCTCACAGAGATCGAAAAAACAAACTGGGAAATTATATGCCCGAAGTCCATGATTTCGATCCATTCAGATTTTTTCAGAAACTTGGCATGACACGGACATATGTTGAGACAGATTGGCAAGATAATTATATTCTCTCCAGCCAAGTCTGGACCACCGCCCGCGATCTAGGGCGCATGGGCATGCTTTACCTGAATAACGGCATGTGGGACGGTAAGAGGCTTTTGCCCGAAAACTGGCGCGAATATGTCAGCACTCCCTCAGGGCCACAGCCCACCGGGCGTAATTTTGGTTATGGGGCACAGTTCTGGCTGATGAACCAATCTGATGGAATTCCGAAAGACACGTTCGCGGCCTTTGGCAATCGAGGCCAGTATTTGGTGATCATCCCTTCGATGGATATCGCAATTGTTCGCCGAGGCTATGATACGCGTGAAACTCGCTTCGATATTGAAGCCTTTACCAGAGCTGTTGTGAAGGCAATGGGGAAATGAGTAAAACCTACCGTGCGGCGGTTTGTACTGATCTTACGGGTCCTCAGGCGATGGAAATTCAGGAGAGAACCGCGCCACCGCTTGAACTAGGACAGGTCCGTATAGCTTTGAAAGCAGCAGGATTAAATTTCCCTGACCTACTAATGACATACGGGAAATATCAATTTCGGCCAGACCCACCGTTTGTTCCCGGACTAGACGCAGCGGGGGAAATTTCCGAAGTCGCGCCGGATGTATCACGCTGGAAAATCGGAGACCGGGTCATGGCTGGTTCAAAAGGCGGTACGTTTGCAGAGCAGATGGTCGTCCCAGCTGAGGCTTGTTCAACACTACCCCCAGCATTGTCCTATGAAGAGGGCGCGTGCTGGCAAACAGCGGCAAATACCGCTTGGCATGCATTGGTCGAACAAGGGAAGGTGATCGCTGGCGAAACCGTTTTGATACTGGGTGCCAGCGGCGGTGTCGGGATGGCGGCGATAAAATTGTCAAAGAATATTGGCGCAATAGTTATTGGGACAGGTTCCACAGAGCAAAAGCGGCAGATCATTCTCGAAGCAGGAGCTGATCATGCTCTTGATCCGGCGGACCCTGATTTGGCAGACAAAGTCAAAAGCATCACGAACGGCGTAGGTGCCGAAGCCGTATATGATCCTGTGGGCGGTGATCTGGCGACCAAAGCCACACGATCTATCGCCCATGGTGGACGGTATTTAATCATAGGCTTTGCCAGCGGCGATATTCCTTCTTTTCCAGCAAATCATATATTGATTAAAACCTACACGGTTATTGGCGTGCGGGCCGGGGCGACACCGCGCCGCGTTCCAGAAATTGCAGCGAGGCAAAAGCAAGCATTGATAGACCTGGCTGAGCGCGGAGCCATGCGTCCACATATCTCCCATCGCTTTGCTTTAGAGGAGATAGAGGACGCTCTTTTAGCGCTGGAAAAACGTGAAGTTGTTGGTCGCGCCGTTCTTCTTATGGACTGATTTTACATGTGATTACATGAATAGCCCGTTCTGAGGTACCTCACCTCTGTAACTAAACCCAAGAAAGTGTTAACGCATATCCAGAATCGCGAAATGGGATCGCGAATTTACACATAGGGGAATAGCAAAATGGATGATTTAAGGATCGGGAATTACGCTCTCGATATGGATATCGCGAGCGACTGGGGGATGAAAATTGGCGCTGCAATTTTAATTTGGTTTGTCACTTGGATTGTCGCAAAAGCGGTCAAATGGGCTTTTGCAAAGCTGGTAGACAGCATTTCATTTTTGCAACGTGACACAGGTGGCGGAGAATCGGTCGGCGATTCACTGAGCCGCATTGTTAGTCTTCTGGTCTGGCTATTTGGTTGGATCGCTATCCTGACCGTATTTGAACTGGATGCTGTAACTGAACCACTTCAGGCACTTCTCGACAATGTCATGGGCTTTGTTCCCAATATTGTTGGTGCTGGCATAATCTTCTTCGTTGGCTCGATCGTCGCCAAAATCGTTCGCGATTTGGTTACAACTGCTATGCAAACGGTCAATTTAGACAAATGGGCCAATAAGGCGGGTGCGGATGAAGTAACTGGAAACTCTGCCATTAGCAGTACCATCGGCACGATTGTATATGTTCTGATCATCGTTCCAGTTGCAATTGCGGCGCTGCAGGCACTGCAAATCTCTGCGATTAGCGGCCCTGCCGTAACATTGCTGGAAACAATTCTGGGTGCAATTCCTCTGATCATTGGCGCTGCGATTGTATTGGGCATCGCCTATCTGATTGCTCGTTGGGTTGGCAGTTTGGTTGAAGAAATTCTCCCAGGTCTCGGCGTGGATCGCTCTGTTGGCGCCATGGGTATCCTACCAGAAGGCAGCACGGCATCATCGATCGTGTCCAAGATCGTCATGGTTGCCATTATGCTGTTTGCAGCAATTGCGGCAACACGCCTGCTAAACTTCCCGGAGCTAACGTCCATTCTAGATAGTGTTCTTGAATTGGGTGGCCGTGTCGTCTTTGGCGGTGTTGTGATCGTAATCGGCTTCTTCATTGCTAACCTGTTGGCCAAACTGATGGGTGAGAACGCAATGGCCGCTGCGGTTGTTCGCTATGCCGCACTGTTATTGTTTGCCTTCATGGGTCTTCAGTTCATGGGCGTCGGTGAAGAAATCGTTCAAACTGCATTTACCGCTCTTATGATTGGCGGCGCTGCAGCAGCTGCTCTGGCCTTTGGCTGGGGTGGACGCAACGTAGCTGGTAGGGTTCTCGAAGACCTCACCAAAGGCGATGCCAAACCAAAAGCGCCTGCTCGCAAACCAGCAGCACGGAAAACCACTGCTAAAAAATAAGCGGTCTCATATAGACAAAAAAGGGGTGAACTTAGCGGTTCGCCCCTTTTCATTTCGGCTATTTGCTTGTTAAACGCGAGCAATGAGGAACTTCTCTCAATTCGCCTGTTTTGATTGGTCCGGAGCCAATACAGAAAGACCTCCAGGGATAGCTGTAGGCCTAGTGGGGCAAGATGGCCCGCCTGCCCTTTTGTCGCCAAAGCCAAGATGGTCTCGCGCAGATGTAAGAGATTGGTTACGCAGACTTTCAAAAACTCAAGAAGATGTTCTGATTGGCTTTGATCTGTCCATGGGACTGCCTTTTGAAGATGAGTCAGCTTATTTTCCTGGATGGAACGAAAGTCCACAAAACGCTCAATCCCTTTGGAAACTAGTTGATGAGATTTGCAGTCGTGATCCTTTCATCAGTGTTTCCAGCTTCATCGAACATCCGCAAGCATATCGTCATTTTCGTCACGGCAAGGGGAAAATCGGAGACTTGTTCAAGGGCGGTACCGGACGCCTGCGGGTTGTAGAACACCACCAACGCCGAACGAAGCAAGGCAATAGTGCTAGCTGTTTCAATTTGGTCGGAGCGGCACAAGTTGGGAAATCCAGCCTGACAGGTATGCGTATGTTACATCAACTGGGTGGCGCCATTCCGGTTTGGCCATTTGACCCTGTGCCAGAGCATGGTCCAGTGATCGTAGAGATTTACACCACCATAGCAGCCCTCGCTGCCAATCTCCCCAAAGGCAGCAGTAAAGTGAGGGACCGACAGGGGTTAGAACAAGCCCTAAAGGCGTTAAATACGCCCTGCCCGGCTCGTTTGGCGCAATATGACGATCATAGCACCGATGCGCTCATAACGGCTGCATGGATGAAGCAAGTCGCTTCTGATCCAGCTCTATGGAAACCCGCTGCTATGACACCTGAAATTGCACAAAAAGAAGGCTGGACCTTTGGAGTCATTTAAGGCTAATAGCGCGCTGCAATTCCAGCATATGCCGCTTTAGCTCAGCTGGTAGAGCAACCGCCTTGTAAGCGGTAGGTCATCCGTTCGAGTCGGATAAGCGGCACCATTTTTTTAGGATCAAGAATTTGATCAGGGAACGATTTTCCTGAAAAATCCCGACTGCGATGGAGGGCCAAGCACTCATCAATCCAGATTTGACGAGCGCCAATATCTCGCTCAGCGCTTCAATACTCTCTCCCAAAGTTGATTAAATTGGCACCCAGAAATCCGTAGCGCTGGATAGAATACTGTAAATGTTAGAAACTATTCATTTCTCCAACATCGCCATATTGGAACCGCTTCAAACCCAATAAAAAGCCCCACCAGTTTCCCGGCAGGGCTTCTTGTCTAATTTAGTATCAACTTGCTAGAACTTGACACCGACACCGATACCATAACGACGAGGGTCCAGCGTAAAGATGTTCGTAAACAGCCCCGAAGATGCATCAGTCACATATAGACCAGTGGTCGAATTGCTATCAAAGATATTTTGGACATATGCTTTCACATACCATTTGTCGTCAGTACCATTGAACTGAACCTGTGCATTGGCTTGAACAAAACCGGCGATCTTATTCACGCGGCCATTGAACACATTACCGAAACTGTCACCAGTATAAGTAAGATCAACGCGTGGCACTAAGCTTGAGCCGCTATCAAAGGTGTTGGTATACTGAACACCGACTGAAGCTTTCACAACGGGAGCCTGTGGCAGCTTGTTGCCACGTAGGTTTACCGTCACGCCTGGGCTAAGAACCTCAACACCGCCAAATTGTGCGCCAATAGTTGCCGCTGTTGCTTCAAGCACACCGCAAAAACTAAACGCTCCAGTTGATGCGATACCACCATCAGCGGGGAACGGCGTAGTTCCCTGAAGACCAGCGCCGGCCATAAGACCAGGAATTTGTCCTGCGTTTATGGCACCGTTCACAGCATTTACAAACCCGTTAGATGCCGCTGCATTTCCCGGTGTTGTTGGGATCACGGCACAGTTTGCACCGTTAGAGATGTCCTTGATGATAACCGCATCTTCACGTCCACCACCTGGATCTCGTGTGTTGCTACGGAACTGATCACCGGCAACTTTGGTGTGCAAGTAGCTGAAGCCCATATTGATCAGCCAATCTGGATCAGGACGAACCAATGCCTCCAATTCGACACCGTAAATATCGGCGTCAATCGTGTCATTGACCGATGTACGGGCGATAATACGACTAAGCTGCAAATCCTTGTATTTATAATAGAAGGCGGTTGCGTTCAGAGTAAGAGCGCCATTGGCAAACGTATTTTTCATACCAATTTCAAAAGCGTCGATCTGTTCCGGACCGAAGGATTCTGGAACTGCAAAAATCGGCTGCAGAGGCGGATTAATACCACCAGATTTATATCCCCTCGAGTAGGATGCATAGATCAGATTATCTGGTGTGAATTGCCAGTTGATAACAAAACGACCTGTAATTTCGTCAAAGGCGACACTTCGCTCTTGAAATGCTTCACAACCAGGAACCGAGCCGATTGCTCCAACAGGTGATATATCACCGCAGGTTGTCGCCGGATCTCCAGGATTAGCTATATTCAGCGCCGGATCAGGATTTGTAGCCGCATCTGCATCAAACGTAGCACCAAAAGGAGTGTCAAACGCATTTCCCGTCGAACCAAAGGGAACAAGGAAAGACGCCAGAGCCGACCTTGCCCTTACAGATTTCTTATCGTTGTTATAACGCAGACCGCCTGTCAAACTCAATGTGTCAGTCACATCTACATAAACCTCACCGAAGAGTCCGTATGACTTCAACTTAAAGTCATCCGTGTTGTTTCGGAAGAAAGGACTTGCCAAGTACCCTCCATTTGAGGCTCCCAAAACACCGGCAATATAGTCAATCGCAAAGGTGTTCACATAGTAGCTGTTTTCAGTCAAATGGCTTTCTGCATAAATTCCGCCGAGTAGGAAGTTAAACGGTCCATCCAAATCGCTGGAAATAATTCCTTCTACAGACCATGCGCTATTGTCCGAATTCGAACGGTCAAATGATAGCGGCGTATCGGCGCAGATACTGTTTCCACCGAAACTACCCAACCCGGTTGGATCGGTATCGGAAGTACACAGCTGTCCAGCCGCGCCATTTGGCGTAATTGCCGCCGCAACAGGGCCAAATCCAGGCGCTACATTTAGAAGTGCCAATGCAGGTGCGTATAGTGACCTATCAATGATAGACAGGTTGTAATCCTGACGGGAATCAATGCTGGTTTCTTGATACGTACCTGACAGTTTTGCCGTAATTGGCCCAAAATCATGCTCAATTTTGGCCTGCAGCTGCAACTCGTCAGAGAAATATTCCGGCTCGAAGTCAGTTGTTACTGTTCTAACATCATTGGGTTCTGTGAAATTTGAGTGGCCGTTGGGACCATAAAGGCTGTTTAAACCAAATGCGCCAAATGCTGCGCCGCCCTGCGTGATCAAAAATTCACTTGATCCCAAAGTACCAGTAAAACCGGCATTAGTATTGGTTTTCCCAAAATCACGACGATTGTTCAGACAGCCCAAAACACCCGTGGGATCTTCCTGACACTGTTGTTTTTGAATACGCAGACGATCATCATCTTCACGAAAATAGGAACCAAGCAAATCAATTGTTGTATCTGGGCCGGGTTCCCAACGGAGCGATCCACGAATGCTATAAATGTCACGACCATCAATATTGTTCCCAGTGAAGGTATTGCGAGTATAACCGTCCCGCTTCACATATATACCCGCTACCCGTGCAGCTAATGTGTCTCCTAGTGGAACGTTGACCATGCCTTTGACTTTATACGCATCAAAATTGCCATATTCGCCGTCGAGAGACGCTTCAAACACCCCAGGCTTAGGCTTAGCGGTAACAATGTTAACCACGCCAGATGTAGCGTTGCGACCATATAATGTTCCTTGCGGTCCGCGAAGCACTTCGATCCGCTCAATATCATAGAATTCTGTTTCAAACAGACGCGTTCCAAAAAGTGGTTCGTCGTTCAAGTGAATGGCTGTTGCTGAATCACAAGAAACGCCCACACATAGATCGCCAATACCGCGAATGGTAAAACTCGCGCCGGTAAAGTTACCTTTTGAAAACTGTACGTTCGGAAGCGTTAGTTGCAAATCCGAAGCATTTTCGATCTGCTGAGCCTCTAGCGCTTCTGCATTAAAAGCCGAAACTGCGATCGGCACCTCTTGTAGGCTTTGTGCCTGACGCTGAGCGGTAACAATAATGACATTGTCATCACTGGCACCGTCGGCTTGATCTTGAGCCATAGCTGGCACAGATAGTGTTGATATAGCTGTAGCGGCAAATAATAGCGACTTACGCATTCTTCTCTCCCAATCCCGTTTAATGGGAGCGAAGCTTTTGCCCGTCTCCCAACTTGTATAACATTCAACTAATCAATCGATTAAGTCCAGCAATTATGTTGCGGCACTCGATGATTTGACCACAAAATAGTCAATTGACAGCGTAAATGTTGCAACAGAGCCACAGTGCCAAGCCGTAAAAACAACCATTATGACAGCCAGTCTCGCGGCTTAGCGGGGTGATGCAAGAGAGGTCTGAGAACAACACTCCTTAGCGCTCACAATTACATTTTTGGGAATGGTGCCCCTGGTCCGACTCGAACGGACACTCCTTGCGGAACTCGATTTTGAGTCGAGCGCGTCTACCAATTCCACCACAGGGGCACTTTTTGACTATATCGTTATTTAGCGACGATCAAAACGCCGCTCTGTTAGCGACTAGATTACGGGCTGGCAATGGTTTTTAGAAGGTTATCGGTTAGCCCAAAAGATTGAGGCCTGCCGAATGGATTAGCCAGATTGGGAATGCCGCCAACGCCATCATACTGCCCAATGGAAATTGACTTTCCAAACCAACCGGTTGGCTTCTCGACTTGAGCACAAATGCTATTACTAACCCAATGATTGAAGCACCCAATAGTACGAACGGCAAATATTGCCATCCGAGCCACAACCCAATTGCCCCTAACATCTTGGGGTCGCCACCGCCCAGCCCCTCTCGGCCTCGGACAGTGCGATAAATTACAGCAATCAAAAGCAACGAGAAATAGCCGATTAGACCACCAAATAGGCGATCCACCGCCGTTGGCTGCTCAACAATGAGCGCAGACAATAATCCCGATGCGGCCAGCAATGCCGTCAATCTGTCTGGCAACCAATGATGATCCAAATCAAGAGCTGCAAGCGTCATTAAAAGCCATCCAAAAACAGCGCCTGACAATCCAACTACATTAGGCGCAACCATCAGAGCCACCGCCCCGATCAGGCTTGCTGTAAGCTCAATGGCCAGATGGTGTTTACTTATTGGCGCTCCGCACTTTGTGCAACTACCTCTCTGCCAGACAAAGCTGATAACGGGAATCAATTCTAAAGGATTAAGTTGCCGGTTACACCCATCACATTTTGAACGCCCATTTATGACAGATTGCCCTTGCGGCCAACGCACCACCAACGTTGCCAGAAAGCTACCAACAATTAAGCCCAGGACCGCTCCGGCTATCGGCAAAACAAAATATGGAAGGTTAACATCAAGAATCATGACTTTCAGAATTGCCACGTGCAGTCATTCTGTGCAATCTCGCGATTGAAAACCAAAGCGGCCGCCCCTATGTCAGCGCCAAAGAGTAATCAGATTTCGCAACAAGCGAAAAAGAAAGGCCACTTCCTATGTCTAACCCCGATCCCATTGTTATTCTTTCCTACGCGCGCACCCCGATGGGCGGCATGCAAGGCGCGCTTGGTGAAGTGAGCGCTCCGGATTTGGGCGCCGTCGCGGTTAGGGCAGCAGTCGCACGTGCAGGCATTGATGGTGGAGATGTTGAGCGCATATATATGGGCAACGTTCTATCCGCAGGTCAGGGACAAGCCCCAGCCCGTCAGGCAGGTATATTGGGCGGCTTACCGCAATCCGTAGAAGCAACCACCGTTAACAAAATGTGCGGGTCAGGCATGCAGACCGCCATCATGGGTGCAGAAGCCCTTGCCGCGGGTTCAGTCGATATGATTGTCACAGGCGGGATGGAAAGCATGACCAATGCGCCATATCTGCTGCCAAAAATGCGCGGCGGCGCGAGGTTGGGCCACGCTGAAGCAAAGGACCATATGTTCCTCGACGGCTTGGAAGATGCCTACGAACCAGGTCGCGCGATGGGAAGCTTTGCCGAAGAAACGGCAGGAGAATATCAACTCACACGAGAAGCACAGGACGAATATGCGATAGAATCACTGGCCAGGGCCAAGGCTGCCGTAGAAGGTGATGCGTTCGATGATGAAGTTGTCGCTGTCGAAGTTAAAACGCGCAAGGGTAGTGTTACAATCGACAAAGATGAGCAGCCGCTCAAAGGTCGTCCGGACAAAATACCCGAACTACGGCCTGCATTTGCTAAAGATGGCACCATTACAGCCGCAAATGCATCTTCAATTTCCGATGGCGCTGCAGCTATGGTGCTTTCCCGTTCCAGCATTGCGGAAGAAAAAGGCTTGAAGCCAGTTGCCAAAATTGTTGCGCATGCCGCGCATGCTCATGCACCAGCCAAATTTACGACTGCCCCTGTGTCAGCTATTCAAAAAGTCCTGAAAAACGCTGGCTGGGAAGTTGGAGATGTTGACCTTTGGGAAGTGAACGAAGCCTTTGCCTGCGTTGCCATGTTCGCGATGCAGGATATTGGAATCTCGCATGACAAATTGAACGTAAATGGTGGTGCAACTGCACTGGGTCATCCTATCGGTGCTAGCGGTGCCCGTATTATGGTGACATTGGTTGCGGCTCTTAAAAAACGCGGCCTGAAAAAAGGAGTAGCGGCTTTGTGTATTGGCGGCGGTGAAGCCACTGCAGTTGCAGTCGAGTTAGAGGACTAGTTTCAAGGCGCTGATTGTTTCAGCGTCTCCTCTCCCCATATCTGATTGAATTTGATATACCCCTGTCGACCAGTAACGTCGAACAGACACCAATCATTCTGACACTGGCTAATGTTACCCACCACCCCGGGTTGAACGCGCCAAGTCACTTTTGCATCACCCCTAGGATTGGATCTCAGAACGAGTACCTTTCCGGCATCGCCTTGCACCAATGCTGTTCTGCTCGCACTCAATAAACGCGCATGCATCCAGCCTTGTGCGCCATCAACGTCCTCAATTTTACGCCAAGCCTTGTACCGAGCCAGTATTTTGACCGGCATACGCTCACGTTTGTATATCCACATTGTCGGGTATTCGGTGCTTGGGCCGGTGCGCATTCTGGCCTCCGGTTCATCTATTGACCCCCAATAGGGTGGGTCACGCTGCGCCAAAGCAGGCGAAGCAACCAACCATGCAAGAGTGAAGGCAAAAATAATACGCATTGTCATACTCAAACTGTCCCCCGACAATTTGCTCTTAAACTGAAAAGGGATTCTTCATCAAGGCCCGCCTGCTTGACCTGTCAAAATTTTCGGGCATAGCGTTGCGCTATGGCTGAATATGAACGTCCCACCAAACCCCGCGTTATAATCACACGTGAATTGGCTGACTCCAATCAGGATCGTATGTGCGAACTTTTCGATGCTGTTCCAAACTACAAAGACAAAGAGTTTTCCAGAGCTGAATTGATCGAAGCGATGGCAGACTGCGACGTGCTGGTTCCAACCGTTACAGATCATATCGACGCTGAAATGATCGAGCAGGCACCGGATCGGCTAAAGTTGATTGCAAGCTTTGGTGCAGGTGTGGATCATATTGATCTGGCCGCTGCCAGAGCCAAGACAATCATGATTACCAATACACCGGGCGTGTTTACCGAAGATACCGCCGATATGACCATGGCGTTGATCCTTTCTGTTCCTCGTCGTTTGGCTCAGGGTGAAAAAATCATGCGGTCAGGAAAATGGACTGGCTGGCGTCCTGGCGGAATGTTGGGCCATTGTATTGGCGGAAAAAAACTAGGCATTGTTGGTATGGGCCGCATTGGCCAGGCCGTTGCTCGACGCGCTTCCGGATTTGGCATGTCGATATGTTATCATAATCGCAGACAGTTACCCCCAGCTGTGGAGGAATCACTCAACGCAAACTACATTGAAAATCTCGATACATTGATCCGGGAATGCGATATTATTTCATTGCATTGCCCGCATACCGAAGAAACCCATGAGATGATCAATTCAGGGCGAATAGCAGCGATGAAACCGTCCGCTTATTTGATCAATACAGCACGCGGGGATCTGATCGACGAGGATGCTTTGATTAAGGCGCTTCAGGCCGAGAAAATTGGTGGGGCAGGACTAGATGTTTATCAACAAGAACCCAATGTTGACCCGAGGTTTCTGGATCTTAAAAATACGGTCCTCCTACCCCATATGGGCAGCGCAACGTTTGAAGGGCGAGAAGCGTCGGGCGAACGTGTGATAGCCAATATTCGCGTGTGGGCCGATGGTCACCGTCCTCCGGATCAAGTGTTGGAAGGCTGGGCCTGAGTATATTGGTTGAACCAACCAATTCTCTCGACTAGTTAACTGTCAATCTAGGATTCGTCGGGGAAGATCATGAATAAATTGAGCAAATATCTGGGCGCTATGCTCGTGACTTTATTATTGGCGACACCAGCGCTTGCTCAGGATGTGATTGATCCAACAGCGGCCGTTAATGATAGCGGTGACACAGCGTGGATTATTTCCGCAACTGCGTTGGTATTGCTCATGACCCTCCCCGGCCTCGCGCTATTCTATGGCGGTCTGGTCCGATCCAAAAACTTTCTGTCTGTTCTCATCCAATGCATGGCAGTAGGTGGTGTCTGCTCCATACTTTGGGTTATTGTGGGCTACACATTGGCATTCGGTCCCGTAACCAACGGATTTTTAGGCGGCGGCCTGAACTGGATGTTCCTCAATCTCGGCAATGTACGCGAATCCACTACTATTCCGGAATCGACATTCGCGATGTTCCAGATGACTTTTGCCGTCATTACCCCCGCGCTTATGGTTGGTGCTTGGGTTGAACGAGCGCGCTTTGGTTGGGTCATCGCTTTCTCAGCATTATGGTTGCTCGTAGTTTACGCCCCGGTCACCCATTGGGTATGGGGTGGTGGCTGGTTGTCCGAACTTGGCGTTCTGGATTTTGCTGGTGGCATCGTTGTCCATACCACTGCCGGGGTATCAGCGTTGGTAGCAGCTATCATGCTGGGCAAACGTATTGGCTGGCCGAAAACTCTGATGTTGCCGCATAGTCCCGCCCTCACCGTAGCCGGTGCTGGTTTGCTTTGGGTTGGTTGGTTTGGTTTTAATGGTGGTTCAGCACTAACAGCCACCGATGACGCTTCACAGGCGATCATAAACACGCATATTGCGGCATCAATGGCGGCTCTGATGTGGATAGTCATAGAGAAAATAAAAGTCGGAAAATCCACGGCAATCGGCATAGCAACCGGCGCAATTGCAGGCCTAGCGACAATCACGCCAGCGGCTGGTTTTGTAGGCCCGGGAGCGTCCATCATTATTGGTGCGCTGGCTGGGCTGGTCTGTTTCTTCGCAGTGGGTTTGGTCAAAAATGGTTTTGGGATCGACGACAGCCTCGACGTATTTGCTGTTCACGGAATCGGCGGAATACTGGGATCATTGCTTTTGGCTCTTTTCATCAGTGAGGGGTTTGGTGGAACAGGCTATGCCGAAAACATGGCCTTTGGCAGCCAGTTTGTGGCCCAGTTAATCGGTGTGGCAACAGTTGCACTTTGGTCCGCATTCGCGACATTCCTGCTTGGATTCGGAATCAGCTTCATACTACCTATGCGGGTTAGTGAAGATGACGAACGCGATGGTCTCGATATATCTAGCCATGGCGAACGTGCCTGGGATCTGGATTAAGCAGTAAAGGCCTTCCATCCAGCATACGCTAAAAATGGCAATCCTATCGTATCGATGACAGCTATTGTCTGCAGCGCAGTCGGTTGTCCGTAAACAATGTAGATAAACAGAAAGCTTAGCATCGATAACGCTACCGCTAAAACTGCAAGCTTTCGTACATTTGGATCAAACGAAGCCCAGATACATGTAACAAAGACTACGCCAAACAAAGCTGCTCTATGGTGTAATATCGCAAAATTGGGATCGTCCGCCGCTACCGTATAGAGTCTAGAAATCATCGCCGGTGCAAAGAAAGCCGCAAAGGGCGATAGATGAATTAACGCCAGTACTACCCAACAAATTCGCTCGAGCATTTCCCTCTCCACACTACTCATATCATGGTTGTTCACAATAAGGGAAAGCAACTGAAAGGCGCAATTACCTGCTAGGTTAACTTGAAGGTGTCAGTGCTTTCATTTTTTGTGGAGAAATCGCATCGGCGAAGCGGCAACCAACCTCCCGCGCTTTTTGCCAAACAATAGTTGCATCCACTGAATCGGTATCAGCAATCTGTATCTGGATCACCTCGCCCTCTGGTAAAATAGCGTCGAGAGCCAATTTGCAACCATAAATCGAAACATCCAATATGGTTGCTTGGATTTTGTTTTTCTGGCTGCGTTTCACAAAAGAACCGGTAATATTAACTTGGTGACGCGCCATCGTACGACGGTTTAACGCCGCCGGTTTTACTTTTTGATATCGCGTCGATTTCAAAGCCACAAGAATCCCCAATTCCTTCAAACTATAACGTTTAAAAGGAAAGGAATTGTTAATATTCGCTTGAATTCAATCGCCAGTTAATATGCGATCAACCAATTGCTTCACTGTCGGAACAAAGCCATTGGAATAGAAAGGATCTTTGCCAAAGTTATAGGCACCATGACCCGCGAACATTAAATGTTCTTCGACCGGCGCTCCGTGCACAATTTCCTGCAAACTTTTTTGGATGCAGAAACTGCGGGGATCGGCCAATCGGCCAGTGCTATTATTGTCATGGTCTTTCCACGACGAAAAACCGCAATGTGACAGGCAACCCATGCAATCGGCCTGATCCTTACGAACCATTTTTGCTTCTTCCGGTGTTGCGAAAATCACTGAGCTATCTGGCGTTTTCATCGCCATCGTAAAACCTAGACCATGCCATTCACGAGCACGCAAAAGATCATTTCGGGTTACCCAAAAATTCTTGCCCTTCACCCCAACATCAAGTTGGTGTGTATGCTCTTCATCTTTTTCAGTTGAGTAGGAGACTTGCCTCTCTGATCGAGCTTCCAGGCTACGCAAAAACTCGTTGCGTACTGCAGATGAGTAAAACCCAGTTGGTGAAAATTTATGAAGAAGAACGTCACCTTCGTTAATCTTGATCAACTCACTCTTCCAGCTCTCCGGAATAGGGCTTTCCTTTGTCAGCAGAGGTCGCGTTCCAAATTGGAAAGCGATTTGCCCCAGTTCTTCGCTATCGATCCAGTTTTCCCAGTCACGCAAATGCCAAACACCGCCTGCCATGATGATAGGAACATCATCCGATATCCCTTCCCCTCGCATAACATCGCGCAAAGCTTTAACGCGCGGGTAAGGATCCTCTGGAACTAGCGGATCTTCGGCATTGGAGAGACCATTATGTCCGCCAGCCAACCAAGGATCTTCATAGACCACGGCAGCCATCAGCTCAGGCACCTTCTTATAAGATCTCTTCCAGAGCGCTCTAAAGGCTCGGGCTGAACTGATAATAGGCAAGTAATTGACGCCATATTGCTTGGCAATCTCGGCAAGTTTGTAAGGCATTCCAGCCCCGCATGTAACACCGGCAATCATGCCTTTGGTTTGCTCCAAAACACCGTGTAAAATCTGTTCTGCGCCGCCCATTTCCCATAGGACATTGATGTTGATTGCGCCTTTTCCGTTGGCGATTTCATAGGCCTTGGTAACCTGCGTTACTGCTCCATCAATGCCATATTGCACCAATTCCTCATGCCGTTCTTCGCGCTTCCGGCCATGATATATCTGCGGAATGACGTTGCCATCTTCATCATAGCTATCCGCATTTACAGCTGAAACTGTTCCGATTCCACCCGCGGCAGCCCAAGCTCCTGAGCTGGCATGATTGGTTGCAGCGACCCCTTTTCCACCCTCAATTAACGGCCAAACTTCGCGACCGCCATATTGGATGGGTTTTAAACCCTTAAACAATGAAATCTCCTGCGTTCCCCTTGGCGCCGCTATAGGCACTCTGTTTCTAAAAATCTCCAAAAAAACGAACCTTGGGTGCGTCCCAAGGTTTTAGGCTCCCAAATCACTCCGTCCTAGAGCATGTCCGTACAATTGTGCATAGCGGCCAAGCATTTTGCTTTCGTTATACTCTGCCTGCGCCTTCATCTTGTTTTGCGCGCCTATGTCTTCGCGTAGTTGTTTATGTTGAACCAGTGTCACCAAAGCTTCTGTAAACTGTTTTTCGTCTGATGGCGATTTTATGAAACCCTGATTGGGCTGCGACACCATGGATTTTACATCGCCCACGTCGGTCGCCACTACCGGGCATCCAGCGGCCATTGCCTCAATCAGCGAGATGGGAAATTGCTCACTATCGGAAGAGAGCGCAAATATATCAAAAAGTCCGGCATAGCGGGCGGGTTCAGGAAGGAAGCCCGGCATCAGCAGTCGATCCGATATGCCATGCTTTTTCGCCTCCGCTAAGATGTTCTCTTTTTCTGGTCCTTCTCCAACGATTACTAACTTTACCTTATCACCGCCGGCTGCGACCGCTCTGACAAGCCGCGGCAAGTTCTTTATCGTTCGCAATCCAGCAATCGTTCCTACAATAAGCTCGTCATCGGCTTTCTTGAAACCAGGGATTGCCCCCCGCTGTGGTTTTTTCTCAAACCGCTTTACATCTATGCCATTGGAGATACGCTGTATTTTACTTGCTGGCTGTTTCCAGATATTTTTCCCAATATCTTCCAATCGAATGGATGGAACGACCAATGCCATACTGCCGCCCAGCGCAAATTTACGAAATAGATTGCGTTTCCAGTTCAGTTTTTCGCGTTCATCCTCATTAAACCCATCTTCATGATGGATCAGCGGGGGCAAGCCGCCAACGCGCGCGAACAGCGTACGGGCCATCACACCATCCATCGAGCCCCAATTGTAGGATAGGATCAGATCGAACTGCCGGAAATATTCAACAAATTGTCGGTAGCGGCCGAGTGATGGCTTGCCTGCCAACGATGGCGCATCTTTTGGAAAGTGCACCTTGATGTTTTTATCCAACCCATCGCGCGCAGACAATTGATCTGGTTCGGCAGACAAAACTGTATGCTCTGCCTTGCCACCGAAATGATTCATCAAGCGCACCGCCCTCGCCTCTTTCCCGCCGAGGTTAAAGGTGCTGTGCAGATGCAGAATTTTGGATGATTTCATCAGTCTACCCGTTTTAGAAAGCTCGATATCGCTTCCAGCGCAACAGGTTCTTCCAAAGTTGGGGCGTGACCCACATTCGGTATGATTGCCAATTCACCATCATCAAGCACCTCCAACATCTTTGCGGCCGTTTCATCGCTAAACAAATCCGACAATTCTCCGCGCAACAATAGTGTTGGACTATTTTTCAATGCTTCTAACGCCTTCCACAGAGCGGCACTGCCGCCGCCCTTGGAATCAAATGGCTCTGCAATTTTTAAATCGTAATCTAACTTGATACGACCGGAGCTATTCATTCGGTACAGTTTTTTGGAAAAAGCGATCCAGTCATTCAAACTGTAATCCGGAAAAATGTCGTTACTCGTCGACGCCATATCACGCGCCGCATGCGCCCATGTTTCAAAACTACGTCCCTGCCCAACATAGTTGCCAATGCGTTCAAGTCCTTTTGGGTCAACTTCGGGCCCGATATCATTTAACATGGCTCCGGCCACACGCGCTGGATGGGAAGCCGCCAGTACCATTGTCACTATACCGCCTAAAGACGTCCCCAAGAAAATTGCCTTAGGGATATCCAATTCATTCATCAATTTTATTATATCAGCGACATAGGCTTTCGGATGATAGGTTTTGCTGTCCTTTGCATATTCGCTTTCTCCACGACCACGCAGGTTGATCATTACTATCCGGCGTTTGCCATTTAGATAGGGACCTAGGTGCGCAAAATCTCTTACGTTTCTGGTAAGTCCAGGAATACAAATTATCGGGGCTTTGTCGCTTTCAGATGAGTAGTCTCGGCAATGGAGCTTCAATCCATCATCTGATTGCCAATAGACATTTCGATAGATATTTTCGTTCGACATCCGCGCCCCTATCTCGCCTTATCCTCTTGCTGCGAAGGGCATTAGCGGCCACTAACGTAAAATGCCATATAAACCGCAATCTGAACCGAAAACTTCTCCTTACAATGCCGATGTCAAAATCACTGACCTTGGAGAAAAGATTGGCGATCCTGTTAAAGCCGCCAATTATCCAAAACATATATTGCGGTTTCGCAACGATCGTTGGGAAGGCAGTGTTGGCTTAGCTTCACTCTCCTCAGACGAGTGGATTGACCATTTTGGAAAGTTTAATCCGCTACCCGAAAACCTGGATCCACCCTTGGCGCTTCGCTATCATGGGCATCAGTTTCGCAACTATAACCCTGATATTGGCGATGGTCGCGGGTTCCTGTTTGCCCAGCTGAGAGATCACGAAAACCGGTTGATGGATCTTGGTACAAAAGGATCCGGAACGACCCCATGGAGCCGCGAAGGCGATGGGAAGCTTACACTTAAGGGCGCTGTGAGAGAAATTTTGGCTACCGAGATGTTGGAAGCCCTTGGTGTCGATACGTCCAAGACATTTTCAGTCGTAGAAACCGGCGAAGATCTTCATCGCGGTGATGAGCCTTCACCGACGCGATCAGCCGTAATGACCCGCTTAAGCCACAGTCATATTCGATTTGGTTCATTCCAGCGGATTGCTTTTGAACAAAATGAAGAATTGATGCATCAACTGGTCGATTACTGTTTGAGACATTTTTATGGTGGGTCAAAAACTGATAACCCTGCTGCTGAACTATTTGGTCATGTCACCGAGAAAGTTGCTCGACTAGCCGGAGCATATATGACGTCGGGATTTGTCCACGGTGTTCTCAACACGGACAATATGAATGTTACCGGAGAAAGCTTTGACTATGGTCCCTGGCGCTTCACACCTTATTGGGAACCAGGCTTCACGGCGGCCTATTTTGATCATCAGGGCCTATACTGCTTCGCTCGCCAGCCCGAAGCGCTTCACTGGAATTTGGCACAGTTAGCAAGTTCCCTTCGTCTAATTTCCGACAGCGGCCCTTTGGTTTCAACATTGGAAAGCTTCCCACGCGCCTATGGTGAAGCTTTTACCGAACATTTTTGCTGGCGATTAGGTGTGGAGTCGGAAGGATTTGAGACAGACAAGCCGTTGATCGTAGCCGCGGAGAAAGCGCTTGCGACGAAAACCAGCAAGATTGACAATTTCTTTTACGACTGGGGCCGTTCAAGCGAACCGGATGCCAAAAGCTACTCCGGCGAAGAATATGACGGTCTCCACAGTGAAATTAAGGACCGAACAAGAACACGTTCGCTGGACCATGAATATTGGGATCAGGACTCACCCTGCTCAATGCATATTGAGGAGGTCGAATCCATCTGGGCTGCGATTGCCGACAACGACGATTGGCAACCACTAATGGAAAAGATATCTAGCATCCGAAACATGGCCCAAGCTCTGCGTATTTAGGTGTCATTGTGACCTCAAAACATCATAAATAATTTACCATCTTGCACCTATTGTTGCTAGTAGTATCAAGAGATTCAGTAGTGCGGTGTTGGAAACCAGTCTTTCTGACGCAAACAAAGGAAATTGGGACATATTTTGAGTAAGTTAATCTCAACCGAACCTGCAACCGGCGCAGTTCTGTGGGAAGGTCAGGAAAGCGATGTAGACGCAGCCGTTGCGAATGCACGAAACGCGTGGCCTGCATGGGCGGCCATGGCCCTTACCTCACGAATTGAGTTAGTCCGCCGTTATTCTAATCGGGTGCGCAGCCACTCGGATCAATTGGCTGAACTCATCGCTCGAGAAACAGGAAAACCTATTTGGGAAGCCAGGACCGAAGCTGAATCCGTTGTTAAAAAAGTCGACATTTCAGTTACAGCCTATGCCGAGCGCACATCTCAACGCCAATTGCCCAGCCAGCCCAATATGCGCGCGGCTTTGCGGCATAAACCGCATGGTGTTCTAGCCGTGCTGGGCCCCTACAATTTTCCTGCTCATTTGCCCAATGGACATATTGTTCCTGCCCTAATTGCCGGCAATACAATTGTGTTCAAACCATCTGAAAAAACCCCGGCAGTGGGTGAGTTCTTGATTGATTGCTTTGCAAAAGCTGGTTTACCAGCTGGCGTTGTCAACATTGTGCAGGGCGGTGTCAAAACTGGCAAACTGCTAACTCAAAATGAAGACATTGACGGTGTTCTTTTTACTGGTTCTGCCCAAACCGGGATCGCACTGAACAGGCAGTTTGCAGATCGCCCAGACAAGATACTTGCGCTGGAAATGGGTGGCAACAATCCGATTATCGCATGGGATACAGATGATATCTACAGTGCAGCTGTTTTGATTGTCCAATCGGCATTTCTAACCGCAGGTCAGCGATGCTCTGCGGCAAGCCGGCTAATTGTGCGTGATGGAATTTATGATCAGGTAGTACGAGAGGTTAAGAAAATTGCAGACCGCCTCATCATTGGTGAGCCGTTTAGCAAACCGGCTCCCTTCATGGGACCTGTGATTGACAACGACACTGCTGACGGCCTCACTGAGAGCTTCTTGGCGTTGATGAGTGCAGGTGGTAAACCGATTAAGCATATGGCGCGCCCGATTGACGAGCGCCCGTTCCTAACACCCGGTATAATCGATGTAACCGATATGACTGAGAGACCAGATATTGAATTGTTTGGCCCGATATTGCAGGTCATTCAAGTTCAAGATTTTGACGAAGCCATCGCGGAAGCCAATAATACCCGATACGGCCTGTCAGCCGCGTTAATTGGCGGATCAGCGGGTGAATATAATCAATTTTGGTCAAACAGCCGTGCCGGTATTGTCAACTGGAACAAGATGACCGTTGGCGCATCCTCAGAAGCGCCTTTTGGCGGTATAGGGCTTTCCGGCAATCACCGCCCCAGTGCCTTGTATGCGGCGGATTATTGCGCTTATCCAGTTGTGTCGATGGAAGCGGAGCAAACGCGTGCGTCCATTGGTGTAGGATTGAAAGACGAGGAAAAAACTGAAGCCTGAGCACAATAGCTTAGCTTATGCGGTTGAAAAAACTTCTGCTTTGAAGAAAAGCAGACGTTCCATCATATCGCTTTCATGGAAAATTCAAACAATCCCTTTCCCATCGGAGGAAAAGTTTATCTGGTTGGCGCCGGCCCCGGCGATCCGGATTTACTAACGCTTCGCGCCGCTCGATTACTCGCTGCGGCTGAGGTGTTGGTCCATGATGGTTTGGTCAGTTCCGATATACTGGCTCTAGCCAACCCAGAAGCACGTATGATTTCTGTTGCAAAAAAACGTTCCAAGCACAGCGTTCCGCAAGACCGGATCAATGAAATTCTGGTTGCCGAAGCAAAGGCTGGTAACTTGGTCGTGCGATTAAAAGGCGGCGATCCGTTTATCTTTGGTCGCGGCGGCGAAGAGGCTGATGACTGTGCGAAAGCCGGTGTCGAGGTTGAGATTGTACCGGGCATCAGCGCAGCGCTTGGCTGTGCAGCACAGGCAAAAATGCCCTTAACCCATCGTGATGCATCCAGCGCAGTCTCGTTCGTAGCCGGTCAGTGCAAAGGCTTGTCTGATCAAAATTGGTCGGGACTTGCCGGGAAAGGCCGAACGCTGATCATCTATATGGGCGTGGCCAATGCCGAAGCGATTGTCGAGAAACTGATCGACGATGGCGCCTCGCCAGACCTGCCAGTGGCTGTTCTGGAAAACGGCACACGCGACAATTTTCGAGCATTGCGCACGTTGCTCACTGATCTGGGTGACATGGTACGCCGTGAAGAAGTGAAGAGCCCTGCCCTGCTCGTTGTCGGGGAAGTCGCGCGATATGGCGATGCCGAAAATAAATTTCTTGAATTTGCAGAAGCAGCGGGAGTGCTGGCATGAAATTACTAACAGGCAATGACCTGAAGACCGGTGATGTAATCTGGTGGAATGGCCTCGATTGGTCACGCTTTGTCGCAGATGCTGCGGATGTAGCAGAAGATGGCGAAGCGATTTTGCAACGCGAAGAAGCATCACGCCGCGTCAATGCATCCTACATTATCGATGCAGAGCAGACCGATGAAGGTCCCCGCCCGACCCATATCAAGGAACGCGTGCGTGCGCTTGGCCCCACCGTTCGTCCCGACTTAACTCTAAAACCGGCTGACCCCAATGCCGCAGACTGGGTGATCTAATATGTATCAATATGATAAATATGACCAACAAATGGTCGACACACGTGTCGAGGAGTTTCGCGATCAAGTGAAGCGCCGTCTGGCTGGTGAAATCACCGAAGATCAGTTCAAGCCGCTGCGCTTGATGAACGGGCTCTATCTTCAGCTGCACGCTTATATGCTTCGCGTTGCCATTCCCTATGGCACGTTGAACGGCAAGCAGATGCGGATGCTTGCCCATATCGCGCGCAAATATGACCGGGACTATGGTCATTTTACGACACGTCAGAATATCCAGTATAACTGGATCAAGCTGGAAGATGCTCCCGACTTGCTCGCCGAGCTAGCCAGTGTCGAGATGCATGCCATCCAGACCAGCGGCAATTGTATTCGCAACATCTCGTCCGACCAGTTTGCCGGTGCCGCGGCCGATGAAATTGCTGATCCTCGCCCTTGGGCGGAAATCTTGCGGCAATGGTCGAGCTTTCATCCGGAATTTTCTTACCTGCCCCGTAAGTTCAAGATTGCGGTTATTGCCAGCGATACAGATCGCGCAGCAATGAAACTGCATGATATTGGCATTCAACTGGTTCACAATGATGCCGGTGAATTGGGCGCCAAATTCTTTGTAGGTGGCGGCATGGGCCGGACACCGATGATTGCTCCGGAAATACGGGACTTCGTACCTGCCGATGAGTTGATCAGTTATGCAGAGGCCTGTTTGCGCGTCTACAACCGCTATGGACGGCGCGATAACAAATATAAGGCGCGGATCAAAATCCTCGTCCACGAACTGGGCAAAGACGAATATACTCGCCAGGTCGAAGAAGAATTTGCACATATGAAAGAGCTGGGCCTCAACCCACCGGTTGAGGAACTTGCGCGGATTACCGAATATTTCGCTGATCCTGCATTTGATCTAGACGCCAGCGATGATCTGGATCTTTCCGATCCTGACTTTGCCATCTGGGTCGATCAAAATATCGATACGCATAAGCAATCCGGCTATGCAATCGCAACAATCAGCTTGAAACCACGCGGCGGCATTCCTGGCGATGCATCTTCTGCACAAATTGATTTGATGGCAGATTTGGCAGAGCAATATAGCTTTGATGAGCTTCGCGTGACCCACAGTCAGAATATTGTGCTGCCACATGTGAAGAAAAGCGATCTTTATGCGCTCTGGCAAAAGCTGGATGAAGCTGGGCTCGCCCCCGCCAATCTGGATCTAATCACAGATAGCATCGCCTGCCCCGGCTTGGATTATTGCAGTCTCGCCAATGCGCGCTCCATTCCCTTAGCCCAGAAAATCAGTGAAAAATTCGCCGATCAAGGCCGTCAAAAGGAATTGGGTGAGTTAAAGCTCAAAATTTCTGGTTGTATCAATGCCTGTGGTCATCACCATGCCGGACATATCGGAATTCTCGGCGTCGATCGGAAAGGCACAGAAAACTATCAACTGTTGCTGGGCGGGTCAGCTGCTGAAGATACCAGTTTGGCAAAAATAACCGGCCCGGGCTTCACGGAAGATGGCGTTATCGAGGCAATTGAAACGGTTACCGACCTGTATTTGCAAGAAAAACAGGGAGATGAACGCTTCATCGATACCTATCGCCGTGTTGGAATGGAGAAATTCAAGGAGGCGATTTATGGTTGAGGCAATCCGTTTTCGCGATGACGAACCGCATGAAGAGCCAGCAGGCTCCATGGACAGCTTTCTGGATCAATCCAATGCCACTGCCGTGCGCATAGAGGCGGGCGAGGATGTTCGGCAACTATTGCCCTATCTCGAACGATTGGCGCTGATCGAAGTTGACTTCCCTGCTTTTGGTGACGGCCGCGGCTATTCCGCTGCTCAAATTTTACGTGAGCAGGGCTATACAGGTGAATTGCGCGCTAGCGGCGATGTTCTGGTTGATCAACTTGCCTATATGCGGCGTTGCGGATTTGACTCTTTCGCTCCTGAAAAACCGATCGATCCCGAAGTCATGGAACGATCGCTTGGCCGCTACGAAAATATCTATCAGGGAACGACCGATCAACGGTCCCCAATCTGGAAGTTACGCCATGGGTGAAGCAGCAAGAAAAATCGATTTCATAGATGCAAGGCCGACGTTTACGCAGGCCGACGCAGATGAACTAAACACCCGATTTGAAGGTGTTGAAACGGCGACAATGTTAAAAACACTGTTTGCCGAAGATCAACTGGGTACGGTGGGTCTGGTTTCATCCTTTGGCACAGAGGCGGCCGTACTGCTGCATCTGGTAGCGAAGGCAGATCCAACAGTACCGGTCATATTCGTTGATACTTTAAAAATGTTCCCCGAAACGCTGGAATATCGTGAACAGTTAATCGATGAATTGGGCATCAAGAATGCTCAGGTCGTCACACCAAAAGCGGACGTTCTCGCCGAGAAAGACGAAAACGGTTTGCGCTGGTCCTTTGATCCCGATGGCTGCTGTGAAATTCGCAAAGTTGAGCCGTTGGCGCGCGCAAAAGCTGGTTTGGACGCCTGGATATCTGGACGGAAATCTTTCCAGTCGATTACTCGTGAAAACCTGCCGCGCTTTGAAGTCAAAGAAGGGAAGCTAAAAATCAATCCACTAGGCGATTGGACCAAGGATGACCTTGATGCCTATTTTGAAGAATATGACATCCCTCGTCATCCGCTTGAAGAACAAGGCTATCTGTCGGTTGGCTGTGCGCCCTGCACATCAAAAGTCAAACCAGGAGAAGACCCCAGGGCCGGTCGCTGGCGCGGTTGGGACAAAACCGAATGCGGCATACATGAAGATGTAACGCCGTTACCAGGCACCGATGACAACGGGGCGAATGATCCAATTTTCTAGAATACAAGGTCACGCACATTCTGAGTGGAGATGTGTTCTTTGAATGATCATGCATTCAACTATCGTTTGAATTCTATAGAAAGCTTATCTAGTCGCATGAAATGAAACAGCCATTGATCAACAATAGATTTGTTCAAAAGTTCAATCTTACCACACCCATTGCCTTAGCCCCCATGGCCCTCGCAACTGGCGGCAATCTGGCGGCAGCTTGTGCTCGTGCAGGCGCGTTGAGTTTGGTTGGCGGCGGATATGGAGATCTGTCTTGGACTAAGCGTGAATATATGGATGCATTGACTAGGCTCGATGGAGACGAACTAAGTTTGTCGCGCCTTGGTTGCGGCTTTATATCTTGGAAACTGGAAGAAGACAGCAGTGCTTTCGACTGGTTGCTCGATCAGCCACAAAAGCCGGCAGCGATCATGTTATCATTTGGTGATCCAACCCACTTTTCCAAAATTTTGATTGATCATCAAATCCCGGTTATTTGCCAGATACAATCATTTTCACAGCTACCCCAAGCAGTGGATGCCGGTGCGTCGGTCATCGTTGCGCAGGGAGCCGAAGCAGGCGGTCATGGAATGAATAATTTCGAAGGACGCAGCACCTTCACATTCGTTCCAGAAATTGCAGATTGGCTTGCCAATCACTCCCCGCAAACGGTTTTACTTGCTGCCGGTGGTGTAGCCGATGGCCGAGGCCTTGCGGCCTCTCTGATGCTGGGCGCTGATGGTGCACTGATTGGATCAAGGCTATGGGCAACCGAAGAGTCTTTGGCCGCCGACACTGCAAAACAGACTGCGATTCCGATCAATGGTGATGGTACGGCCAGAAGCGAAATATTTGATATATTGCGGAGCAAAAACTGGCCTAAGCAATTTGATTTTCGAGCGATAAGAAACCAGTTGCATCGCAAATGGGAAAGTCAAACCGATGAGCTTCGCGCCAACCCCGAAGAAGCAATCCAAGATTATCTGGAGGGTGTTCAGCAGGAGGACTATAGTAGAGCGCATATTACCGTCGGTCAGGCTGTAGGGCTCATCAACGAAGTTGATTCAGCCGAACAGGTGATCCATGATATTGACGCAGAAGCAGCAGAACTTTTAAGCAAAAGCTTAATCTAAATGCATTCAATAACTGGCGTGCTACTATGCCCAACTGCACACAGACAGTTGCTTTTCCCTAATAATCTTCGGGTGAATCCCCATAGGCCAGATCGCCAAATTTGGTGAACTCTGCAATAAAGCTAAGCGGCACATTACCGGTCGAACCTTGACGGTTTTTCGCGACTATTACGGTCGCTTTGTTCACCTTGCTTTGATGGTCAGTTTCCCACGCGAGATATTTTGCACGCTGTTCTTCTGTGCTGCTCTCATCTGGATCATCGGGTTTTACCGCCAAGTGATAATATTCATCGCGGAAAATAAACATCACGATATCTGCATCCTGCTCGATCGAACCAGATTCGCGCAGATCGGATAGTTGTGGGCGCTTGTCGTCGCGGCTTTCGACCGCACGGCTAAGTTGGGAGAGCGCCACCACTGGACAATTCAACTCTTTCGCAAGAGTTTTCAGGCCTCGGCTAATTTCCGAAATTTCGTTCACGCGGTTGTCGTTGGCGCGTCCGGAACCTTGAAGCAGTTGCAGATAATCAACCACTATCAAGCCAATCCCGCTACGTCGCTGTAACCGCCGCGCCCGCGTTCTGAGCGCTGCAATCGTCAATGCCGGCGTATCATCTATATAAAGTGGCAAATCCTGCAGCTCACGCGATGCCATCGCAAGACGATGCATGTCATCGCGGCTAATTTGACCTTTACGCAGAAGCTCCGAACTAATCTCGGCTTGTTCGGACAAGATTCTGGTCGCTAGCTGATCGGCCGACATCTCCAGGCTGAAAAACGCCGTCCGTGCGCCGAGTGAATCTTCTTCCGCAATCCCATCCTGTTGATCGCGCATCCAGCGCTGTGCGGCGTTAAATGCGATATTGGTCGCCAACGATGTCTTACCCATGCCAGGTCGCCCTGCCAGAATGAGAAGGTCTGACTTATGCAGGCCGCCCATCTTAGCGTTCAAATCTGTCAGGCCTGTGGTAATGCCTGAAACTTTACCGCCGCTGTTAAACGCTCGCTCTACATTGGCTATGGCTTCAGTGGAAGCCGCGAGGAACGACTTTACCCCACCTTCCTGTGCTTCGCCTTCGGAAACGCGGTAAAGCGCCGTTTCCGCCTCTTCAATTTGTTCCTTGGGGGCGACGCTCTCGCTCGTATCCAAGGCTCCATCAACCAGCGTCCGGCCAACCGTGACCAATTCTCGCAATAAAGCGAGATCATAAATTTGATTGGCAAAATCACGCGCCCCGATCAGGCCGGCACCATCTCCGGTGAGTTTAGCCAAATAGGAAGGGCCGCCAAGAACCTTCATCGCCTCATCGGAATCAAAATATGGTTTCAGTGTCACCGGCGTAACCACCATATTCTTATCGAGCAGTTTCAACGCCTGCTCATAAATCCGGCCATGAAGTGGTTCATAGAAATGTTCAGGACGCAGCTTTATCTGCACATCCTCAGCGACTCGGTTGTCGATCAGCAACGCGCCAAGAAACGTCGCCTCTGCCTCAACATTGCGCGGCAAGCGTTGTTCTTCACTGTCATCATTATCAAATTGCATCAATTCGGCCATGCCCCTTCATCCACGTTCGGTTAGATTCTGGCAAGATGGTTACGATGAATTTACCAAATCATGCGGGGACAGGTTTGTGGACAACAGTTGATAAAAATTGCTGCGCCGCAAAAACTCTTGTCCAAAGCTTCTTACTTCGGCAACAGGGCGCAATGTCCGATCCGCGTATCATCGATGTCCAATTAGACGAGGCGACCATTATCTGGCGTAATGCGGATATTGAGCAAGAACGCCGGATTGCGATTTTTGACTTGATTGAGGAAAACCATTTCAAGCCGCTTCGAGAACATGACCATGGATACTCAGGGCCATATAAACTGAACCTAAGCGTGCAAGAAGGCCGGTTGGTTCTATCTATTTCGCGTGAGAATGATGAACCTCTCGAGACACTAATTCTTGCTCTGGGCCGCTTTCGTAGACCTATAAGAGATTATTTCGCGATATGTGATAGCTATTACCAAGCAATTCGAAAGGCGACCGCTGCAGAGATTGAGACGATCGACATGGCGAGACGCGGCGTGCATGATCGGGGTGCCGAATTGCTACAAGAACGCCTAGAAGGGAAAATCGAAGTCGATTTCAAAACTGCAAGACGGCTCTTCACTTTAATCTGTGTTTTGCATATCAAGAATTAATTCCCCAGCGTATCAGTACAGGGAAACAGGGTGGCAGATCTAAATTATAAAAAACGCGCAATCCAGATTGGATTGATTGCAATTGTGTTGCTGGTTCTCGCACTGGTGTTGCGAAATATCGCTATTGGATGGGCGCCGCCGCGCGACCAATACCCGGTCCAGGGAATTTCAGTTGACGAAAGTCATGGAAAAATAGTGTGGCATGTCGCTGGAGCGACTGGAGTGGATTTTGCCTATTTGACTGCAACCAACGGTGCCGAAAAACGTGATACAAGTTTTGCGACAAATATTAAGGGCGCCCGCGAGGCAGGCGTCCGATATGGTGCGCTTCATGAATATTCGCTTTGCCGGCTTGCCAGCGATCAGGCTACGATGTTCGTTACAACCGTCCCACGTAATGAAAACATGCTTCCCCCCGCCGTACGGCTAGATTACAATGAAAAATGCGGAGAACGGCCCGGGCGCGCGCTGGTACTTAGCGAACTTAACACGTTCCTCAATCAAATTGAGTCACACACTGGAAAAGCAGCGGTGATTGCCGTGTCTCCAGAGCTGGAAGCAGACTATAATTTGGCCAGTGGAATTAATCGTACGTTCTGGTTGGAAGATAATTTTTTTCCACCTGACTATGCGACCAAACCTTGGGTAATGTGGCGTGCATCCAATATCCGAAGGATAAGCGGGGTTGACGGCCCTGTAAACTGGAACGTAGTGCGACCTTAAATTCTGATAGGAAATTTTGAATGTCTATTCTCTCCGATCGCTGGATCCGTAACGAAACCAAACATGCTGGCATGATCGAGCCATTTGTAGAATCTCAAAAGCGCGACGGGTGCATTAGTTATGGACTGTCATCATATGGATATGACGCAAGAGTCTCGGATGAATTCAAAGTGTTCACCAACGTTAACAACGCAATAGTAGACCCAAAAAATTTCTCGGATAGCAGCTTTGTAGACCGCAAAACCGACTGTTGCATCATTCCGCCAAACAGCTTTGCTCTTGCCCGCACTGTAGAATATTTCCGGATACCACGTGATGTTCTGGTGATTTGTTTAGGCAAATCCACCTATGCGCGTTGCGGCATTATCGTCAATGTGACCCCACTTGAACCAGAATGGGAAGGTCATGTGACTCTCGAATTTTCGAACACAACCCCCCTTCCCGCCAAAGTCTATGCCAACGAAGGCGCCTGTCAGTTCCTGTTCCTGAAAGGCAATGAGCCATGCGAAACGAGCTATGCTGAAAGATCTGGCAAATATATGGGCCAAAAAGGTGTGACTCTACCCAAGCTGTAGGCCATAAGCGTTCTTCAAGTTTTATACCGTCATCCTGAATTAGTTTCAGGATCTACAAGGGCACTTACGCTCGAAAGAGATTCTGGGACGAATTCAGCATGACAGCACTATTTGGAGGAACACCCTATGTCCGATGCGCGTGAATTTGATGTCATCATCTACGGATCAACTGGCTATACAGGCCGCCTGGTCGCTGAATATATGTCGGAACAATATGGCGTTGGTGGCGATGCCCCCAAATGGGCGATGGCTGGACGCTCTCAAGAAAAACTCGAAGAAGTCAGAGACTTGATTGGTGCTCCTGCGGACACACCTTTGGTCGTCGCAGATGCTAATGACTTTGAATCGCTGGATGCCATGGCAAAGCGTGCCACCGTTATCTGCACGACCGTTGGTCCCTATCAATTGTATGGCGATGACGTCGTGACCGCCTGTGTTGCCAACGGCACGCACTATGTTGATCTTTGCGGTGAACCGGGATGGATGCGTGAAAAAATTGACGAGCATCAAGATGCTGCGGAAAAATCGGGCGCACAGATTTGCTTCTCCTGCGGGTTTGATTCAATCCCATTCGATCTCGGTGTATTCATGCTGCAAAAGGACATGACGAAACGTTTTGGCAAGCCGGCTAGCAGAGTGAAATGCCGGGTTCGCGCAATGGAGGGTGGTCCTTCTGGCGGTACTGTTGCAAGCTTGGGAGCAACCATGAAGGCGCTTGCCAAAAACCCCGCGCTAGTCAAAATTCTGGCGAGTAGCTTTGGTTTAACCCCTGGCTTTGAAGGCCCTGATCAACCAAACATGCTAATTCCAAAGCACGATAAGGATATCGATAGCTGGGTTGCGCCCTTTGTTATGGCGCCAATCAATACGAAAAACGTTCATCGAACAAATTTTCTCGCTGACTTCCCCTATGGCGCAGATTTTAAGTATGACGAAATGGTCGTAACCAGCGCCGGTGAAATGGGCAAACAAGCTGCTGAAATGTTGTCAAAAGCCAATCCTTTTGGCGGTGATGATGCACCAAAACCAGGCGAAGGGCCGACAAAAGAACAACGAGACAATGGCCATTATGATGTTCTGTTTCTTGGAAAAACGGAAGATGGTGAAACAGCAAGCCTGTGTGTAAAAGGTGATAAAGATCCTGGCTATGGCTCCACTTCAAAAATGATAGCAGAATCGGCACTTTGTCTGGCCCAGGACAAGATTAAACATGGCGGCGGTGTTTGGACACCGGGTGCCTTGATGGGCAAAAAAATCGTTAAGAGATTGGAAGCTAGCGCCGGTTTGAGTTTTACCGTTGAGAGTTGAGTAGCTCATTCAAGGTTCAGCTAATAAAGTCGATATAGCCCTTGAAATGGGATATAGCAGGACAAAATTAAGCCTATCATGTTCAAACGTTTATTTGGCAAATCTTCCAGCAGTCCAATGGACAATGCTCGCGTCCCTGATGGGCGACGCATATATGCTATTGGCGATATTCACGGTCGCAATGACCTTCTCAAAAAACTGATTGGGAAGATAGTGGCTGACGATGGTGATCGTGGCGACGCGGAAAGTGAACTTATTTTCCTGGGTGATCTGGTTGATCGCGGACCTGATAGCAGCGGCGTTATTGAAACCGCGATGGCATTGAAACAAGAACTGGGTGACGTTCGTTTCCTGATGGGTAATCATGAGGAAGTATATCTGAAAGCCGCAGAGGGCGATGAAAAAGCCGTAAAATTCTTCAATCGCATCGGAGGCAAGGAAACCATCCTAAGCTACGATATATCGATCAAAGAATATATGGATATGGATCACACGCGCCTGGCGCACAGAATTCCAACTTTATTTCCAGAAGAACATGTCAGTTTCATAAAGTCATTCGAAGATCAAATCGTCATCGGAGATTATGCGTTCGTACATGCCGGTGTTCGCCCCGGTATTCCAATGGATGAACAAAAACCAAAGGATCTACGGTGGATTCGTGAAGAGTTTCTGTCAGCTAAAGAGCCGCATGAGAAGGTAATAGTATACGGCCATACCATAAACGACGAGGTGGTAGAAAAGGGTAATCGGATTGGTATTGATACCGGAGCTTATTATTCGGAAAAATTGACTGCAATTGGACTTGAGGGTGCAGATCACTGGTATATCGATACTGCGGAATAAAAAACCGGCAAAAAGCTAAGCTTTCTGCCGGTTTAATTTTTGGGTAGTGAACTAATACTACGCTTTAAATACGACCCGTTACTTTACTAAGCAACCTGAGCTTCTGGCCCGATTTCTTCTTCCATATCCCGAAGAACATAACCACGACCCCAGACAGTCTCGATGTAATTTTCGCCGCCACAGGCCAAAGCCAGTTTCTTGCGAAGCTTACAGATAAAGACGTCAATAATTTTGAGTTCAGGCTCGTCCATACCGCCATATAGGTGGTTGAGGAACATTTCCTTGGTAAGCGTTGTACCTTTGCGCAGTGAAAGTAGCTCAAGCATCGCATATTCTTTACCAGTCAGATGCACACGGTTGCCATCAACCTCAACAGTTTTGGCATCGAGGTTTACAGCAAGCTTGCCTGTGCGGATAACCGATTGTGAGTGGCCCTTCGAACGACGCACAACGGCATGAATACGGGCAACCAGCTCTTCGCGGTGGAAAGGCTTGGTTACATAGTCATCGGCACCAAATCCGAATGAACGCACTTTGCTATCCATCTCGCTGATACCGGAAAGAATAAGAACTGGTGTCTGCACTTTGGCAACACGCAATTTCTTCAGCACGTCATATCCGTGCATATCGGGAAGGTTTAGATCGAGACAGATAATGTCATAATCATAGAGTTTGCCGAGATCGAGGCCTTCTTCGCCAAGATCAGTTGTATACACATTAAAGCCTTCAGTTGTTAGCATCAGCTCAATTGCTTTTGCTGTTGTTGGCTCATCTTCAATTAGCAGCACACGCATCAGGCAGCCCCTTCTCTTAATTACTTCCCCCCGAACCAGATAACTAACGGCCCGATAGGTGATTTATTAACCATGAATTAGATGAACTTAAAAGGTTAATTTTTCCCTAAGGCAGGATTCAACACGAGTCGCGGAGAGTCAAATGAGTCTGTAACCCGCAGAAATGAGTCGTTTCAGGACTCCCGAGTCCGCCAAAAAAAATTTAACTTTTTTTTGATTTGAGAGAGTTCAAAAAACCAAATATGATCAAAATGGGTGTTATTTTTGAAAAAATGACCAATATCGAAACGATATTTTAACACCAGATCGCACTGTTCGTTAACGCCCCCTGTCCGAACGACCATTGTTCAGTTAAGAAGCACAAATGGCCTCTATTCCGGAAAACGCGATTGACGAAACCTTCCTGGCCGCATCCGGTCCGGGCGGCCAAAATGTCAACAAGGTAGAAACTGCCGTCCAGATACGCGTTAATGTCTATGCTCTAAAGCTCGCCCCATTTGCCTTTCGCAAGCTGAAACAACTGGCAGGAAGTAAGATGACGGCAAGTGGCGAACTTGTAATGACCGTCCGTCAACACCGGACACGTGAGGCCAACAGAACAGAAGCTAGGAAACGTGTTGAGGAGATGTTAGATGAAGCACATCAACGTGATGCGCGCCGGATTAAGACACGACCCAGCCGAGCCGCCAAGGCTCGCCGGGTCGATTCAAAGAAGCGAAAAAGTTCGGTCAAGAAGATGCGTGGGAAGCCTAGCCTAGATTAAACCTAGTCTAGTTTTTTATCCAAAGCCGAAGGATGTAAGCAACTGCTCCAAGCGCCGATACGCTGGCCAACCAGATTATCGCCATCCAGCCAAGTCTCTGCCAAAGGGGCGCCAGTTTAGTATCTTGGTTCAATGATAACCCTCTGACCCAACCTTGCCGCGAAACACCCAATAGGCCCAACCGGTATAAATCAAAATCAACGGTAAAGTAATGGCAACCCCAACCAGCATAAAAATCTGGCTGCTTTCGGGAACGGCAGCATCCCAGATGGTAATTTGATCGGGTACGATGAAGGGGAACATACTGATCCCCAATCCTGCCATACCCAACACAAACAAGCCCAGCGTTAGTAAAAATGGAGAGACTTCGTGTTTTTTGTAAAGCCCGCGGAAAAGAAAGTAGCTCAGGATAATGACCAGCAAAGGCACTTGGCTGGCGAAAAAGATGTTAGGCATTGTGAACCAACGTTGATAATATTGCGCATCCAAAAAGGGCGTGTAAAGGCTAACGGCAGCCATCAGGAACAGCGTCGCCCAGGCAGCGGGTTTCGCCAGCCGATATGCCGCGTCTTGCCCGCCACCTTCAGTTTTCCATATCAACCATGTTGCACCCAATAGAGCATAGCCGGCTACGGTGCCTATCCCAGTAAGCAATGTATAAGGCGTAAACCAAGCAAACCAGCTGCCGTCATAGGAACGATCAACGACCTCTACCCCCTGCAATATCGCCCCAAGTATCATTCCTTGTGCAAAGGCAGCTGCAAGCGAACCTGAAGTGAATGCGAAATCCCAAAGCTTTCGATGCTCCGGGTCGCGCCAACGAAACTCAAAAGCTACGCCGCGGAATACAAGACCCAGTAGCATGACAATGATCAATGGATATGTGGCCGGCATGATGATCGCATAGGCCAAGGGAAAGGCAGCAAACAGACCGCCTCCGCCCAGTACCAGCCAAGTTTCATTACCATCCCAAACCGGAGCGATGCTGTTCATCGCCTGATCGCGCTCATCTCCGACTTTGAAGAAGGGAAAAAGGATTCCAATACCGAGATCAAATCCATCCATCACAACATACGCAAAAACCGCAAAGGCGATGATGAAGGCCCAAATGATTGTTAAGTCCATCAGGTCGCTCCTTTGGTATTTGCATCAAAGACAGGTGTGTCTTTTTGCGCGGGACCCGGCACTATCCCTGCTGCTCGGATTGGACCTGTTTCGGAAGACTTTACGCCCTTTTCGCCAGACTTTGGCGATTGCTTCATCAATCGCATAATATACCAAGTGCCCGCGCCAAACACCGCGAAATAGACAATGACAAATGCCAGCAAGGATATCGCAATTGCCGGTGCTGCAAGCGGTGAAGCGCTCTCGCTCGTCCGAAGCAAGCCGTAAATTGTAAATGGCTGTCGCCCGACTTCCGTGGTAATCCATCCGGCGATAACGGCGACAAATCCAGTCGGCGCCATCAGTATCGCGGCACGGTGAAGCCAGGACCATTCGTACAGTTTCTTACGCCATCTGGCGAACAGGCTCCAAAGGCCGATTCCAAGCATTGCAAAGCCAATGCCGACCATGATCCGAAAAGACCAAAAAACTATACCCACCGGCGGCTGGTCCGCCTCTGGAACAGTATCCAGGCCGTCCATCGGAGCATTTGGGTCATGCTTGAGTATCAGTGACCCGAGTTTTGGAATTTCTATTTTGTAGTCGATCCGTTTTTCATCACTGTTTGGGATACCAAACAGAATGAGCGGCGCCCCATCAGGATGACTTTTATAGTGACCCTCCATCGCCATAATCTTGGTTGGCTGGTGTTCAAGCGTATTCAGGCCGTGCAGATCGCCGGCAAATATCTGAACGGGCGCAACCAAAGCAGCCATCCACATTGCCATGGAAAACATTTTTCGCGCATGGGCGTTTGTTTTGTCTTTGAGCAGGTGCCAGGCCCCTACCCCACCAACAACAAAAGCGGTCGTCAGATAGGCGGCTATCACTGTATGGGCGAGCCGGTAAGGGAAGCTGGGATTGAACACAATATCCCACCAGCTATCGCCCGGAAGAAACTGTCCATTCGCACCCATTTCAAAACCTGTAGGTGTTTGCATCCAGCTGTTGACGCTCAATATCCAGAATGCGGAAATAAACGTGCCTATCGCAACCATTAAGGTGGCCACAAAGTGAAGATTTTTGCCAACTTTGTTCATTCCGAACAGCATTACGCCCAAAAACCCTGCCTCCAGGAAGAAAGCCGTCAAAACTTCATAAGCCATTAGCGGTCCGATAACTGGACCGGCTTTATCGGAAAAAACCGACCAATTGGTGCCAAATTGATAGGACATAACAATGCCAGAGACGACACCCATGGCAAATGTTATGGCAAAAATCTTCAGCCAGTATTTGAACAAATCCATATAGAGTTGCTTACCGGTCTTCAGCCATAGACCCTCCAATACCGCCAGAAAACTGGCCAGCCCGATAGAGAATGCTGGAAAAATGAAATGAAAACTGACGGTAAAAGCGAACTGGATCCGGGCCAGTATCAGTGCGAGCTCAGCATCGGTCATATCGAGCCTATTAGACTAATTCGAACCGTTTGCCCATTCGCGCGCTATGCAAACAAGAATAGAGTGATTGCATTTTGCGCAACCGCCACTCCCGAACTATGAGGAAAGCCCGATTTTTTTTGGGCACTTCAGCAACAAAATCGATTGCATTACCGCTAGCAATCCGTCGATCGGCACCATAAGATATCGTGCACAATACGGGGAATATCATGAAATCACGCTATCTTGTTTCGGCTTGCTGTCTCGCAATGCTTCCATATGCGGCACTTGCAGAAAAGGATCCGGATTCCAGAAAATTTTCCGCTGATCGTGTTTTTGATCTAGAATTTGCAGACGATCCGCAAATATCTCCCAATGGTTCTACCATTGTTTATTCCCGCAAATCGATGGATAAATTCACTGATCGGGTCAAAGCGGATCTATGGTCGATCAACACCAAGAGCGGCGATCATCGCCCCTTGGTGACGAGCAAGTCATCCAAATCCTCAGTGCGCTGGTCGCCCAATGGAGATCGGTTGGTGTATCTGACATCCACCGATGGAAAACCGGAAATGCGATTGCGATTCACTGATAGTGGAGAGAGCTTTTCGCTGGCTCAGTTTGAATTTCCGCCCAGCGCACCATCCTGGTCACCAGACGGGAAAAGTCTGGCATTTTCTATGCTGGTACCGGAGAAAAGTGAAAGCCTAACCCAATCCCCTCGCAGCCCCAAAGGGGCAGAATGGGCCAAGCCGGTAAAAGTTATTGATGATCTCGTTTTCCGTTTTGATGGTGCCGGATATTTACCCAAAGGTACCAATCATGTTTTTGTCCTAAGCACAGAAGGCGGCACTCCGCGTCAAGTTACTGAGGGCAAAAACGGGTTTGGATCTCCAGAGTGGCTCGACAACGGGACATTACTGGCAACCGGCAATGATGTAGATAATGCTGAGCTCGACCCAATTGAGAGCGAAATTTATCGTGTTGATTTAAACGATCTTTCACGAACTGCTCTAACCCAGCGTGATGGTCCGGATATCGCACCGACCGTTTCTCCGGACGGTTCCCGCATCGCTTTTCTGGGTTATGATGACAAGCTTAAGGCTTATCAACAAACCGAAGTCTATGTGATGAATGCCAATGGGACGGGTGTTCGCAATCTGACCAACAGCTATGACCGATCGGTTGGCGCAATAGAATGGCGCGCCGACGGGCGTGCTCTTATTGCTCAATCGGAAGTGGATGGGTTACTGACACTGATATCGATCGACCTGTCAGGAAACATCCGATCATTGGCAACCGATGTCGGGGGGACATCAATTGGCCGCCCTTATGCTGGCGGTAGCTTCTCGGTAGCTGATCGCGCTGGCGGAAGCACGCCGGTCATCGCCTATACCAAGGGTTCAACAATGCGGCCTGCCGAAGTGGCATTGTCCCGCGGAAATCGGACTGGTCGGGTTCTCACCGACCTAAACGAAGATGCGTTGGGTCATTTGAACCTTGCGCAAGTTGAAGAAATAAAAGTTTCGTCACGACATGATGGGCGTGAGATCGAAGCTTGGGTTGCCTTGCCCCCAGGTTTTCGTGCGGATGGCAGCTACCCAATGATATTGGAAATACATGGTGGTCCACATACAATGTACGGACCGTTTTTTGCGGCTGAGATCCAACGCTTTGCGGCAGAAGGATATGTCACAGTTTATGCAAACCCCAGAGGATCGACCGGCTATGGCGAGCAATTCGCGCAGCTGATTGATTTGAACTATCCGGGTGAAGACCATGATGACTTGATGAGTATTGTCGACGCACTGATCGCCAAAAACTATGTCAGCAAGGAACGGTTGTTTATCACCGGTGGATCTGGCGGCGGCGTATTAACCGCATGGGCCGTGGGCAAAACAGATCGCTTTGCTGCAGCCGCGACGATCAAGCCGGTTATCAACTGGACTAGCATGGCCCTTTCCGCCGATATTTCCAGATTTGTCAGCCGCCACTGGTTTCGCGCGCAGCCATGGGAACAGCCGGAGGAATATTGGCGTCGTTCGCCGCTTTCATTGGTCGGCAATGTAAAGACGCCAACTATGGTAATGGTCGGAGAGGCAGATTGGCGCACACCAGCCTGGGAAGCCGAGCAATATTACACGGCTTTGAAGGTACAGAATGTGGATAGCCTGCTGGTCCGGGTACCGGGCGCCTCCCACCTGATCGCCGGTCGGCCCAGTCAATTGATCGCTAAGGTCGATAATATCATGGGCTGGTTCGCAAAATATGATCCCACTCAAAAGGCCAATACAGAAACTGAGGAGTAGACACTTTCATGTATGAATTTTCAGTTTCAAAAGATGACTCTGGCAAAATCTTGTATGAGGATTTGATCGAAGCCGCACAAGCGTTGGTTGCCAATGAACCTGATACGATCGCAAATATGGCGAATATTTCGGCCCTCATTTGGCAATATGTGTCAGATCTCAACTGGGCCGGTTTCTACAGGGTGATCGACGGCGAGTTGGTACTTGGTCCGTTTCAGGGTAAAAGTGCCTGTATCCGCATAGCAATGGGCAAAGGCGTTTGCGGAGCCGCCGCTGAGACCGGCGAAACACAACGGATTGCCGATGTTCACGCTTTTCCTGGCCATATTGCGTGTGATGCAGAAAGCCGAAGCGAGTTAGTGATCCCTATTTTTGGAGGTGATCAGGTGATTGCTGTTCTGGATTTGGATAGCCCTATTAAAGAGCGTTTTAGTCCCGAGGACCAGGCAGGTTTAGAGCGGCTAATTGATACAATTTCCTCGTCACTAAGCTGACTAGTTTTTCTGAATTTTGTTAAATCCAGTTTCACAATCTGCCCCAAATCGAGACACGCGCCGAATTCTACCCTATTTTACAAGCTTCTAATGGCCAAAGCCCGCAAAAAATGGTAACAATTTGTTAACCAAGACATGGGTGGTCGTGCGGTAGGCATGGCCAAATTTAGGGAGTTGTTAACCATGAAGACCCTTTTAACTGCTGGCCTCGCTGGCATTTTGGCTACTGTGCCAGCAACCGCAATAGCGGCTGTCGACTCGGCGCCGACAAACAGCGCTATGGTCGATTTGGCTTTTGCTTCGCCATCAGCAATTGCTGTGAGTTCTAAGGGTATGAAAGCTCCACGCGCCAAAATGGGTGGTCATGGAATGCGCGGCATGAAGAATATGCGCGGCCACCGGATGAAAGGCATGAAACGCCATCAAGGTGCCAAAATGCGTCATCGCGCTGGCGGAAAAAACTACGGCCACAATCGCGGCTACCGGAAAGGGCATAAAGGCCGCAGAGGTTTCCGGAACAGCAATTTCGGATTTTTCTATGGCGGTGGCTTTCCGACGCTGGGTTATAGTCAGCCAACATATTATGTGCAGCAGCCTACCTATCGCTATGCACAACCTCAACCCGCTTACTACCCGGTCCCTTATCCTGTTCCAACACCGGTCGCTTACCCCGCGCCAGCTCCAACTACGGTTGTTGTTGAAACGGTTGCCCCTAAAGGCAAAGGCCTAACTAAACCGGCCGCCCGCATCGCGGCGCAAAGTCATCAACAAATACCTTACGATCATCGTGTGGTAGAAACACCCACCTATCCCGGCGGACCCGTTGCGCAAAACGGCACAACCTATCGTGGGGATTGGGATGGCGCTTATCGCGAAGACGGTTCTTATCAAGGGAATTGGCAGGGTACGTATCAGGATGCCGAGGGTCGTGTTTATGAAGGTGAATATGCCGGTACCTTTATTGGTGAAGGCGGAACCGCACCTGCTGGCGCAAATTACGCGCATGGTGGTCCGGTAACGCGCCAGTATGACGAACGCGATTATGATCGCCGCTACAGCAGAGAACAGGAAGAAATTGCCTATCTGCAGCAATGCCGCAAAAGTAGCGGCATTGGCGGCGCAGTTGTCGGCGGCGCAATTGGTGCGCTAGCAGGTAATAGAATAGCTGGACGCGGTAACCGACTAGGTGGATCGCTCATTGGCGGCGGTCTTGGTGCCATTGCTGGTGCAGCAATAGATCAGGGTACCGATCGTTGCCGCAAACTTATGAAGAAATACGGCTACGACCGCGACTATGCTGAGCGTCGTGTTCCGGTACAGCGCGCACCAACACAAGCCCATCATGGATATGGTTATGGCTACGGATGGCAGGGTTATTACCAACAACCAGCCTATTATCAGCCACAGACCACTACTGTTGTGATTCAATCTCAACCTGTGACGACGACCACAACAACAACCACGATTGAAGAAGAATATGTGTATGAGAAACCGCAATATGTAGCAAAGAAACGCTACAAACCGGCCAAACGCGTTTGGAAACCACGCGCCAAACCGGCTCCGGTTTTGAAGGGTTGTCAGCAAGCGAACTGTTACTACGATCAGTAAGCTGGCGTTTGTAAAAACAAAAACCCGCCGACCTAAAGGTTGGCGGGTTTTTAGTATCCGAACTAGCTCAGCTAATCGAAAAGCTGGTGCCTAGCTTTGATTTTGTTTTCGCAAATACTCGGTAGAATCAAAACGAAGCCAGCCATCCGGACCAAGACGTTCGAGTGGGCGAAACTTGATTTTATATTCCATGCGGCTTGAGCCATCTACCCAATAGCCAAGATACACATAGGGCAATCCAGCGCGTTTGGCACGCATGATATGGTCCGCAATTATATAATTCCCCAAGCCGGACCGCGTTTCATGATCAGCATCAAAAAAGCTGTAAATCATCGACAGGCCATCGCCTTGCTGGTCTGTCAGACAGGCTCCAACAAGACGACCTTTTGATCCATCGCCGGTTGGCTCACGGTATTCGATAACCAAAGATTTTACCGGAGTCTGCTCCACCATGTCAGAATAGTCCATCTCATCCATTTCCGTCATACCGCCGCCGGGATGCCGTTTTGAGAGATATTTCTGTAGTAGTTGAAATTGCTCTTCTGTCGCCCAAGGCTCACAAGCTTCAACAACCAAATCCTGATTGCGTCTGAGGTTTTTCCGTTGAGTCGCGCTAGGCTTAAACTCGTCGGCTAGCACACGAACGGAAACACATGCTTTGCATTCCAAACAACTAGGGCGATAAGCTACATTCTGACTGCGCCGGAAACCAATACGGCCCAATGCATCGTTCAATTCGTCGGTATGAGGACCATTAAGCTCAGTAAAAACCTTGCGTTCACTCTTGCCAGGCAAATAAGGGCACGGGCTAGGATTGGTTACAAAAAATCGCGGAAAGCGAACCGGTGCAGTCACAAAAGCCAACCTTTGTCATAATTCGGGAATCGATAAAACAGTTATGACGCTTACAAGGAAGAATGGAAAGTCAATTTACCAAATCGATTCACTGGAAAGGCAAACACGTTACTCCAAACCAAAAAAAAGCGGGGCAAAAGCCCCGCTCTCAAATTCTATGTATCAAAACCTCAAGGGCTTGTTGGTTCATCATCATCAGCAATGATGATGATGCCAGCGATCACAGCGGCTGCGGCCAACAAAGCGATCAGGATACCATTTTCGCCTTCAAGCTTTTCTGAGTTCTCAGAAGTAGCGCCAATCCGCTCTACTGCTGGTGCAACGCTATCAGCAGCTTGTGCCGCGACAGGTGCGACTGCGAGGGATGCTGCTGCAAGGCCCGCTGCCATCTTGTTAAATTTCATTATCTGCTCCAATCAGGATTGTATTTAAACCTATACTTAAACCGAAGGCCGGTTCATTGCCCCCAAACTTGTAGCGAAAACCTATGCGACTTATCTTTTACGCCCTCGCTGATTTTCAGATACAATAGCAATTTTGTAAAAGCAAGTTGGGAAACAATAATTTACGTCTGAATGAACTGTTCCAAAGACGAAACGATTTATAGATTCAAAAGCAACTACTTATTCACAAAGACGGGACGTCCCCCAACCCAAGTTTGAAGCACTTTTTGATTACGAACGACGCTCGGTGTATCAAGCATCAAATCCCCATCAACAATTAGAAAATCTGCTTGTTTTCCGGGTTCTAGGCTCCCTATCCGATCTTCTGCAAAAGCGGCATATGCGGCATCAATTGAATAGCCCTTCCATGCCTGTTCCCGCGAAAGCCGCTCTTCGGGCATCCAACCGGCAAATGGCTGACCGGAAGCATCTTCTCTTGTGATTGCGGCAGCAAAACCAGCAAATGGGTCCGAAGATTCTACTGGAACATCGGTCCCAAATGCCAATCTTCCACCCGAATCGAGAATGGAGCGCCAAGCATAAGCACCTATTAATCGGTTCGGACCGAGCCTGTTCTCGGCCATGAGCCGATCCGATGTTTGGTGTACTGGCTGCATAGATGCTATGGCTCCAGTCTTTGCAAAGCGAGCAATATCCGAAGGCGTAACGATTTGTGCGTGTTCCACTCGCCAACGCCTGTCGCCAGAAAATGTTCCCTGCATTTCCTCAATGGCGGATAAAGTTTCGGCATTTGCCCGATCGCCGATAGCATGAACAGCAACTTGAAAACCGTCCATTGCTGCCCGGCTCATCTTGTTCTTCAACTGAGCGAGCGTAAGCAATGCTAGCCCCTCCGTATCAGGTTTATCTGCGTATGGTTGCTTTAGCCAAGCCCCTCGCGATCCCAGAGCACCGTCTAAGTAGAGCTTCACACCCGCCAGTTTTAAACGATCATTATAGAGCCAAGGCGACGGACCTGGGCCACCTATTGCAATCATATTGTCAATTTCCGCAGCATATGAAATTATACGAATGTTCAGTTGACCTTTATCTCCAGCCCTACGGAAACTTTGCCAATCCTGCATCGTTGTTCCCATATCCGCGATTGTTGTCACACCATTGGCCAACAATATCTCCTGGGCTTTTGCCAATGCCAGGTCCCGTTCAATCGGCCGGGGGACAGGGATGGCTGAGGCTATTAGAGTTGACGCTTTGTCGACAAAGATACCACTCGGCTTCCCGTCTATTTTTATGATTTCTCCGCCCAGAGGAGCCTTGCTCTTAGTAGAAAAACTGGCGGCCTTCATTGCAGCACTATTGGCCCAGCCAGCATGCCCATCAACGCGCTCTAACCATACGGGGCGATCAGGGATTGCTGCGTCTAATTCGGCAGCCGTGGGGAAACGACCAAGCCCCCATTTTTCCTGATTCCAACCACCCCCTAAAATCCACTGGCGGTTTGGATATTGCTCTGCATATGCCTTGATAGCTGCCAACGCTTCTGCAAGACTGTTGGTATCTGATAGATCGAGCGTCAGCGCCCCAAATCCCAATCCCATCACATGGCCATGGGCATCTACAAACCCCGGGATCAATGTTTGGCCCTTTCCATCAAACTGAAAATCAACCTGCTTTGGGCGCTTATCGCGACGATTAAGTAATTGCTTTACGCGGCCATCATCATCAATCAGCATCGCATTAAACCGCTGCACCGTGCCTTGCTTGGTCATCGTCATACCATTGACATTCTCGATCAGGCTATCGGCTTTTAATGGGTCAGCGCCAAATGTGGCTATGCTCAAACCAGCAACGACTAAGGTCATTGCTCTCACAAGACGGTTCATTTCCCTCCTCCGGCTTTCGGCAATCGAGTAACCAGAGAGCTAGTATCACTGCGCCCGCGACCAGCGGTTTGCACTTCAGAATAAAATTGATCGACCAACGAAGCGACCGGGATCGCCGCACCGTTGGTTCTTGCTTCCTCTATAGCCAATCCTAAATCCTTGCGCATCCAATCTACTGCAAAGCCAAAGTCAAATTCATCGCTGGCCATTGTTCTCCAGCGATTGTCCATCTGCCAACTTTGCGCAGCTCCACCGGAGATGGCGTCGTAAACTTTATCCAGATCCAGCTTGCTGGCCTGTGCGAACCTTAGCGCTTCTGATAAGCCTTCCAACACACCAGCGATGGCTATTTGATTGCACATCTTTGTTGTCTGTCCAGCACCGGTTCTTCCTACATGTACAATTCGGCCTGCATAGGCTGACATGATGATCTCAGCGGCCTTAAATGCTTCTTGGCCGCCTCCACACATAATCGAAAGTTTTCCATTTTCCGCGCCCGCCTGTCCGCCGGACACTGGCGCATCGATGACGTGGATATCCTTGCCCTGCGCCTCAACCGATAATTGCCGGGCAATACGCGCCGATACAGTGGTGTGGTCGATGAAGAGCGACCCTTTTTGCATGGTCGAAAAAGCCCCGTCGCGGCCCATTGTGACAGCGGCAAGATCATCATCATTGCCAACGCAGGTGATTACGATCTGAGCCTCTTTTGCGGCATCGGACGGATTGTCGGCAACAAAACCGCCATATTCATCGACCCATTTTTGGGCCTTTGCCTTGGTCCGATTATAGACTGTTAACTCATGACCCGCTTTGACGAGATGGCCAGCCATCGGCCCGCCCATCACGCCAATTCCAATAAAACCGATTTTAGCCATATATATCGTCGTCCCCTGCATTGTACTTGTGGAAGGGCATAATCATTGTTTCCCTATATGGCCAGATGCGTTAGGGGCGTTTTCGCTATGACCAACATGCTAACGCCCACCACGCCCTCATTTGATTTCGAAGATATCAAAGCAGCGCACGAACGAATCAAAGATCGCGTCGTCAAAACACCCACGCTTAAAAGCATTACATTGTCAGAGATGGCTGGTGCAGAGGTTTATCTAAAGTTTGAAAACCTGCAATTTACCGCTGCCTACAAAGAGCGCGGCGCGCTGAATGCCCTGTTATTGATGGATGAGAGCAAAAGGCAGGCTGGCGTTATCGCCGCCTCCGCTGGCAATCATGCGCAAGGACTTGCTTACAATGCCAGGAACCTAAAAATCCCGGCAACTATTGTAATGCCCAAAACCACACCGATGGTCAAAGTTGAACAAACACGCGGGCACGCAGCTGAAATAGTCCTGTTTGGTGGGACTTATGATGAAGCGTATGCCCATGCATTGGAGCTCGCTGGACAACGCGGCTTGACTTATATTCACGCTTTTGATGATCCGTTTGTCGCCGCCGGACAGGGCACGGTTGCAATTGAAATGCTCGAAGCGATCCCAGACCTAGAGCGCTTGATCATTCCCATCGGTGGTGGCGGACTTTTCTCCGGAATGGCGACAGCGGCCCATGCTATAAATCCCGCAATCAAGTTGACTGGTGTGCAGGCTAAGCTTTATCCCAGCATGTACGGGAAACTAACTGGTGAGGATGTAAATCCCGGTGGAGATACACTGGCAGAAGGCATTGCCGTCAGAAACCCCTCGGAATTCACAGCGGAAATTATAAAAAAATATGTTGATGAGATACTGCTTGTTGGTGAGGCTCAATTGGAAGAGGCAGTTAGCCTGCTTCTCCAGATAGAAAAGACCGTCGTCGAAGGCGCGGGGGCTGCAGGCCTCGCAGCATTGCTCGGTAACAAAGAAAAATTTACCGGTGAAAAAGTCGGCTTGGTCCTTTGCGGCGGAAATATCGACATTCGCCTGCTAGCCAATGTTTTACTCCGCGATTTAGCTCGGACGGGCCGACTTGCCCGCCTTCGCCTCCACCTGCGCGATCAGCCCGGCGCCCTATACAATGTAGTCAAGCAATTTGCCGATCATGAAGTGAACATTATCGAGGTGTATCACCAACGGGTATTTACCAACCTGCCCGCCAAGGGATTGATAACCGATATTGAGTGCGAAGCCAAAGACCGGGAACAATTGGAGGCATTGATCAAAGATTTGAACAAATCGGGCTACGATGTCCGACAGGTTGAACTGGCGAACTAGATCAGATCGATTTCATCTTGCAGCATGAACAACAGGATTTTGACGAAACAAACCGCAAAAACCTGATAGCGGGAACGAGCCAGATCGCGAAAATTCGTTATTGTCTGTATTAAACTACTGTGCATCATCGGGGTGACGATAGACAAAACGAAACGGCCATAGATGCTGAACACTAACCGGCACAAAGTCGAGTGCGCTGATCATTGGATCGGAAATTTTCAAGCTGTCGTTATCTTTGGACCATTGTCTGACAATATTGTTGTCGGATGCTGTGAAAATTTGAGCATGGCGGTTGGTTGGCATGGCCGAGCTGACCTTGTTGATCACATGGCCGCTCGTATATGGTGCCATGCCCAATTTCAGAAATCGAATGAACCCCGCAAGCTTTAACATATCCCACATGACACCAGGAGTAGTTGATTCCTGACGTGCAATCTGACCAGAGATAATAGGGTTTCCTCCGGAGCTTGCGACATCGAAATAGATATTTTCAGGATCATTGCCATCGAAGTGACGGAACATCGCTTCTTCAGCATTTAGCCCCAAATATTCATTGTTATAAGCAAGCACCGATTTGTCATCATTCCACAAACGCATACATAAGGTGCCCCAGTCTGGGCGTGTTCCCATGGCAATTGGAACCGCAAAAGGGGCTGGACTGATAGATTCACCGGATCGTCGGCTAGCCAATGTAAAAAACTGGAGCTCGCTATGCGGACCCATGCTGGCCTCACGAAAGTTGGCCAATATGAAACCCGCAGCCACTCTGCCCTCAACTGTGTTAACCGCATGTACCGTTTCATGGGCGAGTTCCGGCATCAAGAAATCGGAATTTACCGTTCCAAAAATCAAGATTGCTTCGCCATCATGTACTAAATAGGGTGTGGGAGCCGTACCGGTGGAAATATCTACGCTCGACATGATCGGATCGTCTGTGAAAATCTTTTCTATTTTGGGCATAAACTACAATTCCGATGAAATTACGGTCCTAATTATTTGGTTCGTCCTAACTCAATGAATGTTCAACTCTATACTTTGGCAGTCACACCCGCATCGCGCATACCACGCCAGATCTGCACAGCCTGGACTGTTTCCGGTACATCATGCACACGAACTATTTGTGAGCCTTGCTGCACGGCATGATGAGCAAAGGCTATGGAACCGCCCAGACGTTGATCAACCGGGGCCTCCTTGGATAGCGCACCAATCATCCGTTTTCGGCTCGCACCGATCAAAAGCGGCTGACCAAGCGAGTGGAACAAAGCGATATTGTTCATCAACGCCAAATTGTCCGCCAGCGATTTGCCAAAACCCAAACCGGGATCGACAATAATCTTTTCCCGCTCAAATCCGGCTTTGACAACATCTTCGATGCGTTGTTCCAGCCAGTCGTAAGTATCTGTCACGACATTGCCATAGCCATCACCCTTGTGCGGATTTTTGCCGCTGGACGGTGCATGCATCAAAACGACAGGGCGTCCGGAGACACCGGCAACCTCAAGCGAACGCTTGTCATGCAGGAGTGCCGAAACATCATTGATAATATGGGCACCCGCCGCCAAGGCGGCTTCCATCACAGCAGCCTTGCGCGTGTCGACTGATATCGCTGCTCCGCAATGAGCCAACTTTTCAATTACTGGCACGACGCGTTTAATCTCATCGCCTTCCCAGACTGTTTCAGCACCGGGTCGTGTGCTTTCGCCGCCGATATCGATGATCGACGCGCCTGCCACCGCCATATCAACCGCAGCACTTGCGGCGGCTTGTGGATCGTCGACATGCTGACCGCCATCGGAAAAGCTATCGGGTGTAATGTTCAATATGCCCATCACATGCGGCTGATCAAATCGGATCGTGCGTTCACCGCAATCCAGCGGTTCATGATGCCGCACAAGATTGGAGAATTGCTTTTGTGCAGATTGCTGCAATGGCTCGGCAAATGATTTGATTGTCTCGGCCCATTCCGCAACCGGAATCAATATTCGCAAAGCCGGTTTGAGAGGTCCAAATACCGAACATTCTATCTGAGAAAACCATATCAAACTATTGTTTAAACGAGTATTATTATCATCAAAATATTGAGGACTATCGAGGAACCCAACAGGCTTCAAATAGATTTTTGAATCCGCCGAACAGGCTTCCATCTCTTCCGATATTGTAGCGCTCATTAAGGCTCAGTAGCGAGCAAATAGGTTTGACGCAATTCGTCGATGGCTTTCAAATCTTTGCCGTCTTTGTAATACCAATAGGTCCAGCCATTGCAGCTTGGCGCATCCTGTACCGTTGCACCAATTTTGTGGATCGATCCTTCCTTGCCATCCCAGAGCAATGATCCATCAGCACGCACTTTGGCTTTGAACTTGCGGTTCTTACTGCACAGTTCGTCTCCTGGCTTCAAATAGCCAGTTTCCACCAACGTGCCAAAGGCAACCCGCGGCTTTGCCTTGGGAGATTGCATGGTTTTCAACGAGCTTTCATCCAGAGGCAACGCGGCTTCAATCCGCTCTTCTGCCACTTCACAATAAGCATCTTCTTTTTCACAACCAATCCAGTCGCGGCCCAATCGCTTTGCAACGGCGCCTGTGGTGCCGGTGCCAAAAAATGGATCGAGCACTACATCCCCCGGATTGGTAGTTGCCAGCATCACCCGGTACAACAAAGCTTCAGGCTTCTGCGTGGGATGGGCTTTAACCCCATTGCGTTTCAACCGCTCCTGACCGCCACAAATAGGCATGACCCAATCGCTGCGCATTTGCAGTTCGTCGTTGAGGTTTTTCATCGCGCGATAGTTGAACGTATATTTCGCCTTTTCGCTCTTAGACGCCCAAATCAAGGTTTCGTGGGCGTTGGTAAAGCGCGTACCCTTAAAATTGGGCATCGGATTGGCTTTGCGCCAGATAATGTCGTTGAGAATCCAATAACCCAGATCCTGCAGCGATGCGCCCACACGGAAAATATTATGATAGCTGCCAATCACCCAAAGCGAGCCATTGGGCTTTAGGATACGCCGCGCTTCTTTGAGCCAAGCTCTTGTAAACGCGTCATAAGCTGCAAAGCTGTCAAAATGATCCCATTCATCATCGACGGCATCCACCTGACCGCCTTCGGGACGATAGAGATCACCGCCCAATTGCAAGTTATATGGCGGATCAGCGAAAATTAGATCAACGCTTTCATCCGGAAGCGAAGCCATCGCCTCCACACAATCCATCTTCAGGATGGAGTTTAACGGCAATTCTTCCGCCTTTTTCGCTTTTTGCGCAGTTTTTTGCCCACTGCCCTTTTTTAACGATCGCCCAGTTTTCTTACGCGGTGCGACTTTGCTTTTTGGCGCATCAATGCGCTCGATAATTCCCATGGAGGAACATCCCCTTTTCGTTTCCAGCTGCGCGCAGGGTGAGTCCAACTACGCTTCCGGTCAAGGCCGTTAACTTAGGTTAAAGCGGTATCTTTATGGTTAACGCCATCTAAAAAAGAGAACGAAAAGAGTCCATCCCCAGATATGGAGTCTTTTCAAGGTCTTGAGACTCAATCCCTAGTGGTGTGACCCAAAAGACTCGATTTAGAAATTAAATCAGTTCGAGCTGTGCAACGGGTGCAAAACTTTTCCGGTGGAGCGGTGTCGGGCCATATTTGCGAAGCGCAGCCAGATGCTCGGCTGTTCCATAACCCTTGTTTCGTTCCCAACCATATTCGGGATACTGCTCTGCGGCCGCCAGCATTAGTCGATCGCGATGTTCTTTCGCAAGGATGGAGGCCGCAGAAATGCAGGGATGGATCGCATCACCGCCAATCACCGCCTCGGCATGGTAGGACCAGCCTGGAAGACGGTTACCATCGACCAACACATGGTCAGGGGTTTTGGGCAAACCATCAACTGCGCGTTTCATCGCCTCCATCGTCGCCCATAATATATTGAGAGTATCAATCTCACTTTCATCGCACATCGCTATGGAATGTTGCGTTTTTTCAATAATCATTGCTTCCAAGCGTTCACGCTTTTTCGCTGACAGTTTCTTGCTGTCATCCAGCCCTTCGATGCCGTGATCAGTTGGCAAGATAACTGCTGCAGCAACAACCGGACCGGCTAAGGGCCCCCTGCCCGCTTCATCAACCCCAGCGACGGAAGAAGACATCATTGTCTGGGAACTCCCATCGGACCGCTACCCATGCCAAAGCCAGGCGCCGCTTTTAAACTCTCTCGAACATATTCGCGAGCTTTGGCGATTGCATCCTCGATTGGATCTCCAATGGCTAGATAGGTGGCAATTGCTGCAGATAACGTGCAGCCTGTACCGTGACTGTGCTTGGTATCGATCCGGGAGCCTTCCCAACTCGCAATTTCGCCGTTTTTATCAATCAGCCGGTCCGTCAGGACAGTGCCTTCACCATGACCGCCTTTTACAAGAAACCGGGCGTCATGGCCCGAAACAATCGCTTCGCCGCCCAAACGCTCCATTTCCTGAAGATTGGGCGTTACCAGCGTTACATGAGGAATGATCTTTTGGAATACCGCCACCGTCGCATCATCTGACAGTTCCGCACCGCTGGTGGCAACCATCACCGGATCAAAAATCACAGGCTTACTGCGAACAGACTTCAAAAAACCTGCAATTGCCAGAGCATTTTCGACCGATCCCAGCATCCCGATTTTCACTGCATCTATACCGAAGTCATCCATTATGGCCCAGATCTGCGCTAGGACCATGTCTGACGTCATGACTTCGACCGCGGTAACACCCGCACTATTCTGGGCCGTTACAGCGGTGACAGCCGTCATCGCATGGCCGCCCAGATTTGTGATTGTTCTGATATCTGCCTGGATACCTGCACCGCCGCCGCTATCCGATCCAGCAATAGTGAGCACTCTGGGCGGCTGCATAGTCATGAGGTGATAATCATCCCAATCACTAGCCCGCTACCTCTTCAACCACCGCGCAAATGCGATCAACAACCTGCGTTACTTGTTCAGAATTGTCTCCCTCCGCCATAACGCGGATGAGTGGCTCTGTTCCTGAAGCACGAATAACAAGTCTACCCGAACTTTCCAGCTCCTGTTCCGCATCAAGGATCGCCGATTTCACCCTTTCATCTGCGAGCGGGTCACCGGATGCATAGCGAACATTTTTTAGCAACTGAGGCACCGGATCAAACAGGTGCAACAGTTCACTGGCAGGTTTTCCACTTTCAACCAGTTCACCCATAACCTGCAACGCCGCCACAGTACCGTCTCCAGTAGTCCCATGATCTAGCAGGATCATATGACCCGATTGTTCGCCGCCGACGTTAAAACCGCCTTTTTTCATTTCCTCCAGGACATAGCGATCACCTACTTTTGCCCTTACCAATTCCAGGTTTTGAGAATTCAGAAAGCGCTCCAGGCCGAGATTTGACATCACAGTGGCAACAATACCATCTCCGCGCAGCAATCCATTGCGGCTCCAGCTCCAGCCGATGAGGGCCATGAGCTGATCACCGTCAACAATCTGACCTTTTTCATCGACTACTATCAACCGATCAGCGTCTCCGTCCAATGCAATGCCAATATGGGCACCACTGGCAACCACAGTTTCCTGCAAGGCGGTCACATCAGTTGATCCGCATTTATCATTTATGTTCAGTCCATTAGGACTGACACCTATTGTAATTACTTCGGCACCCAATTCCCAAAATACAGATGGCGCGACTTCGTAAGCCGCGCCATTCGCGCAATCACAAACAATCTTTAGACCATCGAGCCTGATATGTTCCGGTAATGACATTTTGATAGCGTGAATATAACGCCCTCTTGCATCTTCAAACCGCTTGGCGCGACCAATGTCGGCGGCTTCCGCCAATTGGGCATCTTCCTCCAAATAGGACTCAATCTTCATTTCATCTTCGTCGGAAAGCTTGAATCCATCTGGCCCAAACAGCTTTATACCATTGTCATGAAATGGATTATGGCTGGCTGATATCATGACGCCAAGATCAGCGCGCATTGATCGTGTTAACAATGCGACTGCCGGTGTTGGCATGGGACCAACCTGCACTACATCCATTCCCACACTGGTGAAGCCCGCAACCAATGCGTTTTCCATCATATAGCCTGAAAGCCTGGTGTCTTTTCCAATAACCACCCGATGCCGATGATCGCCGCGTACGAAATGACGCCCGGCGGCTTGCCCAACTTTCATCGCAATTTCAGCCGTCATAGGGTGTGTGTTGGTCAGACCTCTGATGCCGTCTGTACCAAAAAATTTCTTAGCCATTTCAAACCACTTTCCGGGTTATGCCACTTTTTTACGGCCTTAGCCGATAGGATGCCGACAAACCAAGCCAGAAAACTGCTTTTGCGCCAATTTACATCCAATCATGGCTTGCCAGACCAGACTGGGCGTGGTTCAACATATCTAAAAATATCGGGGACTTGTTCTATCAAAAAAGCACTTATCATTCTCTTTGCTCTTATCGCTGGTGTCTTGATCGGCTTATCTGTGGGAACAAAATCCGAATGGCTGGTAAACGCAGCTGATGTTGTCGGAAACATGTGGCTAAATGCGTTGCGCATGACGGTTATTCCTTTGGTCTTCACCTTGTTGGTCGTTGGTATAGGGAAAGCCGCAGCCATGGCCCGTGCCGGGACAATGACGGCAAAAGCTATTTTCTTCATGATCTTCATATTGTGGTGTTCATCCGCAATGGCGGCATTCGCTACTCCAGCTCTGTTACAGCTGTTCCCGCTAGATATTGACGCGGCATCTGCCTTACGCTCTGCTTTAGGAGATGTGGAATCTCCGGGCGACGTTCCACCTTTCACAGAATTTTTGCGCGCCCTAATTCCTACGAATGCAATTGCTGCGGCAGCGGAAGATGCTGTCCTTCCTCTTATGATCTTTGCACTAGCCTTTGCATTCGCGATATCCCGTCTGCCCGAAAAGCAGCGGGTTCTGCTCGACAATTTTTTCAATGCACTGGGTGATGCTTTGCTGATTATCATCCAGTGGGTTTTGGCGCTGGCCCCAATCGGGGTATTCGCGCTTGCCTTGGGTGTTGGCGCGAAAGCGGGTCTGGCAGCTTTTGGCGCACTACTACATTATGTCGTTATAGTAAGCAGTATCGGTGCCGTTATCTGGCTGCTCAGTTATGTCATGACCTGGCTGGCGGCGGGAAAAGGGCCGGTTGCTTTTTTCCGAGCTTCAGCCCCGGCACAAGCCGTAGCAATCTCAACCCAAAGCTCTTTGGCTTCCCTGCCTGCCATGGTAAGCGGCGTAAAAGCGATGGGCGTCGGAGAGCGATCGGCAGATGTTGTATTGCCAATTGCGGTGGCCCTGTTCCGAGCAACGGGTCCCTGCATGAATCTTGCCGTTGCTATTTACGTTGCTCATCTGATGGGTATCGAACTTGGCTTTGCTGCCTTGGCAATTGGGTTGGTCGTCGCCGCTATCACCACCATGGGTGCGGTCAGCCTACCCGGTTCGATTAGTTTCATTACTTCAATAGCGCCCATTTGCATGGCCATGGGTATTCCGATCGAACCATTGGTTCTTCTTTTGGCGATTGAGACATTCCCTGATATCATGCGAACGGTAGCCAATGTCAGCATGAACATGAGCGTGACGGCCACCATCGCCAGAAACGAAGGAGATATCGGATGAAATATCGCAAACTAGGAACAGAACTAGAGGTTTCTGCTCTCGGCCTTGGTTGCATGCCAATGGCAGGTATTGGGAGCGGGATGTACGGCGAAGCGAATCTGTCGGAAAGCCTGGCAACAATTGATCGCGCGATCGAACTTGGCGTGACTTTTTTTGATACCGCAGAAGTTTATGGCCCATATAAAAATGAAGAATTGCTCGGGCAAGCTATCAAAGGACGCCGAGATCGTTTGGTACTTGCCACCAAATTTGGATTTGACCTCAGCAACCCGGCGAAAATTGGCGTAGATTCATCCCCCGCCAATGTTCGGCGCGCTTGCGAAGGATCATTGCAACGGTTGGGCATAGATACAATTGATTTGTTCTATCAGCACCGTGTTGATCCCAATGTTCCCATTGAAGATACGGTCGGTGCGATGGCGGATTTGGTTCAAGAAGGGAAAATAAGGTATCTGGGTTTATCAGAGGCCGGCCCTGAGACCATCAAGAAGGCACAAGCCACCCATCCGATTGCCGCTCTCCAATCAGAATATTCTTTGTGGGAGCGCACAGTGGAGGAAGAGATTCTGCCACTTTGCCAAGATTTGAATATCGGCTTTGTTCCTTACAGTCCGCTGGGCCGCGGGTTCCTTACCGGGCAAATTACGAGCCGGGATGATCTGGATGAAGGCGATTACCGTCTACGTGATCCACGCTACAGTCCCGAGAATTTCGATCAAAATTTGAAATTGGTAGCTGTTGTTAAGGAAATTGCCGAAAAGCATAACTGCTCTGCGGCGCAAATCGCTTTGGCTTGGCTAATGGCGCAAGGTGAATTTGTTGTCCCAATTCCCGGATCAAAGCGCCGTGCGACATTGGAAGACAGCATGGCCGCCACCGACGTCAAACTTGCTGAAGACGATCTGGATGCGCTTGGAGCAGCCGCCCCGGTCGGTGGAACGGCTGGTCCTCGTTACGGCGAAGCGATGATGTCGATGGTTAGGCTTTAGTGATCGTAAGCCTTTGGCAATGCACCAGGCGTAGGATTGCGATAGCGATCCCTTAGACGTTGCTGTCGATTGGATAGCGATTGCTCAACACCATCAATAAACACCCGGTCAACCTGCGTAGATAACTCCAGTGGATCACCAGTCCAGATTACCACATCAGCACGCCGTCCGGGTTTCAAAGAACCCAGTTGCGCACCCATGCCGATGATTTCCGCCGGTTGAGAACTAATCGCCGCAAAAGCCTCTCCCCAAGTCAAACCAGAAGCACGTGGCACCTTGTTCAAAGCCACCAAATTTCCAGCATATTGCACTGAATAGCGCAATTGATGTGTATCACGGTCGTTTATCATCCCGATCCCAACCTTGACGCCCGCCTTTTTCATGCGGCCAATATTGGATTGGGTGGATGCAAGGTCTTCAAAACCATAAGGAAGATCGCTAAGCGCTGATGCAAGCACTGGTACACCAGCAGCAGCAATATGATTGGCAACACGCCAGCCCTCATTCACGCCTACCAGGACCATTTTTAGTGCCGGGAAATCCTTGCGCAGGTCGAGCACTTTTAAGATGTCGTTGGCGCTCTCCACATGCACCAGAAGCCGGGTCGATCCATTGATAACAGGAAGCAGAGCCCTGGCATCTGACGCTTTCAGGAGATCGCTGTCAAATGAAGCGGGACTGCGCGCATAAGTTCTCGCCTCGTTCAAAAGTGCGCGAAAATGAATATGTGCCGCCGCCCGGCTACCCCCTGCCCGACTGTGACCGGTCTCGCCCAGTTCTACAAATTGGAATGCACGTGCCTTTGTAATCGGGCGCTCATCCTGACCAAGATCAACGATCGCTCCATAGCCGCCGAAAATGGACTTTGAAGTAGCAGGAGAGACTACCGCTCTTGTTACGCCTGCCGCACGGTTTACCGCCATCGGCGATGCAAATGGATTGATCGCATATTGCACATCCAGAGCGGCAGAGAATGGCGAACCATTGGCGCGTGTATCATTGGTTTGAGAGACCGCACCAACTTCGACTAAACCGATACGACTAAATCCAGCAAAAATACCGGGCGTTACCCATTTACCGGTTGCATCAATGCGGCGCGCATTGGCCGGAATGGAAACATTCGAACCCGCGGCGATCACGCGTCCGTTACTTAAAACGACTGTACCGTTTTCGATCGGCCCCGCGCCATCTCCAATCACAACTTTGCCGCCAGTAATTGCAACAGTTTGAGCAGCGACAGGAAAAGAAACAAAGGCAGTGACGGCGGCGAGAACTATGGAAAGACGCTTCATTTCACATCTCCTTCGCCAGGTTGACCAAGCTCGAAATCACTCACTGCCCGGCGTTTCGGATCGCTTGAGTCAAACAACAAAGCCCCATCAACCCACACTTTTTCTGGCCGTGAGTACACGCTAAGCGGGTTTCCGTTCCACAGCACTACATCGGCCATTTTGCCTGACCTCAGACTACCAGTCATGTCTGCAATACCCATCGCTTTGGCCGGGTTATATGTAATCCATTTTATGGCCTGTGCATCGCTAATTTCTATACCCATCGCGCGTCCGTCGGCCTGTGCTTTCGCCGCTTCTTGATTGAGGCGTTGGATTTGGTTTTCGTCATCCGAATGAATAATCACACAAGCTCCGGCCTGCTGCAGTAGTGCGGCGTTTTCAGGAATGGCATCATAAGCTTCCATCTTGAAGCCCCACCAATCGGCCCAAATTGCCGAGCAAATCTCTTCTTTCGCCAAGATATCGGCTATTTTATAGCTCTCTACCGCATGGTGAAAGGCTGTAACTTTGTAGCCAAACTCTTTCGACATATCGATAATCTGGTTTAGTTCATCGGCGCGATAGCAATGGTTATGCACCAGTATCTCTCCGTCCAGAACACCAACCAGCGTCTCTTTGCCAAGGTTTCTTTTGGGTGGTTTCCCACTCTTCATTTTCTTGCGATAATCAAGCGCATCAATCCAGGTTTGACGGTTCAGCGCAAGGCTGCCCATGCGGGTAGATGGCAGCCTCCCTTTCCCTCCGTAAACACGTTTAGGATTCTCACCGCAGGCCATTTTCATGCCATAAGGCGCGCCGGGGAATTTCATTTTTTGCACCGTCCGTGCCGGCACATTTTTGAGTGTTACCGAGCGGCCGCCAAATAGATTGGCCGACCCGGGTAGGATCTGGAGCGATGTAATGCCACCATTGGCCATTGCGCGTGAAAAGCCAGGATCTTGCGGCCAGACGCTATGTTCCGCCCAAACGTTAGGAGTTACCGGACCGGTGATTTCATTGCCATCGCTATGGGCCGATACGCTGGGGGTAGGATAATCACCCAAATGACTGTGAACATCAATAATGCCTGGAGTGACATATTTCCCAGAACCATCCAGAACGACGATATCTGCCGGTATAGATGTGCCAGGACCACCGACCGCTTCAATCTTACCGCCGGACATAAAGACGGTACCATTGTCGATCCGGCCACCTTCACCATCATAAATCGTGACGCCGGTTATCGCTGTAGGAGCAGATGGGTAAGCTTGATAGGTTGAAGGGAAAGCCCCTTTCCCAGACCCACGATCTTTATCTACTGGTGCGGTATCTGAAGCAGTGGCTGTTTCTTTCTGGGCCGCTGTTGCTGAGCAACCGGCCATCAAAGTTCCGGCAGCCAATACCGCCAGCAATGCCCCAGATTTCATTTCAGTCCCCTTTAGGATTAAGATTTCGTAGTCGGGTGGATGCCAGCGGCCTGTGGCTCACCGATTTCGCGTTGCCCCTCTAGATCATCATCCACCGTGTCATCTACGAGGGTGTCAAGGTGCATCAGTTTCTTGATCAGCGGAGAAATTACCAAGACGCCTACACCGACCGCGATGGCGACCCAGCCGATGGTCGAATAGACATCCAGAACAACTTGCTTGCCTGCTTCTTCGCCCACGCCTTCTGCACCGGTAGCGGATGCAATTGCGCCAGCAGCCAAGTTACCAGTCGCAGACGCAAAGAACCACGTTCCCATAATCAGGCTAGCCATATGTGCCGGTGCCAAGCGATTCATCGCCGACAGCCCAACCGGTGATAAACAAAGTTCGCCAGTTGTATGCAGCAAGTAAATGAGGAAAATGAAAATTACCGGAGTTGCATTTTCAAGGCCTACGGATTGCGCACCCCATACGAGCACAAGAAATCCGAGACCGACTTGAACCACGCCAAGGCCAAATTTAAAGGGCGCCGATGGCTCCATCCCCTTGCGCCCCAACACCGTCCAAAGCGTAGCAAAAACCGGTGCCAGCAGAATGATGTAAATCGCATTGATTGATTGGAAGGTTGATGCTGGCACGCCGGCCCGATCAACATGGCGATCGGTAAATAGGTTCAACGAAGACCCGGCCTGTTCAAACAACGCCCAAAAAATAATTGATGTTAGGATCAAGAACATCGCGGCAATAATGCGATCACGTTCCTCGGCTGCCAGTTTTGTCACTGCTGTGAATATGACATAAAATACCAAACCGCCGCCAAAAATGCCGAGGACATAAGTGACAAGGTCCTGGAATTGAATAGCGAGCCAACATAGGACAACCATTCCGATGCCAATGATATACATCCACCATTCGAGCTTCAATCCGGCGACAGGTTGATTTAGACGCTCTGGATCTTTCGCTTCACCCCGGCCAAGAAGCAACGGCTTGCCCCAGATAAAGACGATAAGTCCTAGCAACATACCGATGCCGGCCAAACCGAAGCCGTATGACCAACCGTAAGTTTCACCGATATAGCCGCAAAGCAACGAACCAAGGGCTGCACCCAGATTTATGCCCATGTAGAAAATGGTGTATGCACCATCCCGACGGACATCTGTCCGCGGGTAGAGTTGCCCAACAATCACCGAAATATTCGCTTTGAGAAAGCCCGACCCCACAATGATTAGCGCCAATGCCATCCAAAAGATGCTGATGACGGGATTGTCGACATGACCAACCCCTGCATCCCCTTCGAAAGCCATGAAGAAGTGGCCAAGCGTGAGAAGTACTGCACCGAAAAGCACTGCTTTCCGCTGTCCTAAATATTTGTCAGCAAGATACCCGCCTACCACCGGCGTAATATAAACAAGCGCCGTATAGGCACCGTAAATAATTCCAGATTCACTGTCGGAAAAAAGCCAATGCTTGGTCAGATAGAATATGAGCAAAGCGCGCATGCCATAGTAGGAAAAACGTTCCCACATCTCGGCAAAAAACAATACAAATAGACCTTTGGGATGACCGAGGAATGTTCCTGCTGCATCTCCGGGTTGCTGATACGCACTCGCCATTACTTACTCCCGAATTATTTTTTGGCCATCTGTCGCGGCCCAATTGCCCGGCACCCTAATGAAAAAATTCGGCAAGTGAAGCAGATTGTTTCATTTGCGATCACTTAATCAGAAAAAGCCTCTTGCATTTGACTAATTGTCTCACAAAAAGACATCTATGACCGACCCAGATTTCAACGATCTTTCCGACCTTTCCACCTATTTGCACTCCAGGCGCTCCGGCCGGCCCCGCAATTTGGTGGAGCCCGGTCCAAGCGATCAACAACTCCGGAACTTTGTTCAAATTGCCATGCGGACGCCCGACCATGGAAAACTCGCTCCCTGGCGTGTTGTAGCAGTAGCATCCAATCAGCGAGATGTATTGGCAGACGGATTTAAAACTGCTTATCGAAAGGAAAATCCAAAGGCTGGTCGCACCGAATTGGAAGCCATGGACAATATGGCAAAAGAAGCGCCTGCCCTATTGGTCGTCTTATTCTCCCCAGTGAAAGCCTCCAAAATTCCGATTTGGGAACAGGAACTGAGTTGCGGTGCATTTTGCATGAATATTCTGCACGCGATCCATGCCGACGGTTTTTTGGGTGGATGGATTACGGGTTGGCCAGCATTCAACCGTGATGTGCGGGACATGTTTGGGAAGGCACCAGAGAAAATCGCTGGATTTATCTTTATAGGGTCCAATGGAACTCCCTTGAAGGAGCGACCGAGACCCGAACTGAAAAATGTTCTGAGCCATTGGGACGGAAAGCAAATATCCTAGGAACATGGCTTTCCTACTGGTAGAGAAATACGGTATCAACCTCTCATGAGTTCTTTGCAAAGTTTGCCACAAATTTACGGATGGTATCAGTTGGTATTCAGATTTCGGTTACATAAGGATTGTTTTTCCATAACGGCTCTCAGTGTAGAAATTGTATAATTTTTGAAGCACGATTATAGGATTGTGGATAGTATCCAGACTCTAAATATCGGAAAAATCAGACTTATCTCTTGCCTGCATCGCTGTATTATGGCAGTGAAGCAGCATGAATAATGCAAGCAAGCCTGTCTATCTGAAATTGCGGGATATTATTTCCGAATCGATCCTTGATGGCGAATACCATGAAGGTGATATGTTGCCATCGGTGCGTTCTTTTGCCTCTGATCAAGGCGCCAACCCCCTCACCGTCGCCAAGGCATATCAGGGATTTCAGGAAGATGGGTTGGTCACTGTAAAACGCGGTGTCGGCATGTTTGTTGCCAGCGGAGCCAAAGCGAAGCTACGAGAAGCTCAGCGCAAGGATTTTGTTGAAAATGTCTGGCCACCCGTTGAACGGCAAATGAAACGATTGAACATCAGCTTTGATGAATTGCTTGAGCGCGAAAGTTAGAATTTAACTATCCGCCGAATTCTTTTCGCTTTCTAGTGCCGCATAGGCTTGAACCAAACTTCTTCGATATACTGTGTTATTGGGCGCAATCCGAACTGCTTTTTTTATCAGATCGACAGCATCCTTATTGCGCTTTCCATCAGATAGTAATGCCAATCCATAAAGGTGCGAAACCACCGGACTAGACGGTTGCACATAATAGGCAATCCGTCCTACTTCGATGGCCTTTTCTGTTTGTCCCAATCCGGTGTAAGCTTGGGCTAGTCCGGCCATAATGAGAGCATCATTTTCACCAAGGCGCTTGCGCAAGTTTTCCAAAATGTTGCGCGCCACCTCCCAGTTTTCTGTCTCAAGATGAGCGTAAGCCATCCAGCGTAGGCCGGCAATATTGCTGGGATTATAACTCAGATACTGTGCCAATACTTCTCCGGATTCCTGCATCGCTCCTTTGGCTCTTAGCGCCTCAACAATGCGGAGCATCACGGGTTCGGAAAACTGGATTTCTCGGGCGCGATCCAAAGCATTTAGTGCTTCAGTATAATCACCCTTGGCCATCGCTGTATCAGCAACCAAAATGTGGGCAGCGCTTGCTCCGGGGTTCCCCCGCTGCAAGCGCTTGGCATGCGATAAGGCCGCCGAATAGTTTCCAGCATTAAAGAGCGCACGTATATATGGTACAACCTTGCGCGCATTATTTGGGCTTCGACTTGCCTCTGCGGCCAAAACATTAATCGGCGTGTCCGGGGCAAAGCCAATTTCCGTACCCACATCATGTTTGGCAACACGATTAAACACTCCTGTTGCTTCCGACCGCTTATCGAGAGCTTCCAATGCCCGACCGACTTGCCATAACGCATAAGGTTCCGCCCCGCTTCGATTGACCTGCGGTTTTAAAACGAGGACCACCTCTTCAGCATCGCCGGCCAGATATAGAGAACGAGCAAGCAGGTTTTGGGCTCTCCGGTTGTTGGGTTGAATAGTCGTTAACCGCCGAAATTTCTCAACCGCAGCATTGTAGTTACCCTCGCCATGCTCAATGATGCCCTGAACTAATATTACCGCTGGCACGCCATCAATGCGCCCTCCGGTTTTCTGCATCAACACGCGTGCTAGTTGATATTTTCCAGCGCGGGCCGCCAACACCGATTGCATGAAAAAGGCACGTGGGTTTTGGCCGTCCAGAGCAATAATTTTACGCGCGATAACGAGCATATCTTTCATGCGTCCCATATCTCCCAATGTTGCGGCATAGTCGGTAAGCACCGCCACATCATTGGGATCTATCTGCAGCGCACGTTCAAACCATGGCAAAGCGGCACCCAAACCAAATTGAAAGCGCAGCAATTCACCGCGATATTGAAGAGCTCGGATATTGTTGGGTTCTAATTTTACAGCCTCATCCACTGCCGCAATAGCACCCGCCTGATCTCCGCTTCCCGCCCGAAAGCGAGCCACATCGACCCATAGATCGGAATATTCAGGATTCAGCTTTATCGCTCGATCAAATGCCTGACTGGCTAGTAAATCATCGCCCAAATCCATTCCAACGAGACCCAATATTCTTGCAGCGGACGCTTGATTCTCTGCTGGGATATCATCTGCCAGCAACTCCACTTTAGCCTCTTTGAGTTTGCCCTGTAGCTGCAACGCCTGCCCGTAGAGATGCCTGGTGCGTGCAGGTGATGAACCCAATTGGATTGCTCTATCCAATTCCGCTTGCGCCCCGATCGCATCAAATAATTTGAGCAGCATCTCCGCTTGTAAGATACGCGCTTCGATCCATGACGGATCGGATTTGATTGCGTTCATCAATTCTATACGCGCAGATCGGGCGTCGCCCCGAGCTTGAAATTCCTGCGCTTTGGCAAAATACTCCCTAGCTTCCTCATTGCCTTCACTAGTCGCGTTCAGTTTCTGAGATAGACCGCCGATCGACATCATCAGTACTGCCAAAAACAATACTGGCCGCCAATGGGTCATAAGAGAAGGTCGTTTGAACAAGACTAGCTCGCTTGCTGCAACTGATATTGTTTTAGCAAATCGTATAAGGTTGGTCGGCTAATCCCCAACAACTTTGCAGCATTGGAAATATTACCGTCCGTCTGCGAGATTGCTCGACGAATTGCCATCCGGTCAGCTGCTTCACGGGCTGCTTTCAGGTTGAGAAGGTCCACTGGCTCATCGTCATTGGTTTCCAAATCCAGATCCTGCGCAGTCACCAGTTTGCCATCAGCCATAATCACAGCTCTTTTGATCCGGTTTTCCAATTCGCGAACATTGCCGGGCCATTTCCAGGCTTCGAGAGCTGCCAGCGCATCAGGCGCCAGCCCCTTCACCGCCGGATTGATTTCTTCTGTAAATTTCTTCTGAAAATGACGAGCGAGTAGGCTCGCGTCGCCGGGGCGATCAGCGAGAGCCGGAATCTTGATGACAATCTCAGCAAGACGATAAAAAAGATCTTCGCGGAACGCATTCTCCGAGATCATCGCCTCCAAGTTTTGATGTGTGGCACAAACAATACGTGTATCAACTGCAATCTGCTTACGGCCGCCTATTCGTTCGACAACGCGTTCCTGGATAAAGCGCAATAGCTTCACTTGCAGTGGCAGGGGAATATCGCCAACTTCATCGAGAAAAAGCGTGCCGCCATTGGCTTGTTCAATCTTTCCCTCAGTTGTCTTGATAGCGCCAGTAAAAGCCCCTTTTTCGTGACCGAACAGTTCGGATTCAAGCAGATTTTCAGGAATGGCAGCACAGTTAATTGCGACAAACGCCCGATCACGGCGATCGCTAGAATCATGCAAACCTCTGGCGAGCAATTCTTTTCCGGTACCGCTGGCACCAAGCAACATCACCGATGCGTTAGTGTTTGCAACCCGTTCGATCATTTGTGCGACCTTCATCATCTCGGGAGCGCCCGTAATGATTTGACCCAAAACACGATCGCCATCAGTCTTCGTTGCAAGATGCTGATTTTCCAGCTCAAGTTTACGCACATGAAAAGCCCGTCGAACGATTAGGCCGAGTTCATCAATATCAACCGGCTTCTGGTAAAAGTCCCACGCCCCGCTTGCGATCGCACGCAACGCACTATCTTTTTCGCCATGTCCGGAAGCCACGATTACTTTTGTATCGGGCTTAAGACTTAGAATCGCATCCATTGTCGCGAAACCTTCCGTCACTCCATCGGGATCGGGCGGCAGCCCAAGGTCTAAAGTAACAACATCAGGTTCTTCAGAGCGGAGCAGATCGATCGCAGATTCTCGATCGCCGGCAACAATCACCTCAAAATCTTCATAGGCCCATTTCAACTGCTTTTGCAGTCCTGGGTCATCTTCCACGATCAGAAGTTTTTCTTTGCTCTCAGCCATATCAAGCGGCCCTTTCATCTACAATATTCTCTTCAATCATCTCTTTTGCGAGCGGCAGAATTAATGTGAAGCGACTGCCCACACCTTCCTTACTTTCCACTTCCAGACGTCCGTTCATGGCGACAGCAAGTTGCCTTGCTTCGTATGCTCCAATGCCAAAACCGCCTTCTTTACTGGAAGCAAAGGGCTTGAACAGTTGACTACGGATAAACTCGCTGGACATTCCATGCCCAGTGTCAGCAACCTCAATGGCAACACTAAGATCTCGACGACGGGCGTTAAGTTGAACTGCCTGTCCATCGACACTGGCATCGACGGCATTCTGGATAAGATGTCCCAAAATCTGATCCACCCTGGCAGGATCAGCTAATATGGTTAGATCATCAATTTGATTGGTTTCGATAGCATGGAGCAAACGTTTCTTTTCAATCGTGGATTGCAACAGTTTTACGAGCTTTATCGGCTGAGGCTCCTCTGGTTTGGCTTTATTATGCTGAGAAAGGCGAGCCAACAAACCATTCATTTTTTTTGCTGAATCTTGCAAAGTTTCGATCATATCACGACGGAATTCCGGATTGTCTGCATGTCTTTCCGCATTGCGTGCCAGCAAACTTAGCTGGCTCACCAGATTCTTGATATCGTGCATAATAAAAGCCATGCGGCGATTAAACTCATCGAAACGCTGGGCTTCCGATAAGGACTCCTGACTTTTTGCTTCCGCCAAGTAACTCGCGACCTGACGTCCGACCACGCGGAGCATATCAAGATCTTCCCAATCAAGCGTTCGATTCACCCTGGGCCTCGCCAATAATATTAGTCCAGCCAATCTATCAAAGTGAACAAGTGGAACTGCTGCCCATGTTTGAGGATCATTGATCATCCATTCAGGTATGGCGGATGCATCGCATTGTTCATTTTTGTCTTCGCGCAAAGCATCAAACTCAACAATATGACCAGTTTCTTGAAAGAACGATATCGTCCGTGCAGTGCAAGCTCGTGGAGGAACCTGAATTGTTGGCCAATTCCATCGAGACTGTAAAACCAACCTGCCCGCGTCATCAGGCATAAGCAATACACCAGCCGGTGAATCAGTGATATCCGCGATGGCTTGCACAACCCGCTCATGAAAAGGAGCGGAGTCTGCACCGGGCCTTCCTATGGTATCAGTGAAGCGTATCCATTCAGATCGATAGTCATAGCGATGTTGAAAGAAATTTTTTGCTAGTTTGACTTTAAACCACGCTCGAAATTTTCCTGAAGGAAGCAGCAACAATGCAGCGATGGAAGTTCCGAATAGGAAGCTAATTTGAGCAAGTTTAGCATAGTCACCGCCTATAATCTGCAACGCGGTGGCAATGACAACCATCATCAAAAGATACCCACCTATTGCAACAAGTGAGAGCGATCGAAAAGCTACGCTGCGCGATAGCTTTAGATTCCAGTTCGTATTTCGAACAGAAGCCAATGCCATTAAGGGCGCGACACAGGCGATAGCTGGACCGCGCATCACGATTAGCTCAATTGGCATTTGCTGAGTCAAATACATGATCGTGAAAAGATTCAGATCATAAGTCCATATCGCAGCGAGAGACGCCATTGGCAGTCGAATTCCCCACCGGGTTTCAGCTGCTGAAATCGAATATAGATTGTGTATCAGAACGAGCGCACCAACGGCGAAAATCATCCGCATAACAACTGCTGTATAGGTTGCCATGCCTACCAAACGAGGGCTGCCATCGAAAATCGGAATAAAGGAATCTACAACAATCTGGCCAACCAAAACGAGCATCAAGGCAAAATAGATGATGTTGACCGTTTTGGGTTCGTCTCGACCCTCTCCAGTCCTCAGCAGGACAAACATAAAATTCAACCAGGCCAGGTTTCGAATCGACTCCGCAAAATTGGAAATCGGAACAAACGCATTTTCAACGGCTATGGACAATGCCCAAAAACTGGTCAGCGCTATCGCGATGATCAAAGATATCTGAGTGGTATTGCGCTCCGTATTGCGTTGGAATTGCCATATGGCTAGCGCAGCAAAAAGCGCTGCGGCAATACCGTGACCCACAATGCCAATATGCGCTAGAACAGCTCCCATGTCAGCGAACTCCCTCTGGCCATAGAACAACGCGAATGGTCTGCAGAAGGATCAGAATATCCAAAAATGGTGTATAGTTTTTTGCGTAATAGAGATCATATTCCAGCTTGTGGCGACTGTCCTCAATCGAAGCGCCATAAGGATAGTTTATTTGCGCCCATCCAGTAATACCGGGCTTCACCATATGGCGCTCAGTATAATATGGCATTTTGGTTTGAAGATCGTCGACAAATTGCGGACGTTCGGGGCGCGGACCAACAAAACTCATCTCACCCTTCAATACGCTCCAGGCCTGCGGCAACTCATCAATTCGAACTTTACGAATGAATCTTCCGATCCGCGTGATTCGGGGATCGTTTTCACTCGCCCACACTGCTTGCCCTGCTACTTCTGCATCGGCCCGCATGGAGCGTAATTTCAAAATGTTAAACGTCTGTCCGTAAAGGCCGACACGCTCCTGCTTAAAAAAAGCATCACCTTTACTTTCCAATTTTATCAACAATGCGAACAGCAATATAATCGGTCCGGTAAGCAACAAAAGTAACAGACTCATCAGCACATCGAAGCTACGCTTGAAGGCCGTTGAAATCCGTCGTCCCGATGAGAAACCATCAGAGAATATGAACCAACTGGGGTTCACGCTGTCCAGATCGACACGCCCAGTTTCACGTTCCAAAAAGCTGGACATATCATTTACATGTACGCCCGTGGTTTTAATGGTCAGCAAATCAGCAACAGGTAGTGCGTTACGCCGTTCTTCCAAAGCCAGCACAACCTCACTAACTTCCAGATCAATTACATATTGTGGCAGATCCTCAATCTCAGAGCGGCGAACAACACCATCCAGTTGGGCCGGGCCTTCGTTCATATCGACATAACCAGCAACGATAAATCCGCTTTCTTGACGCCTTGAAATGGCAGACAAACGTTTTGCTCGTGATCCAGCGCCCAGTATAAGCAAGCGTCTTTTAAAGACATCGTTATCGAGGATCGTTCCCAACATGACTCTGATGACCATCAACAGAACAATCGCTAAGACCATCGCGTAGAGCGAATTGGATCGCCATAGTGTGATTCCCGGCAATATGAATGCCATCAAAGATAGAAAAATCACTCCCAATGAAATGGCGACCAAAATCCTTGCGGCAGCAAAGCGCAGCGATTGTAGGGATTCATTTCCGTAGACACCGACTGCGATTAAAGCGAGTTGTAGGGCTACGGCAAAGCTAAAGACAGGACCGGGACGCTCATATATTGTACCCCAATCCATTCCGATTTGGCTTGCACGTAAAACCCAGCCAAGTTCGGCGGCCAAAACAAGCAGGAAAAAGTCCAAAAATCCCAGGAAAATTACGGGATAAGGAATATAATGTTTAAACAACCGGATCATTACGCGCGTGGTCTTTCTTGTTATTCCACGCTCAATAACGACAAATGGTAAGCTGTCGGTTAATTTTACACTGAGAAGGTGAACAAGCCCTTGGTTTTCTGTAGCTCTGTATAGTTTACCGACAGTCTAACCGATTGTTGTTCCGATCTCATTCCGATCAATCTCCAGCAAAACTGTACGGAGTTAGACCGCGTTCCCGCTCATCAAACTTCAACGCTCGCGCTTTTGGCGGTGCTGACCGCTGCGAGCACTGAGGTCTAGTACAAGCTGGACAGCCAAGGCCAATCGGCATCGCATTTTCTTCCGATAAATCAATACCGCGTGCATGAAATAGCGAGCTAGCCAGGTCAGCTGAGACGCCCAGAGCAATAACAAACTCGGGTGCATAGCCTCCAGCTCCGGAACCAATCCCTTGCACAGAACGGGCCAGTGTGAACCAGGTAGAGCCATCCTCAAGCGCCAACAACTGGGGTTGAACCTCTGAACGTCGTTCAAAGGCACGATGGATGTTCCACAAAGGACATCGATGTGTGCTTTCAACCAACGGTGCGTTGCTTGCGCCAGCAAAACGCTTCGAAAGCAAGCCAGAACGATCAATTCGCAACATAAAAAAGGGAATCCCTCTCGCGCCAACGCGTTGCATTGTAGTAAGTCTATGGGCGACTTGTTCAAAACCGGCACCAAACCGCCGTTGTAAAACCTGTATACGATATCCTGTTTGTTCGCAGGCACGGAGAAACCTTGCATAGGGCATCATAACGGCCGCAGCGAAATAGCTGTTCAAATGCCGACGAAAAAGACGCTCTGCAGATCGGTCAACAAATTTACCTCCCGCAACCAATCCATCAATTTCTCCTTTTGCCTCTATCTGCCCTAGAAGCAGTGATGCTTGAAAGGTTCGCGAAGCAGAATCCAACATCTCTGAAAGCTGCAATTGTCTGGCATGGAGATCAAGTCGGCGAAGCTTATCGGGCATAACGGTTTCCGGCAATACCCGGATTGTGATTTGATGCTTCACGCGAAGTCGCTCTGCTATCGCCCCATAAAGATCTCCCGCCCCCAATCGGAGTTCATCGGCCAACTCTTCGGCCATCGCATCTAAATCGGCAAAGTGATTTCGCCACCGCTCAATTTCTCGCCGAACAGTTTGAATAGGATCCAATACATCTAAACCATCACTGTCTACTGAAGCCGTTCGATTATCAAATAATCGAACGAACGCTTCCACCGCATTGGGCGCGGCCATCAACCATTCCTCCAATTCAGTGCGATCAATACTAATATCTTCAAAAGCTGGATCAGCAAGGCGCCGAGATAGACCTTCTACCCCTCCCCCTGGTTCATCCGCCATTAGCTGTCTTGGGTCGAAATCAAATCGCTCAGCAAGCAATAACATCAATCTGGCGCTGAGTGGTCGTTGATTGCGCTCGATGAGGTTCAGGTAGCTGGCAGAGATATCCAATGCTTCTGCTAAAGCTACTTGCGTCATTCCGGCTCCTCGCCGCAATCTCTTGATAGCAGCACCGGCGAATAATTTTTTTTCGGCCATGGAAAGCTGTATGTAAATTAATTTACTAATCTACAAGTAACTTTCGATATTTGCTGTCAGTATCGCGCACAACCCGTTTGCTTTGTCAATCCGTGACTCTAGCTATCTCGGCACAAATGCTTCGTGGTCTTTCTCAGTGTAAGTTTTTCTTAACTTCGGAAAGCTAAGAAATGGCCCACTATTTCTAATTTTGAGAGATAATTGCTATGATGAAAGAAGTTGCTCTATTTGCCGTCGCAAGCAGTGCGCTAGTTTACTTTCTTTCTCCAACCGCTGAAAAACCAGCGGCGATGCCAGAAGAAATCATGGAAGAAATTCAACCTGTTAAAGCGCCGGTAGAAAGTGCCGATGATAGCTGGGGCTATGAAGATGAGGATGAAGACGAAGGTTTCGTTTTCGGGGAACCAATTAAGTTGCAAGATGAAGACTTCGATAGCGAAAATATAGCTGAGGCTCAGAATGCAGAAGGCCAAACCAAGCTTGATAACAGCACGAAAGTTGCGGGCAGTCAAAACGGGAAAACCGCTGACGCAGATATTGGAAGCGTAAAAGAACGCGAACGCAGAACACGGAATATCCCCCCTTTACGTGAGGTGTTATAGTCCTGAAAACTCAAACAAAAATCAGTCCAAATCGCGAGTCATATCTCGGCGACATTCATCGCTAATTATCGCCGCATGGCCATAATTTGGATGATCGATCTGGATCATCACCTGACCATCCATGCTTTTCCATTTCGCAACCTGCTGATCGGTCAATGGAAAATGCAGGAATTGCACTGCGCTAGCTTTGCCATCCGACCGTGTCCGGTCAATATCTTGTTCGGGTTCAGCGGTAATTTTTTCGCCATCGATAACGAGGTGAATGTGCTTGTCAACACCACCCAGAGTCTTGAGGAATGCGGTCCGCCGTTCTTCCTCGTCGATTTCAAACATCAGGGTACCGGTGAATTCTGACCCATTTGGGATCATCGGATTATAGGCGGCCATTTCATCAACCAGTTGCTCGTCACCGCCTTTTTCAATACGCAGCATTTCCTGAATTTGAAGCCACATGCTTTCCCAGCTTTCAAACTGGATCGTGGCATGCGGACCGATAGCAAGCCGGCGGAATTTCTTACGCAAGATACTTTCCTGCCGCTTTTCGTTGCGGATGGATTCATAATCTTCAAGTGAGATAATATCGTCTTTGGTTATTTCATGCGTATCACGGGGCATTTCTGATCCTTAAAATCCGTAGGCTTTGGCAAGCAGTTCAATCGGGTGTCCGATCCTTTCCGGCACTTTATCATTGTTACCCATCTCCATAATCTGCTTGAGATGTGGACCCGCAAGTGGACATTCGCTGACCATGTAATCCGGGTCACCCTTGGCAACGGCACGCGCCGCTGGTCGTCCGACCTTCACGGCCTTATCGAAATTCTCCTTGAAGATACCCCATTTGCCGCCATGTCCAGAACATCGTTCGGCAATGGTAGGTTTTGCTTCGGGAATCAATTTGAGCATTTCCATAGCCTTGGGCCCCATATTCTGGGCACGGCTATGACAGGCAAAGTGGATGCCAATCTTAGCATCCATGGGATCTATCTCGACCAAACCCTTATCCTTGGCGATCTCAACCACATATTCGCTTAAATCTCGCGTAGCAGCGGAAAGCTTCTTCACTGCTTCATTGTCCGGTAATATCAGTGGCCATTCAAATTTCATCATCAGTGCACAGCTGGGCGTCAAAGCGACCACGTCATAACCAGCGTCAATGATGGGTTCAAAATGCGCAGCAACTTCTTCGGCTGAAGATGCAACTGCTGGGATATCTCCATTCTCCAGCTTAGGCATTCCACAACATCCGGGGTATTCAACCCGCGTTGCAACACCGTTGTGAGACAACACCTCAAGTGCCGCTTTACCGGAAGTCTGGTCATTAAAATTGCCATAACAAGTGGCGTAGACAGCGGCTTTTCGACCAAAAGCCGGAGCATCAACATTCGGAACCGGGCCATGCCCAACATGTTTGTGTGTTAGCGGCACATCTTCAAATTCTGGCAAATGTGCGCGTTTGTCTATACCGGCAACCGTCGAGAGAATTCCGCGCGTAAAATTGTTATCTTTCTTTGTCGCCCAATTGGCCGCTCCGGCTACCGTGCCGGCAATGGCCGCATTGCGATCCATCTTTGCCAGTTCTTTATCGAGGAATTTTGTCTCTCCCTTGCGATGTTCAACCGCTCGGTGGCGCAGCATCAAATGCGGGAAATCGAGATCAAATTCATGTGGCGGCACATAGGGGCATTTGACCATGTAGCACATATCGCAAAGCGTGCAGGCATCGACGACTTTCTTCATATCGCCTGCAGAGAGGTCTTCAACTTCTTCATTTTCGCTTTCATCGATCATATCGAACATCTGCGGAAAACTGTCGCACAGATTGAAACAGCGGCGGCAACCATGACAGATGTCAAATACGCGGCGCAACTCTGTATCGAGCGCTTCTTCGTCGTAAAATGATTCTTCCTGCCATGGAATAGGATGGCGGATCGGCGCGTCGAGGCTGCCTTCTTTCATGGAGATACCTTGTCGCAAATAGTGTTGGATATAAGATCACGCCACCACCCATTGCGGGTAGCGGCATGATCTCCAATTTGTAAAACGCCTTAAGCGTCCATTGTGTCCAGTGTTTTCTGGAATTTGCCAGCGTGGCTTTTTTCCGCTTTGGCCAGCGTTTCAAACCAGTCAGCAATTTCGTCAAAACCTTCTTCACGAGCCGATTTAGCCATGCCGGGATACATATCGGTATATTCGTGTGTTTCGCCAGCAATAGCTGATTTCAGGTTAGATGCGGTATCACCGATTGGCTCTCCGGTAGCCGGATCGCCTGTTTCTTCAAGAAACTCAAGATGGCCGTGCGCGTGACCGGTTTCACCTTCTGCGGTGGAGCGGAAAACAGCAGCTACATCGTTATAGCCTTCAATATCCGCCTTCTGGGCGAAATAAAGATAGCGACGGTTGGCTTGGCTTTCACCAGCAAATGCGTCTTTCAAATTTTGTTCGGTCTTGCTTCCAGCGAGTCCCATATTGTTCTCCTTTGGTGGATTTTGTGATTTATCACAGCCGAACGCCAGATTCGGCTTGCGCGTGAACTAAGTGTCAGAGGGGTAACTCGCTATCGAATTTTTTGATTGTTCTTGATCGATAAAAACGATTATTGATTTGCGACTTATTCGCAATAGCGATGTATCAAATATGTGTCAATCCGGGCAGCGTTTCATCGTATATACTTCTGGCGCGACAGTCATTTTGAATGAGTCGGAAGCCACTATTACAACGGGGCCATCCATTTGAAATTTGCCTCCCGTCTCTCCGGTTTCTTCATCAATTGCGAGGTCAGTTAAACTGAGCGTCAGTCTTTTTTCCTCCCAATGCCATGTGCCAATCAGATCCTCGGACACAAAATTGCCACCAGCAATCATCGTCCAGCTACTCGGCTCCTGACAAGAAGCTTCTTCAAAAGCCCAACGACCTTCAAAGTAAGAGGCATCTATTCCTTCGATCGATTCAGAACCGACAGTTGGTTCTCCCAAGGCAAGCCCAACCAAAATCAAACCGATCTGGATGGGTGCAACAAGCACTTAGTTGTTCTTTTTCATAATATCGAGCGCTGCTGCCGCCAATGCTTCTGCGCCTGTTGCAACAACTTTTTCCGCGTCGGGTGCCCAAAGCGGACTGTGTAAGGAAGGTAGTTTCGATCCGCTTTTCTGCGCAGCCTGATATTGGTCCATCGGCACTCCGCCAACCCAGAATATCATGCTCTTGATGGATTCATCTGCACGGCGATATCGGCTAAAGTCTTCACCACCCATGACCGGTTTTGTTTCGCGCACCCGGTCCTTTCCAAAACGACCCGTGAAAAGTTTCGCCATTTCGCGGCTAAACTCGGGACTGTTGTACGTTGACGGCGTAAACTCATCATCGCGGGAGATAACGATCGGCATACGGTCTTCGGGTATACCGGCCGTTAGCGCCTCACCTTTTACAATCCGTCGAATTCCGTCGAGCAACGTCTTGCGCGTTTCATCAGAATAGCTGCGAACGGTGAGCAGCAAGTTCGCTTCATCAGGAATGATATTATGTTTGAACCCAGCCTGAAAACTACCAACGGTAACTACCGCAGGGTCCTGTGGATCCAATTCTCGACTTACCAATGTTTGTAGCGCACCAACAATCCGTGACGCCAGAACAATGGGATCTTTCGTGGTGTTTGGATATGCGCCATGACCGCCAACGCCTTTCACAGTGATGTCAACGCTATCCACATTGGCCAAAGCATAACCTGCAGCATAACCGATAAACCCGGCAGGCGCACCCGCCGCATCATGGAAAGCCAAAACATATTCCGGTTTTGGAAAGCGTGTATAGAGCCCATCTTCCAGCATCGCTTTTGCGCCCTCACCTGTTTCTTCGGCGGGCTGCAATATCATAACCAACGTTCCGGACCATTCATCCTTACGCGCAACCATTTGACGCGCTGCCCCGACCCACCCAGTCATATGCGTATCATGACCACAGGCATGCATGACAAAAGTCTCTTTGCCTTCGCGGGTGCGGGCTTTTGTTTGAGAAGCAAAGGTTAGTCCAGTTTTCTCTTCCAGCGGAAGTCCATCCATATCAGCGCGAAGCATGACCGTTGGCCCTTCACCATTTCGCATAACGGCAACAACGCCCGTACCACCCACTTTTTCAGTTACTGTAAAGCCCAAGCGCCGTGCCTCGACAGCCAATTTGGCGGCCGTCTTGACTTCTTCGCCGCTCAGTTCCGGATTGGCATGCAGGTCGCGATAAATTTCCATCAACGACGGCAAGTCCGCCGTTATGGCGTCGTTCAAAGAATCTGCATGTGCTGGTGAAAGTGCCAACAAAGACGCAGCTGCAGCCAACGCCAGTTTCGTATGTTTAAACATCATCATCCCCAAATATGACTATTTGAAGACAAGACTAATCGGAACGATCCAGAATGTCAGGTAGTAATTTATTTAATTGGTGTCAGCTCCATCACATCAACAACCGATTCATAATGGGGATAAGGAAAGACCATCCGCCAACGATCTTTTCCAATGCGATGGACAACCGATGCCTGATCACGTTCTTTTGTTTTTCCATAGGGTGTCAGAGCGTTTTCATAGCCGTACATCATTGTTCCCAAATAAACCGATTGCTCTTCATTCACTGGGTATATCCAGCCGATGGTCATTTGCGAACCGGTCAGCTTGGTAAAATGTTTTCTCCCACCCATATCGGTCACACGGCATTTAAACCTAGGATAGCTAATGTATGGCAAGCCTCCTTTAGCATCACCATCCAGCTTGGTAATCGAGCAATGATACAAGCCGGAGGGAATTCCTTCTTTCGAAGGGATAACTTGGGTTTCGAACAATGGAGAACGGTGAGCTATGATATCGGCATCTCCACCATTAACCGCACCAGCACGACCTGCTTCCAATGCTATTTTCCAGCGATCCAGTCGCCCCGCATCGGTCTGTGTTGCGGCATCTCGCCAGTTCAATTTCGAAGATTGAACATCGGTTGCACCAGCGGTCAGAAGCAATAGCGCAGCAATCATTGTGCTGTCCAACCGCCATCAATGGAGATGTTCGCGCCGGTTATCGCCCTCGCCTCATCTTTGCAGAGAAACACGGCCAGTGCACCTATCTGCTCTATCTGCACAAACTCCTTTGTTGGCTGCGGCGCGAGCAGAACATCATTGATCACCTCTTCACGCGAAAGACCACGCACTTCCATGGTCGCCGGAATTTGACCCTCGATAAGCGGTGTCCAGGTATAACCCGGTGATATGGTGTTCACTGTAATGCCTTGTTGCGCGACTTCCAGCGCGATGGTTTTCGTAAACCCGTCTATCGCATGTTTTGCAGCATTATAGGCAGATTTATAGGGGCTCGCGACCTTACTGTGCATCGACCCGGTGTTGATAATCCGACCCCAACCTTTTTCCTTCATAGCGGGCACGACTGCCTTCGTTGTATGGAATGCGCTGTTCATGATGATATCCATGATGTCATTCCACTTGTCTTCCGGGAATTCATCCACCGGGGAAACAAACTGAATACCCGCATTATTTATCAGGATATCAACGCTTCCCAGTTCCTCGGCACAATCACTGCACATTTGCCGAATTTGTTCCGGCTTGGTCATATCGGCATTGCTGTAGAGCGCGCCTGCGTTGCTCAACGATTCCAACTCCTGACGCAGCGCTTCAATCTCGCCTTCATCACCAAATCCGTTGATCATCACGGCGGCTCCTTCGGCAGCAAGCGCCTTTGCGTAGCCCGCTCCAATTCCTGAGGTTGAGCCGGTAATCAGCGCCGTTTTGCCTTTTAGAAACATGGTTTTCTCCTTTCCCGAAACTGTAAAACTCTGCGCCATGACTGCAATGCCTTTTTGTAAAACAATTGCTCGACACTTGCGCTTTTTGGAGATTCAGGCGAATTGGGTTTCACACAGGAGTTGCATATGCGTTTAGATGATCTCGATCCCAGCAAAAATGTTCGCGACCATGGCCGTGGAGGCGGTAGTGGCATGGGCGGTGGAGGCGGCGGCATGATCGGCCTGCTGTTTAGCTTTCTTCCTATGCTTTTGGGTCGGAAGAAGATGGGATGCGGCACGATCTTGTTGATTGGCGGCGCTGCTGTGGCGTTTATGTATTTCTCAGGTGGTGGAGGAAGTCTTCTCGGTGGTGGCTCTGGTAGCTCATCCAACGACGCCGTTGCCTATGATAATCAAAGCGAAGTTTTCGCCGGACGGGTGTTGGCATCCACCGAGCAGACCTGGTCACAATTGTTCCGGAAAAACGGAAGTACTTACCGTCCTCCAGTGCTCAATTTCTATGAAGGAAACGTGAAGGCAGCGGAATGTGGATCGGCCACCTCAGCCGCTGGACCTTTTTATTGCCCCGCCGATCGGGGCATTTATCTGGACACCAGTTTCTTCCGTGAAATGGAAACCCGGATGGGCGCGAAAGGCGACTTTGCCAAAGCCTATGTCATAGCCCATGAAGTTGGTCACCATATCCAAAATTTAAGCGGTATTGCCGATCAAGTTCGCAACCAACAGCGCAGTGTTGGAAAAACCCAAGGTAACGCGCTTCAGGTGCGGATGGAGCTACAGGCGGATTGTTACGCCGGTGTTTGGGCAGCTCAAAACGCTCAGCGGATGGAAGCCGGGGATGTTGAAGAAGGCCTGAACGCCGCGCATGCCATTGGCGATGATACGCTAATGCGGGGTGCTGGCCAAAGGCCGATTGAGAGCATGTTCACGCATGGCTCTTCCGAACAGCGTATGGCCTGGCTGCGTAAAGGAATGCAGACTGGCGACCCGGCCTCGTGCGATACATTTGCACGAGGCGCGGTGCGCTAGTCTTTTTGTTAAGCCGTTTTTGGCCGCTTGAGGGTACTGGACCAATCCAGTCTTCGTGTGACGTACATGACGCCAGCGAGAGCAGCAAAGATCAGCAGTGATCCAATAAGCAGCGAATAAGCTTCAAGGCTTAGCAGGATGTATATCGCACCATATAGAGCCGCGAGTAGCCCACCGATGATAGACGCCTTTCGCCAGCTCGATAGAACAGATGCCGAGTAAGCGGTGATAAGCCCAATCGTGCCTATCGAAGCAGCGACATAAGCCAACGCAAATCCGATAATCTCCGCAAAAGCGAGCAACAGCACAAAGAACAATACCAGTGCTACACCCACCAGAATATATTGCACTGACGAGATACGAATGCCGCCAATCAAGTCAAACAGCAAGAATGCGACAAAGGTAAATCCAATGATCAAGAAGCCGTACTTCGTCGCCCGATCAACCTGGCTGTACAAGTCCACAGGATCGATCAGGTCAACCGTCACGCTGCTATTGGCACCGCTTTGAGAGCCTTCAGGATAATATGAGCGATCCGCATCTATAGCTGGGTTAACCTGCTGACCCGGTTGTGTAGAGATCAGTGATTTTCCTAGCGCAAGATTGGCTATGTCATATTCCGCCGTGAAGCCCGATGGTTTAACATCGCTCTTTGGCAGAAAACTTCCTACAAAACTGGGGTGTGGCCATTTGGACTTGACCGTCCAGTTTGTCTGACCAGCGTGCGGAACAATGGTCAAGCTTTGGTGCCCCTTAAAGCGGACATCAAATTCTGCCTGAATCTCTCCTTCAACCAGAGCCGCTCCATCAACCCATGCGAAGAAACCGCTATTGCCAGTCTCTCCCAAACCTTTACCGGGTTGGAGTTTCAAATCCTCTCCATTGACAGAGACTTTATTGTCGCCCGCCAATCCCCGAGCATCGGATAATCCGAAGCGCAATTCAGCGCGGCTAAAATCAATTTGATCTTTGGTCACACCATATCGATCAAGATCATCTGGTAACTTAAATGTCGCCGATCCGGTAACATTGGTATTGTAGAGGATGACTTCATAAATGGATCGGTTCTTTTTCTCGGGTTGCAGATCGCTGGCCAGCTTTATGCGTTCGGGTGCCACATATAGTTCACGTGTAACGATGTTGGTCCGCGTCACAGTCTTCCCGTTTTCTTCAACCGATTCTGTGACCTTTGCTTGATAGGGCAGCACAATTTTCGGACCAGCAAAAACCTGTTTCCCGCCCCATGCCGATGTAATGGATTGCTTAGCGGTATCGCTTTGGCTTTGACGATCATAATTGAGTGCCCAAACGGTGAGCAACGGTATAGTGATCAGGAATCCCATCAATATCACGAGCAGAAACTTTGCTCCCGGGGATCGCTCCGGCTTCAATTGATCTGGGTCCTCTTCTTGAATTTCAGTCATTTACTTCCCTTTCAGTTCGCAGCAAACGTTGCTTGCTCCACGCCCGTGATCGTCTAAAACGTCTCAGATTACCTTCACTCTCTACGACGAGTCGAGGCACACGTGCGCTGAATCGAAAGGCCCTTATGAATATTGCGGATTGCCACAATGTGAACGACTTTCGGGCCCTGGCAAAAAAACGCCTGCCCTTCCCGATATTTGATTATATCGACGGCGCGGCAGATGACGAAGTAACGCGGCGAAGAAACACTGCGGCCTATGAAAACTGCGATCTCGTCCCGAATGTTCTCGCCGGAGTCGAAGACATAGACTTAAGCACAACGGTGATGGGTAGGAAACTGGCCATGCCACTTTTTTTATCGCCTACTGCATTGCAGCGTCTATTTCACTGGCAGGGCGAGCGTGCTGTTGCTCGTGCTGCTGAAAAATTTGGAACGTTCTTCGGGATCAGTTCGCTTGGTACGGTCAGCATAGAGGAAATTGGTGAAGCCATTTCAACGCCAAAAATGTTCCAGCTCTATGTCCACAAAGACAAAGCTTTGAACCGATCGATGGCCGAACGCTGCAAGGCAGCGAAATTCGATGCACTCACCTTAACCGTCGATACGATCGTTGGCGGAAACCGAGAGCGTTGTCTGCGCAGCGGCTTTACCAGCCCACCCAAAATAACGCCTACCAGTTTCTGGAGCTATGCCGCGAAACCTGCCTGGGGTCTGAACTACATGTTCCGGGAAAAGTTTGAGCTTTCCAATCTGAAAGATCATGTGTCTGAGGGTACAAGCGTTCCGAAATCGGTCGCTGACTATTTCACCAATATGCTCGACCAATCACTCGATTGGAAAATGGCTGAGGAAATAGCGAAAGACTGGGACGGAGAGTTTTGCCTCAAAGGTATCATGTCGGTTGACGATGCAAAACGCGCTATCGATATTGGTGCGACAGCGATCATGGTTTCCAATCACGGCGGGCGACAATTGGATGGATCACGCGCGCCTTTCGATCAGCTTGCCGAGATCTGTGACGCGGTGGGGGATAAGCTGGACGTGATTTGCGATGGCGGCATCACACGTGGCAGTCATGTCCTCAAAGCGCTTAGCGTTGGGGCCAAGGCCTGCTCCGGCGGACGTCTTTACCTCTATGCTCTTGCCGCCGCTGGCCAGCCAGGGGTTGAGCGAATCCTTTCTTTGCTGCAAGCTGAGATTGAACGCGACATGAAGTTGATGGGCGTCACGGCGGTTGATCAGTTAAACCGGGACAATCTTCGCTTCAGATAATCCTCGCGTTCGAGGGGATTAAAATGAAGAAAGTAAGGCACTTAGGCGGTTTGTGTTTGGCCATTTCTATCTTGGCAACGCCAGCCGTGGCGCAAGAAGGCAGTAAGAAGGAATCAACGGTTAAAGAGGCCGGCAACAAGGTCACCGAACCGTTTGATGGAAAAGAGATTCCGCAAAAACTGAAAGACATTCAGAAAAGCCCATATTCATTATCCGGTTTGAGAAGCTGTTCGGCGATCCAGCGGGAAGTACGCGAACTCAATGACGTGCTTGGCCCCGATGTGAACGAAAAGGTCAACCGGTCCAAGCGCAAGAAACGCGAAGAAACTGCGGGCCGTGTTGCGGGAAGTGCTGTTGGCTCGATCATTCCCTTTGGCGGATTGATTGGCGAAGTGACCGGCGCCAATGCCGAACGACGGCGATACAATCGGGCAGTTTATGCCGGCACCGTCAGAAGGGGATTTCTGAAAGGAGTTGGCCGCGAACGGGGGTGCGGAGCGCCTGCCCGGCCCTAGCATTAGGAGAAACGAGTACACGCAACCTTGGGGGCAGCAAGGGAGTGGACAATGGGAAGAACAAGCACCGCTTTGGCTGGCGTCGTTTTGTTAGGAAGTTGGGGAGCATCGGCATCGGCTGAAACGCCGAATACCGAGCAACCGATGTTGCATCATGCAGGAAAAGCAGTGATGCAACCGGCGAAAGATGTGAACCTCCGCAAGGATAAAATTCCGGTCCGGTTACAAGAGATTAGAAAGGCGCCCTATGATCTGACAGGCATAGAGGGTTGCCGTGCACTATCGACTGAAATCAACAGCTTGCGCCCGCTATTGGGCCCGGATGTCGATGAAGACCCCAAACTGTCCAAGGCAGAGAAGCGTGAACGAAAAGCTAGTCGACTGGCGGGTGGTTTTATCGGCGGCCTAATCCCCTTTCGCGCCGTTGTTCGAGAAGTTAGCGGTGCCAATGCATCACGCCGGCGATATCAAGCAGCTCTAGCGGCAGGTTTTGCACGAAGAAGTTATCTGAAAGGGATCGCAATGGGGCAAGGTTGCAAGATCAAAAGCGATATTGAGATCACCCAGTTTGTTTCGCCTGCACGATCCAGATAGCGCCTTTTAGAGCTATGCGGCCATTGTCTTCGTGTGGCGCCAACGCTTCTTTTAGTGCACTTAGCATTTTATCTTTGCCTGAAGCATCAACCTCTGCCATCGCCCTTGCTGCCGGGCCGATTTTTGTGACGAATTCCAGCGCCTGATCCACGCCATTTTTATCAGCAATAACCATTTCAATATCCACTGGTTCAATACTGACATCCGCAAAACCGGCACCTTCCAGTATACCGCGCGTTCTATCTGCATCAGCCAAAGCAAAGGGGCCTGGTGCATGGGGATCTTGTTCTGGCGTTTCCGGCAAGAACGGTTTGACCGCCATCATCGGAACCAAGACCCAATCATTTTCCTGCGGAGCACGCCAACAGGCGAAACACATTCGGCCCTGTTGATTCAAATTCGAATTGATATTTGCAAAGGCGGCGTTCGGATCGTCAAAAAACATCACACCAAAACGCGACATGATCAAATCAAATCCGGTCTCATCCTGATACTCTGAAGCGTCAGCGAGTATAGTATCTCCACGCCCTCCCAGGCGCTTTGATGCCAACCCGAGCATGGGTTCAGAAATATCGACGCCGGTTACATGCGCGCCTGCATCTGCCGCAATCAACGATGTTTCGCCGGTACCACATCCGATATCAAGAACGCGTTCGCCGGGTCGGGGCGCAGCTTGAGACATAAGCGATGCGGTCACCTTGGCCAACATCGCATCCATTAGCTCTTGCTCGGCCACCCATTGAGCACCAGCGCTGTCATTCCAATATTCTTTTTGGTCTTCATTGGGCATTTTCTGTTTTTTCCGTTTTATTTCAAATAGCTACAGCACATTGTAGCGACGTGTCGATAGAATTCATTCCTAACAATTATACAAATTATACACAGAAAGCCCGAATTTTTTCTAATGCTCTTCGCTTAAAAAATTCGCACGTCGGTTCTGACAACTTGCCGTATCATCTGGCTATGGTGCACAGGTTTGGAGGAGTAGGAAAGTTTTTTTTGATAGTCTAAAAATCATCAATTACATCTGCCATTTCGCCCTCCGAATAAAGCAGCCACAGCATTGCTAGCCGATGTAGGCGCAAAAACGGTCGTTAGCCCTGCAAGGGAGAATCCCCTCTGACTTTGTTCGACAATCCGGTTCGGAAATGCCTGTTTCTCCGTTGCCGCCAACCAATGATCATTGCGACAAGCAGAATGATCACGCAACCGGCCAGTATCCAAAGGAACATGCTCTCCAGCACCATCGCAAATGCGAGGTTGTCGATATTGCCCGTCTTCCAAAACACCCATTCGCTGGCAATCTCGGTTGCAAGCAGTGAACTGCCCGTTTCCAGCATCACAATGCCATTGCCAGTAGCCGGATCAAAACGGACAGCAGTATTGATCGCTGGTTCATTATTTCCGTCATGACCGACGATGAAGCCGTCCTGATTATTAGGCGCGTACAGCATCACGCCCAATCCCCAGACATCGGCTCCCATCGATGTGGCGTGAGATGATGCCATTGTGGTCAGCGTCTCTTGTGACAGCACCGATTGTGAACCACCTGGTGATTGAACTGCGACAAATCTTGCCATATCGGATGGTGATGTGAACAACGAAGTCGCGCCGACGGCGGTATACCAGCGAAAAAGCTCGATCTTACCGGTGGTGGTGAAATTTTCCGCCAGTCCCCATGCGATTGCCTCGTCATGGTCGAATGTTGTTCGCGTCATGCCCAGTGGTTCGAATATACGCTGTTTCATATGATCTGCGAACGACAGGCCTGAGACTTCTTCGATGACGAGTTGCAGTATAGTATATCCGCCACCGGAATATTTCCACTCCGCCCCCGGTTCACCGCCGACTTTCACGATGCCGCTCTTGCCTAGTGAGGCGTCTTCGGCGCGGGTGAGCGACTCTTCAAGGGTCTGCACGTCCTCGCGCGTGTCGAACCCGTCATAGCCGAGCCTGTCATCAAGACCCGCGGTATGACTGAGCAGTCGGCCAATCGTGACACCCGAATGATCAAAATTGCTGTCGGGCAATTTCCAGCGTGTCAGATATTTCGAAACGGGTGTGTCGAGGTCAATCAGACCATCCTCGACCAGCACCATCACGCCCCAGGCCGTCAGCCACTTACCCAGTGAAGCGACCTGGTAAATCGAGTTTTCATCGACAGGTTCGCCGGATGAGACTGAGAATTGATCGACCACCTTTCCTTTTTCGATCAGAGCAAACCCTAGATTGCCGCGATGTTCGGCAGCGACTTTATCGCGAACAGCCCCAACAAAATCTTTGGAGGCGGCCGAAACCGTGATCGGTGTCTTCCACCATCCTTCGGTGGTCCCGATAAAGACAGTTCCTGTCCACAAGACCATGGCCAGAACTGTGGCTAAAATAGTGATGAGAATTCTAGTCATTGGTGTTGTTCCTTTCGTTTTCAAATATATTTGGGGATAAGTTTTCAGACTTGGCCACTGGTGATCAGGGTTACCGCTGCAATGATGTAGAGACCGGAGGTCAATATGCTGCCGAGCGAACGAAAATGATTAAGTCTCGTCCAAACCCGTCCATATTCTTGCCAATAGGCGAGCGACTCCACAGCCCTGTGATCCAGACTATCGAGTTTGTTGTTCATCGGCACATTGCCAAGCAATGTCATCAGCAAGACCGACGGGACAAACACGATCGGGGCCAAAATCATTACCACCAAGGCGGCGCCCGAAAACACGAATATTGAATAGACACCGAACGCGATAGAGAAGACCGGAATGGAAATTATCCCAGCTACAAACTGAGTTTTGATGACGGTGCGGTTGATCTGTTGCATCGCGTCCATTCCGCCAGCCGGATCCGCGCGGAGCAACCCCGACATGATGAATTCCGAAAAAGCAGAAAACACACCGCCGACCACTGCGCTCCAAAGCGCCAGGAATAGACAAAAATATAGGGGCCATTCGTAGGTCATGGGATTGATACCTTTAGGTCGAATTACATCGGAAACTTGCAACCATCCGGCTCAAGCTGCCGTTCTCCAGATCCCGGATGCGGCAGTCTCTCTTGCATATTTGGCAAAATCCTTGGGTGGTCGACCAAGCGCGCGCGCGACGCCGTCCGTCAGATGCGCATTTCTTCCGTCGAGGATGGTTGAGAAGAGATAATCCAATATCCAGACGACATCTTTCGGTGCACCGGAATTGGTAATCTCTGCAATAAAAGCCTCATGCGGAATATCGATATAGTCGATCTGGCGTCCTGTCGCCCTCGACAAATCAGCGGCCACATCCGTCATTGTCATCAGCCTTGGCCCAGTGACCTCATAGATTTGCCCGCCATGACCCACTTCAGTCAGCGCCGCAACAACGACATCGGCGATATCATCTGCGTCGACATACGGTTCAGGCGTGTCGCCTCCAGGCAAGGTAATCTTGCCGTCCAGCACCATCTCGATAAAGGCGCCCTCGGAGAAGTTCTGATTAAACCAGGCAGCCCTGATGACTGTCCATTCGAGGCCTGATTCCTCGACTATGCGCTCACAGGCTTGTGCTTCCGGCTCCCCGCGCCCTGACAAAAGCACGAGCCGTTCTACGCCCGCGTGTTTAGCCTGGTTGACGAGAGCCTGGATTGCATCGGTCGCACCGGGCATGGCCAAATCAGGCACATAGGTGATATACACGGCGGTGACATCTTTGAGGCTGGCCTCCCAGCTCCTTTCATTGTCCCAATCGAATGGAGGGCGGGACGATCGGGATCCGATCCGGACAGCATGTCCTTTCACTTTCAGGCGTTCAGCAACGCGCCGGCCTGTTTTTCCTGTACCTCCCAGAACAAGGGTGATGTTACTGTTAAGGTTTTGGTCTTGCATTGACTTGCTCCCCGTTTGGTTTGTGCAAGTCGATGAATAAGGGGCGACCGATTGGAATTCTTGCCTAATGATGCCAGTCTTTTGGCACTTCGCGCCAAAATGTCAGTTGGCAGCCACGCCTAAACGATAGGAGCGTGGTGTTTGCCCGGCCCAGCGCTTGAAGGCTCGCGTGAATCCGCTCTGCTCAGCGAAGCCAGTCAAAAATGCGACTTCCGCAAGACTGTAGTTGGTATCTCGAAGGAGCTGCTGAGCAAGTTCCTGCCTAGCCAGATCAACTAGCTTCTGAAAGGACTGCCCTTGATCTGAAAGCCGCCTTTGCAGAGTTCGAGCGCTCATACCCAGCTTTGAGGCGATGAGTGAAAGTGTCGGCACACCTTCACTGAGCAATTGCGCCACCGCGAGCCGAACGCGTTTTTCCAGGCTGTTCACGTCTGCAAGCCTTGCTAGTTCTTGCTCCAGATGGTGGTCAAAAAACTTCGCGATCGTTTCGTCACCCAGCTTGTTGGGAGCAGCAAGGCTCTCTTCGCTAACCAGCAGGGCGTCGCGGCCCGATTCAAAATGTACCGGACATCCAAAATGGGCGGTGTAGACCGAAGGATCGCCTCTTGGGCTGTGTTTAAAGAAGACCGCTTGCGGGATGAACGGAGCTGTGCTGACTTCCTGACTGATAGCGACAACAGCTGAAAGACTTGCCTCATTAGAAAGCAGCATACCAAGATTGCCATCGCCAGCTTTCCGAAGACTGTAAAACACGCCCTGTTCACTCTGTTCAACCGAGTAGGATTCAGCGTTGCCCAATACCCGGCCATAGCGTTCTGATCTAGCGTAAGAACCGTGAAGGTTCGGTGCGGATTTCCAAGCCAATCCAAAAGCGCCAAACTCGTCAATGCGCATGGCGCTGCCGATGCGCAGGGGCAATTGAAGGCCGCTTGGGTCCCGTTCAGCTAATGCGGCGAAGAACTTATAATAGTCGGTCGAAGATACCATCTGAGCAGTATCGATCGGGCCATCGGGCACCAGCCCCAATCCTTCGACCAAATCCCGCGTCTCAACTCCATCGCTTGCCTGCTCGACGACTTTGTAAACATATAGCGACGTAATCTGACTCATAGGGCCGACTTTACAATATCTTTCCAGTTCGCGGGAAGGACAATATCGAACAGAAAAGGCTTATAACAAAATGTGGCGGATGATTGGACTAAGCTTATTGCCTAACAGTCACCGCGCGCGCTTACTTCCTGACCGGCTTATCACGCCTAAACGGCAACCGGTGCGGAAATATGGGACTGCGGCGTGTAATCGCGCACCTCAAAATCTTCAATCGCATAGTCAAAAATTGAATCGGGCTTACGATTAATTACCATCGTTGGCGCACCTGCTGGTTCGCGTGCAATCTGTTGCTCCACCAAGTCGGCATGATTCAGATAAAGATGTACATCCCCACCATTCCAGACCAGCTCGCCCGGCTCTAGGTCACATTGCTGTGCAACCATGCGGATCAACAGTGCTGCCGAGAAAATGTTGAACGGAACACCCAGCGCCAAATCACAGCTGCGCTGTTGCAACAATCCCGACAATTTCCCGTTCGCGACATAGAATTGATAGGTTTTGTGACAGGGCGGCAAAGCCATTTGGTCCAATTCGGCGACATTCCATCCGGTAAAAATATGACGCCGTGAACCGGGATTGTTCTTTATGCCATCGACCAGTAACGCAATCTGATTGATGCCCTTTTCGGCCTTTCGATACAGGCCGTCATCAACTGGCTCATAGGTTGACCAGTCGACCCATTGCTTGCCGTAGACTGGCCCTAGATCACCCCATTTTTCGGCGAACGAATCGTCTTCGATAACTCGTTGTTCAAAGCTATCCCGATCAATATCTTCGCCTGTTTCTTTGCGATATTTATCCAGCGGCCAATCGGTCCAGATATGCACCTTTTGCTTAACTAGTTGGCGGATATTGGTGTCTCCGGTCAGGAACCAGAGCATTTCCCGCGCCGCTGTTTTCCAGAAAACACGCTTGGTCGTGAGTAGCGGCATTGCATCCTCTGCCAAGTCAAACCGCATCGTCGAACCAAAGACTGCTCGCGTCCCGACACCGGTTCGATCGACACGTTCGTCTCCATGTGCCCATATGTGGCGCATAAGGTCGAGATATTGTTGTTCGTAGTGCTCGCCGGGAATCAAGAGTGCCTCTTTTGTTGCTTGATGATTACGCTAGACCGCCGCAGCACTTTGCTCAACCGGTCAAATTGACCGACATCAGTTTTTGATCATATCAGTCCGATTTCGAGGCATCTTAGAAAAATATTATCCTAAACTGTTGCAATGCGCCCCTGTGTTGCGTCGACGAATATTTTTCAAACTCATATTCAGGCTATGGCTCACCGTGCGGCCAGGAACTTCTTTGCGAGCGTGCCTAGCTAAAATCCAACAAGATTGGTTCCAGTCACCACATGAAAGAGCATGTGTCATCTATCGCTCCCGACACACCGGTCTTTGGTCGATCGGCCACTCCACGTTCGGTCGTGCTGATACCGTGATGATTGATTTGAAAGAGATCATAAGACAGATTGCCAGTGAGAAATATGATATGATTATTCTTTGTCACTACCATCCAACGGGCTCCACAAATCCAAGCGAGAATGATTTGCGCACAACCCGCATGATAGCAAGTTTTTGCCGGCCATTTGCTGTCCAAATTCTTGATCATATAATTTTCGGAAAAACGACCCGATTTAGCTTTCGAAAGGCTGGCTATCTATGATTTATGCAGCGTCTTGATCAAATGCGTTCAGTCATATCAACGCCAGCCATTCGTTTCACTTCTTCCATAACGGGAAAGGTTGTCGTCTGATAAACGCCCGGTAAATTGTTGATGCTATCAGTCAATATCTCCCGATACTCTTCCATATTTCGGCATCTAACCTTGAGCAGATAGTCAAATCCTCCAGCCATCATGTGACAGGATTGAATTGCGTCCATTTTCTTCACGGCTTTGTTAAATTGTTCCAAATGCCTGCGGCTGGTCGCCTCCAATTTGATCTGAATAAAAACAACATAGTTTTTCCTGATCTTCCGCATATTTAGGCGCGCGTGATAACCGGTAATGAAGCCTTCTTCTTCCAGACGCTTTAATCTTATCTGGCACGGTGTTTTGGACAAACCGACTTGATCAGACAAATCGGCCAGCGCCAGCCGACCGTTGTTTTGCACTGCGTTTAAAATGCGCCAATCAAACTTATCCAAATCTCTGTCCATTTCCAGATATTAGGACATTGTAGTCGTAATTTGCAACTAAAATAGAATATGGATCTATCTTTTACCGATATATGATGTTCGGTTACCTTAACTCGGTTGATATATAAGACTGATGAACCATATCGCCACTATATCCACAAAGCATATCAATCGCACTGCAATTGCTGCGGCAACATGGCGAAGTGAAAACGAACTATTTGAAGAGTTGCAAAAAACTCTTGCACTCAATGAAGCTGCATGGGGCCGGATCTCTGAAGCAAGTCGTGGGCTAATCCAGGATATTCGGGACAATAAAAACCCTCCCCTAATTGATCAATTCCTGACCGAATATGGTATTGCAACGGATGAAGGCGTGCAGCTTATGCGGCTTGCCGAGGCATTATCGCGAACCGTTGATGCAACCACAGCAGATCAACTTATTGCCGACAAAATTGCTCATAAAAATTGGCTCGCGCATGCTGGTTCCGGAAAATCTATCGCAATGAGCCTTACTGCGCGCGCCTTACACATGACAGGTAAATGGATTAATTGGTCTAACAGGCAAAAGTCCACGCCAACGCGGTTCATCGCAAGCACTGGCAACAACATTGTGCGAAGCGCTACCCGTCAAGCCATCCGCGCCCTCTCCTCCCAATTCGTCTTTGCGGGGACTTTGGAGAGTGCTCTCAAAAGAGCCAGAGTATATGGCCGCGATGGATATTTATTTTCCTTCGATATGCTCGGAGAGGCTGCCCGAACCGCTGAAGATGCGCAAAAATACTACCAGGCCTATGCCGATGCACTCGATAGGGTGATTGCCAATGCAACTTCAGATGACCCACGACACAATCATGGCATTTCGATAAAGCTGTCGGCCCTGCATCCGCGATACGAATTTGGTCATGCTGAGCAGGTGGTGCCAGAAATTACGGCCTTGCTCAAACCGTTGGCAATCAAGGCGCGTCAGGCCAATGTGCAAATCACCATCGATGCGGAGGAAGCGGAAAGACTAGATATCTCTATGGATGTTCTGTCGGCTTTGATCGCATTGCCGGAACTCCATGGCTGGTTTGGCTTAGGGTTTGTGGTGCAAGCTTACCAAAGACGGGCAATGCCTGTATTGGATTGGCTCCAGGGAAAAGCGGAGGAGTTAGGTGCCCCGTTGATGATCCGGTTGGTCAAGGGCGCTTATTGGGATGCCGAAATAAAACGCGCGCAGGAAATGGGTTTGGAGAGTTACCCTGTGTACACTCGCAAGGAGATGACTGATCTCAGCTATCTAGCTTGCGCTCGAAAGCTACTGGAACATCCAGAGAGCTTTAGCCCGCAATTTGCGACACATAACGCCCAAAGCATCGCTGCCATTCGACAGTTAGCCGGTGATGATCGGGAAATTGAATTCCAAAGGCTGTTCGGAATGGGACAGCAGTTACACGATCAGGTTTTGAAGGATCCATTGGCTACCAGCCGCATTTATGCACCGGTTGGAACCCAAAAGGATTTGCTCTCTTATCTCATCCGGCGTCTTTTGGAAAATGGGGCGAATAGCTCTTTCGTCAACAAACTGGCCGACAAGAATATTGAAATTGACCAGTTAATTGCTGACCCCGTTTCCACACTTGCAACCTTCGCTACCATCGAGAATACCAATATCCCATTGGCTCGAGGTTATTTGCCGGAGCGTTTGACTTCGGAGGGATGGGATTTATCCAATCCTGAGACCCGAGCCCAGTTTTTGGAGGGCCTCAAAGAACATTCAGCCAAATCATATCGGGCTGCTCCGATCGTTGCCGGTGCTGTTGAAAACAGTGAGGGTCATAACATCACCAATCCCGCCAACTTAGGTGAAATGATCGGGCAATGTCACAATGCACAAAAGGACAATGCATCCACAGCTATTGAGACTGCAGATCAAGCTTTTGAAATATGGTCCAGCCGATCAGTAAAATCTAGAGCCGCAATTCTCGAAAAGGCGGCAAATTTACTAGAAAAACGCGCCTCAACCTTTCACTATCTAGCGGTCAAAGAGGCTGGAAAAACCTGGAGCGATGCGGTTGATGAAATCCGCGAAGCGGTTGATTTCTGTCGCTACTATGCCGCCCGCGCAAAAGATGACGACTTTTCCAATCGCAAGGCAATTGGCGTCATTGTTTGTATTTCACCCTGGAATTTTCCACTGGCTATTTTCCTGGGACAAATCACGGCTGCATTGGCCGCCGGCAATACCGTTGTTGCCAAGCCAGCAGAACAAACACCGTTGATAGCAGCAGAAGCGATACGATTGCTTCACGATGCTGGCGTTGATCCTGCAGCATTGAATTTTGTGCCGGGTAATGGACAAGTTGTGGGGGAGAGCCTGGTATCACACCCAAAAACCGCCGGTGTGTGTTTCACTGGTTCTACAGCAACGGCAAAACGTATCGCCTCAAAACTCGCAGAGCTAGACAAGCCACTCACCCCGCTTATTGCGGAAACGGGTGGGATCAATGCCATGATCGTCGACTCATCCGCGTTGCTGGAGCAAACCGTCGATGATGTTATCTCGTCGGCTTTCCAAAGCGCGGGGCAAAGATGTTCTGCGCTCAGGATATTGTGCGTTCAAGAAGATATCGCCGATGCGTTTATAAATCTCCTGCAAGGCGCAATTGCGGCCCTTCACGTCGGTGATCCGATCAAAATGAACACTGATATTGGGCCAGTCATCGATCCTGCAGCCAAAGCGATGATCGAGCAACATGTAGGACGGCTAGATGGCATCGCACGCAAAATAGGCGAAGCGCATCTACCTGAGAATAACAAAGGTCATTTTGTCGCCCCAGTGGCCTATGAACTCAATGATTTCTCGGAATTGGATCGAGAGATATTTGGACCGGTTCTCCATATCGTTCGATTCAAGGCCACAGAAAAGTCCGCAATGGTCGACCAGATAAACGCCAGCGGATATGGCTTAACTCTGGGTATTCACAGCCGTATCGATACAGTTTGTGATAGCTTGATCGACAGGGCTAATGTCGGAAACATCTATGTCAATCGCAATCAGATTGGCGCTGTTGTCGGTGTTCAACCATTTGGCGGACATGGTCTCTCAGGGACCGGTCCAAAGGCTGGAGGCCCTTTATATCTTTATCGATTGAGCCAAGATGCGGGTCGAGATGAGTTAGCCGGTCAAGCCAACCCAAGTTCGCACAAACTACCCTCACCAGCCGGTGAAACCAATCACTATGCCGTCAAACCGCGTGGTAGGATTTTGGCTCTATTGAGCTCCGATGATCTGAACCGTGATCACGCCTTACAACTGGCAAAGACGACCGGCAATGAAGTTGTCATTTATGACGCACCCATGGATCAGATAACAGCATTGCGCGATCCACAATTTGATGCGCTCTTGATTTCGCCCCATCATCCGGATCTGGCAGATATCGGAAAGCTATTGTCCGAACGAGAGGGTGCCATTTTGCCGATCATCTCCACCGATGATAGTATTGATCGGTTCGTTGTGGAGAAAACCGTAACGCGCAATATTGCTGCTGCTGGCGGAGACGTGTCCCTGTTGAACGCTTAACCGGCCTCTGATTCTGCGCCGACTGATTGCCGGGTGAGCCCTCTAAAAGCGCGAACTGCGGTGCGGTTGCCTTTGGTCACTTCAAAGACATCTTCCGCTATCGGCATGGATACGTTGAATTTCTTTGCCAAAGCTATCACGGTGGGCGCACTTTTGACGCCTTCCGCCACCATCAGCATATCATCGATGATTTCATCGATATGGCGCCCTTTACCAAGCTCCACGCCGACATGACGGTTTCGCGATAGCGGGCTCGTGCACGTAGCAATCATATCGCCCATGCCAGTCAGGCCTGCAAATGTAGCCGGTTGCCCTCCCATTGCGACACCAAGCCGGGTAATCTCCGCCAAACCTCTGGTAATCAAGGCTGACCGGGTATTGTCGCCAGCCCCAAGGCCATCCCCCATCCCTACCGCAATGGCGATAATGTTTTTGAGCACACCGCCCAGTTCACAGCCCAGAAGATCGGTGTTGGTGTAAACACGAAAAAGGCCGGAATTGAAAAGCTGTTGCAGTTGTTTGACGATGATCTCATCTTCCATCGAAATAACACTCGCTGCCGCCTGCCCCGCCATAATTTCACGCGCCAAATTGGGGCCGGTTAGCACACCGACCGGATGACCCGGCAATACTTCTTCAATTACTTCGGTCATTCGCTTGCCGGTGGAAAGTTCCAAACCCTTGGTCAGGCTGATCACCGGGACCCAGGGCCGTAAGTGGGACTTCGCTTCTTCCAACACTGAACGAAAGTTGCTGGATGGAATACCCATGATCAAAACATCACATCCGGCTACCGCTTCGCCAATCTCGTTGGTGGCGGCAAGCGCTTCGGGTAAAACGGCATCGGGAAGATATTTACTGTTGCGATGATTGTCGTTGATATCCGCCACAGTTTCCGGGTCACGCGCCCATATTTTAATCGGCGCATTCCGCGATACAATAGACGCGACGGTCGTTCCCCATGATCCGCCACCCAACAATCCAACACGCAAGTTCATGCAATTTTCCCTCTAGCCACCGACTCCTCTTTATCGGGAGTTCGCGAAAGTCAGAGTGACGGCAAATTTAGTGTTTTGCAAGGAAAGCCAATTTTGCGGCAGCAGTTTCTTTGGGTTTTTCGATCATCGGAATATGTCCAACATCTTCGAAAATCACCAATTCGCTGTTTCTAACTTCGGCATGGATTGCTTCAGCACAACTTACATCAATCAGCCGGTCATGCCGCCCCCATATGATCAGCGTTGGAACATTCAGGTCTTTCAGCTTCTCATTCAAAGGATTGCTCATTGCTGTTTCAGCGATCGACCAGAATATCTTGTCGAGCAGATCCTTGTGCGCATTGGCGTCTTCAAAAAATAGCTTTCGGAACTGGCCTGGAATGGGCGCAGGCTTGTGGGTGACAAACGCCATCATTCGCTTCACATCTTCAACCGATTGGATTGCCAGAGCATTTTCACCATTTTCAACGGCGCCTTGCAGTTCACTCTCATTTTCACCGATGACACCCGCGTTATTGTATAGCGTCAGCGACTTCAGATATTCCGGATGAGATAACGCAAATTGCAGGCTGATATGGCCGCCCATGCTATTGCCACCGATATGACATTTCGAAATGCCCATCGCATCCAGAAACTGACGCAAACGCTCTACCTGAGATGCAATATCATAGTCGCGATCCATGGAGCGATCATTTTCACCAAAGCCTGGCAGGTCCATGGAAATGAAACGATATTTACCGGTAATATGCGGAGAAAACATCGCCCAGTTATCTTTATCGCCGCCGAAACCGTGCACGAGAACGACAACTTCACCATCTGTCGGCCCTCCCTCCAGATAGGGCCAAGTAAAGCCGCCTGCTTCAATGGATTTTTCGACTAATCCCCCTTTTCGGCGCAATGACTTCTGAAGCCAATTGAACAAAGTGCGCGGTGAAAAGGCATACAGAGCCAAGAGAGCGATTATGGCAAGGGCAACAACGCCCAATATGATTGCTAAAATGTCCATCAATTTTCCATTCAGTGTCTAGGCTAGCCTAGCATCTATCCAATCTGTCATATCCGTCAAAACCTTATCTTTCTCAGGTTCATTGAATATCTCATGATAGAGATCCGGATATAGTATTAGCTGCTTTTCTGAGCTTCCGACATTGTCGTTCAGAAACTGTGATCCTTCTACCGCGGTCAAGCTATCCGATTGACCATGTAGCATTAACAAGGGAAGCGTAATTTTTGATGCTGCAGACTGAACGAGGTCCATCTGTTTCATCATTTCATGTCCCAATCGTGCACTGATCTTCGTTCCAGAAACCAAAGGATCTGCCTCATAATCGGCAACTACTTTTGGGTCACGGCTCACGCCGCTGGCATCTAATGCGATCACGCCCATTTTCGGCAAAATCTTTGAAAGCAACCTACTAATGAATCTCAAAAATGCAGATGGTTCGTCCGCCGCCTTGATTGCCGGGCCGGACAACACACTTGCGGCAAAATTGGACTGATGTTTCAACAAATACGTCGCTGCAATCAATCCGCCCAAACTATGCCCAATCAATATCTTGGGCAATTTGGCATGCGCCTCCGGCAGCTGTGCGATCAGGGCATTCACGCCTTCATGATAAACCGAAAAATCTGGTACAAAGCCATTGATTCCTTCAGATTTACCATGTCCCCAATGATCTATGGCATGAACCGCATAACCCCGAGCAGTGCAGTGATCAGCAAAATATGCGTAACGCCCACTATGTTCGTCATATCCATGGACAAGAACTATGACAGCTTTGGGAGCACCATCGGGTAACCAGCTTTGGCGATACAATTTGCTACCTGCGCCTTTTGACGGCTCAGCTAGCGCAATCGTACCTTCGTCGTGGATCAAGCGATCTTCCTTTTCATCGCCAGTTCGTGATCATGGGCGAGTTCCATCTCATATTGGTAAAGAATACGGTCCAAAGTTTGACTGATCTTTGTTTGCGTACGAACCATCTCAATTTTTGGCCAAGTCTTCCGCTCACCCAGGTCGATCAATTCTTCAATATCTTCAAGCGGTAAATTGCTCAAAATCTTGGATGGGCTCCAGAACATAGGCGGTCGAACGATATTGATATCGCCGGTATAATCCTGATTAATAACCGACAATGTCATATTGGTCATGCTATTCAATCTTGGGAAGTAGGATAGTGGTTTTTGCCAGATCGCTGCATTGGCATTAATCCAAGCCTTCATCGTAGCGGTCGAAGCATTGCGAATGGCTGTAATCGGTGTTTTCTGTGCTTTGAAGTCACTGGCAAACGGCGTTGCTATCGGGTTAGCCTGGCTGACGATATGATGGTTCACGCCATATAGTCGCGCCAATCGTTTCGCAGGCAAATCGTGGGTTACAGAACCATCCACCCATTTGCGATTTGGTAGATAAGGCACACGCTCACCCTTGTGGTTTTTTGCGGCCAACGTCACTGGCTTATACACACCGGGCACAGCGCATGATGCCAGAACCGCCTCGCGCACATAGACATTGGGTGATGCTATCGCATTCAACATCCGCGCAGTTTGATGCCGTTCCGCTGGAGCAATAGAGACGTTCAGATGACGGCCAGTAAGCTCATAGGCTTCCTGAAAAGTCAGATCCGGGATCATGCCTTCCAGGCTACGACGAATTTCATCTTGATCTAGGCGACCTTTTCCGGTGTCATTTGCACCTCTAGCCCGCTCATAATTTTCTACTGCTGTTTCAGCTTTGAAAAAATCTGGAATTTCCTCATCAACACGGGTGCTTACTAGAGCACCGACAACGGATCCACCACTGGAACCCGACAATATGCTTGGAAGTAATCCTTCAGTCCATAGCGCTTTTACCACCCCAATATGGAAGAACAGAAACGCCCCGGATCCACTCATTAAGAACGCAGATCGACCATAGCAATGCTGTGCACGGCGGAAGAAATCTAATTTTTCCTCGAACGGAATATCGGTAACTTTGTCACTCGCCAAATATTCCAGTGAATTGGCAATTGCATCCACATAATCCTGAATAAGCTGCTTGGTGCCAAATTGTGCCTTTTGATGCAGGCGATCGTTGCCCATGCCATCCATATTGCCGTGGATGCCCTCATTCAACGCATATAACAGGCCTTTGTTATCTTGTTCTTTCCAAAGCTTGGAAAGGCGTTTCAGCCGGCGACGGATCGAAACATTGTCAAAATGCTTACTTTCATCGGACTTTTTCCAGACATCCACACCAGTAGATTTATCATGCTTTTTCGCAGCATCGGACCATTCGGAATAGCTTTCGGCCTGCGCCATTGCTTTTTCCATTTTCAGGGTGGTGTTCAGGATCATAATTTACTCACTTAGATGCGGTCAGATACGCCGACCTGTTACGGAATCCGCATATTGCGGACGCCAACATTGCTCCATCCACTCCTATTTTGCCTTGCTCTGCTTCACTCTTCTGGGCGTTTTGGAAACGCGCCGATAGTTGGATCCGTCAGATTGCGGCTCAACAGCATGTTCAGCTGTTGATGCTCGTGCAGATGTCTTTTTAACCGCGCGATTAGTTTTGGCAACCTGCAATTCTGAAAATGCCTTTTTGAGACACTCCACAAAAAAATCGATATCAGGCATGATCTGACGGTCAGATGTGATCCCAAAGGAAATTGTCCCGTTATAACTCGGTGTTGCGATAAACAATCCCATGCCATGCGCCAGCGGAGCCAAACCATATTGGTGCGTAAGCTGAGCACCGTTCATGTACATGGGTATCTGTGGACCCGGTACATTTGATACAATGAGATTGCTCATCTTGGGCGCGAACCGTTCATCCGTCATAAGACGCGCTACACCCGACATTGTGACACCAGGAACATGCTGGGTTATGTCGGTCATTATACGAGCGCTGAGGCCAGACTTAGCGGCCTTCGTTTCCCTTGTTGTATCCCGGATGGCCTCCATTCGCTTGATTGGATTGGCAATATCCGACCATATTTTGATGGTCATCGCGCTGATCTTGTTACCCGGCTCAGATTCCTCTCCCGCCCTACTCCTTGCATTTACTGGGGCAACAGCGATTAACGACTCCTTCGGCAATTCCTTGTGCTTCATCAGGTATTTGCGCACGCCGCCGCTCGCTATGGTTAGGACCACGTCATTAATTGTGGCGCCATCCACTTTTTTGCGAATTTTTTTAATTTCTTCCAAATCGAATGTTACAGCATCGAACATCTTATGCGGGGTGACGGCATTGTTAAAACGCGTTTTCGGGACGCCTGTGTCTTTCTCCTCATCGTCACTACTCAACGATTTCTGCGCGGTAGACAGTAGGGCTGGCGCAAATTTCATAAGCGCCCGTGACATCTTAACCGGCGAGGTGATCGTGCTGTTTATCGCGCGGCTTACCATCTCCGACATTTCCGGCAGCTCATCTGGCTCCGGCGATGCCTCAGGAAGTGGAATGGCAGGGGTGCCTTTGTTGTCGAGATCGGCAATAGCCGCAAAGAAATGAGCCGCAGAAGCGCCATCAATGGTTGAGTGGTGAATTCGGGTTAGCAGCGCATAACTGCCCTTTTTATATCCCGGTATATTATCAAGCCCCTCCAGAATGTGCATGTCCCAGAGTGGCCGATTCATATCAAGCGGCTTACTGTGGTGCCGTGCGACGTAGATACAGAATTGTCGCCAATCCGCTGGTTCAGGCAAACGGCTATGCGACATGTGCATTTCTAGATCGAAATGTTCATCATGCACCCAGTAAGGATGATCGATATCGAGCGGCAGCCGGTACAATTTGCGCTTCAGCATTGGCGACACATCCAACCGGCCGCGCATATGTTCGATAATATCCTTGAACCGCACCTTGCCTCCCGGTGCAGTTGAAGGGTCAAAGACATAGACCGCCATCACATGAGTCAGATTTGTCTCGGATTGAATGTAGAGAAACTGGGCGTCTTGTGCGCTAAGTTGTTGCATGTCTTAGATTTCCTTCATTCAAATATTTTGTCGGCAAGTTGGAGTACTTCCAGTCGCGATCTTTCCATGCGCCGAGACAATGCGCGAAACTTACGCAATAGAGCTTTGCGCTCGGCAATGGTCTCTTCAGTGGTTTCTCCGGTCAAACCGAGACCTGCGGCCATTTTAAAACCATTTTCAAACAAGATTTTGCCAATAGAAGCTTCGCTTGTGATCCGGCGCAGAAGATAAGCTTGCTTCCCTTCTTTTAGGGCGAGTTCAACGCAGGATTTTTTATCGATTACATCACCTGGTTCTAAGCGAGACAAGATATCCAAAACCACAGTATAGGCCTCAACAAAAGGCAGGAAGACGGCGTGGCCGATCAACGGCTGCATGCGATTGGTCAGACTCTTCAAAAGAGGGCCGCCTTTGTCCAACTTCATATCCCAATCAGGATCAGTACGCTTCAGTTCGGCTTTCAGATTTTCTCGATATTCTTCTTTTGCAGGATAGAAAAATTCAAACTTGAACAAATCACGAAGTCGATCTGTTTCCTCCCAGAAAACCTCAGAGGCCGACCGATCCTGCACCTCGCGCGCTTTGAGGACTGACAGTTCAATTATCGCCTTGTCCAGGAAATGGTGTATGATGGAGTTGCGGTAATAACTAGCAATCGGGTGTTGATCGGGTTCTATTGCATATACTGTACTGGAACCTTGATCATAGCGCACCAACAAACCGCTGTTGACCAATGTATCAACCACATTCTGAACCGTTCCCAAATTTTCTTCGGTCAAATCACTGCTTATACGAATATTGCGTTCTCGCGCCCAGTTCACGAAAAAGGTCATGGTGGCGCGTAGCTCATCGGCCGTCATAGCACGCGGAGCTGTACCCAGCAGGCACAAGCACATGAGTGATGTTAGTGTCACCGGTGTGGCTCGATTCGCTTGCACCGCCACTTCAAAAGCAATTTTGGATAGCGCGAGCCTGTCATCCGGTTTTGGAGCCTTCTCAAGCACAACAGTTTCACCAAAGTCGACATAGACTTTGCCCATCGGCTCTCGCAGGCTTTTCAAGTAGCCAAAGAACCAACTTAAAGATTCCGGCTTCTTGATACGCCCACGCTGTTCTCCAGCATATTCCTCAACATCTCGGATCAGGTCAAAACTGGTCACAACAGGGATAATGTTAAGATTCTCGATTTCGTTGGAATGCGCGCTGTCGACCACATACTTAAGCAAGCCATAGCGCGGCGGCATCAGTTTACCGAGCCGAGAGCGCGTACCTTCAAATGCCCAGGTCATGGGAAATCGTTTTTCCAAAAGATAGCTGACATAATGACGCAGTACGAGTTTATAGACCGGGTTATTCTCAAAACTGCGCCGAATGAATATTGTGCCCGCCCGGCGCAGCATGAAGCCAAGTCCGAAAAAATCGAGATTGATACCGCCAAAAACATGCACGAGAGGCAGGTCGTTTTGATAGGCCAAATCTGTCGGTGTAACGCCGTCAATATATGTCTTGTGCGTAAACAACAGCACAGTCGGCTGCTCGCGCATGGTTTTCCGAAGACGTGTCAGTTCCTTTGGATCAAAAACCACGTCATCTTCATATCCCTGCGACAGCATGAAACGATCCAGCTTCGCCTTAAGGTCAATGAACAAGGGACTTGGGCGAGCAATAAGCTCCTTCATGTATTTCGACGCTTCTTCGTAAAGCAGGGCCTCTGGCTTGTCTGTTTCGCTTGCCAGTTTTGACATAGCCGATCGAAATCGCGGATCACTGCGAAGTCCAGCGGCAACATGCCGTGGGACTTTATACCGACGCCCGCGTAATCCGCGTTCGGCAATGTCGAGCACCAATCCAGCTTGGCGCGCTACATAGGCAGCGAAATCCAAATCTGGATCTTCTTCTAATCCAGGTTTTAGCGTATCGTAACGATCGCGCAGATCACCGATTGTCGCGGGTTGTCCCGTCAAACAATGGGCACGCCGTTTATCTCGGATCAATATGCTTCTGGCGCGCAAACTGCCAGGATTACGGGGATCGCCCAACAAAATATGACGTTTCTTAATGGCGCGGCTTTTTTCAAAATTCGGCACCCGCCATGCAATCCGAACCGGCACCACTAGCGTGCTTTTATCGTCTTTGAGTTTTTCCGAGAGTGCTCCCAAACGCAAGTTTGCCCGTTCGTCGGATAGCGGAAGGCTAATCCAATTAAAATCTGCTCCCGGCCCACCTTCTGCGAGTGATGTATGTAGCCAGTCTAGTAGGTATTTTCGCTCGACCCGATTGCGTGCATCGATGATAAACAACTTCGGACCCTGCGCCAACAATGGTCCTGTTGTTGCTATTGCCACCGCTTCGTCCATCCCCACTCCCTAACTGATAGTTACTTGCTAGCTTGTTTCTTCTTTGCACCCGCTGGTTTTGATTTCGAGCGCGTTGCAGCTTTTTTTCTTGCGGGTTTTCTCGCTGCTGCCTTGGCTCGTGTAGTCGATTTTTTGGTCACAGTCTTTTTACTGACAACTTTTTTCTTGGCAGCAGGCTTAGTTGCCGTTCTGGGTTTGGCTGCAGGCTTTTTGCGCACCACAACCGTTTCATTGGCTATGGCCTCCAGCGCTTCTTCTTCCTCTTCCTGATCCAAAGCTTTCAGGAACATGCCGCGCACTTCGGCAACATGATCATTGATGGTGCGAACAGACCACTTACTAGTATCAACTGGCGGCAACACATCCACTTTCACCTTCGCTGGGCGCATTACAAATTCGTTCTTAGGCGCGATATCGCCAGCATTATGAATGACAATCGGGACCATCGGCACGCCTGCCTGCATCGCCATATGGAAAGCGCCTTTTTTGAAGGGACCTAATTTAGGAGACAAAGTCCGCGTGCCTTCGGGCGCGATACAGATATTCTTTTTATCAATCTTAATCGCGTCAATCAGCGGCTCCATCGCCTTAATCGCACTTTTGCCATCCGCGCGATCAATAAAGACGGTTCCCGCCAACTCCATCAGCTTACCAATGACCGGCGTGTCTCGAATTTCTTTTTTACCAACGCCGCCCATATCTTTGCGGATTAGCTTGGCGAGGATCATCACATCCGCTTTGCTCTGGTGATTGAACACAAAGATACATGGACGCGCAGTCCACAGATTCTCTTCACCCGTAACTTCCAGTTCGCAGCCCGTTATAGCGGTAGCGAGATCACCAAATAGGCCGGCAGAAAAGTTCATCGCCTCCCGTTGTGAACCCGTCAGCGCCCATATGGGCAGCGAAGCAACCGCTGATCCGATCAAAGATCCCGTCGCATAAATAGTGCGGAGATAATCTACTGGCTTGCCCTGCCCCCGACTTTCATATTTTTCGAGCGGCCAATCGTTTTCCTTCGCAGCTTCTCTCAATTTACCATTGGGATTTAGCGGACGCGGTTTGCCGACCCGTTCCAGAAGCTCAATGTCATCATAGCTGTCCGAGTAAAAATAACTCTGGTCCAGATCCAGATTCATGCGCTCAGCCAGTTTTTCCGACGCAATAACCTTGCCTTCGCCGAAACAAAGTGGCCGAATAATATTTCCCGTGAACTCACCATTCTCGACCTCATACTGGGAGCAAAGAACATGTTCGATGTCCAAATCCCGAGCGGTTGGCTCAATTTGATAGATGGTCGCAGAAGAAACAATCGCGACGGTGTGTCCTTTTGCTTGGTGCGCTTCTATTAGCGCGCGCGCTTCAGGGTAGACCTTTTTGGCGATGTGTTTTTCATATAATTCTTCACCAAATTCGAAGTAACTCTCTTCGGTTACGCCCTTCATAAATTTCGCTGCACCAGACATCAGGCCTGAGAAGCCCATATTTCCGGTACTATATTGCGCGATTACATTGACCGTTTGGACCAATTCTTCTGCGGTCATCTCCCGCCGCTTGATTTTTTCCTGCAACATGGCTGTGGCTGAATAACCAGCGATGATGGTGCCATCAAAATCAAACAGAGCTGCAATATGTGGCCCTTCAGGTGAATTGAGAACATCGTGGAGGTGAGATTTATGTTCGGACATCATATTCCCCGGTTTCATCGGTTTGTTTCACCCGAAAACTCACAGTGCCAAAAAAACACAGAATTTCCTAGTGATTAGTGGAGGTTTTACAAAATATCTACCGCAATTGGCAGCATTGTCTCCCTATAGCACATTCATGATAAAATGGTGAACGGGATGCTGGTTAAGCCAGATTGACAATGACCTTTCCAATATTACCGCCTGAAAAGAGTTTCTGATAAGCAATTAGAACATTCTCCAAACCGGACGTTTCATCAAATGGTGTCATGATTTTCCCTGCTTCCAACCACTGTCGCAATTCTGAGGTTAGCCTCTCTCCCTGATCCATGAAATCGGGGGAAAAGAAACCGATTACTGACAGTCTTTTCATCAGGATTTGATCAAAATTTTCCGGCCCTCTTGCGCGCCCGTCACCAGAATATTGCGCCATCAACCCGCACAATGCTATACGTCCATTCAGCGCCATATTTGGCAAAACGGCATCGAGTATTGGCCCGGCCACATTGTCAAAATAGGCGTTTATATCACCGTCAATTTTGGCCAGCTCCGCGGCGACATCGGCAGATTTATAGTCAATCGCTCGCGTAACGCCGATCTCGTCTTCCAACCAACGGCATTTTTCCGATCCACCGGCCAAGCCATACACGTTTGCCTCCAGTAATCGCGCAATTTGGCACGCCAGGACTCCCGTCGCACCAGCGGCGGCCGAAACCAAAACATTGTCTCCAGCTTGGACCTGTGCAGTCTCCTTTAGGCCCCAAAGTGCGGTCCAACCATTCATGCCAAGCACGCCAAAATACTGCCGGATATCGGCGATACTATCGTCCAGTTTCACCATGCCTGCCATTTCCGGTTCAACCAGGGAATAGTCAGCCCACTGCCCAAAGCACCGTACCAAATCACCTTCCTGGAAGGCTGCATTGTTGGATGTTTCTACGCGACCCAGGGCCAATCCCACCATTGGACCTCCCAATGGTAAAGGCGGATTGTAGCCATCCTCCCGATCCGTCATCCACATTCGTGTCCCGGCATCCATCGAAAGAAAGTGATTTTTGACTAACACTTCTCCTTCTGAAGGCTCTGGCATTGGCGCTTCTTTCAAACGGAGGGCGGCCTCCAGATCTCCAAGATCATTCCCATCTGGCCGGCTTTCCAGGCACCAATATTTGTAACTGCTCATCCATCACTCCTTTGTGATTGATAGGATAAATGTTTCTTGTTCAAAAAACAGTCTCACAAATGGCAGTCCTACGGGCAAAATTGCCAGTCGAATTATAGCAACAACCTGTGGTATTTGATTAAAAAAGGAGAGTGTTAATGGCCGTCGAAACCAAACGGACTTTTTGTCGATTCTGTCACGCCAGTTGTGCGATGGTTGTGGAAGTTGAAGATGATAAAATCCTGTCTGTTAAAGGCGATAAAGAAGATCATCTTTTCCACGGCTATACCTGTATAAAAGGCCGCCAAATGCCCGATATGCACAATCTCGACACACGCATGATTACCAGCAAGATCCGGCAACCAGACGGTAGCTTCAAGGATATTGCAACCGCCGATGCTCTAAAGCTTGCCGGCGAGACCATGAAAAAAATGATCGAAGAACACGGCCCTCACAGCGTTGCCGTTTACTGTGGGACCAACGCTTTCCAAAACAGCGCTGTTCTAGGTACATCCTATGCTTTTGCCCAAGGTATCGGAACACGCAACTGGTACACCAGTGTGACGGTCGATCAACCGGCTAAGGTCTTTACCACCGCTCGATATGGCACGTGGATGGGTGGCGGCAACGCGTTCACTGAGTCTGACGTCGCCATGTTTGTCGGTAATAATCCGATTGTTTCTCACTATTCCGGCGGTATGCCAACATCCTCTCCGTCCAGGGGGCTTCGTGATGCATTGGACAGAGGCTTGAAACTGATTGTGGCTGATCCACGCGTAAATGAAATGGGTAAGCTTGCTCATATTCATCTACCGGTAAAACCCGGTGAAGACCCTGCCCTGCTCGCGGGCATGCTGAATGTGATTTTTGCAGAAAAACTATTCGATCAAAATTTTGTCGCGGCGCATGTTGACGGCGTTGAAGAGCTGGAAGCAGCCGTAAAACCGATGACACCAGAAGTTGCTGCTAAACGCGCAGGTGTTGATAAGGATGAGCTGATCAAAGCGGCCCGGATGTTTGCTGGCGCCAATAAAGGTCGTGTCGTAACCGGCACTGGACCTGAAATGGCTGGCAACGGGACACTGACTGAATATCTGGTCGCATCACTCAATATCCTGTGCGCCCGCTTTAATCAGGAAGGAGAAAAAGTCTCCGCACCAATGGTGTTTAACCCGCTCATGGGTGGCCCCAAAAAAGCACAGGTTGCTCCCAAAATGCCAACCTTTGGCGAAGGGTTTGCCAAGTCACGTATTCGGGGCCTTGGCGTCTTGGGCAAAGAAATGCCCTGCAATGTCCTGGCCGATGAAATCCTCACACCAGGCGAAGGCCAAATTAAGGCCTTCATATCAATTGGCGGAAATCCGGAGATTGCTTTTCCTGACCAGCAGAAGGTCCGGCGCGCGCTCGAAGAATGTGAACTGTACATTCAGGTAGATCCCTGGATGTCGGCGAGTGCCAAACGAGCGGATATCATATTGGCGCCCAGCATGTGTCTTGAGCGCGAGGATATTAACAACGTATCCGACGCATTTACCGAAGAAGCCTATGCGCATTACACGGAAGCCATGGTGCCACCGCCTGGAGACACAATGGATGAGTATGAAATGCTGTGGTGGTTGGCCAAACATATCGGCATCGAAATGAACTACCCCGGTGGTTCAGTTTCAATGAACGAATGCCCGGACAAGGTGACAGTATTAGATCTGATTTCAGACGGTTCACTTGTGAAGCCAAGCGAAGCCAAAGCAGATGCAGCGGCACTGGATCGGAAAGGTGCAGCGATAACCTATGATGATCGCCATCCGGTCGTTGGTCCGGCAGACCCAGACGCAGTTGAGAAATTCGAGCTAAACGCGGGTGCAATGCCGAGCGAGTTGCTCAAATACGCGGCCAATGACCCAGTCGATAGCGGTTTTGACTTCCGGTTAATCTCTCGCCGATCAAAGCATCGTTATAATAGCAACGGCCATACATTCCCGAAATTGGTGGAAAAGATGCCTACAAATCCAGCATTTTTTAACCCTGACGATTTGGCCGCAGCGGGAATTGAAGATGGCGCAGTTATCGAAATCTCATCACCCACCGCTTCAATTTTTGGCTTAGCGAAAGCCGACGAAAAAGTGCGCCCCGGGGTAATCTCCATGAGCCATGCTTTTGGAGACTCCGATGCTGGCAAGGACGATGTGATGACGAAGGGTGGCTCCACCAACCGCTTGATCGTCGATGACGACAAGCTTGATCCAATTACGGGTCAAGCCATGCAAAGCGCGATACCAGTCAGGATTTCGGCAACGTAGAAAACCTCCGGAGGTAGAAAAAGGACACTGAACTGCCGTTCAGTGCCCTTTTTCTATTGTTTTCATCCAAAGAAAAGGCCGGATTAGCCCCCTGCTAGCCCGGCCTTCTTCGATCAACGGGAGAGTTGATCAGAACTTGAATTTGCCTTCAAGGAAGACTTGACGACCACGGTTTTGTGTAACGACCAAATCATCTCCACCGCCGCCAAGGAACGGACGACCACCGCTGGTATTTACCCAGATCTTGTCGGTCAAGTTGACACCGATTAGTGAGAACTTCCATGCCCCATCCTGATCACCGATTGAGATTGCTCCATCTATTGATGCATAGCTATCTTGGCGAAGGTCATTCAGCGTATCTTCGTTTGTGAAGTAAGAACCACTATATTGCAGATTGCCATTGAGGCCGAGCTCAAGTGTATCTCCAATCGGTGCGTTAAAATCGAACGCTACGTTAGCAGCAAACTTAGGCGCTCGTGCAGCTTGCCTTCCCCTTAGATTACTGGTGTCATCCGCTGTTCCACGAACCATGTCAGGACCAGGATCCGTAAAGAAGTCCTGTGTGTATTTAGCATCTGTATAGGCCACTGCTCCAGACAGATTCAAACCTTCCACAGGAGTTTGCCAAGCCCATTCCAAATCAATGCCTTTAGTTGTCAACTGACTAGCATTAAACGTTTGGAACTGCGTCGTGTTTGCATCAAAATTTTGTACCTGCAGATCATCAAATACATAGTAGAACGCTGATATATTGGCAGTAATTGTCCGGTCGGCAAATTGCGATTTAACACCAACTTCACCGCCCTTTCCAGTTTCGGAATCATAAATTAGAGCACTAAAATCATTGGCTGCTGCTGCTGCACCCAGTGAAGCCGAAGGCAATGCACTATTGTCGATACCACCAGATTTAAAGCCAGTCTTAAATGCGGCATACACATTCACGTCATCGGTTGCTTGGTACTTGATAGAGACTTCAGGCGAAAAGTTTGAATCGGAAAACCTAATGGGACCGGAAAAGAACCCTCTTTGCAGGAATACTGCACCCCCACCCAATGCCTCCAGACCGGAATGTACATAGGGGAGTGAGATCGTATTTACCTTCTTCTCATCCGTCCAACGGATACCACCCGATAGCTCTAATTGCTCCGTTAAATTTAACGTTGTGCTAGCAAACAATGAAAACGCTTCGGTTTCTGTATTGTGTTTTTTATGCCAATCAAAAGTACTGCCAGTGATTGCATCTGGACCGAACAACAATGACCAGTTTAGCGCTAGTTGCGACGTATCAAAATCAATCTCGCGACTTTCATAAAACGCCCCCACCATAAAATTGAATATACCATCAAAATCGCTGGTAAGCCGCATTTCTTGGGTAAACTGTTCCGTCCGGTTTCTCGGATCGCTTCCGCCCACTCCGCCAGGTTGCCCATTAGGAAGAATGCCAACGTAACCGTAGCTATCCAAATCAATAGCATCCAGATTCAGGTAACCTGTCACTGACGACAGTGTCAGACTATCAGACAGATCCAAATCCCATTTTAGACGGCCGAAGAATATGTCCGTTTCACCAAAGGGGCTTCCATTTCTGGCCGTTAGCTGGCCCGCCACGCTGGAATCGTCCGGAAGAATTCTTAAAATCGGATGGAAATCGGCATGATGGTAAAGGCCATCGTTGCTGTTACAATCTGCATTTGAAGCGATTTGCAAACCACCTTGAAATAAGAAAAGAGGGTCCGCAACGCCGTTGGCGCCACAATTGATGTCTGAATGTGCAATGGCTCCATCATTTTCATTCTTGATATAATTGAGTTTCAAATTTGCGCTAAAATTGTCAAATGGATCCCATTGCAATGTAGCACGACTAACGAAATTTTTCAGACCGCGACTATCACGGCGAGCGCCGCTTGGGAAAAACGCAGGAGTACCAGGCGCAAGGTCCACATAATCTTCAATGTTTTGGTATTGCGCAGCCAGACGAATGCCTAATTTTCCTGACAAGGGGCCGGAAATGTAACCGCCTACCGTTGTCCCATTTTCTTCAAACTCATGAGAAACTTTAGTACCTACCTCCCAATCTTGTGTCGGATTAGCAGAACGAATGGCAAAAACCCCTGCGGAAGCACTCTTACCGAAGAACAGAGATTGCGGTCCTTTCAGAACATCAATTTGTGCGACGTCGAAAAAACCAGCCTGCACTATACGCATTGTGCTAACTTGAACCCCATCAAAATCGAACGCTACTGCAGAGTCAAACGAAGCCGAAATATTGGATGAACCAACGCCGCGCAAACTAATTTGACCACCGGAACCTGAACCCCCAACTTGAACATTTAGTGCAGGAACACGGCTCACAACATCAGCAATTTCATCGACTTGATATTTATCCAGTGTGTCACCACCAATCGCTGTCACCGTAACCGGAACTTCCTGCAGTGTTTCTTCCTGCTTACGTGCAATAACGGTAATAACATTGCTGTCTTCATCATCCACTTGCTCGGCTTGAGCGAATGATACACTAGGGGTAGCGAAACAACCCAGAGCCGCTCCGGCAAACAAAGCAGATTTTAAAGATTTTGCGGTAAACGCGACTTTCATTTTGATATCCTCCCAAAAACTTTCGAAGCCGATGTTGCTCGTTTTGACGAGTTAAACATCATGCTTTCTATCATCAGGAAATTAGGCTGATCGCGGTTTTCCGCCACTATCAAAAAAGTTGGGTAAACTGAAATTTGGGAATTTATGTGACAAAATAATCACAGGAATTGAACGAATATACTGAGAACCCACTCACTTTGGCCGAAAAACATTAAATACGCCGCTCATGGTCATGATTGCGCGATCGCCGCTGCATATTGCCCCACTCACATAAGCCAATTTCTTTCCTATTCGGTCAATAGTTGCCGTTGCCTCAATCCATTCATCGAGCCTCGCTCCGCTGAGGAAGTTGGTGGTCAGACTGACTGTCGACACGGGTAGATTGGGGGTTTCGCTCTGATGGACCTGCAAACTGAGTGCGACATCAGCCAAGGTGGTTAGCACGCCGCCATGCGCCACATTTATGTAATTTACGTGAGATTTCTGAACGCGCAATCCAACGACCGTGCCGCCAGCCACTTCCTTAAGGTAGTAAGGTCCGGATTGATCCAGAAAACCTTTGGTAAATTGCGCCGGTTCAAATCCATCTGGAATATCTGTCATGCTGTCCCCTCGGCTGGATCATATAACTCATCACAAGTGATGCGATGCTATCAAACATAGTAGCAGCGTTATTGCGAAGGAATGCTTAGTTATGACAAACAATATGACCATAGACTCATTTTCCCCACCAGTTCGCCAAATCGCTTACTTTGTGAAAGATATAGAGGCGGCGGCCTTGGCTCATCACCAGCAATTTGGATCGGGGCCCTATTTCATCGCCCGAAACATCCCGCTAAGACTTTCTCATCATCGCGGAATAGATCGTCCACTCGATCACAGTTCGGCTTATGGACAATGGGGCTCGATGATGATCGAATTTGTGCAACAGAATAATTCTGGTCCGTCGGTATTTCACGATATTTTTCCCGAAGGAACAGGTAAGACCGGGATACACCATCTAGCCATCATCGTTGATGATCTTGCAGTCGCAATTTCTGAGTATAATCACAACGGCTTCGAGACCGCTCTATATGCAGAAACGGAAACTGGCGTCGCTTTCGCGATGATAGATATGATCAAACCCCATGGCCACATGATTGAACTATATGCTTCATCGCCAGAGTTAGTGGGGTTTTACAACATGGTCGCCGATGCCGCCAAAAATTATGACGGCACCGACCCGATCAGGGAACTGAGCGCCTAAGCCGTCTGCTTTTTAGGAGACTTGGGCGGTTCATCGGCTTCCAACCATTCGTTCAATGTTTCATGGAAATGCCGAATTTTCGATTCCTGATATTGGGCAAACATGGTCTTGCCATGGGGGTGATTTTTCACCCCTTTTTGCACTGCTTTATGGTTCAGATAATCCTGATTAAAAATCTTCAGCAAATAGCTGCCAAAGTTGGGAGCCAATGTATAATCGTCATGCAGATCAAGGAATGTACATTCCACCGGTTCAGGACGTTCTGCGCCTTCTGGCAGAGGGATCATAAACATGACTTCGTGCAACGATTGCTCTGGATTATCTCCATCGGGACGAAAGCGATAGAAAAGGGGACTAAAATCTGCCCAAGGACTGATATTGGGGAAAACGCTGTAAAAGATTGAGTCGTTCAGATCGGCATCTGAAACCTCATCTACGTAGTCACCCCATACTTCCCGCATCTCTTCTCGCCGCGCACCGGCAATAGCATCACGATATTCGTGCGGCGTTCCAGGCGGAAATGGTGCATCCATTTCTTCTTCTTCGGGAGCAATTTTCCCACCTACCCAATTACACATATGAGTATCAGCATTTTTTACATCGCCTTCGATGTAATTGGCCTCCATATCAAAAACGCCCTTTTTGCCGTTCGGGAATTCCACCTCAACCCGGTTTTCTTCTAGGCGACGATAAATGTGATTATTGATCGGATGGTGAAAACTCTTGAAGAGCTTGCCATCTGGAAACGCCGACGGATCGGGGTTCACCAAATCTGTGTGCGGACTGGGCGGTCCCGATGCGGACATCGCCCGCGACATATTATGCCACACATCATATTTGGAATTGGCGTCAGAGAATGTCGGCATCAATACCGGATGCGTTCCGACCACATGATAGCTCTCCATGAACGCTTCTTGCGCAACCTTCCAGTTGCACGGCAGGCGCTTGATCAAATGAGCCGCTTTATAACGCCTTTCAAACGGAATGCCGAAATGCCGATCAATATCACCAAGGAAATCTTCCAGTGGTTCGCAATTGGGATCGGGATTGATAAAAATAAACCCGCCCCACTCTCCAACCTTCGCTTCGGTCAAGCTATGCGTCTCTTCCGTGACGGTGGGAAAATCCCATTGACAGGGGACCTCTTTCAACTTGCCATTCAACTCCCATGACCAGCCATGGAACGGACAGCGAAGCGCCTTCAATCCTTTTTTGTCCGCATCACAGATTGCGCGGCCACGGTGAAGACAGGCATTCGGATACGCCTTGTAAACGCCCTCTTCGGCATGAACGACGATAAAGGACAATCCGGCGATATCATAGACATGGGTGTCGCCAACATTCGGAATGTCATCTTTGTGGCACGCCATCTGCCAGACCCGTTTCCAAAGCATTTCAACCTCGCGGTCATGCTCTTCCTTGGTCCAATAGCGGCTAACCTCAACCTGAGTAACACCTGGCTCCATAGGCGAGTCTTCAAGATAGATTTTTGGCGGCGCAACTGTGTCGCCTTCCAATATTTCGTTATAACTAATACCGTTGGACCGATTGTGACCCGTTAACGTCTCGACCATTATTCTGCTCTCCGAACAAATTGTTTGAAACTGAGGTTAGGGCAAGCGGTCACAAATTCCACTAGTGAATCTGCGAGCAGCGCTATTGAATTTGAGAGGGTTGATTGAGCTGAGCGCCATTGAACCAAGCGGGCAAAACATTCATAACCAGATCAAAGGAGAGACAATATGAAATTATATTCCAGCCTTGGCCCCAATCCCCGACTGGTCCGGATGTTCCTAGTTGAAAAAGGCATCGAAGTGGAGCGCATCCATTTTGACATCATCGCTGGCGGAAACCGAAGCGACGATGAATATGCAAAGAAGAATGTTATGCAAACCACGCCAACGCTGGAGCTGGATGATGGAACCTGTTTGACTGAGTCTACAGTGATTTGTGAATATCTGGAGGAAACACATCCTACCCCAGTTTTGATTGGATCCAGCCCCGAGGAACGCGCCGAGACGCGGCGTTGGGCCAGGCGCATTGATCAGGAGATCGCTGTTCCGATGACGATGGGATTTCGCGGCGGAGCTGGACGCCCGATGTTTGAGCCACGCATGAATGTTGTGAGTACGGAAGCTGCTGCCGAATTGTCAGCGATGTCCGACAAACATTGGATTTGGCTTGATGCGCAATTGGGTGGCAAAGATTATATCTGCAACGACAAATTGACACTGGCTGATCTAGTCGCATTTTGCTTTATCAAATTTGGCGGCACCGTTGGCTGGTCATTGCCAGATGGCACAGATAATTTGGCACGATTTGTCGCGCACATGGAAGAGCGTCCTTCGGCCGATATCTGGAAGCAAGAAGAATGAGCAACAATACACTTGCTGGCCTTGGGTCGATCATGCAGATTAGCTATGTGCCCGATGACTATGATACGGCGCTGGATTACTGGACGAAGAAAATGGGCGCGGGTCCATTCTTCCACACTGAGGGCGTCGAGGTAGAGAATGTCAAATATCGCGGCGAACCATCCGACATCAAATTTTCGATGGCCATTGGATATTGGGGGGATGTGCAGGTTGAGTTGATCCGTCCGGACAATGACGCGCCGTCGATGTTTAAAGATTGGCGCAAGAAGGGTCTGCAAGGCGTGCAGCATATTTGCATCATTGTCGAAGACCTAAAAGAGGCACGCGCACTAACAGAAAAAGCTGGCGGCGAAATCATTCAAGAAGTCAGTCTGCCCGGCGGTGTCGGCGGAGCCTTCTATGCCGATTATGGCGGCGGCCCTGGAACGATCATCGAATATCTACAAATTCCACAACCGGGGATCGACGGTTTTGCCGCAATGCGGCAAGCGCATCTGGATTGGGACGGCGTTAGCAATCCGGTCATTGGGAAAGAGTAAAACGTTCAAGCCATTTTACTTGCGGCTCTCTGAGCAGCAATTTCAAATATCCCGCGGTCACCTTTTTCCCAGGTGACCGTCAAGGTGCATGACCGGCTCTTCCAACCCTCATCGGTCCGCACCATGAGGTGACGATAATGTCCGCCAATCGATTGCAAGTGATGCTCACCGTCGAGGTTCAGATAATGGTGCGCCTGCATATACGGAACAACGACCGCTTCATCGCCGTCTAACGTGATCACTTCATTGGCGAGCAAATGCTGGGTTCCATCGAACCCGTTTAATACTGCCTGCACTCCCGATACCCAATCATCCGCCTTCATCACACTCCCTGGATCACCGGACCAGCTGGAGAAATCAATCTCAACCTCATCGGTGAAGAGTGAACGATATAGCGCCCAATCACGGCTATCGATTCCTGTTGCATATTTCATCAATGCATCGTGAATTTCGGCACGATCAATCAGATCATCTGTAGTCAGGTTTCGAGTGGACATTTTGTTCTCCCTAATGGGCAACTTATGACATGGAGGTTGCTGTTCACGACATGCTTCAAATTATTAGTATGCTTGGGCTGCTTGTTGCCTAAGCTAGGAGCAAGTAAGATATGAGGAACAACAATGACGGATTTATCTGGGAAAGTTGCCATCGTAACTGGCGCTGCTTCGGGCATTGGAGCGGCGACGGCAAAGCGGTTATCCGATGATGGCGCAACGGTTGTTGCAACCGATGTGCAATCTGACCTTGGTCAGAAAACGGCCGACGATATTGGCGTCCAGTTTCTGGAGCAAGATGTGGGCGACGCGCAGCGCTGGACCGAAATTGCGGATCAAGTGAAGAGAGATCATGGTCGTCTCGACATACTGGTCAACAATGCGGGTTTGACGCTCAGTCAATCTATCGAAGATATTGATCTGGAAGACTGGAATCGTGGGCTGAAGGTTTTGCTGACCGGGCCAATGCTCGGTTGCCAGAATGCAATCCGAATTATGAAAACCAATCCGGGTGGCTCCTCAGGATCAATCATCAATATTGCATCGACAACCGCTTATACTGCCCTCCCCCAAGATGTGACTTACACATCTGCCAAAAGTGGTGTGCGGATGCTGACCAAATCAGTCGCCGTTTATTGCGGGCAGCAAGGATATGAAATTCGCTGCAACACAGTCATTCCAGGTGCAACCGACACTGCGATATTGAAACCTTTGCCAGATGAAGTGAAAGCCGCAGTCGCAGCAACTTCTCCGCTAAATCGTTTGGCAGATCCAGCCGAGACAGCCGCAGCTATTGCTTTTGTCGCGTCCGACGAGTGTCAGTTTATGACGGGCTCAGAACTTATGGTTGATGGCGGAGCTTTGGCAATCCATCCGGGGTTCTGATGTTTTCATAAATGCGGTTTTTGCATGCCGCCATTGTCGACCACGAATTCGGCACCCGTTATGAAGCGCGATTCATCCGACGCTAGAAACAGTACCGTATTCGCAATATCCTTAGGCGCACCAATTGAACCGGCTGGCAATACACCATCTGCAACGGGAATTTCGGCGGAAGGATCTTCCTGAATGGCTTGCACCATGGGAGTCGCAATTCCGCTCGGGAAAATCGTGTTGCAGCGGATTCCGTTTTCCTGCTCCTGACAATGCATCGCGATAGACTTGCTCATACCCCGAATCGCGCCCTTGGCTCCGGCATAGGCAAAGAATGGGGAGTATCCCTGCAATGCCGCCGCTGACCCCATGTTCACAATTGAACCACCGCCGCTTTTGGCCATGATGGGAATCCCGTAATGACATCCAAAATACGTGCCTTCAGCATGGATCGCCATCGTCTTGCGAAAATTTTCTGGGGTACATGTCTCGACGTTTTCTGGAATGACAATGCCGGCATTGTTGACGAGAATATCAAGCCCGCCCAGTTCACTCTCGATCATCGCATAGACGGCCTTCCAATCATCCTCGCACGATGCATCATGGCGCATTGATTTTCCGCCGATGGATGCCGCGACGGCTTTAGCGCTAGCCTCATCAATATCGGTAACAACGACCGTCGCCCCTTCCCTTGCAAGCATTTCGCTATCTGCTTTTCCAAGGCCCATGGCCGCACCTGTTACCAATGCGATTTTACCTTCTACTCTACCTGCCATTTTATCCGCTCCGTTTGCGCTAGGATTATCATTAGTATCACTATCACTTTGCTTCATCCTATAGGAACGATCAAACGAACATTGGCAATATGGAGAGTATAAGATGCGCCTTGAGGGAAAAATTGCAGCGATCACGGGTGGAACAGCGGGCATTGGTCGCGCAATCGCGGAAGCTTATCTAGCGGAAGGCGCCTCTGTTGCACTAATGGCGCGCAATCCCGAAAAAGGGGCTAAGACGCTCGAAGAAATGGGCGCAGACGATCGAGGGTTGTTTATCGCTGGCGATGCAATGGTGCAAACCGATGTAGAGGGTTTTATCGACAAGGCTGCGGATCATTTCGGTCAGGTTGATATTTTGGTCAACAATGCGGGCGGAGCCGGCGATCTGCAGCCAATGGTTGATCTGTCTGACAAGGCATTTGACGAAGCGATGAAATGGAATGTCTATGGTACATTTTATGCAACCCGCCGCGCCCTTAGAGGCATGATTGACCGCAAATGGGGTCGTGTCATCAATATCTCTTCGATGGAAGGGAAACACGGCAAGCCGATTTTCACCGCCTATACCGCCGCGAAACATGCCATTAACGGCATGACCAAATCTTTAGCGCGCGAAGTCGGCGAAGTCGGTGTCACCGCCAATTGCATCTGCCCGGGTCTGGTGATTACCGATATCATCAAGAACAACGGGCCCGACACCGCAGAAGCCATGGGCATGACCTTTGACGAGATGATTGCTATGTTCTCTCAAGAAAGCGCGATCAAGCGGCCCAATACCGTTGAAGAGATCGCAGCCATGGCCTTGCTACTGGCGTCCGATGAAGGCGCTGGCATCACCGGGGCGATGCTCAGCGTTGATGGTGGAACTGCTCAATATTGAGCAGTTATCCGTCAGCTTGCGCTGCGGCCATCGCGGCTCCGATCGATGCTTCAATATCCACCGCCTGAGGGTTGCCACGCAACGTCAGGCCACCATTGGGTTGAATGTTTTGCCCTGTGACAAAGGCTTCGTCGCTCGCCAGCCACAAGGCTGCACGCGCAACATCGTCGGATGTGTTTAGACGGCCCAGCGGGTATTTTGGCATGAACGCATCAACCAACCCGGGAACCTGAAAGCTATCCGATGTCATGGGTGACTCGGTAAAAGCGGGAGACACGGTGTTCGCTTTAATTCCATATTGCCCGTAGTCATTGGCAACGGTTTCAATCAATGCTTCGGCACCTCTTTTGGTTCCGATATAGGCAGCATGATTGTTGATCAGCGCTTTGGTTGTAGCAGATGAAAATTGCATGATGGAACCGCCTTGCGGGTCTTGCGCCATCATCGCTTTCACGCACTCAGCCAAAAAGTAATGCACACCTTTGAATTGCAGCGCGACCATATCGTCAAGCTCTTCATCAGTGAGTTCGATTGTTGGCTTCACCAAGCCCCATCCTGTTGCGTTGACCGCAACATCGAGGCGGCCGAAGCCATCGGTTGCTGTTTTGACCATAGCCGTCACTTGCTCGTGGCTAGTGATATCGCAAATCGCATATGCGCCGCCGATCTCTTCAGAAAATCTTTTGAGTTCTTCCTCTTTGCGTCCGGCAACGGTCACTTTCGCACCTTCATCCGCAAATAATTTCGCGGTGACTTGTGCCATATTGCCCTGTGATGCTGCACCCAACACCAGCGCCGATTTACCTTCTAAACGTCCCGCCATATCCAAACTCCTTTTTCTGTTTGGACCGCTTGTATAGAAATTCGCTGGGTTGCGCCCTTGTCAAAAAAGAGGATTGGCCAAGTTGGCACTTCTCACCATAGGGATGATCAATCTAGAGGAGAGAAACATGAAAGTCGTAATAGCCGCGCAAATCGATTTGGATCCAGCCCAAAGAGAAGAAGCTTTGACTTCGGCAAAAAAATGGATCGATGGTGCGCTCGCTCAGGATGGCTGTAATCATTATGAATGGAGCGCGGATGGTAATGATCCATCGCGCGTCAATGTGTTTGAAGAATGGGAGAGCGAAGAGGCGTTAGCAGCCCATTTCAAAGGTCCTGCTTATGCTGGCATGCGCGATCACATTGGTACGTTCGGAATGACCGGCGCTGAGAGCAAGAAATATTTGGTTTCGAAAGAAGGCCCGGTTTACAATGCAGAAGGCCAAGCCACCGAAGCTTTCGACAGCTAGGCCTTCTTGCCAGAGTCTACAATTTCAAAAGCTGCTTGCCGCGATTGGCGCCGACAAAAAGGCGTTTAAGCGTGGCGGGCGCGTTTTCAAAACCTTCCTGAATGTCTTCCTGATATTTCAGGCTACCATCCTGCACAAAACCTTCGAGACGTTTGCGGATGCCTGGGAATTCATCTGCCCAATCAAGCACGATAAAGCCCGCCATCGAAGCGCGGCGAAAAACGAGATTGAAATAATTTTCAGGACCAGCAGGCAAGTTTCCCGTTTCATAGCGACTGATACCGCCACAAATAACGACCCGCGCATTTGTTGCGATACAGGCTAGCATGTCATTCAATATTGTACCGCCAACATTATCGAAGATGACATCAACACCTTTAGGGCAGCTCTCTTTAAGCTGTTTTTTTACGTCACCGGCCTTGTAATCAATCGCCGCATCATAACCAGCTTCGTCAACCAGCCACTGACATTTTTCCGGACCGCCTGCGATACCAACAACCCGGCAGCCTGCAATTTTTGCTAACTGGCCGACAATTGACCCAGTCGCACCTGCTGCTCCCGATACAACCACTGTGTCTCCGGCGACAGGCTTGCCGATTTTGAATAAGCCGCAATAGGCCGTCACTCCTGTTGTTCCCAGCACCGACAACATGGTCGTTGGAGAAAGTGCTGTATCCACCTTGGTCATGCCTTCACCATCAGAAATGGCATATTCGGTCCAACCGGTTTGCCCCATCAGGACATCGCCCACGGCAAATTTCGGGTGATTGCTCTCAATCACCTCACTGATGGCACTGCCGCGCATTACATCGCCTATGGCCATGGGCGCAACATAGTCGGCAATATTCTCCATCCATCCCTTCTGGGCTGGATCAAATCCCAAAAACTTGGTCTGCACCAAAATCTCTCCGTCGCCCGGTGGAGGCAGTTGGGTTTCAGCGAGTTTGAAATCACCGTCTTCGATACCGCGTCCACGTGGGTGATCGTTGAGTAGCCATTGCCGGGTCATTGTCATGGGATTGCGTCCTTGTCTCATAAATTTTGCACTACGCCCAAAAGGGCTTATCGTTACTGACAGTAGTGCAGATTTGTTGGCCAGTGATATGGCTTAATTTGCTAGTGAGAAAACAATCATCAGAAAGAGCATTCTCTATGACCACCAACAAACGCTTCATCCTAAAACGCCGACCCAATGGAGATCCTGTTCCAGAAGATTTTGAATTGCGAGAGGAACCACTTCCGGAGATCGCGGATGGGCAGTTTCTGATTCACAACCAATATGCGTCTCTTGACCCAGCGATGCGCGGCTGGATGGATGATCGTCCATCATATATGCCGCCGATCCCGCTCGATTCACCTTTTCGCGCAAGCACCATTGGCATCGTCGAAGAGAGTAAAGCGGAAGGCTTTGAAAAAGGCCAATGGGTGATGGGCTTGAATGGTATTGAGGAATATTCGGTGGGCATGGTCGGCGGCTTTACTCAGCCTATCGATCCCGATGCGGTTCCGTCCGTCACAAACTATCTTTCACTTTTCGGTGCTGTGGGAATGACTGCCTATTTCGGTTTCCTTGAAGTTTGCGAACCCAAAGAAGGCGACACCGTCTTGGTCACAGGCGCTGCTGGAGCGGTTGGGTCGATTGTTGGACAACTGGCAAAAATTAAAGGATGTCGAGCTGTTGGAATTGCCGGTGGTCCTGAAAAATGTGCCAGACTGACGGAAAGATATAATTATGACGCAGCGATAGATTATCGCGGCAAGGACCAAGCCGCCCTCAATGCCGCTATCAAAGAAGCGGCACCGGATGGAGTCGATGTTATTTTCGAAAATGTCGGCGGGATAATATTGGACGCTGGATTGGACAACATCAACAACGATGCCCGCATAGGCCTTTGCGGACTGATCAGCGAGTATAATAGCACCGAACCTGTTGGCGCGCGGAACCTCTGGAAACTGATCGTACATCGTGCGAAAATTCAGGGCCTGCTTGTTGCCGACTATGTTGAACGTTTTGGCGAAGGCGCTGCTGAAATGGGTGTTTGCGCTGCCGAAGGCAAAATCAATATCGATGAGCATATCGATGAAGGCATTGAAAATACTTACGATGCTTTCATGCGCCTGTTCGAAGGTTCCAATCAAGGCAAGATGATCCTCAAAATCGCTTAGGGAGAGAATTTATGACACCGCAGGAAACCGTTGAGGCATTTATTGCTGCCTGGAACAATCTGGATATGGAAAGCGCATTCGGAATGATGGCCGACGATGTGGTCTGGCACAATATTCCATTGGAGCCGGCAAATGGCATTGAGGCCGTTCAAGCCATGATGGAGGGTTTTCCGCCAATGGAGGGGTGCAATTGGGAAACCCATGCCATTGCAGCCAATGGCAATACCGTTCTAACAGAGCGCACAGACAATTTCATTTTGGAAGGCGGTAAAAAAGCCAGCATCCGAGTGATGGGTACGTTTGAATTGAACGACGAAGGTAAAATTCAGAATTGGCGCGACTATTTTGACGGCGCCGAATTCCAGCGCGAGTTTTTGGCTGGGTAGAATCCCTTTAATCGTGTGACTAACAAATTGACGCATCGCCAGATTCCGAAAGTTGGCGCTATGGTACTTCAAAGTAGAGGGAGTCGACCAAGTGAACAAACCGATTGATCAGCAAAACTTCTTTGCACCAGAAGTGCTGACCGACCCATTTGAGTTCTATCGCGAAGCACATGCGGCTGATATGAAAATCCAGCATGTACCAGAGCAAAACACCTATATTGTCTATGACTATGAATTGGTGGCCGAAGCGACTGGACGTGTAGAAGAGTTCTCCAACGACTTTGGCTCCTTAATGGGCGCGGACGATCCTGAGATTGATGCTATTCTGGCGGAAGGCTTTCCCAACGAAGCAACATTATTGACCGCTGATCCTCCGGTACACACACGGTTTCGCAAACTGGTAAATCTCGCATTCTCTATGCCGCGCGTAAACGCGATTGAAGATGATATGCGCGCCAAAGCAATTCAACTTATCGACAATCTCTCGGGAAAGAACGAATGCGAGTTTGTCGAGGAATTTGCTGTGCCATTGCCGGTCGCAATGATAGCGCAGCAAATCGGACTGGATAATGATCCCAAGCAGGTGAAATATTGGTCTGATGCAGCAGTCGATCGTTTCAGCCAGTTGGTTGATCGGGATCGCGAGCTGGAATGCGCGCGATCATTTGTCGAATATCAACATTATATGAAAGGCAAGATTGATGAGCGCCGTGCCAATGGCGGTGATGACCTTCTAACCGATCTGGTCGAAGCGCGGATCGATGGCGAAGAGCCCCTGACTGATCCAGAAATTATTTCAATCATGCAACAGTTCATGGTGGCGGGAAATGAAACGACGACATCGACCATCGCTGGCCTAATGCTCCAGCTTATCCGTAATCCAGATCAAATGGAGAAAGCGGTGGCGGCTGCCGGCGGCAATGATCCGAAACTGATTGGTAACATGGTGGAAGAATCGCTTCGCTATGAGACGCCGTCCGCGGGCATGTGGCGCATCGTAATGAAAGATGCTGAATTGGGAGGCGTAAAAATTCCCAAAGGAGCAACATTGCAAATCCGCTATGCAGCGGCCAATCGCGATCCGAAGAAATTTGAAAATCCTGACAAATTTGACATTGAACGCAAAAATGTCCGCCAACATCTGGCCTTTGGCAAAGGCATTCATATGTGCGTCGGCAACATGTTGAGCCGAAAGGAAATCGCCGTTGCGTTTGATGAGCTTCTGTCTCGTTTGACCAATTTCCAGCTGGCAGATGAGAGCGCAATTACCGTGCTACCCAATATTCTTCTCCGCGGTGTAACCAAGCTTCCGATCAGCTACGAGAAAATTGCATGAATTTTGATCTCTCCGAAGATCAAGAAATGTTCAAGGCGACCGCCGAACGCTTTGTCGCGCCGATTGATGTGGAAGCGCGGCGAAAAATTCGTGAGATGGACGGCGCCTATGACAAAGCGCGTTGGCAGGAGTTGGCAGAGTTGGGGTTTATAGCCCTAGCCGCTGATGAAAATCAGGGCGGCATGGGCGGATCATTGACCGATTTAGCCGTGATTGCCGAAGCCATGGGCCAAGGAAACGCGGTTGATCCATGGTTAGAAAATGGTGTGCTTTCAGCGAAGATTTTAGCAGCGGCTGGTGCAAGCGATACGTTGGAATCGGTTCTCGATGGCAGCAAAATTGTTGCGACGGCATTTGCTGAACCGAGTGGTCGATTCAATCTCACACCTAAAACAACGACAGCCAAACAGTCTGGCGATGACTTCGTCATTTCGGGTGAGAAGCGATTTGTTCTGAATGGAATGATAGCCGATCATTTGCTCGTGACCTGTGACTGCGGCGGAGAGATGTCGATATTCCTCGTTCCCTCGACCGCAGATGGTTTGCACAAACGCGGCTATCGCTTGACGGATGGCAGCATGGCATCAGAAATTCAATTGCGCAATGTGAGTGTAGCAGCGAGTGCCAAACTGGATATCGATTCCGATAAATTTGCAGAGATAGTTTCGGAAATTCGCCTTCTAGCCAGTGCTGAGATGGTTGGACTAGCGCAGCGTTTGTTTGACGATACGGTTGAGTATGTAAAACAGCGCGAACAATTTGGTACGGCGATTGGAAGCTTCCAAGTGATCCAGCATGGACTGGTTGATTGCTATGCTCAACTTGAACAAATGCGTTCCATGCTCTGGCGCACTACTTTAATTCAACGCGATGAAACGCCAACCTGGCAAGCCCAATATGCCGGTGCAAAAGCTTTTATTGGTGAGAATGCACATTTCATTGCCAAGCGTGCCGTACAGTTTCATGGCGGCATGGGAATTACAGACGAGCTGGCGGTGGGCCATGCGATGAAGCGGATCATCCTACTCGAACGTTTGTTCGGCGACGCGGCAACCAATCTTTCAGAATATTCGGAGGCGGCATGAGCGAGACACTTGCACCTATTGCAGAAAATCTTTGGACGCAGGAGACTGAGCCAACATTACTTGGCGGCCAACTACCAGATGGAAAGATAATTTTTCCATATCCAGAAGGCGATGCGGCAGAAAATGTAACGCCTTATGCGCTGTCTAGAAAAGGAACTTTGTGGTCCTGGACGCGCCAGGACTTCAAACCGAAAGAACCTTACACCGGTCCAGAAGTGTTTGAACCTTATCTGATTGGCTACGTCGAATTGCCGGGAGAGACGATCGTCGAGACACGTATTGTCGGCGCATCTCTGGATGATCTAAAACTAGGCATGTCGATGGAATTTGTCGTCACCCCTTTTAACGACACTCAATCAACTTACGCGTTTCGGCCGGAGGAATCATCATGAATAATGTTTATATAATCGGTGCCGGAATCCATCCCTTTGGACGCACAGAAGGTCGTTCGGGACGGGATCAGGGTGTCTTCGCTGTTCGCCAAGCGATGGAAGATGCCGGTATCGCGTGGGAAGATGTGGGCTGTGCTTATGGCGGCTCCGCTGCTGCCGGAAGTGCCGATATCATGGTCAACGAACTGGGATTAACCGGATTGCCATTCATTAACGTCAGCAATGGCTGTGCAACGGGCGGCAGCGCCCTCGCCTCGGCACGCTTTGCGGTTGCGGCGGGTGAATATGATGTTGCTTTGGCAGTTGGTTTTGACAAGCATCCGCGCGGTGCCTTTAACGCCGATCCAAAATCCTATGGGTTGCCCGAATGGTATGGTGAAACCGGCATGATGCTGACGACACAATTCTTTGCTCTGAAGATCCAGCGTTACATGCAATTGCATGGTATCAGCCGCGAAACTCTGGGCAAAGTAGCGGAAAAAGCATTTCGCAATGGCGAGAAAACAGATCATGCTTGGCGTCGTTCCCAGATTGATTTGGAAACGATCATGAACGCACCCATGGTCAATGATCCACTGACCAAATATATGTTCTGCTCGCCAGCTGAAGGCGGCGTCGCCCTCATTTTGGCCAGTGAGAAGAAGGTCAAGGAACTTGGCATTAGCGATGCAGTGAAGATATCCAGTATCGCCGTGCGCACCCGCCCACCAGGGTCATTCGAAGTCTTCTCCCCATCGGTGGATGTTGAAGGAGGCGGAAAACCAACAATTCTCGCATCCAAAGCCGCGTTTGAAATGGCCGGTATTGGCCCCGAGGATGTAGACGTTGCTCAGCTTCAAGATACGGAGTCCGGCGCGGAAATCATGCATATGGCCGAAAATGGATTTTGCAAAGATGGCGAACAGGAACAATGGTTTGCTGAAGGAAGAACAGAGTTGAATGGTTCACTTCCCGTCAACACCGATGGGGGATGCTTGGCATGCGGAGAGCCCATAGGTGCATCCGGCTTGCGTCAGGTTTATGAGAACACAGTGCAGTTGCGTGGTCGCGGCGGAGAACGGCAAGTCCCGAACGATCCCAAAGTTGCTTATAGTCATGTTTACGGTGCCCCCGGTTTATCCGGCGTCGCCATTTTGGAGAGATAGATGGGACGCATGTCAGGAAAAGTCGCGCTAATATCTGGCGGCGCAGAAGGCATAGGCGCGACAGTCGGGCGTATGTTTGTCGAAGAGGGTGGCAGCGTAATGCTGGGTGACCTTCAACTCGACAAAGCGCAGGCCCTAGCCGATGAGCTTGGCGATAACGCCGCAGCAGTTTCATTGGATGTCCGCGATCTGGATGCCTGGAATGCGGCAGTGGATGCCACCGTCAACAAATTCGGCAAGCTCACCAGCCTTTGTAATATCGCCGGAATCTCTGAACCTGGAAACACAGTTGATGTCGATCTGGATAGCTGGAATCGGCATATAGATATTAACCTAAACGGCACATTCTATGGCTGCCGCGCAGCTTTGCCGGCGATGGAAAAAGCGGGCGAACCGGGAACAATTGTAAATGTTGGTTCCATGCTAGCAGCCCGTGCCGGAGCAAATATGGCCGCCTATTGTGCGTCCAAAGCAGGGGTAACCCACTTAACGCGCTCTGTTGCATTGGATTGTGCCGCTCGGGATGTTCCTGTTCGCGCTAATACGGTACATCCCGGCGCGATCCGTACTCCGATGTATGAACGCTATTTAAATGCTGGAGGAGCAACACCGGACGAGATTGAAGTTGCGATGGCATCGGCCCATCCGGTAGGCCGGGTTGGTGAACCGGAGGAAGTGGCAAAAGCTATTCTCTTCCTGTCTTCGGACGAATCAAGCTTTACCAGTGGTGCAGACCTGACGGTCGATGGCGCCAGCACTATCAGGGAATAGATTATGTCGGACCGCATTGATGCGCACTTTGTTGCAGTTGGGAAATATCATGACATTGATTTTGCTCGCTTGGAAGTCCTCAAGTTGCTTGCGGACCACCCCCGAGTTCGCACCACAGTTGCCTGTGACTACTCAGACATAGAGCGTCTAAATCAATGCAGCATGTTGATCACTTACACATGTGACTTCATGCCTAGTGAGGAAGAAGCCGTCGCGATAAAGGCCTGGTTAGACAACGGTGGAAAGTGGCTGGCATTGCACGGAACCAATTCCATCTTGAAGTTCACCGATGATGGTGTCGATGCACCGGATGATCGCCCGGATGTTATGGAAATGCTTGGCACGCAGTTTAAAGCGCATCCTCCCATTGGTCAGTTCAACGTAGAAGTGGTCAACAAAGACCACGAGCTGACCCGCGGTATTGAAGATTTCGTTATTGAAGATGAATTATATTTGACCAACACCACAGCAGATATCGATACGCTGATGGTAACCCGTTTCGAAGGAAAAGCCGAAGGTTTCGTCGAAGAAGATTGGCCTGAAACAGTTGTTCCCATCTTGTACACGCGCGACATTGGCAAAGGGCGTATAGTTTATAATATCCTCGGACATTGTCGCGGGCATTATGACCTTCCCGGGATGCAGGACTTTTATCCTGTACCGGAACGATGCTCTTGGAATTACCCGGTCTATTATGACTTGTTGAGGCGCGGTATCGCTTGGGCCATGCGCGAAGGGGAATAGAATAATGGATATGGAATTCACCCCGGAAGAAATAGCGTTTCGTGATGAAGTCAGAACGTTTCTGGACGAGAACCTTACCGAACGTCTGCGCGCTGGCACACGCCAGACTCCGGGTGTTTTTGCGGAACCGGATATTGGCCTAGAATGGCATCGTATATTGAATGACAAAGGTTGGGTCGCCTATCATTGGCCAGTTGAATATGGCGGAACGGATTGGACTCATACACAGCGTTACATTTTTGAAAAAGAATGCGCGCTTGCCGGAGCTCCCGGTGTTTCAGCCATCGCTTTGCGCCTCCTGGGACCAGTTTTGTGCGAATTTGGATCGCCCGAGCAAAAGGAATATTTCCTGCCGCGCATCCGTTCCGGGGAAGATTATTGGGCGCAAGGATATTCCGAACCCGGCAGCGGATCAGACCTTGCTTCACTAAAAACCAGCGCGCGCCTTGACGGTGATAAATATATTATCAACGGTTCCAAAATCTGGACCACGCATGCGCATCATTCCAATTGGATATTCTGTTTGGTGCGGACCAATCCCGATGTGAAGAAGCAAGCCGGAATTAGCTTTCTTCTGGTGCCGCTGGATCAACCTGGGATCACAATATCACCGATCATGTCCATGTCCGGTGATCATGAAGTAAATCAAGTGTTTTTCGATAGCGCCGAAACCGATGCAAAATATCTGGTTGGCGAAGAAGGCCAAGGCTGGACTATCGCAAAATATCTGCTGGAAAATGAACGTGGCGGCTCTTGTTCTGCACCGCGGTTGATTGCGCAGATAGAGAGTTTAAAGCTGCTCGGCGATACTGTCCCATCGGGCACGAACGGCGCGATGAGCCACAGTCAGGAACATGCCAATAGACTGGCAAAATTGAAATTGCGTGCGGAAGCTTTGGAAGTAACCGAGTTGCGTATTCTGGCTGAGCTGGCAAAAGGCCGGCAACCCGGACCGCAGACCTCATTGATTAAGTTGCTGGCTTCCAACCTTGGTCAGGATATTGACGAATTTCGAACGGACTTGCTGGGCTATGATGCGCTGCAACTTCCTATGGATAGGCCACTTTATGGCAATGATGCACCAGAACCTGTTGGCATTGCAGAATCGCAAACCGCGATGGGCAAATATTTGAATAGCCGTGCATCTACCATCTATGGTGGTTCGAATGAGGTTCAAAAGAATATTATCGCCAAGACTGTGTTAGGCCTCTGATATTGCGGCAAAATCAGATTTGACTCATAATCAAACCTGTTGCTGCATAGTCTGTTTTGTGAAATAGCCATCCCATGACTTCAAATGATAAAGCCTCAAATCCGCCAGAATTAAGCCAATTGGGCCAGATGCTGGAGCAGGTTACCATTCGTTCAATTGACGATGTTCATGACGCTGCAGTCGCCCTCAATGAAATCGCGCGCGAACGCGGTTACCGTGCAGCGCTCAGCGATGATATTGCCTCCAACGAACCCATGATCGATGCCGATGGTGGCATCCTCAACGCAGAAATATTCGGATGGATGGATGATGGAGAGCGGTGGTGGGAAGATCATCGTCTGGCACTCCATTCTCCGCTTCCCAGAGCGTGTAGATATAAAAGCGAGATATTCTGGTGCAACGCATCGGGTTTTTATGGCCATTGGCCCAATCACTATCTGGAGGATATTGATCTGCAAAAATATTTTGCAGAAACGTCGACAAGCGCGGCCTATATTGTTGTGCCAATGCACCTTCCTTTTGCCCAGATTTCTGCAAGTAGTTTTTCTCCACTTGATCGCACTAAAGATGATTTAGCCGATGATTTCGATGAGCATGGCGTTCTATTCGGGTTGTTAACGCGGCGGTTTATTGCTGGATATGTTGCATGTAGACGCAAGACACAGCGCATCCCATCCGATTGCGAACTATCCAAACGCGAGGTGGAATGCCTCCGCTGGGCAGCGATTGGCAAAACCGACAAAGAAGTTGGAATGATCATCAGTCTCAGTCACGCGACTGTACGTTATCATATTCACAGGGCTGGTGAAAAACTGGATTCGGTGAACCGGGCTCAAACAATCTTTAAGGCAGGTCAATTGGGTTATTTGGGAGCGAGTGACTAAGCTGCTTCGCCAGCCTCTGCCGTTACTTCCGCCGCATCAAAATAGTGGATGCGGAGCTCCTTCAAAAGGCCATCATCAAACCGGGCTGCTTCATTGACAGTTTGAGTAAATGTCCGCCCCGTTTTCTTTGATTTCATCGTCAGGGATAAAACCACAACGGCCCATTCTTCGCCGCCGGTAATTTCATGGATATTGACCGAAGCTTCTTCCCAAGTCGCATACATGGCGGCTGCGCAGCGTTGGAGGGCATCCTTTCCCTTCCATTCGCCGCCAAAGGGAAGACTTTCGGCTTCATATAGAATGAAATCAGGATGAACCCGCGCTTTAACCGCATCCCAGTCACGCTCTCCGGCCAACCGATAAACTTCCGAGAGAAGCGCGGCGGGTTTGCTATCGGAGCTCACTCAATCGTTCCGACGAGGTCGCCGACTTTATAGGTTTCACCTTCAACACCGGTGGTAGTGATTTTTCCCGCTGCCTGCGCTTCAATCTCAACCGTGCTTTTATCGGTTTCGACGGTGTAAATAATTTCACCTTTTTCAACCGCATCACCAGTTTCAAACATCCATTCTTCCAGCGTGACTTCCACCGCGCTCATCCCCAATTTCGGGATACGAATTTCTTCCGCCATAGTTTACTTCTTCCAGTTCACTGCAGTTCTGACTGCATCAGCAAGCTCACTTTTGCTCGGGATCCAGTCTTGTTCAAGCGCCACAAATGGCACGGGTGAGAAGCTACCGCCCACTCGTTGTACTGGCGCCTTCAACTCGTTGAACAGCTCTTCATGGATTTTGGCAGACATTTCTGCGCCTGTTCCATATGGTTTTACCGCTTCATGAAGGGTCACTGCGCGGCCTGTTTTTCGAACAGATGCCAATACAGTTTCTTCGTCATAAGGAGCGATGGTTCGAAGATCGACAATCTCAACTGAGATGCCTTCTTCTTCCAAGGTTTCGGCGACTTCAAGCGCATCCATGACCGTCCGACCATATGTAATGATCGAGCAATCCGTGCCTTCGCGTGTGATGGCTGCTTTACCTAAGGGCACTCTGTGATCCTTACCCGGATCATCGGAAGTCAGGCCGTAGCTAATCACATTTTCGATAAAAATTACGGGATCATTGCATTCGATTGCGGAGCGCATCAAACCTTTGGCATCTGCCGCATTCGAGGCAGTGACAATTTTCAGGCCGGCAACATGTGCAAACCATGCTTCCAGCATATCACTATGCTGCCCGCCAAAACCAACACCAACACCCGTCGTGGTCCGCAGCACCATCGGTACATTGGTTTGACCGCCAGACATGAAGCGCAATTTCGCAGCGTGGTTGACGATCTGATCCATGCACACGCCGACAAAGTTCATCAGCATGATTTCACAAATGGGACGGTGCCCGGCCAGCGCCGCACCAACCGCAGCGCCAACAATAGCAGTCTCTGAAATCGGCGTAGCACGGATGCGATTTTCACCGTATTTTTCCGTAAGGCCGCTAGTGATCTTGAAAACACCGCCGCCTTGTTTCGCCGCAACATCTTCGCCGAGACAGAAGACCGTGTCGTCCGCAGCCATGGCTTCGTCAATAGCTTGGTTCAAGCCTTGCGTGAGTGTGATTGTACCGCTCATGCCGCGATCTCCTCTTCAAAGACATCTTTGCGAAGTTCGCTCGCATCGGGGAATGGCGCGTCGAGTGCAGCCTGCACCGCGACATCCAATTGACCGTCCACGTCCGCAATAATCGCGTCCAGTTCGGCTTCCGTAAACTGCGCTTCCAACATATAGTTACGCAATTTCGGCATACAGTCTTCTGCGTTCATTTCTTCAATATGCTCCGGTGGCATGTATGAGAAATCGGAACCGAAGAAGTGACCCTGCATCCGGTAACACATGGCTTCGACCAAAGTTGGTCCGTCACCAGCCCGCGCGCGATCTACCGCTTCCTGAATTGCGGGATAGACTTGCTCGACATAAGTGCCGTCAACATGCGCGCTGCGCATGCCGTAACCTTCCGCACGGGACGCAATATTCACACTGTCAGTGTGATCGGCATAGGCAGTATGCTCACCATAGCGGTTGTTGATACAAACAAAAACAATCGGCAGTTTATATAGCTGCGCCATATTCATCGCCTCATGGAAACCTCCGATATTGGCGGCTCCGTCGCCGAAAGTCACAATCGTGACCTTGCCATCGCCGCTATTTTGCGAAGCCATCGCGAGGCCGTTTGCAATAGGAAGTCCAGAACCCACAACGCCGGTGGTTACCATCACGCCGGTTTCGGGATGGGTGATATGCATCGTGCCGCCCTTACCTTTGCAAGTGCCGGTCGCTTTGCCGAGACATTCCGCCCAATAAGCTTCCATCGGGACGCCCTTTGCGGTTTGCTCGCCCTGCCCGCGATAGGTGCAAACGACATAATCATCGTCGTTGAGCGCTGCCATTGCGGAAGCCGAAACGACTTCCTGACCGCGCACGCAGTAATACATTACGGCGATCTTGCCCTGCATCAGCAATTCGCGAAAACGTTCGTCTGTCCGGTTCACCTTCGTGGTGCGGGTATAGATGTCGAGTAACTTATCGCGGTCGATGGCTTGATCCGTCATAGGTTCTGTACTTTCTTATTGGATATTGTCTTCGATGAACGTCGCAGCGACTAGAACTGGACCCGCTGGGTAAAGCCGCCGTCGATGACCACGTTTGCACCGGTCATATATGGACATGCCGGACTGGATACGAATACCACGGTGTTTGCCACTTCCTGTGGCTCACCCAACCGGCCCATTGGCATTTTCGCCAAAGTCGCGTCATACAGTTCACGCATGCCCGCTTTGATAGCTTCCCAGTTTCCGGTTGGATATTCAATCGCGCCGGGAGAGACACTGTTCACCTTGATCCCCTGTGCAGCAAGCGCTTGGCCGAGCTGCGAACCATAAGTGATCAATGCTGCCTTCATTGCATTAAACGCTTGCGGCGCCATGAATGTTTCCAACGCTGCCGTTGATGACATTAGAACAATGGAACCGCTATCCGATTCCGCGAGCGCTGGCGTCAATACTTCAACAGCATTGACCGCACCCATCATGTCCATATCGAGACAACCTTGCCAATCACCTGTAGCGCCTTGCCCGGATGTACTGGCGGTATGAACGAAAATATCGCAACCGCCGAGCTCTTCGACGGCCTTGGCAAGCCAGGCTTTGTAGCCTTCTGGATCGCCGGACATGTTAAACTGTTCGCTGAACACCTTTCCTGGACCAGCGGCATCAATGGCTTCCGCGGCGGCTTTTACCCGGTCAGCATCGCTAGAGAAGAAAGCAACGTCTGCTCCTTCTGCTGCGTAAGTTTTCAGCGATGCCAGACCCAGTCCGTGCGATCCGCCGTTCATGATTACTTTTTTGCCCTTAAGTCCGAGATCCATTGATCGATTCCTCTCATTGTTTTGATATTGTTTCAGCTAACCCATTTTCCGGACGCTGGTAATCAGCAAAAATGTCAGCATTGTCATTTTCTATGATATTTCGCTGCTATTTTCCTTTGCCCATGAATGCTGCGATACGCTCGTTCATGTCAGGACCATGGCCTTCGTTCTCCAGAACCTCCCATTGCAACCCAGCATCGAGTGCATCATTGTCGGTAGCCTCCAGCAAACGCTTGTTAGCAGCGTGTGAAAACCCAGAATTGGCCACTATGCGCTCAGCCAGCGAAGCGATTTCGCCATCAAACTTCTCAAGTGGCACCGAATATTCGGCTAAACCAATGCGCACGGCTTCTTCGGCATCAAACATATCTGCTGAAAACATCAGCCGTTTTGCCGTCGCGATTCCGACCCGGCGCGGTAAGCGCTGGCTCATTCCCCAAATTGGTGTGAGTGCCCATTTCGAATGGGTATCCCCAAAGCGTGCACTGTCGGCGGCGATGATAAAGTCTGCAGCTAAAGCGACTTCAAGAGCTCCCGTGTAACAATGGCCATGAACCGCCGCGATAACCGGCTTGGGGAGTTTCTCCATCAAACGCAAAGTTTCCGAATGCCAGCCGAACGACGGCACTTTTTCACCTTCGGCAATATCTCCCAAATCATGCCCGGCAGAAAAGCACTTCCCTGCACCGCGCAAAACGACACAGCCAATGGAATCATCTTTACGCAAATCAGCGATATGATTGCGCAATTCGCGGAACATTCCGACAGTTAGCGAGTTTAACTTGTCCGGCCGGTTCAGTGTCAAAACTGTCCATCCGCCTTGATCTTCACGCAATACCAAATCACTCATAAAATATCTCCAAGGGACTCAGTTGACTGCCTTGTCCTTCCCTTCCCAATAGGGTGCCCGCAAATCCTTGCGCAAAATCTTCCCCGATGGATTTCGGGGCAAAGCCTCGATGAAGTCAACCGACTTCGGGCATTTATAGCCTGCGATATGTTCGCGTGCATGGGCAATCACGTCTGCTTCACTTAACTGTTGATCTTTCTTTACAACGACACAGGCCTTCACTGCCTCACCCCATTTTTCATCAGGAATCCCGATCACGGCCACATCAGCCACTTTGGGATTGGCATAGATCGCATTTTCCACTTCAGCAGGATACACATTCTCACCGCCCGAAATGATCATGTCTTTCAGCCGATCATGAATAAACAGATAGCCATCCTCATCCAGATACCCAGCATCACCTGTTCGCAACCAGCCGTCTGCATCAATGGTTTCTTCTGTTGCATCTGGACGATTCCAATAACCCTTCATATTTTTTGCCGACCGCGTGGCAATTTCACCGACGGTATTTGCAGCAACGGGTTCGAGTGTTTCAGGATCAATGATCTTTAGTTCAACACCCGGAAGCGCCGTGCCGACCGAGCGCATTTTTTCGTTGCCATTCACATCATGATCTTCGGGGTTAAGCGTTGTGATCGTCCCGCTGGTCTCGGTCATCCCGTACATCTGAACAAAGCCGCAACCCAGAACATCCATAGCCTGCTTCATCAATTCCAGCGGAATGGGTGATGCGCCATAGGTGATATATTTGAGGTTTGAAAAATCCACCTCCTTGGCACGCGGATGGTTGAGCAAAATCTGAATGGCGGCAGGCACCATGAATATTTTGGAAATATTATATTGCTCAATAAGATCCAGCGCCTGCGTCGGATCATATTCGGGAAGCACGATCGCACTACCACCCGCAAACATCACCGCCAGTCCGGTTCCCGATCCACTAATATGGAAACAAGGCATGGCGAGAAGCGTAATTTCTCCCGGCACTGGCTTTTGCCAATCCATCAAGTCCTCTTCGGGAACACCAGCCGCACGCGAGGAGAAAATCGAACCATTGGTCATGATTGCGCCCTTGGGATGACCCGTGGTTCCCGATGTGTAGAGTTGCAACGCATCATCGTCGTCCAAGCAGGAGATCATCGGATCAATGGGTTCAAATTCATCTCGCCAGGCTGGATATCCCGGAAAATCACCTTCGGGACCTTCTGAACCCAAAATCAATTCTACATGCTCTAGATTAGGGTGAATTTTCTTCAGCAGATCGTCAAATCCCGGGCCAACAAACAGTGTTTTTGCTTCTGAATCGTTGAGGACATAAGTCACTTCGGGTGGAGCCAGCCGCCAGTTTACGGGAACCATAACGGCGCCCAATTTTGCCGCTCCGACCAAAATCTCAAAATAGAGATGCGAGTTTTTCCCCATATAGGAAATTCGGTCGCCCTTACCGATTCCTTTCGATGCCAGAGCTTGCGCAGCACGATTGCTATTCTCATGAAGGCGTCCATAGGTCATCTCATCGTCTTCAAATGTGAAAACTGCCTGATCCGGTTGCTCCTGTGCCTGAAAACGGACCACGTCACCGATGGAAATAATTTCGTCTTCTGTCATGCTATCCTCTTTGCCCAAACTGTATGTTCACTTGGCGTGAAACTTCTGTCCCTACATAGTGAGGCGAAATCGGTGTGCAGCCTAGCACAATCAATAGCGCTTGATTGCCTTCGATGCTCTCATCCTGACAAATTTGAGCGTTGGGATTTGCCAAAGCCTGCTTCACAACACCTGCAAACAAAAAAGGAGAGGCATATGTCACTAGTATCAGTGGTCGGTTCCACCGGCCGTCAAGGCTTAGCGCAGATCAGGCAGTTGGGAGCAACAGGACACAAAGTTCGGGCACTTTCCAGAAGTGAAACACCGGATCTAGGTGGCAGTAACATTGCTGATGAAGCTAGAGTTTTTGATCTCTATGATGAGTCGACTTGGGTGCCAGCCTTTGAGGGATCGGATGCCGTATTCTACACCCATCCCCTACAAGCACGAGAAGATCGTGCAACACTGACTGGCCGCGTCGCAGCCGCAGCCAAAGAAGCTGGTGCCGAACGTTTCGTCTGGAACACTTCCAGCTGGATCCCCGACAAGCCGGGCGATCCGTTTACCTATGGCAACAACACAGTCGCAATCAACAGTATATTCCGCACCGGAATTCCCGCGACAATTTTCGGTTCTGTGCTCTTCATGGATAACCTGCTGACCAATTGGGCAAGACCCTTTCTGGTGCATGAAGATCGGTATGTTTACGCACACCAACCGCATCTTGAAGCCAACTGGATCAGCCTTGATGATGTCGGCAAATGCATGACTGCTGCGCTCGAGCGTCCGGATATGGAAGGGACTTGGATGAACATAGGCGGTCCCGAGCGATTCCTGCCGACCGATACGGTTGCAACCCTATCGAAGGTGTTCGGCAAAGAGATCAAATATGATCCCTGCACACCAGAGGAGTTCGGAGATTTGCTGGTAGATGCGCTCGGAGATTCCATGGCTCCGGAAGCGCGAGCTGAGTTTTCGGCTGGCATCGCGGCCTTCTACCATTACAATAATGATTCACCGACCAAACCATTTTGTGTGAATTTTGAATATCAGCAAGAACGTCTGCCGGAAGTTGAATTTGAAACCATGGAAACGTGGGGCAAACGGCAAGATTGGTCGGACGATGCGCACAGACCATCAGCAGGTTAGAAATGTATGACTAAAAGAATGGAGGGCAAAGTCGCCCTGGTTACCGGCGGCGCTTCGCGTCCCGGACTGGGCAGTGCCATTGCCGAACGGCTAGCCGAAGAAGGAGCGATTGTTGTCGCAACCGATGTCGACTTGTCAGGCGTTGAAGCAGTTGTCGCGGATATCGTTGCTAACGGCAGCCAAGCCTTTGCTCTCCATCAAGACGTCGCATCTGAACAAGGTTGGAAGGAATTGGTTGGTTCCATCATCGCCGATCACGGACGATTGGATGTGTTGGTCAACAACGCTGGAATATTGGAAATTGCCGAAATCGAAGATGCAAACGCCAATGATGCACTGATGAACCAGTTCAAGGTCAATGTGGCCGGAAGCTATTTGGGAACCAGTGCTGCCGTCTCGGCTATGCGACAAACCGGAGGTGGTTCCATCATCAACATTTCCTCGATTGCCGGCCTGGTTGGATTCCGGGGAAGTGCGGCCTACACGGCTTCAAAAGGCGCAGTGAAAATGTTCAGCAAATCTGTAGCTCTGGAAACCGCAAGGGATAATATTCGAGTCAATACCGTCCACCCGGGTATTATTGAAACCAATATGCAGCGCGCAGCGGTTGGGGACAATAACGCGCATTATGATGCGATTGCCGAGAGCATACCCATGGGGCGAATGGGACAGCCCAAAGATATTGCCAACTGTGTGTTGTTCCTGGCCTCGGATGAATCAACCTACGTTACCGGCGCCGAATTTGTTGTCGATGGCGGCTATACCACACAATAATTTTCAATTGCTTTGAACCTTTTGCTCCCCTGCACCGACTAACGGTGTAAAAGGGCCAAGAGGTTTGCATGCGATACAGCGATACAGATCGAATTTATGACGAGTTGCTGTTAACCCGCATTCAGGCGGGCGATCGCCGGGCTGGTGAACGATTGGCGGCACGCTGGCATCCCCGATTGATGCGTACAGCTTACCGACTGTTGCGCGACCAGGAGCAAGCCCGAGTGGCCGTACAAGAAGCTTGGATTGGGATCTGCAAGGGTTGGCTTGGTCTCCGCAAACCCTCACGATTTCCAGCTTGGGCCTATCGAATATTGCACAACAAATGTGCTGATCACATTCGGACAAACCAACGCGATCGAAAGATCTCAGAGACGGGAATTGAGGTGACAACTTCAGCCCAAGGAGAAGACAAAGTGTCGGTTGATCAAGCTTTTAGACAGTTGACGGGTGAGCATCGCATCGCCGCGACACTCTATTTCAGCGAAGGACTGACATTGGCTGAAATCGCAGAAGTCACGTCGGTTCCTATTGGTACCGCCAAGTCCAGAATTTTTCACGCCCGCAAACAATTGCAGGCGGCGCTGTCCGAAACCACAGGAATTGAAGGAGAATGAACATGGATAAATTTGAACAGAATCTGAGCACTGCGTTGGATGCTGAAGACAAAGCATTTCTGGACGACCTGGAAAATGGCCGCGGGCTTTTTGATCAGCTGGGAGCGACTCTACATGGCCCCATGCGGTACTGGTCCTATATGGTTTGGGCTTTTACCTTTGTCTTTGCTGTACTGGCATTTTACAGTGGTTGGCAGGCATTCTTCTCAGTTGATGTCAAACATACCGTGCTATGGGTTGCCGTTTGTTTGGGATCGGCACAGGCTGTAGGATTGCTCAAAATGTGGATGTTCGACCGTATGAACATGTTATCCATGCTCGCTGAACTAAAAAGAATAGAATTACGAGTGGCGCAATTGAGCGACAAGCAAAACTAGACTCTGGCTGGATCGTGTCTTTCCCAGTCATGAAATGCATTGCGGCGAACGATTATCCATTCACCATCTCGTTTCTCAAAGCGATCACAATAGCGGCCGGCTACGATCCAGTCGGTTGCTTCCCCGTTGGTCTCGACCGGCATACCTTCCGGATGACCTGCTTCGATCAGGTGATAGGCAACAAAATTCGCTTCAGTTTCCACGCTACTTCCATCCGCGGAAAACTCGAAATGCACGTTGGATATGCTGTGATGGGTAGCGGGAATAGCCTCCAGTAATCCGCTGGCCATACGGACAAAATCATCCGGTGATCCGGTAATATCACCGTGATTGTGGATATGATCATCGGCAAAGCAAGAGCGCACCAGTTCCCAATCCCGGCGATCAATTCCTTTGCAATAGCGATGCAGAATATCCCGAATTTGCTCCCGTGCCCAAAGTGCTTCCAATTTATCCACGTTTCGCCCTCCCCCTTTTTACTAGTGGGCCATGCCTAGCATGATGCGCCATTTCGTGGGAAGATGACAAAAATGACAGGAGTAGGATAATGGGCCGTCTAGAAGGTAAAGTGGCAATAATTACTGGCGCAGCAAAAGGTTTGGGAGAAGCCGACGCGCGTATGTTTGCAAAAGAAGGGGCGACGGTCATCCTTACTGACGTTGATCAGGAAAATGGTGAGCGCGTGGCTTCTGAAATTGGAGAAGCCGCGGAATTTCATGTTCAAGATGTAAGCAAAGAGTCAAGTTGGGAAAAGCTTGTGGGCGATGTTGTGAACAAGCACGGCAAACTCGACATTCTTGTTAATAATGCAGGCGTCGTAGCTCCCGGTACTATCGAAACTCAGACCGAAGACGAATATCGTTTTGTGATGGCTGTCAGCGCCGATGCCACCTTTTTTGGGTGTAAACATGCTGTAAAGGCCATGAAGGAAACAGGCGGCGGATCGATTATCAATATGGCATCCATTGCTTCAGTCCAGGGGGAACCAATCGTGGTCGCCTATGCGGCTGCGAAGGGAGCCGTTGAGAGCATGAGCCGCAGCATCGCGGTACACTGCGCTAACAACGGCTACAATATTCGCTGTAACAGTGTTCACCCAGCTGGCATCTTGACTCCGATGGTGGAAAATATCGGTGCCGATCTCGTCGGGCGGGATGACCTTCGGCCAAACAGTGAAGGTCCTGCCCCAAGCCAACTTGGTGAACCGGATGATATTGCAAATACTGTTCTCTTCCTAGCATCCGACGAGAGCAAATTTATCAACGGAGCCGCAATTCGCGTCGACAACGCGAAGTCAGTTGTCGAAGGCGTGGTTTGAAGTTGCATCTCCGGTCTAGCAGAAACACCAATCGACGGAGCGCTATGCAGGTGGCATCGCAATAGTTGCAATCAGAGAGGATGAAGCCATGGCTATGGATCCAGCCTATGTGGAACAAGTGAAACGCCTGATGGAATGGGAAGCTGGTCGCAAAGCTCCCCCCGAGGGTTTTCCGCATCTTCCGGATATTCCGGCCGGACGATATACCTCTCAAGAATATTATGATCTCGAACAGAAGCATATCTGGAAGAAAAGCTGGCTATTCGCGGCACATATTGACGAGGTACCTGAACCAGGATGCTTCATGAAATGGGAAAACACCGGAACGCCGATCATCATTGTCCACGGCATGGATGGAGAAGTGCGAGCCTTTTACAATACATGCCGCCATCGCGGTGCTCCCGTTGTGACGGAAGAAAAGGGCAAAGCCCCTCGCCTGATGTGTGGCTACCACAATTGGACCTATAAGACAGACGGCACGCTGGTAGGCGTTCCGGAGAAACAGGATTTTCCGCCTGATTTCGATATGAGCTGCCGCGGCCTTATCCCCGTTCGCTGCGAGATGTTTGGCAATTTGATTTTCGTAAATTTTGATGATGGTGCTCAGAACCTAAAAGACTGGCTAGGGCCGGTCGCTGAAGAATGGGAAGAGTTTCAATTTGATAAAATCAAATTGGCGGCGCGCTATTCTTTTGATCTGCAGTGCAACTGGAAAGTGGCGATGGAGGCGAACATGGAGGTCTATCACGTTCCCTTCATTCATCCAGACACGGTAGCGCCACTGGTTGATAGCAAGCGCAACGTGAATACCATGTATCGCAACGGACATGCCCGCATGCTAGCCCCCGCCCCCAAAGAAACGGATCGAGAGCACGTGCGTGCGGTCGACTCTCCGCCAGAGTGGCAGGAAATTGAGACGGTCGGCGAACTCGGTCGAACTTGTACGCAAAGCTACACCATGTTCCCCAATTGGGTATCGCCATTGAGTAACTATTTCGTTCCACCACTAATTTTCTGGCCAACAGGATTGAACACGACGCGGTTAGAGCTTGTGACCATGGCTATGGATTGGGGAGATGGACCGGCACCTGACCTGTGGACCGTTCCAGATGAAACAAAACCCAATGGTCGGGATATGAGTCCGATCATTTTGGAGGACACACAATTTGGTGAAATGATTCAGAAGTCGATGGAAAGTGATGGATTTAAAAGCGTTCCTCTTTCTTATCAGGAGGCACGAATTTACAGTTTCCATCAGACTTGTGACAAGATGATTGGTTTGAACAATATACCCGATGAGTTGGCCGTTGAACAGGTAATTGGCGACGAATGGGTCTATCCCAATGATCCGCGCATTGCGCAGATGGAACAACTGGAAGCGGCAGAATAATCGAAAAAACAGCACCTATCCCTTCAAGCGAAGGTCAAAGCCCCGTCAGCGACGGTCGCGCCAATTATATATTGGGCGTACTATTTGTCGTTTTAATGCTCAATTTCCTGGATCGACAAGTCATCTCGATCCTGGCTGAACCGATCAAACAGGATCTTGGGCTGAGTGATACGCAGCTCGGTTTGATGACCGGATTATCTTTTGCGCTTTTTTACACCACGCTAGCCATTCCGGTCGCTGCACTGGCCGATCGCTGGAATCGCAGTTGGATTATTGCCATTGCGATTGCCATTTGGTCCTTCATGACCGTGCTTTGTGGTTTGGCGAACAATTTCATTCAACTATTTCTCGCAAGAGTTGGAGTGGGAATTGGAGAAGCCGGTTCTGGCCCCGCTTCCCACTCCCTGATCGCAGATATATTTCCGCCAGAACGACGCGCTGGAGCGCTTGGTATATTGGGCACCGCTGTACCGATCGGTGCGTTTATTGCTTATGCTGGCGGTGGATGGATCGTTGAGAATTTTGATTGGCGGACAGCTTTCTTTATGGCTGGGGTGCCCGGCATTATCGTCGCACTAGTCATGTGGATCACAGTCAAAGACCCGCGCGGGAAACCCAAATTTCTAGAGTCTTTCAAACGCGATCCTGACAAACCCACATTAAAGCAAGCGGTTGCCGAACTCTCCATGAAACCTGCCTATTGGCACTTGGTTGCAGCAGGTGTTCTCGTACAATTTGTTTCATATGGTTTGGCTAGCTTTTACGGTGGCCTTTTTGTCCGCATCCACGGCATCGGATATGGTGAACTGGGTTGGAAGCTCGGATTGATGGTCGGTATATCGGGTGGTTTTGGCGCCTTTTTTGGTGGTCAGATTGGCAACTATCTCGACCGCAAAAAACCGGCACTATCTTTGCTGGTAAGTGGGCTGGTCTTGGTGGCATCTGCGCCAGGCATGATCTGGGCAGTTTATGCAGGCAGCGCCAATGCAGGAATAATATTGTTAGCAATCCCGACTTTCGCAGCGACCTTTTACTATGGCCCCAGCTTTTCGGCGATCCAAACACTAGCCAGTGATCAGACACGTGCGTTGGCAGTTGCCATCTATCTACTTGTTGCTGGTATCATCGGACTAGGTATTGGCCCGGTTTTTGTTGGCATATTGTCCGACGTTTTTTCGGGTGGCGTTGAAAGCGCAGAGGGACCAGCTCTGCAAAAGGCACTGATGTATCTGGCATTGTTCAACATCTGGGCGGGCCTGCACTACTGGTTCGCTCAACGAGATATTTTAAAAAGGATTGCCCACTAGAATGAGTGTATTGGATCAATTTAAACTGGATGGCGAAGTTGCAGTCGTCACTGGCGCGGGCAAAGGAATTGGGCGCGCTATTGCAATTGGTTTAGCCGAAGCTGGTGCAGATGTAGCATTGGCGTCGCGAACACAAAGAGAATTGGATTCCGTTGCTGATGAAATTCGCGCACTGGGAAAAAAGGCTTTGCCAATGGCAACGGACTGTACCTCCATGGAGGCATTGGAAAGTCTGGCGCAAAAAACAGCCGATGAGCTCGGAAAACTTTCCATCTGGGTAAGCAATGCGGGCGGCCTGCCTGATGGCACACCGCGCTATCTCACACGGACGCCGGAAGTAAATTTTGATGCGCAGATTGAGTTAAACTTGAAAGCCGTTTGGATGGGCGCGGTTGTTGCGTCCAAGCATATGCAGGAAGATGGCGGCTCGATCATCAACATATCATCCCGCGCTTCTTTTGGCCCGCAGTTGAAAAACGGTCCCTATGGCGCATCCAAAGCCGCCGTAAACAGCCTCACGCAAACATTGTCCGTTGAACTTGCTCCAAAAATCCGCGTGAATGCCGTTGCCCCCGGGCCCATTCCCACCGAGAATTTCAACGATTCCATGGGAACTGATACTGAAGAAAAACGGCAAGCCTTGCTCAAACAAATCGGTGTGCCTCTGCAGCGCTTTGGTCGAGAAGAGGATATAGCCGCCGCTGTCACCTATATGGCCTCTCCCGCATCCAGTTGGGTTACTGGTCAGTGTCTATTTGTGACCGGAGGCCGATAAGATGGATACAGATGTTCTCATCATCGGAGCAGGTGCCTCGGGTTTAACAGCCGCTTTGGCAGCCCATGATAGCGGTGCGAAAGTTACCGTCATTGAAAAAGGTGACAAACTTGGCGGAACAGCGGCCATATCGGGTGGGATTGTTTGGGTTCCCAATAATCCAGCGATGCAAGAAGCCGGTATCGATGACGATCGCGAAGCTGCACTATCCTATTTCCGGTCGCTGGATCATGGCGAAATGAATGACGAAACGCTCGAAGCCTTTGTCGACGAAGGGACACAGGCGCTGGCTTTCCTCGGATCACAAGGTGCAGCAGAACTGAGCGTACTCAACGGCTATCCAGATTATTATCTTGATCGTCCCGGTGCAAAAACGGGCGGCGGCCGGGCGCTCGATAACGAGCTGTTTGACTATACAACGCTCGGCGAATGGGCGGACAAGATATACAACGGCGGTGACGTTCAACGGATGATGCTCCGTGAAACACCACTTGGCGGTGGCAGCGGCATGATCGAACCGGAAGAAATGCAGCGCCGGATTGATGGTGATTTGCGTGGTTGGGGACAGGCACTTGTTGGCCGTCTGCTCAAAGCCTGTCTCGACAAGGATATCGTTCCGCAACTGGGAACAGCTGCGAAGAAACTATTGATTGAGAATGATCAGGTAACGGGAGTTATCCTGGAAGACGGCGAAACAATTAAAGCATCGCGCGGCGTTATTCTCGCCACCGGCGGCTTTGAATGGGACGAAGACCTAAAAACCACATTTCTGCGCGGCCCGCTTAACGCGCCTGCCTCACCGCAGATGAACACGGGCGATGGTTTGAAAATGGCGATGTCGGCCGGGGCAAGTCTGGGCAATATGACCAGCGCCTGGTGGATGCCTACACTTTCAATCGCCGGTGCCAGTTGGCCCGCCAACGGGACGAATGGACAGGATGTTCAGCGCTCTCTTCCAGTTCTCATCGAACGCACCATGCCGCACAGCATCATGGTCAACCGACAGGGAAAGCGCTTTTGCAATGAGGCTAATAACTACTCGTCACTTGCAGGGGCTTTTCAGGCTTTTGATCCGGCCACTTATGATTATCCAAATTTGCCAGCCTACCTGATCATGGATGATCAATATGTCAGCCGATATCCAATAGCGTCTGCCATGCCCGGGCAAGACCTTCCTGATTGGATTACAACCGCAAATAGTCTTGAAGAATTGGCTGCAACATTGGGGATAGATGGTGAGCAATTATTAACGACCGTAACGGACTTTAACAGCAATGCGGAAAATGCCGAGGATCCCGAATTTGGTCGAGGTGTTAGTGAATATGATCGCTTTTACGGTGACCGCTCCCGACCGGGAGCGGCAGCGACGCTGGGTACCGTCAATACCGGACCATTTTATGCAGTAGAAATTAACATGGGGACTTTGGGAACCAACGGCGGTCCCAAAACCAACGGGCAAGCGCAGATACTCGATGTGGACGGTGATCCGATTGCCGGACTGTTCGGCGCAGGCAATGTGATCAGCTGTCCGACGGGCAGCGTTTATGCGGGTGCCGGTGGCACGTTGGGACCCGCCCTCACCTTTGGATATATCGCGGGCAAATCAGCCGCGCGACTGGAGAATAGTTGATGAATAGAATATTGGTGATCGGCGCGACCGGCGATCAAGGCCACCCTCTTTTGACGCGTTTGATAGCAGCCGGGATGACACCAGTCGCTGCTTTGCGCAATACCGCTGCACTGCAAGGTACCGAATTTGCGGATGTAGAAACAGTTCAAGCCGACCTCTACAATAAGGAATCATTGATTGCGGCGGCAAAGGGAATGGATGCCATTGCCATTCACCTTCCTTTCGTTTTTGATCTCGAAAAAGCAACCGCACTCGGAAACAATATCGCGGCAGCAGCGACCGCAAATGGTTTGCAGAAAATAGTCTTCAACACCAGTTGCTACGTCCATCATGAAGATAATGAAAACCCAGCCCATGACGGTCGACGTGCCATCGAAAAGGCAATCATAGGTACAGGCATTGACTATGCGATCTTTGAGCCGAAAGTGTTCATGGACAATATGATCCGCAGCTGGAGTAAACCATCGATCGTTGCCAAAGGCATATTTGCCTATCCAGCCAAGCCAGATCTCCAAATTTCATGGATTTGTCTGGATGATGTCGCCGCCTATATGGTTGAAGCTCTTGAACGGAGTGACCTGCCAAGTGGTCGTTTTGCAATTGGCGGCCCTGAAGCACTGGTCGGCGATCAGGTTGCCGAGCGTCTGAGCGAAGCTGCTGGAAAAACAGTGACCTTCCAAAGCCTTACACCAGATGAATTCGCGTCCAATATGAGCATGCTTGTGACAGGATCCGCCACGGTTGAACCGCATAGCGTCTACCACGGTATGGCCAGTTTCTATCGGTTCTACAATGTGCAGGCCATTTCGCCGCTCATTGCCGACAATGCGGAGATTGATCGGATTTTCAATTTCAAGCCAACTTCATTGATTGAATGGGCAAAACGTCAAGATTGGAACGATCCTACCGATCCTGCACTTGCGGTCAGAATGGCGGGAATGTCTTCCTCAGCATAGCTATCGTTGGTGAAATGCTTTTGTAATCTCTGCAAGCGTAGAGAGCGCCAGAGAATCCGGGTCGCGGGAAGAATGGAATAGACCGATCGGCGCACGAATGGATCGAATAACTTCGGCATCGACACCCCGAGATTGCAGCTCTTTTTGCCGCGCATCATGCGCGATCCGTCCACCCATCGCTCCAAAGTAGAAATGTGGCTGGCTCAGGGCATGGGCCATTAGTGCGCCTTCCCAATCATGATCGTGAAACAGAAACACAATCGCCGTCCAGGGATCGCTGTCAATGTCCGTCACTTGATCTGGAGTCTTAAGTAGATGAACATTAAATCGTTCATTCGACAAACTGATCATCAATGACTGATCCGATGTCAGAGCTTCCACATCAAACTGCATTTGCCGCGACAGTCTTGCCATGCTGGTCATTGCGGCACCATGACCGATAAGCAAGACTTTCGGGTTTGGCTCGTGGCTTACGGAAATACTGTCATCCAGAATTGTAAGTCCGAGCTTCTTGGCTTCTCCGGAAAGATGCGTATCCTTTTCAGTAATGGGAAGAGAGATTGAAAATGGCTTCCGTGCTACAATTGCATTTTTGCAATGTTGCGCAAGCTTTGTGTCGTTAAAGGGCATGAAGTGGACATCCAATCCACCGCCACATGGCAGTCTTATGTCGAGATAAGGCGAGCCTTCTCCAAAACGAACCACTCTTGGTCGCTGATCTTTCAAACTATCCAATGCCTCGGATACCACCGACCGCTCAATACAACCGCCAGAGAGCGAACCGACATATTGACCATCTTCAGAAACAGCCATGTGCGCACCCGGATTGCGCATGGAAGACCCTGTGACGGATATAACCGTTACAAGCACAACAGCTTTGCCATCAGACAATGTCGCGTTTAAAAAATCAAAAATCGCTGGATTGTCCAAAAGTCACCTGTTCCAAATACAAACGACAACCATATAGGCCACGGTCAGGTCTAAGCCTAGGGGTTGTATATGATCGATCTGGGCGGTAGTGGGATCGCCGCGCGGGGAGGTGGCAGAGTGGTTGAATGCGCTGCTCTCGAAAAGCAGTAAGGGTGCAAGCTCTTCGGGGGTTCGAATCCCCCTCTCCCCGCCAATTTTATTTCATGGCACATGGCCGAGGTTTAGATGGCCGCAGCCATGTAGCTGGCTTGATTAATGGCCGCCTTCGCATCTAGTTCCATTGCCTCATAGGCGCCGCCGACAAGTTCAGACGAAACCCCATCTTTTTGCAGATCATCATAAAGATCTCGTAGTGGATCTTGACCAGCGCAAATAATGATTGTGTCGGCCTCCACCAGCTCAGGCTGGCCGCCCTGCAGGACATGCAAGCCGTCATCATCGATTTTCACATATTCAATGCCGTTCATCATTCCCACACCGCGCCGGGTTAGTGTGATCCGGTGCGTCCAACCCGTAGTCTTACCCAGCCCCGCGCCGACGCGGCTATCCTTGCGCTGTAGCAATGTGATTTCACGGTCAGACTTCACGATCTTCGGTTCCACTCCTGTTACGCCGCCGCGCGGGTGGTTCTCAAAATCCACACCCCATTCCGCCGCGAAGACATCGCGGTCGACAGCTCCCGAAACACCAGCATGACTGATCAATTCCGATACATCAAAACCGATCCCCCCGGCTCCGATAATAGCGACTTTTTGTCCCACCGGTTTGTTACCTTTAATCACATCAATATAACTAACCACGTTGTCGTGATCGATACCTGGAATATCGGGTGTGCGCGGTTCAATACCAGTCGAGACGATAATGTGGTCAAAACCTTCGGATTTTAGCGCGTCAGCATCTACTTTTGTATCTAATCTTAGGTCAATGCCATGCACTTCAATCATCCGGTTATAGTAGCGGAGTGTTTCGTAAAACTCCTCTTTCCCGGGGATTATTTTCGCAAGATTGAATTGACCACCAATTTCGGAAGCAGCCTCGAACAATGTCACCGCATGGCCTCGCTGCGCCGCTACGGTGGCATAGGCTAAGCCAGCAGGTCCGGCTCCAACAACTGCGATCCGTTTTGCATGTGTAACTGGTTCATAGTTTAATATGGTCTCATAACAGGCGCGAGGATTGACCAGACAGGTTGTGAGTTTTCCCATGAAGGTGTGATCCAGACAGGCTTGATTACAAGCGATACAGGTGTTGATTTCATCCTCACGCCCTTCAACCGCCTTGCTCATAAACTCGCTATCAGCAAGCAATGGCCGTGCCATCGATACCAGATCGGCATCGCCGCGCGCGAGAACCTCTTCGGCAACATCAGGCATATTGATGCGGTTGGAAGTTATAACCGGAACACCAATCTCTTTGCGCAGTCGCCCAGTCACGGAGGTAAACGCAGCGCGTGGGACCATAGTCGCAATCGTTGGCACCGCGCTCTCATGCCAGGTAAAGTGGGTGGAGATAATCGTCACGCCAGCTTTTTCCAAAGCGTTGCCCAGCATGATAATTTCGTCCCAACTCATCCCGCCTTCGAGCATGTCCATCGCGGCAATACGAAAGATGAGAATGAAATCCTCACCAACCGCTGCACGCGTTTGTTCAACTATCTCAAGGGCAAAACGCATCTTATTTTCAAAGGACCCGCCATATTCATCTTCACGAAGATTGGTTTTGGCGACCAAAAATGTCGATATCAGATACCCGGCAGAACCAATAATCTCGACACCATCATAACCAGCCTTTTGGGCCATCAGTGCGCAATTTACATGGTCGTCTATTTGTTTCTGAATACCCGCTTTGTCGAGTTCGTTTGGAACATGTCTGGCAATCCGCGATCGAACGGCAGAGGGAGCGACCATCTTGGGGTTATTCGCCAATGGACCAGGGTGTAATATCTGCATGCAAATCTTCACATCGGCAGCCGCCTCATGCACGGCATCGGTGACTAGCCTATGCTTTGCAGCTTCTTCATCACTGGACATAGCAGCGCCGCCCATTGACGACTCCTCATTGGGTGCTATTCCTCCGGTGATGATCATACCGATATTGTTAGCGGCGCGTTCAGCGAAGTAAGCTGCCATACGTTCAAAACCGCCATCCATTTCTTCCAGCCCGGTGTGCATGGAGCCCATGATGGAACGGTTTTTTATGGTCGTGAAACCAAGATCGAGCGGTTCAAGTAATTTTTTATATTTCATGTTTCCCCTTCTAACGACATGCCCTGCAAGATCACATTATTCAATATGCTAAATTTGCGCGGCACAGCCTGCTTGGGACGACCATCAAATAATCATACCTGACTGCTCGAAATGAATTTTCGTATGAGCGGTTACATCTTAGCGATCAATCGCATTTGGTGGAAACTTACAGATTGATATCAACGCAAGTTTTGGCCTAGTTGCGAGAGCAACCTGCCGATCACAGATTGGCATAACCTTAGTTTGTGTGTCAGATTGAAGATATCCTTTACTCAAACCTGCTTGCATAACTTTTGCAAAGCCTTAAATTGTTGATATGAATATCACCAACCATAGCGCATCGACCAATCCCCTACCCTCTGGAACCTCTCCGGTTTTGGATGCAAAATTTGCGATTGGTGACGTGGTTCGTCATCGGATATTCGATTTTCGCGGCGTAATCTACGATATTGATCCGGTTTTTGCGAATAGCGAAGAATGGTATGAATCGATCCCCCAGGACCTTCGTCCAACAAAGGATCAGCCATTTTATCATTTGTTCGCCGAGAACTCAGATAGCAGTTATGTCGCTTATGTAAGCCAGCAGAACTTATTGGTTGATGATAGCGGTGAGCCGATTACGCATCCTGAAATAGGTAAGATGTTCAAATCATCTACCGATGGCAAATACACTCTGCACAATATTCATCGGCACTAAACTAGCCATATCCGGCCTTTAAGATTTGATTTTCCAGCCTTTTTTCAAAAGGATGTAGCAAATTGCTGTCAAAAGAGCGTTCATCGCCAGCAAGATCAAAGACCCTAGAATGACCGGTGAATCCGCCTCACCCAAAAATCCATAGCGGAAGCCCGAAATTGCATAGAAAAACGGGTTGGCGTGACTAAACGCTTGAAACGCCTCAGATAAGCGATCAATCGAATAAAAAGTTCCGGATAAAAGAGCCAGTGGAGCTACGACGAAGTTCGTTACTGCAGCTGCATGATCAAATTTTTCTGCCCATATCGACGTCAAAACGCCAAGCAAAGCCAACATTGCCGATCCCATCAGGCCGAACCAGATCACCGCCCACCAGTGCGTGACAGATACATTTACTCCGGGCCATAAGAACATAGCTAACCAGACGGCAAAGCCGACCAGAACGGAACGTGTAACGGCCGCCCCAACCAATCCAGCGAGCAATTCTCCAACCGATAGTGGAGGCATTAAATAATCAACAATCGTCCCCTGAATTTTCCCTACAAGAAGCGAAAAACTGCTGTTTGCGAAGGCATTTTGGATCATACCCATGCAAATTAGTCCGGGCGCGATAAAGTCAGCAAAGGGAACCCCCATCACCATACGATCCCCGCGACCCAGTGCGACGGTGAATATCACCAAAAAAAGCAAAGTTGTAATCGAAGGTGCCCAGATGGTCTGCAATTGCACTTTAAAAAAGCGGCGCACCTCTTTCCAATAGAGCGCCAGAAAACCACCCCAGTTCACACCTCTGATACTGGGAATTCCCGGCTCAGCAAAAGCAGGGATGGCAAAATCGTCTTGCAGTGCAGAATCATTTTTGGGCTGGTCTAACATAGCTTTTTCGCCTATCGGCTCTCTCCAGCAATCACAACCCCAATAAATCGCAACACGGTGCGGCATTGATTCGCCGGCAGAGCGACTTATATGGGATCAAGAGTTTGAATAGTTAGGAATTTGCATGGCCTGGACCGACGAGCGTATTGATGCACTTAAAGGAATGTGGGAAAAAGGCCTGACTGCCAGTCAGATTGCCGAAGAACTCGGCGGCGTTAGCCGTAACGCGGTTATCGGAAAAGCACATCGCCTTGGCCTGAAGTCACGCCCATCACCGGTAAAAGCAAAATCAAAAACTGCGAAGAAAAAACCGACTGCGAAGGCCAAGGCCCCGGTCGCCAAACCGGCGAAGAAGAAAAAACCGAAGGAAGAGCATGTCGCTCGCCGCGCGATGCCCCCGCCAACACCGGCAGCACGCACCCATGCAGCGCAGCAAGCCCGTCAGCCAAAGCATGACGGACCAAAAATTGTTTCCGTTGGCCCAGGCGGCTTCCTACGCCAAGGTCCTGGCGATCAACAGGCACCAATTCCGCCAGCACCACCACGGCGTCTTGTACCAGCCAAGCCCAGCGAGGAAATGGCAGACAAGACTGGACTGCTTGATCTGAACGAGAAAGTTTGTCGCTGGCCGATCAATCATCCCGGCGAACCGGATTTCCATTTCTGCGGCGAAGAAGTGAACCCGGGCTTTCCCTATTGTGTGGAACATTGCGGTCGGGCATTCCAGGCACAGTTGCCGCGCGGCACGCGTCGCCCTCCTCCGCCGCTCCCATTTGGTGGTCCTCGGGTACGCTAATAACCCACTAAGTTACCAAAAATTTCAATTGATTGGCATGAGGCTTGAATCGCCTCTTGCCAGCGTGACTCTTGCGCTTTTATAGGATCGTCTATGAGTGATGATCTTTTTGGTGGTGAACCACCTAAGCAATCTAAATCCGGTGACTATGATGCTTCTGCAATTGAGGTGCTCGAAGGGCTAGAACCGGTCCGCAAACGTCCGGGTATGTATATTGGCGGGATTGATGAACGCGCATTGCATCACCTCGCCGCCGAAGTGATCGACAATAGTATGGATGAAGCGGTTGCCGGACATGCCAGCCGAATTGAGATCACACTGGATAGCGAGAACCGATTAACTGTCACCGACAACGGACGCGGTATCCCAGTCGACCCTCATCCGAAATTTCCTGATAAATCTGCTCTGGAAGTCATTATGACGACTCTGCATTCGGGCGGAAAGTTCTCAGATAAGGCTTATGCCACATCTGGCGGATTGCATGGTGTTGGCGTGTCGGTCGTGAACGCCCTGTCCTCTGACACCATGGTCGAAGTAGCGCGCGACAAGACCATTTATCGGCAAATGTTCTCACAGGGAAATGCCACGACCAAACTGGAGAAAGTCGGCAGTACGCCCAATCGACGCGGCACAACGATCAGCTTCATTCCTGACACAGAGATTTTCGGCGAAGGAAACAAATTTAAACCATCGCGCCTGTTCAAGCTCGCGCGATCCAAAGCCTATCTTTATGCCGGTGTTGAAATCCGCTGGAAATGTGATGATAGTCAAGCCAGCGAAGATGTCCCTGCTGAAGCAGTGTTTCAATTTCCAGGTGGCTTGTCTGACCATTTGAAAGAACAACTCCACGGCCGCGAATGTGTGACCGCAGAGTTTTTTTCCGGTAACCAAGATTTCGCAGATGAAGCCGGTCGCGTCGAATGGGCGGTTGCATGGCCGATCTGGACCGATGGAAATTATAGCTGGTATTGCAACACCATCCCTACTCCCAATGGTGGTACCCACGAAACGGGTTTGCGAAATGCATTGGTCAAAGGCCTGCGTGCTTTTGGTGAACTGGTGCAACTTAAGAAGGCGTCTCAACTTACGGCAGATGATATTAATTCTGGCGGAGAAATGATGCTTTCTGTTTTCATTCGGGAACCGCAATTTCAGAGCCAAACCAAGGATCGCCTGACTTCACCAGAAGCAGCCAAACTCGTTGAAAACGCCATCCGAGACCATTTCGATCATTTCCTGACAGACAATATGGATCGCGGCAAAGCATTGCTGGGCTTTGTCATGGAGCGAATGGACGAACGCCTGAAGCGCAAAGCCGAACGTGAAATCAAGCGTAAAACGGCGACGTCCGGTCGAAAAGTTCGTTTACCTGGCAAACTGACCGATTGCTCCAACAATGACCCTGAAGGTACGGAATTGTTCATTGTTGAAGGTGATAGCGCCGGCGGGTCTGCAAAACAGGCTCGTAATCGCAAAACACAAGCCATCTTACCTATTCGCGGGAAAATATTGAATGTAGCTTCTGCCAACAGCGCCAAAATTTTCGCCAATTCCGAAATCGCCGATCTAACGCTGGCTTTGGGTTGCGGGACACGCAAAGACTGCGATCCGGACAACCTGCGATACGAACGCGTGATTATCATGACTGATGCTGATGTCGATGGTGCGCATATCGCGACATTGTTGATGACATTGTTCTTTCAGGAAATGCCAGAGATGGTTCGGCAAGGGCATCTCTATCTCGCTCGGCCTCCGCTCTATCGACTGACCGCTGGCGGCAAAAGCCTCTATGCGCAGGATGAGAGAGAAAGAGCAGAGATTGAAAACGGCGAGTTCAAGGGCAAAAAGATCGAGATTGGCCGCTTCAAAGGACTAGGTGAAATGAACCCCGGTCAGTTGAAGGAAACTACCATGGATCCGGAAACGCGCTCATTATTCCGAGTCACCCTGCCTCATGAATATGAAGATCGAGCCGGCGTAAAAGACCTGGTGACGCGGCTGATGGGCAAGCAGCCGGAACATCGCTTTAACTTCATTCAAGCCAATGCAGCATCGTTAGATGAAGAGGCGATTGACGCTTGATCAAACTTGGGTTTTCAGGTGTTTTGACTTTTCTTTCGGGATTTATCAAAGCTTCAATATGAAAGCGGAAATTCGTCTCTTCCTTTACCTGTCGATCGTTGCTGCTGCTCTTCCAACACCGTTTTTTTCCAATGCATATGCAATGCCCGATCATGTTGTATCGGAACCCTACCAAGTGCGCGCTGGAGAACTGCTTGAAATTCTAAAGGGCGCGGAAACCGAAGAACAGTTTTTCGCACGCTCTTTTCTTGAAGCTGTCCCGACTGCGCAATTTCGTACTTTGACGGCACAATTGAAAGCTCAATATGGGCAGCCAGTTGCAATCACTCAGATTATCCCGGCCAGCGACAAGGATGGAACGTTGGAAATCGCTTATGAGAAGGCAACACTCGCCTTTCGCATGGTGATCGATCAAGCCGAACCGCATCCAGTGATTGGCCTGTTGGTCACTGGCGCAAAGGTTCGCGGTGACGGCATGGCCAAAATCACCAAGGAGTTTCAAGCTCTGCCGGGTTCTGCTGGATTTGAAATCGCGCATATTGATGGCGGCAAGAGACAAATCCTTTCCGCTTACAATGGGGACAGACAATATGGCATCGGATCAACCTTCAAGCTCTACGTTCTTGCTGAGCTAAATCGCAGCATCAAAGCGGGTGAACGAAACTGGCATGATGTACTGCGCATTAATCGTAAGTCCCTGCCCTCGGGGGTATTGCAAAACTGGCCAGATGGCGCGCCCCTCACGCTTCAGACTCTGGCAACCTTGATGATTAGTATCAGCGACAATACCGCCACGGATTTACTAATCGCAGAACTTGGCAGAGAAAAAATCGCAGATCTGGTGCGCAAAACGGGTCACAGTGATCCTTCACGAACTATTCCAATACTGACCACATTGGAGTTTTTCTCGTTAAAAATGCCGGAGAATGAGGATATCCGGAATCGCTTTTCTGCAGGCAGTGACGCACAACAATCAAGAATCCTGGAACAAGAGGCATCGCGCTTGGGACGTCAATCAGTCGCAATCGAAAACCTAGCCAACAAACCCCAACATATTGAAGAAATAGAATGGTTTGCATCCCCGTCCGATATTTCAAAACTGATGTCGCATCTGATTATCGAGGCCAGCCCGGTCACTAAAAACATTATGTCCATCAGTGGAGAGATCGGCCCCGGTGATAAAGCGCGCTGGGCCTATCTGGGAAGCAAGGGAGGATCGGAACCCGGCGTCATTTCCTTCGCCTTTCTGGCGACATCAAAATCGGGAGAGAGCTATTCGGTTTCCGGCAGCTGGAACAATCCCGATGAGCCTATCGATGGACCAAAATTCCAAACGCTAATGAATCGATTGTTGAATTTGAGCGCGGAAATATCCGACTAGATATTTCCTTCGTTCCATTCCGAACAAAGCAAACCGAATATCAGGCTGTCTCGAACACCGATATGCGTTTCCCATTCTGCACGCAAATGGGCCTCTTGTTGAAAACCCAATCGTTTCAACAGTCCAACAGAAGCGCTGTTATCCGGATCAACATCTGCGAAAATTTTGCGAAGCTTCAGATCACTGAATCCATGATCAATGACGCATGTTACGGCTTCTAGAGCGATACCTTTGCCCCAATAGTCTGGGTGCAAAATATACCCAATTTCACGAAGCCCCTCGCGCCGGGGAAGGAGAACAACCCAACCCAGAGCCTGATCATTGCCATCAGTCGTTATCACCCAGGTTGGAGAATGCGGCTCTTTGCAATTACCAGCTACATATTCTTCTGTTTCGTTGAGCGATTGATGCGGACCGCTGGACCACCATGTCATCAATTCTTCATTCGCGAAAACCGGATGCAATGCAGCCGCATCTTCCGGTCGCACTGGTCTAAGTTTCAGCCTCTTTGTATTCAGAGATGGAAAGGTCATTCTGTCAAAGCAGCGACCAGCGCCTTCACTTTTTTCTGCCGCCATTGCGGCGTTGGTGCCATCAACCAATAGCCGCGCGAAGAGACACTGTCTTCACCAATAATTTCCACTCTGCCGCCAGCAAGGTCGCGCTGGACCAACATCTTTGGAACCCATGCATGACCAAAGCCATTGGCCGCCGCTTCAATTGCCAAACCACCGTCGGCCACGCGCATCAGTGTTTCTTCACCTTCCGAAATAGGACAACCGGGCCAGTCAATTTTCTTGCCCTCCCCATTTCCGGGGCCTGTAACTTTTACAAAGACGGTATCTCCCAGCAAAACACCTTCATGTTCTCCCGGTCCATCACCGAGCCAAATCGCGAGATCCAAATTTGCTTCCGTGAAGTCAATTTCATCGTCCGCCGCGACCAGGGCAAAGCTGGTCTGTGGATTGTCGTTAGAAAATCCAGTCAAACGCTGGTTTAGCCATTTTTGGGTAAAATCGCGCGGCGCAGCAATAGTCAGTTTATGCGAAGATTGACCGGATTGCATCGCCCGGACAGCTTCTTCAAACTGCAAAAAACCGGAACGCAGTGGATCCAGACCTGCCGCTGCTTCGTCAGTAAGCTCCAATCCCTTGGGTGTCCGGCGAAACATGACCACGCCCATCATATCCTCCAGAGCGCGGATTTGTTGGCCAACAGCCGCAGGTGTTACGGCCAACTCATCCGCTGCTTTTGTAAAGCTGAGGTGCCGCGCTGCGGCATCGAGCACTCGTAGCCCGTTTAGCGGTAAATGGGTCCGTTTCATTGTTCGACTGTCGGTTCCACGAGAGGAAATTCAGGGATGCGTACTTCAAATGCAGGCGCAGTATCGCCGATCATCGTGAAATGTCCGACCATTGCTCCGCTGGGTGTGTTGAGCGGACAACCTGAAACATAGTCGTGGGCCTTGCCGGGTTGTACAATTGGTTGTTCTCCAATCACACCTTCACCATCCACATGATGCAGTCCACCGCGCGCATCGCTGATCCGCCAATGACGGGTCAGTAATTGAACCGCCATGTCGCGATGGTTCTCAATCCGGATATGGTAGGCCCAAAACCAGCGGCTCCCATCAATGTCAGATTGTTCGGGTAAAAAGGTCACCGACACGCGCACGGTCACACCTTCGGTGGTTTCAGCAAAGGGAAAAAATGATTCCATTTGCACAATATAGTCTCAAAGACCGATAGACGAAAGAGCCTGATCAAGGTCTTCGATCAGATCGATGGGATCTTCCAAACCAACATTGATCCTGAGCATGTCCTCGGTGATCCCCACCTCCAAACGAGACTCCTCGGCCAGCCCGTGATGCGTGGTTGAAGCCGGGTGGCACATGAGGGATCTACTATCACCTATATTGTTTGAAATATCTATTAGTTTCAATGCATTGAGCAGTCCGTGGGCTTCCTGTCGACCACCACCTACATAAAGAGAAAAGATGGGACCCGTAGCATCCATCTGGCTCATTGCCAGATTATGTTGAGGATGGCTGGGCAGCCCTGGGTGCAAGATTTTCTGTACCCGCTGCTCTAAAAACTTGCCGACTTCGAGCGCATTTCCGGATTGCTTATGGATGCGCAAGTTCAACGTTTCGAGTCCCTTGTGCACAACCCATGCATTGAAAGGACTGATGGTCGGACCGGTATTACGGGTGAAGGCGAGCAAGGTTTCCTCAATAAACTCTTCACTACCGCATACCGCGCCAGCGAGAACGCGCCCCTGCCCGTCCATCATCTTGGTGGCGCTGTAGGCAACAACATCCGCACCAAATTCCATAGGTCGCTGCAACACGTTGGTAGCAAAGGCATTGTCGACGACAGTCGTAATCCCTTTTGACTTTGCCAGATCACAAACGGAACGCAGGTCAATCACATCCATCGTCGGGTTGGCCGGTGTTTCAAAAAAGAAAACTTTGGTGTTCGGCTGGATTGCTTGTTCCCAGGCATCCAAATCACGGCCATCAATGACCGTTGTTTCAATACCGAATTTCGGTAGCAAACTATCCGCCAACCAGCGACACGAACCAAATAATGCGCGGCTGGCAACAACATGGTCACCGGTTTCCAGCTGACACAGCAAGGCTGCGGTCATTGCTGCCATGCCCGAAGCCGTGGCACGGCATGCATCTGCCCCTTCCATGATCGCAATACGTTCTTCCAGCATCTGCACCGTGGGGTTTTGCAGACGGCTATAAGTCATGCCATCCTGTTCACCATTAAAGCGCGCAGCGGCATCCTCAGCGCAATCATAGGTGTAACCAGATGTCAGGAACAATGCCTCTGACGTCTCGCCAAACTCGGTGCGCTGTGTCCCACTGCGAACCGCTTGTGTAGCTGGTTGCCATTTTTTGGTTATTTCACGGTTTTTCCCGGTGTCGCGTTTCATGAATCTACCCTAACCCGCAGAAAGCTTGGCGACAACCGCATCGCCAATTTCACTGGTCGAGGCAGACCCGCCCAGATCATGACCAAGCACGTTATCAGCCAGCACATCAGCCACTGCATTTTCAATACGCAGGGCGTTATCTTCATCCGCAAAGCTATGACGAAGCATCATCGCGGCGGACAATATCATGGCCATTGGATTGGCTATTCCTTGCCCCGCAATATCGGGAGCACTGCCATGAATCGGTTCGTAAAGCCCCTTTGTGCCTTCACCGAGGGACGCTGAAGCCAGCAAGCCAATGGAACCAACACACATGCTGGCTTGGTCGGAGAGAATATCGCCGAATAGGTTGCCGGTCAGGACTACATCAAACTGACCTGGATTGCGCACCATCTGCATGGCAGCATTGTCGACATACATATGCTCCAGTTCGACATCGGGGTATTCAGGCGCGATTTCATCGACGACCTTTCGCCACAGAGCCGATGTTTGTAGGACATTGGCTTTATCGACCGAACATAGTTTCTTACTGCGCCCTTGCGCTGCTTTGAAAGCGACATGCGCTATCCGAGCAATTTCGCTCTCATCATAAGCCATGATGTCATAGCCTTCACGCAGGCCTTCCTCGGTCTCACGCTGGCCTTTTTCTCCAAAATAAATGTCGCCGATCAATTCCCGGAGGATGAGGAGATCAATCGCTCCTGCGATTTCGGGTTTTAGTCCAGATAGTCTCTCTAGTCCGGCAAACGCCTTTGCTGGTCTAAGATTGGCGAAAAGCTGTAATTCTTTACGCAGCCCCAATACAGCACTTTCCACCCTTAGTTCCCGGCGCAAACTATCCAGTTCCGGATCTCCAACCGCACCAAATAAAACCGCATCTGCAGCCTTTGCCAAGTTCAATGTTTCCGCAGGCAGTGGATGACCATGCGCACGATAGGCAACGCCGCCGACATCTGCATGATCCAGTTTCAAATCGGGAAGATCGAGCATATCAAGCACACGCAGGGCTTCCACCATGATTTCCTGACCAATGCCGTCACCGGCGAGCACCGCAATATGCATGAATATTTCCTTCTAAATCCGGCGCGTTCCTGCCGTGCATTGCCAGACTATGCAACCACCCTTTTTAGGCGATCGACCAAAACAGAACGCGACGCCATCACATCATTGCGGCGATCTTCGAAGAAATGGCGTTTGAGGAAGAAACCAGTAACACGCAGACCATCAAAAATTTCATCCCATTCCGGCGTGCCTGGGTCTTTCAGGAAGAGCGGGAGTGGGAGAAGGCTTTGCTTATATTCCTGCCCAGCATGCGCGCTGACAGCGGTGGCGCTTTTGGGGCTGATGTAGATGAGATCGTTTTCCGAGCCGGTAACGGCACATTTGTCGAGCGCCAATCCAAAACCAAGCTCCGAAAGCAGAAGCAATTCATAGCGAACCAGAGCCACCGCCCAACCCTTGGCCGACGGCGCACCGCAAATGGCGTCCAGCAATGCCGAGAGCGCAGAGTGGAGATGAGGATAGCTATGTTCTTCGGGAAGTATTCCCGCCGTTAAAGCGGTCACCCAATCCAAAGCAGCGCTGGCCAGCGGTTCCCCTAGATACGGCCCGCGACTTTGTTGCAGTTCGGCGGTCATGGAGGCGAGCTGATCTTCGGTGCGCGCGCGATAATCTGCTTGCACGATGTTGGACGGGATCAATACGGGCCGCATAGTCCGGGATCGTGCCCCGCGAACATAGCCCGACATCAAACCGTTTTCGGGAGTCAGAGACCGCACAACCGCGCCGTGTTCTCCGTGAGGGCGGACAGAACAGATAATCGCTGAAGTGCGGAGGCTAGGCATGGAAATAGTCGTAAACTTTTTGCGCCACTGTTGCCGACACACCTGGCGCATTTTGCAAATCATCAAGCGATGCGCTTTTAACGGCTACCGCAGTTCCAAAATGCAGCAACAAGGCGCGCTTTCTGGCCGAACCGATACCAGGCACATCATCCAATGAACTATGGCCGACAGACTTGGCACGCTTGGCGCGGTGGGCACCAATGGCAAATCTATGCGCCTCATCACGAAGGCGCTGGAGGTAGAAAAGCACTGGACTATTTTGCGGCAGATTGATTTCACGACTATCGGGCAGGTGGAAAGTCTCTCTCCCGGCATTGCGATCTGGTCCTTTGGACACGCCGATCATCACCACATCTTCGACACCAATTTCCGCCAGTGCATCTTTAGCCGCGCTCATTTGCCCCTTGCCGCCGTCGATCAACACAAGGTCAGGCCATTCGCCTTTTTCACGATCCGGGTCTTCTTTCTGCGCACGCGCAAAGCGGCGTTCGAGCACTTCGCGCATCATCGCGAAATCATCACCGGGTTCTATATCGGGATTCTTGATATTGAATTTGCGATAGGCGCTCTTTCGGAATCCTTCAGGACCAGCAACCACCATACCGCCGACCATATTGGTGCCCTGAATATGGCTGTTATCGTATATTTCAATGCGATCCGGCACAGCATCCAGCTCCAGCAGTTCGACCATCTCGCGCATGATTTTAGCTTGTGTAGAACTCTCTGCCAAACGTCGTTCCAACGCTTCTGTGGCATTGCGGCTTGCCTGCTCCAATAGCTTCCGGCGATCCCCGCGCTGGGGCTTGGAAACACCGACCTTGTACTCCGCTTTCGTACTCAAAGCTTCAGCCAGCAATTTTTCATCGGGTAACTCACGATCCAGCAGCACCAGTTTCGGCGGCGGCATACGGTCATAGAATTGCATCAAAAAGCTGGAGAAGACCTCCTCAATTTCAACATTGCTTGTATGTGCGGGGAAGAAACTGCGATGGCCCCAATTCTGACCACCGCGAATGAAGAACGCCTGGATGCAGACCGTCGATCCTTTGGATGCCAGCGCAAAAATATCTGCGTCGGGCAATCCCGCTGCATTAACCGCCTGATTGCCTTGAATGAAGGTGAGCGCCTTTAGTCGATCCCGATAAACCGCCGCCATCTCGAAATCCATCGAATCAGAGGCTTTTTGCATTTGTTCGCCCAGTTTGCCCTGCACCTCGGTCGATTTTCCGGAGAGAAAGTTGCGGCTGTCTTCAACCAGTTCGGCGTAGTCTTCCTTAGCGATCCGATCGACGCAAGGCGCGGAACAACGCTTGATTTGATAGAGCAAGCAGGGCCGCGAACGGTTATTGAAAAAACTGTCAGTGCACGACCGCAACAGAAACAGTTTTTGCAAAGCATTGAGCGTTTCATTGACCGATCCGGCGCTGGCAAAAGGCCCGAAATATTTGCCTTTGTAGCGCTGCGCACCGCGGTGTTTCATTATGCGCGGAAAATCGTGATCTTCACGGAGGAGAATGAAGGGAAAACTCTTGTCATCACGCAGCAGCACGTTGTAAGCCGGGCGAAATTTCTTGATCAGTTGCGCTTCCAGCAGCAAAGCCTCGGCTTCACTGCCCGTGGTTACAATCGTCATCGAACGGGTCTGAGCAACCATTCGAAGCAATCTCTGAGGCAGGCGCGCCATCTGGACGTAACTGCCGACGCGGTTTTTTAGAGACTTGGCTTTTCCGACGTATAACACATCACCCCGTTTATCCTGCATCCGGTAAACACCAGGGCGGTTGGGCAGTGTTTTCAGCGTCTCATTGATCGCCGCCATCCCCGTATCAAGATCGGGCGTATCCCCTTCCCCACGCACCGCATAGGTCGCCTTTTCCTCATTAAAGCGATTGGCTGCATTGGGTTGATCTGGGCGGTCGGCCTTGGACATAGTACAGCCATAAAAAAAGGCGCCGGGTTTTGCCAGCGCCTTCGATAAAATCAGGTGGCTAATGGATCAGTTCAGCGTCTTACCAATTTCTCCGATCGCATCATCGACGAGTTTCTTGTCTGATCCAGCGTCATGTTGTGCAATAATCAAAGCTTCTGCAGCAGCGGTCGCAGCCGAAGCGGCTTTGGCACGTACAGAGGCAATGGCAGAGCGTTCCGCAGCAGCAATTTTCTCTTCGGCCATTTTCTTGCGACGGGCAACCAATGCTTTTGTATCAGCCTGAGCCTGTTCAACCAGTGCAGCAGCCTCTTTTTCAGCGCTATCCATCAATGCTTCGGCTTCTGCCTGTGCACCGGCGGTTTTGGCTTCATATTCCGCTTTAAGATCTTCGGCTTCCTTGCGCAGGTTCGCCGCCTCATCGAGTGTCTTCTTAATTTCCGCGATCTGCTTGTCGAGCATACCGCCAACAATTGACGGTACTTTTGCCCACAGCATAATGCCGAATACGATCAACATACCGATGGCGACCCATCCGGTTGCATCAAAGCCCAGTGCGGTTGGCTTTGCGCCTTCTGCCAAGATCGATAATAGCATAGTCTATCTCCTTCAGCAGGCGCCTAAAAAGCTGCCTTAACCGCCTTTTTTGCCTGAGCCGCCGTAACTTTAGTACCCGAAACAGTCGCAACGATATCTTTCGCCGCTTCTGCTGCAACCGCTTCAATTTCAGTCAATGCAGTTGCCGTTGCCGCTTTCAAAGCTGTATCCGCTTCGTCCGCTTTTTTGGCAATCGAAGTATCTGCGCGTTTAACCGCCGCTTCATTCTTCTTCGCCGCTTCGGCTTTGGCTTCGTTTACTTTGCTAACTGCATTGGATTTCGCGTCGTTTATCGACGTGCGATAGTCTTCCTCAATCTGCTCAGCGCGATCCTGCGCAGCCTGAGCCGCCGCTAGATCATCGGTGATACGCTTTTGGCGATCATCCACAGTCTTGCTGATCTTTGGCACCATATTCTTCGCGATGAAGAAATAGATGATCCCGATAACAATCAGCAACCAAAAGAATTGGCTACCGTAGACTTCCATAAGCTGAGCAATTTGAGGCATTATTCACCCGTTAGTTCGAAACGCAAAACCGGCTTGTAGTGGAGCGGCTTATCGCCGCCCCATCTAAATTAAGCAGCTGGTGGTGCGTAGAGAATGATCATCGCAACAGCAAAGGCGATCAGGCCGAGCAATTCAGCAGCAGCGAAGCCGATGAAGAGACGTCCTTGCTGGCCGTCAGCCGCAGATGGGTTACGCAAAGCGCCTTCAAGAAAGGAACCAAAGACGTTACCAACACCGGTAGCCGCCGCGCCCACGCCAATTGCCGCAAGGCCAGCGCCGATAACTTGTGCAGAAGAGAGATCCATTTTTTAACTCCGTTTTCTAAATAGTATATGGTTATTGAAAGTGACTTAGTGAAGGTTTTCCGCGTCATTAATGTACAATGACGTGAGAAGAGCGAAGACGTAGGCCTGAATGGCACAAACCAACAATTCCAGCGCGCTGACAAAGGCGATGAAGACAATGCTGAGGATGGCAACCAAGATGCTGGCGCCGCCTGCATCAATGGCCTGAATAACGAAATTGGCAAAAACCTTGATCAAAATATGTCCGGCGATCATTGCAACGAATAGACGAAGAGCCAGGCTAAACGGGCGAACCATGAACGACAAAAGTTCCACCATGAAGATCAACGGGATCATTGGCAACGGTGTACCATGCGGGATAAACAGGCTGAAAAACTTCAGCTTATGTTTCCAGAAACCGACAATCAGAACGATCGAGAAACTGATAACCGCCAGGATACCTGTCACCGTAAATTGGCTGGTCACAGTGAACGGATGAATTCCGGGGATAATACCGAGTGGCATCATACCCAGCAGATTGGCGAACAAGATGAACATAAACAGCGTAAACACCCACGGCGTATATTTTTTGCCGGCAGGGCCGCTAATGCTGGTCGCGATGATATTATCGACAAAGCCGACAACCCCTTCGACCATGATCTGCCAGCGTCCGGGAACGAGCTCACGCTTCATTCCACCTATCATGAACACATAAATAAGGCCCAGGACGACAAACATCCAAAGCGCACTATTGGTGAAACTGATCTGTTGCCCGAACAATTCGAAACCGCCGACAATCGGCTCGATCGCGAATTGGCTCATAGGATCAATTTTGCCTTCTTCAGCCACTAATTTACCCCTGATCTTCAATCATCATCGTCGGTTATCGCCGTGCCGATATCTTTCACCGGCTGGCTCGAAATCTTGTATATCCTCCAGAACGCCGTTCCAATCCCTAGGAAAAAGAACGACAGAAGGAACAATGGCGATGTTCCGAACAGGCGATCCAAAATCCACCCAATTCCGAAACCGACGACCACGCCCCCAATCAAATAGCTTAGCACGCGCATTCCAAGCTGCTGATTTTCATCAGGGCTGCGACTGCGTTGCTTCGCTTTGGTCCGCTCTCTGTTTTGTGCTTTTTCAAGTCGCTCTTCGAGCGACGAAACCCGCACATCTTCTTCGAGTGGATCATGACCAGATTCGTTTGCTACCATTTCCAACCCTTTTTGCACCCCGAAGACCGCGAAAAAGCGCCATAAATAACAGCAGGCCGACCCGCCAAGGCGCGGTCCGTTTAGGAAAGCATCTGCCCCAAGTCAACAGCTATGCTGCATTGCGGAAAACAGTGCGTTTTTGACAGAGGAGTTTGACAGGAATTTGCAGCCTAAAGTCGCATAAATATGTATTCCAAGGCTACAGAATACGGTTAGATACTATCTGTGATAGCCGATTGATTTGAATATCACGGTATAACCGTTTCAGGCTGAATACTGGTGGATAGTTTGTCAGCCAAATCGCGGCTGAGCAGTGCCATCATAGCATTTTCAAATGCGGCTGACTTTCCCATTAACTGCCTCATCTCGCCACTTTCCCATTCTATGTACATGGTATCAGTATCCGCTATCACCGTTGCCGTAGGCGGCCCGCTCAGTACAAATGCAATTTCTCCGATAAAGTTTTTTTCACCAACAGCGAAGCTATGTTCGCCCTTTTTCGCCTGAACCGAGCCATCAATTATGTAGAATAATTTCGAAAGCGGTTGGTTTTCGGCAGTTAACTCAACTGGGCGTTCAGTTGTTCTCCACTTTCCAATTTTAAGCGCTTGCCGAAATTGCCCTGGACTGAACCCCTCAAAAGCTAGAAAAAGTTCTTTTTCCTGATCGTTGAGAGCGAACATGGATCGCTCCAATAGAATGCGAAACAGAATGTACAAGTTCGCGAGGCTCAAAATGACTGTTGTTAGAATGGCATCCCAAAGCGGAAATTCCGGAAACAGATAATAGTAAAGCAGGTAGAATACCGATCCCGCCAACACCATCAATCGCAACCGCATTTCATCACGGATGAGGAACGCGACAATATAAAAAAGCGCACCAATGTGGATCAGCAGCGCAGTGTTCAAACCAAATTCCATTATGCATCCATCGGATTTTTGCATAGAGATTGCAATAACTTCACCCGGAAAACGCAATTATGCCGATCGCCCATATCATATTGACTTCCGCCATTGCGGTCACATTGGCGACCACATTGCTCATCGTCCTACGTTTTCGAAACATTTTATTGGTGGGTGAACAGCCAAGTAGCTTGATGGCATTTACCGCGATACTGTTTACATCCGGCCTGGATGTCGGGCTGATCTTGTTCCCACTCACAGAATTTCCGACCTATGAAGCAGAAGCCGTTTATTCTTTTGCCAATCCGCTCGCCATTGAATTTGGGTTTTGGGGTTTCCTGGTCTGGGGGTTTTACTTTCTGACGACTTTCTATTTTTGTGTGATCGAACCCCGGTTAAAATTGTTTGAGATCGGCTGGGTCAAGTTGATCAACAATATGGTCATTATTGCGACTTGCGCTTTCACCGGTTTTCTCTTTTTCAGCTATCTGCCCGACTATATTAAAGATATTCCCGAGATCGTTCGCTATGGTCTGGTCGCAGCGGTAGTTCTGCTCGCAGTCGTCTCCAGTACCGATATTCGTTTCGTTGTGTGGCTTAGCCTCGGGTCTTTCCTGCTGTTTCTTGCATTAATTGTTGCAATGCTGCTTCACAGCAACTCCGGTGTTGATCAACTTGCGATAAGCGGTCGGTATCTCGGCGAATATTTCAGCAATCTACATCGCTTCATCAATCCGCTATCTGACTATCACGCATTTTATCTGTTCTGGTGGTTCGCTTGGAGTATCATGATTGGACAATTTGTTGCCCGGTTCGTCGGTGGCTTGAAACCGTGGCAATTGCTTGTGGCACTCCTCATACTGCCATCCATTCCCATCGCTTTGTGGTTTTCGATATTATATCAAATCCATGTCCAAGAAATTGTTCTGACTAGCATTCTTCAAACGTCGATGGTCTTGGTTGGGATCATATTTGTGATCAACTCCCTTGATTCCCTGACCAGACTCTATTCGGAGAACCTAAACCTGACCGTCGAGAGATTGGGCAGATTGACCTACATCGGAATACATTGGATCTTACTCTTTGGCCTGATCATGCTGTATCAGTTTACCCCTCTAAAAATAGAATGGATCGGCATGGTCGTAATTCTTATTTATGCCTGTGTTTACGCCCTAGTGTTCAAACGATGGCAGCTTCTCAAAGCCGCTTAATCTAAAAGGTACCCATAAGAATGCCAGGAACCGCCAATAGCAATTGGGATTATATTATCGTGGGCGCCGGTTCGGCCGGATGTGTGCTCGCAAATCGGCTAACCGCAGATGGTCAAAATAAAGTTCTCCTTCTGGAGGCTGGTGGCAGCGATAAGAACATCTTGATCCAGATGCCAACCGCGCTTTCCTATCCCATGGCTTCGAAAAAATATAACTGGGGCTATTTGTCTGAAAGTGAACCGGCGCTTGGTGATCGGCAAATCACCTGTCCGCGCGGCAAAGCCCTTGGCGGGACATCGTCAATCAATGGAATGGTTTATGTCCGAGGCCACCGCTGTGATTTTGACGAGTGGGAGGCTGCGGGTGCCAAAGGTTGGAATTATGCCAATTGCCTGCCCTATTTCAAACGCGCTGAAACCTGGCAATTGGGTGAAGACGAATATCGCGGTGGCAGCGGTCCGCTCGGCGTTGGTGGCGGCAACAACATGTCAGGAAACCCCCTTTATCAGGCTTTCATCCATGCCGGTGTGGAAGCCGGCTATCCTGCTACTGATGACTATAATGGCTATCGTCAAGAAGGATTTGGAGCCATGCATATGACAGTGCAAAATGGTGTCCGGGAATCCACTTCGCGCGCCTATCTCGATCCGGTGAAGTCCCGGTCCAACTTGACCATTTGGACTGGCGCAATGGTAGATCGCGTTTTGCTAGACAAGGAGCAACTTAGCGGCGTCTTGTTAACCCACAAAGGCACTGAAAAGACAGTATCAGCGACGAAAGAGGTCATCCTATCCGCCGGTTCCATAGCCACTCCCGCCATCCTGCAACGCTCGGGAATAGGAGAAAAAGCAACATTGGATGCAGCAGGAGTAGAATCCCATCACGAACTGCCTGGTGTGGGGAAAAACCTGCAAGACCATATGGAAGTCTATTTCCAATTTCATTGCAGAAAACCAGTGAGTTTGAACAACAACTTGAACTGGTTCCGTAAACTACTAATCGGCGCAGAATGGTTTTTCCTAAAATCTGGACTGGGGGCAACCAATCATTTTGAATCCTGCGCTTTCATCAGGTCCGATGCAGGTCAGAAATGGCCGGATATCCAATATCATTTTCTACCGGCAGCAATGCGCTACGATGGAACTCCTTCGTTGAAGGGACACGGGTTTCAGGTTCATGTCGGTCCCAACAAACCCAAAAGTCGCGGGCGTGTGAGGATTACATCTGCTGATCCACTGGTGGCACCGGAAATCCAATTTAACTACATGCAACATCCTGATGATGTCGCCAAATGGCGAAACTGTATCCGATTGACGCGGGAAATCATTGGGCAGCCAGCCATGGATGAATATCGCGGCGAAGAATTGCAGCCTGGAATCGATATCGAAACGGATGATCAGATTGATACATGGGTGAAGGAAAATGTGGAAAGTGCCTACCACCCATGCGGTACATGCAAAATGGGAAGTCGTGGCGATAAAATGGCGGTGGTGGATACTGAATGCCGCGTGATCGGATTGGACGGACTGCGTGTAGTCGATGCCTCGGTGTTTCCTTCGGTTACAAATGGCAATATTAACGCGCCGACCATCATGCTCGCTGAACGGGCTTCTGATATTATTTTGGGACTGCCGTTATTGCCACCATCTTCAGCGCCAAGCTGGATTGACGACAAATGGAAAGACCATCAGCGACTCAACAATCCGGCGCGTATTGTCAAACAAAGTTGATCTACAATACGTAAAAAAAGGCGCTTCAGATCAACCGAAGCGCCTTAGAATAGTTATGCCCTATTGCTATCAAGGACAGCGTGCATCCCGCTGTGGTGCTGCCGATGTTCGGGTTTGCCAGCTACCATCGGGCGCCTGATATTTCTCGCCAGGTGTAGTTCGCATGATCAAGTTGCAACCGGATGTGAATGCAAATTGTTCGACAGTTGAATTGGTCGCCTGCGCTTTTCGGGTATAGGCTGCCTTACGCTTTATATTCAAATCTTTGACTAGCGCGCTGGTGGCCCCAGAAGGAGAAGTCGGAAAGCCAAGATAGCCATCGGGCTTTTCACCAATAGCGCCAGAAGAGCGCGCCGCTGCATAGGCAGGGTCACGCTGTGCCATTACGGGCGCTGCAACTACTGCTGTTAGGGCCAAACCGCCCAGCACGCTCAAAGCTTTGTTGTTTTTCATATACTCAAACATCAGAAAATATCCGCTTCCTCGTTGATTAAATCCTTCGCATCGCCATCCAGACGATACACAACCTCTTGCTTGATGTTGATATTCAGATTTATCACAATAGGCTTATCAGGCGCGGCGACTTGCACGCATCCTGCTAATCCCAAAATGACACCCGATATCAGGCCCGTGGCTGTTAAACTCCTCATCTTGCGGCGAATCGCATTGTTCACACGATCCGTCAATTGGATTGTCGTATAGCGCATGTTCGCTTTCCCCCCGCTGAATGAACTATTCATCGGCTTTTTCAATCTCTCTCACTGCTTCCTGCGCCCTCGCCTCTGTAGCACGCAGCAATGCTGGTAAGTTTTGACCGACCAATATCTCCGGCTCGTAATAGGCCTTGGCGCTGCTCATCAATTGCATGAAAGGCGCCTGTATCCTGACATTAAACTCAATCGGAATACGCGCCAACTGCTTGGTGATAAAGTTTTTACTGGCAGTATCCCCCTGCTGTAAACCAGCAAACTTCACCTCGGTGATAATCTCACCGTCAATCGCTCCTTCCATACCAATGGTTAAGTTGCGATATTTTACAGATTTCAGGGCGTTAAATGCGAAATTGGCAAAGGTTCCCATATCTTCATAAGTCAGTTCGCCAATGTAGGAGAGCGAACCGCCCCCTTCCCTCGCGACCAGATAGCCGCCAACTATTTTTCCGCCATCCTGATCAAATACCATGGGAAGCTTACCATCAAAAACGCCCGTGGCAGACATGTTCTCAAAATCAAACTGGGTTAAAAACTGTGCTGCGTCGACACCTTCAACGGTAAACACTAAGCGTCGTTCTGCTTCTTCGCTTAAGTCCAATATGCTGGGTTCAAGCAGCAACCTACCACCGGCAAATGGCCATTCACCGCCTTCAATTTGCATTTTAAAATCAGGTAGCAACCGATAATTTAGTAAGCCGTTAAACACCGCAACACCGGGATTAACTTCAGCCATTTTGACGGTCTGACCGGGACTGGTGGTTAGTTCAAGAAGATCGGAAAACACTATTTCCCCTGAAAGCCCGGTAACCGGTCCAAATGCTGCGGCGAGATTGAGTCCATTGGATTTGAATTGGCCGTAACTTTTGATGCCATCATCAGAATCATCCCACTCAATCTGACCATTCCCTTCTATGCTGCCCTGCACATTGGCGATTACACCCAGTGTCAGTGGAGTGAGTAACTCTGGCTGGAATTTGTCGTTAAAATTGATACCTGCTACACCCAGCGAAGCCTGACCAGTTGCGTCACTGAGTTGATGGACAATATCAACCGAGGCAACGGAGGTTTCGGTGGTTGGTTCAAGCAAATTACCATTGGCTAATATCCGACCATCACTGAATCGCAGCGTGACATCCTTACTAATCAAGGGCCGAAAACGTTCTTCTTGCGCTGCGTCCCGCACCCGCATCATAGCGTCAGCCAAAAACGTACCATCAATATAACGCCAATCCCCTTCAATCTGCTCCATGAGTAAGGGAACGTTTGCGACCTTACCGTTGGCGTCTTCAATTTTCCCAGATATCTGACGCCCAAAAGCAGCGGTCAGCACAGCCATATCCATAGTTGTTCGATCAACACCTGTGCCAAGTTTGATAGCCACGTTCTGGGCTTGCAAACCATTGTTGAGCGAAAAACCAAATCCTCCCGAAGCGATGGAGAGCGGAGTACCACCAATCGCCCCATTGAGCTTAAGGCCGTCCGCGCGGGTGGCAATACTCAAGCCGCTTTGATTGCTCGAAATGATGCTGCCACCTTGCGGGCAAAGCCTTGTGCGCGTGGGGCCCGCACTAAGCGTCGATATGCGCAAGCTGGCGAATTGAACCGTTACACATTGGCGAAATAGCGCAAAATCACCCGATGAGCCGATCCGGCCGCTGATAGGTAATTGAAGGCCTGTTATCTGACCGTCCGGCAAAGGTCCAGATAAGAGCAAACGACCATCAATATTGGTGCCACCACCTCGCGCTGGTGAAAAACGGAGCGATGGAATAGTCAGTTTGGAGGAATCGGATTGATAGGAAGCCATATCCAACCGGCCAGATAGGCCCGCAGCAAGGCTGCCGCTATCCAGAGCGATCCGCGTGCGCGGAAAACCGCCACCGGATAGTAGAATATTACTATCTCCTCCCATGGCAAAACCATTATCGTCAAATATTAGCGCTAAAGGATCGCTGATTCTGATAGATGCATCTGACCGAGATGAGGCTTCCAATGTCTCCACCAAAAGGTTGCCGACGCCCTGCCCGAGTTCAAACTTGATGTCCGATTGAATGTCCAGGTTGTTGCTGGCGCGATTGACCGCAACAACCAGCTTATTGGAAATAGGGCCAATCGGCGTGTTTTGTGTTGCTCCGATAGCCGCGTTAAGCTGCGCGACTAGATTTCGAGATAGCCGAACAGACCGTATGATTGGCTGACCCTCGAACGCCACTCCGAATTGATCTCCACCATAGGACAGTTTCAGTGGCCCGCTAACCTTTGCCATATTTGCACCGGCATATGGAGACTGCAATCCGCTGGCGGTCAGTTCAATGTCACCGCCGCTTTGCGTTAAATCACCGTCAACATCGAAAGACGTCTTGATCTCCTGGGCAGAATAACCCGCATATTTGACCGGACCGCCAATCAGACCAACGTTACCCCGCCAGCTTGCCAAATCTTCTCCGAGGGTCAGATTAATCTGTGCTGCAATATCTTCGGATGAATATTTTTGACCCTCACATTTCGCTGATGGCAATCGCAAAGAACCTATTAGTTTTGGTTTGTTACCGCTGATCGCTATTGCACCAAAAAAGCTTGGGCTATTAATCGTACAGTCGGCCAATTCTAACGTTTTGCTAATCGCAGCAATCTCACCATCAAATCCATCGTGAAGGTGGCCTTCGCCATTTATGGTTAGGCCAACCACGCCAAAATCAGTTTCAATCCGGGCCTGCCCGCGTTGAATTCCCAACCACATATCCGGCAGTGCCAGCGGACTATCGTCCTGTGGGTCCATGAATTTGTCGAGTTCACCAAAAGTGATCTGGCCGTCCACAACCCGGCCAAATAGCTTCACGTTCTTGGCGCGCACCCAGCTTATTCCCGGGCCGCTAGCTGTGATGGAATTTCCAATTTCAACCAGCTCTGCAGTAAGATCGGGTCTTTCGGGGTCGCCCAATACTAGGTTCTTTATGACCTGTTTGTTCAACCCGATGTCGGCAATTTCATAATCCGCATCGACATTGAGCGCTGCCAGCTCGGTTTCCACTAAGTTTTCTGCAATGCTGATCCGGCTGAACCAAATGACCAGAAATCCAACCAACAGGAGGAAAAGTACAATATAAATCGCTGTTCGTTTTCGAAAGCGACTGCCTATCGGCTCAAAATCGGTTTCTTCTTCCATCTTTAGCGGGATGCAGAACTCTGTCTTAAGTTGCAATGTACAAGTGATTAGACGGAAGAGTTTTTGCGCTGAAAACCGAATTGGACAGTTACGGCCCATTGCGATTTTTTCGCGCCCACCCGTTTCTGATCTCGTTAGACCACAGCCATGTCCAAAGTGAACGAAATCCATTTACCGGCCCTCCACCATGGCAAGGGACATCGTGCACGGCTAAGACAGCGGCTATTGAAGGGTCAAGGCGACGACTTGCACGATCATGAATTGGTTGAGTATTTACTCGCTCTGGCCATCCCCCGCAGAGATACAAAAAGGCTCGCGAAGGATTTGATTGGAGAATTTGGGGGTTTCTCAGCTTTGCTGACTGCCAATGGTGACAGTCTGAAAAACTTTCCCGGAATTGGCGAAACAAGTGCAGCAGCATTGAAAATCGTCCAGGTAACGGCACTGAGATTAATCGCCGAACCCATGCGGGAGAAACCGATTTTGACCAGTTGGCAGGCGTTGCTTGATTATCTGCGCGCCGATATGGCGCATCTGATCAATGAACGGGTCCGGGTGCTTCATCTAGACAGCAAAAACCGATTGATCCGCGACGAACTGGTTAGTGAAGGTTCGATTGATCAATCTGCGATCTATACCCGTGAAGTGATTAAAAGGGCACTGGACTTAGGTTCTGCCGCAATCATCATCGTCCACAATCATCCGAGCGGCGATTCAACTCCCAGCCGTCAAGATATCGCGATTACAAAAGATATCTGCGACGCCGGGCGAAAACTGGGTATTGCGGTTCATGACCATATCATTATCGGCAAGGATGGACATACCAGCTTTCGCTCACAAGGGTTGATTTGACCTTCCTTTACTTCCGTTTTTGCCTTGATTCAGGGTGCAATGATGTTCCCAGAATATGATCGGCATTGTGCAGAATATGTGACGTATTTCCGACAATCAAGGGATCAGGCGCTTTCACAATTTTGTGATCTTTTCCCGGATAATCAATGTTGTGCAAGAAATGCATCATACAGTTTATCCGAGCACGCTTCTTGTCATTTGATTTGATAATCGTCCAAGGCGCATCAGCCGTATCGGTATAAAAGAACATGGCTTCTTTGGCTTCGGTATAATCATCCCATTTGGCCAAACTGGCTTGATCAATGGGTGATAATTTCCAACGCTTTAGCGGGTCAGTTTTGCGCGCATCAAATCGTACATGCTGTTCATCTTGTGTAACAGAGAACCAGTATTTTGAGAGGTGAATACCGGAGCGAACCAACATCCGTTCTAGATCCGGGGCCTGCCGCATAAACTCCAGATATTCGGCGGGAGAACAGAAACCCATAACCCGCTCAACGCCCGCGCGATTGTACCAGCTTCGATCATATAGCACGATCTCTCCAGCCGTTGGCAGATGCTCGATATAACGCTGAAAAAACCACTGGCCGGTTTGTTTTTCGGTTGGCTTGGGAAGTGCAACCACGCGCGCGCTTCTAGGGTTGAGGTGTTCGGTGAAGCGTTTGATTGTCCCGCCCTTTCCGGCGGCATCGCGACCTTCAAACAAAAGAACAAACTTTTCTCCAGTTTCCTGTGCCCAAAGCTGAACCTTAAGCAGCTCTGCCTGCAATTGGGCTTTCTTGTTTTCATATACCCGCCGCGACATCTTTTTATCATAGGGGTAGTTGCCTTGCTCAAATGCCTGGCGAATTGAGTCTTTCGTGACGTTGGGAAAGCTGGCCGAACTATCTTTTTCTTCTTCTAGAGGCTGCTTGCTATCAATAATTGAAGGCGCCACCTTCAATGCTTCCGGCGCTTTTTCAATTGAACCGTTCCCCGTTGATTTCGCCATGTACCTTCCCCTTCACAGTTTATAAACTGTGAGTCTAAAGACAATGAAGCCAATTCACATTGACTTGAATCAAATGCGGAACCTATTTTCCTGTGATTAGCCGGATACCTTGTTGCAGCGTGAAATAGGACCAGATCCAGTTTACCAGCACCGAAATTCTATTGCGCGTTCCAGCCAGGAAACCGACATGAACCGCTCCCCAAAGCCACCAGGCGGGCGCACCATGCAATTTCATAAACCCGAAATCGGCAACTGCGCTTTTCCGGCCAATAGTTGCAAGACTACCTTGGTGCTTATAAGCAAACGGCTTCGATTCCCCCTCACCTAGCAATTGCTTTTCTATTGCGGTGGCAACATAGGCTCCGGCCTGTTTCGCGGCAGGCGCCAGGCCGGGAACCGGGTTACCATCCCAGCCATTGCTGCCAGCCGTATCTCCGATGGCATAAACGTTCTCATGGCCAGAGATACGAAGTCTTTCATCGACAGCAACCCGACCGGCACGATCCGTTTCGGCGCCCAGCCACTTTCCTGCAGGCGATGCAACCACACCAGCAGCCCAAAGGACAGTTTCGGTAGAAATTTCAATGTCATCACCAATAATAACCCGCTCTGCTTCGATATTGGTCACTCGCCCACCAAGTCGAATTTCAACGCCCAGACCTTCAAGAGAATCGGACGCATGCTTGGACAGTTCCTCTGGGAATGCTGGTAGAATTCGACCACCAGATTGAACCAAAATGATTTGAGCTTGAGCCGGATCAATTTGGCTAAACTCATTCTTGAGCCCTTGATGCGCCAATTCTGCGATTGCGCCTGCCAATTCCACACCGGTTGGCCCCGCGCCAACAATGACAAAGGTAAGCAGTCGCTTGATCCTTTCCGGATCACTGGACGATTCCGCTTTTTCAAAGGCGCGCAAAACATGCGCACGAACCGAAACACCATCTTCAATGGTTTTAAGTCCAGGTGCAAAGGGAGCCCACTCATCTTTGCCAAAATAGCTATGCGAAGCGCCAGTCGCGAGTATCAGGTGATCATAGTCGATACTGTTCTGACCAAAGCTTATCGTTTTGGCATTGCCGTCAACGGCGCTCACTTCACCAAGCACAACCCGAACATTACCATCGTTCCGGAACAGACCACGGATTGGTGTTGCAACATCGGCAGGAGAAAGACCTGCGGTTGCGATTTGATATAGCAGCGGTTGAAAGAGGTGATAGTTGTGACGATCGATTAAGGTGATCCGAACAGGTAAGTTTTTTAGTCGATTAACAGCCGCCAACCCGCCAAACCCTGCGCCAACCACCACGACATGCGGCCAATGAGCGGGAATTTCGTCATATCTGCGATCAAATAGAATGTTCGTTTCGAACCACTTGGAAATCGAGCCGTCAAGGGACAAATATCCCGCTCCGAAAACTATCAAAATGCCAAATAGCAACATAGGATAAAGCGATAGATCGGGATGTAATCCCATGACTGCCAGCGTGCTAAGCGCCAGAATAAGCAATAAACCTACAATTGGCACGAACAGTCCGCCAAGCAAAACAGCTGCCAGAACAATCGCTGCATTGGGCTCCACGCCAACAAAACTATTTAATGGCAGAATAAGGCCGGTATTTTGTGACCCAATAACGCCTGCGACCGCCAGCAATGTAGCGGCAATCCAGATGCGGAGCAACAATAGCCAAGCCGGCGCACCCCATTTTGTTAGACTGTCGCACAAAGCCATTATCGGCTTTGCAAAAGGCAATGCGCTCCCGCCAAGACCAGTGGACAGTGCACGATCAAAAGAAAATGCACCTGCACCGCGGACGACCAACCAACCCAATATGGCAATCATCCATAGGTTGAGATCGATTGCGACATATTCCAGCTGACTTATCACCAGCAACGTCAAGATAGATAGAGCGGCACCGCGCGTGAACAGTCCAAACAGCAATAATATTGGCGCCACCACCTCGATCGTTACGCCTACAATAGCCGCTGTTTCGGGATTCATCCAGCTAACGGGATATTCGAAACGAGCAAGGTTGAGTGCTGTATCCCAATCACTCAACTTCAAGATACCGGACCGAAAAATTGCCTGTGCAACCAGCAAGCGAAGAAGGAGATCAAAAAACGGACTGACCAACATATTTATCGAACGATATGTCTTCACCCATCGCCGCAACGTCACGCGGACAAATGGAGAAAAGCGTTCTTCCTGCAATACAGCTTCGGTCATATTCTAAATCTCCCTCGTTGCAGTGCTATTCGCCAGATACGCAGATTTGTTACATGCACATCAATATAGGAACATTGGCATATTCTCGACCTGCATCAGGTTAGCGCGATATTGGTTGGCGTCATAAAGCCCGGAAACGTTCACACCCTTGGAGCTTTTAAGAAGCGTATCGATGGGAACGCTGTCGTAGTTTCCGTCGGTCAGGCAGACCATGTTCGAGGTCCGGCCTTGCTTGATCAACTGTACGGCAAGCGCACCAAAGGCAAAACCAACCATCCGGTCCATCGCATCGGGTTCACCTGCACGCATTAGATAGGCCAGCTCCTGCACAATTGTGCGCTCGTCTGATCGCGTTTCAATTTCTCGCGCGATTTGCATCCCAATGTTCAATCCATCTCGTTCCGTATTGGATTTGCTGATTTCATCCTCAGCCGATCCAATTCCAGCCAATTTTGCCCCCTCAGACACGATGCAAATTGCATATCCTTCCGGGTTCGATTTTTTATCTCTCAAAAGGAGCGGAAGCAGAGCATCCATATCGGCTGGTACTTCTGCAATCACCGTTCGGTCAGATCGAGACAGGAATCCAGAAAGCAACGCCGTCTCACCCGACCGGCGGCCAAATAACTCAATCACAGCAATGCGTTCATGGCTGGCTGCGGTTGTCCGCAGTGCGTTGATAGCAGCCACAGAGCGGGTCACCGCGGTTGAAAATCCGATGCAGTAATCCGTGCCATAAACATCGTTATCCATGGTCTTCGGGATCGATATGACATTGCGTCCCAGACTGGCGAGATGGGCAGAAAAGCGAAGCGTGCCATCCCCGCCCATGGTAATCACCGCATCGACCTTGAGAGCATCCAAGATATCCAGCACCTTTTGCGTTTGGTCACCTTCTGGCGTGTTTCGTGGATCGCATCGAGAGCTATGCAATATAGTACCGCCCTGTCGGTCAATGCCGCGCACACTATCCTTGTCTAAAACCATCGCGCAGTTTTCTAGTGACCAAGGATCTGTTGGATCGACCTCAAGCACACCTTCCCAGCCACGGCGCAGGCCAATCACATCCCAGCCTTGTTCATATGCAGATAGAGTAATCGACTGGATGCAGGGGTTTAGCCCAGGAACATCGCCGCCGCCTGTTAACACTGCCAGTCGCATAATTTCCCCCCGTATAGATCGACGCATTGCCGACTCAAGATCATGGTGCTAGCGGGTCCGCAAATCACGGACTGTTTGCATCGGCGAATAGACCAGCTTTTCACCTTCCAAGGAACCAAAAAATGATTCCACGCTATTCCCGTCCCGACATGGTTGCCATTTGGGAACCAGAATCCAAATTCCAAATCTGGTTTGAAATTGAAGCGCATGCAACCGACGCGTTGGCTGAGCTAGGCGTAGTTCCAAAGGAAGCAGCCGAAGCGATCTGGGCAAAAGGCAAATTTGATGTCGCGCGGATCGATGAGATTGAACGCGAAGTAAAACATGATGTCATCGCCTTCCTGACCAATGTTGCAGAAAATGTCGGAGACGAAGCGCGGTTCATGCATCAAGGTATGACATCGAGTGATGTGCTTGACACCTGTCTAGCAGTGCAATTAGCGCGGGCATCGGACATCTTACTGGCAGATATCGACGCATTGTTGGCCGCAATCAAAAAGCGCGCGCTGGAACATAAATTCACCCCAACCATTGGCCGAAGCCACGGTATTCACGGCGAGCCGGTAACTTTCGGTTTGAAACTGGCGCAGGCCTATGCCGAGTTCGAACGCAATCGAGAGCGACTGGTCGCAGCCCGTAAAGAAATCGCGACCTGCGCTATTTCGGGCGCCGTGGGAACGTTCGCCAATATCGATCCGAAGGTCGAAGAACATGTCGCGGCAAAACTCGGTCTGGAAGTTGAACCTGTTTCAACACAGGTCATTCCTCGTGATCGCCATGCGCAGTTTTTCGCAACTTTGGGTGTTATTGCCTCATCAGTAGAACGCCTATCGGTTGAAGTCCGTCACCTGCAGCGCACAGAAGTTCTGGAGGCCGAAGAATATTTCTCACCGGGGCAAAAGGGAAGTAGCGCGATGCCGCATAAGCGCAACCCGATCCTAACTGAAAATCTGACGGGCCTTGCACGTATGGTGCGTACTTATGCCGTCCCAGCGATGGAGAATGTCGCACTTTGGCATGAGCGGGATATTTCTCACAGTTCTGTTGAGCGAATGATTGGTCCGGATGCTACAATTACACTCGATTTTGCTCTGGGACGATTGACCGGTGTGATGGAGAAGCTTCTTATCTATCCTGAACGGATGCAAAAAAATCTCGATCGGATGGGTGGTCTTGTGCACTCACAGCGTGTCTTGCTGGCTCTTACCCAAGCAGGCATTAGCCGCGAAGACAGTTATCGTATTGTCCAACGAAATGCGATGAAAGTTTGGGAATCCGATGGTGAGATAGCATTGCTTGATCTGCTAAAAGCGGATGCGGATGTAACAGCGAAACTGTCCGACGAAGAACTCGAAGAACGGTTTAATCTCGATTACCACTTCAAGCATGTTGATACGATTTTCGAACGAGTCTTCGGCGAGTAAGAATTAGCTTACAATTTTCGTCATGCTGAATTTTTTCAGCATGACGAAATTCGAATCGGTATCTAGCCACTCAGCGTTTTTCCGCCTAGACTGTCAATCGAATATATGATGGAGCCACAATGCAATTTATCAAAATTCTTCTCTGGGTCCTGCTACTGGTCGGAAGTTTCATATTCTGGTGGTCCAACGAAGCTCGGACATCACTTGATCTAGGTGCTGCCGTGGTAGAAGCCCGCGTATCAACATTTGTGCTGTTCGCATTCTTGATCGGATTTCTTCCCACTTGGCTACTGGCACGCGGGACAAAGTGGCGTTTGACGCGAAGGATAAAGACATTGGAAGAAGCAGCTCGTCCTGCTCCCGCCCCGACGCCAGCTCCGCTTGATCTAAGCAAAGAAGATATCAAGAAAACCGAAGAAAAGCATGCGACAGCAAAGCCAGCCACTGAAGCCGAAAACGATACCAACACGAAAGACGAAGGCGTCAAGCCATGAGCAATCCGATCTATGTCGCCCTGGATACGCCCGATCTCGATCGCGCCATAGATATTGCCAAGTCCGTTAAGGGTCATGTTGGTGGCTTAAAATTAGGTCTCGAATTTTTCTGTGCGCACGGCCATCACGGCGTCCACGAAATCCATAAGCTCGGTTTGCCCATTTTTCTCGATCTAAAACTGCATGACATTCCCAACACAGTTGCCAAGGCGATGCAGGCTATCAATGTTTTGGAACCCGCCATTGTGACCATCCACGCGTCCGGTGGACGGGCGATGATGGAAGATGCCAAGGCAGCAGCGAATGAGCATACCAAAGTGGTGGGTGTGACTTTGCTAACCTCGCTTGATGATCGCGATATGGCAAAAATTGGCTACCAAGGCTCACCGCATGATCAGGTTGAGCGACTAGCAGGGCTTGCACAAGAGGCGGGCCTTGATGGTATTGTTTGCTCAGGCAACGAAGTAGCGGCGGCTCGTAAAGCTTGGAAACACGGGTTTTTCGTGGTGCCAGGACTGCGCCCCAAGGGCGGAGCGATGGGTGACCAGAAGCGAGCTGTGACGCCAAGGCAGGCTCGTGATAATGGCGCGAGTGTTTTGGTGATTGGACGCCCGATTACCGGAGCGGATAATCCGGTTGAAGCAGCGCGGTCTATTGAGGGGACGCTTTAATCCATTTTCGTGATCCCAAACTTGTTTCGGGATATCCTTCCAATGAATGCAAACCGCAAGATATCCTGAACCAGTTCAGGATGACGAACAAAGTTGAAAACGATAAGAACCCAAATCATGACAACCCAAATCAAAATCTGCGGCCTTTCTACAGAAGCAGCTATCGATGCAGCAATCGAAAATGGTGCGACCCATATGGGCCTTGTTCATTTCGAGAAAAGCCCGCGCCATGTTTCGCTCCAACGCGCATCCGAACTTCGGGAATATGCGGCAAATCGCATCAGGGTTGCGCTGCTGCTAGTCAATGCCGATCCAAAACTCACGGGTAAAGCGATTGGCGATGTTAAGCCGGATATTGTGCAGTTTCATGGGTCAGAAACGCCGGAATGGCTGAAATTGATTGCAGACAATACAGGTTTTGAAGTCTGGAAGGCTCTGGGCGTGAAAGATAAACCCACACTTGCGAAATCCAGTCGCTATGTCGGGGCAGCGGACAGATTGTTATTTGATGCGCCCGCCAAGGCTTTACCCGGTGGCACCGGGACCAGTTTTGACTGGTCCCTGCTAGCGGATCATGATCACCAGATTGAATGGGGTCTCGCAGGCGGCCTTGATCCGGACAATGTGCAAGAGGCGCTGACAGTAACGAAAGCGAAACTGGTCGATGTCTCATCCGGCGTTGAATCCGCTCCCGGAGTCAAAGATGTGGACAGAATCGCCGCCTTTTGCCAAGCGGTGCGCGATTATGACCAAAACCACAAATAGTCCCAACAGCTATCGCAACCAACCCGATGAACGCGGCCATTTCGGGGAATTTGGCGGGCGCTATGTAGCCGAAACGCTGATGCCTCTGATCCTTGATCTGGAGAAACATTATCGCGCGGCTCAGTCCGATCCCGCATTTGCAGAAGAATTCGATGATTTGCTGGCCAATTATGTCGGTCGCCCTTCCCCGCTATACTACGCAGAAGGTCTGACCGAGGAAGTCCGTAAGGATGCGCCTGAAGGCAAAGGTGCGCAAATCTGGTTCAAGCGTGACGAACTCAATCATACCGGCGCGCACAAGATCAACAATTGCATCGGGCAGATTTTGCTAGCGAAACGCATGGGCAAGACGCGGATTATCGCGGAAACCGGTGCGGGCCAGCATGGTGTGGCAACCGCTACCGTCTGCGCTAGGTTCGGCTTCCCCTGCACCATCTTCATGGGCGCCACCGATATCGAGCGGCAAAAACCCAATATTTTCCGCATGCGCCTTTTGGGTGCAGAGGTCGTACCCGTGACCAGCGGATCGGCGACGCTCAAGGATGCGATGAACGAGGCGCTGCGCCACTGGGTCGCCCATGTGCATGACACATTCTACATTATCGGCACCGCTGCCGGCCCCCATCCCTATCCAGAGCTGGTTCGCGATTTTCAGTCGGTCATTGGCAAGGAAGCTCGCGCGCAGATGCTGGAACGCATTGATCGCCTTCCCGATTTGTTGGTCGCAGCGATAGGTGGCGGGTCCAATGCAATTGGTTTGTTCCATCCATTTCTGGATGATCCCGAAGTAAAAATGCTTGGTGTCGAGGCCGCGGGGCATGGTTTGGACAAGGAACATGCAGCTAGCCTTGCCGGCGGCGGCCCTGGCATTCTCCACGGCAACAAGACCTATCTCTTGCAGGATGAAGATGGCCAGATTGATGAAGCCCATTCGATCAGCGCGGGTCTCGACTATCCCGGCATCGGGCCAGAGCATAGCTGGCTAAAAGAGTCCGGCCGTGTGGATTATGACAGTGTAACCGATATTGAAGCGCTGGACGCATTCCAGCTGCTCTGCCGCACCGAAGGGATTATTCCGGCACTGGAACCTAGCCATGCGATTGCAGCGGTGACACGGGAAGCCGTGAAGATGGATCGGGAACAGATTATTCTCGCTAACCTGTGCGGGCGCGGTGACAAGGATATTTTCACCGTTGCTGAGGCTTTGGGGACGGAGATATGACCCGTCTCTCCCAATCCTTCCCCGCCGACCGTGCAGCCCTTGTCGCATTCGTCACCGGTGGCGACCCAACACCTGCGGACACCGGAACCATCCTAGACGCGCTTGTCGAAGGCGGCGCGGATATCATCGAACTGGGCATGCCGTTCACCGACCCTATGGCGGACGGTCCATCGATCCAGGAAGCCAATATCCGCAGCCTGAACGCCGGTACCAAGACCGCCGATATCCTGACCATCGCGACAGAATTTCGCGAGCGCCATCCCAACACACCGCTAGTGTTGATGGGCTATGCCAATCCGATGACCATAAGAGGCCCGGAGTGGTTTGCGGATGCCTGTGTCGCGGCGGGCGTGGACGGTGTGATCTGTGTCGATATTCCGGTTGAGGAGGATGACAGCCTCGGCGATGCTCTGCGCGCAAAAGAAGTCGCAGTAATCCGTCTCGCGACGCCAACCACCGATGCAAAGCGCCTGCCGTCCATCCTGAACAACGCATCCGGATTTCTCTATTATGTCTCGGTCGCTGGCATCACCGGCCTGCAACAGGCCGCACAGGCCAGTATTGAAGAAGCAGTAGCGCGTCTAAAAGCGGGAACCGACCTGCCGGTCGCCGTGGGATTTGGTGTGCGCACCCCCGAACAGGCAGCCGATATCTCTCGTGTTGCTGATGGCGTCGTCGTAGGATCTGCCATTGTCGAGATTATCGGCAAATATGGCAAAGACGCCGGGCCGCATGTTCGGGACTATGTCAAATCGCTTTCCGATGCTATCAGGTCAGCACGCTAGAAATTTTGGGGAACTAAAACATGTCTTGGCTCAGCAACGTCCGCAACAAGATCGCTTCGATCACCAAGCGCGAGACGCCCGATAACCTCTGGCACAAATGCAAAAAATGCGAGTCGATGGTCTTCCTCAAGGAGTTTGAGGACAATATGCATGTCTGCCCGAAATGTGAGCATCATGGCCGGATCGGACCAATGATCCGCTTTGAGCAGATCATGGATGAGAATAGCTGGAAGATTATTCCCTTCTCCAAAGTGAAGGAAGATCCGCTCAAATTCAAAGATCAGAAAAAATATTCTGACCGGTTAAAAGCAGCCCGAGCCAAAACCGAAGAGCAAGACGCGTGGGTGAATGTGACAGGCACTATTGAAGGCCACAAATGCGTGGTGGGTGTTCAGGATTTCGGTTTCATGGGCGGTTCCATGGGACTTGCCGTTGGACAAGCCTTTGTTGATGCGGCGATGCGTGCAATTGAAGATCAATGCCCCTTGATCTGCTTTACCGCTTCTGGTGGCGCCCGTATGCAAGAAGGCACGTTGTCCCTGATGCAAATGCCCAAAACAACCGTTGCAATCTCGATGATGCGCGAAGCGGGTATTCCTTATATCGTTGTTTTGACCGATCCAACGTCTGGCGGTGTTATGGCGGCATATGCCATGCTCGGTGATGTGCAAATTGCTGAACCAGATGCAACGCTGGCGTTTACCGGGCGACGGGTAATCGAAAACACGATCCGCGAGAAATTGCCCGATGATTTCCAGACGTCGGAATATTATCTGGAGCACGGTATGCTCGACATGATTGTCCATCGCAAAGACCTGCGCGCGGAATTGGCTCGGGTGATGGGTTATCTTATGGCATGGAAAGACGCGGCCTGACCGCGGTTTTTTAATGGCAGACGGGGCGAAGTCGGACCATCCGGCGGTTCAAAAACAACTGGATCGATTGTCGATGCTCTCGCCCGGACGCGATGTCCTGGGATTGGAGCGCATAAGTGAGGTATTAAGCCGCCTCGAAAATCCACAAAACAAGCTGCCACCCGTCTTTCACGTTGCTGGCACCAATGGTAAAGGCTCCACCTGCGCCTTTTTGCGCGCTGCTATCGAAGCGGAAGGCCTGAAAGCGCATGTCTATACAAGCCCCCATCTGGTGCGATTCAACGAACGGATCAGGATCGCTGGCCAGCTGATTGAAGACGAGTATCTCGCCGAATTGCTGGCACGTGTTCTGGATATTAGCGAGGATATCAATCCCAGCTTTTTCGAGGCCACCACGGCAACTGCATTTCTGGCTTTTGCCGAAACATCCGCCGATGCATGCATATTGGAGGTTGGCCTTGGTGGACGCTTGGACGCCACAAATGTCATACCCAATCCCGTTGCCACCGGCATCGCGGCATTGGGAATTGACCATGAAGGGTTTTTGCTGACGCCCGAGCAAAGCGCTCCAGAAAAACCAACCGTTCGGATTGCATGGGAAAAGGCTGGTATCGCCAAACAGCAATGCCCGCTCCTTACGCAAAAATATGATGATGATATGAAAACCGTCATCGAACGGCATTGCGAAAAAACTGGCGCGATCTTTCTCCCGCGTGGAGGAAAGTGGGATGCCACAATCTATGAATCACAATTGCATTACCGCGATGAAACGGGAAAATTAAACCTTCCCCTGCCTGCTCTTTCGGGGTCGCATCAGGCGGACAATGCAGCGCTGGCAATTGCCATGATGCGCCACCAAGACTCAGTGCAAATTTCTGAAGGGGCGCTAAAAGCGGCCATGGGATGGGCGAAATGGCCAGCCCGGATGCAAAAGCTTGATCACGGTCCTTTAACAGCTTTGGCACCCGATGCTGAAATCTGGCTGGACGGGGGACATAATCTAAGCGCCGCTGCCCAGATTGCAGAGTTTTTCAAATCCTCATACGAGCAAAACCACCCTGCCCATCTAGTCTTGGGTATGTTGTCCAACAAGGACGCTCAGGGTTTTCTCGAGATACTTGCCCGGGAAACTTCCCAATTCAAATCAATGCACGCCATCCCGATTATTGGCCATGAAATGCATCAACCCAGTGATCTCACAGCTATGGCCAAGGGAGCAGGATTCCAGCAAACCGGTATCGCTGACAGTGCCGCTCAGGCGCTGAGCTTATGGCAATCGGATCAGCGTCCTGGCGATCCTTATGGAAATATCCTAATTGCGGGATCGCTCTATCTTGCGGGTGAAGTACTAAAAGCCAACGATCAAGTTCCGGATTAACCCGAAGAGCCTGTTTCTTTTTCATCTGCATGAACCGATCCGGCCGTACCAAGCGAACGGTCAACCAGCCCTGAACGGATCATCACCCAAAACATAATTACGCCGGGAAGTGCGGCCACTGTGGTGAGCAAGTAAAAATTGATATAACCCATGCCTTCTATCAAAGAACCGGCTGTAGTCCCTGTTAGGAAACGACCCAATATGCTTGCAGCTGCTGAAAGAAGAGCGAATTGAGTGGCCGTAAAGCTTAGATTGCAAAGTGCTGATAGATAAGCAACCACAGCAACGCCGCCTATCCCGCTGGCGAAATTTTCAAATCCGATTGCAGCAGCCATTGCCCAGTTATTGTGACCGCTAGCAGCCAATCCCGCAAAAGACAGGTTGCTGACTGCCATCAGCACTAAACTGAGCATAACGGCCTTTTTCATACCCAATTTGGAATAGACCATTCCGCCTACGAAAATACCAATCAGAAATGCAAAGAAACCCAAACTGACATCATAAAATGCGATTTCATCATTGGTGAAACCAAGATCTTCAAACAATAGGCGAAATGTCAGATTGGCCAATGTATCGCCGATCTTGTGAACGAGCACAAAAAGCAAAACGATCAGCGCACCGGAGCGTTTAAAAAACTCCGCAAGCGGACTGATGTAAGCAATCGCAGCCTCAATCGGCCCCTTCAATGGTTGCGGTTCCTGACGGCGTTCAGGCTCACCCATCAACAAACCCGTGAAAAAGGCGAATAGAGCAAAAAACGCCACAACAAAATACGCCATCGACCAGCCAAATCGATCAGCAATGACCAGAGCAACCGCTCCAGCTGCGGCAGCTCCTATGCGCCAGCCATATTGAGACATTCCAGACCCAACACCCAATTGTTCGGGTTCCAGCAATTCAATACGATATGCATCAATAACAATGTCAAAGGTTGCACCAGCTGTTCCCACCATGATCGCAGCAACCGCGACAGCCCCTATATTGGCCGTCGGGTCAAGCGAGCCCAGATACATAATAGAGAGCATCACCAAGGCTGCGGTGAACCATAGCCAGGAAACACGTTGCCCAAATCTACCAATGACCGGAAGCTTGATTGCATCGATTATCGGTGCCCAAAGCCACTTAAAATTATAGGCCAAGAAGGTTAGCGCAAAAGCGGTAACCGTGGATTTTTCGATCCCAGCTTGTGCCAATCGCGTTGTAAGCGTTGCGGCTATCATGGCAAATGGAAAGCCAGATGAAATTCCAAGGAACAATGCCGCTAAGGGAGCAGGTTCGCTATATGGTCGCACACCCTCGGGCAGATATCCGCGCCATCCCAAATCTGTTCCTACTTCGCTCACACGCACACCCTCCCCGACACTTGAGAAGAATCTTTAGCGCCAATTCACCTGAATGCCAGCTTGATTTTGGGAAAGCCTAAATATCGAGCAGTCTTGCACCAACAATTGCTCCCGCTCCGGGACGTTGCAATATGACCGCATATTTGTCAGCTCCGGCCTGATTCAGTTTTGCCGGGGCAATTGGGAAGCTTACTGCTTGCCCCTGCCAGCTGCCGAGATTTGTCTCAGCCTTCACGACGTTTGTATAGTGCAATTTGCGGCCGCCATTTTCCCCGCGACCGATTTGTACGGTCTCCGAAGAACTGAGCGCTAAAAGCGAAACACTGGCCATATGCCGGGACTTGCCAGATATTGTCACAATGACTTGACCTACATCATCACGATCAATCTGAATGTCTGGCCCATCATTGCGGGCACGGCGCACAATAGAGCGAATATCGCCTTCGCGCGATCCCACTGCACCGTCACCGCCATTCACGACGATCTGGGGGGTATAAACGCCTGAACCGGAATTGCCTTTGCTGGCATAGGCGCGTTGCAATCGGGTATTTTCTCCCCGTGCCAAAGTATCCTTCCAGCCAAGTCGATCCCAATATGTGACGGGCCGCGAAATCACCAGCAGGGAGTCGTCTTTAGCAAGCCGATTGGCCAACATATCTGCTGGGGGACAGGACGAACATCCCTGACTGGTGAATAGTTCGATGACAGTTCTGCCTTTATTTGCAGGTTCAGGGGACTGGGTACCGCCATCGGAAGCATTCGCGGGTGTCGCAACGACTTCGGAGCTTGCAGCAGAGAGTTGGGTTACTTGTGTACCCATAAAACCGGCAAAGGCTGCGCCAGCAACCATGATGCTTAGGATTGTCTTGCTCATTTCAAACTCCAATATCGTGACAATATGGCATTCGCGTTGGTTTTCACAAAGGTTACAGATTGCGGTAACAAAAATTTTCCGGCATGCGCGCAGCATGAACGAGCCGAAACCTTCGAAGAAATATAAAGCAAAGCCTACTCCTGGTGCGGATCAGAAACCCGTGGGTAAACCGGTTGATCCTGAATCCGGAGAAAGCGGTCAGCGGATAGCCAAGTTATTGGCTCGCGCTGGTGTTGCGTCACGCCGCGAAATTGAGCGGATGATCGAAGCTGGGCGGATTGAACTTAACGGTAGTCCCGTCGAACATCCGTCACTGAAGTTGAAGAATCTAACCGGCATCACCGTTGACGGAAATCCTGTGCAGGAACCGGCTCCGGCGAAGTTATTCTTGTTTCACAAACCGAACGGATATCTTACCGCTGAGCGCGATTTTTCGGGCAGGAAAACCATCTATGATGTGCTGCCGGACGATATGGAGCGGGTCATGCCCATCGGCCGACTTGATCTGAACACCGAAGGCTTGCTGCTGATGACCACCGATGGTGAGTTTAAGCGACAGATGGAATTGCCTAAAAATGGCATCGAACGCACCTATCGTGCCCGAACATTTGGTGACATCACGCAAAACCAGTTGGAAGAACTCTATAAAGGCATCACGGTCGATGGAATGCGTTATGCTCCCATTACCGCAAATCTGGAGCGTAGTACCGGACGCAATCAATGGATTGAGATAACCCTGACCGAGGGCAAAAACCGCGAAGTTCGTAAGGTACTAGAACATTTTGGACTCAAAACCTCACGATTGATCCGGACGCGCTATGGTCCGTTTATCTTGGATGACTTGCCAAAAGGTGAAATCGCACCTGTGCGAAGGCACGATCTGGTGAAGTTTCGAAAGTCTTTGGACTAATGCGCGTTATCGCAGGTGAATGGCGGGGAAGAAAGCTGATTGCTCCCAAGGGCGATACCACACGCCCTACGGCGGATCGCACGCGCGAACGGCTGTTTTCTATGCTCACCAGCCGATTCGGTGATTTTGAAGGATTGCAGGTGCTTGATCTGTTTGCTGGCTCTGGTGCGTTAGGCCTTGAAGCGCTGTCTCGCGGAGCAGCCCATTGCACCTTTGTCGAACAAGATCGCGCTGCATTGGATGCACTCGAAAAGAATATTTCGACATTGGGCGCAGATGCCGATGTCAAAATCGGCTCCGTTCTGCACCTCGGTCAGGCGCGGCAGCCTTATGATCTAATCTTGATGGATCCGCCTTATGAAACCGGCGCAGGTGCCGTTGCGCTGGATAAAATGGGTCGTCAGGGCTGGTTCGCACCATCTGCCTGGATCGCGATCGAAACATCCAGGCATGAAAAAATCGAGGTCAAAGGCTTTGACCTCGATTGCGAACGCGATAGCGGCAAAGCGCGGTTACATATCCTACGCCCTGCTCAATAGTTGTGCGCTATTATCCGCCCATCATGGTGAGGATGGATGCGGTCTCAACGTGCCCGTTCTGAAAGCCGGTAAATAGCGCGGTCGCTACCATTGCTAGTGTTGCAACGCATGCACTTGTTGTCAGTCTTTTACTCATTTTCTTACTCCGTGGGGGAGGCATTGGTGCCCTTTGATTAATAAATGGTGCATCGCAACATATATTTCAACCTGCCCATTAGGTCATATCGCTTATAATAGCCTTGCCGCCGCCCACGATGTTCCCTAACTGTTCACCTATGGCCGAACCAGTCAAATCATCACAGGAAAGCGATCCACCATATGTCGTGGGCCTGAATCCACCGCAGCGGGAAGCTGTGTTGACGGTCGATGGGCCGGTGCTGGTATTGGCTGGAGCCGGCACAGGGAAAACCGCCGCCCTCACTCGGCGTCTGGCGCATATCGTCTATTCACGCAAAGCATGGCCCAGTGAAATTTTAGCCGTAACATTTACCAACAAAGCCGCCCGCGAGATGAAAGAGCGGATCGCATCTATCGTCGGCGAGGCATTCGAAGGCATGCCATGGCTCGGCACCTTCCACAGCATAGGCGCAAAGATGCTGCGTCGTCATGCCGAACTGGTCGGACTACAGAGTAATTTCACCATTCTTGATACCGACGATCAAATCCGCCTGCTCAAACAATTGATTCAGGCGGAAGAGATTGATGACAAGCGCTGGCCCGCGCGGATGCTGGCTGGCTTGATTGATCAGTGGAAGAATCGCGGACTGAACCCGCAAGACCTCGATGCCAATGAGGCGGAGCGATATGCAAATGGTCGAGGTCAGGAATTCTATGCCGCCTATCAGGCACGATTGAAGGCGCTAAACGCTTGCGATTTTGGCGACTTGTTGCTGCTTTCGCTCAACCTGTTGAAGAATGAGCGAACCATACTTGAGGAATATCAACGACGCTTCAAATATATACTTGTCGACGAATATCAGGACACAAACAGCTCACAATATCTCTGGCTGCGATTGCTTGCTCAGAGCCACAAGAATATCTGTTGCGTTGGTGATGATGATCAGAGCATCTATTCATGGCGCGGGGCGGAAGTCGCAAACATATTGAAGTTCGAGAAAGATTTTCCGGATGCCAAGGTGGTGAAACTGGAGCAAAACTATCGTTCCACACCACATATCCTTGCGGCTGCATCTGCCTTAATTGATCATAATAGCAATCGCCTCGGCAAGACACTTTGGACCGAGGAAGATGACGGAGAAAAGGTGCAGGTCGTTGGCGTCTGGGACGGTCCGGAGGAAGCACGGCGCACAGGCGATGAGATTGAAGCGCTGCAGCAGACTAAGGGTGTCTCGCTGAACGATGTGGCCATCCTTGTTCGTGCCCAGTTTCAAACGCGCGAATTTGAAGATCGCTTCATCTCCATCGGCATGCCGTATAAAATTATCGGCGGCTTTCGTTTCTACGAACGCGCGGAAATTCGCGACGCCCTTGCCTATCTGCGGGTCATTGCACAACCAGCCGATGATCTCGCATTTGAACGGATCGTCAACACACCGAAGCGCGGCCTCGGCGACAAGACCGTGGAGAAGATACACCGTCTTGCTCGCGCGCAAGGAATCCCCATGGCGGCGGCGGCGCTGACCATTTGCGATACCGATGAATTACCGGCTCGGGCGCGCAACACGGTACTGGAACTGATGCGGAACTTTGGGCGCTGGCGCGATTTGGTGGGTGAGACCACCCATGCAGAGATTGCGCGGATCGTGCTCGACGAATGCGGTTACACCACTATGCTGCAAGCGGATAAATCAACCGAAGCGGCTGGCCGACTGGAAAACCTGACCGAACTTACCCGCGCGATGGAGGAATATGAGACGCTGGGTGATTTTCTTGAGCACGTCAGCCTAGTGATGGACAACGACGCGCAGGATAATGCAGACAAAGTCACAATCATGACCATGCACGGCGCCAAGGGCTTGGAATATGACCATGTCTTTTGCGCCGGGTGGGAAGAAGGCGTGTTTCCATCACAGCGCACTTTGGATGAGGGCGGTGTTTCCGGTCTCGAGGAAGAAAGACGCCTCGCCTATGTCGCGATCACGCGGGCAAAGAAAAAATGCACCATTTTTCACGCGGCGAACCGGCGGATCTATGGCCAGTGGACCAGTTCCATTCCTTCGCGCTTTATTGGCGAGTTACCCGAAGACCATGTCGAGCACGAAAACAGCATGTCTGGCGGCGAAAGCATGTGGCGCGCCAACTGGAGTGAGAATAGCGATCCCTTTGCGCATCTGGCCGCAGCCAACGCCACTCGAGCGGGCCAGCGCGGCCCCGGCTGGCAACGGGCCGCTTCATCCGGTGGTTTCGATAGCAAGCCGCAAAACCTAAAAGAAGCGCGTCGCAGCGCAGTTTCCCTAGGCAACAAAGGACGCGATGACGTGGCCGTCGGTATGCGCGTTTTTCATACCAAGTTCGGTTACGGTGAAGTCATGGAAAAAGAGGGTAACAAACTCGAGATAGAGTTTGAAAAGAGTGGAGCAAAACGAGTTTTGGACAGTTTTGTTGAGGTTGCGTAAAATTGAGTTTTGGCTTTTGTGTGGATGACCAATAGCAGGATCAGGACATCTAGATTGAGGTCAGATGCTTATTTTGCCTGTGGAAATTCCAGCAAGAACTGCAGCAATTTTGGTGTTTACCCCTAATTTGGCGTAAATCCGCCTTGTATAGCTATCAACCGTCGTTGATTTGATGTCCAAAATCGTTGCGATATCACCCTGACTTTTGCCAAGCGCTAGCCATCGCAAAACCTGCGTTTCTCTCTTTGACAGTTTTACGTTGTTTATCTTGTCCCTAAATGCGGAGACAATTTTGACATGCGATGACGTCGCGAGTGTTTCCAATGCTTCTCTGGTCTCGTTTTTCAACTTGCGAACACTTTTATCAAAACCAAAGCACATGCATCCCTCAATTTTATACGGTCCATAAACTGGAACGATCAACTCATCTCTAATACCGCTGGCAGAAACTTTCTTCGATATTTGAGCCGCAAAATCAGAATCCAACAACTGCTCCTCGCGCATGATAGCACCATAGGTAGTAGGCACCCCTTCGGCAATTATCCGATCATGAATCTTCTCAATTTGCTGCCTTAACGAAACACTCAATGTAGAGTTTCTCAGAGTCCAAGCATTGCTAAAAAGTAGGCGAGGAACGTTGATCTGTGGTGAGCTAACAGCGGGGGCAACATGGTAGGTGAATGAAATCGCACCTAGTGATCTAGACAATTGAAGAACATGCCTAGTGACCCCAACCGGAGTGCCCGGAATGGTGCGAGAGTTTCGCATTGAATTCATAGTCCTATTTTGCCCCAACGTTCCCGTTTACCTAGCCTCGACAAATAGTAAACGAATTGCTTCAATCCGCTAAGATAAACAGTTTACATGTTTTTTAGGATTATAAGTGTTAAACTAACGTCAGAAATTCCCCGTTTTCATATGTTTCGGTAATCTTAAATTTTAAAACGTCTCTCAGGTTTTGTTTCCGATTAAATATGGAACAATTGGCCGAACAATCGCAAAAGGGAATAGAAACGATTTAGCACTTCCTATGAAGTTATCGAAGAGCAGAGCGAAAGAGCAAGTTTTCAGAAATAACTAACAAACTGCGGGATGGAGCTTTGTCTAGATCACCGGTGCATCAGAAATACAGCCATTTAACCATTCTCTAACCTTAGCTTTGGTTTCTAAAGAAACTAACCACGGGAATGTTTTTGCCGTATATTGGTTGCGATTTTCAAATATTGCGTCGCGGTCAAGAAGATAGTCTGCACATCTTTGACAAAGAGCCTCAGATATTCCCAATCGCTGGGATATGTCTTTGATTGATGACGGCCTATCTAAGTGCTCCGACGCCAACAGATCCAACAAAATATCCCAGACGGGTTCGCCAAAATCTATCGTGTCCAAATAAATCGCACGGGCTTGATTTTGTTGGCAGATGTGAATGATAAATTGATAGTGAATATCTTCCAGCTCAGCGCTTTGACCTGGTTGGTCGTGAACTATTTTCGCTTTTTCATCGTTCAAGAGCCCCTCCCACGTAAGATCAAGCGACCAAAGAAAGTCTAGTACAAACACACTGCTATCGTTTGAAACGTAACTGCGTGGCATATGTTCAACGGCGGCAAGAGTTTCTCATGGAACGTTGACATCGATTTCGACCGGCTTTGTAATCTCAGCAAGCGTCCTCTAAGATTGATGAAAGACATCCAAGGAACATGCACATGAAAGTCTATGGCTGCAAAATATCTTACTATACCGGAAAATTGGAAGCTTATCTGCGATATCGTTCGTTAAATTATGCAAATCTCCCACTGGTTGGAGAAGAGAAGAAACTCAGGGAAAATGCAGGCGCTTCACAGATGCCGGTCGTTGAATTGGATGACGGCCGATGGATGACCGACAGTTCACCGATGATCGCATGGCTGGATAGTGAGCAGGATTCTGCCAGTATATACCCAGAAGATCCGGTGTTGCGATTTGCGGCTTTGATGATTGAAGATTATGCTGATGAATGGCTTTGGCGGCCGGCAATGCATTATCGCTGGACCTACAGAAATTCTCGCGATTATGCAGCACAAGCGATTTATGAGGATCAGATTGAAGGTCGATTGAAGATACCGCGTTTTATGGCGATACGTCGGATCAAGAAGCGGCAGTTGGATGAATTTGTCAAAGGTGACGGCGTTAACGATAGGAGCCGCGCCCATTGTGACCAAACTTATCTGGATGCACTGAACCTGTTGGAAGCGATTTTCGCTAAGCGTCCGTTCATTTTGGGCGACGCACCGACCATTGCGGACTTTGGGATGATGGGGCCGATGTTTCGACATTTTGGCATGGACCCCTACCCTGCCGAGATTATGCGCGAACAGGCACCCAAAGTATATGAGTGGGTCGCTCGTGTTTGGAATAGTAAAGACGACGGTAGCACGCCAAACCTGATCGATAGCATTGATGATGAACTCACTGCCCTTCTCAATGAATGCTGCGAGACCAATTTGGCACAACATCGACAAAATGCCATAGCTGTTGGGAATGGCACCAGCCGGTTCAACATGGATATCCAGGGAGCAACTTACGAACAGGCGCCCTCTTCAAGATACCGTATTTGGTGCCTTGAGGAGTTGCGAAGGGAATGGAGTGCCTTGAATGGAGCGACTCAGTACAATCTGAAAGCTGTTCTCAGGTCTCCAGAGGCCGTTATACTCTGGGAAGGAAATGCATTTGCGCCTTCTAACTATGATAATGACCGCAAAGCGCCTTTCAATAAGGCGATCAACGTCTTTGGCGAAGGCGTTCCTCCGCGCTGACATTGATCTGTGGGAGGCGCGGAAAAGCCTTTCGATGCCAATACCAAAATATCGGAGGCAAGATGAGTTCGAGCGCCCATAAGATTTGAAACATGAGGTTCGGAGGCCCCACTTGAATAGCCGAAACAACGCGTGCACATCCGCCGAGAAAGAAAATGTGCATGAGAAATTTGAATGTACCGCCACGTCGCTGTAAATTCTGACTGCACCATAGCAAGGCCACACCAAATCCAAGGAACAGCGTCGCGTAAAAACGATCTTCACTATCCATAGTTGCGTTGACAGGAACACTACCCGGGATAGTAGATGGACCGATTGCGATATGTGTGACTGCGATCCCAATGCATGCGATACCAAAAATTGCGATTAGAATTTTGAATGTTGCATGTATCATCTTTGAATCCCTTTCTCGTGTCTCACAGCTTGCGTATAGATATCACAGAATTATTGCTTGAAACGATATGGTAAATTTGGATGTGCCCAGTAAAAGGCTCATTAGATGAATAAAAAGGAAGCCACAGCTATCGAAAACGAGACGACTCCCTCTGACCAAGAGATCGAATTTCAGAGAACACTGTCACAAGATAAACGCAACCTCGCAGCATTGTTGGGGATGGCGGAAATCAAAGCTGATCAAGGTGACGATCGAGCAGCCAATGCTTTCTATAAGGCAGCACTTAACATGGTCAATGCCGGTACTAGCTTTGCAGATAATCTGAGACCAAAATTGCAGCAGGCGCAGGAATTCCTAGCGAGCGCTCAGGGGCGTTTCGAATCCTATCTGCTGCTGCAACTTGATCAAGCTGGCGTCAGCGGAAAAGAAACGCCCCTTCCCATTCGCCAAGCTCTGGATCTACTTATGGGACGCAGGGAAATTTATTATCAGAATCCTTCGATGTTTTATTATCCCGGTATGCCGCAACGGGAGTTTTATGAACGACACGAATTTCCCTGGCTAGCGGAAATAGAAGCAGCCATTCCAGATATGCGCAATGAGTTGCAGAGTGTTATTGCTGATACCAACAAGTTTAATCCTTATGTGGAATCCGATCCCAGCCGACCGCAACCCAATAACCCGCTTCTCGACAGTTCTGATTGGGGTGCGTATTATTTTTGGAGAAGCGGAGAACCGCAATCTGATCACTTGGCTAAATGCCCCAGGACGGTTGCTGCACTAGAAAGAGCACCAATCCCACAAATTAAAGAACGATCTCCAATGGCGCTTTATTCGGTTTTGGAACCGGGCACACATATTGCGCCACATTTCGGACTGCTCAATACAAGGTTGATCTGCCACATTCCTTTGATGCTGCCGTCAGATTGCGCGTTACGTGTCGGAAGTGAAACACGTCCATGGAAAGACGGTGAGACTTTGATTTTCGATGATAGCTTTGAACATGAAGCCTGGAATCGGAGCCAAGAACGGCGTGTCATTCTTTTGTTCGAAATTTGGCGCCCTGAAATATCAGAGCAAGAGCAAGCAGCACTGACCACCATATTTGAATCTATCAACCAATATCAAAAACCAGTTGAAATTTGAATTCAGCTGACTTGGAGCATTTTTCCATCGGTCACAATCACCCGGTCACCCAGCTTGACTTGCGCAAACAATTTTGCTGCAAATTCCGTCGGAACGCCGATGCAGCCGCGTGTTCCCCAACCCCATCGGACATTGGAGCCGTGAATGGATATGCCATCATTGGTCATCCTCAGCATATAGGGCATTGGCGTACCATATATGTTAGAAACATGATCTTTGCTCTTTTGAGTGATTGGAAAAACTCCGGTCGGTGTCGGCTTGAGCGCATCGCCAAAGGAAATCACCGTGGCGCCAATTTCATATCCATCGCGAAAGACCGACATGGATTCGGCTTTCAAATCCACAGTTATTATGATTTCACCTTCTGGCACCCCATCATCGTCCCAAATCCAAAAACCATGTACAAACGGTTCGTCAAATTCGAGAATACGTTTCACGGCGAACTGATCTTCCAAAAGCTTTGGTTCTGCGGTGTCTTCCATCAACCCCGCATTTTCCAGCAACGGCTTCTTCTCTTCTTCATTTTCAGTTTTAATTGCTTGGGGTTCAACCTGAGCAAGAGGGGCACTATCCACCTCGGCTTTCGAGTCTCCGATCGAAGCATGCAGAGCGTCAACTCGAACAATCGCTACGGCGACCAAGATCGCTACAACGACAAAGCCGAACCAGAATATGCGCTTGCTGAATTTCGTATCTGTTTGATCAGACATAGGTGACTCCCGTTAACGAGAGTGGGAATACGTATCTTTTGGCAGAATTCCAGGGTTTCTTTGACGCTGTATCGTGACGAGACGACAATTTTCAAGAAATTAAAAAGCAACGTTAATGACGATTTCTCGGTCTATGTTCTCACAGTATTTCCATTCTGGATCAACGTGATGATTGCGGCAAGCCGCTGTTATCGCTAGCAGTTTGATAGTGAATCAATCCGCGCCTCATCCTTTCTCGATTGCCAATTTTCGGTACCTCTGGTTCGCGCGCCTCATGTCGATGTTTGCGCTCTATGCAATGATGTTGATAATCGGCTGGCAGGCTTACAACCTAGCCCGGGAAGATATGAGTATTGAGGCATCAGCGGGCATTTTGGGCCTGTTGGGTTTACTACAGTTTGTTCCTTTGTTCATTTTAACGCCGCTGGTTGGATGGGTTGCGGACCGCCTTGACCGCCGCTGGATTTCGCGCGCGGTCCTCGCCTCACAAGCCGGCATTGCCTTGCTTCTGGGCTTCCTAACAATTGGCGAACAGATAAGTCTATCCTGGATATACTTCATAGCGGTGCTGCTAGGGATTTGCCGCGCGTTCCTGGGACCCGCCATGACTGCACTGGCGCCCAATCTAGTACCAAAAGCTTCGCTTCCAAGAGCCATCGCTCTGTCTACAATAGCATGGCAAGTCGGCGTCATTGCCGGCCCCGGCATGGCGGGACCACTATACAAAATTGCTCCCGCGTTACCCTACTTCCTTTGTGCCGCACTTTACACCCTTGCCACGATTTCGATGTTCCGTATCGGGCCAGTAGCTCGCGTCGTGATGGACAAAACCAAAGGTCCGATCAAGCAGGTTATGGATGGCATGTCCTATGTCTGGACAAACAAACTGGTTCTGGGTGCCATAACATTGGATTTGCTGGTTATGTTCCTTGCCGGCGCTACGGCAATGATCCCTGTTTTTGCCAAAGATATTTTGAATGCGGGTGAAATCGGATTGTCGCTGCTCGCAGCATCACCGGCCGTTGGCGCAGTAATTGTTGCCGGGATATTCTCCTTCGCGCCTTTGTCGAAAAATGTCGGAAACAGCATGCTCGTTGCAATGGCGGTATTTGGCCTCGCAACCATTGGTTTCGGATTGAGCGAGTCTTTGCCCCTCTCCATGTTGTGCCTCGCAATATGTGGTGCGGCTGATATGTTTGGCGTGTATGTGCGCAGTTCGCTAATCCAACTACACACTCCAGATGCGAAACGCGGCCGCGTTAATGCGGTCAGTCAAATGACCATTAGCGCATCCAATGAACTTGGCGATGCCTTGTCCGGTGGCTTGGCTGTTTTATTTGGACCAATTGCAGCCATTGTAGCTGGCGGTGTTGGTGCTATAGCAGTGACAGGATTTTGGTCTCGTCTTTTCCCCCAATTGGGTGCAGCAAAAACATTTGATCCGCCCGATGATCTTGAAAAAGAAGAAACCAAAACAGCTAAAACATGAATTTTAGGAGCAGAAAATGATCGCCAACAGCATTCTAGAAACCATCGGAAACACGCCACATATCAAGGTTCAACGCCTGTTCGGTGATGCCAATGTCTGGATTAAGTCCGAGCGTTCTAATCCAGGCGGATCGATCAAGGACCGCATCGGTCTTGCGATGATTGAAGATGCTGAAAAAAGCGGCGCGCTTCAACCAGGCGGAACAATCATTGAACCAACTTCTGGCAACACGGGTGTGGGTCTCGCGATGGTTGCAGCGGTTAAGGGCTATAAACTGGTGTTAGTGATGCCTGAATCCATGTCGCTAGAACGCAGGCGTCTCATGCTCGCCTATGGTGCCTCCTTTGACCTCACTCCCAAGGAAAAAGGTATGAAGGGCGCCATTGAACGCGCACAGGAGTTGGTTGCTTCTAAACCTGGCTCTTGGATGCCGGGTCAATTTGAAAATCCCGCTAATTTTGAGGTGCACAAGCGCACCACTGCTCAAGAAATATTGGCTGATTTTAAGGATGATCCAATAGATGCCATTATCACCGGCGTTGGTACGGGCGGACATATTACTGGTGTTGCGGAAGCGCTAAAAGAACATTGGCCCGGCCTGAAAGTTTATGCAGTCGAGCCAACAGACTCTCCTGTGATCAGCGGCGGACAACCCGGACCGCATCCAATTCAAGGTATTGGTGCCGGTTTCATTCCCGACAATCTGCACACGCAATCCATTGATGGTGCGATACAAGTCGCCCCAGCCGATGCCAAAGCCATGGCATTGCGCTCTGCTAAAGAGGAAGGCATGCTTGTGGGAATTAGCTCCGGCGCAACTTTGGCTGCGATCGCGCAAAAACTCCCCGAACTTGGCGAAGGTGCAAGAATACTTGGATTCAACTATGATACCGGCGAACGCTATCTATCTGTTCCAGAGTTTCTACCTAACGAATGAGTTCAATCGAAGTAAACACGTTCACCTATCATCATGGTGATATTGAATTGGCGGGGTACATGGCCCAGCCAAGCCGATACCCTCGCGCGGGTATTCTTATCGTCCCAACCATCGCAGGGCCGACAGACATCATGTATGAGCGCGCTCGCTGGTTGGCTTCGCAGGGCTATTCCGCCATGGTTTGCGACATTTATGGTCAGGGTTTTATCACCGACATGAAGAAGGCTAGAAGACTAGCCGATGAACTGCGTAGTGATGTCAGCTACTACCGGGAACGTTTTCGCGTTGCTTTGGATGAACTCCGTTCTCGTTCTGGATTGGCGAATAGACGACTTGCAGCGATTGGCTATTGCATGGGCGGGGAAGCTGTTTTGGAAATGGCTCGGAGCGGTGAGGATCTGGCTCTAGTTGTTAGCTTTCATGGCCTTCTCGCTACGCCGCTTCCTGCAAAACGAGGGAAAGTAAAAGCTCGGCTCTTGGTATGCCATGGGCGTGCGGACCCATTGGTTCCGCCGAAACAAGTGCGCACTTTTCTCGAAGAAATGGATGTTGCCGGGGTCGATTGCCACATGCACATTTATTCTGGTGTGGTACATGGGTTTACAGACCCGACCAATAGTCAGAAAACTATGGATGCTGTGAGTTACAATGCGTCGGCGGATCGGCAGAGCAAGGCCGCTATGATCAGCATGTTCGACGAAATGTTTGAACCAAAAAAGACGCCGAGTCACTAACGCAACCCGGCGCCATATGTCAGGTGTCTTCAGTCCGGCTGTCCGTCTCCATTGTCATCGAGTAAATCTGGACGACCGTCACCATTGGTATCCCAGGCATCCGGTTTACCATCACCACTGCGATCCCAGGCATCAGGTGTGCCATCGCCGTTTGTATCAATAGTCGGCGCCGGAATTTCGGATTCCATGGCTTCCTTGGATTGTTCTTCGTCTGGTGAAGCGACTGATGCAGTCGCAACGGATAGTCCCACGCCCGCGGTGATAAGATAAGGCGTCATCCTGCGAAGACGTTTTGGGGCTGGTTTGGAATGCATTGCATATACTCCTTATGCAGATGATTCCCCTGTCGAAAACGGCAATGCCGCCCAAGCATATTCAAGTCCACAAGTTGGCGGTGTATTGAGCAAAAAAGGCGGCAAACTTTGGAGTTCCGTCACTTTATCGCAAATGATCAACCGGCTGTCGATCTCCAAAAATCGGCAGCCGGTACGATTTGTATAAATTATGCCTCGATCAAGCGGCGGCGAACATTTTTGGATCCAACTCCATAACTGCTTCGCTTCCCGCTTCAATTTTACGGCGTAAAGATCCGGCATCCGGCATAAAACGTTCCGAAAAATAACGTGCTGTAACGAGCTTCGCTTCGTAAAATGAAGCATTGTCAGCCCCGGCGTCTAAAGCTGTCTGAGCAGCTTCCGCCATCCGCAACCACTGCAGACCAAGCGCAACAATACCCATGATATGCATATAGTGATGCGCGCCTGCACCGACATTGTCGGGATTGGCCATGCCATTTTGCATAAACCACATGGTTGCTGCTTTGAGTTCACCGTTGGTTTTTTCTAGCCGGGTTGCAAAATCAGCGAGCTTTTCATTTTCCTTTGCAGATGCGCACTCGTCATCGACGACCTTGAAGAGAGCTTGAACTGCACGACCGCCATTTTGCGCCAATTTGCGACCCACAAGGTCCATCGCCTGAATACCGTTTGTGCCTTCATAGATCATCGCAATACGCGCATCGCGGACATATTGCTCCATGCCCCATTCACCGATGTAGCCGTGACCGCCATAGACCTGCTGTGCATTGGTTGCGACTTCATAACCTTTGTCGGTCCCATAGCCTTTGATAACCGGTGTCAAAAGCGACAGTAAATCATCGGCGATTTCCCGCTCTTCTTCGGTTTGCGCTTTGTTCACCAAATCGGCCTGCAAAGCAGCCCATAGGCAAAGCGCCCGCATGCCCTCGGTAAAGGCTTTGCCATCCAGCAGCATACGGCGCACATCAGGATGAACGAACAACGTATCCGCTTTTTCGTCCAAATCTTTTGGTCCGGTCAGTGCCCGGCCCTGACGCCGATCATTCGCATAATGAACCGCATTTTGATAAGCGACTTCGGCAATGCCAAGCCCCTGTTGACCAACGCCCAGGCGGGCGACGTTCATCATAATGAACATTGCAGCGAGACCTTTATTCTCTTCACCAACCAAATATCCGGTCGCACCGTCATAGTTCATGACGCATGTTGAATTGCCGTGGATACCCATTTTATGCTCGATAGAGCCGCAAGACACGGCATTGCGATCACCCAAGGAACCATCATCATTGACTACGAATTTGGGTACGATGAACAACGATATGCCTTTCACGCTATCCGGCGCATCTGGCGTCTTGGCGAGCACGAGGTGGATGATGTTTTCCGCCATATCATGTTCACCAGACGAGATGAAAATCTTCGTTCCTGAAATCGCGTGCGTACCGTCGCTATTGGGCACTGCCTTGGTCCGGATCAGCCCTAGATCTGTTCCGCAATGCGGTTCAGTCAGGTTCATTGTTCCCGTCCATTCCCCCGATACCATTTTGGGAACGAATTTCTCTTTCTGTTCCTGGCTACCCTTTGCCAAGATCGACGAAATCGCACCATGCGTTAGGCCAGGGTACATAGCAAAGGCCATGTTACCGCTCGCCATATATTCCTCGAATGCCATCGAAATGATGTGCGGCATGGCTTGTCCGCCAAACTCTTCGGGAGCGCCCAGTGTTCCCCAACCAGCTTCACGATATTGTTGATATGCTTCTTTAAATCCGGTTGGAGTGGTTACACTACCATCCTCATGACGGGTGCATCCTTCCGCATCACCGACTTGGTTGAGAGGAAAGAGAACATTTTCAATAAATTTTCCTCCTTCACTTAATATGGCATCAATCATATCGGGCGAAGCGTTTTCAAATCCAGGGAGATTGGCAAAACGTTCGATGCCAAGGACATTGTTGATAATAAACTGGGTGTCGCGCACGGGGGCGGTATAACTAGGCATGGTAATTACTTTCTACTAACGGTTGAGCGCCGAAACATGTCGGCATTATCCTCTAACTCTGCTGCGGCTTTCCCTCTTTCATGACGGTTTCCACAGTCTGTATAAAATTGGTCAACTCCTTGATCGAACTGTCAATGTCGCGGCGCTGATTTTTCAGCGTCGAAACCTTCTCCTGACATTTCTCTAAGGTAACCTGCATTTGCGTCTGCCGACCATCACCGAGATCATAAAGATCGATCAATTCACGGATTTCGGTCAGGCTGAAACCGACATTTTTGGCGCGAACGATCCACGCCAATCGGGCACGATCCCGCTTCGTATAGATACGCGAGAGACCTTTGCGATGCGGTGCGATTAGTCCTTCATCTTCATAAAAACGAAGCGCGCGCGCGGTAACACCAAACTCTTCAGACAAATCGGAAATCGAATAATTTTCCCGATTCTGTATGTCGGGCGTATCAATCTCAGCGTGATTGCTTGGTTGCGGCATAGCCAGTTACATAGCTTACGCTAACGTAAACGTCAAGGTCAGCCAGGGCAAAGACTCTCAATCTCTCGCCCTCGGGTAGATCTGGCAACTTCGTCACCCTCACCCACCAAGAAAAAACTTACACCGTTAAAACCAGCACGCGGACTGCAATAGCTATCACAACTCTCTGGCAAACTGCCGGGCAGCTTTATCTCAACGCCATCAAAACTAGCAGTAAAACTGCAGCGTTCTTCGCTGGTTAAAACAACCCGCACAGTCTCGCCCGTTCTTGTCGCTTCACCCAGTCCCTCGCATTTGCTTTCAGGTCCAAAAACCGCAATTACTCCAACCTGATACCCGTTCTCATCATTCCCTACCGCACAAAATCGATCGGTGCCAAGGTCGCTTTGACGCTCGAAGGCGCCGGACAAAGTAACGGTATTCATATCCGGGATAACGCCCGCGTCAATCGCGGCTTTTTCCAAAGATGATGGCTCTGGAGCCTGTTCCCCGCTGTCTTCTGATGCAGTTTTTTCACACCCTGTCAGGGCCAGAATCAGAACCGGCAAAATCAACGTTTTCATTCAATCCGCACCAATTTTCCATTTTCTATCTTCCGATAAAAACAGCTCCTTGCTCCAGTATGACAAGTTGGCCCTGCCGGCTTGGCCTTGACCCAAACCGCATCTTGATCACAATCAATTCTGATTTCAGTCAGTTTCAAAACATTGCCTGACGTCTCTCCCTTTTTCCAAAGCGATTGACGGCTGCGAGAAAAGAAATGAACATCGCCGCTTTCAAGAGTCTTTTGCAACGCCTCCGCATTCATGAAGGCAAGCACCAGCAATTCGCCAGACGAATCATCTGTAACAACGGCCGAGATTAAGCCGTTCGAATCGTATTTTGGGTTCAAACTAGGGCCGGTTTCACGATCAATATCTGTATCTTTCATGACTCCAGTTAAATGGCTTAAGCCACCTCAAGCAAGGTAAAACCGCATAGTTTGGCGATGTTTGCAAAACAATTTTGGAAGATGAAACTTTTGTTACAAATCGGGGGAGACAAAAGGAAGATGCAACCTTATAGGGCAAGCTTCAGTTGCCAGTGACACAAACAAGGTGAGCCATGATTACCACCCACCCGTTTGATGACGACAAGCTTAGAGAAGAATGCGGAGTTTTTGGAGTCGCGGGCGCAGAAGATGCCGCCGCAATGGTCGCTTTGGGACTCCACGCTTTACAACATCGCGGGCAAGAAGCCGCTGGTATAACCTGCCGCAACAATGGTCAGCTTTACAGCCATCGCGCACTAGGCCCTGTTGCTGGAAATTTCGATAGCCAGGAAGTTATGGGCAAACTGCAGGGCGATTATGCCTGCGGACATGTGCGCTATTCAACGACCGGTGCTGGCACGCTTCGCAACATTCAACCTTTGGAAGCGGATCTTGCTTCCGGCGGTTTTGCGGTGGCACATAATGGGAATATTTCCAACGCGCTTCGACTGCGCGAAGAACTGGTTCGCAATGGTTCTATTTTTCAGTCGACTAGCGACACCGAAGTGATAATTCACTTGGTTGCAATGTCCAAATATCGGACTTTGCTAGATAAATTTATTGATGCGCTGCGTCAGGTAGAGGGTGCTTATTCGCTTATCTGTATGACCAGCGAAGGCATGATTGCCTGCCGTGATCCGCTTGGCATCCGGCCACTGGTGATGGGGCGATTGGGTGACGCCTATATATTCGCATCTGAGACCGTTGCCTTGGACCTTGTTGGTGCAGAATATGAGCGCAGCGTCGAGCCTGGAGAGCTGATTGTCGTTTCCAATGGTGAGCTAAGGTCTCACCGACCTTTTGGTAGTGGAAAAGCGCGACCCTGCATTTTCGAACATGTCTATTTTTCTCGACCTGATTCGATCGTAGATGGCAACTCTGTCTATAGCGTTCGCAAGGAAATTGGCGCACAACTCGCTATCGAAAATCCGGTCGATGCTGATTATGTAATCCCGGTACCAGATAGCGGAACGCCCGCAGCTTTGGGATATTCAGAGAAATCAGGAATGCCCTTTGAGCTGGGCATTATCCGATCTCACTATGTCGGCAGAACCTTCATTCAACCCGGCGATGGCGTCCGCCATCTGGGTGTAAAGTTAAAGCACAATGCAAATAAACCACTCGTCAATGGTAAGAAAATCGTACTGGTGGATGACTCGATTGTCCGTGGCACAACCAGCCTGAAGATTGTACAAATGATGCGAGAAGCCGGCGCTGCCGAAGTTCATATGCGCATTGCCAGCCCGCCCACCATGCACAGTTGCTTCTATGGCGTAAACACACCGGAGCGAGAAAAACTGCTCGCTGCGATGAAGTCTGTTGAACAGATGTGCGAATATATTCAAGCAGACAGCCTAGCCTTCATCTCTATCGATGGTCTCTACCGCGCGGTTGGAGAAGAAACCCGGCAAGATATCCAGCCACAATATTGCGATGCCTGTTTCACCGGCGCCTATCCAACACCGCTGACAGATCAGGATGGCAAGGGTCATACGGATCAGTTGTCGCTGCTCAACGAGCAAGTTGGATCAAAGGACAAACCCGTACTCACGGAACAAGTTGGATAATCATGAAATTTGACGGACAATTGGCACTTGTGACCGGCGCCAGCAGAGGAATTGGCGCTGCCACAGCCGTTGCACTAGCTAAAGAAGGCGCGCATGTGATTATCACTGCACGCAGTTCCGAAGGTTTGGAAAAAATTGAAGAGCAAATCCATGAAGCAGGCGGTAACGCCACTATTGCTCCGCTGGATCTGACCGATGGCGATAGCATTGGACGTTTGGCTGCGGCGATATCAGAGCGCTGGGAAGCACTTGATATTTTTGTTCTTAATGCGGCCATGCTGGGATCTTTGGGACCTGTTGCTGGAATAGATGGCAAAGAATTTAACAGTGTGCTCACACTCAATTTGATCGCGCAACAAGCGTTGATCGCTGGTTTTGATCCCATGCTGCGCAAAAGCACGAATGCGAGATTATTAGCGATTTCTAGCAGCGTTGCCCGTTCACCGCGCGCGTTCTGGGGCGCCTACGCATCTTCCAAGGCAGCGTTGGAAAATCTCGTGTTAAGCTACGGCGAAGAAGTACGCAATCTGGGCAAGGTGCGCACTGCCACTATTGATCCGATTCGCACTCGCACCGACATGCGGGCAAAAGCATATCCCGGCGAAGACCCGATGACGCTAAAAACGCCCGATGTCGTCGCTGATCGCTTGGTTGAAATACTCGCCAGTGATTTTGAAACCGGCGAGCATTTCGTCCTTAGTTAGCTGGCGGTTCTGCCTTCACATAAGCTTTCACCGCGTTGAAAAATGCAATGCGTTGCTCACCTTGTTCTGCTGGTGTCGCACTTGGCCAGTTTCCGTTACTGGCGACAACCAAATTGCTTGCCGGATCAATGAATATCCCTTGGCCAAAAATTCCCTGCGCCGCGAAGCTGCCATCATCAAAGGTCCACCATTGATAGCCATAACCACGACCGGGATCGCCAATATCTTCTTGCTTGGTGCCAGCACTTGCAAACCAACCATCCGGTACAACAGACGTATCACCAATCTTGCCATCATTCAGAGCAAAGTTACCAAACAGCGCATAATCCCGAACGGTTGCAGAGATACAGCAGCCGCTAATTTCTTTACCACCTTCGTTGAGCAACCATTCGCCATCTTGCGACATGCCATAGGGTTTCCAAACCTTCTCAGAGAGATATTCGGAAATAGTCTTGCCCGTCGCCTTGGCCACTAGAACACCAATCAGATTGGTTTCACCAGTATTATATTGCCAGCGTGTCCCTGGCTCCGCTTCACTTTCCAGCGTTTTCATATAGACGATAACAGGGTCCATATCGCCCTCGGGTTTGGTGTTGTTAAACAGCGCAACATCAGATTTAGGATCAGCATAATCCTCATTCCATTTCACACCTGACGTCATTGTGAGAAGCTGCTTGACGGTAACACCATCATAGCCGCTGCCCGCTAGTTCTGGAATATAGTCGGTCAGCGGATCATCGATGGATTTGATCAAACCATCTTTAATGGCTGCACCAACCATTGTGGAAACCAGAGACTTGGCGACTGAAAAGGAGGTCCAACGATCATCGGCCGCAAAATCCCGGCGATATTCCTCCATCCGGATTTTGCTATCTTGCATGATGACCAAGCCAGCCATGCGTTGATTTTCCATATAATCATCTATCGAAAGCTGTGCGCCATCAACTTCAAATGTCTTTGGCAGCGCCGCTCCGGTTTCGATTGTTTGGGGACTATCTCCAGCAGCGATTGTATTGGACGGCACCAATGTATCCATCATCCGGAAAGCCTTGTCCCGCTGATCATCAGTCCAGAATAATATATTGTTATCAGTGGGCAATCCGGCGGCATCCGCCGCTACTTTTTGGACCTGCTCGCAAGCCGGTAATGCCAAAACCATGGCCGTGCTTGCCACAGCCAATAATATATTTTTCTTCAAGCTCATCGCCCTCTCCCTCTTCTATTTTTTATTAGTGTAACCTGAGCAACATCTATCCCGCCGCCACGAAAACCGCCTTCGCAATAGGTCAGATAATAGCGCCAAAGCCGAACAAATTTCTCATCAAAACCGATTGGCAATTTCCCTGCATCGACGGCATTATCAAAATTTTCACGCCAGATTTTCAATGTCTTTGCATAGTCCAATCCGAAACTTTTTTGGTCGGTCCATTCCAATCCGCGTTCTTCTGCGAGTGCTTTGAAACGACTTTCGGAGAGCAACATTCCGCCGGGAAAGATAAATGTCTGTATGAAATCAGCACTGGCTGCATATTGCTCAAAAATATCATCGGCTATGACGATATACTGCAATGCTGCCCTACCGCCTGGCTTCAGATTCCGGGCGACGCAATCCAGGAAATCTGGCCAATATTCCCGACCCACGGCCTCAACCATCTCCACGCTCGCAATGGCATCAAACTGTCCATCCACATCGCGATAATCTTGGATCAGAAAACTGGCTTCCGGGTTGCGTTCTCGCGCCCATTTGGTCTGTTCATCCGACAAAGAAATTCCGGTAACTTCCAAACCATGTTCACGCGCCAAATGCCCTGATAGACTGCCCCAGCCGCAACCGATTTCTAAAACTGATTGCCCACTTTTAACGGACAACCGATCGGCAATTAATCTGATCTTCTGATGCTGTGCCGCTTCTAGCGACTGATCATTGTCACCAAAAATTGCACTGGAATAGCTCATGCTCGGATCAAGCCACAGCTCGTAAAAATCATTACCCATGTCATAGTGAAACTGGATATTTTGACGCGCCCGTTTCTTGTCATTTTTGCGCGCTTTGTGGCGACGTTTGACGACCAAATTAAACAACCCAGCCGCACGACCGGTGTTTTTCAAACCTTCCCGGTTGCGGGTAAAAAGATCAAAGACCGTCACCAGATCGGGGCTTTCCCACTCGCCTTTTTCCCAAGCACGATACCAACCCACAGAGCCGCTGTTGATCAATCGAAGCAGAGACTTCCAGCTGTTTAAGGTGATCTCCACCATTGGTCCTTCGCCGCGACCACCCACAATACGGGTGGTTCCGTCCGGCAGGTGGCCCTCGAAAGTACCATGATCTAACCCGGCATCAATGCGATCCAAAATCCGATGGAAAAACGGTGCAAAAGCGCGCGAGAAAAATCCAGCGTTCGCCGCAAATTTCTTGCGCTCACCAAGCATCCGCCTGCCGCGTTTTGGGGTCTCCACGTTCATGCCGTTAATATGGACGAGCACCATCCCCTTGGCAATCAAAGAAGCTTATTGATTGGACCTAATCTTCTCGACCGGGAGCCGCCGCTGATCCGGCCAAAATACCACCATCAATGGTAATCTCAGTTCCGGTTATATAGCCCGCCTCATCCGACGCGAGCATGACGGCGACTGCTGCGACTTCACTCGAATCTCCAAAGCGTTGCAGGGGCGTGTCTTTAACAAGCGCTTTCATAGTCGCTTCCCGGGCTGCACCAGTTCCCAACATGGGTTCCCACATAGGTGACATAATTGCTGCAGGGTGGATCGAGTTGCAGCGGATATTCCATCCATTCTGTGCACAGTAGAGCGCAACCGTCTTGGTATGATTTCGAATTGCGGCCTTAGAAGAGGCATAGGCGGCGGCTCCCGGGATACCGACCATACCGGACCGGGAAGAGATATTGATGATCGCCCCTTCGCTCTTTTCTTTCATCGCCTGAATAGCATAGCGACACCCCAAAAACGTGCCGTCCAAATTTACTTGATGCACAGCGCGCCAGTCTTCCAAAGTTGCATTTTCGGGATCTTGTGGGGCGGCGCTGGTTTCAAATCCAGTCACGCCTGCATTGTTCACGACGACATCAGCTTCAGGATATTTCTTTGAGAGGTCATCCCAATGACTTTCGACCCGGACGTCGAGTATCCGTGTTCTACAACCCAATTCCTCACCGGCTTTGGCAAGTTCCACTGCATCAATATCAGTGAGCAGCACTCTCGCGCCCTCTTCCACAAAAGCTTGCCCAATGGCCTTACCGATACCGCGCGCTGCACCGGTGATGATACAAAATTTGCCGTTTAGACGGTCCGTCATTATTTTACCTTCTGATAGGCAGCCAATGCTCGCTCGCGGCCTTCTTTGTGCGCGATGATCTTGGACGGATAGTCACCCGGTTTGCAACCATGTTCTTCGGGATCATGGATATAGGGATCATCCAAGTCGGCAAGTTCAGGCACCCATTTGCGAATATAATCACCCGCATTAAACTTTTCAGATTGAGTGAGCGGTGCCATGATCCGCACAAACATATTGCTATCCACTCCGGTGCCAGCGCCCCACTGCCAATTGACCGCATTGCTGCCATAATCAGCATCAACCAACGTGTCCCAAAACCATTTCTCGCCCTCGCGCCAATCGATCAGGAGATGTTTTATCAGGAAGCTTGATGCGATCATACGAACGCGATTGTGCATCCAGCCGGTTGCCCAGAGTTCCCGCATGCCGGCGTCAACTATCGGATAGCCGGTCTTGCCTTTGCACCACGCTTGATAGTCGCGCTGCACTTCTGGATCGGACATATCGCGCCACGGTAGATCGCGCATTTTTTCGCGGTAACTTTCTCCACCATATTGCGGAAATTGATGGATCACATTTTGCGCATAATCTCTCCAGACTAGCTCCTTCAGGAACGTTTCCACCCCACTTCCCTGCCCAGCGATACGGTTCCAGATGGTAGCAGGGCTGACTTCACCAAAATGAAGATGCGGAGATAGCCGCGAAACTAGCTGCTCGGAGGGTAAGTTACGCCCTTCACTATATTCCATTGCGATTTCGGCAAAACTGTCGAGATTATCTGCGGCACCGCGTTCTCCGGGTGCCCAGTTGTCCTCAAAGCCGTTTGCCCAATTGGGTTTCGTCGGCAGTAGTTTCCAGTCACTCAGGGTATCACTTGTCGGCCATTCGGATGGCGCTCTCAGTATTTTGGGGGCTGCGACCGATTCCTGTGGTGGCATATGTTCGCGCAAAGATTTCCAGAACGGTGTGTAGATTTTATACTGCCCACCGCCGCCAGTTTTTAAAATTCCAGGCGGCAGTAGATAATTGCCATGATGCAAAACCAGTTCGGCCTTTCCATCAAGCGCCTTCGCCACTGCCCGTTCCGCATTGCGCCACCATGGTTCGTAGTGATGCAGAGCGTGAATTTCTATTGCACCGGTTGATTCGACAATTTCGGCCAAAATATCCGAAACTGGCCCATTTCGAAGGATTAGCCGCGAGCCAAAATCCCGCAATGAGGAGTCCAACTGTTCCAATGATTGATGCAACCACCACCGCGATGCGCCGCCCATTTTGCGATGTTTGGGTGTCTCGTCGTCGAGAATATAGATCGGAATGACCGGACCTTTCGCCGCAGCAGCCGCAACGGCCGCTTGATCGGCGAGGCGAAGGTCACGACGAAACCAGATAATGATGGGCGATGTCATGTCGTCCCCATTGCCTAGCGCTCGGCTTCGTCCAACCTGTCTTTCGGGACAGTGGTACGAACCACAAAACGGTCACCAATACCCGAAATCATGAAACGTTGATCGCGCAGTGTGACAAGATAATTATCGCCTTTATCCTCAACCGTCACAACCGGCATTCGCGTCCAGAACAAGTAAGCTCTTGCTTCCGGATCAATTTCTCCTGCTTTGGCAACCGCAGGATGATGCACCATATGAGGTGTCCCAGTCTTCCCATTTTGATATTGGGTTTGCTTGTCTCTCGGCGAGAATATATCAAAATCTTCCTCTCCATATAGATCGGCGCTGCGCCATAACATTGCCCGCTTCCAAAACTTGACTGGCAACGGGTTCGCCACGACAAGCTCGGGCTCAACATGCGCGGTATGTTTAAGCCAATGGGTTGTGCGAGATTCAGCAACCCCGGTAATCGCGCCGTTGGCGAATATATATGCACAAATTGCGGCAAAACTTATCCAAGCAGGTCGTTGCCAGTTTCCACCACTTTTCTCTCTTCGCCGCGAAATCCAAACGCCGACAATTAGAGCAATCCAAATCCAGATATCGATAATGAAGATCGTATCGCCAGCAATCCATTTGCTTGCAAATGGCTCCAGCACGCGTACGCCATAGCTGTTCAACCAATCTAGCGCAGGATGACTGAGCGTGCCAATGAAAGCCAGCGCAAGTAACCAGCCTTTGTGAATCGGCAACCGATCCGCTGGTCGCTTGCCTCGCGTCGCCTGCCAACCATCAAACCAGATCATAATCCCCGTTAAGATCAGCGGTAGGACAAGCATCGCAATCGGGCCGTGCGTAATTCCGCGCCGGATCGCCAAATGCTGATGGCCACCCATCAGCACCGCAAATGCGTCTATGTCCGGAAGATTGGCAGCAATAATCAAGGTCCCCATGCCAAGACCGGTTTTGTTTTTCAGGCCCATCTGACCCAAAACCGCCCCTGCGAGACTGTGTGTTAGATTGTCCATGGACGTTTAGAGCTCTGGTCCATCCGCCCCATTTTCGGAAACCGTCCAAGTCTGCCCTTTGTTCAACAAAGCCTGTAAATCCGGAGCCTTACCAACCGAGGACGCTTCATTTTGAGCAACAACGGCCGCTTCAAACGTTGGCCGTGGATCATCATAAAGAACGCCAAGCGCCATCGGAAATTCACCAAATTGCATTTCCACCAGCATGTGCGCAACCGAGCGGTTTTTCACGTCATGGACTATCACGCCCGCTGCTTCCCAGTCGCCGTCAGTCACATCGACAACTTCCATTTGCAACGTGTCATGGTTGAGAGAAATGCCTTTCTCGCCTTTGGCAAAAAGCATCGGTTCACCGTCTAGCAGGTGCAGCTGGGTATCGGCTGCGGTTTTTTTGGCCGCAAATTCGTCGAACACGTCCTTGTTGTAGACAATACAATTTTGAAAAATCTCAATGAACGATGTTCCCTTGTGGGCATGTGCGGCCTTCAGCACATCAGGCAAACCTTTGTGTACATCAATCCCGCGTGCAACAAACCGGGCCCCTGCACCCAAAGCGAATGCACAGGGAGACGCCGGACGATCTACTGAACCATATGGCGTAGAAGGACTATGGGTCCCTTCCCGACTGGTTGGCGAATATTGTCCTTTGGTTAGTCCGTAAATCTCGTTGTTAAACAGCATGAACTGCACATCCAGATTGCGGCGCAACAGGTGCATGGTGTGATTACCGCCAATGGAAAGCGCATCGCCGTCGCCGGTAATGATCCAAACATCCAGATCAGGATTGGCAAGCTTCACACCGGTAGCAACAGCCGGCGCGCGACCGTGGATTGTATGAAAACCATAAGTCTCCATATAATATGGAAAACGCGAAGAACAGCCAATGCCGCTGATAAAGGCGGTGTTCGATGGATCGGCACCCAATTGCGGCATCGTCCGCTGCACAGCCTTTAGGATCGCATAATCACCGCAACCTGGGCACCAACGCACTTCCTGATCCGTTTCCCAGTCTTTCAGGGTTGTTTCTACTTTTGTCATCTCGGTCATGATAAAGCCTCCTCAATCGCGGCTTCAATTTCGGTAATGGTGAATGGTTGCCCAGACACTTTGTTCACTGGCATTGCATCGACCAGAAATTGATCGCGCAATATAGTTTTCAACTGTCCGGTATTCATTTCCGGTACGATCACACGGTCATAGCTTTTCAGCAAATCGCTCATGTTTTTCGGCATCGGCCAGATATTGCGGATATGAATATGCGCCACGTCTTTACCCGCGTCGATCGCTTTTCTTACAGCTTGATGGATAGGTCCAAAGGTTGACCCCCAACCAACCACGGCAAGCTTACCGCCTTCTTTGCCCAGAGCAACGTCTTGATCAGCAATACTATCTGCAACGCCGAGTACTTTGTCGCGGCGAATTTCCGTCATGGTCTGGTGATTGGCCGGACCATATTCGATATGCCCGGTATCAATTGCTTTTTCGATACCGCCTATTCTGTGCATCAGACCCGGTGTTCCCGGCTTGATCCAAGGCCGCGCAAGTTTTTCATCACGGCTATAGGGAAGCAAACCACTTTCTGGTTTTTTCTCCAAAAACTTGACAGGGAACGGTTCCAAGGAACTGACATCCGGAATTTTCCAGGGTTCAGCAGCATTCGCAATATAACCATCGGTGAGCAGCATGACTGGGGTCATATACTGCACAGCAATCCGCACCGCTTCGATCGCACATTCAAACGCGTCACCGGGAGATCGCGCAGAGATAACCGGCATCGGTGCATCGCCATTTCGGCCGTAAACCGCTTGATAGAGATCCGACTGCTCGGTTTTCGTCGGCAGACCGGTAGATGGTCCACCACGCTGACTATTTACTATGACCAGCGGTAGCTCGGTCATAATAGCAAGACCCATCGCCTCACCTTTCAGCGCAATGCCCGGGCCAGAGGAAGAGGTGATTCCAAGGCTACCAGCATAGCTGGCGCCAATAGCTGCGGTAATCGCCGCAATCTCGTCTTCTGCCTGAAAAGTCGTGACGCCAAATTCTTTAAGCCGCGAAAGATGATGCAAGATCGCCGATGCTGGCGTGATTGGATAGCCACCGAAGAACATCGGCAAACCAGCCAATTGCGCACCAGCGACCAACCCTTGTGAAATGGCCTCCGCACCAGTGACCGTGCGATAAACGCCCGGTGTTGCGGGCGCCGCGGCAACACGATGCGTCGGAAGGTGGCCTGTACCCAGTCCTTCGCCAGACAATTCGGCTGTTTCACCATAGGCATGGCCGGCATTCAAAGCCGCGATATTGGCTTTCGCAACGTCGGGAAGCTTAGCAAATTTAGTGTTGAGCCAATCAATAACGGGATCACGTTCGCGCTCGAACATCCAAAGCGACAAGCCCAGCGTCCACATATTTTTGCAACGCAATGCCTCTTTATTGCCAAGGCCAAATTCTTTGACTGCATCCAACGTAAGCTGAGAAATATCTAGTTTAAGCAATTGCCACTTAGCAAGCGATCCGTCTTCCAACGGATTGCTGTCATAATGTGCCTTGTCCAGATTACGTTTTCCGAACTCGCCTTCATCAGCAATCACCAATCCGCCAGGGCGCACTTCCTGCACGTTGGTTTTCAACGCAGCAGGGTTCATAGCAATCAGGACGTCCGGTTGATCACCAGCGGTTTCAATAGCACGGGAACCAAAATTGATTTGGAATGCCGACACCCCGAATAACGTTCCTTGCGGCGCGCGAATTTCTGCCGGAAAATCAGGGAAAGTTGCCAGGTCATTTCCAGCAAGCGCTGTCGACAGCGTAAACTGCCCGCCAGTAAGTTGCATCCCATCGCCGCTATCGCCGGCAAAGCGGACGACTACATTTTCGCCTCCACTAGGGTGTTCGTTGGTAGGTTTGTCTTGATTGACCGCTGTCGCCATTTTGTGTTCCGATAATCTAACTATGTAAAAGCCGATAGATCAGCTTTTCGAACCACTTCAAACCATAAAAACTAATAGGGATAAAGCATTTGTTTGCGTGCGTTTTGATAAGGGATGCTCGAATAGGCTTGCACCATGAACCTTGGCTGATCTAATCGGTCGATTAAATTACTGGAGACCATGGATGACTGACGCCTTTATTCGCCCCGATGTGCAGATGATATTGACGATGATGGAAGCTTCTGATGCGCCTCAAATGTCGGACGTAACTCCCGTAGAAGCTCGTGAAATGTACAATGCAATGGCATCAATGTTAGAAGCTGATGCCGTTGAAATTGCGCGCATTGAAGACATATCTTGCCCAGGACCTGCGGGTGATATTCCGTTGCGACTCTATGATAGTCAATCCGAACGGACCGAAGAAACGCCGTTAGTAATGTTTTATCATGGCGGTGGTTTTGTTATTGGAGATTTGGATTCGCATCACAGTTTCTGCACTTACATTTCCAAAGCAATGGACTTGCCGGTCATAGCCGTTGATTATCGAATGGGTCCAGAAGCGCCGTTTCCAGCTGCTCCCGAAGACAGCATCGCAGCAACACGTTGGGTGGCAGAGAATCAAGAAACTCTGAAGCTGAAACTCAGCGGATTGGTTCCATGCGGTGATAGTGCTGGTGGCAATTTGACGCTGGTAGTGGGGCAAGCCCTTGCAATCGAGCCCGCTTCCGTCCCAATTGTTGCGCAATTCCCAATCTATCCTGCAACGCGGATGGATGCGGAAGGTGGCTCTATGGATGAGTTTGCGGAAGGTTTTGTACTGACGAAAGAAAGCATGGAATATTTCAATAGCCACTATGCGCCAAAGGATGATAACATTCGTGTTTCACCTTATCTTGGCGATGTTGCCAATTCTCCCCCGACTGTACTGGTAACTGCTGGTCTTGACCCGCTGCGTGATCAAGGCCGGGAATATGCCGGTGAACTGATCAAACATGGAGTAAATACAACCTACATTGAAATGCCTGGAAATGTGCATGGATTTATCAATCTCCGCAAAGCCGTGCCTTCCGCGCAAATGGATGTCGACAAGATGATCGCTGCGTGGAAAACGCTTCTCGAGGGCCTATGAGCGACTTTTCAAACCTACCCTACCGCCCCTGTGCGGGAATAATGTTGGCAAACCGGAAGGGGGAAATCTTCGCCGGTCAGCGATTGGATGCTGCCGAAAGCAAATATCCAGATGCATGGCAAATGCCGCAAGGCGGAATCGACAAAGGCGAAAAAGCAGAAGCCGCCGCAATACGCGAACTGTGGGAAGAAACTGGCGTTACACAGGAGCATATCGAAATTATTGCACGTAGCAAGGAGGAGCATTTCTATGATCTACCCGAGGAATTGCTCGGCAAAATATGGAAAGGCAAGTATCGCGGCCAGCGGCAAAGCTGGTTCTTAATGCGTTTCACCGGGAGCGATGAAAACATCGATATCAATACCGACCATCCGGAATTTACAAACTGGAAATGGGCGGCCCCGGCCGACTTGCCAGAAATGATCGTGCCGTTCAAAAAGGATCTGTACCGAGCGATTCTCAAAGAATTCGGACCGCTCATCTAGTTTCTTTAAACACGAGTTTTCATAATGTTATATAAAGTTTCTGCTAGCATCTCTGCTATTGCATTGCTGCACTCTATTCCCGCACAAGCAGCACTTCCTGATCCGGTTAAGGCCATGATTGAAGCGGCACTGGCTTCGAAAAATGATGCAGAGGTGCAAATAGTTGTAAAACTGGCCAAATCAACCAATCCCAGTGATGTGGCAGAAATTGATGCGATGCTAGCTATCTACGCTGCGGAAAAAGCGGCCATCGCCGCTGCCGACGAGCAGAAAAAACTTCAAGCAGGATTCTTTGAAAACTGGACCGGCCAAGGCGAATTGGGTGGATTTCATTCCAGCGGCAACACCAATAGCACTGGCATTTCTGCATCGCTCAAGTTGAAGAGAGAAGGCGTGAAATGGCGCCAAAACCTTCGTGCACTGGCCGATTATCAACGCACCAACGGAGCAACGGACCGCGAGCAGTTTCTGGCGGCCTATGAGCCAAACTATAAGTTTCACGAGCGCTTCTATGCTTTTGGACTGGCGCAATATGAGCGCGATAGATTTCAAGGATTCTCATCGCGCGTCACGCTATCGGGCGGATTTGGTTACGCCGTGATCAAAAGTGACGATACAGCGTTAAACATCAAAGCCGGTCCAGCCTGGCGAAAAACCAGCATCGTCGGTGGTGGATCCAACTCCAGCATTGCGGGATTGGCTGCTCTAGATTCGTTCTGGCAGATTTCGGATAACTTACGTCTCACACAGGATCTCAGCGCCTATATCGAAGCGGACAACAGTACGTTCACCTCAACCGCAGGATTGGAGGCGAAACTGATTGGAGCATTATCAGCACGCCTATCCTACTCACGGGAGCATGAGACTGATCCGCCTTTGGGTGTTGAAAAGACAGATAAAATCAGCCGTGCGACATTGGTCTACGATTTTTAGGTTGAATGGTATGAAACGCCAATGAGGCTTCCGTCTAGTCCATTTTTTGGGATCTAAGGCGTTTCAGTTTCTGGTTTTTCATCGCCGACTTTTGGCTTCGGCGTCACCGCGGCAGCCGACATAACCGGCGCTTTTTCCGATTTGGTGATAACGCTCGCTAGCTGATCATTTTGTGCGCATTTGGTGCGGCAAAGCGTTTCAATCCGTGACAGGTTTAACTTGGCCTTTTCAACAGCGCCGCGTTGTACAAGGGCTTCGCCCTGTCCTGCCAACGCATCCAGATTATTGGGATCCAAAATGAGTGCCTCACGATAAAGCCGAATAGCTTTGCCGGGAAGCCCTTGAACTCGGGAGATTTGAGCCAATGCAATAAAGGCCGAACCGTTGCGTGGATCTACTGCCAAAGCAGTCTCGTAAAAGTCGGTTGCAAGTTCGAAATTACCGGTTTTCTGAGCCTTCTCGCCCAATCCCATATATTCAATCGATCGCTGCTTGATCTCAACATCTGCCGACTGACTGTAACTCACACTCGAAACGGTGGCCAAAACCAGTGAAAGGGCAAGGGCAGCAGGTGAGAAACGCATAATCAGCTCCATTAGATTTCCACGGCTTTTACCAGAATCATCTGCATCCGCGATTAACACGCGAAACTATCACAATTTTTCGAGACAGGAGAAATAAAAGCCATCCGTTCCGTCATGATACGGTGAAAGAAGAGTTCCTTTACGATATGGGCGGCCCAACGGCAAATCAACCTCTATATTACGCCAATCTGAGTGGGATTGCAGAAACCTCTCAATCTGGTCCGGCCCTTCATCGTCCAAAAGCGAGCAAACCGCAAATAGCAGTCGTCCGCGCGGCGCGACAAACTCACGGCCCAATTGCAGTAATCTTTGTTGCAATTGCGTTATTTTCTGCAATCGCTTGGGCGTTATTCTCCAACGCAGTTCCGGATTGCGCCGCCAGGTTCCTGTCCCAGTGCACGGCGCATCGACAACGACCAGATCGCATCTGCCTTTCAGGTTCTCCAACGACTCCATTTCCCGATCAGGATGCAGAAGGATTGTTTCGATATTGCTCGCACCGGTGCGCTCCATCCGGGGTTTCAGGCGAGACAATCGGCCACGGTCCGTATCGGAAGCGACGATCTTTGTGTCATTAGGCAATTGCGCAGCCAAACCCAACGTCTTACCCCCTGCCCCGGCACATAGATCAAGAACGGTGTTGGGCTGATGCCGGCTACCAGCAGTCACTATTGCCTGGCTACCCAGATCCTGGATTTCTATCAGGCCATCGTGATAGGGAGCACTGTTGTCAACGCGCGTTCCATTCGGCAAAGAATAGCTGTGCGGCAAAGCCAAAGCTTTTGCATCCGGCCAAATCGAACCAATCGAAATATCCGCAACCTTTCTGGGATGTACTCGAATATGCAAGTCAGCGCGGTCTAGAAGCACTTTTCGCGCGGTGGCATCAATCGGTTCGGCAAATTTGGAGTTCAGCCACTCGGGAAATTCTGAGCCAGATGCGGTCATTTCATCAGGATTGATTGTCGCAGGTCCGTAGTCTGAACCATCAAACAATGCCGCTAGTTCAGCGTTCTCTTTTGCCAGCCCTAACATCGCATTACGTCCGCTATCAGGTCTCTCTCCAAATCGCCGGATTGCAGAATAGACATGTTCCCTGACCGCCCGGCGATCTTTGGAACCCGCATAGCGGCGGGTCGTGAAATACTTTCTGATAATTGCATCCGCCGAAGCACCATCATCGCGTGCCGCAAATATTATTTCATCCAGCAGTTCTATCGCTGCCTGTAGTCGCGCTGATGGGGTCAATCTTCGGTAACCAGCGGGCGATATTTAATAATATTCGGGGACTGCGGGATGCAGAAAAACTTCGCATTTTCCGTCTTGACCTGTTCGACTTTGAATTTTTCAATTCTACTTTTTCGATCTTCTTCAATGAGAATCAGCCGCTCTTTCCCTGCTTTTTGGCAGGTCGCTTCGTCTATATATGTTCTTTGCAAAATCGTCATTGAGGCATCGGGATCACGATCATTCCAGGTCAGCAAAATCATCAGAAACGGAGTAAAAACCTCAACCATCAGGGTGTCCCTTATCGCGTAGGATAATTGGGGGCTTCCCGCGTGATCGATACGTCATGGACGTGACTTTCCTGCAACCCGGCGTTGGTAATCTGGACGAATTCCGCACGTTCCCGCAATGCTTTAAGCGTTTCCGATCCGGTATAACCCATGGCCGCCTTCACACCGCCAACCAATTGATGAATAACGTTTCGAGCCGGGCCTTTAAACGGCACCTGCCCTTCAATACCCTCTGGAACCAGCTTCATCTGATCTTTGATATCTTGCTGAAAATAACGATCTGCAGAACCGCGAGCCATGGCTCCGACGCTGCCCATACCGCGATAACTTTTATAGGATCGACCTTGATATAGGAAAGTTTCACCCGGCGCCTCCTCAGTACCGGCCAGCAAAGAACCGACCATTACCGATGACGCGCCGGCCGCTAATGCCTTGGCAACGTCGCCCGAAGTCCTTAGCCCGCCATCAGCAACAATCGGAATACCCGATTTTTCTGCTTCTTCGGCACAATCCATTACCGCCGTTAACTGCGGCACGCCAACGCCAGCTACAACCCGCGTTGTGCATATTGATCCCGGTCCAATACCCACTTTTATTCCATCAGCACCTGCATCAATCAACGCGCGCGTAGCCTCCGCAGTCGCCACATTTCCAGCAATAATCTGGGCACTATTGGAACGCTTCTTTATCTCTTCAACCGATCTTGCGACCATCGCGCTATGACCGTGCGCTGTATCAACAACAACCAGATCGCATTCCGCATCAATAAGAGCCTGTGTCCGCTCCAATCCCGCATCTCCAACAGTCGATGCTGCCGCGACACGAAGTCGTCCAGCATCATCCTTTGTTGCATCCGGATACATCACTGCTTTTTCAATATCTTTCACGGTGATCAGACCAACACAACGATAGTCGTTATCCACTACCAACAGTTTCTCGATCCGTCGTTGATGCAACTTACGACGCGCCTCTTCCTGGCTTACGCCAGCTGGTACCGTCGCCAGATCGTCCTTGGTCATTAATTCAGAAACCGGTTGCTTGGGGTTTTCTGCAAAGCGAACATCCCGATTGGTCAATATACCCACCAGTTTTCCGCTTTTTTCAACAACCGGAATACCGGATATCCGGTTTTGTTCCATTGTCGCTTCTGCCTCTGACAATGTCGCATCAGGAGCAATAGTTATGGGATTTACAACCATGCCCGATTCAAATCGCTTAACCTGCCGAACGGCGGCAATCTGCTGTTCCAGTGTAAGATTGCGGTGAAGCACCCCAATACCGCCCATTTGCGCCATGACTATCGCCATATCGGCTTCGGTAACGGTATCCATTGCAGATGAAAGAACTGGAATATTGAGGCCAATTTCCTTGGTCAGCAATGTTTTGGTATCCGCCTGACTGGGAACAATTTCGGATGCGGCAGGCTGGAGCAAGACATCGTCAAATGTCAGGCCCATACGGATTTCTTTACTGCTCATGATCGCCACTTTCTTCTGCGCTGCGAGTGATTCTGTGGCGGCCCATGTAAACAGGTTTCAGACTATTCACCAGAGGCCTTTTGCGGAAATGTTTCGGTGCTGCCAAAATAACGCCCCAATGCAACATGAAAATTGGCGTCCGCTGCCGCTCCACCTAGCGGCAAATCATCATCCAGCTCGTCGCTAACATCGTGATAAGCCCCGGCAATAAAAGCATTTAGCAATGTCTCATCAGCAAAGGCGCTAGTGATCATGTAGGCAGGAATTCCTTGCTCCAGAAACACATAACCATCTTGCCGCTTCAAATAGGCATTGGGTTTGCCCGAACGATCAATCTTGCGGTTTTCCTTGTTAGCAACTTTCTCAATATCCGGATCAAGTTCGGTTTCGCCCAATCCTACCACTGCAATATTGGTTTCTTCTTTAGCAATTGCGATCGAGTCCGCATTAAAGGCTGCAATGAAATTTTCTATTGCCGTTGGTGGATTTTCGACGAACGCATATGCACCCAGCAGACCGCGCTCTTCGGCGGTGGTAGCCAAGAAATATATATCGCGTTCAGGCCTGGAAGAAGTCAATCGTTTAGCCGTTTCGATTAGCAGGGATATACCACTGGCATTGTCTACTGCCCCGTTACAGATGCGATCCTTTCCAGGGTCATCGGGGTCTTCCCTACGACATTCGCCAAAATGATCCCAATGACCGAGAAACAGCACTGCCCCGCTCTTGGGTTTCGATCCTGGAATTTTGCCTATTACATTGTGGGATACTAAGCCTCGGATATCTGTTTCTGCGAACAAGTCGGCACGCATTGGTAAATCGGTCGCCCGAAAATCAGTGTCATCCTGCCAAATTTTGAATTGCCGTTTATCCAAACTTGCCTTTTTCAGCAATTTACGAACAAACTTCTGTCTAATAATCCCTTCAAATTTTGCGTGCTGATTGTCTCCTTCCAATCTCATTTCACCGCGCTGAACAAGGCGTTTTACACGGTTCCAGCGCCCTTCACTGGCTATAATTGAGATCACAGCGGCGGCACCTGCTTTAATAAGCTGTTTTCTGCGATCACGATAATCCGGCAAATCATCGCGTCCTGTGGGCTTAGAGAGCGGAAGAAGAGCAACTTTTCCGCTTACCAACCTCCTCAGTTCCTCCGATTTTTCATTCGCATATCCGGCATATACAACCGGACCCGCCAAAGCGTTTTCCGTTGCATCGCGACCGCGCAAAACAATATTCTTCTGCGAAGCCGTGAAATCGCGACTTCGATTGCTAGCTTCCACCGAGAAAATTGCACTTGATCCAGACGCCTTGCGTTCCATCAGAGCCACCGGTTCATACCAGACACCGCCGGTCGCAGCAGGCACTAGTCCTGCGTCAGACCACTGCGATGCAATGTAGTTGATGGTCTTATTCTCACCTTCTGTTCCCGGTTTGCGACCTTGAAAATCATCGCTTGCCAAAATCGCAATATGCTCTCGCAAATCGGACTCGGTGATTGGTTTTGCATGGAGCAAATTTGGCAAACAGATTGTGACAACAGCAGCAACAAATAGGGATCGCATATTCGGATGGTAACCTTGTTAATGAGCGGAATATTCGGATTTTCCTTGGCAAGAAGGAGCAAATCATCGATGGTACTAACAGCTCTAATCGGGAGAATACCAGTGGAAATCGGCTTCGTCGGATTTTTTGTAATCTTAGCACTCATCTACCTGTTTGCCAGTATCAAGATCGTAAGGCAGGGTTTTGAATATACGATCGAATATTTTGGTCGTTTTACGCAAGTCGCAAAACCAGGATTCAACTTCTTCCCTGCCTTTTTCTATCGCGTAGGCCGCAAGGTCAATATGATGGAGCAAGTACTCGATATTCCGGGTCAGGAAATCATCACTAAAGATAATGCGATAATCCATAGTGATGGTGTCGTCTTTTTCCAGGTGCTGGAAGCGTCAAAAGCGGCCTATGAGGTTAATGACCTTTACAATGCCATCATGAACCTGACGACTACAAACCTCCGTACAGTGATGGGCTCGATGGATCTAGATGAGCTGCTTTCCCGCCGGGATGAAATCAATGCTCGACTTTTGGTAGTAGTGGATGAGGCGACTACCCCTTGGGGTATCAAGATTACCCGCGTCGAGATTAAAGACATATCGCCGCCAGTCGATATTTCAAATGCCATGGCCCGCCAGATGAAGGCTGAACGTGAAAAGCGGGCTGCGATTCTCGAAGCTGAAGGCATGCGCGAAGCAGCCATTAAGAAAGCTGAAGGTGAGAAACGTGCGGCAATTCTGGAATCGGAAGGTGCCAAGGAAGCGGCATTTCTGGATGCCGAAGCGCGTGAACGTGCAGCTCAGGCCGAGGCGAAAGCAACGGAAATGGTCAGCCAGGCCATCGCCGGAGGCAATTCCCAAGCGATCAACTATTTTATCGCGCAGGAATATGTAAAGTCGATATCAAAATTCGCCGACTCGCCGAATGCGAAGACGATCCTCTTTCCTGTTGAAGCAACCCAATTGATCGGAACGCTAGGCGGCATTGGCGAGATTGCGAAAGAGGCTTTAGGCGACAGCGATATTATTGCCCCTCCAAACGCAAAAGGCCGAAAGAAGCCAGGGCCATTTGAATAATGGGCGACGGTTTTTTCTCAGAAACACATTACGTCTGGCTAACGCTTGCGGTCTTGTTGGGACTAGCCGAATTGATGGTCCCGGGCGTATTTCTTATTTGGCTGGCTGCCGCGGCGGCTGTAACCGGCATCGCCTCGCTTTTCATAGACATGACATTGACCGGCCAACTCACTCTGTTTGGAATATCATCGGTTGCATCGGTGTGGCTTGGTCGTCGCTGGTATTTGAACAGCAAGGTGAAGAATGAAGATCCATTGCTGAATGATCGCTCTGCACGATTGATCGGAAAGACAGTAACAGTTGTTGAACCGATCACTCCTACCGGCGGTCGAGCAAAAGTAGCTGATGGGGAATGGCCTGCGAAAGGTCCGGCGATGGAGTCCGGTACACTTGCTAAGGTAATCGCAGTCAATGGCGGTATTTTGGAATTGGAAGCAGTTGAGGCTTTGGAAGGACCAGCTGACTAGCCCTTCCGAAACTCGTTTGGTCCTTACTTTTTGAAGAAGCCTTTGGCCATATCGGTAAGGTCGTTGATTGGATTGCCATCGCCATCCCGATCAAACAAATCGCTTACTTTGCCAAATAGACCATCTTCACCGGTCAACTTGTCCATCAGCCCGCCTTCCCCATCAAGGCCAGCCTTTTCAGCCATGGCGGGGAGCAATCCTTTCAGTTTTTCAGCGTCAACACCGGCTTCTGCCGCCGCTTCCTTGATCGCTGTTGCTTTATCCACACTACCATCTTTAAGCTTCTCAAACAGTGCTTCGCCGCCGGTCTTCAGCTCGTCGGTTGTCATTCCGACTTTCTCAGCCATGGAGTTCACATCGACACCATCCGGTAGTGCGTCCATAATTTTATCAAGCATTCCCATAATTTCTTCCCCTTATCTCAATCCTATCGCGCCAGTTTTCCAGCCATGCCAATGATGTCATCCAGCGGATTGCCATCACCGTCAAGATCCAACAGAGAACCAAGCCCTCCGAGAGCGCCGCCAGAGGATTGATTTCCGCCACCAAGCAAACCGCCGATAAGGCCTCCCAGACCGCCACCGCCGGATTCATCACCGCCTTGCTTCGCCATGTATCCGGCGACCATCATCGCAACAACGGGCAGCATTTTCTTGAGCAAATCGCTGCTGATGCCGGTTTGCTGTTCCGCTCCAGCGGCCACAGTTCGGCTCACTTCTTTGGAGCCAAATATCTGACCAAGGACTTCGTTGCCTTGTTGAACCGGAGTTTGTTGAGGCGCCAACACGCTATCCAGCAGTCCGCCACCGCCGAGCTGACCTAGCAGGCCGCCCAATCCTTCAAGACCACTGGGCTGCGCCTGCGTTGTCTTCTTAAAGCCGCCAAGAACCGCTGGAAGCAAGGCTGCTGCACCGGCTTGAGCGACGCTTTCGTTAATGCCCAACTCCTTGGCCATTGTTCCAATGCCGCCTGATTGCTGCAATATATCCATTATATTCATAGTCGCTCTCCTTTACCGGCGAAATACCGAAGTGATTCTTTTCTTGCCGACGATGTAGCATATTTTGGGTCATAAAACCCGATTTCCAGAGCCTTTACGACTGTTTACATTCGATAAGGTCTAGAATTGAACATTTGCGATGATCTGCATTTGACTCTGACGCCCGCAACAACGAGATAGCTTGTAAGGGCATGAAGGGTTTGCATTTGCTAGCCAGAAACTGGCCTGCAATCAAAGCTATAAAGAGGAGCGATAGCATGAGTATTTTTGGAAAGATTAAAAGTGCAATTTTTGGCGGTGAAGCAAAAGCGGCTGAACCGGCAGCAGCACCAGAAACAGCTGCACCTGCTGAACGTGCTGCGATTAGCGAGGTGGACGTTGAAGCGCGTCTGGATAGTATCCCGGGTTCAGACAAACTCAACTGGCGCAATAGTATTGTCGATCTCATGAAATTGGTTGGCCTTGATGCGAGTTATGAAAACCGCAAGGAACTGGCCCAAGAAATGGGCAATGCCGGATATGGCGGATCTGCCGAAGACAATATCCTGCTGCACAAGCAGGTGATGGGCAAAATCGCCGATGCCGGTGGAATTGTTCCAGCAGAACTAAAAGACTAATCGTCTGGACGTTAAGTTCTATAGAAATTAGGCGGGGGTTATGAGCGATCATAGCCCCCTTTCTTTTGCCGAAGCGCCTCTGGGATGCCGACAATGTCCGAGACTGGTTGAACTCCGCAGATCCTTAAAAAAGTCACACCCCAATTGGTGGAACGCGCCTGTTCCCGCTTTTGGTGATCCGGACGCGTGGCTCGCCATCGTTGGCCTCGCACCCGGGAAAGAGGGTGCGAACCGAACCGGTCGACCATTTACCGGCGATGCATCAGGACAGACACTGTTTGCGACGCTGTCAAAGTTTGGATTTCTTAAAGGCGAATTTCAAAACCATCCTGGCGATGGCGTGACACTTGAAGGAGCAATCATTCTCAATGCCGTTAAATGCCTTCCGCCAGAGAACAAACCGAATGGCTCGGAAATTACCAACTGCCGGAAATATTTGAAGAAGCCGCTACACAGTCTGCCAAATCTAAGGGTGGTTTTGGCATTAGGAAAGATAGCGCATGATAGTCTAATCCGTATGGAAGACCTAAGATTGGCCGACAATCAATTCGCGCATGGCGCAGCGCACCCGCTATCCGGTGATCGCGTTCTTATCGATAGCTATCACTGCAGCCGCTATAATATGAATACGAAGCGCTTGACGGTGGAGATGTTTGAAGAAGTTTTTCGAGCAGCCAGCAAGTATTAGACCAATCGAATTCTAACCGTAAATACCCGGTTGCCAATTGCGAGTGATCAGCACTTTGTACCCAACCTGTACAGTGGAAAACAGCTTGCGAGCAAATTCCAGCGGCACCCCAATACAGCCATGAGTTGCCGATATATCGTCCACTTCTGCTCCATGAATGGCAATACCCGGCCAGGTCAGGCGCAAATTATAAGGCATCGGCGCGTTATCATAAGTGCTGCTGTAATGGTCGGCATCTTTTTCCAGGATCGGGAACACACCCGTCGGCGTTTCATATTGCTCCCAACCGCGGGTGATTTTGGTGCGAGCAATTTCAACACCCGCACGGTATACATAGAGTTGCTCTGCTTCCAGGTCGACCACGATCTGAGCACGACCGCGCAAGCCATTGTTTCTTACGTAGTCTTCATCCCAGAAATGTTCACCAAATCGAAGTGGACGATCCAATTGGACAAAATGGCGGACGGCAAAATCGGATCGGGCATAACGCGCGCGTTTCTTTTTCGGCTTGGGCTTAGCTGGAACATCAACAGCAGGCGCATGTTCCACGATAAAATTGGTCTGAGCCAAAGATGTGGAAGGCATTACAAACATGGCCAAAATTGCCGGAAAAACCATCCAGCTTTTGGTGAAAGATTTGTTCAACATGCTTAACCGCCGATTCTTCATGATTCCCTTATATCGCAAAACGGCAGAAATGGTCCAGAAAGTTAACTATCCTCGGTAAGGCGGTGATATAATTCGGGTCGACGATCGCGAAAGAAGCCCATGCCAGCACGGTGCTTGCGCGCTTTTTCCAGATCAAAACTCGCAACCAATATTCCGGTTTCATCCGCCCCATATTCGAAAACCAGATCACCCCATTCATTGGCGATGAAACTGTGCCCGTAAAAATTTTGACCGTCTTCCTTGCCGGTGCGATTACTGGCGATAACAGGCATACAATTGCTCACTGCATGGCCCTGCATTGCTCGCCGCCACATTCGGCTGGTGTCCAGTTCTTCGTCATAGGGTTCAGAGCCGATCGCGGTTGGATAAAATAGTAGTTCTGCTCCCATTAGCGCCATCGCGCGTGCGCTTTCCGGGTACCATTGGTCCCAGCATATCCCGACACCGATTTTGGTCCCAAAAACTTCCCAGATCTTAAAGCCGCTGTTGCCGGGGCGGAAATAGAATTTCTCTTCATAGCCTGGACCATCGGGAATATGACTCTTGCGATAGACACCCATGATTTCGCCGTCAGCGTCGATCATCGCCACACTGTTATAATAGTGATTGCCATCGCGTTCGAAGAAGCTGGCAGGGATGGCTACCCCTAGTGATGTTGCGAGTTTTTGCATAGCGGCGACCGGCAAACTGTCTGCCAACGGTTTGGCTAATGCAAACAAAGCTTCATCTTCGGTTTTGCAAAAATATGGTCCAGCAAAAAGCTCAGGCGGCAAAATGATCTGTGCGCCCTGCTCCGCGGCCTCAGCAACATGATCGCTGACTGCATCGACATTGGATTTTTCATCGCCGCCCAAGGGCAGCTGCAAGGCCGCTACGCTAATTTCAGTCATAGCGGCCCTGATAGCGTTTTAGTTCAGTTTCTTGAACAACAAAGTCATCCGATCAGACTCACCGATCGCCTGATATTTCGCCCGGTCGTCATCACCCTTGCGTAGAATTGGAGGAAGCGTCCAAACGCCGCCCTCATAATCCCTGGTGTCTTTTGGGTTTGCATTGATTTCCGACGAGGATACCAGCTCAAAACCAGCGATTTTGAATAGGGCAACGACGTTGTCCTGTTTCAAATAGCCTTTGGTGCCTTTCGACATTTCAAATGGCGCGTCCACTTCTGCGCGGTGTTGAACAATGCCGACCATTCCGTCATCCTTCAACATCGCCCGCAAGTTTCGCAATTCTGAGTCCGCATTGGCCCGATTCATCATACCGTGCAGAGAGCGGAATATCACAATGCGATCAACCTTGCCCTTCATGTCATCCGGAAATTCATCGCTTTCAAAGGCAGTGATCTTCTTGGCATCCACTCCGGTCCACTTAGAAGCAGTGTCTGGAAAGCGTTCGGGCCAACTTTTAGATCGCCCTTCCCGTGCACGCGTCGAAAAGTTCGTGGCCGCAGAGTCCGGCCCCACCGCAACATATTTTCCGGAGGGTGCTAAATAGGGTAATAGAACCCGCGTATACCATCCACCGCCAGGACCATATTCCACCACCGTTTGATCTGGCTTTATGCCAAAAAAAGCAAGCGTCTCTGCTGGATTACGATACTTATCACGCGTTTTTTCATCAGCACGTCTTTCATCTGCCAAAACAGCACTCAAACTAGCGTCTTTCATCTCTGCAGCATCTTTTGCATGATTGTTCGCCAACGCTGGCGCGCTCGCTCCCAGCAATGCCAAACCAGCAGTGGTCAACAGTAACTTTCGCATCAATTTTGTCCTCTTCTATTTTTTGGGAAATCTATGGCTGCCGAAAACCAAATCACGGGGACACGACATCGGATATCGTCAACACCTAACATGGGTTTACGGAAGTTTTTTAAACAACAACGTCATCCGGTCAGATTCGCCAATTTCGGTATACTTGGCTTTATCGGCATCACCCTTTCCAAAACGCGGAGGCAGTGTCCAAACCCCACCTTCATAGTCGGCTGTATCCTTTGGATTTGCATTTACCTCAGACTGCTTAATCAGTTCAAAGCCCTGCGATTCGATAAATTTAACGACCGTATCGGTGCGCAAATAACCTTTATTTCCATCGGCGTAACTGAAAGGCGTGCCATCTTTCGCACGATGTTGAATGACCCCCAGCATACCGCCTTCTTTCAGCATATTGCGCATCACCTTAATTTCACTATCCGCGATGTTCCAACGCATAAGGTTATGCATCATCCGGGGAATGATTACGAAATCAGCGGTTCCGTTGAGCTCTTCCGACACGTTATCAGAGGTGTAGGCTGAAAATTGTGCGGACGGCATACCGGTCCATTCGGCAACATCGGTTGGGAATTTCTCAGGAAACCCACGAATACGTTCTTTTGCCTCATCACCAAATGGCAGAGGGTCAGGGGCGAATGTTAGGCCAACGAATTTGCCTTCCGATGCAACATAGGGTGCCAAAACACGGGAATACCATCCACCACCAGGCACATATTCTACGACTGTATCTGTCGGTTTTACACCAAAAAAGGCAATCGTTTTACCGGGGTTGCGATATTTATCGCGCGCTTTATCACCAGTGCGACGCTCATGCATCAAAACTGAATGTAACGCTTCGTTTTTATGCTCCATGCCACCTTTTTGATGATGTTCAGCGAGAGCAAGCCCACTGGTGCAAGTCATCGCTAGCGCCGCACTAGCTAACAGAAGTTTTTTCATTATCATCCTCTCAGTCCAGATTTCGATCATATTGATAGGCATAGCCTTCCCTTCCCATCATACAATATGTTTCATTGGGTAGTCGCCATAGAGGGCATGTATTGCGACAAGATATCGGGGCGTGGATACAACTCATCCAATGCAATGGACTTACCGGTATCTTGAACAATACGGACATGTTTCCGGCCCAATTGACGCGGTTCATCCACACCGCAACTATGTGCAATCACTTCAACCTCGTGGACCATATTTTTGCAGTAGTTGGCAACTTTCACTTTCTTATCTTCCGGGTCCAGACCACGTTGTAGGCGCGGATCATGGGTCGTGATACCGGTAGGGCAGGTGTTCTTGTTACACTTTAGCGATTGAATACAACCAAGTGAGAACATGAAACCGCGCGCACTGTTCACAAAATCTGCGCCAGCACAAATTGCCCAAGCAACTTCAGCCGGTGTAATCCGCTTGCCCGAAGCAATAATCTTAACCCGATCGCGCAATCCATATTTGTGGAGAATATCAGAGAGCATGGGCAAACTCTCTTTCAGTTTCAGACCCACATTGTCCATAAGCGGCATCGGCGCCGCACCGGTCCCGCCATCACCGCCATCCAAAGTGAAGAAATCTGGTGCACTCTCAATACCCCGCTTGTGGATTGCTTTGCATAACAGTTCCAACCAACCATATGCACCGACAACCGACTTTATACCAACCGGCTTGCCCGTTGCCCGGCGCACACGTTCAATAAAATCAAGCATCTCTTCAACGCTGTTAATCTCTGGATGACGATTGGGCGAGATACTCGCTTCGCCCTCAGGAATACCGCGAATTTGGGCAATGGTGTCATTCACTTTCTCGGCTGGTAATATCCCTCCCTTGCCTGGCTTAGCGCCTTGCGAAAGTTTGATTTCGAACATCCGAACCTGCTCATGCGCGGCGACCTCCCGCAGTTTATCATCACTGAGTTTACCGTGTTCATCGCGCACACCATATTTAGCGGTCCCAATTTGGAAGACAATGTCACAGCCACCCTCCAGATGATAGGGTGACAGCCCACCCTCGCCTGTATTCATCCAGCAACCAGCCATTTTTGCTCCATGAGAAAGCGCTCGAACCGCTGGCACTGACAAAGCGCCGAAACTCATCGCAGAAATGTTGAATAACGAGCGAGAGGCAAAGGGCTTTTCGCAATATGGGCCAATCTCGCAACTCGTTGTCTCAGCCGCATCCGTGTCCAAAGTCGGAAACGGGCAATTTACAAAAATTGGTGTACCGGCCGAGTCTAGGTTCTTGGTCGAGCCGAAAGCGATGGTGTTTCCTTTTCCCTTTGTTGCGCGCGAAACCCAGTCTCGCTCGGCTCGATTAAAGGGCATTTCTTCGCGATCCATCGCAAAGAAATATTGACGGAAAAACTCTCCCAGTTCGGAAAAGATATGACGGAACCGACCGATGACCGGATAGTTTCGGCGAACCGCGTCTTGTTTTTGGGTAACATCAATAATGAATACAATGATCAAGCCCGCTAAAATAAGCCCCAGAACAAAGACAAGGACATAGGTGAGTGTGCTTAGGACACTCAAAATACCACTAGTCATCAATTAAAATCCCTTTCTGTCTTGCTAATTAAGAATGGCAAGCTCCTCGCAATCAATTTCGTTCGAAAACCCCAAAAAGTTACGCTGGCCAAATTGCCGGGATATGTTGGGATATGCAATGGAAGCTCCCTCCCCCGCGCAAAAGTGCCTTGGACGGGAGCCCAACTACTTTTCGGTCTGGAAATATTTTTCGGAATTTTTCCAAAGCGATGGAATCATTGGAAGCCTCATATTGGGGCACGACAACGACCCCATTGCCAATGTAAAAATTCATGTAGGAAGCCGGTGCAATCTGTGCATCTAACAGATATTTTCCAACAGAGGGAAGTCGCACAACCTTCAAACCCACCTGTTCCGCATGAGATACAGCATCCTCAAATATCTCGCCGTTGGGGTCGTCTGCCTGATCGGAAATCGGAATTGCGATGGTTTCGGCAGTCACAAAACGCGCCAGATTATCAACATGCCCATCCGTATGGTCATTCACTAATCCTTTGCCAAGCCAGCAGAATTTTGAGCAACCAAATGCTGCATTCAAAGCCTGCTCGAATTGAACTTTGTCCATTACCTTATTGCGATTGTCATTAAGCACACATTGTTCAGTAGTTAGCAACCAATCAGAACCGTCACCCTCAATTGCACCGCCTTCCAGCACCCAATCATGCAATTGCGTCTGGAGGTCACGTTGCTGGGACAACCGCAATCCAATATCCTGATCACCGAGCATATTAAACTTGTTACCCCAGCCGTTAAACTGAAATAGATTTGCTACTAATTCATTTTCGCTAACGGTGACGATCGGCCCCGTATCGCGCAACCAAATGTCGCCGAACGCATGAACGATTACATCAACCGACGATTCTACCAACACTCGTGCAACCGAAGCATCGGCCTGAGATCTGCAAACAAGTAAAACCTGTTCCCCTGCCCCATGATCACTTACAGTATTGGCGAAGGCAGCAACTTCCTGCTGCGCTGCTTCCAGTTCAACGGGCCATTCGGCAGGGTCACCAGGAAAACCAATCCAGACCGCTTCATGCGGCTCCCATTCAGCGGGCCACCTCATATCGCGGTCTGGTATTTAGATTCAGCTATCGGCCAAACTCTTGTCGCGAATGGCGCGGAATTCATCGCCCTCGTTCCAATTGGGCCATGACTCGGTCATCGCCAGCATTCGAGCAACGGTATAGTAGACTTTCAGATCACCCATAACACCGTCCCAGTTCCAATTCGGATCATACTCGTCTTTGGGTCCATGATAGCGATTCTCGACATAGTCTTTTGATACGGCTGCACCCGCTTCCGGTCCGCCTTCGACAAGGTCTTCGCCGCCATCAAAGTAGATCATTGGCACGCCCTGCTTGGCGAAGCTGAAATGGTCAGAACGATAATAGTACCCCTTTTCCGGCGTCGGTTCAGCTTCAGCGACACGTCCATCATTCTTCAAGGCTGCTTCCAAATAGGCGTCTAATTGAGACTTTCCTTTGCCGACCACGACTACATTGTTGGCCGGTCCGGCCATTGCAAAAGCATCCATGTTCACGCCACCAACGGTTTTGTTGAGAGGATAGATTGGATTCTCAGCATAATATTTCGAACCAAGAAGTCCTGATTCTTCAGCTGTTACGGCAAGGAAGATAATCGAGCGATCCGGCGCGCCGGCCTTTGTATGCGCTTCTGCCAAAGCTACCAAAGCCGCCGTTCCAGTCGCATTATCGACTGCACCGTTACAAATATCGTCTCCATCTGGTGCAGGTTTACAATGACCCAGATGATCCCAGTGCGCTGTGTAGAGCACATATTCATCCGGGCGTGTTTTGCCTTTGATCATGCCTACAACATTTTTCGAATCCATTTTACTAATGGTATTGCCGAAAGACACAGACGCTTTGGTTCCCAACTCAATGGCTTTGAAACCCTTTTCCTTAGCTGCAGCCATTTGCGTTTCAAGATTTTGTCCAGCGACAGTAAAAATTTTCGCCGCAACATCTTTTTGGATCCAGCCATTTGCCTTGGTCTGGTCAGAACCGCCATTGGCAGACTGCGCATAAAACTGCGGCCCGCTCCATGACGATTCAACAACGTTCCAACCATAAGCAGCCGGCGCGGTATCATGAACGATCAAGGCCGCAGCGGCGCCCTGGCGTGCGGCTTCTTCATATTTGTATGTCCAGCGGCCATAGTAAGTCATGGCCTTCCCACCAAAATCGCCTTCTAGGCTTTCGGTGCCGAAATCAGGATCGTTGACCAGTATAACAACAGTCTTCCCCTTAACATCAACGCCTTCATAGTCATTCCAACCGCGTTCCGGTGCATTTACGCCATAGCCAACAAACACCATATCACTGTCCGCTACGTCAATCGCACCCTGTTCCTGATAGCTGGTGACCACCATTTCGGGGCCATAGGAAAAGCTCAGCTCTTCGGAGCCACCGGTGATTTTCAGCGGCGTTACGTCTTTAGCCTCGATGGAAACCAGAGGGACATCCTGAAACCAGCTATCTCCGTTTCCCGGCTCCAAACCTGCCTCTTCAAATTTCTTGGTGAGCAGCGCTAGCGTTTTCTCTTCACCAGCGGTGCCAGGAGCACGACCTTCGTAGGCGTCAGAAGAGAGCTCTTCGGTAATCGATTTCATCGTATCAACCGATAGCTCAGGTGCAGTGACCTCTGGAATATCTAGTGCGATGTCGACTTCATCAACTTTCTTACATGCAGAGACAAGCAGCACCGGCAGCGTCAAAGCTGCGATCATTTTTAACTTCATAAAGCGATCCTATACCAACTTGGTTTCATTTGTACCCATTTGACAGAGGGATGCCAAACTATCAAGGCATCAATCGGCGCCAGGTTAGATACCAATCAAACTATCCATATTGTTTGAGGCACTAAAAAGGGCGGCTCAATCGAGCCGCCGTTTTTAAAGTGTAGCGAACCAAATTAGCGCGAATAAAATTCGACCACCAGATTGGGTTCCATTGTGACAGGATAAGGAACTTCGTCCAGTGTCGGGATACGGACATAGGTTACCTTGTCCGTACCATCGGGCGTTACATATTCTGGAATTTCACGCTCAGGAAGGCTTTGTGCTTCAATCACAAGCAGCATTTCTTTTGCTTTGTCGCTGAGTGAAATTTCGTCGCCAGGAACAACTTTGCGAGAAGCAATGTTGCACTTTACGCCGTTCACGCGGATATGTCCGTGGCTGACGAGCTGACGAGCAGCAAAGATAGTAGGTGTGAATTTCGCACGATACACAACCATATCGAGACGTTGCTCTAGCAAGCCGATCAGGTTTTGGCTGGTATCGCCTTTCATAGCAGCGGCTTCTTTATAGGCGCGGCGGAATTGCTTTTCCGTCACATCGCCATAATAGCCTTTCAGCTTCTGCTTAGCTCGCAGCTGAATACCATAGTCGGATAGCTTACCCTTACGACGTTGACCGTGTTGGCCTGGGCCATAGTCACGACGATTGACGGGTGATTTGGGGCGACCCCAAATATTTTCGCCCATGCGGCGATCGAGTTTATACTTGGACGCAGTACGTTTGGTCATAAGAATGACTCCTAATTTGCTGTTTCAACTTCGTTCCCGGAACGCACCGTCAGAACCAAATTCTAACGCGGCTACCGCTTCACCGGGGTGCGGAGCCAATTGCAAGAGCGCGCCTATGACGCCCAATCGCGCCATTGTCAACCATTTGAGATCGGAAAATGAACGCTACACGTCGATGCCCACTCGACTTGTTTCCTTGTAGTCCTTAAAGGCCCTGCCATGACCAAACGCAGCGCAATTCAATCGATGGAAAATATGGCCGATGTTCGTAAGCAAGTGGACCGGATTGATGCCGAGTTAATAGCTTTGATTGCCGAGCGGTTCGATTGCATGGATGCCGCCGCTCGGATCAAACAGGATCGCGACGCTGTGCGCGATGAAGGACGCAAAGCCGACGTTATCGAGAATGTGAAGCAATTGGCAGTTGAAGCCAGGGTTCCCGTTCCAACGATGGCTGCGATGTGGGAAATGCTGGTCGAAACTTCTATCAGTTACGAGTTTCAGCAATGGGATACAATAAGGCGCAAATAGAGACGTTTAACCGTCTTTCTTTGGTTTTTCCAAGGCACTGATAACTCCCCGGAAAGTCTGTATCTCTTCCTTGGTCCAACCCGGTTTGGTCAGCAAGTTGCGTAAGGTTACTTTTGTCGCCGGCGCACGCTCTGGTGGATAATAATAACGCGCCTTTTCCAATGCCGAATCCAGATGCTCAAACAACAGATCGAGATCCTGCTGAGGCCCCGGTATCAGTGCGTTTTCTACAAATGTGGGTTGGACAAGATCATCCCGGGTCTTGGAAACTTCGTAAGCCAGTAAAATTACGGCTTGGGCGAGATTTAGCGAGCCGAAATCGGGATTGATAGGCGCGGTGATAATTTTCCGCGCCAATTCCACATCAGCGATTTCGAGTCCCGAACGTTCCGGGCCAAACAATATCGCTGTCTTCCCTGCATTTGCGGACATTTCCACAGCGGCGGATTGCGGTGTTAGAACCTCTTTGGTCATCCCCCGTTTGCGGACCGTCGTCGCATAGATATGATGACAATCGGCAACGGCCTCTGCCGTCGTTTCAAATATTTGTGCCTGTTCCAGAACAATATCAGCACCCGCTGCTGATGGACCTGCATCGGGATTGGGCCAGCCGTCTCGTGGATTGACGATACGCATCTCGGTCAGCCCGAAATTGAGCATGGCTCGTGCGCATTTTCCAATATTTTCGCCGAGCTGGGGTTTGACCAGAACAATGGCAGGATGATCAATGCTCACAAAAGCTTGCCGTCCTCAACCGCTGCATCCTGGACAGCACCGGCAAATTCCTCGAAGTCTTTGGCTTCGGCAAAATCTTTATAGACCGATGCGAAGCGAATATAGGCGACGCTATCAAGCCCCTGTAGCCCCTCCATCACCATTTCACCGATGCGTTTGGATGGAATTTCGGTTTCACCGCTGGTTTCCAACTGGCGCTGAATACCCGAGATCAACTGATCCATCTGCTCCACGGAAATACCGCGTTTACGGCAGGCCAATGAGACAGAAAGATCAATCTTCGAGCGATCAAATGGCTCTTTGCGGTTTTCGCTTTTCACAACCGTAATTTCACGCAATTGTACGCGTTCAAAGGTCGTAAACCGAGCACCACAGCCTTCACACTGCCGCCTGCGACGGATAGTCGCCCCATCTTCGGTAGGACGGCTGTCCTTTACCTGGCTGTCTTCATGGGCGCAAAAGGGGCAACGCATCAGTAGTTCCGTTTATTCCGGGTAGATCGGAAAACGATCACACAGGTCCTGTACGCGCTGACGAACATCAGCTTCTATGGAAGGATCACCCTCCTCGCCTTTTTCGCGCAAACCATCCAGCACATCAGCAACCATATCACCAATCATCTTGAATTCAGCCGTGCCAAAGCCGCGCGTTGTGCCAGCAGGTGAACCGACCCGTATGCCGCTGGTTTTCATGGGTGGTTGTGGATCGTTGGGAATCGCATTTTTGTTACAGGTAATACCCGCACGCTCCAATGCTTCATCGGCATCGCGTCCGGTAATCCCAAGTGGCGACAGATCAATCAATGCCAGATGTGTATCTGTCCCACCGGCTACCAGATTTGCTCCGCGCTCTTTCAGTGTCGACGCCAAAATCTTAGCGTTTTCGATAACCGCAGAAGAGTAACTTCTAAACTCTGGTTTAAGCGCTTCTCCAAATGCGACCGCCTTTGCTGCTATCACATGCATCAAAGGACCACCCTGTAGTCCCGGGAAAACAGCAGAGTTAATTTTCTTCGCGATGGCTTCATCATTGGTCAGCACCATACCGCCGCGAGGACCGCGCAATGTTTTATGGGTTGTAGTTGTTACAACATCAGCAAAATCCAGCGGATTCGCGTGATAACCGGCGGCAACCAGTCCTGCAAAATGCGCCATATCAACCATGAAAATCGCTCCGACTTCATCGGCAATGGTACGGAATTTCGCAAAATCAATTTCGCGCGGATAAGCTGAACCGCCAGCAATAATCAGTTTCGGTTGATGCTCTCTCGCCAGAGCAGCCACTTCATCAAAATTGATCAAATGGTCGTCTTCGTTCACACCATATTGAATGGCATTAAACCATTTACCGGATTGAGCTGGTTTTGCACCGTGGGTCAGATGACCCCCAGCATCGAGCGACATGCCTAAAATGGTATCACCTGGTTTGGTCAGTGCGAGCATTACGGCTCCATTGGCCTGGGCACCGCTATGCGGTTGGACATTAACAAAGCCGCAGTTGAACAATTGCTTTGCACGATCAATGGCGAGTTGTTCCACGCTATCGGAATGGGTGCAGCCTTGATAGTAGCGACGGCCCGGATAGCCTTCCGCATATTTGTTTGTGAAGACCGAACCTTGCGCTTCAAGTACGGCTTTGGAAACAATGTTTTCAGATGCAATCAACTCGATCTGACTTTGTTGCCGCGCCATTTCGCCATTGATGGCGCTCGCTACATCCGGATCACTCTCACTGACGGAGAAATCAAAAAATCCGGTTGGACGGATATCTTGAATATCGGCAACGTTGCTCATGCATTTACTCCTTGCAGTTGCGGCTCGGACAATTTGTTTACCCGGCGCTGGTGGCGATCTCCGCCAAATTTGGTGTTGAGGAATTGACCGAGGCAATCCTTTGCGGTTTCAATACCGATCAAACGCGCGCCCATAGCAATCACATTAGCATCATTATGCTCGCGCGAAAGTTTTGCGGACAAGCTTTCGGAGACCAGAGCACAGCGGCAGCCGGGGTTTCGATTTACAGCTATCGAAATACCGATACCCGACCCACAAAGAGCGACCCCGCGTTCCGCCTGGCCGGTTGCGACAGCCTCCGCCAATTTGTAACCATAGTCGGGATAGTCGACACTTTCCGTTGTCATCGGCCCCAGATCGCTGACTTCATGGCCCATTTCGTTCATCCATTCGACCAAAGCAGCCTTCATCTCGATGGCGGCATGGTCTGAAGCGATAGCGATACGCATGGGCAATTCCTGTGCTTAGAATCAGATGTCCGCTATGTAGTAGAGTGTGAAGAACGAAGCCACCAAATATTGCGCTTATTTTTCAATCCAACCACGTTTGTTTGATTCCATTTCACTACGTTTTGCAGCGAGCTTCTCCCGCATCATTTTTGTTTGATCCGGATAGCGTCCAGCGACATTATAGGACTCATCAGGGTCACGGGACATATCGATTAACCAGGGGCCATGCTTCACCGGTAATCCAATTCCACCGTCATTGGGTTGGTAGAGATGCGTCCGCTCGGCCAGATATTTGAACTTGCTGTCACGCACTGCCATCAACTTCTCGTTCGCAAAATAATATAGTTCTTCATGTGGTGTTTCAGTGCCGCTCTCGATCATTGCGCGGATACTTTTGCCGTCGATGAACCGATCGGTTGGAAGCGGGATATCAAGCAAATCGGCTATAGTGGGCAAAAGATCCATTCCCATGCTTATCCCGTCAACCTCTCGCCCACCTTCCAAACCGGCGGGCCAGTGGATCAGGAATGGAACGTGCATGCCGCCATCCCAGGTCTGACCTTTGCGTCCGCGCGAGAAACCGGGACTTCCCTCATACCATGGACCGTTGTCGCTGCTCAGAATGATGATTGTGTTATCGAGCATGTCCTGCTCCGCAAGAGCTGCCACAATTTTGGCAACGCCGGCATCCAGCGCTTCGACCACATCACCGTAAAGACCAGCATCCGATCGACCAGCTCGCTCGCTGGAAACATAAAGCGGTATATGCGGAAAATTATGCGCAAAATAGAGAAAGAATGGCTTTTTTTGACCGGTTTGCTCTTTTATAAAGTCAACAGCTTCGCGCGTATAGATTTCGTCAAGTTTGGTTTGATCGACCGGTGCTTTGACCGCAATCTCTTTGTTCCGGCGCAGTGCAAACGGTTCCATGTCGTTGCTGTAAAGTGCACCGAAATACTGATCAAAACCAAAATTTTGCGGCAGGGACGGTTCCGCATCTCCCATGTGCCATTTACCGATCATGCCTGTGGAATATCCTGTGGCTTGGAGCATATCTGCAACAGTGATTTCTTCTGCCGGCAAGCGGATAGGTTCATCATTCAATAGATTGAGCAGGCTCTTGCTGCTGCCAGTTGGAAAAACAACATTTGGAAGTCCCGCACGCGGTGCGTGACGTCCGGTCATAAAACCAGCTCTGGAGGGAGAGCAGATAGGCGATGGTGAGTAGAAGTTGGTGAGGGCCACTCCGTTGGAAGCCAGGCTATCAATGGCTGGAGTCTGGATAGCCGAACTGCCCGTAAAACCCAGATCACCGTAGCCCAAATCGTCATAGAGAATGAAAATGATATTCGGGCGGTCATCTGTTTGATTGCCAACGGGTACAGACTGACTTGCGGCGATTGACTTCAGATATTCAGTCTTAGCCTCAAGATGGATGTCATCGTCAACGTGACTATGCGTGACGACACGAAACCCAGCCCACAATAAAATCGCAAGGACGATGAACATGGGCAATGCGAAAATCAGTCCAAATCTTTTGGACCACTTTTTCCAAGCAACTGGCTGCTGTTCCGTGTTCGACAATTCCGTTCCCCCCAAGACTTCTCAATCCATATTGGCAGGAAACGGCACCAATCCAAAATCAAATTTCCATCTGACTCCCAAGCTCTACAACGCGGTTACTTGGTAGTTTGAAAAACTCCATTGCGGTAGCAGCATTGCGCAGCATCCAGGCAAAGACTTTCTCTCGCCATACCATCATTTCAGGTTTTTCTGATGGCAACAAAGTCTGTCGTGACAGGAAGAAACTTGTCTTCATCATATCAAATTCCATGCCGCATTCTTTCACTTTTTTGAGGGCGGCTGGAACACTGGTTTCCTGCATGAAACCAAAGTGGAGGATTAGACGATAAAAGCCATCTCCCAAGTCCGTCACTTCCACACGGTCCTCAGGTTCCACATAGGGAACATCCTCAATATTGACGGTCAAGATCACCACACGTTCGTGAATAACTTTGTTATGTTTGATGTTGTGCAACAGCGCTGACGGGACACCTATTGACGCAGATGCCATAAAGATGGCCGTTCCTGGTACGCGCGTTGCGCTGTTTGCAGCAGATTTTGTAAATATCTCAATCGGCATGGCAGACTCAGCCATATGCTCGCGCATAATTTTCCGCCCCTTCGCCCAAGTCGTGAGCAACAAGAAGGCAAAACCACCGACCATAAGAGGGAACCATCCGCCGTCTGGCACTTTAGATAAGTTCGCCGCAAAATAAGCACCATCAACTAAGAAGAATATGGCCAGGATTGGAACCGCATACCACCATTTCCACTTCCACAGGGTAAAGACCAGCACGGCCAGCAAGCAGGTATCGATCAGCATCGCGCCGGTCACCGCAATGCCGTAAGCGGAGGCGAGATTTGAAGAGCTCTGGAAAGTCAGTACAAGAATGATAACTGCAATCATTATCGTCCAGTTGACGAACGGGATGTAAATCTGACCCGCTTCCGATGCGCTGGTATGTTTGATGGTAAGACGAGGAATGAAGCCGAGTTGGATCGCTTGATGCGTAACAGAGAAGGCACCAGATATCACAGCTTGGCTCGCAATAAATGTCGCCATTGTTGCCAATATCACGAGCGGCAGGCGAAGCATTTCAGGGGCCATCAAGAAGAAGGGATTCTGGATCGCAGCCCTCGCTCCTTCCGCGTCCAAACCAATGATCATCGCACCCTGGCCAAAATAATTACACAGCAGTGCAGGCATAACAAACCCAAACCAAGCAATACGCATAGGCTTGCGGCCAAAATGGCCCATATCCGCAAAAAGCGCTGCCGACCCTGTTACCGCTAGAACGACAGAACCCAGAGCCAAAAATGCTTTGAAACCATCAGTGATGAAAAACTGGACGGCGTACCATGGGTTAAGCGCGTATAGTATTTCCGGCGTTTGCGCGATTTGAATCAGGCCCAATGTTGAAATCACGACAAAATAGACGAACATCACTGGTGCAAACAAAGCTCCGATTTTGGCTGTTCCACGGGATTGCAACATGAACAAGAATACCAGCAAGCCTACTGCAATTGGAATAACTAATGGCTGCAAGCCCGCCTCTACAACTGTCAGGCCCTCGACAGCGGAAAGCACCGAGATTGCTGGCGTAATCATGCTATCGCCGTAAAATAGAGAGGTTGATAACACACCCAATAAAATAGCAAGCCAACCATATTTGGATCGTCGCAAAGCTGCCATCAATTGCGCAACCAGCGCCAGGCTTCCGCCCTGTCCCTTATTGTCTGCGCGCATCAATATGGTCACATATTGGATCGAGACCACCAAAGTCATCGACCAGAAAATCAGGCTGACAACGCCAAGTACGTGGAGTTTGTCCAATTCCAATGGATGATGCCCGACAAATGTCTCACGAAAGGCGTAAAGTGGGCTAGTACCGATATCACCAAACACTATTCCGACAGCTCCGGCTGCCAGCTTGACTATGGCACTACCTTCCTGACGCGATCCATGGGGTTGGACCGCATAATTGCGTTTGCTATTAGAAGATGCTGACCCGTCGGACATTGGTTGGCCGTTGCGGCTTTCCCCCGTTGATTGCTAGGCAATTACTGACATTTGTTTCAGCAAGCGCGCGCGCTTAGCATGCACATTTAGGGCGCGCAACAAATCGCCACGTCGTCAAATTCAACATACTGATAAATAAAAACTTTTTACTCTGAAGAAGGTGTATCTACCGGTACGGGCACCGATGGTTGCATACGATTCAGTGTCGCCAAACGCGACTCGAGATCAGCAAGCCAAGGGGCATCTTCGGCGCTCCGCTCGAGCAGTTCCGTCCAAACCGCCCTTGCTTGATCAAATTTACCGGACTGAGCATAGGCCATACCCAAGAAAAATGGTGGCCCGGGATGCTCGGGGGAGATATCAGCTGCTTTCTGAAATGCATATTGTGCGGCGGGAGTGATCACACCATCTGCATGAACCACTAGAGCATTGCCCAATCCAACCCAAAGATCAGGATCTTTAGGATGTTCCTTTACACCGTTACGCAGATAGTTGGCAGCAGAACCGTGCTTTCCATCGCGGTTTAGGGAATCCGAGAAAACAAGCCATTCGCGCGCCGATCCAAAACGTTCGCCCATTTCATTGCGCGATGTGATGCTGTCCTCATCAAAACTATTCGGTTTTTCCGATGGTTCTACAGACACGCCAGCCATACCGGGTTGCCCCTGCCATGCATAGCCTGCCACACCGAGCAACAAAGCCGCACCTGTCAACTCATAGGCCGTGCGGGGAAGTTTGCCCAACCACAAAAGCGCGCCTAGAAGCACCGCCATCATAACCAGAAGAATGATCCAACCCATTATTTATCCTTCCGACGACGAAACCGACCACGAGCCAACCAGACTGCTAGGATTAGCAGTATCAGTGGAGCCGCCCAAAGGGGCCAGGTCAGTGCGTTTACCTGTGGGTTGTAAGACACCCAATCGCCGTAGCGTTCAATGAGCCAACTCCGCACTTCTTCCGGTGTTTCACCTGCAGCGATACGCTCACGCACCTGACTACGCATATCACCAGCCATCGGCGCATTGCTATCGGCGATGGATTGACTTTGACATTTTAGACAACGGAGTTCATCCATCAACGCTCGCGCTTCGGCTTCCTTGTTGGGATCAGCCAACTGTTGGTGTGCATAGGGTGAAGCTGGCAAAGCACTTTGGGCAACCAACGGCGCAGCGGTCAAAAGCGCAAACAATACCATCAGATGTTTCATCCTGCTTCCTTCCATATCTTCAAAAGCTCAGGCAAATCTTCTTTACGAATATCTCCAACATGTTGGTGGACAATCACGCCTTTGCTATCGACGATAAATGTCTCTGGCACGCCAGAAGAACCCAACTCCAGTTGCACAATACTGCGCACGTCAGTCCCGATACGGGCATAAGGATTGCCCCATCGGTTGAGAAAATTGGCGATATCTTGCGGCGTATCGCGGCTTGCTATGCCGTTTATTTTCACACCTGCCCGTTCCAGCTCCAGCAATTGCGGTGCTTCCGCTATACAGGGCACACACCAGCTAGCGAAAATATTGAGCATCTGTGGTTCACCAGTCGCTAAGTTGGTACTGCTTAATGCCGGTCGCTGCTCGACTGCTGCCGGTAATGTAAACTCTGGAATGGGTTTGCCGACCATTTTCGATTCAACGATATTGTCTTTGGGCCGCATCAACCCAGCGGCGACAATTGCGAAAAAAACAGCGAACAATCCCAATGGAACCCAGAGCAGCCAGCGGTTCATATCCACTCCTCGGCATATTCACGCTGTTTACGTTGCCTTACGGCACGCCGCAAACGACCGACCATTGCCAGCAGTCCACCAAGGGCAATCAACACGCCGCCTAACCATATCATTGTGACAAAGGGCTTCCACCAAATACGTAACTGCCAGCGCCCTTGCTCATCGCTATCGCCCAGCACGACATAAAGCTGTCCATTCCAGCGGGTCAGCAATGCAGCCTCGCTGGTTTGGGTCTGGGCGGCCGGGAACATTCTGTTCTGAGGCGTAATTTCATAATTTGTACCATTTGCATACTGAGCGGTCACACGCGCTTCCAGCGCCGTCCAGTTAGGTCCAGCCATAGGTTCAATGGCGTGTAGTTTAACCTTCCAGTCATTGACCGTTACTTCATCGCCGGGCGTTGCAGCTACCAACTTTTCTTCGGTAAAGCTGCTTTCCGATGCCATTCCCACCAATGCCACGGCCACCCCAAAGTGAGCCAAGATCATGCCATAAGTATGCATCGGAGTTCGGCGTAAGTTGCGTTTCCACAGCGGTGCAAAACTGGCGACAGCGATGCCAGCCGCCAAAGACAGTCCTAGCAATGACAACACCGACATTGTTGTCGTAAACAACACCAATGCAAACAAAGCTGCGGCCGTCAGGAAAACTGGGATAGAAATTCGATTCAGTAGGGCTTTGGCTTTGTCCCTGCGCCAACGCAGCAGAGGGCCTGCAGCCATTATGGCTACCAAAATCAGTGCCACCGGACCGGTAGCAAGATTGAAGTAAGGCGCCCCAACGGAGATCATTTCTCCGGTAAACCCTTCGACAACCAGCGGGTAGAGCGTCCCAATAAAGACAATACCCAATATAGCCGATAGCAAAAGGTTGTTTGCAACCAGTGAGCCCTCTCGACTAATTGGTTCAAATTGAGAGCCTTCCTTCACAGTACCAACGCGCAAGGCGAACAGTGCCATCGCGCCGCCGATATAAATCGCGAGTAAGGCTAGGATGAAGCTACCTCTTTCCGGATCGACAGCGAATGCGTGCACGCTGGTCAACACGCCGGAGCGCACCAAGAAAGTACCTATCATCGACATCGAAAATGCCACAACAGCAAGCATCAAAGTCCAGGCTCTAAGACCATCACGTGTCGCCAATACTGTCACCGAATGAAGCAAGGCCGTCGCCGCCAACCAAGGCATGAGCGAAGCATTCTCAACCGGATCCCAGAACCACCAGCCGCCCCAACCGAGTTCATAGTAAGCCCAATAGCTTCCGGCTGTAATTCCGAGCGTCAAGAAAACCCAAGCACCAAGCACCCAGGGACGCATAGCCTTTGCAAAATCCGGTCCAACATCACGGTTGATCATCGCGCCCACAGCAAAGGAAAAAGCGATGGAGAGGCCGACATATCCTATGTAGAGCGTTGGTGGGTGAAGTGCTAAGCCGATATCCTGCAGCAAGGGGTTTAATCCCTGCCCATCCTCGGGAACCGGAAAAGACCGCTCAAATGGATTCGATGCGATCAAAAGGTAGGCATAAAATCCAATACTTATGAAGGCTTGCGCTGCGAGCGTGGTAACCAATGTCCGCAATTTCAAAGTGCGTTCAAAAACCCCGATAGCCGCTCCCGCAACGCCCAGGATCGCCACCCAGAGCAGCATTGATCCTTCATGATTACCCCAGGTACCAGAAATTTTGTAAATTAACGGCTTCATGGACACACTGTTCGATACAACAAGTTGCACCGACATATCCGACCGTATGAACAACCACACAAGTAACAGGAATGAGACGGTTACCAATACACCTTGCGCGATTGCCACAGGCCTAACCGCTGCGAAAAACTGATCCTGCCCTTTGGTTAAACCAATGGTACAAAGGGCGAATTGCAGGAATGCTAAGGCAGCGGCCAGCCATAAGGCAATAAGTCCAGCTTCTGCGATCATTGGACGAGTGTTTCCGTTTTATGCTGCTTACCGGTCATATCGATACCTTCCAGCTCGCGTGGAATGTAATTTTCATCGTGCTTGGCAAGCAACGTATCTGCCACAAACACTCCTCCATCCGTCAACTTCCCATCTGCAACAACGCCCGACCCTTCAACAAACAAATCCGGCGTTATTCCGGTGTAAGTGACCGGCTGCTTAGATGTTCCATCATGGACAACAAATTTCACAGTGACACCATCAGCTCCACGTTGAATAGAACCTTCTTCAACCATACCGCCAAGACGAATCGCTTGTCCCGCTTCTGGTTGCTTTTTCGCTATATCGGAGGGCGTGTAGAAATAGCTGGCCTGGCCTTGCAAAGCATACGCGGCCAATAAGCTCGCTCCAAGAAGAGCTGCGACGGCCAATAGGACCAGCGTCAATCGTTGATGTTTTGCCTTCATTTTTTCTTGCTCAACTGTTCCGCTTTTTGTTCCGATTGGCGCATCGCGGTATAGGCCCATAGGACCACTCCACCTGTGCTAATCAGTACTATTGCATAAGATGCAATCACAAAAGGCCAGTGGTTCATTCTGCTGCCATCCTTCTCAGCCGCGCTTCAACCTTCGTTTCTGCCAATATCGCTCGCATTCTCATCAGGACGATTGCTCCGAACAATAAGCTGAATCCAATGACATTTACCATCAAAGGCCATAGAAAGGCGCTATCAATAGAGGAGCCACCCGTGGTGATACTCGCTGGTTGATGCAATGTATTCCACCACACCACTGATCGGTTGATAATCGGAATGTTAATCGCTCCCACAATACCAAAAATCGCGGTCACTCGAGACACGCCGCCTTTTTCACTACTGGCATTGGCAAGCGCTATATACGCAAGATAGAGGAAGAATAGTACCAACATGGATGTTATACGACCATCCCAAACCCACCAAGTTCCCCATGTTGGACGTGCCCAGATGGAGCCGGTAATCAAAGCTAGAGCTGTATAAAGCGCACCTGGGACAGCAACTGCCCTTGCCGCAACAGCCGCCAGTGGATGACGCCAAACAATTTGGATGATGCTGGCAACGGCTATTGATGTCCAACCGCCCATAGAAAGCCAAGCCGTGGGTACATGGATATAGAGGATCCGCACACTGTCTCCCATCAGCCGATCAGCCGGTGCAGCCAAAATACCGTAGGCAGAGCCAAAGGCTATCATCACGATACCAAGGATCAAAAACCAAAACGTCAGCGGTTTGGCTAGTGACAGGAATCGGGCAGGATTTGCGTAAGCGTGCATTGGAAAAAGTCGATAGTACCTAAATTACTGTGCGACCAGTTATAACTGCCATATCCGATGGCAGAATAGCCAGAACGCGACAAGGGTTTTCATATCCGGTCATTGAGAGGTAACTTAAATGTCCTTCAGAACTGAAGCGATCATCACACCAGTCTCTTCCAAAACCTTATCGACATCGAGGTTCGGACGATCATTTAACATCTCCAAAATCGCATAGCCCGTTTCGGTTGTGATTCTAAACTTCCGCTCTAGACTCTCTTTATCTGCCTCGGGTGTATCTTGCATCTGAGCCAAAACAAGTTGTCCCACCATGTCATCATGCGATTGCAACCTTATATCAGCCAGTTTCGGAGAGGCATGCAATGCTCGCGTAATCCACTGCCCTCCTATTTGCGCACATGTCACGTCATACTGACCGCGTAAAATTTTTTGAATGGTTCGTGCATCGCGCAAATCCGTACCGTCCACCGTAAACCATCTAAAAACGTCTTGGTTTTGCGCATCCATCAATCGGCGCCCAAGCTCTTCCAATATTGCATATTTATTGGGAAAATAGCGATAGAGTGCGGGTGGCGTTAGTCCGGCGCGATCACATATCAAATTAGTGTTCAATTTATCGAGACCAAATTCCTCCAACAAGTCCGCCGTCGTTTCCAAAATTAGATCAAACGTTTCTTCCGACCTTTTTTGGCGGGGTTTTTTGCGGACGGGCTCCAATCTTGATTCCATAACTTCTTTCTCGTTGACTTACCAAAAATCAATATGGTAGTTATTACTATCGTTTTATAGTATCAGCAACCGAAATATGGCCAATTGACTATTTGGAAGCTGATCATTGGCAAACACAGTCAGGGGGATGAAAATGGGATTATCGCGCAGAACGGTACTTTTAGGCGGAGCTGCAACTGCCGTCGCAATTCCAGCAGCTAGCCATATTCACTGGAGCGGAAAAGAATATCCTCGCGATGACTTTAGTCCAGGATTGCCTGAAGCTGCTGATGGGGAACGTCCATGGACGAACTGGTCGGAAATTCTGAAGGCGACTCCCAAAGAAATTAGCTTCCCAACTACCACCGCCGAAGTAGCTGAGCTTGTCAAAACATCTTCTGCGCCGATCAGGCCCGTTGGAAGTGGCCATAGCTTCACCGCCCTCGCCCCATCAGAAGGCACCATGATCGATGTTAGCGCTATATCGGGCATGATACGCCACGACACAGAACAACAAACCGCGTCATTTGGTGCTGGCTCACGACTGCAACAATCAGCGAAGTTGTTAAGCGAGCAAGGGCTTGGCTTTGCAAATCTCCCGGATATCGATGTGCAAACGCTTGCCGGCGGCTTTGCGACAGCAACCCATGGAACGGGATATGACCTGACAGCAATCCACGACTATGTTCAAGAATTCGAACTAGTTACACCGGCAGGTGATATTGTCACCGCTAGTGTCGACAATAATTCTGATCTGTTTCAAGCAGGGAAAGTATCCCTTGGCAGCCTTGGCGTTATCACTCGATTTGATCTGAAAGTAGAAAAAGCCTTCAATCTCCGTCGCCAAACCGGCCTCATGAAACTGGAAAACCTGCTAGGCCAGTTCGACAGTCTATCCCAAAAATACCGTAATTTCGAAATCTACTATTTCCCGCATACCGGCTATGGAGCATACATTCAGCATGACGTTTGGGAACGTGAGGTGACAGGGCGTCAGACAGGTGAGGATGATAATATTCTGGCCGATCTTAAAGAACTGCGTGATACGCTAGGTTGGTGGCCATGGCTCCGGCGCAAGGTTGTGCAGGGCGAGCTGGAAGAAGGTCAGGTCGAAGACATGAGCGATGCTGCATGGAAACTTTTGGCTACAACGCGCAACGATAAGTTCAATGAAATTGAATATCATATGCCGCTCGACAAGGGTCTGGAAACACTCGAGGAAATTATCGCTAGTATCGAATCCCGCAAAGATACATTTTTCCCAATCGAAGCCCGTGTCACGGCACCCGACAATGCGTGGCTTAGTCCATTTAACGATGGTCGCAAATTCTCTATTGCGATCCATGCACCTTATGATGAAGACTTCTCCTATCTCTTCACAGATTTTGAACCAATCTTGCGGAGAAACGGCGGCCGGCCGCATTGGGGAAAAATGCATAGTCTGAAAGCAAAAGAACTACGCGAACTCTATCCAAAATTTGACGCGTTCAACGATCTGCGCAAAGAATTGGATCCACAGGGCAAGTTTACCAATCCCTATCTGGCCGAAATCTGGGGAGAAGCGTGATGGCCAAACTTAGCCGCAGAAACATGTTGATTGGCGGAGTGGTCGTCGCAGGAGGAGCAATAACAATGAGTAGATCATCCGATAACAGCGGCCCACGCGATCCTTATTTTCTGAAAATGCAGACGGCATTGATCGAAGCAAAGATTGCCCATCCTACACTCGTGGTAGACCGAAATCGACTCAACGCGAATATCGATCAGGTCATGAATGATCTGCCCGATGGCATGGGTTATCGCATCGTGGCGAAATCCCTGCCCTCACTTAAGCTTCTTCGCCACGTCCGGGAGCGCAGCGGCACCGATCGCCTAATGACCTTTAACCAGCCTATGCTCCTAGCATTGTCTCAAGAAATGCCGGACACTAGTCAATTAGTTGGCAAACCCCTGCCAGCGCAAGCGGCTCTTAATTACTTTGCAGAACTACCTTTGGAAAATGCAGATGCCAAAGATAAGATTCAGTGGTTGATCGACACGCCGGAAAGACTGGATCAATATGCAGCGATTGCCGAAGCCAATGGCACCAATATGGCTGTCAATATTGAATTGGATGTCGGCCTGCATCGTGGCGGTATGGAACCAGGCGATGATCTGAACCGTATGCTGGAGAAGATTCGCCAATCCAATCGCCTCGAATTTGCTGGGTATATGGGTTACGAGCCGCACCTGTCTGCTCTTCCAACCGCGCTAGGATGGCGGGACCGGGCGAAAAATGGTGCATGGAACGTTTACAACGAAGCCCTGACCTCAGCAAAGGCAGTTTTTGACGAAGCCAAGGTAGAAACCGCAACCCGCAATGCCGCTGGAAGCCCGACATATCGTTTGTACAACGACACCAATATCGCGAATGAAATTTCTGTTGGATCTGCACTGGTCAAACCAACGAATTTCGACACTGACCTTCTAGAACCGTTTCAGCCTGCATCCTTCATCGCAACGCCGGTGATAAAAACCAGCGATGAAACGCGCATTCCAGGTTTAGAATTCGCTGATAGCGCTAAAAAAGCAATGGATGAAAATTTGGACAAGACGGTCTTTATCTATGGTGGTCATTGGCTGGCACATCCGGAAGACCCTCCTGGGTTGAGTTACAATTCAACGTTTGGCCGTTCCAGTAATCAGGAGATGCTGAATGGTGGTAAAAACATCAATCTCAAACCAGACGATTTCGTATTTCTTCGCCCAACCCAAAGTGAAGCCGTGTTCCTGCAGTTTGGCGATATTGCCGTTTATGATAATGGAGCAATTGTGGACCGCTGGCCGGTATTTCCAGCTTCTGCCTGACTAATCGCGCCCGATTAATTTCATCGCCATATTGTCTGCAACTTCTGCTGAAGGAAGTTTGGATACAGCACTTTCTTCCCAAATTTTGGTGAGACGTTCTGGAATCATAGCGACCCTATTGTTCACATCTTCTACGTCACCACTATCTAGATATTCCAGAGCTACGCTGATAATACCACCGCTATTGATAACATAGTCAGGCGCGAACAAGATATCACGGTCGAAAATCCGCTGACCATCTTCTGGCGTTGCTAGTTGATTGTTCGCACCGCCGGCAACAATCGAAGTATTTAAATGTGCGATAGATACTTTGTCTAATATCGCACCTAATGCATTGGGACTAAACACATCTGCTTCCAAACGCATAATCTCATCGAGACCAACAACCTCCGCGCCAATCTCGCTCGCCAACCCATTTGCATGGTCCTTATTAATATCAGCGATGCTCAGTTTGGCGCCATCTTTGGCAAGCAAGCGCGCTAAACCACCGCCAACGCTTCCGACACCCTGAATTGCGACATGCACATCTTCCATGTCATCGCGGCCCAGTTTGTATTTTACGGCAGCCTTCACGCCTAGATAAACACCCATGGCAGTAAACGGTCCTGGATCACCACCAGCTTCACTAGAGTTCTTAACCGGAAGACCAGAAACAAATTTGGTTTCCTTGGTCAGCGCGACCATATCTGCAGCGGTCATACCAACATCTTCCGCCGTCACATATTTACCACCGAGCGAGTCGATCATCCTACCAAATGCAGCAAGCATCTCGGGGGTTTTTGTCCGATGGCGGTCTGCCAATATTACAGCTTTGCCGCCACCCATGGGAAGACCTGCCATAGCATTTTTGAAACTCATCCCGCGCGATAGGCGCAGCGCGTCAGTCACTGCGGTCTCCCTATTTTCATAGTGCCAAAACCGCGTTCCGCCAGCTCCAGGGCCGAGATGTGTGCTATGCAGCGCTACAATCGCGCGCAATCCTGTTTTTACATCATGAAAAAAGTGAACGGCCTCGTGACCATCAAAATCCTGTAGTTCCCACATCACAGACATTAGTATCGCCCCCTCAGGCAGTCAGTAATTAAATATCGAAATTGCGTAATAATATTTCAAAGCAATCTTGTCACGTAAATTGCGCGGGCTTGCTTAGCATGATGAAAAGAAAAGCCAAATGGGGCGATTGAGGGGTCTTGAACCCCCGACCTCCGGTACCACAAACCGGCGCTCTAACCAACTGAGCTACAATCGCCATAGGCAGCAGCTGATAACCATTTGCTGCGGCGCGTTCCATAGGGATGGAATGCGGTAATCGTCAAGTATTTAGCATGGATCACAAAAATTAAAGCCTATCTCCACGCTGCCGGTACACTAGCTTAGCAGGACGGCGGGCTACATCGATGAGGACCCTCTCTTCAACTCGTGCACTTTGCAACTCGACAGATGCATCCAAACGAAACCAGCGAGTGGTTAGCTTCATTTGACTTTGTACTACCGGAGAAGCACCAAGGCTGCTTGGATAGGGCTGCGCCCAAAAATCGTTCAAGCTCGCATATCCTAGCTCCGGGCGCTGTGCCAGAAATTGTCGCGCCCGCACAATATCAATATTCCCTGCCGACAACATTGCCAACAAAATGGCCTGCTCAGGGCGAAGAGTATTGATATTTATCGGCGATAGATCTGAAGTCGGCAAAGCACATATCCAAGGTGCAAGCTGGCGATAAATCTCCGCTGTAACGCCTTTCACAGCCCTTATTTCACTAACATCCATCATCAGTGTATTTGCCGTGCGATAAGGCTTTTCCAGCTGAAGATAATGATCGTCTTCTGCACCGCCGGGTGATGCTATCATATCGCTATCCAGCCAATCAGTGGTGGCAGCAGCAATGTCAAACGCACTTCTGCTCGGCACGTCGAGTAAGCCCATCAAACGAATAAACTGTTCAATTCCCTCTGGCCGCGGACTAAAAATCTCCTGAGTCTGCTTCACCAAACTGTTGATATTAAAACAATTTCCACCGTCGCGAAGCGTTGCACGAATCAGACCGCTGGGAACGGGAAAACTCTGTTCACTTCCATTCCAGTCTCCCAGATTGGTGATTCTTCCAGGCGAAACGGCAACCAACTGTTCTGCGCTTTGCATGCCAATAGATTCGGCGGCAATCAAATAGGATTTGGCTTGACTCAAGTCTCTTGAGTTAGCCGCCAATTTTGTTGCTCCAGCTAACCGATCAATGCTGTGCGCAGCCAACACCGCTATTACGGCGACAAGCAATAAAACGGTTAGCAGCGCAGCGCCGCGTTCTTTTTCTGGAACTCTCATAGGTACCCGGTCCCAACCAGGAAAACGTGACGATAGGCCCGGCCATTTTGCATGAATTGCAATTCTAACGCTCTTGGTAAATCGGTTAGTCGCTCGGTCCGCCAATCGTTCAACCAAAGACCGCCTTTATCGCGATAGCGAATTTCCAATCCAGAGACCCCTGACAATAAGTCAGCCGGTTCACTGATCACTCCACCGTCGATCATTTCATAATGTAGTCGCGCTATTTTTTGGTCCCGCAGTCGATACTCAATACGTTGAAGATTTGAGCGAGGCGCGTCGTTGACGTTACTTTGACCGCCGCTAGTGAATGCCAAAAACACATTTGACTGATCGTCGTCCTCCTGACCGGCAAAAGCGACCGTCCGATCGCCGTTTTGATCACGGTAAGTCCTAGCAATTACCTGATTCAAATCCGCTTCCATAAGAGAGACAAAACGCTGCATTGCCGCCATCTCATTCAAACTTTCAGCGGTTACCTCGCTGTTGTTCACCGCACCCCTCAGCAATATCACACCGGCAACAGAAAGCATTGAGAAAATTAGTAACGCAACCATCATCTCGATCAGCGTAAAACCGTTTTTCTCGCTACTGGTGGTGGCCATGTCATTCATGATTTTATGTATACCCAATTATGCTTTCACCCGAAAGAGCGGTTGCGATGTGGCACTTTTAATATAATCTGGATTGAGGAGTTAGCACATAATCGCATGACCGGATCAAACACGACTGCAGCTGATTACCTCGTGTCATTGGGCAAAGTCCAACGCTTCCCCCACAGCCAAGTGGAATTGTGTGTCGTCAAAAATTTCCTGCGACCAATAGAGTGTGAAAAACTTATCACGTTGATTGACCAAGATCGCCGGCCGTCCACCATTGCTGATCCCAATGGCGACAATTATTTCCGGACTAGCGAAACTTGCGATTTGGATCATACCAACTCCTTCGTCACTGAAATCGATACGAAAATCTGTGACTTTGGGGATATTGATTCTGTTTTTGGTGAACCATTGCAGGGCCAGCGATATGAAGTTGGTCAGGAATTTAAGGCACATACCGACTTTTTCGACCCGCACGGTCAGGATTATGAGAAATTCTGCTCCGTTTCTGGTCAGCGAACTTGGACCTTTATGATTTACCTGAATGAACCGGAAGCGGGAGGCGCAACGCGGTTCACACAATTGAAGAAGAGTTTCACGCCGCAAACCGGTACTTTGCTCTGTTGGAACAATATGGATCAAAATGGCCAACCCAATGGCCTTACCCTACACCACGGAATGAAGGTGCGTCGTGGAACAAAATATGTAATCACCAAATGGTTTCGGGAAAAGCAATGGCCCTGGCAGGGCTCAGAACAGGGATGATCACAGTTTGATAAGTCTGAAGAAATATCGTCCTGGACCAGGTATGATGGTTTCGGCAGCCTTTATTGGTCCCGGTACAGTTACGGCATGTACCTTGGCAGGTGCAAGTTTCGGATTTGCTCTAATCTGGGCATTGGCGTTCGCAACCATAACCACTATCATTTTGCAATCATTCGCAGTCCGGATCGCATTGGTGTCCAAAATGGGCTTGGCACAAGCCATGATGCAAAGCATTTCAAATCCCATTTTCAAAAGTTTGATTGCTCTGATTTTGTTAACCGCACTGGCTTTGGGCAATGCTGCTTATGAGGCCGGAAATATTTCCGGTGCCGTACTTGGGTTGCAGGCGATCGGGGATGGTTCGCTTGACGAAGCAAAAACCGCTTTGGTGTTGGTCATTGTGCTATTGGCCGGTTCGTTGATTATGTTGGGTAATCCAAAATGGCTGACAAAAATACTCATAGGCCTGGTTCTTTTCATGAGTCTCTCGTTCATACTTACATTCATTCTGACAAAGCCCGACATGTTGGCCCTGCTGAGCGGATTGCAACCACAGATTCCGGACGGCGGCCTGTTGACGGCAATCGCTTTGATCGGGACAACCATTGTGCCCTATAATCTTTTCTTGCACGCAGCGACCGCCAAAGATCATTGGAAAGATGAAAGCCAGATGGTCGAAGCACAAACAGACAATCTGATATCCATAGGAATTGGTGGACTGGTATCCATTACCATATTGGCCACGGCAGCAGCCGCCATGTTTGGCAGCGATACAGAGATCAACAATGCTGTTGATATGGCAGAACAGATCAGTCCAATATTCGGAAGCTTTGCCGCCATTGCTTTGGGTGCGGGCTTGTTCGCAGCAGGATTGACCTCAGCAATAACTGCTCCGCTGGCAACAGGATATATTTTGCAAGAGATATTGGACAAGGGACAACAAAACCAACACTTCAATGTCTTCCGTCTCACAGCACTAACGGTGCTTCTGGTCGGCGGGATTGTAGCCAGTCTGAACTATAGTCCGGTTGAGATCATACTTGTGGCTCAAATCGCAAATGGTTTACTGCTCCCAATTGTCACACTGTTTCTCCTAAAGCTTGCGAACAACAAAACGCTGTTAGGCGAGCATGCCAATGGCGCGATTGCCAATCTTGCAGGTTGTTTCATACTGCTTATTACCACCATGCTCGGAGCACGATTGATATTGCGTGCATTTGGATATTGGCCATGAATGACAGTATCGATCTGAATGCGGATTTGGGCGAAGATGAAGGCGAAGATGCTGTTACTCGTGATCTTGCGATGATGGATATTGTCTCAAGCTGTAATATTGCATGTGGCGGTCATGCCGGATCGATGGCGCTGATGAAGAGAATGCTGGTTGCTGCGAAGGAGAAGACCGTCGCAGCCGGCGCGCATCCTTCCTATCCTGATCGAGAAAATTTCGGACGACTTAGCCTTGATATCTCCGATACAGATTTGGAGAAATCCCTGCAAAGCCAGCTGCAGGCCGTTAAAACTGCAGCCACAGAATCTGCGATGCAGTTGCACCATATCAAACCACATGGTGCGCTTTACAACGATGCTCAGGATCAGGAACATCTGGCTGATATTTTGGTAAAACTAGCGATCTCTGAACGCCTTCCGTTGGTCGGAATGCCGCATTCGGTATTGCAAAGAAAAGCGGAGACAGCGAGCGTTCGCTTCATTGCAGAAGCATTTATTGACAGACAATATACTGATAACTCCCGCTTGGTTTCACGAACCGAAACCGGCGCAGTAATCGAACAGGATGCGGATCGATTGAAGCAAGGGGTAGCTCTGGCAATGAACGTGGCCATCATATCAAACGAGGGGAACAACATTCACGTTTCGGCGCAGACGTTATGCCTCCATTCCGACAGCAATGGCGCATTGCAGACAGCCAAGGCGATGCGGAAAAAACTGGAACAAGTGGGTATTCGAATAGAGCCTGTCAGTTATGGCCCCAGCGAATAAACAAATCCACATTTGTGATGATTGGCTGACAGTCGATTTTTCTGATCTTGAGACCATATATGGTCTTTGCGATCAAATTCGGGGTGACACACATTGGATGGAAGTTGTTGGCGGGCTGCAGTCGGTTGCGGTACAGTTTGATCCGCTGCTGCTAATGCCCAACGAAGCACTGGCGCTATTCGAAAAGCAGTTGGCATCCTACGCACCGACTACCGCAAGGCAATATTCGGAAATCGAGCTTCCGGTTTGCTATCATCCAGACCTTGGCCCGGACCAGGAATTGGTTGCGGATCGCATGGGAATCAAACCGGACGACATCGCACACTGGCACAGCGGACTAGAATTCACTGTCACCATGCTAGGGTTCATGCCTGGTTTTGGGTATTTGCAAGCCGAGGATACTATCCCCGATATCGGCCGCCTTCCCCAACCACGGCAGAATGTTGCTGCCGGATCAATAGGATTGATTGGACACCAGAGCTGTGTTTATTCTTTCGACAGTCCCGGCGGCTGGCCGATTATCGGTAGAACTCCGGCAAAACTATTCGATGCCAATGGCCAAGTTCCAGCCTTGCTCTCAGCTGGCCAGACTGTGCGCTTTGTTGCCATAGATAAAAACAAATTCGAAGAATTGTTATGAGTTTGCGCGTTGTCAAAGCCGGCCTGCAAACCACCTTACAGAGCGCTCCCTTTCGCGGGCATAGACATATCGGAGTACCCGCCGCGGGCGCAGCTGATAGCCTGTCCTTAGCATTGGCAAACAATTTGGTTGGAAACAGTTCAAACGATGTCGCCTTGGAAATTTCTCTGAACGGTGCCAAATTATGTTCCGAAGCAACGGCTATCATTGCTTTAACGGGGGCACATTGTGATTTTCGAATCAATGATGAGGTTCAATCGCATCACATATCCATTTTAATTTCAGAGGCTGACGAGATCACCATTGGTCCAGCGCAAAAAGGATGCCGCTCCTATTTGGCAATTTCCGGGCAAGTTGATGTAGATGCGGTGATGGGCACCAGATCGACCTATCAACCGGCCGCATTGGGAGGCTTTCATGGAAGAGCGTTGCAAGATGGAGATATTTTGGCAGTCAAACAATTCCGTGGTGAAAGCTATTCAGAACAATCTACACCAACTCAGTTTGTTCCATCGATAACAAACAACATGATAGTTCGCGTGACTGTGGGGCCCGAATTTCATCGACTAAACCAAGATGCACAGACCAGTCTCTTTCAAACAAGTTGGGACGTAGATCAAAGAATGAGTCGAATGGGATTAATGCTGAACGGAAAAATCTTAGAAACCGAAGACTCTGGCCCAATACAAAGCAGTGCCGTCTTTCCGGGCGTTATCCAATGTCCACCTAGCGGAAAACCATTTTTACTCGGCCCCGATGCACAAACGACGGGTGGATATCCCCGTATTGCGCAAGTCATCAAAGCAGATCGACATTTGATTGGTCAGTTGAGACCGGGATCCAAGCTGCAATTGGTTAAAACTACGCCTGAGCAGGCCGCAACAATTTATCGCAAGAAGCTGAAGCTTCTTAAGCCCTGGCTTGGCGACAGCCAATTGTGGTGATTGAACGATGCGATTGCACCGCCAATCAACAACCCACTAATTTTTCTTGAGTGACAATCCGCCAAAACGCTTGTTGAAGCGCGCGACCTGTCCGCCTTGATCAAGCAGACGCTGGTTACCGCCGGTCCATGCAGGGTGCGAAGTTGGATCGATGTCCAATTGCAGCGTGTCGCCTTCTTTGCCCCAGGTTGAGCGGGTTTCGAATTTTGTCCCATCGGTCATTTGAACCGTGATCATGTGATAATCGGGATGCGTATCTTTTTTCATTTTCTGCTCCATTGCGGGCTGGTTTCCGACCAGACCCAAAGCGAATTTTTCGGATAGAAGCGGCGCATTAGCCGCGACTCTGGAAAAGCGCAAGATTCTTTTGCTTTTGTCTAACTCTTGGGAGGGTCTGCGATCATCGCGGTAAAATTGGCTTGGGCTGCCACTTTATCGCCGACCATCGCCTTTCCCGCAAATTTACAAACAGTTGCTCGCTTTTGGACAAACTCGACGTTCAAAGACAATAAACAGCCGGGTTCCACGGGATTGCGAAACTTGGCACCGTCTATCGCCATGAAATAAACCAACTTACCGGAATCAACCAATCCAAGGCTTTCCATTGCCAGAACACCAGCCGCCTGAGCCAATGCTTCCACAATCAAAACACCCGGCATGATGGGCCGTCCAGGGAAATGGCCCTGAAAAAAGCCTTCGTTCATGCTGACCGCTTTTATCGCGCGGATGGATTCGTCTTTGACAATCTCTTCCACCCGATCAACCAGCAACATGGGATAGCGATGCGGCAGCACCGCCATCACCTTGGTTACATCATAGTCAAGCGTTTCAGACATACGCGTTAACTAGCGCCCTGAAGGTTGAGCAGCGGCTGGTGGCTGTTGAGCCTGTTGTTGAGCTTGCTGCTGAGCCTGACCCGGTTGCCAACCCGCTGGTGGGACAATTTGTGCTGAAGGAACCAATTTGTTAAGTTCGCTTACGATATCTGCAGTAATATCTACATAGGGCTCTCGTGCAATAATCGCTTGCGGTTGAAGAACCAAATCAACATTTTTTGCTTTCATGGAAGCGCGAATAGCCGCGTTAAGTTGTTTTCCAACCTGCTCTTCAACATATGCTGTAGCAAGTGTCACACGCCTTTGTAACTGAGCCAATTCTTGCTGACCGGCTGCTCGCTTCTGTTGAACTGCCTGTGCTTGCGGTTGAACGGACTGCGGGGTAGCACCTGGTTGTTGAGCCGCTGCAGTATAGGCATCAATCAGCGGTTTAATTTCTGCTTGCAGAGCCGTTGCACGGGCAGTTGCAGCGTCAATGTCTGCCTTGTACGTGGTTTTCATCTGATTGGCAGCATTCTGATATGCCTGTGATTGAACGACTGCTGCCTCATAGTTGGCAACCGCAATACTAGTGCGCGATTGAGCTGCGGCGGGAGCGGTAACAACTACCGATGCTGAAACGGTCGCAACTGCGAGCGCCGCCGATTTCAAAAGTGTTTTTGCTGATATAGTCATTAGAATTGTGTTCCTACATTAAATGTGAATAATTTCGTATCATCGCCTGGTTCTTTTAGCAGGGCTCTAGCGACATCAATCCTGAACGGACCAAATGGCGAGTTCCAGTTTACACCAATACCGACAGAAACACGAGGTTTAGCCGAATCACCGAAAAACTGCTCTTGGAAATTCAAAACTCTAGTATTGGCGACACCAGCAGCGTTAGTTGCATCAATGGTTTGAACTATATCCCCATTAACATCAGTTCGGAAAAACAGAGCACCGGTGCCTGTTTGATTTTGAAAGACGGGCATGCCATTCGCATCTAGAATCGGCATGTTGTTGGCGTCCAGAGCTGGCTCGGTCAAGATGTTCCCAGCTGCATCAAATAAGTTTGCCGTTCCGGCAGCTTGGCTGCTCACAAGGACCGGTGCGGTAACGTTGAACACTGCGCCGGCATCGACAAAAATCGACGGACGAAGCCCTAACTCTCTGGCCCCAGAACCCAACGGAATTTCCAACTCGGCTCTTCCAAGGTAATAGGCCCTGCCGCCAATTGCATCATCACTGAAACCATTGTTCGTGGCGCGTATCGTGTCCAAATCAGCTAATTGATTGACAATTTCCCCATTTACAATTTCTGGGGTAATGAAGCTGTTTCGAATGATCCGAGGTCCAACGCCGCGAATATCAAAACCTCGTATTTGGGGTTCCCCAAGGAAGAAACGATCCGTTAAGCGAACATCGTCAATACCATCACCCGGCGTTACGGTCCGGTCTTCCAGAGGATGAATATAGCCACCTTCTCCGCTTATCGAGAAAATAAAACCGCCAAACACATTCCAATATTTGGAAGCATTCAACCTCCCCCTCAGATATTTAACACTGCCACCCAAACCAGCAAAATCAATGCTTCCAACAACCGTTTGGCCTTTGGTTGGACGAATTCGGCTATTTCGATCATCATATATCAAAGATGCGCCTAAAGAAGACGTAGTTCGCTTACCTATTGCGTCACAGAGAAAACGCCCCGCCCGCAATGGATCACAAGTATCATTTGCACTGTTACCTGGCAGGCCATCACCGTCTAGATCCGTGAAAAACAGATTGCGATCGAGCGTCACATCATCAAAACTTAGGCCGTAGCGTAGCGAAGCCGAAAAATATTCTGTGATCGGCACACCGGCACGGACTTGGAACCCAGTTGTCAACTGTTCAAAAGTGGTTCGACGATCACCTGTGTTTCCGAATCCAAAACTGTTTAAATCACGCCTAAAAACATCCACACCAACCGCTATATTGCGATCAAACAGATACGGCTCCGTAAATCCAAGTTCTATCGCTTGCGAGAAGTTTGAATAACTGACACTGGCTCTCAGTTCCTGTCCTTTGCCGCGAAAGTTACGCTGCCGAACAGATGCTTGCAAAATGAAGTTTTCAACACTTGAGAAACCAGCAGACAATTGCAGTTCACCGGTAGCCCGTTCCTCGACATTGGCTTCCAAGATGATGCGGTCTGGAGCACTGCCTTGCTTCTGCTCAATTTCCAGTTCTTCCTGGAAGAATCCTAGTGATTTTATACGATTGGCAGAACGTTTGACCTGGAAGCTGTTGAAGGCATCGCCCTCATTCAAACGAAACTCGCGGCGGACGACTTTGTCCACAGTCAATGTGTTACCGTTGATATCAACGCGCTCCACATACACGCGAGGTGTTTCAGCAACTTTGAAGACAATACTCATCGTCAAGTCTTCTTTGCTGCGATCGAATTGCGGTCTTACGTCTGCAAAAGCATAGCCAAATAGACCAGCGGTTTCAGAAAGTGACTCAACTGTATCCTCAACCTGCTTTGCGTCGTAAAAATCTCCCGCCTCCATCGGCAATAAAGGCGCTAGCGATTCGGATGTAAAATCACGAATATCGCTTTCCACCTTCACTTCGCCAAACTTATAGCGCTGTCCTTCTTCAACCACATAGGTGATAATGAAATCTTTTTTATCAGGCGTTAGTTCGGCCACCGCAGAAATTACCCGAAAATCGGCATAACCTTCGGTCAGATAAAACTGCCGTAATTTCTGTTGGTCAAACGCCAAACGATCTGGATCATATGTATCGCTGGAACTGAAGAAACGATGCCAACGAGCTTGCTTGGTTGCCATCTCGCCGCGCAGACTGCTGTCGGAGAATTCTTCATTGCCTATAATATTTATCTGCTGGACTTTGGATTTCGGACCTTCGTTGATTTCAAATACAATATCGACACGGTTTTGATCAAGCTGAACCATTTTAGGTTCAACGCTGGCAGCAAAACGGCCTTTACGTTTGTACAGTTCGACAATCCGAGCAACATCTGCACGAACCTTCGAACGGGTGAAAATCTGGCGTGGAGCCAAACGGATCTCTGGATAGATCTTATCTTCCTTAATCCGTTTGTTGCCTTCCAACAATATTCGATTGATCACAGGGTTTTCAATGACATCAATGGTAACGACGCCGGCGTCATTACGGATACTGACATCCTTGAACAATTCTGTTTCAAAAAGATCTTTAAGCGCTTGGTCGGCAGACTCCTGCGTATAAGTTTGTCCCACACGAAGCTGCATATATGACAGCACCGTCGTCGGCTCGAGCCTTTGGGAACCGCTCACAACAATTGATCTTATACTATTGTCAATTACGGGTCCGGCAGGAACCGTCTGAGATTCCTGCGCAGATACCGGATAAGCAAATCCGGTCAAAATCGTGCCACACATCAATACTGGCAGAAGCTTTTTCTTATGGTTCACCAACAACTCGCTTTCACGCCTTAAACCCAAAATGATAAGCCGAAACATCACTGCTCCGACTTTGCGAACCCCCTGCCCCAATCCGGCCTTGCAATCAATGGGCAATTAGCCCGAGAACGCCTTGAACAAGCCAAATGATGTCAGGTCATTAAATGTCACCACCAACATAAACGTCATCACTAGCGCAAAACCCGACTTAAAGGCCCATTCCTGCAATTTTGGACTAGCGGGCTTTCGCCTGACTGCCTCAATCGCGTAGAACATCAGATGACCTCCATCAAGCATCGGAATTGGCAGGAGGTTGATGAACCCTAAGTTAATTGAAATTAACGCCACGAAGAATATGAAACTATTCAAGCCCAACGCGAATTGTTCGCCCGATACTTGAGCAATTTTTAATGGACCACCAAGCTCTTTTATCGATCTTTGTCCTGTGATGACCTGACCCAAAGTAGTCCAGATCATATCAACAACACCAATGGTGCGTTCAACCGCAACAACCGGGGCTTCCAGTAGCGTTACATCGCGAAATTCCACTGTGCCGCCAATACCCAATCGACCGATAGGGTATTCATTTTTAAATCGATCTTTCACCATGAAAGTGCCAATTTCACCTTCCAATTGAAGCTGTTTTCCATCGCGCTCAATTGTCAACGCGACCTGTTGGCCGGGAATCAGTGTTATTTTTTGCTGAAGCTCTTCAAACCGATCCACTGCATCATCGTCAATAGCAACAATACGATCACCCTCTTGCATGCCCATTGCGGCAGCACTGCTTCCCGCTTGTACAGTGCCTGCGATGGATGGGGTGCTGGGGTGGCCAATTGCCAGGGCAAAGCCCATGAATATCAGTATCGCAAAAATGAAGTTTATCGCCGGTCCAGCAAACACGATCGCTGATCGCTGCAATAAAGATTTGGATTGGAAAGATTGATTACGATCTTCTTCGGGCAGCTTTTGCCATTCCTCATTGGGGGTACTTGCTGGATCCATATCTCCTGCAAACTGGCAATAACCACCCAGTGGCAAAGCACAGAGCTTCCATCTTGTACCTCTTTTGTCAGTCCATCCCGTAATTTCTTTGCCGAATCCAATGGCGAACGTCTCAACCTTAACTCCGCACCATCGACCAACGAGATAGTGCCCCATTTCGTGCACAAAAACCAGCACACCAATTACGATCAAGAACGCAAAGATGGTTAAAAGGAAACCTGGATTTTCCATCATACTTTCATACCCTCAACCATTTCCTCAGCTCGCGCCCTTGCTTCTTCGTCAATTGCAAAAATATCATCCAAAGCCGTCGGCTTCGGTGGGCTATAGCTATCTAACACTCGTGATACAATCTCGGTGATTTCGAGAAACTGAATAGATTTCTCGAGAAACGCAGCAACAGCCACTTCGTTGGCCGCATTCAAGATAGCTGGCTTTCCCGTACCCTCTTCAATTGCAGTTCGCGCCAGGGCTAACGCCGGAAAGCGCTCTTCATCAGGTGCTTCAAATTCCAGTTTGCCGATCGCAGCTAGATCAAGTGGTTCACATTCAGTCACCATACGTTCTGGCCACGCCAGTGTATTTGCAATAGGTATTTTCATGTCCGGTGATCCCAATTGAGCCAATGTAGAACGGTCTTTATATTCGACCATCGAGTGGATCACGGACTGTGGATGAACCAGTATCTGGATATTTTCTAGGCCAACCGGAAATAGGTAATGCGCTTCGATTAGCTCCAAACCCTTGTTCATCATTGTCGCACTATCGACGGAAATTTTGGCACCCATCTCCCAATTGGGGTGAGCGACCGCCTGCTCCGGGGTAACGGCCGCCATATCTTCACGCTGCCACGTTCGGAAAGGACCACCACTGGCCGTTAGAGTGATTTTGCGAACCTGATCAATCCGGCCACCTTGAAGCGATTGGAAGATGGCGTTGTGTTCCGAATCCACCGGTAGCAGTGTAGCACCTGCTGCCCGTGCCTCCGCCATCATAAGCGCCCCCGCCGATACCAGCGCCTCTTTATTCGCCAAGGCGACTGTTTTACCGCATCTAAGGGCTTCCAGCGTGGGAGGAAGGCCAGCACATCCAACAATTGCTGCCATGGTCCAATCCGCACTCATTGCCGCTGCTTCCAGCAGGCTGCTTGCACCAGCAGCAACCTTGATGTTCGTTCCTGACAAATGCTTTTGAAGTGCTTCGAGCTGACTTGGCTCGGCGACCACAGCCAATTTTGCATCAAATTCAATCGCTAACCGAGCCAGCTCCGCCGCGTTTTCGTTGGCCGTTAGAGCCAAGATTTCATAATTTTCTCGTTCGATACGGATCAGATCAAGCGTGGATGTCCCGACTGAGCCGGTAGCTCCAAAAATCGATATTGATCGGGTCATAAGGCCGCCTGAAAGTTTTCGTATAACATCAGCGCGGCTACAACGGGTGCCACCGGAATCAAACCATCCAGACGATCCATCACGCCGCCATGGCCGGGGAAAACCGTCCCACTATCCTTCGCACCGGCTTTGCGCTTCAACCAACTCTCAAAAAGATCTCCCATTTGGGCCAGAACGGCCAGAGGAATGCTAAGCAAAACGAAATAGAAGGGCAGCCCCCAATAGGCGTGGAGATAAAAACTAATCGCGGCCGTCAATATGACACCACCAATCAAACCAGCCCAAGTCTTGTTTGGACTATGCTTTGGTGCCAGCTTTGGTCCACCAATCGCACGGCCAGAGAAATACGCACCTATATCCGTTGCCCATACCAATGCCAGTGTCCAGAATACTATCAAAAGTCCATTGTCGATTTCACGAAGATAAATAATCGCCAAAGCAGGGAGGCCAGCGTAAAAAATACCGGCCGCAAGCTTCAGCGATCGATCGAAGGCCGCCACAAATATTGCGGCCCCCATGATCAGGCCAAGCGCCAAAAAGGAAGGCCCTGCGGCCCATGGCGACATAATCGCCAACGGCACGGAGAGCGCGTACATCGCCAGTTTCCGATTTTCTTTCCGTCCCGTTAAATTGGCCCATTCGCCGATAATACCAAGCGACATCAAAACGACCAATAGCCACAAAAGAACGCCACCAAAATATTCAGCTAGCACTGCGGCTGCGATCAAAAGAACCCCCACAATGATCCGGGTCTTTAACTCATTGGTTTGAATTTTGGCAGGAGCAGGTTGCGGTTTATCCATCTATCTTCCGCCGTACCGGCGATCTCTCTCGCCAAATGATTTCAGCGCATTTTCCAGCTCTTTCCTGTCAAAATCCGGCCAAAGTGTATCGGTGAAATAGAGTTCTGAATAAGCCGATTGCCACAGCAGGAAGTTGGAAAGGCGTAACTCGCCGGAAGTTCGGATAAGCAAATCAAGCGGAGGAAGGCCTGACGTATCCAATCTTTGAGAAATATGTTCGTTAGTGATTTGATCTGCCTTAATGTCACCATCGCTGACCGATTGTGCCAGCTTTTGCGTGACACGAACAAGCTCATCCTGCGCACCATAGTTCAAGGCCACAGCAACAGTCATTTTTTTGTTACTGGCAGTTTTTCTCAAAGCGTCGTCGATCATAGACACGATATCGGGTGCAAGCGCCTGATAATTGCCTATTACTTTTAGCCGAACACCATTTTCCAGAAACTCATTAAGATCAGATTGGATATATTGCCGGAGCAGTCCCATTAGGTCACTGACTTCATCCTCAGGTCGGTTCCAGTTTTCAGATGAGAATGCATAGAGCGTTAAAGCTTCAACTCCCATCTCACCGGCATCGCGGACAATTTGACGTACGGCTTCCACGCCCTTTTTATGTCCCATAGCTCGCGGCAAATGCTTGCGTTTTGCCCAACGACCATTGCCATCCATAATAATCGCAATATGGCGTGCGCCGTAAGTCGGATCAGCAGCATTGTCAGCGCTGTCCCGTTGATCTTCCGATCCAGATTTGGATCGCCCTAGCTTCACTGCGTCAGGATTTCCTGCTCTTTTTCCGATGACAGCTTATCGGCTTCTGCAATCATTTCATCGGTTAGTTTTTGCACTTCAGTTTCCAGGCGTTTTTTATCATCTTCGCTAATTTCTTTTTTGTTTTCATCAGCTTTCAGGTCATCCATGCCATCACGTCTGACATTTCTTATGGCAATACGTGCTTTCTCAGCGAACTGACCGGTTAGCTTCGCAAGTTCTTTGCGGCGTTCTTCGGTAAGATCAGGAATAGGCAATCGAATATTGGGTCCATCAACCATCGGATTCAAACCAAGGCCGGCAGATCGGATTGATTTTTCTACCGGTTGAATATTGCTCTTGTCCCAGACCTGTACCGAGAGCATTCGTGGTTCAGGAACAGACACTGTCGCAACCTGATTGAGCGGCATATTGGCGCCATAAACTTCCACTGTAATAGAATCCAGCAAGGCGATATTCGCACGCCCTGTGCGCAAACCGCTGAGGTCATGCTTCAGCGCCTCCAATGTACTGTTCATCCGCTTTTGCAGAGCAGCTTTATCATATTGTGCCATCAGTCTTCCCTCTATTACCTAATTTACTTTGCCAACAACGGTTGCAGTTCCCGCGCCGCTAAGCACTTTCGCAAGATTACCCTGCTCCCTAATGGAGAACACCACTATCGGAATGTCATTATCTCTGCAAAGTGCGATAGCGCTGGCATCCATCACCTTCAAATTGTCGCTGAGCACCGTGTCGTAGCTAACTTGATCATAACGCACCGCATCAGCATTGGTTTTTGGATCGCTGTTGTAGACACCATCGACACTGGTACCTTTTAGCAAGGCATCGCATTGCATCTCCGCCGCCCTCAAGGCCGCACCGCTATCTGTAGTGAAGTAAGGGCTGCCGACACCTGCAGCAAAGATAACCACCCTGCCTTTTTCCAAGTGCCGCAGCGCACGGCGCCTGATAACCGGCTCGCAAACTTGGTCCATTTCAATCGCCGATTGTACCCGGGTGTGCACACCGATTTGTTCGAGAGCATTTTGCATCGCCAGTGCGTTCATCACCGTCGCCAACATTCCCATATAGTCGGCCTGAGCACGGTCCATTCCGCCTGCAGCTCCAGCCACGCCGCGGAATATATTTCCACCGCCAATGACTAGGCAAAGTTCAAATCCCGCTTCTTTTGCAGCCTTCACTTCATCAGCGACACGCGTAACAGTTTCGGTATCAATGCCAAACTCGCCAGAACCCATCAGGGCCTCTCCGGATAGCTTGAGCAAAATACGCTTGAACGCCGGTCTATTCATGCAAATCCCATCCCGCCGGAATCATGCTCCCGGCTACAAAACAACAATGGCGCAGACCATAGATAGTCCGCGCCATGCTGCCAAGCGTTACCGCTCGAAATTTTGTGGAAGACGATTATGCGCCTGCTACTGCTGCAACTTCTGCAGCAAAATCTTCTTCTTTTTTCTCAATACCTTCACCAAGCTGGAAGCGAACATAATCGGTTAGCTTGATTTCTGCGCCAGCATCTTTGCCAGCTTGCTCAACAACCTGAGCAATGGGAGTCTTGTTATCCATGACGAATATCTGGCTAAGTAGCGCATTTTCTTTAGCAAATTTTGCCATCGCACCATCGACCATTTTTTCTACGATATTCTCTGGCTTGCCAGATTCAGCGGCTTTTTCAGTTGCGATTGCACGCTCCCGATCCAGCATGTCCTGATCCAATCCATCCGCATTCAACGCCTGTGGGAATGCAGCAGCAATATGCATTGCGATCTGCTTGCCGAGCGGTTCCAGAACATCTGCACCGGCGGTGCTTTCCAACGCAACGAGCACGCCGATTTTACCCATAGTCGGGGTCACAGCATTATGCATGTAAGGCACTATCAGGCCGCTTGATACAGCAACCGTTTTCATCCGGCGAACAGCCTGGTTTTCACCAATAGTTGCAATGTTATTGGTCAGCGTTTCCTGAACCGTGCCACCGGTTGGATAGTCGGCGGCGGCAAGCACCTCTACATCATCGCTGCCAAGCCCCAATGCCACATTGGTAACATTGCTTACAAATTCCTGGAACTGTTCATTCTTGGCAACAAAGTCGGTTTCGCTGTTTACTTCAACGGCGACGCCTTTTGTGCCTTCAACGGCAACGCCAACGAGGCCTTCAGCTGCGGTACGGCTAGATTTTTTCTGAGCTGCGGCCAAGCCTTTGGTGCGCAGCAAATCAACTGCCGCTTCAACGTCGCCATTGGTTTCGTTCAATGCCTTTTTGCAATCCATCATGCCAGCGCCGGTGCGCTCACGCAGTTCTTTTACTGCTGCTGCTGTAATAGCCATTATATGTTCCTCAATTTTCTCGTGTGGGGAATGTGCAATTGGGGCGACATATTTGCCGCCCCATTACCATTTTTCTTATGCAGCCAATATATGACTACTCAAGGACGCTTCAAGCTTAGGCCTTTTCGTCGGCTTTCTTGTCATCATCCTTTTTGGCCGCAGCTTTCTTAGCTGGAGCCTTTTTGGCCGTTGGTTTTTTCGCCGCTGCTTTTTTGGCAGGTGCTTTTTCTTCAGCTGGTTTTTCTTCTGCTTTTGGCTCTTCCTTAGCAGGAGCTTCAACAGGTTCAGCTTTTGCTTCTTCAGCAGGTTTCTCTTCAACGGCCTTCTCGGCAATTTCTGCCACCGCTGCTTCTTCACCAGATGCCATTGCACTTGCATTGGCTTCGCTGGAAACAATCGCTTCTACCGGCGGAGCTACTGCCGCGCCCAAGTCCTTGCCAGATGCTACGGCTGCATCCTGACCACCTTTAGTGGCCGCGGCTGCAACAGATTCACAGTAAAGACGAATGGCACGTGCCGCATCGTCATTACCAGGAACCGGGAACGCAATGCCGGAAGGATCAACGTTGGAGTCGAGGATCGCAACAACTGGAATACCCAAAACATTGGCTTCCTTAATCGCAAGCTCTTCCTTGTTTGCATCGATTACGAACATGACATCGGGAATTCCACCCATGTCACGGATACCGCCCAAAGACAGTTCCAACTTGTCCCGCTCACGGGTCATCTGCAAAGCTTCTTTCTTAGTGAAGCCTGCCATGTCACCAGAAAGTTGCTCTTCAAGAGTCTTCATCCGGCGAATCGAGTTTGAAATAGTTTTCCAGTTGGTAAGCATACCGCCGAGCCAACGGTGGTTGACGAAATGCTGTCCGCTCATACGCGCTGCTTCAGCGATAGGTTCTTGTGCCTGACGCTTTGTGCCAACGAAGAGCACCTTGCCGCCTGAAGACACAGCATTGGCAATAAAGTCCAATGCTCGTGCAAACAGAGGAACGCTCTGTGAAAGATCAAGAATGTGGACGCTGTTGCGGGCGCCGAAGATATATGGTTTCATCTTCGGGTTCCAGCGGTGGGTCTGGTGGCCGAAATGCGCTCCGGCTTCAATCAATTGCTGTAGAGTGACGACAGGGGCCGCCATAGTACTTCTCCTTATCCGGTTATGCCTCTGGAAAGCTGAGAACATCAAACGACCTGAAAGGCCGGCATCAGCACCGGTATGAGCGCTTTCCATGTGGAATGAAGGGCGCGTTAAAGATGTGAGGCCTGGAATGCAACCAAAAAATCGTAAGCTGTGCTGTAACTTTAAAGATTCATCGTGCGTACAACCTATGTTCTATAAAATTTTCCTTGACAGGAGGAACATTAATAGAACATTGTGCGTTCATAGAAAGAACATAGATAGGTATTTACATGCTAGGATTCGCAATCGCTTCATTCTTCGCTATCGCCCTAACCGGCTCACTGCTGGTCATTGGCTTGATGTTTTTCGGATATCGCGAGCGGATTGCACAGGTTTTGTTGAACAGGTTGAACGAAGAATCTCCGACCATTATTGCTCAACCGCCGTTAAAGGTGCGGACGATCAAACCCCATCAGGTTATTGCTAAGAATCGCGGCTTACAACCAACTCAGCTTTCCGCTGCCGCTTAACTTTAGCATAACTCCTGATGCTAAATGGGATCAAGATAAGGTAGCCAACACTAATCCCGGTCAACATGATCCAAGGATTGTTGATCAGTGCAACGCCTGCCAAAGCTACTATTGCCAGAGCCTCTAGCCGAATGTTCTTTCTTAGGCGCAAGGATGACCAGCTGTAGGTTGCCGTGTTTGAGATGAGCAAAAATGCAATAACAACGATCCACGGTGCGACGATACTATAGTGCCGGAATATTTCGAGATCGGTGATCATCCAAAGATACAGTGGAAGCATGGCAAGACCTGCCCCAACGGGAGCTGGTATTCCTGTTAGAAAACCTGCCGACTTGTGAGGTTGATCTTCCTCATCATCAATATGTGCGTTGAACCTTGCTAGTCGAAGTGCACAGCCAACCGCCATTGTAAGCGACAACATCCATCCGAATTGTGGCATATGCTGCGTGGACCAAAAAAACATGACTAGTGCCGGCGCGACGCCAAATGCGATAACATCCGAAAGAGAATCCAGTTCAGCACCAAATCGACTTTGCGCATTGAGCAACCGTGCTACACGACCATCAAGTCCGTCCAATATCCCGGCTAGAACAATGGCACCTGCCGCTAAAACCCAATTTTCGAGATACGCGAAGCGTACACTGCTTAGACCTACACACAATGCCAGAGCAGTCACGGCATTGGGTGCAAATGATCTCAAAGAAATGCCCCGCTCGGGACGCTTGGCATCATTTTCAGCCACTATTGGCCAACACCTTCAATTTCGCGCGCAGTTCCAATTTCTGCTATAATCGTTTCACCGGCAATTGTGCGCTGTCCAAGCACTACGCTTGGTGTCGTTCCTTTGGGAAGGTAAACATCAACACGGCTGCCAAAGCGGATCAAACCTATTCTCTGACCCGCGGCAACAAAATCACCTTCTTTCACAAAGGACATAATCCTTCGCGCAACCAATCCAGCGATTTGGGTAAAACCGATCTTCAAACCATCATTGCGTTCAACCAGAAAATGCTGACGTTCATTGTCTTCGCTGGCTTTGTCCAAATCAGCATTCAGGAATTTTCCAGATATATATGCAACGCGCTTAATCGTACCTTCTATCGGCGTGCGATTAATATGCACATCAAACACACTCATAAATATGGAAACGCGCAACATTTCTTCATCACCTAAACCGCCGTCGCCTTGCAATTCTGGCGGGGCCTTAACCGGCGTAATCAAATTTACTAAACCATCTGCTGGAGCGACAATAAATTTATCATCCAATGGTGTTACACGCTTCGGATCGCGAAAAAATGCCAACACCCATGCGGTGACACCTGCCATAGGCCATGCCAAGGTTTCCCAAGCCATAAATGCGAAAATCGCCGTTATGCCCGCTGCAATGACTGCAAACTTGCGCCCTTCAGGGTGAACCGGCGGGAAAGACCATTTAGCTTCACCAACACCCTTATTGTTATATTTCTCGATTGCCATGAGGGCTACTTAGGGACAGCGTGTTGCTATGACAACACTCGCTGACACTTTTGCTTTAGCATATTTCCAACAATCACCTGTTATTTGGTACAACAGATGGTTGAACAAATAGCGATCTTTGCTAAGAGACTTCCAACTTAAGGATCCTCCCTAAATACTATATTCAGGAAAGAACTGTTTCTATGTCGAAAATTAAGGTCAAAAATCCAGTTGTCGAACTTGATGGCGACGAAATGACACGCATCATCTGGCAATGGATCCGCGAAAAACTGATTGAACCTTATCTCGACATTGATCTGCATTATTATGACTTGTCCGTTGAGAAACGCGATCAAACGAATGACAAGATCACCGTTGACGCTGCTAACGCGATCAAAAAGCACGGCGTCGGCGTAAAATGTGCGACCATTACGCCCGATGAAGCACGCGTTGAAGAGTTTGATCTGAAGCGGATGTGGAAGTCTCCTAACGGCACCATTCGGAACATTTTGGGCGGTGTTGTTTTTCGTGAACCAATTGTAATCGACAATGTTCCGCGCCTGGTACCTGGTTGGACGGACCCGATTGTGATTGGGCGCCATGCATTTGGCGACCAGTATCGCGCAACGGACATGCTGGTTCCGGGCCCTGGCAAACTTCGGTTAATTTTTGAAGGCGACGATGGCAGTGTGCAGGATGAAGAAGTGTTTCAATTCCCGTCCGCGGGCGTCGCTATGGCGATGTACAATCTAGATGATTCAATTCGTGATTTTGCACGCGCCAGCATGAACTATGGTCTACAGCGCGCATGGCCTGTTTATCTCTCGACCAAAAACACCATCATGAAAAAATATGACGGCCGCTTCAAAGACTTGTTTGAAGAGGTGTTTGAACAGGAGTTTAAAGCCGACTTTGAAAAAGCCGGAATAGATTACGAACACCGCTTGATTGACGACATGGTTGCTTCGGCAATGAAATGGTCGGGTAAATTTGTCTGGGCCTGCAAAAACTATGACGGCGATGTGCAGTCAGACACAGTAGCACAGGGATTCGGTTCACTTGGACTGATGACATCAGTCCTGATGACACCAGACGGACAAACCGTGGAAGCAGAAGCCGCCCACGGTACCGTTACCCGTCACTATCGCCAGCACCAGCAAGGCAAAGCGACATCCACAAACCCGATCGCTTCCATTTTCGCCTGGACGCGCGGCCTCATCTATCGCGGCAAGTTTGACGAAACACCTGAAGTCACGCGTTTTGCAGAGACTTTGGAACGCGTATGCATTCAGACCGTAGAAAATGGCGATATGACCAAAGATCTTGCGATTTTGATCGGACCCGACCAGTCTTGGATGACTACAGAGCAATTTTTCGAAGCCATTCGTTCCAATCTCGAAAAAGAGATGAATAGCTGGTAGGAATTCTGGCTAGTTAAACACATCGGGCGACTGGATATCCTCTCGCCCGAATCCCATTCCAATGATATGTCCAAGGATACGCCTTAGCAAAGGCATTGCATTCATTATCTTGAGCGGTAAGAACGGTTTCTCTATCGGTCTCGTGCGGGCGAGCAAAGGGGCAATGACATTGTCCTGAGCAAATTTCTGAAAAGCCTGCATGCGCTTTACTGGTTTGATTCGCCGGTCATACACCTGTCCGAGAAGTTGGTCCGGATCGGCTCCCTTCATCATTGGGCCAGCCAGAACATTGGCTGCTGTTACAGCATCCTGAACCGCGATATTGATCCCGACTCCGGCAATCGGTGACATGGCATGTGCTGCATCGCCAATTGCAAGAAGCCCGGGTCTGTGCCACTCTTTCAAACGATCCAGCGAGACCTGCAGCGTCTTCACCTGATCCCAATTTTGAATCTGCTCAAAAGCCTTTCCCAGATTGGGAGCTAATGATCTGAGGTTCGCCCTGAACGCTTCCAGACCAGCTTCCTTGACTTCTTCCGCCTGCCCCTTGTTGAATATGAAAGCGCATTGATAATAGTCGTTTCTATCGATCATAACCATGAAACGACCAACTTGAACGGTACCGAACACATCACCGCCAACCCCTGCGGGTTTATCAACGCGGAACCAGAATACATCCATTGGTGCACCGATATCCTCGAGCGGCAACTTTGCTTTTCCGCGCAATATCGATCTCCGGCCATCGGCAGCGATCACTAATTTGGCTCTTAGTGTTTCCTCCGAGAGTGTTGTTACCCCGGAAACCCGTTCTTTTTCATCTAAAGTAATATCAACCGCCTCAGTTCCCATACGCAGTTCAAATCCGGGATATCCTGATGCCTTGGTCGCCATAAAGTCGAGCAAATCCCACTGGGGCATCATCGCAATAAATGGAGCCGAAACTGGCAGATGCATAAAATCGACCACTTTCATCTTCCGGCCAGCCATGTGAACATAAGCTTCATCCAATCGGCTATGCGGTAGTTTTAGAAGATCTTCGAGAAACCCCAACTGGTGAAATAGCTCCAGGGTCGAGGGATGAACGGTATCACCACGAAAATCACGAAGGAAATCAGCATGTTTCTCTAGAACGGTTACCTTTAGTCCGGCGCGAGCAAACAATAGCCCGGCCATCATTCCGGCAGGCCCGCCGCCAACTATCAGGACATCATGGTCAATGTCACTCATTCGCAATCTCCAACATGTAACTTGCTGACAAATAGCATGAACCGCGTATAAAGTCTTTCATGCACAGTCCTCTTGAAAATCCAGCTTTCATCGATGCCATAGTCATTTTGGGTGCCGCAGGCCTCATCATTCCCGCTTTCGCAAGGTTTCGAATCACTCCCATAATCGGGTTCATACTTGTCGGCATTTTACTTGGGCCATCTGGTCTCGGCTCACTGCAAGGTCAATATGATTGGTTGCAATATATGACCATCAACGATCGAGAAGCTATTGCGCCTTTCGCTGAGTTCGGAATTATACTGCTGCTGTTCTCAATTGGATTAGAACTGTCATTCAAACGCCTGTGGTCCCTGCGAAGGCTCGTCTTCGGCGTTGGTGCTGCGGAACTTTCCATATCCGCAGCGATTATTGGCGGAGCGATTTTCCTCTATGGCTATCCTCAACAAAATTGGGAAGGTGCGGTTGGATTGGGCCTCGCACTGGCATTGTCCTCTACCGCACTTGTACTGCCAATGTCCGGAACCAAAAGCCCGGTTGGCAAAGCGGCCCTGGCAATGTTGCTTTTTGAAGATGTAGCCATCGTGCCGATCATCTTCCTGTTGGGTGCGATTTCACCGGTGGTCGGCTCAGGGGGTAGCTGGGACGAATTGGGGCAGACCTTGCTTTGGAGCGGGCTTGTCATTTTGGCGATGCTGGTATTGGGTCGATTGCTCTTACCAAAGATATTTGCGCAAGCGGCACGCACTAAAAGTCCGGAACTATTCCTCGCAGTTAGTCTTCTGGTGATAATATTGGCTAGTCTAGCCACGGCCGCCACGGGATTATCGCCAATTGTTGGCGCGTTACTCGCGGGTCTATTGATAGCAGAAACAGAGTATCACGGCGAAGTTGAGGTTATCACAGAACCGTTCAAAGGCCTAGCACTGGGCGTGTTCCTGATCACCGTGGGCATGCAAATTGATCTACGTGTAATATGGGAAAACTGGGCTACATTGGTGACCGCAGTTGTAGGCGTGGTTATCGTCAAGGCGATTGTAACCGGCGGCCTTCTTCGTTTCGCAGGAGCACGAATAGGAACAGCTACCGAAGCCGGTGTTTTGATGGCCAGCCCATCAGAAACGACCCTGATCGTTCTGGCCGCCGCTGCGCAAGCGCAAGTAATTCAACCGCAAACTGCGGCATTCTGGCAAATTGTGACCGCTATTGGCCTTACTATCACACCGCTATTGGCACGCTTCGGTCATGACATGGCTCGCCGTGTTGAAATGCGTGGTGGTGGAGAACCGTCACTCGATGAGAAACCTATAGAGGCCAAACAGACCATTATCATTGGATTTGGGCGGGTTGGCCACCTTGTTGCAGATATGTTGAAGACACATGATCAAGAATTCTTGGCTGTAGATTCCAATATCGATACCGTTGCTAGAGCAAGACGTGGCGGATACCCGATCATCTTTGGCAATGTCGCTCGCAACGAAATGCTCGACAAGCTGCGATTGGGCCACGCTAATGCTCTTGTTCTCACGATGGATGAACCGGTGTTATCGGTACAACTGGTCAAGAAAGTACGTGCATGGATCCCCGATCTTCCGATCATTGCACGAGCGCGTGATATTGACCATGCTGCGGAACTATATCAAGCTGGGGCAACGGATGCGGTTCCGGAAGCGCTCGAAGGATCGTTGCAACTCTCAGAAGCAGTGCTCGTCGAGAATGGCGTGGCCATGGGGCCGGTCATCGCGTCCATTCACGAAAAGCGTGATGAGTTAAGGCGTCACATCCAATCAGAAGGCCAACTTGAAGAAGAACCAATCTTAAAATCTATCTCTAATGTAATAAAGGATGAAAAGGCCTCAACAGAGAGCGAACTCACCCCAAAAGCACAGACTTAATAGCAGTCATTGCATCTTCTGCTTTAGCACCATCTGGGCCTCCACCTTGGGCCATATCAGGGCGCCCACCACCACCTTTGCCACCAACGGCTGCGACACCCGCTTGCACTAAATCCACAGCACTAAAGCGATCCGTGAGATCATCGGTCACACCGACAGCAACGGCAGCTTTACCATCGTTGACAGCTATCAGAGCACCAACGCCACTTCCCATCTTCTTCTTCGCATCGTCAATTAGTCCGCGAAGTTCTTTCGGATTTAGACCTTCGATCACTTGACCATTAAACTGGACATCGCCAATCGTTTCATCAGTTGCTTCAGGTGCGCCGCCTCCATCACCGGCAAGAGCCAAAGATTTTTTAGCTTCGGCCAGTTCACGCTCAAGCTTTTTACGTTCATCTACCAACAAAGCGACACGATCCGCCGCTTCTTCCGGCGATGCCTTCAATACTGCAGCTATGGTTTTCAGTTTATCATCTCGTCCCGAAAGCCATAGTCTCGCGGTTTCTCCAGTCAGCCCCTCAATACGCCGGATACCGCTAGAAACTGCTGATTCGGAAATCACAACAAACACTCCAATATCCCCGAGTGCTGTAACATGCGTACCGCCGCAAAGTTCGACCGAATAATCGACGGTATCTTCTTTGCCCATCGATAACACGCGCACCTCGTCGCCGTATTTTTCGCCGAATAGAGCAAGCGCTCCAGCAGCAACAGCATCATCAGGACTCATCAACCGCGTCACAACTGCTTCGTTTCCGCGAATTTGCGCATTCACATCCGTCTCTACCTGCCGAATCTCTTCGGATGTCAAAGCCACCGGATGAGAGAAATCAAAACGTAGCCTATCGGGTGCTACCAAACTTCCTTTTTGCGTGACATGATCACCCAAACGATCGCGCAAAGCCTTGTGCAACAAATGGGTTGCGCTGTGATTGGCACGCAATTCAGTTCTGCGTGTGCCATCTACGTCGAGATGTATGGTATCACCCACTGATACTGTGCCAGTTCCGATTTTTATGTGATGCGCATGCAGCCGACCCAAAGGTTTTGTAGTGCCTGAAACAATCGCGTTCAAATCATCCGTTCCTGCAATCACTCCACTGTCGCCCATCTGACCACCACTTTCACCGTAAAATGGCGTTTGATTGGACAGCAAGAAAAGCTCATCGCCGACGCCGGCAGATTGCACTTCTTCCCCGTCCTTAACCAAGGCTACAACAACGCCCTCGCCTTCCTCTGCAGTATAGCCTGTAAACTCCGTACTGCCTTCGCGCTCAGCAATATCAAACCAGATTGCGTCAGATGCCTGTTCTCCAGACCCTTTCCAGGCAGCTCGGGCTGCAGCTTTCTGTTCAGCCATCGCAGCATCAAATCCGGCGCGGTCAACATGCAAGGATTGTGCACGAAGGGCGTCTTCAGTCAGGTCATATGGAAAGCCGTAAGTGTCGTAGAGCTTAAACGCCGTCTCACCGGGCAGAGTATCACCATCGTTCATATCGGCAATTTCTGCATCGAGAAGCTTCAACCCATTGTCCAACGTCCGTCGGAAATTGGTCTCCTCACGCAGCAGTGTTTCTTCAATGAGCGGTTTTGCTCGGATCAACTCTGGAAACGCATTGCCCATTTCACCAGTGAGCGCCCCCACAAGCCTATGCATCAACGGGTCTTTTGCTCCCAGTAAATGCGCATGTCGCATTGCACGGCGCATAATCCGCCGCAGGACATAGCCGCGCCCTTCATTGCCTGGCAGTACACCATCAGCCACCAAGAACGAGGAAGCACGAAGATGATCCGCAATAACACGGTGGCTCGCTCTATTATCGCCATTAGTATGTGTTCCGGTTATTGATCCAGACTCTGCAATCAGAGCCTTGAAAAGGTCAATATCATAGTTGTCGTGTGTGCCTTGCAGAACCGCAGCAACTCGTTCCAAACCCATGCCTGTGTCGATGGATGGTTTTGGTAAATCAGATCGCTCGCCATCAGCATTCTGATCATATTGCATGAATACGAGATTCCAGATTTCCACAAACCGGTCACCATCTTCATTCGGGCTTCCCGGCGGTCCGCCGTCTATATGGTCACCATGGTCGTAAAATATCTCACTACAGGGGCCACAAGGTCCCGTGTCGCCCATTGACCAAAAGTTGTCATTGGTCGCAATACGGATAATTCGCTCGTCCGGAAGACCAGATATTTTCTTCCAGAGATCAAAAGCTTCGTCATCTGTGTGATAGACAGTTGCGGTCAGTTTCTCCGCAGAAATACCCCAAACCTTCGTAATCAATTCCCAAGCATTGTGGATTGCCTGTTCCTTGAAATAATCGCCAAATGAGAAATTCCCAAGCATTTCAAAAAAAGTGTGGTGGCGGGCTGTATATCCAACATTGTCCAAATCGTTATGTTTACCACCCGCACGGACACATTTCTGACTGGATGTTGCAGTGTTGAATTCACTCTTTTCAACACCGGTAAAGACATTCTTGAACGGGACCATGCCTGCGTTCACGAACATGAGTGTCGGATCGTTATGGGGCACAAGCGGAGATGAAGGCACAATTGCGTGACCTTGATCACCAAAATATTCAAGAAATGAACGCCGGATATCATTGGTAGTTTGCATAGATGGGATTTAAGCGAGGCGTCGGCGCTTTACAATGCTGATTACGGTCCAATTCTCATTTCGACCAAGTGCATATATTTGACGATATCCACTGCGAAACGCAAACAACCAATAGTGCAGCCAAATATGAAAGGACCGTCCTGAATGTCGGGGGGACAGAAGGACGGCCCGTTGCCGATAATCGCCTCAGGGGGGAGTGATCCGGCAAATTTGATTTGTTACGTAAATGCGGGAGATTAACATCGCTCCGCATTCATATCGAATATTAAGAATCATCTCCATCATCAGCTTTGCCAATGGGACCAGTCATCATTTCCTCGGCGATTTCTTCCTGTTCACCGCGAATTTGCTTTTCCAGTCTCTCCATGATTTCCGGGTTTTCCAACAGATAGCGTTTACTATTCTCCCGTCCCTGCCCAATGCGGATGGAGTCATAAGAGAACCATGAGCCTGATTTTTCGACCACTCCAGCTTTAACACCAAGATCGATAATCTCGCCAACTTTGGAAATACCCAGCCCATACATGATATCAAACTCAACCTGCTTAAACGGTGGAGCCACCTTGTTCTTGACCACTTTGACACGGGTAGAGTTACCGACAATATCGTCACGTTCCTTAATCTGGCCGGTACGGCGAATATCAAGGCGCACCGAAGCATAGAATTTCAGTGCATTACCGCCAGACGTGGTCTCTGGGCTGCCATACATCACGCCAATTTTCATCCGAATCTGGTTGATGAAGATAACCATGCACTTGGAGCGGCTGATCGAACCGGTTAGCTTACGAAGCGCCTGACTCATCAAACGGGCTTGTAGGCCAACATGGGTATCCCCCATTTCGCCTTCAATTTCTGCGCGTGGAACCAATGCGGCAACCGAATCAACGACCAATATGTCAATCGCGTTCGAACGCACCAAAGTATCGGTTATTTCCAATGCCTGCTCACCGGTATCAGGCTGAGAGATAATCAACTCATCGGTATTAACACCAAGTGCCTTTGCATAAACCGGATCAAGCGCATGCTCTGCATCAACAAAAGCTGCAGTACCGCCATTTTTTTGCGCTTCAGCAATAACATGCAAAGCCAACGTGGTCTTACCGGAGCTTTCCGGCCCATAAACTTCGATGACGCGTCCTTTAGGCAATCCCCCGATACCCAATGCAATATCCAGTCCCAAGGAACCGGTAGAGATAGCTTCGATCTCTAACGCTTCACGCGAACCGAGTTTCATTGCCGAGCCTTTTCCGAAAGCGCGATCAATTTGCGCCAATGCAGCGTCGAGCGCCTTCTGCCTGTCAGATGAATTCAATTGATTTTCCGATTCTACTACTTTTAGATTGGTAGCCATTTGCCTGTCCCCTTCGCTAAATGTTTCTGTCATTGCAATCAATGAGGAACATTATGTACCGCATTTGTTCTATGAGAACAAGGGAAGAACATATATTTTTTTACCTTCTATTATGACATTGAAATGTTTGAATTAAATGATATTCTCACGACGTCATTTTGCATGTTCGGCCAAAACCTCTCCGACGGCCTCAGCAATTTGTGCAACAGAGAATGGTTTGGGAAGAAATGCGACATTGTCGAGGTTAATCGACTTACGAAGCTGCTCCTCGGCATATCCGGACATAAACAGAATCGGCATATCCGGATATTGCTTTCGAACCGCCCTTGCCATAGCGGGGCCGTCCATATTGGGCATGACCACATCGGAAACAATCATATCAAAATGATCTTCACCGGCGAGATGGTTTAAACCTTCTTCGCCATCACTTGCAGTAGCTACGGTATAGCCCTGACGCGTCAAAGCACGTTCGGCAACTGCGCGTACCATGTCCTCATCTTCCACCAACAGAATATGGCCACTACCCCAAAGTTCTTTCTTGGTCGAAGCTTTGCTAACTTGTTCCAGCTTTGCTGTTTTTTCGCCCACTTGTTTATGAACGGGGAAATAGATGGAGAACGTTGTACCCTCTCCTGGTGTCGAATCGGCAAAGATATATCCGCCAGATTGTTTAACTATGCCGTAGACGGTTGAAAGCCCAAGACCAGTTCCCTTTCCGACATCCTTTGTTGTGAAAAATGGCTCGAAAATCTTACCAATAATCTCTGGCGGAATACCCTTTCCGGTATCTGTAACGAACAATGCCGTATAGTCACCAACCGGCAGAATATCGCTCTTCAAACTTCGGACATCAGCAGCCGATACTGCTTTGGTGCTAATCGAAATCTTCCCGCCACTGGGCATCGCATCGCGGGCATTCACGCCCAAGTTGATAATCACCTGCTCCAATTGTCCGGGATCTGCACGCACCAACCCCAAATTACGACCATGCTTCAATTCCAACTCAACATCATCCGCCAGTAATCGCTTCAGCAGATTGGAAACATCGGCCACAACATCCGGTAATTGCAACACTTGGGGTCGCAATGTTTGCTGCCTGGAAAATGCGAGCAATTGCCGTGTCAAGCCGGCTGCGCGATTGCTGTTGTTCTTGACCTGCATAATGTCATCATAATCGCTATCGCCCGGCGCATGCCGAAGTAGCATTAGGTCACAATGACCAATAATAGCAGTCAGAATATTGTTGAAATCATGGGCAACACCTCCCGCCAATTGCCCCACAGCTTGCATTTTGGTTGCCTGAGCGACTTGAGATTTCAGTTTTGATTCTTCACTGTTGTCCTTGATGGAAAGTAGTACGGCCGCATCACCAAGGCCCCGAACACCGGCAATGCCCAAAGCTACTGGCTCTTCATCACCATTGCGAAGGCGCACAGCAAGATCACCTGACAAAGGTTGCCCAGTTGCATAGCGACGGACAGCGTCGGCAACTGCAGATTTATCCTCCTTGATCATCAAATCGCCTGGATAGAGCGGTTTTTCACCCTCCCTAACACCAGCTGTTCGACCAAATGCTTCATTGAGAAAAATGAATCTGCCATCGCGATCAGTAATAGCCAATCCCAATGGTAGCAGTGACAACATCGATTCTACTTGCTCGAGCGCCTTGCCACGCTCGACCATTCCGCCGTCATCATCAATTAGTAGGATTAGCGCTGGCGCCTTTTCCTTATCCCTATCAAGCGGGATATGGAACAAACGAACGGGAGAACCATGCCTGCCTTCGCGTTCAAAATATATTCCGCCTTTGTTATCGGAGCGCAGAAAATTAATAAAATTGCGACCTGAAATGTTAGCTTCAGTGCGGCCCGTTGCGCGCAGGGCAAAAGCTTGGTTTGAAGTTCTAATCCGTCCTTCGCCGCCCATCACAGTTGCCATAATTCCGGCCTCGGAAAGTGCCCGACCACCTGCTCCCCCAACCAGGCGAGTCATATCATCAAGGACATCAGCGCGAATTTTAGGCTTGAATTGCCAAAGCAGATATTCATCGCCCTGCCCAGCTCGCAGCACTCGTGCATCATATTCAGCGACACCACGTTTCAGCCCCTCGGCATAACCGCGACCATCGCGCCAAGCATCACGTCCAGCAGTAGCCAGCAATTCGTTGCCCCCGTCTTGTACCGGAAGTTGCGGTGGAATCGCTGGACCGTTAAACCATTTTGTAAAAAGCTCATTGGCGCAAACCAACCGGCCGGCTCGATCAGTAACAGCCAATCCTACATCGGATTGATCGGCTACCATGCGGGTAACGGCCCAATCGGCAACTTCGGCTACATCTTCGTCCTTTGTGGTTGTTTGTGGGCGAAGAAAAAAAACAACAGCTCCAATCGTGATAACAAGAGCAAGAAAAGCAAATAACAAAGCGGTGTTTTGCACTTGCCAGTATAATATCCCCAAGGATGTCAAAATGGCCACACCAAGCAACGCCGCCCGAATACGGACATCAATCGCCTCTTTTCGCGTGCTTTGGCTAAGCAAGGTCAGGTCATTTTGTATTTTAGTCGCCATTGCCACGCCTATTCATGTTCGACCCTCTTCAGTTTAAGTGCATCTAGACGCTTTGATCGTTTTCGACCAACCCACCAGCGCCAGCCGAAAGAACTCACTAGATAGCCGATAGCCGCAAAGAAAATGGCTAGGCACAAAAAACCAAACGCTGTGACCCCGGCTTCACGCACGAACCAGCTAAGCCATTCGCCAAACTCGCTGCGCATCTGTGTATTTAAAGGTTGTCCAAAAGTCATCGCGTCAATGCGCAAAACAAATTTCCCGATCTGATTGGCTGCGGCAATCCAAAATGGGTAAGTGAAGGGATTAGTTATGAAAGTTGTTAAAGCCGCTACCGGAACATTGGCCCTAACCGGTAGTGCGAGAAACACCGCAACGAATATCTGTCCCACCGGGATCAAAAACGCAGCCAACATCCCCAACGCCACGCCACGCGGGACTGACCGTCTGGTAAACCGCCACAAATCTGATCTCAAAAAACGATGTGCGATAGGCTTCAGATATTTGTTGTTAGCCATACCGGAACGGGTTGGCATGCTTTTATTCACCCAAGCGACAATGCGCTTTATGGTGCGTGCGCCCCAATCCTTAGGCGGAGGATTTACATTGTGACTACCCATGTTCGCGCATCAATCGGCCTTGCTGCCGCTTCCAGTCCCGATCCTTCTCGGTTTGGCGTTTGTCCGGCGCCTTCTTACCTTTGGCCAAGGCCAATTCAAGTTTTGCACGACCCTTACCGTTGAAATAGATACTCAAAGGTACAATCGTCATACCCTTGCGATTAACAGCGCCATAAAATTTGTTAATCTCTCGCCGGTTGAGTAGTAATTTTCGCGGGCGCGTCGGCGTATGATTATGACGGTTGCCATGGCTCCATTCGGGGATATTAGCGTTGATCAGCCAAACTTCGTCATCTTTTACCTCAGCATAGCTTTCAGCAATTGCGCCTGATCCAAATCTTAGAGATTTGACTTCTGTCCCGGTCAACATAATCCCGGCTTCAAACTTTTCTTCAAGATGATAATCATAGCGCGCGCGCCGGTTTTCGGCGACGATCTTCTGCTTATCAAATTCCTGAACGCGCGGCTTTGCCATTAGATTAGGCCAGCGCCCTCAAGCGCGGCGTCGATGACTTTCTTAGCGTCATCGGATGGAGGTGTCATGGGCAATCGCAGATCGGTGGTGAACGTGTCCATCACGCGTGACAAGGCATATTTTGCCGGTCCTGGCGACGCATCAGCAAACATAGCACTATGCAGAGGATAAAGCTTATCTTGATACTCCAGAGCCTTGTCATAGTTACCGGCTATACATGCATCGACAAACTCGGCGCATAATTTCGGCGCGACATTGGCGGTAACCGAAATACAGCCAGTTCCTCCCATCGCCATGTAACCCAAAGTTAGATAGTCGTTTCCAGATATCTGACAAAACTCCGGTCCGCACGCTTCCCTTTGAGCGCTTACCCGATCCATGTCAGCAGTCGCATCTTTCACACCAACTATATTGGGATGCTTGGCTAGTTTAGCCATAGTATCCACGGCGATATCGGAAACTGTTCTGCTAGGCACGTTGTAAAGCACTATCGGCAAATCACAGTTATCAAGTAGTGTTTCAAAATGGGCCAGGATACCGGCTTGATTCGGTTTGTTGTAATAGGGCGGAACTACCAAGGCAGCATCCGCACCTACTTCTTTGGCTCTATTCATATTCTTTAAGGCAATGCGCGTGTCATTAGATCCACAACCAGCAATGACGGGGACCCGTCCATTCGCCTGTTCCACGCAAACACGCACAACCTCAAAATGCTCCTCAAAGCTTAAAGTAGCGGCTTCGCCGGTCGTGCCACAAGGCACCAACGCACGACTACCTTGATCGATCTGCCAATCGACAAAATCACGAAAAACACCTTCGGCAAACGCTCCGTCGCAAAAGGGAGTCGCCAGAGCCGGAATTGAGCCGGAAAACATGGATTTACTCCTTTATTCTTGGTTAGTTATTCGCCAAGACAAATATTAGATTAACAAACATATAGTGAACCGTTCAGCGCCTGATAAGGAGCCTACCCCCAAAATGTCCAGCATGGTATCAAGAATTGTTATAGCCGCGCTTCTTTTAACACCCGCCACCTGTATGGCTGCCGAATATGCCGGCGAACAGGCTGGCTGGCAAAGTGGTGGTAGCGGCCTGTCCGATCCGACGGGTGGGAACCCGGTTCTGGGTCTACAACGTTGGCGCGTATTAACCGGCTCCGACAATTATTCCTTCGAAGACTATGCCGGTTTTCTAATGACCTTTCCTGGCTGGCCAGAAGAATCGCGAATGCGTCGCAACGCAGAACAGGCGATCAACATTGCCAGTTTCTCACCCGGGCGTGTAATTACCTTTTTCGAAAAATATGCACCGACCACCAACGTCGGCGCTGCCAAATATGCTGTCGCTCTACTTAACCAAGGCCGACGCGAAGAAGCCAATGCGATGGCTCGCAAAGCTTGGCGTGGAGGTACGCTGACGGATACAGTTGAGAGCGCAATGATAGAGCGCTTTAGCTCGGTACTTTCTATTGCAGATCATGATGAGCGGATGAATGCTCTGCTTTGGGCCCGCGCCAATAAAGCTGCACGGAGGCAGCTTGGATTAACATCCACAAGTCAGCGACTAGTATTTGATGCAAGGTTGGCTCAATTGACAAATGCGCCGGATGCCAATGCCAAAGCGAGTGCAGTTGGTGCTATCGCTCGTGATGATGCTGGCTATTTGGTGGACCGATCACGCTATCTGCGCGATAAAGGCCAGAGTTTCTCTGCTCGACGCTTACTCGCAGATCGTCCAGTGTTGCGAGTCAAACCGCAGAAGCCGGAAACCTGGTATCAATCCCTGTTGTTGAACGCAAAGGCGGCGGCCAATGACAAGCAATGGACGCTTGCCTATAATATCGCATCCAAAGTCGACGATGCCTACGAACCAAATACAAACATTGCTGAAGAAAACAGCCGGGTCCGTGATCGCTATTCAGATTTAACCTGGCTAGCGGGCAATGTCGCACTCAATAATCAAAACAGGCCGGATCGCGCTGTAGAAATGTTTGATCGTTATGCTCGATCATACAACAGCCCCAATATCCGTTCCAAAGGCTATTACTGGGCTGGTCGTGCTGCTGTAGAAGCCCGCCAAAATGATAAAGCCAATGCCTATTTTGAGAAGGCTGCACAGTTTCCAGCATATTTCTATGGGCAGCTTGCGCATGAGCGGTTGAATCGTCCACTGCCCGAGTTTAGTCGCAAACCTGCAGTTGAAATTGCCCAAGCAGATCAGAGCAGCTTTGAACAACAACCACTGGCAGTTGCTGCCAAAGCCGCGACCAGGACAGCGCCTTGGAAAGAGCAAATAAAATTTCACCGCGCTCTGGCGGCCAATGCCGAAACTGCGAAAGACTATATTTTATTGAGCGACTTTTCTCGACGGATCGGTGCCCGTGATCTGGGCGTCATCAAGGGAATCAGCGCGTTGAGCTCAAACGTTGGTCCGATTGATGAAACCGCGTTCCCGACCATGTCTGTCCCATTTGGTCATGAAAGCAGCTGGACGATTATTCACGCAATAACCCGCCAGGAAAGCCAGTTTGCACAAGGAGCAGTCAGCCATGCTGGCGCACGTGGCTTGATGCAGTTAATGCCTGGAACCGCGCGCGAGCAATCCGGCAAAGCTGGTCTGAGTTATAAATTCGCATCCCTCACCGGCGACCCGCAATATAATATTCGCCTTGGCAGCGGTTATTTTCAGCGGATGCTCAACTATTATGGCGGTAGCTACCCGCTTGCTATCGCGGCCTATAACGCCGGACCCGGCAACGTAAACCGCTTCCTGCGCCGCAATGGCGACCCACGGATGGGCGGTATCGATTGGATAAAATGGATAGAAAATATCCCAATTTCGGAAACCCGAAACTATGTGAAGCGCGTGCTGGAAAACGTAGTCGTATATGATACGAAAAATCCGCGTGGTCCAAAATGGCGCACGGATACGCCGCTAACCCGCTACATTGGGAAAAATTATAAAGGGTAGCAGCCCGTGTGCAATTTGATCTCTTAGCCTAGACAGTGTCTTCTAAAACTAAAAAATACAAAAAAATTTAACGGTGGGAAAAGCACATCGCGGACAAGCTACCTTTCGATCGACAAAGGAGGAGGGAGGATATGTCGATCAAAATTCGTTTCGTGAGTGCGACCCCAGTAAATACAAAAGCCTCGCCCGCGATGCTAATTTTTCATTTAGCCTGCTGGATCCAAAGAAGCGATACGGTCAATGGTCCGTATGCCTACATTCCTGCTTCCACAGCCAACCGAACCATGTCAGCGGCGCTGGGAACATTGAGACGTTTCATCAATATCGATCGATGCATTTTTATGGTTCGCTCGCTTAGATCAAGCTCATAGGCGATCTGTTTGTTGAGCATACCCTGGGCGATATATTGAAGAACCTCGCGCTGGCGCTTGGACAGATCTTTGACAATCTCTACCGCGCGCATCCGGCGGGCTTTATTGAGGCTCGGTGCATCGCTTTCGATTTCGACCTGCGAGCCAAGGAAATATTTCAGTTCGCCATCATCATCAAACATTGGGGCAACGAGAACAGCGTTTTGGAACGGCGTACCATCCTTTTTGTAATTCAATATTTCAACCAAAACCGACTTTTGTTCACGAACACCACGCCGGATTTCTTCGGTCAACCATGGTTCTGTCGCTTCTCCAGAGAGAAAACGGCAATTGCGGCCAAGAATGAATTTCTGATCATAACCGGTCAGTTCGCAGAACGCTTTGTTGACGGCAACGAGCGGATTGTCCGGCAGACGCGGATTGCTCACTACCGAGGCTATGGGGCTGTTTTCGATCATAGCCTGAACCGCAGGATCGGGTTCGGAAATGTCCACCGATTTAGGAAACTCGAGATTGTCGTCAGCCATAAAGCCACGCTATCTCAATATGGTAGTGATAAGCAAGCGGGACTATTCACGCCCCGCTTGCAATCTTTTCAATTGGTTTTAGCCAACAATCTCGTCTTCGTTAAAGAAATAAGCGATTTCGATCGCTGCATTTTCTTCACTGTCTGATCCGTGGACCGAATTGGCTTCCAAACTTTCGGCCAGTTCCTTACGGATTGTGCCGGGAGCAGCGTCTGCAGGATTGGTTGCACCCATGATGTCGCGGTTGGCCTGCATCGCATTCTCGCCTTCCAGAACCTGCACAACGGAAGGCCCACTGGTCATGAAATCAACCAGTTCACCGAAGAAAGGGCGCTCTTTGTGCACTGCGTAGAAACCTTCGGCCTGTTCTTTGGTCATGTGGATGCGTTTTGAAGCAACGACACGCAGGCCAGCTTCTTCCAGCATCTTGGTAACAGCGCCGGTAATGTTGCGGCGGGTGGCATCGGGTTTAATGATCGAAAATGTCCGTGTTACGGCCATGATAAAGCTCCATATTTTGGGGTTTGTTGAAAAGTTGCGCCGCCCTTAGCCGCTGCACTGCAACATGGCAAGTTTTGCAGTTAGATGGCGTCCCGCCATTCTCCGGGTTTTAGATCATCCAAAAGCCATTCTCCCACCTGCCACCGAACCAAGCGCAGGGTTGGAAGATCAACCGCTGCCGTCATACGGCGCACTTGACGGTTTTTTCCTTCGATAATGGTCAATTTGAGCCAAGAATCGGGCACTGTCTTTCTCACCCGAATTGGTGGATTGCGTGGCCAAAGCTCTGGCTCGGCAATAGGTTCGACTTCTGCAGGACGCGTGATACCATCCTTTAACTCAACACCAGCTCGAAGCTTGTTCAATGCCTCTTCCCCAGCCTCACCCTCGACTTGTGCAAGATAGGTCTTTGGCATTTTATGTTTCGGATCAGCGATCCGAGATTGCAGTTTTCCGTCGTCTGTCAGCAGCAGCAAACCTTCACTATCTCGGTCGAGGCGGCCCGCAGGATAGACGCCGGGCACATCAATAAAATCTGAAAGTGTTTGCCGTTTTGTTGGAGACCCTTTGTCTGTAAACTGCGAAAGCACACCATAAGGCTTGTTAAAGAGGATCAATCGCGACATTTTGACCCTTTGACAGTAGTGTCCACGATCGGCAATGCTAATAGAAAGGTATTGTGTATCAGGGCGAAAAGTTCGCTTATTTTACGGGGGAAGAAACCATATGAAATCGATCATCTCCATCATTACTGCAGTAGCCATTGGTCTGAGTGTGGCTTGGGGTGGAAGCCAAGGGGGAACTACGATCGGATCCCTGCCAGTATTTCTCCTCTGCGGAATATTTGCTTTTGCGGTAAACTGGTTGGCGTTCATCCCGGCGAGTATCTTTCAGACCGAAAAATATTATGATTTGACCGGTTCCCTTACCTATTTGACGGTGATTGTTGCAGCTTGCTGGTTGTCTGCACCACTTGATCTGCGTGCGATCATAGTTGCTCTCATGGTAGTTATTTGGGCTAGTAGGCTCGGCACCTTCCTGTTTCGCCGGATCAGCGGAGATGGCAAAGACGTACGCTTTGACAAGATTAAAACTAACCCGTTGCGGTTCCTTGTCACATGGACAATGCAAGGCACTTGGGTCGCTCTAACGGTTGCTAGCGCACTGATGATCATCACATCCAGCACTCGCCTTCCGATTGATATTTTTGCGATTGTTGGCTTTTCCCTGTGGATCGCAGGCTTCCTGTTCGAAGTGGTTGCCGACAATCAAAAATCGAAATTCCGAGCCAATCCAGAGAATAAGGGGCGTTTCATCAACACTGGCCTTTGGGCTTGGTCGAGACACCCCAATTATTTTGGAGAAATCTTGCTGTGGACCGGTATCACCGTTGCGTCATTGCCTTTGTTAAGCGGCTGGCAATGGCTGACAATCATCTCTCCACTGTTTGTCTTTTTCCTTCTCACCCGCATTAGCGGTGTTCCGCTGCTCGCTAAGGTCGCCAAAGAACGGTGGGGCGATGAGCCGGCTTTTCAGGAATATCTTGCAAAAACACCTGTGCTCTTCCCAAAACCACCGAAATGATTTTTTCAGGTTGCTTTCCGGCGCAACAATATCTTTCCATATACCCAACCACCAAAGCCGCCTGCCACGACCTGAGAGAGGAATCCCAATGTCGATCGTGCTCCGCTGATGGGCACCGTTTGAAAGGTTGCATACATAAACCCAAGCGCCGTTCCGATGGCGGCAGCACCGGCTATAGGGTAAGCAACAGTCGATAGTTTTGGCAAAAAGCGCTTCAGCAATCCGGCGATCCCAAATGCTATCAGAAATGAAACCAATATTATCACCAGATAGAGGTACATGTTCGAAAGATCGAACATAGTCATATTGAAACGGTCGCTAAAACTCACCGGCACGTTATGGGCATTGATGACAAACTGAGAGTTGAACAAATTTGCCAGAATATAGGCTGCAACTGCTCCTCCCAAAAGTCCAAACAGGAATCTAATTGTCGCCGCCATATCGTTTCTCCACTTTCGAGCTAAACGGTAGCCACTTTCACCTGCGGATCAAGAGTAATGAAGCCAGTGGACAAATTGCACATCATCTTTGATAGGTTGGGAACGTTGTGGAGAAACTGAATATGCATTTGATGAAATTCACCCTCGCCTGTCTAGCCATCGGATCAATGGCTGCATGCTCAAACAATGGAGCGTCAACCAGCGGTGAAAAGACCAGCCAGTTGGCCGGAAGAGCAGATGCGCCTCCCATCAACTACGAGATCCAAACCGTTGCAGATGGTCTTGATCACCCGTGGTCTCTGGCGTTTTTACCCGATGCCACCATGTTGGTGACGGAGCGAACAGGCAAATTGCTGCATGTTCAACCAGATGGAACGCACAAGGTAATTTATGATTTCAACTCCGGAGAGCAGTTTCCCAAAGTTCATTTTGGTGCAGGAATGCAAGCGGGATTGTTTGACATTGTGCTGCATCCAGAGTTCGAAGCCAACAAGCTAGTCTATATCAGCTATACCGGGAAACAACCTGACGACGAAAACACATTGATACTCACGCGCTTCGAACTGAATGGAGACGGTGAAGAGTTAAAACTCATTAACGGCAGGCAATTATTTACCGCTTCACCATCGCGAGTTCAGGGGAATCACTATGGTGCCCGCATCACGTTCCTGCCGGATGGATCGTTGCTAATGCCCGTAGGAGATGCTTTCCACTTTCGTGAGGAAGCGCAGAAACTCGATAACCATTTCGGAAAAATTGTCCGGCTCAATGATGACGGATCCATCCCGGCCAATAATCCCTTTGTAAACAAGGAAGGCGCGTTGCCGGAAATCTGGTCCTATGGACATCGTAATCCGCAGGGTATCCTCCTGATCTCAGATGGCCGAATCTTGTCCAATGAACACGGCCCCGCTGGCGGCGACGAAATCAATCATATCAAAAAAGCGGCCAATTATGGGTGGCCAACCGTCACCTATGCACTCGACTATTCGGGTGGTCGTGTCTCTCCCTTCGAAGCGCTTGATGGAACCGAGCAATCGCTCGTCCACTTTACGCCATCGATCGCTCCGTCTGGCTTTGCACAATATGCGGGAGAAGCGTTTCCCAAATGGCAGGGTGATCTGTTTCTTTCCGCGCTGGCGCTCAAGCACGTTCGGCATGTCGATATGAGTGCCGACGGTTCTCTGGGCAAACAAATGGAACTGTTTGGCGAATTGGATGCAAGGTTCCGTGACGTGAGAAGTGGTCCCGATGGTTATCTTTACCTCCTGACCGAAGATAATGGCGGTAAAGATAGCAAGATACTGCGCGTCGTTCCGAAATAGCTTTCTGCTTTGCTATTGTGCTGAAACTCGAGAATTTTGACGCAGAGACGTTCCTCCGCGATTATTGGCAGAAGAAACCGCTTTTTATCCGAAATCCCTGGAATGAATGGCACAATCCTCTGGAGCCCGATGAATTGGCTGGACTGGCTTGCGAAGACGACATTGAATCGCGACTGGTTATCCAAGCGGATGATGACTGGAAAGTCGAACATGGCCCGCTCGCTGAGTCTCGTTTCAGCGACCTGGGAAACAGGCACTGGACATTGCTAGTACAAGCCGTTGACCATTATGTTTCGCAAGTAGCGGCATTGATCCAACCCTTTCGGTTCATACCAGACTGGCGTATTGATGATGTCATGGTCAGCTATGCAGCCGAAGACGGCGGGGTCGGACCGCATTTCGATCAATATGATGTTTTTTTGATACAAGGACTGGGAAAGCGCCGCTGGCAAGTCGGCGCAGTTTGTGATGAAAATTCCAAACTCATATCAAATGATCAGTTAAAACTGCTCGCAGAATTCGAAGCCTTGGATGAGTGGGTTTGCGAGCCGGGTGACATTTTGTATATTCCGCCGGGACTATCTCACAATGGCGTGGCTCTCGGACAGGACTGCATGACCTATTCCATTGGTTTTCGTGCGCCTTCTAAAACAGACTTGCTTAGCCACTGGGTTGATGAAAAGCCCGCCGATATCGAAGATGATCGTTACAGTGACCCTGATCTTGAGATGCAGGAAAATCCGGGTGAAATCCTTCCCAAAGCCATTGATCGATTGCACAATATGGTGACCGCAAATTTGGCAGATCGGGACGATTTCGCTGAATGGTTCGGTCGATATAACAGCGCAGTCAAATATCCTGAAGTCGACTGGGCACCTGAAAACCCTATGTCCACCGAAAAATTACTTAGTGAAATCAGAGCAGGACAGGCTTTGAAAAAAAATCCAGCCAGCCGCTATTCATTTATTCGACATCGATCAAATGCATTGGTGCTATTTGTAGATGGCGAGATGTTCGAATGTGCGAAAGATGTCGTGAAATTGGCCGAAACAATTTGCGCCTTGGATGAAATCGATGACCCAATGAATTATGCTAAATCGTCTAATGCTATCGCGCTGCTCAACTTGTTGTATAATCAGGGCAGCTTGTATCTCGACAAAAAGTAAGAGAATATATCTTAAGAGCCTATTAAGGCATTGAATTATATTCTATTTTCCGCCGATCAACAAGTTTACAATAACCCCGCCATTCGATTCTTTGGTGACGGAAACGTTAAACACTTTACCATCCTTCTGCTCACCACCAATCATTTTCATATCACCAGTGCTAACTTCGGTCCGGACGTCTATTCCAAGAGATTGCATCTGGTCCCGGTAAAACCCCAAGACCTTATCTTGATCGTCATCGCTTTTAAAAACAACCATGGCACCAGACTGACCATCGCCCATGCCCTTGATGCTAGTCTGGACATTCGCACCGGGGTATAACTTAACACCCATTGGCAAATCTTCAGATGCTTTGTTTCCGGTAGTGAATTTGACCTCACCATCTTCGGATTTGAAGGTCATCTCGGCATTTTCATCATCACCGCTAACGGAGTAGCTGCCTTCATTGCCATCTCCATCAGTAAATGTCCCTGAAGCGACTTCGTCATTGCTCCCGCATGAGGCAATCAATGCCGCTGCAGGAAGGATCAGCAATTTCTTCATGATTAAAATTCCATATTCAAAACGCGACCGATTGATCGAATACCCATGTTTATCTGGATACGCAAATCATGGGCCTTCCACCCAGCGACTGCCATCCTGTTTCCAATATCGCGAAGTAACATCCGAATTGGCAGATAGTTCGCGCCATGCTGTGCGAGCTTCCTCTATTTTGTCATCAGCAAACAGATAGAAAGCGCGTTTAAAATCAAGTGCTTCACCGCGCCACTTCCCGTCAGAAAGCAAAATGAATTCCGCAGCGTTAGCCGGATGGCATTGATCTGAAATCAGGATTGGCTGATGCGCTTCCTGTTCTGATCCACTTACATCATTTGCCAGAAAACTAGTGGCACTATGGCTCCACAAGGCATTACTTAACTGGGCTTTTTGGTCTTCTTCGTCCGAAACTATGAGTATTTTTTCGTCGGCATCAAGGCATTTGGATGCCAGCACTGGCACCAACTTTTCAGCAGGGTCTCGGGTCAGATGATAAAAATCAACTTGCATATCGCAAATTCAATTCACTATGGTCTTTAAACCAGGCTTCATTTTTCAAAGTTGTCCGTAATATATTGATTGAGTAGCCGAACACCATAGCCTGTTGCGCCCTTATCCCATAGAGGGCCGGGTTTATCAGCCCAAACCATCCCGGCAATATCAAGATGCGACCATTTTACACCATCCTTAATAAAGCGCTGTAGGAATTGAGCGGCGGTAATCGACCCCGCTCCTTTACCACCAATATTCTGCATGTCGGCAATGGGGGAGTTTATCTGCTTGTCATAGGCAGCATTTAGCGGGAAGCGCCAGAGTGGGTCGCCCGACTTTTTCCCGGCCTCCAGAAGATCCTCAGCCAAATCATCGTCATTGCAGAAGCAACCCGCATGCTGATCGCCCAGAGAGATGATAATAGCACCCGTCAGAGTTGCCAGATTGATTACAACTTCGGGATCAAATTCTTCCTGTGTCCAGTGCAAGGCATCAGAAAGCACGAGGCGACCTTCTGCATCGGTATTTAAAACTTCAATTGTCTGACCACTCATGCTGGTAACAACGTCACCAGGTCGCTGAGCATTGCCATCAGGCATATTTTCAACCAGCCCGCAAACACCAACGACATGCACATTGGCCTTACGCCCTGCTAGGGCTTTCATCGTACCGGCCACAGCTCCTGCCCCGCCCATATCGAACTTCATATCACCCATACCGGGGCCGGGTTTCAAGGAAATGCCGCCAGTATCAAACGTTACACCTTTGCCAACTAGGGCAAGCGGTCGTTTCTGGCTTCCATTTGTTCCGTCCCAACGCATCGCTAGCATGCGTGGCGGTTTTACCGAGCCTTGGGAAACGCCGAGTAACGCTCCCATACCAAGTTTTTCCATTTCTTCCTGGTCGAGAACCTGAAACTCTACGCCCAGATCCTTTAGTTCTTCGCAGCGCGCAACAAAGCTCTCCGGATAAATCACGTTGGCGGGTTCGGCCACCAATTCACGGGTGAGCGCCACACCTTCTGAAACAGCATTAAGGTCTTGCCATTCCTTCGCTGTCTCCAGATTCTGGTCCAGGACGGTGATAGCTTCCAATGTCGGTTTTTGTTTTTCCGGCATTGTCGTGCGGTATTTGTCAATCCGCCAACTTCTCAGTTTCGCACCAAACACAAATCGCGCCAGCTGCCACTGGTCCATTCCGCTTTGGTGAATAGCCAGATGTTTTGCCCCAGAAGTAAGAATTTTTGCGACCATTGATCCACCGGCAGATTCTACATTCAGCCTTTTTCCTTTACCTATTCCAGCCAAAATCACTCGCTTAACTGTGCCAGACTCTTCCACAAATGTTTCAAAAACCTCTCCAGGCTTGCCTTCAAATCTGGCTGTCTTTGCGGCACTAAGCACAAGGTCCGCTTGTTCAATTGCAAGTTCGGCCTCATCGAGAGCGTCTTTGGCAATGGCAAAAACCAGCACATCGGCATTTTTCGGGCAGTCGTTGGCAAATGCAATCATCATGGGGAGTCCGTCCTTTTCAATTCTGGCAGAGTTAATTACCTAGTCTCAGGCCAGGGATTTGTTTGGGCATTCCATGAAAGATCAAGGGTGGATTTGCAATGGTGGAGTTTTCCATCCTAACTCTATCAATCAACCATTCATCAAATTATGCCAAAGATGGATTGCAGCCAATTGTTTCTGGTGCAATAGGCACGATAACGATCGCAAGCTCTGTTGCTTGCAATCTAATTGTGAACCACTTTCGGGATAAATGAGGTAGGACAGTCAGTCGATGAAATTTCCGATCGCTCTGATAGCATCCGTCATTGGGTTGGTGATTCCAACTTCTGGGGCAATTTTGTTAGCGCAAAATAGCGAAGAACCGAAAACTATCAATAACCAACAGATAGAGTTTAGTGCGGACCAATTAGACTATGATTTTGAAAATGACGTTGTAACGGCCGAAGGCAATGTGATTCTTGATCGACAAGGCTATAAACTTCAAGCCGAAAAAGTTGTTTGGAATCGCAAATCAGGCAAGGTTACCGCATCGGGCAATATTCGCTCTACTAGCCCGGATGGCGACACCGCTTATGGCGACAGCATCGAGTTAACTGATAGCCTGCGCGATGGTATGATCGACAACCTGTTGCTGGTGCTTGAGGATGGTAGCCGACTCGCCGCACAACGCGGAGAACGATTTGCCGATGGCGCATTGGCGTTAGATAACGCGGCCTATACGGCTTGCGCTGTTACTACCGAAGACGGTTGCCCCAAAAATCCAAGCTGGCAGATCAAGGCGGTGAAAGTCCGCTACGACCCGATCAAGAAGCGCGTCAACTACGATGGTGCGCGTATTGAGATTTTTGGATTACCCGTCATTCCGTTACCCGGTCTTTCTCACCCTGTGAGTAACGAAAATCGCAGCGGAATTTTGGTACCAAATGTTAAATTTAGCGCTGCAAATGGCGCATCCTTCTCAATCCCTTATTATTTCAATATAGCACCCAATGAAGATGCCACTCTTAGAGCACATGTCTTCACCGATGTGGCGCCGATGTTAAGCGGTACCTATCGATATTTGGACGAAAAAGGCGCGTTTCAGTTAACTGGTTACGCAACTTCTAGCTCCCGTATTGCAACAGGTAACACCGCTGCGGCTTCGAATTCACAACGTGATTTTCGCGGTTATTTTGCTACTAGTGGACGTTTTCGGATCAACGATAAATGGACCCTATCACAATCGGCAAGGCTTGTTAGTGATCGGACGTTCCTGAGGCGATATGATATTAGTGACGATGACAGCCTGCGTTCAACAATTAGTGCGGAACGCGTAAGCAGTAGCAGCTATTTCTCAATTGCCGGTTGGGCTTTTCAAACCCTTCGTGCAAACGATCCACAAAATCGCGTACCGATCGTTCTTCCAGTTATTGACTATCGAAAGCGATTTGCCGAACCCGTCTTGGGCGGAAGAACCCAGATTCAAGTGAATAGCCTGGCGATAGAACGAACTGAGGGACAAGATACGCAAAGGGCCTTTGCCTCCGCGCGATGGGATTTGCGAAAGTTAACTGGCTCCGGGCAAGAAATCACTTTCACCGGATTTGCGCGTGGAGATGTATATCATAGCGACGACAATGCATTGAATGAAACGGCCGTTTACAGGGGGCGTAGCGGTTGGCAAACTCGCGCCATTGCCAGTGCAGCCATTGATGTAAAGTGGCCTTTAATTGGTGAGGCCTTTGGGGGAACCCAAACCATAACACCGCGGGTGCAGTTGGTCGCGACACCGGGATTGGCGAATCTTTCAATTCCAAACGAAGATGCCCGGGCCGTAGATTTGGAAGACAGCAACCTTTTCGCTTTAAATCGTTTCCCCGGCTACGATCGGTATGAAGACAATGTCCGGGCCACATACGGCCTAGAATGGCAACTTAATCGACCAAACTTGGCGGTCAATGCAATTGTCGGTCAGAGTTATCGCCTTGCTAACAACAGCAACATTGTCCCGGATGGAACGGGATTGTCAGAACGGTTCTCGGATATCGTGGGTCGGACAAATGTGCGGTTCAAAGATATTGTCAAGTTCACGCACCGCTTTCGTCTCGACAAAAGCAGCTTGGCCATCCGTCGCAATGAAATTGACGCGACCGTTGGTAGCCGAAGCACCTACGCACAAATCGGTTATTTGCGCTTGAATCGAAACATCGGACCAGCATTGGAAGATCTTCGAGATCGGGAAGAAATTCGGATTGGAGGCCGCTATCAGATTGACAAATATTGGTCCGTCTTTGGATCTGCTATTGTTGATCTAACTGATCGCCGGGAGGATCCGATATCTGTTGCAGATGGTTATGATCCAGTTCGTCATCGATTGGGCGTCGCGTATGACGATGGATGCCTATCAATGGGTGTAACTTGGCGATATGATTATGAGGATACGGGGGATGCACAACGAGGCAGTACTTTCCTCTTCCGACTGGCATTGCGGAACTTGGGTGTGTAAGGCGTGAAAGTATAACTAATGGAACGCTCATATTGGGTTCAGCAGCAACCCTTTATATGAGTATCAGAATCAATATTAACGTTTTGAAAAGAAACGAAAAATGAAATTTATACGTATCAAAGAAATCTTAAATCGGTCAACTATTGCAATTGTTGTTGGAGCAGGATTAGCTTTATCTGCTGTTGGTAATGCCCAAACCGTTAGTGATGGATCGGTTCCTTCCACTGGACTAAATATTCCGGATCAACTGACAATTTTTGGTGAAAATAATCCGAATATCCGAAGAGCCACAGCGGTTGTTAATGGCGATATTATTACCGGTACAGACGTCAACCACCGGTTAGCGCTGATCGTAGCCGCGAACGGAGGCACAGTTGCTGATGAAGAGCGGAAAAGACTGCGTTTACAGGTGCTACGCAATCTAATTGATGAAACGTTACAAATCCAGGAAGCTGAAGCGAATGAAATAACTATCGCAGAAGCCGAGGTAGAATCGACTTTTCAGCAGGTTGCACAGCAGAACTTTAAACAAGATATTGATGCCTTTGATCAATATCTGCGTACCCAAGGCTCTTCGACGGACACCCTAAAACGACAGATTAAAGGTGAATTGGCTTGGAGCCGACTACTACGCCGCAACATTCAACCTTTCATCAATGTTGGAGATGAAGAAGTAAATACGATTATCGAGCGCCTCAACGCATCGAAGGGCAGCACGGAATATCGTATTGGTGAAATCTACATGTCAGCGTCTCAGGAGACGTCCGCGCAAGTTGACGAGAACATGAAAAATATCTTGGAACAAATTCGCGGCGGAGGCTCATTTGTCGCCTATGCGCGTCAGTTCTCCGAAGCTTCAACTGCTGCAACTGGCGGTGATTTGGGTTGGGTAAGGCCGGCTCAATTACCTCAATCACTCGCAGAGGTTGCCACTCAAATGCAGGTTGGCCAAGTTGTTGGGCCAGTCCCAGTGCCCGGAGGGTTCTCGATTCTATATCTAATTGACCAACGTCAAATTTTGGTAGCAGACCCTCGCAACGCAATTTTGAGTCTAAAACAGCTAGCTATTAGCTTTCCGCAAGGGACAACGGAAGAACAGGCAGCAGCGCGGGCAAATCAGTTCGCAACGGCTACCCAAAACATCAAAGGGTGCGGAGCCGCAAACGAGGTAGCTACCGCGCTCGGAGCAACTATCGTCGACAATGATCAGGTTCGGTTACGTGATCTGCCGGGGCCTTTACAAGGCACAATCGCTGAGCTGTCCATCGGACAAGCCAGCCAGCCTTTTGGCTCAGTAGCAGAAGGTGTGCGCGTTTTGATACTTTGCGGTCGCGATGATCCGCAATCAGCTGCAGCACCATCGTTCGATCAAATAATGTCACAGTTGGAAAATGAGCGCGTCAACAAGCGTGCTCAAATTTACTTGCGTGATCTGCGACGCGACGCCATTATCGAATATAATTAATGGCAGGCGGCGAAAAACCGTTCGTCATTTCCTGCGGTGATCCGGCTGGGATCGGGCCAGAAATAATTAGCAAAGCCTGGCTTCAGCGCAAAGAACGCAATCTGCATCCATTTTTTGTGGCAGGCAATGTTGCCGATTTTGCAGCATTGGATCTTGTTCCCGTAGTAAAAATTTCCGAACCGTCAGAGGCAGGCGATCTATTTTCTTCCTCTCTGCCAGTTCTTAATATCCATGAAGGTAAGGCAGCAACCCCTGGCGCTCCGCAGCTGGATGATGCGCAATGCGCCCTCCATTCACTGGAGATTGCTTGCGGCCTTGCCAGGTCTGCTGACGCTAGCGCGATCGTCACTGCACCAGTTTCCAAATCCCAGCTTTATCAAGTAGGATTTCGTTATCCAGGTCAGACAGAATTTGTTTCCGAGCGCTGCGGAATTGCTCGAGAGAATGCCGTGATGATGCTCGCAGGCCCCTCTCTGCGTGTTATTCCAATGACTACACATATTCCGCTAAAGGACGTACCTTTAAATCTTACCCAAGATCTCATTGTTGCTCGTGGCGCCGCAGCCGATAAGGCAATGAAACGCAATTTTGGAATTGAAAAACCACGCATTGCGATTGCGGGATTAAACCCACACGCTGGAGAAGATGGAAACCTTGGCGACGAGGAACGGCAGACCATGCAACCCGCCATAGATGAACTGCGCTCCAGGGGTATCGACATAACCGATCCATTGCCAGCAGACACAATGTTTCATGAGGAAGCGCGCGCAAAATATGATGTCGCTCTATGTCCTTATCATGATCAAGCACTGGTCCCGCTCAAAACACTACATTTTTTCGATGGCGTGAACATGACTTTGGGTTTGCCGATTGTCCGAACATCGCCCGATCATGGCACCGCCTTTAACATCGCTGGTAAAAACACCGCCGATCCCCGTTCTATGATTGCCGCAATTCAGATGGCAAAAACGGCAATCTCCAACCGCATGAAATCTGAAAATTGACCGACCCGAGCGAACTACCGCCACTTCGGGAAACCATTAAGAAACATGGTTTGACTGCCAGCAAAGTGCTGGGTCAAAATTTCCTCCTCGACCGCCAACTTCTAAATAGAATTGCTGAAGTTCCCGGTGATTTGAAGGGAGAAAATGTCTTTGAAGTTGGTCCGGGGCCTGGCGGATTGACACAAGCGTTGCTACTGGCGGGTGCTCAGGTTACAGCGGTTGAAAAGGATGAAAGATGTTTACCAGCACTTGCGGAACTGGATCAACACTTCCCGAATCAGTTGTCCGTTATTAGCGAGGATGCTCTCAAAATTGACTTGGATAAGTTGTTTAATTCTCCTTTCCACATTGTCTCCAATTTGCCATATAATGTCGGATCAGCTTTGCTAATAAAATGGCTTTCTTCAGATACTTGGAAGCCAAATTGGAAATCTCTCACCCTCATGTTTCAACGCGAAGTTGCGGAACGGATTGCCGCGGATGCCGGTTCAAACGCCTATGGGAGATTATCGATACTTTCTCAGTGGCGCTGTGAGACGAAGCTTGCGATGACCGTGCATCGTTCCGCCTTCACACCTCCGCCCAAAGTTATGTCGGCAATTGTCCATCTCGTTCCAAAAGAACAGCCAGACGGCGTAAATCCAGCCGTTTTAGAAAAACTCACGCAACATGCGTTCAGCCAAAGGCGAAAAATGCTTCGGCAGAGTTTGAAGAACCTGAAAGGCGCAGTGGAAGCCCTCGACGCAGTTGGTATCAAAGAAACGCAGCGCCCCGAAACCGTAAGTGTTGCCCAGTTTGTCGAGCTGGCCCGAATGCTTTCTTAACCGGCCGCTTTCAGCTTCAAGCGATATGCGTGCAACAGTGGTTCGGTATACCCGCTGGGCTGTTCAACGCCCTTAAACACCAAATCCCGCGCTGCCTGAAAAGCCAGGCTTGCTTCCGGATTCGGCGCCATCGGGCGATATAGCGGATCACCCGCATTTTGATCATCCACCTTTGCTGCCATGCGCAACAAGGCAGTCTCCACCTGCTCAGCGCTGCAAACACCGTGGAGCATCCAGTTGGCCATATGCTGCGATGAAATGCGTAGTGTGGCGCGGTCTTCCATCAATCCAACATCATGGATATCCGGAACTTTCGAACAACCAATACCTTGATCTATCCAGCGCACCACATATCCCAAAATGCCCTGTGCATTATTGTCCAGTTCGCGTTCAACTTCTTCATCCGACCAGTTGTGGCCATCAGCAAAGGGAATAGTCAGCAGTTTCTCAAGAGGAGCAACACCCTCACCTGCCACTTTCTTTTGGCGATCAAAAACATCCACACGGTGATAGTGAATGGCATGCAAAGTCGCCGCAGTTGGACTGGGGACCCAGGCAGTGTTAGCGCCGGTCATCGGATGTCCGATTTTCTGCTCCATCATATCGGCCATCATGTCGGGGGCCGCCCACATACCCTTACCGATCTGCGCCTTACCAGACATGCCGCAGTTCAGACCGATAGCAACATTTCGCTGCTCGTAGGCTGCGATCCAGTCACTATTTTTGATATCACCTTTGGCCAGCATAGCGCCGCCCTGCATCGAGGTATGAATCTCATCGCCCGTACGGTCGAGGAAACCAGTGTTGATGAAAACGACACGATCTTTAACCGCATGGATACAGGCCGCCAAGTTAGCAGATGTCCGGCGTTCTTCATCCATCACACCGACCTTGATTGTGTTGCGATCCAATCCAAGCAGATTCTCAACCGCATCGAACAGATCGTTGGTGAACGCACATTCTTCGGGTCCGTGCATTTTTGGTTTCACAATATAGATCGAGCCCGCACGGCTATTCCTCAACTCGCCAAGACCTTTGATATCATGCATTGCGATCAAGCTGGTGAACACGCCATCGAGCAATCCTTCGGGAGCTTCATATCCGTTGGCAAGTAACACGGCAGGATTGGTCATCAGATGCCCGACATTGCGGACAAATAACAAGCTGCGTCCGGGCAATGAAAAATCGTTTCCGTCGGGATCGACATAAGCACGATCAGGGTTGGCTTTGCGCGAAACGGTCTTGCCACCTTTCTCAAATGAGGCATCCAGGTCACCGCGCATTAAGCCGAGCCAATTGGAGTAAGCGAGTGTCTTGTCTTCGGCATCCACTGCTGCAACACTATCTTCCATATCGATAATAGCGGTAAGCGCAGATTCCATGACAACATCTGCGATATCCGACGGATCATCCTTGCCGATGGGATGCTCGGGATCAAAAACCACTTCGACGTGCAGTCCGTTGTGGCGGAACAATCGCCCCTTTTCGCTATGGCCAATATATTGACTGTTATCTGCAATGGGGATTCCATTGGATGGATCGCCTAAATCGGCCCACTTCAGGCCATCAGCGAGTGGCACAATCTCATCTAATATCGCTTTGGCAGCTTTGACCACATGGGCACCTCGCTCTGGATCGTAGCCGCCCGGTTTCGCTGGCGGTGCATCCAATGCGTCGGTTCCGTAGAATGCATCATAAAGACTACCCCAGCGCGCATTGGCAGCATTGAGGACAAACCGATCGTTGAGCGATGGTACAACCAATTGCGGCCCAGCAATGGTCGCGATTTCGGGATCAACATTCTCCGTCGTGATCGCAAACCGCGCTGGCTCTTCCACCAGATAACCAATTTCCCGCAAAAAATCCTGGTACTCCGACTGATCAATCGGTTGTCCTTTGCGCGCAATATGCCAGTCGTCTATTTTCGATTGCAGCGTTTGCCGCTCGACCAGTAACTCGCTGTTCCGGCTTGCAAATTGAGCCAACAATTTCGAGAAACCAGACCAGAAATGATCTTGATCCACTCCCGTTCCCGGCAAAGCACGTTCATTGATGAAATCGAAAAGTTCGTGCGCAACCTGGATACCGTTTTGACTGATATACTTGGACATTCCTGTTTCCCTTTGAACAAACTGATGCAGCGTCGGCAGTTCTGACGCTAACTATATGACGATGAAATATTCTGGGGAAGAATCGCCTCACCCTATGCCGCCCACAATTCCGATTGTAAATGCTACAGTTCACGTCATTCTCAATGCAATTCAGGAAACTGATGGTATTAGAAACCAATGAACCTCGAACAGAAAAAAGCACGATTGGAAAACAGCCTTGAGCGGGCGGCCGAATTGTTGGGCGACATCACTCAGCCAACGATGCGGCATTACTATAAACAATTTCCAGAGGCCAAATCATCTTTTGAAGAGCACGGAAACGGACGATCAACCTCTTTAGAAGCCGAGATGGTAGATAGCGTGCTTTATTGTTTAATGTATTGGCTAGAGCGGCGCTTCGAAATAGAGATCATCTTTGGATCATCGGTTTCGCATCATGAGGAAACCTTGCGTATCAATCACGAATGGTATGTCGGTCTGGTGCAATCTGCGGCTGCAGTAATCAAAGAGACAATCCCTGAAACCGAAGTCGAAGAACTAGAAGTATGGCAGGAAATTTCCGATGGCCTAGTCACGGCAATGGCAGCTGCTAGGGAATAAGAAGACCTAGCATAAAATCAATGAAGTGGGTGACATAAACTGGTTACAACTGCTATCAAATCACAATGAGCTCATCAGTGACATCATATGCTTCGGTGCTTCAACAGGCAGAAGCGCTTCCATTGCTAGATCGCACCCTAATTTGGTCAAAAATTAACAGCGGCACAACAAATTTGGATGGCGTAAGAAAAGTAGGGAAGCTGCTTGCTGACGCTTTTTCCGTATTGCCGGGCAAAGTTAATTTGGTTGCACCTGAGCCAGTCGAAATAGTTCGCACCAATGGCACTATTGATCACATAGAGCGGGGAGAGCATCTGACAATCTCTGTACGGCCCGAAGCCAATATTCGTATTTTGCTCACTGGCCATATGGATACAGTTTTCCCCTCAGACCATCCGTTTCAGCAGGTTTCGGAACGCGAGCCCGGAGTTTTGAACGGCCCGGGCTTGGCAGATATGAAGGGTGGCCTCTCCACCATGTTGGGCGCCCTGCAATTGCTGGAAAATAGCGATATCGCGAAGCGGATCGGCTATGACGTGATGATCAATAGCGATGAAGAAGTAGGCTCAGGCTCCTCTGCAAAGCTTATCGAACAACTCGCTCACGGAAAGATTGCTGCCCTCACCTACGAACCTGCTCTGCCTGATGGAACTCTTGCTGGAGAGCGCGGTGGTAGTGGAAACTTCTCAATTATCTTTACCGGCAAAAGTGCACATGCAGGCCGTAATCCGGATGAGGGGCGTAACGCCCTGATTGCGGCGGCCGACATGGCATTGCGACTCAAGACTTTGCACCGGGATGGATTGAGTGTGAATCCGGCAAAAATCGACGGCGGTGGCCCCAATAATGCAGTCCCGGATCATTGTATTTTGCGCGTAAATTTTCGTCCCAAGTCGATGGAAGATCAGAAGGAAGCTCAACTAACTTTGGACAATCTGGTTCAACTGATCGCCGAAGAGCATGATTTGGATGTCCATTGCCACGGCGGTTTTGGTCGCCCTCCAAAACCGATCGATGCTCAGGCGCAAAAACTCTTTGGTCTGGTTAAGCAATGTGGCGCAGAATTGGGTTTAGATATAAATTGGCGCGGAACCGGCGGTGTTTGCGATGGTAACAATATCGCAGCTTGCGGCATACCAGTGGTCGATACTATGGGCGTTCGCGGGGGAGCTATTCATAGTTCTGACGAGTTTCTGATTGTCGACAGCCTGGTCGAACGGACACAGTTATCGGCGCTTACGATCATGCGTATCGCCGAACGAGGGGGATTATGAGTTTCAGAATACGCGCAGCGCGAATGGAAGATCTGCAGCATCTTTATGAAATGGCGAAACTGACTGGTGGTGGTTTTACTAATCTGCCAGCCGACAAGCCTTCTTTGACGTCAAAGCTAGACAGATCTCAGCGCGCCTTTGACCGAACGACCGATGAACAAGGCAACGACTTATTTGTGATGGTTTTGGAAAATGTCGACACAGGTGTCGTCCGCGGAACATCTCAACTTTTCACCAAAGTGGGACAAAGTTGGCCTTTCTATTCCTATCGCCTCAGCACCTTGTCGCAAACAAGTAAGGAGTTGGATCGGACGTTCAGTGCGCAGATGTTGTCACTTGTCACAGATCTGGAGGGATCCAGTGAAGTTGGGGGGCTGTTCCTGCATCCCAATGAACGGGCTGGCGGTTTGGGTATGTTGCTGGCTCGCAGTCGCTACTTATTTGTCAAAGAGCATCGACCAAGATTTGGTGATAAAATATTTGCCGAACTGCGCGGAGTTATTGATGAAGCCGGAGGTTCGCCATTTTGGGACGGCCTGGCGGGACGCTTTTTTGGTATGACATTTCAAGAAGCAGATTATTTCAACGCCATTCACGGCAATCAATTCATTGCCGATTTAATGCCTAAACATCCGATCTACACCGCCATGCTGAGTGAGACAGCACGCGCGGCAATTGGAATTCCACATCCTAATGGACGGGCGGCTATGCGAATGCTGGAAAATGAGAATTTTTCATATGATGGCTATGTCGATATTTTTGACGGTGGGCCAACTATGATTGCGAAGACCGATGATGTGACCAGTGTGCGCAACAGCAAAGAGGCAAAGATCAGTTCGATAGATGTCGGTAAAACCAAAGCGATAATCTCACACGGCCATCTGAACGATTTCCAGGCGACCTATGCGATGATTGAAGAAACCGAGGATGGCCTGACCATTGATGGCGAGGCCGCTGATAATATCGGCCTTAGCGCTGGCGATACTGTGAGATATATCCCGCGATGAGTAAATTGGTCGAAATCAACTTTGACGGCATAATCGGACCGAGTCACAACTATGCCGGATTGAGCCTAGGCAATATTGCCTCTGCCACAAATGCCGGAGAAGTGGCCTATCCGCGGGAAGCAGCGCTGCAAGGCATTGCCAAGATGCGGCACAATATGGATTTAGGCTTGGCGCAGGGTTTTTTTATGCCGCTCGATCGCCCCAACACCAGATGGCTCGAGACGCTGGCTTCCGACGTTGAAAGTGCAGAGCCACATATGCGTGCGGCCTCATATTCCGCCTCTTCGATGTGGGCCGCCAATGCAGCCACCGTTTCGCCCGCACCAGATGCACATGGGAAATGTCACCTGACAGTCGCCAACTTGCAAACCATGCCCCATCGCAGTCATGAGTGGGCCGGAACGCTAGCTCAGCTGAAATTGACCTTTGGAAATTCAAAGTATTTTTCTGTTCACGATCCCATCCCCTCACCTTTTGGTGATGAAGGGGCAGCCAATCATATGCGGCTTTGCAATGCACATGATCAAAGCGGTATTGAGATATTCGTCTACGGCAAAACCGGCGGCCCCTTCCCCGCTCGCCAGCATCTGGAAGCAAGCAAGGCAGTTGCGCGCAGCCACGGCCTGAACCCTGAGCGATGTGTCTTTGCCCAGCAATCTGAAACTGCGATTGCCGCTGGAGCGTTTCATAATGACGTGGTGGCGGTTGCGAATGAGCAAGTGCTGTTCACACATGAGCTAGCCTTCGAAGACCCCGACACTGTTTATACCGAAATACGGGCAAAATTTCCGGAGGTCGAAATTATCATCGTTCCAGCGGATCAGGTTACCCTAGAAGATGCGATCAAGTCCTATCTGTTTAATGCGCAACTAGTCACCCTGCCCGATGGCGGCGGGATGGCACTGATTTTGCCAACGGAATCCCGTGATAATCAGCCAGTGTGGACGTATCTACAAAACTTGATTGCTGGGAATGGTTCCATTCGCAAACTTTGTCCGGTTGATGTGCGTCAATCGATGGCGAATGGCGGCGGGCCCGCCTGCTTGCGGCTGCGTGTTGTGGCCGATCCCGAAACCGTCGACCCGCGCTTTGTCGCTTCCCATGATAAGCTTGATTTGATCGCAACGGTTGTCGAGCAGAACTGGCCGGAGCACATTGCCCCGAACGATCTCTCCAACCCGGCGCTGATTGAACAAATTCAATCGGCACGAAAAGACTTGCTGTCTGCACTGAATTTGATCGAACTGGACCGATAGCCGTTTGACTGTCGGATTAACTTACAATTTACCATATTTTCCGCAAACAAGTCGCAGTTTTCTGGGATTGGCACGGGCCTTGCTGTTATTCAGGCATGTGGAGAAAATTCAAACGACTGTTTATAATAAAGACCAAGTTTGAGGCCTTTTTGATTACCTATGCGCTAGCAACTGGCGCTGTTGCTCGCGGTCAAGACTATTTGACACAATATCCAGGTTCTGGCGGCAAATTGCTGTTTTTGGCCTGCACCGGAGCCGTATTTATGGCGGGAGCCAAGATGATCGAGGCCATCGATCTCCACAAAGTGTACAGCAACGATTACTAGCTTCACGGCCAACAGCTCTGCGCCTCTACCTTAATTCCTAATAGGGACTCATCCGGTGTTCAAACTAATCTGAGAAAAGTGGTGAGCTTCTGTTGCCCGGTGCTCACCAAACCGCTGAATTCCCTTCTGTTGCCCGGTGGGTTCAACCGCGCTTTAGCTTTCTAACTTATGATCTTGCGATCAATGGGTTAGGCAGCAACAGCGAGTGCTTCATTATCGTTTGCACTTGTAGTTTTGAGCCATTTGACGGCTTACTCATGCCGGGTAAAAATAATGCTTTTCAACACCCGTCGATCCTGGTTCGGCCCCCTCAGTTAAGGCGCTTCACATTGCTGCAAATCGCCTGAAATGGTGGAGCCGCCGGGTACTGCCCCCGGGTCCGCAGTGCCTATTGTACATCACAATTTATCACCATAGTCCGCCGAAACGAACAGGACCTATATAGCCGCATAATTCTGAATGAAAAGAGAATGGGGCAGAATGTCACCATCCAGCCCCATCAAATCGCAATATTCTGGCCTATTTTTTTAAGCTATCACGGATTTCTGTCAGAAGATCAATTTCGCTTGGGCCACTCTCCTCAGCCGCTTTTTCTTCTTCCATGGCCTTCATCATGCGGTTGGCATAGCGAACGATCATGAAAATGATGAATGCCAGTATGATGAAGTTAATCACTACCGTCAGGAACTGCCCCCAACCCAACATAGGAACGCCAGCCTCTTTTAGAGCCGCATAGTCGGTTGCACTCACACCATCAGGAACCGCTCCCAACAGTATGAACATACTTGAAAAATCCGGTGTTCCGAAAATCGCGCTGACAATTGGCATAATCACGTCTTCGGTCAATGACGTCGTGATAGTGGCAAAAGCCGCACCGATGATTACCGCAACGGCCAGATCGAGTACATTGCCCTTCAAAATGAACTCTTTAAACTCGCTAAACATAGAAACCTTCCCTTCTACTCAAATTCCCCCTCAACGGCGGCTCATTGCCGTGCTTCTGCCGATTTGTCGAGAGAAGTCATTGCAAAATAGCGATTCCAACCCTATTTTTAGAGAGATGGAGCGGCAATTTGCCGTAATTATGGAGGAATATCCGAAATGCTCAGCAAATTGACCAAATTATTGATGGTTCCGGCAATTGCATTGTCACTAAGCGCCTGCGGAATTAACAGCGTACCAACCGCGGAAGAAGAGGCAAAAGCGAAATGGGCGGATGTCGAGAGCACCTACCAACGGCGCGCTGACCTGATCCCTAATCTGGTTGAAACAGTAAAAGGCTTTGCTGCTCAAGAACAAGACACGCTAACCGCCGTCGTCGAAGCACGCGCAAAAGCGACATCTATTCAGGTAAGCGCCAATGATCTTGGTGATGCCGCAAAAGTACAAGAATTCGCTGCAGCCCAAGGCGCTCTATCTCAAGGATTAGGGCGCTTACTTGCAACGGTAGAAGCGTACCCAGATTTGAAATCTAATCAAAACTTCCTAGCGCTACAAAGCCAGTTGGAAGGTACCGAAAACAGGATCAACGTTGCTCGTCGCGATTACAATGAAGCGGTGCGTAAGTATAACACCACGATCCGCACTTTCCCTGATATTATCGGCGCAAAAATTATTCATGGTGCGGAACCAATGGAATCGTTCACAGCGACTACCGAAGGCGCAGACGAAGCTCCAGAAGTCAGCTTCTAAGAGTGCTGGCACAACGCTCCATATCGCCATTAAAAGCCTTTATAACTGTTCTGCTCGGTGCCCTACTGGCAATGGGCAGTCCTGCTTTTGCGCAAAGTTTTCCCGAACTGACCGGCCGCGTTGTTGATCAGGCCAACCTCCTCGATCCCGAGCAGGAAGCAGAACTGACTTCGAAGCTTGAGCAGCTGGAGACTGCCACAAACCGCCAATTGGTTGTAGCCACGGTCGAAAGCCTCGAAGGCTATGATATCGAAAGTTATGGCTATCAGCTAGGGCGCACTTGGGCAATCGGTCAGGATGGCGAAGGTGAGACTGAAAAGGACAATGGTGTGCTGCTGATCGTTGCACCCAATGATCGCAAAGTGCGAATTGAAGTAGGCTATGGTTTGGAGGGCATCATGACGGATGCACTGTCCAGCAACATCATCCAAAACTCCATCTTACCGCAGTTTCGTAATGGTGATTTTCCGGCAGGAATCATCGCTGGGGTTGACCAAATTAGCTTACAACTGGTCCTACCTGAAGAGGAAGCACTGCGAATAGCAGAGGAAGCTGGACAGCGCTCCAACAGCGGTGGCGGCGAAAATATTGGCTTGATCATTTTTTGGGGATTTATTCTGATTTTTTTCGTCATCATTCCAATGTTCTCCAACCGCAACGGCAAAAAATACCGACGCGGTTCCGGTCCGGTGGTTATATGGGGCAGCGGCCTTGGCGGCAGCAGTGGCGGCTCCAGCTGGGGCGGTGGAGGCGGCAGTTTTGGCGGCGGCGGGTTTAGCGGAGGCGGCGGTAGCTTTGGCGGCGGCGGCGCTTCGGGAGGCTGGTAATGGGAAAAGTAAACCAATTTACTACCGATGATCATCGCGTTGTCACTGAGGCTGTTTCGGAAGCTGAGAAGGCTACAGACGGTGAAATTGTAACAATTGTGACCGAACAGTCCGATCATTATGGCGATGTCGCCTGGGCAATATCCGGTTTGGTGGCACTGACTGCCTTATTGGTCGTCAGCCTGTTTCCTGAATGGTACCTGGGCATCGTAAACTTGTTTGCAGATGAATGGAGCGGTATTACCGCCCTTCCCTATTGGACGTTGTTCATCTTTGCCGCACTCAAGTTTTTTGGTGTACGGCTCGTTCTGATCTGGAAGCCATTGCTGTTCCTGCTGGTTCCACCACCCATAAAAAACGCACGTGTTCGCAAGCGTGCGGTATCGCTCTTCACAGTCTCAACTGATCATCGGACCGTAGGCCGCACAGGTATCTTGCTCTATCTGTCCATGCGCGAACATCGTGCGGAGATTGTCGCGGACAATGCGATTGTCGAGAAAGTTGAACCAGCAGTTTGGGGAGATGCGATGGTGGCCCTGATTGATTTGGTCCGGCAAGGAAAGCCGGGTGATGGCATGGCCGAGGCGGTCAAGCAAATGGGTGTCGTGCTGTCAGAGCATTTCCCCAAAACCGACAATAACCCCAACGAACTACCTGATCGACTGATTGAACTTTGAGTAACGGAATTGAACCGATTGAGGTAATGTGGGAAGGTCGTTTTGTTACGGCCAAGCGCCAAGGCAAATGGGAATATGTCTCTCGCAGCCGCGGTATTAGAGCAGCCGTTATTCTAGCAGTTGATAACGGACATGTTCTTCTGGTCGAGCAATTTAGAGTTCCTCTCGGTAAAAACTGCATTGAACTCCCCGCCGGACTGGTTGGTGATCATGATGGTAATAGCGACGAAGATGCGTCTCTCGCCGCTATCCGCGAACTAGAGGAAGAAACGGGGTATCACGCTGGCATTATGGAAGACTGCGGAGAGTTTTATTCCTCTCCCGGGATGGTGTCTGAGAGTTTTTCCATGTTCAAGGCCGGCGGCTTGACCAAGGTTAGCGTAGGCGGCGGTGTGGAAGGCGAGAATATCACTGTCCACCGCGTTGCATTGAATGAGCTAAACGATTTCATCGAACAGAAGCGTCGCGAGGGCGCCGGTATTGATGTGAAGCTGTTATTGCTGCTCGGTCCTAAGTTGGTCTAGTTTCTTAGCGCGTTAGTTGCTGTAGACAGCTCAATGAAAATTGTCCGCATAGGCCTGCAATTTTAGTGTCTTGTTCGGCGTGGGGATCATTGCAAATGCAATCCCATATTTATCCGCATAAACCTGTGCTGCTTCGGCGGTTGCAAAGGTTAGCTTAACCTGTCGCTGCGTATCGCCAGAGCCAGCCCAACCGGTCAATGGATCGGCTTTTCGGGCTTCGGATGGTGCAAAGTCCAAAACCCATTTTTTGGTCAATGCCTGTCCAGACTGCATGGCGTTCATCGGGTTTTTATAGATTCTAGCTGGCATTTCGATTCCTTGTCGACTGATGAGGTCAATAAGCCCTGGAAATGGCAAATTCAACCGCTTCGGTCATCGCATCTTTGGCATTACCTGAAGAAAATTTACCCAGTGCGTCAATAGCACGTTGTCCGTAGTGGCGCGCGCGCGACATGGTATCTTTGATCGCGCCCGTCGAATGCAAAAGAGCGGTTGCTCGCGCAAGGTCATCATCGGATGATTTATGCCCGATTATCGCGTCTTTCCAGAATTCACGCTCTTCCTCATTACCTCGAGCATAAGCAAGAATGACGGGCAGTGTGACTTTGCCCTCTCGGAAATCATCACCAGCATCTTTGCCCATGGTTTCTCTGTCAGAGCTGTAATCTATCGCATCATCAACAAGCTGAAAGGCAATGCCCAGATTGCGGCCGTAGCTATCGAGCGCCATTTCGGTCTCGTCATTGCTTTCGGCAACCACGGCAGATATCCGACTGGCGGCTGCAAAAAGTGCTGCCGTCTTAGCCCCAATAATCTCCAAGTAGCGGTCTTCACTCGTGTCAATTTTGCGCTGTGCCGTCAGTTGATTGACCTCGCCTTCTGCAATCACTGCGGATGCATTGGAGAGAATTTTCAATACCTTCAACGAACCATCTTCGACCATCAACTCAAATGAACGGCTGAACAAAAAATCGCCGACCAACACCGTCGCCGGATTGCCAAAAATAAGGTTTGCAGCGGTCTTACCGCGCCGCAAATCGGAACCATCAACCACATCATCATGTAGCAATGTAGCAGTGTGAATAAATTCCACCGCTGCAGCCAGTTTGAAATGGCGGTCTCCAGAATAGCCAATCAACCTAGCAGCCGCCAAGGTCAGCATCGGCCGCATCCGTTTACCGCCGCCAGCGATCAGATGCCCGGCCAGTTCAGGGATCAAAGGAATTTCGGACTGCATCCGGTCCAGAATAACACTGTTAACCGCATTCATATCGCTGGCGACCAGAGACATAATCGGTTCGAGTGATGGCGTCTTTTCGCCGCCAATATGATGTACAGTCGCAGACATGTTGCGCCGGATGTGGCAAGTCATTAGGTATAAGGCAAGTGAAAACAAAGCCGTATCGGTTGCGCCCTGCACAAGTCGGGTAAATCTTACGGTCAATGGATCATCAGACGGAGATGGACGGCAAATATGGACGAAAAGCTGAAACAATATCGCGAGAGCATCAACAACATCGATGCCGCGCTGGTTTTCATGCTGGCCGAACGGTTCAAGGTGACTCAGGCAGTCGGCGAATATAAAGCCGCCAACGACTTGCCTCCTGCGGATTCGAGTCGTGAAAAAGAGCAGATTGCGCGTTTGAGGCAACTGGCCAGTGATGCCAATTTGGACCCAGAGTTCTCCGAAAAATTCCTGCGCTTCATAATCGATGAAGTAATTCGACACCACGAGCGGATACGCGACGAAGGGTGACAAAGGTAACACCTTGCCACCCCGAATTTTCTGCGTTTTTTCTTTTTAAAACCGTAGCTTGCCGGAGTACGACGGTGGGTGACCGTATAGCATAGCAAATTTTAATCTGCGACATTGATGGCAATAAACCGTCAATTTAGATTAGAAGATTTCAGCTATGATTGGAAAATCCGCTTTATCCCGGAAGCGACGTTGACATTACCACTTTCGCGACGCCCGAGCGATTTGAAAAGCCGTAAATGTGTCAGTCAGCGATAATGAAATAAGCAGAAATTTTGTTTTCAACAAATTCTATCAGCAGTTCCTTTGCAGATGCAGTGAGTAAGTATCCGTTTTCCGAACTTGTAACCAAGTTACATTCCAGCATCATATCCAAATGACGTTTCGTCGTGCTTGGTGCAAGCATCAGTCTTCTGACTATAGTTTCGATATCAATTTTATCATTGGCGCCTGAGCCGATGAGCAAAATGTCGAGGTAAGGATAGGCTGGAAAGCCGAACTTGTTGAAGAAAAAATCATCAATGTAACGCCGCGCTTCCAACAATCTCGTCAGATATCGATGATATTCATGATCATTCATTCCGGAACTAGTAGGCTGATCAAATGCCTTATTACCAGAATCATCGCTGGTAATGCCTGAAACATCGCTGGACTTGTAAGTTGTCATTCGAGGATCCTGCTATCGGGCAAATAGAAAAGCCGGGCCTTCGCGAAGAAAAGCCCATTAAGATTCAATTAGCAAAATTAACCCGCCTTATGATCGACCGCAACCTTTTCAATTTCCCGTTCAAGGGTTTCCATCGCAGTTGCGACATGCACAGCCGTAAGCTGAAATCCATGCTCATCTAGAGACGAAAGCACTGATGAGAGGTCCTTGAATAAATCATCAAAAGGCTTTGCCTCAACAACTCGAACACTGGATGGCATAGCTTCAACTTCCCTTGTTCTCTATCGTGGCGCAGACGTATTGGGCCAAATGAGAACTAAATCCGCAAAATATGATAACGTTATTATCATTATCACAAAATCATGTTAGTACAAGTGTCCATTTTTGATGGTATTGGTTCATGATGAAAGATAAGCAGACCAGAACGCCAAAACAGGCTCGCTCAAGAGAAACCGAGATGGCTCTGTTAACTTCGCTCGATAGGCTACTTTCCCGGAAACCATATCCTGAGGTGACGGTTGCTGAAATAGCGACCGAAGCCGGCGTCACAACCGGCGCCATATATCGCCGCTTCAAGAACAAAAGAAGTTTGCTCATAGCAGCTGTAGCTCAGGGTATACAGCAGTTTCAGACGCTCGCCTCGGTTAATCAAGGAGGATATGCGCGCGCATTGCCGGATCACCAGTTGGTGATGAATTTGGTGCAAGACCTGTTTGGAATCATGTTTGACAATTTCAGAATATTGAAAGCTGCGGCTTTCATTCGCGATGACCAATCCTATGAAAAAATTCTGGCAGCCCGCCATTCAACTGCAGACTGGTTTGCAGAAACGCTTCAATCAAGCTCCTACTCGGACGACATTTTGAAGCATAAAGTGGTGTTTGTACTCCGAACGGCCACCGCAATCTATCTCGACACGCTACTCCCGATCACGGAGACAACCATCACGCGGGAGGAGTATTTATCGAAAAACAAGCAGCCTATGGACCGCCTATTCATAGAGTTGCACCAAATGAGCTGTCGTTATCTCGGCCTGCCGGATCATTGCCAATGATAAAGTTCATTCCTTTTTTTGACAGCAACCCGTCGAATGGCAGACCAAAGTGTCTGCTTTTGCGCCCATCGCAAACGCTAACACTGAGGCTTCCGGGCTATCACTGAACCCGTGCTATTGGTTTTTCTGATTAATTCCAAAGAAATTTGCGTCTACGAAATTCTTTATAGCCGCATTGTCCTCATCATTACTTGCGCCCGTATATTTCCATATTTGTTCATGCAGGACGACCTCTTTTGACCGCGCATCAATTCCAATCAGTGCGATCGGTACGCCCGCAGCTTTTGAGATACGCAGGTACCCCTTTTTATATTCACTCACTTTGCTTCGAGTTCCTTCCGGCGTCAGTCCCAACCAGACATTTTCGTTGCAACCAAACCAATTCACCATTTGAGATGTGAGATTTCTTTGCGCCGAACGGTCAATCGGCACTCCTCCCAGATATTTGAAAAAGGTACTGAGCGGCCAGAAAAAGGCCTCTCTTTTCATCATGAAAGAGACTTTGAGCCCCACAGATTGCATACATGCCATGGCAAGTACGAAATCCCAGTTAGACGTGTGAGGCATGCCGACGATAATTAGCTTTTTTTCTGACGGTAGCTTTCCCACCATTTTCCAACCCATACATTGTAAGACGAAGCGTCCAAGCCATCGCGTAACTCTATTTCCCATACGTGGACTGTCTGCCGAAAGTATGTTTTCATAATCTTCACTCATTCTCAAAATCCGTTTTTGAAAATGTTATCAAATCAAGCGTCAAGACGAACAAGGCGGCACCCGCGAACAGCATCGCTGTTGTTGAAAAATGGTCCATATCACACTTAACTCGATTGTTTCGCTCAATATCAATACGTGCGAAATGCGAAACTGGATCGCGCTAGAACGATCAAAACGATAAAACTTATATCCGCTTTTGCGCCTATAGCGGCGCTAGAAATTGCTTTTGTAAGCCACAACGGACCTAACCTATCCATGGTGATAGATGTCATAGACAAGCTATCAAGCCCCCATTGCCGTGTCGGGAAAGACGGACAATGGTAGTTTCTCATGGACGGGCGGCGCCTTTTGGGCTCGGTTCGGTGATAAGTGGAAAGTTGTTGCCAACTAGATGGTAAGGTTGTGCGTATAATAAAATGATGGCTGCCGCTAGCTCTCACGTTAAGCGCACGACCTACCCCTCTACAACCTCACTTTTAGGTAATTTCAACCGCACCATTAGCCCGCCTAAGTCTTCGCTCTCTTCGAGCTCAACACCACCATCATAAATTTCTGCTACATCACGAACAATTGCGAGCCCCAATCCTGTTCCAGGTTTGCCACTATCTAATCTGACACCACGATCAAAAATCCTGATGCGCTCTTCTTCGGGAATACCCATGCCATCGTCTTCGATAAGCAACTCGACAAATTCATCATTGCTTTCCACAGTTATAAAGACACTGCCACCACCATATTTGGCTGCGTTCTCAACTAAGTTTCCTATCATCTCATCGAGATCCTGCCGTTCGATCGAAACTACAGCCTCTTGATCGCCATCTATGTCAATTCGAACATGTTTATAGAGCCGCCCAACTGCCCGCTCCACGGCTTGCAAGCTAGGCCACACTCGTGCCCGGCTATGAGCGTGGCCACGGCGGCCCACTGCTCTGGCTCGAGCCAAATGATGATCGACTTGCCTGCGCATCACTCCGGACTCGCGGATTACAGTATCGGCCAGATCAGGCGCCTTGGCTGTTGCGCTATTCATGATTACAGTAAGTGGAGTCTTCAATGCATGGGCGAGATTACCTGCATGACGTCGCGCTTCTTCTGCCTGCTTCTCATTATGTTCGAGCAGCGCGTTCAGCTCATCAACCATAGGCGTGACTTCATTGGGCATCGGATCGCTGACTCGCTTTTGTTGCCCTGTTCGCATATCCGCAATAGCGCTCCGGATTTTTCGGAGTGGCCAAAGACCATATAGTGTTTGCAGTGCTGCCATACCAATCAACCCCAATGCGAGGAGCAGAAAGCTGTTTACCAGAATGGAGCGTATTTCGGCTATTTGAGAGTTGAGGCCGTTACGACTCTGAGCGACCTGAAACAACCATTTCGTGTTTGAGTCTGGTAAGATGATAGTGCGCTCTAACAGTCGCAATGGCTCGTCGCGAAACTGGTTACTGTCACGAATATGAATTTCTTCATCTTCGTGCGATTGATCGACCTCCAGCGTGCGATCCCACAAAGACCGGGATGGAAAATCATCATGACCTTTACCACTAATTTGCCAATAGAGACCGCTATTGGGCTCCAAAAAACGTTGATCACCAAGCGGGCGGTTTAAAAAAATCTCACCATCCGGACCGATTTCCGCCGAAGCGATCATCGCGGTGAGAACATATTCCAGTTGATTATCGAAATTGCGCGTGACCGCATCGGCCAAGACTCTGTCCAAAGCAAAACCGCCGCCAAGCAGCAAAACCATGATCCAGGCCGTGGCAATGCCGATCATCCGGCGGCTGAGCGATCCGGTTGCCTGTGTGCCTAGTCGATCTGCCGCTGTGTTATTATCCGCCTCGACCGGAATGTCTATTTGGCGCGTCTCATTCAGCTTCAGGGTCCTCTAAACTATAACCAAGCCCCCGAATGGTTGAAATGACTTCCGCGCCCAGCTTTTTCCTGATCCGTGTAACAAAAACTTCAATTGTATTGGAATCACGATCAAAGTCCTGATCATAAATATGCTCGATTAGCTCGGTGCGCGATACCACTTTGCCTTTGTGATGCATGAGATAGGAAAGAAGCTTGTATTCCTGCGCGGTCAGCTTCACCGGGCTACCGTTGAGTGTTACTTTGCCCGAACGGGTATCCAGTCGCACTTCACCAGCCGTCAGTTCGGATGAAGCGTTGCCCGAAGCGCGCCGAATGAGCGCACGCAGACGAGCTATCAATTCCTCGGTTTGAAACGGTTTGGCAAGATAATCATCTGCGCCCGCATCCAGTCCGGCCACCTTATCGGACCAACTATCACGCGCGGTCAGAACCAGCACCGGGAAATTGCGTTCTTCCTTCCGCCAACGATCCAAAACGGTGAGACCATCAATTTCCGGTAGGCCGAGATCCAAAATCACAGCGTCATAATCTTCGGTAGAACCTAAAAAATGGCCATCTTCGCCATCGGTAGACAGGTCAATCGCATAGCCATTGGCTTCCAGCGTCGATTTCAGCTGCTGCCCCAATGTGGGCTCATCTTCAACAATCAGAACGCGCATTCACACTCTCCAGAATTCCGAGTTTATAAGTTGTGAGGGGTATATCATCATGGACAAATCCCACAATGGTAAAGAAAATCGGGGCGGCTAATTTAGCGGCGATCAACGCTGGCGAAGAATCGAACCTGTACGGCCGTCCACATCAACAAAAACGACACGACCCTTACGGATAAATTTAAGACGATAGACCTGCGCAACAGGGTCAAATTCAGGGCCAAGATACTGGCTTCCCGACATTTTCGGCAGCACGCGGTTTTCAATAGACCGTAGCGACTTCACCTTGCCCGCCATCATTTGGGCACGCGCGTCATTCTGTTCATCCCGCCGCTGTGCTGCATCTGCAGGCAAAGCCATCAAAGTGAACATCACGGTGCCAGCCAGGGCAGTGAGGATGGATTTGGTCAACATGCACAATCTCCTATACGGAACGGCTTTAACATCACGTGAATAACGAGTTCAGCGATTGGCTCAATAGCTTAACGAGTCATTTCATAAGTAATGTTGAGCGAAATCGTAGTGCCTACCTGACCAGGAGCAATTGGTACATCTGATGATTCGCTTGCCACCATAGCACGCGCCATCGGCATCAGTCCCTGCGACACGTTGCGCAATCCCTCAGAAATCGAGAGCACGCGCACCCCGGAATAGCCCTCTGCACGTGCATAGCTCATGGCCTGTGACTTGGCATTGGCAAGCGCCCTTTTTCTGGCAAGTTTCTTAACCTCGCTATCATCATCAATCGAAAAATGCGGTCCGTTCAAATTGGTCGCACCACCGCCGCTCACCATAGCGTCGAGGATCATACCCAATTTGCTAATATCGCGAACGGTTGCCTGAACCTGATTGGAAACCTGGTAACCGACAAAGCGATTTTCCTGGCTCGGACGATCATAGCGATAGTCAGCGTTCAAATTGATACCGGTTGTTTGAATATCCTTTTCGGCAATGCCCAGAGATTTTAACTTATCAATCAGATTTTTCGCCTTACGAGAATTGTCCCGCAGCGCCTGGGTAGCAGTTAGGGCTTTGGTCTGCACACCGGTACTAAAGGAAGCCTTGTCCGGGGTCGACCTCACTTGCTCAGAAACACTCAATTCAATCACGGGGTTTTCCGCAACAATCTGCACATTTGCGGCCCTTGCAGGTGAGACAATGGTCGCTGCCAATAGCGGGGCAGCCAGAGCCATATATGAAAATTTCATCTCGATTATTCCTCCGTTTGTTGTTCCATAACCCTGCTCATCTGAACACAGTATATATAAACTCCTGCTTGAGACTGACGCCGGTAGCCTCTAACGCGCACAGACTATGTCACAGCCACCAATTCTCTCCTATGAAGATCTTTCCCTCCATCAGGGTGAAGGATGGTTGTTTCGCGATCTCGATCTACATATCGGACCACGCGAAAAACTGGCCCTGATCGGTCGAAACGGTGCGGGAAAAACCACATTGCTTCGGTTGATTGCAGATCAGATAGAAGCGGACAAAGGAAAGCGGACAATCCAACCCGGCATCAATGTAGTGATGTTAGAGCAGGAACCGAACTTTACTTCTTGTGAAACATTGTTTGATTTTGCAGTTTCCGGAGATGATCGACCTGCCGAACATGAAGTAGAAGCAATTGCCGACCAACTCGGCATTGACCTCTCAACGCTTGCGAACAAGGCAAGCGGTGGAGAGAAACGTCGCGCGGCAATTTGCCGGGCCTTAGCCTCAAAACCCGACCTACTTCTACTTGATGAACCGACCAATCATCTCGATCTGAGCGCCATTGACTGGCTGGAGGATTGGCTGGGACGCTATAAGGGCGCGTTCATCACTATCTCGCATGACCGGACGTTTCTAACCCGCCTGACAAAACAAACATTGTGGTTGGATCGCGGTCAGGTGCGAAAATTGGAAGTTGGTTTTGGCGGATATGATGCGTGGATGGAAAAAATCTTTGCCGAGGAAGCGCGCGCAACCGAAAAGCTAGATGCTAAACTAAAGCTTGAGGCACGGTGGTTAGAACGGGGAGTTACGGCAAGGCGTAAACGCAATCAGGGACGGCTTGAGAAACTCTGGGAAATGCGGGCACGGCGCGCAGCCATGATTGGCCCAACCGGCACAGCAAACTTGCAAGCTCAAAGCGACGATGTCCGGACGAAGTCGGTAATTATCGCCGAAAATATTTCCAAATCCTTTGGCGAAGGCGATAAAAAACGGACGATTATTCGGGACTTTTCACTTCGAATTCAACGCGGCGATCGGATCGGAATCGTTGGTGCCAATGGTGCTGGCAAAACCACCTTGCTCAAGATGATCACCGGCGAACTGGAACCAGATAGCGGCGAAGTCAATCTGGCCAAAACGCTTAATGGTGTTTTTATTGATCAACAACGCAGTCTGCTCTCTCCTGATAAGCAAGTCAGAGATGTGCTGGCTGACGGCAGTGATTGGATCGATGTTCGCGGGATCAAGAAACATGTTCAGGGCTATTTAAAGGAATTCCTGTTCGCGCCGAATTTGATCGACGCTAGAGTGGGAACTTTGTCCGGCGGTGAACAGTCCAGACTTCTTCTGGCTCGTGAATTTGCGCGCATGTCGAATCTTCTAGTACTGGATGAACCAACCAATGATCTCGATCTGGAAACGTTGGATCTACTGCAGGAAGTGATTGCCGACTATGACGGCACTGTACTGCTGGTGAGCCACGATCGTGACTTCCTGGATCGTACAGTCACAGTGACTTTGGGTCTGGATGGCAGTGGTAAGGTTGATATTATTGCTGGTGGTTATGCCGAGTGGGAAGCCAAACGCGACGATCGGCAATCCGCCAAGAAAAAGCCGAAAGAAGAAGCAAAGCAAGAGCGTTCTGAAAAACCAAAAATTGCTCGGACGCAAACGAAGCTGAGCTATAAAGATCAGCGCGATTACGATCTATTGCCGGAACGGATTGAACAGATTGAAGCCCGCCTGAACGAAATCGAAGACATGTTGTCTGATGCTGATTTGTTTATGAAAGACAATGACCGCTTCCAAAAACTGACGGACGAAAACACCAAACTTCTCGAAGAAAAGGATCATGCTGAAATGCGTTGGTTAGAATTGGCAGAACAAGTGGAGGCATTTGAAAGCTAACCGGGTAAACGATAGAAATCTCCCAGTCGGTCGAGCGCGATTTTCAACACAAGTTTGCCTGACCGAACCGGCCAACCCAGAGTTTTCTCTGCAGCTGGAACGCTCTCACCAGCACAGATTACCCGCCAGCTAATGTCGGCCAAGTCCTTGCCGACAAATACGATGGCTTGATCAAATCGCTGCTTTGCCGCAATTTGTGCCTCGGTCTGATTGAGCATATCAGATGAAGATGGGCGACTGGAAGCAAACGGCGTAGCATTCCAGCGCATGGTGACGCTGGGAGAGAGATTGGCGCGCTCCCAATCCATACGGAGCTTCTCTCCGGCATCAAATTGCCTGTCGTTCAAATGCCCCCGCGCATGAAGCCAGCCTAGTGGAGATTCTGCCAGATTGACGGTCACACTGCGCGACGGGCGCCCTTTGCCTTTCGCCCTGCCCCGCACTTGCCCGTCCTGCGGCAAAGGTTTTTCGGTTAACATTCTGGGGTCGACATGGTCATTTCCACGGGTTTTGGTCATTTTTCCTCCTTTGAGTTCAGAAATCTTGCTTGCCATTTTCGAGAAACTGTAGGAAAGGATAAAACCAAATAGGTTGGAGAATGAAAAATGATTCACCGCATACGGGAAGTTCGAAAAGTCAAAGGATTGACTTTGGATGATGTTGCAAAGCGCTGCGATCCTCCGACAACAGCACAAACCATTGGCAGACTTGAAACCGGCACACGTACACTGTCTCTTGGCTGGCTCAATCGGATCGCCGAGGCTCTGGACGTAGACAGCGGCACTTTGCTTGCCCTACCCGATCAGGACGCTCTGCCTGTGGCGGCCGTACTCGATCACAAAGGCGCGCATGCGTTGGAGAAACCTGATCAAATCCTGCAACCGGTTATTGAGGCTGATATGGTCGCCATGCGCGTTAAAAGTAGCATTGGTGACTATCGGACTGGTGACGATGTATGGCTATCACGCCGGTCTCCCGAACAATATGCCGCAGCACTTAACCGCGATGTGTTGATCCCGCGTCCTGCGGGGCGATTCTTGTTTGGACGCCTAATCGGCCGTGAAGGAGATCAGCTACAAATCCTGCCACTCGGCAGCAGAACACGGCAACAGATAGTCAAGGATCCAGAGTGGATAGGTGTAGCCGTCCGGTTGGTAAGGGAACTTTAGGGCAAAGCCGTTAGAGCAGATCCATGACCCGCCCGCTGAATATCCTCACGCTATCAACACTGTTTCCAAATGCGGAAGCTCCCAATTTTGGTATCTTTGTGGAGCGGCAAACCGCGGAATTGGATAGCCGATCTGAGGCAAATGTTACGGTAGTAAATCCTATTGGCATTCCGCCTTGGCCGCTAAACAAGCATAAGCAGTATCGCGCGCTTGGTGATCTTCCTCAACATGAGCAGTGGCGCAGTTTGAACGTCTATCGTCCCCGCTTCAAACTGGTTCCCAAAATAGGCGGACCAAAAAATCCAGAGCGCATCGCAAGAGCTGTTTTGCCGCTGGCGCAAAAGCTGCATGACGAAACACCCTTTGATCTAATTGATGCTGAGTTTTTCTACCCCGACGGTCCAGCCGCTATGCGTTTAGCAAATGCGCTGAATATCCCTTTTACGGTCAAGGCGCGCGGTGCGGACATTCATCATTGGAGCAGCGATCCAAAATGTCGCAATCAGATATTGGCAGCGGCAGAAAATGCCCAGGCCCTGCTCGCAGTCTCAGAAGCTTTGAAAAACGACATGACTTATTTGGGAATGGATGACGCCAAAATATCGGTCCATTATACTGGACTTGATCAGGAGAAATTCAAACCGGTTGACCGCGCAATCATCAAACAGAAGCTGAATGTAGCTGGGCCATTATTCATCTCCGCTGGCGCCCTTATACCCCGCAAGAACCAGGCTTTGACAATCGAGGCCATGGCTGCTTTTCCTAATGCGACTTTGTTGCTCGCTGGCCAGGGAGAAGAAGAGGAAAACTATCGAGCGCTTGCACATTCACTAGGTATTGTAGACCGTATCCGTTTTTTGGGTAGCGTACCGCATGACGAGTTGCCCCAACTGGTAGCAGCGGCGGATATATCCATTCTCGTGTCCAAATCAGAAGGTCTTGCCAATGCCTGGGTCGAAGCACTTTCCTGCGGCACTCCGATCATCATAAGTGAAGCCGGAGGCGCTTATGAGCTGGTTAGTGCCGATATCGCCGGACGGATCGTCGAACAAGATAGCAAGGCCATTGTTGAAGCTATTGAGGCCATTATAGAAGAACCTCCATCGCAAGAAGAAGTCCGCGCAACGGTAAGTCACTTTAGTTGGAAAAATAACGGCGATCAGTTGCTGACGATCTTTCAGAAGGTGGCCAAAACGGCTTAAGTCAGTGGCAGGAAAGCGCCAATAATCCAACGCTCTTCCGATCGCAATACACCCCAAGTTCTAGCGGCGGCCCTGCTATCCATGACCTCAACACCTATACCTGCCGCCTCAACCGAACGACGAAACACGGCGGGGGGTTGCATCATATCGGAGCCGCTACCAAACAGAAGAAACTCAGGCTTGGGGGCAAGATTGAGCGCATTTTCAATCATTGTGTAATCAAGCGTGTCCATGGCAACACCGTCCCAGGGTAAAACCTGTTCCGGAGATATCAGCAAACCGCTATGAAAGCGCTGGTCGCCAACTTTGAAGCCTTGTGTTGTGAAGCCGGTCACGACGGGGCCTTTGAAATCAATATCTTTGCGCAGTTCGACCACGAATATTTAGCCGACCTGTTCCGGCCCGCCCACTTTCTCTGCATTTTCTCCCGGTGAAGGCACCGGAACAAATGTATCTGGCCCAACTTTCAACCAGATCAATACTGGAGACGCCATATAGACAGAGGAATAGGTACCGACCACAACACCGAAGAACATTGCTGCGGCAAACCCGAAGATTACCTCTGGGCCTAGAAAAACCAGAGCAGCCAGTGCAATCAACATGGTCAAACTGGTCATCACCGTGCGCGCTAAGGTTTCGTTCAAGGATAGATCGAGCAATGCCACGATATCCATTTTTCGGTATTTTTTCAGATTCTCACGGATACGGTCATAGACAACAATCGTATCGTTAAGCGAATAACCAATAATCGTCAGCAACGCGGCGATAATATTTAGGTTAAACTCAAGTTGAGTGAGCGCAAATAACCCGAAAGTCAAAACCACATCGTGAAACAGTGCGAACAATGCACCAAAACCAAATTGCCACTCAAACCGAATCCAGATGTATATCGAAATCGCAATCAGCGCAAAAATCAGGGAGTAGGCGCCTGTTTCAAAGAGCTCTGAAGATACTTTTCCAGAAACCGACTCTACGCCATCGATACGCACATCGGGGTAGCCTTCTTTGATAGTAGCAACGATACGCTCCGTCATCTCATTGGCAGCTTCCGGGCGGGTTTCAGCTTCTACTGGTAAACGCATGCGGATAGAGACTTCATTCTCCGCTCCGAATCTCTGGATTGTTGCCTCGCCATAGCCCAGAGCACCGATACTGCCCCGAAGCTCGGTTATCGGTGCGGTTTCCGTCTCCGTGAAAGTAGCCTGAATCATCTGGCCGCCAACAAAATCTACCCCAAAGTTCAACCCTCGTGTCGCGACCAGGGCAATGGATGCAATCATTGTCAAAACACTGAGCACCAAGGCGATGTTGCGCCATTTCAGAAATCTGAGATTGGTATTGTCAGGAACAAGTTTGAGTAATTTCATATCAGATCACCAATTCCTGCGGCCGGTTCTTCCGGACCCAAAGCGCAACCAGCATCCGCGTGAAGACAACCGCTGTAAAGACGGACGAAGCGATACCGATCATCAGCACCACTGCAAACCCTTTGACTGGACCAGAACCGAACATGAAGAGTAAGAGACCAGCGATTACATTGGTGATATTCGCATCAAAAATTGCGCGCGAAGCTTCCTTATAGCCCACTTCAAGCGCTTGATGGATACGTCTACCCCGCCGTCGTTCTTCACGTATTCGTTCATTGATCAGCACGTTAGCATCGACGGCAGAACCGACGGTCAAAACAAAACCTGCTATACCGGGTAGCGTTAGAGTCGCATTGAACATCGCCATAACACCAACGATGATGAAAAGATTAAGCGCTAGTGCGATATTGGAATAAACACCAAATCGGCCATAAGTTGCTACCATAAAAGTCAAAACAGCAACCGTTGCGATAATGGCAGCAATCATTCCTTTCCGAATGGAGTCTGCGCCAAGATCGGGACCAACGGTGCGCTCCTCGACAATTTTCAATTCAACCGGCAAAGCCCCTGAGCGCAGAGCGATTGCAAGCTGGTTTGCCGTTTCTACTGTGAAGCTACCCGAGATTTGAGCCGAACCACCAAGAATGGGCTCGTTGATATTCGGAGCAGATAGCACCTCTCCATCCAGGATGATCGCAAATGGCCGTCCAACGTTATTCTGTGTCAGGCGAGCAAATCTCGCACCGCCTTCGGCGTCAAATGTAATATTCACAACGGCCGCATTGGTGTCTGGTTCAAACCCCTGACTGGCATCTGTCAGCCGATCCCCGGTGATACCGCCCAAGCGTTTTACCGCAATATTGGGAAGTCCCGATGGATTGTCAGGATATGGGAAAATTTGACTCCCTACAGGAGGACGCCCCGCGGCGACAGCGTTCGGGTCTGCTTCAAAATCTACAAGTTTAAACTCAAGCTTAGCTGTTTGCCCCAGCAAAGCCTTCAATGCTTCGGGATCATCAAGGCCAGGTACCTGAACAACAATTCGATTTTCACCTTGGCGAATGATGGTCGGTTCGCGTGTTCCCATTGCATCGATACGACGTCGAATAACGTCTGTTGCGGTTTCCATGGCATTGTCGACTGCCGACTCCAGCCCGGCATCGGTTGGTGTTACAACAAATCGAGTATCGTCAAAAACCTCTATGTCCCAGTCACGCTGACCAGTCAGACCAGCGCCAGTGGTCAATGTCACCAGTTCTTCTCTTGCCGCGTCCACTTGAGTGGAATCTCGAACCATGAAAGAAACTGCGCCATCGCGGCGAGAAATATCGCCAATATCGATGCGGGGGTCAGCCCGGCGCATTACCGCTCGTACCGACTCTTCCATTGTTTCCAATCGTGTTACGGCAACATCAGCAGGGTCTGCCTCCAATAGAATGTGGCTGCCACCTTGCAGATCGAGGCCCAAATTAATCGTCACATCAGGTAGGAAACTCGGCCAATATTTGTGGCTTTCACCAAACAGCAAGCTGGGCAGCGACATGAGCACGCCAAACCCGACCAACAATGATATTGCTATAACTTTCCAGCGCGGGAAATCTAACATGGGTTGTACATCCGTTCCCTAATCTGGATTTAATCGTTCGCTGGTTTCGCGGAGCCGCGTGGTATAACATCGGACAACGTCGCTTTCACAGCCTTCACCTTCACACCCTTGGCCACTTCTACTTCGACATATTCATCGTCGACTTTGGTAGCTTTGCCGACCAGTCCACCGCCAGTCACAACTTCATCATTTTTCTGTACCGCGCCAATTTTTGACTGATGCTCTTTCATTTTCTTTTGCTGTGGACGAATAAGCAGGAAATAGAAAACCGCAAATATGAGCACTAGTGGCATAACAGAAATGAGGAACCCACCGGCGCCGCCAGCGCCAGAAGCTGCTGCTGAAATAGATAATATAGTCATGAAGCCGTCCCAAAATTTATTGTATTGAATGTGTGCCTGCGCCGCCTGTGTTTCAAGTCCCCAAAGCGCTAGACTTAAATTGATCCGCGCGCCTATCACGCAGTCATCAAATGTGCAATCCCAATCGGATACCGACCTTAGCCGTTCGCCTGAATCCCCTGCCAAAGCGCTTGCCAAACTTTGGACATCTCAATATACGCCCGTTTCGCAGCATCGCTGCACAACGGTCGGGACGTAGCGCAGCCTGGTAGCGCATCACACTGGGGGTGTGGGGGTCGGAGGTTCGAATCCTCTCGTCCCGACCAAATATGTTCTCAAGCTTGCATAAGCGAGGCCGCCAAAGGCCTTTTATATCGCCTTCAAGAATGTCTTGCTTGTCGCTGACCAAAGCTTCTTGCTAAGCGGCAAGAAGAAGGCGATCACAAACATGCATAATTCACTTACCCATCTCCAACGTCTCGAAGCAGAGAGTATCCACATCATGCGTGAAGTGGTTGCGGAAACAGAAAAGCCGGTAATGCTCTATTCTGTGGGCAAGGATTCGGCCGTTATGCTGCATGTCGCGCGCAAAGCTTTTTTCCCTAGCCCGCCGCCTTTCCCCTTGTTGCATGTCGATACGACCTGGAAATTCCAGGAAATGTATAAAATGCGCGACACTGTTGCTGCAGAAGCAGGAATGGAATTGCTTGTTCATCAAAATCCAGAAGCCACTGAAAAGGGTATTAACCCGTTTGATCACGGTTCTATTCATACCGATATGTGGAAAACACAGGGCTTGAAACAGGCACTGGATCTTCATGGTTTTGATGCTGCTTTTGGTGGCGCAAGGCGAGACGAAGAAAAAAGCCGGGCCAAGGAGCGCATTTTCTCTTTCCGCACAGCAAGCCACGGTTGGGATCCCAAAAACCAGCGCCCCGAAATCTGGAACCTCTATAACACAAAGAAGGCGAAGGATGAGAGCATCCGGGTTTTCCCTCTTTCGAACTGGACCGAACTCGATATCTGGCAATATATCCATTTGGAAAATATTCCGATTGTACCGCTCTATCTGAGCGCTAAACGTCCAACATATGTGCATGATGGGCAACTGTTCATGGCGGATGACATTGAACGGTTGGAGCAGGTTATGGGCCGAAAACCTGAAATCATAGAAAGATCTGTACGATTTCGGACTCTAGGTTGTTTCCCATTGACCGGCGCGGTCGAGAGCGAGGCCTCCACTTTGCCAGAGGTGATACAGGAGATGCTCCTGACCACCACTTCCGAACGCCAAGGACGTGTGATTGATCATGACCAAGCCGCCAGTATGGAAAAGAAAAAACAGGAAGGTTACTTCTAATGACCGAAGCAGCCACTCCAGAAACGGTTTACAAAACCGACACACTGATCGCCGAGGATATCGAAAGTTATCTGGAAACGCATCAACATAAAAGCATGTTACGCTTTATCACCTGCGGAAGTGTCGATGACGGGAAATCAACTCTGATTGGGCGCCTTCTTTACGACAGCAAGATGATTTTCGAAGATCAACTGGCGGCGCTGGAGTCGGATTCTAAAAAGTCGGGCACGCAAGGGGAAGAGATTGATTTTGCACTGTTGGTTGATGGTTTGGCAGCAGAGCGCGAACAGGGCATCACCATTGACGTCGCCTATCGGTTCTTTGCAACAGAAAAGCGGAAATTCATCGTCGCCGATTGTCCGGGACATGAACAATATACCCGCAACATGGTCACCGGCGCATCGACAGCTGACTTGGCGATCATATTGATAGATGCGCGGAAAGGCGTGCTGACGCAAACCCGTCGTCACAGTTATATCGCCAAGCTGTTGGGCATTCGCAATATTGTGCTTGCCGTAAACAAGATGGATTTGGTCGGTTATGATCAAAAGGTCTTCGACGATATCGTCTCCGACTATCAGAATTTTGCCGATGAGATTGGCATCGAGAATTTCGTCGCCATGCCTATTTCGGGCTTCAAGGGCGATAATATTGCCTCCCTCTCAGACAATACGCCTTGGTACCAATCGGCAAGCTATTGGGGCAAGCCGCTTATTGAGCATCTCGAAAATGTAGAACTGGACAACAGTCGCAATCAGAACAAGTCTTTCCGCATGGCAGTGCAATGGGTTAATCGTCCCAATCTCGATTTTCGCGGGTTTTCCGGACTAGTCTCGGCCGGCAGCGTCAAACCCGGCGATCCCGTCCGCATTTTACCAGCTGGCAAGAACACAACCGTATCTAAGATTGTCAGTTTTGATGGTGAACTAGAGGAGGCAGTTGCAGGGCAGTCTGTCACAATATGCCTGTCTGACGAAATTGATTGCTCTCGTGGCGGCGTCATTACGACTGCTGATGATCCACCGGAAAGCGCCGATCAGTTTGAAGCATCCATCGTCTGGATGGACGACGAGGCACTAACAGTTGGTCGTTCCTACTGGTTAAAACTCGGTCCGCAAATGGTATCTGCCACGGTGCAGGAGCCTAAATATACCGTCAATGTGAACACGATGGAACAACTAGCAGCAAAGACATTGGAGCTGAATGAAATCGGTGTCGCACAAATTACCGCCGAGAAGCCGGTTATTTTTGAAAGCTATAATGACAATCAAGCGCTGGGCGGGTTCATCCTGATTGACAAGATGACCAATGCTACTGTCGGAGCTGGCATGCTGCACTTCTCGCTGCGCCGCGCGCAAAACGTACATTGGCAGGAAACGGATATTACTCGGGAAGCCCGCGCCAGTTTGAAAAACCAGAAACCGGCGGTGCTTTGGTTCACCGGATTATCCGGTTCAGGCAAATCAACAATTGCCAATCTTGTTGAGAAAAAACTGCACCGGATGAATCGCCATACGTTCCTGCTTGACGGCGACAATGTGAGACATGGTCTTAACAAAGATTTGGGCTTTACCGACGCCGACCGGATAGAGAATATCCGCCGGGTAGGTGAAGTAGCGAGATTGCTGACCGATTCAGGACAGATTGTCATTACTGCGTTTATTTCACCTTTCCGGGCGGAACGGGAAATGGTGCGCAACATGATCCCGGACGGAGAATTCATGGAAGTATTTGTTGATACACCGCTATCGGTCGCCGAAGAACGCGATGTCAAAGGCCTCTACAAAAAAGCGCGATCGGGGCAATTGAAGAATTTCACTGGTATTGATAGCCCTTATGAAGCACCCGAAAACGCTGAAATTCAAATTGATACGACCAAAATGACACCGGATGAAGCAGCAGATGTTATCGTAGAGAAGTTGCTGGGATGAACGGCAATTTGAGTGACGAGCAAATCGCCGAAACCCTTGCTACCGAGGCCGGTAAAATTCTGCTCGACTTGCAAAAGTCAGGTAAGTTTAGCGGCAAGGCGCTGGGAAAAGCTGGCGACGAAGCGGCCAACCAATATTTGATGGCGGAGCTTGCGCTAGTCCGGCCCCATGACGCTTTTCTTTCCGAAGAAGAGAAAGATGATCAGGCACGCCTCGATGCGGACCGCGTTTGGATAATCGATCCCCTGGATGGAACGCGCGAATATAGCGAAGGTCGGGATGATTGGGCTGTCCATGTGGCTCTAGCGATTAACGGCAATCCGACGGTAGGCGCCGTGGCGCTACCCGGTTTGGACAAGACACTGACATCGGGGAAACCAACCCAGTTTCCGGCAGCAAATGAACCAGCAAAAATGCTGGTCAGTCGAACAAGACCGGCCAAAGAAGCCGTTGCCGTGGCGGAAACTTTGGGCGCTGAATTGCTGCCTATGGGCTCGGCTGGTGCCAAAGCCATGGCGGTCGTCCGTGGCGAAGCAGATATCTACCTCCACAGTGGCGGTCAATATGAATGGGATAATTGCGCGCCCGTGGCGGTTGCATTGGCCGCCGGCTTTCATTGTTCCAGGATTGATGGCTCTGACATAGTCTATAATCAGTCTAACCCTTATTTGCCGGACCTTTTGATCTGTCGTAAAGAACTGGCCGTCCAAGCACTGGAGCTGGTCGCAGCAATGGACGAATGAAAAAAATTTTGATCGGCATCGTAGCTTTCATCGGATTGATTGCTGTGGGGCTGTTCGTCATGCGTCAGGCCTATGGGTGGAATGATGGTATGGCGAATGCCCGGTCGGAAATTCATGCGGCGACGTTGGACGGGAGGATCTACATAGCCGGCGGTATTGGGCTCTTTCGCGTTCTCGACAGTTGCGAGAATTTCAATATTCAAACCAACAGCTGGGCCGATTGTGCGCCCCTGCCCCGACCACTTCATCATGTTGCGATGGCCGCTGATAATAACAGCATTTTTGCGTCGGGCGGCTATATTGCACTGCCGTTTGAACAGGACGAAGATGCAAGTATGTTCGCGCTGGATCCAGCAGCGGACAGCTGGACAGAATTGGCGAAAGCACCGCATCCCATTGGCCAGCATGCGATGGTCCACAATGATGGCAAACTCTATCTGGTCGGCGGTCAAAATGGATCCGAAGATCTAGCAACTTTGTGGTCTTATAATATATCCGCAAAGCAATGGATTGAATTGGCACCGATGCCCACAGCGCGCCATTCCCATGCTATCGCTGTGTCGGATGAAAAACTCTATGTTTCGGGGGGGCGAAGCGCCGCTTTGGGCTCCGAAATCACGATTGTTGAGGTTTATGATTTTAACAACAACAGCTGGGAAACCCTTCCAGAAATGCCCAAAGGCCGAGGTGGACATGGCTCCTTTGTTAGAGCCGGCAAGCTGCATGTATTCGGCGGAGAATCGCTAAGCCAAGGCAAAGTTCTTGCCAGCCATGACATATTGGATTTGCAATCTGCAACTTGGACAACTGGTCCGGATATGGCGCTCCCTCGTCACGGTTTTGCGGTCGGCGATGATGGAACCGGCGGTGTTACAATCCTCGGCGGCGGTGCGCATCCAGGGTTGCAGACCATCTACTCCGTCACTGGGACCACCCAGAAATTGGCGCCTTAGCTCCAACTATTGCGCATGTTGTTTCTTGATTTTTTTGGCAAGTGACCATTTGTGCACTTCGGTCGGTCCGTCATAAACGCGAAACGCGCGAACCTCGCGAAATATCTGTTCAACCACAGTATCGCGACTGACGCCCGTTCCGCCCATCACCTGTACGCAGCGATCTGCTATGCGGAACAGGGCCTCTGATACCGCAACTTTTGCCATAGAGCTCTCGGTGCCGCCCTGCGCACCGCTGTCCAGAACGCTGGCACACCAATCGATCATCAACTCAGATTGCTTGAGATCGATCTGATTCTCCGCCAGCATAAAACCAACTCCTTCGTGATCGACTAGTGCTTTGCCAAAAGCATGGCGACGACAAGCATAGTCGCTAGCAATTTCATGGGCCCGGTCACAGCAGCCTAGCCAGCGCATACAGTGGGTCAGGCGCGCTGGAGCCAAACGTACCTGCGCATATTTAAAACCTTCTCCACTCTCGCCCAACATCTGATCGGCAGGAACGCGCAGGTTATCGATCGTGATGACCGAATGGCTTCCCGGCATCGAACTGTCGATTGTATCTAGGACACGGTCAATTTTGATGGCGGGATCCGGAAGATCCACAAGGAACATACAGGCGCCGTCATCTGACTTGGCCATGATTATTCCGACCTTGGCCCCTTTTGCGCCGGTAATAAAAGCCTTTCGGCCATTAATAACCCAGTGATTGCCATCCAGCTTGGCCGTGGTCTGCATCATCATTGGATCGGACCCTGCCCCATTTTCTTCTGCGGGTTCGGTCATAAAAAAGGCTGAACGAGCTTCCCCGGAAACCAATGGATCCAAAAATCGTTGCTTCTGTTCCGGAGAGGCACATTTCCCCAGAAGGAACATATTTCCTTCGTCCGGCGCAAAGACATTGACGGCAAGCGGGCCGAGCGGCGACAATCCGGATTTGCGTAATATTTGCGCCGTATCGAGATGAGAAACATGGCTTCCATCTTCTCGAATATGCGGCGTTAAAATGCCCTCTTCCCTCGCAAGAGCACGCATTTCCTGCACCAGCTCATCGGTGGGTCCATGATCTTCACAGCGAGGATCGCCTTCGAATGGAATAATTTTTTCTCGAACAAAGGTTTCAACTTTGTCGGCTAGTTCCCTGCCCTCGGCAGTTACATCGTTATTCATATTATTCCTTTGACGATTGACGTTTGTTTCGTTCGACTCAAAATTCACAAGCAGTTAAGCCAGACTTGGCTGCAACAGCAACCTCTTAAAAGTGACACTAGAATGCGCTGCTTTCGGTACAACTGATCAATTTAGCGCACAAATCCAACATCACTTTCCTACACATAACCAAATAGGTTATTTCAATTACCTTTCTTCCAATAAAAGGTAATTTTGATGACCATAGAAAAACTGATCGACAACGTGATCGCCATTGAGGGCGACTATTCCAATCATCCGGCAGACAGAGGTGGCCCTACCCGTTGGGGGGTAACAGAGGCCGTGGCACGCGCGCACGGATACGGGGGCGACATGCGGCACTTTCCGCGAAGCGAGGCTGCCTCAATCTATAAACGCAAATATTGGCGGCGACCCCGGTTCGACAAAATCAACGATCACGCACCGAGACTGGCCGAAGAGATGTTCGATACGGGTATCAACATGGGCCCCGGTATCGCAACTGGATTTCTGCAAAGGGCTCTGAATGTCCTCAATCGCAATGGACGGGACTATTCTGATATTGCCGTGGACCGGCAAATTGGTAGCCTGACGCTGCGTGCGCTTGAAGCCTATCTGAACAAGCGCGGCGCAAATGGTGAAGCGGTATTGCTGAAGGCCGCCGAATCTCTGCAGGGCGCCCGGTACATAAAGCTAGCGGAGAAAAGAAGGGCAAATGAAGCATTTCTATATGGCTGGCTTGCCAATCGTATCAGCTGATCTTTTGATCCGCACAATTTTCTTTTTAACCCGTTGCACATTGTAAACATTGTGTGCCGCCAGAAACAAAAGGTATCCCTATGTCATTCTTGAACACTCTTATTGGCCCAGTCACCAAAATCATCGACAAAATCATCCCGGATAAGGAAGCGAGAGATCGCGCCAAGTTGGAACTGTTGAAGCTGGAGGGCAGTCAGGAACTGGAGGAAGTACGCGTTCAAATGTCCGCCATCCTTGCGGAAGCGAGATCTGTTGATCCGTGGACCAGCCGCGCTCGGCCCAGTTTCCTCTACGTTATGTACCTATTGTTGCTTTGGTCGATCCCTATGGGATTAATCGCCGCCTTCCGCCCTGAAGTAGCGCGCGATATCGCTGGCGGTATGAACGCCTATCTTGCTGGTATTCCTGAACCTCTTTATGCCCTCTTTGGTACTGGATATCTGGGATACACAGTTGCCAGACAGTGGGGCAAGAATCGCGGTATTGACCGGTGAAGTCACTGATTGCGGGGCTTTGTTTACCTCAAAATATCAGAAGTTTTTCACACTGTACGAACTAAGGTTTCCAACGGATTAACGCAATATTTACGAAATAGGCTTGCCTTGTCGACCCGTTTGCGAATAAAGGGGCAAGTCTAGTTCATCCAAAGGGGATATGATTAAATGACTACCGAAACAAATTTCCGCAAAATGCTAGCAGTTGCTGGCGGCCTTGCGCTTGCTGTTCCTGCTCTTTCTGCATGTGCAGAACAAGCTGACGACGCTGCCGCTGCTGCTGAATGTGCTGCTTGTGCCGCTGAATGTGCTGCTGAGTGCGCCGCATGTGCCGCTGGCGATGCTGCATGTGCCGCTGGCTGTGCTGCTGGTGATGCTGCATGCGCCGCTGCTTGTGCTGCTGGTGATGCCGCATGTGCTGCTGGTGATGCCGCATGTGCTGCTGGTGATGCTGCATGTGCAGCTGCTTGCGCTGCTACTGAGTAATATCTCAGTAAAAAGCATTGGAAAATGCATTAGAAAAGCTGTTTGAGCTTACGAGCCAGATAGCTAAGGAGGGCGTCTCGCTAGTACCCAGAGTGGTACCGGCGGACGCCCCTTTTGTTCAATATGACCATTATCCCAAAGGGGATTGTATCGCGCCTGGTAACAAGTCGCGATGGTTTTATCACGCGCACAAGCCGGAAGAGCGTGAAGAAGGCGAGCATGGCCATTTTCACATGTTCCTGCCACTTGAGATGTTTGACGGGGTGGAAACCTATTACCAGCCGCCGGCAAAACTACCCAATGGCAAAAAAACGCAAGGTGTCGTTCATTTTGGCGCATTGAGCTTTGGCTTAGATGGTATGCCCATGTCATGGTTCACCACGAACTATTGGGTTACCTACGAATTTATGATGCCCGCAACGGCAATTGCGTCTCAGTTAAAGAATTTTGACATGACTGATGCACCAGGCGATCCTATAGTCAATGAATGGCTCACCGCTGCCGTCCATCAGTTCCATGACCCTATCATCGACATGCTGCACGAGCGCGATGCCATGATGATGGAAAAGAAACAAGAACTGGGCAGCGCGGTCTTTGAAAACAAAACTGTCGAGATAACTTCTCGCAGACCATTTGATCTTTAACTACCTCTAATTGTCGGCATTACCAATACCCAGCTGAAAGGCTTTAACCCCACTCTTGTAGGGGTTAGGAGCGAAAAACTGGAGATGTAGCAACCATATCCACTATGAATCCATTCCCCCTCGCTCGGCTCACCGATTTTTAACTTTTGACCAGATATGGGAGTGTCAGCGTAAATTAACCATTTTATGCCAAGACAACATTGATTAAAATCGATGGATTAGAAAATGAAGATTGATCATTCGCAGTTAGACCCGGCCGTATCCAGCGTTCGTGAACTAAATGCTCCAGACAGCCTATTGAAGCGCATAGGTCAAAAAATTGGTCGCAGCACTGACACAAAACATACCGGCGGCTCAAAAATGGCGGCCAGAGATGCTTTGAGAATGATCGGATCCCTTGAAGATTCAGACTTAGGTTTTTTTTGGATCACCGATGAACATGGAAATCTAACCTACATATCAAAATCAGCAGAAGATGCATTTGGCAGACCGTTGGATGAAATTGAAGGGTCTTCTCTTTCAAATCTATTCTCTTCTCAAACATCGGGCGAAAATCAACAACACTCATTGCCGTTCATTTTGACAAAACAGAGAAAGTTTATCGAACTGCCGTTTAAGGCAGAGATTGATAAAGATGATGTTTGGTGGGAGTTATCAGGTATCCCGCAATTCGACGAAAACGATGCTTTTGTTGGTTTTTTTGGAATTGGAGAAGACATCTCCGAGCAAAGAAGCGCCGAAGATGAAGAAAATCGCTTGATCCATTTTGATTCTCTGACGGGTTTGTCAAATCGCGCTTCGATGTCTAAAACTCTGGAATCAACTTTGGCCTCTTTTCGTCAACAAAAGCGTGCTTGCGCGCTTATGCAAGTTGATTTGGATCGTTTCAAACTGATCAATGATACGTTGGGACACCCTGCAGGAGATACTCTGTTAAAGCACGTATCCGAGCGCCTGATGAGAATAGTGTCGGGGAACGGGGAAGTCGCGAGAATTGGCGGAGATGAATTTCAGATCCTGCTTCCCGATTGGGATGATCGTGGAAATCTAAGTGATATGGCTAATGCGATCATATCTAGTATATCTCAACCATATACTGTGGAAGGCAGCCGATGTGTGATTGGCGCTTCTGTGGGGATCGCCATAAGTCCCTTTGATGGTCGAACCCCCGATGATTTGATAAGAAGTGCCGATATGTCGCTTTACGCGGCGAAAGGTGCTGGCAGGGGAAGGTTTAGTTTTTTCTCAGAAAAGTTGTTGGAAACCGTAAATGAACGGAAGGTTCTGGAGGATGACCTACGTGACGCCTTGAAAAAGGGAGAAGTCATCCTGAACTACCAACCATTGGTGAAATCCGAAAACGATAAAGTTTCGTGCTTTGAAGCGCTAATGCGTTGGAAACACTCTGAGCGGGGGTTTATTTCTCCTGAAATTTTCATTCCGATCGCTGAAGAAACCAAACTAGTCTTGGAACTTGGCGCATGGGCGATTCAACAAGCATGCGAAGACGCAACTAAATGGCCTGGAAAGGTGAGAGTAGCCGTCAATGTTTCACCCATTCAGTTTGCGGATTCAAGATTACCACAAGTCGTCAGTAAAGCCCTAAAAGATACTGGTTTGGACCCCGATCGGCTGGAACTTGAGATAACGGAAAGTGTGTTCTTGGAAGAGACCTCAGAAACTGAGGACATGTTCGCTGCCTTGAAAAAGCTGGGTGTTAGACTTGCTCTTGATGATTTCGGCACTGGATATTCATCACTCAGTTATTTGCAGAACGCACCATTTGACAAAATCAAAATCGATCAGAGCTTCGTCAGAGGGTCAAGCGAACCAGGTTCACGAAACGGGGCAATTATCGCCGCTATTGTTGCACTAGCCGATGCATTGGACATGGATACAACGGCAGAGGGAATTGAAGCCCACGATGAGTTAGAGTGGATAAAGAGTCTAAATGTTAGTCAAATCCAAGGATATATCTACAGCAAACCAATTCCGCACGAAGACGTCCTCAATCAGTTCAAAAAAGGGGAATGGGCGATCGAACCGGTCGGACCTGCACTGCAACGCGCAGATAGAATGAGTATTTTCAGAAAGGTACGATTGATATTCGGCGATAACTGTGAACCATGCGTGGTACGCAACCTTTCCAAGACTGGGGCATTGATCGAAGGACTAATGTGTTTACCAAAGGGCACAAAATTAGTTGTCGATCTTGGTGACGGTCAATTGGCAGTTGCAACTGTTCGGCGGTCAGATGACAATCAAATGGGAGTGGAGTTCGAACAACGCCTTATCAGTGATGGTTTTGGTGGATTGTGTACTCGTCGCAGGGTCTCGCCATATCTGATGGCTGCGGCTGGGCTTCCGATGGCAAATTGATGTTCTAAAGCGCAAATGAAGTTTTATTCAGTTCTGATAGGTGCCCGTCGCTAGTTGACTTGGTTTTCACCAGAATCTCTCCGGATTTAGAACAAGTGGGGACTCTATAAACTATTGAGTAGCTTCGATCGAAGATAGTTTTCCTATTTTTTCGAATTACTTTTTCAATCTAGGGCGATAGGCAGAATTGCTATTCTCAAAGCGGTCGAATGCCTTGAAACGTCCATTCTTACGATACATGCCTTCCGGTACCGTATGCTTGACGAACGGCGTCGCGTTAGTTTTTGCATTGTTACCAAAACTCAAACCAAATTCCCCGGCATTGCGCCAACTCACTTTGGCGGGAATAAGATTTCCATCTCCTAGTATCAGCGAAACATCTGTTCCCGGTTGCAGATACAAATTTACCTTCACTCGCGCACCGGTAGAAGAAAATTCTACCAAAATCGCTTCCACTTTACCTTGTATACCAGTGTCTAGGACGACCTTTACTAGCTTCTCCTGACGACTAGTTGAACTAAAATGTCCACCTGCTTCTTGTCGCATGTTAGACTCATCCTTTTGGGTGATGAAATTTAGGAAATGCTAGAATAGAGAAGTAAAAAATGACTTAATGCGCCAATTCGATTGGCAACGGTTATTTCATATCCAGAAAAAACCAAACCCCTTCCCTTTTCAAGGCACTTCATATCCAAACGCATCTTTAGCCATTTTAACCAGCTCTGGGTCAGCCTCTGGCATCTCGTCGGGAAGAGCTGCCTCCAACATATCTGCTACATAGGTCAAAGCCGCGATGCGCGCAGCTTTCTTGTTATTACCGTCGATCACCTTCCACGGTGCCCAGCGGGTGTCGGTAAATTTGAACATATCCTCGATAGCGGTCAGATAGTCTTCGCGTTTTGATCGATTGCGAAAATCTTCTTCGGTAATTTTCCATCGCTTTTCGGGCGTGTTCAAACGATCGGCAAATCGCTTGTCCTGTGTGTCCTGTGTCGTGTGGAAGAACAGCTTGATAAGGTTCGTACCGCTGTCAATCTGTTGCGATTCAAACTCGTTTATCTCGTCATAGCCACGTTTCCACTCAGCTTCCGTGCAGAAACCTTCAACGCGTTCAACCAACACACGACCGTACCAGCTGCGATCAAAAATGCCGATTTCACGGTTTCCGGGTAAGCGCTTCCAGAACCGCCACAGAAAATGACGATCCTTTGCTTCTTTTGTAGGGGCGCCAATCGGGTGAACCTCAAAATATCGAGGATCCCACTGCGCCACCATCCGGCGGATCGCGCCGCCTTTTCCAGCTGCATCCCAACCCTGGAACACAATAATCGTCCGATGTTCGTGAATGATGTGTTTGGCCTGAATTCGCGACAGTCGATCCTGGAGCTCTTTCAATGTGTCGGAATAGTCGCCGTCATATTTTTTGCCGGATTCATAGTCAGAAAGATTTATCGCCATAGCATTGGAATAAACCAAAACGGCCAAACAGGCCATCCGGTTAACCCTATTTTCTGTCTTTTCTGTCGCTTGAAACCGGTTGCCGCGTTTCCCAGTCATCCAAAGCCTGCTGATGTCTGGTAACTCGCTTGATGGCCTCTTTCACCTCAAATTTTTTGGGTGCGAGCGATTGCGCCTCTCCATAATAAGACAGCGCACCTTGCAAATCGCCGTTACGCTCCGCGCATAAACCCCTGTTAAAAGCCAGTGACACATGCACTTGACCATTGGTTCCGGCTTCGTCCCACATCCGACAGGCTTCGGTTTCGTCACGCTTTGTCATTTTGACCGCAGCCTTGAAAAACTTCCCTTCAACCTTGGACATGCCTTTACGGCTCTCCAGAACCCGAATTTCGCGTCGATACTCGCGCGGTGCCAGGTCGCTGCGAATCTCGCGCGCCGTATCTGCGACCATCTTTCGGATCACGCCTTCGCTAGCCGAAAATTCCTGATCATCTCCAAAACATATGGTTTGCTCGTCCTTTTTGGGAAAAGACTCCGCATATATGTTGCGACCATCGGCAAACCGGACCGCCCTTACCTGCGCACGAAAATCGACCACGCGCCGCAAGCAATCAACCTTGATATCCTTGCGTTTGGTGCATTTATCCTTTTCATCTCTCTGAACGCATCGATTGCGATTGGCGGTCGTTTCATATTGGTCAATGCCGGCTGTGACATTGCCAGACAGCGTTGCATCGGGCTCTATCGCAGATCGTCCGCCGATGACGTCGAAATAGGGTTGATTGAAAACCGTGACGTTGGAGAGCCTGTCTTCCAGTTCAAAGGCCAGGTTCTGCCCATCGCTTCCGCCAAACCGGTCAATGGCAAGAGTGTCGACAAGCACAAACGCTGGTTCGTTTGCCGGCGTCAGACCTTCAACTGTAAGCACCTCTGCATGAGCCGACACTGGCAAACATAAGCCTATCAATACTGCAGAAGCCGCTATTGTTTTTCTATCCACGCCAATTCTCCATTTTGTTCATAAATATCGGCATTAGTATGAATATCAGATTAGCGGCCGATAATTAGATTTGCAATGCGTTCCGGATCCTGCATCGGCATAAAATGTGTCAATTCAGGGACATAGATGTCTGAACCATTGGCGAAAGCGTCCGCAAGATGGTCTGGCGTAGGTGACGAGGCAAAATCGAAACCTTCTTTCAAATCCAGTTTGGGAGCCCGAAGCACGGATACCGGCTGGTTGATTTGCTCTATCAAAGGCCACGGATCAAGCGCTCCACTAGTTCCATAAACAGCTCCTTCGACCTCGGGTGGACAGGCCAAAACAAATCCGCCCTCACCATCGGCTAGCAATCCATATTCGCAATAGTTGCGAAGCACCGTCATGTCCCACAGCCGATAGGGATGACGATCCTTAAATCGCTTGAACATTTCATCGACACTCGCCCAATTGTTCCGGCGTTTTCGGGTCATGTTTTCCGATAGACTATAGTCAGGCGGGTTTTGATAAACCGCTCGCTCCATTATGACCGGATCAATCAGCACCAGTTTTTCGAACGAATCCGGCCGTGCAACGGCCGACTGCACCAAACAATGCGCGCCCATGCTATGACCAACACCAATATCGAAACCGACGCCAAGGCTGTCGACAAGTTCGGTCGTTGCACCGGCAATTTGATTCCAGCTTTCAAGCTTTTCCGGTTTGGCGCTGCGTCCATGCCCTAATTGATCAACCGCAATAACATGCGCGCCCTCAGGAAAGGCTGATACCACCCGATCCCAACAGCGGGCATGAAATCCGGTGGCATGTAGCAGCAATATAGACAGGCCTGATCCCGCCTGCCCCCATTCGAAATAACAGATATCGCCGGTATTCGACGAAAAGACATTCTCAACAGGTTCAGGCATAAGCCAGCTGATAGTTTAGGATTAAATGGGTCACCACTATTGCTTTTGAGGTCAACCTTCTTTCGGTGGTTCCACCACACGGATATGCAATTCGCGCAATTGTTTCTGCGACACGCCGCTCGGCGCACTCATCATCAGGTCTTCGGCCTTCTGATTCATCGGGAACAACACGACTTCGCGAATATTGGGTTCGTTAGCGAGCAACATCACAATACGATCCACCCCGGGTGCCGAACCACCATGTGGCGGGGCTCCATATTTGAGTGCATTGATCATACCGGAAAATTCGGTGTCGACCTGCTCCTTGGTATAACCGGCAATTTCGAACGCCTTGTACATGATGTCCGGACGGTGATTCCGGATTGCACCAGACGACAGCTCTATTCCGTTGCAGACAATGTCATATTGCCACGCCAGTATGTCGAGCGGGTCTTTGCCTTCCAATGCTTCCAGTTCACCCTGCGGCATGGAGAACGGGTTATGGGAGAAGTCGAGTTTCTTCAGCTCCTCATCATATTCATACATAGGATAGTCAACGATCCAGCAGAATTTGAACTCATTCTCATCAATCAGCCCCAATTGTTCTGCTGCCCGTGTCCGCGCGACACCGGCCAGTTTCGCTGCATCTGCTTCCTTGCCGGCAGCAAAGAAAACGCCGTCATCGGGGCCACAACCAAGATCAGCCAGTAACTTCGCAGTGCCCTCTTCTCCATGATTTTTAGCAATCGGTCCTCCGGCAGAACCTTCCTTCATGTTGATATAGCCCAGGCCAGCGAAACCTTCACTTCGCGCCCAGTCGTTCATACTGTCAAAAAACTTGCGGCTGTTTTTGCCCGCTTCCGGCGCGACAAAAGCCCGCACCGTACCGCCGGTTGATGTAATCTTGTCAAACAGACCGAAACCCGATCCCTTGAAATGCTCGCTCACGTCCTGAATGATGATCGGGTTCCGCAAATCCGGCTTGTCATTGCCATATTTGAGCATAGATTCCTTGTAAGGAATACGGGGGAATTCACCCGCTGGCGTTACCGAACGACCATCAGCAAATTCTTCAAACACACCGGCCAGAACCGGTTCAAGTGCCTGAAAAACATCTTCCTGTGTCACAAAACTCATTTCAAGATCGAGCTGATAAAATTCACCTGGAGACCGATCGGCCCGTGCATCCTCATCGCGGAAGCAAGGTGCGATCTGGAAATAACGATCGAAACCAGCAACCATCAACATCTGTTTGAACATTTGCGGTGCTTGCGGCAGCGCATAAAACTTGCCCGGGTGTACACGGCTGGGCACCAGATAATCACGCGCGCCTTCCGGAGAAGAAGCTGTCAAGATCGGTGTTTGAAATTCGGTAAAGCCTTGCTCTACCATACGGTTACGCAGGCTGGTAATCACCTTTGACCGGAGCATCATGTTGGCATGCACCTGCTCGCGGCGCAGGTCGAGAAAGCGGTAACGCAAACGAATATCTTCCGGATATTCCTGTTCGCCAAATACCGGCATGGGCAGCTCTTCGGCCGGGCCTTGCATATCGACAGTTTCAGCGACCAGCTCAATCTCACCCGTCGGCAAATTTGTGTTTTTGGTTTCGTCCGAGCGCGCGGTCACTTGCCCGGTAACGGTAATCACCGATTCCTTACGCGCACCATCGAGTAGTTTGAAAGCATCGCTGCCTTGTTCGCTTACAATCTGGGTCAGACCAAAATGATCGCGCAGATCAACAAACAGTAAATTGCCGTGGTCACGTTTATTGTGAATCCATCCTGATAAACGGGCTTCTTCGCCAACATGGGCACTGCGAAGTTCGGAACAATTGTGAGAGCGATATGCGTGCATGACAGGCCTTTGGAATAACTTTTCTAGGAATGTTTGCGCTTTGCAAACTTATGCTGCGCGTAACACAGGGGAAGCGTGCATTTGTCAAGGGTTGTGATGCAATTCCAAGGGTCGTTTTTCTCCGGCAATCCAGAAACAGACTGACCCCCAATTTCCGATCACCCGTAAGATTTTCCCATTGAAGCCAATGGGGACACATCCAATCCATGGTTGGGTATAGGATATCGCAGTCCATTTTGACTCAACGCACCTAATCCTTCCACCAGTCCGGGCAGGTAACTCGGTGGCAATGCAATCAGCATCTCGTCATCCTGCACACCGCCAAATTTGCGTTCGGCATAACAGGGAATCGATACAGAAGGCTCTCCGGTTTTTAGCGCCCTGCCCCATGAATCGGCACAGGAGCTTTCTCCCACAATGGAGAGATTCAGAGGTTTATAGTCTTTCCACTGCAGGCCATTGGCAATCGTGATCATTTGCCCAGGAGTGGCATAGATCAAACATATATCGGGATTACCAATGCGACCGGAGGTCAACGGTGAAACAACCAGCGCTTCATATTCGCCATAGGGCGCGCAATCCATAGCATTCTGATGCGCCTTGCTATCCTCTAGCGAGCCATACCAGACACCGTTGAACATGTTTCCGCTAAGAAACTCCTCATCGCGTGGATAAAGACCAACCACCGCACCGCATTGTGATCCGACCAGATTGTCCATGGTGATACCGATAGTATAACCCAACCACCGACTTTGTCCGACAATCTGATCCGTCGCCAATTTTACATCCTCTGGTGGACGCCTAAGTTTTTCGATTTCCTCCAGATCAGCAACACTTTGAAAGCGTTTCATCCCAATAGGGGTTGCCTTAAGCTTCAAATAATATTGCAGCTGCTGAACCAGCGCGGGATAGTCATAATCAGTAGCATCATTCCAGCAATTGCTGATCTCGGGCATCAGGATATCCTTTTCATTGATCCAACCGACCTATCAAACGGCAAGCAGGCTGGCCAGACGGTCAAATCAATCCCAGTTTCACCAGTTCTTTATTGGCGAAAACCTTTCGGTCAGATTCATCGGGCATTATCTGCGCTTGCGCCCATTTCCAGTCTGCAAATTTTTGTTCATAGTCTCGCTTTATTCGACGCTCATTGAGATTGTTGGTTTTCCCCCAGTGCCGCGTGAAGGCAATGCCTGCAGCATCCAATGCATCAACCACCTTTTTGTAACCATTGTGGCTGGATTCAACATTCGGACCGTCAAAATCTATGACCACATTGTGATCCCAACGTGCCGGTGCCAACAATCCTTGGGCTTTGCTCAAGAAGCGCAGGGTGACGACTGTACCGCCGCCGCCATCACGAAAGCTATGAATAATCAAATCAAACACTTCACTAAGTTTATTTCGGTCCAGCGTCACTGAACCATTAAACAAGTTCCCAATTGGCGCATGTTCCTCAGTGGTGTTTCCCCAAGTCGCTATTGCCTCTGGGTCATCCACATCCATATTCTTCGGATAGCCCTTCTCCATAGCCATCTGCAGTATGTCCGCTTTGAACCAATCACTGCCGGCCATAGCCTTTCCAAGCAAAGTCAATGCGTCATAGCCTGCACCCATTTTGGGTGGCGGCGGGGGCGGGATCGAAGGATCAAAGGGTCGTTTATACAGGAAGCGTAGCAACGCCTTTTTGTCGAATGGATCGAATGGATTGAGGATTAACTGCTGGAAATATGGCTCTTCATTCAATCCGAATTCTCGTGAGAATTTGGTGAAATTTCCTTCACAAAGCCAATCAATATGCTCCCGCTCTATTTTGACGGCCTTCTGGATGTTACGAACCATGTAGATGGGATCGGTTTCGATCAACATCGCCGTGATAAAACCCATCGCGCCAACGTGAAGCTGGCACGCAGCGAAAATCTTGTCATCCCTGATCAGCTCAGCACCGGTTTGAGCAATAAAATCATCAGACAGAACGGCCTGCTTCGGAGAGACCCATATTATGCGCTCTGGTGTCACCAGTTGAAGGGCTCGCACATGGTCTTGGATACCCCCCTCCCGCCAAACGCTACCATGCGTTCCGGTGGCACAGGCACCAGCAAAACTCTGACCATTGCTGGCTCCGCCCGTTCGCAGGGATCTACCCAGTTCTTCAGCGCTTTCATAAACTTCATCAACAGTCGCTCCGCACTGAACTAGCAGCAAAGCTTCGGCTTCTATGACGCTGTCTTCATGCACGTCATCAGCGTTAATCTTGAAAGTGCGATTGAGACGCATGGTTTCAATCAACCAGCCATCTTCGACTATATTGATGGGCGCAGGTGACCACCCTGCCCCCACGGGGCGGACCGGGATATTATATTGCTTTGCTTCCTTAAGCAGTTCCAGCACCGCTTCAGCTGCATTTTTCAAATAGGCGCGGCCACTTGTTTCCTGACCGTTGGCCAATTCAATGCGGTCTTTCAGATTACATGCCGCGGTCTTGTGATAGTTGGCCCAGACCTGTTGACCGAGATGATACACCTCCGTCATTATGCACACTCCACATCGCTGTCGCCAGCATAACAGCGATAGGCTATGCTGATGGTGCGAACAAAGCCGAACGTAATCAGACAAATCAAAATATGTTTCGGGGTCATATAAAAACGCATGTCGTTAATGCCTAATCCAACACAATCATCCACTTCCAAAGATCGCCCGTGTCGTGAAGCGAAACCCCAAGCCAGTATAGTAACCTCTATGGTTTTGCCGCCCACGGGTCTTGGATTTGCCATTGCCAAATAAGCATCCCCCCACATTGCCATTACCTGCCCCAGGACTAGCAAAGCCATCACAGCCATTACCAAAAGTGACCAAAATGCCATGATCATTCCCCAAATTCACCTTGCACCCGGTAAAGCATTTGCGCGATGGGCTGCCCGCTGTATAGGACAAAAATGCACATTCATCCTTTGCTGACCGATAATCAGGATATCGCTGATATTTGTGCGCGCTTCGCCAAAGCCGATTTTGTCGCTGTTGATACAGAATTCATGCGGGAAAACACCTATTGGCCAATCTTATGCCTTATCCAGATATCGGATGGAAATGAAGCTGCCGCAATTGACCCATTGGTAGACGGTGTCGATCTAGATCCACTACTCGATCTGTTGGTCGACAATGAAGAAGTTTTGAAAGTATTTCATGCTGGCGGTCAGGATGTTGAGATTATTCACAACATGACCGGCAAAACACCGCATCCGATTTTTGACACACAAATTGCGGCCATGGCATTGGGGCCCAGTGAACAAATTGGATATGCCAACCTCATCGATAGTTGGTTGGGCGTTACTCTAGACAAAGGTGCGCGCTTTACGGACTGGTCCAGAAGGCCGCTTAATGATCGGCAGCTAAAATATGCGATCGGCGATGTCACACATCTCTCTGAGGTTTTTCCGCGCATGCTGGAGAAATTGAAAGAAACCAATCGCGGAATGTGGATCAACGTGGAGATGGAAAAGCTAGCTGACCCAGCGAACTATATTAATGATCCGGAACATGCTTGGAAGAGAGTGAAGTCGCAGGGTCGCAACCTGGAAACATTGGGGCGATTGAAATCACTGGCGGCTTGGCGCGAACGAGAGGCCCAATCCAAAGATTTACCTCGCGGCCGAATAGTTCGTGATGAAACATTGGCCGACATCGCAGCTCACCCGCCGAAGGACCAGTTTAAACTTGGTCAGGTCCGCGGGCTTTCCAACGGATGGAAAAATAACGATATCGGAGAGCGACTAATGGAAGCGCTTGAGGATGCGCAACCTTTGTCCCGCGATGATTTACCGCAAAAAAACGGCCGACGCCCGAAACACGGCAAGGAAAATGCATTGGTCGCGGACCTCCTAAAGCTGTTACTAAAAATCCGATCCACCGAACTTAATGTCGCATCGCGTCTGCTCGCACGAGCCGAGGATCTAGAGCGTATTGTTGCTGGTGAGCGAGAAGACGTCTCGTTGCTTGAAGGATGGCGCTACGAACAATTTGGGCGTGATGCGCTTGATTTGATAGAAGGCCGCGTGAGTTTTACGGTGAAAGATGGTAAGCTTGAAATGACTCACCAGCCGGAGAGGGAAAGCGAGATCGCAGAATGAATGCAAAACTGCCAACGATAATCATAACCGCAATTGCCATTTCCGGTTGTTCCACATTCAAGCCAGCGGCAAAAACACCAGAACAAATCGCCAAGGCAGATTATGTTTGTGATGCAAAGGAACTGCAGGTGTTGATCGGCGAACAAGCCAATGACAATACCGGCAAGCTGGCTTTAAAAAAATCTTATGCCAAAACGCTTCGCTGGATACCGCCCAACAGTGCCGTAACGATGGATTTTCGGCAAGACCGATTAAACATTAGCTATGATGAAGAAATGCAGATTCAAAGGGTCAGCTGCGGCTGATCTCTTATTTTTTCGCAACCAAGGCTGGCTCAAGCTCGAGAATAGCGCTGAGCTGGCTATGCCTTTTCTGAACAGAATCCCCGTAAAGCTTTGCGATAGAACCCGGAAGCCTTAACTCGAGCTTTCCATCAACCCGGCATATGCTAGATTGTTCCAAAGGCCTTCTGGTGCCCCCACTCAATCGCTGTGCGAGACGCATTGCTAGTCCCCAGGCAATGGCTCGCTGCGTTGCTTCCGGTCTGACAAGTTTTCCTCCGCCAGGGAAAACGGTGTTACTGCCGCCACCAAAGCTGGTGAACAACGCTTGCCCCAACATTTCTCGTTCCGGACCTGTTATTCCCACCCAATTGCCGTGAAGTCCCATAACAAGCCCGCGCTCTGCCCTGAAATTGGGATTGGCTCGCCAAGCGACATCTCCCAAATTGCAAGCGGCTTGCCTAATGCGGTGCCATTCTTTTGGATCGTCAGAGAAGATATCCGCAATCCATTTGCCCAATAGCTTGCTATTCGCTGGGAAACGCGCCTGGGCTGTTCCTGACTCTTCAGTAGCTAGAAGTAGAGGATCACGCGCAGCCTCCTGCTCGTTCACCCGGTGAAACAACATACCCTCCCGCACGCCATAGGCGGAGACGATCATTTCACTGCTATCGAGATACCGCACCATGAAAGAAAGCAACCATGCAGCGTCATCAAGCGTAGGGATACGGGATGTTGAAAGGCCCGGCACTTCTTTCAATTTTGCTTTGTTTAAATGTGCCAGCTTGCTGACCAATCGCCGAGCCCGATGTGGCTCCATTTCATAGTGATGAATGACCGGCAGCGGATATCCCGCTGTATGCATGTCAACGCGGGCCAGAGATCGCCAGGATCCACCGACCAAATAGAAAGGAAGGCCTCGCGCCTCTTTGTCCCATCCAAGTTTTTTAAGTATTTTACGAACATGCCGTTTTAGCTTGTCCGTACCCTTGGCCCGTAGCTCCTTTACGCGCAAAACACCCAGAGGGAAGCTATGCGTTTCCAGTACCTTACCGTCTTTAATTCGCGCCAATTCGAGGCTGCCACCACCCAGATCACCAACAATACCATCCGCATTGGGAATCGCTGATATTACGCCCAGGCCAGCAAGGTGTGCTTCTTCCTCACCTTGTAGGACATTAGTTTCGATGCCGATCTTGCTCGCTATTTTGAGCAAGTCCTTACCATTGCTAGCATCGCGAACCGCAGAGGTTGCGAAACTTTCTACGATATCAACATTCATTTCCTGACAAAGACGGTAAAAGCGCTGCAAAGCCGATTTTGCAGTTTGCAATGAATCCTCTGCAATAGCACCGGTAGTGGCCAACTCTTTCCCAAGTCCAGCCATTACTTTTTCATTGAACAATATTGCCGGTACCCGCGCTGGCCCTTGATAAACAACCAGACGAATAGAGTTAGATCCAATATCAATAATGGCAGTACGCTGATCCGTCTGCGACCGTGGTTCTGTGACCAGTTTTTTGAGTGCCTCACCCCCCATAAGTTTTCATTCAGCTCTTTTTTTGCGCCGACGTAAGCTCAGCCTTGGGACAGCGTTACTTTTCTTAAGCGCTTTTCCGCGTCCGGACAGCGACGGATTGGTCATAAAGTAACGATGGAGGTTAAATGGCTTATCAGACGGCTTCACGCGAGTATAACTGCCATCTGCTCCGAGTTCCCAACTCTGCTCATCATCAATCAGGTTAGCGACCATCACCTGATCCAGAATCTGGTCATGTACCGTTCTGTTTGTAATCGGAATCATATATTCAACACGCCGATCCAGATTACGCGGCATCCAATCGGCGGATGAAATGAAGAGTTTGGCATCATCATTCGGCAATTCACTACCATTCCCGAATGCCCAGATCCGACTATGTTCGAGAAAACGGCCGATGACAGATTTTACTCGGATGTTATCCGACATGCCTGAAACGCCAGGACGCAGACAACATATTCCGCGAACCACCAAATCGATGTCAACGCCGGCATTGCTGGCCTGGTACAATTTTTCAATAAGCGCGGGGTCAACCAACGAATTCATCTTTGCCCAAATCATCCCCGGCTTGCCATTACGCACATTTGCTATTTCCTGTTCGATCAAACCCATCAGATTGTTGCGCAAGTCTCTTGGAGACATTGAAATAAGCTCAAGTTCTTTCGGCTCAACATATCCGGTAATATAGTTGAACAATTGCGCAGCATCTCGAGCCGCCTTCGGGTCATCGGTGAAGAAACTTATGTCCGTATAGATTTTGGCAGTTATCGGATGATAATTGCCTGTACCAAAGTGACAATAGGTCCGATAACCCTCTGCCTCCTTGCGCACTACCATCGATATCTTGGCGTGTGTTTTCCACTCGATAAAGCCGTACACAACTTGCACACCAGCGCGTTCCAAGGCGCTGGCCCAAAGGAGGTTTTGCTCTTCATCAAAGCGTGCTTTTAGTTCGACAACCGCTGTTACCGATTTGCCAGCCTCTGCTGCATCGATAAGCGCGCGTATAACCGCCGACTGCTTTCCAGCGCGATACAGAGTTTGCTTAATCGCCACCACGTCAGGATCAGCCGCAGCTTGCCGAAGAAACTCAATCACAACTTCGAAGGATTCATATGGATGATGAACGACCAGATCTTTGTCACGAATAGCAGCGAAACAGTCTCCGCTATGGTCACGGATACGCTCTGGAAACCGCGGACTATAGGGTGTGAATTTTAGATCAGGTCGGTCTTCTTCAACAAGCAGATCTAAATCACCCAAGCTGATCAGGCCATCAACCCGGCTCTCCGTCGCGCCCTCTGTAAGCAGGTTACCCCGCAGCATCGCAACAATCGAGTCAGAGATGTCCGGGCCGATTTCAAGCCGAATCACGTCTCCGCGCCGACGGCGCTTGATCGCACTGCGAAAATAGCGAACCAGGTCTTCTGCTTCTTCTTCGACCTCAATGTCACTGTCCCGAATGATCCGAAACAATCCGCTGTTGGTAACCTTATATCCTGGGAACAAGCGCCCAGAATAAAATTGGATAACCGATTCCACCGACACATAGGTTGCTGGTTCCAAGGGTAATCGAATGAAACGTGGCAAACCGGATGGGATCATAACCAGTTCGCGAATGTTTCGGTTGTCGCTTTCACGAATTAGATCGAAGACCAGACTTAATCCCTTATTGGGGATGAACGGAAAGGGATGAGCGGGGTCCAATGCTTGCGGCGTCAAGACTGGAAATATTTGATCAACAAAATGTTGTTCCAACCAGCTCAATTTTTCCGCACTCAGCGTATCAAGAGACCGAACAAAGATATCTTCACTCGCTAAGGATTTCAGAAGCTCATCCCATACCAATTGCTGGTTGCCCATCAACTTATCGGCATGTTCAGCTATAGCATGCAGCTGTTGGCTGGCCGTCAATCCATCTGCTGATCGCTCTTCGATATTCTGTCGATACTGGCCGACCAATCCGGCAAAACGAACCATGAAAAACTCATCCAGATTGCTGCCAGAAATTGACAAAAAACGCACCCGTTCCAACAATGGATGCGAGCTATTTTGCGCTTCTTCAATAACCCGCTCATTGAAACCAAGCCAACTCAGCTCGCGGTTAAAATAGCGATCAGAGCCTCCTTCAATTTCCGCGTCACCAACATAAGGAGACGAGTCTATATCATCAGCCAAATCACTATCTACGGCAGAAGTATCGGTCGCCGGCTTATCCATTTAAACTTTTAACTCCCAGCCTGCTGTTCCAGCAAAGCTGTTTTTGCAACCGATAAGGTGATCGGTTTCTTGCGTTCAATTGCTATCTTATCCATCTTTTGCGCCAAAAGCTCAACATTGTGATAAGAACGCTCCATTCTTTTGGTCAGATATCCCAGCGCATCCTGTGATATGGATAGCCCACGCTTAGCAAAATATTGTTGCAGTAATCCGTCAATCATGACCTCATCTGGGGAACCAATTTGCAACAGCAGCGAAGCGGCTAGCCGTGATTTGAGGTCTGGCAACGCAATGCCCCATTTGGCTACCGGAAGAGATGCCGTCAAAAAGAGCGGTTTTTTCTCTTCTTTTGCCCGGTTCCAAAGGTGAAAGATCAGTTCATCATCTTCGTGGTCGGCATCATCGAGGATCAAACCTCCCGTATCGCGGATGAATGCCCTGCCGATAGCAGTCTTTCCCGACAATTTTTCACCAATCAGAATTGCGGTGCCATTTGGCCAAGTCTTTGAATTTTGCAGCTGCGCATGTATATGAGCATTGCAATCGGAAACCAGATAGCCGCCCCCTTGATCAGGTAATGCGATTTCTAGCGGTAGCGCGATCTGGCTCACTGTTCTGGCTCTTCGCTCCCTGCTCCATCATCTGCTGGAGGCGTCGAAGATTGGCTGGATCCACCACCACGTGAAATTCTGAGCGCACCCGAACCTTGTTGAACCTGCCATCCGCGCGCTCTTAATGCTCCAGCTAGTGCGCCGATATCACCACTATAGGTTACACGCATTACGGACACTCCGCCTAGTGCAAGACTAGAAGTAGCTGCTGACGAAACACCAGGGACCGAGCGAACAGAAGACTCACCGCGACCGACAGCTCCGACATCAGGTGTATTATATTGGACAGAGATCGTCACCGCACTCGATGTAGCAGCTGAGTTGTTGCCAGCAGTACCACCTTCATTGTTTGACGTAGCGTCGTTGCCTGAAGATCCAACACCGTCATCGGTTAACGATGATGATCCAAAATCCTCCAAACCCAGCTCTCTCTCAAGTTCTGCTTCAAGGGCAGACAGATCAAACGAATCTTCAATAATTAAAGATTTATCAGTTTTCAGAACGCCTCGGGACAAAGCAGCTGTGTAGATATTGTCAAAGCGCTGAATAGCCTGATCCATCATTTCCGGAATCTTATCACTGCTATCAACCTTCAGTGTGAAGGTATTGATCAACTTATTGTCCGGCCCGTATCGCGCGGTAAACTGACCGGTTACAGGCCCTCCTGGAAATTCATAATTCAAACGGGCGATGGGAATAATTACGTCCGCCGCTCCGAACTGATCCAATATGTTCCGCCACCACAAACGACTGCGACGATCGGCCTGTCCAGCAGTTAACACAAGCGATTCGCTGTCTGAGCCATGTGGCCGGACATAGTCTATCGCACTATCGCCCGCTTTGTAGCGTGCCCATGCTTTCTGCCATTCTGTGCGATTTTCAAATACTTGAGCCGATCCGCCACTCCACATTATGGGTAGCACTAGCATGGGGGGGGATCGCAGTGTTCTGCTCCCAACGCCCAGGATAGATCCTGCACGCGCCCGATCAAACATCACACCTAAAGTGGCGATATAGCGCTTGGGTCCAATTTGTTCTTGTTCAACAATGATAGCAGAAACTAAGTTATTCAGCGCGCCATCAGAAAGTCCGCTTGTTTTGCCGCCTTGTGTCCGCTGATACAGCATACGCCAAGCCTTGCGCTGCGCCTCTTCCCAGCCTTTTTTCCGCGCATCAAAAGCATCGTCGCCGGTAACATCCACTTCAACGCCAAAAACCTCAAAGTCCCCGGTACTTGCAAGTGGAGCGACCCCTCGCTCTCCACCTTCCAATTGAGCATAAACAACGGCGCCAGCAGCCAGAACAAAGGCTGATAAAATGGCTACAATCTTAAACTTAAAATCTGCGAATAAACTCATTTGCGCTCTTTTGACGATTATGGCGTAGAAATCTAGCGGGGAGTTGTCTAATCGCTCATTGCATGAGTGAAAAGCAAAATGAGCCCGAATCGTATACTTATGCGAAAGCCGGTGTGTCGATTGAGGCAGGTAATGCGCTAGTTAGAGCAATCGCTCCACTGGCCAAAGCAACCGCACGCGCCGGAGCAAACGCTGAACTAGGCGGTTTTGGTGGTTTTTTCGATCTGAAGGCCGCCGGATATAACGATCCCCTGTTGGTGGCCGCGAATGACGGCGTAGGTACGAAATTAAAACTGGCGATTGATTTTGATCGTCACGACACAGTGGGAATCGATCTGGTTGCTATGTGTGTGAATGATTTGATCGTTCAAGGCGCCGAACCGTTATTCTTCCTCGATTATTTCGCAACGGGAAAGCTAGAAAACGGGGTTGCGGAACGTGTCGTGGCCGGAATAGCAGATGGTTGCAAGATGTCTGGCTGTGCCTTGATTGGCGGCGAAACCGCCGAGATGCCGGGTATGTATGCCGATGGTGACTATGATTTGGCTGGATTTTGCGTTGGCGCTGTAGAGCGCGATCAAGCCGTCACCGGAAGCAAGATGGAAGCTGGTGACATTCTTTTGGGTCTGGCGTCATCGGGAATCCACTCTAATGGTTTTTCACTTGTACGCCGCCTTGCCGCTGACAAGGGTTGGAAACTAGATCGCCCTGCCCTGTTTGATCCAGAAGTGCTTTTGATTGAAGCACTTATTGCACCAACAAAAATCTATGTGAAATCCTTACTACCACTGATGCAGTCTGGCCGAATCAAAGCGTTGGCACATATTACCGGCGGCGGATTGCTAGAAAACATCCCGCGGGTCTTGCCTGAGGGTCTTCATGCACATGTCGATGCTGGCACTTGGGATCAACCGCGCCTGATGGCTTTCCTACAGGCGCAGGGCAATATCGAACCCGAAGAAATGGCACGCACATTTAACTGCGGCATCGGAATGGTGCTGGCGGTATCGCCCGATGAAGTAGCCGCGACTACGAGCGACCTGGAAAAAGCGGGAGAAACCGTATTGCAGATTGGCGAAGTTCGCGAAGGTGCGAAAGGCTGTACAGTTTCAGGTGGTTCAGATATTTGGTCTGCGATGAGCGCTTGGTCGGCAACACATGAAGGCTAATAGGACATCTGTCGCAGTCCTAATCTCTGGAAGAGGCTCCAACATGGGAGCCTTGATCTACGCCGCAAAAGACGAAAACTGTCCCTATGAAGTAGCACTTGTCGCATCAAACGATCCTGACGCACCCGGCCTTGCATTGGCGGCAGCCGAAGGCATTGCAACCTATGCCCATCCGCACAAAGGCATGTCGCGCGAACAGCATGATAAAATTATGCACGAAGCGATTACAAAATCCGGTGCAGAATATGTCGTACTCGCCGGCTATATGCGCATATTGTCTGATGAATTTGTGAGCAAATGGACTGACCGGATGCTCAATATCCACCCCAGCTTGCTCCCCAAGTATAAAGGGCTGGACACCTATCAGCGAGCAATTGATGCGGGTGACAGCCATGCCGGATGCAGCGTACATCTTGTCACACCTGAGCTGGATGATGGCCCTGTTCTCGCGCAAACCGAGGTAGCTATCTTGGCCAATGACGATGCAGGCCACCTCGCCGACCGGATACTGATCGCAGAACATCAACTCTATCCCAATACACTCGCCAAATATGTAACCCGGGAGGAGGATCCCGAGTGGATTTTGGGTCAAGTCCGTGAACGCGCCCTTGCGCTAGAAGAAACGCATGAACGCGATAGCTTCGGCTCCCCCGGCTGGCGCGTTGGCAGCGAAAAAACTGGAAAGTATTTCGCCTATTTCACGCAAAGGCTGCACGGCGAAGCAAGCGTTGGTTTGCTGGTCAAAACTTCAGGCACAGATGAGCAAACTGCTTTACTGGAAGCAGACCCTGAACTTTTTTATCTCCCGAAATTCTATGGCAAAGGGGGATGGATCGCGATCCGTTTGGATATCGGACGCACTGATTGGGGCTATATCTCCGACTGGCTCAACAAGAGTTGGCGCATGGTTGCTCCGAAGCGACTGGTCAAATTGCAGGATATTGCGGACGAGTTTTGAGGAGCTGGCAAGCATTTTAATCCGAGCATTACATCTCGCAATCGATTGAGGTAGAATGTTGCGCGCTTAAATCTCAATCCCCACCTGAAGATTGACTTGCGGAGAACGGTCACCCGTTTCAAAACGATCACGATTTAGCGGAACCGCTGTTTCAACCTCAACGTTCAGTTTGCCAATGTCAGCACGGATACCGCCGCCACCTGATACTAGCGTACCACTTCCAAAGCCATCGCGGAGATTGCTAACATAACCACCGTCGATGAACACATACGGTTGCAGTTTGTCGATCCACGACACTGGTTTTTTGAATTTTCGATTGATCTCAAGCAAAGCGGAAAATCCATTCTCACCCGAATATTCGCTGAAGTCAAAACCACGTGCACTATAGGCTCCGCCGATGTTGATTTCTTGCGAGGCAAAAAGCGGCTTGTTGGCAATCTGGCCCCAGCCACCCACATACAAACCCCAGTTTTTCCCTAGTGTACCCTGCCAGTTTGCGTAAAAGCTACCTTTGGTAAACACACCGTCACCATCAAAACGCGATGCGGCGAAATCACCAAATCGAGTTGTACCCAGAACATCCAAACCTTGAACCAGCGCCGCACCTGCTCTTAGGCGACCACCAGCGATTTTGATGTTTGAAGACAGTCCTAGAGAAAAGGTCACCTGTTTGTCTTGACTAAGAATGGCGTTTAGATCTTCCTGCTCAATGGCAAGATAAGACAAAGAGCTATTCAACCAGAGGCTGGCGGAATCTGATCTCACAAGAGGGTGATTTGCATAGACCGAAAGATAGATGCTATCGCCTTCAAGATTGGCAAAATTTGTACTACCCGGCTTAGTCGTTCCTACAGATGCTGATGCGCCAACCCGCGTGCCATTGTCGCCGACCGTCGTGGAGTAGAAAGCGCTCGCATATACAAACTCGGGGGGATCGGTTGGGTTGGTTCTAAAACTAACACCAGCGTGATCCGCGCTACTCAACAACCCTCGAAAATCGAACGAAAGCCTTGCGCGCAATGGGCCGTGTCTATCCGTACCGTAGTTGTCGACGCCGACATGGGCTTTATGCTTCGGCTCTCCAACATTCACTTCCAAAATGTTTCGATCATTTTCGGAGAGATAGCGGGTTTTTTTTACCCATAATTTAGGAATATCATTCGCCAGAACCAGTTTGCGTTCAACCTCTTTTTGAACCGCGGCGCGCCCTTCCAATGATCCAAGTAATCTCCTTAGAGCTTTATTCTCAGATCCAATGATGCGGACTTCATCAATTTGTCCTTCATTAATTTCCATCTGCAAAACCCCCATCTCCAGAGATTGTTCTGGGATCCGAGCCGTGGCAAAAATATATCCTTGATCGCGCGCCATGTCGGCAATCTGTTGAGTCAACTGACGCAACTCTTGTTCGTCAAAATTGCGCCCGATATTCTGCTCAACCACCGATGCAAAAACTTCGGTTCCAATCTGATTGGTTCCATTAATTGCAATCGCACCAACAAATATATCTTGGTTTGGTTGTTGTGAATTGTCCGGATTGACAGAAAGCGGCGCAGAGTTTTGAAGACTTACTGTTTGTGGCAATAGTTGACCAACTGGGTTTTGGACTTCCGTGCCGTATGAATTGCCCATCACAATCCACTCTTCGTCAGCGTTAATAGCACCAGAATCCAACGCAATTTTCGCTTGTGCATGTGCGGTGCCCGACTGAAAAACAGCCATGCTTAACAAAGTCGACCATATTGTTAAGGCCGTGCAGAAGGAGGTTTTCCAAAACATTTATAAGCGTTTCCATAGATAACTGTCCGTTAAGGACGCGCTGAATGACATGGTTAACGGCAGAATAACCAGCTTCTTAAAGGGCATGACCATGAGTGCAAGTTAGACAGCAGGCTTCGAAATCCGTTCAATGAGTTGGAATGTAAAAATGATTAAAGCCTTGATTGGGAAATCCGTAACAACCGGATTGGTATTCGCGCTGATGGGCAGCACTTCTGCACTGGCACAAAGCGGTGGCTGGAAGTTATCGGAAACAAACGGACAGGTGTCTGTTGGCCGGCAAGGCGTCACTAAAACCGCCATTGGCGGGCAAAATTTGCGCGCAGGCGATGTCATTCGAACGGGTTCTCGCAGTCGAGCCGTGGTCACGCGCGGCGACCAATATATGGTCGTTGCTGCCAATAGCCATATTAAGCTCGCCAATCCAGAAACAGACGGCGTGATGACGCAGGTTTTCAACTATCTCGGAAATGTCCTGTTTAAGGTTGATAAACGCAAGGCAAAACATTTTGGCGTTGAGACGCCCTACATGGCGGCAGTTGTCAAAGGTACGACTTTTAACGTGACTGTCGGTGCAGAAGGTTCAACCGTTCAAGTCACCGAAGGAGCGGTAGAAGTGGCAACACTTGACGGTGGTGCTGTCGAATTGCTGCGGCCAGGTATGATCGGAATGGTTTCGGGAGCAGATCCATTTGCGATGACCATTATAGGTGATGGCACCAGACGCATTGAATCGCCGAATCGGGTAAACGCAGCGCCGAAAACCGCCAAGGTTCGAACAATTGGCAGTAAAAGTGCCAATCGCGATGTATCGAGCGCGGTACCGGCCATCATTTCCAAAACAATCTCCAATCAACCCGTCCAATTGGCTGCTATTACCAACGGTTTGATCGAAGGAAATTCTCCTGGTTCATCTGTAGCAAGTTTTGAGCCGCAATCGGCAGAAGCCGACGGACAGCAAGATGTTTTTTTGGCAACCGAAAACATCGTATCACAGATCCTTGAAGACACTGTGCTCAATTCCAGCAATGGTGGTGGAAACGGTAAAGGTTCCAGCAACGGCCAAGGTGCCGACAACGGTGGCGGAAACGAAAATGCCGGTGCTGGCGATGACGGCAATAATGGCGGCGGCAATGATCCCAGCGGCCAGGATCCAAGCAACCCTGGCCAAGGCAATGGCAATGGTGGCGGGAACGGGAACGGTTCCAGCAACGGCCAAGGCGCTAACAACGGCGGTGGGAACAAAAACGCCAGTGCTGGTGATGATGGCAATAATGGCGGTGGTAATGACCCCAGCGGCCAGGATCCTAGCAATCCCGGTCAAGGCAATGACAATGGTGGCGGGAACGGGAACGGTAACGGTTCCAGCAACGGCCAAGGCGCTAACAACGGCGGTGGGAACAAAAACGCCAGTGCTGGTGATGATGGCAATAATGGCGGTGGTAATGACCCCAGCGGCCAGGATCCTAGCAATCCCGGTCAAGGCAATGACAATGGTGGCGGGAACGGGAACGGCAACGGTTCTAGCAACGGCCAAGGCGCTAACAACGGCGGCGGAAACGAAAACGCCAGTGCTGGCGATGACGGCAATAATGGCGGTGGTAATGATCCAAGCAACCCTGGCCAAGGCAATGGCAATGGTGGCGGGAACGGCAACGGGGGTGGCAATAGTCCAAGCGATACCGGCCAAGGCAATGGAAACGCCGAAAGTGCCGGGGAATCGGATAGTTCGAGCCAGCAAGGATCTAACTGGCGACAGAGACTAAAATGGCTCGGGGAGCAAATAAAGGAACGGTATTTCTCGCAACAATAGTTATTGTCGCCGACACTTTAAGGACATTGGAACGGTTACGCCTGCGGGGACTGCTGCGCGGTTTTTTTTTGGTTAACGGCAAATTAGTAACATAACCCTAAACTAAAGCGGTTATTGTTCTCGATCGTCTTAGGAAAATCGCTATTGTCTGCCCAAAAGTACATTTATGAAAAGATCGGGAAGATTGGTCCGTATACCTTGGCCGTTCTTTTTGCTTTATTTGCGACACTTGGATTGTTTCTGGCCGGTGTTAACCCAGGTATTGAACAAACCAACCGCGATGTACGCAGTGCTTTTTTTGAACGAAACGCGTCGGGTGAAATCGTTGTAGTTGAGATGGATTCTCAATCCCTAAAGGAAATCGGAAGCTGGCCCTGGTCCCGCGATACCCATACAAAGGTTTTACAAGAACTTTCCAACAAAGGCGCTGCACAGATTGCTTTTGATGTCGATTTTTCAGCTTCGTCAGATGCTGGGGCGGATCAACGACTGGCGGAGGCAATCCGAACATTAGATGCACAAGTCATCCTGGCTACTTTTCGACAGCGCAGCTCAACACTCAGTAGTGACTATATTGAAAACCTGCCACTGGATTCGTTGAGGCCCCACGCGCTGATGGCGTCCGTAAATGTGCATCCTGATGCTCGTGGCCAGGTTAGTTACTACGACTATGGGACACAAATAGACGGACAACCACGTCCAACTTTGGCGGCAATGCTGACGAACAGTGATGGACAAATCGGGACTAGTTTTCTTCTCGACCAATCCATCGACTTAAGCACAATACCAAGCGTGAGCGTTATTGATATTATCAATGGCAACGTGGATCAGGAACTCATCGATGGTCGAAGCTTTATTATAGGCGCCACAGCGATTGAACTCGGCGATAACTACGCGACGCCACATGCAGGTGTAGTGCCTGGTGTTTTCATACATGCCTTGGCGGCAGAAACCCTCTTAGCAGGCCACAATATGCCAACATTAGATGGAGCTACCATCTTATTGCTAACAACGACTTTCGCAATATTATGGTGGCGATTCATGGCCAACTCGAAAGCAAAACGAGTCCGCCTTGTTCTTCCCTTATTCGCGATCCTGCTTATCGGAAGTAACTGGATTCTTAACGTTTTTGCTATTGTTGAATTGGAAATTTCCCTTTCGATAACTTTTGTCGGATGCCTCTTCATCGCATTATGGATCATCCAAATACTGCGTACCGTACAACGTGAACGTCATACTGATTTGGTAACGGGACTTCCCAATTCTGCCGCAATGACGAAACACGCCGCACAGAAATCCAATGTCAGGGTAGCCGTTGCACAAATTGCAAATTTTGCTGAAATTGAAAGCCTACTTGGTACCGATGGACAGGGATCAGTGCTGCTGTCCATGGCAAACCGACTTTCTTTGCTTGCACAAGATGAGCAAATTTATCGGACCGGCCGCGATCAACTGGCGTGGTTTGTTTCCGACGAATATGAAAAACGTTTGGACGAACATTTCGAAACAGCGGCCTCCTTTTCCAATAGCCCGGTAATGGTCGATGACAAACGGATGCACATGAGCATCCACGTTGGCTATAACGAAGGTGTGTCGAGCGACTGGTCAAAATTGTTTGGCGATGCGTCAATTGCGGCTCACAAGGCTACTGAGTTAAACTATCGATGGATGAAATTTTCGCAGGATTTGAACGAAATTATCAGCGAAAAGATAACAATTTTGAATGATATCGACCAAGCCATGCAAGTGGGAGATATCTGGGTCGCCTATCAACCAAAGCTCGATTTACACACCAATAGAGTGTCGTCTGCTGAGGCATTGGTGCGGTGGAATCACCCCGAACGCGGCGTTATCGGTCCCGACAGGTTCATTCCTGTTCTAGAGGAACAAGGCAGAATTGCCGATCTGACATTGCATGTGCTGAAGACCGCATTGAAAGATATTGGAAAATGGGCCCGCTCAGGTTTGTTGATCAATTGTTCGGTGAACGTATCTGCAGCATTGCTGGCAGATCAGAAATTTGTTTCCCTTGCTATCAACTTGGTTGAATGCGGCAATGTTCCAGCTGATCAAATCAGTTTTGAGATTACTGAAACCACAGCACTTGAAGATCTTGACCAAGCAAAGGCGGTACTAGAGGCAATAAGAAAAACTGGTGTCAAACTGTCGATTGATGACTATGGCACAGGACAATCTAACTTATCGTACATGCAAGGTTTTCCAGCAGATGAGATCAAAATTGATCAAAGTTTCATCAAATCGATGGTCAACCGAGATGCGGACCGTGTAATGGTTAGCTCTACCATCGCAATGGCGCATAAAATGAACTTCAAAGTCGTAGCGGAAGGCGTTGAGGACTTAGACTGTTTATTGCTCCTGAGAAAGTTTGGATGTGATGTCGCGCAAGGCTGGCATATTGGTAAGCCCGTTGATGCAAAGACTTTCCTTGACCAATGGAGCGAACAAAAGGCCCAGACAACGGCTTGATCATCTAAAGATCAGAGACGGTAGGGATGATCAATTAAGCAGAGACTGTTTTCGGAATAAGGCGGACACAAGCTAGTCCTCAAATTGCCGAAAGGACAAGGCTTGGGCGCATTGGGACAATCACATCTGTCTAATAACGTCAATCATCTCGCAAAAAACCGTGAACAACGAAACTTTGGGCATAGAAGAGGATACAGAAGCTGTTTACTGAAAGCATCCTTCTGGTTCAATTGGCGGTGTGCGGCGCTGGCCTAGTCACAGAAATTATGTCCGCTCTTTCCTCAACTCCTTCGGGCTCATGCCAAACCTATTGCGGATTGCAGTTGAAAAATTCGACTGATGTGAAAACCCTGCCTGCTCGCATATCTCAAGCAAAGATAGATCGGAGGTTGTGAGCAGTTCATATCCTCGCTCCAGTCGAAGATTCTGTAAATAGCGAGAAATTGTTACGCCGTAAAAATTGCGAAAACCATAAAAAAGTTTATTGCGATTTATGCCTGAATCCATGGCCAATTTGGCGATGCTTGGTGGATCGGCAAATTCATACCGAAGTTGTTCAGCAATGGCTCGAATTGCCGCTTCATCGGCTATTGTCAATTTGATCTCAGGTGCTGAACGAGGCGGCTCCAGCAATTGGTACAAAGCAAGGCAAAGGAGCTCAGTCGCGCGTGCCTGAACATATTGAAGGCGCAAATTGCCTTCCAATTTACAATTCAGAATGTCCGCTACAGCTTCCGAAAGTCTGCGATCGGTTTCAAAAGGTGAATTGATACTTTTGCCCGAATACCAATCGGGAAGCGGATGAAGCAATTCAGGCAGGTCGGCAGCTTCTTTGCCCGCCAATTGTGCAAGTAAATCAGGTGCGCAGTGGATCGTCACCCAGCTATGCCGATGACCTGCTGCAAGATGCTCGTTCATCTCTGTGTCATCGCAGGTGTTTATCACTCTCCAGGATTGCGTCATCGCATGCGTAGGCTGTGCTCTACCAGCCTGCATTTGGACGTCGAGCGCAAGTGCAAAATTGAAACGCACGCTAGTTCCATCTTCAACAACAATGTCACGCGGCGCATAAAATTGGCAATCCATTGCAAGCACATTGATTCCACTGGAAGGTCTAAAATACTCAAGCCCTCCTTGACCCTCCGTGGGCTCTAAAGCGTAACGCCATGCTTCCCCCTGACTAGACTGATAATACCATTCAGCCTCCTCGGCACCAAATAGTCCGAACGCGGTCTCTTCAATATTGTCCCAATCGAAATGAATCACTTGTGCAACCACCACAAAAAATAATGTGACCTGCATAAGACATCAGCAGGCCAAGAATGCAATCTAGCAGCCACAATAGCGCAGATCGCGCCTTTAAGGGAGAAAATTGATGCTTGCACTGCGGATCACGGGAAAATTGATGGCGATGGTGGGCGTAAGTGGTTTAGCACTAACGGCCAGCAGCGCCTTGGCACAGAATGAACTTCAACAAGACAATGATGCCACGGAACAGGCCGATAAAAATACAATCATTGTAACGGCACGCAAACGCGATGAGGACATTACCGATGTTCCGATTGCGGTCAGCGCTCTCGGTTCTGAAGCGCTCAATGTGCGCGGAATTGACAGCGTCGATGAAGTACTCAATTTCATTCCCAATGCTAGTCAGTCCGGTGGTATTGCCGGAGGTTTGCAGGGTCTTGTGAGCATCCGCGGGATTTCTACTCTGGTTCGGTTTGTAGGCCTTGAAACAGGCGTAGGTTTCTATGTTGATGGTGTCTACATCGGCCGGCCCGAGAATTTCAATCAGGACTTGATCGACGTAGCAAGGGTTGAGGTCCTGCGAGGCCCTCAAGGTGCCTTGTTCGGTAAAAACACAGTTGCAGGCGCTATCAACATTATCACCCGCGAGCCATCTCTGGACGTTTGGACTGGGGATGTCGAACTTGGTTATGGCAATTACGACACTGTCCGGGCGCAAGGCTATGTTTCAGGGCCATTGTCCGATCAGGTTGGCATCTCGTTGACCGCCGGCTACGTAAATAGTTCTGGCTACACTAAAAATGTCTCTGGTCTTCAACCAGACCTAGATGCCGCTGATCTTGCCACCTTCCGAGCGAAACTGCGTTTTGAGCCATCATCCGATTTTAACCTTACGATTAGCGGCGACGCCATGATTGATCGCGGAAGGCCATCATTTTTTGAAGTTTCAGACGCGGCCTTTTTGAACGATCCGACCGAGAATACGCCTTTTACCGTAAATAATGATCAGCCCAATGATCTGGACCGAGATATTTATGGGGTTTCGGCTACAGCAAATCTAGCTGTTGGACCAGGAACCTGGACTACAATTTTAGCTTATCGTGAGAGCTCTTTCGATGCTCGGCTGGATGATGATAAACTGCCAGTGCGTTTTTTCGTCGACAATTTTGGAAGCGATGCAAACTTTTGGTCGGTTGAATCCCGCTATTCAGGTGAGATTACAGATGGAGTGAATCTTATTGCAGGACTTTTCTATCTCAACCAGAAAGCGGATAATCTGTCGAACTTTGCGCTAGGTGATTTTCTTACTGGCGTCCCCGGAGTGGAGCCGCCAATTGATCTGACCAGCTCTGTCGACACCGAGAGTATTGCTGCATTCTTCGACTTTGATATCGCGCTGACAGATCGGCTCGCCCTTGAAATTGGAGGACGCTTTGTTAGCGAGAGCAAAGACGCCAGCCACGTGCAGGATGACGCAACCGGACTTTTCGGCAGTCAAACTTTCGCTGAATCGCGAACAGATAACGATTTTTCACCGACCTTTTCGCTGCGCTATGACCTGACCGGCGAGCTGACAGGATATCTGCGTTTTGCTCAGGGCTTCAAGAGTTCCGGTTTCAACACGGATTTTGTGAACGCCAATTCGAATTTCTCCGTCGACCCTGAACAAGCGACTGCCTATGAAGCAGGTCTGAAAGGCAGCTTTCTCGGTGGCGCAGTGAGGAGCAATCTTGCGGTTTTCTTCACCGAATATGAAGATCTTCAACTTTCCCAAATAACCGGCTTTGGTGTCACGCTTAACAATGCTGCCGAGGCGGAGATTTATGGGGTTGAGTTTGATCTTGCTGCTGACCTTTCTGACAACTTTAGCGTGAATGCAGCGATCGGCTATCTTGACGCGACTTACAAAGACTTTGCTGGATGCCCTGTCCCGGGCGCTACACCCGCGGCTCTGGCTATGGCGAATTGCGCTGGTAATTTCCTCAACCTAGCTCCGAAATGGAGCACGGCCTTCGGCGCACAGTGGCGTGGACCGGTCAGCGGTGAATGGGAGGGCTTAATCCGAGCTGACTGGCAATATCGCTCGGAAGTTTTTTTTGAACCGCAAAACACTGTGCGCCTAAGCGGCGACGATCGTCATCTCGTCAATCTACGAGCAGGAATAGACAATGGTACTTTGAGCTTTACATTATGGGCGAACAACGTTTTTGATGAGGTATATGTCAATTTCGCCGACGACCGCAGCGCCATCTTCGTGAACACCACTCAATCCTTCGGTGCCCCGCGAACCTATGGGGCAACAGTTGGCTTCAGCTTCTAGGTTGGAACTATCAATGTCGGAAGAGTTCTCCGTTGCTTGGAGGGGCCGTAAGTTGGCGATTTTGCGGAAGGGCCAAGGTTCCAAATCATTGCTATTCATTCACGGAAACTCATCCTGTAAAGAGGTATTTGAGACTCTTTGGAGGAATCCTGAGTTCGAAGACTTTTGTTGCATTGGATTCGACTTGCCCGGACATGGGCAAAGCGATGATGCGGTTGATCCTGAAAGCGCATATACAATTCCCGGCTACGCCTCTGCCGCTGCGCAGGTGATCCGTGATTTGGGACTTGATCGACCCGTAGTTGTCGGATGGTCGCTAGGTGGTCACGCTGCGCTGGAAATGGCCGTTTCCGGTGTCGAGCTTGGCGGCGTATTCATTACAGGCACACCGCCAATTGGGCCTGGCCCTTCTCTCTTGGAAGGTGGCTTCACTCCGTTTACTTTCGCTCAGTCGACCGGAGAAGAAAACCCTTCGCAAGAGGCTTTGAGAGACTACGCAGCACATATGTATGGAGTACCGCAGGCGCGACATGAGTACTTCGTTCCTGCACTGCTACGCACAGCCGGGAGGGCAAGGTCGCGCATGACAGAACACTGGCTAAACCATAATGGTGCGAGCCATCTGGACTATGCGCGCGCAGGGTGCCAACCCTTGGCGATATCGCATGGAGATAACGACCCTTTCGTTGACCCGGTATTCCTGGACAATCTTGCTTCTCCTCGACTGTGGGGTGGCAAGATCCATCATTTCGAAAAGTCTGGTCACGCGCCATTTCTTGATGCTCCAAGTGAATTTGCAGTCTTGTTGAGAAGGTTCGCTGAAGAATCTTTGAACCGTTAGGAGGTGATTTCAGGAATGCGAGACAATGAAATCCTCCTTTGTTTCTCCGCCAGTTATGCAGAGGCGCGAGAGAAATTTCTGTCGGCGTGCGAAGAACGGTCACTGGTGGTCGAAAATCGGTTGAACCCAAATGCGAGGGGAACGAATGGTGAGGAACTCTTTACAGACATTGTTCGGATTGGATCGCGGAATGCACCAAAGGTCCTTTTGTTAATTAGCGGCACCCATGGGGTTGAGGGATATTGCGGTTCAGGGGTCCAGGTCGGTTTGCTAAGACAAGGGTTCTTTGATAACCTTCCTGCAGATACCAGCGTAATGATGGTCCACGCAGTCAATCCCTATGGTTTTGAACATGATCGCCGTGTCAACGAAGATAATATCGATCTCAATCGGAATTTTTTAGACTTTGAAGGGCCAAGGCCAAAAAATGACTACCCCAAGATCCACAAATTTGTTCTTCCATTCCACTGGGATAATGCTGGGCTAGAAGCAGCGAATGCAGGTTTAGGAAATTACATCAAAAGACATGGGATGCCAGTGTTTCAGGCAACGATTTCCGGTGGCCAATATCAATTTCCTGATGGCCTGTTCTACGGTGGAATAGAGCCGAGCTGGTCAAATACAATGTTTCGATCGATCCTTCGGGACCAGTTGTCGGACGTTGATTGCCTTGGCGTTGTGGACTTTCATACCGGGCTTGGCCCATATGGACATGGGGAACTCATCACTATTGGCTCTGAATCACAAAAAGCCCTTGCGGCGCGCTGGTATGGTAATCAAGTCACCGATCCAGAGGCTGGAACATCAATCTCAGCTAGGCTGGACGGTATGCTCGCCAATGGCATCAGGGAAACCCTTCCGAATGCGCAAATATCTTTTGTCACAATCGAGTTTGGAACCCGGGATATCAGCACTGTTCTCAATGCATTGCGTGGAGACAACTGGCTTTATCAACGCGGCGATCTGACCAGCCCGATTGGTAAGGGCATAAAGAAGGACATCAGGAGCGCCTTTTACCCTGAAGAAGACGATTGGAAATACAGTGTTTGGTCAAGAAGTTGTGATGTCATCAAACTTGCCATGCACGGGATCGCTGACATTTGATACAGAACGACGTTCTTGCCAGCCCTGAATGAGCACAAAATTTGATCGAGGATTAAATGAGGAGAATCCCTGCAAAAGGACGGTTCGTCGCACATGTCAAAGTGGGCAACATTCGATTCAGGGCTGACCAACGTCACTCACTTGACATTGCTGTGGTATGGCAAGCAACGTAAACCTTACGCGCCTACAAGGAAATATTGTACTCAGCCCTGATTTCATATGTATTTCATACAAACCGGGTCAATTATCACTAAGTAACTGAAAACCATGGTGCGCCCGACAGGATTCGAACCTGTGGCCCCCAGATTAGGAATCTGATGCTCTATCCACCTGAGCTACGGGCGCCAACCTGAGGGACCATTAACTGCTGAGGAGGTAACAAACCAGCATCAATTTTGGCTTTCTGGAGGCGCCACTGGGAAAGGCAAGGGCGCCAGTTCAATACCTTCATCTTCCATTTCGGTAACATCTTCTGGTGTGGCTATTCCATGAATTGGCTTTTCCTCACTATCTCCATAGTGCATTTCACGAGCCTTCTCGGGAAGATCCTCTCCGACCCATTGCGACTTCTCCAGAACTTTCGTTTGGGCTTTCGCTAGTTTTTCCAGAATCTCTTTATACTCCGCAGGAACCTGAACAGCGCTGCTCTCTGCTCGTTCGTTCGACGCCTCAATCCCTTGGGCGATTACAGGGTTCTTCTCTGCAGCTTTGCTTTCACCAATCTGATTGCCTTTTGCCCCAACATTGGGGGCCATCATGGCTTTGTTGATGTCCGCGGAACCACATATCGGACAGCTGAGTAATCCGCTTGACTTTTGTTGTTCAAAATCATCTGACGAGCCGAACCAACCCTCAAATTGGTGTGCAGCATTTTTGCATATAAGATCAAAAACTATCATGTTTATCAGATCACTTTTTCATCCAAGGGTTTTTCAAATGTTCTGCGATTGGATAGAGCGGGTATTCTCTCCCGAACTTCTTGAACTTTGGCGAAATCAATTTCACAGATTGCTATGCCCAATTCCTGGTCCATATCCAGCAGAATCTCTCCCCAAGGGTCGACGACCATAGAGTGACCATGCGTTTTTCTGCCATCAGCATGTTCGCCACATTGTGTTGCCGCCACAATGTACGATGCGGTCTCTATAGCCCGAGCTCGTAACAAAGATTCCCAATGCGCACGACCGGTTGGGACCGTAAAGGCTGCGGGAACTGTAATGATATCCGCTCCTGCCTCTGCCAAAGACGCATAAAGGCTGGCAAAACGAAGATCATAGCAAATCGTCAAACCAATATTTTGATCTCCAACTGGCACAACAACAGCCTTGGTTCCCGGGCGATAGGCTTTAGACTCCAGGTAAGCCTCTCCCGACCCCAGTTTTACATCAAACAGATGGATTTTATCATATCGGGTGGAAATTTGACCATCCGGATCGATCAGAAAAGATCGGTTCACCCAGCGCTGATCGTCACCTTGTTCATCAAGGATCGCCAAAGATCCAAGATTTATCCAAAACCCGTGAGTGTCTGCGAGCTCCCGCGCCGTTCGTAAGACGATATCTTCCTGCTCAGTGCATACAGTATTTTTAGCGCGTCCGCGGTTACAATCCATCATACCTGTCATTTCAGGAGTGAATACCATCTCTGCGCCTTGATTGGCAGCCAGTGTCAGATATTCACGCAACACTTCCGCATTCTCGGCAGGATCGATACCGCTGCGCATTTGCGCCAAGGCGATGCGTTTTTTCAACTAGACCGCCAACAATGCATCTAGCTTACCGGACCGTTCCAAGGCAGCAAGATCATCCGATCCACCGATATGCTGGTCATTGATAAAAATTTGCGGAACAGTGGAACCGCCATTGGCACGCTGGATCATCTCCTCACGCTTGGCACCGCCCATCGTAATGTCATATTCTTCAAAGGTAACATTCTTATCATTCAGCAAAGATTTGGCCCTAAAACAGAACCCACAGGTAAATTTCGTATAGATTTCAATTCTTGGCATTGGCTTCCCCATTTCTCCCTGAAAATAGGTGCTCTGGAGAAGATAAACAAGTCATGCGATGATGCAGGGTTTGAAACTGGTTACAATCTATACGCCTTCTGGACGCAAGACGACCCTTGCCCAGCATAGAACAATAACTTTGCTGGCACCCGCGCGCTTTAATGTTCTCGCGCAGATGTTTGAAGTGGCACCTGTCGTATAAACATCATCGATCAACAAGATCGTTCGGTTGGCGACTTGATGTCTGGCCTTCTTACGAATGGATATCGCGCGCGCCAACAGTGTCCGACGTTCATTCATGGCCATCGAACGCAGTGGCGGGGTAGCGAGGTGCCGAACAAGGATATTGTTTTTTTGGACAAGACCGGATTTTACGGAAAGTGCATTTGCAATCAGAACCGACTGATTGAAACCCCTGCTCCACAATCGCTTCCGGTGCAGCGGCACTGGCAGCAAGACCGCTTCATCATCAAATTCATCTAGATATTTCTCCAGATGGTTTGCGATTAGCGCAGCAAATCCCAGTTTTGCCGAGTACTTCAATCCCATGGCAATTTGGCTGCTATCATCGTTGTAGACAACGGCTGCTCTTACGCCGTCATGATCTGGCGGGAATTCGATGCATTTTGCACAAACTGCACCAGAAGCTCGCTCAAAGGCAAAAGGAAGGCCGCAAGATGCACACCATGGTGGACTAATAAAATTTAATTTCCGCCAGCATGAAAGACAGAATTGATGATCGTTGATGACCACGATGCCACAAAGCGGGCACCGGCTTGGTAGAATCCAATTAATTGGGTTGAATTGCGAAGGGGAAGAAAAACTCATTTTGACATTTTGCTCCGTCCACTGAAAGGAACAAGGCGATATGACCGCAACTGACAACATCTCAGAGATTTTTGACCGTAGCAGACGACGAACCGTTCGAGACCGCGCCTATGTTCGGGCGCACGGGAGAGACTTCCTTCACAAGGAAATGGCCGACGAGTTATATGATCGACTTCAATTGGTTTCACGATCATTTAGACGTTGCTTGATCGTTGGACTGGGTTCTGAATATTTAGCGGACAAGCTCAAATCGCTAGGCATGCATCAGACCATCGCAGACTCTTCATACTTGCTGTCCGCTAGAGCAAGAGGCGTTCAATGCGATGAAGATAGATTACCATTTGCCGATGCAAGTTTTGATCTGGTTATCTCAATAGGAGGATTGGATACCGTCAATGATCTACCCGGTGCCTTAAGTTTAATCCGCAGGGTCTTGAAGCCAGATGGATTATTCTTGGGAGCTTTTTTGGGCGCCGAAAGTCTAAGTACCCTGAAATCGACACTGTTAGAAGCGGAGGGTGATAGGGTTAGAAATCATATTCATCCGCAAATTGATATTCGGACAATGGGCGATTTATTACAACGCACCGGATTTGCGTTGCCGGTGGTCGACAGTGATACGCTGAAACTGCGATATGGCACGGTCAGTCGCTTGATTGACGACATAAGAGATTTCGGTGGAGGCAACCTATTGCTTAGCAACGTTCTGCCGTTACGAAGGTTTGTGGCGGGATTTGTGCCGGAATTTTTTACAAACCGAGCTGATGAGCAAGGGAAGACCACCGAATATTTGGAAGTAATACAAGTATCTGGTTGGGCACCACATCCTGATCAACCAAAAGCGGCCCCCAGAGGCTCAGGACAAATGTCGCTAAAAAATGCACTGAACGATCGATCCTAAGCTATTCCAACTCTAGAAGTCGATCGACAAGAGGGCCATCTGCCGGAGGCATTTCAAGCTTTTTTAGCTGCGGCAACGAAACCCATTGCACCTCGGCCGATTCTTGACTTTCCGGCCGTCCCAACCACGTACGACATCTATACAACAGCAATACCAATGATCTGCTTTCCAATGGCTCGCTCGCAAAGGTGATGGGTTCAAAATCAACAGACGTTGTTTCGATGCCTAACTCTTCTCTCAATTCTCTGGCCAGAGCATTTTCGGGTGTTTCGTGCTGCTCTATTTTGCCACCAGGGAATTCCCACAGACCAGCCATCGGTTTGCCTTCCGGGCGCTTTTGAACCAGAATATCGCCCCTTTCGTTGAGTAAAGCCGCAGCCACTACGAACAAAAGCGTCGGTTTTTTTTGCATCATTTTTCCGATTTAAGGGTTTTGTTAACACATATCTGGGAAAACAGAGCTGTTCACAACTTAGTAGAACGTTATCGATGTTGAGTGAAAGAGAGAAATGATCAAAATTCTTAAAAATCTGTATCTCTCTGAAAAAGGTGCAACGGCCGTTGAATATGGCTTGATGGTATCCTTAGTCGCCCTAGCAGCACTTGCTGCTATCTACGGGCTTGCCGGTCAAACTGGAAACACATGGGGCGGCATTGCCAATCAGGTAACGGAAGCTTCAAATTAAGCTCTCGCACTTAAACATTTATAAAGGTTTGTAATCTAGGGTGTTGAATATTGGGAATAAATTATCCCAATTGGGTAAGTGAAGTTTGTCAAATATAGGAGACCAGACATGAAACTCGTACGTAAAATGTTTAAGAACGAAGAAGGCGCAACGGCTATTGAATATGGCTTGATCGCTGCTCTAATCGCTGTTGCAGCTATCGTTGCAATGGGTCAGTTGGGTGATCAGTTGGGTAATACCTTCAATGAAGTTTCTGATACCATGGAAACTGGTGAGCCTCAATAAGAGCTCAGATACTTAAAAAAAGCGGACGGCAGCCTTCGGGTTGCCGTCCTTTTTTTGTGCCAAGTGAAATCAGTAGGTGACGAGTTTCACTTTTTGACCAGCGCGCAAAGAATCACTAGCTCGCAATCGGTTTAGAACCAGAAACCGATCCTGCTGATATGATGAGTAAGCCATTTTCCTGGAAATTGAAGCGATCGTATCACCTCTCTGCACCGTAACAACATCAATTTTACGCGCCTTTATCCCAGACGCTTCTGTTGTGCTCATTCTAGATACGCTTTGATACATGGACGAAAACACCGATGCGCGGCCGGTTGGCGCGATAGTAGCAAAGTGAAATGCGCGACTTTTTGAAAACTCGTACGCAAAAACGGTAACATCTACCTGACCATTATTACTGTTCACCCGGCCCGTGGCATAGGAAGCAGGAAGTCCGTTAACCGTGGTTTTTTGGATTTCTCCGTAGGAAATAGTTTTTCCTTTGCCAGCCAATCCCTTAAATGCAGCATCAATATAGCTGCGCATGTTACCGTTATAGGCAGCAGTCGTGAACTGACCCTGCCCCCCAGATCCGCTAATAGAAACTGCCCGCGCTCCGTTTTGCATGCCGAAACCATTGGGAACGGAAAATTTGAGTTTTAGATCCGGGTGCCGAAAGTTATTTCCCTCAACCACACCTTGTTTGGGATCATCACCGTACATTATCCCGTCAAGATTGGTCAAAAAAGTAGCTCTGTTTCTTTTGCCTCCCGTGACGCCGAGCTTGTTTGCATTTCGAGCAGCCCGGCTGACACGGCGCGCCGGATCCGGGTGGGTACTTGACCATTCTGGAGTACTCCGAGCATCTCGTCCCGCAACTCTAGCATCAATCGCGGATTGCGCGGCCAGCGATGCTAGCATTGTCGACAATGCGTTTGGATCATATCCAGCTGAAGCCAAATATTGGATGCCCAGATCATCCGCTTCATATTCTTGTTTTCGAGAAAATTTAAGAGTCAGGAGCTGGCTTCCAGTTCCGAAAACCTCCTGTCCCAGCCGACCCAATTGCGAGTCACCCAATAACACCGCCGAGCCAATCTGGCCCAATACGCCCAATATGCTGTTTCTTTTGGCTGCCCTTTGCCGTTTTCGGCCATGTTCAGCTGCAACATGGCCAACTTCATGACCCAATACGCCGGCCATTTCGGCTTCATCGTTCATCAGTGCCATGAGCTGCCTGGTGAGATACACATAGCCGCCGGGGATGGCGAATGCATTGTTAGCCGGACTGTTGAGCAAGGTGACGGTAAAATCACTCCGGGCATCCCCCAATCCAGATTGCACCGCAATATCCTGCCCCACACGGACAACATACCCAACTTGTCGTCCGGTATAAGAACCGCCGAATTCCTCCATAAGTTGCGGATGAGCCTCAGCGCCTTTTTTCTTGTCTGCAGCAGAGATCGATCGCACTTCACCTTTTTGCTGACTTGCTGCGCTTCCCGCCGATTCAACCGAACCCGCATCCGCTCCCGAACCTGTACAGGCAACAAGCGCCATGGCGGTTGTAATGGTCAATAATTTTGCAAAACTGGAACTCATGATACTCTCCTCATACATGTTAACTACATGAGGCAGCAGCCAAACAAAAGGGTTGGTCCTGTAAAATGGCCTTTCACAGCGGCAAACTGATGTTCGACAGGTGACCTTGATTCAGACAAAAATCTAGTTAGAGAGACCCGATTTTCAAGAATTTCTCCCGCCGCAAAGACCGCAACTCTTGTCTATCCATCGCGCCCAATTCCTTCAATTCAGAAGCAATGGCTTTGCCCAGCGTAGCAATACATAGGGCTTTGTCGCGGTGAGCTCCGCCAACCGGCTCTTTTACAACCTTATCAATAACACCGAGTTTCTTCAAATTTTGCGCGGTAATCTTCATCGCATCTGCTGCAATATCGGCTTTGTCACCGGTCCGCCACAATATCGATGCACAACCTTCCGGTGAGATAACCGAATAAACCGAATGCTCCAGCATAAGCACTCGCTCCGCAGTTGCCAGAGCTACAGCGCCCCCGGACCCTCCTTCTCCGACTATTACCGCCACAACAGGAACACCTAAGGACAGACATTTTTCTGTCGAACGGGCGATGGCTTCTGCTTGGCCGCGCTCCTCGGCGGAAACCCCGGGAAATGCTCCGGATGTATCAACAAGTGTCACCACAGGCAGCGAAAACCGGTCGGCCAGATCCATCAATCGGATCGCCTTGCGATACCCTTCCGGTTTGCCCATGCCAAAATTATGTTTGAGCCGGCTTTCGGTATCGTCACCTTTTTCGTGACCGATAACCACAATCCGCTGATCACCAATTTTAGCAAAGCCGCCCAAGATCGCTTGGTCGTCGCCAAAGTTCCGATCACCACCTAGCGGTACAAACTCCTCAAACATCTCGGAAACTAGGTCTTTGAAATGCGGGCGCTCAGGATGCCGGGCTACTTGTGTTTTTTGCCAGGGGCTTAAATTTGCATAAGTGTCTTTCAGCATTTTCGCTGATTTGACTTGCAGTTTTTCGATTTCGGTTTCCAGATCCAAAGATCCTTCATCCGCTGTGTCCTTCAATTCGATTATACGCGATTCCAGCGCAGCGATTGGCTTTTCAAAATCAAGATAGGATGACATGCTATTCAGTTAGAACTGCGCGCCCAAAAGGTCAACGCACCAGATCGCGATTGGCAAGTGGATGGCGACGATTCACGAGCTCGACCAAACGAGCACCATCCACATGGGTATAAATTTGAGTTGTCGAAATATCGCTATGTCCCAATAAAGTCTGCAATGCGCGAAGGTCCGCACCGCCTTCTAACAGGTGTGTGGCAAACGCATGACGCAATACATGAGGGCTAATTCTAGTGGGGTTGATACCCGCCTGGACCGCCAAATCTTTTATCATCTGATATAATCTTATCCTGGAGATATGGCCTTTTCTTGAGGGAAACAGGAATTTCTCATCCGTTGAGATATGGTCTTTCCATCGGTCTGTCGCTTGCCGCGCTCGATCTGAAATAGGAACCAACCTTTCTTTGCCGCCCTTTCCAGTAATGATCAGAAATGGCTTGTCCGCGACGATGGCTTTTCTGGGAAGAGCGATAAGCTCACTGGCCCGCAGACCCGAACCATAGAGCAGTTCCAACATAGCACTAAGACGTGCATTCTTTTTTGAGACCGCCCCATTGCTGCCCTGGCTTTCAACAATCTCAAATAGCTTAGCAATTTCTCCATGTGACAAGATTTTTGGTAAGGTGCGAGAGTTGCTGGGCCGAGGCAACGCGTCTGACGGATCGTCATCACGAAACCCTTCCTCAAGCAGAAACCCGTAAAAACGTCGAATGGCAGAAACCTTCCGTGAAACAGTGCTGTTCTGCAAATCACCCCAAAATTGGGGCAGCTTTTTCATACTGTCGCGATCGGCGCCCGACATAGATCCACTTAAAAATTCAGATACCTGCAACAAATCAGATTGATAAGCGGCAAGCGTGTTCGCTGACGCTCCGCTTTCAGCAGCCATCATTTCCAAAAACCGATCGATCAGGGCAGCATCATTGCTCATCGCGTCTCAATACTAGCCAACAACGCGAAAAAGAACAGCTTATGTACGGGACAAGGCCTCAACCGCGATCATGCGAGCCTCTGGCTCCAATCCGACGCGCTTTAGTGATCGCGTGATATGATAGAGGTGCAAAGGCGACATCGCATTCCAATCGCGCCCCTGCATTCCCACCGCTGCCAATAAGGCTACTGTGGCCGACTGACCGCGCTGCGCAGCTGATTGAATAGCGCGGCCCCACTTGCTGGTCTGGGTCAAATCGAGATTTAGATCGCCAGCAAACTCCTGCTGCGCTTCCGCTTCTACGCGTTCCAAACCAGCAAGGGCTGCCAATAAAAACTGACTCCGAAGCTGGTTCTCACTGTTGTCATTGTCGGCGAACTCATCGAGGGCACCATAGTCGGTATTGGCGGAAGAGGTTGGATTACCAACGGCTAATAAAGCCCAGGCATCGCTCCCTTCCGATACGACATTGGTCCAACGTGCTGCATTGCGATCATATCCAGCCGACAACATCGAAGCTAGAAGATCAAAGCTCTGATCGGACAATTCGGCCGAAGCAGGAATCTGGGCGGCGGCACGGGCAGTTAATATCTTCGCTGAATAGGATGCCATCATACCATTTGATCGATCCCAAAGCGCCTGCATGGCTGAAATTCTTTCACTTAGCGAACCACCAACATAAGCCTGCCGAAGTGTCGATGCCCTTGCCCGTAAATCATCCCCAGCTTCTGGATCATCAAAGGTCGCCGCGTAGAGATCAACCATTGCTGAATTGGAAAGAACACCCAGGGCAGCCGCAATATCGGCAGCTTTCATACGTGATTCTTTGGAGAGCATCGGTGCGCGCGCGCGCCAACCCTGAACATGACGGCCAGCCTGGCGGTATAAAAAATCTGGAGGTTCAACACCGGTCGCTGCTCCCAAACCAAAGCGCCAATTGTTGAAATATTGAACTTCATCCCATTTAATGGTCACGGCCCGGCGACCTGCAAATCCGGCGCCAATGGTTTTTTCGGCCAGCAAATAATCTATACCAGTTGCCACTTTATCGCGGCGTGCCGATCGTAGCAAATTGGTTGCTCGGCGTTGCTCACCGGATAAAGATGCGCAAATGGGGCGAAACATTGCCCAGGTTGGCGTATCTTCATGCACCCGGTATCCATCGGGAACAAATGGGCAAATACCGGCAGGGTCAGCGGTTGCTAGATGGGCCTGCATGGCCACTGTATAAAGCCTTGGGGTATAGTTGCCGCCATCCACTTTCAAAACGAGTGCACGAGCAGCATCGGCTTCACCGATCAGCAAAAGCCGCCAAGCTCGTTCGGCAACCCAATCTGCGGGTTCGACATTATCTGGACTGTTGACCGTGCTCAAAAGCGCGCGACGGAGCAATATTGAGCCCCAGCGGGAGAAAATCGGCCCGTTGAGGTTTTTGATCAATCTAGTTAGATATTCACCGCCTTCGGCACCAAAACTATCTTCAGACATCCCACCGGATTCGGTGGTCAAAACGCCAATTTTCTTCAACGACCGACGTTGACTTTTTGGAAGATAATATCGCGGACGAAAAGCTTCTTCGAGCTCACCCAAATCACTTTCAGGATCAAGGTCCAATAAGGATGACGGCGACCGTAAAGAGATATCGGGTACTGAGCCGGGATCACTGACAATCGATGACCCTGCGCTTGGCGTAGCAGGAGCAGCTGGTCTTGGTGCAACTGGTCCGGGTGCAGGGGTTGGCGCCGGAGCCGGCGCAGGACTCGGTGCTGGTGCGGGAGCCGGATCTCCAAATCCCGGAGGCAGCAAAGATTCCGGGTTATCCTGCCCCAAAACCGGGAGGGATATCGCAGTGACCGCAATAGCGGTGCTGACAAATGCAATTTTCCTAAATCCCAGACGCATATTCAGTTCAGTTCTTCACCAATGATCGGCTTTTCAACAGGCTGCTCTTTTACTTCAACATCCATCGATGCCAAGAAAAACATTGCAGCTATGACAAGCCCTAGAAAAACAATGATGAATACCAACTTACGTGACATCGTTCTGGTGTACCCTGTTTCAAAAATTATCTGACCATGAACCGCTTAGAAATTTGCACCGGTTGGCTTACTCTGTATAGCCTTTGCCCCAATGGATAAGAAGTTAAAAGACTCTTTTGATCAATCTGCATCAGATATCGGTCTGCACATCGACAAACCGTTGGTGCTGATTGGATTAATGGGTGTGGGCAAGACTACTGTCGGGCGCCGGCTGGCCAAGAAGCTCGACCTGCCCTTTGTTGATGCGGATGAAGAAATTGAGAAGGCAGCCGGTTTGACGATCGCAGAAATTTTCGAGCGCTTTGATGAGGATTATTTTCGCGATGGTGAAAGGCGGGTGATTGCAAGACTATTGGATCATGAGCCGCAGATTATAGCGACAGGAGGCGGTGCATTTATGAACGGAGAAACACGCCAACTAATTGCCAAAAAAGCGACCGCGGTCTGGTTAGATGCAGATATTGAAATTTTGGTGGAGCGAGTATCACGACGCAATACAAGGCCTCTGCTCAATCAAGGGGATCCTGAGCAAATCCTTCGCCGGCTGGCTGCTGAACGCAATCCAATTTACGCACAGGCCCATGTTCATGTGACCGGGAATGATGCCCCTCATGACCATACCGTTGATAAAATCATTGAGGCCTTAAACAAATGAGCAGGGTTACAGTCGAACTTGCAAACAATGGCTATGATGTTTTGGTCGAGCCCGATGCCATCACGAGCGCCGGAAGCCTGCTGCAACCTTTTTTGAAGAACAACAGAGCTTTCATCATTACGGATGAGAATGTTGCTGCGGCATTGTTGAAAGAACTGGAAGCATCATTGGCATCTTGTGGTGTTTCCGTAGCGACCCATGTTTTACCTGCGGGAGAATCTACAAAAAGCTGGCAACATCTTGAAACATTGAGCGATTTTCTGTTAAATAAAGGTGTCGAACGCTCCGACACATTGCTTGCTTTGGGCGGCGGAGTGATTGGTGACCTAACTGGTTTTGTCGCATCCATTTTAAAGCGCGGATGCAACTTTATTCAAATCCCTACAACGCTTCTCGCGCAAGTGGATAGCAGTGTTGGCGGTAAGACAGCGATTAATAGCAAGGCAGGCAAAAACCTGATCGGCGCCTTTAAGCAACCCGATTTTGTTCTCATAGATCCCAACGTGCTGGACAGCCTGCCCGACCGGGAATTGCGTGCCGGTTATGCTGAAGTCATCAAATATGGCCTGATCAACGATGCAGATTTTTTTGCATGGTGTGAGGGAAATAGCAGCAAATTGCTCCAGCGCGATGCCGAAGCATTGACCTATGCTATTACCAAGAGCGTGGCGGCCAAGGCCGCGATTGTTGCTGATGACGAGAAGGAGCTGACCGGTATTAGGGCACTTCTAAATCTTGGCCATACTTTTGGACATGCCCTGGAAGCAGAGACTGGTTACTCTAGTAAGCTGGTGCACGGTGAAGGCGTTGCAGCCGGTATCGCCCTTGCCTTTCACTATTCTGTCCGACGTGGGCATTGTGACGGCGTGGATGTCCAAAGAATTACGGAGCACCTGAAGCAATCAGAACTTCCTTACAGCCTTAAATCGGCCAATATAAGGGCTTCCGGAGAGACTCTGGTCGGCCACATGTTGCATGACAAGAAGATGAGTGGCGGAACATTGCCATTTCTCCTGGCCAATGGAATCGGCGAGACTTTCCTGGCGCAGGATGTGGATCTGAACGACGTTACCGAGTTTCTAGATCAGGCTGATTGAACCGCTATTCGGGTTTCGGGTTTTCCGGAGTGTACCGCAATTCCGAACCAGCGAACATATCGCCGTCCGCTTTCATTTGCGCCTCCAGCCGTTCACAATCGCGATCACGAAACTCACGGTCAGCCTCTTCAATCAGATCATGATCGACATCCAATGAGTGCATTGCTTGTTTGGCCAGATAAATTGCAGATTCAAAGAGCTCCCTCTTCATTCCAACAACACCTAGGCCTTTCAGGTCTATCAACTGGCGTCGATCATAGACACGCACCAAAATTTTTGCATTGGGGAAAGAATGGCGAATGGCTTTCATACGCTCCGCACCAAATTCCTGGTCATCAATGCAAAAGACTATGGCGTCCGCTTCGTCAGCGCCAGCACGGCGAAGCAAGTCAACGCGCGTACCATCACCATAAAAGACTTTCACTCCAAATTGCTCATGGATATCAATCTGTTCGGGTTTCACATCGATCAATGTCAGAGATATTCTTGCTCCCTGCATCATCTGAGATACCGTCTGACCAAAACGCCCCTGCCCCACGATAATGACCGATGCACGGTCGGCATTGGACGGATCATCCAAATTGGTGCTGGCCGGATTAATGCCGGTGTTAAAGCGCTGGGCAAGCAACATGAGGAAGGGCGTGGTAGCCATGGAAATGGTTACAACTGCTCCAAACAAGCTATTGGCAGAAGGGTCGATCAACAGAGATTTTTCTGCTTCTGCAAACAGCACGAAGCCAAACTCCCCGCCCTGGCTGAGTAGCATGCCCATGGCCAATGCCGGATATGTTGGCATGCCAAACAACTTACCCACGCCAAATATCAGTGTGATTTTCACCGCCACCAGAAGAAATGCCGCACCAAACACAAAACCGGTATTTTCAGCGATGACATTGAGATCCAGCATCATGCCAACAGCGAGGAAAAAGAAACCGAGCAGCAACGAGCGGAAAGGGTCGATATCCGCTTCCAGTTCATGGCGATAGGGTGAATTAGCCAGCATGACACCGGCAATAAATGCGCCTAGCGCGGGTGATAGACCAATAAGCTCCATTAACGCCGCACTGCCCAAAACCGCGACCAGTCCAGCAACGATAAACAGCTCACGTTCCGCAAATTTGCCAATTATCTTGAGAAGCGGCTGCAGCAGATAACGACCCGCCAGTATCAATCCGCCAATGGCCAATATGCCATAGATCGCAACCAGATAACCAGGCAGTGCTCCTTCTTCCGCTGGCGCTCTGGATAATGCAGCGACAATTGTCAGCATTGGAATAAGCGAAAGATCCTGGAACAACAGTATGGAGAACGCTTTTTCCCCCGTTGGCGTATTGAGTCGTCCCGAGGATTGTAGCATGGGCAAGACCTGCGCGGTGGATGACAATGCCAAGGGCAAACCAAGCGCAATCGCAGCTCCCCATGAGAATTCCGTTGTCAGTTTGATCAACAGGAATAACGCTATTCCGCACAGAACCACCTGACTGAGCCCGAGCCCGAATATCGCATTTTTCAAACGCATTAGGCGAGCAGGTGCAAGCTCCAGACCAACAATGAAGAGCAGTAAGATTATCCCGATTTCCGAGAATTCGAGAATAGTTTCACCGTTGGTGATCAGGCCCAAGCCCTGGGGGCCGATCAATATGCCAGCGATGAGATAACCAAGGACTGCGCCAATTCCGAAACGGCGAAAAATCAAAACCATCACCAAAGCGGCACCAAGCATGATGAAACCACCGATTAGCAAATCGGCCATATGGGTTTCTGAACCTTCCATCGCTTAGACCACCTTCATCTTGGAATGGGCGTCGGCAAAAGCCGCCAATACCGCATCATAGGGTAACAACACCGCCGCATGTCTACCCTTATGCTCTCTTACCGGTTCTAGCAGATCCATTTTGTCCCACCGTCCGATCTCTTTTGATTTTCCACTCAGAAACAACAACAATTGGGTTCTGGCCTGTTTAATCTCGTTTGTCGTTTTGCCAATGGCCTCTCGTGCCAATATCGATGCTGACGCCTGGCCAAGCGCACAAGCATTGACCTGTACACCTAGATTAGCAATCTTCCCGTCGGCAGAAACAACAATATCCGCTGCTACTCGGCTGCCGCAACTTTTGGACCGGCATTCTGCACTTCCATCGGAATCAACAAGACGTTCCTCATGTGGAATAGATACCGCAAGGCGCAAGATATCTTTGGTGTAAAGCGCCTCGCTCATTCTTCGTTTGCCTCCACTTCGGGAAGCTCTGCTCTGCGCTCTTCGACAAACTCTACCATTGCCTTGCCGCTGGCATTGAGCAGCGGATAGGTGCGAGATTCCTGCAACCATAAAGGTCGTTTGGTCTCTGCGCCATAAACCGTATCATAGATCATAACGGCCAGCAGATAGATCAGAGTGGCTGCTATCAGACCCTTGATCATACCAAAGCCGAACCCAAGAACTCGGTCTATCGGGCCGAGCAGGGATTTGCGCGACTTGGCACCAATTGATTTGGCAATCCATCGACCCAACGCATAAGTGACAATTACTATGGCGGCAAAGGCCAATGCCGATGCACCAGTTTCGCTCCCAACAGGGGCGATCAAACGGTCTGTTATTGGTGTATGCAACGTTCGGACACCAATAATGACCAATACCCATGCGATAAGCGACAAAGCCTCTTGCACAAAACCTCGCAAGAACCCCAAAATGGCTGCTCCGCCCATCAAAACTAGAACAAATATATCAAAGCCAGACATAGCGTCTAGCTAGTCGCGGGCAAGCATATGGTCAACGAGATTGGAGAGTTTCGCGAAATGTAACTGCTTCATGTCGTTTCCGCCTTTTTCGCCAGATTTAGGCAATAGCGCGCGGTCAAATCCCAGTTTTGAAGCCTCTTTGAGACGTAAAGGCGTATTAGATACCGGCCGGATTTCACCGGATAATGCAATTTCACCAAAAATCACCGCATCGCTTGGCATCGGTTTTTCAGCGTGAGCAGAAATCAAAGCCGCTGCGACGGCGAGATCGGCGGCCGGATCGGTCAGACGGTAACCACCAGCGACATTTAAATAGACTTCTGCGCCAGAAAAACTGAGCCCGCATCGGGCCTCCAACACAGCCAATATCATGGCTAGGCGCGAGCTATCCCAACCGACCACTGACCGCCTTGGCGTAGCCCCGCTCGCCAATCTGACAGTAAGCGCTTGAATTTCGACCAACACCGGACGTGTCCCTTCGAGAGCGGGAAACACGGTTGCTCCCGTCACTTCTTCGCTACGGTCAGTGAGAAATAATGCCGAAGGATTGGCTACCTCGGTAAGCCCCTTTTCCTCCATCCCAAAAACACCAATTTCATCAGTGCCGCCAAATCGGTTTTTGATTGAACGCAATATGCGATATTGATGGCTGCGTTCGCCTTCAAAACTCATCACCGTATCGACCATATGCTCCAGCACGCGTGGTCCCGCAATATTGCCATCCTTGGTCACATGTCCCACCAGCATGATCATCGTGCCATGCTCTTTGGCGAATTTGATAAGCTCCTGCGCTGATGCCCGGACCTGGCTAACCGTACCTGGAGCGCCTTCTATCAAGTCGCTGTGCATTGTCTGGATGGAATCGATCACCACAAAATCGGGTGCATCTTTACCCAAGGTGGTCAGGATATCACGTACCGATGTTGCTGATGCCAGCTGCACCGGAGCCTTGCCCAGTCCCAATCGCCTGGCCCGCAGCCGCACTTGGTCGGCCGCCTCTTCGCCAGAAATATAGGCAACGGAAAGACCGGCATTGGCTAGCTTCGCGGACACTTGCAGCAAAAGCGTTGACTTCCCAATCCCCGGATCACCACCCATCAATGTAGCAGACCCGGCCACCAGACCTCCGCCTACCGCGCGATCAAATTCATCGATCCCGGTCTTTCTGCGATCCGGCAAAGCAATCTCACTGTCGAGACCAACCAGCTGAACCTCCCGGCCCCCGCTCTGCAAATTATGCTTGGCCGCAAACACGGTATCACCCGCTTCTTCGATCAACGTGTTCCAGTCACCACAGTCCGGACATTGTCCTTGCCAGCGAAAGGAAACTGACCCGCATTCCTGACAAACATATTTTTTCTTCGATTTGGCCATTGATGAGTGACCTAAATCATCCTGCAAATTATTCAAGAACAAATTGAGAACAAACCATTCATTCGAAATTCAGTGCCAAGCTGTCAAATTGACTAAATGCGAATTTCTCGCCGCCAAATTATTGCCACAGCCGGCATCGGCCTGCTCTCTCCCGCATCTTTGTTGGCGCGGCCTACAGGCCGGGCAACCAAACTGGTTCGGGCAGCGCGTAGTCAAGTTGGAGTGACCACATTATACAGTCAGGCCTATCATGGGCTCAGTTACCCGGGTGGTGATTTTCCACGCAAATCCGGAGCTTGCACGGATGTTATCATTCGCGCCTATCGCGATGGCCTGGATTTAGATTTGCAAAGGCTCATCCATTTGGACATGAAAACGGCATTCTCATCCTATCCCAAAATATGGGGTCTGAAGACTACCGATCGGAATATTGATCACCGCAGAGTCCCTAACATGCGAACATTCTTTAAACGACAAGGAGCAGCAAAGCCCTTTTCCAACAAACCACAAGATTGGTTGCCCGGTGATTTGGTTACAAGCTTAATTGGCGGTAAGCTTGCGCATTGCGGAATTGTCTCTGATCGGAAGGTTCGCGGCCGGCCGCTGCTCATTCACAATGTTGGCCGTGGAACCCGCGAAGAAGACCGCCTGTTTGCCTGGCCGATCACCGGTCACTATCGCTGGTTGGTTTAACAGCTTCTAACAAACTCCTTACTTGCACCACCCTCACCATCCTGTAGTGAAATTCCCATGCGTCAAAAAGAACTCCGACTGGCCCTGATCTGCTATGGCGGCGTTAGTCTCGCCATCTACATGCATGGGATTACCAAGGAGGTATGGAAGCTCGCTCAGGCCAGCCGTGACTTTCATGATCGCGCCCGCGTCGATGAGTGTAGCCGCGGAGAATATTATAAAATTCTTGAATGGATGGAACGGGAAACCGGCGTCAAGTTAAGGGTTTTGCCGGATATTATTGCCGGAGCCAGTGCTGGCGGGATTAACGGAATATTCTTGTCGCAGGCGATTATTTCGGGTCAATCTCTCGAACCACTGACCGAGCTGTGGCTGGATACCGCCGATGTCGACAAGCTGCTTGATCCGGACGCGCGTCCCTTGTCCCGCTTTTCAAAATTCTGGGCGGAACCGATAGCCTGGATGGCCTTAGGCCGCAAAGGCGGCGCGGTTGAACAAACGGTTTCCAAGGAAGCACGAGAGGAAGTGAAGATGAAGCTCTCGCGCTTTGTCCGGGCGCGATGGTTTGCACCTCCTTTTGGAGGCAAGGTTTTTACCGGGTTGATCTGGGATGCGCTGCAGGCGGTTCGTGCCACGCAGAAAGGGCCAAAGTTGCTGCCCAGTGGCCAGCCGTTGGATTTGTTTGTGACAGTAACTGATTTCGTTGGTCATCCTGAAAAGCTGAATTTGCATAGCCCGCCCGACGCTATGGAAATGGAGCATCGCATTACATTGGGGTTCTCGACCCGCGGCAAGAAAGAAGGCGATATTGCCGATCCGGCTGAACTTACTTTTGCCGGACGGGCAACGGCGAGCTTTCCCGGAGCCTTCCCTCCCTTTACTGTCAAAGAGATCGATGAAGTTTTGGAAGATCGCCAATATTTGTGGGCGGGACGGAAAGCCTTTTTGCAACGTGTCTTGCCCAATCAGTATCGTTTGGGAACCGCTGAAGATACCGTCCTGATCGATGGTTCAGTGCTGGCCAACGCGCCCTTTGCGCAGGCGATTGAAGCACTAAAGAACCGGCCGGCAAAACGTGAAGTAGATCGCCGATTTGTTTATATTGATCCTCGACCCGATCTGGACGTTGAGAAAAGCGATCGAGCGATAAAACGTTTGAAAGCCGTGCAGAATAGCGAAGATGAGGCATTGCCTGGATTCTTTTCAACCATATTTGGCGCAATCTCCAATATCCCGCGCGAACAACCCATTCGCGATAATCTTGATGCAATATCAGGACGATCCAACAGGATAATCCAAATGCGGCTAATAACAGACAATTTGCGTCCTGAAGTAGAACGCAATGTTGAAAGCCTGTTTGGGCGAACATTGTTTCTGGATCGCCCCACAGCCGCCAGGGTCAAGTCGTGGCGAAGAAAGTCGCGGGACAAGGCGGCTAAGCTCGCCGGTTTTTCTTATAGCGCCTATGGTCACCTAAAACTGGCGACCGTGATCGAAGATATCGCAACCACAATTCGCCGCGCGAAGGAAGATTTGAACGCCCATAATCATCCCGCGCTACGCGAAGCAATCTGGGATGAGATTCACCGTCGCGGCTTGGATGTCATCGGCAAGAAAGCTGGCGCTGGTCCGACCAAACTGGCAGCAGAATTTTTTCGCGCACATGATTTGGGTTATCGAATCCGACGGTTGCGGTTTTTGGCGCGTCGTTTGGCGCAGGATTTGGATGACGCGGATCCAAAAGACCTAGAAGCAATCGAATTTATGCACGATGTCATTTACGATTGCTTGGCGCTTTATATTGAACGCGAAACAATTGAATATCTAGGCGATGATTTTGAAAAACTCGCGCAAGAGGCGGAATCAAAACCATCGGCAGCGTTAGACCAGCTTGCTGCTGCACGTGGATTGGAAGCGGCAGATATTATCGTCGATGGAAAATTGGCTGAAGCATTATCGCAACTTCCCAAAGCCGAAAAGCGTTCGATGTTACTCGCCTTTCTGGGATTCCCTTTTTACGACATTGCAACATTGCCCCTGCTGCAGGGCGAAGGGCTGGATGAATTTGATCCGATTAAGGTTGATCGTATTTCACCGGAAGATGCCAAATCCATCAGGCAAGGCGGTGTTGCAGCAACCCTAAAAGGGATTGAATTTAATAATTTTGGCGCCTTTTTCAGTCGCTCTTATCGCGAGAATGACTATCTGTGGGGTCGACTGCACGGAGCGGAGCGCATGATTGACATCATGCTGTCCACCTTGCCCGAAGCCAAACAACCCGACCCACAAAAAATACTGGAATTCAAAAAGGAAATTTTCCTCACAATCGTCAATGAGGAAGAAAAACGCCTCACCAAAGTCGCACCACTTATCGCTTCACTCAAAAAAGAGATCGCAAGAGCTACGGTTTAGCCCCCCTCATATCGCTGAGCAATGGAGAGAACCAACACCAACTATTGGTGTTCATGATCCTTATTATGCTCCGGCATTTTGAGGCTCTTATAAACCGCCTCAACAAAAGCATCGCCTTTGATGAAGGCATTGGGATTGGTATCCCATTTTGCAGCGGGTTTCATCGCCACAACCTGTTCAAGGGACTTGCCTTCGCCTTGAGCGGCGCCAACCGCCTCGATAACAGATTTCAGCATATCGCGATATTCCATCAAGTCTACTTTGGAAGCCATTGGCCCGTGACCGGGAATAATCTTGGTATTCTCATCAGCCATTTTCAACGCTTTTTCGGCAGCAGCTAAAACACCGCGCGCGTTCCCACCACTGTTGAGATCGATGAATGGCAAGGTCACTTTGTTAAAGTACAGATCACCCATGTGGAGCACATTGGCCTTCTTCCAGAAAACGATACTGTCTCCATCGGTATGACCATGTTTCATGTGCTTCACATGCACTTCATCCCCATTGAGATGTAGTTTGATGCCGTCATGATAAGTAACCGTCGGCAATGCTTCTTTCGGAGCAGCCGGATCATTGCCGCGACCGGATTTCTGCTCCCCGAGCATACGCTCCCGAACATGGTCATGCGCCATAATCAAGGCCCCAGCTTTGCCAAAATTCTCATTCCCGCCGCTATGGTCGCCATGCCAGTGAGTATTGATCAGATATTTAACCGGTTCTGCGTCGAGCTGCGCAATGGCAGCTTGAATTTTGGGTGTTAGCGGTGCGAATTGATCATCGATCAAAACCGTTCCGTCCGGACCATAGGAGACACCAATGTTTCCGCCTGCGCCGAAAAGAACTGCAATCCCATCGCCGAGTTTTTCGGCTTTTATCTCAACGTTAGCAAACCGATCATTGGATTGGGCAACAACCTCAGTACAACCACTTAGCGCAACAGGTGATATTGCAATTAAGCCGGCAATCAGCGCTTTTTGAAAATAATGTTCCATGGGGAGTCTCCTAGTAATTGGTGGCAACCTTATAGAAACGCGCAGCCTTGGCAATGATCATCAATTGCCTATGGCCGCCGATCTTATTGGATTAGTATCAGCAACGGCAAAAAAGAGAAGGCAATATCACGCCTCAATCTCTGCAGGCCAGCGGGTTGCAATCAGACTGTCGCGTTTTCCAATCTTGTTGAGCCAATGCCACAGAGGCAAAAGCTGGCCAATCAGATTGTCTCCTTCAGGCGTCATTTGTACGGGCCTTGTGATGCAATAGATGAAGATATCGGCAAGTGTGAATTCGGAACCAGAAAAATAGGGAGTTTGTTCAATCCTATCGCAGATAACACCTAGATGATGCGCAATATCAGGAATCGCAGCTTCGATAATATCTGACCTTAGTGGCGTCTTCAGATATTGATGCGCCAAGTGCGGTAACAGCAGGCCATGTTCAAATGTCGGGAACAGATAGTTGTTGGCAATGGCAATCCAACGATCCATTTCAGCTCGTATCTTGGGATCGTCTGGCTGAAGCACACCCGCATTATATGCATTGTCGATATATTGGGTGATCGCAACGCTTTCAAAAAGGTTCAGACCGTCAATGGCGACCGTTGGTACTTTTTGGAATGGATGCCGGCGCTTATTCTCTTCGGATTGCGCCGGTGTTGCAGTAACAGACCATGCGACCCTTGCCTCTTCAGCAACCGTTTGAACGATACGAGTGTAGGTTGAGATCACCGTGCCATGAATGTGAAGGGTTGGTCGGGAAGCCATAATAGACAATCAATATAAATGATCTCCCCCGTTAGCAATGATGATGACAGCGGCAGCTACTCAATTTGCTACTTGAGACTTCGACGCTGGGTCATAATGATCGTATCAACCACAATATATTTACAGGAGGCGATCATCGCCATCGAAAATCGTAGAGTTTTTATCAAACAACGTCCTGATGGAATGCCCGTCATCGATGACTTCGGTGTAGAAGATGTTTCTATCGACAACATTCCCGATGGCCATATCGTTGCGAAGGTGGATACACTTTCTATGGATGCCTGGATCCGCACAACGTTGAACGATGCTGGCATGCATACGACCGGGGACATTGGCACAACGATCCGCGCCTTTGGCGTAGGGCAAGTTGTTGAAAGCAAGAGCGACAAACTCGCGGTGGGCGATTGGGTTTACGGGATTTTGTCTGCCCAGACCCACGCACTTGTGCCGGATGCTGCTGTTACAAAAGTAGAACCGGAAGAAGGTATCGAACCCAGCGCATTTGTCGGCCCGCTTGGCATTACAACCGGCCTGACAGCTTGGGTTGGTTTGGTAAAGGTGGGTGAGGTTAAAGAAGGTGAAACCGTCGTTGTATCTGGTGCTGCCGGTGCTGTTGGCTCGGTAGTTGTACAACTCGCCAAAGCACGCGGCGCCTATGTTGTCGGGATTGCAGGCGGAGCAGAGAAATGTTCCTATCTGACCGAAGAGCTGGGTGCAGATGCGGCGGTAGATTATAAAAATTCCGACGTAGCGGAACAGCTTGCCAAAGCGGCACCCAATGGCGTGGATGTATTTTTTGATAATGTTGGCGGTGAATTGCTCGACACTGTTCTGGACAATCTGGCGCCAGCTGGTGCGCGCGTTGCCATCTGTGGCGCGATCTCCCAATATCAGCATCTGGATGATGTGCGCGGTCCGAAACTTTACCTGCGACTGGCCGAGCGGAACGCGATGATGAAGGGCTTTGTGGTGAGCCACTATGATACAGAATTTCCAAGCGCTGTCTCCGAAATTTCGGAGTTGATGCGCACGGGAAAACTATCGCTACCGGAACATGTTGTTGAAGGTATTGATGGATTTCCGGATGCCTTGTTCATGCTGTTCAACGGCGGGCATCATGGCAATCTAGTGGTCAAACCTTAGACGATCAAAACGGCATCAATCCGGATAAGTGGGGGACCAGTCCTGCAACCAACGAGGTTCGGCCTGCATCACAACATCTTCCTTGATCGCGTACAATCTAGGATAGGAGCCAGAGCTTTCCAGTTCACCGCCTTTGATTTTGATGAGTTGATCGCGGAGAATTTCGATATCCGCTCGCGATTTGCGAGGTAGATTTCCATCTTCACCCGAATGGGCGCCGCGCAACGCGATAGCTGGATTTCCCTCTGTCTCCCTCAAGATTTTGTGTGCAGATTGAAGATAGTCACCCATGTTCGATCCGGGATAATAGGCACTCATGCTGCCCGCTGACATATAGTCTCCGGTGAACATGATATTGTTGGCTTTATCCAGAAGAGAAATCGAATTGTCGGTGTGGCCCGGAGTATAAAGCAATGTCAGTTCGCGCTCGCCCAGGTCAATTTTGGAACCCGGTTTGATCCATTCATCAATCGTCCAAGTCGTCGGTTCAATCCCTTCCGCTACACCCAGATGATCTCCCCAATTGGGAGCAAACTCATCTCCTTTGGCCTGCTCACGCAAATGCGGTAAATCAACAAGGGCTATCTGATCATAGTCACCCTGGCCCGTATGGTCATAATGCAGATGCGACGGAATAAATGTTACCGGAAGATCGGTGAGCTGCTCGACAACGGCCCGAATATCGTAAAATCCTACGCCTGCATCCAGCAGCAACGCACGCTCAGCACCAGCAATCAAATAGTTTACATTGCGCGCCCAGCTATAAGGCTCGGCAATAGCAAATGTTTTCTCGTCCAGTTGCACTATATAGAAATAGGACTCTTCACCAAAAGGATCGCCATTTTCGGGAAGGTTGGCTTGTTCAGAAGGCATGATCCGCTCACCCGATGTTGCGAGTGGTATCAATATTCGGTGCCGCTGCCAGACGCCGATGGCCAAGAGTAAAGCGATAATTACCGCCGCAATTCCGAACTTCTTTGCCATGCTAATTCCCCTTAAACTCTGGATCGCGTTTTTCGAAAAAGGATTTTACGCCTTCTTTAAAATCCTCCGAACCTGCGGTTAGCAAATACTGATCACGATCCATAAAGGTGGGTGTCGGGTCATTCATTCCCGCTGCTGCATCGACAGCTTCTTTGGTCATCCGTACCGGTAGAGGAGGAAGGTTTCCGACCTTTTCTGCCCATTGTAAAGCAGCCTTATAGACTCCACCATCGGGTGAGATTTCGTCAACCAGACCCCAGTCGAGACAGGTGCTGGCATCCAAAGCCTCTCCAAACATAACAAATTGTTTCGCCCGGGAAGGCCCCATCAGCGCCGTTAGTCTTGGAATACTACGCCAACTCATATTGATGCCGAGCGGTACTTCGGGCAGGCGTAAAGACCCACTTTCGCCAACAATGCGGAAGTCACAGCTGGTCACCAAAGCCACGCCGCCGCCGATACAATAGCCCTCTATCGCCGCAATAGTAACCGGCTCCACTTCTGCCCAAGCCTTACACATATCGGGGCCGCCCTGTACCCGTTGCCGTTTGTCTAAAATAGTTTCATTTTTTGGAAGACGTTCCGCCAGATCGGCTCCGGCAGAGAAATATGAATCCGTACCGGTGAGGATCACGGCGTGGATATGCGGCGCCGTTCGATAGGTCCGAGCAACATCGGTCAGTTCTCTCATATGCGCGAGGCTAAGCGCATTGCGCGCATCTATTCGGTTCAGACGAACAGTTAAAACACCGCCATCTTCTTCAACTTTCAAATATTGATAGTCCATAACCTCTCCCGATTGATATTCGGGAGTATAGACAGCAGCCTATTCGGTCAAATCTTCCCAGGCATCTTTCAACTTGCCAAAGAAGCCTGAGGAATTTGGCGTCTCGTCACCGGTTTCGGTTTCCTGGAACTGACGCAATATTAGTCTTTGTTCTTTGGAGAGCTTGGTTGGGGTTTCGACTTCTATCTGGATCACCATATCACCGTTACCGCGACCACGCAGAACCGGCATGCCCGCACCGCGCTGGCGGATTTGCTTGCCGGACTGGATACCCGCCGGAATGCGGATTTCATGCTTTTCGCCATCAAGACCGGGAATAGTTATTTCCCCGCCCAGAGCTGCCAGCGTGAAACTAATAGGAGCGCGGGTAAACAAAGTCGTTCCCTCACGTTCAAATATATCGTGGCGTTCCAAGTGGATGAAAATATAGAGATCACCGGGAGGAGCGCCACGCGCGCCTGCTTCACCCTTGCCAGTTAAACGAATTCTGGTGCCTGTATCAACGCCAGCAGGGATTTCCACTTCCAAAGTCTGGGGCTTGTCCACCTTGCCCTCGCCATAGCAAACGTGGCATGGGCTTTCGATAATTTCACCGCGCCCCTGACAACTGGTGCAAGTCCGTTCGACAACAAAGAAACCTTGCTGCGCACGCACTTTACCGTGCCCCTGACAAGTGCCACAACGTTTAACACCAGTCCCGGGTTCGGAACCTGATCCGTCGCATTCATCGCAACCAACGGATACATCAATTTCAATTTCGGTTTCTTTTCCGTGGAAAGCATCTTCGAGTTTGATTTCCATATCGTAGCGCAAGTCTGCACCGCGAGCCGGACCGCGTTGTTGTTGCTGGCCGCCAAAACCGCCGCCGCCGCCACCGCCGAAGATAGTTTCAAAAATATCACCAATATCGCTGAAGCCTTGCTGCCCGCCAAATCCACCACCACCGCCAGCGGCATTGCCTCCGTTTTGGGTGAAGGCCGCATGGCCATATTGGTCATAGGCCGCACGTTTTTGGGGGTCCTTTAGGACATCATAGGCTTCGCTTATCGCTTTGAACTTCGCTTCTGCATCGGCGTCGCCAGGATTTTTGTCCGGATGCCATTGCATTGCCAGTTTGCGATAAGATGATTTTAGCGTCGCGCCATCGGCGTCACGCGTCACATTCAATTGTTCGTAATAATCCATATCGGCAGCCATGTTTATGCTTCCCCTGAAGCAAGATATTCGCCGCCCCTAAATCGGAGCGGCGATATCATGATTACTCAGCCGCCTTGGCGTCTTCTTTTTTATCGTCATCGGAATCATCCGAGTCATCGACTTCGGAGAATTCAGCATCGACAACATCGTCATCCGCTGCAGAAGCAGCAGCATCCGCGGCCGCCGCATCACCAGCGTCACCGCCAGCAGCCTGTTCCGCTTCATAGATCTTCTGACCCATTTGCATCGCGACCTGTGCCAGTGCTTCGGACTCAGTTTTCATCGCTTCCGGATCGCCGCCTTCAATGGCTTTTTTGGTTTTTGTGATGCCTTCTTCGATCTGGCCTTTCAGATCGGCATCAATTTTGTCGCCATGCTCTTCCAGCTGTTTTTCGGTCGAGTGGACAAGGCTTTCCGCGTTGTTTTTGGCTTCCGCCTCTTCACGACGCTTCTTATCTTCCTCGGCAAATTTCTCAGCATCCTGAACCATCTGGTCGATGTCATTGTCTGACAAACCACCAGAAGCCTGAATTTTGATCTGCTGCTCTTTACCGGTGCCTTTGTCTTTCGCAGACACATTGACGATACCGTTCGCATCAATATCAAATGTCACATCAATTTGCGGCACACCGCGCGGTGCTGGTGGTATACCAACCAGATCGAAATTGCCGAGCATCTTGTTGTCAGCAGCCATTTCGCGTTCACCCTGGAACACACGAATGGTCACCGCGCCCTGATTGTCATCAGCGGTTGAGTAAACTTGTGATTTTTTCGTCGGGATCGTCGTATTGCGATCGATCATCCGCGTAAATACACCGCCCAGAGTTTCGATACCCAGTGACAATGGTGTCACGTCGAGCAAGAGAACGTCTTTCACATCACCTTGCAGAACGCCCGCCTGAATCGCGGCACCCATAGCAACCACTTCGTCGGGGTTCACTCCAGTATGCGGTTCTTTCCCGAAGAACTTTTCAACGGTTTCACGAACCAATGGCATACGGGTCATACCGCCGACCATCACAACGTCATCAATTTCACTTGCGTCAACGCCCGCATCTTTGAGAGCCTTTTTACAAGGGTCAAGCGTACGTTTCACAAGATCGCCAACCAACTTCTCAAGATCGGAGCGGCTGATTGATTTCACCAAGTGCTTCGGACCGTTTTGGTCAGCCGTAATAAACGGCAGGTTGACTTCGGTGGTCTGTGCGCTGGAAAGTTCAATTTTTGCTTTTTCAGCTGCTTCCTTCAAACGTTGAAGAGCCAGCTTGTCCTTGGTCAGGTCAATGCTTTCCGCTTTCTTGAAGTCATCCGCGAGGAACTCAACAAGCTTCGCATCAAAATCTTCACCGCCAAGAAACGTATCGCCATTGGTCGATTTTACTTCGAAAACACCGTCGCCAATTTCCAATATAGAAATGTCAAACGTACCGCCACCAAGGTCATAAACAGCAATAGTTTTGCCGTCGTTCTTCTCAAGACCATATGCCAAAGCAGCAGCTGTTGGCTCATTAATGATCCGAAGGACTTCCAAACCGGCAATCTTACCAGCATCTTTGGTTGCTTGGCGTTGTGCATCGTTAAAATAAGCAGGCGTTGTAATAACGGCCTGAGTTACAGTTTCGCCGAGATAGGCTTCTGCCGTCTCTTTCATTTTCTGCAATGTATATGCGGAAATCTGAGAAGGGCTGTAATCTTCACCGCCCGCTTTTACCCATGCATCACCGTTCGATCCTTTGACGATTTCATATGGAACCAATTCCATATCTTTTTTCGTCATCGGATCATCGAACCGGCGACCGATAAGGCGCTTCACTGCAAAAATGGTGCTTTCAGGATTGGTGACTGCCTGGCGCTTAGCCGGCTGACCAATCAGACGCTCACCGTCTTTGGTGAAAGCTACAACAGATGGTGTTGTCCGCGCGCCTTCTGAATTTTCAATAACCTTCGGCTTACCGCCGTCCATCACAGCAACACAGCTGTTGGTGGTTCCTAAATCAATACCAATTACTTTACCCATAAGTCCCTCAATCAATTTTCTAGTCTTAGCAAAATTGCCGCTCGGCCCGTTGTAACCAGCACCGTTACGGCTTCGTGATGCGATATAGGTGGCATTTTCCTTGGCACAAGGCATGACGGCTTCTACATTTGAAAAATAGTCGCCAAACCACCATATGTGAATGGAATCACAGGAGTTTTGAAAAGTCTCATGTTAAAACAGTTATCTATACCATTTGCGGCAACCGCGGCTCTTATGCTCGCATCCTGCGGACAAGGAGATGTTTTGCGTGCCGACAATGCGGTTGTAAAAGTCTCTCCAGTCGAGGGAAACCCATCGGTTGCCTATATGGACTTACATGGTGGCCGGGTTGAAGTTGATTTGGTTGGTGTCACCTCCGACGATGTAGTGCGCTTGGAAATGCATGAGACCACCGAAGAAGACGGTATGGCCATGATGAAGCCGATGAAATCCGTTAATATTCTACCTGGCGCGAAAGTAAAAATGGAACCGGGCGGCAAACATCTCATGCTTTGGGGTGTAAGTGAAACCGCCATAAAGAGAGGTAGTTTGCAGTTTAAGTTAATCTATTCAAACGACGACCGGATACTAATCGATGCGAGAATAGAAAAACCGACGCCTGCTGGAACGGAAACAACCGAAGCTGGTGAAGAAAGCGACGCTGAATAATTGTCTTCGGCTTTCCGCAACCGTCGATCACTGACCGCCACTGAAATTGAGCTCTGTCGCTCGGTTTTCGGTGATAGTATCGACTATAGCGCGGTTCAGGTTTTCAATCGCAAATGGTGGATTTTCCAGCCAAGGAAAATCACCATGGCACCCGATGGAAACTTGTGGTTCCATCCGAAAAGCGACCTATTCTGCGAAGATTTTTGTCAGACTGACCTAAACCTACAGGGCCTTTTCATTCACGAAATGGTTCACGTTTGGCAACATCAGAAAGGCGTATTTCTGCCGTTGGCACGCCATCCTTTTTGCCGATATGATTATGAGATTGAACCTGGAAAAAATTTTGCAGATTATGGCATTGAACAACAAGCCGAGATTGTTCGGCATGTATTCCTCGTCATGCAAAAAGCGCGGCTGAAAAACGGACTGACCATGGATGATTTCAGGCAAATTGCTGACTATCCATTTCGAATTATCCATTTCGAACTATCCAACTAGCGCAACCCGTTTAAGTCAAGCCTTTCCGCCTGGGGCACGCCTGCCCAAAATTCCGGATCATGACCAAAGAAAATCGTCGCGCCTTTTGAACGTTCCTTGGCAAGCAGCTCAAGCGAACTGCGATATTGCACCATATCAAAACAATGATCGGGCAGATGCATTTCATCCAGTGAGCGCCGCATATTGCAGCAATCTGCCGCCAAGATTGCCTCTCCGCCAATCGTCTTCACCTTGGCTGATTGATGGCCGGGCGTATGCCCAGGCGTGGGAAAGATAACTACGCTGCCGTCTCCGAATAAATCATGCTCACCGACAATCCGCTTCACTGGCTGGCCGGTATCGAAATCATCGGCGTTGTAAGCGTTGTCCTCACCCACATTCCGGTAATCCCATTCCTTTTCCTGTACGATGACCGTCGCGTTGGGCAGCAAAGCGTTACCGCCGGCATGATCGAGATGCAGGTGAGAGTTGATGATCCATTTGATATCCGCGGGATCCACACCATAGTCGCGGAGGCGCTGATCAATTGTCTCGCCATCGGGCACATCAACAATCTTTCCCAAGCCTGTTTCCATACCGACATAACGATCGCTAAATCCGGTATCAAACAACGCCAATCCGTTAGGATGATCGATTAGGAAGACTGCCGCCGGAACCTTGGTCTTTCCCTCTTCGCCGTCGAGGAAAAAACTGGTTGGCAGGGTGATGTACCCGCATGTAAACGCGAACAGCAATACACCGATATCTTCTGATGTTCTTGGCACAGCTATCTCCCTCCAGCCCAACCTAACGAACCGGCCGCAATTGCCAATGATCAAATTTAATCAGGCAGAAGCCCGATCCGTTCGCGCATCATCCAACGAGTGATCATCAGAACAGCAACAATGCCAAGCCCGGTAGCAAGACCTGCCCAAAGACCTTGCCCGCCCCACCCTTGGTAGAAAGCCAGCCATATGCCAACGCCAATCCCGACCACCCAATAACCAAAACCGACCAGCAACATCGGTACCCGGGTATCGTGGAGGCCGCGCAGCATTCCTTGCCCGACCGCTTGCGCGCCATCGAATGTCTGGAACAGCGCAGCGACATATAGAAAACCAACTGCGAGCGAGACGACTCTTGCATTTTCAGGATCCTGAATGTCGATGAAACCTGAGATCAGCAATTCCGGAATCGACCAGATAATCACTGCCATCACCATCATGAAGCCTGTGCCAACCACAAAGCTGGCCCACCCTGCCCGTTGGATCATCGCATTATCCCTGCGTCCGAACCCAATTCCGACCCGGATCGTCGCAGCTTGCGACAGACCAAAGGGTATCATAAAGGTCAGCGCCGCAATTTGAATTGCGATGGCGTGAGCCGCCACAGATGCAGTATCGATCAATCCCATCAGCAGGACGGCGACGGAAAATACACCACCCTCCATGCCGTAAGTCATGGCGATCGGCAGACCTAGTCGCCAGATTTCGCGAAAGCGGCTCCAATCCGGTTTCCAGAAATTTCCAAACAAGTGAAAACGCCTAAAATGCCTGTGCTTTAAAACCACGATCACCATTGCGGCAAACATCAAGCTGTTGCTCATAATACTTCCGATTCCCGCTCCGGTCAGGCCCAAAGCAGGTGCGCCAAAGTTACCGAAAATCAAAGCATAGTTGAAAATGGCGTTGGCAGTAACACCGATGATCCCAATGATGAGAGACCACAAAGGCAGTTCCACTGCCGACAAAAAATTGCGTATAATAATCACGCCAAGAAAGGGCAGAATACACCACATATAGGCACGGATGTAAGTGGCCCCATATTCGGCAAGCAATGGAATTTGTCCCATCAGGAGCAATATTTCCTCGGTAAACCAGAGCAGTGTCCAAACTGGAAGCATAATCAGCACGGCAACCCATATGCCCTGCCTGAATGTGCGTCTGACATCCCGCAGAACATGCAAGTTTCGGCCTATCGCGGTGGCCATCATCGGCGATGTCGCTGTGACCAGCCCCATGCAGAAAATACTGGCAATCATCGTGAGGTTATAGCCAATCGACGCTCCGGCCAATTCCTCCGCTCCCAACCAGCCCAGCATCAAAACGTCCGTCGCTCCAATCAGCGCCATCGTCAAGTTTGTGAGTATCAATGGCCAGGCAAGCGCCAGTGACGCGCGCAGCTCATGCTGCCACGGACCGCGCGATTGCTGATCAAGTGCGATACTGCTCATCGGCGCTCGTTAGACGAGAGTTGATGCAGAGGCCAGCAAAACTGCGACACACAGCATAATTGCCAAATCTAATTTCATTTGATACCATTGTAATCGCTGTTCAGGCGGCCCAACCCGCGCCTGACTAGGGTCAAAGCCCATCCAATGCATACAATTCTGTTCTCAGGAGCGACCCAGAGTGCAAGTAAAGTTGCTGCCGGATATGCAACTCATATTCAAAGCTGCTTTGCGCCGCAGGCTGGGTCGCTCCTGATAACCCGAAGGGCGCGACAAATTTGCTCCCCGAATGCGTTGGCGAAGCTTGAAAATGATACCATTTCCTGCGCTCCGCCGCCTGTTCGAAAAGCAAATTTCTTCGCGCAGAATGGATGCATTGGATGGGCTTTGACCCTCGGAGTAACTCAAATGAAATTGTCAGATTATAGCATGTCCGCATCGCGTGGATTTCTCTCGCATTTTGAAATTGTTGATATCGATCTTCCCGATTTTTTCGCGCCCGCGGTTGAGGCGGCGAACAACTTATCTGGGCTGATGACCAGTGGCCGCATTCGTCATTGGCTGGAGCGAATACCCGAACTGGATTTGACCGACTGGGCCAAAAACGCGCCCGACGAACAAGTTCGTGTGGCAATGGTGCACTACTCGTTCATGGTGCAGGCTTACGTTTGGGGTGAAGCGAAAGCGCCAACGATACTGCCTGCCAATCTGGCCAAACCCATAGTCGCGCTGGCCGAACGGCTCGATCAGGCACCGTTGCTCCCGTATAGTTGCTATGTGCTCGACAACTGGACGCGGCTGGATCGCGAAGCGCCGATCACACTGGATAATGTCCGGATGGTTCAGAATTTTCTCGGCGGCGCGGATGAGAACTGGTTTGTCCTGATTCACGTTGCAATCGAAGCGGCAGCGGCGCCGATACTCGCACTGGCCTGTCAGCTCGTGGATGCGGCAAAATCGGAAGATGCAGGATTGGCAACAAATTTGCTGAATGAAATGAACGGTCATTGGGATGCAGTGAACGCTGTTTTTGATGACATGCCGGAGCGCTGCGATCCTTACATCTACTATCAGCGCGTGCGGCCCTATATTCATGGCTGGGCCAACAATCCTGCGCTACCCGATGGCCTGATCTACGAGGGCGTCGAGAAATATAAGGGCAAGGGCCAGGCGTTTCGCGGTCAAACCGGATCGCAAAGCTCCATAGTGCCCAGCATGGATGCCTTGTTTCAGGTGAACCATGAAAACGACCCACTGCGCGCCTATCTGGATGAGCTTCATGCCTATCGCCCCATCCAGCATCGCAAATATATCGAAGATATTCGCGAACAATCAAAACTTCGCGATTTCGCAATTGCCAGCGGAGATAGCGCCCTTCGGCAAGCGTTTAACGCCAATGTCGAGCAAGTGGCGCGCTTCCGTACACGGCATCTGGAATATGCCGCCAGCTATATCAACAAGCAGGCTAAAACCGGTGACGGCAACGATACTGAAGTTGGCACAGGCGGTACGCCGTTTATGAAGTATCTCAAAAAGCATCGCGATGAAAATCGCGCGCAGACGATCTGACCGCTAGTGATTTAGATGTTGCACCCTCGGCTTTGGCTCTGCCAATAGATGGCAGTCAATCCGGGGGAACAACATGCTATCGGCAATCGGGCTAATCGGCGGACTAGCACTGCTCATTTATATGACGGTAAAGGGCGTCAATATATTGATCGCCGGACCAGTTGCCGCCGCCATTGTAGCTTTGACAAGTGGCATCGCCTGGCTGCCTCCTCTGGCGGTTGAGGGAGCGCCCGATTTTGCGACCGCTTACATGGACGGCTTTGTCGGCTTCTTCAAAAGCTGGTTCTTCATGTTCCTGCTCGGTGCGATTTTTGGTGAGATTATGGGCGCTAGTGGCGCAGCGGCCAGCGTTGCTCACTGGATTATTGAGAAGATCGGTATCAAACACGCGGTGCTTGCGGTTGTCGCAGCTTGTGCTGTGCTGACCTATGGCGGGGTTAGCGTATTCATCGTTTCCTTCAGCGTTTATTCGCTGGCGGTCCATCTGTTCCGCGAAGCAGATTTGCCGCGACGTTTCATTCCCGGCGCTTTGGCCTTTGGTTCTGTGACCTTCACTATGACCAGTGCGGGTTCTCCTGAAATTCAGAATTTGATCCCGATGGAGCATCTGGGAACGACGGCCTATGCTGGCTGGGAAGTCAGCATTGTGGTTGCCGTCTTCATGGCAGTTGCCGGACATTTCTGGCTCAACCGAATGGTTCGAAAGGCTGTCGCAAACGGCGAACGCTTTGTTGGCCGTGAGACCGATGATCAAAATACCGATTTCAGCAATCTACCCGCGCCCTTGCTTTGCATACTGCCGCTTGTCGCTGTTCTGAGCATATTTCTGATCTTCCAATATCCTCAGGATATGGGACCGTTGTCGGCGATTCTGCCAGAGACGTCACTTGATAAATGGGCGCTAGTAGCAGCTTTAGGATCCGGTGCAGTGGTCGCCTTGGCTGTTGGTTATCAGAAACTCAAAGCCATGCCGGAAGCCTTTTCTCGCGGCGCATCATCTGCCGTTGTTGCCATTACCAACACCTGCGCGGTTGTCGGCTTTGGCTCAGTTGCCAAACTCTCTCCGGCCTTTCAGGAAGCATTGATCATAGTGCAAAATATACCGGGCAGCCCGCTCATCGGAGCCGCCATCGCAGTCACGGTCATAGCCGGTCTGACTGGATCTGCCAGCGGAGGACAATCCATCGCACTACCCCTGATCGCACCGCATTATCTGGATGCGGGAGCACAACCTGATGAACTCCACCGCGTGGTAGCAATCTCGTCCGGCGCGCTCGATAGCTTGCCGCATAACGGCTATGTCGTCACCACCATCCGCGCGGTTTGCGGAGAAACACATAAAGATGCTTATGGCGCAGTTGGCGCGTTAACCGTTGTCATTCCTGTTATTGGTACCATTATGGCGGTGGCGCTGTTTGCTATATTCTAAAATCAATCGCCTAGTTCTCCGAGCGGTATGGCCTCGATATCTATACCCCACAATTTCCATTCAACACCTTCGAAGACATATTCATACGTGAATTTCAGCCTTGGCGCTGTCTTGTAGTATCCGTCTATGCGCAAAATTCCTGCATCATTGATTTTACCGGTGTTGCTGAACACCGGTGTATAGCCATTTAGCATATCAAAATTTTTGCCTTTGAAGCTCCCAAAACCTTCCTCCAGTTTTTGAAGCGATACATCACTACGGAATTGCGAAGAAAAGGTTCCATAAAAACCCTCCATCGTAGGTGCTCTCATACCATCGACAAAATCCGAAGTGGTTGCTTTAGTTAACGACAGAGCCTCCAATTTCGATGGCAGTGGTTGTCTGGAGGAACTTCTGTCGCTCTGAAAACCGGCCCGCTCCTTAGAGATTGATTGAATTTTCCAACCCGCATCGGAATTCACAAGCTTGAGCTTTATGGGAAGCTCGTCGCCCTTTGCGGTTGTCAGAGTGCCTTCGAGCGAACCAGTTGAGCCACTGATAGAACGCGATGACCAACTCGTTTCGGTTACATTGTCCAAGCCATTCTTTTCAAGATATTCGTCCAGTCCTTCTTTACTCGTCGTCGTCTGGAAATCACTCGAGAGCAATGCATAAGCGCCTTCAATATCATCATTGGCGGCAGCAGCGAAAAAATCGTCACCAGCTTTTGATATGTCTCCCGTCAGCCAGAAAATCAAAGCAAGCAACACCCCGATTCCGGCAAAAATACCCAGAACAACTTTCATCCATGTCTTCATTGAAAAATTCCCTCGAACGCGCGACCCAAATTTAAATACATCCAGATTTTGGGAGCTATCATCACTCGCTCTTGTCGAACATCACATGTTTATGGGATAGCCGGGGGCATTTCCGAATTGACGAATTTCAGTGCGTTTGGCTAAGCTAAGCAGGCATGTCCCTTATCACTCGCCTTTATCAGCCAAGCGATCGACAGTCGTTTATTGATCTCAATCTAGCATGGATAGAAGCATCCTTCTCGGTAGAGAATAGCGATCGCGACCAACTGGAAAATCTGGAGAATTCAATTCTTGCAAAGGGAGGCCGAATAGTAATTGCGGAATGGGATGGTCAGGTTGTTGGGACGGGCGCGATCCTGCCACCCCATCATGAACCAGGCGATGGTCTTAAATGGTTAGAAATTGTGAAAATGGCAGCACATAAGGACCTGCGGGGACGCGGCATTGGGCGTGCAGTTCTTGAGTTTCTGATCGAACAGGCAACAGAAGTCGGCGGCGATGCGATATGGCTGGAAACCAATAGCGATTTGAAGGCAGCGACTATTTTATATGAAAAATGCGGTTTTAGACATCTGGCTGAACATGAGCTTTGGCCTACACCTTATGCTCGTTGTAATTTGCAAATGGTGTTGAAGCTGTAGTTCCTAATTACCGAAAAGCTTCGGTGATCTGCTCCAGATAATCCGCAAACAAATCAATTTGCTCATCATCCAGAGTAGCCTCAATTTGCTGGTTTATTTTCCGGAACGGAGAATTGGTGTTTTTGCAGATCAATCGCCCCTCACTGGTCAGCGATAGTATTTTCGTTCGACCATCTGTCTTGCTGTCATTGCGATCCACATAACCCATTTCCATCAAGCGCCTAACCATTGCGGTAATCGCTGACTGATTGAGGCCTAGAGTTGTTGCCACATCTTTTTGCGTTACATGGGATCCATTTCCGATCGCCGACAACACACCAAATTGCGCCGTGGTAACACCAGACTCTTTGACCAAACCACGATCCGCCTGCTTCTGCATAAAATGCGCGGCCAATTGCAGTTGCCAATATAGTCTTCTTTTTGATGCCGACATGGGGCGCATCTTACCGCTCTTGCAATCTTATGTCTCGTAGAATATAGTTCACTAATGAAGTATATTTTTAATGGAGACTCTCGATGATCGACAGCAGCATGCGCCAACTTACCTTTGTCCGTGCCAATCACCTCGAATGGCGAGAAGTCGCGACGCCAAAGATTGGGAATGGGGGACAAGCGATTGTCAAACCTCTGGCTGTGACGCGCTGCGACCTGGATCTTTACATCGCGAATGGCATTGTTCCGATGAAAGACGACCCCTTTGCTTTTGGTCATGAAATAGCCGGAGAAGTAGTTGCGGTAGGTGAAGGTGTTTCAGGGTTCAAACCCGGTGACCGTGTCATTGTTCCATTCCAAATCAATTGCGGAACTTGCAAAAACTGCCAATTGGGTTTCACCAATGGTTGCACCAGCGTTCCACCTTTTTCTGCTTATGGCCTTGCCCAAAGCAGCGGGACCGACTGGGGCGGCGGATTGAGTGACTATGTGTTGGTTCCCTATGCTGATGCCATGCTCGTAAATGTACCGAATGCAGTACCGCTAACAATAGCCGCCGCGATATCTGACAATGCCAGTGACGGGTATCGAACGGTGGCCGAGCCCTTGGCACGCAGACCCGGTGAAGAAGTGTTGATTGTCGGCGGCTTTGCACAAAGCGTAGGATTGTTTTCCGTTCAAGCCGCCGTTGCTCTTGGCGCCGCCCGGGTTGTCTACACCGATTTTGACAAGGATCGTTTGGCGAAAGCGAAGAGTTTTGGCGCAGAGGTTCAAGAGCTGAACTATGCTGCCGACATGCCCGTCAAAGATCAGTTTCCTATTGTTGTAGACACTTCCAATATTAGAGACGGTTTGATCTACGCACTGAAATCAACCGCGGCCTGTGGGTTTTGCACCAGTGTATCGGCTCCGGGAAGAACTATAGACAATGTTCCATTGGCCCAGATGTACATGAAAGGCATTACATTTGACATCAGCCGGGTTCATGCCCGTAATGAAATTGAGAAAGTCTTGAACTGCGCCTGTCACGGCAAAATTCAACATCAGGAGGTCATCTCCACCCATGTGCCGTTCTCACAGGCGCAGGATGTGATGACCGATCCCGATATCAAAATTGTGTTTGAGGCAGATTGAACGCGTTTACTTCAACCGTTCAATCTTACCGGCTGCTTCATCGATAATTGCAGCAACTTCCAAAATCTTATCCGAGTCCTTCTCTTCGTCGGCAAGACGGATGCGGATTGTTGATTTCAGATTGTGCACCGCTCGACGGATCGATGCACCATCCGATGCCTCACCCATTTTAGAAACACCGTCTAGGCGCTCCAATATTTCAGCGATATGTTTTTCTTCCTCCGCGAGTTTGGCTTTTCCATCTTCGGTGATTGAATAGATTTTCTTCCCGTCTTTTCCAGTTTTCTCTTCTATCAAATCCATCTCGGTCATCAGTGTCAGCGCCGGATAAACAATGCCGGGACTTGGCGCATAGTGGCCATTGGTCAGCTCTTCGATCCTTTTGATCAGATCATAACCGTGCCGTGGCTCTTCTGCGATCAGATGAAGCGCTATCAGCTTCAATTCTCCGCGCCGGAACATCCGGGTCCGACGTTTGTGTACAGCCCCTTCAAAGGCGGCTTGCGCAAAGGCTCTGGCAAATTTCTTTCCGGTCATATTGTTTCTGCCTCTACCACGGCGTCCGCCAGGTCCAAATTTCATTTTATGTCTCATGGGGGAATATCCTTTCTTTTATATCTAAGTAATGTTTAAGATATATCTTTATTTTTGATATGCAATCGTCAGCCAGTCACTTTTTGACAAGGCTCTGGAATTTTTGCCTAAATTCTTTCAAAGTCACCTTGGCGAGGGAACAATATGCGCAAAATTTACTGGATTGGACTCGGGGTCATTGCCATCGGAGCGGCGGCATTTTTCTATATCCAGCACAGCCTGTCCGCCCCACTTTTGACCGATGAAGACATTGCCGCAATGAAAGCCGATGTCCAGACTCAGGATGAAACCGCTTTTATAATCCCCGATCAGCAAGCAGCCGTGGTTCAACCAGCAAACCCTCTACAGAACGCTTATTTCGGAGACCTTCACGTCCATTCGGATCAGTCCTTTGATTCCTACATTTTCGGCAACCGGCTGACCCTCGACCAGAGTTACCGCTTTGCCAAAGGCGAGACTTTGAATAATCCGGCTGGCGAAGTCATGCAGCTCACCGTCCCTCTCGATTTCGCAGCGGTGACCGATCATGCCGAGGGATTCGGGCTGTTTGAACTTTGTGCAGATGATGGAAAATCTGACGAAGCAGAAGAGTTTTGCGAGCAGCGAGAGACGCCAAACTATAATCTTTTCATGGAACTCCGGAAACGCGGCGAACAGCGGCCGGTAGCCAGCTTTGACGATATTAGCGGCGACCCGGCGAAGATGCGGAAATTTGCTGATTCTACCTGGAAGAAGATTGTAGCGACCGCCGACAAACATAATGAGCCGGGCACATTCACCACTTTTGCCGCCTATGAATATTCACCCGTGCTTCCCGATCGCGGAAAGCTTCATCGCAATGTGATTTTTCGCGGCGGAAAAGTCCCCAGTCACGCAATTTCATCCGCAGAGGCACAAAGCGAAATAGATCTATGGGCGGGGCTCGTTCGGGATTGCAAAGAGCCGTGCGCGTTCCTTACCATTCCGCATAATCCGAACAGGACGTGGGGCCTCGCCTTTGCCAGCCACACGATTGATGGCGATGCCTATACAACCGAAGACTGGCAGATTCGCGCAAAGTATGAGCCGCTAGTTGAGATGTATCAGATCAAGGGCAATTCGGAATGCAGCATCGGTTTTGGTACATCTGACGAAGAATGCGGCTTTGAACAATATCTCCCGCGCTGCGAAGCGGGTCAGGAAACCGGATGCATTCACCCCACATCGATGGCGAGGGATGGACTCAAGAAAGGACTGCTTCTCGATCAGCAGCTAGGCGTGAATCCATTTCGCTTTGGCATGATCGGTGCCACCGATACGCACCTGAGCAATCCTGGTGATACCGAAGCTTGGGATTTTCGCGGATTTGCCGGAATGTTGAGTGCATCGGCAGAAGCACGCCTCGCACCGGGCCGCAACGGCGACTATAGCAATCTTTTCCGCACACCGGGAGGACTTGCGGCCGTCTGGGCAGAGGAAAATACGCGGGAGGCGCTGTTTGCCGCCATGCAGCGCAAAGAGGTCTATGCCACCAGCGGAACGCGGATAAAGTTGCGATTTTTTGGCGGCTTTGACTATCGCGATACCATCATCGATGCACAGGATGCATTGAACACTGCCTATGCCAATGGCGTCCCGATGGGGGGGAATGTTTCCGCAGTCGCTGACAAAACACCCACATTTTTCATCTGGGCCATGCGTGACCCTCTCAGTGCGCCGCTGGACCGGGTGCAACTCGTCAAAGGCTGGACCGAGAATGGCGAAACAAAAGAGGAAGTAAGGGACATTATCTGTAGCGAGAACCGGGCCATCGATCCGTCAACGGGACGATGCCCGGCTATCAACGCCAAGGTAAACCTTAAAAACTGCGCGGTCGACGAAGATCGCGGCGCACCGGAACTCAGGACTTTTTGGCGTGACGAGAATTTTCGCGCCGATCAAAATGCCTTTTACTACGTCCGGGTCATTCAAAATCCGACCTGCCGCTGGTCAACTTATGACAGTTTGAGACTTGGCAAGACGCCCCCCGAAAACGTGAGTGCGACCAATACCGAAATGGCCTGGTCTTCACCAATCTGGTTCAACGCATTAACCCGATAGGCCGAACCACAACACACAATTTGAAATGGAGAAATAGATGAACACGCCAATTCACGGGCATTGCGACCCGCGCTTTCAGCCAGTCAAAACGGCCTTTGAAACTAATTTTCGTGAGCATGGCGATGTTGGTGCCTCGGTGGCGATCACACTGAACGGAGAGTTCGTAGTGGATCTATGGGGCGGTCATCTGGATGATGAAAAAACAACCGAGTGGCAGGAAGACACGCTGGTCAATGTCTGGTCGAGTACCAAAACCATGGCAGCCATGTCTTTGCTCCTGCTAGCGGATCGCGGCGAAGTCGACCTCCATGCCCCCGTCGCCAGATACTGGCCCGAATTTGCGAACAATGGCAAGGAAGCGGTCGAGGTTCGTCACTTTCTGAGCCACAATGCGGGGTTGTCGGGCATGGATGAGAAGATCGAGGGCGACGCGCTCTACGATTGGGAATGGATGACTTCGGCACTTGCCCGGCAAGCACCCTGGTGGGAACCCGGCACACAATCCGGCTATCACGCCCTCACCCAGGGCCACTTGATCGGTGAAGTGGTTCGCCGAGTGGCTGGGCAGACGATTGGCAATTTCTTCAGGAAGGAGATTGCGGAACCAACAGGTGCTGATTTTCATATCGGCGCAGACGCAGCGTTGGACGAAAGAATTTGCAATCTCATTCCTCCTCAAGCTGGACCGGCACCTGATCCAACTTCAATAGCAGGTCGCACCTTTGCCAACCCCCCGGTCGACGCGACTTTTCCAAGAAAGCGCGAATGGCGCGCCGCAGAAATCCCTGCCGCCAATGGTCAGGCCAATGCTCGCGCAATTGTCAGGGCGCAAACCGCCATGGCCAATGGCGGCCAAGCTTTTGGTAAAACGATTATGTCCGAAGCTGGCACAAAACGGATATTCGAAAAGCAATCCGAAGGACTAGATCTGGTGTTGGGCGTGCCTCTGGTCTTCGGCATGGGCTATGGCTTGAACAGTGATCTCGTCCCATTGGGGCCGAACAAAAACATCTGCTTCTGGGGTGGTTATGGCGGATCATCGGTCATTATTGATCAAGATGCCAAACTGTGTTTTTCCTATGTGATGAACAAGATGGAAACTGGGTTACTCGGTGATCCTCGCGGATTTGGGTTAGCGGCGGCCATGTATATGTCGCTAGTTTGAAGAAAGAACATCTTCCTTCACACCAGCGATTTACGGGCAGCCACTCCGCGTACAATCGCCCAAATCAGAACCGCGATCGATGATATTACGAGCAATAATCCGGTATCTGGCTGAAACAGAGTGGCGGTCTTTAGATCCACTCCAAAAGACGAGGGTATCAAGATCAACAGGACATAAGACAATATAGTTGCCAGTATCAGCGGCGCCCAGATGTAGAAAAATCTACCCAACCGCCCTTTCATAGAAATCGGTTTCCGTTTTTTCCAAAATCGCAAAGCAGAAAACAAAAACAACAGCGGCAATGCGCATAGAAACAGAAAAACACCCTTCAATGTGAAATCAGGCGGTGTTTCTTCTGCCTCGTCCAGCGCAATTGTCGTGGCGCCAAAGCGCAAATATTCGGTGGCTCCAAAACCAAATCCCGAACCACCGTTGGTTAGAATTACAAACGCTTTTTTGGCATTGGGACGCATTGTTGCCAGAGCTTCAAATCCTGGGTTGGCGCCGCTATGAAATACCAGTCCTTGGTCCGGTGCAAGAAACCAACCCAAACCATAGTCGGGTGATACTGCGCTGGCCGCTTGCATCATCTCCTTCTTTGATATGGCCGTCAGAATATCATCCTGACCATTCATCATCATCGTCAGATATTTTGCCATATCCCGCGCGCTGGACATTACACCGCCCTGCCCCAGTGAACCCCGGCCAGCGCCGCGTCCGTCATATTGCATCTTTGTCCAGAACCAGGGTCGATGGCCAGCTGCATCGTCATTTCCTGTTTCCCAATCGATCATACGCGAGTCCCGCATGCCCAGTGGTTTCATAATGGCGGATTCAACATACTCTCCGAATTCCTGATCCACAATGACCTCCACAATGCGGCTCAATAGCTGGTAATTCACATTGGAGTAGGACCAGCCTTCTCCCGGAGCATCAATTGGCCCAACATATCTTAAGGCGGCGACGCGTCGCTCCAGTGCATTTATGTCGATGGTAAAATCGGTTTGATTGCCATTGCCTTGAAGCGTCGAATATCCTGACGTGTGGCTCAATAACTGGCGGATAGTGATTGCACCGGCTGAAGTGTCGTCAAATTCGGGCAAATGCAGCGAAACTGCATCATCGAGATTTAGCAACCCTCGTTCTTTCAATTGCATAATGGCAACAGCGGTAAAGGATTTGGAGATCGAGCCAACAACAAAGGCCGTGCTCTCAGAAACCGGCTTGCCGTCGGTTTTTGCGGTAACGCCATAATGGCCAAAAGTCGTTTTATCACCCTCGATCCAGGCATAGGAAACGCCTGGTACTCCGGCCGCTGCCGCCTCTGCCGCCACAAATTTCTGAATATCGGCTTGCGATGCCTGAGCCGCGCCAAACGCGGTCAAACAAAGCGAAAAGAGCATGAGCAAATATGAAATTGACCGCATGGTTCCCCCCTATTTTTCGTGAGTTATCACAGAAAATCTCCGTTATTGCTAGTCGGCAACCGAAGCAGGAGGTGATATTCCCGATCATCGAGGGGAATTTCATATGGATTTAGGTATTTCGGACAAGATCGCATTGGTCAACGGTGGTAGTGCGGGATTGGGACGAGGCGCTGCCTTGGCCCTTGCGAACGAAAAAACCGAGTTGTTTATAACTGCGCGCGGTGAAGAGCGGTTGATGCAATGCTGCAACGAAATGGCGAAGGCCACCGGCGCGAATATCACGCCTATCGTGGCAGATCACAGCAGTGACGAGGGCCGTGAAAAAATACTCTCCATCTGCCCCAATCCAGATATTCTCGTCGCCACCTGCTCTCCGCCACCCTTTACCGGCGATTTCCGGACTATTGACCGGGAAGACTGGGAACAAGCCTTATCCCTCACGCTGCTCAGTCCGGTGGAATTTATCAAAGCGGTGGTTGGTGGCATGGTTGAACGCAAATGGGGACGGATCGTCAACATAGCGACCGGCGCCGCCAAATATCCTGCCGCCATGCGCGTATTGTCCGGTCCACCGCGTTCGGCATTGGTCAACTATTCGGTCGCCGTCGCAAAGCAGGTGGCCCGGCATAATGTCATGATCAACAATGTTTTACCCGGCATGCATCATACCGATGGCATCAGGGGCATGTTCGACGATCAGGCCGAAGCCAATGGCACCAGCTATGATGAGGAAGTCGCCAAATTCGTCAAACAGGTTCGAATTCCGGTTGGCAGATTTGGCGATGCAGAGGATATGGGCGCGTTTGTGGCGCTGTTCTGCAGTGAGATGGCTGGATATGTTACCGGGCAAAGTCTGGTGATTGATGGAGGCATGGGGAATTCAATTTTTTGAAATTTCTGCAAGCCTGCTGCAAACATCGATTATCATTGCTGGAATCTTGGTCAAATCATCGCTGCTTAATGAATTGGAATAATATCTACTTACATCATACCCTATCCCAACACCTCCAAGAGAAATCTTTTGGTTGGAAGTAATTTTGTCGATCACTTCAAACAAATGCCGTTCCATCACACTAGGGCCATTAGCGGATAAAGTTGAGTCATCCACTGGAGCTCCATCTGATATCATTAGCAATAACTTCTGACTTTTTGATGATCTATCCAATCGCTCCAAAGCCCATTGGAGCGCTTCGCCATCAACATTTTCTTTGATAAGGTTTGGATGAAGCATGGTTTCGAAATCGTTTTCAGTAATCGTTTCGTCCATTGCCTTATATACGATATGAAGTAAGTCATTTAGTCGGCCAGGATAAGGCTGTTTCCCCTCTGCCAGCCATTTTTCCCGCGATTTTCCACCTTTCCAACGAACTGTTGTAAAACCAAGAATCTCATGGGAAATTTTACGCCTCTCAAACTGAACGCTTAACCAACGAAGCGAGGCTGCCAAATGGCGAATTGTTTCACCTCTCATTGATCCAGACTGATCAACTAAAAGAGTGATCGCGCAGTTTTCAAAAGCAGGACACAGTTTATCAATATGGTTTTCTAATGGTGTCCAAATTTTCTGAAGGTCTTGAGCATAGGCATCGCATTCTAAGATTGCTGCCACCCACGCGTCTTCATCTCCAAGGCAAAGGCGACCTTCTCTATCAAGATAAGTCGTGCCGGGATCAGCGTTTGTCAACACCAATTGCCGATAATCCGGAGCCATTAACTCAACGTCGAATTCGGACGTAAAAATGGAATATGGCGTTCCGTCCGGAAGATCTGAAATTTCATAATTAGATTTGGTTCTACCGGAGCCGAAACCATCGAACTTCCACCAAAGAAAAAGAATGCCTCCAACGAAAGCAATTCCGATCAATAGGTTCAGAACTTCTCCAGTGATAGAACTACCCTATTCCTCAGGCTTCTTCGCAACGCCCACAAATGCCGGCCGCAACAGCCGGTCCTTGATTACATATCCAGCCTGCATTTCCTGAACAATCGTGCCGGGTTCTGCATCGGCTGTCGGCACTTCGACCATTGCCTGATGATGATTGGGGTCGAGCGGCAAACCCATTGCCGCCACGCGCTTAACGCCGTTTTTCTCAAACACGGTTTCGAGCTCACGGGCCGTGGCTTCGATACCGCCGATCAAGCCGCCCCATTTTTCCTCGTTTTTCACTTCTTCGGGAATGGCCTCGAGCGCGCGTTGCATATTGTCCATTACGCTGAGCATATCACGGGCAAAGCCAGTCGCGGCATAGGCGCGCGCATCCTGTGCATCTTTTTCCAGTCGGCGACGGACATTTTGTGTTTCGGCTTGCGCATAGAGCACCGCTTGCTGTGCCTCGGCCAGTTGCGTTTCCAGATTCTCGATCCGGTTGTCGGCATTCTCTTCGGCCGGCATTTCACCCTCACCGCCTTCTTTCATGTTTTCGGGCACGCCTTCCAGCTCGGCTTCCACGGCCGGGTCGGCTTTGACTTCTTCATTTGCTTCCGGTTTCGTATCACTCATTCTATGTCACTCATTTCAATAATCTAGATAGCGTTTGTGCTGTGAAATCTACCATGGGTACGACGCGAGCATAGTTCAACCTTGTGGGCCCAATTACACCAACGACTCCGACCACTTGGCCATCCCCGTCTTTATACGGCGCCGCTATCACAGATGAGCCGGAAAGCGAGAATAATTTATTCTCCGCACCAATGAAAATTTTCGCGGCATCGGCATCGCGGGCACTGTCAAGCAAGCGCGCGATCTCCTGCTTGCCTTCCAGTTCGTCGAGCAATTGCCGCACGCGCTCCAGATCACCCAGATTGCTCTCTTCCAGCAACTGCGCCTGCCCGCGTACAATCAGAACCGGTCGGTCGGCAGAATCGCGTGACCAAGTAATGAGACCGATTTTGACCAATTCTTCAGAGGCTTTATCGATCGCAAGCTCACCTGCACTAATCTCCCGGTCGAGCACGGCCAGTGCCTGCGACAGTGTTTGCCCGCCATAGCGCGCGGTGAGATAATTACCCGCTTCGACAAGCGCAGATTCCGAAATACCCGGCGGAAGCTCAAGCACGCGGTTTTCGACGCTGCCGTCCTGCGAAACTAGGATTGCCAAACCCTGCACCTCGGACAGTTTCACAAAGCTGAATTGTTTGAGGAGAGGCTCGCGTTTCGGAACCATGACGAGGCCCGCGCAGGACGATAGTCCCGACAATACCGATGTCGTCGCGCGCAGGGCATCCTCGACGGGGCCTTGCTCGGTAATCTGGCGTTCAATCGCATCGCGTTCTTGTTGCGAGGGCTCTGCCGCCTGCATCATGCCGTCGACAAACAGACGCAGCCCCAATTCGGTCGGCATCCGCCCAGCACTGGTATGCGGTGCGGCGAGCAGGCCCAGCTCCTCCAGATCCTGCATAACATTGCGGATCGAGGCGGGGGAGAGTTCAAGTTGTGAGATTTTGGAAATGGTACGGGATCCGACGGGGATGCCGGAATCCAGATAAGCTTCCACCACCACACGGAAAATATCCTGCGCACGATCGTTCATTTCGGTGATGGGCGTGTTGGTCATACAAGTCTAGATAGGAGAATATCGCCACGGTTTCCAGAAGCTAGTCAGTATTTCGGAAAATCTCGTTTAGGGCATGGTAGACTGTCGAATAATGGGAGAAGCCAGACAATTCCTTCAACTCAGTATCGCCTCCGAAATGTTCCCGAAAATCCCTAGCCATTTCAATTGGCGACCAATTGTCTTCGCTGCCATGCCACAAAGTAATTTTCTTTTGGGACAATGCTCGGTCAATCTGCCAATTCGAGACATAACCCATAATCTCTAACTGATAGGTGGAATTTTTTTGCCCGACACATTCGGACAGAATTTTTGAAATCAAATCTGAAAAAGTGGGATTTTGCACGAGCAATTTATCCTTACCCTGCGCGCCCGAAAACAATGCCATGAACATTAGTTTTGGGAAGTTCTTTGCCAAAAATATCTGCATTTTCAGCAATATCGCAAACTTCCAGGATGGATTCAGCGCCAATTCGAAAACTACCTTGCCTGCCATGTCTGGCAGATAGTTGGACCAATGCAGAGGGACCGCTACCGAAACTAAATGTAACGATCCAACGCGGTGTATCAGATAAGGTGCTACTTGAAGCGCTATATATGTCCCAAGAGAGAATCCGATAAGGTCAACTTTTCCAGTTGGAAAATGTTGTTCAATCTCTCGAGCTAATCTTTCGAAAAATTGCTCTAGCGTTTTATCGTCTTTTCGAAATTTCCTGGTGGGGGCAAACAAGGAGATTGATTCGGAATTTAGCGTTCCCAAGAAATCCAATTCATGCGATGATCCCGGCATTCCATGGAAATATACTATTTGTCTTTTTGGCGCCATGAACAGCGTTTAGAACAATGATCCACGAACTCCAGAATAATTAGGTTAAGCTGCATTGCTTCTCGTGCCACGAAAAGTTAGGCAGCGTTTCGAAAGCCACAGGAGAATCACTTATGCGCCCATCAGGACGCGCGCCGGACGAGATGCGCGCTATTTCTATTGAAACAGGTTTCACCAAACATGCCGAGGGATCGTGCCTGATCAGCTTTGGCGATACACGGGTGCTGTGCACCGCCAGCGTCGAGGAACGCATTCCGCCCTGGCTGCGCGGCAAAGGTGAAGGCTGGGTCACGGGCGAATATTCCATGCTGCCCCGCGCCACGCATACCCGAGGATCACGCGAAGCGGCACGGGGAAAACAATCCGGAAGAACACAAGAAATTCAGCGTCTTATCGGTCGTAGCTTACGTGCTGTCGTGGACATGAAGAAACTCGGCGAGCGCCAGATCACACTCGATTGCGATGTGATACAGGCCGATGGCGGTACGCGTACTGCGTCGATCAGCGGTGCATGGGTTGCACTACGTCTCGCGGTAAATGACTTGATGGCGCAAAAACTGATCACCGAAGATCCAATCGAACAGAAAATTGCTGCGATCAGCTGCGGCATCTATAACGGCACACCGGTGCTGGATCTCGATTATGATGAAGACAGCAATGCCGGAGCTGATGCCAATTTTGTGCTGACTGGTGATGGCAATATTGCCGAGGCGCAGGCAACGGCCGAAGGCGAAACCTTTGATGACGAAGGCCTGATGCGGTTGATGCGACTTGCACGAATGGGCTGTGACAAGATTTTTGAGGAACAGGATAAGGCTGTTAGCTAACCTATGGAGTGGGTGAGATGACAAGATATTCCGGTTCTTGCCATTGTGGGGCCGTCATATTTGAAATCCAATCCGAAGATATCTTTGGCGATATCTATCGCTGCGATTGTTCGTTGTGCAAGAAGAAAGCCATTGTGATGAAGGCCGAGCACAGAGATCGGTTCAAACTCACTTCTGGTCAAACCAATCTGCTCTCCTACAAATGGAACAAACAGATTGCTGAACATTTCTTTTGTGGAAATTGCGGAGTCTACACCCATCACAAAAGGCGGCGGGACCCGGATCAGATTTGCATCAACGTTGCGTGTTTAGACGGATTGGAGATGCCAATGGAGGACATGATCAACATTGTCCATGGTTCTCAACATGATTGATTGGAGAGGGGTAAACCCATGACCCACCGAAAGCTGACACCCGGTAAGCTGATCATCGCTAGTCATAATCAGGGCAAGGTGCGAGAAATCCGTGCCCTACTCGAATCCTTTGGTATCGAACCGATATCAGCCAGTGACCTGAACCTTCCGGAACCGGAAGAAACCGGAACCACTTTTGGCGAAAATGCCCTGTTAAAAGCGAAGGCCAGCGCGGAAGCGGGCAATTGTGTTGCTCTTGCCGATGATAGCGGACTTTGTGTTGCTGCGCTGGACGGTCGCCCGGGAGTGTACACTGCTGATTGGGCTGAGCGGCAATGGTTTGAAGGTGAAAAAGGCCGTGATTGGTACATGGCGATGGGCAAGGTCGAGGGGAAACTGTCTGAGCTCGGCCCTGATGTCGATCGCAGTGCATATTTTGCCGCCACACTCGCCCTCGCCTGGCCAGACGGCCATTCGGAAGTGTTCGAAGGCCGGGTCAATGGTTCACTTGTCTGGCCCCCTCGTGGAACTTTGGGTTTTGGCTATGATCCCGTCTTCTCGCCCATTGGCTTTGAAGAGACTTTTGCCGAACTCGACCCGGAACAGAAACATGCGATGAGCCATCGTGCCGATGCATTCAAAAAGCTCGTTGCGGCCTGTTTCTAGATTTCAATCTCGTCAAAGCTGGGACGACAAAGCGGGTTAGAAAGTTCGCTGCCCAACAAAGTTTCCAGGCGGACTGTAGCGACAAACCAAAACATCACGTTGTGCATTGCTGGCCAGGCCACAACCAATTCTGGTTGTATTGCGCCAGACGATCTGTGTGTAGTGGCCAACATCCTGCCAACGACCTGTAGTGCTCACGTCAGGGAAAATACCGTTCGTGAAGAACTGTTTCTCGTCAATCCAGCCATTGACCATTTGACGGAAGGAAAAGGCGCTGGCGGTTCCGGCCCAAAGGTTCTCCCCCTGGTTTGGACGCGAAGATCCTGAACTATGTTCGAACCGGCCATTGGCGATCAATTCTTCTGCATATGCCTGTGCCGCAGCATTCAGATCTGCATCCAGTTCAACGGGTCCAACGCCCACCTCTGCTCGCGCTTCGTTATGCGCGGCCAACATGACATCCAGCATTGCATTACCGCTTGCGGGCGGCGTCGGTGCAGGAGGAGGAGGAGGCGGAGTTGGCGCCGGCGGGGGTGTGGGAGTTGGAGTGGTTGGCGGCGGTGTAGGCGCGGGCGGCGGAGGGGTCGGCGTCGGAGAGCTATTTGGCAAGGTAACTGGAGGCGGGCTGTTATCTACTGTTGCTCCCTGTCCACCACATCCCGCCAGCGCGACAACCATTGCCGCTTGCATGACAGTCACGCCAAATCTAGTGCTACGCCGATGTCCCATGCTTCATCCTCCCAAAGTCCAGTAACCCAAAAGACAGGAAATGAGCTGGCGCTCTATATCCACTGGCCATTTTGCATCGCCAAATGTCCCTATTGCGATTTCAATAGCCACGTCCGCGATCAAATTGATGAACAGGCATGGTTATCAAGTCTTCTTCTTGATCTTAGGCATGAATATAAAATTAACACTGGCCCCCAGGTAAGTTCGGTATTTTTCGGCGGCGGCACCCCGTCGCTCATGCCCCCTCGACTGGTCGCGAAACTGATTGCTGAGACCGACAAACTGTGGGGGCTGACAGACGGTTGTGAGATCACGCTTGAGGCCAATCCATCGTCCGTAGAAGCGGCACGATTTGCGGATCTAGCAAAAGCCGGTGTGAACCGGATCTCCTTGGGTTTACAGTCACTTGATGATCAGACGTTGGTGTTTTTGGGTCGTGCGCATGATGTAACAGAAGGGCTTTCGGCGCTCGATGTTGCACAGCAAAATTTCAACCGGGTAAGTTTTGACCTGATTTATGCACGGCCCGACCAATCGATTGAAGATTGGCGCTCAGAACTGGCGCGAGCTCTGGAATTTGGCACCGACCATCTGTCGCTTTACCAACTGACTATTGAACCCGGAACGCGTTTTGAAACGCTGGTTCGAAAAGGTGAATTGATCCCAGCCGATGATGATCATGCGGCCGATTTATTTGAACTAACGCAGGATATGACGGCCGCGGCAGGCCTGCCTGCTTATGAAACCAGCAATCATGCAAAGCCCGGGCAAGAGAGCCGTCACAATCTGACCTATTGGAGATATGATGACTATGCTGGCATCGGCCCTGGCGCGCACGGACGGCGGCTAAAAATGGCCACAGAACGGCATAAAAAACCAGAAAATTATCTATCCGGCGTCGCTCGCAACCAGCATGGAATAAAGGTTGAACACATGCTGTCGCCAGAGACACAAGCGACCGAAGCAATGTTGATGGGATTGCGACTGGCAGAGGGTATTAACCTTGCAAACCTGGAAGCAAAAACAGGCATTGCGTGCGATCAAATGATAGACAGCCACGAACTAGCGACCTTGTCCGATCTGGGATTCGTGAGTCAAACTGGCTCCAATCTGTCCGTTCTGCCCAAAGGTATGCCATTACTGGATGCGATCTTGCCGCGCCTTGTTAGCGACAATCTCACGTAAGCTATTTTCTATCGCTCAGGGGGCGTTGAATTCTATTGGCTTTCCTGTCAGATATTGACGAGAAAAAAAGCGGAGAGCGATTATGGGTTTCATCAGTGTCATTAAGCGCGAATTTCATTTCACGCGTTCGCTCAAGGCGCTGATGGCACAAGTGAAAGAAATCGATCCCGACGCGCATGTGCTAATCACCGATGATATCGAAGCAACGGTTGATCAATATCCGAACAACGATGCTTTCCACTTTGAAGGCAATACCCTCAGCTACACAGATTTTGAAGAACGCGCCAATCGCGTTGCCCATTGGGCGTTGGGCGAAGGCTTTAAGGCTGGCGACTGCGTTGCACTGTTCATGGAAAATGAACCGGATTTCGTTGCCGCTTGGTTTGGTCTATCCAAAATCGGAATTGTTACAGCGATGATCAACAACAATCTGGAAGGGGCAGGTCTTGCGCACTGCCTGAATATTGTCGAGACCAAAGCGGTTATAACCAGCGCAGATTTGGCGCCCAGGGTGGATGCCATTCTGGAACGATTGGAAGGCTCACCTGCGCTTTGGGACTGGGAAGGCGCTGTTGGAAAGAGCCTGAACGCAGCACTTGCCGAACAACCCTTGGCCCGCCCTGACAAAAGCCATCGTGCGCACCTGACCGGAAAAGATTTGTTCCTTTACGTCTATACATCTGGAACGACGGGCCTACCCAAGGCAGCACGGATTTCCCACGCACGGGCCCGGCGCAGCTTCCGGATCGCGATACCCAGCTGTCCGCTGACACCCGAAGATCGGATCTATATCACATTGCCATTATATCACGTGACCGGAGGATTTCTGGGCCTTGGTGGAGCCTTGCTGAGTGGCGCATCAGTCATTTTGCGACGTAAGTTTTCGGCATCAAAATACTGGGATGATGCGGCTGATAATGGCGCAACTGCTATCGTTTATATTGGCGAGCTGTGCCGCTATCTACTCAACCAACCAGAACATCCCAAGGAACGAGCCCACAAAATCAGAGTCGGCATTGGCAACGGCCTGCGATCAGACATTTGGCAACAATTTGTCGACCGGTTCCAGGTGAACAAATTACTCGAAGTTTATGGCTCCACCGAGGGCAATATCTTCCTGATGAACATCGATGGTAAGATTGGCGCGGTGGGTCGTATTCCCAAATATCTGGAAAAGCAATTTGGCGATGTGCGGATCGTTCAGTTCGATATCGCCGAAGAACAACCAATCCGGGGTGCTGACGGCTTTTGCGTCGCGGCGGACTGGAATGAAACTGGAGAGTTGATCGGACGGATTGATACTGATGGCCCATCCGACTTTTCCGGCTATCAGGACAAGGAAGCGACCGAAAAGAAAATCCTGCGCGACGTATTTGAAAAAGGCGATGCCTGGTTCCGCAGTGGTGATTTGATGAGCCGTGACCGGGCTGGTTATATCTATTTCAAAGACCGTATCGGCGATACCTTTCGTTGGAAGGGCGAAAATGTCGCAACCAACGAGGTCGCCGAAACGCTGTCGCAATATTCGGGTATCAAAACTTCGAATGTCTATGGTGTTGAGGTTCCCGGTACCGATGGCCGCGCTGGTATGGCGTCGCTGACCGTGGATGATCAATTTGATATTTCTGGTCTACGCGCCTTTCTGGCCAAAGAATTGCCACCTTATGCCGTGCCTTTGTTCATTCGTATTGAACCAGAAGCCCAGACAACCGGAACCTTTAAATATCGCAAAGTCGAACTGGTCGACGAAGGTTTTGATGTTCGGAAAGTGGACGATCCGATATATTTCGGTGCGATGGGATCAGAGGCCTATGAGCCTTTGACCGAGGATGGTGTGGCACAGATAAACGCGGGTGAAGTTCGGGTTTAACGTCGATATGCTCACCGCCGTTGCGGGAGAGAGTTTGTAGAGTTCATCAATCGCTGCTAGATTCATCGCAATGGACAGCACGCAAACCATCATCGACGAGTTCTCCAACTATCTCCGCGATGGACGCAGGCGGTCGCAGCATACTGTGCGGGCCTATGTGACAACCGCAGAACGGTTTTGTACGTTTCTTGGCGAACATTTGGGTCGTTCGGTTGGGCCGGCTGAGATACAGGCGCTCAAACAGGCCGATATTCGCTCCTATCTCGCCTATCGTCGGGCGGATGGCCTTACCAACAACAGCGCCGCGCGCGAGTTGTCGGCACTGCGCGCGTTTCTGAAACATATCGGCGGCGATGAAGCGCAAATCCCCAAAATAAAAGGCCCCAAGGTCAAGAAAGGCGTGCCTCGCCCCGCCTCTCCAGATGACATATTGGCGCTTGCCGAGGATGCGCAGGAAAGTGCCAGCGAGGACTGGGTCGGCGCGCGTGATTGGGCGGTATTGCTGCTTCTCTATGGTTCCGGCCTCAGGATCAGCGAAGCATTGGATCTGACCGGCGATACGCTGCCGCTGTCCGATACGCTGCGGGTTACCGGCAAACGCGGCAAGATCCGGATAGTGCCGTTGTTGAAGGAAGTACGCGAGGCGATTGAGCACTATATCGACCTCTGCCCGCATATAATGGAGCCGGAGCAAGCAATATTCCGCGGAAAACGCGGCGGGCAGCTATCACCCAATCTGATCCGCCGTGTGGTCCAGCAGACACGGACCAGACTGGGGATTTCTGACAAGACCACGCCCCATGCTCTGCGCCACAGTTTCGCAACGCATTTGCTGGCAGGCGGTGCGGATTTGCGAAGTTTGCAGGAATTGCTTGGTCACGCGAGCCTGAGTTCAACGCAGGTTTATACGGCTGTAGATGCTGCACACTTGCTGGATGTTTACAACAATGCGCATCCAAGGGCGGGATAGCGTCACAATATCTTAAACGGTGGCCATCCTTGCGCCCGCCAGCAAAAGCGCACCGCCAGCAACGCGATTGATTAGGCGAACGATCCATTCTTTTACGCTTCCACTCGTCAGTCGATCGCCCGCATAGGCATATAGGCTGTATGCGATCAGATCCAGAACGACCGTTGTGCCGCCCATCAGAAGAATTTGCGACAATATGGGTTTTGAAACATCCAGAAATTGCGGGAGGATAGCAGCAAAATATAACAGCGCTTTGGGATTGGCAAATTCTACCAGGAAGCCTTTCCCAAACAAAGAAAAGGCGGATTGCAATTTGCCTGTCGGAAACTGAATGCCGCCGGTTTTGCTGAAAATCGCGGATAAGCCCAGATAAACCAGATAAGCGACGCCAACCCATTTGATCACATTAAAAACGAAAGTCGATGCGATCAGCAGCGATGCGATACCCATTGCCGACAATATGAAATAGACCGCATTGGCCGATGCCACGCCCAATGTTCCGAACGCGGCCCGCTTGTAACCATTGCCAGCACCCTGGGCCGCAATGGCGATGGCCGCGGGGCCCGGCACAAAGATCACGACGGCGGTGGTCAAAAAGAAGACGAGATAGATTCCCAGTTCCATAGAAAATTCCTATTGCTGAATAATGTATAGCTATATAGAGTTATTACCTAATATTGTTCTGCTTCAAGGAATTTATGACTTATGGATCAAGATACGAATGGCATTCAGCAAAAGCGTGTATCGGAGCTGGTGATCGACGATACAGACCGAAAATTATTAGGTGCACTCTCCGAAGACTCGTCCCAATCCTATTCTGATCTGGGAGCAAAGGTGCACCTATCGGCACCCGCCGTGCACGAACGGGTGAAGAAGATGAAGGCTGCCGGTGTGATCACAAAACACACCGTCAGCCTGGACGGTACAAAAATCGGACGTCCGTTCCTCGCGTTCATTCATGTGAACTATACCGGCGCAGAAGCCCGAGAAAATTTTGCCAAGCTGCATGAGGATGCCGATGTGGAAGAAGTCCATAGCGTGGCCGGCGATTCATGCCTGTTGATAAAGGCCCGATGCAAAGATGCCAGAAGCCTCGATCAACTTTTGGTCCGGATGCGCGAATTTGGCGATGTGACCAACACCAGGAGTCATGTTGTTCTGACGACCCTGTTTGAACGGGGGCCGCAGGCAAAATTGGATTGAGCCAGTGTTGAAATAATGGCTGCTCACGGTGCGAAAGCGGACGTTAGTTTCCGGTCATGTTTTATCAGCTACGCGCTAAGCGTCCGGTCATCCTGAGACCATCACGCATGTTCAGTCCCATCAGGGTCAGGTTGAGGGCCCCGGCGACCAGTTCAATTGCTTGCACGGTATAGAATATTGTATCAAATTCCCCTGCACTGGCTTTGGAAGCGAGGAAGAAGGCGGATGGCAGCAAAACCAGCAATCCATTCAAGGCTATGATGGGCATCCGCTTCTTTTTGGCTTTGGTGAATGGATCTTTTCGTTTTGCACCCAGAGACATTCCCGATGCCCCCACAATTACCATTGCCGGAATCAGTATGAACATACCGCGCAGGACCATGATTTTTATCCAGGCAATATCATCGTAAGAACCAAATAATTCCGAAATTGCGGTGCTTGACCAAAATGATAATATGCAGAGAAAACCGATTAATCCGGCGGTCGCGTGAATCTTTGTTTTCATGATGCTGTTCCTTTGAACTTCATTCGAACGATCAGGCCGTGCAGCAATCCCCAACGGCAATTTTTTCAAACAAGTGAGGCGCCGTCACAGCGCTTGACGGATAGTGACTGAGCGCATTTTGAAACTCTGGATCGGAGAATGCCGAACGAAAATGTGAAACGGATTCCCAGATTGCATAGTTGAAATACATGCTGCTCGCTCCGACAGCTTTATGGAGCTGTGTGCTGATGTATCCCGGCTGCTTTTTCATGAAGAGCGCATCATCTTGCCATGCCGCCACAAGCGCATCCTGATCTTCCGCGTCTACCGTAAAAATATTGACCAAAACGACGGGCCCGGCATCGACGCCCAGTTGTTTCTCTATTGGAAAATTTTCATCGAGAGGTTTGAAATCGACCATTGTGATTGCTCCTTGATATCGCGTTAATATGGTAATATGTTGTCATAACGACAACGCAGCTAATTTATATGACAATGTGTTGTCAATAATAAAATTGGGAATTTTGATCATGACAGAAAAATGGACCGCAGAAGGAGAAGCTGTGACCGCGCTAATCTTGGATGTTTTTCGGCTCAATGGCCGGTTGATTTCGGCCGGTGACCGGTTGGTAGCCGATCTGGGATTGACCAGTGCCAGATGGCAGGTTCTTGGTGCTCTGGCCAATGCAGAACGACCGGAATCCGTCGCCTGGCATGCAAGAACAATGGGGCATCATCGCCAGGGTGTTCAGCGCATAGTCAATGATCTGGAGAAAGAAGGAATTGTCGAGTTCCACCCAAATCCACACCATAAAAGAGCCCATCTCGTGCTGCTCACTCCCAAGGGGAAGAAGCTCTTCGATTCCGCAATTGCATTGCAGACCCCTTGGGTCAATTCACTGTCCAGAGGACTATCCTTGGAAGACATTGCGACGGCGAAGAAAGTGATCGATCGATTGAAAGCGCATCTTGAACCAGAAAGCGAGAATGCGCGTTAGAGCAAAAGCCTGGCATGGCTCAAAGGAATCCAACAGGATCTTCCAAATGCCGAGGAGTTCGCTTTCGCGATAAAGCAGTCCTTAATGGATCAACCCAAACGCGCCTCAATCGCATCCCAGATCATCCCTGCCGGATCAGAGCCGTCATATTTCCCAATAGACACAATCCCTGTCGGTGAAGTCACATTGATCTCGGTCAGCCATTTGCCGCCGATCACATCGATGCCGACAAAGATCAACCCCAGCCGCTTCAAATCCGGTCCCATTGCCGCGCAGATTTCTTTTTCGCGTTCGGTCAATGTACTCATTTCAGCATTGCCGCCTTGCGCCAGATTGGTGCGGAACTCTCCTTTGGCGGGTAGGCGGTTGATTGCACCAACCACTTCGCCGTCGACCAGCACGATCCGTTTATCGCCCTCATGTACTTCGGGAAGAAACGCTTGCACCATATGCGGTTCTGGCCATGTTTGATCAAACATCTCCAATAAAGCACTCAAATTGCTACCATCTTCGGGAATCAAAAAAACCGCCTTGCCGCCATTACCGTGCAGTGGCTTGATCACTATGCCGCCATGTTCTGCCTGAAAAGCGCGCACTTCATCGATGTCGCGGGTGATTAAAGTGGGCGGCATGAACTCGGCATAGTCGAGCACCATCACCTTTTCCGGCGCGTTGCGGACTGAAACGGGATCATTGACCACCAGCGTCTCGTCCTTGATCCGCTCCAGCAGGTGGCAGGCGGTAACATAGCCGACGTCAAAAGGTGGGTCCTGCCGCATCAGAACGACATCGACATCACGGCCCAGATCGAGTTTTACTGGATCGCCGAATGTGAAATGATCGCCTTCCACTTGCTGCACCGTAACGGGGTGTGCCGGCGTGGTGAGGCGACCGGCCGCTGTGTAGGTCAAGCCCTTCACGTCATAGTGAAACAACTGATACCCGCGTTTCTGCGCCGCGATCATCAGCGAAAAACTGCTGTCTCCGGCAATTTTCACCGATTCCATTGGATCCATTTGTACCGCAACTTTGAGTGTCATATTCGGGCTTTCCTATTGAGCATGGTATCAGAAACCATGCCAGACATTGGTTAGATGGATAGGCAACCGGCGCGGTGCAACCAAAATTACATCAATCTGCATATCCTCCCCCTTGGTGCAATATTCAGAATAGAGGATTTCCGCAGCATCAGCGACGCGTTTTAGGCGGCGTTGATCGATAGCGTTTTCAAGATCTTGCGCTTTGGTGCGGGCCTTCACCTCAACAAAGGCCACCAGATTTCCGCGTTTGGCGATCAGGTCGACTTCACCTCGAGGTGTTTTTATCCGTTCGGCCAAAATCCGCCAGCCTTTCAGACGGAGAAAACGTGCCGCTGTCTTTTCCGCCTGCCGCCCCCTTTTTTCTGCGGCTTCACGTTTCATACCTGACGTTCGGCTTTCCAGCGATTGGCAAGTTCATAGAGCATTTTTCGATCCGCTCCATATTGCTTTGCAACTTCGCTTGCTGCTTTGGATGCAGGCAGGCGAAATAACGCCTCTTTAAGTGCATCTTCCAGCACCGCTGCATCCGCTGGTTCATCTTCAGCTGGTGGGCCAACGACAACGACAATCTCACCTTTCGGCTTTTCGTCATTATAGCGCTCGGCCAGCGCAGACAGGCTCCCTCGCACCGTTTCTTCAAATTTTTTAGTGATCTCACGGATCACCGCCACTTCGCGGTTTCCAAGCACGTGCAATGCATCCGCCAGCATCTTTCCCAATCGCGCGCCATTCTCATAGAAAACCAATGTCGCTTTGATCGCTTGCAATTCCAGAAGCAAATCTTGCCGCGCCTTCATCTTGGTTGGCAAAAACCCTTCAAACAAAAAGCGATCACTTGGCAATCCAGAAAGTGTCAAAGCCGCAATCACCGCGCTTGGTCCTGGCATTGTTGTGACCGCCAGATCCTGTTCCCGCGCTTCGCGCACCAGCTTGTAACCGGGATCAGAGATCAACGGAGTCCCGGCATCACTGACTAGTGCGACAATTTTACATCGGATGGACTCCAAAATTACGCTACGATCCTGCTCGCCTTTGTGATCATTGTAGACCTGCATTTTTGCTTTTTTACCGATATGATTCAATAACTTTGCAGTAACTCTTGTGTCTTCCACTAATATTAGATCAGCCTCTTTCAGCAAATGTTCAGCGCGATATGACAAATCTCCAAGGTTGCCGATTGGCGTAGCCACGATATAGAGGCCGGGTTGGGTAGGAGTAGACATATGCTGGTCATGGCAGACAAGATACATGTAGGACAAGATGAAAGAGGAAAGCCTGTGAAAAGGCGAAGCGTCCTCCGTTGGACTGGAATTGCGTCCGTCGTCTTTCTCGCGGGTTGTGAAACCGTCGTTCCGCGCGGCACGCAGCCGCCACCAACCCCTGCCCCCACTCCGCCGCCAGTGACAAGCGGATTGCCTGATGATCAGAAGCATCATCGGATCGCGCTTCTGGTTCCTCTATCGGGCAGCAATTCCGGTATTGGACAGTCTATCGCCAATGCCACCACTATGGCGCTACTCGATACGAAAGCTTCCAACATTCGCATGACCAGCTACGATACTGCCAAAGGTGTTTCTGCCGCTGCGCGCAATGCCATTCGGGACGGCAATAAACTTATCCTTGGACCATTGCTCAGTGACAATGTTGTTGCCACCGCCAATATCGCCCGCCCAGCAGGTGTTCCGATTTTGAGTTTCTCGAACGATGCCGGGGTCGCCGGGAATAATGTGTATATTCTTGGCCATATACCATCACAGTCGATCAACCGGGTTGTCGATTATGCCAAGTCCAAAGGCATGACTCGCTTTGCCGGATTGGTTCCCAACGGCGTTTACGGCCAGCGCGCATCTTCGACTTTACTGCGCAAGGTGAAAGATGTCGGCGGAACGGTGGTTTCCATTCAAACCTACAATCGCGATTCAAAATCGGTTGAAGCGGCAACCAAAAAGCTTGCCCAAAATGGTGATTTTCAGGCCGTTCTTGTGGCAGATAATGGAGATATGGCAATCAGAGCAGCGCCGTATATTCGCAACAACGCCAGCGGTAGCGCCAAGATTTTGGGTACTGATTTATGGAATACCAGCAGCAAACTTGCTGGTTCACGGCCAATGCGCGGCGCCTGGTTCGCCAGCGTTTCGGATGGATTGTACAAGCAATATGCGAATAAATATCGTACGCGCTATGGCCGGGCGCCTTTCCGGCTATCCAGTCTTGGCTATGACTCGGTTCTTCTGACGGTCAAGGTTGCGCGCAACTGGAAAGTCGGCACACCATTTCCAATTCGGCAGTTAACCGATTCTGGCGGGTTTATTGGACTGGATGGCGTGTTTCGTTTCCAATCCAGCGGCATTTCACAGCGGGCTTTGGAAGTGCAGGAAATTCGAGGCGGCAGCTTCGCCGTAATTGATCCTGCGCCAAAGGGTTTTTAAAAATATTGTTGGACTATGTTTCGCGCAAAGGGCGCAAAGATTTTTGCGAGTCTGGTTTTTGCCGGGTGGTGAGCTTGATAGTTTGAAAGTCTTTTTTGAATGCTGGACAACTTTATTGACCGGCCTGAGCCGGTCAGTATTTAAATCCTGAATGCGCGCCAATCTGAATAGTTAGAGAGTTCATTTGAATCGCGGGCAAATCTCTTTAAAATCTTAGCGTCCGTTGCGCGAAAAACTTTCCCCAAATGTCAATCCACAAACCTCACCCAATATTTTGACCGGTGGCTTCCCAGTCTTTGAGGAAGCCCTCGATCCCCTTGTCGGTCAATACATGCTTAAACAAGCCGCGAATAACATTCGGTGGCATCGTGGCGACATCAGCGCCAATTCGCGCTGATTCCAGCACGTGGACGGGGTGACGGATAGAGGCGACCAGAATTTCAGTCTCATAAGCATAATTATCATAGATTAGCCGGATATCATCGATCAGCTTCATGCCATCAAAGCCATTGTCATCATGGCGTCCGACAAAGGGAGAGATAAAGGTTGCACCCGCCTTGGCAGCAAGCAGCGCTTGATTGGCCGAGAAACACAGCGTCACATTGACCATCGTACCGTCATTGGTCAGCGCCTTGCAGGTTTTCAGACCATCCACAGTCAACGGAACTTTGATCGCGATATTGTCTGCGATTTTCCGAAGCACCTCTGCCTCTTTCATCATCGTCTCATGATCCAGTGCGACCACTTCGGCGGAAACCGGACCATCGGTCAGACCGCAGATTTCCTTGGTCACTTCGATAATGTCGCGACCGGATTTCTTGATCAGTGATGGATTGGTTGTAACACCATCCACCATTCCGGTTGCAGCCAGATCAGCAATTTCGGCGGTATCGGCGGTATCTACAAAAAACTTCATGCGACAGGCTCCAAATCAGAGATTTCATCTATGCCGCTCTGCCTAACGCCAAACATCGGGCCATTAAACAGCCGGAGATCAATATCTGTATATAAATCTGTGGATAGCTTGTGGGCCTGTGTTTAGGTCAATCCAAAGATCGCGATCAGCAACGGATCATTCGTCGCCTGAGGATTGGCACGGATAGCTTCCTCTTGTGCGCCGATCGATTGGTAAATCGCATCGCTTACCTTGTTGGTCACATCTCCCCTGATGCTGGCAAAATCGACATTCGTAACTTGCGACAACACCAGATTGATGATCTCATTGTCAAACAGCTTCAGACCCTGCCCAACGCCCGGAAGCATTCGGTTTGCCAGCGTCGCACCCAGTTCGCCCTGCAAAAGCGACGTCGCGGCACGCGGGCCGCCATTGATGATCGCCGCTGCATCGGCAATGCTCATATTGCGGATAGTATCAGCGATCAGCGGCGCGGCAATCTCCGCTCCTTTTTCGGCTGCACGATTGACTTGTTTGAGCAAACGATCCTGAATGGGCCTGGAACGCAGCAGGGCCGTTGCAATGCTGGTGACACGGGAACCACCCAATTGATCGGGCACGGAAATTCGCGCGATCTGATTATTGAAAAACCCGTTGGGTTGGAGCAGTTCGGCAAAGGCATTTTGTGAAGAAAGGGTAAGAAGTCGTTTGATCGCTTCGGTTAAACTTAGACCCGGCAAGGTTGAACAGCCCGGCAAAGCAAGCAAACTGGCCGCTGCGCCAATCGAAAGAAAATCCCTGCGGCGATAACTCATAATCCCTCTCCCAAATTTTTCCGAATGGTCGCATGACGGACCGAAATTCACAACCTATAAGAATGAACATGAATCGCGCAGGAAATCGAGTCAGGGTTCTTCTCCTCAATGCTGCGTTGGATCCGCTGGATTACCGGGTTCCCGAGGGCATGGTCGTTGAATCCGGTTCGATTGTAATGGCGCCGCTTGGTCCGCGCAAAGTTCCCGGTGTGGTTTGGGATGCAGACAGTTTCGATGTTGAAGAGATAGACGCCAAAAAACTGCGTCCCTTACTTGAAGTGCGCGATGCTCCGCCCATCGCTGCTCCGCTCAGACGGCTTATCGAATGGACCGCACAATATTATTTTGCGGCCCCCGCATCAGTTTTGCGCATGGTGTTATCAAGCGGCGCGGCTTTTTCCGATAACCGGCCGACCATCGAATATCAGATGAACGGCACAATACCCGATAGGATGACCCCGCAACGCGAACAGGCAATAGAAAAGCTGGTCGATGTGCAAGGAACGATCAGCAAATTGGCTACTAAAGCTGGTGTTTCAGTCGCTGTTATCCGTGGCCTGGAAAAACTGGGAGTTTTCGACCGGTTCGAAGTTTCTCCCTTTGGCGCCATGGTTTTACCCGACCCTGAACATGGCCCCCCGCAATTGAGTGATGATCAAAACAGGGTTGCCGATGTTATGAAGCAGGCGGTTGCCGCATCTGATTTCAAAACGTTTTTATTGGATGGTGTCACGGGTTCGGGAAAAACCGAAGTCTATTTTGAAGCAGTGGCCGAAGCCTTGCGACAGGACAAGCAGACATTGGTTTTGTTGCCAGAAATTGCGCTAACCGAGCCTTTTCTCGAACGCTTTGTCAGTCGCTTTGGCACCGAACCTGTAACCTGGCACAGCTCACTCAAACAATCCGATCGAAAACGTAACTGGCGCGCCCTGGCTTCGGGTGATGCAAAGGTTGTGGTAGGCGCACGATCGGCGCTCTTCCTGCCCTATGCAAATCTTGGCCTGATCATTGTCGATGAAGCCCATGAAGTCAGTTTCAAGCAGGAAGACGGTGTAAGATACCATGCCCGCGATGTTGCTGTCATGCGGAGCCTGAATGAGAAAATCCCGGTTGTGCTTGCGTCCGCCACACCGGCGATTGAAAGCCGCCATCAGGTCGAACAGGGCAATTACGAATTGCTGGAACTCCCGGCCCGCTTCGGCGGGGCAACAATGCCGGAGATTGAAGCACTGGATCTGACACAGGACATCCCTCCACGCGGCAACTGGTTGGCACCAACGCTGGTCAACGCGTTAGAAGAAAATCTGGGAAAGAAGGAACAATCGCTCCTCTTTCTCAATCGGCGCGGATTTGCTCCGCTTACGCTATGCCGTACGTGCGGTCACAGGATAGAATGTCCCAATTGCACCGCATGGATGGTTGAGCACCGCCTAACTCGCCGCCTTGCCTGCCACCATTGCGGCCATGTCATGCCGCAGCCCGATAAATGCCCCGAATGTAGTGACGAGGATAGCCTTGTCGCCTGCGGTCCCGGTGTTGAACGGATTTGCGATGAAGTAAAATTGCTTTTTCCGGAAGCGCGAACAGCAATTGTCACATCCGATACAATATGGTCTCCCGCAAAAGCCGCCGATTTTGTCGCGCAGATGGAGGCTGGTGCCATTGATATCGTTGTTGGAACACAGCTGGTCACCAAAGGCTATCACTTCCCCAATCTGACCCTGGTCGGCGTAGTTGACGCTGATATTGGATTGGAAGGCGGCGATCTGCGCGCCGCGGAACGCAGTTTTCAACAAATTGCACAGGTAGCGGGTCGGGCCGGACGCGCTGAAAAGCCAGGACATGTCTATGTACAAACCCGAATGCCCAATGCATCTGTTATACAGGCTTTGGTCAAGGGCGACCGCGATGGATTTTATGAAGCGGAGACAGAAGCGCGGAAAGCCGCTGGCGCGCCACCTTTCGCAAGGCTGGCCGCTATCATTGTGTCATCAGAAGACAATAGCGAAGCGATGGAGACTGCACGCCTGATTGGTCAGACCGCTCCCAAGGTGGATGGCTTCAATGTTTTCGGCCCCGCGCCAGCCCCTCTCGCGATGCTAAGAGGAAGACATAGGCACAGATTACTAGTTCACACCCAACGGTCAGTAGATTTACAACAAATCATGCGCGAATGGCTGGAAAATCTGGAATGGCCAAGGGCCGTAAGAGTTGGCGTTGATGTTGACCCTTATAGTTTTGTGTAAAACATCTTTGAAAAATGGAGCTGCTTGAAGCATGAGCATTTCATGATCCGAAAAATCCTTATTATCATCGCCATTGCGCTTTCCATCAACTTCGTAAGCCCGGCCCACGCCGATCCCGCAGATATCGCGGCGGCCAGTCGCTCTGTTGTCCGCGTGGTTCTGGCGGCCAAGGATGGCAACAAGGTAGCCTTTGTCGGCCATGGCAGCGGCTTTGTTGTTGCGCCGGACAAGATTGTCACCAACGCGCATGTTGTTGAGATTGCACGACAAGAATCCTCTGTAGTCATCGGTATCATCCCATCTCAGGGTGGAAAGAGCTATGGCGGACGAATTCTCGCATACTCCCCGTCCAATGACCTGGCTTTAATCCAGTTGCAGGATGGCGGCCGATTGCCCGCAATGACCATTTTTGGCGGTGCGGTCGGTGATGGTGCAGATGTTGTAGCCATTGGCTATCCCGGTTCGGTGGATCGGGCTCAAGGTCTCAACCTTGATGACATGATCACCCCGATGTCCCCTGTTAAAACGCGTGGAACCGTGTCTGGCGGACGGTCTACCAAACAATTTGATACATTGCTGCACACCGCCCCGATTGCGAGTGGAAACAGCGGCGGGCCATTAATCGACAATTGCGGGCGCGTGCTGGGGGCAAATAGTTTTGGCTCGATTAGCGATGGCAATGATGCGGAGTTTGGGTTTGCCGTTTCCGCTCGCGAAATATTGGCATTTTTGCGCAAAGCAGGTGTCAAGGTTGGATCAACAGCAACACCATGCCGGTCCGCCGCCGAAATCAGCCGCGAAGAGCAAGTGCGAGAAGATGCTGAACGCGCCAAAGTCGAAGCTGCGAAGCAGGCAGATACCGCAGCGCGGGAGGCCAAAGAAGAAAAGCTACGAACCACGATCACCCAGGACATAATCACCGAGCGCGAAAATCAGATAGCCATAGCGGCATTGATGCTGGCTTTGTCGCTGGTGGCATTTGGTGGCGCTGGTTTCTTGCTAGGTAAATCACACCGCAATCCTGCCATTGGGTCAGCTGGCGCGGGCGCATTTTTGTTGGTTGGGGCGGTGATCATATTCCTGTCTCGACCGTCTTTCACCGAAATTGAAGACCGGGTCGCGGTTGCTTTGAAAGATGGCAACAGCAATCAGCAACAGCAGGTAACCGTAGACACCAGCGGCAAATATCAATGCACACTCATTCCCGAACGCAGCCGGATAACGGTGTCACAGGAAAACGAGCTGCCGCTCGACTGGAAAGAAGGCGGCTGCGTCAATGGCCGTACGCAATATGGTCGTGATGGCGCAAAATGGTCGCGTATTTTTGTACCCAATCAAGAGCAGACGGTTACCATCAGCAGCTTTCGCCCCGATCGCAGTGAATTTACAACGGAACGATATTTATTGGGATTGGATGCGATGACCAAAGCGCGCTCGATCCGTCAGAAATATGGTAACAAAGCCTGTACGACCGATGCGGCAGCACTGACAGATATCGAAGATATGGTGAAAGCCATCCGTGCCGAGTTACCGGGGCAAGCGAATGAGCGGTTGGTTTACGAATGCAAAAAAGTCACCGAATAACGGAACAAATGTTTTTGGCTTGAAACTAGTTTTTGGATTGATCTGCGATCGTTTCCAATTGCCAAGTCCGTTGATCATCAACAATCGTTCGAGCAACATCATCCGGAAACCCAATCCCCGTCAAAAGCTGCTCGCACAGTTCCAAACTAGCCTCCATCGTCTCAGGAATTGCACTTTGCGCGCCCGAGTTTCTTAGTACCAAAGCATGATCAACATCGCGAGCACGCGCAATAATCGGTACTTCAGGCCATGAGGAGTGAATGGTTTTTATAACATGTTCGGCAATTTCCGGAGCATCCATTGTTGTAGCAAAGGCAGTGGCACGATCAATTCCCAGATGCTCAAGAATATCGGCCTTACTGGCATCCCCAAAGAATATGGGGGTCCCCCTCGCCCGTTCCTTTGCAACGAGTTCCGCATCACTATCAACAGCGACGTATGAAACTCGCTGTTCGTCTAGCAGCTTTGCTAGCATTTTTCCGACACGGCCATATCCACCGATGATCACTGGCCTTTCCGTGCTGTCCGCTTCAATCAATGCCTGATTTTCCAAATCATTGGATTGCAACCTCTGACCAATGCGGCGCGCGACAATGGCCAGCAACGGCGTCAGGAACATGGTAACGATGACCACCAAGAGCATGAATTGCGCGGCTTCCATATCCAGCAACGAAAAGGAAAGTGCCGCAGCGATAATGACAAATGCAAATTCACCACCCTGGCTCATCAAAATCGAGGTTTCAGCGGAGACTGGCGTAGGAAGTTTAAATGCACGAGCCAGGGTGAAGATTATTAATGCCTTTATGCACAGCAATCCAACCACCGATAACGCAATCCAGCCAGCGACCTCCCAGACCGCGAGAAGGTCAAGACTCATACCCACTGATATGAAGAACAACCCCAGCAGCAATCCCTTAAATGGCTCAATGTCGCTGGCAATTTGATGTCGATATTCGGTCCCAGCAAAGAGTAAACCGGCCAGAAATGCGCCCAATGCCATCGACAGGCCAGCCTGCGCCGTTATCGCTGCTGTGACCAACACTAACAGTATTACGGCTGCCATGAACACTTCTCTGCTGCCTGTACCGCCAGCAAAGCGGAGCAATGGTTTAATAATGATCCGCCCGATGAAGAATATCACCACTATCACCAAAATTGCTTCCAGGATTGCCAATAGAGCGGCGGCGGCAAGCGATCCTTCAACGCTAGCCCCAACAAACCCCACGAAGAAAAGTATGGGAACGACGGCGAGATCTTGAAATAGCAGAATGCCAAAGCTTGAACGGCCCGCTGGCGCGCTTAATCTCCGGCTTTCGGTTAGCAATTGCATAACAAGTGCGGTGGAAGATAACGCCAGACTAAGCCCAAATATGGCTGCCGCAACGACGGGATTGCCAAACCAAAAAGCGATGAAGCCAATCACCACAGCGGTGATAATGACCTGCGCAGCTCCCAGCCCGAAGACCAGTCGCCGCATAGACCAGAGTTGTGCCACGGAAAGCTCAAGACCGATTGTAAACAATAGAAAGATTACGCCCAGTTCGGCAAACCGTCTGACACCGTCAAGGTCGCTGAACACGATATAGTCCAGAAGCGGCGAATCATCGACAAAGCGCCCAGCTCCGAACGGTCCGATGATCAGGCCAACAAACAGAAATCCCAGCACCGGACTTATCCCGAACTTGCGCACCAGTGGCACCACCAAACCTGCTGCAACCAGGAATATTATCGCTTCCCGCATATAGGGTATTTCAGGGTGCACTATCGGATCTCAGTGTTGAACATTGTTTTGGGTCTCGGAAAAGCAAACCACCCGCGAAGATATTGGGGTTTAGAAGTCTGATTTTCGCTATGAGATTGGTTTCTGTCTTAATACGTAACTTTGGTCAATTCAAAGAAAGAGGATGCGCAAGAGATATTATAAATCTGGCACGTAAAGTTTGAACGTATTCTATTCATCTGCAACCTCAGCGAAACTTGATATGGACGGCAATTTAATGCATTGTCCGGCGATATTTCCGCAGGAGGGGATATCATGAACACGGCCACACAGGCCCCGGTCGCAAAAGCGACAGTTGCAAGCGATCTATCGCTGGGCGATCTTCGTGCCGCTTTCGTCGCTGGCTGGATCGATTTCAAAACCCACCCTGTCTTTGGCCTTTTTTTCGCGTCAATCTATGCGTTGGCTGGTATATTTCTGAGCTATGCTCTCTTGGTCTGGGGCGAGTATTTCTGGATCGTTCTTGCAGCTGCGGGTTTTCCGCTTCTGGCACCCTTCACCGCCGTCGGATTGTATGAGGTCAGCCGCCGCCGAGAAGCCGGCATAGCTATGAGCTGGAAAGCGGTGCTTGGCGCACTGCGCGGCCATGGCGATGAGCAAATCATGAGCATGGGCGTTATCTTGTTTGTTGCATTTGGTTTCTGGCTATTGGTAGCACACGGTGTTCTGGCAATATTCATGGCGGAGGTGGGCGCAGGAACAACCCACATCGCATTTTTCTCAACGGGCCCCGGCCTCGCAATGCTTTTTGTAGGGAGCATCATCGGAGGGCTGATGGCATTGGCCTTTTACGCGATCACCGTCATTAGCTTGCCCATGCTGGTTGATCGTGAAGTTGATTTCATCACTGCTATCATCGTCAGTCTGGCGACAGTGCGGTCAAACAAGTTGATCCTATTGGCTTGGGCAATCTTTATCGCAATCACTTTGTTCATCGCGATGATACCGATGTTTATCGGGTTGTTTATCGTGCTACCGGTATTGGGGCACGCGACCTGGCATTTGTATAAACGGGCAGTTAGTCACCCTGAACCTTAAACTCCGCTCTGGCGCAAGTTTCTAGCTCGCGCTCGAACAGAAGCTGCTTCGTCGGCGAGGCCACGGTCGACAATATCCGAAGCCGAAACCAGATGGGGATAGTTTACACCAATCCGACAGTGTGCATCCATTGACCAAGCTCGCAAAAAAGGCCGATCGTGATCCAAAAGCGGTTTTGCCCAAGCGATCAAATTTTCGGCCTCTGATTCAGCAATGTCAAAATATTGAACCGACTGGCAAATATGCAATTGTGCATCCCAGGCTGAAATTCTATCAAGGTTATCAATCAAATTTTCGATCAGCCGCGCGGGCAGCTTTGCGCCTTTCTCCAGAGCCGACTTGATCAACCAGGTCGCGCCACTGGCAATGTTGCTTTCGGCATCTATCGCCAACTCTAAAAGGATAGCAAGATAGCCCTGGGTATTGACAAACTCAGCCTCGGTTTCTCCCAATATGCTGATCGCCTTTCCATCAAAATCGGCCAAGCGCCGTCTCAGTTTCGATAGAAACACTGGATCGACATGTTTACTCATTGGACTCTGCCTTCATCAGTTTGAATTCGATCTTCAGGCTTTAGGACAACTAACGTGGTTCCATCACTCTGCACCTGAAAATGGAAGGGGCCAGCTTAATAACTGGGCTCCCCACCTTCCAAAACCTGTTTCGCCTGCCCTTCCAACCATGCCATTGCCGCCGCCCAAGGCTGATGACCGTGACTGATACGCGCCACACCCATATCAGCCAATTGCTTATGGGAATGGCTGTTGGGGGAACGCAATATATTCACCGGTAACGGGGATTTTTCGCAAATCTCTGTGATGTACCCAGCATCCGACAAAAACGGAACGAACAGACCGCTTGCGCCTGCACTGGCATAAGCAGTTGCTCGTTCAAGCACATCTTCCACAAGGCGCTTTCCATCCGATTCAACAGACTGACCTCGAAAAACATCGCACCGCGCGTTTATGAACAATCCGCTTTTCGCAGCGGCTTCCAATCTTTCGCAATAATCAGAAATGGGCAGCAATTTGCCTTCATTCGGCATCCGATCTTCCATATTAATCCCGCAAGCACCCTGATCTCGCGCACGGGCAACCGACGCACCGACCTCATCGGGTGTATTGCCATATCCCGCCTCCATATCGATGGAGACGGGAATGTCTGTTACCGCAACGATCTTTTCCAGATTGGCAAGCGCCAGATCGAGCGGAAAATGTTCACCATCATCCATGCCCTGCGCACCAGCGACGCCATAACTGCCCGTTGCCAAGGCTTTTGCACCCGCGGCTTCGACTGCTTTCGCACTACCTGCGTCCCAGATATTGACCAGGATAAGGGGGGCACCCGGTACGTGGAGAGATTTGAATTGAGCGATCTTATCCATCAGTTTGATTCCTTATCGAGCAATTTTTCTTTAATTTCCAATCCATAGGCATAGCCGCCCATCGTGCCGTCACTGCGCACCACACGGTGACAGGGGATCAGGACGGCAACATTGTTCGCACCATTTGCACTGCCCACCGCCCTCACCGCTTTGGGTTTGCCAATAGCGGCAGCGATATCGGCATAGCTGCGCGTTTCACCTTCGGGGATATTGCGCAGCTCCTGCCAGACCGCTTCCTGAAAAGCCGTGCCCTGAACATCGATGGGGATGTTATGCGGGCGCCCTGGCTTCTCGACCTGAGCTACGACCTCATCAAAGAGTTGTTGAAAATCTGAACTGCCTTGTTGCAAATCTGCCTTTGGGAAACGATCACGCAGTTCATCTTCACTCTCATTGAATGACAAACAGCAAACACCCTTATTGGTTGCTGCCACCATCAACATGCCCAGCGAAGTCTGGACATTGATCCAGTGAATAACCACCCCTGCCCCACCATTTTTCCATGCGCTTGCTTTCATGCCCATTTTTTTGTCCTCATAAAATCGCGACGCGGAACCATAACCGGCCTCAAAAATGGCTTCAGTCACTGATGCGCCAGCTTCCAGAGCATCCTTTACCCTCTCCGATCGCAAAGCCCGGCCATAGGCAGCAGGCGAAAGCCCAGTCTCACGTTTGAACATACGTTGCAGATGTGTGGGTGAATAGCCCGTCAGTAAAGCCAACTCATCAAGCTTGGGCAGAGTTTCAGCCATTCGAATAGCATCAACCACAGACTTCACGGCTGCTTCATCCCGCGCCACATCTTTCGGTTTGCACCGCAAACACGCACGCAATCCAATTGCCTCCGCCTGTTCTGGCTTTGCAAAAAAGCGCACATTTTCTCGCTTGGGATGTCGCGCGGCGCAGGAAGGACGGCAATAGATTCCGGTGCTCAGCACACCTGTCACAAATTTTCCATCGAAGCTGCGATCACGGGACTGCATTGCGGCCCATGCCATATCGCTGTCAATTTGATCCTGGCTCACGTTTCATGCCTTTCTACACGAGCAACAAAGCAACCATGTGCGGCATTGTGTACATCAATATAAGCCACTTCATCCAGCTCAAACAGCCGCCGGATTGTCTGGTCGGCATCCCCCGGCATTGCCAGCCCCGCAGTTTTCAACATCGCATCCGATCCAAATGCGCGCATACCCAGCGGTCGTCCTTGGAAAACTGGCGGAACTTCATTTGTGTATTGGGCCGGTTTCGCGGCGGAAATTCGTGCATAAACGGCATAGCTACTGCGATAAGGCGATTGCACATCATGCGAGACGTGATTGAAGAGGAGCAACTCTTCACCTTGTTCAGCATCCTCAAGTGTTACACGACAGGGAAAACCCAGATTGCTCGTTGCCTTTACCCGAACTGCCAGCGCCGATGCACTATCAGTATCTATTTGATTTGGATCGATGCCATTTATTCGATAAGTCATTTTCAATCTCCATTTCGTCAATACAAACACCGATAACCGACCAACCTGTGACTTTGCTTCCCGTATCTTGCGATCAAAGCAAATTATTATCTGAGAGGTAATTGAAAGCCGCGAAAAACTCCCCATTTTCGTTACGAGTGAAATGATTCAGAAACCTATCTTGCATCGCAGCAAAATGGTTGCTAGACGCCGCGCATCCGAGGGCGGAATCGCAGGATTTTCGGCTATAAATCGGACCATTTCATGAACGGTTTTCAGGCCAGTTTTTTGGTCAGGAAGTAGCACCAGGAGTAATCGGCGCGTGGATCATTCCAGCGGCATTAGAGCGAGTTTAGCGGGGCGTTACGCCACGGCTTTGTTCGCACTTGCGGAAGAAAATAAGAGCATCGACAAGGTGCAGGCCAGCCTAGACACATTGAGCGCGGCGGTTACCGAATCGGATGATCTGAAGGCGTTGACCAGCAGCCCGGTCCTTTCTCGCGACGACGCAGGCAAAGCGATAGCCGCAACCGCGAAGTCCCTGAAACTGGACGATCTGACGACAAACGTGCTTGGCGTACTTGCTGCTAATCGTCGTCTTGATCAGATACCTGCCGTCATTCGCGCCTTCACGACTTTGGCATCTGGCCATCGTGGTGAAGTGACCGCTGAGGTGACTTCGGCTCATCCTATGGATGATACACAGATTGATGCGCTGAAGGCGCAACTCAAGAAACGCGTAGGAAGCGATGTAAGTGTTTCCACCGCAGTCGATCCCTCCATATTGGGGGGGCTAGTCGTGAAAATCGGCAGCCAGATGATCGACAATTCTATTAAAACTCGTTTGAACACACTCTCTCAGGCCATGAAGGGCTAAAGGAAAGACACAATGGATATTCGCGCAGCAGAAATTTCAAAGGTCATTAAGGACCAGATCGCCAACTTCGGTAACGAAGCGCAGGTTTCGGAAGTCGGAACTGTTTTGGCAGTTGGTGACGGTATCGCCCGTATCCACGGCCTTGATCAGGTGCAAGCCGGTGAAATGGTTGAATTTTCCAATGGCATTCAGGGCATGGCGCTGAACCTTGAGGCTGATAATGTAGGTGTCGTTATCTTTGGCTCTGACGCTGAAATTAAAGAAGGCGATGTTGTTAAGCGGACCGGCACAATTGTGGACGTTCCAATTGGCAAAGAACTGCTCGGCCGCGTTGTTGACGGTCTTGGCAATCCGATTGACGGCAAAGGCCCGATCAAAACTTCACAACGTAGCCGTGTGGAAGTCAAAGCGCCGGGCATTATCCCGCGTAAATCTGTGCACGAACCTGTGCAAACCGGCCTGAAAGCGCTCGATGCTCTGGTTCCTGTTGGCCGCGGTCAGCGCGAATTGATCATTGGCGACCGTCAGACCGGCAAGACCGCTGTGGCAATCGACACCTTCATTAACCAGAAAACCGTCAACGAGGGAGATGATGAGAGCAAGAAGCTATACTGCATCTACGTCGCGGTTGGTCAAAAGCGTTCAACAGTTGCACAGATCGTGCGCCAGCTCGAAGAAAATGGCGCGATGGAATATTCTATCGTTGTGGCCGCAACCGCTTCCGAGCCTGCACCTCTGCAATATCTCGCACCTTACACCGGTGTGACGATGGGCGAGTATTTCCGCGATAACGGCATGCACGCCTGTATCGTTTATGACGATCTTTCCAAGCAAGCTGTGGCTTATCGCCAAATGTCCTTGCTGCTTCGTCGTCCTCCAGGACGTGAAGCCTATCCTGGTGACGTTTTCTATCTGCATAGCCGCCTTCTTGAGCGTGCCGCGAAGATGAACGAAGATAACGGCTCCGGTTCGTTGACCGCTCTGCCGATCATTGAAACACAGGCTGGTGACGTTTCGGCGTATATTCCGACCAACGTGATTTCGATTACCGATGGTCAGATCTTCCTTGAAACCGACCTGTTCAACCAGGGCATCCGTCCTGCGATTAACGTGGGTCTGTCGGTGTCCCGTGTTGGTTCTGCCGCGCAGACCAAAGCGATGAAGAAAGTGTCCGGTTCGATTAAACTCGATCTGGCGCAATATCGTGAAATGGCTGCGTTCGCGCAATTCGGTTCAGATCTTGATGCTTCGACACAGAAATTGCTATCTCGCGGCGAGCGTTTGACGCAGCTTCTGAAACAGGCGCAATTCTCACCTCTTCCTTTCGAAGAACAAACCGCATCAATCTACGCTGGTACCAACGGTCACCTTGATGGCGTCGATGTAAACGATGTTGTCCGTTATGAGGAAGCCATGCTTGCTCACATGCGCAGCGAACATGCCGATGTGCTGAAAACCATCCGTGAAAGCGGTGACTTGGCTGACGACACCAAGGAAAAGCTGGAAAGCGCACTCGCCGCTTTCGGCAAGACCTTTAGCTAAGCCAGACGAACCCAACGGGTAAGGAGCCAAAATGGCTAGTTTGAAAGAACTGAAAGATCGGATCGAGTCGGTTAAATCGACCCAGAAGATCACCAAGGCCAAAAAGATGGTCGCAGCGGCGAAATTGCGCAGGGCGCAGATGGCTGCAGAAGCGGCGCGTCCCTATGCCGAGCAGATGGAAAAGGTGATGGGCAACCTCGCCTCCAAAGTGACGGTGGATGAGAATTCGTCGAAACTGCTCGCTGGTACCGGCAAAAACGACACGCACTTGCTGGTTGTGGCCACTTCCGATCGCGGTCTTTGCGGCGCGTTTAATGCAAATATTGTCAAGGAAGCCAAGGTTAAAGCCGAAGCACTTATCGCTGAAGGTAAGAAAGTGCAATTCTACATGGTCGGCCGCAAAGGCGTTCCGATCATCAAACGCGCTTATCCGGGCCAGATTTTGAAGCATTTCGATACGTCCGAAGCAAAAACACCGGGCTTTGAAGAAGCCAAGGCGATTGCGGCAGAGCTGACCGCTTTGATCGAAGAAGGCAAGTTTGACGTCGCCCATTTGTTCTTCGGCAAGTTTAGATCGGCATTGGTGCAGGAACCCACGGTTCAACAAATCATTCCGGTTGCGCTTTCCGATGATGCAGCATCCGAAGCTGGCGGCGCTGTTGATTATGAGCCCGACGAAGAAGAAATTCTCGCCGAACTGCTCCCACGCAATCTGACCACGCAGCTATTTGGTGCGTTACTCGAAAATATGGCGTCGGAACAAGGTGCGTCGATGACCGCAATGGACAATGCAACCCGCAATGCCGGCGATCTGATCGACAACCTCACCATCGTTTACAACCGCAGCCGTCAGGCAGCGATTACCACCGAATTGATTGAAATTATCGCTGGCGCTGAAGCGCTCTAAAGCATCTACGCAAGGAAGAAGCAAAATGGCAAAAACCAACAATGTAGGCCGCATTTCACAGGTTATCGGCGCTGTCGTCGACGTGTCCTTTGACAATGACATCCCGGCAATTCTCTCGGCTCTGGAAACCGATAATAATGGAAACCGGCTGGTTCTGGAGGTTGCACAGCATCTCGGTGAAAACACCGTTCGTACCATCGCGATGGACGCAACCGAAGGTTTGACCCGCGGTCAGGAAGTAACCGACACCGGTTCACAGATCCAGATGCCCGTTGGTCCCGAAACCCTTGGCCGGATCATGAACGTGATTGGTGAGCCAATCGACGAACGCGGCCCTATCGGCAACAAAGCGACCTCGCCAATTCACGCGGAAGCTCCTGCTTTTGTAGACCAGTCAACTGAGAACGAAATTCTTGTGACCGGCATCAAGGTTGTCGACCTGCTCGCACCATATGCAAAAGGCGGTAAAATTGGCCTGTTCGGCGGTGCCGGCGTGGGCAAGACCGTGCTTATTCAGGAACTGATCAACAACATCGCTAAAGGCCACGGCGGCACGTCTGTGTTCGCTGGTGTTGGTGAGCGTACTCGTGAAGGTAACGATCTCTATCACGAATTTCTCGACGCTGGCGTTATCGCCAAGGACGAAGATGGCAATCCGAAGTCTGAAGGCTCGAAAGTGGCTCTGGTCTTCGGCCAGATGAACGAACCTCCAGGAGCGCGTGCTCGTGTGGCTCTTTCCGGTCTGACCCAGGCGGAATATTTCCGTGATCAGGAAGGCCAGGACGTTCTGTTCTTCGTCGACAACATTTTCCGCTTTACGCAAGCCGGTTCGGAAGTGTCCGCACTTCTTGGCCGTATTCCTTCCGCAGTGGGTTATCAGCCTACCCTGTCGACCGACATGGGCGCGTTGCAAGAGCGTATTACCTCAACCAACAAGGGTTCAATTACTTCGGTTCAGGCGATTTACGTTCCTGCCGATGACTTGACCGACCCTGCACCGGCAACTTCATTTGCCCACTTGGACGCAACGACCGTTTTGAACCGTGCGATTTCGGAGCTGGGCATCTATCCGGCTGTTGACCCGCTCGATTCAACGTCACGTGTTCTCGAACCACGCGTTGTGGGTCAGGAGCATTATGATACGGCGCGTGCTGTTCAGGAAACACTTCAAAAATACAAATCTTTGCAAGACATCATCGCCATTCTCGGCATGGATGAATTGTCAGAGGAAGATAAACTGGTTGTTGCGCGTGCGCGGAAAATCCAGAAATTCCTGTCACAGCCTTTCCACGTTGCTGAAGTCTTTACCGGTATCCCTGGTAAGTTCGTTGATCTGGAAGACACAATCAAATCGTTCAAGGCAGTTGTCGACGGCGAATATGATCACCTTCCTGAAAATGCCTTCTACATGGTTGGCGGCATCGAAGAAGCGATTGAAAAAGGCAAAGCACTGGCAGCAGAAGCAGCCTAAATGGCGGACTTACGCCTCGAAGATTGCGTCAATGACATCTGCCCATGGTCGGGAGATCCGGTGTCGGCAGATTCATTGACGGAATATCAGGGCAAAGTCGTTGGTTTTTGTAACACCGGTTGCCGGGACAAATTTGAGAAAGCCACATCCCACTTTGATGCGGCGATACAGGACTAAACAAAATGGCAAACCTGCATTTCGAACTCGTAACTCCTGAAAAGCTTGTCCGGTCGGATGATGTCTTCATGGTGGTTGTTCCCGGTACCGAAGGTGATTTTGGTGTGCTGGCTAACCACGCACCGGTCATGTCGACCATAAGGAGTGGCGCAGAGTTATCTGTCTACGCAACCGAAGGCGGTTCGCCAGAAACCATTACGGTTGAAGGCGGATTTGCTGAGGTGAACGAAAGCGGCCTGACTGTACTAGCAGAAGCTGTAAGCTAAACTTCTTTCCTACACATCGTCAACTTTGTTAGATGGTGGGCATGATCATATTGCCTGCCAGACTTCTTTTGGTTGAACGATTTTCTTCTGTTGCTTGCAGGCAGGAGTGGGACTTTTCCGTACCCTCGCTTGGTGTATAAATTGTATAATTTCGTATCCAAAGTTCTCGCCGTCAGGCATGGATGCTTGGGGCCATCTTGCGTTCACTATTCCATAGCACCATTCCGCTCAATACAATCATCACACCACCGACAACTGCAATCGGATCAAGCGGGTCACCAAATAAGTAGATACTGATCAGTGATGAAATGATCAGTTGTACATACATTATCGGTGCAATTGCTGCAGCTGTCGATCGCATTGTCGCCATATAGAGCAGAAAATGGCACCCCGTGTTAAGAATAGCCACAATCGTGCACAAGAGCAGCATTTTCCAGCTTAATGCACCTGCAATTGCCATGGGTGGGAATAGGTTATGTCCAACAATCGCGATGACAATCAAAAATATCGATGTCCAAAAAGTGCCGTAAAACTGAGCAGCCGTTACCGAACGCTGATTGGATACCATCCGGTTGAAGATCATTAAGATCGACATCGATGTCGCAGCAACCAAAGGTAATACAGCGGCCCAGCCAAACTCCGCAACATTGGGTCGGAGCATGATCAATACACCGCCAAAGGCAAAAAAGGTCACGATCCAGGTAATCGGACGCATCTTTTCCTTTAGGAAAATGCTCGACAGCAGTGCCGTTATGATCGGAGCCATGAATGATATCGCCACAGCATCCGCCAACGGCATCACAAATATCGCGGAAATAAAAGATACCGCCGCCAGTGCCATCATCAATCCCCGAGCGGCGTGAAGGATCGGCCGTTTAACACGAAAACCTGCAAATCCTTCTAACTTCCAAAGCAAAACCCCAAGACCGATGGTTCCAATAGAAAAACGCAGCGCAACCAAGGCTGAGGCTGGCCATTCTCCCGCGGCCATAGACTTCATAATCGCGTCGCTAACCGGGAAGCCGCAAAAGGCTAACAAGGCAAAACTAATGCCGCTTCCCGGTATAGGGAATTTTTGGTTTTTCAGGAGATTCACGGCGATTAATCCAATATGATTTAGTCATTGATCGCATTCTACGAAGGTTGAAACAACCATCTAAATGCATCTTTTCCAAGTCACTAGATAAATCGTGCACATATAAATTATCGGAACATTAACCATTTTCGTTGAAAGAGTGTTTTGATCAATTGGAAAAAACTATTTCCGGCGGAGAACAATGAGCGCATTTGGTAAGAAAAACGGACTTGGTGGTGGCAAACCATCTTCATTTGGTGTCGCAAAACCGATGACAGGTGGAGGTTCAAAACCTTCGACTGATCGGGAAGAAAACCGATCCAATGACCCCGAAGGTGGCGAACAATTCCCGCCCATTGATGCAGTTCCACTCCCCGGATCAGATCAGTCACCTACGGAAAAACCACAGAGCGATGCTATGGCGCGCCTGTCTGAACGTTCCAAGCCGATGGAAGAAGAAGCCGACAAAGATGAAGGATTTGGCGCTTCCGTTCACAAGATTAAAGAACAAGTGCTTCCTCGACTGCTTGAACGTGTCGATCCGGAAGCCGCTGCAACGCTCAACAAAGAAGAGCTAACCGAAGAATTCCGTCCAATCATCATGGAAGTGCTGACTGAGCTCAAGCTAACACTCAACCGGCGAGAACAATTTGCGCTCGAAAAAGTGTTGGTCGACGAATTGCTCGGCTTTGGTCCGCTTGAGGAATTGCTCAATAATCCAGATATCTCCGATATTATGGTCAACGGTCCTGAACAGACCTATATTGAGATCAAAGGTAAGCTTGAAATCGCACCGATACAATTTCGCGATGAAGAGCATCTTTTCCAAATTGCCCAACGCATTGTGAATATGGTTGGTCGCCGCGTTGACCAAACGACACCGCTTGCCGATGCCCGGCTTGCCGACGGTTCTCGTGTGAACGTAATCGTCCCGCCGCTCAGCCTTAAAGGCACAGCAATCTCTATTCGTAAATTCTCCGACACGCCAATTACCCTAGATATGATGCAGGGTTTTGGTTCGATGTCAGACAATATGTGCACCGCGCTCAAAATCGCTGGTGCCTGCCGGTTTAACGTGGTTATCTCTGGCGGTACGGGTTCTGGTAAAACAACCATGCTCAATGCCATGTCGAAAATGATCGACCCAGGTGAGCGCGTGTTGACCATCGAGGATGCGGCCGAGCTTCGCTTGCAGCAACCGCACTGGCTACCGCTGGAAACCCGCCCGCCTAACCTGGAAGGCGAAGGCGCTATCACCATCGGTGACCTCGTGAAAAACGCCCTGCGTATGCGTCCTGACCGGATCATCCTTGGTGAGATTCGTGGCGCGGAATGTTTCGATCTTCTCGCCGCTATGAACACGGGCCATGATGGTTCCATGTGTACGCTTCACGCCAACTCCCCTCGCGAGTGCCTTGGCCGTATGGAAAACATGATTTTGATGGGCGATATTAAAATCCCCAAAGAAGCGATTTCCCGCCAGATTGCGGAATCGGTTGATCTGATCGTTCAGGTGAAACGTCTGCGTGATGGTTCGCGTCGTACAACTAACATTACCGAAGTAATCGGGATGGAAGGCGACGTGATTGTGACCCAGGAATTGTTCAAATATCAATATTTGGATGAGGATGCCGACGGCAAGATTATTGGGGAATATCAATCATCTGGCCTGCGCCCCTACACGCTTGAAAAAGCGCGTCAATATGGGTTTGAACAGCCACTATTGGAAGCTTGTCTGTAAGCTGCCGCTAGCTCGTTGAAATAAAACCCATTCCAAATGCCATCGAAATTCCGAATGTCAGTAATGACATCGCCGTGATCGTTGGCCATGGCATGAAGCCAACCCGGTCAATGTTGGTGCGTTTCATTCGGCGCCTATTTGCCACTTCCGATATCACAGCAATAACGGCTGAAACACCGCAGACAACAATCCACAATGGCAGCATTTTGAAATCTAGCCTTTTGCCAGTGCGTTGATGATACCGGAAAAATCTTTGCCACCTTGCGCATCACCTTCGGCAAATTTTTCATAAAGCCTTGCCGCTTCAGCCCCCATCGGGACAGCTGCTCCTGAACTTTGCGCGGCTTCCATAGCCAATCGCAAATCTTTTAGCATCAAAGCGGCGGCGAACCCGCCCTCATAGTCGTTGTCAGCGGGACTTTGCGGACCAACACCGGGAACCGGGCAATAGCTAGTCATCGACCAGTTTTGACCAGAAGCCTTGGATGAAATGTCATAAAAAGTTTGCAGATCAAGACCCAGTTTCTCCACCATATTGAACGTTTCACAGGTCGCGATCATGGATGCACCAAGCAGCATATTGTTACAGATTTTTGCTGCCTGCCCCGCACCATTGCCACCTGCGTGAATAACCGCTTTGCCCATATCAGAGAGGATCGGCTCTGCGCGTTTAAACCCTTCTTCACTGCCACCGACCATGAAAGTTAGGGTACCCCCATTGGCCGCTGCAATTCCGCCGGAAACGGGTGCATCGACCGGAACAAGGCCTTTAGCATCGGCCATAGTCGCAACATCGCGTGCGCTATCCACATCGATGGTTGAACAATCGATCACCAATGTCCCGGGATCACCGTTGATGATGACTTCATATTCATAAACTTTTCGGACATGCGCGCCAGCCGGAAGCATAGTCACAACAGCTTCCATATTATTGACTGCCGCCGCGGCTTCGCTGGTGGGATGACATCCCGCTTCGCCAGCACGCGCCAATGCTTCACCCGACAGATCAAAGGCATGCACTTCATGCCCGGCTTTCGCGAGATTGGCAGCCATGCCGCCACCCATATTACCAAGGCCAATAAATCCGATTTTCATAGCTACATACTCTTCTGTTGGTTCAAATTATCGAACAATTGCAAATATCACAAACATCAGTCCAATGATCAGACCAAAGATTGCGGACATATTCTGGATGGTTCGCTTCCATTCCTGCTTGGTCATTGGTGAGCCATTCCGATTTATGCCTATGAACGCCCACCAATTGATCCCTTTGGAACGGTTTGAACGCAATAAATATGCAGCGCTGATAGACACGAGCAGAACTCCGATCAGCGCAGACCAAAAACCATCGTTCACCGACCCTTCCAGTTTCCTTCTCGCTTTTCGATGAAGGCAGCCATACCCTCTTTCTTGTCTTCGGTAGCGGTCAGTATCTGGAACAGACGACGTTCATGCAGCAATCCTTGATCAAGATTGGTTTCAAAGGCCGCGTTGACCATTTCCTTGTTCACCTGAATGGCCATAGGTGGCATCGAAGCGATAACACCAGCGGCCTTGATTGCCTCATCGACCAGTTCGTCATGTGGAACCACGCGAGCGACCAGACCAGAACGCTCTGCTTCCTCTGCATCCATCATCCGTCCGGTCAGGCACATATCCATGGACTTTGATTTACCTACAGCTCGTGTCAGGCGCTGCGATCCGCCCATACCCGGTGCAACACCGAGTTTAATCTCGGGCTGCCCGAATTTCGCATTTTCGCTGGCGATGATAAAGTCGGCCATCATCGCAAGCTCACAACCACCGCCCAGTGCAAATCCATTTACCGCGGCAATCCAGGGCTTGCGTGTGGTCTTCACAATCTGGCTGGTCCATTTGGAGAAGAAATCCTCCAGATAGAAGTCGGCAGCTGCTTTATCGTACATTTCCTTGATATCCGCGCCTGCAGCAAAGGCTTTATCGCCGGAGCCGGTCAGCACAGCACAAAGCTGGGTCCCGTCCGCTTCAAAAGCAGCGAATGCAGCAATGAGTTCATCGAGCACTTCGCTGTTTAATGCATTGAGAGACTTGGGCCGGTTGAGGGTAATGACCGTCACTTGGCCTTTCTGCTCAGTCAAAATTGTTTCGTAGCTCATAGTGGTTTCCATTCTTCATCATCCGCCAGCGGCGCAAATATTTGATCAATCCATTCGTCTGTTACGGCTTCAGGTGCGGGTGGATCCCACTTTGGATCATTGTCCTTGTCCACAATCAGTGCACGAACGCCTTCCAGAAAATCGTGCATCACCAGCACATGATAGCCAATGCGATATTCGTTGCGCATCTCATCCGCAAATGTGTCCATCGCAGCGCCCTCTTTCAATTGGCGCAAGGCAACTTTGCAAGTTTGCGGGCTTTTTGTGCCCAGGGTATCGCGTTCTTTGGCTGCCCAGTCGCCATCATCCGCTTCCAGTTTTGCCAAAATATCTTCAAAACTATCTGATGCAAAGAAGCGGTCGATTTTATCGAGATTAGCAGCAATCCGTGCATCGGGTCGTGCAGCGGCGAGCTGGCCAAGAATTCCTTCGATCCGGTCCGGGTTTTCGGCAATCCGTTCTTTGGCTTCTTCCAGTGCGTCGCTTTCCAGATAGTGCGTGGCGAGCCCAACTTCCTTGCACTCAGACCCGTCCAATCGTGCACCGGTCAGCGCAAGAAACTGGCCAAGACGTCCAGCAAGCCGCGATAAATACCAACCGCCGCCAACATCAGGAAACAGGCCAATACCGGTCTCTGGCATGGCAAAACGCGTATTTTCCGTAGCCACACGGAATCTGACAGGCTGAGAGATCCCAACGCCGCCACCCATTGTGATGCCATCCATGAATGCCACGATCGGTTTGGGATATTCAAACAACAGGTGATTAAGTTGATACTCCTTATAGAAAAAAGCACGTCCTTCTTTGCCATCGGTTAAGCCGGACTCACGAAGCATCGCGATATCGCCGCCCGCGCAAAAGCCCCTGCCTTCGCTATGGTCTATCATTACTGCTTCAACGCTGTCATCATCGCGCCACTCGACCAGAGCATCGGTCATTGCCAAACACATATCGAGATTGAGCGAATGAATAACTTTGGGTCGGTTCAAGCTAATATGACCAACACGTCCCGATTTCCGGATGATAATATCTTCTGTCATGATGTACCTTTACTGCCGCAGCATCTCACGCGAAACAATCATCCGCATGACCTGGTTAGTTCCCTCTAAAATGCTGTGCACCCGCAGATCGCGCCAGAACCGTTCGATAGGATAGTCTTGCAAATAGCCATAGCCGCCGAAAAGCTGCAGTGCGTCATTGACGATTTTGGATCCATTGTCGGTTGCCAGTCGTTTTGCCATTGCTGCAAATTTGGTTTTGTCGGGAGCCCCCTCGGTCACTTTCGCCGCCGCCATATACAAAAGCGCTCGTGCCGATTCTAAATCGGTTGCCATATCCGCAAGCATGAATTGTGTGTTCTGAAAATCCGCAATAGCTTTACCAAATTGCTTACGCTCTTTGGTGTAGTTGACCGCTTCATCAAGACAGCGTTGGGCTCCCCCCAATGAGCAGGCTCCAATGTTAAGCCGCCCGCCATCAAGGCCGGCCATTGCTATACGGAATCCTTCTCCTTCGTCGCCGACGCGGTTCTCCAACGGGACGTGCACATTATCAAAATTCACTTGCGCCGTTGGCTGCGAGTGCCAGCCCAGTTTTTTCTCCTGCGCTCCGAAGCTGACGCCTTCCATATCTTTTTCGATGACCATGCACGTGACGCCCTTCGCGCCATCATCGCTGGTGCGAGTCATCACAACATAGATTTCGTTTTCACCCCCGCCCGAAATGAACTGCTTTGAGCCATTAACAACATAGTGATCGCCATCCAATTCCGCCTTGGTCTTCAAAGCAGCGGCATCCGATCCAGCACCAGCCTCGGTTAAGCAATAGCTTGCGATTTTTTCCATCGGAACCAGATCGGACAGATATTTATCCTTCACCGCCTGTCCGCCGAATGTATCAATCATCCAGCTCGCCATATTGTGGATCGAAATAAAAGCGCTGGTCGAAGGGCAACCATAGGCCATGGCTTCCATAATAATCGCGGCCTCAAGCCGGCCGAGACCTATCCCTCCCGATTCTTCGGAAACATAAATTCCGCCAAATCCGAGTTCCGCCGCCTGCTTTATCGTCTCGCGCGGAAAGGTATGATTCTCGTCCCACTCACTGGCATGCGGTGTAATCGCATCTGCGGTGAACTTCTCTGCCATATCCTGAATGGCGAGCTGATCTTCGGTTAGGGCAAATTGATTCATGATCAGAATTTCACATCTATCTTGTGGTGGTGAGCAACACGCTCGGCTTCGCGCATCACCCGTAAGATATTACCGCGAGAAATCTTCACAAGGTCATCCTTACTATATCCTCGCCGCACCAGCTCCGCGAACAATATCGGATAGGTTGACACATCCTGCATATCATCGGGCAGGAAGCGGATACCGTCATAATCGCCGCCAATACCTATATGATTGATCCCGGCGACCGTACGAACATGATCAATATGATCGGCAACATCAGAAGCTGTTACGGCTGGCATTGGATTGGCATCTTTCCAGCTTTTCAGATGTGCATCACGGCGTTCTTTCTCACCCGGATAAAGCGCCTTGGCTCTTTCAATTTCGGCTTTTTCGGCCGCTTCCCAATCCCGTCGTTCTGCTTTCAGATAGGACGGCACGAAGGTGATCATGATAACCCCGCCATTGTCTTTCAGACGCTTTAATACTGAATCTGGAGCATTACGCGGATGATCGGTCACTCCCATCGCCGAACTATGACTAAATATCACCGGTGCTTTTGATGCATCCAGCGCATCGTGCATTGTCGCGGGGGAGACATGACTGATGTCGATCAACATCCCCAGGCGGTTCATTTCCTCCACCACTTTTATACCAAATTCCGACAGCCCGTCACTCTTTGGCGCATCGGTTGCAGCATCGGCCCAATCCAGTGTCTTCCAATGTGTGAGCGTCATATAGCGTGCGCCCAGCGCATAGGTCTGTCGAAGCACGCCGAGAGAGTTTCCGATCGAATGCCCGCCCTCCATTCCGATGAGCGATGCCACACGGCCAGCCTCGTTGGCCTGTTCGATATCATCAGCCGTCAATGCGATTTGAAGATCAGAATATTGATCCACCATCTGATGCACGATATCAATTTGCTGGATAACCCTCTCAACCGCCTCAGCGCGCGGCAACTCCGGATCGATCCAGACAGACCAAAATTGGCCGCCAACGCCGCCTTTTTTCAATCGGGCGATATCCGTATGCATCGGCTTTGGCGCTGGACCCAATGTCTCCAGCGTATCGCGAAAATCGAACTTTGAAAAGTCGCTGTCAAACCGACCGCGAATCTGCGCAGGCACATCATTATGACCATCAATGATCGGATGTTCCTCCAAAACCTGTTTTGCAGTTTCTTCTGGAGTCTGTGCTTGGACAATTTGCGGTACAACGAACATTACAGCTGCACCGATTGCGGATAAAAGAATCTTTGATTTCATGCGGACGTATCTAGTCCCGCAGCACCCTCTCGGCAAATAGCTTTTTTGCTACTTTCTGGTCGTTGCGCATATACCATCGGTTACCGATTTTCTTTTCTGCGGCCAGCATCTGTATCCGCGTTCCATCAGCGAACTCTACATCGGGTTCCATGAAGGCAATAGGATCGCGATAGGCCTCATCTGCCGTGACAATCTGCCAACCGTCCTTTTTCAGCGCGGCAGCCAAGTCATCGACAAACATGGCCGCCAGATCAGTATCATGCAGCAAGATCATCTGCACGGGTGCGCGATCCAGCGTGCGGCGCGCCAGATCGTCGGAAAAATTGGCCGATTCCAGATAGGATTCCACAAATAGATCGCGCATGGCGTTCCAGTCCATGGTTTGACCTGCTTTGGAAGCTTGCAGCGCCAACTCCTCCAAATACCAGTCGGATGCATCGACCGTGACATAGCCGTTCATCAAACCGCGCTGTTTCAGAGCTTTCCGGACTGCATCACGTTTAACTTTGTTTTTGCTGCCTTCATCAAGATGCGGAAAACGGAACCAGGGCCTTGTATTGGGCTTGCCCTCCAACCATTTCGCCGCTTCATCGACATCGGCCAGAAATTTTTCGACCGAAGTAGAGGCCAGTTTGCTGTGATGCGCCGTGTGATTGGCCAGAACATGGCCAGCACTGGCATAAGCTGCCACTGTCTCCGCATCATTATCACTGGGAGTGATCCGTCCCGGGTTAATGAAGAAGGCCGCCTGTTCAATCCCGGCCGTTTCCAGCGCTTCGATTAACAATCGAGGGCGCTCGTCCTTTTCGAGAAAGGCCCCCATCCCTCGCGGCGTGTCATCAAAGCTAAAGGCAATCCGCTTGTCAGAAACTTTAGGTTCTTCAACAACTGCCACCTTTTCAACGGGCAGCCCAAAACGTGGCGCGGCATATAGAAAACCGACCAGCAACAAGAGCAACAGCAATCCGCGAGATGAAAACGCAACCATAGCGCTTTGTCTACCGCCACGCGCGGTTTTGCCATGCTCTTAACTTTTATGTCCTAGTTTGAGACTAGCCCATAGTCGGGATAACAAAGGCATCCTTGTTGCCACCATCGGCGGTACCATCAGGCCAGCGTGCGGTGACAGTCTTGACCTTGGTCCAGAATTTCACACCCTCCATGCCGTGCTGGTTGGTGTCGCCGAATGCACTGCGTTTCCAGCCACCGAATGTGTGATAGGCGACCGGCACTGGAATCGGTACGTTTATACCCACCATGCCAACGTTGACGCGGTTGGCGAATTCGCGGGCCGCGTGGCCGTTACGCGTAAAGATCGCGACGCCATTGCCATATTGGTGCTGGCTGGGAAGCGCGACCGCTTCGTCAAAGGTTTTCGCGCGCACAATCTGAAGCACCGGCCCGAATATCTCTTCCTTGTAGCTTTCCATATCGGTGGTGACTTTGTCGAACAGGCTTGGACCGATGAAACAACCATCTTCATGGCCTTGTAGCGAGAACCCGCGACCGTCGACCACCAGTTCAGCGCCTTCATCGACACCTTTCTGGATCCAGCCTTCGACGCGTTCTTTATGCGCCGGATTTACTACAGGGCCATAGTGAGCCTCTTCATCGGTGGAAATACCTACTCGCAGCGCTTCCATGGCCGGGATCATTTTTTCGCGCAGTCGGTCTGCCGTGTCCTCGCCCACCGGTACAACAACCGGAAGCGCCATACAGCGCTCACCAGCTGAACCGAAAGCCGCGCCCGAAAGATCGTTCACAACTTGATCGAGATCCGCGTCCGGCAATACGATGCCGTGGTTTTTCGCGCCGCCCATGGCTTGCACGCGTTTTCCAGCCGCAACGCCGCGTTGATACACATAATGCGCAATATCGGAGGAACCGACAAAGCTCACCCCGCCAATGGCCGGATGATCGAGAATGGCATCAACCATTTCCTTGTCACCGTGCAGACATTGGAGAATACCTTCAGGCAATCCAGCTTCGAGCATCAACTCAACCAGCCGCACGGGAACCGAAGGGTCACGCTCAGAGGGTTTCAGGATAAAGGCGTTACCAGTCGCAATGGCAGGGCCAAACATCCACATCGGGATCATCGCCGGGAAGTTGAATGGCGTAATCCCGGCGCCAATGCCAATCGGCTGACGCATCGAGTAAACATCAATTCCTGGCCCGGCACCTTGCGTATATTCTCCTTTAAGAACATGCGGGATCCCGCAGCAAAATTCGATCACTTCCAAACCGCGCTGCACATCACCCTTCGAATCCGCAATGACTTTGCCGTGCTCGGTGGACAACATAAGCGCTAGCTCATCCATATGTGCTTCGACCAGTTCCTTGAACTTGAAGAAAACGCGAGCTCGCTTTTGCGGGTTGGTCGCCGCCCAAGCAGGTTGCGCGGCCAAGGCAGCATTGACTGCAGTTTGCAATGTTGCGGCATCGCCAAGATCTACCTTGCCCTGAATACCGCCATTATTGGGGTCAAAAATATCGCTTTGGCGACCGCCCGAAGCGGTTCCACCTTCAGCCAAAACATGAGTTACCGTGCGCATTGAAAGACTCCTGATTGCTTTTGCGGGCTATATGCTATTTACCGCGCCAATGCACAACCACTGTGGCCCTATCTTTATTGGCAATATCACATGAGCAATGACGCCACCCTAGGACAAAACCGTCCGATCGCGGGAATTTTGACACGGCTCGCGGCTATGTTGTCGCTCGGTATCATGTTTGCTTTTGTAAAACTGGCGGGCGAACAAGGCGTACATGTCACCGAAAGCCTGTTCTACCGACAATTAACCGCGATGCCGCTCATCTGTGTGTTGATCTGGCGAAGCGAAGCCGGTTGGCCGGCAATACGGTCTGACAAGCACGGACTGCATATATTGCGCTCGACACTGGGTATATTTGCCATGGGTTTGAATTTTTGGGCAATGACGTTGCTTCCTTTGGCCGACGCAACGACCATCAGTTTCACTGTACCCATTTTTGCCACGTTGTTCGCCGCTCTCATCCTGCGTGAAAAAGTGGGTATCCAGCGTTGGTCCGCCATCCTCATCGGATTTATCGGCGTATTGGTCGTTATCCAACCGGGCGGCACGTTGATTCCCGCTTTCGGAGCCACAGTGGCATTGGTCGGCGCTTTGGTGACTGCCGCCGTTACCCTCGTAATACGGATGTTGGGGCGAACAGAAACCAGCATCGTGACCATCTTCTGGTTCTCTGTCTATACGCTACCGGCATTGGCCGTTTGTGCTTATATTTACGGCGGAGGTCACGATGCACAAACATGGGGATATCTTCTAGGGATTGGAATATTCGGTGCGCTGGGGCAGCTCACAATCACCCAAAGCCTGCGCTTCGCACCCGTTTCCACCATCGTTCCGATGGACTACACCGCATTGCTCTGGGCCACTATTTTCGGAATTCTTATCTTCAATCAATTCCCAGGACTATCTATCTGGATTGGCGCCCCCATCATTATAGGCTCGGGCCTTTTCATTGCTTGGCGTGAGCATGTAAAGGCCAGCAAACAGCTGGTTGCGAGAGCGGAGCAAAACGCATAGCCTATGCTGCGAGGGGAAAATCATGCCTGACCTAATTCGAAATCTATTAATCCTTCTAGTTGTTGCTGTTGCATCTTCTGCGCAGGCCGAAGAAACACCTGCTGCGACCCCCTACCCCGATGTAACAGTTTACGAAGCCGCGAAAATCATCACCATGGAGCCGGGTTTCCCCGAGGCGAAATATGCCGCCACCGCAGACGGCATCATCCTGGGTCTCGGTCAGTCAATGGAAGACTTGGAAGCCTGGACAAGGGGTCGCAACGTCAAAATCGACCGGCGCTTTGCAACCAACATCCTGATGCCCGGTTTTATCGAACCGCATATCCATCCGATGCAGACCATCATGATGCTGCCCTTACCCTTTATCAGCCCAGAGGCATGGGAATTGCCGGGCAAGAACTATCCAGCCGCACGTGGCAGAGCAGATTATGAAAAACGCTTGAAGGAAGAGTTGGCAAAAAGTGATGAGAAGCTGTTTATCACTTGGGGTCATCACCAATTGTTCCATGGCGCAATGGACAGGTACGCGCTGGATCGGATTGCGCCAAATCGTCCAGTGGTTATCTGGCAACGGAGTTTTCATGAAATCATTGCCAACACAAAAGCGCTAGAATTACTTGAAATCGGTGATCAAGCGGCTTTCAATGCCTATTTCGATAAGCCGCAAATTACCCCCGGCCATGCCGACTTTGCCAGCGGTATCATTCATGAAACCGCCTTGTTTGGCGGAATTGAGAAGCTACGACCTTATCTCTTCTCACCAAAGAAGATGCAGCAGGGCCTTGCCGATATGCGGCAAATGATGTTGGAAAATGGTGTCACCACCAGTGCTGATCTGGCGTTTGGCGGCTTTGGTGGTCCGGAAATGGAGTCCGCGCTTTTCAAAAGTCTCTATGATCAACCAACGACGCCGTCTCGCATATTGGCCATCCCCATCGCACCTGTCGTCGGCAAAGATCCCAATGCATGGCTCTCCGATATCCAATCCAAATATCAAAGCAGTAAATTCTTCTTTTCCAATCGGGTAAAGCTGCTCGCCGATGGTGCATTCTTCGCGCAATATATGCAGATGAACCCTCCGGGCTATTCGGATGGTCATGAAGGCAAGTGGATTACCGAGCCCGAAGAGGTAGAGAAATTCACGCGAAAATTCTGGGAGGCCGGTTGGAACATCCACACCCATGTCAACGGAGACAAAGGGTTAGATGTAGTGCTCGGTATCTCCGAAAAATTGGCCCCGCGAAACGGGCAAAAGCTGATTATGGAACATCTTGGCTATTCTACGGAGGCTCAGAACCGGCGAATTGCCGATATGGGGATCATGGTTTCCGCACAGCCGAACTACATCCGTATCCTGGGTGACAAATATGCTGAGACTGGTCTTGGTCCCGACCGGGCAGCGCAGATGAATCGACTTGGCTCGTTGGAACGCAAAAATGTTCCGCTTGGTTTGCACAGCGATTTCAACATGGCACCAATTGATCCCCTTTACCTTGCTTGGGTCGCTAGCAATCGAATGACACTCGACGGTAATGTAAAGGCCCCCCATGAAAAGCTATCGCTCGACAAAACATTGCGAGCCATAACGATAGAAGCGGCGCAAGTCATTGGGTTGGATGCCATGGTTGGCTCCATCGCGACTGGGAAAAAGGCAGATTTCGCTGTGCTGGATATTGATCCCTATGAGGTTGGCGCGGCAAAACTCCGCAACGTTCAGGTACAGGGCGTTGTTTTTGAAGGGCAATATTTCCCGGCCAATTAGGCCAAATGCTGTTCAATAAACTGGTGGTGGTACCCATTCAGTTTTTACATAATGCTGCAGCTCATCCGGCAGGATGGGATCATAAGATGCATCAAAGTCAAAACCCGCCTTCTCTTCCGTCCACACATTCACATGCTTCCCGCCAACGAAACGGATCAATGACACGCTACCCCAGCGCGCGCCAAAGGGGCCGTGTGGTGTTTCGGGTGGCCGCCAAAAATAAGCGCCCGGATACATAGTTCCTTGCGGTCCAGTCGTTGATCCAGAGATCACATAAGCCTCCTCGACCACCGGATGCAGTTCCTGTGGCCCTTCATTGCTCTCGGGCGATGCTTGCGGTAATATCAAAGAGAGAAACGTTCGTTCTCCAGTTTCCGGGTCGGTGCGCAGGTCCTTGCGGGAAATACCGAGATGTTTTAGTTTTGGGTCGTTTAACGTCATGTCCCAAGGCATAGCCGCAACATCGAGATGGCGGATAGCACGGTTCGCCTTTTCCGCTGACCCATCGCCCGCTTCCGGCACCAAAACTGGTTCTTGGTTATAAAAGGCGAGCAGTACACATCCCTTTGGCGACCGCATTTCATTGCGCGTCCAGCCAGCGGGTAAATAGGCATAGCTATCAGCTGGATAAATATGCCCGTCCATCTCCAACGAGCCCTCGAGAATGTAAAACTCCTCGTCCGCCGCAATATGTTCTGGCCCGATACGCGACCAGCCTGCTGGATAACGCATCAGCGCCGAACAAGCCCCGTCCGCAGGGTCACGGCTCAGTAGCTTATACTCCGCATCTGGCCGTGCAAGACCAGTTCCAATGCGCTGCCAAGGTAGAAGTTGCGATTGAATAAATTCGATATGTGCGCGATCGAGCATTTGTGAGATCCAATATCCGCTGTGAATGTCCTGTTCTGCCTTGTTGATTGTCGACGGACTAGCATTGACCTGCATCAAATCTTTCCGGTGTTCTATAGTTCTGTGGCTGCCTCTCGATGATGCTCATCAATTCTGGTTAGCACTGTTCGCCGCATCATACGCTCGGATTGCCTACAAAACCGACGATGCTGATGAGGGTGTTCATGTAACAGAAAGGATCGGCTGAACACTGAGGTTCCCTATGCCGCGTATCTTGTATATCGAGGTAACAGGGGATTTAATATTCGAGTAGGTCATTATGCACCTAATCGGAATAAAGCCACGAACACGCCGGACCGGCTCATATTGTTTGAAGGAGCAAAATAATGAGTGACATTTCCCAGAATTCTAAAATTAAATTCCTGGTCGCCACCCTCGCGGTTTTGGCGCCTAGTAGCGTGTTTGCACAAGACAGACCAGAAACTGACAGAACAGATATTGTCGTATCAGGACAGCAAGCCGTTGAACTCGATGCGGTAGCAACGGAAGGACCGGTAGTTAAAGGCATCATTTCCGCAAGAAGCGGTGACCGGATGCAGGTGACCGCTGCTGATGGTGCAAGAACAATTATATCCATCAATGATGACACGCGGATAAGAGCCAGCAAAGGTTTTCTGGGCATCAGTCGCAGTAAGCTTGGCGCCAGTTCGCTACTCAACGGTTTACCGGTCACGGTCAAAACATTGCAATCTGGTGGTGAGTTGGTGGCGAGCCAAATCAAGTTGCGGAACAATGATCTCAAAACTGCAAATATGATTCACAATGGTACTGCGCAAGGCTTCGCAGAGCAGACGGCAGCGACCGAGGCGCTACGTGGCCGCATGGGCGATATCGATCAGTATAATATTAAGGGCACGACAAATGTGAACTTCGATACTGGTAAGTATGCGCTTTCCTCTCAGGGTCAAGCCGATCTGTGCGCCACTGCCAATGCTGCGGAAGGGATGAAAAACTCCTTACTCCTTGTTGTCGGTTATACGGACTCAACCGGAAGTGACGAGCTCAACCAAAGGCTCAGCGAAAAAAGAGCTGGTCGCGTTGTCAATTATTTGCAGCAGGCATGTGGCTGGAAACCTTATCGTATGTTAACCCCAACCGGAATGGCGAAAGCTGATCCTCTCGCAAGCAATGATACACCCGAAGGCAAAGCACAAAACCGGCGAGTTGCTGTCAATATTATGGTTAGTAAAGGGCTTGATGGTCTTTAAGTCTTGGCGGGGTGGGTTTCCTACCCCGCATTTTTCCCATTGTCATAGCCAGCTGGGTCAAGAGCAAACCATAAATCATTTCTCTACAAGAGCGATGCTAATTGACTCCGCGATCTTTCCCTTTCCAATACGGATCACGCAGTTCTCGGCGCAATATTTTACCGCTCGCGTTTCTGGGCAACTCGGCGATGACATCAACCGATTTCGGTGCCTTGAATGCTGCGATGCGCTCCCTCGCCCAAGAAATGACGCTTTCGGTATCCACCTCATCAACTCCTGGTTTTGGAGAGACAACGGCTTTAACGGCCTCTCCCCATTTTTCGTGTGGAATGCCAATGACAGCAACTTCATTGACCTGAGGATGGCCAAAGATCGCGTTTTCGACTTCTGCAGGATAGACATTTTCACCGCCTGAGATGATCATGTCCTTTACCCGGTCCTTGATGTAGAAATAACCGTCTTCATCCATGATCGCCGCATCGCCTGTGTAAAGCCAACCATCGGCATCCACGGTTTCCTTGGTCTTCGCCTCATTGTTGAAATAATGCAGCATATTCAAATCGCTGCGGGTCGCAATTTCGCCAATGGTGTTCGGGGCTACTTCCTGGTGATTTTCATCGACAATTTTCATTTCGACACCTGGCAACGGAATACCAATACCGCGCATCCGTTCATTGCCTTCCGGATCATGGTCTTCGGGCGGCAATATACAAACGGTGCCGGTCGTTTCTGTCATACCATATTGCTGGCAGAACATGGCATTGGGCATCGTTTTTATACATTGCCGCAGCAATTCTAGCGGAATTGGAGCAGCGCCGTAAGAGACACCACGCACGCGAGAAAAGTCGGTACTTTGCGCGCGCGGATGCATGACCAGCATCTGCAATGCTGTTGGCACCAAGAAGAATCCAACTAGGCCCTGATCGATACAGTCGAGCACACCATCGGGCGTAAACTCAGGCAGCACCATAAGATGCCCCCCCTGATAGAAAGCGATAATTCCAATCCCCGAGCCGGCAATATGCGCAATCGGCATGACCGCCAGCATTCGCTCACCGGGATCAAGGCGTACCCATTCGAATTGGTCATTGTCCATAAGCGGCCGAACCGCATGCAGATTATGGTTGGACAGAACCGCACCCTTTGGATTGCCCGTTGTGCCCGACGTATATAGTTGCAGCACGCCGTCTTGCACACCGGTTTGAGGCAAATCCCCTGACGTTGTGTCATCTAACCATTGATCGACACTTTGGGCACCATCTGCCTGACCATTGGCCAGAATGGTTTTCAGTGTCGCAACATCTTCTCCTGCTTTCTGTCCAATTTCCAAAAACTCAGGATCGCAGATCAGTAGTGGCGCTTGCGTATCGGAAAGAACATAGGCGACCTCAGGAGCGGCCAGTCGCCAACCGATGGGTGCAATCACCATACCGGCCCGACTACAAGCAACGAACATTGTGAAAAAGGCTGAGCTATTTTTCCCTAACCAAGCAACGCGGTCGCCCTTTGTCAGACCCGCACCGATCAGGGCTTGCGCTATTTTGGTCGCTCGCGCGTCCAATTCAGCATATGTTTGGGTTCCGGTGGGATCATCGGTTGCAATATTGTCAGGCGTCTTCTCCGCCCAATATGATACGCATGACCCAATGCAAATTCTCTCGCTCATTTGCCCACTCCTTTTTCTTTTGCGCTTTGTTAAGCGGGCATTTGGAGCATGGCAAGTGCAAGAATATTATGTTTTGCGATAGATAAGCGAAATATTGTTCGCTGGCATCTCGATTAGCTGTTCGCGTTTGAAACCGGTCTTCTGGGCGAGCGCATCCATATCTGCAACATCCCTGATGCCCCATTGCAGATTGCGGCTCTTCAGGCTGCGTTCAAAGGCCAGATTACCTTCTGCAGGTTCCACTCCGTCCCGAAAATAGGGCCCATAGAGATATAGGGGCGCACCCACGGAAAGCAGTTTGGCAGCATGATCGAACAAACCGATCGCGGCTTCCCAAGGCGCTATATGGATCATATTGATGCATAATATCACTGCAGGTGCTTTAATATCCCATGTATTTTCCAACGCATCCAGCTGGATGGGTGGCAGAACGTTTTCGACCTGTTCACGCGCAGTCCAGGCCGCTATCGACCGACAGCATTCCGGGTCCGGATCACTGGGTTGAAACGTCAGATCGGGAAATTTCTGACCAAAATAGACCGCATGCTCTCCAGTGCCGCTGGCGATTTCGAGAATAGTCCCGGTCTTTGGCAAAATTTGGCTAAGAACAGAAACTATCGCGTCCCTATTGCGCATCGTCGCAGGCGCGTGTTTTTGGTCTGCAGGATTCGGCTTGTCGGTGAACCAGGGTTTGGAATCCGTCACTCTTCAATCGCCTGCCGCCGCCAGACAGCCGCCAGGAAACTACCGATCACAACATGATAAACTGCCGATATCGCGCTCGGAACCGGCGCGAGTGCCGCTTGCATCGGATTGGCAAATTGTGCCGCAAATGTGGGCGTTGAAGCGAGGCTTGAGCCCAGTCCGCTATTCTGCATACCCACTTCGATACTAATAGTACGCCGTTCTTCTACGCCAAATCCCAGCGCCTTGGTAATTAGATATCCCAGCCCAAAACCGAAGACATGCAGCAATAGCACTGCCAGCATGAGTACCCCAAAATGCTCCTCGATCAACGCTTTGCTATTGGCAATAATCCCGCCAACAATCAGCACCACAACAATAACCGATGCAAGTGGAGAGATGATGGATATCTTGCTGGTCAAGCCAGGCAAATATCGATTGAGTAAAACGCCTGCAATCACTGGTAGCAATACGATAGAAACCATATTGATAAACAGGTTCCACTGATCGATCTCCACATATTTTCCGGCCAACCATCCAGTGAGGATTGGTGTTGCGATGACCGCAATAAGGGTCGATGCCATCGTCATGGTCACCGACAGAGCCAAATTGGCACGAGCCAGATAAGCCACCACATTGGATGCCGTGCCTCCTGGACAACAGGAGACTAGGATCAGCCCAACAGCTAGCCCTGCTTCCAAACCAAAGATCATGGCTATAGAAACCCCGGCCAGTGGCATGACTGTGAACTGCAAGGCCACGCCCGATGCCACACATTTGGGAATCTTCGCGATGCGTTTAAAATCATCAAAAGACAAGGTCAGCCCCATACCCAGCATGATCAAACCGAGCATTACGCTAACCAGCGATTGGCCAAAGGGCTGAAACCGGCCATCGACAACCCACAAAAAATGCGCTGGCACAAACCATGCCCAGGCTGTCCCCAATATTGTCCACAGGGCAAATAGATTGGTGAGAAAACGGAGCATCGCGTTGATCGCTATTCCGCCGCTTCAGCAAATTCCTCCGGTTCTTTCCACACCAGGATCGGTTTACGCGCGGCTAGCGTTTCATCGAGACGGCGACGCGGTGCATGATGCGGCGCTGTTTTCAAGGCTTCATCACCCGCTTTGGCGCGCTTTGCGACTGATCGGAAAGCACCGATGAACTCGTCAATAGCCGCCTTACTTTCTGTCTCGGTCGGTTCAACCAGCATCGCGCCATGCACCACCAATGGGAAATACATGGTCATAGGGTGATAGCCCTCATCAATCATGCCTTTCGCCAAATCTAGCGTGCTTAGTTCGTTCGAGAAGCCCTTATCGGAGAATAGCGCCTCATGCATACATGGACCGCTATGCGCGAAAGGCGCATCGAGTATGTCTTCCAGCTGGCGCAAAATGTAATTGGCATTGAGCACCGCGTCTTCTGACACCTGCTTCAATCCGTCCGCACCGTGGCTCAGCATATAGGTCAATGCACGGGTGAACATGCCCATCTGCCCATGAAACGCGACCATCCGGCCAAAGCTGCTTTCATGATGGTCTTCCGCTGTTTCTTCTTCAACAAGAAAGTAATGGCCTTCCTCATTGATCTCAACAAAGGGAAGTGGGGCATATGGCGCAAGTGCTTCAGAAAATACAACTGGACCTGACCCCGGGCCACCACCACCATGTGGAGTGGAGAAGGTTTTGTGCAGATTGATGTGCATCGCATCGACACCCAAATCCCCTGGGCGCACGCGTCCTACGATAGCATTGAAGTTCGCGCCATCACAGTAAACCAGACCGCCCGCTTCATGCACGGCATCCGAAATCGCCTTCATATCCGGCTCAAACAAGCCGCATGTATTGGGATTGGTGATCATGACACCGGCGACATCCGGACCAAGGCGCGCTTTGAGCGCCTCCAAGTCAACCCGGCCTGCATCATTGGCAGGAATGTCTTCCACTTTGTAACCAGCGAACGCAGCGGTTGCTGGGTTAGTTCCATGGGCACTTTCCGGCACCAGGATAACTTCCCGAGCATCACCGCGTGCTTCAAGTGCGGATCGAATAGCCAAAATTCCGCAAAGCTCGCCATGCGCGCCGGCTTTTGGCGACATGGCCACCGCAGGCATGCCGGTTAGTTTCTTCAACCAATCCGCGAGTTCATAGATGGTCTGCAGAGCACCCTGCACCGATTCCATGGGTTGTAGCGGATGGATATCGGCAAAACCTTTCAGCCGAGCCATTTTTTCATTGAGGCGTGGATTATGTTTCATCGTACAACTGCCCAGCGGAAATAATCCCACATCAATCGCGTAATTTTGACGGCTGAGCCGGGTGTAATGACGCACGGTTTCCGCTTCGGACAATCCGGGCAAGCCGATATCGGTGGATCGATCCAGACCACCAAGCCGATTTTCGACCGCGGGCGCTTCTGGTAGATCAATTCCGCTGCGGTCAGCAGATCCTCGTTCAAAAATCAACGGCTCATCGACCATCAATGCGCGATTGCCGGTATCGGTTTGGGTTCCAGTCTGGTCAGGCATGATCAAATTCTCTTCCTGTTTGGTGGGACGTCCTTTGGTCAACATGTTCATGACAGTTCACTTTCCAGCGCAGTCGCCAACTGTTCAACTTCATCATCCGTTGACGTTTCTGTCACGGCGACCAAAAGCCCGTGAGCCAACTTCTCTTCCTCTGGATAAAGCCGTCCCAACGACACACCGGCTAATATTCTTTGGTCGGCCAATCGCCGCACAATTGGGCGGGCGTCTTGATCAAGAATCAGCGTAAACTCATTGAAGAAGCTATCGTTCAACAAGGTGACGCCGTTGATAACGTTCAGTCGATCAGCCACCTGCACCGCTTTTTTATGATTGAGCATGGCCAGTTCGCGAAGACCTTTTTCGCCAAGCAAAGTCATATGGGCAGTAAACGCCAAAGCGCATAGGCCACTATTGGTGCAAATATTAGACGTCGCTTTTTCTCGGCGGATATGCTGTTCGCGCGTGGAAAGCGTCAATACAAATCCGCGCTTTCCCTCGGCATCAACCGTTTCACCGCATAGCCGACCAGGCATCTGCCGCACATATTTCTGTTTGCACCCAAACAGGCCGACATACGGTCCGCCAAACTGCAGCCCCACACCCAATGATTGACCTTCGCCCACCACGATATCTGCATCCATTTCACCAGGCGATTTAATCGCGCCCAGTGCGACCGGCTCGGTAACAACAGCAATCAACAATGCCTTATGCGCATGTGCTTTCTCAGCCAAAGCTGACATGTCGGAGATACGTCCCAAAATATCGGGATATTGAACGACCACGCAACTGGTCTCATCATCAATTTGGTCTAGCAGCGCTTCACTATCGCCAATCGCATCAAATGCAGGCGCTTCATAAACCAAATGGTCTTTGGTAAATCGTGCCATCGTATTGCAAACCGACACATAGTGCGGATGCAAACCGGAGGAGAGAACGGCCTTACCTCGTTTGGTAATCCGCCGCGCCATAACAATGGCTTCCCAACATGCTGTTGAACCATCATACATGCTGGCATTGGCTACATCGACGCCAAATAGCCGCGCGACCTGGGTTTGGAACTCAAACAATGTCTGCAGCGTACCTTGTGCGATTTCAGGTTGATAAGGCGTATAGGCGGTCAAAAACTCACCGCGCTGAATGATGTGATCGACAGAAGCGGGGACATGGTGGCGATACGCCCCTGCGCCCAGGAAGAATGGCATATCGCCAGCCGCGTGATTGCGCTTGGCCAATGCCTTCATATGCGCTTCGACCGCCATTTCTCCAGCATGCATCGGCAGGTCACGGATCGGTCCGTCCAATTGCACTTCAGCAGGTACATCGATAAATAATTCATCGACCGAACCGGCACCGATAGCGGCTAGCATAGCCTGACGATCTTCCGGAGTTTGGGGCAGATAACGCATTGTTATTTCCTAATTATTTAGAGATTATCGACAAATGCCTTGTAGGCCTTTTCGTCCATCAGATCGGAGAGCTCATCTTTATCCGACAAAGTCAGGCGGAAAAACCAGCCATCTTCTTCGGCGGATGAATTGACTAGCGCAGGTTCTTCTTCCAACGCTTCATTCACTTCGATCACTTCACCTGACACAGCCGCATATACATCCGACGCTGCTTTGACCGATTCCACGACTGCAGCATCATCTCCCTGCGACAATTCCGAACCGACATCGGGTGTTTCTACAAAAACAATATCACCGAGCTGCTCCTGCGCATATTCGGTAATTCCAACAGTCGCCGTGTCGCCTTCGACATCGACCCATTCATGTTCTTCGGTAAAATATCGGCTCATTATTACGTCCCCTCTCGGCTAGTCTATATTTTCGGTTTGCGGTGATAGTTATGCGGCACAAAGGGCATGTCTGCGACGGTACATGCAATTTGTTTTTTGCGTTGTAGCACGGTGATGGCGGTGCCCGTTGCGGACAATTCCCTCGGAACATAGGCCATCGCTATTGGTCGCTGGAGCGTGGGGGAGAACCCGCCACTTGTAACTTTTCCAATCGAATTTCCAGCATCATCAACGACATCTGCACCCTCGCGCACCGGCTGACGGCCGTCGATAAACAAGCCAACACGCTTGATTTCAGATTTATCAGGATATTGTGCCAAAACACGTTCAGCGCCGGCAAACTTGCCTTCTTCGCGGCGAATTTTGGACAAAGCAAAGTTCAAATTTGCCTCCACTGGCAAAACACCAGCATCCATATCATGACCATAGAGGGGCAGGCCCGCCTCAAGCCTCAAACTATCCCGCGCACCCAGTCCGATAGGGCGGACTTCTTCCAGATCAGTCAGCGCACTTGCGAGAGCCTCCGCATGTTCGGCCGGCACACTGATCTCAAAGCCGTCTTCTCCGGTGTAGCCTGAACGACTGATCCCCAACGGAATAGCATTCCAGAGAAATGGGCCGGCTTCCATAAAGTGTAGATCGGCCGGAACAGGCCAGCCAGCTTCGAGCGGTTGAACATCGAGCTTCACTAACGCCTCACCAGCCTTTGGCCCTTGCAACGCCAGTAAAGCTGCATCTTCAAGGTGATCAAGCGTAACAGAAACCGGTAATTGCTGCCGCATATAGGCAATATCATCATGCTTCGTCGCGCCGTTGACCACGAGATAGAGATTACGCCCAGTATTGGTAACCATCAGATCGTCCAATATTCCACCATCCTGCGCGAGCAGCAAAGTATAACGTATCTTTCCGGCACCCAGAGCGGAGAGATTTCCGGGCGTGATTGCTTCCAACGCTTCCGCCGCACCTTCACCGCTCAAATTAACCTGCCCCATATGAGAGACGTCAAACAGACCTGCTTCGGTACGCGTCCAGATATGCTCGGCCATTACGCCTTCATATTGCACCGGCATTTCATAGCCAGCGAACGGCACCATCCGTGCGCCAAGACTTCGGTGCCAGTCACCAAGTGGCAGTTGTTTCAAATTTTCTGTATTTTCACTCATCAATTTTCCGCATCAAAAGACAGCCCACAGCAAAGCCCTGCAAAACTGCCCCCTCTGTCACGGAACCTGAGAGCTTAGGCCTTCATTTGAGTGAAGACTTTCCCCTTCGGTGGGGCGTTGACCCTATTGATCATCCGCCCTCTTTCCAGAGTGCTTGTAAGACTTGTGCGGTCCAGTGGCCTGAGAGTTTCCGGGGCGGTTGCTCCTTCGGCGGCTATTGTGACCTGAAGGAAACGCAAACGCTCTCCCGCACAGCCTGATGATCTGAAAGATCAAAAGCAGCAAAAGAAGTGACTCAGCGAGGCGCTGGAGTCAATGATTCTATGAGAATTATCGCTAAACCAAATCCATTATTTGATCATTCTCATGGATATGCGCGCCATTCGGATCCGCGCCGATTAAATTGGCGATGGCGGTTGCCACATTTTCGGCGTGTATTGAGCGGTATCGACGGAATTTTCCGTGCAGCAAAATATCCATTACCGGACTCGCCGCGATGGCCAGTCTTTCCCCAACCCTGAAATCATTGGTCCGATCTCCACGCAGCAGACCTGGGCGAATAATATCTAACCGATCAAAATTATGTTCCTGCAGCACATCCTCAGCTTCGCCCTTGGTTTTTAGGTAAAAACTGGAAGCACTGCTATCGGCCATAGTTGAGGACACGGATAGGAAATGCCGTGCCCCTGCTTTTTTTGCCGCCTTTGCAACGCTGGCAACCAAATCTCGATCCACCGCGGCGAATGCTTCTTGTGAGCCAGCTTTCTTGATCGTTGTGCCCAGACAGGAAATAACCGTTTTCGGTTTCAGTTTCTTAATCGTTGCCGGCCAGTTTTCCTGCAATTGCACATGGACTTTCCCCGCACCAACATCTTCTCGGTAGGGTCGCCGAAAAAGTAAGTGCAACCCTTTTCCGCCTGCCCGCTTCACCAGTTCTTTGATCAGCAAATTGCCAATCAAACCAGTTCCGCCAACAATCAGTATTTTTTCAACCATGCCGATCTCCGTAAATTTCACCATAGCGGTTTTTCGCATATCGGTCTGTCATCCCGGCGAGGAAATCAGCAATATGTCGAATTCTTGCTGGTTCCTCTGTCGGCAAAGTCGCTGCCCAATCAGATGGCATCAATTCGGGATCATTCCGATAGGCTTCGATTAAACCTGCAACCATGATTTTGCCTTCATCAGCAGCAGCCAGTTGTTTGGGATGATGATAGAGGTTTTCATACATAAAACCCTTCAGGGTCCGCTCTTTCTCGGCCATTTCATCTGAAAACCCGCTGACCATCTCTCCCGCCTGCCTGACGTCTTCCAGAGTCTCGATATTGTGATGAGAAATCTGCGAACGGGTTGCTTCTAAAACGTCATTGACCATCAATCCAATCTGGTCTCGGATCAGTTCCGGCAACAGTTTTTCTTCGGACACATCGGGGAAACGCCGACGAATATCTTCCCAACGTTGTGCTATAAATGGCATTTCGAGCAACTGATCCAGACTCAACAACCCTGCCCGGATGCCGTCATCAATATCATGATTATCATAGGCAATATCATCGGCAATCGCGGCAACTTGCGCTTCTAGCGATGGCCATCTCCGCAAATCCAGATCCATCGCAGCGTCAATCTTTGCCAATGCCCAGGTCGGATCCGATACCGGACCATTATGCTTGGCCAATCCCTCCAACATCTCCCATGTCAGGTTCAATCCATCCCAACGTGGATATGGATTTTCCAGTGTCGTTAAAGTGCGAAGCGTATGCGCGTTATGGTCAAAACCGCCGAACCCGACTAACGCTTCTTCCAAGGCGTCTTCTCCGGCATGACCAAAGGGTGGATGGCCGATATCATGGGCAAGACAAAGCGCCTCTGTCAGATCCTCGTTGAGACCCAATGCGCGGGCTAGTGTCCGCCCAATTTGAGCAACTTCCAGACTATGCGTTAGCCGCACTCGATAGTGATCTCCATCGGGGGCCACAAATACCTGCGTTTTGTGGCGCAAACGACGAAATGAAATCGAATGAATGATCCGGTCCCTATCACGTTGGAAATCATCCCTTGGACCGCGTGTTAAATCTCGCTTTTCATCATGAAGCCGCCCCCGACTTGCCAGCGGATCACTGGCATAGCTTGCTAGTTTCATCATTCAGGAGGTTTCATTACGGCAGCTTATGCACTTTCGTACCCTTGGCGCTGACCCAGGCAAAACTGTCTCCGCCATTTTTGCGGAATGCGGCATCAAATTTCTTGGCGCTGGATAGGTCACTAAAAGGACCAACAACCATTCGCCGGGTTTTCCCCCAGGGAGAGGTCCACCCATTCATATCTCCGAAAAGTCCGGCGTTTTTCTTCTTCATTCGTCGGAAGTCATATTTAAGTGCATTGAGATTGGAACCGGTGGCCAGTTGCACCCAATAGCGTTTGGGATGCTCTTCTTTTTTCGGCTCAACCTTTTTTGGCTCAGGTTTTGGTTCCGCTTTAACTATCGGCTTCTTCCTGGCTGGCTCAATTGATTCCAAATCAACCGGTACGATATCCGCTTTCTTTTCCGCATCGGGAATAGAAATGGTTTTCATAATATCTGCCAATGGTTTGCGCTCAACATCAGCCTGCGCAATTTGGACAGGCCCCGCTCCAACAGAAGTCCCTGCATTTGCCAAATCAAAATTGACCAATTGAACCGGCTTCTTTTGTTGAGGCTGAACATTCCCTACGGCCACTTTGCGTTCAATAGATGACGATATCAGGTTCGGTGGTTTTGCATTCAAGCTGGCAATTTCAGTCGCCGAGCTGTTTTTCCGTCCAGAACCTTTTGAAAGCGTTTCAAATCCAGGTGCTGCGGGTTGTTTTGTTGCCAATCGCGTTGGTGCAGCAACAGGTGGTTTTATCGTAGGTGTGATTTTCGCGGGCGCAGGTGTCTGCTTTGGCATCTTCGCTTTCGCCGTCTGCACTGTCTTCGATTTTTGTTTTTCTAAATAGTCTTGGGCTTCAGAAGAACCATCTTTAGCGGCTTGGCGCAACAGACGTCGCCCCTCCCTAGAATTTGCAGCAATCCGTCTTTCACCTCTTTTACTGCGACTAGATGGTGACGGCAATGACGCGTTATCAAGTATCACAATCTCGACCGGCTTTTTGGAATTGGTGCGACGACTGTTGCTAGCTTTTCCTGGCCGCCGTCTGGAAGAAGTGTCTGGCATAGCCAAAACACGTGGCTTCTTGGCGTCAGAACCAAGTGGCTTACCCAAAGGTATCAAACCTGCATCCGCACCGTCGCCGCCCCGTACAGCAGAATTCGCGGCATATCGAACAGAGGATACATCAACACCGATATTCTCGCTCGCTGGAAAATGCCCGAAATGTATAGCGGCAGCTTTCTGCGCTGCCGTCAGCTTTGGCATACGGTCAAAAAAGGGTTTGATCGCATTTGCCATGCGGCGCTGCATGGTCTGACGCGCTATCCCGTTCGCATCTTTCTTCCGGTCATTCATGGCCAAGAGAAATGCACGGTTCCGCCAAGCGTCCCGATCGCTTTTCTGCAATAATGGATTCAAAACCTCATCAGCCTTTGCCATGTTTCCACCAATGCCAAGGGAAATCGCATAACGGCTGCGGAGTTGATCATTGTCACCATAGCGCAAGGCCAACTCATAGTCTTTTTGCGCATCAGCATTGCGGCCGATCAGATCATAAGCCAATCCTCGATCTTCGGCGATTGATCGCAGTGGGATCCCATTTTTAACAGCTTGATCAAAATAGCGAAGTGCACCGAAAGGGTTTTCTTCGATCAACAATGCCCGCGCTAGTCCTGCCTTCACTCTTCCGCTATTTGGATAGATCTGATCCGCTTTGGCTAAAAAGCCGATAGCGGCCCGGGTATCGCCTAGTTTCAGAGCAGCAAGCCCAGCATCAGCCAAAGCCGAACTGTCATTTGAATTCCTTGCAATCCGGCGCAAAGCATTTTGCAAATCAACCGAATTGCCGGCATTTGTATTTTGCGCAGCTGCGTGGCTTGTTGGCACAGCAAAAGCAGCCAATGGTAAGGCTGCCAACGAAACATATTTGAATAGCTTAATCACGTGCTTGATAAAGGGTCGGTGCATCGGAAAATCAACCCTCCGCAACAAAACGAGAGGCAAACCGCCCCGAACGACCGATAAACTCTATTCCATTTCTCAGTGGTCGCGTTGAAAATAACGACCACCTTCCAGGCTACTGGTTATTTTGACGGTTTAGAAAACGCGGAATATCCAGCGGATCTTTCGATTTTTCTTCTCCATCAGCATCTTCTTCATCCGATTTTCCGCTACCTCTGGTAAGGTTAGACATGCGTTCGAACAACGTCCCGCCGCCGCTGGCAACTCGCGGAGGTGCGCCATGACTTTCTGGTTCCGCCACAACTTCTTCAGCCATTGGCTCAACATTTTCATCACCCAGAACCAGTTCATCATCATCTGCTGGTTCGTCATCGCTCATTCCCGGTGTCAAGGAAGCGAAAGATGGTGCGGGGGAAACATCTTCTTCGCCTTCCGCAATATCGTCATCATAAACAGCTGCCGGTGCCGGAGACACTTCCGGTTCAGGTGCTGCGAATGGCGCCTCCTCTGCTTCGGCGATATCTTCAACCTTATCTTCTTCGCCCTCATCATCCGCACTCAAATCAGAAGAGAAGGGAGAGCTCTGTGGTTCGGGGTCTTCAGCAGGAGGCGTATTGCTCATGGCAAAAGATGCTGTTGGCGGAGGCGCAACAGCCGTTCCATCACTGTCAATTCCGGTTGCTACAACGGACACGCGAATACGGCCATCAAGGTTTTCATTAAATGCACTACCCCAAATGATATTGGCTTCGGGATCCACCAGTTCACGAATGTGGTTTGCCGCTTCATCGACTTCCATCAAGCGCATGTCTTCGCCGCCAGTAATGGATACGATTACGCCTTTTGCACCTTGCATTGACACGCCATCAAGAAGCGGGTTCGCAATTGCTTTTTCAGCAGCTTCCAGAGCACGACCGTCACCTTCAGCTTCGCCGGTTCCCATCATTGCCTTACCCATCTCGTGCATCACGCTACGCACATCGGCAAAATCCAGATTAATCAAACCAGGCATAACCATCAAATCGGTAATACCGCGAACACCCTGTTGCAGAACTTCATCGGCTAACAAAAACGCCTCTTTGAAAGTTGTGTTCGGATTGGCAACCAAGAACAAATTCTGGTTCGGAATAACGATCAGCGTATCAACATTTTGCTGCAACTCGTCGATACCTGCCTCAGCTGATTTCATCCGGCGTGTGCCTTCAAACGTAAACGGTTTTGTCACAACACCAACGGTCAAAACACCTTTGTCACGCGCCATTTTGGCGATAACGGGGGCAGCGCCCGTACCGGTTCCACCGCCCATACCAGCTGCGATAAAACACATATGCGCGCCTTCCAGCGCCTTTTCGACTAGTTCAATGGTTTCTTCCGCAGCAGCCCGCCCCACTTCGGGACGAGAACCTGCGCCAAGACCTTGTGTAATATCGGGGCCCAACTGAATACGCTGTTCTGCGGGAGAGCTATTCAAAGATTGCGCATCGGTATTGGTGACGATAAAATCGACGCCCTCCACTTTTGCTGCGATCATATTTGCGATCGCATTACCACCTGCACCACCAACACCGATCACTGCAATCCGTGGCTTCAATTCTTCCACTTCAGGTGGCCCAATATTGATACTCATTATTCTGTCTCCCCGGACATGAATTCACACTGTGTAATTTAGTTAACGCTTTGCACAATTATTCAGCAGGAATCACCCTAAAAGTTAATATTTGCGGCACTTTTTTCAAAAATTCCCTCGGATCGCTGACATCAGACGTCCCATCACCGCTGATCCTCCATATTTATGCACATTCTGGCGGGAACTGGGCAGTGATCGAAGGTCAACTGGGTCTTCCGAAGCATAGAGTGCAAGGCCGGCCAGACCAGCAAATGCTGGCCCGCTATGCGCTTCCGGCAGGGCAGTTAAACCAGTGGGCTTTCCTACGCGAACCGTGCGGCCCAAGGCAGATTGGGCATAGTCGGCGATACCTTTTAGCTCCGCACCACCGCCAGTTAGAACTACTTGCCTGCCGACCGGACCCGTGAATCCCAGTTCTTTAAGCGCCTGACCAATTTCACCAATCAGATGATCCAGTCTTTGACGAATAACAGCGATCAGCTGTGCCCGCGTAATCCGGCCCTCGTCATCTGTTCCTTCGACGGGTTCATCTATTTCCAAATCAATGACATCATGATTATCGCGTGGGCTGGTAGTGGCCGATCCAAAGAAACACTTAATTCGTTCGGCCTGTGCCCGGCGTAATCCAAAAGACGAAGCGATGTCATCAGTCACATCAGCCGCCCCATAAGGAAGGGTTTTCAATCCAACGAGCATGCCGCCCGCAAACAGTGCCACATTGGTAACTTCCGCTCCTAGTTCAACCAGTGCAACACCCAGCTCTCGTTCTTCCTTCGAGAGACAAGCCGTTCCTGTTGCGATTGGTGATGCGACAATAGACTTCACGTTCAAATGTGCTCCGCGAACACTCATATCAATATTGCGAACGGGCGATCCGTCGGCAAGGATCACATGAATGTCCACGCCAAGCTGATCCGCATGCAGGCCCTTTGGTTTCTTAACACCATTCAGACCATCCAGCGTATATAGGGCGGGTTGCGCATGCAGCACCATCTTGCCCTGTGGGTCGATGCTATTGCGACCGGCATCGAGCAAATGGTCAATATCCTCTTGCTCGACCCTATGACCGCCCAGTTCGGTTTCCACCGATGTCAGCATACTAGTCAATCCGCCAGCAGAGAAACTTACCCACACGTCATCAATATTGGTGCCGGCAATACGTTCTGCCTGTTCCACCGCGTCGCGCACATCGAGTTCGGTTACCTCGGTATCCGCAATATAGCCGCGCTTGACGCCCTTGCTCTCGCGCTGACCAGTTCCCAATACGGCCAGATCGCCATTGTCCATCTTACCCGCAATCATTGCGGTGATTTTCGATGACCCAATGTCCAAGGCCGTGTAAATCTTCTCCACCCTTGCTGACATGTCTTACTCCCTAATCTTCATTCTATCCAGAAACTGAAACGTGGCGATTTAACTATCTGGTTGTTTTGGCTCTGGTTTCTTGGGCATGCGCAGATAGGCACGCTCTGCATCCCTCAGATCAAAATGCACGACACCGCGCCCCAACAATCGATTGACACCATCCATTCGCGCGAAGTTGAGCAAGGCTGCGGATGCAGTTTCCTCCCCTTCTGGCAGTGCCAATGTTTCTCCGCTATCGAACTCCAAGTTCCAGCGGCGATTACCGATCCATGTCGCGCCCGTCACCATCGGGCGAAGCGCTGGAGCGACGTCCAACAGCTTTTCCAATTGTTGGACACGCTTATTAGCTTTCTTGCCAACCAGAACCGGAAGATCTGGAATTTCTTCTTTTTGAATATCTTCCAACGGAAACCCGGTGCTATCGATTAGCGACAATTTCCCGTCTCGTTGCCAAACCGCGATTGGCTCGCGTTCCACAATCTCGACAATCAATGTATCTGGCAGTTTCCGTGAAATACGGGCTTCTTTAATCCATCCATTAGCGATCAAATCTTCACGGACCTGGTCAATATCGACCAGCAGCATAGATCGATCTTTTTGCGCCAATGCGATTTCATAGACCTTCAGTTCATCAATCCGGTCGACACCTGTCACTTCTACTTTCTCAACCTGGAATCCGGCATTGCTGACCATCGTTGCGGCTTCGGTTTTAACCGTCTCGTTAATGCCGGAATAGTGGCCAACAGTGAAGGCGCCCAAGATGAATACACCAATGAGGCCGACCGTCAGGCTTTTTTGAACCTGCGCCTCCGAAATTGGCATGGCGCGAAGCAGTTTATCAAAAATCGAAACCTGTTTGACCCGGCGTTTGGCCGCCTTACGCGGTTTGCCTTTGGTCTTCCGGTTGATACGTTTCGCGGTTGTCATAAGGCCTCTCTCACGATCATTTCGACCAATTCTTCATAGCTAATACCCATATGCTTCGCCTGTTCGGGGACCAGGCTGAGCGGCGTCATGCCAGGCTGTGTATTGGTTTCAAGGACGAACAGGCCATTGGCACCTAGCTCATCATCCCAGCGATAGTCAGTCCGCGATGCGCCCTTGCACCCCAGAATCTGGTGCGCTTTCAGGGCGTAATCGAGACAAAGTTTTTCAATGTCCGCTGGGATTTCGGCTGGACAGATATGGTCGGTCAATCCGTCGGTATATTTGGAATCGAAATCGTAAAACCCGGATTTGGGTTTTAGCTCGGTGACACACATCGCTTTCCCGCCAATAACCGCAGTGGTCAACTCACGGCCCTTGATAAAGGGTTCGGCGAGCAGCTCGTCAAATTCCTGCCATGGGCCAGAGACGTCCTTACCAATTGGATTGCCGTAATTGCTGTCATCTTTGACAATCGCAACACCGACTGAAGATCCCTCGTTGACCGGTTTCAATACATAGGGACGCGGCAATGGATCGGCTTTATGGATTTCTGCGCTCTTGACCATTTTACCATCGGGCATCGGAATGCCGACTGGTACAAGTTGTTGCTTCGTGAGCTCTTTATCGATGGCGATAACCGAGCTAACCATACCGCTATGCGTATAGGGAATCTGCATCAGATCCAGCATGCCCTGCACAGAACCGTCCTCACCGGGAACACCGTGTAGCGCGTTGAACACCACATCGGGTTTCAAGCCATCCAGCACCAGCGCGATATTGCGGTCCATATCGACGCGGGTTACTTTGTGGCCGTTTTTTTCGAGCGCATCAGCGACGCCTTTACCGCTCATCAATGACACTTCGCGTTCATTGGACCATCCACCCATCAAGACCGCAATGTGAAGGTGCTGTTTATCCATGGCGCTCATGCCGCATCCCCCACACGCTGGATTTCCCACTGTAGTTCAACACCACTATTGGCTTTCACGCGCTTTCGTACTTCATCGCCAAGCGCTTCGATATCCGCCGAAGTCGCACCGCCAAGGTTGATGAGGAAATTGCAATGTTTTTCCGAAACCTGAGCCTGTCCGATTTGCAGACCACGGCATCCGGCTTCATCGACAAGCTGCCACGCCTTTTTACCCTCGGGGTTTTTGAATGTGCTTCCGCCGGTTTTAGTTCTGAGAGGCTGAGAAGCTTCACGCTCATCAGCTATGCGCTTCATTTCCGCACCAATGGTTGTCGGATCACCCTCTTCTCCGCGCAATTTAGTAGATACCACTATGGAACCTTCGGGCAGTTCCGAATGGCGATAAGTGTAGCCCATATCTGCAAGTGCGATGGTTGCCAGATCGCCGTTGCGCATCACTACGTCGGCGCTTTCCAAAATGTCACAGATTTCGCGTCCATAGGCCCCGGCATTCATCCGCACAGCGCCGCCCACCGTTCCGGGAATACCGCGCAGGAATTCCATGCCGGCAATTCCGTGATCACGTGCCATGCTCGCTGCTGAAATACCCGGTGCCCCGGCTCCGCAAATCAGCGCATTATCGATCTCAAATGTCCCTTTGGAGACGGTTTCAATACCAGCAAATGCCTTGCCCAATCTGATCACAACGCCCTGGATGCCCCCATCGCGTATGATCAGATTGGACCCTAGCCCTAAAGGCCAGACCTGTGTTTCCGGATCGAGGTTCCGGAGAAATTCCTGTAAATCTTCAATGTCTTTTGGCTCGAACAGCCATTCAGCCGGACCGCCACTTTTGAACCAGACCAGCTTTGCCAAATCAGCTTGTGCCGTCAGCTTGCCGCTTACGCTTGGAAGGGTCGCGACAGCGCTCATGCCCGCACCTCTTTTATCGCATCGGCCATTCCGGCGGCCCATTTGGTAATGTCGCCTGCGCCAAGGCAAACAATCATATCCTTTGCTTGAGCCACTTCGGACAGCTTCGCGACAAGATCAGCCTGATCCTCCACCGTTTCGGCAACACGGTGCCCACGTTTGCGCAAACCTTCGGCAAGCGCTTCGCTATTCACACCGTCAATCGGGTCTTCACCGGCAACAAAAACTGGCGTGACATAGACCATGTCTGCATCGTTAAAGGCTTGCTGGAATTCTTCCATATGATCACGGAGGCGCGTAAACCTGTGTGGCTGCACCACCGCTATCACACGACCCTCTGCTCCTTCACGGGCAGCGGAAAGCACCGCCTGTATCTCAACCGGGTGATGGGCGTAGTCGTCTATGACGGTCACACCATCAATCTCGCCGACATTGGTAAAGCGTCGTTTGACACCGCCAAAATGATCAAAGCCTTGAGCAATCTGCTCGTCCGTCATTCCCATTTCCAAACCAACGGCAACGGCGGCTATCGCATTCTGGACATTGTGGCGCCCAGGCATCGGTAGTTCGATCCCTTCGATAGTCCGCGTCTCTCCATCACGATCAGTCACGACAACATCAAAGCGATTGCCGCCAGCAACAGGCGTGACATTCACGCCTTTTACATCCGCCTGCGCGGAGAAGCCGTATGACATGATCCGGCGGTCGCGGATGCGCGGCAATATCGCCTGTACTTCCGGATGATCGATGCACAAAATCGCAACACCGTAAAAAGGAACATTTTCTATAAACTCAATGAAGCTGTCTTTGATTTTGTCAAAGCTTCCATAGTGATCCAGATGTTCCGGATCGATATTGGTAACCACAGCAATAGTGCCGTCAAGGCGCAGAAAACTGCCATCACTTTCATCGGCTTCGATCACCATCCATTCGCTGTCGCCCAGACGGGCGTTCGAGCCATATTGATTGATGATACCACCGTTGATGACCGTGGGATCAATACCGCCCGCATCAAGCATCGCCGCAACCATAGAGGTGGTGGTTGTCTTGCCGTGCGTTCCCGCAATGGCGATAGTGGATTTCAGGCGCATCAGCTCAGCTAGCATTTCTGCACGGCGCACTAACGGAATGCGATTGGTCAAAGCCGCTTCGACTTCAGGGTTACCGCGTTTGACGGCTGTGGAAGTGACCACAACTGCAACCCCGTCAACATTTTCCGGAGAATGGCCAATTTTGACTTCTATACCTTTGGAACGCAGCCCTTCGATCACGTAGCCTTCAGCAATATCACTGCCCTGCACTTGATAGCCCAGATTATGCATGACCTCAGCAATGCCGGACATGCCTATGCCGCCAATGCCGACGAAATGGATCGTCCCGATATCGGTGCCTACACCCTTCATTCGGTAGTCTCTTTCGCCAGCGCTTGTTTTGGCGCTGGAATAATCGATGGCTTTTCAGCCTTTGACTTGAGCGGCTTGCTAAGCGGTGATGTGCCAATGCTTTCCACAAGATCAGCCAGATCGCCCACCGCATCGGGACGGCCACATTTTTTGGCAAAGCGTGCCGCGTTTTCTAATGCCCCAGGGGCAAGCGCCATTTTCTGCATTTGCTTGGCCAGTTCCTTAGCTGTGAACCTAGGCTGCTGGATCGAACGGGCACCGCCAGCGGCAACCATTTCCTTCACGTTATAGGTCTGATGATCATCGGTCGCGATCGGAAGCGGGATCAATATTGCGGGACGACCCGCCGTAGTCAGCTCGGCAATGGTCGAAGCCCCTGCCCGTCCGATCACCAGATGTGCCCATCCGAGCCGTTGCGGAAGATCCGGAAGATAAGTGGCCAGTTCCGCCGGGATATCATGTTCTGCATATTTGGCGCGGACGCGTTCAATATCCTGTTCACGGCATTGCTGGGTAATCTGAAGACGGCGCCGCAAATGCATGGGCAACATCGCCATCGCATCGGGGACAACGTCGGAAAGAATAGTCGCACCTTGGCTACCACCGGTAATCAAAACACGGAACACGCCTTCTTCACTGAGCGGCGGATAGGGCTCTTCGCGCAGGTCGATCACTTCCTGTCGAACCGGATTACCAACCAAATGTACCTTTTCGGCATATTTTGGTTTAATCCGCAAAACATCGGGATAGGATGTCGCGATCGCATTGACTCCGCGTGCGGCCAGTCTGTTCACTCTACCTAATACAGCGTTTTGCTCATGAACAATTGTTGGCACATCCATTCGGTTTGCTGCCAATAATGCCGGGAAAGCTGGATAACCACCAAAGCCAACAACCGCTGATGGCTCAAATGTCTTGTAGAGCTGCATGGCCATTTTGCGGCCCTGCATGATGGCCCTTACGCCTTTCAACCAGCCACGGGGGTCCTTGGTTATGCGACCCGCTGGCAAAACATGGACCTGTCCTTCGTCGACCATGCCGGGAATTTTCTCTCCGCGCTCGTCGGTGATCAACGCGACCCGATGTCCGCGTAAAACCAGCTCCTTTGCCAAGGCGTAGGCCGGGATCATATGACCACCAGTACCGCCCGCGGCCAGCACGTAATGTTTGGAAAAACTCATGTCGTCACCTGCTTGTTCGGTGTCCATGTTTGGACATATTGTGAACGATCAAGATAGGGGTTTCGGCGGGTGAATGCGAGCAAAAGGCCTAATCCCAATGACAGAGCGATAAAGGAGGAACCGCCATAGCTGATCAATGGCAATGTCATGCCTTTGGATGGAAATAACTGCAAGTTGACGGCCATATTGATCAATGCCTGGCCGCCAATTTGTGCCGTAATGCCGGCAACAGCCAGAATGATGAAATTATCTTCTTCGTCTAGCAAACGCAGGAACACACGGACAATAATTGCAACGTAGACCAACGCGATTGCAGCACAGGCGAGCAATCCAAATTCTTCACCAATGACAGAGAAAATATAGTCGGTATGGGCCTCGGGTAGTTTGAATTTTTCTGTTCCCAAACCCGGCCCGGTACCCAGCAGGCCGCCCCCCGTCAGCGCTTTGTGCGCCAACATAACCTGATCAAATTCATCGCCGCCAAATAACCATGAGTTGATCCGTTGGGTCGCAACGGGATAAAGAAAATAGGCGCCGATAATTCCGCCAACACCGCCAATACTAATCGCCGCAATAAAACGAGCTGAAAGCCCGGAGAGCATCATCAAGGTGAACCAGATACCGCAGAAAATAATCGTCTGACCCAGATTGGGTTGCATCATCAATAACAGCGCAACGATGCCAGTTAGCACAAAGGAAAGTGGTATGACCGGCAGCGATTCATCCTTCGCCCGAAGTGATAAAAGCCAAGCGAGGGACACAGCGTAAAATGGCTTCAGAAACTCACCCGGTTGGATCGTTGCAAAACCATAGCCAATCCAACGTTTTGCACCGTTCACCGTGTTACCCATTATCGGTACGAGAAACAGCAAAATGAAAGCCACTATGGCAGCAATTATAGCAAAGCGTCGCGCTGTTTCCTTTGGCGCCATGGACACGAGCAGCATTACCGGCACACCCACCGCAACCCACATGAGTTGGCGGTAGAAATAGTGCAAAGAATTCAGTGTCACAGTATCAGAACTATGTTTAATGGCCGCCACAGGTGATGCTGCTGCAATAGCAATCAAGCCAATAGCGACTAATGTCATAATCAGGCCGAGTAGCACCCGATCCAATTCCCAAAACCAAATGGCCAGTGGTGATCGGTCACTGCGACCCAAGCGTGATTGCAATTGAAAGCGTTTCTTCTTCAGGCCTGACGCCAGCTCCGGTCCGACGGAATGGGTAGTTGCTTCGCTCATTACATGGCCTCCCGATTGGCGGTGCCAATCTGGTTTTTTTCGATCACGGAATTCACGCAGGATGTGAAACATTTTCCGCGCGCTTCAAAATCTTTAAACTGGTCAAAAGATGCACAGGCGGGAGACAGCAACACTACGTCACCAGATCGCGCATTGGCTGCTGCGCGTTGCACTGCCGTCAGCATCATTTCACAAGGTTCGACCGCTACATGGGGGGCAAGCAGTTCTTCAAACATCGCAGCTGCTTCGCCAATTGTATATGCTTTTACAACATTCCCAAAGTAAGGTGTGCAATCGTCCAGATTATCGTCTTTCGCCAGGCCACCCAATATCCAATGGATTTTTGAATAGGCCCCAAGGGCAGGACCGGTGGATGCCGGGTTGGTTGCTTTGCTATCATTCAAAAATAACACACCATTCGCTTCGGCAACGCGTTCCATTCTATGTGGCAAACCTCGGAAGCTAGCTAAGGCATCGCGAATTTGCATCTCGTTCAGCCCAAGTGCAGCCGAAGCAGACGCCGCAACTATTGCGTTTTGCAAATTATGTGGTCCTTGCAAGGACGGCCAGTTTTCCTGACCCGTGCCTTCAGCCGCGCTCAAGTCGACTATATCATATATCCGGCCATCTTGACGCAACAGTCCCAAGACCATCTGTGATTTTTCATCTACGCCGCTGATGATAGCTGTATGATCGGACGTCATCATGTCGAACAAACGCGCCTTTGAAGCCGCATAATGATCAAAACTATCATAACGATCCAGATGGTCAGGTGAGATATTGATCAGAATTGCAACGTCACAATCCAGACTTTGGGTCAAGTCTATCTGGTAGCTGGAGAGTTCCAGAACATAGATACCACCGGCAGGCAAAGGTTCCTGTGACATGATAGGCAAACCAATATTGCCGCCCATCAAGGCCGCCTTGCCATTGCTTTCCAGCATATGGGTTAGCAACGCTGTCGTTGTCGATTTTCCATTGGTACCAGTGATACCAACAACCTTATGATCGGGAAGAGATGCACGTGCCTGGGCAAAGAGTTCGATGTCACCAATAACCGGCACGCCATCTTGCTCAGCCTTTTGTACAATAGGATGGCTGTTAAGCGGCACACCCGGTGAGACCACGATTGCCTCGCAATCGCTAAGATCGGTCTCCATCAGATCTGATATCGCCACACGATCCTTAACACTGTCGCGAACCTCGCTTTGATTGTCCCAGGCCACGACCTCTGCGCCGCTAGCTAGCAATGCATCTAGAACCGCCATGCCGGAACGTGCCAATCCGAGAATGGCATATTTCTTTCCAGCAAAGGCGGTGGAGGTAATCATCTGAGTTTCAGCGTCGCCAATCCGGCCAGTGCAAGTACCAGAGAGATGATCCAGAAGCGGATCACCACGGTGGACTCAGACCAACCAAGTTGCTCAAAATGATGGTGGATAGGCGCCATGCGGAACACGCGTTTACCCGTTCGTTTGAAGAAAAATACTTGCACGATTACCGATACAGCTTCGAGGACAAACAACCCGCCGACGATAGCCAGAACAATCTCGTGATGGATGGAAACCGCTATCGCTCCAAGCGCTCCGCCCAATGCCAGGCTGCCAGTATCGCCCATAAACACTGCTGCCGGTGGTGCGTTGAACCAGAGAAAAGCTAAGCAGGCACCAATTATGCATGCACAAAAAATAGCCAATTCGCCAGAACCCTTCACAAAAGGAATGCCAAGATATTCGGAGAAAACCGCATTGCCGGATAGATACACGAGAATCAGGAATGTCGCCGCCGCAATTGCAACCGGCATAGTTGCAAGTCCGTCCAATCCATCCGTCAAATTCACCGCGTTACCGGCCCCGACAATCACGAACATTGCAAAAGGATAGTAGAACCAACCGAGCGGTATCTGCACATCATTAAAGAACGGCACGTAAAGGTCAGTGCCAATCTGCTGGACAATCAGCCACGTCGCAAAACCGGCGACAACAAATTCCATGACCAGTCGAACACGTCCGGGAACACCTTTGTGACTGGCTTTGCTGACCTTGTCATAGTCATCCATGAAACCAATGGCACCAAAACCCAAAGTTACGAAGATACAAGCCCAGACAAATATGTTGCTGAGATCCATCCAAAGTAACAGGGAAACATTTAGAGAGATCAAGATCATCAAGCCGCCCATCGTTGGCGTACCTGCTTTTTTGAAATGCGTAACCGGGCCATCCTCTCGGATTGGCTGACCCTTACCCTGTTTCATGCGCAACATGTTGATGAAACGAGGGCCGATCATCATACCAATGAACAAGGCCGTCGCGACTGCCGCACCTGAGCGGAAACTCAAATAACGAAACACGTTGAAGATACCTTCAAACTCAAGCCATTGTGCCAGCAAATAAAACATTAATACTCCCCGCTCGCCAAGGCGTTCACAACCTGGGCAAGCCCCAAATAATTTGACCCCTTGATCAGAAGGATGTCTTCGTCGCTGATTATCTGTGCGACCTCGGTCAGCGCCTCCGAAGCGCTGGCCACATGCGATATTTGCGCATCGCAATCAAGGTGATCATTCAGCTTTGCGGCGGTATGAGCCATTTCCTCGCCGACCAGGATAACAGTGTTTACATCTGCCGCGATAATATCGTCCGCCAGCGCCTCATGGAATATTTGAGCTTTTTCTCCCAGCTCACCCATAGCACCAAGAATAGTGATTTTCTTACCGCGACATTCCTCTGTTGCATACTGCGCCAAAGTCGCCTTCATTGAAATCGGATTGGCATTGTAGCTCTCATCGATAACGATGGCCTTACCGCCAGAATTGAGATTAATCTCTTGGCGCTTTCCGCGTCCGGCGATTCCTCCCAGCTCGGCCAAAGCCAAACCGGCAGCGGCCAAATCGCCGCCTACTGCTTTGACCGCCGCCATGATCGCCAAGGCGTTGGAAACCCAATGTTTACCGGCTTCGGCAATGGTGAAACATAGACTGCGGCCTTGTATTTTTGCCGTTACCAGCGAGCCACCTCCTGCAGCAGGAACTACTTCAACCGCATGCACATCGGCGGCTTTGTCAAAACCGAATGATATGATGTTGTCGGTATATTGAGCGGCTTTGGCGCGTAACTGCTCATAATGCGGACTATCGTAGGGAATGACGGCGGTACCACCATCAACCAATCCTTCAAAAATCTCGGCCTTGGCATCGGCAATACCCTCGATATTTTCAAAGTTACCGATATGCGCCGGGGCGATTGCGGTGATGATTGCGACATGAGGGCGAACCAATTGGGTCAATCCAGAAAGTTCGCCGGCATGGTTCATCCCCATTTCGAAAATGCCATATTCAGAATTTGCAGGCATTCGTGAAAGGCTCAAAGGAACGCCAACATGGTTGTTGTAGCTTTTCACCGATCGATGCGCCTTGCCAAAACAGCAGCGGTCGAGCGCTGCATATAGCGCTTCTTTCGTTCCGGTTTTGCCGACCGATCCTGTCACGCCAATGATTTTTGCATTGGTTCGATTGCGTGAAGCTATGGCGAGTTGATTCAAAGCGTTTGTAGTATCAGACACCAGAACATGAGGGCCATCGGCAGGCTCGTTAACGACTGCCCCCGCTCCACCCGCTTTGTAAACGCCTTCAAGATAGAGGTGACCGTCGCTCTGCTCGCCCTTGAGCGCAAAGAATAAATCACCCCGCCCAATTTCGCGGCTGTCAAAAGCTACTCCGTCGACGTCAAAGTCGGTATTGGCTTTTCCGCCCACTGCTTCTGCCAGTTCGGAAGATGTCCACAGAGGCATCACGCCACCTGCCCTTCCGCCTGTGCACGCGCACATTCACGGGCAACCTCGACATCATCAAATGGGATTACGCGGTCGCCAATAATCTGACCCTGCTCATGTCCCTTGCCGGCCAGTAAGATTATGTCATCAGCACCGGCCATATCGATCGCCTTGGCAATGGCTTCGCGGCGGTCGCCAATCTCTTGCGCATCTTTTGCTTCCGCCATGATGTCCGCGCGTATGGCCGCTGGATCTTCTCCGCGCGGATTGTCGTCGGTGACAATCACGCGGTCCGAAAGCTCTGATGCAACGCTGCCCATTTCCGGGCGCTTGCCTTTGTCGCGATCCCCACCGGCCCCAAATATCGTAATCAACGCGCCATTCACATGTGGGCGCAGCGCTGCAATCGCCGCGCGCAGTCCATCGGGTGTATGCGCATAATCGACATAGACAGGCGCGCCAGCTTTGGTGATCACCGCGCGCTCAAGGCGACCCTTTACCGGCTGCACCCGCTGCATGTGATCAATGACGTCTTCAATTTCTCCGCCGGTATTGAGCGCGATGCCAGCTGCACATAATATATTTGCCGCCTGATAAGCACCTATCAGCGGCAACGTGACACGGTGCGTATTTCCGTCGACGTTAATCGTAAGCACTTGGCCTAGCTGGGTCGGGGTTCGAGAGACCAAACGCAGCGTTTCACCCTGCTCACCCACTGTGACAATTTTTAATCCACGATTTTGCGCGCGTTCAATCACCTTGTCAGACCATGTGTCATCCGCCCAGATAACGGCGGCGCCATCGGGATCAACCACCTCATCAAACAACCGCATCTTTGCTTCGAAGTAACTGTCCATGTCACCGTGATAGTCGAGATGATCACGGCTCAGATTGGTAAAAGCAGCCACTTGTACAGGCAGTCCTTCGGTTCGATATTGTGACAAGCCGTGGCTGGACGCTTCAAATATCGCATGACTGATACCTTCCCGCGCCAAACCAGACATGTTCGATAGAAAGGTCACGATATCCGGCGTGGTTAAGCCGGTTTTCACCTGCTGATCTGCGGTCGTAACACCTAAAGTGCCGATGGAGGCGCTGTTCAATCCCGCCATCCGCCATATCTGCCTCGTCATTTCCGATATGGAAGTTTTTCCGTTGGTTCCAGTCACCGCTGCTACACATTGGGGAACTGGTACGAAAAATCGTGCTGCCATACGCGCGAATATCCGTCGCGGCTCTGCGTCAGAAATGTGTATCGCACCTTTTACCTTGGCGTCGGGATGAGCGACTATAGCAATGGCACCTGCGTTGACTGCCGCCTCAATAAAATCTTCACCGTTGAACTTGGCACCGCGAAACGCTCCAAAAATGTTCCCGGATGCAATTTTGCGATGATCGATGGCGAAACCAGTAACAAGCTTATCATCGCCGCCATTGATACCATGACTCTGCAATCCATTGACGACGTCACTAAGCTTCATTCCCTACCCCTTCGGAGACCAAAGGAGTGGCGTAAGTTCGGAAACATCTACGTCACGGTGTTCATCAGGAACCACGCCAAGCATAGGTCCAACTCGCGGCACAACTGCCTTCACGACAGGAGCCGCAGTCCAACCCGCCGTTCTTTGGAAGCCAGTTTCTGCACGACCACGCGGCTCATCAAGCATGGCAATCACAACATAGCGGGGATTATCCATCGGAAAAGCTGCGGCAAAAGTGGAAACCAGCGACGTCTTATTGTAACCGCCCTCTGATGGCTTTTCTGCTGAACCCGTTTTACCACCTATGCGGAAGCCAGGAGCATCGGCCTTTTTACCGGTTCCGCTGGTTACAATCATCCTTAGCAATTGACGCATTCGAGCGCTGGTCGCTGCCTTAAAGACTCGCCGGCCCTCAGGCTCCTGTCCTTCTTCGACTTTTAGCAAGGTAGCAGGCCGCCAGATACCGCCGTTGACCATTGCGGCATAAGCGCTGGCCAGATGAAGCGGTGTTACCGCAATTCCATGACCGTAGGCGACGGTCATATTTGTGACCCTGCCCCAACGTTTTGGCCAGAGTGGCCTGCCGCGTTCGGCAATTTCAATATGAGGCCGCTCATCAAATCCGAGACGCCGGATCATATCCTCCATAGCCTCTTTGCCCAGATTGTCGGCGATACGCGCCGTGACAATGTTGGAACTGTGAACCAGCGTTTCCGGGACGTTGAGATAGCGGTTCTGTCCGTGATCATCCTTGATCGTGAAACCCGCAACCTTGATCGGTTCCATGGCATTATATCGAATGGCCAAATCAGTAACCGTTCCTGCATCCAGTGCAGCCGCCACGGTAAACGGTTTGAATGTGGAACCTAGTTCAAAAACACTCTGCGTCACCTCATTAATCTGATGCTTCATGCTTTCTTTGCGGATTTTATTCGGGTCAAAAACCGGCAGTGATGCCAGCGCCATTACCTCTCCTGTACGCACATCCAGGATCACCCCAGCGGCTCCACGCGCTTCGTTGGACACCATCGCACTATGCAATTCGCTCTCGAAGGCTGCCTGAACCCGGCTATCGATAGACAAAATCGACGGCGTACCGCGTAGATTTTCGTCTTTCAAACTATCATTTAGTGCGCGTTCCATGCCCATTACGCCTTCGCCGTCGGCATCCACATATCCCAAGATATGGGCCGCCAAATCGCGTTGAGGATATAAGCGTTCATTTTCACGCGGAAATTCAATGCCGATTTCACCCAACTCGTGAACCTTACGCACATCACTCGGTAGAGCGCGTCGCCGTAAGTAAGTTGGTCGACCACCGCTCAGCTTCTCAAGAAACTCCTTTTCGGTCGTATCAGGAAATATTTCAGCGAGTTGACTAGCCAACAGCTGCCTGTCTCCCAAAATTCGATCCGGAACAACTCGAACGGCATAACCCTTCATTGTTCGCGCCAGTGCCACACCATTGCGATCAACAATATCGCCCCGCGCCGGCACAAAAACCGAAGTCGAAGCACGATAGGGCTTCACTTCTTCCAAAACACTGAAGCTTAAAAGACGGCCGATGATCACCGTAAAGCCTGCCAAGAAAACCAGCAACAGGATCATCAATCGAAAGTGAGCGTTAGCCGTAAGCGCCTTGTATTTTCCTGAAAATTCTACTTTTCTACGGTTGGCGAGCAATGTTGTCATTGCGCACTCACTTCTGCAGTTTCTCTTTCAGCCCGCCGATTAAGATCCTTAATCACGCCATCATCGAGCAATTTTTGCTCCAGGCTTGCAACACGTGTTGTCCGCGTTTCACTTAGCTCAGCATTGGTTGGCTCGCGGCCTGATTCCGGCTTGGCCGCTGCATCTTCATTGGATGAAGTCGAGGCACTACCGTCAGGGTTGCCGTTTTTCAGATCCGCTTTTGCAAATACCGAACCGATAATTCCGGCTGGCCGAACCTTATCCATTGTACTGATTACAGCGACCTTGACGGGCTTTCGCAAATTGCTGTCGCCAAGATTTGCGAGCGCTCGCTCGCCCTCAAGATATTGCGATGCTTTTGGCGCAGCATAACCATATTCCATCTTGTTCCAGTGCTCAAGCTGTCGAAGATTTGCGCGTGCGCTAAATTCTGTTTCCAGATAGCGAATCTCTTTTTTTACGGAGACAATTTGCTGATCCGTTCGCGCGAGATCACTTCGCAACGTCGCAACACTAAGTGACAACGGGTACAGAAGGATGGCAACCAAAAAGACCAAAGCTAGCCATCCGATCCCTTCCAGTCGTTTGGCGGCGAGTTTCATTGCGCTCCTCCCGCCGCCCAGACAGGGGCAGGCGTTCGGATCGCAGATCGTAGGGTGGCGGAGCGGGCACGGGGATTAGTGGCCTGCTCCGCCTTAGCCGGTCGCACCGCTTTGGCTGGTTTTTGAAAACTGGGTGCTTTCCGGATCTCTTGAACTTCGGGTAGGTGACGCGAACCGCCGGACTTTTGGCCGCTACGTTCACGTAGAAAATTTTTGACAATGCGATCTTCCAGACTGTGGAAGGTAACAACAGCCAGGCGTCCGCCAGGCTTGAGAAGCTTTTCTGCTGCCTCCAGACCATCTTCCAACTCACCAAGTTCGCGATTGATGAAAATGCGTATTGCCTGAAAAGTGCGCGTGGCCGGATCTTTCTTATCGCCAGGTTTTTTACCTAGGGCTTTGCGAACGACATTGGCCAATTCCAGCGTTCGGGTTAGCGGCCGCGCATTGACAATCGCACGAGCGATACGCCGCGACTTCCGTTCTTCGCCATAACGATAAATGACATCGGCAATTTCTTCTTCTGCCGCATGGTTCAGAAAATCGGCCGCGCTCTGGCCATCCTGCGCCATCCGCATATCCAGCGGTCCATCTTTCTGGAACGAAAAGCCGCGCTCGGCCTGATCCAACTGCATGGAGGAAACGCCGATATCCAGCGTGACACCGTCGATTTCCTCATCTGAAAGCTCTTCGGCCATCCGGGAAAATTCAACCGGGTGTAATTGAAGCCTACCATCGACAACTTCAGTCAGATGTTTCCCAGCCTCGATCGCATCTGGGTCCCGGTCAAAGGCGTGCACGATTGCGCCCTCCGCAACCATCGCCTTGCTGTACCCGCCCGCACCAAATGTCCCATCGACATGCAATTCACCCGGGGTAATGGCAAGAGCGTCGATGACTTCAGAGAGGAGAACAGGATTGTGGGGGGCATCCACAGAAGCGGTCATTTTTTCTTCTCCGCTTCCTTGAGGTGGAATCTCACCAATTTTTTGTTGACCGGAACATTGTCCGCGGTGTCGAGCAAGGTTTGCGGATTCCAAAGGCAGAAGGTCGAGCCATTGCCGTGAAACATCACATGCTCCGACATATCGGCAACCGCTTGCAGTATCGGCGGCATGATAAACCGCCCGCTGGCATCAAAGTTGAGTTCCTGCAGCGAAGAAAATTTACGAGCGCCAGCGGCATCGCGATCATATGGCTCACCACGAGCAATAGCGATGTCTTCTTCTCTGTCGATTTCAGCGAGCATTTCCGCTTTGCGGGTTAAGCCAAAACCGACCAGGCAATCCCATTTCTCATGGGTGCCGAGACATAAAACGCGGCCTTCGCTGCTGGCGATCAAATCTTTGCGGAGAAAGGAAGGTACAGACAGACGACCTTTGTCATCTATCGCAGATAGTGCAGAGCCGGAATATACAAACGCACCTGACACAGCCAAAAAAATCCCTCACCCGAACTGATTTTCATCAGACTTTTTGAGGCAATACTTTCCCGCTTTCAGAAGCGCGCAATTGGCAGCCTCCGAAACAACGAATCCCAAACAGGAAACTTACCCCGATAAGCCGTTAGCGTTATCAGGGGTGAAGCGGGGATGGAAGGGGATTTTACGGGTAAATCTGGGAGGAAACCCTTATCCTATTGTTTTATATAGATATTATTTTTCTCTTTGATATGTAAAATTCGCTGATTCACTGTTTAGTCCTTGGAAACGCTGTAAAATTGATCGATCAGAGCGTCCGTGAAGCGCATCGCTCCGCTCTCCCCTCCATCCAACCAGCCGGAATCTCCCTCCCATAATTGCTCATGCAGAAAATCAGCATCCGCCACCAGTATCACGCGTCCCTGATCAATCTGACATTGCGCAATGAACCCAGCTTCGCTGAAGTTGCAGACCACCTCTTCGGCGGATTCGTTGTTTAAGGCTTCAAACCCGCCAACACCCACAGTCGATATTTTATGGCCAGCAAACTCCAGCTCAATCAATTCCGTTACATTGTCTTCGAATACCAGTTCCAGTCCCCAATGTTTCAGCAAGGGCGACAGCAAGCCACCAGACAATGGGCGTTTTGGATCGCCAAGCGGAAGTGCACTTGGCCAAATCAGGTCAGGGTCAGTCATGATGATTGCATCGCCACCTTTTCTGACCCAATCATCTAGTTCCGCAAGATCAGCAGGAGCCATAGCGCGTGGTTGAACAAGCATGACAATATCTGTTGTGCTGCCCACCAACCCTTCCAGACTATCGACGCCCTCGATAGCATATTGGTTTTGCCAATATTTATAAATGGGTGCGGACTCGGTATCCCCGGAAAGAATGTCCTGCATCGAACCACCCTCCCCCCAGATAATTGGGAGGCTGGTCATCAACTTTATCGCAGTCGAAGCTTTGTCACTGGTTTTTTGCTCAGTTGTGGATGCAGGGGCGCATTGGGCGAACAACACCATCATAATCGCCAACACTGGCAAAAAGACGGGCTTGCCCAGCAAGAGCTATGGCTCCTGATCCATCGGCGCTTCCAGCTTCGGGTCAGGCTTCAGGTCTGGAACTACTTGTCCTTCTGTTGAAACAGGTATGTCTGTCTCTCGCATGGCATCCTCTTCAGGCGCGGGGGCGGGCGTAATTCCAATATCGGCCAAAGGTTCTGCCGGGGCCTCTTCCTCAGGCTGAACCAGGCCGCGCGTGCTATCAATCGCTTCCGCCTGAATTTCTTCAATCGCCGATTCTTCATCGCTAGCGCGCTGGAAAACGAAGTTCACAACGCTCACCAACAGCAAGACAGCTACCAAGCCAATGACACCTACTTGTATCCGCTGCATAGTGTCCTGATGATCGCTCATGTTTATTCCTCTTGCAGCCAAGGAAAGACTGGCAGATCCTTTTCCTTCAGCCACTCAGCATTATACAAAGAAGACAAGTAGCGAAAACCTGTATCACATAAAATAGTCGCAATTCGGCTGCCTTTGCCAAGTTCCTTACCAAGCGCGATAGCGCCAGCGACATTAATGCCGGATGAGAGGCCCAGGCAAAGGCCTTCTTCCTGAAGCAGGCGTTCCACCCATTTCATTCCTTCTTCATCGCTGATTCGAAACTGTGTATCTATGGGCGCACCTTCCAGATTGCCTGTAACACGCCCCTGCCCGATACCTTCTGCGACGCTGCTGCCTTCGGATTTTAGTTCGCCATTGGCATAATATTCGTAAAGCGCAGCACCATGTGGGTCGGAAAGCGCAATGGTGACTTTTTCATCTTTGGCTTTGAGCCCCATACCTACGCCAGCAATGGTACCACCCGTTCCAGCCGCACAGGTAAAACCGTCAATCTGGCCATCCATTTGCCGCCAAATCTCTTCCGCCGTCGTTTCAATATGTGCACGACGATTGGCTACATTATCAAACTGATTTGCCCAAACAGCACCATCTGTTTCTTCCGCTATCCGGCGCGATTGATGGACAAAATGGCACTGACTGGAATAGGGAGCAGCCGGAACGGTGATTAGCTCAGCGCCCAATGCCCGCAACGTATCCATTTTTTCGCGAGATTGGGTTTCCGGCATGACAATCGTGGACTTATACCCTTTGGCATTGGCCACAAGTGCAATCCCAATGCCGGTGTTCCCGGCTGTGCCTTCAACAATCCGGCCGCCCGGTTTCAACAAGCCGCGTTCTTCCGCGTCCTGCACAATATAGAGCGCGGCGCGATCTTTTACCGATGCCCCTGGATTGGCGAATTCACACTTGCCATAGATGTCACAGCCAGCTTCTTCGCTCGCAGTTTCAAGCCTTACCAGAGGGGTGTTGCCGATCAGTTCGATGCTGTTTGAAATTATAGTCATAGCAGACAAATAGGCCTCCCAACCCCACTCGGCAAGACGAGAAGAATTGGGAGGCCAAAAGTTGAGCTTTCAGACTAAGGGAGGGAGGGAGGTGCCTGAAAGGGCTCAAAAACGAAAAGCGAGACCAGCACTGACCACCCATGGATCGATCTTATGTCGGGTACGGAGCAGTTCTGCTCCAGTTGCATCGGTCCAGGACGCGTCCGTGCGCAGGAAGTAACGCTTGGCATCAACGCTCAAGCCAAGGCCGCTGTCATTGATCGGAAGATCAAAACCAGCCTGAAGCGCCACACCGAATTTGTCATTCAGCTGCAGCCGCTCAGCGCCGAAACCTTGCAGCGCCGTTCCCGGCTGCTCATCGATAAATACAAAATATGTCGGGCCGGCGCCTATATATGGCTTGAAACCACCAACGTCGCCAAAGTGGTATTTAACGGTAAGAGTCGCCGGGAGGATTTTTGCATCCGACACGGTTTCCAATCCGCCAATGGCGCCGGTGCCATCAACGTCATGCTGTGTCAGCCCGGCAATGGTTTCCAATGAAATATTGTCGGTGATAAAATACTCTATGGCCACGGTTGGGATAAAATTATCATTAGCCGCTGTATCGCTACCTGCTGGAAGTCCAATATTATCTACCTTCACCTCCGTGATAGAGGCATCAGGTGCAACCAGAGTACCCAGAAGTTTTGCTTGAACGGTTCCAGCCTCTGCATATGCAGCTGCAGGAAGCAAAGCCATGCCAGCAATCACAGCAGCACTTTTAAAAATCATCTTCTTCATTTTTTTGACCCTTTAAATATTGAAATTCAGGCCGTCACCGAACGGGAACGTTTGTTTCAATTGTGTATTTAGGGATCAATGAAATTAATGATGTTTTAAAAGAAAATGCATTTTTGATAGAATTTATCTATTTCAATTGTTCACATCGAATCCATTGCCTCAAGGCGCAAATACCTGCGTCCAGACAACAGCCTTGAAGATTTTTCGCCAATGGCGCCGAAGTATCAAATTGTCAGTTCGCCTGTTTTGCGTTCCATGCTAAGCGTCCAGCGATCACAACAATTTAACTACAGGACATAAAATGGCCGAACCAAAATATGAATGTTTTGATATCGAAATCGAAAATAACATCGCTCACATCCGGATGAACCGTCCGGAAAAACTGAACAGCATGAACAAGGCATTCTGGAACGACCTGCCCAAGATTGTTGAAGATATTGATTTGAACGCAAAGGCAAGAGTGATTGTCATCAGCTCGACCGGACGACATTTTTCCGCTGGCATGGATTTGTCCGTTTTTGCACCGGATCCAAACAACAAAATTGAAGGCGGAGATCGCCATGTCGTCGCAGAAATGTTTCGATCCAATGTGAAATATATCCAGCACAGCTTTAATGCGTTGGAAGAAGCACGAATTCCAGTTCTCTTTGCATTGCATGGCGGTGTCATTGGCGGTGCCATAGATATGATCACAGCAGGCGACATTCGCTGGTGCACCAAGGATGCGTTTTTCTGCATTCAGGAAACCAATATTGGCATGACAGCTGACGTAGGAACATTTCCAAGGTTGCAACGCTATATCCCCGAAGGATGGGTCAAGGAAATGGCCTATACTGGTCGCCGGATTGATGCCGCGACGGCAAAAGATATCGGCCTGGTCAACGAAATATTTGATACTCAAGAAGAATGCCTCGCTCATGTGATGCAAACAGCAAAAGAAATCGCATCCAAATCACCACTGGCCGTGACCGGTTGCAAAGTGCTGATCAACTATGGCCGCGATCATAATACGGCAGACACGTTGGATTATATTGGTGTTTGGAACGCAGGCATGTTCCCACCATCGCATATTCAGGAAGCCGTGGCTGCGATGGGCGAAAAACGCGAAGCAGATTTCCCAGACCTTCTGCCGCTTCGCAATACCCCCATGTAATTTGGTTGTAAGTACGCACCAATGATCGCGTTTTTACAGGCGCTGCTGCCGGTCATATTGATTGTGGCTGTTGGCTGGGGCCTGGCCGAACGAAAATTTATTCCGGATGAAGCGTGGCGAGCCTTTGAGCGGCTAGTTTATTTTCTGTTTTTTCCAGCCCTGATCATCAATGTACTGGCGAAGGCTTCTTTCGAAAAAGTGCCTGTCGGGATGGCGTTGACATTCATTATCGCCCAAATTGTTCTCGGCCTATCGGGATTGCTGGCCCGCGGTTCAGAGCGTGATAATCAATCGCGCAATCCCAGAAAAGGGTCCATCATCCAATCGAACGTGCGGTGGAACACCTTCATAGGCCTGTCGATTGCCGGAGCCATGTTTGGTGAAGAGGGCTTGGCGCTCATGGCCCTAGCCGTCGCGATCCTGACTAGCTTTGCCAATGTGATATCTGTTTGGGCGTTGACGCACTATTCTGAAAACAAAGACGGCGAGAAACCGCGCATTTGGCTCGATATGTCACGCAATCCGCTTATCCTGGCTTGTATCGCCGGTATTGTCCTGAACTTATTGGGGATCGCTCCATCGGGTGTGGTGGAACAATCGCTCGATCTGCTCGGACAGGCTACGATCGCGCTGGGACTGTTGATCGTTGGCGCAGCAATTGACGTACAATCCTTCCGCCGCGCGGGATCAACAACATTAATCTGGTCTGCTGTTCGCCTGTTATGCATGCCGGTAGTAGCATTTATTGTTTCTATGGTTTTTGATTTATCAGAACTGGAATTAGCAGTGGTCATCGTTGCCACTGCCACGCCAACAGCCAGCAGCGGCTATATCTTGGCGCGGCAACTAGGCGGCGACGCTACACTTTCTGCCAATCTCATTGCCGTGCAATCAGTGGCTGCCATTGTTACCATGCCCGTATTTTACATGCTCTATCTGACATATCTTGGGTAGTTTGAAGGTCAGGCCGTTTAGCTCAAATCAAATTTCTCTGGCACAACCTTAATTAACATCTTTTCGCATGCTGTTCGGTTACGCGCAAAGCAATCATGTTCTTTCATCATTTGATAATGTGCAACCAAGGCTGGCCAATTGCTCTTATCGGGTTCTCCAGCCAGCAAATCAGTCTGAAAAATCTGACACGCAATAGAGATATCAGCAATGGTGATGGCATCTCCAACAAAATGACTGCGGCCATCCAAATATTTCTCCAGATAGTCCCATAGTGGCGGCAATTTTTCGCTCCAGGTTTTCCGCGCCGTATCAAGATCTGGATCTTTGCCCTGAAACAGATTGAACAATATCGGACGGAACAAATGCATACCGCCAGCCATGGCCATCCCGGTATCTGCATATTCTTCCAGCCAGAGCGCCCGACCGCAGTCGAAGGGATCTTCTGGATATAAGATTGGATCGGCATATTTTCGCTCAAGATAACCACAGATCGCCGAGCTATCGGTGATAGTTCCTTCGGAACCTTCAGCAGCAATAGAAGGATCACGGAGCGAAGGAATACGTCCAAGCGGCGAGATTTCTTTGTACCAGTCCGGCATGCCCATGACGTTCACGGCTTCACATTCATAGTCGACGCCTTTCAGCGCCAGCACCGCCTCCACCTTGCGTTGAAATGGCGACAATGGAGAGCCGTAAAGGATGTATGGTTGAGTCATTGAAAATCTATTCTCCGCTATTTCTATCTTAGGACTTAAAGGCCCGTTTTTATCGAGCAACCTCTCTAGTCATCCGATCGGCCTTCTCCAATTGCTTCTTTGACTTAAAATGAGAAATTTCAATATTCTATCGTGACTCTATCAGCAGCCTGCTTTGCTAGTTTGCGTGCAGCATCGGTATCGGTCCCTGTTGCCAATGCAACGCCCATCCGCCGAAAGGGTCTCGTTTCAGGTTTGCCAAAAATCCGGATATCTGTTTCTGCGCCTTCTTCTCCAAGCGCGAGAGCTTCTTCAATGCCCGCAAACGAAAATGCCGAGCTGTCCCGGTCCGCCAGCACAACGGCGCTCGCGCTGGCCGGAGCTGTTAGCGATATATGCGGGATAGGCAAACCCATGATGGCGCGCGCGTGAAGGTCGAATTCGCTTAGATTTTGCCCAATTAACGTTACCATTCCGGTATCATGCGGACGCGGACTGAGTTCGGAGAAGATGACTTCACCTTCTTTGGTTACAAAAAACTCTACACCAAAAAGGCCATAGCCGCCCAGATTGTCGACAACCTTTTCCGCCATATTCTGAGCAGTCGTGAGTGCTACATCCGTCATTGCAGCTGGCTGCCAGCTTTCCTGATAGTCGCCGCGTTCCTGCCGGTGGCCAATGGGCGGACAGAACAACACACCTTCCCGGGTGCGCACCGTCAACAATGTTATCTCATAATCAAAATCAACAAATTGTTCGACAATCACCCGCGCCCGATCACCGCGCATATTATCGACAGCATATTGCCATGCCTGCTCCAGTTCAGCTTCACTTTCAACCTTGCTCTGGCCTTTGCCAGACGAGGACATCACGGGTTTGATAACCAGCGGCAATCCAATATCGGCTGCTGCGCTAGCAACCTCTTCAAAGCTCTCCGCATAGTGATAGCGCGAGGTGACGAGATTCAATTCCTTTGCCGCAACATCGCGGATCGCATCCCGGTTCATAGTAAGCTGGGTCGCACGAGCCGAGGGAACCACATTGAAACCCTCTTTTTCGACGGCTGCCAAAATTTCGGTTCGAATAGCCTCGACCTCTGGGACGATTAGATCTGGCTGGTGTTTCTCTATCGCTGCGCGGAGCTTATCGCCATCAAGCATGGAGAATGTTTCGCTGGTATCGGCGACTTGCATGGCTGGTGCTTCATCATAGGCATCACAAGCTATGACATGGGCGCCCAGGCGCTTTGCAGAGATCACGAATTCACGACCCAGTTCGCCGGAGCCGAGAAGCAGGATTTTTTTGGTGAAAGTCATGACGAGACCATAACCAGCCTGAACAGATTCGTCATGCTGAACTTGTTTCAGCATCTCCATAGGAACGTGCGAACCGCGTGGGATCCTGAATCAAGTAGGATTACGAAGGGAACCTAACCCCCTTCGCCTGCCATCATCTCCTGCATCCGCTTATTCAATTCCTCTTCGGACACATCTTCGATATGAGTTCCGATAGTCCATTCATGCCCAAATGGATCTTTTAGCCAACCAGAGCGATCTCCAAAGAATTGATCCTCAACCGGCCGCGTCACTTCGGCACCAGCCGCGATCGCCTTTTCAAAGGACGCGTCAACATCCGGTACATAGATCATCAGACTGGATGTCGATCCGCCGCGTGCTTTCGGTCCCAATTTATCCATTTCCGGAAATTCGTCGGACAGCATGATATGTGTATCGCCAATCACAATGTCGGCATGGCCAATCTTATCACCCATTGGCATCCGCATATGTTCGGTTGCACCAAACGCTGCCTTGTAAAATTCAATCGCTGCGGCGGCATCATCCACCGTCAAATATGCAGTCACGCTGTGATAACCGTCCTCTTTCCAAGCGGGCATGTTTTCTCTCCTCTTTCATAAGACACCGATTGTAGCAAATTTACATCAGTTTGACGACATTGTGCATTTTAGGATTGATATAACATTACATAAACTATACGACACCGGAAAATTTGTTTCCCAACACCGTGAGTAAAAAATGAAAAATAAATTCCTCCTGTCTTCCGCCAGCCTAGCTTTCATCGCCACCCCTGCCTTCGCGCAAAATAATACCCCCCCATCCGATGACTTTCACAATAATGACATGATTGTCGTCACAGCACCCTATGTGGATCAACTGGACATATTGGCCGGTACATCGGTGCTTTCGGGTGAAGATTTGGCCGAAGATTTGCGCGGACAAATTGGTGAATCGCTCACAAAATTGCCGGGTGTTTCCGCAACAAGTTTTGCACCTGGATCGTCACGACCAGTGCTGCGCGGTTTTCAGGGTCCGCGCGTGCGGGTATTGACCGACGGCATTGGCACATTGGATGCTGCTGCAAGCTCCGTCGATCACGCCACACCAATTGATCCTCTCACAGCCCAGAGAGTGGAAGTATTGCGCGGCCCCGCCGTTCTTCTCTTTGGCGGCGATGCTATCGGTGGTGCGGTCAACGTGATCGATAAGCGCATTCCGCGAGATATTCCTGATGAGTCTATCCACATCGATGCTTTGACCGGTTTTGGCAGTGCGGCGGATGACTGGAGTGCGGGCGGATCAATCGACGTTCCGCTCACCAACAAATTGGTTTTCCACGTTGATGGCAGCTATCGTGATACGGGTGATGTCCGTGTTCCCGGTTTCGTTGTCGCGCCGGAACTACGCGCCGAATTGCTCGAAGAAGCGGCCGAGGAAGAAGCAGAAGGCGAATTTGAAGAAGCCGAAGAATTTCGAGAAGCAGCCAACCAGAGTGGCCGCATTGAAAATACCGCTACCCGTACCTGGACAGCAGGTGCTGGTCTTGCATTCATTGACGACGGCGGCAATCTGGGATTTTCCGTAAGCTATTATGACAGCGATTACGGCGTACCCGGTCGCCCTGGCGCCGGACATCATCACGGTGAAGAAGGTGAAGAAGAAGGCGAAGAAGAGGAAGAGGAAGGCCCAGTAACCATCGGCCTGGAACAGATCCGTGTTGATTTGCGCGGTGGTGTTCAACTCGGTGGATTTTTCGAAACACTAAATTTTCGCGCCGGTTATTCCGATTATGAACATACCGAATTTGAGGGTGATGAGATTGGAACACGATTCTTTGTAGAGGGCATCGAAGCCCGTGCAGAACTGGTACAGGCGGACCACAGTGGCTGGCGCGGGGTGATTGGTACGCAATATCTGACCCGTCAGTTTAACGCCATTGGCGCGGAAGCCTTCGTACCTAAGAATGAAGTGGATAGCATTGCATTATTTACGGTGCAGGAAGTCGATCTGGGTGATTTCGAAGTAGAAGGCGCTTTGCGCTTTGAAAATACCAATGTGTCATCACAAGCCGTGAATTTTGATCGCAGTTTCGATGCTTTTTCAGGTGCGATTGGCTTTGCCTATTCGCCCGGAGATGAAGCCCTGAAAATCGGCGCCAATATCAGCCGTTCAGAGCGCGCACCTTCTGCGGAAGAACTGCTCTCCAACGGACCGCATATTGCAACACAGGCCTTTGAAATTGGGAACCCTAATTTCGACACAGAAAAAAGCTGGGGCGGTGAGCTATATGCCCGATGGAATAGCGATAAGGTCGATTTGAGTGCCACCGTCTATGCCAACTGGTTTGATGGATTCATCTTTGACACAGCAACCGGAGCGGAAGAGGATGACCTACCGGTCTTCCAGTACTTCCAGCGCGATGCGACCTATTGGGGTTTTGAGGCATCGGCTGCGGCTACCGTAGCACAATCTGGTGGGTTTGATTTCGTTGTTGATGGCGTTGCGGACTTTGTTCGGGCAAAATTCGACAATGCTGGTGGTCCGGTGCCCCGCATCCCACCTCTTCGTCTGCTCGGTGGCGTTGAAGCAAATAGCGATATGTTCAAGGTTCGTGCCGAGGTCGAATGGAATGACAGCCAAAACCGCGTGGCAGCTTTTGAAACTGCGACCGACAGCTTTACCTTTGTCAATGCCTCGGCTGCGTGGCGTCCCCTAGGTCGCGAAGGTGGTGTCACCCTGTTGGCAGCAGTGAACAATATTTTTGATGTAAGCGCCCGACGTCATGCCTCGTTCACAAAAGACTTTGTACCGCTGGCCGGACGCGATTTCCGCGTGAGTGCAAAATTTAGCTTCTAGGACCATCAAATATGCAGAAATTTGTTGCGGGCATCATGATATCATCGCTGCTTGTGCTGAGCGCCTGCGCGACTGTCAAAGGTATAGGCCGTGATATTGAATCGGTCGGCGAAGCCGGCCAGGATGCAATTGATTAAGCTTCTTCGATTTCAATCTTCTTGCGGTCTGTGAACCACATGATCGCAAGCGAGACTTCATAGAGCAAGATCAATGGGATACCCAGCATCAGCTGGGAAATAACATCGGGCGGTGTCAAGATTGCTGCCAATGCAAAGGCCGCTACGACCATGTACCGCCGTAGCCCCTTAAGCTGCGCGCGCGTAACCAATCCGGCGCGATTGAGCAGAAGCAACAATACCGGCAACTGGAAACATACGCCAAATGCCAAAATGAATTGCATCACCAACGAGAGATAGTCTCCCATTGCCGGCAGTGCTTCTTGTGAAAGCCCCGCGACTTCTCCTTCAAACCCTATGAAAAAGCGAAATGCAGTCGGCATGACAATGAAGTAAGCCAGCGCCGCGCCCGCCATAAACAGGACCGGCGTGGCTATCAGAAAGGGCAGAAACGCTCTTTTTTCTTGGGCATAGAGGCCTGGCGCGACAAAGGCCCATAGCTGGTTGGATATGATCGGGAAGGCGAGGAAAAAAGCAGCGAACATAGCCACCTTGATTTCCACAAAAAAAGCTTCGTAAAGCTTCGTATATATTAGCGTTCCTTCACCAGCAGGGAACGCAGCGGTTAAGGGTTTTACCAAAATCGCAAATATGTCATCGGCAAAAAACAAGCTGAAGCCAAATGCTACCACCAAGGCCGCAACCGCCCATAACAGACGTTGACGAAGCTCAATCAGATGCTCGATAAGCGGCGCCTTGCTTTCGTCGATTTCGGGCGTGCTCTGGTCATTCATGACTTGGCACCATCTTCGGCGGAATCTTCTGGGCTTTCATGTTCAGGCGCAGCGGGCTTTTCTGTCGCCTCCATCTTCGGTTCTTCTTCACCCGGATCAGGAAGCGCAGGATGCTCTTTCATGATGCGCTCGTTTTCCGACGCCCATTTCTTTTCCATTTCCTGAAGTTCGGCCTCGCGGACCATTGCGTCTAGACCAGTACGGAAATTTGCCATGACGCCGCGCGCCTTGCCCATCCATTTACCAGCCGTGGCCAGTGCACGCGGTAATTCGGACGGTCCAATAACAATGACGGCGATCATCGCGATTACCGCCATTTCCGGGAAGCCGATATCAAACATGTTGGAGCGCGAACCGCATTACAAAACGGACGGAATCAACCAGCCGTTTTGTCTGCAGTCTTGGTTTCGCTAACGGTTTCAGAGGTTTTACTGTCAATTTGCGGAGATGGTTTGGAAGCAGCAGCTTCCTCCTCCGAAATGCCCTTTTTGAAGGATTTAATACCCTTCCCAACATCGCCCATCATTTCCGAAATACGGCCGCGACCGAACAGGATTAGCACCAATGCTGCTACAATCACAATTTGCCAAACACTCGGTTGCATCTAAATTCTCCTGATTACTAAACTCTATTTAGGCGTTCTCAGGTTCGTTTTCCAGCAAAACAGAGTCTTGTTCACCATTCTCTTCAATATCTTCCGGATCTTTCGATTCCGAAACATCTTCATCGTCGGGGCTTTCTTCCTCGCCCTCTAACTCCATTCTTTCGAGCACGAGATCGACAGGATCCAGCAATCCTGCGGCTTTCAGGTCATCAATACCGGGCAAGTCTTTACGGCTTTGCAGGCCAAAATGGGTTAGAAATTCAGCTGTTGTCGCATAAATTAGCGGCCGACCCGGCACTTCACGGCGGCCGGCGGGGCGCACCCAACTTGCTTCCATCAGCACGTCGAGCGTGCCTTTGGCGACTTGCACACCTCGAATGGCTTCGATTTCGGCGCGGCTGACGGGTTCGTGATAGGCAATGATAGCAAGCGTCTCCATTCCTGCACGGCTAAGCTTGCGCAATTCCTGACGCTCGCGGCGGAGCAAGTGTGATAGATCGTGTGCGGTTTGAAAATGCCAGCGGTTGCCGGTCTTAATCAACACAATCCCGCGATGCTCATAGTCTGCTTGCAGCGATACCAATGCGCCCGCCACATCGACATCTTCACCAACGTAAAGCTTTATATCCGCAACCGTCATTGGAGTTTCCGATGCGAACAAAGTCGCCTCTACAGAACGCTTTGAGGACTCCATGTCTTCCCATTCTCTCTCGATCAGGCTTGTATCTTCGACTATTTCTTCAGCCATTTTCGGTTGCCTTTATTCTGAGCGGTGCGAAGCTTTCTTCTTGCTGCAACACCAATTTTCCTTGTCGCGCGAGTTCCAGCGAAGCCAGAAAACTGGATGCCAAAGCCGATTTTCTCAACTCAGGCGCTGCGCCGGGGGGGAGGAACGCGCGAATATCCATCCAGTCGATTGCTTCACCCAGCATCATGGAGACCCGTGCCAGCGCATCTTCGAGTGTCATAACCATGCGCTGCTTTACAACATGGATGGCCGGCGCATTGCGCACTTTGACCCGCGAATAGGCGGAGATAAGGTCATAATATTCGGCTTGCCATTGCCGGTTCTTAAGGACTTTCAATCCTTCTGGAGCACCGCGGGCAAAAACATCGCGGCCAATACGATCTCTACCCAGCAACCGTGCACCCGCCTCTCGCATGGCATTTAAGCGTTCCAAGCGCATTTGCAGACGCAGCGCTAATTCTTCGGGTGATGGGTCAACTTCAGGGTCTTTCGGCAACAGTAAACCTGATTTCAAATAGGTCAGCCATGCGGCCATCACCAAATAATCCGCCGCCAGCTCGAGCTTCAGAACCTGCGCATCAGCAATATATTTCAAATATCCCTGCACAAGTTCCAAAATAGAAATTTCGCGCAAGTCCACTTTCTGATTCCGCGCCAAAGCGAGCAAAAGATCGAGCGGCCCTTCCCAACCATCAATATTCAGTGTCAATGCTTCGTCATCGGAAACACTCTCGGGCGGAAAGAAAAAGCTCTCTGTTTCGGTTTCAATGTCTTCACTCATCAAGCTGCCGCCGCCATAAGTTCATCGCGTTTGGTGACAAGCTCGGTGAATTCGGGACCTTCGGATGCCTCGGAAATCGTCGCCATCGCATCATCCTGCCGCTGCTTGGTTTTACCCGACATTGGTGCCAGCTTTTCTGCAATACCAGCCATGTCATCCATCTTGGCCCAGCAATTCAGCGCAATATCACACCCTGCCTTTTGTGCCCGCTCAGCGCGCTCTGGAACCGTTCCGGATAAAGCTTCCATGTCTAGGTCATCGGTATAGAGCAAACCATCAAAGCCGATCCGATCACGAATGACACCCTCAATTATGGCCTCCGAAAGCGTAGATGGTGTGTCCGCATCCCAAGCAGTGAATAGCAGATGCCCGGTCATCCCCATGGGCGCATCTTTGAGCGTCTTGAACGGCTGAAGATCCATTTCAAGCTCTTCATCGCTAGCCGTTACCGTTGGCAACGCTTTATGTGTATCCACGCTGGTTCTGCCGTGCCCGGGCATGTGTTTGACCACGCCAACCACGCCGCCCTTTTGCAGTCCATCCAGTATCGCACGCCCTAGCGCGGCTACCCGCAAAGGCTCACTACCCAGAGCACGATCGCCAATGACGTTATTGGCATCCGGTTGACGCACGTCCAAAAGTGGCAGGCAATCAACGGTAATGCCAACTTCTGTAAGACTGACCGCCAAGGCTTGGGCATTCAATCGTGCTGCTTCGATCGCGGTTGCAGGCGCTATCTCGTAGAGTTTATCGAAAACTTCACCGGCAGGGAATTTCGGCCAAATCGGCTCGGTCATTCGCTGTACGCGGCCACCTTCCTGATCGATCAGGATAGCCAGATTGTCTCGGCCATGAATGGCACGCAGATCATCGGTCAGAGAGCGCAATTGTGCCTTGCTCTCTATATTGCGACCAAAGATGATATACCCGGAAGGATCGCTCTCTTTGAAGAACGCTTTTTCTTCAGTGGTCAGGCTCAACCCCGACATTCCGAAAACAGCTGGTGTCATTACTCGAAAATACCCAAAAAACCCGCTTCTCTGCGAGTATCATGCGCAAAAAACGGATTCCGGTAAAGCGAAAAGCGCCGTTATCCACAGCGCGTCCCCCATTGATACGAATTTAAACGGTGATGTTTAGCGAACCACCATGCAGCTTTCGCCTGCCGCTTTTAAACCGTTACAAACTTCCTGTGCAGCTTGCGGGTTGGGAGCGACTGCATTCAACCGATAGATAGTTCCGCCTTCAACTGAACCCGAAACGATCTTTTTGGGAAGTTTGCTGATTGATTCAAATCGTCTGGCATAACCGGCCCACTCGCGATCCGCATTGGTTGGGGAGCTAAATGCTCCCAATTGGATCATTGTTCCGGCGCCCGCTTTTGTATCGGTGGATGGATCAGTAGATACAAGACCGGGGGATGGCTCTTTTCGAACCGGAGTTTCGATCGGAGCCGCCGTGCCAAGTTTGGCTTCGGTTTCTTGCCCTTCGCTGGCGGCAAAGCTAGCGTCACCCTCGCCTTCAAATTGTTTGGATTGGGCGTCATCAGGGCGCACTTTATAGTCGCCTTCCTGCGCAGCGATCAGATCGCCGGTACCGTCAACGCCGCCTTCACGGTTTTGCATCCAGTAAATACCACCAACAATGGCACCCAAAAGCACCACACCGGCTAACACAAGCAAAGCTATACGGGCGGGAGAATATTCTCCCTCTTCCTCATAATCATCCGCAGATTCCAACCACGGTAGACGATCTTCGTCGTCCAAATCCAGACTATCTCGCGTTGCGTCCGACATATTACGCTCCATCTACATCGATTCTGCGGCCTCAACCCCCATAAGCGCCAGGCCGTTCTTGACAGTTTGCCCGATATTCTTGACTAAGAAAAGCCTAGCGGACGTGGTCTTATGATCATTAACCATTAAGATCCGCTTATCAGGCCGGTCATTGCCCAAATTATAAAAACCATGAAAGGCCGCTGCGAGGTCATTTAGATAGAAAGCGACTCGATGCGGTTCACGTGCCGCAGCCGCTGATTCGACAATGCGAGGAAATTGAGCAGCCAATTTGACTAGATCGAGCTCCTCTTCTCCGAGCACCGATAAATCCGCATCAGAAGGTTCAATACCCTCCTCCGCTGCCTTGCGGATTATGGATTGGATCCGAGCATGCGCATATTGCACATAAAACACCGGATTATCGCGTGATGCTTCCATTACCTTGGCAAAATCAAAATCCATTTGTGCATCTGCTTTACGGGTCAGCATTGTAAAGCGCACGACATCCTTGCCAACCTCTTTCACAACGTCAGCTATAGTAACAAAGTTACCGGATCGCTTTGACATTTTTACAGGCTCGCCTTCACGGAGCAAATGCACCATCTGAACCAGCTTCACATCAAATTTGGTTTCGCCTTTTGTCAGCGCTTGCACAGCAGCTTTGATACGCTTGACCGTGCCCGCATGATCCGCGCCCCAAATATCAATCAATTCATCCGCACTTTGTGCTTTTTGAAAGTGATAAGCGAGGTCTCCCCCGAAATAGGTCCATTTACCATCTGATTTCTTAATCGGACGATCCTGATCATCACCAAATTGGGTCGACCGGAAAAGCGGCAGTTCAACGGGCTCCCAATCATCGATGGTTTTGCCTTTGGGCTTTTCCAAAACGCCGTCATAGACAAGATCGCGAGAACGTAATTCTGCCTCTGCGGCATCGGCCTTACCTGCTTCATGCAGCTCCGCCTCTGATGCAAATACATCGTGCTTTATTCCCAGCATTACAAGATCGGCACGGATCATATCCATCATCGCCGAAACGCTGGCTTTACGGAACGTCAGGAGCCATTCTTTTTCAGGACTGTCTTTGAATTTATTCCCAAATTCCGACGCCAGCGCTTCGCCCACAGGCTTCAAATATGCACCGGGATACAGCCCTTCCGGGATTTCACTAATATCTTCGCCTAAGGCCTCCAGATATCGCAAATGAGCAGATCGCGCCAGCGTATCCACCTGAGACCCGGCATCATTAACATAATATTCGCGGATCACTTTATGCCCGCCAAACTCCAACAGATCGGCAAGTGCGTCGCCGACTACAGCGCCGCGGCAATGCCCCATATGCATCGGACCAGTAGGATTTGCTGATACATACTCAACATTGACGGTTGTACCTTGCCCTTTGTCGGAGCGACCGTAATCCAGCCCCATTTCGCTAATTTGCTGAAGTTCATCAACTAGAATTGCATCAGAAACACGCAGGTTTATGAAACCCGGACCGGCAATTTCCGCAGATTTCACATCAATCAGAGCGCTTAGTTTCTCAACAATTTTGTTTGCTAGGTCACGCGGCTTCATGCCGGCTGCTTTTGAAAGCACCATCGCCGCATTGGTTGAAAGATCACCATGCGAAGGATCACGCGGTGGTTCGATAGTAACGTTGTTACGGTCAAGATCAGCTGGAATCACTGATGCTTCGGCAAGGGCATCCAGGGCCTCATCGATATGTTTTGTAAATGTTGGAAACAGCATGGTTTCACTCTATTCTAAATATGAAGATATGCCCAACATAGGCACGATCATTGTTCAAATGGCAACTGTGAGCTAAAAGTCAGCGTGTCGCGTTATATTGCAACTGGGCAGACGTCAGTTGAAAACCAATCAGCAACTCAAAAGTTGAACGATTGACTTGTGCTCGAATCGCCGGATCTGCCAACGGATCCAATGCTGCATCAGGATCTCCAGGTTTACGTCGTCGGGTCAGACGTTCAACCACATCTTCGGGCAACCGGGCCGCAGCCGCATCAATGTAAGAACCCGCTTTTGCAGAAGTTGAAGCACGATATTGTCCATCGGCAAATTGAAGCGTTACAGTCTTTACTCGCTTCGCAACAACCGCCGTGCCGCCCTGTAACACGGTTGAGAAATACGGTACTGTAACCGTACGAGAACCACGTGGATTGGTTCTTGATCCATAGATATCAAATGTTGCTTCTGTGTAGATTCGCGCACCTTCACCGTTACAAGTAGATCGCACATTTGTAATGTTTGCGACCACATCAATGGCACTTGCATCCGTGCTGCTTGTGGGGTTGAACACGGTAATATCACCAGTATGATCGGGCACGGCGACGGCGGGACATCCAGTTCGTGTGACGCTAACTCCGACACCTGAACTTACATCCAACGCACCATCCCTGGCACATCCAGAAACAGCCAATATAGTCAAACCAGCCAATATGATTTTGTCAAACCGCACAATCAAAATTCCTTGCCCTTTTTCCAAACCATCACAACACATCGCCTTTTGTTGGTTCGGAACTTTCATTTTCTTGAACATCCCTTATCTAGGCCTTTAAAGGCGCGCAACCGTCCACAGGATGAACGGATTATCTTTTCGTTGCGCAAGATTTTCACTAAGGCGAATATCATGAACCAGAATTTGGATGAAAAACCCCCTATTTCCTTGCTTGTGGCTGCCCCACGTGGCTTTTGTGCCGGCGTGGATCGGGCCATAAAAATCGTTGAACTCGCCATCGAAAAATATGGTGCCCCGGTATATGTGCGACACGAAATCGTACATAATAAATATGTCGTCGATGAATTGAAGACGCTCGGTGCTATTTTTGTCGAAGAACTGGACGAAGTGCCGGACGGCGTCCCAGTGGTTTTTTCTGCCCATGGCGTTCCCAAAGCTGTTCCGCATAAAGCCGAGGAACGGGGCTTGGAATATCTCGACGCGACTTGTCCTCTTGTATCGAAAGTGCACCGACAAGCGGAACGCCAGGTGGAACATGGGCGGCATATTATCTTTGTTGGGCATGCCAATCATCCGGAAGTGGTCGGAACATTTGGTCAGGTGGAAGACGGACAAATGACCCTCGTCGAAACGGTGGATGATGTGGAAGCGCTTGAACCGCAAGATGGTGAAAATCTAGCCTTTCTCACACAAACAACCTTGTCAGTGGATGACACAAGAGCGATTGTGGAATCTTTACAGGAGCGGTTTCCCAATATCGTCGGCCCAAAAGGTGAAGATATTTGCTATGCGACATCCAATCGCCAGGAAGCAGTGAAGCGGATTGCGGAAACTGCTGAGCTTGTGCTTGTCATTGGCGCACCCAACAGTTCCAATAGTTTACGCCTAGTAGAAGTAGCCGAGCGAGAAGGAGCTGAATCATACTTAATCCAGCGCGCTGACGAGATTGATTTTAACTGGTTCAAAGGTGTCGAAACGCTGGGATTAACTGCGGGTGCTTCTGCACCTGAAATCCTTGTTAGGGAAGTTGTCTCAACACTTGAACAACGCTTTGAGGTGCATGAAGAGAAAGTTCGAACCGCCAAGGAACGCATGGTGTTTAAGCTTCCTCGGGGCCTCGAAGTCACCTGATGGCCGTTTATACTAAAGTCAGTGCAGAGAAAATTGGTCAGTTTCTCGAGCGCTTCGATGTCGGCTCACTTGTTTCGGCCAAGGGTATTGCCGAAGGTGTAGAAAACAGTAATTATTTGATAGAAACGACGCAAGATCGATACATTTTGACGCTTTATGAAAAACGCGTCAATCCCGAAGACCTTCCGTTTTTCATCAACATGTTAGATCATCTGGCTTCCAAAAACTGTCCGGTCCCGCCAATGATAGCAGATCGGAACGGTAAGAAGATTCAGAAATTATGCGGACGCTATGCTTGTCTTATTACTTTCTTACCCGGCGTTTCTGTGAGCCACCCGACCGTTGCACAGAGCCAGGCTGCAGGGGCTGCGCTCGGCAACATGCACAATGCACTCGCTGATTTCGATCAATCAAGACCTAATGATATGGACCATGATGGCTGGCGAAAGCTTGCGGAGCAATGCGGCAAAAAGGGGTTGAATGATATTCAGGAGGGCTTGTTTGATCGGGTCCAAAAAGAGCTAGACAGCCTGGATCGAAATTGGCCTGACAATCTCCCGAAGTCGGTCGTTCATGCCGACCTGTTTCCCGACAATGTCCTGATGCTAGGCGACAACATCACAGGCCTTATCGACTTTTACTTTTCGTGCACAGATATCAGAGCTTATGATCTGGCTGTAACCCACACTGCATGGTGTTTCGATGATCGTGATGATAGCTTCCGGCCAGACATATCCTCAGCCTTGATAAATGGATATGAGACTAACTTCAAACTACCGAGTGCCGAACGAGATGCTCTGCCCACATTGGCGCGCGGTGCCGCACTTCGTTTCCTGCTATCGCGATCATATGACTGGATTAATACACCAGCCGATGCATTGGTGACACGCAAAGACCCTAAGGCATTTTTGAAACGGCTCGAATATTATCAAAATCATCCAGAAATTTTTGCGGCATGAACAGTGCAAACATCGTTGAGATCGCCACTGACGGCGCATGTAAAGGCAATCCAGGACCCGGCGGCTGGGGCGCACTGATCCGATATGGCGATAAGGAAAAGGAAATATCTGGCGGTGAAGCGGGTACCACTAACAATCGAATGGAGTTGCGAGCAGCAATAGAGGCACTGAATGCTCTGAAGCGCCCCTGCAATGTACGGCTATCGATTGACAGCACCTATGTGAAAGATGGCATCACCAAATGGATTCACGGCTGGCAAAAGAATGGTTGGCGGACAGCCGCAAAAAAACCCGTCAAAAATGCGGATTTGTGGCAAGATCTTTTGGACGCAGTAGAACCGCACCAGATTGATTGGGTCTGGGTTAAAGGGCATGCTGGAAATGCCGATAATGAGCGGGCCGATCAATTGGCCAGCGACGCCGCGCTGCTGGTCGCGCGCGGCGCCTGAATAGGTAAAGCAGTGCTTTAGCTGCTTAGCTGTTGTCTTCAACTTCTGCAGTAGGGCCATTTTTTAGGATCGATTTAATTGCATTCTTGGCACTTGCCTTGCTGCTATAACCTTCGGTTGAAAACATCACTTCGCTATTATGCTTGAAGCGAACCCTGAATTCTTTCTTTTTGTCGCGATAGATTTCAAACTTATGAGGCATGTAAAAACTCTCCTTTTTCCGGCTTGATAGCCTTAATCTTTTTAATAACTGCTAGGCGACTCAACGCAACGACAAATTTGTAAATTGATTTTGCTCTAGCGAAAGCGGTCGGGTGCGAAGTTAGTGGCGCCAATATGTTGAACCATCATATCCGGTTTCTCATCAAGGAAAAGGGCCTTTGCCAATCGAGCCGCAGCGGGGGCCGTTTGGATGCCAAAACCGCCTTGTCCTGCAAACCAGAAAAAGCTATTTTCATCTGGATCATAACCGTAAACCGGCAATCGGTCTGGTGCGAAGCTCCGAAGGCCTGCCCATTTTCGCACAACTGATTTGATCTCCACATCAAGTGTTTTTTCAAACCGGTCTATTGCGATTGCCACATCCAGTTCTTCTGGCGCTGCATCTAAGGGGTCGCTTGGAATTTCATCATGTGGGCTCAGCCAGTAACTACCCCCAGACTCTGGTTTAAAATAGAAACTGCCATCCAGCGCAACAACAAGCGGATCGTCTTGATTGGATGCCGGATTAGTTTCCAATTGCACCATCGTACGGCGCATCGGCTGAATTCCGACTGGATTGATATGGGCCATTCTGGCAATTTCGTCGGCCCAAGCACCTGCTGCATTGATTATTCTATCGCTAACAAACACATCTTGAGCCGAGGTTAGTTGCCACTTTCCATCGATTCTTTGAATTGCCTCAATCCGAGCGCGGTTTTTTAGCGTCACGCCAAACTTTTTTGCGGCTCGCAAGTAAGATTGATGCAATCCACTTACATCGATATCACAGCAGTCCGGTTCATACACCGCACTGTTCCAATCGGACTGGGCATTCGGCAACGCACTTAGAACCCTTACCCTATCCCATTTTTCCATGACGACACCACTGCCATTAAACTGCGCGACAAATTTATCTGCGAGATACGGTTGATCGGCAGTTGCTATGTTAATCGCTCCACGAGGCTTCAAAAAGCCACGCTTGGAAAATTCAGGATCAGGGAATTCCAAAAACTGCCTTGAAGCGGTTGTCAACGGCTGGATTTGGGGGCCGCCATAAGTCTCCGTCCAAAAAGCAGCTGATCGACCTGTGGCGTGATAACCGGGTTGATCTTCGGCCTCGAGAAGCAATACCGAACAATGTGATGCAAGCTCGGATGCCATGCTAGCCCCTGCAATTCCGGCTCCGATAATTGCTACATCATATTCGATCATCGGACGGGGCCACTCTATCTAAAAATTCAAAACTGGTGTCTAAAGCAACTTCACGCACGTCATCAACTTCCCGGTAAATTTCATGCGCACATTCTTCCCCAAACATTTTTACCTCTGATCGCGGTAACAGTTGGTGGACCATTTCAATCCGGGCATTGTCGACCAATTCATCTAACGCCGTTACCAGAAACAGAACAGGTGATTTAACCCTCCTTAGATGGAAAGGATTACTCAGTTTTCTCGCCGATGAATAAGCCCGCTCTACCCAGCGCCAACTGGCCGGACCAAGGCGTAAATGCGGACGTTCAGCAAACCAGAAAAATTCGTCTGAATATCGGTCGGCGTCATGAGTAAGTAATCGCTGCCGCAAGAGATCGGGTTCCAGCGGATTGTCATTGCCTTTCCATGCTCGTCGCTTAGCTCTTCCCGTCCAGCACATAATCTTGGCGGCCAATTGCGCTGCCCATGGGGGCATACCTCCGCCCGCCGGTGCCAGCATGGGAGCACTGAGGATGGTTGCATCAGGATCAATCACATTCTCAGCCAAAGCACGCATTACCAAATGACCACCCATACTGTGGCCAACAACAATATGTGGTCCTGCACTCTCTTTACGCCATTGGGCAAACAGGTATCCAAGATCCGCTACCCAAGTTGAGAAATCATCGATGTGGCCAACATATTGATGCGGCCCGCAGCGCCCAGATCCACCCTGCCCGCGCCAGTCGACCGTTGTTACGTTCCAACCGGCCGCTTGGTAGTCGCAGAATGTCTCCAAATATTTTTCGTAAAAGTCGGCCCGCCCAGTCATGAACAACACTGATCCACGAGAATCACCCCCCAGAAAGGGCCAGTCCAATCGCCGTAACGCCCATCCATCGGCGGCGATCCAATTACTTTCTCTGGCGGAGGAAGGAATGGATCGGCGATCAAATGTCTCAATGTTCTTTGGATTCAATTGCCGCTCCGGTAGTCATGGTTACGATTTGGTAAGGGATTAATTTTAAGGATGTTTCTCATGAACGGGGAACATTTCATCTACTTGCTCTGGGGCGGCTTGGCAATTGCGCTGATAATTGCCGCTATTACTGACATCAAGAGCAGACAGATATCCAATAAACTAAATTTCGGTATCGCTTTGGCTGCACCGCTCTTTTGGATTGCAAGCGACATGACATTTTGGCCAGACATGGTTTGGCAAATTGGCATAGCTATAATCGTATTTACCATATTTGCTGCGGTTTTTGCCATGGGCGCAATGGGCGGCGGAGACGTAAAACTGTTAGCAGCCGTGGCTCTCTGGTTACATTGGCTTACATTTATTGAACTGTTGTTGATCATGTCGATCGCTGGCGGCGTGCTGACTTTGTTAATGATGATCGGCAAGAAAATCCAAAAACAAGAGGGTCCAATAAAGGTCCCCTATGGCGTCGCGATTTCATTTGCGGGGCTCTGGGTCATTTCGGGATTGTTTTACGAACGATATATTAACCATTTTACTTGAAAGAGAAAAGTTACCGCTATTCGGATTTTTACGGCGGGGGCATTCAGGAGGCGGAAATCGTCATGGATAAGAAGAAAATTATTTTGCTAGTGGGCGCTCTGGTTGTAGCGGCCGTTACTGCTCTACTGGCTAGAAGCATGTTTGCAGATGCATCGGCACCGCAAGCAGTTGCCAAAAAGGCCGAAGTGATGGGGGAAGAAGTTCTCGTCGCGACCCGGGCCCTGCCTGTTGGTACCATCATCACTCCAGATGTTTTCAAATTTCAACCCTGGCCGAAAGATTTAGTGGAAGAAGCTTATTTCATGAAAGAAGGCACCAACATAGAGCAATTGCACGGCACTGTCGTTCGCAATGCGATTACGGCTGGTCAGCCTGTTACCAAAGGTGCTCTAGTTAGTCCTGGTGATCGTGGTTTCCTAGCTGCAGCGCTTGGTCCTGGAATGCGCGCCGTGACCATTCCCGTATCGGGATTGACTGGTGTTGCTGGATTTGTGTTCCCTGGCGATCGCATTGACTTAATGCTCACGCAATCCGTTGCAGGTGAAGGACCGGAACTAAAAGTTTCTGAAACTGTGATCCGCAATCTGCGCGTTCTCGCAACAGACAATCGCGTAACTGCCTCTAAGAACGAAGAAGGTCAAACAGTTGCCAAAAAGGCAAAACTGGTAACGCTGGAAGCAACACCGAAAATTGCTGAAAAAATCGCTGTTGCACAAACATTGGGTACGCTGAGCTTAGCTTTACGTTCTCTTGCGGACAGCAGCGCTGAACTCGAAGAAGCAATCGCTTCAGGTGAGGTGAAGCTCCCAAAAACTGATGATCCGGTTGAAGAAGCCGCTTTGATCCGTTCGCTAGCGGCTCGCCCCAGTACCAAGAAATCGACCTTCTCTACCGGGGGTGATGTGTCTCGCTTTGAAGCACGAACACCACCACCATTGGCTGAAAAAGAGAAACCAAAAGGACCAGTTGTCCGCGTAGCACGCGGCAGCGACCGTCCCAAAGAAATTGAGTTTGGAGACAAGTAATGGCCCTACTACAAACAATCGCGAAACCAAGTCGCTCGGCTAAACATATGATGGCCTCCGGCGTAGCCGCTGCTCTAGCACTTGCACTGACGGCTCAGGCAGCCGCTCCAGTTAAAGCGCAATCGCCCAACGTCTCTGCTCCGCAGTCTCGCGTTAGCCTAGCGGTGGGTCGTGGAAAATTGATCAGCCTACCTAGCCCGATTGAAGATGTATTTATCTCGGAAGACAAAATTGCTGATGTGCAAGTTCGTTCGCCCCGTCAAATATACATTTTTGGTAAAAAAGGTGGTCAAACCAGTTTCTATGCGACTAGCCGCACTGGCAAAGTGATTTATTCTGCAGAAATATCTGTTGGCGCAGAAATTTCATCGATTGATCAGATGCTCGCATTGGCCATGCCAAACGCTAATATTGCAGTTAGTTCGACCAATAATTTTGTATTGCTTACCGGCACAATTGAAAATCCTGATGACGCGGAAGAAGCCGAGAATCTGGTACAGGCGTATGTCGGTGACGATACGCGTGTTGTCAGTCGCCTGAAAACGGCAACACCCATGCAGGTCAATTTAAAAGTTCGATTTGCAGAAGTAAGCCGGACACTCGCCAAGGAGATAAATGGCAACGTAATCACGCGTGACAACACCGGGGGATTTCTTTTCGGTGTCTCATCCGCAACTCGGGAATTCGCTACAATTGGAAACTTTAGCACCGCTGGCTTCCCCAGCCTGGATGCTTCCAATCTGTTTGGGTTACCAGCGGGTTCAATTTCTCTGCCGTTTAACACGACTACGGGTCAGTTTATAACACCAGGCGGTACCAGTTTTAACTATACAACACCCACTGGAACGAACGCCATTCAAGCTGCGGGCCGTCTGTTTGGTGTCGATATTGCCACTGCTTTAGATGTTTCTGAACGTGTAGGCTTAGTTACCACCTTGGCGTCGCCAAATCTCACCACAATATCAGGCGAAACTGCTTCCTTCTTAGCAGGGGGGCGCTTTCCAATTCCAGTAAGCACCGGTCTCGGTGAAATCAGCGTCACTTATCAGAATTTTGGCGTGGAGTTGACGTACACGCCAACAGTCCTCTCCAACGGAAGGATTTCTCTTCGTGTAGCACCTAAAGTTTCCGAACTGTCTTCGGCTGGTGCAGTAAGGTTGAATGGCTTCGAAATCCCGGCGCTAACAACTCGTGAAGCAGAAACAACGGTTGAGTTGGGATCCGGTGAGAGCTTCATGATCGCCGGTTTGATGCAGAACGGCTATAACTCAACGATCGATAAAACTCCTGGCTTGGCCGATGTGCCGATTTTGGGAAATCTCTTCAAATCCGATGGCTATCGGAAGAATGAGACGGAATTGATGATCGTTGTCACGCCATATCTAGTTAAGCCGGTTGATGACAGTCAGATTGTATTGCCGACTGATGGCTTCAAACATGCTAACGATTTGGAGCGCGTGTTAATGAATCGACATAGCTCAACAGGCGAGAAAGATCGTCCCAAACCGACTGTAGCACCACCAGTAGCGGATGGCCCTGCCCTTGGCAGTATCGCGCCAGCAGCAACCGGTAAATCAGCCAAAAAATCGAAGAAATCCGGTAGCGCTGCTCCTGGCTTCAGCTTCAACAAATAAGCCCGACTAGGAGAATCAATCATGCGTTTCATTTCTATAGCAATTGTAACCGCTCTCGGCCTTTCTGTTTCGGCTTGTGGCAGCAATACAGCCAACCGTTCAGTGAACAGCGAGCGTCAACCTGTGGTAAGCCGTTCGCACTACGTGCTGGACGTTAACATGGGAGGCTCAGGTGCTATTCCATCCAGTGAACAACGTCGTCTTGCCGGCTGGTTCGACGCATTGGATCTCGGCTATGGTGACCGCGTTTCCATTGAAGATCCAAGCTATTCTTCTGGCGCTGCCGCTCGCGGTGCTGTTGAGTCGTTAGTCTCCCAATATGGTTTACTTGTTAGCGAAATCGCTCCTGTAACGGAGGGCCAAGTGCCATCTGGCGCCATCCGTGTTGTCGTTTCTCGATCAACTGCATCTGTTCCTGGATGTCCGGACTGGAGCCAGCGCAGCCACACCGATTTTCAAAGTCGTACCAGCGACAATTATGGTTGTGGAACCAACAGTACCCTGGCAGCCATGATCGCAAACCCAGATGATCTGGTGCGCGGTCAGTCCGCCGATGGAGAAGATCAGACGCAGGCATCAAAAGCAATTCGCGCTTATCGCGACAAGAAAGTTGGAGGCCAATAATGAACGCTCCTTGGAAACCCGGCGCACCAAACGGACGTGATCTGTTTTCTGCCTATGTCTGCGATGACGACACACTCGATCTTTTACGCCCGGTCGTGGAAGAAATGGGTTGGCCAACAGACAAATGTCACAAGGGTGGATTACGCAACGCCGTTCAATCCCTGTCAGTGGCTGCTAGTCCAAATATTTTGTTGGTAGATTTATCAGAGTCTGGTGATCCTCTAGCTGATATCAACTCACTGGCCGAGGTATGTGAACCAGGCACCATTGTTATAGCAATGGGACAGGTTAACGATGTACGCTTGTATCGAGATCTCATTGTTAGCGGTCTCCAAGACTATTTGCTCAAGCCGTTCAGTCCTGAACAGCTCCGCGATATTTTGGGCCAAGCGCAAGAGGCTCTAAATGCACCGAAAGTCGAAGAGACTTCTAGTGATAAACCGCATATATCCACCGCAGTCATCGGCACTCGCGGCGGCGTAGGTGCGTCAACAATCGCAACGTCACTGGCTTGGTTGCTGAGTCAAGAAAAAGAGCGTTTAACAGCGCTTCTAGACCTTGATGTTCATTTTGGAACCGGCGCCTTGGCACTCGACCTTGAACCCGGACGTGGATTGACCGACGCAATTGATAATCCAAGTCGTATCGATGGTTTGTTCATCGAACGGGCAATGATCAAAGCAAATGAAAATTTATCATTGCTCTCCGCCGAAGCGCCTATCAATCAGCCGGTAATGACCGATGGAACTGCTTTCTTCCAATTGCAGGAAGAGTTTCGTGCCGCATTTGAATGCACGGTTATCGACTTACCGCGCGATATGCTGATCAGCTACCCACACCTGTTGGGCGATGTGAACGCAACGGTAATTGTGACCGAGTTAACGCTGGCATCTGCCCGCGACGCTATCCGGTTGCTATCGTGGCTCAAATCTCATGCGGCTCAGAGTAAAGTGATTGTTGTTGCCAACAAGGTTCAGACGGGTGGCTTGGAAATCTCACGTCAAGATTTTGAAAGCTCGATTGAACGCAAAATTGACATCATCATTCCAGCCGATCCCAAAACCGCCGCTCACGCAGCCAAACTGGGTCAAGCTTTTGTCGAAGCAGGAAAATCGAGCAAAGCCAGCGCCAAAATGGTTCAGCTTACTGAACAGGTGCTCGGCACGGTTGATGGTGGTGATGAAGACGAAACTGCAAGTAAGAAATCATCTTTGATGGATAAATTTGATGGCTTGAAGTCATTGCTACCATCCAAGAGCAAAAAACAAAAAGAAGAAGCTGAAACTCCTGCAGAATAGTGGGAATAAAGCGTTCTTTTTGACTAGTTGGGAAATCAGATAATGGATTTGATGCAGACTGCGATGATTGGTGCCGGTGCATTGGTGTTCCTGATGCTAGTTGTATTTGCTCTCATGGGGCCTTCAGAAGCGAAGGCCCAGGCTAGGCGACTAGATAAGGTGAAATTCCGTCATTCGGATAGCGCCAATATTAAAGTCGAAGAGCAAATGAAAAAGGCTATCAGTGCGCGGAAAAAAAATCACCGCCCTGCCGGCCAAACAATATCTCGTACAGATAAGCTGGCCATTCGACTGGAACAGACAGGTAAATCTTGGACATTGGCCCAGTTTTTCTATGTTTGTGGCGGACTAGGAGTGATCATTGCTGCCGGATTGTTTTTCAAAGGTGCTCCGCCGTTTCTCTGCCTATTTTTAGGTCTAGCGGCCGGTTTTGGCATTCCTCATTTGGTCGTCGGCTTTCTAATTGGCAGTCGTGTCAATAAGTTCACCCAGTCTTTTCCAGATGCTATCGAACTGCTGGTTCGAGGCCTTCGTTCTGGTCTGCCAATAACCGAAACAATCGGTGTCGTTGCGCAAGAAATTGACGGCCCAGTCGGCGAGGAATTCAGTCTAATCGTCGACCGCATCAAAATCGGTCGAACGATGGAAGACTCACTTCAGGAAAGTGCCAAGCGATTGGATACGCCGGAATTTAAGTTTTTCTGCATCACCATCGCCATACAACGGGAAACCGGCGGCAACCTTGCGGAAACGCTTTCGAACCTGGCTGATGTGTTGCGTAAACGCGCACAGATGAAACTGAAGATCAAGGCCATGTCCTCTGAATCCAAAGCATCTGCCTATATCGTTGGCTCATTGCCTTTCATTGTGTTCGCTCTGGTATGGTCAGTCAATCCAGATTATCTTGCAGGGTTTTTCTACGAAGAGCGGCTGATTATCGCCGGACTTGGCGGATTGTGCTGGATGGGTATTGGCGTGTTTATCATGGCAAAAATGGTTAGTTTTGAGATTTAGGCGAAGGAGCGGGTATTATGACTGAACTTGCGATTTTCGCCATTGCCGCGTCAGGCGGCCCAACTCTGATGGGGATAGATGTCCTATGGGTTGCCACGATCCTGGCTGGTATCGCATCAGTTGCAGTATTTTTTGCAATCTACGCAGCTGTCACCGTTCGTGATCCTATGGCAAAGCGAGTCAAATCGCTTAACGAACGCCGAGAGCAATTAAAGGCTGGGATTACCACGTCAAACAGCAAAAAACGGGCTAAGTTGGTCAATCAAAGTGATACCACCGACCGGATGCGCAGCTTCCTGTCGTCGCTACAGGTTTTACAAGATTCTCAACTGAAAGAGGCGCAACAAAAACTGGCACAAGCAGGTATTCGATCCAAGGACCTTGCCATTGTTGTTATTTTTAGCAGACTGGTTCTGCCAATTCTTCTAGGTGGAGGCGCTGCACTGGCCATATACGGATTTGGCTATTTGAGCGATTGGACTTCCCTAAAGAAATTCGGTGTATTTGCCGGTGCCACCATTGCGGGCTATAAGGCAGCAGACGTTTATATTAACAACCTAATATCCAAGCGAACCGATCTCGTTCGCAAGGGCTTGCCTGATGCCATTGATTTACTCGTCATTTGTGCTGAGGCGGGTCTTACCGTTGACGCTGCATTTGCTCGCGTCTCGAGAGAACTCGGCGACGCATATCCGGAACTGGCGGATGAATTCTCTCTTACCTCCATCGAACTTGGCTTTCTTACCGAACGACGACAGGCTTTTGAAAATCTCGCCTATCGGGTAGCGCTAGACCACATCAAGGGCGTGGTGACCACTATGATTCAAACCGAAAAATATGGTACGCCTCTAGCATCGGCTCTGCGCGTTCTTTCGGCGGAATTTCGCAATGACCGAATGATGCGAGCGGAAGAAAAGGCTGCGCGTCTACCAGCAATTATGACGATTCCGTTGATCATGTTCATTCTGCCGGTGTTGTTCATCGTGATCCTTGGCCCTGCGGCCTGCTCGATCTCCGACGCGCTGCTGTAGAGAATTAAACTGACAAACAAAGAAAAAGGGCGGCATTGATTGCCGCCCTTTTTCTTTGGAATATCATCAGTTTATTTAGACGATATCTCGTCTGCAGACTTTCTGATTTTTGATAGGAATTCTGAAAGTTGTTCTATTTCTTCGCTGGTCAAAACCGCCATGACCTTTTTCTCCATCGCTTCAGCGGCGGGCATAATCTGTTCGTATAGCTCTGTTCCAGTCCCGCTCAGCTTGAGATGATGAGAGCGACCATCGGCATCGTTGGGCGTCCGGTCTAAAAGATTTCGATCCACCAGTGCTTTAACCGCCCTATTGACCGTTACTTTGTCCATCAAAGAGGCTTCTACCAGATGGCGTTGGGTCGAAGCTCCGCGATCTCCGAGTACCGCCATAACCCGCCACTCAGGAATCTTTAAACCAAAACGGCTCTTATACTCCTGCGCTATAAGGTCACTGACGGCGTTAGAGGCCGTAGACAACTGATAGGGAATAAAATCATCAAGTTTTGTACGCATATGTAATATTTATTCAATTTTGGCGCGAAGTTCAATCCAAAATGTCCGTGGAAAGGCTCTTTCAATAATTCCATTACTGTTAATTGCCGTTTCAACACGCGCATCGAACAGGTTTTCCACCCGCCCCTGGACCAATAAGTTTTCTTTAATTGCAAAGCCTAACCGACCATCGATAGTCAGCACATCGTCAAGGCGCCGGGTGTTTTGATCGTCTTCAAACTGGCTACCGATATATCGCAAAGAAATTGAGGCGCCAGCTCCATTTTCTTGCTCCCATTCCAAAGAGGTCGAAGCATTGTGCTTGGGGATTTGGGCCGGGCGTAAACCATTGACCGGCGCCGCAGCGCCGGAACTATGCACTTGGGCGTCAACATAGGAATAGGCGGCACGAAGCGACAAGCCATTCGTGATCGATTCCAAATCGAATTCGGTATCAATTTCTATACCTTTTGATTCAATGTTATCCAGGTTTTGACGTTGACGGAATAATCCCGCACCTGAGACGAAACCTACGCCAGGAAAAAGTCCCGGCCCTCTGTCCAGTGTAACGTTGGCGATGGCATTATCGAGCTGGTTGGAAAACGCAGTTATACCAATTGATACCAAATCAGTGGTCCAATCCAATCCCAATTCCGCACCTTTAACACGCTCCGGATTCAACAATTCATTGGCCGCCGTGGCATCCGGACCTACTCTAAAGGGTCGGAACAACTCGTTCAACGTTGGCAAACGCCAGCCTAGATATGCGGCACCACGAAGGGTTAATTCATCCGTCAAGTCAAAGGCAAAACCTCCCCGTCCAGTGAACTCTGTACCACTACGGCTAGCGAATTGAGCATCCGTTCGCACGGAACCGGGAAATGGATTGATCAGTTCAATCTCGCGGCGGAACCCGCTATCGATAGACCAAAAATCAATTCGACCACCGCCAGTTAGAAGCAGCGCATCAGTAACTTGCGTGCTAGCCTCTGCAAAACCGCCATAAGTAGCGGTGCTGCCCCCTGCCCGTCGTTGACGGCGCGGTGTATCGTTATCGAGAAAGAAGAAATTCTCGTTGGTAGTACCTTCGGTCCGTCGCCAGTCACCACCGATCCGCAGTTCAATGTTATCACCTACCGGAGGCCGCACCTCGAGGCGTGCGCCAAGACCCGTGGATGGAACATTAAACTGCTCAAACACACGGCTTACGCTGTTACGATCTGCTGCGACGCCGCCAAAGCTCACGTCAAAATTACGGATTTGGACATAGCCAAGTACGGACCATTGCCAGTCACTGGTGCGATCCACCAGTCTGATACTCGCATCAGCGCCATCATTGTGATTGTCGCTAAACTCAAATCCACGTTCTCTGTCATCAGTAAACGCGCGAATATTGGTTTGTAACTCCGTACTTTCGGAAAGTGGTGCGACATAGCGTACCGCTATACCAGCTTGCTCATATTCGGCTTGACGATCCACTGTTCCGCGCTGGCTTTCGATAATTGGAGTAAATCCATCGCCCCGCGCATAAGTAGCAGAGATTGTCAGTTGTCCACCACCCAATTCACGCCCGAAAAGCAGATCGGTGTCGACGCTATTGCGGCTGCCATAAGCGACACCCAGTTCGACGAGATTGCCAACATTGTCGCTGAACAAGTCTACTGTTCCGGCGATAGCGCCGGAACCATCTGTTCCGCTACCGCCGCCGCGCCTAATCCTTGCTTCAACGATCGGTAATGCATCATAGCCTGGCCAGCTTACCCAACCACCAAAAGGATCAGACTGAGGCACACCGTCTAGTTTCAATAGCGCACGCGATGATGCATTGCCACCAAGGCCGCGAAGTGTGATGCCCTGACTTGTCGGATTTGCTGAGCGTGCATCGGATCGACGAAATTGCTGGAGGCCCGGTACTGAGCGAAGCGTATTTTCTATACGCACTTGGCCGTTTGGTTCTATCCGGCTTGTCGAATATGCATCTGAACCCAAAGGCTCCGGTAGTGCCGTTCCACGAACGACAATCGGTTTGATACCGTCAACACAACCTAAATCAGATCCGTCATCATCATCTCCAAGGCAATGACCAAAGGAAGTTGTTTTTGTTGGCGCCTGCGCCATTACTGGAGCGCTCACAAAACCGCTCACGGCCAAAAGTGGCAGCGCCAACATTAGATTTTTTTCCATTATTTAGTCATGCATCCATTTTTGATGGCAAGGCATATCATCGGGCAGTCGGTGATACTCTTGCGCATCCGCAACAAAATTCGCGCTATCGGCTTTGCCAAATAGGCCTGGATCATCCATCGATCCGACCTTGATGATCACTCCGGCTGCAAATCCGGGCGCCCGGGTGAACAAATGCGTACCGCAATTTTCACAGAACTCTCGGGTTACAGGATGTTCCAGGTCATCGCGGGCAAAACCTTTCACTGCACCTTTGGTCAACTCAAAATCATCAACCGGCATCGCGATCACAAGCAAGTTTCCACCACCAGTAATATACTGACATTCCCTGCAGAAACACTCCGCTTTCATCATCGGTTCGCCTTCGGCTGCATAACGCACCGCACCACAATAACATCCGCCCTCGAATTTCATCCCTGTTCCTTCGCTAGTTCCGGTGTCGACTTTTGAAATGCTTCCAGATTCGCACAGTCCATATCGATCCGGGCCAATTTTGGGTAGTCACCCAAGTTCATTGCAAACCGCCGTGCGTTGTAAAGTTGCGGTACTAAACACACATCGGCAAGATTGGGAACATCACCACCAAATATCCCGCTTTCTGGGGCCTGCTCTTCCAACGCATCAAAACCGCGCTTCATCCAATGATGCATCCATGTCACAACACCCTGTTGATCTGCACCGAAATGTTCCTTCAAGTAGTTGCCAATTGCCATGTTGTTAATTGGGTGAATGTCCGCCGCTATATTCAAAGCCTGTGCCAATGTCCGTGATCGTTCGACAGGATCATCAGATACCATCGCTGGATCAGGATAGATCGCATCAAGATAGTCAATAATCGCCAGTGATTGCGTTAGGTGTAGATCACCAATTGACAGAGTGGGAACCAGACCCATTGGGTTTTGATCCATATAGGGGTCTTGCTTATGTTCACCGATAAGCAGATTTACTGAGCGCAATTCGAAATCGATGTTTTTGAGATTAAGGACCAAGCGTACACGGTAACTGGCCGTGCTGCGCCAATAGTCATGGAGGATGATATTCGTCATGAGCAGGCTTTGGCGAGAGCGCACCGAAAATGCAAGCGACACACGCTAGCCTATGCCAATTAAGCCGCCACCAAGAGAGAGGCTACCAACACTCTCAACCGTCACCGGTCGCCCAGTTCGCTTCGTTAGTTCTTCAAGCCACTCGGGTTTCAGTCTGTTAGCAACGGCCGGATGGACAGTGAGCTGCATAGGACCGGTTCCCGGATTTCGTTCGGCCTGCCGCAATAGCTGTAATGCTGCATTGGTCGAACGATTGGACTGCATAATATCCAAAACAGAAGGTCTGAGTTTACGGCTAACGATCTGCATAAAACCAAAGCCATTAATCGCAGTTCGTTCGCAAGCTCCCTCCATGTGATCATCAAATATCTGGGCAACAATATTACGATCTGCCTTCGCTTCCAAGGTGGGAAAGTCGACACCAATATTACCGGCAATGTCCAACCTAACCAGCACGCGTGCGATTTCTTTTGCGGCCCGTTTTGCCAGTTCAACCGGGGGAAGCGGTCCGTCTACATCAACTACGGTCATCGCAGGTGTGGAAACAATCAACAGACTTCCACCATCAAATTCCACACGGCCGGTTTCAGCCTGCTCCTCGGCTTCATGCCAACCGAATTCCCCTAATCGATCTGCATCATGAGCATGGATCTCTCTCTCAGGCAATTCGGAAGACCTGATTTCTTCCAATAGGGTTGGTCCTTCATTCAGTTCGATACCATTGGTCGCCGGTTTGGCCTTGGCTCGTTTAATTTGGCCGCGCCGCTCCTGGATAGCCTCACGAACAATCTCAATCCGAACCAAACCGCCTTCGGTTAACCCCTTAGGCAACGGTTGCAGCAACGCTTCTTGACCATTGGGCATTTCAACAATGCCTGATCTTCCGGTAGTCCATTGCTTTAGGAATTTCGCCTCGACAACAGCGCCAACCCGAATGCCGGAGTTCTCCCGCTCGATCCGTATTCGCAGCAACTCATCATTTTTAATCAAAACCGCTCGGTTTTCACCGATGCCGGCTTCATAAAGCCAACCGGAGAATGATTCAGTCAAATTGCCAACCCGACGTGATCAAGAGATTGCGCGTTTCATAAAGCGGCAAGCCCATAATCCCGGAATAACTGCCCGACATCCATGTCACAAAAGCCTCCGCAATGCCCTGGATTGCATAGCCCCCTGCCTTTCCCTCGCCTTCACCTGACGCGATGTAGGCTTCTATTTCACGAGATTCGAAGCGCTTGAACTTGACGATGCTGTCAGAAAGTTTTGTTCGCGTTTTACCGTCTGCTGCAATGATACAGACGGACGACATGACATGGTGCCGCCTTCCGCTAATCAACTCAAGGAACTTGCGCTGTTCTTGCGCATTAGCCGCCTGGCCCAAAATCCGTCTTCCTACGGCGACCGTCGTGTCTCCAGCTATCAGGATTTCATCATCCGCACGCTCAACCGCAGCAGCTTTTTCCTGAGCCATACGCAGGACATAGTCGCGCGGTAGCTCTGCCTTTTTAGGTGTTTCATCAATGTCGGGAGAAATAGTACGGTGCGGCTTGATACCAAGCCGTCCGAGTAACTCTAGCCGGCGCGGGCTCGACGAGGCGAGGACGAGCCTCGTCACGTCACTTGAAACGATAAGTAATACGACCCTTGGTTAGGTCATAAGGGGTGAGTTCGACGAGCACTTCATCGCCCACCAACACGCGGATGCGGTTTTTACGCATCTTACCAGCAGTGTGTCCCAAAATTTCGTGACCATTTTCCAGTTCGACCCGGAACATAGCGTTGGGGAGCAGTTCGCGAACCATTCCCTTCATTTCTAGAAGTTCTTCTTTTGCCATATAGCGGCGTTAAATCCCTTTTTTGCACGGATGATTCCCGCGTTGCAGCGCGCAATAACGATATTTTTATCAAAAGGGAAGGATTTGCTCAAATCGTGTGCTTTTGCGACAATTTGCTACAATGATTCTGTTGCACTTTGGCAGAGATCAAGGCAATTTGAACTTGTTCCCCCAATCATAGACATCGCTAGAGTACACCCCCCATGATCGCGTCCCTCCCCGGAAGCCTGTTACCCATCACAATAATTGCTATCAACATTGCTGTGCCCGTTAGTGTGGTGAATGCACAAGTGGTCGCGCCAGAAAACGAGGAAATTGTGGTAATTGCCGAATTTCCCCGTGGCGCCGTTGTCACCGACGTTCCTCCAATCGAACAACTTAATGCGGAAGATATTGAGAGTTTTGGCGTATCCTCAGTTGCGGATCTAGTGACGGCGCTTTCTTCATCTACCAGCTCTCGGCGTGGCCGTGGTTCTGGGCGGCCGATTGTTTTAATTAACGGCCAGCGCACTTCTGGTTTTCGAGAAGTCCGTGACTTACCGCCCGAAGCGATTAAAACAGTGCAGGTCTTTCCAGAAGAACTGGCTCTGCAATATGGTTTTCGTCCCGATCAACGCGTGATCAACTTCATTTTGAAAGACAGCTATACCGGCTTCTCGGGAGAGATAGAATATGGCGTACCCACGCAAGGCGGCCAAGGCCGATCTGAAGTTGAGGGCAACCTGACCAGCATCGGGAAAAATAGTCGCGTAAATATCAACCTGGAATGGCAAAATGCAACCGCAATCACTGAGGCTGAGCGCGATATTATACAGGACGATGCTGGAACACTTGTAGACTTGGGCCAATTCCGCACGCTCGTCGCTCCCTCTGATAACATCGAGCTGAATGCCAATTATAGCCGCACTTTTGAAAGTGGGATGACGGTCTCACTGAATGGTGGTTATGTCTATAATAAATCTCGCGGTCTATTGGGTTTCCCTAGCGGGGATTTACAAGTCGGTGGTGCAACACAATTTCGTTATTTTACAGAATTTGGCCCGCTAAGCCGTACACAGGAGACGAATACCGCGCAAGCCGGGCTAACAATTAATGGCAAATTCTCGGATTGGCGTTGGACGTTTACATCCGACTATAGCCGGGAACAGATTGACACAAAAACGGATCGTTCAGGAGATATCACCGTCCTACAGGCTGCGATTGATGCTGGCACGATAGATCCATTTGCTCCTGATTTCGGCTCCATTCTCGGTATGCCGATAACAGATCATGCCCGGGCAACTGATCAGACGATCACCAATCTGGCAACGATCGCAGGGAGCCCTCTTCTCCTCCCATCTGGCCCAGTCAGTGTGACACTGCGTGCTGGTTATGACCGCAAAGATTTAGACAGTCGCAACGTGACCAACGGTGTTACGACAACCGGCGCTTTAGGCCGCGACGATTTTAGTACTGGCATCAATGTCGAAATCCCACTCGCCGACGAAAATACCAATGTCGCTGATACCATTGGACGCCTGCTGATCAACGGTAATATCGGCTATAGTGATTTATCCGATGTTGGCGGGTTGTTTGAATTTGGTTTTGGCTTGAACTGGGAGCCGCTTGATGGACTGACTTTCACGGCTTCGGCAATTGGCGAAGAAGCAGCTCCATCAATAACGCAACTCGGCAACCCTTTAATCATAACACCCAATGTAAACGTCTTTGACTTCACACGCGGCGAGAGCGTGTTGGCATCAATCACAACAGGCGGCAATTTGACTCTGCCCAAGGAAACACGCCGCGATATCAAACTGGCCGTCAACTATCGTCCGGACTGGCTGGACGGCATGACGTTCCTCGCCGAATATTTCCGCAACAATAGCAAAGATGTCGCTTCCAGCTTCCCTTTATTGACGCCAGAGATTGAAGCCGCTCTTCCGGGTCGTATAACCCGTGATGCCTCAGGCCGATTGGTTGCAATAGACCGCCGCCCGGTCAACTATTCCAACGTCTTTAGCGAGAGCATACGCTACGGTTTCAATTTCAGGAAACGGTTTGGTCAAAGACGGAGCAATGGAACCGGTCGACGTTCACAGGGTGGCGCCCCGAGCGCTGGACGACCAAGTGGAACCAAACAATCCAGCGAACTCAACCAGAATTCAAACGAAACCAGGAAAAACCAATCACCACCATCGCAAACCGCCAATGAAGGGCGTCCTCCTGAGGCTTCGTCCGGCCAACAAGGAAATCGCAGTAGATCGGGAAGACGGCGAGGTGGCCGCTGGCAATTGTCCGCCTATCATACCATCAGCATGCAGGACCGCATCCTGATCCGACCAAGCGTACAAGAATTGGATTTGCTAAATGGATCGGCAATTGGCGCGACTGGCGGCAGCCCGCGGCATGAATTTGAACTGAGCGGAGGCTGGTTCAACAATGGCATTGGCTTTCGCTTACAAGGCGAGCATCAAAGCGCAACGCGGGTTATCGGCGGGCTTACTGGATCTGATCTACAATTTTCTGATCTAACGACACTAAACTTGCGTATGTTCGTAAATTTGGATGATCGCGGGAACCTGACCGAACGGTTCAAATTCCTAAAAGGCAGTCGAATCGCGCTTCGTTTTGACAATGTCTTTAACGATATACAGGATGTGCGAGACAATAACGGTTTGGTTCCATTGCGCTATCAACCGGGTTTTGTGGATCCTGTTGGCCGCTATGTCGAAATCGATTTTCGCAAGCGGTTTTAACGCCGCGCCGCCTTCATCCTGAACACCGTCCGCCATGTTTTTTCTCCGTCGGTGGAAATATCAAGATGCCAGTTCCACCCGCCATCAGCTTCCGGCGCGAAAAAGGTAATCCGCCTCGCCGGAGTCTGCTTGGGTGAGACATAGTGCATCACAACATTACCCGCCTGATCCTGCTTAGCCGTGATATGCGAGAAACCCGGCGAAGCCTTTGCTGTCCAGGCAATGTCCCAGCTTTCTTTCTTCGGATCATAAATGCGAAGGTTAGTCCCCTGCCCACCACCTGCAGGCATCCAGAAATCCTGCACCGCGATCCCATTGCCGACGCAGGTAAAGTTCCAACGCGCACCTTTGCCCTGTGTCCAGTTTTTCCCATCCGGCGACAATGTCCAGTCGGTCATGTTCCAGTCGCCAATATAGCGCCCAAACTGCGCCATTGGGCCGGTTAGGCAGCCTTCGGTTTGACCCATTCCGACGGCGGCGAGCGGGGTTTCGACGAGCCTCTTTTCCTGTGCGTAAGCAGATGTCGAACCGAGCGCGATGGTGGTTGCAGCCAGAAACAAGCTGTTCATGAACGTCCTCCCCAAATGACAAGAATTTAAGAGGCCGTATTGGCCAGTCGTTCCCGACAGCGCAAATATCAAGTCATGAGAGAGGCAGGCTTTTCGATCAACAACTACTCACGATCAACCACCGGACACAATCTCGTTCAGAGCGACTGCATCCGCCCGGTAAAATCTGCATATCAGGCCACTCTCCAGCCAGAGCGGTAAGCTGCTTCACAAATTTCCGCGATTCCGGCAGCCCGAAATGAGCAGAAGCGGCGGCTTCATCTCGCCATTTCTCGTAATAGAAAAGCCGCGACAGCTCTTCGAAGCCGGAGTGAATATGATGCGAAATGCAACGCGGTTCGGTACGGGACCGGGTGCTGTGCTCAATACACAGCTCGCTGGAGGCCTCGCGGTTGACCGAATTGGTGGGGATGCTAGCAGTTGTGGTGATCATGGCCAGGTATCTACTTCTTGGAAGTTGGCGGTGTAAGTGCCTGTATATGGCGGTATATTCAAAAAGCGCCGGATTGGAATCCGAGAATCGATCACCAGAATTTCAAATTATTGTGGACCGCATTGGTCAGTATCCGCAATACAACGTCAATGGTTTATACAATCGGTGGCGAATGACAAAAATTTATCCCAAACATCTGAAAGATAAAATCAAAACAAAACACAGAATGCGGATGTCTGATCCCATCGATCAAGAACAAATTGAACGAATGTCAGGTCCCCGGCCTCATACCTTTTTGGTGGTGAATAGGCACATTGAAGGTCAAAGTCTGTTCAATAAAGTTTCCCAAGTTCGGGTTGCGCTTAGCCGATATGTTATTTCCGCTATATTGATGATTATTTTTGTACCGCTTGTATTGTCCGTTGTTCCCGCAACTTTGAACCAGATCGGGATAGGCTGGGCAAATATGCTGATGGCATTGTTATGCATAGTATTTGTTGTTTCGGGTCATCTTTTGGAAAATTACACAATTAACAAAGTGCTCCGCTTCACCCTTCAAAAATTCCGAAATGAAATTGATCAACAACCACCACCTATGAGGTATTATCGCCTCATTGAACTCTGCAAGATATATCAGGATGGCGGCTCCATTAAGACGCGATATGACAGATTGACTCAGCTATATGGATTAGCATTCATCTTGATTTCAGTAGTATTTTTCATGAATCCTGAACTTGAACTATGGTCCGATCATTACTGGGCTTTCCTGTCAGGAACAACGATAGAACTGGCTAATGCTTTGACATTAGGTACTTTTTCCTTTTTTTCCGGGATATCTGGTACCGAGCTACGATCGGAAAATCAGCTGTTTTCAAGTTTAGTTTTGGCTTTTCAAATCAGCATAGTCACACTGGCTGGTCTGCAAGTAATTGAAAAGATGAGGCCTTTGATACTGGAAAGATGGTGGTTTGAAGGCAACTACACCGCCCTGAGGTTTTTCCTCCATTACGCCAAGTTTACTGATGTTCCCAGAAACTCCATCAACGTTTTTGATTTCAAGCATCTATCAAAAACTGCACTCAAAAAACCGGAATATCTTAACGAAACGAATATCTTCTTTGCGAGCCGCAGCGAGATGTTGGCTTTAATTGGCGAGGGCGATCAATATCTCGAAAATCAATTGGAGTTGAATGTTCCTGGATTCATGAGAACTCATCTTTCGAAATCTCAGAATGCAGAACAACTAGCGCAACGAACAAATCGAGCTCCCGTTTCTGCTAAAGTAAAAGAACTTGAGTTAGGCGAGCTCACGAAAATTGATGCACCACTATTTGTACCCGATGAGCTGGATATTTATACCAATATGACGAGCTACGAAGCATTCATTTTCTATGGAAAAAAAATACGGGAAGACTGGTCCCATGTCCGGTTTGTCCTCGAAGATTTTTCGTTGGATGTAGTTTTTGAAGACGGTTCGTTTCAGGATCTTGGCGTCAAAGTTCAATCCCTCGTACGACCACATCTATTGAATTGCCATGACATCAGTATCTGCCGAACGGAAAAAGACAGTGAAGGTGATTCTGTTGCCGTTAGCGAGATATTTGTGCCCCTGATTGTACGCACGGAACGTCCGGATTTTTTGCTCAGCGATTAAACGTGAGGCTTGAATCCATGACGGTTTATCTAGCCTAAAGTTCGTACCCGGAATATTCGGTTTACCTAACAACCCCGATCTTCCGCATTGCGCGCCACACTAGCGTTTTCGCCCGATTCTGTTCCGGCCAGCGTCCCGGTGCTTTGGGCGACAATCCCTTCCCTCGCAGCCAGTGGTTCATCGCTCGCACATCGGCTTCGGCGAAGCTCCAGTCGCTGCGCCAGGTGATTGATAGCGAGACGCTATGTTCGCTGCCAACCTTCACATAGTGTGGAGCCATCACGGGGACGAAAATCGCTTTGCCAGGAGTCAGGTGGTGTTTGGTACCTTCCGCCTCGAAACAGTCTTTCCAGATCAGGTTGCGATGCCCACCGGTGTGATAGCCTTCGTGCACTTCATCCGGCGCGTAGCGGGGATTGCCTGCCGGGAATGTAGTCATCCATTTCTCGCCGCGCAGTTGCAGCAAAATGTTATGTTCGGGATCAAAATGGTACGGAGTGACGGCATCAGGCGAGGACACAAAAATAAACCCCTGTGGTCGCAACATCTTTCCGGTCTTGTTTTCTAGTATCGGGCGAATTTCTTCCAATAACAACAACAGCAGATTCTGATATTCAGGGACTTGTTCAATGTTTTTGAGAACCGCCCAGCTATTTGCGTTTTCAATCAATCTAATAGTGTCGGCTATAGACATTCCGTTGTCCGGAACATCCTCGGGTGCAATACCAACGGGCAGATCGCCCGGGTTGTATTCAACACTGGTTTTGGGGAGTGCTGCTCCCAGATCGGCCAAAGCGTCCAAAGTTAGCAATTCGTGCGCAGCCATCTTGTGTTCTAGTACCTGCGCTTGTTCAGGATAACATACATCGAAATTGTCTTTGGTTTCGGCACCAAAAATACTGCGATCAAACTCTGCTTTATCTGAAATCTTGTTCATGCCGCACCTTTGACGTTAGTTGGTGTTTCACGGCCTTTTATCTGTGCCATAAGCCCCTCACCCATTCGGACACCGCGGAACATCGCTTTGCGTGCGATACCGGATAGTTCGATCGAGAAACGGCCTACATGCCGGCGCTCCGACCAAAGACTATCGATCATCGGATGCCCCTCTGCCGCGCAACTATCCATCCACCGGATATCTGGGTTCTTCAGGATGTTAAGGTTTTCGTGCTGGAGCAATACTCCCGGAGAGAAGCGTGCATAAGCTTCATCAAAGGCAGTTTTGAAGGAGAAGCTGCCGGGTGCCGACAGGAAGTTTACCAGCATTGCTATGGGTTGACCATCAAGCCGAACATCATGACGTTCTAGTTGGCCTGCAGCTGCCGCACCCTTCAGAACATTAGTGAAGAACGTCCGGGTTGTAGGGCTATTGTCTAGTGCCGACCCACTCTCGCCCTTCCAACCCTTGCTCTCTAGGGAAAGAAATTCATCGGTCCAAAGGTTTAGATTGGCGTCATCATTATGCTGTGTAAATTGCACATTACCAAGTTCACTAAGTCGATTGGCCTGGCGTCGCAGCTCTTTGCGCTTCTTTGCCCTGACAGTTGAGGTATAGTAAGCTTCCGGTTCCAAATCGCTTTGTAACAGCGCACGCACCTCTTCTGCGACCAGGTCGCAACGCCGCCCTTGCGACGCGCAAACTTGGCGCATTGTTTGGTCCAATACACCGTTCACGGTCATCCCGTTAATATGCAGAAATCCAGGCCATTTGATGTTATCCAGATGCCCGAAAAGGGCCGTCCAAAAAAGCTCTTCGAAATTCTGCCGAACCAAAGGTGTACCCAGAAAACTGTTATGATGAAGCCAGTTTTGTATGTGGGTTACCCGCCAACGTCCAAACCGATTAGTTACTCCAATGGGAAACAGGGCCAGAAGCTGTGAATGGCTTGGTTCGCCTGCCCAAAGCAAAAACAGATGTTGATCAGGGTCAGTACAGAAACTTGCTAGTCCAGGCTCAAGAAACCAGGGTTCCAGAAAAACATTCGGTTCGCTAGCGTTTGCTGACAGATCTTCCCAAGCAGCGCGGATATTGGGACTGATTCGATCGATCGGGCATAATTCAGGCACAGGCTTTCTATCGGCTGCAGAACCACGTCGGTTGCGCCGCCTGATATTACTGCCTTCCAGCCTATCCGCCCTGCTTAAATCCAATTTGCCCGCCTGTTTTAGTCAAAACTCTCAAATCATAGGAGAAACTAGCCGAAAAGAGGTAACAGTTGATTAACGCGGAGATCGAATGGATTAACCGTAAAAGCTTGTAATTTTGCAATAAAAAACCCCGCCGGAATTACCTCCAGCGGGGTCTTTTTCAAACCAAAAGGTTTAGCGGTTCATGCTAACCCATTTAATGTCCCGCCATAACTGCAAGAAGCAGCAATGCCACGATATTGGTAATTTTTATCATCGGGTTCACGGCTGGACCTGCAGTGTCCTTGTAAGGATCACCCACAGTATCACCAGTCACCGCAGCATGGTGGGCGTCAGAGCCCTTGCCGCCGTGATTACCGTCTTCGATATATTTCTTAGCATTATCCCAAGCACCGCCGCCTGCAGTCATAGACAGAGCAACAAACAGACCAGAGACGATCACACCAAGAAGCAATGCGCCAAGAGCAGCAAAGCCTTGTGCTTGGTCGCCAGTAGCCCAGAATACGGCAAAATAGACAACGATCGGTGCCAGCACTGGAAGCAGTGAAGGAACAATCATTTCCTTAATCGCAGCTTTGGTTACCAGATCCACAGTCCGCGCGTAATCGGGACGAGACGTGCCATCCATAATGCCTTTGTCTTTCGCAAATTGATCACGAACATCGACAACAACATCACCTGCGGCACGGCCCACAGCAGTCATACCCATCGAACCGAAGAGATATGGCAGCAAAGCACCCAGCAACAGACCAACGATCACATATGGATTTTCAAGGCTGAAGCTGACTTCGAGGTTCGGGAAGAACTCTCTGAGGTCGGCGGTGTAAGCCGAGAAAAGGACCAATGCTGCTAGACCAGCAGAACCAATGGCATAGCCTTTGGTCACAGCCTTCGTGGTGTTACCCACGGCGTCAAGAGCGTCAGTCTTGTTACGAACACTTTCGTCAAGGCCAGACATTTCGGCGATACCACCAGCATTATCCGTTACAGGTCCGTAAGCATCAAGAGCCACAACCATACCGGCAAGCGCCAACATGGCAGTTGCTGCAAATGCCAGACCGATCAGGCCTGCCAATTGGAAGGCCACAACAATACCAACAACGATTACCAAAGTTGGCAATGCGGTTGCTTCCATCGAAATCGCTAGACCCTGGATCACGTTCGTGCCGTGGCCGGTTTCTGATGACTTCGCGATAGATTTAACCGGGCGATATTCTGTGCCGGTATAATATTCAGTAATCCAGATGATCAGGCCAGTAACTGCCAGACCAACCATCATACACCAAAACAGAGCCATGCCGGTAAATCCGCCTGTACCGTCAAGAGCCTGACCGATTGGCGTATTCATATCACCAATGGTCCGGTATGTGACATAATAGATCGCAGGAATCGACAATACCGCTGTGGTAATGAAGCCCTTATACAGAGCACCCATGATGTTATTGCTGCTTCCCAGACGGACCATATAGGTACCGATAATCGAGGTGATGATACATGCACCGCCAACGATTAATGGCAAGGCCATTAAATTATTGAGCATATCACTGCCAACCAGGTCACCAAAGGTAAGCGCCAGAAGAACCATGGTAGCACCAACGGTAACAACATAGGTCTCGAACAAGTCAGCCGCCATACCAGCACAGTCACCAACGTTGTCGCCAACGTTATCGGCGATGGTTGCAGGGTTGCGTGGATCATCCTCAGGGATGCCCGCTTCCACTTTACCAACCAAATCAGCACCAACGTCAGCCGCTTTGGTAAAGATACCGCCGCCCAAACGTGCAAAGATCGAGATCAGGGAAGCGCCAAATGCCAGAGCAACCAGCGCGTCGATGACGGTCCGGCTTTTCGGTTCCAATCCCATTTGCGCGGTTAGCACATAGTAGAAAATCGCGATCGCGAGAAGCGCAAGGCCAGCAACCAGCATTCCGGTCACCGCACCAGCGCGGAACGCGACGGTGAGACCAGTTTGCAAGCTTTCGCTAGCGCCCTGCGCGGTACGGACATTGGCACGAACCGAAATATTCATGCCGATATAGCCAGCAACACCGGATAGGACTGCTCCAATCAGAAAGCCTACGGTTGAGATTGCTCCGAGGAACAAAAACACCAGAACCGCGACCACAACACCAACAATGGCGATGGCACGATATTGGCGGTTCAGATAGGCTGATGCACCTTCCTGAATTGCAGACGCGATATCCTGCATTTTTTCATTACCGGCTGGCGCACCTAGCACCTGACGGCTGGTAATAAAGCCGTATAGTACGGCTATGAAACCGCATAAAATTGAAATGGTGACAACGTTCATCGCTGTGCCTCCCCTTATTATTTATTATAAACGCCCCAAATTGCTGGAGCGCTAAACGGGATGGCTATAGTGCGGGAATCGGGAAGCGCGCAAGCCCTGATTTAACGGGGCGATTAGACAATTGAACATGCCATTCAAATTGATAGGGAAATGACGAAAAATCCGCGCTGTCAAGCGTGAATAAAACCAAGACTTTCGGGCTGTTGAATGGTTCGCCCTTCATTGAGCACGACAATGCCTGAACCGGGTTTGCAAACGCCTACTTGGACAACCGGGGTTGGCAGGACGGTTTCTGGGCTCGCCGTAAGCAGTAACTGGTAATCATCTCCGCCCGTTGATGCACTTACTCGTGCATCCTGACCTTCCCCAAAGGTCGAGACAAACTCCCGAGAAAGTGGGATTTTTGCAATATCAATCTCGATAGCCACGCCGCTGGCATCGGCAATGCGTGACGCATCGAGCAACAGCCCATCCGAAATATCCATCATAGCGCTCACCAATGTCGAAAGCGCTCTGCCATCATCCATTTTTGGCTGTGGTCGATTGTAAGCTTTCAGGAGTTTGGCAGTCGCTTCAGTCGGATTCTCGCGCCGTTTTGCCAACTGCAACCCTGCCCACCCATCGCCAATAGGTCCGCTGACGTATACACTGTGCCCCGCTTGTGCGCCGCCACGGGAGGGTACGATATGCCCTTTGACATCACCAAAAGCCGTTAGTCCTATGGTTCTAGATCCTTCAGTTCTCGGATTAACCGTGTCACCACCAAGCAAGGGCACACAGAAGTGATCGATTGCCTGTTTCAGGCCAAGCATGAAAACGTCGTCCCACTCATCGCCCGACCGTGAATATCCAAGCAAAACCCCCAATGGTTTGGCACCTTTTGCAGCCAAATCGGATAGATTTACTGCTACTAATTTCCAAGCCACATCTGCGGGGTTGGCATCGGAAAGGAAATGAACGCCTTCGACCATCATGTCGTGCGTTAGAACCAGTTTTTGCCGGCCGAATGGAATAACCGCAGCATCATCCAACAATCCCCGTGCGGCGGGATGTGTGGCGATTTCTTTTAGCCGATCAATAAAATCCAGTTCGTTCAATGGCTTCCTATCATAAAGTCGATCATTTTAGGGCATGCTCCAAAGCCAGTCGAATGGAAGCATTGGCGCGTTGGCTCACCTGTGCTTGTGGAGCGAAACCGTTAAATCCGTGTGGCGCGCCCGGATAGATAGCGAGTTCAACCGGAACACCCGCTGAACGAAGACGGTTAGCATATTGTACATCTTCATCCAGAAACAGGTCGAGATCCCCGCTCATGACATAGGCGGGTGGCAGGCTCGAAAGGTCCTCAGCACGTGCCGCAGCAGCATAAGGGCTCGCGCCAGCCTCTTCTGCATAAAGCGACCACGCGAACATGGAAATCTCTCTCGTCCAGGTCGAGGAAGGAATGTCCATATGGCCGGACGGCGTGTCGTGAAGATTGTCGAGCATCGGAAAGATCAGCAACTGAAATGCGAGTTCTGGCCCGCCGCGATCCCGGTTCAACAATGCGGCTGATGCGGCCAACCCGCCGCCCGCACTAGGACCACCGATGGCAATTTTTCGTGGATTGCGGTTTCTGGAAATTCGCTCTATCGCCGCACATGCATCTCTTGCCGCCGCTGGTGCCCGATGTTCCGGCGCCATTCGATAATCAACCGAAACGACAGGTGCCAGGCTGGAATAGCTTTGTGCCGACAAATCTTCGGCACTGCCAATCAGATATCCGCCACCATGCAACCAAATGATGGTACAATCAGGATATAATACATCGCGTGCACGATATTCGATAACCGCCACTTCCGGATCATCGTCGAGACCGGGAATATGATATTCATCCCTTTGCCCGTCAAAGGGAGGCAGATCTTTGGTCATTTCCGCCATCATCGTTGCAAAGGCGGCGCGCCCTGCCCCAATATCGGATTGCAAGATATCGAACATCGATGGCTGGTCATTCACGATCATATCGTGAAATTCTGGATCAAGCCGCTTTAGAAAGTCGGACAGAAATTCCTCCCCCGTTCATGGAGGGGAGTATTGCTATCCCCTCACCTGTTTCGCGATGGCATCGAGTAAGCCATTCGCGAACTTCGCATCTTTTTCGTCAAAGAAAGCATGCGCCACATCAACATATTCGTCAATGACGACCGCCGTCGATACATCCTGCATTTCGAGCAATTCATAGCTTCCAGCACGCAAAATCTGAAGCATGGTAGGGTCGATCCGCTTCAACGTCCAATCCGCGGCCAGTTTTTCCGATATTAACCTGTCAATGTTTTCACGGCCGTTTGACACACCCATAACAATTGCATCAAAAAAACCGCCCTCTGCCGGATGATATTGATCATCCTCGATTTCCTTGCCAAGACGATGATCGTGAAATTCTTTGATCAGTTTTGGAATGGCTGTTTTTTCCATCTGGTGCTGAAACAAAGCCTGTACCGCAGCCAAGCGAGCCGCGGATCGAGATGCGGATTTTGCGGTCATGGTTTCGTCATCCGCGGCATACCGACGAAATCCATCTTGCCGATTTGAAATCCGCGTTCACGCAGCAAATCATAGGCCGTAGTTGCATGGAAATAGAAATTGGGTTGGGCGAAGCTGAACAGGAAATGTTCCGCCAAGAAAGGCATGACCGTTTCTTTGAATCTAAACTCCATGGGCTTACCGACAAAATCATCCATCTCCTCGACACTGACAGCTTCAAGTCCTGCTTTGGCTTCATCGAGCTTCTCATAGAGGCCTTCCCAACTATCCGGCGGAGCTGCCAGGCTGGGCGTGAATACACCTTCACGCACGGCCTCAATGGCACCAAGTGAATGTTCACGACAGCATTTTACTTGGTAGGAAAATGGCTGCATATCTTCGATCAGTCGCGCACCGATAATATCTTCAGCCGCAGTTCCCGAATCTTCGCAATGCGCTTTGGCCTTGTCCACCAAAGCGCGCACGGCCGCAATGATCTGAAGTTGCGATGGAATGATCGCATCGTAAAGAGAAATTGTCATTGATTAGGCTCCTAACCGGCAGCGATCTGCATCTGACCGAGATAATTGACCTTGCCAATATCCAGGCCCTGTGCCCGCAATATGTCAAAGGCGGTCGTCGTGTGAAAGTGGAAATTGGGCATGGAGAAGCTCATCAGGAAGCCTTCAGCCGTGAAGGGTATAACCATTTCCTTTAGTTTGAACTGCATGGGTTGACCCAGAAAGCTGTTCACTTCGTCAGCGGAAACTTCTTTTAGCGCAGCAATCGTTGAATCGAGTTTCTCCCGTACAGCGTCAAAACTGTCCGGATAGGCCGCTGGATCAGGGGAAAAACTGCCTTTGCGAACCGCTTCAATGCCGCCCATAGATTGCATGGCCACGGCTTTGATTTGAAAGCTATACGGTTCCATATCGTCGATGATCCGAGCATTCAGGATCTCATCGTCGGACATTCCTTGTTCCTTGCAATGCGCTTCGGCGCGATCGGCGAGCTGGCGTTGCGATTCAAGCAACTGAATGAAAACAGGAACGGTGGCGTCATAAAGTGAGAAAGTCATTTCAATCCTTCGCGTTTGAGTGAAGCCGGCGCGTTATGCTGGCAGCATGGGCCGGTAGGCCTTCCGCTTCCGCAAGGGCCACAGCCGCTGGGCCAATATTGCGCAATGCTTTGTCATCGCAACTGATGAAACTTGTCCGCTTCATGAAATCCGTCACGGATAATCCCGAAGAAAACCGAGCGCGGCGACCGGTGGGCAAAACATGATTGGGGCCGGCGACATAATCCCCCAAAGCTTCTGGTGTATGCCGGCCCAGGAATACCGAGCCAGCATGGCGTATCTTTCGAAACATCTCTTCCGGTTCGTCTATGGCCAGTTCCAGATGCTCCGCAGCTAAACGATCAACCAACGGCACGGCTTGTTCAAATCGATCTACTGTAATCACAGCTCCATGCGCGTTCCAGCTCGTAGTCGCGGTTTTAGTTGTTTTCAATGTCCGCAACTGTTTACCTATTTTATCAATAACTTGATCAGCAAAATTACTATCATTTGTGAATAATATCGATTGACTGGTCGGATCATGCTCGGCCTGCGAAAGCAAATCTGCTGCGATCCAGTCCGGATCATTTTTACCATCGGCAACCACTACAATCTCGGAAGGTCCAGCCACCATATCGATGCCAACCACCCCGTATACTTGCCGCTTGGCTTCGGCTACCCACGCGTTTCCAGGGCCAGTGATGACATCCACCGGTTCAATCTGTACGGTTCCATAGGCAAGCGCCGCGATTGCCTGCGCCCCGCCAATCCGCCAAATCTCGTCCACACCAGCCAATTCCGCTGCAGCCAATACCAGTGGATTGACCCGGCCATTTGGCGTTGGAGTGACCATGATGACCTTGTCCACACCAGCCACTTTGGCGGGAATAGCATTCATCAGAACCGAGGATGGATAGGCCGCCCGACCACCGGGAATGTAAATTCCAGCACGCTCTACGGCGTTCCACCTTGCTCCTATACGGACACCGGCATCGTCATTAAAATCCCTATTATCAGGCACTTGTCCCTGATGATAATCATTGATTCTTAAAGCTGCCAGTTCCAAGGAAACCCGCAACGAGGCTTCCATCTCTTCTAGCGCTGCCACGCAGTCTGCCTTGGGAATTTTCCAACCGGTTTCCTCAAGGTCGTGATGATCAAATTTCCGGGTCAGTTCTTGAATGGCATCATCGCCGCGATTTCTAACATCGCTTATGATCGCCTTTACATCGGAAGAAACGTCCTCATCGGTCTCTCGCCTCGCATTGACGAGAATATCGAACCGATCCTCAAAATCGGCATCAGAAATGGAAAGCCGCAATGGCATTAGACCTGCCCTGCTAGTTCTCTGAATTTCTGAACCATCGGCGTCAATTCCGCGCTTCGCATCTTGAAAGCCGCGCGATTCACCACCAATCGTCCGGAGATATCCAGAATACGATCCGTCTCGATCAGGTTATTGGCTTTCAATGTGCTTCCGGACTCTACCAGATCAACAATATGCCGTGAAAGCCCCAGAGATGGCGCCAATTCCATCGCTCCATTCAGCTTCACACATTCCGCTTGGATGCCTTTTGATTCAAAATGGCGACTGGTCAGATTGGGATATTTTGTAGCGACCCGCAGGTGAGAGATATTGCCTATTTGCTCTGCATCATCCTTTGGCTGTGCCACAGACAAACGGCAACGCCCAATCCCCAAATCAACCGGCGCATAAAGCTCACTATAGCCAAATTCTTCGATCACATCGGAACCGACAATTCCAATCTGCGCCGCCCCATGGGCGACAAAAGTCGCGACATCAAATGCGCGCACCCGGATGATCGAGACATGATCCTGATTGGTACCGAACATCAAGCTGCGGTTGGACTTGTCAAAAAAGCCATCCTCTGGCACGATGCCCACCTGCTTCAAAAGCGGTAGTGCATCGTCGAGTATCCTCCCTTTCGGAATCGCAAAGATTAGTGGTTCGGCCATGTTGGCCGCGCTTTAAGGGTTCACAGATAAAAGGGCAATGACCAATGGACATACTCGACGTAGAAGATATCGCTGACGGATTGCGCGGTCAGGCCGAACATTGTCTGAACAACGATGCGCCGATCACCGCTTCTATCATTGTCGCCCAAATCGCTCTGATGGATAGCGATACCAAATGCGGACAGACAATTCGCAACTGGCCCGGCAAACCACTGGAAGATGCGATGCCATTGCGCTTGACCGGGGGCATGCATCATTTGCATCTAACCGGCAAAGAACAGCGGTTGTCTGCAATCTATACCGGCGAAGTGTCCGAACAAACCGCGATTGACGATATCGTCAAACAAGTCGTCCATGATCATGATGACCAACTGCTCCCCTGGTTTGATAACCCGCCACAAACCAATGAGGCGGGTCGATCCTCCAGCTTTATGTCAGCCTTGCTCTGGCTATCCGGAAAAATCGGTCCGAAGTTCGAGTTGCTGGAAATTGGCGGCAGTGCTGGCGTGAATACTATGATGGAACGCTACCACTACGATCTCAATGGGGTCGAAGTTGGCCCGGTTGATTCTCCGATGCGGATCAAACCGGATTGGCGTGGTCCTCCTCCCCCGAAAAACCCAGTCGATATTGTCTCGATCAAAGCCTGTGACCAAAATCCGATTGATCTGACCGATGATGAAATATCTGACCGTCTAAAAGGCTATATCTGGCCCGAAATGCCTGAGCGGTTCAAACGGATGGAAGCCGCTATCGCACTGGCCAAAAACAATCCACCCGATTTGGTAAAGGCTGATGCAGCCGATTGGGTCGAGGCACAATTACAAGCGCCGCAAGAAAGCGGGATAACCCGCGTGCTCATGCATTCGATTGTCTGGCAGTATCTTCCGCAAGAGACGAAGGATAGAATCACTAAAGCGATGGAAAAAGCTGGTGAAGCAGCTACAAAAGACAGATCAATGGCCTGGATTTCGTCTGAAACAAACCGCAAGACATTTCGGCATGAATTGATTGTTCGTTATTGGCCGGGTGGCGGGGACCCTGTTAATCTGGGCCATGCCCATGCGCACGGAATGTGGCTGAATTGGAAGGGAATGGACTAGTTAAATACGGTCCAATTCTCGCACAGTATTATCGGTGATCACATTGCCGGTATTCAACGTGCTGTTCGGTTCCAGCATCAACACATGACATTCATCGGTCAGGGCTTCTGGCCGATGTTCAACGCCGTGCGGAACAACAATCATCTCGCCTTCATCCAGATCGATATCACCAGTCCGCAATCCCATTCGCATCCTGCCTTTTATGACCAGAAATAGCTCATCCTCAACATCGTGGTGATGCCAATCGAACTTGCCTTGAAATTTAGCGATCTTCGCCTGCATATTGTTGATATCACCAGCGATTTTCGGCGACCAGTAATCGGCGATGGTCCCGAAAGCGTCGGCCAAATTCACCTTTTCAGGATTGCCCGCCTGGCTCACTCGCCCGGTGCCTTTGCCTTTATCGCCATCGCATGGACTTTTTCTCGCATCAGATCACCAAGCGCTTTGTTGACCATCCGTTGGCGATTTAGGCGCGATTGACCCGCAAATTCGGCACATTCAATCTCAACCGTAAAATGCGATTCTCCGCTGCCATCGTCACCGGCATGACCGTGATGCTTTGCGCTATCGTTGATCACGTTCAGTTTAGAAGGTGAGAGTTCAGCCATTAGCCGCGTTTCAATTTCTTTGGCCACTGGGCCTTTTGATTCTGTTTCCATGTCACCTATATAGAATGGCTAAGCAATATTGCGAACAGCCAAAACGGATTCACTTTGCCTTCTTCTTCCCCAAACTCGAAAAAACCCAATCGCTTTCACGGCCGCGTAGAAACTGACGGTGAAGTTTGTGCGATCGAAGGGTGCAATGAAATCGGGGAGTTTCGCGCGCCCTCCTTATATGGCGCCCGCAATGGCTATGATGGTCCGGGAGAGTATCGCTGGTTATGCCTCGACCATGTTCGCGAGTTTAATCAAGGGTACGATTATTTTTCCGGCATGGATCAGGAGCAGATTTTTGAAGCCCAGCATCCAGTAAGAGGCTGGGATAGCACACGGCGAATCTATGATGGCCCCGGTGACACACCGGCATGGGCCAATTTTGTTGATCCATTGGATGCGATAGGCGCCAGATTTTCTTCCAATATTTCCGGAGCAAAAAAATATGCTCCGCCAGTTTCCAACGCGGATCAAAAAGCGCTGAAGACGCTAGGGCTTGGCGACGATGCGCAGCGGTCGGACATTCGCCGCGCCTATTCGGCTTTGGTGCGCAAATATCATCCTGATCGCAATGGGGGAGATCGGAGCCACGAGAAACAGTTGGCAAACGTGATTGATGCCTATACGCAGCTCAAGGAATCACCGGATTTTAGATAGTGGCTCGCCTGTCTGACCTTTCATAAGGACACGCTGAGTTTTTGAAGGACGAATATGACTGACATACCCAATACCCATCCAAACGGCAGCGGCGAAACTGTGATGGACGCACCTGATCAGGAAGTGGATGCCCGGGAAATGTTCGGCATCGATCTGGATATGAAAATACCAGCCTTCAGCGAAAAGGATGAGCGGGTTCCGGATCTAGATCCGGCCTATGTATTTGACCAGGATACCACGGCAGCGATTTTAGCAGGCTTTGCCTATAACCGTCGCGTTATGGTTCAGGGTTTTCATGGCACCGGGAAATCAACACATATTGAACAAGTTGCTGCCCGCCTGAACTGGCCCTGTATTCGGATCAATCTCGATGCGCATATCAGCCGTATCGATCTGGTTGGTCGCGATGCGATTGTTTTAAAAGACGGCCAGCAGGTGACTGAGTTTCGTGAAGGCCTGCTTCCGTGGGCGCTGCAAACACCAACCGCATTGGTGTTCGACGAATATGACGCTGGCCGGCCTGATGTTATGTTCGTGATTCAGCGGGTATTGGAAACAGAAGGCAAGTTAACGCTTCTCGATCAAAACCGGGTTATTCGCCCCAATCCAAATTTCCGTCTATTTGCAACTGCCAACACGGTTGGTCTCGGCGATACCAGCGGACTTTATCACGGCACACAACAGATCAACCAGGGCCAGATGGACCGCTGGAATATTGTCGTTACGCTCAATTATCTGCCCGCTGCCACCGAGGCAAAAGTCATTCTTTCCAAAGTTCCGGACACCGATGACAGCACCGTTGAAAACATGATCAAAGTTGCTGACCTTTCCCGCGAAGGCTTCATCAATGGCGATATTTCTACAGTGATGAGTCCTCGTACAGTTATCAGCTGGGCACAGAATGCAGCGATCTTTAACAATATCGGATTCGCGTTCCGTCTTAGTTTCCTCAACAAATGTGACGAAGCCGAACGGATGCTGGTCGCTGAATATTATCAGCGCGTATTTGGTGAAGATTTGCCGGAGAGTGTGGTGGGTGCTTAAACCCGATAACACTTAACTAGCGCAGGAAATACAGAACGGAGCCTCTGGCTGTACCGCCAGCCTTTCCGGTCTGATATCATCGCCACATTTTGCGCATTCGCCGTAGGTACCGGTATCGATACGCGCAATCGCGGCTTCTATCTGAGCCAGTTCCTGTTCGAAGACGACCTCTTCACCTTCCAAAACTTCATCCTGTTCTCTTTCAGAGGCCTGATCAGCGAAATCCTGACTATGCGCACTATGAAGCTCTTCCTCAACCCGGCCTAGCCTGTCGGTAAGCTCTATATGTCGCGCTTCGAGTTCTGCCCGAATTGCTTTCCAGTTTGCGTTGTCCTCAGGCATCAGGCCGCCTCACTGACCAGCTTGCCAATCTCATCAAGCAAAAACAGGCGCTGTTTTTTCAAATCTTCCGAACGTTCATCGGAGGAGGCTTCAACCCCGCTATCGATCCGGTGAATTTCCCGATTAACTTCATGATAGTGTTCCGAAAGCTTCTGAAAATGAGCATTCTCGATCTTCAATTTATGCAGGATATCCCCTGCTTCCGGAAATTCATCATGCAGTTCATGTGGCGTATGTGACATATTTCTTCCCCATTTTTACGAAACTCTGATTCGCGTGTTCAGTTGATATCCATCTGCCATAAGCAACAGATGCGCCCATTGATTTGGGTCAAATCAGATTTTTAATCTCGCTAATTGCGTGTTATTAGGGTAATACACTTAAATGCTGGATCGAACTTCCTATCCCAAACCCAAGCGTCGATGGCTCTGGCCATTTACCAAGCGCGAACAGCATCAGGGCAATTTCTATCAACCGCAACCCAGTTCATGGCCTACCCTGGATGTCCATGAACCGGTTGCGCCGCTCAAGAAACCGCGCGGCAAATGGTGGTGGATCAGCCGCGGTTTTGCGGCGGCGATTTTACTGTTCATTCTAATGATCGCTTATCTCGCAATCACGGCGCCTCTTTCAAAATCTCTAGAACCGATTGCCCCTCCGCAAATCACCTTACTGACGTCAGACGGTCAGCCAATCGCGCGGAACGGTGCGATCGTGGACGAACCGGTTGAAATTGCAGAACTCCCGGATCATGTCGCGGAGGCATTTCTGGCAATAGAAGACCGGCGATTTTATTCCCATTGGGGCGTTGATCCGCGCGGTTTGGCCAGAGCCCTGTGGAACAATCTTACAGGTAGCAGCGGCACACAAGGTGGCAGCACAATCACCCAACAACTAGCCAAGTTGACGTTCCTAACGCCGGAACGCAGTTTGGTTCGCAAGGCGCGCGAAATGATGATCGCATTTTGGCTGGAAACATGGCTTACTAAAGACGAGATTTTGGAGCGTTATCTCTCCAACGTCTATTTCGGGGACAATGTCTATGGTCTGCGCGCTGCATCGCTTCATTATTACTATCGCAAGCCGGAAAATCTGAAACCAGAACAGGCAATCATGCTCGCGGGGCTGGTCCAGGCACCATCTCGACTGGCTCCAACCAAAAACCCCAAACTTGCGGCTAAGCGCGCAAAGCTTGTCCGTCGAGCGATGGTTTCTGCTGGCTTTATGACACAGGCTGAAATCGACGCTTTACCCAGTCCAAAACTGGATGTTCGAGCCCGAAACACGGTTCCTACTGGTACATATTTCGCAGACTGGGCGATGCCGCGCGCGCGTGAGCTAACCGATATGAGCTATGAGAGATTGACCCTCACAACCACGCTCGACTCCCGGTTACAAAATATTGCTCGCCGCGCTGTGGGCCGTGCGCCGCTGGGATCAGCACAAGTGGCTCTAGTCGCCATGCGGCCCGATGGCGAGGTTGTCGCCATGATTGGCGGCAAGGATTATGCGAAATCATCTTTCAACCGCGTGACACAGGCAAAACGTCAGCCTGGCAGCACTTTCAAGCTGTTTGTCTGGTTGGCGGCATTGCGATCCGGTATGATGCCGGACGACATGGTCGATGATAGCCCGATTACCAAAGGCGGCTATTTGCCCAAAAATTATGGTGAGAAATATCGCGGCGATATTACTCTGAAAGAGGCTTTTGCCCGATCAAGCAATGTCGCATCGGTACGCCTGTTCAATCAGCTCGGCGATGATGCGATTATTCGTGAGGCGAGAAATCTGGGCATGAAATCGCCATTGGCAAAAGACGATCCAAGTTTGGCTCTGGGCACATCCACAACCACATTGCTCGAACTCACCGCCGCCTATGCCGGTGTTGCGGGAAATAGTTGGCCAGTGGAACCTTATGCATTCAAAAAAGAGGAACAGAGCTGGACGGAATGGCTGTTTGATTGGCCGGGTCGCTATGGCACCAGTACCCATGGCCGGATGCAGGATATGATGCGCTATGCCGTAAATAGCGGTACCGGGCGTGCTGCCCGCCTTTCCATTGCTAACTACGGCAAGACGGGCACCACCCAGAATAATCGCGATGCAGTTTTTGTCGGCTATGCCGGCGAAGGTGCCGACAGGCTGGTTGTCGGCGTTTGGATTGGTAATGATGGCAACACACCGCTCAAAGGCATTAGTGGCGGCGGATTACCGGCGCGAATCTGGAAAGACTTCATGCGCCAGGCCGTACAAGGTAAATTGCCCACTGACACTAGAAAGCCCGCCAAAAAACCCGATCCAGATGGACCGGTCAAGCCACTCGATCTTCCGGAAATACCAGAGATTCCGGATATTCCCGTCGGTTATTCGGAATTGAGTATTGATCAAGATGCAGGGGTCACGCTCTCGACTGAGATAGGCGGAATACCGCTTGACCTCAGCGTCGATGGCGATGGTTTGCGGATCGAGGAACGTGAACTGGACGATAATTAGATCAAATCTGATCTTCCGAAAATCCTATCTAAAATCATGAGCAAATAGGTCTTTGATTCCCCTCCCTATTCCGCTTATGGCTAGCGCCAACTATGTCTGATCGATCAAAACTAGATGACCTTAAGGATGTTCTTGGCGGCGCGGCTCGCGCTATGGCCAAAGAACCGGAATTAGAGCTTGCCTATACGGCTGAAGCCCCCTCCCAATCCGGGCAGCATCTGAAAGTACCGATGCCAGCACGTGATTTACCAAAAGAACAAGTTGCCGAAGCCCGCGGCTTTGCAGATAGCTTCTCGCTCAAACTGCGGCATCACGACGAGGCAAAGCATCGCAGAAATGCACCGCAAGAAGCGATCGCTCGCGCCTGCTTTGATGCGCTGGAGCAAGTGCGCACCGACGCCCTCGGTTCGCGCAATATGGAAGGCGCAAAAGGTAATCTAAACGCGGCGCTGGAAATGAAGATGCGATCCGATCCGATTGCACGGGCACAGAATCGCGATGAAGTGCCCATATCAACCGCTCTCGCTTTACTGGCGCGCGAAAAATTAACCGGTGAAGCACCGCCGGAGAATACTATCAAAGGTCTGGATATGCTCCGCGAGTGGATCGAGGAAGGCGCTGGCGCTGACCTCGATGGACTCAATCTGACGCTCGATGATCAAGAAAGCTTTGCAAAGCTTTCGACACAACTCCTGGAGCATCTCGACCTGATTAAATCGGATGAAGAAACCGACGCCGACGATAGTGATGATGATCAAGACGATGAAGGTGATGATCAAGAAGACGACGGCGCCGATGACGAAGCAACCGGCGATCAGGGCCAATCCGAGATGCGCTCCGAACAATCCGATGATGATGCGCAGGAAGCCGAAAGCGAGATGAACGCAGAAGATCTGGAGGAAGGCGCGGAAGACGAAATGGGAGATGCCGGTGATGATGGCATGATGCCCGTTCGCCCCAATCGTCCTATGTCCGATCTGCCGCCCACTTTCGACTACACAGCGTGGTCTGATAAATATGATGAGATTATAAGCGCTACTGAGCTTTGTGACGAAGAGGAACTGACCCGTCTGCGCGCGTTCCTGGATCAGCAACTTACCAATTTACAGGGCGCGGTGACAAAACTGGCCAATCGTCTGCAACGCCGCCTAATGGCACAGCAAAATCGCAGCTGGGATTTTGATCAGGAAGAAGGCATGCTCGATGCGGCGCGCCTTGCCCGGGTGGTCAGCAATCCTGCACATAGCTTGTCGTATAAAATGGAACGCGAAACCGATTTCCGCGATACGGTGGTGACACTGTTAATCGACAATAGCGGCTCAATGCGCGGAAGACCCATTAGCATAGCGGCAATTAGCGCCGACATTATGGCACGCACATTAGAACGCTGTGGGGTTAAAACTGAAATTCTCGGTTTTACCACCCGCGCTTGGAAAGGCGGCCAGACCCGTGAAGATTGGCTCGCAGCGGATCGTCCGGGAAATCCCGGCCGCCTGAACGATCTTCGCCATATTATCTACAAAAAGGCTGATGAACCCTGGCGACACGCGAAGAAAAACCTTGGTCTGATGATGCGTGAGGGTTTGCTCAAAGAAAATATCGATGGCGAGGCATTGCTATGGGCACATAACCGCCTGATTGGACGGGCGGAAGATCGCCGTATCTTAATGGTAATTTCTGACGGGGCACCGGTGGACGATAGTACCCTCTCCGTCAATCACGGCGCTTATCTGGAAAATCATCTCCGCAAAGTGATCGATTGGATTGAAAGCCGATCTCCGGTGCAGTTGGTTGCCATTGGCATTGGCCATGATGTGACGCGCTATTACAAGAAGGCGGTAACGATCATGGATGCCGAACAATTGGGCGGCACAATGGTGGAGCAGCTCGCCAGCCTGTTTGATGAGGAAAAAAAATGAACGTAACCGAAGCCGTCACCTCCCGCCGATCTATTCGGCAGTTTCTCGACAAACCGGTCGATAAATCAGTGATCGAACGGGTTCTAGAAACGGCGCAACGCTCTCCATCAGGTGGTAATACACAGCCGTGGAATGCCGTTGTTGTGGGTGGCGACGAATTGACGCGTATCACGAATGCCATCAAGGCCAAGGTTCCGGAAGCACCCATGGGTGAAGGGCATGAATATGCGATTTATCCTGGCGAACTGGATGGCCGCTACGAACAACAACGCCGTGCAGTAGGCAAAGAGATGTTCGATAGCATCGGACTTGATCGCGAAGATAAAGCAGGTCGTATTGCTCAAATGGCCAAAAACTGGGACAGCTTCGGCGCGCCGGTGCAACTCTTTACCTATACCCGCAAGTATATGGGCCCGCCGCAATGGTCCGATATGGGCATGTGGCTACAAACCGTAATGCTGATGCTACGCGAGGAAGGTCTCGACAGCTGCTCTCAGGAAATCTGGGCAATGTACGGCACCTACATGCGCGAATTGCTTGGCATTGATGATGACCATATTTTCTTCTGTGGCATGGCAATCGGCTATCGTGATCCGGACCATCCAATCAACAACTTTGAAGTTTCACGGGTTGGGCTGTCCGAAAATGTAAAATTCTTGGGTTTTGGTTGAATTCAAGTCATTGTAATGTATCGATAATACAAAATTATGTTTCAAAAAGTGACAATTGTCACGAAATCTGTGATTGAGTGTCGATAAATTACTATACCAGACTCGAAGTTCTTCGCTAGAAGCAGTCTTCGAGGGGTATTGTCGGGTCGCAAACAATTGGTTCGTCCAAAGAGGGCGGAATCAACTACGTTTGTATGGGAAAGAAATGACCGGCCTAAAACAACTTAGCCTGCCTCTAATTGCACTGGCAACCATCACCAGCCCTTCCATAGCTTTTGCACAAGGAACCCCAGTCACATTGCGCGATAGCTTCCCAATCGGGGAGGCAGACGGAACGCTGTGCCAGGTTCAGGACCGAAGCTTAGAGAATAAAGCCAAACAGAGCATATTTGATCGTAGTTGGGCTGTCGTATGCCGGGATTCTGCGCGCCCTGTTGGCTATGTATATTCTGCGCGCAATCCGGCCGGAAATCTTCTGGAGCGCATTTCCAAGCAAAGAACCGAGAGCGTTTCCTGCGCCTCTGAATCCAATAGTTCGGTAGATGGATTTCAACATAAAACCTGCCGCTTAACCGATCAACCGGTACCCTATTCAATCTATCAGGGACGACAAAACAACAATCTCTATGTGGCAGAGGGCTTAGCAGCCTATGACAGCGCCACTCTATTGGCTTTAAAGTCTGTCATTGGCGATGAGATTGCTGAAGGAACCATTGATGTCGCAACGACCTCGATCGAAGACCCATTTGCATTTGCTCGCGTTCAAGCATCCACTCTAAAGCCAGAGCAGGCTTTGGCAGAGGGCTATCGCCGCAATCTAAGTGGCAACTATGCAGAGGCCGCTGCATTTTTTGAGACTCTGCAGCAACGCACAACAGGTATGGATGATGATGCTATCAATCCAGAAGAATATCTGATCAACCGTGCGCTACAAAAATCCAATTTGGGTGAATTTGCAGAAGCTGATCGTTTGTTCCAACAATCACTGGATTTAAAATCCGAAAATCCAATCACCCAAAGACTTCGGCGAAATTTCGAAGCTATGCATCTTTTGAACCAAGGTCAGTTTGCCGATGCAGTCGAGAGGATCAATAGACCTGTTGAGTCGGATATTCAGGAACAAACGGCATTGACAGAAAATCTGGAGATCACGGTTCCAATTTCTTCTCGTATAAATTCAGATGACAGAACTGCAGGCTTGCTGGGTTTTACCGATGATCTCAAGCTTACCCCGCAAGAACGAGCAGAAATAATTGATGCACAGGCACTGCAATTGCTGGGAACCGCACAACGGATTAGCGGGGATCGTTCCAACGCTCGCCAATCTTTGACAAATGCCCATAATCGAGCAGTTGCAGTCCGTGATGGACGTGTCACGTCTATTACCCGGTTACGCGCGCAAGCGCTTTCCGAATTGGCATTAATCTCCGAATCTGAGGGGAAAATCGAAGAGGCTGAACAGCTGCTTCGCAACGGCCTTGAATTACTCTCAATCCAATATCCAGAAACGCGTGCTGTAAATGGCGCGCAAGCGCGCTTGGCATCTTTCCTCCTTCGGCAGGGCAAAGATACAGAAGCCAGACAGCTATACCGCGCAGTTGTCGACAACTCGCTAGGCAAACGAAGTGCTATTGCTGGAATTGCTAATCAGCTGGCGCCCTATTTTGAGCTGATGGCTGGCGATCCAAATTCTGCGGAAGAATTTTTCAAAGCAACACAAGTCCTAGTGAGGCCTGGCGTTGCCGAAACACAGGCCATATTGTCACGAGAACTCAGTGCCGGAAATGACGACGCATCTCGGTTGTTCCGACAATCCACCAACCTTGCTCGAAGTATAGAACGACTTCGGATCCGTTTTTCCGCTCTTGGGAAAGTGGAGCAAAGTTCAGCCATTAATCGTACACGCTCAGACTTAGCTGACGAGATTGAAAAACTAGAACGCAGCCAACAACTAACACAAGTTCGATTAGCTGAATATCCTCAGTACCGGGCAGTTGCCTCACGCTTCATTTCGTTGACTGATCTTCGAGAAAACATGACAGCTGAGGAAGCTTATGTTCGTATGGCAATTGTCGGCGGTCGTACATTCATATTCTATGCCACGCAAAATGACGCCGAGATTTATCGAACAGAATTATCTTCCGATGAGCTAGATCAAAAAGTTGATACGTTGAGAGCTTCCATTTCTGTATTTGAAAATGAGCAATATACAACTTATCCATTTGATATTGAAACCGGCCGCAACCTTTATAAAGCGCTTTTCGATCCAATTGCCGCTAAGCTAGAGTCCTCTAAACATCTTATATTTGAACCTGATGGAGCATTGCTAAGATTGCCTATCAACCTGTTGGTGACAGATGATGCATCGGTTTCCAACTATCTTGCTCAGTCTGAAGAACTGGATGGCGACCCTTATGACTTCACAGATGTCAGTTGGCTGGGCAAGAAAACAAATGTCAGCACCGCTGTTTCCGCGCGGGCTTTCGCAGACGCTCGACAGGCCCCTCCATCAACGGCGACGAGAGAATATTTGGGCATGGGAAACAACACTCCCGTCCTTGAGGGCACCAGCAACGCTCGTGTGCGTAGTTCATCCGAAGGAATAGATGCAAGTTGCCAGTGGGCCTTGACCGAGTGGAACAAGCCAATTTCGGATGCTGAACTTAAACAAGCACGCTCAATTATTGGGCAAACACAATCAACCATCTTGACCGGCGACGCGTTTTCCGATGATCAGATCAAAGGAAAATCGGACATATCTGACTATCGGATTTTGCATTTCGCTACGCACGGACTGGTCACCGCGCCACGTCCATCTTGTCCAACGAAACCGTCTCTTCTTACATCATTTGGCGGAGAAGGTTCGGACGGGCTGTTGGCTTTCGATGAAATATTCGACCTCAAACTAGACGCTGACATCGTGATTCTTTCCGCCTGCGACACAGCGGGTAAAGCAAGTATCACTGCTACCAGAGAAGCTGGTGTTAGCACTGGCGGTGGCACCGCTCTGGACGGTCTTGTTCGATCCTTTATCGGAGCCGGCGGGCGTTCGGTTCTGGCCAGTCATTGGCCCGCTCCCGATGATTTCGATGCTACCGAAAGATTGATCGGAGGATTATTCTCGGATGGGCAAAACTTATCAGTCGCCGAAGCTATGCGGATTTCCCAGATTAAGTTGATGGATGATCCAAGCACCTCGCATCCATATTACTGGTCTGGCTTTGCGATTGTTGGCGATGGCGCCAGACCTTTTTTGTCAGGAAATAAAAGCGCAGCAATGAATGATGCAGGCGGAGACAAGGAAGTTTCTGCGCTAAAATAATGGAAATCAGTCAAACAAATCGAGACCCGGCATCCGAAGGCCGCGACGTTAAACAAGAAGCAAGATCTGTGGTTGAAATGCTCAAACGCTTGTTTGATCAACTGGGGCCAGTTCGCCTTGGGTCCACTGTCTTGTTCATCATCCTGGCTGTACTAGTTGCACGTTTCAGCTGGCAAACGCCCCTAATTCAGGAGGCAGAGCGCGCATTATACGACCTTCGTGTTTCTGCACTTTCACCGGTAGTGGAGAAAGAAGACGAGGTCGTTATGATTGTGTATAACGAAGACACTTTAAAGCTCACTGGCCAACGCTCTCCTGTTGATCGAACCATTCTCGCGCAATCTCTGGAAACCATTGATGCAGCCGGCGCAAAGTCGATTGGGATCGATATCCTGTTTGATATGCCCCAAGAGGACGATGCGCTTTTATTGGATGCATTCAAGGCCATGAAAACGCCAACATTCTTGGCCTACGCGGATGTAGAAATCAATCCAGAGATTGATTACGCACAACACGAATTCCTGAAACGCTATTTAGATGAACTAAAAGGCACGCAGGTCCAACCGACAAGTATCAAGATTGCCACTGACGGTGACGGAGTGGCGAGACGGTGGACAAAATTGCCCAATAGCGCGCCGCCATTTTTCGCAATTGCGCTGACCGAACCTAATGCCAAATTTGCCGGATATGAAGGCGCAATTCGCTACCACCTTCCCGCCAATACCGATGTACCCGTGTTCGACAAATTTGCTATTGAGACTTTTGCCGACCCTGCAACAGCCGAAGTGCTCGCTGCTTTCGTAAAAGACAAACATGTCCTAATTGGTGGTGACTTCATTGACCGTGACCGATTTGAAACACCAGTTGCTTTGGTTGAAGGAGCTGCGGGCGAAGACAAAAAAATGATCGGACTGGAAGTCCATGCGCACATGCTGACCCAGCTTCTGAATGACGATGTACCCGCTCCCGTTCCAGTATGGACGCTTTGGGTTGCTGCTATTATTGTCGCAATCTGCGGGGGACTTTCTGCACTGATAATTGGAAATGCGATAAAAGTTGCTTTCATTCTAATTAGTCAGATTTTGTTTTTTCTGCTGTTCCCTTTCGGTTTGCACAATATTGGGATTGATACGCTTTCATTACCAGCATTTGGTTGGGGCTTTGGATGGCTTCTCGGTTATGCATCAGTAGGCTCAGCCGCCCGGACGGTTAACTCCAAACAGCGCGCCTTCGCGCAAAGTGCATTGGGTAAATATCTGCCAAAATCTATAGCGGGCGAGATTTTACGCGATCCGGAAAAATTGGCGCTTCACGGAGAAAAGCGTCAGATTTTTGCAGTTTTTACCGATCTGGAGGGCTTTACCAAGCTCAGTCATGCCGTTGAACCGGAAATGGTGGCAATATTGCTCAATGACTATCTCGATCGCCTGAGCGAAGTTGCGCTCGAATATGGTGGTACGATCGATAAATTTGTTGGCGATGCATTGGTTGCTTTCTGGGGTGCTCCAATTGCCTACCCAGACGATGGAGAGCGCGCTGCCAAAGCCGCTTTTGCTCTTTATCAAGCAGGTGAGGATTTCCGAAAAAATGTTCCAGATGGTGTGCCGCCAATCGGGAGAACCCGAGTAGGTTTACACTATGGAGATGCCATTGTTGGGAATTTTGGGGGTGAAGGTAGAATTCAGTACACGGCGCTTGGCGACGCAATGAACACCGCTGCTCGACTAGAAGCAGCAAATAAGGTGCTAGAAACAAAAGTTCTAGTAAGCCGTGAGGCTATGGAGCGGACAGGTTTGGACTGGTATCGGCCTATGGGCACGGTCACCTTGAGGGGACGATCAACACCCGTTGAGATATTTGAACCTGTTCCCGACTGGAATTTAAAAGACAGAGAAGCAGTGATCGCCGTCATAGAAGCCCACCGGAAAGGTGATATTGGTTCTGTTCAGGCACTTGGTGCTATGATGAAGCAGTTTGGCGATGATTTAGGCCTCGCGAATTTGCGAAAACGTTTGGAAAAGACAAAAAATGGAGAAAGCTATGCACTTGGCTAAAACAGGATCAGGAACAAAATTGGCACGCTTTGGGAAAGCCGCATTCGCGGTTGCATTGCTCACAGGAATTGGTGGCACCGCAATGGCGCAAAACATGGTAGTTCGATCAACAGGACCGTCTGCTAGTTCATTCCCAGCGGGTAAGAAGTTAGTCAACAATAGTAGAATTTCACTGAAGAAATTGGATCGGGTTACCATTCTCGAAAAATCTGGTACGCGAGTATTGAAGGGACCTGGTTCATTCACGATTGGAAAGCGAAGCGGCGCGCAATCGACGGCATCTCGGCGGATTGCCGGGTTTATCGGCAATCGCGGTGCTACCCGTGTTCGAACAGGAGCTGTACGCGGAACTGGACCTGCACCAGTTGTCAGTGAACCCAAAAACCCGAATCTCTGGTATCTTGACGTTACAAAGGGTGGGAAATTCTGTGTAAGCAATCCAGCCCGACTTGTGCTGTGGCGGCCAGACTATACCGGCTCAGCAACGGCAAGCATTGTTGACCCAAAATCGGGAGTTGTCACCAACGTAGAATGGCGCAAGGGAGGCCCACTTAAAGCATGGCCACGAACTCAAGCGCCGGTTACCAACGGATCCAGCTACAACGTTTTGAGTTCCAGCAATCCCCAGGCAGTTGAAGTGAATTTTGTTCTACTTCCTTCTGTTCCTGAAAATCTGGATGAGGCTGCAGCAGTGTTGATCGAAAATGGATGCGAAAGCCAATTAGATCTGTTGGTCGACACGTTGAGCACGGATACCGAACAAGGGTAATTGTTAAGTGATTTCGGATGGAGGGTTCGAAATCACAACTAACCAATATTTCCATCGGGTCGCGCAGGAAATATTGAATAACGGGGAATATTATGTCGCGAGCGCGCGCAACAATTAAACTGACGAAGATTGCTTCAATGGCGGCCTTTCTTGCTATCAGCGGAGCGGCCGCAGCCCAAATTGTGGGGGCGGCACCGACACGCGAAGAGATTCAGCGCGGCGTCGTTGAAGAAACGCTTAAAAGCCAGGCACAACCGCTAGCGATTGAAGGGGATATTGAGCGATCAGCTTGTCCGTTAGCAAGTCCCGAGTTCGCAGATGTTCGCTTTACCCTAAATACTGTTGAATTTTCAGGCCTGGAGGCAGTTGATGATGCACTCTTGGATTCATCCTATTCCAGCTATGTTGGGCAAGAGGTTCCTGTCGCTGTGGTATGCGAGATCCGCGATAGAGCAGCAACTATATTGCGCCGTTCCGGTTATCTGGCCGCCGTGCAAGTTCCACCACAAACAATTGACGGTGGGAACGTTAAATTTGATGTACTCATGGCGCGCATGACATCGGTTCAGGTTCGCGGAGATGCCGGACCGTCTGAAAAACTATTGCAGCAATATATCGAAAAACTGACTGAAGAACCGGTTTTCAATATAGATGTGGCCGAACGCTATTTGCTACTCGCCAGGGATATTCCAGGATTGGATGTCCGGCTCGCTCTCCGCCCCGTCTCAGCGCAAGCGGGCGGTAAGCCTGGTGAAGTGGTCGGCGAATTTAACGTTGTTCGAACACCGATCTACGCAGATGTTAACATTCAGAATTTCGGGTCGGAAGAGGTTGGCCGATTCGGCGGGCTCGCTAGAGTTCGGTTGAACGGATTGACTGGTCTGGGTGATGAAACAACGGTTAGCTTCTTTTCCACGGCAGATTTCAAAGAGCAGCAGGTATTACAGTTGGGACATGAATTTCGTGTCGGCAGTGAAGGCCTGAAATTCGGCGGTAATTTTACCTATGCATGGACAAAACCAGAGTTACCAAATAATTTCCCGATCGAATCCAATACCTTGGTGGCAGACGTATACGCGACTTACCCCTTCATACGAAAACAAACGCACAATCTGTTCGGAACCATTGGTCTCGAATATGTTGATCAAAAAACCGATACGCTTGGTATTAGGGCCAATGAAGATAAGTTGAGCGTTGCCTATGCCCGGGTCGATTTCAATCAAATCGAACCTGGCAGCGTTTCTGGTCGTGGGGGCTATTCTGCTTATGAACCCAAATGGGCTATGGCCGGGTCAGTCGAAGTTCGACAAGGTCTTTCGATATTGGGCGCGAGCGATGGTTGTGGTCCCGCGTTCGTTCGGTGCATCGGTCAGACCGTTATCCCAACTCGCGCCGATGGCGATCCAACATCCTTTGTCGTACGCGGCCAAGCGAAGCTTGATTATCGGCCCACACCTCTATTGGCATTCACCTTGAAACCAAGGTTCCAGTTAGCATCCAACGCGCTATTTTCTTATGAGGAAATATCGGGCGGTAACTACACTACGGGGCGCGGCTATGACCCCGGCACAATTATTGGTGACAGCGGCTATGGTGTGCAAACAGAGGTTAGTTACGGATCGCTGATCCCCGACAGTCCAGATGGCATCGCATGGCAACCCTATCTGTTTTTTGACATGATGGGTGTGTGGAACAAAAATATCCCGAGCGATCCGCAACGACTATACTCGGCAGGCGGCGGAATTCGCGCAACAATCGGACGTCAAGCCAGCCTTGATTTAGTGGCAGTCGCTCCACTCAAAACAACTGGTTTCCAAACACGGCGAGACAGCGCGCGGGCTCTGCTGACCCTGACCGTGCAAATCGCTCCCTGGAGGCGCGGACGGTGAACAGAGATAAAATGATGGCAAATAAAAGTGGAAATCTGAGTAGGAACAGAACGATGGCTTCGATCCTGAACAAACCAATTCGCAATCAAATGGCCAGAAAACTGAGGCTGTTGACCAGCGGATCAGCAACCGCTGCCGCAATTCTACTTGTCGCTATTCCGCAAAGCGCGAAAGCGCAACTGGGTGTGCCTGCTGCAGTAAACGGAACGCCAACAGTGGCTTCCGGTACTACGACTGCTGGAACTTTTGATGGCGTTCGAACGGTCGATAGTCCCACCAATTTTGACATAAGAGACACTATAACTGTTACTTCAAGCGACGTTGTTATTGATTGGGCACCTGATGACACGGCTATTGGCGGCGGCCCAATTAATTTCCTGGCGCAAGACACATCATTGCGATTCAATTCGGCACTTACCGACTATACCGTACTAAACAGAATTTTGCCGACGGACCAATCACGGGCCGTTCGTTTCGATGGTCAAGTTGAAAGTTACACCGATCTTACCAATACCACTGTTGGTGGTAATATCTGGTTCTATAGTCCTGGGGGAATAATTGTTGGCGGAGAGGGGCGATTTGACGTTGGGAGCCTAGTTCTATCAACCACCGACTTTGACATAGGTGGAGGACTCACCGACACAATAAGCGCAACCGGGACAGTTGGCGGTGGCGGGGTTACAGTAGAACCATTTCTGATCCGCAGTTATGACCCCGGTACTGGTATCATCACTGACAACACGCCGCAAATCGAACTGAGCAATGAAAACAGCTATCTGGCAGTCCTTGCCCCAAGAATAGAGCAAGCTGGATCAATAAATGTGAATGGTTCTGTTGCCTTGGTAGCCGCAGAACAGGCTGTCCTCACGATAAACTCCAGAAACCTGTTTGACATCCAGATTCCGGTTGGCGGCGGTACCAGCGATGGAAATGGTATCGTTCATTCTGGTACAACTGCTGGCCCTGCACCAAATGATGGCAGCGACCGACACAATGTTTACCTCGTGGCGGTACCCAAAACCCAAGCGATAACTATGCTTTTGGGCGGTACAATCGGGCACGGTGTGGCCGCTTCTGCGTCAATCGGGGATGACGACGGACAGATTATTCTTAGCGCTGGCGGAAACATTGATACTCCATCCAGTTTCAGAAATTCGATCAACGAGACAATTGATCCGGCAAAAAATGCCAGTATCAGTATCGGCGATGCTAGTGTCGGAGGCGTTAATTTTAACGGGCACGTCAGAGCATTCGCGAATAACAATCTGAATCTAACTTCATCGCTTGGCAATGACATTAGCGCATTGACACAAAACAGGGATGACGGCGCTGCGTTCACCGCAGGTGATAGTATAAACATTACCGCCGGTGCTGATTCAAACATTAACTTGGACATCGCCGGGGTGCGTGCTGAGACACAATTTAGCGCCCAAAATGGCATTTCTGTAACGGTAGACCCAGGAGCAGAGTTTAGAATAAATGGAAATCTCGAACTAAATGCTTTCAGCGATACGCGGGGCGGAATTGTTGACATCGATGTAACAGGGCCTGGCACACGTATAGATGGTTCAGGTGAACTTGTTGTTACAGGAACTTTCGATATTTTCGCTGGCGTTGACGGTGCAACAAGCAGATTTGCAACTGTCGATGATGGCACAGACACCTTCGGTGGAACGATTAATATCGACATCACTCAAGGTGGGTTCCTTGGCATTGATTCCAGTGCAGCATTTGGAGTTGGAGACTCCACCTTCAGCGCTAGCACCTCTGCCAATCACGGATTGATAACGGGAGCGGATAGTTTTGGTGGAACCGTCAATTTCAACGTTCTAGGCACCGGAAGTACGTTGGATGTGGTCGGCTTTTCTGGCCTCGATCTGCAAGCTCGCGGGAATTCAACATCGACTTTCAACGGTTCATCAACCGGCGGTAGCGGAACTGGTGGCGCAGTCAATCTAACCGTTGATGGTGGTACCATAAACGCTACCCGACTTGAATTGGATGCAGGTGCGAGCGGTTCCTCCAATGCAAGTGGCAATACCAGTGAAAGTTTAAATTCGGCCTTTAGTGGCGACGTTACTGCGAACTTTACTGATGCAACACTCAACGTCACCGAGCTGACACTACTAACCCCAGCAAGTGCAACGACTTCTTACGATGCCGCAGGAAATAGGGTTACCGGAAACGCAGCTGGCGGCGATTTGGCGGTCACATTTGATAACACCAACTTTACGGGCGCGTCTTTGGGGCTGAATGGTGATGCGTTTAGGCCAAGTAACGTTCTATCTGGTCAAGTCGCGCCAGGAGATGAGGGTAGAATTGCTTTAAGTGTTATCAATGGTTCAACATTGGCTCTGACTGGTGACTTCAATATGTCAGGATCTGGAAACGCATCAGCCGATGGATCATCCAGTTCAGCAGACCTGAACTTTTTGGTGGATAATGCTACATTTAGTGCTGCAACTATCAGGCTCGATAACGGCCGGGTAACCCGAGCACCGGCCGGTCTCACAGATGGGACGCCAGGAGATATAAACTTTACCGTACAAAATAGTGGTTCGGTAACGGCTGGAAGACTTTTCTTGTCTTCAGATGCGGTAAATATTGTTCCGGGTGGTCAGGGTACAGCTGGTAATGTTAACCTGTTGGTCGACGGAGGCATCCTCACGCTAACAGAATCAACCGACACTTCGCTGGTTATCAGCACAACCGGTGTCGGATCAGACAATGACGGTTCAACCGGAAGCACAACGCCGGGTCTCGGCATTGGCGGTGATATTGATGTCACGCTGCAAGGCGGCGGAACCATGTCCATGGGGTCCGCCGATTTTACCGGTGACGGCCGTATCGCCGGTGTCATTGATGGACAGGGCGTAGTTCCAAGTGGAGAAGGAGGCTCAGGTGTCGGCGGAACGGTGTCGATCAACCTTAATGGAAGTACATTTATTGCAACGGATTTAACCGTATCTGCGAGTGGCGTCGCCTCCGATGGAGGCGATTCGATCATCGATGATCCGTTCCTGGGCGAAATTCCTAATGTAGTTGGCAACGGCGGCACCGGCACGGGAGGAGATGTCGCCTTTAACCTTGCCGGCACTGATGTCACTGTCAACAATCTGACCGTTTCTGCCGACGGTGTAGGGGGAGGAGGAGGGAACTCCAGAGAGACAGAAAGTACGCCAGCAGGTAACGGCGGTTTAGGGGTCGGAGGTACTGCGACTTTCAACGGCAGCTCAGGTAGTCTGTTGGTCAATAATGCGCTTACTGTTTCTTCCGGAGGTTTTGGCGGCCAAGGCGGTAATGGCGAAGGGGTCAATGCAGGTAATGGAGGAGATTCAACGGGCGGAACAGCGATATTCAATCTGAATGGTACAGCCTTTGTTGATGTTAGAACCGGAGGTATAACTGTTAGCTCCAACACCACTGGTGGATCAGGTGGCAATGCATTGGTTGGCAACTCTCCATCCCCCACACCAACGCCTGCACAGAATGCAGGCAATGGAGGTAGTGCTATTGCGGGCACCGCGACCTTCAATAATCTAAGCGGTACAATAACATATGATAACCTTACAGTCTCGGCGATAGGAACTGGTGGTGCGGCAGGCCAAGGCGGCACAATTGCAATTGTCACTAATCCCATCACAGGTTTCGATGAAGAGGTCTTTACACCCAGCTTCGTAGGGGAAAATGGGGCAAACGGCGGCAGTGGCACAGGTGGTAATGCGACCATTAACATTGGCCAAGATGATTCAAACGCTGTTATTTACACAGTCAATGCAAATGGCGTGGGCGCTGCTGGATCCAATGGTTTCAATGGCGGAGATGGCGGAATAGGAACTGGCGGAAACGCTGTTTTGAACGTCATTGATGCGACCGTTGTGCTGGACGACCCCACTATTGTTGCCAACGCCACGGGCGGTGTCGGCGGTACTGGCAATTTGGACACAACATTTAGCACCATTGGAACAAGTGGCGATGGCGGTGACGCTACCGGAGGAACCGCTCGACTTGAAGTAACAGGAGCCGGAAGCAACATTGATCTTGGATTCCTCGTACTTGAGGCAAACGGCACCGGCGGAGCGGGCGCTGTTGGTGGTCGTTCCGACTTAACGTCTGCCGGGATTGATGCTGGAGACGGAGGTAACGGTGGCGTGGCGGAAGGTGGAACAGTTGAAATCATCGCTCGTTCCGAGGCGTCCATTGACATCACCAGTGCAAGCTTTTCTATGACCAGCACCGGCATTGGCGGAAATGGTGGAAACGGTGGCTATGGCTCCTACAACCCCCCGGGCAATGGTGGTAACGCGGGATCCGGAACCGGTGGCACCGCTCGAATCCTAGCACAAGGTGCAAGTATTTCTGGAAACGACCTGACAATCACCACAACTGGAAATGCCGGAAATGCAGGTGGCGGGGGATACGGATATTATGGCTCACCTGGTGGTTTTAACGGCACACCAGGAACCGGTGCGGATGGCGTGGGTGGCACTGGGGTCATAGAGATTCAAGAAGGTAGTCCTGGAATCATATCCTTCAATGACGTTCTGATTGAGTCCAATGGAACTGGTGGAACAGGTGGATCTGGGGCCGGAGGCCGTGCTGAAGTAAACGACACATCAACGGATCCGGCTGGTCTGATTACGTTGAACAATCTTACGGTTAACGCGTTTGATACTTTGTTTGGCACAGGCACCGGTTCTGCATCTACACCCACGAGCGGTTTTTTCGTAACCGGCAATAGCGGCGCTATCGACATCGCTGGCGACCTTGACGTTAACGTCGCTGGTGACATTGAATATAATCTTGATGGCGATGGGCAGATGACCGTGGGTGGTAATGCGACGCTGAATAGCGGTCGGAATATACTGATTAACCACAGTAATAATTCGACATTTGTAACCTCCATATCCGTCGACGGTCTATTTGATGCCGATGCGCTGGCTAACTTCATTAGCACCGCCGGATCCTTTATTTCCGCGGGCAACCTTGCGTCCGTTCGCGCCGAAGCGGCTGCAACGGTGGCTAGTCTTTCCGGTGTAGGCTTAGTGGAAATTTCTGCTCGTCAGAATACTGTCGTTACTGATGCTTCTGTTAGCGGCACACCAACAGTCATTGTGACCGGCCTAGGTTCGTTCGTTACCGATCCGGAACTGAGGGTCCAAGGCGGGTTTGATCGTTTTGGATCAACCTTTGATTCTTTTGATCCAAATTTCAATGCAACTATAAACGGCACCGTAACATCTACGGGAACGATACTCGTTGAAGCAGGCGGAAGCGCCAATTTCGTTGGTGGCAGCAATACCATTTCAGATAATGGCCTGACCGTACAAACCGGGGATGACATTATTATCGAAACCGGTGCCAGCGTGATTTCTAGTGCCAATCCAGCCACATCGGTAAACTCTGGTTCGCCGTTCCCAGATACCAACAATCTGCGACTTCAAGCCGGGTTTATTACAGGGTTAAACTCTACCTTATTGACCCCAATTTCTTCTGTTTTTGCTGCGGGCACAATTGACGCCAATGAATTTGCTGTCGTGATTTCGGGTAATGCCATTGATGGGCTCGGCGGCACAATTTCCGCAGGGTCCATCCTTGCGGATGTCAATGATGCTCCATCTAATAGTGCAATTTCAATGTTCGGCCTATCGAATGACAACGGTCTGCTCAATGCGCAATGCCTTCAGGGCAATGCTTGCTTGGGTATTGTCAATGTCGACAACCAGTTCTTTTTTGGTCAAAATAGCAACAATGACATAATCCAGGGCACAATTGAGAGCGGGACGGTAACAGCGGACATTATTCGCGTAACCACTCGGTCCGATATCGTGATGGGTACGGATGGCATAGCAAGCGTGTTTGATGCAACATCGGAATTCTTCGCAGAGAGTATCGAAGGCGATGTCAATCTTCGCGATGCAAATGTTTCTAGCGATTCCGTTCAAATAACCGCAGCCGGAAGTCTACTGGGAACTGGATCTCTTTCAAGCGCCGAAAGCATCGGAATATCTGTTGGAGCCGACGTGATTGCAGGCTCTATTGATACCGGAATGGAACTATCCGAAACCGCCGGCACCTCCCCGGGGAGCTATTTTGTGCCAGGCAGCATGATTGTCGGTAGTCTATCAGTTGGCTCTGGTGACATCAATTATGATGCGGGCGGAGATTTTGATTTTGGATCAATCACTGTTCCCGGAACCAACATAAATTTGTCTGCCAATGGCAATATTTCTATCGGTAGCTCAGATAGCGCAGATAGTATTGATCTCAATGGCTCAGACATCGATTTGGGCAGTATTTTTGCCGGTGGTGATGTTATTGTTTTTGCCAATGGGGCAGCTGATTTTGGAGATGTAGACGCTGGCAACAATCTTCAGATTGATGCGAATGATGTGTTCGGTGGATTTGCTGGAGGCTCAGATATTGGTATTTTCGGCAGTACAATTGACATCAGTAATGTGTCGGGTGGAAACATCAACATCGATGGCGACGATGTCAATATCGGTGGCGCCGATGGCAGCGATGTATTTATTTCGGGTACAGCCGGCGTCAATATTAGCGGCGTTTCAGGAGTCTCTATCGATATTCAAGGCGGCGGTGTTGGTGTTGGCAGCGCTCTTGGCGGATCCATAAACATCATGGGAGATTTTGTTTCCGTCAATGATGCAGATGGCGATGATATAACCATCGATAGTGCTGGTGGCGTCACAGCAAACACACTCACATCGGCAAGCAATATTGATGTTTTTGCTGGGGGAGGAAATGTAACTGGGTCTGGAGACTGGATTGCAGACGGCAGCATAACCATTGACGAAGCTGCCAATATCGATCTCAACAATCTGACATCTGGAAATGCGCTAACCTTGTCAGCGCTGAGTGTGTCCGTGGGAGACGCGACGTCACAAAATGGCGCGGTTTCACTGACTGCCACAGCTGGGATTATTGCGGCCCGAACAGTCACTTCTTCTGGCTTAGGCGCGGAGCTATCATTGGCCGCTAGTGGTGCGACAGGTAATATTTCCGCGGAAAGTTTGGTCAGCAATAGCGGTGATATATTGATATCAGCAGGTCAAAATATAGCCATTGGATCGGCTGCGACCGGGGCTGGTACACCGACCGCGGGGACCATAGGGGTATTGGCCGGTGGCGGCTTTTCTTCAACCGGCGTTCTAGCTGCCGGAGAAGATTTAGCGATCCAATCGGTCGGCAATGTCGTGTTGGCAACAGCCTCAGCAGGTGACGATTTTACGGTACTGTCGGACGGTACGATTGTGCTTGGCTCAGCAACGACCAGCGGAACCGGGGTTGACCTATTTTCGCCGGTTTTCGATCCAACTGACAATGGAAATGCGGGAACAATTTTCTTTGGAGTCGAGAATTTAACAGGCTCTAACATCCAATTGAACGGCGCTGGCGCTGTAACTTCTACCGGAACACTCAATGCCATTAACAACATCTCAATCACCAGCGGTGGTGATATAACGATCCCCACGATGGAGGCTACAGGCGGCGACATTTTGCTCGATGCTATAGGTGCAATTGATGCCGATCACGCCGAAGCCAATGGTGACTTTACAGCTAACGGCCTTAGCATAAGGACCGGTCTAAACTCGATCGTTACCGGTGGTGATATCATCATCAATGTAGACGATATAGCCGACTTGGGTAACTCCAACGCAGGCGGATTGGTCGATGTTCGGGCGTCGCAAATTAACTTTGTAACCCTCGTTTCTGGCGGAACTATTGATCTGTTGACCCAGGCACCGCTCTCGGTACCGGGAGTTATCGGAAACGGTAACATTACAGGCGTGGATATGTCCGCAGGAGCAGGAACGAGTACCGTTACGGCCAGCTTTGATCAGGGCAATATTGCGATAACAGGTTCGAGTACCGCTGCAGGAACCCTGAACATGACAGCACTGGCCGATATTACGGTCGGTGATGTAACTGCTGATGGAGCACTTAGCCTTATCACCACCGGAGTCATTACTGGCGACGATTTACAAGCCGATGGAAATATCGATATCGGGATTACTGTATCACAAATTGTAAATGGGAATGTTGATGTTGCCAGTGTAACAACTGGTGGCTTTACTGGCACAACTATCCAAGCTGGAGGAGCTTTGGACCTCCGCACCAAAGGCGATGTCAACTTCGATAGCGCCGATAGCGCACTAAACAATACGATTGTGGCTTTTGACAACGCTTTGTCGGCTGGAAGCATTTCTAGCGGAACCAATGTTAATGCAACCGCCGGAACCGGCTTGACTGCCACTTCGATAACCGCCGATAAGACTGGTCAAGGGCAGGCATTCCTTCGGTCAGGTGACACCATGACCATTGGTTCGATCAGTGGCAATGATGGCAATTTGCTGACCACAGCAGGCGGTATCAACATTACCAATGACGTTGACATAACCGATATCACATCGGCCTTTGGTGACTTTGTCTCAATTATTGCACAAAATGATATAGCAGTAAGCGCCATCGCCAGAGCTGGTGATATTTCAATCGCTGCAGGCGGTGACCTTGACGTTCAGGGTACCCAGGCAAGTGGTAACATCCTACTGAGCGCGAACGGCTCTGCGACAATCTCTGATATCTTTGTCAGAGACGCCGGCACCCTAAGCAATTTTACCACAGCACAAAGCACCGCATCAACTGGAGGAGATGTTATCATCAACGCCGGCACTGATGCGCTGCTCGAAAACGCGGTGAGCGCGCTCAACGCGCTACAGATTACCGCTGGCAATCTAATTGACATATCCGCCAATGCCGTCGGCGCAGATATCTTAACAAGCAGCGCGGATTTGAATATTACAGGAGCGCTTGGCCAAAGCGCACTCACCACTAATATTGAAATTCAATCCAATGGAACCACGCAAATGGTTCTTGGAGGAGATGGTTCAGCGACTGGTGTCTTTAATCTGGATAATGATGAATTCGGTCGTGTTCAAAGCGGCGGCGATCTAAACGTTACGGCTATTGGAACCGGACTAAGTGGATTTGATCTGACAATTCAGGATCTAAATGCGAGCGCATTTGACGATGGTAATTTTGGGTTAGCCGCAAGTTTCAATGTTACCGCAGAGCAATCAATCAGGGTTGATGGAAACTTATCTGTAGGCGGAGGCAACGACTCAGGTCTTGATCTTGCCGCTGGTGATGATCTGTTTATCAATGCGAATGGCGGCAGTGTCAGGGTGAACAATGATGGTGACTTATCTGGCAACCTATCCTTCACAGCGCGCAATATTTACGTGATGACCGATCAAGCATTTGCCGACATTGATGGTATGAGCCCCGCAGAAATTGATGCGCGCTTGGCAAACAATGACGGCATAGTGAGTGATACAGGGATCGTTTTCGCTCGGTCACTCAGCGTCAATCTACTTGCCAGCCAGTTTTATGTTCAAAATATAGCGAGTGGTACTGGCTTTGACGCACGGCGTGGCTTCACAATTGGAGCTGGCGGTCTTGTGATTAATACCGGCCCAAGCGGCGTAACGCCCATCGTTATCAATGGCACTATCGGAGGTGTCACCGGAATTCCCGTGATTCCCGCAACGACAATAACAGGAGCAGGATTTAACGCGCAATCAACAATAAATGGCTGCGTGATCGCCAACCCTGCTAGCTGTGCTCCGCCCACTCCGACTCCAACTCCAACGCCCACTCCTACTCCTAGCCCGGCTCCTACGCCTACTCCGCAGGAGCCAATGCTGGATGATCCAGTCCAAGACGTGATTGAAGAAGAGGTCACACCAGAGAGCGGATCATTAATCTCCAATCCTTTCGAAACCAATCTCATCGAACTGAAGGACACTGAGGAATATGCAGACGATCCGTTGATCGACGAACCCGTAACCGGTGCAGGCAACGACGACCTTTGGATTGATGAAACCAGTTGTGAAGGCGCGGAAGACGGAGAAAGCTGCGGCGTTGGCGGCCCTGTAGAAGAGGAACTTGAACCAGCTGAATAGTGAAACACCTGAATCAACTTCAATTGACCGGTTGACCTTTGCGGCTAGAAACTTTTAGGCGATGCGAATGAGTGACAATGATCCGCATCCGCTAAATCTATTTAACAGTCTGACCCGTGAGATTGAAGAATATCAACCAGTCCATCCGGGAGAGGCACGGGTCTATACTTGTGGCCCAACGGTCTATAACTACCAACATATCGGAAACATGCGGGCCTACATATTCGCTGATTTGCTTGGCCGGACGCTAAGCTGGAAAAGTTATAGACTTACGCACATCATTAATATCACCGATGTTGGGCATCTGACTTCCGATGCTGACGATGGCGATGATAAGATGGAAAAGGCCGCGCTGACATCTGGGAAATCCGCATGGGACATTGCGAAATATTACACCGATGCCTATTGGGCGGATATCGATCGATTGAATATTCGCCAACCTGCAAAATGGTCGATTGCCACAGACCACGTCGATGAAATGATCGAGTTTGCAAAAGGTATAGCAGATAAACATTGCTACGAACTGGAAAGCGGTTTGTACTTCGATACATCAACAGTTCCGGATTATGGACGACTGGCCCGTGCGACCACTGATGACGGCGAAGGTCGTATTGATGCTGTTGCAGGAAAACGCCATCAAACCGATTTCGCAATCTGGCGAAAAACGCCGGCGGGTGAGACGCGTCAAATGGAATGGGACTCTCCCTGGGGTAAAGGTGCGCCAGGTTGGCATCTCGAATGCTCCCAAATGAGCATGAAATATCTGGGCGAGCGGTTTGATATCCACACCGGTGGTATCGACCATCGAGAGATTCATCACCCAAACGAGATCGCCCAAAACCAAGCCCATAATGCATGCGACCACAGCGGTGCAAACATTTGGATGCACAATAACTTCCTTATCGATCGTCAAGGGAAAATGTCGAAGTCGACGGGCGACTTTCTGCGACTGCAAATACTTGTCGACAAAGGGATACACCCCCTCGCCTATCGTTTGATGTGTTTGCAGGCGCATTATCGCAGCGAACTGGAATTTTCATGGGAGAACGCGCTTGCCGCGCTCACACGTTTAAAGCGAATTTTAATCGGTGTGGAAAAACTGCTTACCAAGACCGAAGGCGAAAAGGCCTCCATCGAGCACCCTCGCTTGTTGGAGTTCAGACAGAAATTTGATTCGGCAATTTGTGACGATTTAAACAGCCCAAAATGCCTACCTATTCTCGAAGACTTGTTGAACCAAAAGAAGCTACCTGCCGATCAGAGACTATCTCTGCTGGAAGATTTTGATGCCGTGCTCGGATTAAACTTACTCAGTTTGTCGAGAAAAGACTTGCGCATATCACCCGCTTCAGTTTCGATCAGCGCAGATGAAATCGAAGCCAAATTGAACAAACGACATCAAGCCAAAGTAGAAAAGAACTTTGCTGCCGCTGATGTCATTCGCGACGAGCTATCTGCTAAAGGCGTCGAATTGATGGATGGCGATCCGCTACGCTGGGAATGGGAAATTACAATATGAGCAAACCAAAAGCTGCCATGGCATCATTAGTGCGTCCTCTCGTAGAACCGCATTGCGGTGACCTCGACGTAATTTGGTTCAACAGCACCGAGGAGGCTATGGAGGCCGCACAGGAGGCCGAAATTGGTTGGTTCGACATGTATGACAAAGAGCAAATGGCAAAGACTATTGCCGCTGCCACCAATTTGAAATGGTTGAATAGTATCTATGCCGGGGTTGAACATTTCCCATTGGAACAGCTCAAATCTCAAGGTACGAAACTGACGAATGGCGCTGGATTGAATAGCGCACCAATTGCCGAATTTGCTATCATGATGATGTTATCTGCCGCCAAACGGCTAGATACGATCATCGATCATCAGCGCAAACATGAGTGGTTGGAAATCCCTCCGGGAACAGCGGAAATCGCAGACAGCAAGGCATTGATCATTGGCTATGGCGGGATTGGGCAACAAATCGCCAAACAATTGACCGGCTTCAATGTGGAGATCACCGCAGTTCGCAGATCACAGTCGAATGATTCCAATGTTATCGGCCTTGATGATTGGCGGGATCGCTTAGGAGAATTTGACTGGGTTTTTGTATCCGCTCCGGCAACCAGCGAAACCAATCATTTGCTCGGCGCAGAAGAATTTGCCAAAATGAAAAACTCGGCCTGGCTGATAAATATCGCAAGAGGTACGCTCGTAGATCAAGATGCTCTGGTCGAAGCACTGAACGAAAAAATCATTGGTGGCGCAGCATTGGATGTCGCTGATCCAGAACCTTTGCCAAAAGATCATCCGCTCTGGGATGCGCCAAATTGCATGATCACCATGCATTTGTCCGGGCAAGCGCAAACGCGGATGTTCGAAAGAGCTGCCGCCAGATTCGTAGAAAATCTAAAACGGTATCAGGCCAATGAAGAGATGATTGCAGTGGCAGATTTCGATCGAGGATATTGATGCGTGACTCTGTTATAATTTTAGCTTATCAACCAACGGCATAGGGGCAGGAACGAGTCTTATTCGAGAGGGGAATGAGACTAGTTTCATAGGGTCGTTGCCGAATATTGAGCAATAGCTGATCACAATGGTCAGGAAAGGACCCACATGACAAAAGCATCCGATCTATTTGTAGAATGTCTGGAAAATGAAGGCGTCGAATATCTTTTCGGCGTTCCCGGTGAAGAAAATCTGGACATGCTGGATAGCTTGTCACGGTCTAAGCAAATAAAGTTGATTTTGACTCGGCATGAACAAGGCGCCGGCTTCATGGCGGCGACTTATGGCCGCCATACCGGAAAGACTGGCGTTTGTATGGCTACATTGGGGCCCGGCGCAACCAATTTAGTAACCGCCGCTGCCTATGCTCAACTAGGCGGAATGCCAATTTTGATGGTTACTGGGCAAAAACCGATCAAAAAATCAAAACAAGGGCGATTCCAGATTCTTGACGTTGTCGATATGATGGGCCCAATTACTAAGTTCACGCACCAACTTGCCGGTGGGGATAATATCCCAAGCCGCGTTCGAGAAGCATTTCGTCTTGCTGAAGAGGAAAAGCCCGGTGCCACGCATATAGAATTCCCTGAAGATGTTGCAGATGAACAAACTGATTCGCGTCCTATTGTCCCAAGCACATCCCGTCGTCCCACCGCAGAAGAAAAAGCGGTTAGGGCTGCTACCAAGAAAATAGAAGCGGCCAAGTCGCCGATTCTGGTTATAGGCGGTGGTGCCAACCGAACAGTAACCGGTCGGATGTTGACCCAATTTATTGAAAAAACCGGTATACCGTTTGTGACGACCCAACTCGGCAAAGGCGTTGTCGATGAAACACGGCCTGAATTTATGGGATGCGCAGCGCTTTCCGCGGGCGACTTTGTTCATCGAGCAATCGAATCCGCTGATATGATCATCAATGTCGGCCATGATGTGATTGAAAAGCCACCTTTCTTCATGAAAGACGGTGGTACAGAAGTAATCCATGTGTCCATGAATACAGCAGAGATAGATCCGGTCTATTTCCCGCACGTCGAAGTGATCGGTGATATCGGTAACGCCATCTGGCAGATGAAAGAGGATATTGTTCCTTCTGGCAGCTGGAATTGGGATTTCATGTACAAAGCGCGCAAAGCTGAGGAAGAGCATACTGCTTCCTTGGACGGCGATATGCGTCACCCAATCTATCCACCACATCTGGTAAAAGTCGTTCGTGATGCGATGCCTGCTGATGGAATTATCTGTCTCGACAATGGCGTCTACAAGATCTGGTTTGCTCGCAACTATAATGCTCGTCAGCAAAACACCGTGCTGCTGGACAATGCACTCGCCACAATGGGTGCAGGACTTCCTTCCGCGATGGCTTCGGCGATGGTTTATCCAGATCGCAAAGTGATGGCGATTTGCGGCGATGGCGGCTTCATGATGAACAGTCAGGAAATGGAAACCGCCGTTCGGTTGAAACTCAACATCACCGTGTTGATCCTAAATGACAGCAGCTATGGGATGATCCGTTGGAAACAGGCCAATATGGGCTTTGAAGATTTTGGCTTAACCTATGGCAATCCCGATTTCGTAAAATACGCCGAAAGCTATGGCGCCAATGGACATCGAATTACCAGTGCGCAAAATCTTACGGAAACAATTGATAAATGCTTGAACAGCGAAGGTGTGCACTTGATCGATTGTCCGGTAGATTATTCGGACAACGACCGGATTCTCAATCACGAAATACAAGACCTAAGCTCTAAGGTATAGATCGCTAAAGCCCCTCCCGCTTGCGGGAGGGGCCAAGGTAGACCATAAAAGGTTACCCCAAAATCACCCCGGACCCCTGCCATGACTGGGAGGGAGGAAAAGAAGAAAATGACCAAACTTAAAGATGTCTATCCGCTCTACCTCAACAATGTAGCAGTGCAGCCAAATGAAGATTTGGAAGTTACGGACAAGTTCACCAACGAGGTAGCTTTTCGAACTGCACTCGCCACACCAGATGTTATCGAGGAAGCTATTGCAGGAGCAGTAACTGCGACCGAGCCAATGGCGCGAATGGCCAGTTATGAGCGTCAGAATGTGTTGCAGCATTGTGTAAACCGTTTTCAGGAACGCTTTGATGAATTGGCCTATGCGCTCTGCGTCGAAGCCGGTAAACCGATCAAGGATGCGGAAGGCGAAACCGGACGCCTCATAGACACATTTCGGATTGCTGCAGAAGAATCCGTCCGTAATTATGGCGAAGTTCAACCGCTCGATATTTCTGAGCGCGCCAAGGGCTATCAAGGGATGTGGAAACGTGTTCCAATAGGCCCTTGCAGCTTTATATCACCCTTTAACTTTCCGCTGAACCTCGCTGCACATAAAATAGCGCCAGCTATTGCAGTGGGATGCCCTTTTGTCATGAAACCTGCTTCCAAAACACCACTCGGCGCGATCATCATGGGTGAAGTGCTGGCAGAAACTGATTTGCCGAAGGGTGCCTTTTCGATTTTACCCGCCAGTCGCGATGGTGCAGATCTCTTTACGGTCGATGATCGACTAAAATTACTGAGCTTCACAGGATCGCCGGGCGTCGGTTGGGATCTAAAAGCAAAAGCTGGCAAAAAACCGGTGGTCCTTGAGCTAGGCGGGAATGCAGCCGTCATCGTTGACCATGATGCGGATTTGGAAGACGCTCTGGATCGAATCATATTTGGCGCTTTTTACCAATCCGGCCAAAGCTGCATCGGCGTTCAGCGCATCATCATTCACGAAGATATTTACGATCAATTCAGGGACATGCTCGTCGCCAAAACCGCAACACTGATTGCTGGCGATCCAAAAGATCCAAAAACATTCATTGGTCCCATGATCTCAGAAGGTGAAGCCAAGCGCCTCGATGGCTGGATCCAGGCAGCGGTTGACGGCGGTGCGACATTGCTATGTGGCGGCAAACGCTCAGGTAATATGCTTGAAGCAACATTGCTCGAAAATGTCGATCGGTCTGCAGATGCGGTTGTCGAGGAAGCATTTGGTCCATTGGCCATTCTGTCAAAATTCAGCGATTTCAATGCAGCGCTTGATGAAGTGAATGACAGCAAATTCGGCCTGCAAGCCGGTATTTTCACCCGCGACCTCTTCAAAACTCTAGATGCATGGGACAAATTGGATGTTGGTGGTGTAGTCGTCAATGACGTCTCCTCTTACCGTGTAGACAATATGCCCTATGGCGGCGTTAAAGACAGTGGTGTTGGGCGTGAAGGCATAAGATTCGCCATGGAGGATATGACAGAGATTCGGAATCTCGTAATCCGGCGCAAACTGAATTAAAGCTGCTACCTTTCAGAATTTGAGGAAAAGAACACCAACCGGGGCAAGGGAAATGTTGCGTGTTGGCCACAACAGACATTGTCGTTTAGATGTCGAAACAACCAAAGCATTAAAAAACAACGAAATTTCATCGAATTTTGTTTGCATTGAATCTTTGGACGTGGATAAGTAGGAATCGTAAATATCAGTCGGGTCGCGTCGTGCGGATAGAGGGAACCAGTTTTCGGACTGGTAAGTGCAACGATGCAAAAGGGGATATTCGTTTCTTGGAAACGTAATGGGTCAGCACTCGCTGCAGGCCTTTTCTGTATATTATTGGCTGCCACTGCTCTGTTGGCGTCTTCCTTTGCCGCACCTGAACCAGTTCAGGCATCGCAGGATTTAGCTAGCGGGACACATATGGGGGTCGCGAGCTGTGGCGGTACAACCTGTCATGGCCGGCAAGAGGCCGATGGCGAAGTTGTCCGTCAGGACGAACTTATGCGCTGGCAGGAGGAATCCACCCCTGGCGGCGCACATAGTCGCGCTTTTCGTGTCCTAAGGGAGCCGCGCAGCATCGCTATTGCAAATCGGCTCGGAATTGGGAATGCTGCTACTTCGAGCGAATGCCTAGGTTGCCATAGCACCCCGGCTGCAAAAAAGGGTCCTCGTTTTCAAACAAATGATGGTGTCGGTTGTGAAGCTTGTCATGGTCCGGCATCAGGTTGGCTGTCTGCTCACTATGCAGTTGGCGCCAGTCATTCTCGCAATGTTTCAAAAGGTCTGATCCCTCTCGACAATCCGAAAGCCCGTGCCAGTGTTTGTCTCGACTGTCATTTTGGTAGCGCCAAGTCAGGTCAATTTGTTGATCACCGCATCATGGCGGCTGGCCATCCACGTATCTCTTTTGAAATGGACTTGTTTTCGACGCTCCAACAACATCATGATGAAGATGCCGACTACGTAAGGCGTAAAGGTCGAACTAACGGTGTGCAATTCTGGGCCGTTGGACAAGCCATGGCGCTCGAACGCTCGTTAAATCTCTTTGCGAAGCCTGCGTTGGCAACTGAAGGTATTTTTCCGGAATTCTATTTCTATGACTGTCACAGCTGTCACCGCCAAATTTATGACGAGGCTTCTGCGCGACCCAAATCAGTCAACAACCCTGGCCGCCCTATTCCCGAAGGAATGCCGCCTTATAATGATGAAAACATGATCATGTTAAGCGCAGCTGTGCGTGTCGCAGCACCCGATTTGGTGACACAATTTGATAGCCGGTCAAAAGCATTCCATGCAGCCATGGGCCAAGGACGCGGCCCAGCTACTCAGGCTGCAGCTCGATTGAGGCAAACGACTGTTACATTGGCGGATCGCTTTTCCCGCGCCAATTTCAATCGTGCGCAAACATTCCAAATCATGGAAACTATTGCGGGACAGGCAATATCACCTCGCTTTACCGATTACGAAGGCAGCGTGCAGTCAGTCATGGCGATCGACACATTGCTGAACGGTTTGGTCAATGGCGGTCAAGTTAGCGAAGCTTCTGCTTCCAGCCTACGAGGTCAGATAAACACAGCCTACGCCGCTGTTGACAATCCGAATAGCTATCAACCGATTAAATTCCGCCGTGCTTTGGGCAGCGCCGTACGCACCATCAGAGCATTGAAATGAATTGGGGCCACGCATGAATTGGAGTGAATGTTAATGCGGCGTCTTCGTCTCACTGCAGCAATATCGGCGGCGGCCCTCGTTCTAACCTCTTGCGGAGGCGGTGGCGGCGGAAGCAATGACTTTGGTGGAACACCCTCGCCAAGCCCATCGCCTACCCCCCCTCCATCGCCAACCCCACCACCCAATACTGGTGGAAGCTTCACACCACCTGCCCAAGAGTCTTTGACTGTTGCAGAGGTTCAACAAATCATCGCGCAAGCCGTTGGCGAAGCGCAAGCTCGCAATCTACCCTCCACAATAGCGGTTGTGGACCGTGTGGGTAATGTTCTTGCGGTCTTCAATATGAATGGTGCGCCAGCCCAGACGGCCCTGAGTTCACAGACAATTGACGGTAATGCTGCTGCCGGTGCGACCGTCGGCTTGCAGGGAGCGATGGTCCCCAGCACAACCGCAGCCATCGCTAAAGCCATTACGGGTGCATATCTTTCCAGCGGCGGCAACGCATTTTCGACACGTACGGCTAGTCAAATCGTGCAAGAACATTTTCCTCCAGCACCAACCACTGTTGGTTTGGAGAGCGGACCTCTATTTGGTGTACAATTTAGCCAGTTGCCGTGCTCCGATCTAAATCAACGATTCAATCCGATGGGTGGCGCGAGCGCTTTGATCGGACCAAAAAGATCGCCTCTCGGTCTCGCGGCTGATCCAGGAGGATTACCTCTCTACAAAAACGGAACCGTGGTTGGCGCAATCGGCGTTATGGGCGATGGCGACTATGGTTTTGATGCAAATATTTTGGACGTGGATGTCGATGCTGAAGAAGCCATTGCTTTGGCTGGCATCCAAAGTTTCGCACCACCAGCTTCTATTGCAGCAAACCGTATATCGGTTGATGGAACATCACTACGTTTTAGCGACATGGTGGTTAGTGACCTGTCTCCGCTGCAAAATAACTTTGCGGCCATCAATGGCAGTCTTGGCAATCTGGTTCCCGTAATCGGATATAGCGACGGCACAATACAAGCCGGAACAGCCTATGGAACAGAGGCATCAGGGATACGTGCCAGTACCGCCGGAGAGTTCGTAAATCGCGATGCATTTGTGTTGACAGATGGGACCGGTGCAAACCGCTTCCCCATTCGGGCTGGCACTGATGCCGCTACTATTAACGCGCCGCTCACTGCGACAGAAGTGAGAGCTCTTCTGGAAGAAGCATTTTTGGTACTTTCAAGGTCCAGAGCGCAAATCCGCCAACCGCTTGATAGTCGTATGCAGGCCACAATTAGCGTTGTCGACACTCATGGTCAGATATTGGGTATCGTCCGTTCACCTGATGGGCCAATTTTTGGCACTGATGTATCACTCCAGAAAGCGCGAACGGCTGCGTTTTTCTCGAACAGTGTGGCAGCCAATCAACTCTTGAACACTCCCGTTGTTGCTGGCGTAACCAATGTACCTAACTATGTACAACGGGTTCGGACATTTCTTGGAGATCAAAACTCACTCACTGGGACGGTGGCTTTTGCCGATCGTTCAGGCGGGAACCTCTCTCGTCCTTATTTCCCAGACGGTGAGGTTGGTCGTCCCGCTGGTCCGCTTTCAGTTGAACAGCCAGGACAATTCAGCCCCTTTGCGACAGGGTTACAGGTCGACTTGGTGACACCCAATGTCGGCGCGCATCTGAACTTCGTTGCTGGAGCGTCAGCGAATGACACACCACAACGTTGCACACAGATTCCATCTATCGCTGGCACAGGCGGGCAAAATCGCCTGCAAAACGGTATTCAGATTTTTCCGGGAAGTGTTCCGATTTATCGCGGTGATCAATTGATCGGCGGTATCGGTGTATCTGGAGATGGTATCGATCAAGATGATATGGTCAGCTTTCTCGGTTTGAACAACGCCGGCGTTCGCACAGGAACTATAAGCAATGCCCCCAAAGCCGTTCGCGCGGATAATGTTGTCATCGATCTCGGTAACGCCAATGTTCGCTTGCGCTATGTAAATTGCCCTTTCGCACCGTTCTTAGATACCGCTGATCAAAATGTTTGTGAGGGGCTGTAGCTAGATGGGAGGATTATCTGCATCCTTTGTACCGATCTTAGCGGTGATGTCCGGCGAAGCGGAACAAATGGAACGCCAAAATGCTTCTTTGGGCCAAATGGAAGCTTCTTTAGCTGCGCTAGTTGCTGGGCAGGAGTTTGCTTGGCTGCAATCGGGCGTTGGTCGAAAACCGCCCGGAACCGACAAAAATCCGGAACGAGATGAACAGGAAGAACTCGATAAAAATCAAATCATTGATCAAACTCCCGAGCAACCTGAAATATTGACTCCACCGCAGCTTGACGATCCTCAGCCGGAACTAGGCGGGATTGAAGCTGATGAAGTATTGATGGATGGCCGCCGTCGTCCCGGTGTTCAAAAAGAACTGCCTGACGCCGTTACCCAGTTTAACGAAGGTGCAGTTCGTGCTCCTCCACCCGAAGCTTTTCCAACAGAAGAGTTTCCGGTGCCAGATCGTTGGCGAATTTTGCAGACATTGTGTCCGCCAAAAAGCAAACGCGATGATTTATCGGCCTATGGCGTATTTCCTGCATTACGGAAAAATTGTCACAGCACGCTCAACCCTTATAATCAGAATGTATTGAAGGGTGACAAGCCTATTCCAGAGGATAAAAAGCCATCCTTTTTAAAGGGCGATGACTGGTTTTTTGTCGTCAATGCCATTTCAGACACGATTATTGAACCCCGCAGTTTTCCGATTCCGGTCGGCGTTCAAACGACGGAACGCCCCAACAATATTGATGTATTTGGACGTTCCGGTTCGGAGGTTTATGCACAAACCTTCATTACTGGCGTCGCCCTCATAAAAGGCTCAACAGCCTACAAGCCACCTGACGTCGAGTATCGGCTTACATTGGCCACGCAGGTCAATCATGTAAACGTCCCAGAACGCCGCGTTTTGTTCGTTGAGCCGTCCAAGACTTCCAATCGAACCGACTGGTTTGTTGGTGTACAGGAAGCCTTTTTCGATTATCACATCCGCAACACATCGGCGCGTTATGACTTTGACAGCTTCCGCATTGGAATCCAGCCGATGCAAGCTGATTTCCGTGGATTCCTTTTTCAAGACAACCAACTCGGTTTCCGTCTATTTGGTACGAGAGACAATAACCGTATTCAGTATAATCTGGGTGCATTTGTACAGCTGGAAAAAGACACCAACAGTGGTCTCAATGACATTTTCCAGACACCGCGCGAAAGCTATATTTTCTTTGCCAATCTCTACCGACAAGATTTGCCCTTTGTCGGCCTGACCAGTCAGTTCAGCGTTACCTATAATATGAACCGAGAGCGCAGTGATATCGAGATTGACGACAACGGTTTTCCTGTTCGCCCTGCCCTAATCGGGGATCTGCGAGGGCGTGCCTATGATGTAGTTTACCCTGGCTATGCTGTTGATGGCCGGATTGGTCGGATCAATGTGTCTGGCCAAGTTTACGGTGCATTTGGCGAAGATAGAAACAGCATATTTACCAGCGAGCCAGCCAATATTGCGGCTTGGTTCGGCGCTGTCGAAGCGAGTTATGACGTCGATTTCTGGCGTTTTCGTGCTTCCGGCTTGTTCGCTAGCGGTGATGGCAATCCATACAACAATACCGAAGCGGGCTTTGACGCAATCTTTGAAAACCCGATTTTTGCTGGAGCCGATACGAGTTATTGGATCAGACAGACGATACCGTTCGCAGGTGGTGGCCGGGTTATAAGCATCAACGGTAGAAACGGTATATTAAACTCCCTTCGGTCTTCCAAGGAACAGGGCCAGAGTAATTTCAACAACCCCGGCACCATATTGGCTGGTGTAGGCGTTGATGCCGATCTTACACCGGAATTGCGCCTCTCAGCCAACGCCAATCATCTTTGGTTCCACAAAACGGAATCGTTGGAAGCTCTGCGTGTTGAAGGATCGATTCCTAAAGACATTGGTTGGGATCTTTCAATGGCCGCCATTTATCGACCAAAGTCCACACAGAATGTTGTTTTCCGTCTTTCAGGGGCAGCGCTGTTACCCGGAGATGGCTTCAAGGATCTATTTGACCAAACCGACACGCGAGACTTTCATTATTCCATCCTCTTCAATGCGATATTTGCTTTCTGATGCTTAAACTTGAAACTCTAAACTATCACAAAAAGGCACTTATTGCTGCAATTGGAGCACTTGTACTTACGGTTGCGCCAGCTTCCACATTGCTTGCCGCAGGCAAAGAGAAGCCGCAGAAAATCGATTATAGCTTTACGCCGCCAGCGCCACAAAATCAGACTTGGGATGCTGCTGAAACGAAGAGCGCGGGGTGTGTGTCCTGTCATACCGATAGTGATCAGAAAACCATGCACGAGACACCAGCCGTAGTGCTTGGCTGTGTGGATTGTCATGGCGGCGATGCGTCAGTTATGGGAGACAACGACTGGGGTAAAAACAGCCTTGCCTATATGGATGCGCTGAAAAAAGCCCATGTTCTGCCAAAATACCCAGAAAGCTGGCACTGGCCTTCTTCTGCAAATCCAAAGCGTAGCTATGCCCTCCTCAACAAGGAAGCACCCGAGTTTGTTCGCTTTGTGAACCCATCTGACTATCGCGTTGCACGTGAAGCATGCGGCGCTTGCCACATAGAAATTATCGAAGCATCCGAACGTTCCCTTATGGCTACCGGCGCCATGCTGTGGGGTGGTGCAGCCTACAACAACGGTATCGTACCATTCAAAAACTATGTCTTTGGTGAAGCCTATACACGCAAGGGCGAACCTGCGACTATCAAGTCTCCCGGCAGTCCGCACGGCACTGTAACAGAAGCGCAAAAAAAGCGCGGCGCATTGCCCATTCTCTATCCCCTGCCCACTTGGCATGTCATTCCTCCGGGAGATGTTTTCCGGGTGTTTGAGCGAGGCGGGCGCAATATCAACACGCAATTCCCCGAAATTGGCCTGCCCAATATTGGTGGCATCATTCAACGTCTGGAAGAGCCGGGACGCCCTGATCTGAAACAATCCAATCGCGGCCCCGGGACGGGTCTTCGGGTAGCAATTCCCGTTCTCAATATTCACAAAACGCGCCTCAATGATCCGTTTATGTGGTTCATGGGCACCAATGACCAACCCGGCGACTATCGTCAGTCCGGTTGTGCCGGTTGCCATGTCGTTTACGCCAATGATCGTGAACCACGCCATAGTTCAATCTGGGCCAAATATGGCCGCGACGGGCAGACACAGACGGTAGATCCGACAATCCGCAATATCGCTGAAGGCGAGCATCGCGTGGGAGCATTTGGTACCTATGATGCTTCGTATGGAAAAGGTCATGGCGAAGATAAAGCGCACGGAAAGTCAGATAGTCATGCTGATGACAGCCATTCTGACGATGGCCATGGCGAGGAGCATGCCAAGGATATTGATCCGGCCAAACGCGAAAAAGGTCATCCTATTCAGCACGCTTTCACAAGGGCTATTCCGACCGCGCAGTGCATGAATTGCCATATGCACCAACCCAATATCTTCCTGAACAGCTATCTCGGTTACACGATGTGGGACTATGAATCCGACGCTCCCTATATGTGGCCGGGTCCGGATAACAAACTTCCCAAGCCAGAAGGCATGAGCGAAGAAGAATATCAGAAGAAATATAAGACCCAAAAATTCCCAACCGCCGAAGAAGTGCGCAAAGTGCTGGATCGTAATCCGGAAGGGGCTTCACCCAAAGGACTTTGGGCGGACATTGATTTTCTTCGCAACGTTTATGACGTCAATGAAGTGGCAGAAGATACACAGTTTGCCGATTATCATGGTCATGGCTGGAATTTCCGCGCGATCCTGAAACGCGACCGCGAAGGCAATTTGTTGGATGCTGACGGTAATCAGGCGACCTATGGCACTGACACTGACAATATGGTCGATCCCGAAGATCCCGAAAAATTCCGCAAGGAAGGCGAAGAGAAATTCGTCGATATAGGCACCAATCCCGGTAAGTCTGTTCATATGATGAGCATCCATGCCGAGGTCGGTATGCAGTGCGCAGACTGCCACTTTGGCCAAGACAGTCACGGTAACGGACTGATTTACGGAGAAGTTGCCAATGCGGTTGAGATCAATTGCAAGGATTGCCACGGCACTGCCGATGAATATCCAACCCTGATGACATCCAATCTGGCGGCCCGTCCAAAAGGCACAAATCTGAGCCTGTTACGTAATGCTGATGGCCAACGCCGTTTCGAGTGGTTCCAGGATGCAAATGGCGAGCGCGTGCTTGTACAACGCTCGATCACCGATCCAAAACTGAGCTGGCGGGTTAGTCTGGTCAAAGACAGCGTTGACCGCTCGCATCCCAATTTCAATCTCAAGTCTGCACGGGCAAAACTCATGTCCAAGACTGGTTCGGACACCGGCAAATATAGTTTTGGTAGCGGTGTCGCCAAAGATGACCGTGCGCACACAGACGAAAACATGGTCTGTTTCACCTGCCACCTAAGTTGGACGACCAGTTGCGGTGGTTGCCATCTACCGATTGAAGCAAACTGGCAGGCCGAAAGCCACAAATATGAAGGCGGAACGACGCGAAACTACGCAACCTACAATCCGCAGGTTGCGCGCGATCAGATGTTCCAGCTTGGCAAGCACCAAACAACCAAGGGCAATATTATTGCTCCGGTTCGTTCAACGTCAGCACTGGTCCTCTCATCCACCAATATCAATCGAGAGCGTATTTACGTTCAGCAACCGCCGATATCTTCGATAGGGTTTTCATCGCAGGCATTTGCACCGCACTTCCCGCATACTGTGCGCAAAAATGAGACCAAGCAATGTTCTGATTGTCATGTCAGTGACGCCAATGACAATAACGCAATCATGGCACAGACCATGTTGCAAGGAACGAATTTCGTGAACTTCGTAGGCTTGCATGCCTGGGTTGGATTGGAAAAAGGCTTTGAGGCCGTCCGCGTAACAGAGTGGGATGAACCCCAAGCGGTGATCGGTTCCTATCTGCAAAAATATGCTTATCCCGACTATTGGCGGATGCATGTCGAAGATAACAACCGCGAGTTGATAAACTGGGTACGCGGTGACCGATTTGACAAAGATCTTTCAGGAGAAACCAAAGCGCTCGAAGAATTTGCGAATGTGGTACAAGGAACGGGAGACGCCGTTCGCTGCTTGCAATTGCGCGGTGAGTATATCTTCGTTGCCGAAGGAAAAGGCGGTTTCCGAGCTTATGATGTGGCCTCAATTGGGAACAAAGGCTTCTCCGAACGGATTATCAAAGCGCCATTCTCATCCATTGGTCATGATACGCATGTTGATACCAAAAACGCTACATGCATGGCATTGGCGACCAATCAACCAATCGCTCCGACCCGCAATACCAAAGAAATGCAGGAGCTAAATCAGGAGCAAGCTTTTCATCCGATCTATGATTATGCCGTCGTTACGGACAGCGAAGAAGGCCTCATTCTGGTAAACGTCAACACCTTGGCCGATGGCGAATTCCGCAATAACTTCTTCAAGCGGTCGCTAACATGGAACGAGGGCGGCGTGTTAAACGGTGCCAGGCATATTACTTTGGCTGGCCATATCGCTTATATTACGACCGATGCTGGCCTGACGGTGATAGATCTAGATACGCCGACGGAACCGCGCCATGTCGTTACCGTACCGCTAAACGATGCCCGTGCTTCAGCGATGCAGTTCCGCTATCTCTGGGTGTCGGACGCCGATGGTGTGAAGCTGTTCAATGTGACCGACATGGAAAACCCAATTGCTGTTGAAAGTGGGACCATTCCGCTTGTGAATGCGCAGCGCATTTATCTAGCGCGGACCTATGCTTACATCGCAGCAAAAAATGAAGGTCTAGTAATTGCCAACATCACTAAGCCCGAAGAACCAAAAATCTATATGAAAGAGACTTTTGGCGGGCAGATGAATGATGCGGAAGATGTCATTGTCGGGTCTACCAATGCTACATTGTTCGCCTATGTCGCCGACGGTCGCAATGGCCTGAAGGTCATTCAGCTGACATCTCCAGATAGTCAGAAAGCCTACTATGGTTTCTCACCGGCTCCAAAACCGGAACTGATCGCTTTTGCCAAGACACCCAAACCAGCACTGGCACTTTCCAAAGGTTTGGACCGTGATCGTGCTGTAGATGAAACCGGCGGTCAAATGGCTGTGTTTGGCCGGATAGGTTCCAGACCCTTTACCCGGAGCGAGATGGAACGGTTCTATCTGAACAGCAAAGGTCAGCCTTATTTCGTCAATGACAATCCGGATATTGCCGACTGGATCGGGCCGGTTCCGCCAAAGCTTGCCAGACGAAACTAAACGAAACGGGGACCGGAGCTTCAAGCGCAGCCGGCCCCCTTTCCCCGATACACAACTCCCGGGGAAGACAGGCCCCCTGGTTCCAAGTGGAACGCAAGGGGATTACCTCGAATTAGATTTGTGCGATGCTCAACAATTTCCGTCGATTGCGCGACCGGCCAGCGCTCCAACAGCACCGCCAATAATCGTACCTTCAGTCCGACTGCCACGACCAGCAACTTCATTGCCTAACAGACCGCCTGCAATGGCACCGATGATTGTTCCACCAGTACCGCGATCACATCCGCGATAGCGACGATTGTCCCGATAACGGCGATCACGATAGCGGCGATCGCTACGATAGGCTCTGCGATCACGATAATATCCACGATCTCCGCGATATCTGTCGCCGCGGCGATATTCGCGATAGCCATCACGATGGCCGACTTGCTCATAATAACCGCCATTATAATAACCGCCTCGTGCTTCGGCTGGCGTCGCAAATGCCATGGTTGAGATGGCGGCGGTGGTGATTGCTAATGTTCCCAGAAACTTGTTGATCATCTTCTTAACTCCACAAAAGATCGCAACCCCATAGTATTGATCCGACTCGGTGATGCCCGACAATCATGGGTTTAGAGGAGCCGGATTGACCCAAGCCTGAATATGGATTTTATCTCCCGTTCATGTTTGGCGATATTTTCCTGAATAACGCATTTTCTCTACTGACAGCGCTTCAGGAAGCTTTTGATGGCATCTCCCGATCCTTTCAGATGCACACTGAACTTATTACCATTCGGGTTGATATAGGCGCGATTTCCCTTGGCCAGAGCCACGTATAGCGCATGCCGGTTGGCCGTATAGAAACGCGGCACATAATAGGAGCCACCCTCCCCATTGGTCAGTTCCATCCGTGCGATCAGCCCCAGCGACGATCCCTTGTCGACCCGTATCGAGAAACCAAATCTGTCGCTGGCCCCCATATCTCGGGCATCGGCTTCTAACTGGTGCACAATCCTGACGCGGCCATTGGCCATGCGATTGCAGCGGATTGTCCACAGCCGATTGTCGGTCTCCGGCGTTCCAAAATCAATTCGCGGTTCGTCCTCGTCCCCCCACAATGTCCATTGCATGTCATATTCCCGGCCGCGATCCGGATAGTTTGAGAGGGTCGGCATAGTGGCTTTCGCACCTGGGATATCAGTTTCCTGCGCAGTGGCCGGCATGGCAGCCGCCGTGGTCACAAGGGCAATTGGATATATTATGTTTTTCATATCACAGCTCCTATCATGCCCGGCTCGTCAATCTAAGCGCAGATAGACTCAATTTGGGGTTCAATGTGAACGACATCATCAACCTAACCGCCAAAAGCCAATAGCAACGACAAAGTCCAGGTCATGCTGTCCTCACCCTGCCCCGTCACATCATCCAGATGCCAGCCATTGCGCTGTTTCACCCAATAATAGCGAATAATTTGCTCGCTATCGAAATTCATGAAACGCGCCGTAACAATGCGCCGCTCAAACTGATCGACCGCCGCATCGCCAAAATCGCGCAACGGCACATCCATTGCTGTCACATCGACCATAGAAATACTCGCGTCCTGACCATTGACAGTCCAGTCGAAATCAATCCGCCCAATCGGTTCCCCGCTGGCTTCCAGATGATCGCGTTCCAATAGAAACAAACTCTCCAATCGCTGCGTCATCGGCAGGCCATTGGCAGATGGCTTCATATCATCACTATATATCGCTTCGACTGCGGTCAGTGGATCGGTGGCCAAAACCGGAGTATCGGAAGTTTCTTTCACTGGCGCAGATGCCATCACCGGCAACACCGGGATCGCCAGTAAAAGCGCGAAAGCAGATGCCACTTTGATCATGAAACAGTCCCCTTGCTGTTATCTGCAGGCCAATTTCCTGAACCAGCGCGCCGTCCAAACCACCATGCCACAGCGAATAACAGCGCCAAGACACCGTCGATCATGGCACCAAAGTAAATCCCGCCTTCGGCAAGACGCCCTGCGGAGTGGAGCCACATGCCCGGCACAAAAAAGGCCAGTTTTTCTAATATCGCGATCCCGATCAGCGGGCGATAGCGCACCGGATCGATCGCGATCATCACAAAGATCAACTGGAACACCAAGGCCACACCGTAAAAGCCGTAATAAAATTCCGGGTGCGTAATCGCCGGTGGCATCGCGGCGTTAAAGCCAGCTTCACCAAACAATCCAGGGATCAGGGCCAAGAAGCCCCAGGCTGCCGCCAGTGCAAAAATAATGCGAACCATCTTCATATTGTGCGATCCTCTCGCGTTTGTAGGTTACACAGGTGACACCCTGTCACCTTATAAAAATGCGAAATATGTCTTTTATTTCCTGTGCTTGCTCAATTTTTACCAGGATGACACATTGTAGTATCCTTTTATCGCCAGCCATTTGCCTAAGCGGTCTGCCCCCTTCAACGCATAGCGAATTTGCCGACTGTAGGACATAATCAATCCACACTGCAAATCGGCCGTGCCATTGCCACCTGCGCATGATAATATACCGCCATGAACAAATATCGCGAATATGTTGGTTGGGGCGCAATCATCCTGGCGGCGCTCAACTTTCTCCCCGTCCCCTTGCCTTCACTCCCGCCGATGCTGACTGCCGGTGCACTGATGATGGTGCCCGGACTGGGCAAGATTTTACTGATGCTCTATCCGATGCTGCTGTTCGCGGCGGGCATTGGCATTGTCAAGGGCTGGGACGGCGGCAAGAAGCTGTTCGGCGTGTGGAGCATGTTCGCCATTCCCGCCGCCATAGCGAGCTTCAAATATAATTACATATTCGCGGCGGCCGACCTGATCGTCATTGTCGGCTGTCTGGTTGTAATATTCTGGAACGATTGGCGAAAAATACGGTGGAGGCGGCGCTTATGAACTTTCTGGACGAATTTCCCCCGGCCCAAATCGGCTGGACCGCCCTGGTCTTCCTCTCTGGCTACATGCTCGGCAAATTGCGTTTCCGACGGGACGATGATCTGACCGGACCACCACCCGATATTGGTAAAAGACATATATCGGGGAGATATTCTGACCAGCGGCGGTCCCATGAATCACCGCCAAAGCTGCCCGATGCGCTGGCCGACTGGGCCAATCTGGATCCACAGACAGAGGCCGCGATTAATGACGCCATGGCACGCGGCAACAAGATCGAGGCGATTAAGATTGTGCGTGAAGCAACTGGAATGGGCCTGAAAGAATCGAAGGAGACGATCGACCGGTTGGGCTAATCCGCATACACCGGCGATTGACCTATAGGGAGGGCGGCCAATCGCCAGTGTAACTTAATATCAGTCCTGTAGCTTGTCTGTGACCGAACAAAATAACAATATCGCCATGAAGCTGATCATCATGCCAAGGAAGACCAGTACCGGCCACTGTGTTGGAAAATCGGACATTTTTTGTTCTCCCGTCTAACCTGTGAGAGCTATCTAGCTAACGCCTGATCCGTGCACTTTGATCTGCATCAAATAATCACATTTCTGATCAAAAACTTTTAAGTTCCGGGCGATTGCAGCCAATGCTATTCTCGAAGTCATGAGCAAGTTTCTTCTCTTTGGATTTCTGACCGGCTTGGCGATCTTTGCTGCCGGATTTGTTCTGGGCGTTGCGCGTACAGTCCTGCTGCTACCCTATATGGCGGAGTGGCTGGCGGTTCTGATCGAAATGCCTGTCATCCTTCTCGCCTGCTGGATGATCATCAAATATGTCATCCGCCGCCAATCCGTAACGGATCGGAAAGCGGTGCGGCTGATCTTCGGTGCAACTGCCTTTGCCACATTACTGTTGTGCGAATGGGTCATGGTTGTGATGTTGTTGGAAGAGAGCGCAATGACGTTTTTCGATCGACTGGTCACAGGAGCAGGTTTGATCGGACTTGCCGGTCAATTGTTGATCGTGGTTATGCCGCTTTGGGTAAAGTCTGAAAAGTCAGACACGGGAACGGAATCCCGTTGAATTTGCAATCTGCTGTCCCTAGCCTGTTACTCGGGGGCTTGGATGGGCAAAATCTTTATATCTTATGCGAACGAAGACCGCACGCTGGCCAATGATGTCAACGAGCGGCTGCGGCAGTCGGGGCATGATGTTTTCTTTGATGAAAGCAATTTAAAACCATCCGACGCCTATGACCGGGTCATTCAAAGTGAGATTGCCAAGAGCGATATCATGCTGTTTCTGTGCAGCGAACATTCGCTGTCCCCCGGTCGCTACACCTTGACCGAGCTGGAAATGGCCAAAGCCGTCTGGAAAGCACCGCAAGGGCGAGTGCTGCCGATCTTGCTGGGTGACACCGACTTTGGTGATTTGCCCTCTTATCTGAAGGGCCTGAGCGCCTACCGGCAAAAGGGCGATCCCGTTTCCGAAATTGCCCAGATGGCCAATGATCTTGTGCGGCAAAGACGGCGGAAGAAGCGGCTGGTCTGGGGCGGTATCATTGTGGCGGCATCGCTATTTGCGGCCTTCGCCTATCTCGCCGGTATGCAGGTTGCTGGCGATGGTTCCAATTCCACCAGTAGCCCAGCCGAATTGGCAACACCGACACCGCAGGCGCCGCCAAAACCGGAAATGGATCATAAGCTGAATACGCTCAGTATTACAAACAGCATGATCGAAACCCCCCGGACCTTTGACCAGGTGAAATTTGAAGTGCCCGAATATCCCGGCCTTTGTCCCGGCAAACCGTTCAATATATTGAACCGGTCCGACCATGATGTGATGATCACGATGGGTTTCGCACAATCCGGTACCAGTATGGACATGGGGGCCATAGCTGCGGGAGATTTTAAAACGATCGATGCGCCCGAGGAAGCCGATCTGGGCATTGTTATTCTGGACCCCGATACCAGAAACTATTTCTATTTCGCCGATGTCGAGCCGTTTTATTGCCAGTGATTGATGGTGAGATTACGACCTATGCAATTGGGAATTTTCGCACATGGGACCATGGCTCATGTGACCCTAATTGCCGCAATGCACTCGGGCCGCCGGACAGCTGAGAAAAAGCAACCGATATTGACATTACCGGCCCACCGGTCATCCTGAACTTGTTTCATGATCTGCAACGGTCATACAACAAGCATGGATTTCCAGCCGACCGTCTACATCATGACCAATCGGAGAAGATACCTGCCCTATATCGGGGTCACATCCAATTTGTTGAAACGCATCTACGAACATCGCGAAGACATCGCGGAGGGCTATGCCAAATGTTATAGCTTGTACCGACTGGTCTATCTTGAACAATTTGCCACGATGAAAGCGGCCACCGCGCGCGCGAAGCAGTTGCAAAATTGGCACCGGGCGTGGAGATATGGATTGATTGAGCAAGCCAATAGCAGTTGGCGCGATCTGGCCGAGGATTTCGGGTTTGAGGCGTTGGAGTAGCCAAGATGGCTGTCGGCAAAGCGCCTAAAACAACCAGCTAACCCAGCCCCATAATATCGCCGCGCCGATAAATGCCGCTTCGCAATGGAGCAGTATCAGGCTCCATCGATTGCTATATTCTTTGGGTTGTTCGGGCTCCACCAATCCGCCTCCTTTTTACGAAAGAGGCGTGCCGGACTGGAACTATTGGAAGCTTCAAAGCCGGGTGTTTAGAACCCTGCGTACACACAGAGCGCCGCCGCCTTTAGGCGAACCCTGGACATACACAACGGCCACCCGGCCGAAATTGTCAAGTCGACCGGCGTGTACGGTTGGAGGTTCTAAAGCCTCACAGCAAGAATATGCTCACTGCACGACGAGGTTTAGCCGATGGGTTTGCGGAATGGAAGGGGTGTGGTTGGGGGAGTGATCGGTAGTCGAATATGCTAATCGACATGCTCTTCTAACCTCAGCAAAGCAGACTCTTTATCGTTTTTGGGTTTGTAGGAAATAAATTCCCTCGAACCAAATTTCAATTCCAGCTTTAACAGTAACTCTCTATCCGTTTCCGAATATAAGATAGCAATTCCTTTGGGTGCTAGTATATCCCGAGCACCACCATTTCGTCTAATTCGCTTCATGAAATCGTCTTGCGCCGCAACAGCAGCAATCTGAACGCGAGAAATTGCCATCTCTTGATATCTTTCAAATAGCATCGCAATTTTCTTCGTTCCGCCTCCCAAAGCCATGATTGCATTCCGGTCTTCGTCTGAAACGACAGTCCAGAAATTCGGTGTGTAGTCGAAATTGGATGCCAGCCACCAAATATTTGCCCGTCCTGCTGCTGAGAAAGATGTTTTCTTGTCTCTATTCTCACCAGATCGCAAATACTCTGGACGTGCCTTAACCAGCCCCACACCGCATTGTGCTTTTTCTTCATCAACTCTGAGTAGAATACAAAACTGATCAATTGCTTCAGGCGGGATCATCCAGCCGTAACCCTTGGTGGTCGACTTTACATCTACCTCGCGTCCACCGATTAGAAGATCGAGATAAACACCTTTCGGTACTTGCAGCCAATCACGCAGCAAAATTTCAAATTTGGTTCCCAGATACGTTTTCTCAGTTTTTTCTAAATCAGATAGAAAAAAGCGCCCTGTCCGAGCGGTATCGATAACTTCATCTATTGCTGATCGAAAAAAACTCCTCAGCTTCTCTTCAAACGCATCTTTACCGCCAACTGCCAAAAGGAGATCGTTTTCCAACGCAATAAGTTCATTGTGATCAATGTGGTCTTCCGGCAACGGAGCATAGCCGCTGTCCGAAAACAAATTCACGCTGCTTTGACTGCAAAGATTTTTTGAACTGACAGAGCAATTTTCAAATTCTTGGCCACAGCTTTTGCTACTGGCGGAGGAAAAGCATTTCCAACTTGTCGATAGCTAGCAGTTTTTTTGCCATGAAACTTCCATTCATCAGGAAAGCCTTGAATTCGCGCGACCATGCGCACCGTGAGGCGTGGAGTTCCAACAAAATCCTTTTCTGGAGCATCATTCGCGAGACTTTTCCCCTCAACACCCAAAGCGGCCCAAGCCTTCCGCGCACGGGTCGGACCTAAATCGGGTCCACCGTGCTTTTTGGAACCACCAACAATTGTGGGTGCAATATCATCACAAGCATCAGCCCATTTACGCGCACCCCGCCAACCATTGGCAGCGATCAGATCGTGGAGAGTTTCTCCTACAGACGGCGGATTATGCGGGTTGGGTGCGGGCCAATCAAACGCATCGACCAAATCTTTACGAACTGCCACGATCACAACGCGAGGACGTAGCTGCGGTACGCCATAGTCGGATGAACTTAGCAATCGCCAATCTGCATGATAGCCGAGTTTTTTGAGCTGACTTTTCAAATGCAGCCGATAATCTTCAAATACTGCAGACAGAAACCCACGAACATTTTCGATCATCACAGCTTTGGGCCGAATTTCGTCGATAAGACGTAACGCTGCTGGAAATAAGTTGCGTTCGTCTTTTTCACCCAGCTGCTTTCCTGCAACAGAAAATGGCGGACACGGTAGACCAGCGGTGAGTAATTCCGTCCCCGCAAAAGACCGTCCATCAAAAGTGTTCATATCCTCACAGCGGACGTCCCACTGCGGACGGTTTAGTTTCAGCGTTGCAGCACAATCTGTGTCAATCTCAACCAGAGCATTATGCCGGAAACCCGCTTGCTCCAGTCCCAAAGCCTGTCCGCCTGCCCCTGCACAAAATTCGATAGATTGCATTGCCTCGACTCCCTAACTCAAGAGAGAACATATCAGGAACATTCTGATAGTCAACTACTCTGCAGCAACGCCCGCATCTTCGAACATATCCGGGCCTTCATCCACGGCTTCGTCTTCGTTCGCGACTTTGCCTTTGCGTTGGTCGAATGAACTCCACACATCATTCCAGTCGCCTTTGGTTGCGCCTTTGGAATATTCCGTTGCGCGCGTCTCAAAGAAGTTGGCGTGCTCGACACCGTTGAGCAGCGGCGCCAACCATGGCAGCGGGTGGTCTTCGATCATGTAGATCGGTTGGAAACCTAATTGGCCCAGACGCCAATCCGCGATGTAGCGGATATAGCGTTTGATTTCTTTCGCGGTCATGCCGGGCACGGGGCCGTCGCTAAATGCCAGGTCAATGAAAGCATCTTCGAGGCGCACTGTTTTCTGGCAGCAGTCGATAATATCTTCCTTGACCGACTTGGTCAGGCAATCGCGTTCCTGCACAAAGGTGTGGAACATTTTGACAATGCCTTCGCAGTGCAGGCTTTCATCGCGCACCGACCAGGACACAATCTGTCCCATGCCTTTCATCTTGTTAAAACGCGGGAAGTTCATCAGCATGGCGAAGGATGCGAACAGTTGCAGCCCTTCGGTAAAGCCGCCGAACATCGCCAGTGTCTTGGCAATATCTTCGTCATTGTCGACGCCGAATGTGCCCATATAATCATGCTTGTCCTTCATCGCTTCATATTCGAGGAACATCGAATATTCGCTTTCCGGCATGCCGATCGTGTCGAGCAGGTGCGAGTAAGCGGCGATGTGGACGGTCTCCATATTGGAGAAGGCGGTGAGCATCATCTTGATTTCGGTGGGTTTAAAGACACGCCCATATTTGTCGTGATAGCAATCCTGCACCTCGACATCGGCCTGTGTGAAAAAGCGGAAGATTTGCGTGAGCAGGTTGCGCTCATGCTCGGTCAGGTTCTGTGACCAGTCGCGGCAATCTTCGCCCAAGGGAACTTCTTCGGGCATCCAGTGAATCTGTTGCTGGCGTTTCCAAAAGTCATAGGCCCAGGGATATTCAAAAGGCTTGTAGGTTTTCCGGGCTTCTAACAATGACATCTACGCTGTTCCTCTACATCATGCCCTAAACTTCAGGGCGTTTCTTTCCAAAATTCAAACGTCTAAACTTGCATCAATAAAATGGCTGAGAGCGCGGCGATGCACAGGATATATCCAATCGTGCTTCGCGCCTGTAAAATAGTCGGAGTGACAGCATTCCCCTCATCAGCCTTGCGATCATAAGTAAAATGCTCGGTCGGTTGAAGCACTAGCCAGGCACCGAAAAAGGCGACGGCCAGTAAAAGTAATTGCACTATCATGGTTTGATACTCCTTCATGCGGACTATGTGCCCCCACAGATCAAACCCCCGATTTATTAAACTCCTTCATTTTCAATCCAGCACCGCAATCCCCTGCGGCCCCGGCCAGCCATGCTCCTTCATCTATACCATGCATTCCCCCTGTTGGGAAAACAGCCCCCTCCCAAAAGGAGCAAAGGGAGGAGGCAGTGGGCAAACTTTGTCCCGCGCCTATTGGCAGGCGAGACACTCATCATAGTCGGTTCCGTTCGCGGTCATCAGTTCGACCGTTTTCGGATCGAGTGTATTGTCCGCTTCGACACCGCCGCCAGCAGCATCGGTTTCCGATCCAGCAATTTCACCGCCGGCAAAACCAGCACGCTGAATAGATTTGCTGCGCAGATAATAGAGCGACTTGATGCCCAGCTCCCATGCGCGGAAGTGCAGCATCAACAGATCCCATTTGTCGACATCGGCCGGAATGAACAGATTCAGTGACTGCGCCTGATCGATATACGGCGTGCGGTCGGCAGCGAGTTCGAGCAGCCAGCGCTGATCAATCTCAAAGCTGGTTTTATAGGCGTCTTTTTCCTCGGCATTGAGGAAGTCGAGATGCTGGACGCTGCCGCCTTTTTCAAGGATGCTGTTCCAGACATTGTTGCTGTCTTTCGATTTCTCCTGCAGCAATTTCAACAGGTGCGGGTTCTTGACCACAAAGCTGCCCGACAATGTTTTATGCGTATAGATATTCGCCGGGATCGGTTCGATACAGGCCGAAGCACCGCCGCAGATGATCGAAATCGACGCAGTAGGTGCGATCGCCATTTTGCAGGAGAAGCGTTCCATCACACCCTGATCGGCCGCATCCGGACATGGTCCGCGTTCCTTGGCGAGCATCATGCTGGCCTCCGAAGCTTTCGCAGAGACATGCTTGAAGATCTTCATATTCCACGATTTTGCCAGCGCACTTTCAAAACCAAGACCGCGTGCTTGCAGGAAGCTATGGAAACCCATGACCCCCAAACCAACACTGCGTTCGCGGCTTGCGCTATATTTGGCCCGCGCCATTTCATCGGGCGCCCGGTCAATATAATCCTGCAGCACATTGTCGAGGAAACGCATCACGTCTTCGACAAAGTCATTGTCTACTGACCACTCATCCCATTTTTCGAGATTAAGCGAGGACAGGCAACATACTGCGGTTCTGTCCTCACCCAGGTGATCGCGCCCCGTAGGCAATGTGATCTCTGAGCAGAGGTTGGATGTGGAGACTTTCAAACCCAGATCGCGGTGATGCTTTGGCATCGTCCGGTTCACCGTGTCGTTGAAGATGATGTAGGGCTCACCGGTGGCAAGACGTGTTTCAACCAGCTTCTGGAAAAGGCTACGTGCATCAACTGTGCCGCGTACCGAACCATCTTTGGGTGATTTCAGATCAAATTCCGAACCGTCACGCACCGCTTCCATAAACTCATCGGTCAGAAGAACGCCGTGATGCAGGTTCAGAGCTTTCCGGTTAAAGTCTCCAGAAGGCTTTCTAATCTCTAGGAATTCTTCGATTTCTGGATGATCTATATCAAGATAGCAAGCCGCCGAACCGCGTCGCAATGACCCTTGTGAAATCGCCAGTGTCAAACTGTCCATCACCCGCACGAACGGAATAATACCCGATGTTTTGCCGTTGAGGCCGACCGGCTCACCAATGCCGCGCACGCTACCCCAATAGGTACCGATGCCGCCGCCCTTCGACGCCAGCCAGACATTCTCGTTCCAGGTATTGACGATCCCGCCCAGGCTATCATCCACACTATTCAGATAGCATGAGATAGGAAGCCCGCGACCGGTGCCACCATTGGAGAGTACAGGCGTTGCTGGCATGAACCATAGTCTCGAAATATAGTCATAAAGCCGCTGGGCATGATCCTGATCATCGGCATAGGCATCCGCCACACGTGCGAACAGATCCTGGAAGCTTTCACCGGGAAGAAGATAACGATCTTTCAATGTCTCTTTGCCAAACTCGGTCAGCAAATCATCGCGGGCATCATCAGTTTCGATTTTGAAACGACGATCTTCCACACTGTGACTGTCGCGCTCCGCTTTCAGTTCTTTTTCATCATTGGCTTTTTCGGCCGCCGCTTCCGCTTCTGCCTTTTTACTCACTTCCGGTTCTTTTACCGGAGCCTTGTCTGATGCACCTGATGCGTCTGCTGCTTTACTCTTTGGCGTATCCAATACTTCCGCGCCCATATCCAACTCACCCATATCTCCGGCTTCATTCCGGTTATCTCGAAAATCCATTAAAACGGCCCCCTAAAACTCAAAAAGCAACAAACACAAACCAGTCTCTTCAACCAGTCAAAACGACCGATTTCCGGGGCTCTTTTGCAATGGTTTTTGTTCACGCCTTGTTCGACTCGGGCCGAAGCCTCGTGACTAGCATTATTACAACCATTTGGGGTGATTATTTTTTCACCCCGGGAACCCCTAAAATCTCTCTCAATTCAGGCCAAAAAGGGGTATTCGCCGAGTCGGCGCAAAATCCAGTAAACACAAGTTGTTGGTATGCCCCCAAGGCCGAACCACAACCTATAGTGGCTGAAACGAAATTATATGCAAGGGGGTAAATGACATTTTAACGACTCCATTCGTCGTATAAATGAATCACTTCATCGACGGTCATTTTATGCTGCAGCGCAGCGACGCGTGGACCTGCTAAGCGTTGCCATTTGCGCAATAGCCTATGTCAAATTTTTGCAAATTTTTATCCACAATCCACCCACAGGTATGGATGACCAATTTGTGACACTAGATATGGTGTCTTATTCCGCCGCTCGCACTTTCCCCAAAAGCAATTCGCGCACATTTCCATTGGCCTGTCCAGCGACAATAAACAGATAGGCCGACAGGAATAGCATACCGCCAACCGAAGCAATCGCTCCCAGCATTAAACCGAGGCCAGAAAAGTGATGCCGCCAGGACACCCATAGGGCCGAAAGAATAAGAAAGCACATGAAGTCAAAATTAAACTGGCCCGGCCAAGCCATGGCTGCCATGTCTCCGAAAAAGATGGGGACAAGATTCCAACCGTGGTTTGCTATTGTCACCATAGTGTAGCCAGTAATCGCTACAAAAAGTACTGCCATGAGTATCCGAAAAGCCAACATATCCGATCTCCACTTTCTATTTCATCCGATTGCCCAAATCTTTACACTCCGCACATGAGGCTCACAATTACCTTGTAGGTAATCTGCTTAGCTACGTCTGGATGAGACAGAAGAGTAGGTTGGCAATTCTCGTTCCCCTACAAATACTTGCCCGTCCGGAGCATATCGGCCAAAAGGGCAATGGATCGCATCCACTAGACCATCCGGAGTTCCTATGACTGTCACCATCAAGACTGCTGACCTGATCGAAAGCGTTGCCGACGCGCTTCAATTTATATCCTATTATCACCCCATGGATTACATCCGTGCATTGGGTGAAGCCTATGAGGCAGAAAAATCTCCGGCAGCGAAAGATGCCATCGCGCAAATTCTCACCAATTCAAAAATGTGTGCGGAGGGACACCGTCCCATTTGTCAGGATACCGGGATTGTGAATGTGTTCGTCAAATGGGGCATGGATTGCCAGTTGGACAAAAGGTCACAATCGATGCAGGAAATTGTCGATGAAGGCGTGCGGCAAGCTTATCTGCATCCTGAAAACAAACTCCGCGCTTCGATACTTGCCGATCCTGCCTTCACCCGGCGCAACACAAAGGACAATACTCCGTCCGTACTACATGTAGAAATGGTGCCCGGCGACAAAGTTTCGGTGGATGTTGCGGCCAAAGGCGGCGGTAGCGAGAACAAATCCAAATTCAAAATGATGAACCCAAGCGACAATATCGTTGACTGGGTACTCGAAATGGTTCCCCTGATGGGCGCGGGATGGTGTCCACCGGGGATGCTGGGCATCGGGATTGGCGGGACGGCGGAACGCTGCGTGCAATTGGCTAAGCAATCGCTGATGGATCCCATTGATATGGGACAGCTCAAACAACGCGGTCCGCGCAACGATATCGAGGAACTCCGCATCGAGATTTTTGACAAGGTCAATGCGCTGGGCATTGGTGCACAGGGGCTTGGCGGACTCTCCACTATTCTCGACGTAAAAATTAATGACTGGCCATGTCATGCTGCTGGCAAACCTGTGGCGATGATCCCGAATTGCGCCGCCACCCGCCATGCCCATTTCACATTGGATGGCAGCGGCCCAGCCTATCTGGAAGCGCCCAAGCTCGATGAATGGCCCGATGTCAACTGGAAGCCCTCCTCGGAAGCAAAGCGCGTTCAACTTGATTCGCTAGATGCGGCCGAAGTGGCGACCTGGAAGCATGGCGACCGGTTGTTGCTCAATGGCAAGATGCTAACCGGTCGTGACGCCGCACATAAGAAGATCAAAGACATGCTCGCGGCGGGTGAAGAACTCCCGGTCGAATTCAAAGGGCGTGTGATCTACTATGTTGGCCCTGTCGATCCAGTGGGCGAAGAAGTCGTAGGACCTGCTGGCCCAACGACAGCGACACGCATGGACAAATTTACCGACATGATGCTCGAACAAGGCCTGCTTGCCATGGTCGGAAAGGCGGAACGCGGCCTCGATACGGTTGGTTCGATCAAAAAACACAAAAGCGCCTATCTGATGGCGGTCGGAGGCAGCGCCTATTTGGTGGCTCGTGCGATCAAGGGATCCAAAGTGGTCGGCTTTGAGGATCTGGGCATGGAAGCGATTTACGAGTTTGAGGTGCAGGATATGCCGGTCACGGTTGCCGTCGATGCCGAAGGCCAAAGCGTCCATCATCTTGCGCCGCTTGTCTGGCAAGAGAAGATCAAAAAAGAAGGTCTATTGGAACCAGCGGAGTAAGACGCAGCACAATGGCTACGCCTGTCACGCTGTTTTCTCCATTGGATCCAATCACCCTTGCTACAAAGCTAAAGGATGAAATGGCCAAGCGGAAAAAGCAATCTGGCTTCATGGTTCATGGCGGCGGAACCGAGAAGAAAATGAATTTGGTCTATGGCAGGCGGAAAATCAGCTTTGGCGTTGAACCAAAGCTGCAAGCGACCATGCGCGAATATGATGGCGGCACATTAATTAGTGGGGAATTGCATGAAGCGGGTAGCAAGAAACAATTTTTAGCCGTTTGGTTCGGCTTTGTTGCGATCTTCTTTATGGCTTCATTGGCATTGTGGGAATTTGACGATGCGCCGCTGCTATTCAACATTGTCTTTTCGGGCATTCCTGGTCTCATGCTAATTATATTTGGGTTGATGGTATTTAAAACACGAAATGACAAAGATGTGGACCGCGGTACGCCCCAAAAAATACTCGATTTTCTGGCCGAAACGGTTGAAGCTAAATCGCGAAACTTGTGATCAATGATGTAGAATAGACCATGGCCCGTAAGATCAAACTCCACTCCCCGCACAAACCCATCCCGCTCGCGCGCATCTTGGAGGATGAGATGGATCGTAGCTGGACACAGAAGGAAAAAAACAAAGGCCGCGTTTTTGGACAAGGCACCGAGAATAAGATTTTCCTCAAAATCGAACATTGGGGGCAGCGCGATGACAGCGCCTATAGCCTGGAAGGAAAAATGTTTGAGGAACGTGGTGGGACAACCATTGAAGCTAAGATCGGACGGGGTAAGAAAGCGACCTTCTTTGTCGTATTTTGGTTTGGCTTTCTTTCCATCTTCATTGCAATCGGCTTGGGCGTCACATTTCTTGGCGACGTACCCTGGATGTTCAGTGCCATGTTTATCATCATGCCACTATTCATGATGGCCATTGGTGGTTGGCTTTTCGGTCGCAGCGCAAAACGCGGGCCGGAGGATGAACGCCGCATCCTAAACTTTTTAGAAGACAAAGTTAAAGCCCGCGAGGTTCGATCATTGGGCTAGAGTTCAGGCTTTACCAGTCTGTCGGCAACGCTGTGAGCAATAGATTACATTGTCCCAATCCCGCGCCCATTTCTTCCGCCACTTAAAAGGCCGTTCACAGACGGGGCATATTTTTTCAGGGAGATGCGGCTTGTGGTGCGTCATGTCTTCTGTTTCGCAGCCCTGGCTTTGGCAAAGGCACTGATCACATCATATTCATCGTCGCCTTCATAGCGCGGCGCATATTGAGCAAAGGCGGCTTTGACTTCATCATAGCGCTCATCCAAACGAACAGCATTATAGCTGTGGCTGACCAGATAATATTCACCGGCCTCCATCTGCGGCACAATCGTCTTGGCATATTGATCCGCATCCATGCCTTTTAAGCGGGTCATTTCGGTCGCAACCCAGCCCGGAATGATACAGCCGGTTTCGATATGATCTGGCACTTCTTTGCGCAGCATATCCATCAAACCAAATATTGCGTGTTTGCTCGATACATAAGCGCCACCACCTGAAGGATAGACATTGAATAGCGCGTTTTCTGAGGCCACACTATAAATGGCTGACGGCTTGCCATCGGTTAGGAAGCGCTTTCCAAACACCTGAATACCGTTCCACATTCCCCAATAGTTTACATCGAACAGCTTCCGCGCCTCGGCCATATCAAAGTCGATAACCTTCTGCATCGGACCACCGATACCGGCATTGTTAATAATCGCATCTGCCCGGCCATTTTCCGACCATGCAAAATCAGCCACTGCTTCTACGTCTTCTCGTTTGGTAACATCACCCACAAAATATTTTGACTCTATGCCATCATTCGCAAGCAGTTGCTTCGCTTCCTGCAATTGCGTCTCTCTTGGTTCGAACAGAATGATTTTGGAACCGCGCTTACCCAGCTCTTTGGCGAGAGCGAAACCAATGCCGGTCGCACCGCCCGTGATCACTGTTGTCTTTCCTGAAAAGTCCATCACAGATTATCCTCATCTTGTCCGATTATGTCTACTCTATGACTAGTTGAACAAACAAATCACGTTATAAACACTGACAATAACGTCAAACAGAGTTATAAATAGCCCATGTATCTCATTATAATTTTCCTCTGTGGTGTCGGCAATTTCGCGATGCACAAGGCAATGCTGGAGAGTGATCACCCGCTCATTGCCGAAGCACGGGGCAGTTTTCGCAAAGCACTGGGGCCCTATGGCAGCTACATATTGGAATTTTTCATGCTGGCCGCCGCGCTGATTTTTGCCAATATGGGGATGATCAGTTCCGTAATTTTTTACGCCGTTTATACGGTCGCCAATTGTGCGGCTGCTTTTATTTTGTTCTCAAACAAGCATTAAGATATTGAGTATACCCAGTTAGTGAGAATTCTGTTCGTCCGACTACAGATGTAGTTTATCGAAAGGTAGTTTCCACGGAAACCAACGGCCAATAGCAACGCGCTGACAATCACCAAAGTGGTAGACAGCTTAAGTTTAAGGGGAATGAGTTGCACAATTACAAAGGGTTATTGGCCGGTTTCGGACTCGCGATTTGGTCGCTCACCCAACATTCTGCTGTGCTTGCTCAGGATTTGGAGTCCGCAAGTTTGCAGCCGCGCAATGAAAACGGGCGTGAAATATACAATGCGAACCAGTTTGAACGTTTCAATCCGCGTACAGCGCTTGATATGGTCCGTCAGGTCCCTGGCTTTGTAATCGATTCCGGCAACGAAGAAGAACGCGGATTGGGTCAGGCGGATGAGAATGTCCTGATCAACGGTGCCCGAATTGCGGGCAAGAATATGGATGCTGAAACAGCGCTACAAAGAATTTCTGCATCAAATGTTGTGCGTCTTGAAATTGTCGACGGCGCCTCTCTCAGCATAACCGGCCTTTCTGGACAGGTGCTGAATCTTGTCACCAGTTCAGATGCGAGTGGCGGTATCTCAGGAAATTTCAAATGGGAACCGCGGTTTCGCAGATCCGGAGATAGTTGGCTCAACGGAGAGGTTTCAATTAACGGGAAATTGGGCAAAGGTGACTTCACACTTGCCTTTGTCAACGAACAATTCCGCAATGGCGTTCAGGGGCCAGAAATGGTCACTGACGGTTTTGGCGATCTCCTCTTTCGCCGCGATCCGGAGATCGCAAGGTTTCCATTTAATGCGCCTATAGTCAGCGGATCCTATACCCGCACCAGCGATGCCGGATCGATATTTAACCTAAGCGCAGAAGTTGCTTTTCCTCGGCCTCGCACACGGATTGATTCTACCCGTGTCACCGTCAATGAACCCGATATACTCGAATTGTTCACACGACGCGAAAATGAGTGGAACGCGGAATTCAACATCGATTATGATTTTGCGCTCGGCGGTGGACGTTTAAAACTAATTGGTCTGCAAAGGCTGGAACATAGTCCGGTAGACACTTTTTTCGGTCAAACCTTCACCGATGGCATTACGCCCCCCGCTAACGATTTGCTCGAGCGGATCCTCGACGAAGGAGAAACTGTATTTCGCAGCGAATATAGCTGGTCAACGAGTGGTGGCACGGATTGGGGAATCAATCTGGAAGGCGCCTATAATTTCCTTGATGCCGAAGCCATCAGGAACGGCACGCCGCTGGCCAACGGAAACAGCAAAGTCACCGAATATCGGGGAGAGGTTATCGGCAGCTTTGGCCGTACGCTTTCCGACAAACTGTCTATTCAGGCACAGCTAGGCGGCGAATATAGCCGCATTAGCCAAACTGGTGCCAATGGCCTGACCCGATCATTCATTCGCCCCAAGGGATCGGTAACACTGGCACTAAAACCATCCGCAACAATGGATTTGAGCCTGAAAATAGAACGTCAGGTTGGGCAACTCGATTTCTTTGATTTTGTTGAATCTGTCGAGGTCGATCAGAATATCGGCGATGCCGGCAACCCCAATCTAGTCCCTACGCAAAGCTGGAGAGCGGAAATTGAAATGACAAAGAGGTTAGGGCCCTGGGGTTCTGGTACGGTCACAATATTTGGGGAAAAAATAACAGATGTTGTTGACGCCATTCCAGTTGACACGACGACAATCGTGAATGGAATGCCCGTTGTCATTTTGGGTGAAGCAACTGGGAATTTGCCCAAAGCCACCCGATTTGGCGTTGGATTGGTATCCTCGATCTTGTTTGATCCCATTGGGTGGAAGGGCGCCAAACTCGATTTTGAAGGAAATCTCGCCAAGAGCTCAATTGAGGATCCGGTGACGGGCATTTTCAGACGCACGAACAATGATGAGATATTCTCTTACGAAATCAATTTTCGCCATGACATACCCAATAGCAATTGGGCCTGGGGTGGTTCTATCGAGGATGAAGACAGTGCAGACAATTTGCGTCTGGACCAAATCAATGCGTTCACCTTCGATTCCGTTTTCGCAACTGTCTTTGTCGAACATAAGGACGTATTTGGACTGACTGTTCGAGGTGCGTTGAATAACCTCTTCAATCGGAGCGAGACTTTTGTTCGCACCAATTTCGTCAATCGTCGTGATGGTCCCATTGACTTTGTCGAGGATCGTAGCCGCAGATTTGGATTGATTTATCAGCTGACAGTTAGCGGCAGTTTCTAGCGCCAGTAAGTTGCAAAAACGCGCCGCATAGACTTTCGGGGGCACACTCCCTACATCCAGGCGATGCCACCTGATTACAGCACCCAGGGTCAAGTCGATCCGCCGATGATTCCAACGCTTAAGCGTTTTCTGCCTTATCTGTGGCCGAAAGACGCTCCCTCCTTGCGTTTACGGATTGTCATTTCTGCCGTTCTTGTGCTGTGTGCGAAAGCAGCAGTTCTATCCATGCCCTTTGCCTATAAAGCTGTTGTTGATGGCATGACCGAAGGTACGGAGGCAGCACTCACTATTCTATTCGCTTTGGTCGCGGCTTATGGTTTAGCCCGCTTCGGGCAGGTTCTTTTTGATCAGATTCGCAATATTGTCTTTGAAAAAGTCGGACAAGAAGCGGCCCGGGAACTGGCCACCAATGTCTTTGAACATTTGCACCGATTATCCCTGCGCTTTCATTTAAACCGCCATACCGGGGAAATCACCAAGGTCGTCGAACGGGGAACGAAAAGCATCGATGTGATGCTCTATTTTCTGTTGTTCAATCTGGCCCCCACAGCCATCGAACTGATCGCGGTATTGGTGATCTTCCAGATCAAATTTGGTTTCGGACTGGTGGCCGCCACGGTCACCATGGTGGCCATCTATATCTTCTTCACCCGCAAGATCACCGACTGGCGCAACAAATTGCGCGCCGAGATGAATGATATGGATACCAGAGCCATTGGCCGCTCGGTCGATGCATTGCTCAATTATGAAACCGTCAAATATTTCACCGCAGAAGACCGGGAAGCAGCACGCTATGGCACGGCGATGCAGGATTGGGCCAATGCCGCGGTAAGATCGGAAAACTCGCTGGGACTACTCAATATCGGTCAGTCGTTGATCACCAACCTGACGATGATCGGGGCGATGGCCTATAGCGTCTATGGCTGGAGCCAGGGCCAGTTAACCGTAGGTGATCTGGTACTGGTCAATGCGCTATTGATGCAGCTTTTTCGACCGCTAGATATGTTGGGCACGGTCTATCGCACCATCCGGCAAGGCCTGGTCGATATGGATGCGATGTTCCGGCTGCTCGATACCAAATTGGAAATCGAAGACGCGCCAAACGCCCCTGCCCTGGCCGTATCCGATGCGGCTGTGGAATTTCAAGATGTTGAATTTGCCTATGATGAAGATCGCAAAATCCTGCATGGTTTGAGCTTCAAGGTCCCCAATGACGGAACGTTGGCTATTGTTGGGCCGTCCGGTGCCGGCAAGTCGACCATAGCGCGATTATTGTTTCGCTTTTACGATCCACAGGGCGGACGTGTGTTGATTGACGGTCAGGATATCTCGCGGGTCACCCAGGATAGCTTGCGTGGTTCGATCGGGATCGTGCCACAGGATAGCGTGCTGTTCAACGATACGGTCGGTTACAATATCGGCTATGGGCGCGAAGGCGCTTCGCAGACAGACGTGGAAGAAGCAGCGCGCGGCGCGGCTCTGGATGGGTTTATTGCACAGCTGCCCGACGGCTATGCAACCACAGTGGGCGAACGCGGACTGAAACTATCCGGCGGTGAGAAACAGCGGGTGGCGATTGCCAGAACATTGCTCAAAAACCCGCCGATTCTAATTCTCGATGAGGCCACGTCGGCATTGGATAGCCGAACCGAAGACGAAATTCAGTCAACCCTGGCAAAGATTTCCGAACGACGTACCACCTTGATTATCGCCCACCGGCTCTCGACCATCACCCATGCTGACGAGATTATCGTGCTCAATGAGGGGCGCATTGCCGAGCGCGGCAGTCACACCGAACTATTGGCCAAAAAAGGTCTCTATGCCGATATGTGGAAACGGCAAGCAGAGGACCGGCAATTGGAAACGGCACTCTAGAAGCAAACAATTGCGGTCACAGGGTAATTTGCTGTTTCGCTTTTCTCGTGCTCTGGCTAGGAGCAAGAAATGATCGAAGCGTTACGCCCACTTCTGAAATCTACATTCGGCTTCGACAATTTTCGCGGTGTTCAGGATCAGGTTTTAGCCCGTGTGATGAACGGCCACAATACATTGGCGGTCATGCCAACTGGGTCCGGAAAATCGCTCTGCTATCAGCTGCCCGCGATTGCCAATGAAGGCACGGTCATTGTGATATCACCGTTGATCGCGTTGATGCATGATCAACTCCGCAGTGCCGAAGCAGTCGGGATCAGGGCGGCCACCCTCACCTCCGCTGATGAGAATCGGGCAGAAACAATTGCGCGATTAAAGGCGGGTGAGTTGGACCTACTATATGCTGCACCGGAACGGGCTTCCCAACCCCACTTCCGGGAATTGCTCGAACAAACCAATATATCGCTTTTTGCGATTGATGAAGCGCATTGTGTTTCCGAATGGGGACATGACTTTCGTCCTGATTACAGATTGTTACAGCCGCTTCTTGATCACTTTCATACAGTTCCAAGATTGGCGTTGACCGCGACGGCGGATCGGCACACGCGCGGCGATATATTAATACAGCTGGGCATCGAGCAGGATGGTTTGATTCTCGCCGGGTTTGATCGTCCGAACATCCGTTATTCGATCTCGCCGCGCAAAGGTTTGACGGGACAGATTAAGGATTTGGTGGAACGCCATTCCGGCTCGGGTATCGTCTACGCACAAACCCGCAACGCAACCGAGAAGCTGGCTGATCAAATTGCCAAGACCGGACGCAGCGCACGTGCTTACCATGCTGGCCTACCGCCGGAAATTCGCCAACAAAATCAAGCAGATTTCGTCGCCTCTGAAGACATGATCATGGTTGCCACTATCGCGTTCGGGATGGGCATCGACAAACCCGATGTCCGCTTTGTTGCCCATGCCGGCCTACCCAAATCCATCGAGGCCTATTATCAGGAAACCGGTCGCGCTGGCCGTGATGGTGATCCCGCCGAGACTTATTTGTTCTGGGGTGCGGAGGACTTTGCCCGCGCACGTCAAAGGCTGGGTGAAGTGGATCAAGAGCGACAGGACAGCGAACGGCAACGTTTGTCGGCGCTGGGCGGACTGGTCGAGACCGCAGAATGTCGCCGCGCCATTCTCCTCAAACATTTTGGCGAGAAACCGCCAGAGAAGTGTGGCAATTGCGACAACTGCCTGAATAGTCCAGTAACCCGCAATGTGACCGAGCTGGCGCGGAAATTCCTTTCCGCTGTGTACCGCACGGGTCAGAGTTTCGGCGTCACACATCTGGAAGCGGTATTAACCGGCCGGCAGGAAGAAAAGATCCTCTCCCGCGGACATGACAAGCTGTCAGTTTTCGATATTGTAGATGATGAAGAAGCGGCATTGATAAAGCCGGTATCCCGGCACTTGCTGCTTAAGGATGCCCTACGAAACACCGAACATGGCGGTCTGATGTTTGGTCCGGAAGCACGGCCCATTCTCAAAGGCGAATTGGAAGTCGATATTGTCGAGCCGCCCAAACGTGAACGCAAACGTCGGCGCGGCGGCGCTTCGCCCAATCCGGTGGGCGATCCCCTGTTCGACGCCTTGCGCAAAAAACGCATGGATCTCGCCAAGGAACAAAGCGTTCCGCCCTATGTGATTTTCCACGACAGCGTCCTGCGCGACATGACCGGGTTCAAACCGCGCTCTCTGTCTGCCCTATCCGAACTTCCCGGTATCGGTGCGGCAAAGCTGGATAAATATGGTATGGCGTTTCTCGAGGTCATCCAGACCGTAACCGAAGCACAGCAGGAGAGCGTATGAAAATAACGGCTATCATCACCTTGCTGACAGTCATGCTCTCCGCTTGTGCATCTGCGCAGATGGGCACAGCATGGACCGATAACTTCAATCAACCGCGCGATCCGCAGATTGCTGAAGAGGCAAGATCCTTCATCATTAAACGACAGGGCTGTGACCATTTTCGGGGAGAACCGGCCTATGATGGAAAGCGGTTAGAATTCCTGACTCAACAAATCAAAGAACTTTGTACCGGTAGCGATGCTGAATTGCGCCGGCTGAGAGCGAAGTTTTCTGATCAACCCGATACCATCGAGGCATTGTTAGAATTTGAAGATTGCATTGAATTTGGTACAGTCTGCACAGAGAAGAAATAAAGTCATGCCCGTTCACAAGATCGCTCTCTCATCCATAGCCATTTGCGCGCTGACCTTTGCGGGTTGCACCAACGCGCCCGTTATCGATGAGCGCACGACCGAAACATCAGAAAAGAAAGCCCAATCCATGTTCAGAACGCTCAATGAAAAAGTCAGTGTATCACCCCAGATAACACTGGCAGATGTGGATGCAGCAAAAGCAGAAGGAGTGACGCTGATCGTCAACAATCGCCCCGATGGGGAAGATCCGTCAGCCCCGCAGAGCGCAGATATCGAAGCAGCCGCCAAGGCAGCGGGCATTGACTATGTCGCCATCCCGATCACCCACAGCGGTTTTTCCGCACCGCAAGTCGATGCGATGATTGATTCTCTAAATAGCACAAAGGGCAAGACGCTGGCCTATTGCCGGTCAGGCACACGATCAACATTGCTCTGGTCACTGGCACAGGCAAAAAACGGCATGTCGGCCGAAGAGATTGCGCGTCTGGCGGGCAATGCCGGTTATGATATCACCCCGGTACGCGCGATGGTTGAGGCATTTGCAGCAGCGAACTAGACTCCCACTAACATTGCTGTAAATAGCTGCATCTATGCCCGATCTTCCTGATCCAACCCTCTACGCAATTCCGTTCTTTGTGATCACGGTAGCCATCGAGTTTTTTGCGAGCCGGTATCGCGACCATATCCGTTATGATGTGAAAGATATGGCAACGTCGCTGACGCTTGGATTGGGTAGCGTATTTGCTGGATTGCTAACCGGAGGCATTGCGGTTGCAGCGGCCTTTCTCGTTTACCAGTATCGCGTATTTGATGTCCCGCTTACCGCTTGGTGGGCGTGGATACTGGTGTTTTTTGTCGACGATTTTTTTTACTATATCTTCCATCGCGGGGCGCATCGAATTCGCTGGGTCTGGGCCGCGCATGTCAATCACCATAGCAGCGAATATTATAATCTGGGCACCGCGCTGCGACAGCCGTGGACCAGCACTTTCGCACTGACATGGGTTTTCTCCCTACCGATGTTCTGGCTGGGTTTTCACCCTGCAATGGTGGCCTTTGCAGGTGGCGTAAACCTGCTCTACCAATATTGGATCCATACCGAAGCTATCGACAAAATGCCGCGCTGGTTCGAAGCGGTTATGAACACGCCGTCGCATCACCGTGTCCATCATGCAACCAATCCGCGCTATCTCGACAAAAACTATGCCGGGATTTTCATCATATGGGACCGCATGTTTGGGACGTTTGAACCCGAGACATCGGAAGAGACGATCCAATATGGCATCATCAAAAACCTGAAGAGCTACAATATCCTTTGGGCCGTCTTTCACGAATGGATCGGAATGGCCAAGGATCTTTGGAATGCGCCATGGCGGTACAAACTCAATTACCTGATCAAACCACCGGGGTGGAGCCATGACGGGTCACGCGATAGCAGTGAATCTATACGGGCGAAGTGGTTAGAAGAAAAAGAACGCAATCGTCATTCTGAACTTGCTTCAGGGTCTCGTGCTGCGAACAACGATGGAGAAGCTGAACCCCGTTCAGCATGACGAACTTTGGAGAATATGCGTGAGTGAATATGACATTATCGTAATCGGCGGCGGATCAGCGGGCAGCGCTGTCGCTGGACGCCTGAGCGAAGACGGAAAGCGCTCGGTCTGCCTAATCGAAGCGGGTGGACGCAATGATAACTTCCTTGTCAAGACACCCGGGATGATGCCTTTCTTGCTCAAAAACGCGAACTGGAAGTTTGACACCGTCCCGCAAAAAGGACTGAATGGCCGGATAGGTTATCAACCGCGCGGACGCGGACTTGGTGGGTCGAGCGCGATTAATGCGATGGTCTATATCCGTGGCAATAAATGGGACTATGACAATTGGGCCGAGATGGGTTGCGCCGGTTGGTCCTATGATGACGTCCTGCCCTATTTTAAAAAATCCGAAGGCAATGAGCGCGGCGGTGGTGACTATCATGGCGGCGATGGACCGCTTGCCGTGTCCGATCAGAAATGGCCTAATCCGGGCAGTGTGGCCTTTGTGGAAGCCGCGCGTAACTTACAGCTTCCTATAGTTGATGATTTTAACGGCGAGAAACAGGAAGGCATGGGTATCTATCAGGTGACCCAGAAGGGCGGGGAACGCTGGTCTGCGGCGCGTGCCTATGTCGAACCCGGCCGCAACAGACAGAATCTGGATATCAAAACCAGATCACTGGTTGAAAAACTGATCGTTGAGGATGGCCGGGTCACCGGTGTCAAAATCAAACGCGGTTTTGGCGGAGAAACCATCAAGGCACGCGGCGCGGTCGTACTGTCCGCTGGTGCTTTTGGCTCGCCGCATATCTTGCAGCTTTCCGGCATCGGACCCGCAGAGCATTTGAAAGAAAAAGGCGCCGAAGTGGTGCTCGACAAACCCGAAGTCGGATCCAACCTGAAAGACCATATTGATTTTGTTTCCGGGTATCAGACCGAATCCACCGAACTGATTGGAGATTCACTCGCCGGCACCGTCCGCATGGGCAAGGCGATTATCGAACATCGCCTGAAACGCACCGGGATCATGACCACCCCTTATGCCGAAGCGGGAGGATTCTGGAGCAGCAACAAGGATGTGCCTGCGCCCGATATTCAATATCATTTCGTACCAGCCGTGCTCGAAGATCATGGCCGCGAAAAGGTAAAAGGCCACGGTTTTAGCTGCCACGCCTGCGTATTGCGGCCGCATAGCAAAGGCACCGTGCGATTAAATTCAACCGATCCAAAGGCACCCCCTGCCCTCGATCCCAATTTCCTCGATGATGACAGAGATATCGCAACATTGCGTGCCGGTATCCGCCATATGAAGCGCATCTTGGAAACACCGCCGCTGACCGAATTCAAACCAACCGATCGCCACCCGATCAACATCGATAGCGATGAAGAGCTGGACAATTTGATCCGGAACCGTGCCGATACAGTCTATCACCCGGTTGGCACCTGTCGCATGGGACCCGATGATGACGCCGTGGTTGATCCACGCCTGAAATTCAAAGGACTGGACGGGCTTTATGTCGCCGACGCGTCAATCATGCCGGAAATTGTCAGTGGCAACACCAACGCGCCGAGCATCATGATCGGTGAACGGGCTGCAGATTTCATTGCTGCCGATCTGGGATAAGCCAATCCCCGGCTGTGTCATGCTGCGAGGGAGACACCTTTAGCTATACCGCACATCAACCTTGGGAGCGGCCTTCTCTGTTTCGCCTTCTGCGATCGACTGAACGCTTTCGGCAAGGTCCTCAAGATAGGCATCGATAAACTTCGAATGTTGTGGCGATAGCATAAGATGAAGGCTCGGCGGTTCTTTGGTCGCCGAAGTGATCCAGCCCTTTCGGTACATTTCGCCATAGATAGCAAACGCATTATGCTCGGGATGCCGAAAGGCAATCAGGCCAAGGACGGGATTGCCCAGAATTTCAAAACCCAGTGCTTTGACGCCTTGTTCCACTCTCTCCCGCGTTGCGCATACTTCGCCTTGCAGCCGGCAATATCCATCAACGCCCAGATAGTTCATAATGGCCCACGCGGCTGAGATTGCGCCACCGGGTCTGGTGCCGGCGAGTGTTGGTGTCTTCATCGGAGCGCCAGACCAGCAGGCAAAGTCAAATGGCATATGATCGTAGAGTTCTTGCGAGCGAAACAGGATGGTCGAGGCACCTTTTGCGGCATAACCATATTTATGCAGATCGGCGCTCATCGATCGCACGGCTGGAACTTCAAAATCAAATGGCGGAACCGGCACGCCGTTCATCCGGGCAAATGGCGCAAAATAACCACCGACACAGGCGTCAACATGCAGCCAGATATTTTTGCGTTCAGAGGCCAGAGCCAGATCCTCAATCGGATCTATTATCCCGTGCGGAAAATTGGGTGCTGAACCGACCATCATGATGGTATTGGGATCACAGGCCGCTTCCATCGCATCAACATCTGCTTCGTAGGATCCATCAGTTTTCAGCGCGATGCGGCGCACCTCGATATCCATTAACTGACCTGCTTTGTCGAATGCCAAATGAGCGGACTGCGGCAGGACAATGTTCGCGCTATCGATCGCATGGCCGTTGGCTCGCGCATAATCCCGAGCGGTTTTCATTGCCATCGTGATGGAATCGGTTCCACCCGAAGTCATCGCGCCGGTTGAGCCTTCTGGCCCGTGCAACAGCTCCAATGCCATGGATATGACGTCCGATTCCATTTTTGCCAATGACGGAAAGGCAACCGGCCCAAGTCCGTTTTCCGACATATACGCCGTGTAGGCTTCCTTCTGGATTTTTGCGATTTCTTCGCCGGCATTGAAAACATAGACAGCGGTTTTGCCTTCACGCCAATTGACATCGTCGCTTCCGCGACCAAGCAAGTCCGCTTTTACGTCATCCCACTGACGACCTCGACTTGGCATTTTCATGATTTCAATCTCCGGGATGTTTCGATTTATCGCATTGTGTCGATAATTCGTTGCTCCGGCAACGATTGATTGCTGCTTTTTAGATCGTAACAATGCCTATCTTTTCGTTAGGCACGGTATTCCAAACAAAAAAAGGGCCGGGATGCTTTCACATCACCGGCCATAAAGTTGTTTGTTCGCAGGAGGAACAAGGTTAGGCGCCGACCCAAGTTTGGGAGGAGAGGCCGGCGCCAATCAGGTTAGCCCTTGGCAAATTCCGGGTAAGCTTCGACGCCTACTTCGGAGATATCCATTCCGAGCATTTCTTGCTCTTCACTTGGACGGACACCAAGGGTGAATTTCAGTGCAAACCAGATGATCGAACTGGCGATCATCACGAAGACACCCGTTGCCACCACACCAGTCAATTGTGCGATAAACGGTACTTCCGTGTTGGTAAGCGGAACGATGAGGGTGCCCCAGATACCGGCCATCAGGTGGACCGGTATGGCGCCAACAACGTCATCAATTTTTAGTTTGTCGAGCAATGGAACCGCGAAGACCACAATCGCACCACCTACTCCGCCGATAAGCAGCGCATAGGGTACAGACGGGGTCAATGGTTCCGCCGTGATGGATACCAGGCCGGCCAACGCGCCGTTTAGAGCCATGGTAACATCAATTTTCTTGTACAGGATCTGTGTCAGCACAATCGCTACGACCACACCACCGGCAGCTGCCATATTGGTGTTCACGAAAATTTTCGATACGTCGCTGACATCGCCAATGGTACCCATCGCAAGCTGCGAAGCACCGTTGAAGCCGAACCAGCCGAGCCACAGGATAAAGGTACCCAATGTTGCCAATGGAATGCTTGAACCAGGCATCACGTTGAGTTTACCATCGACATAGCGACCAAGACGAGGTCCAATAATCAGCGCACCAGCGAGAGCCGCCCAGCCACCAGTTGAGTGAACCAGTGTCGAACCAGCAAAGTCACTGAAACCCATTGCATCAAGCCAGCCAGCGCCCCACTCCCAGCTAACGATCACTGGGTAGATGAAACCAGTTAGAACGAATACGAAGATGAAGAACGGAATGATTTTTACCCGTTCTGCAACCGTACCCGACACAATCGATGCCGTGGTGGCACAGAAAACCATCTGGAAGAACCAGTCTGATGCTACCGAGTAACCAGTATCAACATCCGCTTCGCCAACGCCCTGCATCGAGTAGGGGAAATCGGCAATGCCGAAATAGCCGCCTTCAAAACCCGGATAGGCGATAGAGTAACCGATAACCCAAAACATGATACCGGCAATGGAATAGAGGCCAATATTCTTCAGGCACTGCATAGATACGTTTTTGGAACGCACCAAACCCGCCTCCAGCATGGCAAAACCAGCAGCCATCCACATGACAAGAAATCCGCCAAGCAGGAACAAAAGCGTATTAAAAATATAGGCTGTGTTGGCACTAGGATCGGCTACTTCTGCCGCCTCCTGGGCCAGAGCAGGAGAAGCCAGCGCCATTGTGGCCGCCAAACCTGCTGAAATTGTGATGAGTTTTTTCATATCTATTTGCTTCCCCGATTAAAGTGCTGTGTCGCCGGTTTCACCGGTGCGAATGCGCGTGGCTTCTTCGAGCCCGAACACGAAAATCTTGCCGTCGCCGATCGACTCTGTGCCAGCCGCACTTTGAATCGCCTCAACGGCCTGCGCTACGACTTCGTCGGCACAGGCGATTTCCAATTTGATCTTTGGCACCATGTTGGTTGTATATTCAGCACCGCGATAGACTTCGGTCTGACCCTTTTGACGACCGAAGCCTTTGACCTCAGTCACCGTCATGCCAGCAACACCAGCTTCGGTGAGCGCATCGCGAACCGAGTCCAGCTTGAACGGTTTAATTATGGCTTGGATAAACTTCATTATACCCCCTTGATTGTTTTCAAGGGTCAACAGAGCAAAGCTCGTGCCAGAATCATAAATTATTGAATTGTTAAGGTTTTTTGAATCGGCGGAAGGGTTCAGAGTTTAAAATTTGTGCAGCGCAACGTAAGTGCCTAAAATTTAGGCAGCAGTGCTTTTCAATCGCTCCAGTATCTCAGGAATGATCGCTTCGGTTTCCCGGCGACCGATTTCAATCAGCTCATCAGCCTTGGTGAAATTCTGCATATCTATGTGCCCGACCGGCGGCGACATCGCAAAATCGGGCGGATCGAGCGCTAGAGAATAGCGTCCCAGATTGCGGAGCGACAAACCCACCGAAGCACGAACGATGGCAATACTATTCGGTTCCTTCTGATCAATACGATCAATCCCGGACATTTTTGCCCGCGCGACAAAATCATCCTGCAAATTGACAGAGATACATAGTGCTTCGGGGGATAGTTCCCGAGCCGGAGAGACTGGAACCGGTAAGGCCACACCGCCATCAACCAGCATGCGGCCTTCGAACTCCACTGGCTTAAAAATACCCGGTAGCGACATGGATGCGCGAATGGCCGGAACCAGCTTTCCCGATTTCATAACAATGGTATCGCCGGTTTTGAGATCAGCGGCGACGGCTGCAACAGGAAATGGCAGATCTTCAAAGGTCAGATGACCCAGTTCCTTTTCCAGCTCTTTTTCAATGGTGCGCCCGCCCATCACGGCACCACGTTTAAAATGGGGGTCCATAAATTTGATCATGCTTCGGAAATTCGCGGTGCGGGCTGTCTCTTCCAGATAATCCAGCTTTCCGGCGGCAAAGCTAGCACCCGCAATGGCACCGATCGAGGTTCCTGAAATAGCGGCAATCTCAATTGACGAAGCCTCTAACGCGCGCAGCACACCAATATGGGTCCAGCCGAGACCGGCACCGCCGCCAAGCGCTAACGATACTTTCCGTTTCTCAGTCAAGCGCCACATCCTCGGCCAGTATCGCTCTCGCTTCAGCCAAATCTTCTTTCAAAACCATCACACGAGCGGGCAATGCAATCCCTGCCCCCTCGACAATATTGACACCACTGTCGAAGCAAACCGCACCAACGCCAGCCGATTCCAAACGGCCTTTGATAATTTCTGCCTCATAACCGTGCATATGGCGGGAGAGTTCAACCAAGCTCATTTACGAATTCTCTCCAAAATAGCGGTCCGTGGCGCGGGTTGGCAGGCCATCAATGCTGGTGACACGACCCGCTGTTTTCTCCATCCACGCATCTGGATCAGCTTGCCGGTGATATTTGACCAATGTTTCTCGTTCGGCCTTCATCTCCATCTGCGGAACGCCCCAACCGCAACTCGACTGTACATTGTCCACATGAATATCGAAAATTTGCCGTGTGCCAGGCAAGATGTCAAAATGCCCTGCAAGTTCCTGCCAGCCATCATCTTGCGGTAGCACCGGCGTTCCTTTGCCGTATAGCCGCATGATCAGCGCCGGATTTTCGAAATTATTGAACATAATCGTGATCCGCCCATCGGCGATCAGATGTGCATGGGTTTCATTACCCGAACCGCCCAGATCCAGATAGGCCACCCGGTTGGGGCCCAGCACGCGAAAAGCGTCATATCCTTTGGGAGAGAGATTTATCCGGCCATCAGTCGCTGCGGTAGCTACAAAGAACATCGGCTGTTTTGCTATAAAAGCCGTGTGATTATCATTTAGCGCATCAAAAAACTCTGCCATCAGAAACCTTCCTTCTATGAAGCCCCCTAATAGGACCGTCCTCCCAAAAAGGCCATCCAGGTTGCAACGGCAAATCCATGTATCAGGATAACCGTCCACAATGAACCGGACCTGATACGAATATGGGAAAGGATGATGCCGAAAACCAGCATAGCGATCCAGAATGATGGCATTTGAAAAACGCCATTCCATTTCGTTTCGTTCAAAACTCCATAAATGGGGAAGTAAATTACAAACAGCAGTGTTGAAATCCATGCGGCCCATCGCGCAATAAATTGAGCAAGCGTCGATAAGAGCACCCCTCGAAACACCAGTTCAAACGGCAAGGCGACCAGGAAAAGGCCGATCAAGACCGCCTTCACATATTCTTGCCAGCGATCCTGCGGATACCAGTGGAGCCATCCCGACAGAAAGCCGATACCCGCGATAATCGCGAGCGACGGCACAGCAACTTTTATCGCAGCCACAGACTGTTTTGCATCTGGCCAAGATTTAAGAGCGGTCCATGTTTCCCGCAAACTTCGGGTCAGGCTAACCATGCTACCACTTCATTCCGTTATCTATGGCTTCTTGTTCAGCGGGTTGCGTGGCACGTCCAAGTACATCGTTCCGATGTGGAAAACGGCCAAATTGTGCGATCGCATCGCGGTGGTTGTTGGCGAACTTTTCATTGCTGCCCAGTTTTGTAAACAGGGCGACCGACCTGTTTTGCAGACGCATATCCTCCGCATGCATGAATGGCATATAGAGGAAAGACCGTTGCTGCTCGGTAAGTTGTTGGTCGAGTCCCATATCAACGGCTTTCTCGGCAATCTGCTGCGCCAGGTGATCGGTGGAATAGGCATCCGCATGGTCACGAAACATATTGCGCGGAAATTGGTCGAACAGGATTATCGCAGCGAGCGCCGTATCCGCATCCGCTAGAAAGACATCGGCGGCATTGGCTTTCTGCTCTTCCCACAGTTCGAAAAACCGTTCTTTGCAGATATTGTCGATAGCTTCGTTTTTGTTCCACCAGTCGGCGGGCTTCAGCTCATTGAACCAGAAGTTAAGGATTTCTGTTGACCAGTTCATTTCTAAACCTCGTCATGCTGAACTTGTTTCAGCATCTCAGTCGGCTTGCTTTGAAATAGGAGATCCTGAAACAAGTTCAGAATGACTGGATCGATCAAGCTGTACCCCCAACTGTCAATCCATCGACCAGCAATGTTGGCTGCCCAACACCGGCCGGAACCGACTGTCCACCTTTGCCGCAAACGCCGATACCTTCGTCCAGCGCCATATCATTGCCAATACCGGTTACTTTGGTCAGTGCTGTCGGACCGTCACCGATCAAGGTCGCTCCCTTAATCGGTGCGCCCAGCTTGCCGTTTTCAATTTTATACGCCTCGGTGCAGGAGAAGACGAATTTCCCGGAGACAATATCCACTTGCCCGCCGCCAAAGCTCTTCGCATAAATACCGCTCTTCACGCGGCTCATCAGCTCATCGGGATCATCCTTGCCACCGCGCATGAATGTGTTCGTCATTCTGGGCATCGGGGCATGGGCATAGCTTTCCCGGCGGCCATTGCCGGTGGCCGGAACACCCATCAGGCGCGCGTTGAGGCGATCCTGCATGTAGCATTTTAATATGCCATCCTCGATCAGCACATTTTCCTGCGTCGGTGTGCCTTCGTCATCAATGCTCAGCGATCCGCGGCGTTCGTCGATTGAACCGTCGTCGACAACGGTTACACCAGCAGAAGCAACACGCTCCCCAATCCGTCCGGAAAAGGCGCTCGTGCCCTTGCGGTTAAAGTCACCTTCCAGTCCGTGGCCAATGGCTTCATGCAAGATGATACCGGGCCATCCGGGACCCAGCAGCACGGTTTGTTCACCCGCGGGCGCATCGACACTCTCAAGATTAACCGTTGCCTGATTAAGCGCTTCATCAATCGCGCGGTTCCAGCGTTGCTCTTCAAACAGACGGTCATACAGATAGCGTCCACCCATTCCGAAGCTGCCACTTTCACGGCGACCATTTTGCTCCGCGACGATGGAGACGTTGAGGCGCACCAGCGGCCTGACATCGGTGGCGACAAAACCATCGGGGCGGACAATTTCCACAACACTCCAGCTGCCGGATAGACCAACAGATACTTGCGCGACACGTGGATCTCTAGCCCGGGCGGCCTCGTCTATCTGCTGACAAAGCGCCACTTTTTGTGCGAACGGGATCGTTTCCAATGGGTTTGCTTCGCCATATAGATGCTGATTGTTGCCGCGCGGTGGAGGCGCTGCCTCTCCTTTCGCAGGGTCAAGCAGTTGCAACGTTTGCGCAGCGCGTTTGATCGCCGCTTCGCTAATTTCATTACTATGGGAAAAACCGGTCATTTCACCCGACACACCGCGCAAGCCAAAGCCGCTATCGGTGCTATAATCAGCCGTCTTCAACCGGCCATCGTCAAAACCGAAACTCTCAACGGCACTATATTGTAGGTAGAGCTCACCATCATCACAGGCATCCAAAGACTGGGAAACCAGCGCTTTGGCGCGTTCAGGATCAAGTCCGTCAGGACGGTAAAGGAAGGAGCGAGGGTCAAGATTTTCTATCATCCACCCCATATAGAAACGAATTGAGGGCCGTGCACCCCTTTAGATGAGTTTATTCAGCCTCGTCCGCTTCCACGGAAATATCAGCTGGCCCGCCGATCAAAACGAAGCGCCGATCGCAATAGCCGCATTCGACATAGCCTTTTTCATCGATTTCCAACCAGACACGCGGATGACCCAGCGCTGCACCGCCCGGGATATCGGTCGCACCATCACAGGCATTGCGTTTTTTGGATGTTCTTACGGTTTCCGGTGTGTCAGTCATATCGCGCGATTAGCAATGGTTGGGCTAAGACGCAATATTGTTCAGGCGTAGGAAGCGCAAACTGTGACTAAAAATAGTCAACCGTCATATCAAATGTTCCGGTGTAGCCGCCTTCTTGCTGGTTCGCGTTAACCCGCAAACGCCCCCCGACCGTAAGATTAAAAACACCGGTCCTACTCAACCTGCCCAAAACATTTGTTCCCAGACTTCGGTTGGCGTTGCCGACTGACATTTGATCAATGCGCATATTAGCGCCGCCGCCATTGCGACTTATCAAAATCGTCGAAGGAATTCTAATCCGCACAATCTGATTTTGCGGGCCATAGATGATAAAATTGGCACGGCTTGTTACACCACCAGCGCGCACAACACCGCCGGTCACGTTGACGTTGCCATTGGCGGTATTGACAGTCATCGTTCCAGCGGTAGTTCCTGCAACCAAATTGCCAAAATTCAAATCTTCAATTTTGACCACGGACATAGGTCCAATGGTGACCGCCGTTGCATCGCCATTTGATGTTTGGGCATAGGCAGCCGGCGCACTGGTCAGTGCGGCCAAAACGAACAACAGGCATGCGATAGCACGCGAAAAAAACTGGTCTCTGGTCATCGTGATATCGGTTTTACGAGGCCAATGGTAAAGAAATGCTATTCTGACTGGTTAACCGATATTAACTTTTTCCAGTTCACTCCACATTTTGTTGCGCTTATTGATATTCAACCGTTACACCAAATGTACCACGATAAGTCCCTGCGGCTTGATTGGCTCCAATACGAATCTGACCACCAACGGCAAAATTTGCTTCACCCGCAGCATTTAACCGCTTGCGACGGCGATCATAGGTAAATCGATTGATCCGCATCGTTTCGGTACCGCCATCGCGCGTGATAAAAATGCGATTCTGATTACGCGTTATCTGTACGCGCAAACCGGCTGTTCCGGTTACATCAAAGCTGGCAGGCGTCGGAGTACCGCCAAATGCAATTGCATCGCCGCTGCGTTGGGTCATATTGCCGTTACGCGGATTGATACGAAAAACACTATTTGCAGTGCCTGGTACAAATGTTCCGAAATCAAGATCGGCCGTCTTCGTTACCGATACCGGTTGCCGAATATTGGCAGTCGAATCACCACCACCATTGGCCGCATGCGCGCCTTGAATGGCTATAAATGCTGCAGGCACGCTCACGATTGCGCGCTTGTATCTGGATTTTTTCATCCGCTTCTGGCCCCTTTAATGTCCCACGCAAATGGATTTAGGAGCCATCCAAGAAAATAAGGTGGATTTAGATGGTAAAACCAATTTTAACCAAGAACGACACAGAAAACCGGCCACTAGCGAAAAATGGTCAATCCACGCCATCGAAAGGATTTTCTAAAAATTGTTGAAGTGACGGACTGAAAGCCCGATAATTTTATTGATATTCAATCGTGACATTGAAAGTGCCGCGATACGTTCCCGGTGCCTGGTTGGCCAGAATACGTAATTTTCCGCCAACAAAATAAGTAGCCTGACCCGACGCATCCAAAATTTGGTCGCGCAACCCTGCTCTATTTCCCAGCCAAAAATCGTTGACCCGCATGGTTTCAGATCCGCCGTCGCGAACGATATTGATGCTGTTTTGTGACCGCCGAATATTGGCTTGTTGGAATGGTGTTCCAGTAGCGGTAAACGATGCCCGTGAGGTCGTTCCGCCCATTGCAATGGCATTGCCATTTAACTGCGCCATTGCGCCGGTAACCGCATCAATGCGAAATTCACTGGTTGTCGTTCCGGCAACAAATGCCCCAAAATCAAGATCGCTATTTTTGACGACGGTGAGCGGTTGGCGAACGGCTGCATTTGTCTGGCCGCTAGACGTCTGCGCTGTTGCAGATTGGGCGAACAATAGACAAGAGCACACACAAAGCGCGATGGCCGCACTTTTCGTTCCAGGCTGAATCGCCTGTTTTCTGGTCCCCACATGTTTCACGCTGTCCCATTTGCTGAAAACAAACGAAATTTGCGCTTACAATCTTGGTTAACAATATTTAGTCACGAAAATACGTAGCAGTTTGCCACCAAAACTTTTGATTGTCTGTAACCGAACGGCTATGCAGCGCCGATGACAGAAGCAGCAATTTCAATAGATGGTCTTTCCAAAACTTATGAAGGCGGCAAAAAGGCGCTGGACAGCGTTTCTTTTGACGTGAAGCGCGGCGAAATTTTTGGGCTGCTTGGTCCAAATGGCGCAGGTAAATCTACACTGATCAATATCCTGTCTGGCATGGTCGGCAAAACCAGTGGTACTGCGACGATCTGGGGTTTTGATATTGACAAGGACCACCGCAATGCAAAAGCTTCTATCGGTATTGTCCCACAAGAAATCATGTTCGATCCGTTTTTTACACCGGCTGAATCGCTGGAAGTTGTCGCGGGGCTATATGGCATCAAAAAGTCCGAACGCCGAACGATGGAGTTACTGCGGGCGGTACATTTAGACGACAAAGCCCATGCCTATTCGCGCACATTATCCGGCGGCATGAAACGACGCTTGCTGGTCGCCAAAGCAATGGTCCATTCCCCACCGATATTGGTTTTGGATGAACCCACCGCGGGCGTCGACATCGAACTGCGTCAACAACTTTGGGACTATGTGGAACGGCTCAACAAGGCGGGTGTTACGATTGTTCTCACTACGCACTATCTGGAAGAGGCCGAAAATCTGTGTGACCGGATCGCGATCATCAATCATGGTGAACTGATTGCCCTGAAAAACACGTCTGAACTGGTGGATATGGCCCGTGAGAAAATGGTGGAACTCACATTAGATCGGGAGATCAACGAGGAATCCAAAGCAGTAACATTTGCCGATTCCGAATTTGACAAAGTCGAGATAGTCGGCCCCTGCACGATTGCCGTGACCTATAACAAAGATCGAACCAATGCCGGCGGTGTTATGCGCGCTATCCAGAAACAAGGATTTGAGATCGTCGAAGTGTCGACCAAAGAGGCAGACTTGGAAGACGTGTTCCTGAACCTGACCCGAAAAGCCGCGTGAAGCAATTTGATGTCATTATTGTAGGTTCCGGCGCAGCGGGCCTAAGTGCTGCGATCACTTTGGCGCGCACGCATAAAGTCTTGGTGCTGGCCAAGGGAGAGCTGGCAGGCGGTTCGACATCATGGGCGCAAGGCGGCATTGCTGCCGTCCTGGATGCAGGCGATACGTTTGAAAATCATATCGATGACACGATGGTCGCCGGTGGAGGATTGAACCGCCGGGAAACCGTTGAGTTTGTTGTAGAAAATGCGCCAGCGGCCATTGAGCGCCTCGTCGACATGGGTGTCCCCTTCAACAAAGAAGAAGAGGCTCTGCACCTTACTCGAGAAGGCGGACATAGCCATCGCCGGATTGTCCATGTGGATGATGCCACCGGTTGGGCGGTGCAAGAGGCGTTGCAAAATACAGCAGCGGCCCATCCCAACATCACGCTCCAACCACATATGGTGGCGATCGATCTAATTGTGGATCGCCACGCCGAAACGCCCGATGGCTCCAAAAATGTCTGGGGCGTTTATGCGCTGAATAACGAAACCGGGCATGTCGAGACGTTGACATCTCGCGCGACGGTAATGGCCAGTGGTGGCGCTGGCAGAACCTATCTATTCTCCACCGCGCCGCGCGGTGCAACCGGTGACGGCATTGCCATGGCCTGGCGCGCTGGGGCGCGGGTTTCCAATATGGAAATGATGCAGTTCCATCCAACCTGCCTCTACAATCTGGAGGTTAAAAACTTCCTGATTACCGAAGCGGTTCGCGGAGAAGGCGGGCATCTGAAACTGCCCAAAGATGCCGGGGAAGAAGCTGGACTGCGTTATATGGATCGTTTTGATGCGGAACGCATGGAACTGGCACCACGTGACATAGTCGCCCGCGCGAATGACCATGAGATTAAGCGGTTAGGACTGGACTATGTCCATCTGGATATTTCGCACAAAGATCCAGAATTCGTAAAAGGCCACTTCCCCAACATCTACGACAAGCTGATTGGACTGGGCATTGATATGACCAAGGAACCCATTCCGGTTGTGCCGGCCCAGCACTATACCTGCGGCGGAATTCTCATTGACCTCAATGGTCGCACCGATTTGCCTGGTCTCTATGCCGCCGGCGAGGCGAGCGAAAGCGGTCTGCATGGCGCAAACCGCCTTGCCTCGAACAGCTTATTAGAGTGCTTTGTATTTGGTGACGCAGCCGCACGAGATATCGCAGCACAGTGGGATGAACTCCCTGAACCACCGGCGATCAAACCTTGGGATGAAAGCCGTGTTACCGATAGTGATGAAGAGGTTGTGATCAAACAGACATGGACCGAAATTCGCCGCTTCATGTGGAACTATGTCGGCATCGTCCGCACCACCAAGCGCCTTGAACGCGCCCAGAACAGGATCAACCTGCTTCGCGAAGAGGTAGAGGAATATTACAGCAATTTCCGCGTCACCCAGGATTTGATTGAGCTGCGTAACTTGATTGAGGTCGCAGACTTAATCGTGAAATCGGCGCTTGCACGTAAAGAAAGCCGGGGACTGCACTCCATTACCGACTATCCAGAAATGGCTAATGAGGCGCGCGATACGGTGTTGGTGCCTTGAAAATTCCTATTGCACGCTTCAGCCAGCGTGCTGATACGAGTACCTCCAATCATTCCCGTTCTGACTTAACTTGTCGAATGTTAGAAACTTGATACGGTAGAAAGTCTATTTTTGGATCTAAATCTCGAACTCAGTGGATCATTTGATATGACATCTCCGCCAATGCCACCAAAAGTTCGTTTCAGTATTGGCGTGACCGGCCATCGTGCATCCCATGAAGGATATGCGAAAAATGCTAAACAGATCAGTATCGTCATCGCGGGTATTTTTGACCAGATTGAGCAAATTCTGAGCCAAACAGATTTGCTTCTTGGCCCCGCATCTCTTGCTCCAACTCGGTTGCATACGTTGATGGTTGACGGCACCGATCAAGCGGCGGCGGAAATGGCGCTGGCTCGAGGTTGGGAGTTAATCAGTCCTCTTCCTTTTGGCGCGCGATTGAATACCGCAATCAACGCACTGCCGGTCAACGGCGATGACGCTCGTGCATTGTTGTCCGGCGATTCTGCGAAAGACACTGACACCCAGAGACGAGCCAGCGAAATTATCAAACTGACCGGAAACGCAAAGACGTTTGAGCTTGCGGATCAGGATGACGCCATCACGCAGCTTTACCTGTCCAAACTGGACGCGCCCGATAATTTTGAACTAGCCCAGACATTTACACTTGAAAGTGCAAAGCGTGCGGCTCTTGCTGGAAGAATTTTGATCGAGCAGTCGGATTTGATAATTGGCATATGGGACGGAAAATCATCCGCTAGCCCCGGTGGCACCGGCCATACAATTGCAACGGCATTGGACCTCGGTGCTCCAGTGATATGGATCGATCCGGAAAGCCCGGATGACTGGCGCATCCTGCATGCTCCGGAATCGCTAGCGTTGATGCAGTGCAATTCCCCAAATCAGGACCGCATTGAGGAAATGCAGTCAATAGTCAGTGATGTTATTTTCCCGCGTGATACGCCCATTGATAAAAGCGATGCCCATGAAGGCCTCTCCGCGCTTCGAAAAGCCCGTTGGTATGACCGCAGTGCCCGATTAACGCACGGATATCGGCGAATTGAGGCGATGTTCGGCGGAGATGGCAAGCCATTTCGATCGATTGTCCAGACTTATGAGAAGCCCGATGAAATAGGCACCGGTAGCGGCGCGGATGTTTTAGACACCGCTCGCAACTTGCCTGATGCGGATCCCGGATTGGCGGATAAAATAGAGCAACAGGCTATGCAAAATTTTGCCTGGGCCGATGGCATTTCGGCACGCCTTTCCGATCACTATCGCGGAGGGATGATTGTCAATTTCTTGTTGTCGGGTCTGGCCATTGTGGGCGGGGTTTTATATCTGCCTTTGGTTCCAGCGGAGCAGAAGTGGGGCTTTGCACTGTTCGAGTTTCTTCTTCTCATCGCGATTGTAGTCATTACCTGGCGCGGCCAGAAATATCGTTGGCATGGCCGATGGTTTGAGACACGGCGGGTAGCGGAATATTTTCGCCACAGTCCGATGCTGCTGATGCTCGGAGTGGCGCGCGCACCCGGACGCTGGCCAAAAGGCACCGATACAAGCTGGCCGGAATGGTACGTACGCCAAGCACTAAGAGATATCGGCTTGCCAAATGCCAAAATCACAGACGGATATCTGCGTCATTTTCTTTCGACGCTATTGGACAGCCATGTGACGCCGCAGCGTGATTATCATTATGACAAAGCGAAGCGGCTTAAAACCGTTCATCACAATCTCGATCGATTTTCTGAGCTTCTCTTTAAACTCGCGATCATTTCTGTTGCTGGCTATTTGTTATTGAAAGCCGGGTCTTCCTTGCAATTAATTGATGCTGGTATCGTTTCCAAATCGTCCAAAACCTTCACACTATTGGGTGTTCTATTCCCCACTTTTGGGGGAGCTATTGCTGGAATCCGCTTCTTTGGTGATTTTGAACGCTTTGCGGCGATATCAGAAGTTACCGCAGAACGACTGGATGCGATTGCCGGACGTATTGCGCTGCTCCAGTCAGCGCCCGATGATATGTTGAGCTATGATCAGGTCGCCGAATTGGTGCATGCCGCCGATGATGTCGTCGTCGCGGAAATTGAGAATTGGCAGGCGGTATTCAGCGGCAAGCACATAACCGTTCCGGTTTAGTGCCAATCGTGATCATCGCTTTTCTGGTGCCCAGATGCGTTCCATCGTCAAATAGGTGAAGGATGCGCTCCACGCGATAAGCAGCAGACCCGTCAACGCTTCTATCCCCACGACGACGCGAATAGGCCCCTCTGGCGTGATATCGCCGATACCAAGTGTGGTGTAGGACCCAATCGAAAAATAGAAATAATCCGCCATCGTTGAAGTATGCGCGCCAACCAGATCACCGTTGCCGGTTTTTACCATCGCCCAGATGGTAATGGCGAACAGGATGATCTCCAGCAAATGTGTTACGAAAATTAACGTCATCACTAACAACATCGGCCGGCGAACATTGTGCTCCCACTTTGCAATCATCAACGCACCGGCCCGTAAAGCCTTAAAATGCAAATAGAGACAGACCGCAATCAACAACGCGGAGATTGATAGAGCAACGATTAATTCTTTCATAAAGTCCGGCCTGCTTTCGAAACGGGGTTTGTCAAGTACGTTGCGATCCGACAAATGACTTACAGAGACCGAACATTGCGTATTTTACATTTATTTGCAATTCGTTATACCCTCTTCGTCGAGGATGATCACATATCTAATCGGCAGCAATGGCGGGGACAAGCTATGGCGTTACAGGGCGCGGCGTTTATTATTTTGAAAAACGTCTTTGATCGAGTGCTTGGTATTCTCTGCGCTGCCATTTTGGTTTTCACGCTCTGGGTATCGCCCGCCTCGGCAATCATCGTTGGCGAAAAAAATCCCAACCTGGTAGAAGGCAAAATCGCTATCGGGATGCGTGAAGAGCTCGGCGACAATATGGCTGAGATAGAGAAAATACTGCGCGCGAACCCGCGTGTCCGAGTTGGTTGGCCGAGTGAGTTCGAAATCACTGCTGATCCTGAATATCCCGGTAACTTTTTCCTAGTCGACATGAACAATCCGGTTGCAAGCTCAGCGTATAGAGGCTTTTCGCAAGTCCCTCGATTTGATGTGCCCGCGCTCGCGGAACCAGCATTTATCGGTAGACTCGACGATGGTAGTTTTGCCGCTGAACTCGATCAAGAATTGCGAAAAATAGTTCGGCGTAAGGAACTCGCGAGAATAAGCACATGGAAAATGAAAGTCTATCTTCAAGTGCATCACCGCAAGAGCTATTATACAGCTGATGCTGCAAATTCAAAAACAATGGCAGCGGGCCAACCCCTGTTTTTGAATTTCCTTAACGATCATGAAAAGTCGCAATTCGTATATATACTGATGACAAGACCGGACAATGAAATTGAGTGGGTGTATTGGACGGCTAGCGACAGCCCAATAACTCCGGGTCAGACCGCACAGTTAGAATTTAATGACCCATCTTTCGCATTCAAAAAGGCTGGGAAATATAATTTTCTTACCATTGCATCCGATACACCAATCAACGAAAATCTGCTAGTTTCGGGAGATGCTGGTGCGATAAACAAAGAAGACTGCAAGAGCGTTCTGGAACTCCTGCTATGCGGTACTATTCTGGGGAAATATGATGCATCACTCCCGACTACAGCCTGGAATTCTGATTCGAATTGGAATGCGTCGGTAGATAGTTATTATGGAACAACTGGCGATACAGGATATGTCGGCGGAGGGGTCTGGGTTCCGGCTGGATATGCACCTTGGCAAGTGGAGATCTTCTCAAACGTACCTTATACCAAAGCACAGATCGCCGCGGATAAGCGACTGCCAAAAAGCAAAAGTAAGTTTCTCTGGAAGCTTAAAAAATACCAACGGCAACATCGCTGTGGCGGCTCATTGATCGCTCAGAACATCGTTTTGACCGCAGCGCACTGTGTCGCAAAAGGTCAGTTCACGAACAATAATCGCGTTTTGAAAGACCGTCGGGTGCGGGTTGGGACACAAAGTCTGGCGCGGGGTGGAAAAACCTATTTGATAGATTCTGTGGTGGTACATAAAGGATATCGCCCAGGACGCCCGCCCAATGATATTGCCTTGCTCAAAATCAAACCGCTAAACCGCCGGACAGTCCAGCGTCCGGTTTTATTGCCCGATGCAGTGCCCAATATGCCAAAACTCAAAGCTGGTGATTTTATGGAAGTATTGGGCTGGGGATATACTGGCGAAGTAAAGGGTGGCCAACGTCCCGAGCTGAGTGAAGGACGCCCTCAGGCATATGTCAGTGACCTGAGAAAAGGAAACTTAATGGCCATGGGCCTGGCAGAATGCAGACGCATAAACAAATATGCCAGCGTGAACAGTAAGAGCATTTGCGCCACTTCACCGCCAAGAAATCAGGCATCGGTGAGTAGCGGTAATACATTCAGTTGCCGTGGAGATAGTGGAGGTCCGGTAATCCGTTGGGTCGGCCGCAGGAAGGTTCAGATCGGCTTGGTATCATGGGGTATCGGTTGCGGGGCTAAAGCGGGAAGGCACCGTCAAAATCCGTCGGTATTTGTAGATGTTATGCAATATTCCAGCTGGATCAAAACGGCGAAGCGCAGCTTTGTAAGTGGTCAGGTCAAGAAACGGTAACGACTTAAAGGCACAAAAAAGGCCCGGATAAACGGACCTTTTTCGCGTTATTCTTGTGGAAACTTACTGATCGTTAGACCCTTGATCGTTAGACCCTTGGTCGTTGGATCCCTGATCATTTGACCCCTGATCATCAGATACTTCTGCTGCCGCACCTTCTTCAGCCGCCTCAGTTTCTTCGGCAACACTCTCTGCCATTGCATCTTCCGCGACAACTTCTTCGGTTGCGGCTTCCTCGGTAGCTGCATCGTCAGCAGGAGCGCCGCAAGCAGCAAGGCCGAGAGACAAAGTAGCCACAACGGCACCTGTTAAAATCTTACGCATTATCCATCCTCCAATATTGAGAAAAAAATCATAGAAACCCTAGTTGTAATAGCAAGTCATTAAAACGCTCATCGTCTCGCACTGGATCAAGAAAGGGATCGTGAAGCAGATAGATCAACCCGGAATCGCGCAATTTCTGCGCATCCGAGAGCACTGCGAAAACGCGGTCTGTTTCTCCCCACTGGGCGAGCACTTGAGCCTGTTGGTACAAGCCATTGTCGCCATGGTCTGCGACCAATCCATCAAAGTTCTTTTGCGCCTCCGCTCTATTGCCTTCCCTGTGCTCCAATATCGCTTTGCCGGTCAATGTGATCAGGCTGTTTTTCTCCAACGCATATTCCTGCCGGGCTTTGCCCAACTGTCCCAGCATGAGGTAGGAATCGCCGATATCGCCGTGAACGCTATTTCTTTCAGGGTTGATCTCAAGAGCACGGCGACCCGCAGCAATAGCTTCATCATATTCTTTGCCGGCATATTTGATTGTGCCCATCGATCGAAATATCGAAGCGTTAAGCGGGTCAAGTTTTGATGCCTGATCAATTGCCTTATATGCCTCGCTAAAGCGCCCCGTACGAGCGCAATAAATCGCATAGCGACTGAAGACATCAACATCACTTTTGGCCAAAGCATAGGCTCGATCATAGGGAGTGCGCGCGCCTTTTACGTCAAGTTTGCCGTAAAAGAGCGCATAACCCAAGGCATTGAATCCAGCCGCGAATTCAGGAGCAATCTCGGTTGCTCGGGTCGCTTCTTCGGCGGCCTCATCATAGAGCCGGAAACGCTCATCACTACTGACATATTGGTTGGCGATGACCGCTAGCGCACGCGCACGCGCAGCACGCGGCGCGGCATATTCAGGATCGATTTGGATCGATTCCTCAAATTTTGCCAATGCCGCACGTTCACTGGTTTCATCAATATGCAATTCGAACAAATCCCGGCCACGCAGATAGGCGTCAAATGCCGCAATATTCGTGGTCCCACCATTTTGATGACTGTCGCCTCTTTTCCCCTTGCTGCTCATTGCAACCGACATTGCCGAGGCAACTGCCGCAGCAATCTCTTCTTGTACCGCAAAAACATCTGCGATTGGGCGTTCGAATGTTTCTGCCCATTTGCTCAATCCGGTATCACCATCAATTAAGTCAGTCGTGATCTTTAACTGACCATCCGCTTTTTGGACGTTGCCATCCAGCAAAAAGGAAACACCTAGTTTCTTGGCAATAGACTTGGCATCATCTTGCTTGTCACGAAAACTGTTCGAAGAAGTCTGCCCAACAATTTGTAAAAGCGGATTGCGTGATAACTCAGAACGAATTTCGGATGCCAAGCCGTCTGAGAAATAAACCTGTTCAGGATCGCGACTGAGGTTGGCGAATGGCAGCACAGCGATGCTGCTCGGCTGGCTTTTCCCATCAAATAGTCCCCCTACCCAAGCAGCAATTGTACCCCCGGCCAAAACGGTTGCGGTTCCTCCAATGATCAGATTGCGGCGAGCGATCAGAGGCGCTTGAGGGGCGCCAGGTGAAGTTATTTGTACCGGGGAAACAATATCCTCGTGCAGCGCGGACACCGCATGTAAGACTTTTTGCATTTCAGGTGAACCGGGATTATTTTTCTTACCGGAAATGTCGATGAACTGAAATTGACCGAAACCCAGCGGTGGTTCATGACCATCAATTGATACCGGAACCAGGCATCCACGATCCCGACCTCTCGTGGCTTCGTCTTGAACCCAATGAGACTTAGCGGAATTTTTGGACCAGAGCACCAGCACCGCTCTGGCGCGTTCCAATACATCAGCCGTCTCTTGAGCAGCGTGAACACCGCCCTTGATCAACCCATCCCACCATACGTTAAAGCCGGCATCTTCCAGCGCTTTGATAATAGGTAACGCTTCGGAACGATCGGCGTGGGAATAGCTTACGAAAACTGTGTGTTTCGTTTTTTCAACTATTTGCTCACCATCAGTCATTCACGGATATGCCCCACTGTAACGGTTTGCGACGCCCTGACACCAACCCTAACCCCAACCTAAATCAATGTAAAATGATACAGGTTCAGTCATAGGTTATGTTGGATGCTTCTGGAGTTTGTGCAAAGTTTAAAGCGCTGGTTTTCGCCCCTGAGCTAGAGCCTTGAGATGACCGATAAGTACAGATTTATCTTCGCACAATCTTATCACTAGTTTTATGCTTCTCTAACTCTGCCGGGTCAAAATGTACCGGCTTCAACTTCTTGTCCACAAATAGCTGCATCTGATCGGTATAATGTTTTGAATCAGGCCGCGTTGTTGCCGCGCCAAAGGGCTGGATCGAGCGGGATGTCACCTTCCCGGCCTTGTCCCACTCAACGAACTGAATGAAGCTGTCACCGTGACGAACGGATAGCCGACCATCTTCTTCAACATCCCAGAGGGTTGAGGCGCGGATTGTGTCATTGCCGCCATCAATCGGAAGATCGACATCGCCTTGACGCAATCGCAAGACATCCATCATTGGCGGATCAATTCTGCCGAAATATTCCATCAAGTGGTCGACTGTTTCTTTTAAGATATCTTCCGGCTTCGGCACCTCTCCGCGCTGATAGTGGGCCTTGTTGGCCGGTCGTAACACCATCAAAGCCAGAGCATCAGCTGAGCCCTTTCCATCCAGGTTCCAATCCCATTCCGCCAATAGCTTTTGTGCGTTAATATATTGCCCGCCGTCTTTCATTCGGATGGGCAGTTCGAGCGCCGTCATCTGATCCATCCATGCACCGGCATATCCCGCTTTTTCATAGCCGGTATCATATTTTATCGTGCGCAATTCTGCATCGGTCAGCGTGCCGTCTGCATTGGCTTTTTCAAGCAACGCAATCGAACGGCGTGACCGGTTGGTTTGATCATTTTCGATTCCCATCAGCGGTGAGAAACTGCTCGGAGACAGCTCATCACCGGGTCCCGCCGCCACATAGGGCGTATTGTTCGCATTCATCACATATCCCGACTGCGGATTGATCAGTGCTGGAACGCGTGTGAAGGGTAGTGACTTTTGCCATACGACCGCGGAAGTGTCACCTGGCAACACCCCGCGCCAATCATATCCGCGCGCACGATCCGGGAACATCGCATTGTAGAACATCCCGATATTTCCCTTTGCGTCGGCATAGATGAAGTTCGTTGCCGGAACCCCCTGCCCGGCCATTGCCGCCTGCCACTCTTCAAAGCTCTGCGCTTTGTTGAGGCGATAATATTGGGTTAGCATATCCAATTGATCGATTCCGGCATAGCGGATCGCAAATGCACCTTCGTCATTCAGGATTACCGGACCGTGGATTGAGCGATAGACAATCTGAGGATAAGGAACAACAAATGGTCCAAATTTGATCTTCAACCAAACACGCTTCTTTTGCAGTGGTTTCCATTCACCATCATATTGATAAGCGCTGCGGGTTTGATTGAGTTTCAATTTATAGATATCGATCAAGTCCGGGCGGTTGACAGTGTTGGTCCAACCCAGATTCTTATTATGTCCCAGAAACGGATAAGGGGAACCCGGGAAATTCGCTCCGGCAAAATCCCAGCCTTCTTCGCTATGCACAACCAATTCATACCATGCGACATTGCCGCGTAGCGGTTGGTGGGAATTTGAGATTAGAACTGTATCACCATCCTCCGTATGCGACGGAGCAACCGCGTAAGCATTGGAGCCATTCTCATCGGGATCAGTCCCGACCGGAGTCAGCATCTTGTCCTTGCTCAGCGGATGGATGGTTTTGTCATCAACATCCCCTGATAGACGCGGGCCACCCTCCCTAAGAAGCGGTTCATTGCCGATCAGTTTTTCAATGGGACCGTTTAATCCGAAGAAAAATGGTGATCGCAATACAAAACCGCGGGCAATATCTTTCCCGTTTGCAGGGAATAATTTTGCCAGTTTTACCTCTTCTGGATGCTCCTCCGCATATTTGTTGAGGCCCGAGGCATAAGCATCGAGCAGAGCGCGAACGTCTTCAGGCAGGTCATCATATTTTCGGTCAACCGTGCCATCAACGTCTAACAAAGCGGCAACAAAATCTATCGGAGCACTATCAGCGCCGTTGAGTGTCGCCATCCGCCCTCGCGTCATGGCGGTTACTTCTTGCAGCGTGTCAAAATCATCTTCGGCGTGGGCATAAGCTACACCAAAGGCTACATCGGCATCGGTCTTACCAAAAATATGCGGAACGCCAAAATCATCGCGGACAATACGCACTTCATAATTTTTGTCCGGCGGCGGCGCAGTGGACGAGATGCTCAAAGGTTCCCAAACGGCCAAGGCCAGTCCAATCAGCAATATAAGTATCAGAAGACCCCATCCGATCCGCTTGATCACCTTCATTCGATTACCTTTTCTATCGCTTCCGGGGCTTGCCCTTTGCTCACTCTTGGGCAAAGTTAAGACATTGGTCAACCAGATAGCCATGCACCTGCACAGGTCAGTCAACATTACAAAGGATCGTTCATGCCCATGTTCAAAAACAGTCGCCTCGCATTTCTTGCTACCCTGCCCTTGCTGGCAATGTCGCCGCCCGCATTGGCCCAGTCTATTGTCGGGTCAGGTGTGCCTGCATCGACGGTTCCAAACAGCACGAAAAGACCCATCAGTTTTGCTGCGCAAGCACCCGCAGGCGCTGCGCTCGTCATTCTAACCCAAAGCGCAGAGTTGCCTGAAACTGGAGCATTAACCGCTGCGGAGCGAAGTGCAGTTGAAGCGGCTATCGCATCGGCAGATTTCAAAGGGAAAAAAGGACAAACCTTGAAACTTCGGGGTATCGGCAGCCATCCTTTGATCATGCTGGCCGGATCCACAAAAGCAGATGACGAAGGCCCAGACTGGCGATCTGCAGCAGGCGGTGCTGTACAAAAACTGATGAAAGAGGAGGCCGAGCTGGCTGTTATCGGCGCTCCGGATGCAGCGGCAATGTCCAATGCAGCGGTCGGCTTGTCCTTGGGTCAATATCGGTTCGACCGCTATCAATATGATGTTGAGAAGGCGCCCGCCAGCCAAAAGGTCACCTTTGTCGGCAGCGCAGCAAATGAGGCACAGGCGTTGTGGAATAACCGTCACAAGCATCTGGCAGAAGGCGTGAGCTTTGTACGCGATCTGCAAAGCGAACCAGCAAGCGCACTTTATCCGCAAAGCTTTGTAGAACGAACACGTGCCGCTTTTGCCGGCGTTGCGAATGTCAAAATAGAGGTACTCGACGAAGCAGCAATGCGGAAAATGAACATGGGCGCAATCGTCGGCGTTGGTCAGGGTAGCCCGCGCGGATCACGGATGATGATTGTCCGCTATACTGGCGGTAGCGGCGCTCCATTGGCACTGGCCGGCAAAGGCATTACCTTTGACACCGGCGGTATTTCGATAAAATCCAATAGCGGCATGTGGGAGATGAAAGCCGATATGTCGGGCGCTGCGGCGGTCATGGGCGCAGCATTGTCGCTCGCCAAAAGCCGCGCTCCGGTCAATATCGTTGCAGTCGCCGCACTGGCGGAAAATATGCCCGGCGCGAATGCGCAGCGTCCCGGCGATGTCGTGCGGACATATGGCGGAAAAACTATTGAGATTCTCAGTACGGATGCGGAAGGCCGGTTGGTGCTCGCCGATGCCGTGCAATATGTCGCCGACCGCTACAAACCTTTTGCGTTGGTTGATATAGCCACTCTGACGGGGTCAGTAGGGCGCGCGCTTGGCGATCAATATGCCGGACTATTCGCACGCGAAGACAGTGTGGCGGACCGATTGATGAATGCTGCTGAAACCAGCGGCGAGCATTTGTGGCGACTGCCTTTGCATCCTGCATACGCAAAAGCCATTCGGTCAGACATTGCGGATGTCAAAAATTCGGGCGTTACCAATGCTCCCGGCGCTAGTGCCGGCGCGCATTTCATCGGATATTTTATCGACAAGTCTCTGCCGTGGGCGCATCTCGACATTGCCGGTGTGGATTGGATCAAAAGTTCACAGCCTTTGACACCCAAAGGAGCGTCTGGCTTTGGCGTACGATTGCTCGATCAACTGGCTCGCGACTGGAAAGCGGAATAGTCTAGGGGAACAATAATTTGCCCTCATCCCTTGTGTTGTAAATTCATCACACCATATTTGATGGGAACGACAATTGAGGGAACGGGACCATGAATCTCGAGAAATTTACAGATCGCGCCAAAGGCTTTTTGCAAAGCGCCCAGACGGTGGCCATTCGCATGAACCACCAGCAGATTACCGCTGCGCATATTTTAAAGGCATTGCTCGAAGACGAGCAGGGCATGGCTTCTGGCCTGATTACCAAGGCGGGCGGCAATGCCAAGCTGGCACATCAGGAAACAGACGCGGCTCTGGCTAAAATTCCGGCAGTGTCAGGCGGCGGTGCGCAGCAAACACCGGGCCTGAATAACGATGCCGTTCGCGCTCTGGATCAGGCGGAACAAATCGCCGAAAAAGCCGGTGACAGCTATGTAACGGTCGAGCGACTGTTGCTGGCATTGACGCTATCCAAAGATACTGCCGCTGGAAAAGCGCTGGCGAAAGCAGCGGTTTCTGCTGAAGGCCTTAACGGCGCAATCAATGAATTGCGCAAAGGCAAATCCGCCGACACCGCTTCTGCCGAAGATAGCTATGAAGCGATGGAAAAATATACCCGCGACCTGACCCAGGCTGCGCGTGATGGTAAGCTTGATCCGGTCATCGGCCGTGATGAGGAAATACGCCGGACCATTCAGATATTGGCGCGGCGGACAAAGAATAATCCAGTGCTGATCGGTGAGCCCGGTGTCGGCAAAACCGCGATTGCTGAGGGCATGGCGCTGCGTATTGCAAATGGCGATGTACCCGACAGTTTGAAAGATCGCCGACTTATGTCGCTCGACATGGGGGCCCTGATCGCGGGCGCCAAATATCGCGGAGAATTTGAAGAACGGCTTAAGGGCGTACTCGATGAAGTACGCGGCGCCGATGGTGAGATCATCTTGTTCATCGACGAGATGCATACATTGATTGGAGCGGGTGCTTCGGAAGGCTCAATGGATGCCTCCAATCTGCTAAAACCGGCTCTGGCGCGCGGTGAATTGCACTGTATCGGGGCAACCACGCTCGACGAATATCAAAAATATGTTGAAAAAGACCCTGCCCTGCAGCGGCGTTTTCAGCCGGTTGTTATTGGTGAACCCACGGTCGAAGACACGATTTCAATCCTGCGCGGGCTCAAAGAAAAATATGAACTGCATCACGGTGTGCGGATTACCGATGGCGCGTTGGTTAGCGCAGCTACGCTTTCGCACCGCTATATTTCCGATCGATTCCTGCCCGACAAAGCAATCGACCTGATGGATGAAGCGGCTTCACGCATCCGTATGGAAGTAGAATCCAAACCTGAGGAGATTGAGACGCTTGATCGCAAGATCATTCAGCTCAAAATCGAGCGCGAAGCCTTGTCGAAGGAAAATGACGACGCATCTAAGTCGCGACTGGAAGCGCTTGAAAAAGACCTCGCCGAACTGGAACAAGAGTCGGCTGAGTTAACAACACGCTGGCAAGGTGAGAAAGACAAAATTCATGCTGAAGCCCATCTGAAGGAAGAACTGGATGCCGCACGTCTGGAACTTGAACAGGCTGAACGTGCCGGCGATCTCGCCAAGGCCGGAGAGCTAAGCTATGGCAAAATTCCCGATCTGGAAAAGAAGGTAGAAGAGGCCAGTGGTGCAACCGAAGGCGCCATGCTCCGCGAAGAAGTCGTGAGCGAAGATATTGCTTCTGTGGTTTCCAAATGGACCGGCATTCCCGTCGATAAAATGCTCGAAGGCGAACGTGAAAAATTGCTCGCAATGGAAGAGTTAATTGGCAAGCGCGTCATCGGTCAAAAAGACGCAATCGAAGCGGTGTCATCTGCTGTTCGCCGCAGCCGTGCCGGCTTGCAGGATCCGAACCGTCCCTTGGGCAGCTTCCTTTTCCTCGGCCCCACAGGTGTCGGCAAAACGGAACTGACTAAGGCTTTAGCGGGCTTCTTGTTTGACGATGATCAAGCCATGGTGCGGATCGACATGTCCGAGTTTATGGAAAAGCACAGCGTAGCCCGCCTAATCGGTGCGCCTCCCGGCTATGTCGGTTATGAAGAAGGTGGTGTCCTGACGGAGGCTGTTCGGCGTCGACCGTACCAGGTCATCCTGTTCGACGAAGTTGAAAAAGCACATAGTGATGTGTTTAACGTCTTGCTGCAAGTTCTCGACGATGGACAGTTAACCGATGGTCAAGGTCGGAGGGTAGACTTTTCCAACACGCTCATCATCCTTACCTCCAATCTCGGCAGTCAGTTTATGGCCAACCTGGAAGATGGACAGAAGGTCAAGGATGTCGAACCACAGGTGATGGATGTTGTCCGTGGCCATTTCCGTCCTGAATTCTTGAATAGACTGGATGAAATCATCCTGTTCCATCGTTTGGCTGAGGAACATATGGCACCCATTGTGGAAATCCAGGTCAAGCGTGTGCAAAAACTACTCAAGGATCGCAAGATTGAGTTGGATCTCACCGATGCCGCCCAGCGTTGGTTGGGACGCGTTGGTTATGATCCGGTGTACGGCGCTCGTCCGCTGAAACGGGCAATCCAGAAATATCTTCAAGATCCGCTGGCTGATCTCATATTGCGTGGAGACGTGCCCGATGGGTCAATGGTGAAGATTGACGAGGGTGATGGAGCGTTGGAGATGCACGTCGACTGATAAGATTTTCGAACGTTATCTGCCGCTCGTACTCCCTTGATTAGCATGATCAACAATCGTGCGAGCTGCACGATTCCCTTGCCTGTTTATGTTTCTCCACTCACCTACTGTTTTACATATTTTGCGACTTTTAAGCAGAGAACCAGTCACTTGCAAACGCTTGCATCTTACCCGATTTTCCGGGTCAACTTCTTTCGAAACTTCTGCTAGCTGATCTTCCGATTGCTCGTTCTGGCTGTTTGCCAAAACTGCTTGCGGGCTGACTGCGACAAGAAGCAGTGGGAAAAGGGATTTTATATTCATTACTAACTCCTGATTTTTGTAAGTTTTACATCATTTTTACTGTTATGCAAACGATAGAGAAATATCTGTCTTTCGTGCCCCTTTTTGAAACTTATGGAAATGAGTTTCTGCTTAGATTATAAACCCACGAATGCATCTATCTCGGGAAAAAGACTGCAAATGCACAAAACAATAAAAACTCCATCACTCCATCAAATATTGGCAAACGGCGACTATCTCGCTCATCGATATGATGAAAAAAATGATGCATTCCGGTTTATTCCCGTGGACAGAGAACTTCATCGCGCTTCAACTTTCTTAACGGACAAAATTTTCCCGGAAAATCTTCCAGTTTTTGCTTATGATAGAAGAGATGTCATCGCCGCAAAACCGCCCAAAGGAAATATTCACTTCATTTTTCATTCGGCCTATTGTTGTTCAACAATGCTAGCTCGCGCCGCCGACATAGAGGGAGTCTCAATGGGTTTTAAGGAACCAGTGATACTCAATGATCTGGTCGGATGGAAACGTCGAGGTGCTAATCCTCGCGATGTCGCTGAACGACTCGATCAGTCAATGGCGCTTTTGGCACGGCCTTTCGCCGATGGTGAATCAGTTATCGTAAAGCCCTCCAACATCGTAAACCCATTGGCGCTGGCAATGCTAGCAATGCGCCCTGATGCCAGGGCAATATTGCTTTATGCTCCATTGAAGACCTTTTTAGGGTCCATAGCAAAAAAAGGGCTATGGGGCCGGATGTGGGTTCGTGAACTTTTCATTGGTCAAATGAAGGATCAGATGATCGCTCCATTTGGCATGAATACGGATGACATGTTGATGTTAACTGATTTGCAAGTAGCCGCGATAGGTTGGCTGGCACAACATGCTGTATTTTCTGCGGTTTTAGCGAAATTTGGTCCTGAACGTGTACGGTCTCTAGATAGCGCTTCACTGTTGGCAAACAAACTCGGAACTATGACGGAAATGTCTCGCCTGTTCGAACTCGATATCAATGAGGCAAAAATTCAACAAATTGTTGATGGGCCCGCTTTTAACAAACACTCAAAACTTGACATGCAATTCGACGAGGTTTCTCGACGGGAGGAACATACAAACGCTGCGTCCTTGCACGCAGACGAAATAGAAAAAGTCTATGAGTGGGCGAAAATCATGAGCGGGAAAATGAAAATTTCGCCCGAACTGAATTCACCGCTTATCTGAGCCGTTATTGGCTTCACTACACTTTTCATATCCTCCCATGGAAACATAAAAAAAGGCGGGCCCGAGAGCCCGCCTTTCTATTTCTCTATGTGAGTTTCAGCTTAGAAAGTAACTTTTGCTGAGAGACCATAACGCCGGCCAAGCGCATCATAGGTTGAGGAGTAGGTATTACCGTTGTTGAAGGTGGTAGTACCAACATCCGCGCCCACAAGTGGTGGCGATTTGTCGAACAGGTTCTGAACCAGGAATGTAACCTGCAGGTTATCCATTACCTGCCAGCGAGCGCTCAGATCGAAGTAGTGAGCAGATCCGATGCTACGGAAAGCTGGATCAACAATACATCCACCTGGGTCAGCACCATCAAAGTCAGGACAGCCCTGAGCAGCAACTGGAAGCAACGCGCCGGTTGCATCAAGGTTGGATGCCAAAGCCGCAGCCTGGTCAGTCAACTGCTGAAGTGGTTCATACTGAACGCCATCAATGTAGCGCCACAGTAGCGAAACATCGACATCATCAAAGCTCAACGTTGTACGTTGTGCGAATGACCACTCAGGCTGAATAGCACCGCTGAAAGCACTACAGTTCACACTGTAGAAACCTACGCACTCACGATTGACTGAAGTCGGTGTAGCCTGGAACTTTGTTGAATTTGTCCAGTTTCCTTGCAGACCCAACGAAAGTTCGGCAAAACCGATATCCCGTTGGTAGCTGAGAGAGAAATCAACACCATCTGTTTCCAGAGTACCAAGGTTTGACAGGGCGCCAAACAGACCAGGAGTAACAGCTGGGTCACCACTCAAACCACCATCAGATGGGTTACGGCCAATTTGGGTACACGCTGGATCCGTTGCGGATGCAGCAGTGATGTTACCAAAACATGCAGCAATCAAATCACCTGGTGTCGCCACCGTAATCGCGTCAGTGATCGAGATGTTATAGTAATCCACCGTCATTGAGAAACCAGGGATGAATTCCGGCTGGAACACGAAACCTACAGTGTAAGTATCAGCAGTTTCTGGCTGAAGATTAACGTTACCACCGGTGGTGATGTTAACCTGTCCAGATACTGGTGCCGGGATGTTACCGATGGTGAACGCCGGAGCACCCTGTGCCAAACATACTGCTGCCAGATTTGGATCAGCGTTTGGCGCTATGCCCTGACATGGTTCAGTCAAAAGGTTGGTAAGAACCGTCGCAACCGGCGTAAATAGCTCACCAATATTTGGTGCGCGTACCGCGCGATTGAAACCACCACGAATTTTCAAACCTGGTGTTGGGGTCCAGCTACCACCGATTTTCCATGTCGTTGTGCTGTAACCTTGGTTGGTTGGCGTTTCGATCGTGTAATCAGAGTAACGAATGCCACCTTCAATTGTCAGGTCTTCAAAAAATGGTTTGTCCTGAACAACTGGAATGACAAGCTCACCAAACGCTTCATAAACGTCATAGGCGCCACGGATTGGCACAGCCGCACCACCAGCACCACCAAGTTCACCCGGTGTTTCGGCGAGTGAGTCAGCTTGTTGGAAACCAGTATTGTTGCGATATTCGCCACCTACAGCAAACCGCACGTTTTCTGCAGCCCATGGTGCAGCAAAACCTGCATCTCCACTTACAACACCACGAACCTGAGCTAGCGAAGCACGTCGTTCCGTAGTACTACGACCACGAATATAGCTGGCAGCGCCTTCAGAAACATCCCCGGCATTACCAAAGACATTTGCTGGAACACAGTTTGCAGCTGATGCATTTACGCAGGTCGTACCATCAACGGTCTGAAGAACGTCGCCCAAGCGTGAGTTCAACACATAGTTGTCTTGTGTCAAAATACGTGAGCTCTCACCGTATGAGCCGGTGATGTCCCAGTCGATTGAATCAGTGATACCGCCACGGAAGCCGATCTTATAATCGAACAAGGTTGAAGAGTAGTCACCTAGACGTGGACCAACTTCAACAAAACGACGACGAAGGTTCGTCTGGAACGTTTGATAGTTGGGGTTGGCGCTACCGTCAGCAAGCGTTGGACCATTAGGATCGGTTGCAGCCGCCAAACAAGTAGCTGCGTCGAGTGTTTGAATGCCAGCTGTGTTTGGATCGAAATCGTTGTTTGCACAGAAGGAATTCCGCAATGGTACCGGAATAAACGGGTTGTTGATGTTAATCGTCTGGTTCGAACCAAAAGAACCAGATGGAGCAATAATAGTGCTCACGTTGTTCTTGGAGAACAAGCCACGCGTATAAACTTCAACTGCGTCGGAAATCTCATAATTACCTGCAGCATAAATGTTAAAGCGCTCAAATGGCGTTTGGAACAGGTTGAACGGGTTAAAGTTGAACAAGTTAATGGAAGGGTTCAAACCACCAGAAGCAGGGTTAACCTGCTTGTTCCCAGAAAAATTGGTTGCGTCTTGTGGACAAGGGTTCAAGCCAGCACATGCAAAAGAGAATGCTGATGGAACCGTTGTGGTTGAGCCACCGGGCTGATTGTTAAACGAACCAATGTTAAACTCGGAGAAGCTGCGATCGCCTTGGAACACAGCGTCACGATCTTGGTAACCCAAGCTCAAAACAACGTTACCACGACCATCGTCGAAGTTAGCACCAACAGTAGCATCAATGCGGAAGATGTTTCCGTCACCCTGCTCAGTCAGTTGTTGAGATGCTTCAACTTCAAAACCAGAAAAGTCTTTCTTAGTAATGAAGTTCACAACACCGGCAATAGCGTCTGCACCGTAAGTTGTTGAAGCACCGCCAGTTAGAACGTCAACACGTTCAATCAACGCCAATGGAACATTGTTCAAGTCGAACTGACCAGCCAGATCGTTCGGAACCACGCGAGAACCATCAAGCAAACCAAGGTTACGATTTGAACCCAACGCTCTCAAGTCGATTGTTGCTGTACCATTGTTACCGTTATTGGTGTTCGAACCAATACCCGTAACGAGTCCAGGAATATCCCGAATCAGCTCTTCAGCATTTGTCGATATCTTAAGCCCAATCTCTTCAGCGTTGGTTGCGATAACAGGTGAAGACCGCTCAAGATTTGGATCAGCAATCAAAGACCCTGTAACGACGATGATATCCTCGCTAGCTGAATCTGCGTCTTGATCTTGCGCAAAAGCAGGTGTTGAAACCATGGCAAGACCAAGCACCATCGGTGCAGTGGACGCCTTAAGGCTTGAAAATTTTCTCATGTAATCCAGTCCCTTATTCTGGAGAGAATGGCCACCATTGACCTATCCCCGGTTGTTGATCGGCGGATACATCGCACGCCCCAAACGCGCAGAATCTTCCACCGAGTTGGGGGGCAGATGCAACAAGAGCGCCTGCCTGTAAAGCTTCTGTTCAGGCAAAGTGGCGGTTTTTGTATATAATGTAACTATTTTGTCACAGTGCCAACACCGCGGTTGCTCGACGTTTCTGATCTGCTAACATCGGCTTCAGACGATCTTTTATTAATTTTTTGGAATATTGGCACTTGGATACGCTGGAGCCCATTATGAATAAGCGACTATTGGCCACGAATTCGGTCTTAAACAAGAAACATATTGCTATTGCCTGTATAGGAATTGGTTGTTTCTCGATGGCACCGATGGCCCATGCGGCAGATAACAAAGAAGATCAATTAGCTAAACCGCCTGCAATTTACACTGACTTGTTGGCTTGCAAAAATATAACAGATCCACAGCAACGACTGGTTTGCTATGATGAAAAAGTGGCGGCTTTGGAAACAGCACAGGCCAGTAAACAGGTTGTTATTGCCGATCGTGAACAGGTTAAAAAGGCTCGTCGTGGTTTTTTTGGCCTTTCTCTGCCAAGAATCAAACTGTTTGAGGGTGGTAGTGATGAAGGAACCGGTATCGAGCAAATCGAAGCGACCATTACTTCAATTCAAAAACTGCGTAGTGGGAAATTGATCTTCACATTGGAAGATGGCGCTACATGGCAGCAAACAGAGGTGCGCACCATGCGGAGACCGCGAGAAGGCCAGTCAATAGTAATTAAGCGCGCTGCTCTCGGGAGCTTTATGGCGAAAGTTAACAATGGTCGCCCGTTTAAGGTAAAGCGGATAGTTAGGTAAGCGAGCTAGCAGCTAGCCCATAGGCCCCGTCAAAAGAATCGGATCGATCCGCGCTTTGTTCCATTTCATCGACCAATGTAGATGCGGGCCGGTGGCGCTGCCGGTGGCGCCGACTTTGCCAATCGGTTCACCGCGCTTCACTTTTTGACCGTTTTTCACCAGAATCTTTGAACTATGCAAAAACGCGCTGTTCAAACCCATACCGTGGTCAATCATCAGCAAATTACCTTCAAGCGAAAACGGGCTGGATGCTGCCAGTGTGACCACACCATCGGCCGGAGCAACAAAATAGGTTCCGGTCGGTGCCGCAATATCGATGCCAGTATGATAACCACCGGGCGAACCGTTGTAGATCCGTTGGTGACCAAACATGCCAGAAATACGCCCCTTTACGGGCCAGACAAAATCCTGGCGCCAGCCTTTGCTATCGCTTTGCACACGGCGGGCTGCGTTTATCTGAGCCAGCTCCGGGGCACGGCGCTTTTTATAGGCTGCGCTGGCGGTTCGCTTTTTGCGATTCAACGCGACATGTTGGATCTTCCACTTTCGGGGGGCGATATTGAAAAATTGTCGGACCGTTTGACCATTCTCCAATGTGGCGACCAAAGTAGCGGCCTGCCCAGCATCTCGATTAAAGGCGACGATAAACTTGCCATCGGCATCCATCGGCACCGGATTGCCATCAAATACCAAGCTGCGTGTACCAGCTGGCACATCCCCGACAATCACCCCGCCTTGAATAGCTTCACCAGAAAAGCCGAATTTGGTTGCTTGCCTAAACGCAGATTCTTCAGCTGAAGATTCGGAAGTTTCAGCCCAAACGATTCCTGCGGGAACAATAAGAGAGCCGACAAGTGTTGCAGCCAACAGTTTTTTGGCCCGCATCACTCTATATCACCTGCATGCGCCTTGGCCGAAATTTGGGCGGTTGCATAAGGCTCCTGCTTTTCGACGCTCCAATAGCGCAGCTCCTCGAGCGGGATTTGTTCCCCGGAAACGGCACATATTACATGGTCTCCGCCTGACAAAGGTCGGAAACCGTTGGGCATATAGTGCAGCTTAGCCGCTTTGTTGCGATTAGACATTAACATGGTTTAGACCATAGCTCCCTGTTGATTTACCCGCGATTTACAAGCGCTTGTTCGCCAGCATCTTATCGAAAGCAGGCGATTAGAACAAATCCGCTTGCCTGTCATCCGCCGCTTTTTTGACTCGCTTTGGCTTACCTTGGGGCTTGGATGGCGAATTCGCCGATACTGAAACATCTCCGCCAGCCACCTGCGCCCCTATATCACCATCATGGAAATGCAGAGTTATCGCACCTGCCGTTTTCGCACTGGCTTTGCTGCCAATATGGTCGCCATCAGGTCCGGAAACTCTCGCATAGCCTCTCTTCAGGGGTCCATCAGGCGACACTTGTTGCGCAACGCGCCAAATCGCATCCAGCCGTTGCTTTGCTTCATCCAGAGGGCGCTGGATCATCGATGACGGCATTTCAAAGCGAATGAGTCGCTCTTTTGCCCGATCCAGACGTCCCTTCAGCATCGCCGGTTTCAATGCACCATCGCTCTTGTCAAAGCGGCTACGAGCGTGGCTGATATTTTGACTCAAACCATATTTCATCCGCTCAGCAACCTCGTCAATTCGTTGCTGATGCGGTCGCAGTAGATCGGATAGCGCCGGCATCAATCGCTGCTGAGCGGTCAGCCGTTCCTGCGCTTGCGATAAACCGCGCCCTACGCTGCGCTGCATTCTTGCTTTGGATTCGGCAAGCGTTGCCAACCATTCGGCCCGCACCGGCACGGCCATTTCCGCCGCCGCCGTCGGTGTTGGTGCTCGTAAATCGGCGGCATAGTCGCAAAGCGTTGTATCGGTTTCGTGGCCCACGGCAGAGATTGTGGGAATGGAGCAATTGGCGACCGCTCTTACCACCTCCTCTTCGTTGAAGCTCCACAGGTCTTCAATCGAACCACCGCCCCGCGCGACTATAAGAAGGTCGGGCCGCTGAACCGCCCCTCCTTCCTCCAAAGCCGAGAAACCGTTGATTGCAGCGGCAATCTGTGTGGCTGCGCCCTCACCCTGAACCAATACGGGCCACACGATCACATGACTTGGGCATCGATCGGCCAGACGATGCAAAATATCCCGAATTACCGCCCCGGTTGGGGATGTGACCACCGCGATTGTTTTGGGCAAAAACGGTATCTCCCGCTTGCGCTCCGAATCAAATAAACCTTCACCCGATAGCTTTGCCTTGAGCTTCTCGAACAAAGCCATCAACGCGCCCTCGCCCGCTAGCTCCATCTTGTCGATTACAACCTGATAGTTGGAACGTCCGGGATAGGTGGTCAGCTTGCCTGACACGACAACTTCAATACCATCTTCTGGTTGAAACGGCAGGCGTCCAGCATTGCCTTTCCACATCACGCCGTCCAGAACGGCCTTGTCGTCTTTCAGCTTTAGATAGACATGCCCCGAAGCCGCGCGTTTATAACCGGATATCTCGCCCTTTACCCGCACATAGCCAAAGCGATCCTCGACTACGCGTTTGAGTGCACCGGAAATTTCCGAGACGGACAGCGGCGCGGCGTTGTCACCCTCGCCACTCTCGGCTAACAGTTTCGCGTCTAAAGAAAGAGAATCGCTCATGAATATCCTGCTCATTGGCTCTGGTGGCCGTGAACATGCCTTGGCTTGGAAGCTCGCGCAATCGTCTTCTGTGGAGAAATTCTATGCGGCGCCGGGGAATCCCGGAATTGCGCATGAAGCGGATCTAGTAGACCTGAACGCGTCCGACCATGATGCGGTGATTGCTTTTTGTCAGCGCAAGCGGGTTGATCTTGTTGTAGTCGGGCCGGAAGCACCATTGGTGGATGGTTTGAGCGACAGTCTGCGCGAAGCCGATATTTTGGTATTCGGCCCCAATAAAGATGCAGCGCAACTAGAGGGATCGAAAGGTTTTACCAAAGATCTCTGCAAGCGCGCCAATATTCCCACAGCCGGTTATGTCAGAACAACAAATGCCAAAGATGCCCTCGCTGCACTAGATGATTTTTCCATTCCCGTTGTGATCAAGGCAGATGGTCTTGCTGCTGGTAAAGGGGTCATCATCGCTGAAACCCGTGACCAGGCGACAAAGGCCATTGCCGATATGTTCGATGGCGGCTTTGGCGAGGCCGGAGCGGAAGTCGTTATTGAAGAATTTCTGGAAGGGGAAGAAGCCAGCTTCTTTGCCATTACCGACGGAGTCAATGTTGTACCCTTTGGCACCGCGCAGGATCACAAACGTGTTGGCGAAGGCGATGTTGGGCTGAACACGGGCGGCATGGGTGCCTATAGCCCTGCGCCGGTGCTCACTTCGAAACTGCAAAAACGCGTCATGGAAGAGATTATCAAACCAACGGTTGATACTCTGGCAGCTGAAGGCATGCCTTATAGTGGAGTTTTGTTTGCTGGCCTGATGCTGACCGAAACCGGCCCGCAACTGATTGAATATAATGCCCGCTTTGGTGATCCGGAATGTCAGGTGCTGATGATGCGTCTGGAAAATGATCTCGCCAAACTCATGATGGCAACGGCCAAGCGTGACCTCGCGCAAACCAGTACTCCTACTTTTGACGGCAGAACCGCGCTCACAGTGGTAATGGCCGCCGCAGGATATCCCGGCACGCCTGAGAAAGGCAGTAAAATCTCGAACATGCGAGAGGCAGAAAAAGGGGGCGCAAAGATTTTCCATGCTGGCACAGCAGTGGTAGATGGAAAGCTGGTTGCCAGTGGCGGTCGGGTTCTCAACGTGACCGCATTGGGTGACAACACGACCGAAGCCCAAGCAAGAGCCTATGAGGCCGTTGACAAAATCATTTTTGAAGGCGGGTTTTGTCGCCGCGATATTGGCTGGCGCGAGGTGGAACGCGAAGGCGGTGCGCGCTAGGGTTTTGGCTTGGCTTTCACATAGGCACCTTTCCCACCAAAATCGTTCGATTTCAGGGTATCGCCATCCACCCTAAGCACCATCGTCGTAACGCCAAGTTCCCTGATATCCGGTCGCCGCACCACCATTTCATGGGCGAAGCCTATCGTTGGAACGATATCAGTTTTCACTTCAACTATTTGCTCCTCGATCGAAAACAGCAAACGGACTGAGGTTGGAAGGTCCTTTCCATCCAGTTCCAGGTCCAGACGACCGTAACCAACCGAACCGACCATTTTCTCTCGCCCATCTGCATAACCAAATAAAGTATAGGCGCGTGGCGGATATGAATTCGGCTCATCACTTTCAAAAATAATGGCATAATTTGGATTATCCGGAAGGTCGGCATATTCATCCGGTTTTACGATACGCGGTGCAAATGACGTTTGCTTTGTGGTGATTATAATTTTCGGTTCTTTCTTCTCCTGATCCGAAATCAATTGGATATAATCCCCTTGCCGGTGCCAAACGCCTTTACTGACCAGATCAAGTGATCCCACCGCAAGATACCATTCGTAGCGACCATTTTCATCCAGTTTCAAACCAGAAGCCGTCTCCATAACCCCGCGCAGATAATAGATGCCAGCAACTTTCGGATCGGGTCTATTGGCAATTTTCTCACTGCATGCAAACTTGACAATTGCTTGCTGTATCTGGCGAGAAACCAAGGATAGCTCTAACTCAAATGGGGGACGCCGCTCGGTCTTTCCCCGAATGATCAAGGCGACCATATTTTCATTGGCCCGAGCAAGCGGCTTACATGGATCTCCAAATTCCCCTCCTGCCATCGCATCAGCGATGGAACGGTTTATTTCTATGAGCTGGTAAACCTCCTCATCCGAAAACTCGTTGTCACCCTTTGAGATCAGTTGTTCGCGTGCGGCATAATATAGCTGTGTTGCTTTTACGAACTGGCCCGTGGTCAAAGCCAGATTTGCTTCTCGCAAAATTTCAGATTGTTTGGGTTCATTGGCGACGGCCGAAGATGTCAGAAGAAAAAAAGCAGACACCAAGCTCAAAACAGAAAATAGAAATTTCATGCCGTCCGACTATTCCGGTTCAGGATAAGAAGTCAATCCATTGAAACTTCGTTTAAAAAACTGACCCAATCAATCAACTGCTTGTCATATATTGAATATTTTGCGAATATTTGTGCCGAGGATAGTAATTGAGATGAAGGGTTGGAACATGAAAGACAATGAAGACATTTATTTGACGCGGCGCCAGATCATGGTTGTGGCTGCGCTAGCCGGTGGCGTCAGTGCAACGGCTCCTCTCCATGCGCAGTTTAACATCAAGAAGGCTCTCGGCGCTGCCGGAAAAGTGGCTAAAGCAGCATCCTATTCTGACGAGGATATGAAAACATATTTCGATCAGATGTCAGTCGATATGGATCGCCGGAATCCAGTCGCGGGCGCGAAAAACCCGTATGGCAAACGCATCGCGAATCTGTCGCGCGGCCTTCAGAATCATGATGGCCTCGATCTCGATATCAAGGCCTATCTGGTTAAAGATGTGAATGCTTTTGCCATGGCCAATGGTACAATCCGGGTCTTTGCTGGCCTGATGGACAAATTTACCGATGATGAAATCCGTTATGTGATCGGACATGAAATTGGCCATGTAAAAGAAGGCCACACCAAGAAACGTATGCAAGGTGCGCTGCAAAAAGAAGCGGCCTTTGGTGTCGCTGACGCTGCAGGCGGTTCGGTTGCGCGTATCTCTCGATCACAATTGGGCAAGTTGTTCGGCAATGTTGTCTCTGCCCAACATAGCCAGAAGCATGAAAAAGAAGCCGATGACTATGCAATGGGTTTCATGAAACAGAAAAAATATGACCCCAATGCCTGTGTGACCGCCCTCGATAAACTTGCGGCCATGAGCGAAGGCAGCAGCGGTCCGGATTGGCTATCAACGCATCCAAGCCCGGCTAGCCGCGCCAAACGCATGCGCAAACAAGTCTAAGCCAAGACTACGGGATTAAAGACAGGCTTCGCGAACGCCTGAACAATGCCATCAGGCATTTCATGCAAAGGATAACGGTCTGGTTTGATGGCGATTGCCCGCTATGTTTGCGGGAGATTGGGCTAATGAAACGACTTGATCGGCGAAATGCCATTAGTTTCGTCGATCTTACCAACGGCCAGATCTCCTGCCCATCGGACCGGCAGGAGATGCTGGAGCGCTTTCATGCCGAAGAAAATGGGGAAATTCTCTCTGGTGCAGCTGCTTTTGCCGCGATGTGGCGTGCCATCCCACTGCTGCGGCCCTTTGGTTTGTTGGCCCGCAACCGTTTTGTCCTGACGCGTTTGGATTGGCTTTACCTTCGGTTTCTGAAGGTCCGGCCGCATATGCAAAAATTGTTCAAAAGACCCGCGATACAATGAGTGTGAAACCTGATCCTATGAGCGCCGGGCAGGAAAGTGTCTGGGACTACCCACGTCCTGCCATCGCCGAACAGACCAATCTACACTGCAGGATCGCGCATCGCGGCGAGATTTTGGCAGAGACCCGAAATGCGATCCGAACACTGGAAACCAGTCATCCACCCACCTATTATTTCCCGCCAAAAGACGTGAACTTTTCGCTGCTCAGGATAAATTCGCGCAGATCGCTGTGCGAATGGAAGGGACAGGCACATTATTTTGACGCGCTATTTGATAACCAGTCTTTTGGCGATGTCGCCTGGGGCTATGCTGTGCCGACACCCGCTTTTGCCGCGATCAAAAACTATATTGCTTTTTATGCTTCTGCGTTTGACCAATGCACCGTGGAAGGAGAGCCAGTAACACCGCAACCAGGAGGCTTTTACGGTGGATGGATTAGCTCTCATGTAGCCGGACCATTTAAGGGCGTTCCGGGTAGCCGCTTCTGGTAGTCAAAGCTCCGAACGATCCACTTCATTCTAGCAACCGCCATGTAACAACATATCATGCGTTCATTTTCCAGTCATGCTGATTCTGGCAGCCTTTGGTTGAGGGTCAGAAAATGGGAGTGAAGAAATGCGGCATTTCAGCTTTTTCGGTAAGTTTTTGAGCAGTCTAGCGGTTGTAGGGCTCACTGCTACATCGACCACACCGGCGCTGGATGCGCGATCGATAGTAAGACCCATTCCCCAACCGCATCCCGTGAATTGCAGCATCTTTTCGCGAGTCAATGAGGATCGAGGTTATGCCAATCGGCGCACGAGCGCGTTGAAAGGGCCAGTTGGTTCTGCGCCGCCTCCGCAACCTCCACCGCCGCCACCTGCTCCTCGTCCGCCAGCGGCAGCAGACGGCAATGCGGTGGTTGTCACGGGGCAACGCGCTCAATCACCAGTGCAGGAGTCCGCAGCACCTGTCTCCGCAATTGGAAGACAGACTTCAAAATCCTCGCCAAGAACCGGTGCAATACGTTCGGCACCTTTCCCCCACCCACGCCCTTTTCCTCAACCGCGCGATCGTGAACAATATGACGGCAAGGAGGTTGCGAGCATTAAGCGGGTAGCCAATGAGCCTGTTTCAACTTTTGCTGTTGATGTGGATACCGGCAGCTATTCCAATGTCCGACGCTTCTTAAACGACGGCCAGATGCCGCCCGAAGCAGCAGTACGAACCGAGGAAATGATCAATTATTTCCGCTACGATTATCCGCGCCCTTCCAGTCGCAACACCCCGTTTAGCGTTACAACTGACATGTCTACCACACCGTGGAATGATACGAGCAGAATCCTCCGCATCGGCCTGCGCGGCTATGATGTAGGCAACGCCGAACGTCCGCGCGCCAATCTGGTTTTCTTGGTTGATGTATCGGGTTCTATGGGTAGCCGAGAAAAACTACCCCTGGTTAAATCCACCTTGACGGCGCTAGCCAATGAACTGCGCAGTGATGACAGAGTTTCAATCGTTGTTTATTCTGGTACCGTAGGCCTGTTGCTTGCCCCTACCTCCAACAAAGGCCATGTTAAAGAGGCAGTCGATTGCCTCTTTGCTCGCGGTTCAACTGCCGGCGGCGATGCGCTCAAGCTTGCTTATTCGACAGCCAGGAAAAATTTCCTGAAAGGCGGAATCAACCGGATTATCATGGCAACCGACGGTGATTTCAATGTCGGCACATCTTCTACGAACGAGTTAAAGAAATATGTCGCCAAACAACGCGAATCCGGCGTCAACCTAACCATGCTCGGCTATGGCAGAGGCAATATCCGTGATGAATTAATGGAGGGTATCGCCAATGTCGGAAATGGCAACTACGCCTATATAGACAGTGCAATGGAAGCCAGAAAAGTTCTCGGCGATGAATTGAGCTCAACATTATTCACTATCGCAAAGGATGTGAAAATACAGATTGAGTTCAACCCGGCACATGTGAAAGAGTACCGCTTGATCGGCTATGAAAACCGGCTGCTGGCAGAAGAAGATTTTGACAATGATAAAATCGATGCTGGCGATATCGGTGCGGGACACCAGGTGACGGCCCTATATGAAATCATGCCTGCCAACGCCAAAGGCTGGCTGCCCGAAAGGCGCTATCCCGCTAACCGTGTAGTCGACTGGCAACTCGATTTTGGCGGTGAAATGGCAAATGTAAAACTGCGCTACAAATTGCCAAACGGTTCAAAATCACGCCTGATCAGTCGTCAAGTATCAGCCAGCAAGCTTTCCAGAGCAACCGGGCCAAAGGGCGACATGGCATTTGCCGTCGCTGTCGCGGCCTTTGGTCAGAAACTGCGCGGTGATAAATATCTTGGCGAATATAACTTCCAAAATATAAGTATGTTATCTAATGGTGGCGGTGACTACTGGCGTCAGGAGTTTCGCAAACTGAATGACCTGGCGGCAAGTCAAACGAGGAGTTAATCGCCAGAGGTTAATGAAATTAACCATATTTGTTGAGCATTTGTCCCACATGGGGACAAAATCCGCCCTTGTTGATCATAATGTTTCAAATATTGCACCGTGTAAAACTGGACTCACTGGCGAAATTACTTCATTTTGGTCGATGGCTGTAATGAAGTTTTTTGAAAATGATACAAGGGTGAGTTTATGAAAGTGGGGGCCAAGTTACTGACCGGCGCAGCAGCGACGGCTTTGCTCGCAATTGTTGGCCATTTCACGACATCTGATGGACTGATCGCGAAACTGGAAAGCAAGGCACAAACCGAATTGACGGCTCAGGGTATGGACGGTGTGAAAGTAACTTTCGCGCGTGATCCGCTGTCACGCAAAGCAATTTTGGACGGTGATGTTGATGACGACACCAAACAAGCAGCATTGCAAACAGTTATGGCAATACCAGGTGTCTCCGCCGCTAAGTGGCAAGGAGAACAGCTTGCAGAGACGTCCGACGGCAATTCTACCGATGGATCATCATCATTGGATCCGGCAACACAAGAAAAAATCGCTAAGTGCCAGGACGACGTCAATCAAATCATCGAAGCCAAAAAAATCAATTTCCGATCAGGAAGCGCCTATGTTTCGCCTGTATCCAATAAGATACTAGACGAAGTGGCTGGGGCGCTGAAGCCTTGCGACGGCCTGACCATCGCCGTGGGAGGGCATACCGACAATAATGGCGATGCCGGTGTGAATAAAACCATGTCTCAAGAACGCGCAGATCGCGTTCGGCAAGGCTTGATTGATCGCGGAATTGCAAAAGACCTAATCACAGCTACAGGTTACGGCAGTGAACAACCGTTGGCCGAAGGCTCTGGCGCCAATATTGATGCCCAGAACCGACGGATTGAGTTTAAGATACAAGCAAATAGTGGTGCAACCGCGCCACAGGAAGGATAGATCATGCCACTCTTCATCGAATATTTGTTCTTCCTGTTGTTAACCTTTGCTATCGGCCTCGCAATTGGCTGGTTTATCTGGGGCCGTGGCGGCGAAGAATATTAAGATTGAGATCGGACACCCGGGAAATTTTGCCCGACGGACCGAACAAAGGGGTTTGAAAAAATGATCACGCTGATTTCCGAAAATTGGCTTTTGTTTCTGATCGCATTGGCAATTGGTGTTGTCACGGCATTTTGGATCTGGGCTGGAACAGGACGTGAAGCTAGCGATGCAGAGCAATTTGACGCCAATGATGGATTGTTGGAAAAAGCGGACGAAGTAGTCGTGCCAGCGCCATCAGAATCTGAAACTCCTCTGGCTGACCCAAAACCTGCCGCTAAAGCAACCGCCGTAGCGGCTGCGGCTGTCGCCGCTGAAAAAATGGAAGCTGCACCACCACCGACTCCTGCGCCAAAACCTGCGCCGCGACCGCGCAAAAAACCGGTTGTGGAAGAAACCAAAACGCCGCCTCCGACAGGCAAACCAAAAATTGCCGCCGCAGTAGGTGAACCCGACAATCTTCGTTTGATCAAGGGTGTTGGACCAAAACTCAACGGTCTACTCAATAAGTTGGGTGTCACGAGATTTGACCAGATCGCGGCATGGAAGGCCGAAGATATCGCCGAGATGGACCAATATTTGGAAACATTTAGCGGCCGGATCACTCGCGATTTATGGATTGATCAAGCAAAGTTTCTGGCAAAGGACGATATTGATGGTTTCGAGAAGAAATACGGCAAGCTTTAGCTAGTCGATTTCTTCTTCGCCATCCATTGGCCGAACAATCAACTTGTCGATCTTGCGGCCATCCATATCAATGACTTCGAAATCCCATCCTTGATCCTCAAACTGCTCACCCTCATCGGGCAGCCTTCTGAACTGTTCTAGTGCATGGCCTGCCACCGTTGCATAGTCACGATCATCGGGGAGTTTGATTTCCAGTCGCTCGGCCAAGGCATCTATTGGCATGGCACCAGAAACCAGCAAACTTCCGTCAGCCCTTTCGATAAGGCTACGCGGCGTCTTTTCATCTTGGTCAGAAACAAATTCGCCGGCGATCGAGCTTAGCAAATCATTTGGCGTCACAATCCCTTCAAAATGCCCATATTCATCGTGAACCAGCACCATGGCGACTTCCGCCTCACGTAAAATCTCCAGAGCATCAAGCGCATCCAGTTGGTCAGGAATTTTTTCCAAAGGCCTTAGAAGTGCCTTCAGATCAATTTCCTTACCGCCGAATTGCGCAACGACCAGATCGCGCACTTGCACCACTCCCAATATGTCATCCACCGAATCCTGAGCGACGGGAATTCGGCTGTGTGGCGATTCCATCAGCATGTTGTGAATGTCTTCAATTGATGCCGACACATCAATCCAATCTACTTCGGTTCGCGGTGTCATTACTTCGCGAACCGGACGGTCGGCCATACGAACTACACCGGATATCACGGCGCGCTCATGTTCCTCGATCACACCTGATCTTGTGGCTTCGGCAAATACCATCTGCAGTTCTTCTGCTGTCACATGGTTTTGCTTGTCGCGCTTCATTCCAAGAAGTCTAAAGATCAGAGAGCTTGTGCTATCGAGCAACCACACCAACGGCGCCGCAATGCGCGCTAGCATATCCATTGCCGGAGCCATTGTTACCGCTATTTTCTCGGCCGACCGCAATGCAAATTGCTTGGGAACCAACTCGCCAACAACAAGCGATGCGTAGGTGGTCAATCCAATGACCAGCGCAAATCCAAAACTGACCGATAAGTCGGCACCCATTCCCAATGCCTCGAGACGCTCTGCGACAGGGCCGCCCAAGCTGGCCCCAGAAAACGCACCCGCAACAATCCCGATCAAAGTAATCCCAATTTGGACCGTCGATAGAAACTTGCCGGGATTAGCCGCAAGCCGCATTGCAATACGCGCACCGCGACTACCGTCATCAGCCATCGCCGACAGTTTCGCCTTTTTTGCAGACACGATGGCGAGTTCCGACATGGCAAAAACGCCGTTTATCAGAACCAGCAAAATTATGATTGCGACATCAAACCAGGGAAAGGGTGTCATTTTATCCAATTGAAAGCGGAAAAGCCCGAACCGCTCTATAGCCATAGATTTTACGAAATATCAAATGTCCCGTCATTTCTTGTTCATCTAAATTGTGGTTAAACACTGCTTTATCGGAAAATCACTATATTTTTCAAAGAGTAACCTTGAGGGAATTTGATATGCGGACGAATAAAATCCTGATTTCAGCGCTTTCACTAAGCGCCCTTTCCATGACCAGCGCCTGTGTCACCAATCCGGAGACCGGCAATCAACGGATTTCCAAAGCAGCTATTGGCGGGATTGGCGGTGTTGTTGGCGGCTATTTGCTTGGCGACATATTGGGCGGACGCAACGATCGAACAGCAAAGATCGTTGGCGCAGGTTTAGGCGGTCTCGCGGGTGCAGGTATTGGCTACTACATGGATGAGCAGGAGAAGAAACTCCGCGAACAAACCGCAGGTACCGGAATCGATGTCACGCGCGAAGGTGATAATCTAATCCTCAATATGCCGTCCAATGTCACCTTTGCTGTCGATAGCAGCGCGATCCAGCCCAATTTTCAGGAAACATTGGGCAGTGTCGCCAACACGCTTTCGCAATATGAAAAAAGTTATGTCGATATTTTCGGGCATACGGACAGCACCGGCAGCGATGCCTATAACCAGTCACTGTCGGAGCGCAGGGCCAACTCGGTATCCAATTTCCTATCTAACAGCGGTGTCCAAAGCGCGCGTCTTGCCACGCAAGGCTTTGGCGAGAGTCAGCCGGTTGCAACCAACAGCACCGAAGAAGGCCGCGCAGCCAATCGCCGGGTGGAAATCAAGATTGTCCCCATTCGTGAGAATGATTTAAGCGGCTGATTAAGCGCTTGCGTTGAATCGAACATATCGGGCATTCGTCCTTCAGCAGGAGGATGCCCGAATATGACAACACCAAATTTTTCTATCGACCTAAGTGGTCAAACCGCGATTGTGACCGGCGCTTCCGCTGGTCTGGGACTGCGCTTTGCAAAAGTGCTCGCCGCTTGCGGTTCCAAAGTCGCCTGTACAGCGCGGCGAAAAGATAAGTTGGATGCTCTGGTTAGTGAAATAGAAGCCGACGGTGGCGTCGCTCAGGCTTTTGCCCTTGATGTCCGGGATGCCCAGCAGTTAAAAGCCATTATACCATCCGTGACCGATGCTCTGGGGCAACCCAATATCCTGGTCAATAACGCAGGTATCGTTGATGCCGAGCACGCTACGCGCATGTCACAAGAACTGATTGATGACGTTCTGGACACCAATCTAAGGAGCGTCTTTACGCTTTCAAACGAATTTGCACGCCCTCTGATTGCCGAAAAATCCCCCGGACGGATTGTCAACATCGCCTCCATCGCTGCAACCAACTATGGCGGCAACGGCGCGGCGCTTTATTCGATTACAAAGGCAGGCGTGGTTCGCGTAACCGAGGCATTGGCAGTAGAATGGTCCAGATTTCATATCAATGTTAACGGCATTGCGCCGGGTCTTTTCCAAACCGATATGTCGGATGGAATGGTCGAACGCTCAGGCGAATTCTACAAGCAATTCCCGCGTGGTCGAATTGCCCAGCCTGAGCAAATGGATAGTACTTTATTGTTTCTGGTGTCACCATCCTCTGATGCGGTAACCGGTACCGTAGTCAAAATCGATGATGGGCAAAGTCCGCGCTAAACCATTTCCCCCATCAACAATTTTGGCAGATCACCAGTCTCACCTTTGGCTTCTGCCATGAATTGCGCTTTTAGCGGTGGGATACGTTGAACCAATCCAATCCCAAATCGCCGGATCGCCGATGAAGTCTCTCCGGGCAAACCAAATAGCCGGGTCAGTATATCGGTGGCCGCCGATACTGTCATATTGTCCAGACTTCGCCATCGATCATAACGCGCGAGCACCTGAGCATCAGCCAAATCTAATCCTGTACGCGCGGCATCGACCAGACATTCGGTCAACGCCGCCACATCACGCAAACCAAGATTGAGCCCCTGCCCCGCAATCGGATGAATGCCATGTCCGGCATCGCCGATTAGCACCATGCGATCCGCCGTCAGATGCGAACTATGGTGAAAGCCCAAGGGATAGGTCGGGCGATCAGTTAACAATTCAATCTCGCCGAGGAAACCGCCCGTGCGTTTCATCATCTCCGCGACGAAAGCGCGCTGGTTGATATTGGCAAAAGCCGGACCATCTTTGCGCGATACAGTCCAAACAACCGCGGAACGGTGTTTGCCATTTTCATCATCCAACATCGGCAGGATCGCAAACGGTCCAGACGGAAAAAATAACTCATAAGCGGTGTTACCATGCGGTTTCTCATGCGCAATCTTACAGACAATCGCGTTATGATCATATTGCCAGTGGGCCATAATGATTCCCGCTTCTTCGCGCATCCGGCTTCCCCGGCCATCAGCAGCAATTAGCAAAGGTGCAGTTAGCTGCTGACCGTCTTCCAATGCGACAGTGACCCGATGTTCACCCCGATCACAGGATGCAACTTGTGTGGGCATGTGCAAAGTGATGGCATCTTCTGCCTGGACTGCTTCAAAAAGCAGACGTCGCAACAGGGCATTTTCCACCATCACGCCCATCGGACCTTCATTGTCTCCGGGGACAAAATCTAACGTGCCCGGTTTGAGGCCATCATTGACCAAGATCTTCTCGATTGCACAGCCATTTGGCTTTAGCTTGTCTGCCAGACCGATGGCTTCAAACATATTCCAGCTGGCGCTGTTGATTGCAGAAACCCGCTCATCCTTTCCGGGATTGATAAGGTCAGCGGGATCCGCACGATCAATAATCGCAACGGTCAAACCATGAGCCGCGAGTGTCAGAGCCTGAGTCAGGCCAATCATACCGGCACCCAAAATAATTACATCACTATGCTGGTTGTTTTCGCTCATATCTGAATTCACCATTTCCTTTGCACCAAGATAGGCCTGAGGTCAGTCTAATGAAAGGCAAATTCGGGTAAAAATCATCAAGAAACTTGACGGAGAGTCCCCGATTCGCGCAAAGGGGATATAGTTAATGCACGTTTCTGGCTGGGGCGATGCAGGGAGCTACAAATGGCCAGCAAGGCTAAACAAGCGAACTGGCGGGAAATGATGCGTCTGAGCCTGCTGCGTAGTGGTGCGCTTATTGGATCTATCAGCCTGTTTATATTGGCAATTTTCCTCCTTCTGGCACTGGCCAGTCATTCCGCGAGCGACCCTTCTTTCAGCACATCTGCCGGTAGCGTCGAACATAACTGGATGGGCGCAATTGGCTCTTACAGCTCCGACCTGTTGTTGCTCTTATTCGGTTATCCGGTGGTTATTTTGCTACCGCTCATCGCCGTTTTCGCAAATCGCCTATGGAAAAACATCGCGCAACCGGATTGGAAAAAGCAGCTTTTGTGGTGCGTCATTGGCATTTCCCTGATCGGAACGGGCCTGTCACTATGGTTCCCCAACGGCGGGTCAGAAATGCCATCTGGCCTGGGCGGTCTAACAGGCCTGCTTGCCAGCAATGGTATTAACGCCGGACTTGGCGCCATCTCACAAAGTTGGAGTGGTCTCGCCTCCGGAGTTATCACGGCTATTGCAATCACAGGCGGCGCGGCATTGGGCTATTTCAGCCTCCGCCTCGACAAGCCGTTATTCCGCGAGTTTAAAGTTCCTGAAGTCACAAATCCTTTCGGGAAGAAAGATCAAGGGCTGGTTATCGAACCGGAAGGCAATGAGAAACCGGCCAAAGCGAAAAAACCAACACCGCGCAAAGAAGTTAAACCGGACAATCGACCTCCACCGGAAATTAGTGATCGCGCGCTACCGCCCAAAAAAGCAGACGTAAACAAAGGCAAGCAAGGCGATTTCTTTGGCCCTTATTCGCTGCCTTCGATCGAGTTATTGAACCCGCCGCAAGAAAAGGCGAAGAATGTGCTCGATAAAGCTGGATTGGAACGCAACGCGCGTTTGCTAGAGTCTGTGCTGGATGATTTCCATGTGAAAGGCACGATCAATGCTGTCCGTCCGGGACCGGTTGTTACCATGTACGAATTGGAGCCGGCTCCCGGTATCAAAGCCAGCCGGGTTATCCAACTAGCCGAAGATATTGCGCGCAATATGTCTGCCCTGTCCGCTCGTGTTGCGGCCATTCCCGGCCGTACGGTAATGGGCATCGAATTGCCTAATAAAGATCGCGAGATGGTGGTCCTCCACGAGATGGTCGCCAGCGACAGTTTCGCCGATCAAAGCGGACAGTTACCCATCATCCTCGGTAAAAATATCTCTGGCGATCCGGTGATTGCTGACTTGGGACCCATGCCGCATCTATTGGTCGCTGGCACTACCGGCTCAGGTAAATCGGTTGGCCTCAACTGCATGATCCTCTCCCTGCTCTATCGCCTGACTCCCGACGAATGCAAAATGATCATGATTGATCCCAAAATGCTGGAACTCAGCACCTATGACGATATTCCGCATCTACTATCACCCGTTGTGACAGAGCCTGCGAAAGCGGTTCGTGCGCTCAAATGGGCGGTGGAACAGATGGAAGAACGGTACCGGATGATGTCATCAATCTCTGTTCGCAACCTTGCCAATTTTAATGAAAAGGTGAAAGCGGCGAAGGCCAAAGGCGAGCCATTGGGCCGCAAAGTCCAAACAGGATATGATCCTGAAACATCGCGGCCCATCTATGAAGAAGAGCAGCTTGAATATGAAGTGTTGCCCAAAATTGTCGTTATTGTAGACGAGCTGGCCGACCTGATGATGACGGCTGGCAAGGAAGTCGAATTCTTGATCCAACGGTTGGCCCAGAAAGCCCGTGCCGCAGGTATTCACTTGATCATGGCGACACAGCGACCATCGGTTGATGTTATTACGGGCGTGATCAAGGCAAACCTGCCGACGCGGATATCCTTCCACGTTACGTCAAAAATCGACTCACGGACCATTCTTGGCGAACAAGGCGCAGAGCAATTGCTCGGCAAAGGCGACATGCTTTATATGCCCGGCGGTAAACAGCTAACGCGTGTCCACGGACCTTTTGTCTCGGATGAAGAAGTACAGGCGGTGGCCGATCACTGGCGCTCGCAAGGATCTCCGGAATATATTCAAGCGGTAACCGAAGAACCAGAAGATGGTGGTTATGCGCTCGACGGTGCAGACCTGTCTGACAGCAAAGAAGACCGGCAATATGCCCAGGCCTGTCAGATCGTGTTTGAGGGTCAGAAGGTTTCCACCAGCTGGCTGCAACGGCAAATGCGGATTGGCTACAACACCGCCGCCCGGATTATCGACCGGATGGAGGAAGACGAGTTTATCAGCCCGCCAAACCATATTGGTCGCCGTGAAGTGTTACGTGATCAAAACGGTGAGATCAGATAAGGAAACGCTGTCCTACATTCTGCTAAGCGAGTATTGATATAGTGCATGGCTTTTCAAACATAGATACCACCAATATCAGTGACTTCGTTTCGGAAAGCAGGATTTTCCGTGAAAGGTCGGTAGGTGTAGAAAGTGTATAATTTTGGGAATTGATATTCCTTTGCCAACGCCATTGCTAGCGTGACGATGCAATGATCGAGAATTGAACAGGGAGTTCAGCACATGTTCAACCATAATTGGCTAATAAAGCGGTAAATATTCTGGAGTTTTCAATATGTTGAAATATGCTATTTCATTGCTCGCCGCTCCGCTCGCCTTCACGGCCAGCAGCACTGCGACCGCTCAGCAAAGTCCCAATAATCAGCTAGATCGGATTTCCAATCATCTGCGTTCGATGAACACGATGACGGCTAGCTTCAGCCAGTCGAACCGAAACGGACAAATCCTGAACGGCAAGCTGACATTGAAACAACCAGGCCGCATTCGGTTTCAATATGGCAAGGAAGCGAATCTTCTGATTGTCGGTGATGGCAAAGCCCTCACCATGATCGATTATGAAGTCAATCAAGTCCAACGCTGGCCGATACGTAATAGCCCGCTGAGCGCGCTGCTTAATCCTGAGCGCGATTTAAAAAAGTACGCAAAAATAATCCCGACTCGTAATCCAAATGTTCTGAGCGCAGAAATCCGCGACCCCAAACGCCCAGAATATGGGGTCATCACCATGGTTTTTCAGGAGAAAGCCGGTGCGCCAGGTGGCCTCAGCCTGGACGGCTGGGTCTCTTTGGACTCGAAAAACAACCGCACATCCATCCGACTCTCAAACCAAAAATATGGTGCTGCGGTGTCGAACAGCACATTTAGATGGACCGATCCACGCAAGAAACGTCGAGGCAAACGGTGAATTGAGCCGCGCAATCGACCAGCGGAATATGTTCAGCTTTCTGTTCATATAAGCGACAGAAACCGCTCCGTATAAGGATTACAGGATGCAAAGAGGCGGTCAGGTTTTCCCCCTGTTACCTGACGTTACAAACCTTGGATCATCCTATGCGTGACGAACGCGAGTTAGCCCTCACCTCCTAAATGCCCCCGGAGGTGGGGGTTTTTCGTTCCAAATCCTTCGAAAGACTATCAAATTTTCTATGCCTTTGGGCTTGGGTTTGCGCGCAACCATGGCTAGGAGATGCGCCATGAGTGATACCCTAAAAATTGTCAGCTGGAATATTAACAGCGTGCGGGCACGAATCGATATTGTAGAGAGATTCTTGCGTGAGGAAGAACCAGACATCTTGTGCTTGCAGGAAACCAAAGTACGCGATGATCAATTTCCGGAAGGGATGTTTCGGCGGCTGGGATACAATCACCTAATCCTAAACGGTCAGCCAATGCATCACGGCGTTGCTATGGTGAGTCGTGTCCCACTTCACGAACAGACGCGCAATGACTGGCAGGCCAATGGCGAGGCGCGCCATATTGGGGGCATTTTGAGCAACGGCGTCCGGGTTGAGAATGTCTATATTCCCGCTGGCGGAGAAATTGCTGACCGCGAAGTCAATCCGAAATTCGGGCAGAAGCTTGATTTCTACCAACGCATGACGGATTGGTCACAGGATCTCAAAACACCGACGATTCTTCTGGGTGATTTCAACATCGCGCCGCTGGAATCCGACGTTTGGAACCACAAGCAACTGCTCAAGGTTGTTAGCCACACCCCGCTGGAAGTCGAAACGATGAAGAAGCTTCAAGACGCACATGGCTGGGTTGATATTGGGCGTAAATTTATTCCCGATCCGGAGCGCCTCTTCACATGGTGGAGTTACCGCGCACGCGACTGGCGCAAATCGGACAAAGGTCGGCGCCTGGATCATGTCTGGGTCAGTCCAGAACTGGAAAAAAATGCAGTTGGCCATGTTGTCCATGAAGATGCGCGCGGCTGGAGCAAACCTTCCGATCACGCGCCATTGATCACGGAATTTAAATTTTGAGCACAACACCCTCTCCTGGGGCCAGAAGAGCCGCGCGAGCCATTGATGCGCTGCGTCGCGGTTGGCCTATTGGGGTTGAGGCTGACGGAGAAACGCTTAACCTGTTGCCGGTTGAGACAGCCAATCTGGATGAGTATCTTGAGAGTCGTAAAGCACCCTCACTTCTCATCTCAGCCAGCCGGGCAGACACGTTGAAGCTACTCAACCAACGCGCTTCTGCCGACCCTGAATTGCCGGTGCAGATTGATCTCGTCGAGGCAGCCAATGCGGCTGAGATCATTGCCATAGCGGATCCTGTGTTAGACATGCGTCACCCAATGAAGGGGCCGTTTCGCAGCAGCGAACTGGCCAATCCGCAGGCGGCGAAAGCGGCAATGGAGCTGGCGCGGCTGGGCGGTATACTTCCTGCTTTCCTACTCGCGGATGAATCAGTAGAGGATCAGGTGAATGCCGACGATGTCGCTGCTTATGCCGATGCTAACAAGCTTATCATCAGCGCGCATGCGAAACTTCCGGTTGCCGCGAATGAACAGGCGCATATTTATGGTTTCCGCAGCGAAGCCGATGCGACCGATCATGTGGCGCTCGTGGTCGGCAAACGCGATGAAACTACTCCGGTAGTGCGCTTGCACAGCGAATGTTTGACAGGCGATGTGCTGGGCAGTTTAAAATGCGATTGCGGGCCGCAACTGCATGCTGCGCTCGGCCAGATGACCGAGGCGAATTGGGGCGTGCTACTCTACCTGCGCCAGGAAGGACGCGGGATTGGTTTGATCAACAAGCTGCGCGCCTATGCGCTGCAGGATCAGGGTTTTGATACTGTGGATGCCAATCAACGGTTGGGGTTTGCGATTGATGCAAGAGACTTCGGGATTGCGGCACGGATGCTCGAGCTACTCAGCATTCCCAAAGTAAAATTACTGACCAACAATCCTGAGAAGGTCGAAGGAATAGAAGCTTGCGGCGTGAAAGTTGAGGAACGCCTGCCGGTTAAGATCACTGCCAATCCGTACAATGAATTTTATCTGGATACCAAACGCGATCGGACGGGGCATAAGCTTTGAACGCAATCCGAGTGGATAGCAAAGCGCTGACGCTCAGGTTCAAAGACAAAACCATCCCCTGTACTATCGGTCGATCCGGCGCCTGTTCAGCAGATACAAAGACCGAAGGTGATGGCTGCACACCGCTTGGATCCTGGTCAATCCGAGGCGCGTTGTTCCGACCTGGTAGAAGCACTCCGCCGAAAGGCATTACCCTCCCCTGGCGTTGGATTAGCGAACAGGATGGCTGGTCCGATGATCCGCTTGATCCAAACTATAATCGTCCAGTTAGCCTGCCCCACCCATTCAGCGCCGAAACACTTATCCGTGACGATCCTCTCTATGATATCATAGTGGTGTTGGGTCATAACGACGCGCCACCAGAACCTGGAAATGGCAGCGCGATATTTTTCCATATCTGGAACGAAGGTAAGCCAACCGAAGGGTGCGTTGCAATTGCTCGCCGAGAAATGGATGGAATTTTATTGGCACTTGCGCCGGGTGATGTGATGGAAATTCGATAGTCCTTTTACCGCGTAACAATTGACATCGCCTGAAGTTAATCAAGTCTACTAAAGTGTCCGCATTTGGGATGAATCCATATCTAGAATTTTATGCGCTTGAATTTGGCATCGATAGTGTTCAAAAAACTTCGAGGAATGTATCGGTAGGTAAAGGGCTCCAAAATGAGTCAGCAGATCATTGGGATCGTAAATCCATTGCTGGCCATGATCTTTGGATTGGCCTTTGTGGCTTTCTGGCTGGTTCAAAAACACCGCAAATATGTTCTTCTCATTGCGCTCAGCTATTTCTCGTTCTCATGCGGAATGTTCATTTCGAACGTTGGCATATCAGCGCAAAGCTTGCTCCACGTCCTGGGAACTCACTTTTTCTATTCAATCGCTCTAATATCAATAGTCTGGGCGGTATCATCGCGGATTCACACTCCGCCTAGAGTTTCGCTCAACCTCGCGATTGTCACTTGTACAACGCCGCTGATAGTTTGGCTGCATTCAAACAGTGATCTTGCGAATTTACGGGTGATTGCAGCCAACATCGCTTACAGCGCAGTGTTTCTATCGGGAGCACTAAATCTTTGGCAAGGTCGAAAAAATAGCCAGCTCGAACTTTGGCTTTTCACACTTTTCATTCTTTTGGCGGTACAGGGTTTAGTTAGACCGGTTGGGATTTTCTGGCTCGAAGGTGCTGTTACAAATGCTGATTACCGAGAGTCGATTTACTATTCGAGCCTCAATCTCACCATGTCACTTTTGTCTCTTTTACTCGCCCTCTCATTGCTGGCGATATGTGCATATGACTATGCGCGAGAGATGCAATCTAAGCCTAAATCTCCAGAGACCAAGCATCAAAAATCCAATGAAAAGCTAAGGATGGATCGGCTGAAGAAAATTATGGCAACAAACTTGCACCGCCATCCTGATCTAACATTTAAGATGCTGGCAGAGGAAACAGGCATCCAGACGCACGAGCTTCGAAAACTCATCAATAATCAGTTGGCATTCAAGAATTTTCGTGAATTCGTGAACTCGTATCGGATAAAGGAAGCACAAACCATGCTGACCGATGCAGAGTTTTCCCAGGTGTCCATAACGAAAATCGCTTTCGACTGTGGGTTTAATTCAATCCCATCATTCAATCGCGTGTTTAAAACTGAAGTCGGGATAACGCCATCTGAGTATAGAGATCAGCACATTGAAATCCGGAACAGCGAATCAGTTGATTGAGCACTTCTCATAACTGAACACATTTTTGTCAGTTTTGAGGAGACGGTATTGCCAACAGATCGATAGGGAGGCGTTGTTTTGAGAGGAGACCACGTTGGAACGCCGGTCCGAAAAATTGTTGAAGCTCGCCAGTGATTTGCAGAATTGCCTGCGCGACGCCGACATGCTGGATGCTTCGTTGGCCGCCATCAAGATACTGGAGGCTCACGAAGCTATTCAGAATCTGGCCGATGAAGAACTAAACACATGCTCTACCGTTGTAGAAATGGTTTATCCTCAATCGTCCAAACTGGACACAAAACTTTAGATACCGTTTTCAGATCGAAGCGGTGCTACTTGCACCGAAGCTAGTCTATCCTAAAACGGAACGTCATCATCTAGATCAGCATCAAAGGCACCGCCGCCCTGGCCTCCGCCAGAACCGCCACCGCCGGTGTTGCCCCAACCATCATTGGAGCCGCCGCCACCCTGACCACCACCGGAACTTCCTCCGCCCCAGCCGTCATTTCCGCCGCCTTGACCGCCTCCGCCTTGGCGACTGTCGAGCATCTCCATTTTGGCGTCAAAGCCCTGCAGCACGATATCAGTAGAATAGCGGTCATTGCCAGACTGATCCTGCCACTTGCGGGTTTGCAGCTTGCCTTCGAGATAGACTTTGCTGCCCTTACGCAGATATTTTTCAGCGACACCGGCAAGGCCTTCATTGTAGATTGAAATATTGTGCCACTCCGTCTTTTCCTTGCGCTCACCGGTCTGGCGATCTTTCCAGCTTTCAGACGTTGCGACACTGAAATTACAGACTTTGCCGCCATTGTTGAATGTACGAACTTCGGGGTCTTTGCCCAGATTTCCTACGATAATAACCTTGTTGATGCCGCCAGCCATTTCAAATTCCTCACGTGATTTTTCGATTCTTGGGAACTCTATAGACGGAGCATCTTAGCAGTCAAAGCGGACTTTAAAGACCGAGCGCGATAGCACCCCAATATGTTATTCCAGCTGCGATATATGCCAATGCAAAAAGATAGCCGAGCATGAACATCGGCCATTTCCATCCATTGGTTTCGCGCTTTGTAACAGCTATCGTTGAGATACATTGCGGGGCAAAAACAAACCACGCGAGAAAGGCAAGTGCAGTTGGTAGCGACCACTTGCTTTGCAGACGTTCGGTAAGCGATTTCGCCTCTGTTTCTTCGTCGGGTGCATCAATGGCATATGTCGTCGCCAGCGCCGCGACCGCGACTTCCCGCGCCGCCATGGCTGGAATAAGAGCCAAAGAAATTTCGCTATTAAAGCCAACTGGTTTGAGCACTGGTTCGATTACTGATGCGATCCGGCCCGCAGCGCTATATTTAACCTGGCTTTCTCCATCCGGTGCCTGCGGATAGGTTAGCAGCACCCACAAAACGACGGTCACGCCAAAGATGATAGTGCCGGCGCGCTTCAAGAATATCCACGCACGCTGCCATAGACCAATCAGGACATCCTTAAGCTGAGGCATCTGATATTTGGGCATTTCCATCAAGAAACCGGCATTGGGACCCGCGGTAACAGTGCTCCGCAAAAGCAAAGCGGCGAGCATCGCACCGACAATGCCAAATATATAAAGCCCGAATAGCACCAGTCCCTGCAGGCCGACACCGCCTCCGACATCTCGATTGGGAATAAAGGCACCAATGATAATCGCATAGACCGGCAAGCGAGCAGCACAAGTCATCAAGGGCGCAATGAGGATCGTAGTAAGCCGGTCGTTGGCATCACTTATACTGCGTGTCGCCATGATCCCGGGAATGGCGCAGGCAAAGGATGATAGCAGCGGAATGAAACTGCGTCCTGACAATCCAACACCCGCCATCAACCGATCCATAATATAGGCTGCTCTGGTCATGTAGCCGCTGGCTTCGAGCAATAGGATGAATAGGAATAATATCAAAATTTGTGGCAAGAAAACGACCACGGAGCCAACCCCGGCGATCGCTCCCTCAATGATGAAATCACGCAGAAAACTCTCCGCCATATTGGCTTCAACCGCGCCCGCCATCCATTCTGCTGCGCCTTCGATCCAGCCGATCGGTGTCTCGGACCAGGCAAACACCGCCTGAAACATGACGAACAATATACCGAGCAAAATAATTGGTCCGGCAATTGGGTGCAGGAATATCGCATCGGCCATTTCCGACCAGCGGCGCCCAGCAGTTTCCGAAACGATGGTTTGTGATGCGATTTTCTTCGCCTGTTGACGCAATCCATTGTCCCGTTCTTTGGGAATGATCACGTCATCAACTATGACAGTATCGAAAAGTGCAGCATCCACAGCTGTTTTAAGCTCTTCCAATCCCTTTCGCCGCACAGCGACGGTGGGAATGACCGGAACGCCAAGCGCCTCTTCCAGCTTCGCCGGATCCAGCGTCAAGCCATCTCTCTCTGCCAGGTCCATCATGTTCAGAGCAACCACTACAGGCCGCCCCAATGCAATGACCTCTAGCGCGAAGCGCAGATGATTATCTAGATTGGCCGCATCGAGAACAATGACTATGGCATCGGGACTTCGTTCTGCGTCAAACTGCCCGGTAATTACATTGCGTGTAACTTCTTCATCCGGACTAACCGGATCCAGACTATAGCTACCGGGCAAGTCGATCAGTTCTGCCGGCCGGCCATCCGGCAGCGAAAAATGACCAGATTTTCGTTCCACCGTTACGCCGGGATAATTGGCAATTTTCTGGCGTGCGCCGGTTAAGGCATTAAATAGCGCACTTTTTCCGGCATTAGGATTACCCGCCAAGGCGATCAAAGGAGCCATATTTATCATTTGCTATTCCGAAACTGCTTCAACAGTAATTGCTAAAGCATGCGCTCTGCGTACCGCAATTTTCATGCGCCCGACTTTCAGAGCCATGGGGTCATTCAAACCAAAAATTCCCTTGTGCAGCCGCTCAACCGAGACACCTTCTTCCAATCCCAAAGCTCGAAGGCGCGCGCCTTCCGCATCAGACATGTTCGACCAATTAATGGCTGTAACGATTGCAGTCTGTTTCAGTGGCCATTGATCGAGAGTTTGGGAGATGTTCGTTACTCGCAATTCGAATTTCCTAGTTGCGAGTGGTTATCAACAATGATCGCGCGTTGCGAGTCCTTTATTAATATGGATCGCTAAGTCCCGCGATAGCGTAACCGCCCTACGAAGCGAGCCATACTAAAACGTTCACCCCCTGGGTTGGTGAGTTTGGCTTTCACCTTTTCAAACTGCATCACATTCTCAATCCGCCGCGCGAGGAAGGCACGGGTGTTTTGAAAATCATCGCTTTCATCATCCAGAAATACACTAAGTGTGCTGCCATATACCGCCGACAATAAGGTTCGTTTTGTGTAGTGATTATAATCAGTAGCTGTGTCACCAGCTAGCCTCCACATGCGGTCTGCCACCCGCCATCCGAGTTTTGCCGCTTTGCGTAAATGGGGTGGTGCCGCCAAAATCGCCTGTGCACGGCGCAAACCTTCACGATCTGGTTCCAGTATTTCTAGCCGCGCTTCCACTAGCGCTGCAATCCGTTCCCGAATTTTCATCCTGTCCAATTTGTCCTGAGGCAGCATCTCTGCCATTCTCATGTCAATCGACTGAAACCATGCGTCAATCATATCGACCGGGCCATCGTTAAAAGAGAGCCGTGCAAGATCGGCATCGACGCCAGCCAATTCTGCCGCAGCCAGAACCGCCTTTTCGTTCCATCCATCAAACGCTGCCTGGGCAGCAATATTCGGAGCAAGAAACGCCCGCACCTCGTCAAGCGTTGGGTCTTTGGGAAGCGGTGATACCATGATTGAAGTCCTTGATGGTTATGCTTTCAATATAGACAGAAAATGCTTCGGTTCAAACCATTGCATTGCAGGCATTGGCATATTAACTGTTCAATTAACTTGCAGCCAAAACGGATTAGGAAAAATATTCATGACAACATTGTTCGATTCTATCAAAGTCGGTGCGATTGATGCACCGAACCGGATGTTCATGGCCCCCCTGACACGTTGCCGCTCTACAATGCCGCATGTGCCAACTCCAATAATGGGTGAATATTATTCGCAGCGCGCCAGTGCCGGCCTGATCATCTCTGAAGCGACCGGGATTAGCCAACAAGGTTTGGGAACTCCCTTTGCTCCGGGCATCTGGAACGACGAACAAACCGAAGCATGGAAACCAATTGTCGAGCAAGTCCACGAAGCGGGCGGGAAAATCATGTGCCAGCTCTGGCATATGGGGCGCCTTGTCCACTCCGATTTCATGAACGGCGATCAGCCCGTATCGGCATCTAATATTCAGGCTCCCGGACAGATCCGCACCTATCAGGGCAAGAAAGAATATGAAGTTCCACGGCCACTGGCAGTCAGCGAAATTCCAAGCCTGTTGGATGACTATACCAATGCTGCCGAGAATGCCAAAAAAGCAGGCTTTGATGGCGTACAATTACACAGCGCCAACGGCTATCTGATCGACCAGTTCATCCGCTCCGGCACCAATGTTCGCGAAGACGAATATGGCGGATCGATTGAAAACCGCATTCGCTTGCTCGGGGAAGTGACGCAGCGTCTGGTCGATGTTTGGGGCAACGACTATGTCGCTGTGCGCCTATCTCCCAATGGCGATTCTCAGGGTGCTGATGACGCGACGCCGGTCGAAACATTTACCGCTGCGGCAAAATTGCTCGACGATATTGGTATTGCCTTTCTCGAGTTACGGGAACCACCCAACTTCGGAACTTATGGTTCTACAGAAGTGCCTCCCGTCAGCCCGGACATTCGCCCGCTGATCAAGACACCATTGGTACTCAACAGTGACTATGATATCGACCGGGCAAAAGAGGCTTTGGCCGCGGGCCATTGCGACGCGATCAGCTTTGGCCGCCCATTCATCACCAATCCCGACCTGCCTGCGCGACTGGCCAGCGGTGCGGAGCTGAACGGTGTGGCCGAAGATAAGAGTGCGTGGGACTTTACCCCAACATGGTATAGTCAGGGTCCAGAAGGTTATATCGATTATCCGGCCATGAATGAGCAGGAAAAGGCGACTGCTTAAAACCGATTAAAAACTATTTTGTAGACGGGCAAACATGTCGTGAACCACGGGATGTTCGTCCGTCTGCTGTTCCATCCGCGCGGACATACGTTGTAAACGTTGGAACAAATCTTCGCTGGCGTTGATGACGCGTTGCGCATCCTCTGGAAATAACGCAACCATTGGGACATCACTCGCTGCTGCGTAGCCCAATTCGCGATCCCGGTTCCAGGCTTCACCATCTGATAAATCGTCGCCGTGCAGTGCCTTTTGATTAAGCAGCCAGGCAATACAGTGCATCAACCGCGTTGTTACTTTCAGGGATTCGCAGGAAAACGCTACAGATAGATTGGAATCGGCATGGGACTCCTCGTCAAATCGTCCCGATTCAAAATAGGAACGGGCTTCATCAGCGAGAATCATCGCTTCTGTATAGAGCGCATCTATCAATTTTGGAGTGAGAAGGGACTCGACTTCAGCCATCCGATGATGCCTAGCAAATAATCTCCTCTATTGAACAGCGATTTTTTGACACCAAAAAGGGTTAACTTTGGTGCTGTTTCAATGTGATACGTTGTCGCTGGTTAACCTGAACGGGCAAGACGATATATTAAGCGATGATATCCGGCATCAACGCGTTTTCTATCAGGATGATGCGATCGCGCAGTTGCAGCTTTCTCTTTTTCAAACGCGCGTTACGAAGTTGATCGGTGTTTCCAGATGCTATCAACGCACTGATCGCATCATCCAAATCTCGGTGCTCGATTTTCAGCAACTCAAGCCGTTCGCGTAACTCTTCATCGCTCATCACCATATCGGCTCTATTCACCCCTTGCCACAGTGCCTCAAATTTGTAATCTTAACCTTATTCGTGGTCTATGTCGAAACCAAGACATATTAGCTTCGAACCAAACCGCCTCGATAGGCGCATTGCGAAAGGAGCAGTTTAACTTAGTTCATCACATTTTTCTGATAAAATTCTAGGAGTAGATAATGGATCAAAATCATGTCGCAGCATTACGCAACAAACACGAAGCCCTCGATCAAAAAATCAACGATGAAGAGGCACGGCCGTATCCCGACACGATTAAGCTCCACGAACTCAAGAAACAGAAATTGCGATTGAAGGAAGAACTGCTCACCGAAGCTTAGGGCGAGGTTGGATACCCACCCAAAACAAAAATTTTAGCAGATTTTCTGTAACCAGCCGGAATTGCATATCGCGCGCATGAGTGCTTTCTGCTAGACGGTCTAAATGGCAACAAATCAGGTCTCTAGCCCCGCGACGGCACGCGACATATTGTCCGGATTACGCGCTATTATGGCGTCTCCTTCGAATGCGCAGGCCAAATTAAACAAAGTTGTCGAAACCATTGGCGAGGCCGTTAGCAGCGAAGTCTGTTCCATCTATCTTCTGCGTGAAGGGGTGCTCGAGCTGTTTGCAACGTTGGGCCTGAACCAAGAAGCAGTGCATGTTACCAAATTGGCTTTCGGAGAAGGATTGACCGGGTATATTGCCAAAAATGCCGAGACTTTGAACCTAGACGAGGCTGCCAGTCATCCTGATTTTCAATATCGCCCAGAAACGGGGGAAGAAAAATTCCATAGCTTTGCTGGGGTTCCCATAATCCGAAATCGACAAGCTGTTGGGGTCCTTTGTGCACAGCATATCGATCCACGAAAATATTCGAATGAGGAAATTGAGGCATTTGAAACTGCTGCGATGGTGTTGGCGGAGTTAATTGCCAATGCGGGACTTATAGATGAGCATTCTCTCGACGAGCCAATTGTACGAGATGACAGCGCAAATCGCCTGAACGGATTGCAACTCGTCAAGGGCAAAGCCCGCGGCCATGCAGTTTTCCATCAACCTCGTGTCAAAATCGAGCACACAGTTGCCGAGGATGTCGAAGCGGAACGACACAGGGTTTATTCCGCTTTTGACAAAATGCGGGAACAGATTGATCAGATGGCGAGCCTCGCCGAATTTGGCGCCGGCGGTGAGCATGAAGAAGTCCTGCAAACATATAAAATGTTTGCCTATGATGAAGGTTGGAGTCGCCGAATCAATGAATCGATCGACAGCGGATTGACCGCCGAGGCGGCGATTGAACGCGTTCAGCAACATACACGGATGCGGATGCGGCAGATTGATGATCCGCTCTTGGCTGAGCGCATGCATGATCTTGAAGATTTGGCCAATCGGCTACTGAGAATTGTGTCTGGGCAGATGGGTACAGCGGCGAGCATGGGGATCAAGAAAGACACAATTTTGATCGCCCGCAATCTGGGCCCGGCAGAATTGCTCGAATATGACAGACGCAGGTTAAAGGGTGTTGTGCTAGAAGAAGGTTCGCTGACCGCCCATGTAACGATTATTGCGCGCGCGATGGGTATTCCGATGCTCGGTCAGGTTAAGAATATCCGGCAGATCGTGCGGGATGATGATTTGTTGCTACTCAATGTCGATGAAAAAGCAGTTTTTGTCCGCCCAACAGCGCCTACGCAACAGGCATTTGATACCCAGTTCGAATTGAGCGCAAAAAAACGCGCCGTTTATGCCGAATTGCGAGACAAAGAGCCGTATACAAAAGATGGCCAAAGAATAACGATCAACATCAATGCGGGGCTTCGTGATGATGTCAGCTTGTTGAATTTGACCGGAGCGGATGGCGTTGGATTGTTCAGAACGGAATTTCAATTTCTTGTTGCCGCCACGATGCCGACAAGGGATGCGCAGCAACGTTTTTACAGGGATGTTTTGGAGCATGCCGGTGACAAGCCCATTATATTTCGTACTGTGGATATCGGTGGTGACAAACCGCTACCCTATTTCAAAGCAAGCGAAGTTAAGGAAGAAAACCCCGCCATGGGGTGGCGTGCCACCCGAGTGGGGTTGGAGCGCGATGGTCTAATGAAGGTCCAGGCAAGGGCGCTGGTCGAAGCCGCGGCCGGGAAGAAACTGAATGTCATGTTCCCCTTAATCGCCGAACCGTGGGAATTTGATGAGGCCAAGGCGATTTTTGACAAACAAATTGAGTATCAAAAATCCAAAGGCAAACAGCTACCCATTGCTGTGCGTTTTGGCGCCATGCTGGAGGTACCCGCTTTGGCCGAGTGTCTAGACATGTTGGCCGGCCGGTTAGATTTTATCTCCATCGGAACCAACGACTTAACCCAGTTTTTGTTCGCCGCCGATCGCAGTAACCCCAAATTGGCCGAACGTTTTGATTGGCTGAGTCCTGCAATTTTGAGGTTCCTAAAAAGAGTATCCGAAAAGGCAGATGAACTCGGTATCGAGTTTTCAGTATGCGGTGAAATGGGCGGTCGACCGCTGGATGCATTGGCCTTACTCAGCCTTGGCATTGAAAAGCTATCCATCACACCGGCATCGGTCGGATCGATTAAGGCCATGGTTCGGTCAACAGATTTGGGAGAAGCCAAAAAGTTCATGGAGAAAAGCTTGCTTAACCCTAATCGAGATATCCGGGGAGAACTATCTAAATGGGCCGAAATACAAAAAATTGATCTCGAATAACCTGGTCAACCAAAACAGTTTATCTGCATGGGCCTGTAACTATTTGTAACATAGTCGTTCAAACGTCGTTTCAAATCAAACATGCTGCGAAAATCATTGACTTTTGTTGGCCTTAGTGGCTTTCCTGAAATCGGTAGGGGAACAACGGCGATATATCGCCAAACGGCCTAGGAGAGCGTTTTGGCCGCTAAACATGAAATTGAAGAAGAGCTTGAGTCCAACGGTGAACTCGATCTTCAAAGCACTGGCGAAATGTTACGGCAAGCGCGTGAGCGTAAGCAGCTGTCCATTGAAGATATCGCCAAAGATACGCGCATCCCGCAGCGTCACTTATCTTCCATTGAAACGGGCGATTTTGATGCGCTCCCTGGCCGTACCTACGCCATAGGTTTTGCAAAATCTTACGCCAGAGCCGTTGGATTGAGCGATGCCACTATTGGCAGTCGTTTGCGGGAAGAAATGGAAGAACAGGGCCTCGGCGCATATCAACCAGAAACCAGTGCTTATTCTCCAGCGAATTCGACAAGCATTCCACCAAAAGCACTGGCTTTTACCGCCGCAGGAATGGGTGTCTTGGTGCTGGTTGGCTATTTGATTTGGCGAACCTTGCTGCTCGAACCATCAACAATCGCAGCGACCGAAGGAGACCCTGTTGCTTCCGATACTGAGACGGTAGAGACGAACGCCGAAACTGGCACAGCTAATCCGAATGTTGCCACTCCGCCAACGACCGGCACTGTCGTGTTAACGGCGACGCAACCCGTATGGATAAAAGTCTATGATGAAGAGGGTGAACGGCTGTACGAAAATGAAATGTCTCCCGGCGACTCCTTTGCTGTTCCTGAAGATGCCAACAATCCGCAAATTCTTACCGGTCGGCCAGATGCTCTCGAAGTAACGATTGATGGTCAGGTTGTCGCACCCCTTGGTTCCGGTGAAAGAACTATTGCTGATGTTGGCGTGAGCGCTGCGGCTCTACTTGCTAGAAGCAACGCTCCAACTGCGGAACCCCAACAATAGTCATCGATACCATGCGAATTTCTGTTCGCAAATCTATTTACATTTCAGCGCATTATATGGTTAACATGATGCACTGTTCAGGAGGACAAGCATGAAACGCGCTATATTCCCTATGATTGTTGCCGGACTGGTAACGTCTTCACCAGCTATGGCTCAAAATGCAGGTGTCGACAAACGGGTGGAACGACTGGAAAAAGAAATGCGTGCCGTACAGCGCAAGGTGTTCCCCAGCGGTTCAACACTTTTTCAACCCGAGATTAAACCAGAGCAACAAAAGGAAGGTACATCATCGACGACATCGACCCCTGTTTCCGATCTGATCGCTCGCGTTGATGCCATGGAACGCAGTCTGGCCAATATCACCGGGCAAGTAGAGAAGAACAGTTTTCGGCTGAAACAGATTGAAGACAAAATGGCGAGCGGCAACGCCACCGAAACAACACCAGTTGCAGCCAGCACGAATACCGAAACCAAGGCTAAACCTGAAAAAGCACCGGACCCACTAAGAGTGGAGGGTGTTGCAGCGATTGTGATGCCTGAAACTGGTGATGCAGCCGAAGATTCCTACATTTATGGGTACCGTCTTTGGGATGCGAAATTTTATCCTGAAGCGCAGGCACAACTCAAAAAAATGTTCGAAGCTCATCCGAATCATCGACGCGCCAGCTTTGCACAAAATCTATTGGGACGTGCTTATCTCGATGATGGCAAACCGGCGTTGGCATCAGTCGCACTGTACGAAAATTACCAAAAACGTCCGCGCGGTGAACGCGCACCAGATAGTCTCTATTTCCTGAGCACTGCGCTTGTCCAGCTCAACAAGAAGGATGACGCCTGTCGCGTTTTAGCGGAATTACAGGATGTTTATCCTGATGCGGCGGCTGGTCGACTGAGCAATCGCGTTGCTCTCGGAAAAACTGCTGCAAACTGTAAATAACCCCGGAGGCCTGTAACTGTTGAACGGTATTGTTGATCATTTTCACGGCGCTGTTGAAAAGCTTATTCCAGGCTTTGCTAACACTGAAGAAAAATTGGGACTTGCTGTTTCTGGCGGACCGGACAGCTTGGCGCTGCTTTTGCTCGCCCATGAAAACCATCCAACACAAATTGCGGCAGCAACAGTGGATCATGGATTGCGCCGAGAAGCCAAAGATGAAGCAGAAATGGTTGCAGATGTCTGCGCCCGGCGAAATATACCGCACATCATATTGAAGCCCTCCATCCCAATTCGAGGAAATATTCAGTCGGAAGCACGCAAAGTACGTTACAATCTCTTGCAAAGCTGGATGGAGAAAGAACAGATTAGTTGGCTCGCCACAGCGCATCATGCGGATGACCAGTTGGAAACACTGATCATGCGGGTTTTAAGGGGCAGCGGCATTGACGGCATGTCCGCTATTCGGGCTAAACGCGGTTATGTGATCCGACCTCTATTGCACCTGTCAAAGATGGAACTTGAAGAGTATGTGCGATCCCAAGGCATAACGGCAGTTGACGATCCCTCCAATCACGATCAGAGTTTTGACAGAGTGCGTGTTCGCAAAGCACTTTCTCAGCTGGACGGCTTCAATGTTGGTCTAGCCAGCCAAAGCGCGGCGGCCCTAGATGATGCCCGCGAAGCAATCGCCTGGATGGTCGAAAATCTTGCCTCTGAAAATATTGAACGGGATGGCGATTGCTGTAGGTTGAAAGCCAATGATTTCCCACATGAGATCTTACGGAGATTAGTATTGAAATGCCTGCATATATGTGACCCGGCCTTGTCACCTCGCGGCCCGCAGCTGGAACGCATTATCGTGGCAATGCGCCATGGTGAAACGGTGACCATTGGCAACACACTATGTAACGGCCGTGGGATGTGGAGTTTTGAACCGGCACCAAAAAGACGGAAATAGGCGGTTTTTCAGCAGGTTATAAGTAAATTCGGATCAAAAAACCGCATTGTTGCAAAAACTTGTCAGGCGATATTGTCATCCAACAGAAAAGTCTTATCTTTGCATAATAGATAATTGCGGGTTTTGTTCGGAAATCTGCCCATGATAGCTTAGGAATATCACGCCCATGAATAATGACGAACAGGATCCAAAAGAAAACCCTTGGATGAAATCAATGCTTATCTGGGCGGGCGTGATTGTTGCTTTACTGCTAACTGTCTCCATGTTTGGTGCTGGCAATAGCGCTGAAGCTGGATCAGCCATGAGCTATTCGTCCTTCCGCGACAAAGTCGAAGAAGGCAGTGTTAAAAGTGTCGCCATTGCCCCTGACAAGATTACCGGTGAATTGACCAATGGAGACAAATTTTCAACCACACCTGTAGGCAATGATCCAACGCTGGTTAACCTGCTCGATGAAAAAGGTGTGGAATATAGCGGTAAGGCTGAAGAACAGCCCAGCATCTGGCAGTATTTGCTGATTCAATCCTTACCCTTCTTACTCATTCTCGGCATAGCCTTTTTCGTTCTGCGTCAAATGCAGAAAGGAAGCGGGTCCGGCGCGATGGGTTTTGGTAAATCAAAAGCCAAAATGCTGACCGAAAAACAAGGCAAGGTCACCTTTCAGGATGTCGCTGGTATTGATGAAGCACGCGAGGAACTGGAGGAGATTGTCGAATTTCTGAAAGAGCCAAGCCGGTTTGCAAGACTAGGCGGACAAATTCCCAAAGGGGCTTTGCTAGTGGGCTCACCCGGTACCGGTAAAACACTGCTTGCACGTGCTATTGCCGGAGAAGCAGGCGTGCCGTTCTTCACTATTTCTGGTTCGGACTTTGTTGAAATGTTTGTCGGTGTTGGCGCCAGCCGCGTCCGCGATATGTTTGAGCAGGCCAAGAAAAACGCACCATGCATCGTCTTTATTGATGAGATTGATGCTGTCGGCAGGCATCGCGGTGCGGGCCTTGGCAATGGCAACGACGAACGTGAGCAGACACTGAACCAATTGCTGGTCGAAATGGATGGATTTGAAGCGAATGAGGGAATCATCATCATCGCTGCAACCAACCGTCCTGACGTTCTTGACCCTGCGCTGCTCCGTCCCGGCCGCTTTGACCGTCAGGTTGTAGTGCCGCGTCCCGATATTGAAGGCCGCGAAAAGATCCTTGAGGTTCACATGAAGAAGGTTCCGCTAGCACCGGACGTAAATTCACGCACCATTGCACGCGGAACTCCGGGTTTCTCGGGTGCCGACTTGGCCAACCTCGTTAACGAGGCCGCACTTACAGCGGCACGCCGCGGAAAACGCCTGGTCGCGATGAGCGAGTTTGAGGAAGCCAAAGACAAGGTCATGATGGGTACCGAGCGCAAGTCCATGGTGATGACTGAGGACGAGAAAAAAATGACTGCCTATCATGAGGCTGGTCACGCGATTGTTTCCGTTCATGAGGAAGCATCCGACCCAATCCACAAAGCAACCATCATTCCGCGCGGTCGTGCGCTCGGCATGGTTATGCGTCTTCCAGAGCGGGATAACTATAGCTATCACCGTGACAAAATGCATGCCAACCTGGCTGTATCTATGGGCGGCCGAGTAGCGGAAGAAGTTATCTTCGGTCATGACAAGGTCTCCTCCGGTGCTTCTGGTGATATTCAATATGCAACCAAACTCGCACGCGACATGGTCACACAATGGGGCATGTCCGAAGAAATGGGCCCTCTGCAATATGAGGAAGAGCAGGGTGAAACATTCCTAGGTTACTCACAATCCCAACGGGTTCACATGTCCGATGAGACAGCCAAGAAGATCGACAGCGAAATTCGTCAGTTGATCGACAATAGCTACGACCGGGCCAAGCAAGTGCTGACGGATCACGAAGATCAACTACATGCTCTTGCCAACGCATTGTTGGAATATGAAACACTCTCGGGTGAAGAGATTGATGAACTGGTTGAAACTGGAAAGTTTGAGCGGGACGATGGCGAGACCGTCAAGCCTTCGAAAACACCAGCCGCCGGAACGTCTGTACCAAAAGCCGGAAAAAAACGCGGCGGGCCATTTGGTGACCCCAAACCGCAGGGTGCTTGATAGGATCTCTTAGCTATCTCTCGATAGCTTTGCGACATTCTCTACCCGTTCACGGCAATATTTAAAATAGGCTTCCCTCGCTATCGAAGGAAGCCCTTTTTGCATCATTAAGCAAAGCCATCATGGCATCGAGCCTATTTACAAATGCCAGCCCGGCATCGCCCATGACCGTGAATGCGTTTCTTCCGAAGGCGGAGAAACTACCTCAGCACCATCAACAACGCCAATGCGGTTAAACCTTAGCGGCGACCATATTCGGTAGCGACACCAGCGCTACGAGGAGGAGCCGCAGCGGTGAGACGCAGCGCTTCAGCTGATTGGCTAAGTGAGCCGATTTCATCTGGCGTATCATCGTCGTCAATCAGAACTTTCTGAAGCGATTCTACAAGATCTTCATTCAATTCCGTAGGCTTGATCGTCTCATCAGCGATCTCGCGAAGCGCAACAACAGGGTTTTTGTCATTGTCCCGATCAACAGTTATCTCAGCGCCGCCGGAAATCTGCCGTGCACGCTGCGCAGAAAAAAGGACCAAATCAAACCGATTGGTTACTTTATCAACGCAATCTTCAACCGTAACGCGAGCCATAAGGCGCTCCTGATTCTCATATCTGTTGGAAACGAACGATGACATTAGGATTATTCCGGCAGAATGTCAATAAATCCGCGCGATAGATATCATATACCCACCTATTCATTTGTTCGGCATCAAACGGTGATCTATGAGAATTTTATGGCCGACAGCGAACAGCAACAAAAGTGGCACGATATTGGCGCCAATCAGCTGAAATTGGTCGTGTCTGCGTCGGACAGAATGCAGACGGTGATTGATTTGATAGAGGGCGCAGATAGTTCTCTGCATATTTTCTATTATATGTTTGAAGAGGATCAGATTGGCCAAGCCGTTATGAAATCCCTGATCGAAGCCTGCCAGCGCGGTGTGTCGGTGGAATTAATTGTCGACAGCTTCGGCTCCAATGGAGCATCCGAAAGTTTTTTTAGACAGTTGAAAAATGCAGGTGCAAAATTCGCGATGTTTAGTCCGCGCATTTCAACAAGTTATTTTGTCCGCAATCATCAAAAAATGGCCATTGCAGACGAGAAACTGCTGCTCATCGGCGGATTCAACATCGCTGATCAATATTTCAATCGGCATAGCGACGATGAGGATAACGAGAAAAGCCCATCCAGTTGGGAGGACTTAGGGCTTTTGTTAAAAGGCCCCGAAGTCGACCGACTAATGGAATATTATCGCCAGTTATCGCAATGGGTGCATTCCCAAAACGGACAGTTAAGGCCGCTGCGAAAGTTAATAAAAAGGTGGAATACTGGCGATGGCCAATTTCAGTGGTTATTGGGCGGACCGAGTAATCGCCTCAGTCAATGGGCTGTTTCAATCAAGCGGGATTTGGAACAGGGACAGAAACTGGATTTAGTGACAGCCTATTTCTCTCCCGGACAAGGCCTGCTGCGACGTATTGGGAAACTTTCAAAGCGGGGCGGCACTAGCCGAATGATATTGGCTGGCAAGACCGATAATGCAGCTACAATCGGCGCCAGTCGACTACTTTATGGATATCTGCTGAAGCGCAAAGCTAGGGTTTTTGAATATCAACCAAAGCGATTACATATGAAACTGGTTGTCGTTGACGATGCGGTTTACATCGGTTCAGCCAATTTTGATATCAGGAGCCTGTTTATCAATGTCGAAATGATGCTGCGTATTGAAGACAGAAATTTCGCGGCACATGCACGGTTACTGATTGATGATTTGAACGAAAGATCCGAGGAAATTACGCTACCACTCCACAACTCACGTGCTGGCCTGTTGAACCGACTGCGCTGGACACTCTCTTATCTCGTTGTGAATGCGATAGATTATTCAGTGACCCGCCGATTCAATTTTGGCCTTGGGGGGAAAACAGATTTACTGCCTCCCGGCGATTAATCCGCAATATATCGGTATTCCGTCGCAACAGCAGAATCATTCATCGCAAAGATGAATTCTGGCTCTGTTCAGGATGCGCTGCTTATCTACAAGAACATCTAGACCAGAGCATCTTTCTTAACAGGGACATCGTCATTGCGCTTCATTCAAACTATTATTGCCCTCCTGTCTATTGGCTTCTTGGCAGCCTGCGCATCCGGGAATTCTGTGGAACGCCCCGATCCTGGGTATAACGAGCAAAAGCCACGCTATAATAACCCTTTACCTCCGTCACCACCGCGATCAATTTCAGATGCATCTCGCGATCGTCCTCACCCTGCTCTAGTAGCCGAAATTGCTGAACTATGGCGCACGTTTCCTGGTAAAACCGGTATCGCTATTAGACGCATTGACGGAAACTGGACGATTGGTCACCGGCTAGATCAAAATTTCCCGCAGCAAAGCGTGTCCAAGCTATGGGTCGCTTTGACCGTATTCGACAAAATTGATCAGGGAAAGATTTCGACGTCAGATGCCGTCCGTATTGGACCAGAAGATTTGACTCTATTCCATCAACCTCTGGCCGCCGAAGTTCGGCGCGAAGGAGCGGTTATAAAGAGCGTCTATACCCTGCTGGATAGAGCCCTTTCTCGCAGCGATAACACAGCTAACGATACGCTGCTCCGTCACGCCGGCGGGCCCGACGAGGTCAATCGCTTCATCCGTCGCAATCGGTTGGGGCAGATAAAATTTGGCCCAGGCGAACGCTTGATGCAAAGCCAGATAGCCGGAATGAGTTGGACGCAGGACCTTTCCGTTGGTCGCAAATTTTATGCCGCGCGCGCAAAAGTACCCTTAGAGCGCAGAAGACAAGCACTCAATGCATATTTGGCTGACCCCATAGATGGAGCGAGCCCTCGCGCAATTGTGGATGCGTTGGACAAACTGGCCCGCGGAGAATTGCTGTCCGAATATTCTACACAAGCGATTTTATCAATTTTGAAGCGTACGCGAAGTGGACCCAATCGGCTGAAAGCTGGCGTACCATCGGGTTGGGGTTTTTTGCATAAGACCGGTACAGGTCAAGTGTTGGGATCGACTGCTACTGGCTATAACAATGTTGGTATCATGACAGCGCCCGACGGTACGCGCTATGCCGTTGCAGTGATGCTGGCCAATACCACGGCATCCATTCCGGAACGAATGCGTATGATGCAGGCGGTTACTCGCGCCGTCGCAAGATATCACAAACGATAAAACTCTATTGCGCTGGCTCCTGCAGCGGCTCTGATTGTTCGGCACGTTCTGGAAGGGTGTTACGCTCGTCCAACATTTCTGCTGCTTCATCCAAAGCCTTCGCTTCACCGACAGTAACACCCCCTGGCCCCGGATCATTTTCCGCAGGACCACATGCAAAGAGTGTGAAAGTTGCGGCGACAGAAAGCAGTTTTTTCATATTCTTTCCGTATCTCAAATGATGGCAAAAAAAAAGGGCCGCCTGAAGGCAGCCCTTTTTCTATTCAAAATGCTTAAAGCTTATTCAACAGCTTTTTTCGCAGCATCGGCACCTTTTTCGATAAGGTCGTTTGCAGCGCCTTTAGCAGCGTCTTTTACTGAATCAGCAGCGCCTTTTGCGGCATCGCCAGCAGCATCGGCAGCGTCGCCAGCAGCTTCTGCGGTTGCATCAGCAGCTTCACCAGCGGCTTCGCCAGCAGCGTCGGTTGCTTCAGCAGCAGCGTCGCCCATTGCGTCAGCAGCGCCTTCAGCGGCATCCATTGCGTCTTCAGCAGCTTCTTCAGCAGTTGCTTCTGTGCCTTCTACAGCTTCTTCTGCACCAGCTTCTGCATTGTCTGCAGCACCGGAACATGCAGCTAGGCCAAGAGCGGCCGCAAGAACGATAGATGTTGTAACTTTTTTCATTGGGTAAACCCTTTACTATATTCCTCAAAAAACCACGCAAACGGTAGATTTCTTCCCTCCACTCATTTGCGACCCGGGTCCTTACCGATCTGATAATCGAATAGCAATGGCCAAGATCCTTACTCTATGATCAAGCGGGATTTTTTTTGTCACAAAAGTGTAAATTTTACATTTTCAGTCCCTGAAACTAGCGCATTGACGGGATATAAAGAATTCTTTATATGGCAACGTCAATGGATGATATTCTAACCATATTTCGAGCATTGGCTGACCCCACTCGGCTAAGGATCATGCTGCTTCTCCTAAAAATGGAGCTAGCCGTAGGCGAATTGGCACAGATATTGGACCAGAGCCAGCCCCGAATTTCCCGGCACATCAAAATACTGGACGAAGCTGGGCTAGCAGAGCGAAGGAAAGAAGGAAGCTGGGTCTTCCTGCGTCCCGGTAAAACCGCCGAACTTGAAACTTTGCGAAGAATATTCCGGTCAAACAAAGTAGCCCAGTCTGAACAAGTTGTACGTGATGGGGCACAGCTATCGCTTGTTCGTCAAAGACGTGCGGAAATGGCTGAACAATATTTCACGGCACATGCCGAAGAATGGGATGCCATTCGATCTTTGCATGTTTCCGAAAGTGAAGTCGAGCAAGCAATGCATCTCTTGCTCAAGCAATGCGAATTGGGTCATTTAGTCGATATCGGAACTGGGACAGGCCGGATGATAGAGCTTTTTGGTGCGAATGCCGACCGCGTTACTGCGGTGGACAACAGTCCGGAAATGTTACGTCTAACCAGAGCAAAGCTGGAAAAAGAGAATATTGATGGAGAAACCACTGGCGGCATTGGTGAAAAAACAGAGCTCAAACTCGGTGACTTTAACAAACTGCCTCTCGATGATCGTCAGGCAAATAGCGTGATTTTGCATCAAGTACTCCATTACGCTCAAAATCCAGAGATTGTAGTTTCCGAAGTATCCAGAGTGTTGGATGATAACGGTATACTCCTGATAGCTGATTTTGCCTCCCATGAGCGTGAGGAATTGCGCCGTGATCATGCCCATGCACGCCTTGGTTTTTCCGATGACAGTATAGGCCGCTGGTTTAGTCAGAATAATATCAATTTACTTAATACGCGTAATCTGGATGGGGGAGAACTTAGCGTAAAAATATGGATGGGACAGAAGTCTGGCTTGACCCAATTGCATCCCGATAACTCCGGAACTTCCCACCAAAATGTTGAACAAAAAAGAAAAATAGCATGAGCAATAACAAACCTCTGGGACTTAGCGAGTTGGAAGAAGCGAAGCGCGCGTTGGATGTGCCCCTATTTGCCGGTTTAAGCGGAGATGCTGATGTCTCCTTTGAGTTTTTTCCGCCAAAATCTGAGAAGATGGAAAAAACGCTCTGGGACAGCGTTGTCACCTTGGAACCACTAAATCCGCGCTTCGTATCTGTCACTTACGGTGCTGGCGGTTCCACTCGCGAACGCACGCATGCCACCGTCGCCAGAATTGCCAAGGAAACCGGTATTCCGGCCGCGGCACATCTGACCTGCGTCGACGCCAGCAAAGAAGAAATACGAGAAGTAGCGGCCGCCTATTGGGAAGCCGGTGTTCGTCATATTGTCGCGCTGCGCGGTGATCCACCCGCCGAAGGGCAAGCCTTCGTTCCACATCCTGAAGGATATCAGAGTGCCGCAGAACTGGTCGCGGGCCTAAAAGACATCGCGCCATTTGAAATCTCTGTGGCCGCATATCCTGAAACGCATCCAGAGGCCAGTTGTCCGCAGACCGATCTCGACAACTTAAAACGGAAACTTGATGCTGGTGCGAGCCGGGCCATCACCCAGTTCTTCTTTACCGCCGAAGCCTTCTTCCGTTTCCGCGATGCTGCAACAGCAGCCGGTATAGACGCTGAACTGGTACCTGGAATTTTACCCGTTTCCAATGTCGCACAAACTCGGAAGTTTGCCGGTATGTGCGGTGCAGCGATACCGCCCTGGATGAACGATTTATTCGAGGGGTTGGACGACCATCCATCAGCGCGCCAGTTGATTGCGGCGACCGTTGCAGCGGAACTCTGCCGAAAACTCTATGCTGGCGGCGTGCGGCAGTTTCATTTTTACACGCTCAATCGGGCTGAACTCAGCTATGCGATTTGTCATTTGCTTGGGAAACGACCCATTGGTACATCTCAGGACAAAGCGGCATGAGTAATCCCGGAGAACAATTAAGAAAACTGGCGGCCGATCGGATTTTGGTATTCGATGGTGGCTACGGTACCGCCATTCAAAATCACGGCCTTGGAGAGCGTGATTATCGAGGCAATCTTGAACTGACAGACGATCAAAAGGGAAATAATGATCTGCTCAGCTTGACGCGCCCTGACATTATCGAGGGCATTCACACAGCCTATCTTGAAGCCGGTGCAGACATAGTCGAAACCAACACCTTTAGCTCCACCGAAATTAGTATGGCTGATTATGGTTGCCAACATCTGGTAAAGGATTTGAACATCGAATCTGCCAGACTTGCCCGCACCGCATGCGACAAGGCAGAGGCCAAAGATGGCAAGAAAAGATTTGTTGCGGGCTCTATCGGCCCCACGAACAAGACTTTATCCTTGTCTCCAGATGTCAACGATCCTGGCTTTCGCGAAATTGATTTTGACTATCTGAAATCTGTGTACCGCGAACAATGCGATGCGCTTATTGAGGGCGGTGTAGACTTCTTACTCATCGAGACAATTTTCGACACACTCAATGCAAAATGCGCTGGTATGGCGGCGCAAGAGGCGGCGGATGCCTGTGACCGGGATGTACCGTTAATGATCTCGATGACGCTAACTGACCTTTCGGGTCGCAATTTATCGGGTCACACCGTCGAAGCATTCTGGCACGCCGTTCGCCATCTAAAACCGATCACAATCGGCCTAAACTGTTCCTTTGGTGCAGATCAATTGCGTCCGCACCTGTCCATGCTTGCAAAGCAGGCGGATACATTAATCATGGCCTATCCCAATGCCGGCTTGCCCAACGACTTGGGTGAATATGATGAAATGCCGGAAGAAACGGCAGAGTTGATCGGCGAATGGCTGGATGACAGTTTGGTAAATATTGTGGGTGGCTGTTGCGGTACAACGCCGGAACATATTGCCGCCATTGCTGCGGCCGTAGAAGGCAAAGAGCCTCGCATATCTGCAGTACCACCCGTACAAACAAGATTGTCCGGGTTGGAACCTTTCACGATGGCAGCTTAGCTTGTGCCGCTTAAATGCGGTTTAGTATCTCCAAATTTTCTCAACCAAGCCTTGATGCAAACACAGGGTGACCAGGACAACAAATGACTTCTGCCTCTTCAACAAATTTCGTGAATATTGGTGAACGCACCAATGTGACTGGATCTGCGCGATTTAAAAAACTCATTCTAAACGACGACTATGAAGCCGCCGTCGAAGTCGCTCGTCAACAGGTAGAAAATGGTGCGCAAGTCATTGACGTCAATATGGACGAAGGCTTGCTTGATGCCGTGCACGCGATGACAACCTTCCTAAAGTTGATCGCTGCAGAACCGGATATTGCGCGCGTACCAGTGATGATCGACAGCTCAAAATGGTCTGTGATCGAAGAAGGTTTGAAATGCGTCTCCGGCAAACCCATTGTGAATTCCATCTCTATGAAGGAAGGCGAGGACGAGTTTCTCAATCACGCCCGCAAATGTATGGCTTATGGCGCGGCGGTAGTGGTAATGGCGTTTGATGAAACGGGTCAGGCAGATACCAAGGAACGCAAAGTCGAGATCTGTAAGCGTGCTTACAAGCTGCTTGTGGGAATAGGGTTTCCACCCGAAGATATTATCTTTGATCCCAATGTGTTTGCGGTAGCCACAGGCATAGATGAGCATCGGCGCTACGGGCTGGATTTCATTGAAGCGGTTGGGGAAATTAAGGTAGCCTGCCCGCATGTTCATTTTTCTGGCGGACTATCGAACTTGTCCTTCAGTTTTCGCGGCAACGAGCCGGTTCGGCGCGCAATGCACAGTGTCTTTTTATATCACGCAATTCCAGCGGGACTGGACATGGCCATCGTCAATGCCGGACAGCTGGACATCTATGACGATATCGACCCCGTTTTGCGTGATGCCTGCGAAGATGTCATTTTCGACCGGCATGATGATGCGACCGACAATTTGATTGCGCTTGCAGAAAAGTTTCGCGGTACCGATGCGGTGGCGGAGAAAGCCGCTGCGGAATGGCGCGGATATGCCGTGAACAAACGCCTTGAGCACGCACTGGTCAAAGGCATTGATGCCCATATCGTCGAAGATACGGAGGAAATGCGGGTTGCAGTCAAAGAAGCGGGTGGACGTCCGATTGAAGTGATCGAAGGGCCGTTGATGGACGGTATGAATGTGGTCGGAGACCTATTCGGTTCCGGAAAAATGTTTCTACCTCAGGTGGTAAAATCGGCCCGTGTGATGAAGAAAGCGGTGGCACATCTTTTCCCCTATATTGAAGCAGAAAAAGACGAAAATGCCAAAGGTAAGGGCAGGATCATCATGGCGACTGTAAAGGGCGATGTGCATGATATCGGCAAGAATATCGTTGGCGTTGTCTTGCAATGCAATGGCTTTGAAGTTGTTGACCTGGGCGTAATGGTTCCTTGGACTGACATATTGCAGGCAGCGAATGAGAATGACGCCGACATGATTGGCTTGTCGGGATTGATAACTCCATCTCTGGACGAAATGGTGACTGTTGCTGAAGAGATGGAGCGCGCAAAAATGGCAATGCCGCTTCTAATCGGCGGGGCGACAACCAGTGAAACCCATACCGCCTTGCGGATCGAAACGGCCTATTCAGGGCCAACCGTTCATGTGTTGGATGCCAGCCGCGCGGTTGGTGTCGCATCAACCCTCGTAAGCGATACCTTGGCTGACAAATTTGTCTCCGAAACCCGTGAAAAATATGACCAAGTCCGTATTGCGCGCGCTGGCAAAACAGCCAAGAAACTGGCGACGATAAAAGAAGCACGAGCAAACAGCGCTGATATTGATATGGCGCTCAAAGCACCTGCCCCTGCGAAACCCGGTTTGCATGTGTATGAAGACTGGGACTTGGCCGAACTGAGGGAATATATTGATTGGACACCATTTTTCCGCGCCTGGGAATTGGTCGGCACCTATCCGTCAATCCTGGAGGATAAGATCGTTGGTGAAAGCGCCAGCGACTTGTTCCGCGATGCGCAAGCGATGCTCGACAAAATTATCGATGAAAAATGGTTGACCGCCAAAGGCGTTGTTGGTTTGTGGCGCGCACGACGCGACGGCGATGATATTCTTATCTCTCCTGAGAACGACGAAATTACCATACCCATGTTGCGGCAACAGGTTATCAAACGCGCCGGAAAGCCCAATAACTGTCTGGCAGATTTCATCGATACCTCTGACGATTGGATGGGCGGATTTGCCGTTACCGCCGGGCACGGTATTGATGAACATGTCCAGAAGTTTGAAGCAGACAAAGATGACTATAACAGCATTTTGCTCAAAGCTCTGGCAGACCGTTTTGCCGAAGCCTTTGCAGAGCGCATGCATGAGCATGTCCGTAAGGATCTATGGGGTTATGCTCCCGATGAAAATCTCGGTAACAAGGCGCTAATCCAGGAAAAATATCAGGGGATCCGCCCTGCTCCCGGCTATCCGGCCTGTCCCGATCACAGCCTGAAACCGATCCTGTTTGATATGCTCGATGCGACCGAGAATACCGGTATCGAACTGACGAGTAGTTTTGCGATGACCCCAACGGCAGCAGTTTCCGGCTTTTATTTCGCCCATCCGCAAGCCGATTATTTCGGCGTGGCGCGTATCGGTGAGGATCAAGTGACTGAATACGCAGAGAGACGCGATGTACCTTTGGATAAAGCGCGTCAGTGGTTGCGTCCTAATTTGAACGAATAAGCTCGTATTTTAACCAGTTAACCTCTGCTGCTCACGATGGATTCATCTGGGACAGCTATAGATTGCGAATTGTCATGGATTCGTCCTGAATCTATGGAAGCAATGAATAATAGCCTTTTCAGGAGCGTTTAGAGTGAAAACCCCGGCCAAATTTCTTGTCGCAGCGTCATTAGCCGCATCACTGACAATTCCAGCAACCGCACAACAGAACGGCGCACCCTTCACTATTGCCGAAAGCGGCGAGGGTTTTTATCGCTTGTCTCAGGCCGTAGAAAAAATTGGTGATAACAGCGCCACGATCATTATCGCGCCCGGTTCCTATGGTGACTGCGCAGTTCAGACCAAGGGCAACATTACCTATAAATCAGCTGTCCCCGGACGGGCGATATTTGACGGCGGTGTTTGTGAAGGAAAAGCAACTTTGGTGCTTCGCGGCTTTGGCGCGACCATTGATGGTATCATCTTTCAAAACCAGCGTGTTCCCGATGGCAACGGCGCGGGCATCCGTTTGGAAAAAGGCAATCTAAGCATCAATAACGCGATGTTTCGAAATGCAGAGCAGGGCTTGTTGACCGCCAATGACCCCAGTGGTCGCATCACAATTGACCGATCCACTTTTCAACGCCTGGGCCGATGTGATCGCGGACTATCCTGTGCGCACAGTATTTACATTGGTGAATATGGTTTTTTACGGGTCACAAACTCGCGTTTTGAAAAGGGTAACGGCGGTCACTATGTGAAAAGCCGCGCGCCTGAGTTTGTGGCGACTGGAAATAGTTTTGATGACACGCAGGGCCGAGCAACCAATTACATGATCGACCTGCCCGCTGGTGCAACCGGCGTAATTAGCGGCAATGTGTTCGTGCAGGGCAAGGACAAGGAAAATTACAGCGCCTTCATTGCAGTTGCAGCTGAAGGACGGAAATACACATCTGCCGGTCTCAATATTCACTCCAACAAGGCATCATTGGGACGCGGTGTCGACCGCAACACCTATTTTGTAGCGGATTGGAGCAATGAAACATTACGGATTGCGAACAACAGTCTGGGACGTGGACTGACCCGCTACGAGCGGCGGTAACAGCTAGTTGCAGGTTGATCCTGCACCAGCATCCAGATCCAGGCAGCGGCCGTCAATGTCATCACCTGACATATCAACACCGATCAGCGAACCGAGCGTCGGAGCGATATCCACAGTCTTGACCGAGAGCGGTTGTTCAAATCCGGTCATCCCGGCACGCCAGAACAGGATTGGTACCCGGCGGTCATAATCCCATGGACTGCCGTGGGTTGCGACATAGCCGCGCGCGGTACTAGGGATTGGTGTGACACCTTTCTTGAGCAGTACAATAAAGTCGCCGGAGCGGTCGGCGTGAAAAGAGGCACGAACTCGATCAGCCAAGGACCATTCTTCGGGCGTTCCAGAAGGCATTGGCATTTTGGCTATTTCTTTCCCGTCCAGCACTGTCTCTACCTGCGAATGACCAGAAATGGCGGCCATGGCGGCAAGTTTTACTTTTCCGCTAGTCTCCAAATCTAGGTCGCGGCTGATATAGTAGTCCCCAAATGGGCTATCGGCATAGAGCAACGGTTTGTCGGTTTCGAGGCCGAGTTCCTGTTTCACCGCTTCACCAATAACCTTTGCACTAAGCTTGAAATCCAGACGTTCAGCATCGGGCATCGCCTGCAGCGTCGCTCTTTCCGGGAGATCCAGGCCACCGTGATCCGCAGTCAGCATTGCGACATAATCAATATTCTTGCTGTCTAGAAACTCGAAAAAATCACCTAGATTACGATCCAGCTCAGCCATCTGGATACACATTTCTACGCCGGCGGTACCAAAGGCATGGCCAACATAATCTGTGGCAGACAATCCCAGCGACAGAACATCAGTCGCCTCTCCCTGCCCCAGCTTCATTTCACTGGCTACCGCCTTGGCGGCGGAAACGATTGCTGTGTCATGGTCTGGCGACAGGCGAAAAATGCGTCCGGCCCCCTGTGGTCTTGCAAAGGTATATTCTCCAACGGATTTTCCTTCACCATGTTCAATCTTTGCCATGCGCGCCTTACAATGTTCGGGCACGGCAAAAGGAGCGCGCGCCTGATTAACAGTGGGCGTCAGTTTTGCGTTCAGGGCAGTAATGGATGGGAGCGTATCTTTACCGGCGGCCGTGACAAACTTATCGCCGGAAAACCAGTATATAGCGTCAACTATATTGCCGCCCATCATCAGGCCCGCCCGATCTTTCCCCGACACGGCAACATTGCGCGATTTTGGCGAGGTTTCTTTCAACCGTTCTCCGAGCGTCGGCACCAACAAATGCCAGGCGGAAGGTACATAGGTCGCCTGCGTTGCTTTTGTAATATCTCCAAAACTTGTGCCTTCAACACGCTCGTCTTCGGCGCAATATACGGTCTTGTCCTCCCGATCGATGCCTAGGTCAATCCAGTTGTTAGCAATGATTCCGGCCCGTCCGGGATGCGCACCAGTCATGATCGTACTATGGCCGGGGCAGGTTTCTGTGGCAGCATGGGACTGATAACCTGCGGGAAAAACCGCGCCGTCGGAAAGACGTTTTAGCCCGCCGGTAAATGTGCTGCGATACTCGGTGAACAAATCGCTGGAAAGCTGGTCAACGGCAATGGCAACAACTAGTTTTGGTGCTTGAACTTTTTCATCCCTGTGATTTTCCGCATTGGCCGCGCTGGACATTGCTATAATACTGGCAAAGGCTGTAACAAATTTGAGTGAGCGCACGAATAATCCCCTAGAAACAAAGCCGGACTGGCAACTGCGGTGCTGATAGCCTAAATAGGCACAGAGATAAAAGTGAGATTTATGAAATTTGATTCCCCCATATTGAGCATCCTGCTTGCTTTTCTGTTCATCGCCTTCGCGCTTCCGGTTCAGGCTCAAAACAAACTCGGCTCAACCGAACTCAATGTCCCAGCAAGATTGATTGCGGAATCGCAGCAAGTTCAGGCCGGACAAAGTGTAACACTGGCATTTGTCATGGAGCCCAAACCCGCATGGCATGGATATTGGGAAAACCCAGGTGATGCGGGTATTGGCATGAGTTTCGAGTGGGACCTGCCCGCCGGTGTAACCGCTGGAAAAGCGCAATTCCCAGTCCCGGACACGTTACTAATCTCCAGCATCATGAACTATATTTACAAGGGCGATTATGCGGTTCTTGTCAATCTGGTGATATCGGAAAACACACCGCTTGGAAGTACACCAATTTCTGTAAAATCGGAATGGTTGGCCTGTACCGACGAGATCTGTGTTCCCGAGCAGGATGAGCTGTCGATCACATTGCAAGTTGTTAGTCCGGACGCCGCAGTTTCTCTTGACAATGCGTTCAATGATTATCGCAATGCAATGCCGCAGCCATTGGGCAGCCAAGCCACCTTCTCTTCCAGCAATGATGTCTTCCGCCTGTCTGTTCCACTCCCCGCCGATGTCGATGTCGATGATCCGTATTTCTTCATCAAGGAAGACGGGATTATTGACTATGCCGCTGAACAGAGAGTCAATCGTGATGGCGATCGCCTAATCATCGAAACAGCAGCGCGCGGTGATAGCTTGGACAAAATTACAGGCATCTTAAAAATCGGCGACAAAATGGGATTTTCGCTGGATGCAGCGAAGGGTGATGTCACTATGGCTGGCATACCGATTGGAGGCGGCAACAGCGGAAATTTTGGTGGTGGCGGCGGCCAGAATAATACGTCTCTACTTTTCCTTGCGCTAGGCGGTGCCATTGTCGGCGGGTTGCTGCTCAACCTCATGCCCTGTGTATTCCCAATCCTCAGCCTCAAAGCAATCAGCCTTGCGAAAGCAGGCGGTGATGAATCCATCGTTCGCCGCGATGCTCTAGCCTACACAGCCGGTGTTGTAGTTATTGCTACAGCGCTTGGAGCAATTCTATTGGGATTGAGAGCAAGCGGCGCTGCTGTCGGCTGGGCTTTCCAGCTGCAGGATCCAAGGATCATATTTGTGCTGCTAGCTCTGGTGACGGCCATTGCTTTCAATCTGGCCGGTATGTTTGAACTTCCCAACATCAGCATGGGTAGCAAACTAACTGAGAAAGAAGGGCCTGCTGGTTCATTTTGGACAGGCGCGCTGGCTGCCTTTGTAGCCACACCTTGCACAGGGCCATTTATGGCGGCGGCATTGGGGGCAGCCATCGTACTGCCTCCCATTGCCGCACTACTCATCTTTGCTGGCTTAGGCGTTGGGCTTGCTCTGCCCTTCCTGCTCATTGCCTTTGTCCCCGCGATCCGTAAGCGGCTTCCCAAACCTGGTGCGTGGCTGGATAGTTTCCGCAAAGTCATGGCAATCCCGATGTTCCTGACTGCCATTGGCTTGATCTGGTTACTCGGTCGTCAGATTGGCTCAGATGCCCTTAGCCTCACTTTAATATTCATGCTCGCTGTTGCACTCTTACTCTGGTGGTACGGAGTAGGTCAGCTAAAAGGCGGGGCGAGAGGACTGGTGACGACCGGTGCCATTTTGATCACAGTTGTCGGCGGAATTTTCGCGCTGCCAAATGACGAGCAAATGACTGTTCGGCAGCAGGCTGCAGCCGCAACTGAAACCCTTCCCAGCGAGCCGTTTAGCGAAACTCGCCTCGCCGAATTGCGGGCGGCCAACCAACCCGTATTCGCTTATTTTACCGCAGACTGGTGCATCACCTGCAAAGCCAATGAAGCCGCAGCGGTGCAGCGTCAGGAGACAGCGGATGCTTTTGAAGCAGGTAATGTTGCGGTGCTGATGGGTGACTGGACCCGGCCCGATCCAGTGATCAGTAAATTTCTGGAACAACATGGCCGCGCCGGGGTGCCGCTCTATTTGTATTATGCGCCCGGTCAGGAGCCAGTCATTCTTCCGCAGATATTGACCGTTGGAACGTTGACTGACCTCGTAAACACACCCGTTGAAACTGCCAGTACGCTTTAAACCGGAGACAAATATGCGAAATCTGACTCTGATACCTACCGTTGCTATCACCGCGATTGCTCTTGCATCACCCTTGGGTGCTGCACAGAAAAATGGTGCGATTGCACAGGATTTTAAATTGACCGATGCCAATGGCAAAACGGTGCAACTGTCCCAATTCCGCGGCAAGAATGTTGTGCTCGAATGGCATAATCCCGGCTGCCCATTTGTGCAGAAGCACTATGAAAGCGGTAATATGCAAGCTACACAGGCGGCAGCGCGCAAAAGAGGCGCCATTTGGTTGACGATCAATAGCGGAGCAAAGGGCAAACAAGGCCATATGACCGGGCCGGAAGTCAAAACGCTTTTGAAGGATCAAGGTTCAAAGCCGACACACTATCTTCTCGATATGAAAGGTGTCGTCGGCAAAGCCTATGCGGCGAAAACCACACCGCACATGTACATCATCAACAAATCTGGGAAACTGGTGTACCAAGGCGGTATTGATGACAAACCAACTGCCAACAAAGCCCACATTGCCGGTGCTCGTAATCATGTGGCCGCTGCGTTGAACGAGTTGAATTCTGGGAAGAAGGTCAGCGTAGCTTCATCACGGCCATATGGCTGTTCAGTAAAATACGCGAGCTGAGGTTGGGCTTCATTTTTTCTAGATTGGAAATAAGTGGGGCTGACACACGATACTCAACTAGTGTGTCAGCCCTACTCCCCCAATGCTCCGGCAGCTTCTTAACCCCCAAGAAGCCTCCGCAATGCGGATTGCCGGGCGGAGTCCCAAAAACTTAACTACGCAACTACTCTACTACTCTACTACTCAACTCTTTGATCCTCGTTGGAAGGATCAGGAGACAGACCCGATAAGGAACTGGAATCTGCCTCCCGCCTTATTCCGACGACGTGCGACCCTGATTCAAGGCGCCGCCGGGCAAACTGTGATCGCTTCACACCAAGCTCAGCATTTCTGGTCAGAGGAATCCTGATAAACCTCCGATCATGTCGTCATCGAACTTATGAACAACGCTTCGAATGCCGTCTTTGTAACTACGCACTCTGTGTACGAGCCTTTAGCTCAACCGAAGATGAATAGTCATGTAAACTATTGTAACTCTACGTATCGCATTGAAATATTATTATAATTTTGTGACATTTTCAAATTTTCGAAAATGCAGAAAGTCGGCCCAGAAAGCGTGCTTTCTAAGCCATTTTCAGAAACGTTCGCTTTTTCAATTGTTTAGAATGCGTTACGAATCGGCTAACTGATCATTCGGTTTCGGTCGCCTGTGCACCCGCGTAAGATGATACCAGATAGGGTACAAGATAAGTCAACAATACCTTCCAGAATGGCGGCATATTCCCCGCCCAAATCTGGTCCCCTTGATTGATGAGGATCAGGATGGTTCCAACCAGAGTCGCGACTTTGAGTGCACGCAGCATATTGCTTCGCTCAAACCATCGCGACAAAAACGAGATATTGCGATTCAGGCTTCCATCCATTCTATAGATTGTGCACTGAAACACGACCGATTGTCCAACATGTTAGCCAGGTTTGCGAAACCGCATCACAATTCGATTGGTCTTTCCACGCACTGATGGGTCAAATACCAGTTTGTTCACATCGTCTTCGGGATTGGCGAACATATTACTTTCTGCCTCCAAGACAAATCCAGCGCGGATCATATCAGCCTTAACCACAGCTGGGTCTATCCGATGCAATTTCTCAACAATCTCTCTTGTATTCGTTCCCGACCCTACATGATCCACAATCGCAACGATACCACCCGGTTTCATTGCCGTATGGAGACTGGCCAGGAATTTATCGGGATCAATTCGCCCATATTCAAACTTCGCATTTTCCCAGTACAGATCGTGAAACACCAGATGCATCATCGCAAAATCAAACTGATTTTCATCGGGAGAAAAAGCCGGGAATGAGACGAATTCATTCGTCACATTGGATTGTCGTGCCTTTAACTCTGTCCATTTTTTTAACGCATCACCGGTCTTGGCGAATGTGCCAGTGTTAAAGGCAGTAACACTGCCTTCCGATCCAACGGCGCGGCCCATGATTTCAGAATAATAGCCACCACCTGCCAAAATATCGGCGACTTTGTCTCCATATTCCAATCCCATGAAAGACAACACACCAGCAGGCTGGCGACTTCCGTCGAGTTCAATATCTTTTGCATCACGACCCGGCGACCCTACCGCTGAAGCAAAATCTGGTTCTGCAGTGGGTGTTGCAACAGAGGAGGCAGAAGCCGTTTCAGCCCCCTCTCCAGAGCAGGCCCCTAAAGCAAGAGTGGATGTTGCGATAATGGACGTCAATAAAATGCGCATAAAATGGCTCCCCCAAAATGTTTGAGGGAACATGCCCTTTCAATGGGGTAAGAGCAACCTACCCACTTGATGTTGGTCTAGGCAGTCAAGTTGTTGGTCGAAATGATTGAAATTTACATCCGTCTTTTCGAAGTCCGCCCATATTTCCCTTTTCGCGTTCCCGGCCTACCCTCTGTCGATCGTCCTTTGGGCTGCGCCACTTGCAAATCGTCAGGCAACCCCAATTCATCCGCTTCCAATTTTCGGATTTCGTCGCGCAACCGTCCCGCTTCTTCAAATTCCAGATCAGCAGCGGCGTCACGCATGCGTTTTTCAAGGCTTTCGATATGGCTGCGCAGGTTGTGCCCGACCAGATGTTCGGTTTCATCATCTATCGGCACAGTGACCTGATCTTTCGACGCCACATGCGCAACAATATCACCGATATTTTTCTTAATCGTCATCGGCGTTATGCCATGTTCGAGGTTATAGGCCTCCTGTTTTTCGCGACGGCGGCCCGTCTCATTGAGCGCGCGTTCCATGGAACCAGTCATCCGGTCGGCATACAAAATGACCCGGCCATCCACATTCCGGGCAGCACGCCCTATTGTTTGGATAAGCGAAGTTTCACTGCGCAAGAATCCTTCTTTATCCGCATCCAAAATAGCCACTAGACCACATTCAGGAATATCCAGACCCTCCCGAAGCAGGTTAATACCGACCAGCACATCATAAACGCCCAATCGCAAATCACGGATCAATTCTATCCGCTCAAGCGTCTCGGTATCACTGTGCATATAGCGCACCTTGATCCCGGCTTCGTGCATAAACTCGGTCAGATCTTCAGCCATCCGTTTGGTCAGCGTCGTTACCAATGTGCGATAGCCTTGTTTCGCAACCTTTCGGCACTCGTTGATCAGATCATCAACCTGATCTTCAACCGGTTTAATCTCAACCGGCGGATCGATGAGGCCGGTAGGGCGAATGACCTGCTCGCTAAACACGCCGCCGGTGCGTTCCATTTCCCAGGGACCAGGTGTGGCAGACACGCTGACGGTCTGAGGCCGCATTACGTCCCATTCATTGAACCGCAGCGGACGGTTGTCGATACAGCTTGGCAAGCGAAAGCCATATTCGGCCAGCGTGATTTTCCGCCGATGATCGCCCTTTGACATCGCCCCAATTTGCGGCACGGTTTGGTGGCTTTCATCGACAAACAGAAGCGCATTTTCGGGTAGATATTCGAACAAGGTTGGTGGTGGTTCGCCGGGCAGCCGGCCGGTTAAAAAGCGGGAATAATTTTCGATTCCTGCACAGCTTCCGGTTGCAGCGATCATTTCCAGATCGAAATTGGTGCGTTGCTCCAATCGCTGATGCTCGAGCAGTTTTCCTTCAGCTTCCAGCTCTTTCAGCCGAACGCCCAATTCCAGCTTTATCGCCTCCATCGCTTGCTTCATGGTTGGCCCTGGCGTCACATAATGCGAGTTGGCGAAAATTCTTACCTGATTGAGACTTGCGCCCTTTTTCCCTGTGAGCGGATCAAACTCGACAATCTCCTCAATTTCATCGCCAAAAAAACTGATCCGCCACGCCATATCTTCGTAGTGAGAAGGATAGATTTCCAGATTGTCGCCCCGCACCCGGAAATTTCCGCGCGCAAAAGCCTGATCATTGCGCTTATATTGTAGTGATACTAGTTTGCGAATAATATCACGCTGATCAACGGCCTGTTCTTTTTTCAGATCAAAGATCATCGCCGAGTAGGTTTCGACTGAGCCGATACCGTAGAGACATGAAACCGATGCAACGATGATCACATCATCCCGTTCCAGCAATGATCGCGTCGCGGAGTGACGCATCCGGTCAATGGCTTCGTTTACCGAGCTTTCCTTTTCGATATAGGTATCCGAGCGCGCAACATAAGCTTCCGGCTGATAATAGTCATAATAGCTAACGAAATATTCAACCGCATTTTCCGGGAAGAAACTCTTAAACTCACCATAAAGCTGCGCTGCCAAAATCTTGTTAGGAGCGAGGATAAGTGCCGGTCGCTGCAACTCCTGAATCACTTTGGCCATGGTAAATGTTTTTCCGGAACCGGTGACGCCTAGCAATACCTGATCTTGCTCATCTTCGCTTATTCCGTCGACCAACTCTTTGATCGCTGTTGGCTGATCGCCAGAGGGCTCAAAATCACTGACAAGTTTAAAAGTCTTACCGCCCTCGGATTTATCCGGCCGTACAGGCTTGTGCGGGACGAAATTTTCATCTGTATCTGGTTCCGCCAGACCTTCGCGAATTACTAATTGAGCCATGAGATGAATATGGAACAAAACATGACCAATGTCATCCCTTGAATTCGTTCAATTGTGATACAAATCACAGCAGTGGGATTTTGACATGTCATAAATTTACAATACTTTTCCTGCCCGCTATGTCATTGGCGATGGAGTTTCAAAAAGAGGGAATATCACGTGAAGAAAATACTAGTATCGGTCGCCGCATTGGCACTCATCGTCGGCTGCTCAGACAGTGGCGCAGACAAAGATGGTGACGGCAAAATCTCCAACGAAGAAGTTGCCGCAGAAATGAATGAAGTCAATCTTGAACCAGGCGAGTGGGAAAACACGGTTGAGATAGTTGATGTGAAAATTGAAGGCCTACCCGAAGGCGCGCCAGCCGGCATGATGGATAGCATGAAAGGTCAGACGACGACTTCCAAATCATGCATAACCGAAGAACAAGCAAAAAATCCCGGCGCTGAATTTTTCGCAGCACAGGAAGAAACGGCCTGCGAAGTCAAGAAATTCGATATGAGTGGCGGTGCAATCTCTTCGGAAATGTCTTGCAAAAATATGGGTGCGCCCGGTGAAATGAACATGTCTATGGACGGCCAATATGGCCCCAGTAGTTATGATATGACCATGACGATGGCTGGAGACGCTGGCGGTATGAAAATGAATATGGAAGCCAAAAGCAGCGGTAAACGTATTGGTGACTGCCCATCCTAAGCCTCAGTTGATGCCAAAGAAAAAATTCAGAAAGGCAGGAGCTTTGTGCTTCTGCCTTTTTTTGTGGTTGTTTGATGGTGGCCCTGTTTTGGCGGAACCAGCGGAACAACTGGAGGGACCACCGGCAGCCATTCGGGTTGATTTCACCAAGGACAAAATTGCAGTCAAAGCCATTCAGGGATTTTCCAATCGATCGACAGGCCGGGCCTTGATGCCGGATGACCCCGTTCGCATCGCATCTATCTCAAAGTTTTTTGTGGCACTAGGTGTGATGCGTCTGGTTGAAGCGGGAAAGCTAGATTTGCATACTGACATAGGTCAATATCTAGATTGGAGCCTACGAAACCCAGCGTTTCCGGACGATCCGATTACATTATCCCATCTTATGTCCCATCAGTCTGGGCTGCGCGATGGGATCAACTATGCCCTCCCCATGGATGCATTGCTGGAAGACGAACTCCGCAATCCAGAGGCTTGGGAACCAGATTACAAACCTGGAACCTATTTCGCTTATGCTAATCTGAATTCACCCGTCATTGCCGCAGTGATGGAGGCAGCAACCGACAAACGCTTTGACCAGGTCATGCAAGACGAAGTCTTCAAGCCCCTGAAACTGGATGCCTGTTTCAACTGGATCAATTGCAGCGATGCAAAGATTGTGGACGCCGTAACGCTGTACAGACCGAATGGCGATGTCGCGCGGGATGACTTACGCGGCGTTCGAGAGAAATGTCCTGTCGTTCCTGCTAAAGATGGAAGCTGCGACCTGACAAAATATCAGTTCGGCAAAACCGGATCGATTTTCAGCCCACAAGGCGGCCTACGCATTTCGGCTATGGATCTGGCCAGAGTTGGTCAGATGTTTCTAAGAGAAGGTGAAGGGTTCCTGAAATCGAAAACGCTGCAGGACATGGCCGACCCGATTTGGACCTATGACGGAACCAATGGCGACACAGAAGAAGGCTATTTTTGCGCTTATGCCCTGGGGATGCATGTATTGAATAATGATCGCGGTTCCCATCCTGATTGCCATGATGATCCTTTCGCCAATGGATACACCTATTGGGGGCATAGCGGCGATGCCTATTCCCTGAAATCGGGCCTCTGGTTTACTGATGGCGATTATAGCGGGACAGCCTTTTTCCGAACCGAAGTTCCCGAAGATGACCCGACAGGTCATTGCATCTATTTCTGCGAGTGATAGGTTTCACTCCGAAACCGAATCACTTTCGGTTTTTCAAGGAGATAATACATGATCGGCTACACCATGCTTGGCACCAACGATGTTGAAAAGGCATCGAATTTTTACAAACAATTGTTCGAAGGAACTGGTGTAATCCCATTGTTTAAATCACCCATTGGTGGACAGTTTTTTGGCAAGTCCCCCAACGATCCCATGATCTGCCTGACACCGCCTTATGACGAGCAACAGGCAAGCTGTGGCAATGGAACTATGATCGCACTGAAATTTGACGACAATGAGACGGTAGATAAGATGCATGCACGCGCGCTCGAACTAGGAGCCAACGACGAAGGGGAACCGGGTTGGCGAATGGAAAATGTCTTCTACGGTGCTTACTTTCGTGACCCGGACGGCAATAAACTATGTGTCTGCTGTTACAATTTTGGAGGATAACGCAATGATTGGATATGTAACTCTAGGAACCAATGATTTGGAAAAAGCGCGAGCCTATTACGATGATTTGCTAGGAACATTGGGTGCCAAGCGCTTGATGGAAATGGATGAAAATGGCTTCACGCTGTACGGCGTCGATATGGCGACGCCGTCCATCGCAATCACCAAACCAGACAACCAGCAAGAAGCCGTTCCCGGTAACGGCAATATGGTAGCCCTACAGATGCAGGAACGCGCAGAAGTAGATGCCTTTTACAACAAGGGCATTGAACTGGGTGGCAGCGATGAAGGCGGCCCCGGTGTTCGCGGCGACGAAGGACCAATGGCTTTTTATGCAGCCTATTTCCGTGATCCTGAAGGCAATAAACTTTGCGCCTTTCGCCTCGGTCCTGCATAAGGGTCAAAACGAACAAGGGGAAAATCGTGAAACATCTTTTAGCATTGGCTGCCGCATTGGCAGTCGCTCAACCAGTTTTGTCACAAGAGAGCGATCTGGGTACCGCCATTGCAGCGGACTATGACAATAAGCTGGAAGCGCTGTTTCTCGATTTTCACCAAAACCCGGAACTTTCCTACAAGGAAACCCGTACTGCCGCGATTATGGCGGATGAATGGCGCAATTCCGGATTCCAAGTTACCGAGAATGTTGGCGGTACCGGCGTTGTCGCCGTCATGGAAAATGGCGAAGGCCCGACCTTGATGCTCCGTGCAGATATGGATGGTCTGCCGGTCAAAGAAGATAGTGGGTTATCTTACGCTTCAACCGCCATGCAGGTCAGCATTGACGGACAGGAAAAGCCGGTCATGCACGCTTGCGGTCATGATGTGCACATCACATCGCTTATCGGTGCCGCCCGGCAGCTGGTAAAAATAAAAGATCAGTGGAAAGGCACTCTTGTTCTGATCGCACAGCCGGCTGAGGAACGCATTGGCGGCGCGCGCATGATGATGGAAGATGGCCTCTATACCCGCTTCCCGAAACCTGATTTTGCGGTCGCGTTTCATGTCAGCGCTGGCACACCCACCGGGAAGTTGGATCTGGCTGAAGGCATTAGCTATTCCTCAGTTGATACGGTGGATATCATTGTTCACGGTGTCGGTGCACACGGCGCATCTCCGCATCGCGGCAAGGATCCAATTGTCATGGGATCGCAAATTGTGATGGCACTACAGACCATCGTCACCCGCGATATCGCACCGCTGAAACCGGCGATTATTACCGTTGGGTCATTCCAAAGCGGCTTCAAGCACAATATCATATCGGACAAAGCAGTGCTGCAATTGACTGTACGTTCGGACGATGCCGACACACGCAAAAAACTGCTAGATGGCATTAAGCGCATCTCCGAAAACGTGGGCCGAATGGCGGGTATGCCGGAAGACAAATTGCCGGAAGTAAAAGTCTCTATTGAATCAACCCCGGCGGTTTATAACGATTCCAAGCTGACTAAACGTATTCAAGGCGTTTTCAAATCCCGTTTCGGCGATGATATTTTCGACAATCAACCACGCTCCGGCATGGGCGGCGAAGATTTTGCTTATTTTGTTGCACCCAATACCGATGTCCCGGGTGTCTATTTTGCAGTGGGTGGGACTCCGCAAGCCGATTTTGATCGTGAAAAAGCAGGCGGTGCTCCTGTTCCATCGCATCACTCGCCATTCTTCAAAGTACAACCCCGGGAATCTATCACATTAGGAACCGAAGCAATGGTTGCGGCAACATTGGAGCTGCTCGCACCTGGCTCCAACTAACGCCCTATGGCCGAGGAACTTTCCGAGAAACAAATTGCATCGCTGAAGATACTTCTTCTCGAAAGGCAGGCTGAACTCAGGGCGTTGGATGAAGATGGGGCAAGTTGGCGCAATACAGTTGAACTGGACCAGCAAAGTGTAGGCCGGCTTTCCCGCATGGATGCCATGCAACAACAGGAAATGGCACAAGCCGAAGCCCGCCGCAGAACCAGCGATCTAGCCCGCATTGATCAGGCGCTAAAACGTCACGAAGAAGACGAATATGGCTGGTGCGCGGAATGTGGAGAACCCATCGCCTGTAAACGATTGGAGATAGATCCAGCCGCCCATCTCTGTATAAATTGTGCCTCATGACATTGTTAAACTCCCGCCTCGCACCTTTATTTGCCGGCTTTGTTCTTAGCATCGGAGCCGTAGGTTTTGGTTTTGCGGCCGGTGCCGATCATCTTGAAGACGCGAAGCTCGCTGCTCGATGGACATCGCGGGTCGGCGCTCCGATATTTCTGATCGCCTATCTGGCATCGACTTTTTTGCGTTTGTCAAAGAACGGGTTGACCAAGACGCTGATGCAATATCGCAGGCAATGGGGCCTGGCCTTTGCCTGGACGCACAGCGTACATTTGGTCGCGCTCACTTACTATCTGACAATCGCGGGTATGCCGCCGGATATCGCCACCATATTGGGTGGTGGACTGGCCTATTTCATGATCTACGTCATGGCGATCACATCAAACAATTGGTCCATGAGAAAGCTTGGAAAAAACTGGAAACGAATTCACATATTCGGAATCCACTATATCTGGTTCGTCTACCTGTTAACCTATTCTGGCCGATTGAGCGATCCAAGCCTGTATCATATCGGAGTTATCGGATCAGGCATGTTTATACTGGCATTATTGTTTCGCATGGCAATTAAGTGGCGGGCATGGCTTAGAAACAGAAAATCTACGGCCCAATAGACTCAATTATACGTTCAATCGATCAACAACGAATAATTCTCCCTTTCGCCAGCGATTCCAAAGGCGTAATAGCATTACTATGCACATACCCTCCGATATCAGCCCACATGATGGGCGTTTTGTCGATGGACAGCATTTCTTCGCCTGCCGAGTGTATTTCGAGGACACCGATTTTTCCGGGATAGTCTATCACGCCAATTACTTGCGCTATATGGAGCGAGCCCGTTCTGACATGTTGCGGCAATTGAACATGAACCAGCATGATGCTTATGAAACTGGCGAAGGTGTTTACGCAGTTGCCGATATGACGATCAAATATGTCTTGCCGGCTAAGCTGGACGATGATCTTGTCGTGGTCAGCACGGTTGAAAAACTGCGCGCAGCCAGTGTTATCATCGATCAGACTATCTATCGCGATTCTGATAAAATCGCGTCAGCCAGTGTTCAGGCTGCGTTTCTTAGCCCCAACGGACGACCACGCAGACAACCGAAAGCGTGGACAAAAGCCTTTGCCAGCGTCATGACGCCCGCTGACTAGATTAAGAAGGAAGCAGACACTTGTTCGAACAACTTTCCCTTGAAGCGGCCACTGGCGGATTTTCTCCATTAGCTCTATTTCTGGAAGCCGATATTGTCGTAAAGGCTGTGATGGTCGGCCTATTGATCGCCAGTATCTGGACCTGGACAATCATTGTCAGCTTCGGGATTAAAATTGGCAAGGTTCAGCGCCGTTCGGAAAAATTTGAACGCTCCTTTTCTGCGGCTGACAATGTTGACAAGTTTTACGATGACCACGGAAAGTCCGCACTCCCCATGGCAAAAGTTCTGGCCGCCGGCGTCAAGGAATGGCGGCGTTCTACTGCCCGTGGTCCGATCGATCGCGATGGTACACGTCAACGGTTAGCAACGGCTATGAACGCCACCATAGCGCATGAGATCGACCGCCTTTCCGATCGCCTTAATTTTCTGGCGACTGTTGGCAGTGTCGCTCCCTTTGTTGGTTTGTTTGGAACGGTCTGGGGCATTATGCGGAGCTTTTCCGCCATTGCGACAGAGGGAAATAGCTCACTTGCGGTAGTCGCACCGGGAATTGCAGAGGCTCTATTCGCAACCGCCATTGGTCTGTTTGCCGCTATTCCGGCCGTTATCGCCTACAACCGCTTCTCCCACCGGCTAAACAAGCTTGAAGCGCGCATGGGCCGGTTTGCGGATGGATTTCACGCCACGCTCAGCCGCGAATTAGAGATTGGCGAATAAACGATGGGTATGAGCATTGATCCAGGCAGTGGTCGGCGGATGCGCGGTAGGCCGCCCATGTCCGAAATCAACGTCACGCCATTTGTCGATGTGATGTTAGTATTACTGATCATCTTCATGGTGACTGCACCTCTTTTGGTAGCCGGAGTACCGGTAAATTTACCCGAAAGCAGCGCCAATGCGTTGGAACAAGATCAGGAGCCTGTGCAAATTTCCATCGATGAAGACGGACGTGTTTATATTGATGATGAGGAATTGCGTGGTCCCGATCTAGTTGCTCGATTACAGGATATAGCGGCGGATCAAGATCCCGCCAATCCACGCCAGATCATGCTGCGCGGTGACACCACATTGGACTATGGTTTTATCATGGAGGTCATGGGCGAATTGAACCGTGTTGGCCTCAACAAGGTCTCCATGGTAACAAAATCGCGGCCACAGCCAGTCACAACAGGTTCATCGGAGACCGAATAGTGATTGCCCGCTGATATGGAACGTGCTGAAAAAATTGGCCTGGGGGTAGCAGCAGCAGGGCATCTCGTCCTGTTTGGCTTGCTTTCGCTCAGCCTGATTTGGCGTGATGATAGCCCAAAACTTGGAGATCCAACCGTCGAAGTGACCATTGCCGGTGATCCGGGAACGTCAGAGTTACTGAGCGATAGTCCTTTACCGATATCAGAGCCCGAGCCCCTTGAAGAATTACCTTCTGAGGAACTTTTGGAGCCCGAGCCCGAAGACTTTTCTCCGCCCGACACACCCTCGGTGCAGGAAGAACTTCCCGATCGGAGCGCTGAGATCAAACGTCAGCGAGAAGCAGAGCAACAGCGCAAACGTGAAACTGATGCTCGTAAAAAACGGGATCGAGATGCACAAGCAAAACGTGAACGCGATGCGAAACGGAAACGCGATGCAGAGGAACGCCGTCGCCGGATGGCCGAAACCCAGCGCCAGATTGCAAATACTGCCAATGCCGCAAATAGCGGCCCACCCGCAAAGAACGCTGGTCAGGTTCGCGGCGAAGTGAACGCCAGTATTGGCCGAGAAGTGCTTCCGTTCCTGCGTGGCTGCACACCCAGCGGCGTTGACGTGAAGCGCATTGTCACTCGTGTAACTTTAGGCCTAAATAAGGACGGATCAATTGCGGGGCTCACTGGTGTCAGCCAAAGTGGCGTGAACGATAATAATCGCTTGCAAGCCAAACCGATGGAGAACTGTGTGCTTGGCGCAATACGACGGGCAGCTCCTTTCAAAAGCCTTGACCCAGAATACTATAGTGTTTGGAAATCCCATAAGACCGCGTTTAAAGGACGATGATGATGATGAAACCCTACGCAATAATCCTGCAGGCCTTGATGGCCGTTTTAGTCATCAACATACCCTTGACGTCTGCCTTGGCTCAGGAAGCAGAAGCTCCGGCAACACCTGTGGAAGATGGAGATGATGTCGAGGTTATTGAGTTTGATGTATCGGACAGTCGCTCCATCGCCATCCCCGGATTTCCAACACCACAAGCTTCCCAAACTGCCGCCGGTGACACAGAAACACTAGGGCAAAAAATCGCAGAAGTTATAACATCTGACTTACGCTCATCGGGCATTTTTGAACCGCGCGGACCACGAGGATTGCGCGCCGTTGGCATGCCGGAAGTCACCGCACCGCAATTTCCAAACTGGCAGCCCTATGATCAATTGGTGCACGGATTTGTCCGGGCGGCAGATGGCGGTCGGATCACAGTTGGGTGTTACTTATATGATGTTCGTCAACAAACCGAAGTCACCCGCAACGGTTTTGTGGTGGAACCACGCGACTGGCGCCGGGCGGCGCATAAATGTGCGGACAGCATCTATTCACGACTATCGGGAGAGTCTCCCTTCTTCGATAGCCGCATCGCTTACATTGCTGAAACGGGACCAAAGGATAATCGCCGCAAGCGTTTGGCAATCATGGATAGCGATGGTGCCAATCATCGCTTCATAACCAACGGTCAGGCAACCGCCCTTACCCCTCGATTTTCACCAGATTATAAAAGCATTGTCTATCTCAGCTTTCTGGACGGAAACCCTCGGATTTACGTCTACGAAATTGGCACAGGACGCCAACGCCTGATTACACAGAGCACCAATCCGACTTTTGCACCGCGTTGGTCACCGGATGGAAAATGGATTCTGTATTCGATGGCCATCGCCGGCAATACCGATATTTATAAGGTTTCATCCAATGGCGGTCGACCACAACGATTAACCTTCTCACCAGGCATTGATGTCGGAGGGAGTTTTTCTCCCGACGGCAACCGGATCGTATTCGAAAGCGACCGCAGCGGCAGCCAGCAACTTTATATTATGGGTGCCAATGGCGGCAATGCCAACCGAATCAGTTTTGGTGGCGGTCGCTATGCGACACCCGAATGGAGCCCGCGTGGTGACTTAATCGCTTTCACCAAAATAGCCGGAAATTTCAGGATTGGTGTCATGTCACCCAATGGCCGCGGAGAGAGGTTGTTGACCAACAGCTGGCAAGATGAAGCACCAACATGGGCACCCAACGGCCGAATTGTGCAATATTTCCGTACCCGACGAGGCAGCGGAAAATCCAGCATTTGGCAGGTTGATCTGACAGGACAAAATGAACGCCGGTTACCAACACCGGTTGATGGTTCAGATCCTGCATGGGGACCTCTTCTTCCGTAACCTTCATTCTAACCGCGACAAGTCACTGAAAACAGGCTACAACTACTAACAAGGGCAAATATGTTTAGGAGCAGATACATGACAAAATACACGACCCCCCTGCTGATTACTTGCAGCCTCGTTCTGGCTGGCTGCGCTCAAAAAGCCCCAGATGACCTGCCACCGCCACCCGTTGGCACGGAGCAGCCGACTGGCCCAACCACACCCGTTGGCCCTGGATACGCACCTGGATCACAGGGTGATTTCCTCGCAAACACTATGTCTGATCGTATCCTGTTTGACACTGATCGGTACAATGTGGATTCGCAAGATCAGGTTATATTACAAAGCCAAGCCCAATGGCTGGCACAGAATCAAGGCGCGCGGGTAACCATTGAAGGCCATGCCGATGAACGCGGAACGCGGGACTATAACCTCGCGTTGGGAGAACGCCGTGCGAATGCTGCGAAAAACTACCTAGCGTCGCTCGGGGTTAGCCCAACTCGAATCACGACGGTCAGTTACGGAAAAGAACGGCCTGAAGCTTTGGGTTCTAATCAATCCGCATGGTCGCAAAATAGACGCGCTGTCACCGTCGTTGTTCGTTAATTTCGATCAGCGAAACCGACTGAAATAAAAAGGCCGCGAACCATTGCTGGTTCGCGGCCTTTTTTAATGCGTGAAAGAGCAATTAGCCCTGACGCGTACCGGTCATTGCCATTTCACCAAAAGCGCCTGCTTTAACAGTACCGGACAATGCATCGCCATCAACCGTTACATTGGCTTCCAACTTCATAGGCATTGGAACCGTCATGTTCATAGACCATGAAGCGGAATTGCCATCCGCTTTGCCGTCTTCCAATTCCAAACTACCCTGAGCACCAACATTGGAACCGGTAACTGTGTCGCCATCGACTTCCAAAGTCAGAACTGACTTCTGATCCCCCATGGGGGATTTGGTTACGCAATCATATACACCTGCTACAGACATTTGTTTCTCCTTTTCATGTCTTAGTTTAGATCCGGCTGGGCTTGCAATTACTCGCCAGTCGCAACCGATTCGTCTGAACTGATTGCTTTACTAACATCAGTGTCACCAGCTTCATAGCCGCGATATTCAATAGGCATATCTAACGCTTCGAGCTGGGCTTTAATCTTGTCAGTATCACCAACAATAACCCACGTGAATTTATCAGGATCAATCGCATCCGCCATGGCCTGATTAAGGTCTTCCGCTGCCAGTGCCTTATATTTGGCAGCTACTGTTTCTGCGTAATTGGAAGGACGATTAAACGCCACATCACCTTGCATCTGTCCAAGCACACGGGTGGAGCGCTCAAATTGGCCAGGAAGCTGGCGCACATTGCCATTTACGGTACGTTCAAGCTCCGCAGCGGTAACGCCGTTATCTCCTAGAAACCCTTTAACCTGTTCCAAAATGGCTGCAACAGCCGGTCCTGTTTGATTGGTTTGTACCGGAGCCCGCATTGTGTACGCCACCCTGTCTTTACCGCGCAGCACAGAGTTTCTTGTACCGTAAGACCAACCTTTGGTTTCGCGCAGATCCATATTGATCCGTGATAGAAAACTGCCACCGAGCACTTCATTTGCTGCATTCAACTTCACCAGATCATCGGTGCCCTTCATCGGCAATACTTGTCCCGCCAGTATCAGCGACTGTGGCGCATTGGGACGATGGAAAACAACTATTTTCCCCTCACCTTCGGGAATGGCAGCATCATAGTTTTTAGCCGGAGCTGCAGTGCCCTTGCCATTCCATTTTCCAAACCGCATTTCTAGTTTTTCAACCAAAACTCTTTGATCGATCTGGCCTACAGCAAAAATCGTGGCGTTTTCCGGTCGCAACCAGCCTTGATGGAAGTTCACAAGATCATCGCGCGTAACTGTAGCAACTGATTCCTTGGTACCGTTCCCCGATAGACCGCGGCCATAAGGGTGATCCTCGCCAAAAATTAAGGGCGGCAGTTCCCGGCTAGCAATGGCGCGTGGATTGTTGTTTGCTGCGTCAATAGCGGTCAGCTGCAGCGTCCGGATACGCTCAACATCATCAGCTTTGAAAGCAGGGTTTTTGACGATATCCGCCATTAAATCGAGTGAGGCATCAAGATTTGGATTAACTGCACTCAAACTTACAGTAGTCGTGTCTCGGCTACCTCCGATACTAATATTCGCCCCCAATCGCTCCTGCTGCTCTGCAATCTGGACAGAGTTCAGGGTTGCTGTTCCCTCTTCCATCGCGGAAGTTGCCAAATTCTGTAGCCCAATCTTATCCTTTGGATCAGCGGTAGAACCTGCATCAAAAGACAATGTAACGCGGGTCATGGGAACGGCGTTCCGCTCGGCAAAATATACCTTGATCCCGTTAGACAGAGTTGCGGTTTCTACGTCCGGAAAATCAACGTTCGGGATATCACCTACTGGCGGTAACGATGATCGATCTGGCGAAGTCGATGGCGGCGGTAAGCGGTCATCCTGCATGTAATAGGCAGGTGCAGTCAAAACGCCCGTGCGCGCGCCTTCACCTGAGGCTACTTCTTCATAGGCATCCCGCTCACCGGGAACCACCCGAATACCAACAACCGGACGCGTTAGCCATTTCTGCATGGCCGCTTTCACTTGCGCCGGCGTGGTTGCGGCAAGCCGCTTCAGTTCATCTTTAAAATGGCTCGGATTATCAGAATAGAGTTCGCCTTGTGCCAAAGCGACCGCTTTGCCGCCAAAGCCACCAACTTGTTCAAGCCCCGCTATCCGCGCAGAGGCGTTGCGTGTGGCAACACGCTGAACTTCGTCTTCCGTCGGACCATTTTGGATAAAGTCGGCAACAACCTCATCCAATCGCTTGGCAACAACATCGGCATCTTCACCCGGCTTCACATCGGCCTGAATATTCACCAAGCTGCCATGGACAAAAGGAAGAACCCAGGCTTGTACAGCCACCGCATTTTTTTCATCGCGAACCATGATATTGTCGAGCCGCGAACTTGCTAGACCGCCAAGCACCGTCATACCAACATCCAAAGGCGTATAGTCGGGGTCGTTCAGACCGGGTACCATCCAGTTTCGGTAAATGCGCGTCGTGGCAACCTTGTCCTTCATCACATCGTAAACCGGGGCTTTGAGAGTCGGCAATTCGGGATTGATTTCCGGAATAGCTTTGCCGCGTGGAATAGCGCCGAACCACTTGTTTACCATGGGTTTAGCGGTAGCCGCGTCGATATCACCTGCCAGAACCAATATGGAATTATTGGGACCGTAGTGATCAATGAACCACTGTTTCATGTCATCCAGCGATGCTGCTTCCAGATCTTTAAGCGACCCAATTGTACTATGGCCATAAGGATGGGGTTCTGGGAATAGCAATTCCGTCTGGCGATAACTAACGAGCCCATAGGGCCGATTGTCACCCTGACGCTTTTCATTTGAGACAACGCCGATCTGGTTGTCCAGTTTCTCTTGCGTCACCGCATTCAGCAAATGTCCCATGCGGTCGCTTTCGAGGAACAATGCTACATCTAGCGCGGACTTGGGCACTGTCTGGAAATAGTTGGTGCGATCAAGCCAAGTTGTGCCGTTTAGATCGGTGGCGCCAATTTGACGAAGCGGTTCAAAAAAATCACCTGGCGCATTTTCCGACCCATTGAACATGATGTGCTCGAATAAATGCGCATAACCAGTCTTGCCCTCAGGTTCATGTTTAGAGCCAACGCCATACCAAATAGATACAGCAACAACCGGCGCCTTCCGATCTGTGTGGACCAGAACTTTCAAACCGTTGTCTAGTGTAAATTCCTCGTAGGGAATATTAACCGCATCAACCAGATCGCTCACTGGCGCAGGTTTTTGTGCTGCGTGGTTGTCAGCAATGGCGGGAGCAGCAATCGTCAGAGACGTGCTTGCCATTGCGAGGAAAAGAGACCGCGAAAAACGTGACATGAAAAATCCTCTCAGATATACTTTAGTTACTTTGGAGCATGCAGAATTATCGCGCAACTATCGCCCAACGCTTCGACCAACAACCAACCTGTGTCGACCAACAACTATTTTGATTTCCAACCCCAAAAAAGATGGCATGGCAGGATGTTCCATAAAGAAAACCCATTATCGATACGGTCAAAATGAACCGCCATATAATCTCGTGCTTTTTTGACAAATTGATAAACCAGAAACGCGCCACCTGGCTTGATTGCGTCATAGGTTTCTTGAGCGATTTTCGGGCCCAAATTGTCTGGCAAGGTAGAGAAGGGTAGTCCCGATAAAATGTAATCCGCCTTTTCATGGCCGAGGTCACTGATAATTTGCTGCACATCGGCGGCCGATCCATGAATGGGGAAAAAACGGCTGTCGTGGATGGTATTTCCCAGATATTCGATAAAATCAGGATTGAGGTCGATGACCACCAAAGCAGCGTCCGGTTTCATTCGCTCTAGTACGGGCCGACAAAATGTACCCACTCCGGGACCATATTCGACGAACAGATTACATTCATCCCAATTCACTGGTTCGAGCATTTTTTTAACGGTGATGTCCGACGATGGAATGATGGATCCGACCATGACAGGGTGTTTCAAAAAACCTTTGAAAAAGACACCCCAGGCTCCGAATATCCGTGCTAGTCGAGCCTTTATCCGGCTAATGACGGGCATGTTCGCGATAGTGTTGCTCAAGGATAACCTCCGGAAACCAACGATGGTTTCTAGGTAGAGATTTAGCGGTTCAGTTACAATCAAATTGCTGGCAATTTATCGGTTTTTCGGGTTGCTCATTGCAATGGACAGCCTAAAACACGCCCTATGACATTGCATCCTCCCGGCACTATTGCAGTTATTTTTTTGGCCATGCGCACGGGCGTAGACGAGGACGGTTATCAAGCAGCTGCGAGCGAAATGGGCGCTCTTGCAAAAAAGCAACCGGGTTATTGCGGAGAAGATCACGCGCGTTCGGAGAATGGATTGGGAATTACCGTTAGCTATTGGAAAGACGATACTCATGCCAAAGCCTGGCGGAATCATCCCGATCATGCGGCCGTTCGTGATCGCGGGCGCGGTATCTGGTATGAATATTATACGTTACATGTAGCGAAAATCGAACGCAGTTATGACTGGAAAAAGTCAGCAGGCGAAATCTAGCGATGGCAGACTCAAACTCCGCCAAAACTGAGGCTACGAAAAGCTCTTTGGATTCTACGCGTATGGCAGTATTGTTTTCGGTGATGCTGGTCACCGCATCCGGCAATACCGCTATGCAGTCGATATTACCGACTATTGGCACACAATTGAAAATTCCAGATTTCTGGGTCAGTGCGGCCTTTAGCTGGTCGGCCCTTCTTTGGGTCTATACGGCCCCCAAATGGGCGCGCCAATCGGATCATCGCGGGCGTAAAGCCTTGATGCGCCTGGGTATGATCGGCTTTGTCAGTTCTTTCGCTTTAGCTGGGTTAGCATTGTTTTTTGGCATTTTGGGTTATTACGGAGCGCTAACAACCTTCCTTCTGTTTGCCTTTTTCCGCAGTCTATACGGCGGCCTTGGGTCCGCCGCCCCTCCGGCAGTACAAGCCTACGTTGCTGCCCGCACACCTCGTGCGGGGCGAACCAAAGCGCTTTCCCTCATCGCCTCTTCCTTTGGACTTGGTACCGTCATCGGCCCAGCAATCGCTCCACTTTTGGTGTTACCAATGCTGGGACTGTCCAGCCCGATGTTTGCTTTTGCCGGTATCGGCATCATCGTTATGATCGCGCTCGCCCTGAAACTTCCCAACGACAATCCGGGATTTTCTGCAAAAGGGGTGGTCACTTCGGAGCCATATAGCGCCGCACCTTCTGCCAATAGTTTGAAGGATGACGGTGAGGATGATGATGTTAGGGAGAGTAAAGCCGGAAACGTTATACCTCCGCAACTGCGGTGGAGCGATGAACGTATCAAACCATGGCTGATTAGCGGGATATTGGGCGGCAACGCTCATGCTTTTGTTTTGGGTGTAGTTGGCTTTCTGGTGCTGGATCGTTTGGGACTGCGCGGTGACCCAGGTGCTGGCATCGAAATGACAGGAATTGTCCTGATGGCGGGTGCTGCCGCAACCCTGCTCGCACAATGGGGCCTGATTCCGCTCCTGCAAATGGGGCCCCGTTCATCCATATTGTGGGGTATGGCCCTGGCGGCATTGGGGTGCGCGATGCTCGGCATGTCCGATGGCCTGTACGGCATCATCATCGGTTTTGCCGTCTCTTCATTAGGCTTTGGACTATTCCGGCCCGGTTTTACCGCAGGCGCATCACTTGCTGTTAAGCGGTCTGAGCAGAACGGCGTCGCTGGAATAGTCGCATCAGTAAACGGAATGGCCTTCATAGCTTCCCCAGCCCTGGGTGTATTGCTTTATACCTATGGAGGACCTTTGCCTTTCTGGCTCGCGGTGATCACCTGCATCTTCCTGCTCGGTTGGGGTTATAAATCCCTCAAACTAGATGAAACAAACCTGCAAGCACGATAGGCTGATTACCTCAACGTAGTAGGCGCACAAAACTAACCATGCTTTTTGGCGTTTTCCGGTTTCAACATTCCGGGAGCAACAAAGCCAATTGGTTCAACACGCATTGCATTGTTCTTTAGCTCTGCTTCCATCTTGGAATATTCTTCCTCCATTTCCGGTGTGACCGAGGCACGGCTGTCTTTCAGCGCCTGCTCAAAATGTTTCATCTGCACAGTTTCAACCAATCCGCCATGTTCACGCAACGCATAGAGACCCGCACGGCGCACCAAATCTTCCAGATCGGCACCAGAATAACGATCAGCCCGCTCAGCAATGTCATCAAGGTCGACATCTTTACCCATCGGCATTTTCGAAGTGTGGATCGCCAAAATACGCCGCCGCCCGTCTTTGCCGGGAACTGGAACATAGACCAATTCGTCAAAACGCCCGGGACGCAATAGCGCGGGATCGACTAAGCCGGGCCGGTTGGTTGCACCGATCAGTATAACGGATTGCATTTCCTCCAAACCGTCCATTTCAGCAAGGATCGTGTTCACGACTCGCTCGGTGACTTGCGGCTCACCCATGCCGCCGCCACGCGCCGGGACAAGACTATCAATCTCGTCTATGAAGAGAACGGTTGGCGCTACTTGCCGAGCGCGGGCGAAAAGCCTCGCAATCTGCTGTTCACTCTCGCCATACCATTTGGAAAGAAGGTCACTCGATTTGGTCGCGATGAAGTTCGCTTCCGCCTCCCGAGCAACCGCCTTGGCCAAAAGAGTTTTGCCGGTGCCAGGCGGGCCATAGAGCAAAAATCCCTTGGCTGGCCGAATGCCGAGCCTAATGAACGCCTCTGGGTTTTTCATCGGCAGTTCGATACCCTCTTTAAGGCGCATCTGCGCATCATCAAGGCCGCCAATATCTTCCCAGCGTACGTCAGGTGCCTGCACCATGACTTCGCGCATAGCAGAAGGTTGCACCCGTTTTAGAGCTTCGACAAAATCATGTCGCTGTACCACCAGCTCATCCAGCACTTCCGGCGGAACGGTCTCCGATTCCAAATCAAGTTTGGGCATGATCCGGCGGACCGCTTCAATCGCTGCTTCTCGCGTCAATGCTGCTAAATCAGCACCGACAAATCCGTATGTAGTTCGCGCCAACTCGCCCAAATCAACAGATTTCTCTAACGGCATCCCGCGTGTGTGAATGCCCAGGATTTCGCGGCGACCTTTTACGTCGGGAACACCAACGATGATCTCTCGATCAAAACGGCCGGGACGGCGCAGCGCTTCGTCAATCGCTTCCGGTCGATTGGTGGCTGCGATCACCACAAGATTAAGGCGCGATTCGAGCCCGTCCATTAATGTCAGCAGCTGCGCAACCAATCGTTTCTCGGTTTCTCCCTGCACTTGGCCGCGTTTGGGGGCGATCGAGTCAATCTCGTCGATAAACAGGATCGAAGGCGCCGCTTTGGTCGCTGCCTCAAAAATCTCACGCAGTTTTTTCTCGGATTCGCCATAGGCAGAGCCCATGATCTCCGGACCATTGATCAGGAAGAATTCGGCATCGCTTTCGTTGGCAACAGCACGGGCAAGACGTGTCTTACCAGTTCCAGGAGGCCCATGCAGCAATACACCGCGCGGAGGATCAACCCCTAGACGCGTGAACAGTTGCGGATAGCGGAGTGGCAGTTCGACCATCTCCCGCAATTGATCAATCGTTTCGTGCAGCCCGCCAATATCATCATAGGTTACATCAGCGCGACGATGCTCTGTCGACTCTTCATATTCGGGGCGTAGTTCCACCTCGGTATCCTGGTCAATATGCACCACACCTTTTGGCGAAGTGGACACAACCGTCAGACGAATTTGTTGCAGCGAAAAGGCAGGCGCGCTGAGCATCTGACGCAATTGCGGCGGCATTTCACCTTGATCCACTTGCTGCTGACCATGAGTCGCGACAAAATCACCGGCGTTTAGCGGCCGACCCATGAAACTACGTTTCAGACCATTGCCATTGCCATGAAGGCGCAGATCTTTCTGGGCAGGCGCAAAAATGACTTTCTTAGCTGGTTTTGAATCAATCTTCCGTATTTCGACGAAATCTCCAGACCCAATGCCACTATTGGCGCGCTGCAGGCCATCAAGGCGAACAAAATCCAATCCCTCATCTTCCGGGTAAGGTAGAACGGCTCGTGCCGGGGTTGGGCGTTTGCCCGAAATTTCGACAACATCGCCTTCCATCAAACCAAGTTTACCCAGATTTTCACGCGACAATCGTGCTAACCCACGACCGCTATCTTCTGGTCGCGCATTGGCGACTTGCAATTTTAGCATTTTGGAATTGTCAGCGGCTTTGTCTTTGGTGTCTGCTGGATCGGCCAAGGGTTTGTCTCCTGGGAGGATTTTTTCTGCTTTCCAACAAGATAGGAAAGCCAACACCAATATGCGACTCTGAATTTGGGAAACGCTCAAAAACAGCAGATGTTGCGCAAAAAAAGGGCCAGCTCCGAAGAACTGGCCCTAAAAGTTTTTAGGAGAGGATGCCTGAAAGGCCCTACCTAAGTGGGGGATAACCACTTATGTTGCAAGTGCGAAAAAAACACTATTAGTTGCACAGGATGCAACTTACACATGTTTTCTGTCTTAGAGTTCTGCCATTTCTATTAAGATCGTCGCATTTTTGCGTTGCACAACGAGCAATTACTGACGATATAGAGATTATTATGCGCCGTCTTCCTCCCCTTCGCGCTCTTGAAGCCTTTATCAGAGTGGCCCGATTGGGTTCATCTAAGGCCGCCGCGGCGGAACTGGCGCTATCGGCGCCGGCCCTGAGTCGCCGAATCAAGTCGCTGGAAGACCACATCGGCAAGCCACTTTTCGAACGGCGCAATCAGTCAATGATTCTCAACGAAGATGGCGAAAACTTGCTTGAAGCCGTTGCCCCCGCGATGGAGACAATTGGCGAAGCCGTGGATCAAATGACGGTTACCGGCGGCGATATGCGTTTGCGACTCGGAGTGCTGCCTCTTTTCGGAGCCACACGCCTGTTTCCCCATCTGCCCGAATTGAAAAACCTCTATCCAAAGCTCCATATTGACGTCGATACATCGGCACACGCGGAAAATATGCTAGGTGATGTGGTTGATGCAGCCATCATCATTGCGGATCATGTTGATCCCAACCTTTACGCGGTAAAACTGGACAGCAACAAGGTTTACGCAATTGCTTCTGTGGAACTTACCAAAGGACCCAATGCGATCAGCCGCCCTGAGGATCTAAAAAATCACAATATTTTGGTGCATAGCAATATGACCCGAGCCTTTGATCAATGGAAAGACGTGGTTGGTTTTCCTGATCTGGAACCAGCAGGAATCGATCATATAGACAGCGGCCCACTCATGCTGGAGGCGGCGGCACAAGGACTTGGTGTTGCAATCATGCATGGTGGACATTTTTCAGATGCAAATGACCCGCGGTTGGTGAGGTTATTCGATCATGATGTCGACAGTCCGTATAGTTATTGGTTTGTCTGTCGGAAACGGGACAAAAAAAATCGCGCGGTCAGGATTTTCCACGATTGGGTAGTAAAAGCAGGCCTCTAACCTCTTAGGTCAGGATCCAACTTCAAATCATCGTCCAGTTGCACACCATAGCTGTTCAACATCATAGAAACTTGCGTATACTGACCAACGGTCATGACCAAATCCATACGCTGTTTTTCGGTTAGCTCGGCTAGCGCTTCCCATGTCGTATCCGATATGAAACCGTCGCTCGTGAGTTCATCTGTCGCCCGGATCATTGCCGCTTCCGTGTCAGTCCATCCTTCAGCATCCGGACCGGCTTTGATTCGATCAATCTCTTCATCGGTCAGGCCGCAGTCTTTGCCAATACGCTCATGTTGCGCCCATTCATAACCGGATTTCCAGTTAAAACCGGTACGTAATATAACAATTTCGCGCTCGCGTGCAGGAATCGCATTGTGATTGGAGAGCACATATCCGCCCCACCACATAAACGCTTTATAGGCTTTTGGTGCTTTCAGCAGCGTCCGAAAGATATTTAGTATCGGACCACCGCGAAAACGATCTCCCAGCATCGCGCGCTGTTCTTCGCCGATATCGGTATCAGTCAGCGGCGCGATGCGAGGTTTGTTCAGTCGCACAATCTATTCCGGAGCCGGGACTTCACCGCGAGCGATGCGTTTATCCTGCGTGTTATTTTCAAAATCGCTAGCGTCATGGCGTTCGTGCAGCTGCGTTTCCGGTTCACCGTAAGGACGGTTGACCATCATACCGCGTTTCACACCAGGGCGTTCGTTCAATTGTTTAGCCCAACGCTGCACGTTTTTATAGTCCTGCACTTGCAGAAACTCACCAGCCTCATACAGCACGCCGCGCGCCATACCGCCATACCAAGGGAAAGTTCCCATATCGGCGACACTATATTCATCGCCAGCCAGATATTCGTTATCAGCCAAATGCCTGTCGAGCACATCCATTTGCCGTTTCACTTCCATCGCATAGCGGTTGATCGGATATTCCCATTTTTCGGGGGCGTAGGCATAGAAATGGCCAAAGCCGCCACCAAGGAATGGAGCGCTACCCTGTACCCAGAACAACCAGTTAATGGCCTCTGCGCGTTTATGGTGATCAGTAGGCAGGAATTTCCCAAACTTCTCGGCGAGATAAAGCAACATCGAGGCCGACTCGAACAATCGCGTTGGCGGATTAGTGCTGTGATCCATTAGCGCTGGAATTTTGCTGTTCGGATTCACATCAACAAAGCCGCTGCTAAATTGTTTACCTTCGCCGATATTGACCAACCAGGCGTCATATTCGGCTTCGGTAATGCCGAGCTCAAGAAGCTCCTCAAACATGATTGTAACCTTCACACCATTTGGTGTGCCCAGCGAGTATAACTGAAATGGGTGCTTACCGACTTTAAGTTCTTCATCATGTGTCGGACCTGCAATAGGGCGATTTATATTGGCAAAACGTCCGCCACTTTCTGATTCCCATTCCCAGACTTTTGGGGGTGTGTAGGTATCGGTCATATTCGGGCTCCGTTAAATAGAAAAAGGGTGGATCGATTTATACGAACCACCCTATTCCTATATTGGTGAAGCAATCAAGATTGATTATCTTGGAGCGCTAAAACCGAAAGTTATTCAAAGACTATCCCAAAGTGATAGATTTGATCGCGCCCGGCTGTGCGGGTGGCTCACCTTTTGGCAATGCGTGCACGGCTTCCATGCCAGATGTGACTTGGCCCCAAACCGTGTATTGGTTATCGAGAAAGCCAGCATCGTCGAGGCAGATAAAGAACTGGCTGTTCGCTGTGTTCGGGTCCATTGTGCGCGCCATCGAACAAGTGCCTTCAACATGTGGTTCGGCGTTAAATTCTTGCTCCAGGTCTGGTTTATCAGAACCGCTCATCCCGGTGCCGGTTGGATCGCCGCCTTGCGCCATGAAGCCATCAATGACGCGGTGAAAAACCACTCCATCATAAAAACCTTCTGACGCTAGCTCGGTAATCCGCTCGACATGGTTGGGCGCAAGATCAGAGCGCAGCTTGATTTCTACATCGCCAGTTTCGAGGTGAAGGGTCATTTTTTCGTGCGCCATTTGTTATTCCTTTATGTGCGTTTTTGTAAATTGCTGCGGATATAGGCATCGCTCCGGCAAAAAGCACCCGCTGTGTTTGAATTATTTCACAAAAGATTGCATTTTCGCTGCCACTGCTACTAGACAGCCCTGGTTGAAGCGACGCGCAAGTGTGTGAAGAGGGGAGCATCGACATGACCGAGATAAATGACGCCCCCATTGAAGATTTAGATCGCGAGGATGTCCTTGATGAGAGCAATCGCCTAACCAAAGATTTTGTTCGTTCGGTTTCAGAGGCCGCAGAGGATAATGATCGTGGCCTTGCACAAGAATTAGTCAACCCGCTTCACGAAGCCGATATTGCCGACCTGTTCGAATTGATCGACGAGGATGAACGGGCGCCTCTAGCTGAAGCTTTGGGTGATTTGGTTAGTCCGGAAGTCCTTTCGGAAATGAACGAGCATGTTCGTGAAGACCTGATCGAGGTACTGGAACCGGGTCAAATTGCCGACCTGACTGAGCAGCTGGAAACTGATGACGCCGTGGCGATTATCGAGGATCTCGACGAGGGCGAACAGAAAGCTGTTCTCGCTGAAATGGAGCCCGAAGAGCGGGCTGCGGTAGAAACGGCGCTCACCTTTGATGAGGAAACTGCTGGCCGGATCATGCAGCGCGATTTGATTGCGGTGCCTCAGCATATGACGGTTGGCGACCTGATCGATTATTTACGTGGCAACGATGATTTGACCACCGAGTTCTGGGAAATTTTCGTAGTTGATCCAGCGTTCAAACCCGTCGGTACTTGTGAACTTAGCTGGATTTTGCGCACCCCGCGCGAGGTAGCGATCTTCGACGTGATGAAACACGAACAAACACTGATCCCTGCGAACATGGATCAGGAAGAAGTCGCCCTGCGTTTCCAGAAGTACAACCTAATTTCGGCTGCGGTCGTGAACGAAGATGGCCGGTTGATCGGTATGATCACGGTTGATGATATTCTACATATCGTCGAAGACGAGGCCAGTGAGGATGTGTTGCTACTCTCGGGCGCCGGCGAAGGTGATATCAACGAACCGATCCGCGATAGTTACAATGCGCGCGTCCGCTGGCTGATAGCCAATCTTGCAACCGCAATGGTGGCAAGTTTTGTCATTTCGATATTCGGCGGTGCAATAGAACAAATGGTCGCGCTCGCTATTTTGATGCCGATTGTTGCAAGTATTGGTGGAAATGCTGGCACACAAACGATGGCGGTATCCGTCCGTGCTTTGGCTATGAATGAGCTAACACGCTCAAATACAGGTCGGATTATTGGACGAGAGATGCGTCTCGCCGTGCTTAACGGTGGAACCATTGCTGTACTGGTTGGTATTGGAACAGCCCTGGTCTTCGGCAATCCAATGCTCGGTGGGGTAATCGCGGCCGCTATGCTCATTAATATATTGGTAGCCGGTTTTGCCGGGATATTTGTCCCCGTGATGCTAGATCGATTGGATCAGGATCCGGCGTTAGCCTCTTCTGTCTTCGTCACCATGATAACCGACACCATGGGTTTCCTTGCTTTTCTTGGTCTTGCAGTGGGGAGCGGGCTGGTTAACTTGTAATTTTCCACCCCCCACCAGCGCTTTCATTCAGCTTTTTCGGACTCTTCAGTTTCTGATTGTTCTTCCAAGATCTTTGCCGCATCTCCGATAGCAGATTCATCGGCAGACGCATCTGAAGTGTCTCCACCAGTCGCACTACCGGTTCCACCACTACTTAGTTCAGGCGAGTCTTCAACCACCATATCGCCAGCCATGGGATCTTCGACTACCGGTTGGTCGCTGGTAAAATCATCGGTTACCGATTGATCTTCAACCGGCTCTGCAGGAGCATCAGTTGGCGCATCACAGGCCGAGACCAGAATTAGCGCGGGTGTCAGGAACAAAATGTGTTTTGAATATAATTGCATGATTTCCTCCATTGGGGGAACATGCCGCAGTCAGGCCTTTAAAGGAGAGGTTTGATTGGCCCAACTGCGGCCAGCTCTAGTCTTTCTGTTGCGGTTCGGCTTCGGTTTTTTCCTCCGCTTTCGGATCAGGAGCACCATCGCCATCCTGATCAAAGGCATCGGGTTTACCATCACCGTCGGTATCCCAGGTATCAGGTTTCCCGTCACCGCGCTGGCCCCATGCGTCCATTACGCCGTCGCCATCGGTATCAATGGTTGCGGCCGGTGAGCTAGATTGTGCGGGTGCTTCGGATGCATCCTAGGCAAAAACTGGTACTGCAATAAACATAGTTGCGCCAATTGCAGTAGCCAACAAAGAGGTATTTCTCATTTATTCAACTCCATCAGTTACCCCCCTGATCTCTTAAAAATGGCGATGGTCGGGCAACTATCCACTAGATATAGCCCAATAGGACGCCGGGTGGGTCCAATTGAAAAACGGCATAGTTTCAACCTGAAACGCGAACATCTCAACGCAATTAGTTGCGGACGAGGTCAGTGCTTGAAGTCGATTGTGCAATGAAAACTTGCAAATTTTCTTACACCTAGGACTTCATATAGAAGGCTGTAAAATTTTGGATATCAAACCAGATTCGCTCACGAGCGCTGTCGTCAATCATCTCGCAAAGCAACCCATCATAGGCGGGTTTATTACCAGCTACGACATAGCGGATCATATTGAGGAAAAGAATTTCATCCGGTGTTGTCTTTGGAGTACATGGACATCCAATCTTAAACGCCTCCGGCCAAGCAAATCCAACGGTCTCTACAATTAGCAACAAACGTGTTGTAGCTTTTCTACTACCCAATCGATCATCCAATCGCTCACGACAATCTTGCCCAGTTTTATGGGCAATAATCGCCAAACGCAGCGAGATGATAATTCTTGCCTCCGCGCCAGCCAACGTCCGAATATCCGGCATAGGCACAACCAGCTTTTCCAATATCGCTCCCATTTCGACTCCTCTGATGATGTTTAGAGGGATAGAATATGCTTTTGATAATCATTTGCAATAACAAAATGAGAAGACGGCCTTTTCTTTTTTGAAAATACGCTAGCGGACTGGTCGTGGGCCTACTTGACTATCTGATGTTCGCCGCTCAGAAAGCAGCCATGCCACTTCATATGACAAAAATTGCCTTCCGCAGCGAAAGCCCTGCCACGCTTCGTAAATGGCTGGAATCGCATATCGGAAATACAGCGACCAATGGTGAAGCCCGGCTAACCACGCGATATAAACCCAAGAGATTTGAGGAAATGATCGGTGGATCACTTTTCTGGATTCATCAGAAAAAAATAGTCGGACGCAGTCCCATTATTGGTTTTCAAGATAATGGCGAAGGACGGCAATGGATACGGCTTGAACCAAAACTGATCGCCGTACAACCTCTGCCCCGCCGAGCACATCAAGGTTGGCGTTACTTGGAAGATGCCGATGCACCGGCCGATTTGGGTGATGGAGCCGAGGGAGCCGACGAAATTCCGGCAGAAATGTTGGGCGAATTAGCAAATTTGGGGTTGGTCTAAGCCCAAACTCTGATACGGCAACTGCCCCGCAGTTCAAACAATTATTGACACATTGTATTAGCTGGATAATACACTAAGATATGTATCGGATCTTAGTCATACTCGCATTGATCGCTTGTGCCCTGCCGGCAAGGGCGCAGACGATCGATATTGATATATCCCAAGCCAGTCGCTTGCTCGAAATTGCTTGCTCCAACCAGGCAATTGATCCGCTCGAGTTTTCGACATCATCCATTGTTCAAAAGCAAGTGGCGCATCATCGGGAGTTTGCGGAACGATTTACAATGGAGAACTATCTTAAAGGCTTGGAGGCGGCCGCGCATTGCAAAGTGCTTGAGAAAGACCCTTACCGATTCAGATATCTGGTCCAACAACGCCCGTTGATGACAAAATCTATCAGCTACCTTCTGACCAAACGCGCTGATCTCACCAATCGTGTTCGATCCAATATTGCTCCTTATCTACCCGAAGGGTTTGATTTTGAGAGCAAAGTCATCATTGCTGCCGCCAGTTTCTCCTGCGGCGGTTTCTCTAAAGATGAGCTATTCTATATCGATCTTCCCTGCCTCAGCGCCGATATTGAAGGTGAATATGAAGCCATAGCGAAACTGATTTCCCATGAAGCCTATCATGCCATGCAGAATGCGTTTGCCTCAAAGCCGATGGTGGATGAGAAAGATGTGCGAACGGAACTTCAGGCGTGGGACTATATGTTCCACAGACTTGCCATAGAGGGGAGCGCCTCTTTTATCGGTGATATGCGCAATATCAAAGGCGATGGACGTTATGCAAAATTTTCCCGCAACCTGGCACAGAGAAATTTTCGGCAACTTTCCTATAACTTTGATCTACTCGCTTTTATGATGGAAGCTGTCGCACATGATCCAGATGGTTTGGCTAAACGGTTTCCCAAAATCTATGCGCTGGCCTTTGACGGTGGTTTTGGAGAACCATCCTACTTTGTTGGTCAACAGATGACGGCCGAGATTGTTCATAGCTTTGGCCCCGGAACCTTACCTTGTTTGCTTGCCCTGCCACCGGAAGAATTTGCATTGGGTTACCACAAAGCAATGGCCGACGATGACAATTTAACAAAGTCCGAGCCACTTCCGCCATCGATTGTCGAAATTGCAAACCGGTTGAAGGTTTCAAGATTAACCTCTCGGAACACAGAAATTTGCACCAATTCCTAGATCAGTTAGCTTAAGCTCCATTGGTCGATATGGATCTTAATCTGGTATTGGCTTAGCATAAACCTCAAGTTGCAAATTTGATCCTAACCTACAACAAACCCTTTTCTGCAGCATTGCGGAGTAGCGAACGTACACCCAATTCATGAAAAGGCAGGATTGATCGCAGATATATTCGCCCTGCCAAATTGTGGCGCTGCACTAATGTGGTAACAACGATCCTATCTTTGTCACCATCTCTCACCCGCAAAACGGATAGCCGGAAATTGAGATGCTTGTCATCAGCACCGGTTACGACTTCCTTATCCGTACGACCGTAGAATTCAAATACCCCGATACGATCACCCAGTTCATAAGTTTCTTTTGGCACCATAGCATCAAGTTCATTCGATGTTGGTGCAATGAGGCCAAATGGCCGGACCAATTTGTTACGCAGCTTGAACAGGTTGCGGAACCAGTCCGGCATAGATTTTATAATCGCATGGAAGCTTTCTTGCGGCGAAATATCTCGCGCCGGAACGATCACTTCATAGGCATCGGCAAAATCGGCTTCGGGTAGATAGTCATGTATCGCAGCACTCGAGGGAACAAGAACGCTGCGAACGGTCATTTTTCTTTGGATTCCAGCCAATGTTTTAGCAAGTCATGCGCAATCGCAAATGGCGGCGGGGCGATAAATGGTGCATTTTCATCTCCCGCCATTGCTGCCTTCACTTCATCCAATGAGAACCAAGCCGCTTCCTCAATTTCTTCTTCATCAAGAATGAGTGTTGGGTCATCGGTATGGCTGGTACAACCAATCATCAACGACGAAGGAAACGGCCAAGGTTGGCTAGCTACATATTGAACATCCCGCACTTTGATGCCAGCTTCTTCAAACAGCTCCCGTCTCACACAACCTTCAATGCTCTCACCAGGTTCGAGAAAGCCTGCCAAAGCCGAAAAGCGCTTGGGCGGAAAGCGGGGTTGCCGGCCCATTAAAACCTTGCCTTCACATTCGGCCAACATGATCGCAACCGGATCGGTTCGCGGAAAATGTTCCGCCCCGCATCCACCGGTTTCGGAGTCGCAGACCCTCGCCCAACCGCCTTTACGGCTCTGTGTTGACTTGCCGCATTGTGCGCAAAATCTGTGTCGTGCGTGCCAATCGACGAGGCTTCGTGCGGTCGCATAAATAGCAGCCTGATCAGCTGGTAGCGAACCCAGCATTTGCCAAAGAGCGGGATTGGCTACTGGACCAGCATCGCCCGCCCCATTTAGTTCAGCAAAATAGGGCGTGTCATTCTCAATACCGAGTAACAACAGGTCATTGTCCGGGGAAGCCTCAAAAGCAGGCCCCCATTGCAGACTGCCATAGTTATCAAAAACGGGATTTAACCCATCCAAATGGAGCACCTGCGCTTTAGGATTCATCATCGCCGCACGCAGCTTATCAGAGTTCACCCGAGTCTGATCCGCTCGGTCCATTGTCCCCCCGGCAAAGGCCGGTGTGATTCTATTCATGGGCTAGTTTTTCCCTCTCCCGCGTTGGCTGCACCGATCAAGTCCGCATAGACATATTTCGGGAAGTCCGACTGGAACGGGTAAGTATTGGATGGGATATACTGCGTATAACCCCCGGCACGGAACCCGCGCACGGTATCCACGAACGCCGATGTTCCGGCAGCACCTCCCCAGCCGAAAGTACCTGCAGGACTAGCATCGGTTCCCAGTCCGGCTCGACCGCCAGCACCAAACCCCTGATTGGCAACCCAAGTGCCAGTCGTATCGGCTGTTTCAGGAAGCAAATTGGACATGCCCAGCTTTGCTGTTTCCGGTTTCATGACTTGTACTTCGCCGACACGTCCAAAACCGACCAACATTTTCAGAAACTTATCGTAATCACCAGCCGTGCCAACCAATCCGGTGCTGCCAAACGCAAAAGCAGGCTTGTCGAGATAAATGCTCGTGGCGCCAGGATCGATTGGAATTAACGAGCCGCCAAAAGGTGCATAATTATCAGCAAGATCGGTCGCACGATCAGCCGGCACATGATAAAATGTATCTTTCATTCCCAGCGGGCCAAACATTCTTTCCTGCAGGAACTGATCAAGCGGTTTGCCAGAAACTTTTTCAATAACGGCGCTCAACACATCGTGGCTCAACGAATAGCTCCAATATGTACCCGGTTGGTAAACCAAAGGCATCTCGGCGAGCCGTTTAACAAATGTCATGAGGTCTGGTGTGGGAGCACCAGAATCCACGCCGGGTAGGGGCATGCGGCTAACGCGCCCTGGGGTCAGACCCGCTGCCAAATAGGCCTTTTGAATCGGGCCTTTGGAAACGATAGTGTAGCCAAGACCGGCCGTGTGCGTTTGCAACTGGCGAATAGTGATTGGGTTCTTTGCTGGAACCGTCTTATCCACTGCCCCCTCGGGATCGACCAGAACTTCCATATTTGCAAATTCAGGGAATATCTCGGAAAGTGGTTGGTCGAGTGAAATTAGGCCATCTTCAACCAACATCATCGCTGCCATGCCGCAGACTGGCTTGGTCTGTGAATACATCCGGAACAACGTATTCTGCCCCATCGGTCTATCACCACCGATTTTCTGGGTGCCCGCCGCAATAAACTGCGGCTCACTTTGACCGAAACCAATGGCAGCCAGCATACCGGCCACCTTTTTCTCTGCGACATAATCATTCATGATTTTCGTCAATCCGGGAAATGTCGGTGCTGGAAGAGGTGTCTTCGCAAATGCCGCTTTTGGTACCCCTGCAAGCAAAGCGCTCGCGCCCAAGCTTCCCAATACGGAACGCCGTGATAAATTCGGTAACATGGTCTGATATTGGGTCTGATATTGGCTCATGTTTCATCCTCTTGCTTTTTCTTGACCATCCAACGAACGGCTTTGGCATATAAAGTCGGCAGGCCCGCTTGTTCTATCTGTTCTAGAGGCCACCAGATATTATCATCATTGTTAGTAACGATTTTTTCACCGCGATAAACCGCCAAATCAACTTCGACCGAAAAATGCGTGAAGATATGCTGAATGACATTTTCGAAAACCACCCAATTCGCGGCGATCGGGGGTTCTGCATTGCCATCTTGGCGCGCTGACCAGTTATCATCTGGCAAACAACGCATCCCGGCGAGCATCCCTTTATCAGCACGAGTGGAGAGCAACAGTTTTCCTTTTTCCTCGACCCAGAAAAACCGCGCTTTTCGAACGGGCTTTTGCTTCCTTGACGGTTTTACAGGGAATTCTTCTGCTCTATCGAGCCTTCTGGCCGTGCAATCCATTTGGACAGGGCAGATTTCGCATTTCGGTTTTTTCGCCGTGCAGATGGAGGCACCAATATCCATACAGGCTTGGGCAAAATCACCGGCGTCTTCACCGGGAGTAACCAAATCCATTTTGTAGCGAATTTCGGATTTACCCTTCGGAAGAGGCGTATCGATAGCAAATAGCCTTGCCACCAAACGTTCGATATTGGCATCCACGACTACTGCTCTTTCACCAAAAGCAATCGCAGCAATAGCAGCCGCAGTATAGGCACCCACCCCTGGCAATTGCAGAAGTTCAGACTCTTTCTTAGGAAAAATTCCTTTTGCATTTTTAGATACTTGCACCGCACATTTGTGAAGATTTCGTGCGCGCGCATAATATCCAAGCCCTGCCCAAGCCGCGAGCACATCCGCTTCTTCTGCATCTGCAAGATCATGTACGGAGGGCCACCGTTGAACAAATTTTTTGAAATAGCTTTTTACTGCTCCAACAGTGGTCTGTTGCAGCATGATTTCGGATAGCCAGACATGATAGGGGTCGGGCAGTTTTCCAAGCCTAGATTGGGCCGGTGGCACCCTCCAGGGCAGATTTCGCGCGTTATCCACATAATGTGCACTGATATTGGTAGAAATATTTCGCGCTTTTGCGGCTAAACTATCGACGGCCATGGTCGCGCCATGCCATAAAAGAACCCTATGGCGAAGAAAATTGGCATCGATGACGAAGGAAAGGCGAAATCCGTCATTTCAAAACCACGTGCCAAATCCGTAAAAGCACGCAAATTCCAGAAATACCAACGTCCTCGAGGCGGCCCGGCAAAAACCATTTCTGACCTAATGCCGGAAATCGGTCGTGCGGCCTTTCGCCGTTATGGCTTTATCCAGAGTTCGGTTGTCAGTCGCTGGCCGGAAATTGTTGGCGAGCGCTATGCAGCAGTGTCGCTTCCCGAATCAATCCGCTTTCCGCGGGGAGAAAAAGAGGGCGGCACTTTGCATCTTTTGGTTTCCGGTGCGCACGCGACCTTGATGCAACATATTACACCCGAGATTGTTGAGCGGGTAAACCGCTTCTTTGGGTATGGCGCGGTTAGTCAGGTACGATTCAGACAGGGCACCATAGACGCCGAAAAAGATAAGGAAAAGCGCCCCGCTTTACCGCCATCACTAAAGCCAGCGCCCATTGAATTAGGGGACAGTCTACGCGATATTGGTGACCCGGAATTGAACAGGGTTTTAGAATCGCTTGCTTCTGCGGTTGCATCGAAGGAAAGCGATGCTGATAGCCAGACAAACGTGGGCATAAGAGTTGTTGGTAAAATCGGCGGTGGCGACAAACCGGCGATACGGGAACAGAAGGACTGAGTATGAATTTGGGAAGCGTGTATCTTGCTTCAACCATAGCAGCAGCAACGTTGCTTGCTGTACCAGCTTATGCCCAGCAGACCGACTGGACCCAGCGCGTGACCATGTCGGCCAAAGGCGGTCATATCATCGGCAATCCTTTAGCTAAGCATAAACTGACCGAATATATGAGTTATACGTGCAATCATTGCGCTAATTTTGAGAAGGAAAGCCACGCCCCGCTTAAAGATGGTTATATAAAAAGGGGGCACGTCAATTTTGAGGTTCGTAACCTCATCTTAAATCCAATTGATTTGACCGCCGCTATGTTGGCACGTTGTGGCGGACGAACAAAGTTTTTCGGCAATCATCGAGCATTGCTGGCTCAACAGGCGACGTGGGTTGGGGAATTCCAAAAAACACCGGCTGAAAAAATGAAAACAATGAATGACGGTACAGTGCCACAAAGGCTCAAAAAAATTGCAAAGGCTGCCGATCTCTACGGCCTCATGAAAAAACGTGGTTATTCCTCGACACAGGTCGATGCATGCCTATCCAGCAAAGCGGAACTTGATAAGATTCTCGGCATGACCAAACATGCCACCCAAGATTTGAAAATCACTGGCACACCGGGCTTTACGATCAATGGCAAAAAAATTGCTAAAGTTCATAGTTGGCCCAGCCTAAAACCAAAATTGGCGAACCTGCCACAATAAACTAACTCCCTTCAGAAAACAGGAATTTGGAATGCGTAAATTAACATATCTAGCACCTCTTGCACTAGCCATGGCCTTGACTGGCTGCGGCGAAGCAACCGAAGGAGAAGGCGCGGCTACCTCTGGTGAGGCGCTAGAGACAGTAGAAGCCCCAGCAGGACAAAAATGGTCGGATACAGTATCTGTTACCGAAGCTGGCGGCTATGTCATGGGCAACCCAGATGCACCGATTAAGCTCGTTGAATATATGTCCATCACTTGCTCGCATTGTGCGACCTTTGGCGAACAAGCATTTGATTCTATTCGCGATACCTATGTGAATTCAGGGCGGGTGAGCTTCGAAGTCCGTAATTTTGTTCGCGATCCACTTGATCTTTCTGCCGCCATATTATCTCAATGTGGCGGAGAGGCTCCTTACTTCCCGCTGACCAAACAAGCACTCAACAATCAGGGCCCAATGTTTGAAAAAGCGCAGGCAATGGGTGATGAAAAATATAACCAGATCCTGCAAATGGATGCAAAAACCCGCTTTGTTGTTCTGGCCGAAGAACTAGGTTTAATCAGCTTTTTCCAACAACGCGGTATTTCTGAGGATCAGGCAAAAGCGTGTCTGGCTGACGAAGCCAAGGCCGAAGCATTGATGGCCCAAACCAAAACCGCCGTCGATGAATTCAATATTCAAGGCACGCCAACATTTTTGCTGAACGGTCAAATTGTTGAGGGTACAAATTGGCCCACGGTCGAAACAAAATTGCAGGAAGCAGGCGCACGGTAATTGCCTGCTTCATGTCGCTTGGGGGAGCGATGATTTGATGACACTGGAACTTCCATGCAAATAAAGAAGCTCAAACTTTCGGGCTTCAAAAGCTTTGTCGATCCAACGGAGCTGCGCGTAGAAAAAGGCCTGACCGGTGTGGTCGGACCCAACGGTTGCGGCAAATCGAATCTACTCGAAGCCATACGCTGGGTCATGGGCGAGAATAGCGCGAAATCTATGCGCGGTGGCGGCATGGAAGATGTGATTTTCGCGGGAACGCAAGATCGCCCCCAACGTCAGTTTGCCGAAGTTGCTTTACATGCAACCCGCGACACGAGCGATGTCTCTTCGCTGCATGTCGGTGACAATGACAGCGAGCTCGAAATTGTTCGGCGGATCGAACGCGGTGCGGGCAGCGCCTATCGCGCCAATGGCACCGATGTTCGGGCCAAAGATGTTGCGCTGATCTTTGCTGACGCAGCAACAGGCGCGCATAGCCCTGCACTCGTCAGTCAGGGGAAGATCAGTAACGTCATCTCGTCCAAACCGACCGATCGGCGAGAAATGCTAGAAGAAGCGGCCGGTATTTCAGGGCTACATGTAAGGCGGAAAGATGCCGAACAGAAGTTACGGGCCGCGGAACGCAATCTATCCCGTCTAGATGATATTCTTGGCGATATGGAAGAGCGCGCCAAAGCATTGCGGCGGCAGGCAAAACAGGCAGCGCGTTACCAGAAGCTTTCCGATCAGATTGCGATTGTTGAGGGGCGCTTAATTTACGCGCGCTGGAAAGAAGCTGCCGCCGCTGCGGATGCTGCTAAAGTAGAAGCAGAAGCAGCCGAGGCCAAAGTGAACGCTGCACAGAATGAACAGCAATCGGCTGTCTCTGCCCAAAATGAAAGTGCGAAAGCTCTGGGCGTACTCCGGTCTCAGGTGCAAAAAGCGCGTGAAGAAGCATCAGTATCGAGCCACCAATTACTCTCACTAACCAACGAACGTGATAACCTAAAATCTCGACTATTGGATCTACAGGCGCAGGCAGAACGAATTCACACCGACAATGCGCGCGAGGATCAGCTAACCAAAGATGCGATGGAAGCACTTTGCCATCTGGAAACCGATGAGAAACAATTGGCCGCGGAACTGGTAATGCTTGAAAATGAGCGTCCTGATCTGGAGCGGCAGGCCGAAAAAGCAGAACGCAGTGCCAGTGAAGCAGAGGTTGATTTTGCAAAAGCCGTTGCCGAAGAAGCTCGTATTCAAGCTGAAATTAAAGTTGCTGATGCGGCAGTGGAGGCTGCTCAGACGCGATCTGATCGGCTTGCAAATGAGTTAGAAAGACTGACTGCTGAACGGACCGAAATTGGCGATGAAGCTGAGTTAAAAACCGTGCTTGAAACGGCGGTTAAACAGCGGGAAGCTGCACAAAAAGTGACTGAATCTGGTGTTTCGAAAATTTCCGAACTGGAAGCGAAGCGCACTTCGGCAAGTGAAGCCCGAGATGATGCGGAATCATCGCTTGCTTCTTTGAAAGCAGAATTGGCAGGACTGACATCCGAGCATGCAGCACTCGAAAGGGAGCTTTCCAAAGCGGAGAGTGACCACAAAGCTATTGATCAAGTACAAGCAGCACCTGGCTATGAACGCGCGCTGGCGGCAGCGCTTGGCGATGATCTGCTGGCTGCAATTGGTGAGGACGGAGATCGGTTCTGGGGCGGCGGCGAAACCACAGGCAGCGGCGCAGCACCGACTGGAACCCAGACCTTGCTCAATCATGTCGAAGCACCATCGGAGTTACACAGTCGATTATCTCAAATTTTTGTCACGGACAGTGACGAAGGACAATCTCTGGTCGTTGGGCAACGGTTAGTTACAAAAGCCGGTGCACTGCGTCGTTGGGATGGCTTTGTTGCACGCGATGATGGCAATGCCAGCGCCGAACGGCTCGTACGCAGCAACCGCCTGAAAGAGTTAGGCGCATTGCTGGCCCCTGCTCAGACGAAAGTAGCGTCTGCCGAGGCGTTGCTCGCCGAACAGCAAGCAGCGATCGCAACTACTGAGACCCAGTTGATCGATGCGCGCAGTGTCCGGCAACAGACGGAAAATGATCTGCGACAGGCATTGAGGGAAGCGGACCAGGCAGAAGAAGCTCTGAACTGGCTGCAAAAGCGCACCGCTAGTCTGTCTGAGCGGGAAACTGCTCTGCAGGAAGAAATTACAACGGCTCGGACAGAACTTGAGGCAGCGCAAAAGGAACTGGCCGGTCAACCAGATGGCGCGGCCCAGGAAACAGCGCGAGCAGCGTTGCAAGAACAACGTGATGCGGCGCGCCAACACGTCATGTCTTCGCAGGCCGCTTTGTCCGGGCTCGATCAAAAGCTTTCGCAGGTAAAAGAGCAAAAAGCCGTTGCCAGCGCACAGATTAAATCATGGCAAGATCGTTCCGGTGAAGCCGAAGCTCGTATGGCTGAAATGGCAAAGCGCGGCGCACAGATAGAGGCGGAAGTTGAGAAGCTAGCCGATCGTCCCCGTGTCATTGAAGTTGAAGTGACAAAACTTCAAGATGCGCAAGATGCACTGAACGCCGTGGTTACTGAGAAAGATGCAGCGCTCCAGACTGCAGAACTGGCGCAGCGCGATCATGAGGATCGCTTAAATGCAGCCAGCGAAATACTTAGTCAGGCGCGCGAAGAACGGGCCGGCGCCAAAGCTCGTGCGGAAAATCAAGAACTTCGCCGGGTTGAAATGGGCCGGATTTCGGCAGAGAAATTTGAATGTCCCGCGCCGGTATTGCCCAAGAAACTGGAATTTGACGAAGAGACAATCGACGACGCTGGCCAAGAGTCGGCCGAGCTCGAACGCCTAACATTAAGCCGCGAACGTATTGGTCCGGTCAATTTGGTCGCAGCGGATGAATTGGCTGAACTGGAAACCGAGTGGGAAACGTCGACCAAGGAAAGCGAAGAACTCAACGAAGCGATTAATCAACTCCGCGGTTCTATTGGTAGTCTGAACCGCGAAGGACGGCAGCGTCTATTGGCAGCCTTTGAGGAAGTGGATCAGCATTTCCAACGGTTGTTCACGACGCTCTTCGATGGCGGCAAGGCACATTTGGCTTTGATTGATAGCGATGATCCGCTCGAAGCGGGCTTGGAGATTATGGCACAGCCTCCGGGCAAAAAACTGACCTCACTGACCTTACTTTCAGGCGGCGAGCAGGCGCTGACTGCGGTTGCACTAATCTTTGGCCTGTTCTTGACCAACCCGGCCCCAATCTGTGTCCTTGATGAGGTCGATGCGCCACTGGATGACGCGAACATTGAGCGCTTTTGCGATTTGCTCGACAAAATGGTGGCAGAAACCAACACTCGCTATTTGATTGTCACTCATAATGCGGTGACGATGAGCCGAATGCACAGGCTGTTTGGTGTCACCATGATCGAGCGCGGAATATCCCAGCTAGTGTCAGTGGATCTGGATGCAGCAGAAGAATTGCTCGCGGCCGAGTGATCTTGTGCTAGCATCCGATCTGAGCGCAAAGTCAAACGTTCATTCGAAAGACGTTCACCGAAGCGGGATTAGGCCTTGCTTAAATTTACGCTGAAGCAGAGAAGGAACAGGTCGAACGAGGGACATTAATCGAGGTTCTAAAAGGCAAGACCGTGGCGCTTCCTCGCTATTCGACTAATTACCGCAGCAAGCGGCATATGCCAGGCCGGCTTCGTGCATTTATAGATATGGCCAAATCAGGAGCAGCCTAGCCGACATCTCGACGTTCGGTTGTGGAACAATCTAGTCATTGCACAAATGATCACCTTGAATGGAAAATCCGCATCCAATTTCTGAGATTTGCATGAGTATGTTGATGTGAAGCCGTTGGTGATATGCTATCGTAAATGTGATGCACGCTAGGAACAAATATCTGAATGGAACAACTGACAACAAAAACAAAACGGAGATATAGTCCGAAGGTACGTCGTACTATGATCCTGGACAGCGCTGCGGCTCTTATCGCTGAAGACGGCATGTCGAACCTATCAATGGAATCCATTGGGCAAAAGGCGGATGTCTCCAAGACGCTAATGTATAAGTATTTTGAAAGCTTGCAGGAATTGCTCCGCGAGCTCTTGAACAGGGAGATTTCTAAACGGTGGCGACTGCAAGTTGTGGCTGCCGAAAAAGCCGAAACATTTGAGGAATTGGTGCGTGGCACCACCCAAGTCTATCTTCACTATGTGGCTGAGCGCGGCCTCATCATAGAAAGATTGCAGTCAGACACGTCAATCATAAGCCTGCACGACCGCGTTCATCACTATCGCAAAATTGCCGTTGACTATTTTTCGGATATTGTCGCAAAAAATTTCGATATGCCGCTCGATCTCGCACGTGCAACAACTGAAATCTCCCTTGGTATTCCGTCATCGGCCGGAGAGTTTCTGCTTCGCTCCAACATGGACCTCAAAGAACTGGAAGACTTGACTGTTTCGATGATGCTGGGAACATATACTATGGCACGCCTCGACCATTTTACCCGAAAGAAGAAGTTAAAGCGGTAGTGTGACGCTTCATCGCAGAAAAAATAGGTCCGGCACCAAATAGTGCCGGACCTTCTCGGGAGAGAGCTCTTTCTCAGGCCTTAGAAGCGCAAACTTCGCTTCCACGCGCCATGTTGATCCGTTTGTTAAACCGATCGTCTGACATTCTAATCCTTCTTAATTGCGACCTTGCTATACTTAAAGTACATTTACTCCTTCCAATTATGAACATATTTGAAAAATAAGACCTACTATTTGACTTTTAATGCATTTAGAGCTTATTGTGGTTCTGCAATCAACCCCGGAAACTTGCGCTCGAAGAGTTTTGGGAAGTTGGTAATTCTTGGTAAATCAGGACAACGAGATGAAACTGGTTTTCAAATCAACCAATGACGAGGGGGTCAATATGAACAAGCATCTAACAGTTATGGGCGTCGCGTTAATGCTGGCAGCCTGCGGCGGACGATCAGCAGGAGAGCCAGTTCCACCTGATACAATCATCACTGGTGTAAACTATATTGGAGCATCGGTCAGCGATATTGAGAAGACTGCTGAGCTCTATGGTAGCTCCGTCGATCTTAAGGCGGTTGATCAAACGGAAATCACCGAAAACCCGCTTTTTGACAAACTGGCAGGCCGGTCGGGCGTTTCTGCGCAAACGCAAATGATGAGAAGTGTGAACGCCCAAGTGCGTTTCATGCAATTTGCCAACCCCTCATCCGAGGCACAGTTAACCAAGCAAATGGACGTGCAAGGCCCGGGCATTGCGCATGTTTGTTATCAGGTTGACGAGAAAACACAGTCTTATCAAAAATTCCTTGCCGGCGGCGCCAAACATATTGGTGACAAGGAGATGGTACATCTCAATCCGAAAAACCCGGTCTATTATGCCTATGCTCGCGATTTTGATGGCTTGATCTCAGAAATTGAGCATGTTGATGTCACTCAATTGAAACTGCCAACGCCCCCGAAGAATACGCATCGCATTCGGCATGTATCATTAGCGACACCAGATATTGATCGGATGGTAGATTTCTACACTGCCTTTCTTAACCAGCCCGGCCCTCGCCGCGCGGGGGAGTGGTTTACAGTTACCAGCGAGAAGATCGACAAGGTATCTGGTCTTCCCGATAGCGAAGTCGAAATGGCTTGGTTTCAAATTCGCAACCTGGAACTGGAAATATTCCAATATCATAGTCATCCAACCGAGGATCTGGATAACCCGCGTCCCGTCGATGCTCTTGGCTATAATATGATTGTATTTGATGTGTCGGATATGAAAGCGGCACGTAAGCGATTGGTTGATGCTAGCGGCACAGTCGTATCTGAACCAGCCCCCATGGACGGCGGGCAAATCATGTTCGGACGCGATCCGGATGGAAACCTGCTGGGACTACAGAAGGTGGCCAAAGCCAGCGTCTTCTCAGCTCAAAATTTTAAAGATAACGGAATCTAGGAGCTTTTATGTTTGATCTATCCGGCAATGTTGCCGTTGTTACTGGTGGCAATGGCGGTCTTGGACTAGCATTGTGCAGGGGCCTGATAAAACAGGGAGCAAAAGTCGCGATTTGGGGCAGAAATGCAGATAAAAATGCTGCTGCCGTTGCTGAACTACGCGATATGGGTGCCGAGGTAGAAGCATTTATTTGCGATGTAACAGAAGAGGCACAGGTAGATGATGCGTTTGCAAAGACGCTTGAGCGATTTGAGAAAGTCGATAGCTGTTTCGCCAACGCAGGCGGCGGCGGATATCGCGGTATGTCGCATATGACCTCTCGCGAGACATGGCTCGATACAATTGATCTCAATTTGATGAGTGTAATCCAAACTTGGAAACCAGTCACAGCACATTTAATGGAACGTAAGGCTCCCGGTCGTCTAATCGTAACATCCTCAGTAGCCGGCTTGATCGGTACCGGAGGTGCAGCAGGTTACTCCACCACTAAAGCGGCCGTCCTGGGACTCGTGCGAGCCTTGGCTGTTGAGTTGGGGCAAGCAGGCATAAGAGTGAACGCTATCTTGCCCGGTTATATTGAAACCGAAATGTCGCTCGATACACCGCAAGCTTTCAAAGATGGTGCGAAACGCCGCGCCGCCATAGGAAGAATTGGGAAACTAGAGGATATGGAAGGCATTGCAGCCTTCTTGGCATCCAAAGAAAGCGACTTCATGACCGGACAAAGCGTTGTCCTCGACGGAGGTCATTCGATCTTCCCGCTATAGAGGGTGTTATTCAACCAACGCAGAACTAACAGGAACTCCAAAAATGAAATTCTCCAAAATCATGCACTGGGTCTTTATTGCTCTGCTTTGGATGATTGGCCTCACCTTGACACTGTTGGGCGGGTTTCTGGTTTATCTGGGCGGCAGCCTTTATTATGTATTGGCGGGACTAGCTACGATCGCAGTTGCTGTTTTCGTAAAAAAGCGCAGCAGCATAGCGCCAAAAATCTTTGCCGCCACGTTGATTGCCACTCTGGTTTGGTCGCTATTTGAGGCAGAGCTGCATTTTCTGGCATTACTGCCTCGGCTGGCGGCGTGGTTGGTACTTGGACTTTGGTTTCTAACGCCCTGGTACCGTGAATCGACCATGACTGAAGAAAAAGATGATAAACAATCCCCGACAAATCGATGGTGGATTGGCGCTCCGAGTATCGCTGTGGTTGCTGCACTGCTGGTAGCCTCAATGCAGGGTTATATTCAAAACGGCACGGGTACTGTTCGGCAAGCAGATACCAACAACACTACATCCGATTGGAAACACTATGGTAATGACGCAGGAGGGACACGGTTTGCAACACTCACCGATATCAATGCGGAAACAGTTAGTGGGCTAAAAGAAGTCTGGCGCTATAGAACGGGCGTAGAAGAGGATTTCAAAGCCACCCCGCTCAACGTGAATGGGATGCTCTACATTTGTGCCGCCCTAAATGTGGTGATCGCCATCGACGAGACGGCAGGTAAGGAAGTTTGGCGATATGAGCCCGGTTTAGAGGCTCCCGCCGCGCATCAATATGCCCGGACATGCCGCGGCTTGGGGTATCACCAAGCGCCCGAAGGCTATTCTGGTCAGTGTCCCAAACGCATAATCACCGCCACCGTCAGAGCTAGTATCATAGCAGTCGATGCAATGACCGGAGAGCTCTGCACAAACTTTGGCGATGAAGGCGTGGTTGACTTGCGCAAAGGCATGGGTGCGCATTTACCCAATGATTACTATGTCACCTCGTCCCCACTGGTTGCTGGTGATAATCTGGTGGTTGGTGGTCAGGTCTTGGATTCTCAGGATCTTGGGCTTCCTTCCGGCGTAGTACGCGCTTTCAATGCAATGACAGGCGATTTTACGTGGGCATGGGATTTAGGTAATCCGGGCGTACACGGCGAACCTGCCGAAGGACAAACATATACACTCGGTACACCAAATGCTTGGTCAATCATGAGTTATGACCCCGACCTTAACCTGATTTACGCTCCAACAGGTAACGCGTCACCCGATTATTTCGGTGGTGCAAGGCGCGAGTTCGATGACGAATGGTCATCCGCCGTCGTTGCGATCGATGGCGCGACCGGCGAACCGCGCTGGAAATTTCAAACCGTACACCATGATATCTGGGACTATGATGTTCCCGCGCAACCCGTGCTGGTCGATGTCACTCGAGACGGAGAGAATGTGCCCTCCGTTGCCGTTCCGACAAAAATGGGAGATATCTTCTTGCTCGATCGCCGAGATGGTACACCGGTTCATCCCATTGAAGAACGGCCTGCTCCACAAGGTGCCGCGGAAGGTGAATATCTCTCCCCTACCCAACCATTTTCACCGCTGCCAAACTTCCATCCCTATCGCTATGAAAAGGATATGTGGGGCCTGACGCCGATTGATCAGATGGTTTGCCGGATCGAATATCGGATGATGAACTATGAAGGCATGTACACCCCGCCATCCGTACCTGGCGGATTGAAGGCTGGAACAATGCTTTATCCCGGCAATTTTGGTGGTTTCAACTGGGGCAGTGTGTCCGTTGATGCCGACAACGGTCTGCTGGTTGCTGCACCGATGATGCTTGCACACAGGTTGCTGCTTGTCACACCTGAGCAAGTTGCCGAAGCGGGTCCACAAGGCGCATTGCTTTTGGGCGAGAATCATCCCGCCGTCCGTATGGACCCTAACGGACCTATGCCAAAAATAGGCGAACCCGATGCTAATGATCCCTACGATCACCGACAGATCAAGTTTTTCGGCCTGCCCATGCCGTTCATGTCGCGGCTCGGCACCCAGGTCCCTTGCTTTGAACCACCATGGTCGCGGATTGCGGTTATGGACCTCAACACAAAAGAACTTCTGTGGAGCAGGCCAGCTGGTGATATGAGCGATTCAGGTCCGTTTAACTTGCGTTCCGGCATTCCTTATGATGTCGGCACCGCCATTCGCGCCGGCACGTTGACAACACGCGGCGGTCTGACATTTCTGAGTTCCACTATGGATAGCAAGGTTCGCGCTTTTGACGTTCGTACCGGCGAAGAGAAGTGGAAAGCAGACCTGCCGGGCAATGGTCAATCGACACCCATGTCCTACCGTTCAGAAAAAAACGGCAAGCAATATCTCATCGTCACTGTCCCCAACCCGACTTGGCGTTACCCAAGGGATCCGGCGACCAATAAATATATAGATTCACAGGATGTTCGCGATGGCAAAGGTGGTTATGTGATTGCGTATGCGTTTGGAGATGGTTGAAACCAGTTTTCGAACGAATTTCACAAGTCAATAAATTCTCCGCTTTGCGTGCAAAAGCGGACGTTTATGAAACTTCACAGGGAGATCAAAATTAGGTTTCTCTGTTACGCCATCCATTGACAGTGCTATTTCCCGCAACTCAGAATTGGAAACTGCCATTGGGGGTAACTTCTGAATTCCATTACGCCTTATTGGGTTAGGATAAAAACTCTTCGAATGCCAATGTCCGGTTTCAGGATAAAACGATTACAGCACCATGTTTACCGAAGGCACAATAGCCACAACATGCCTGTTTTCTGGTGTTAGTCTGTTTTCTCATTCAATCGATGTTGAACTGCAACCATTTGAACCTTTGACCGGTTGTTATGTTAAACAAAGGATCAAAGATATTTACCTCAAATCCATTACTTTTTGCAGTTTTCCGGGAGCGGTTTTTACGACTGTTTGTCCATCAACTCGATCAGGCGAAGCATCCGGTCGCCGGCAACATGGACTATATCAAGCAAACGCTCATCCAACTCATCCTGGCTCGAATTGCTACCGGCTGTCATTGCCGTGGTGGCACGCAATCGATCGGATAAGAACGTTGCCAGTGCTTTGTAAAACCGGCTTGCGAAGGCTGGATTTTGCTCAAGTTCGTTGTTTAAAGCGGTGCGGGAAACGGCCAACAGTCGGCATGCTTCTGTAGCAACAACATCGGCCTCTGGTGGCCGATTTTCTATAAAAGACATTTCGCCTGCGACATCACCAACACCGAACGACGCAACGATGTCCCCATTTCCCAAACGCACATTCATTGCACCGCTAGTGAGAAAATAGAGTGCCTTGACTTCTACACCGGCCTGAATGACGACGTCATCGGCGTTAAATTGGACAATCTCTCCCACCTTAGCGAGGAAAATGACATCTTCTTCCGTCAGGTCTCCCAATATGTACAAGGCTTTGCGCATATCCTATTCCTCCATCAACTGGCGTTTCGCGAGTGCGGCAAAACTGCCGTCCATCGCCATGAGTTCATCGTAGCTTCCGTTTTCGATCAATTTGCCCTTTTCCAGCACATAGATGCAGTCTGCGTTCTGGATAGTGGAAAGCCGGTGCGCGATCGTGATCCGAGTCACCGTGAGCGCGTCCAATGTTCCGGCAACCTGTGCCTGACTGGCATTGTCGAGGGCGCTGGTTGCTTCGTCGAAAAACAGCAGGTTGGGCCGGGATACCAGCGATCGGGCGATTAAGATCCGCTGCCGCTGTCCGCCGGATAGTGCAGCAGCACCTTCGGTAATGGGCGTGTGAATACCCATGGGGAAAAATTCAAGATCGGATGCGAGACCAGCACTGGCCGCCGCCTCCATACATTGCTCTAACCCAGCATCATGCGCCCCGCGGATATTGTCGATAATCGAACCGGCAAAAAGAGAGCTGGATTGCATGACGACACCGATTTGCGACCGGACCCGCGCGGCATCCAACTCTGCAAAATTCTGCCCATCGTAAATTATCTCGCCCTCATCCGGTGTCTCGAACCCCAATAACAGGCGCAATAATGTTGATTTTCCCGATCCTGAACCACCAACAATGGCAATATGTGACCCGGCTTCAATATTGAGCGATATGCCGGACAATACGGGCGCCTGTCCTTCTCCATAAGCAAAAGTGACATTCTGTATCGCTATGTCACCACGCAACATTCCGGGATCGGCTTTGTTTACCGACAATTCTATTGGGGCTTGCAAAATGGGCAGCGCCCGGTCGATTTGGGGTTGTGCCGCATATAGCTCGATCAACTGGGACGACAGGCTAACAAAAGCGCCCTGAAAGGAACCAAAAGCTATGAGAAACGCTATAAACATCCCGGGTTCCAGAGAATCTCGCGCCAATATTGCCACCGCCCCAAACAGGATTACCTGGGTAATGGTCTGCCAAGTATCGGAAGTGGCAGAGGAATAGGCCGTAATTATTCCGGCTTGGCGTTCAAGATCCCGCTCCTGCCCATAGAGGTTCGACCAGCGCAGCAGTGCTCGCCCCTCGGCCGCCGCTGTGCGCAGTTTTGCCACAGCACCGATCATCTCGTAACTGACCTCGGCAATCTCCCCATCTAATTCCAGTGCTTCTCGAACCAGCGGCATTTGCAGCGCCCGGGTTACGACGACAATTAAGATGTAAACTGCGATCAGCAGGACCGAAATCAAAGCCAAACGAAAATCATAAAAAGCGAGAACGAAGAAATAAAAGATTGAAAAGACGACCGAAAGCCCCGCAGACAAAGCCATGGACAGAATCATCGATCGCATACCGTCAATACCCGACAGCCGCTGGTTCAAATCACCCGCCGTATAGTCGCGGAAAAAAGACGTGGGTAGGCGAAGCAATCGATCATACAATGCGGTTGCCAAACGCGCACTGGTCTTTCCCTGTATCCGGCTGACTGAAATCGCACGCACGGATGACAGAGCAAAAGTTACCAGTGCAGCGATAACCAGCCCTGCACCGACACCAATCAGCAGTGACAATTCTCCGGCGGGCGCAAGATCGCTCAAAATCCAACCCGTAGCCAGCGGGGTTATGATGCCCAGCAAACCAATCAGCGTTGCGGCAATGGCAATGGAGCGAAATTCATCCCAATTTCCGCGAACAACAAATTTGGCGAGCGACCAAAATCCTTTCACATCTTCGGGAAGCGGCGCTGACAATATATAACCCAATGAGGCGAATTCGGATTTACTCATCGCATCAATCGGAAAACCGGTCGCACTTTGATAGACCCCGCCCTGCCAAACTGCGCTGGTTATCGCACCGGTCTCTGCATATTGCAGCAACAGCGGACCTTGATCCGTTTCATACCAGCTGCCGGATAAAGTAACCTGACGCGATGACAGGCCGTAGCGGCTTGCTATCTCTGGTGCATCATCAAATTGATAGCGATCATCGGACGACTTTGCCGCCGGAGAGCCGACACCCAAGGCTAAAGCGCAAGACTCAATAGCTTCCGGCAATGTTTGCGCTACCGCAGAAGCATTTTCTACATCGGACGCGGAACTCCTTGCAACCAATTGAAGGCGGCCCAAGGCCTGATCATCCCGATGCTTGGCCCCGGCTTCCAGCGCCTCCATCAGCGCCTGGTTGAAATTGGAGATTGGCAGATTTGTGTCTGGCACGTCGGCTTGATCAAGCAATGTTGAGGTAGTTGCTTTCCACTGCGCTACCTCATCATCGGAAGAAGAAACCACTGACTCAAGCACCAGAAACTTGCGCGCTATCAGGACAATATTTGCACCATCGGGAGCAACCGGAAAAATAATCTCCCCTACCTCAACTTGAGAGAGGAAATATTGGCCGTTGGCAGACCTCAAGTAGAGTTCTGCCTCACCCTTGATAACTCGAAACGGAACACTATCGCGGTCACAAACCAGAGGCGGGCCTTTGTCAAATTGCGCCCGTTCAGTGCTGCCCTCGGCAAACCGGATCATGCTGTCACTCATCATGCCTCCAGCAGACGGGCATAGGGGCCGTCTTTCTGAAGCAAGGTGCTGTGCGGGCCGCGTTCGAGAATTTGCCCGCGATCCAAAACGATGATTTCATCGCAATCCCGTATGGTGGACAGGCGATGTGCGATCACAATACAAGTTAGCCCGCGTCGCCGAATGGCTTCCATCACTGAAAATTCAGATACTGGGTCCAATGCGCTTGTCGCTTCGTCAAGAATGATGATCGAGGGGTTGCTGGCCAATGCGCGCGCAATTTCGAGGCGCTGTTTCTCACCACCTGAAATATTGGCCGCACCCGATTCTATCATCGCATCATAGCCGCCTGACCATGCCATAATCCGGTCGTGAATAGCGGCATCTTTAGCCGCCTGAACCAAATCGGCATCGGATATGGTTTTGTCCCAGAGTGACAGATTCTCGCGAACCGTTCCTTTAAACAACATCACTTCCTGCCGGACAAAGGCGAGGCGTGAAGCCAGAATATGCCGCGGCCATTGATTGCGGCCGCGACCGTCTATTTCAATCTGTCCGGATTGCAAATCGACCAGCCCGCCAATCATCTTGCCGACCGTCGACTTGCCTGAACCCGAGGGTCCGACTAGAGCAACGCGCTGGCCCGGCCGGATGTCCAGCGACAGGCTGTCGATCAATGGTGGGTCGAGGGGGTTGTAACCAAAACTGGCATCAACCAGTCGAACCAATCCCTTGGGCAAACGGTCGACTTCCTGAAGCTCACCCTCGTCAAATACTCGATCAACCTGCTGATCCAGCGTGTCATCCAGCCGACCCAGATAAGTTCTGAGTTGTTGTAGCTCCGCTCCAAAAGATGCCAGAGCGGTGATTGGCCCGGAAAAACTCAAGGCCAGTCCCTGATAGGCCACCAGTTCGCCCAGCGTAAAATGACCTTGCATCACCATATAGCCGCCACCGAGTAGCGTGGTCAGCATGATGAAAGTAGAGAGCAACCCCGGTACTGGCCCAGTCCATGCTTGAACCGCGGTAGCTTCCTGCACACCGTTAATTGTCTTTGCCTGCAATCCTATCCAGCGGGTGAACAACATGTTTTCGCCACCAGATGCCTTGTATGTTTCGATATCTTTCAGGCCCGCAATCCGTGCGCCCATCAACTTGCCCTGATCGATCGAAACTTTGCGGAATTTCTCGGCAATCGTTGCGGTCGTGTATAGCAATATGATGATGTTCAAGCTCGCCAACGCCACGATGATGAGCGTCAACGGCACGCTGAAATATAACAGTACAATCAAATAGAATATTGCCAGCAACAGGTTGATCGCGGCCTGGATCATCTGTTCCGAAAGCAGGCTAACCAACCCCTCGTTCAATCGAACGCGATCCGCAATTTCTCCGGTAAAGCGTTGTTCGAAAAATCCGATGGGAAGCCGCATCATATGCTGGAGCAGTTGGAAGCCGGTTCGGCCCTTCATTGCGCCGCCCAGACGGACCAGCGAAATCTCTTGCAGGGAGATCAATCCAAACCGCAGCAGAGCCGTGATTGTCATCCCGATCAGTAGCGGCCAGAGCCAGTCTTCGAGCGAACGCACCAGCACATAGTCGACGAAAATCTGAGTGAAGAAGGGAACAACTATGCCGGGAATGACCAGCGCCAGACTGACCAGGAATATGAACAGTAATCCAGCACGATAATCTTCCACCCGGCTGATCAGCGAAGCTAGCATCGATGGTCGATCATCACCTGCAACAAAATCTGAAGTTGGAAGGAACGTCAGGACAACGCCGGTATAACCCAACGAGAACTCCTCCATCGGTTCGGTGCGATGCCCCGATGCAGGATCGTTAATGTAAACCTCTCCATCGACGACACCTTCGACGACCAGGAAGTGGTTGAAATTGACAAAGGCGATGATTGGGAAAGTGAGATCGGTCAGGTTTTCCGGCTCAACCTTCAGTCCCTTGCTTTCCAGATTATAGTTGAGCGCGGCTTTAAGAATGTTCGAGGCCTTTGCCCCATCGCGCGATATTCCGCATTCACCGCGCAGCTCTTCAAGTGGGACATAGCGGTTGTAAGTCCCCAATATCATCGCCAACGACGCCGCGCCACATTCGGCGGCTTCCATCTGCAAAATGGTCGGTGTGCGTGGTGGTTTCTTTTTGAAGAAGTTCATCCCGCGGGCTTCACTCGGCCCCGGAAATGCTGTGGCTAATCCGGTTGCGGACGCCGGGCAGAACAACGTCGATCATGGCTTTTTGCTCGACCACAATCTTACCCGCCAGCATCGTTCCCTTGGTCACCGGGCGTTCGGGACCAATAGAGGAGGACCAGCCATAGCCGCTGGGATTATCGGCGCGACGAAGCCTGACTTTGACTTCAATCGGCGGGGCAGCAGCGGAAAGCTGCTCGACCAATTGGTCATTTTGCAGATAGCGCCGCATGGCTTCGCGGCTAGCGGGCAGCGCACTGGCGGAAACAACTTCACCCTTTATGTGGCCATAGACTTCCTTGGCGGTTGTGGTCGGAACAAGCTCGACCACCATACCTGGGTCAATCCGTTTGCCGCCATCTGGCGGGACGAAGAGCACGGCGTCAAAGCCTCCCTTTTTATCGACCCGACTGGCGCGTGCATCGATCGTGGCGATGGCCTCGCCGGGCGCCAGCACATCGCCGGGATTGACCTTTAGCTCCAGCAATCGGCCTGCCTGCGGGGCGCGTATTAGAATCTCATCATCGGTTTGCGCTCTTAGCTTTTCCAACTCGCGTCGACGTTCCTGCACCAATTGGTTATCCGACAGGCGCGATTGATCGCGGCTGTTGCGCCGCTGCGCCGAGGCAACACCAACCTGCAAACGTTCCTGTTCCAGCTTGCGCATATCGGCGCGGATGGAATCGTTGAGCGCAATCACATTCATCAACTCTTCACGGGTCGCTGCATTTTGTTCAACCAGCGCGCGCAGGTTATCGGCGGTCTCCTCGCGTGTCACCAGTTGGCGGCGCAACTCGGCCATGCGGGCGTTGATCGAGGCCAATTGCCGCGCTTCGGCTCCGCCCAGACGTCCCTCTCCCCGACGAAAAATGTTTTCCGCCACGCCCGCCTTGGTTCGGGCATCGCGCAGGGCGGCTTCGGCAATCTGGATATCGCGTTCACGATTGTCGCGGGTCAACCGTGCGATCACATCCCCTTTCTGAACTTGCTCGCCCGGCTGCACCAATATGGCATCGACGCGGCCTTGATACTGGACCGCGACTTCGCTGAGGCCGGCGGAATCAATCATGATCCCCTGCGCATTGACCTTGATCGGTACGCTGGCGACAAAGCCCCAGATCAATGCGAACAAGATAACCACTGCGGTCACAATGAGGAAAAGCCAGTTCGCCGGTTTGACCAGATAGAGCGGTTGATCGAGCCGGTCTGGACTTGCCATCCGGTCAATTGCTTCTTGCCTGAAAATCTGTCTGGCCATGCGCTTTGCACTGCCTCCCCGGTTGGTGCGACCCTACCGTGATAAACCTCTCAATTTGCTGGCGAATTCAGCCACGTTTCAACACATTTGTCAAACAATGCAGTCCCCCCAAATTTTCTGCAAGCCTTTGTCCGTCAGAAATCATCCGCACTTCATAGCCCAGGTTTTCCCAGATATCCCGATTGGCTGCATCAGTTTTGGCCAGTTCCGGCCAGTTATCATGACCATATTCGGGCAACCAGACGATATCTCCATCCCCATCCGTACGCTGCACCAGTACATTATTGGAACTGGCATAAAACCAAGTTCGCTTTTGATTTTCGACATCGTCCATGTAGATCATCGGCATTGGATTGCGAATGACATCAAAATCACGCGCCGTCAGATCCTCTGCGATGGCATTAAATTGCTCAGCTAGAGCCAGTGGATGCAGCGGCACATCGATAATTTCTGCAGCCAGTGCCGGATCGCCAATCATTATCCGCTCGCGGCCATCCGCTCCCGGTCCGGCGAGGGTGATGAACATATCGATATGGAAGATTGGCTGCCGGGTTTCGGGTTTGTTATAATAGTGGAATATCTGTTCCCACTTCTCATCACCGCGATGGGCAGAAAGGCGCAATTCCGCCGGACAATCGGCCGCGCTGATGACAACTATCTCACGATCACCCTGTTCCAGCTCTGCGATCACTGGGCTATCGGCGCCGACGAAGGCGTGATTTTCGCTGATCAGAAAGTTGCCGCCTTCAAATGGTTCGGAGGCATAGACGAGAGATTGCCTGCCATGGTCTGCCAAAAGTCCCGGCAATCGATTGTCCTCACGCCGTTCGATTGACGGTGTGGCGAGCAGAGCTTCCGATCCATCAACATCTTCTCCGGCTAGAAAAAGATCACAGGCCCAACTTGTCATGGGCGCCTCTCCCACATCGACCATGATCATGCACTCTCGCTGACTAGCCGGAATGACCCAATTCTGGATTGCTGTCTCTGCTCCGGTTTGCACCAAGAGCGTAACTGTTGTTCGGGGTGGCAAGCTGTTGATCAACGCTGCATAAACAGAAGCAAAATGCTCTGCTTCATAGGCGGGCACGAGCAGCAGAAGATGCTCTATTGCGCCGTCGATGCTGTTTAAAAGGTGCAAGTCAAAACCGTCAGTTCTGCAAAATCTTTTTGCCTTTGACTACGACATCACGCGATGCTTTCGCTGCGCCAGTTGTGACACCCTTGCTATTTCCCACAACGTTATAAGCACCAAAAAGCTCCTCAGTCACGGCTCCACCGGAGACTTGATCAAGCTGCTCCGCGCTCAGTTCTTTAGTTTTCTTGTTGGTCATCAGATACCACTACTCCCGCCTTCTGCTACAACTCTGTTGGCGCGAACGCCACTATTGGGCTGCGCACTGCCGTGCACCTTTGAGCCGGGCTTGGTGGTTTTCACAATGCCACTATTGGGCGAGGCGCTTCCATGAATTCCGCCAGTTATTTGATCTAGCTCGTCTTCGTTCAGCTCGTCAGTCGTTTTCTTCACAGTCATCTAGCCTCCATCAAATGTCGTTGCCGCCACCTGAAGCGACGATTTCCTTGTTTTTACGAATACCGCTATTTGGCGCAGCGCTGCCATGAACCTTGCTGTCAGTCTTCTGAGCTTTGACCACACCATTGTTGGGTGATGCGCTGCCATGGACTCCACCGGTAATTTGATCCAGCTCATCCTCATTTAGCTCTTCATTTTTTTCATTGATCACTATCTTTCTCCAACCCTTGGTTCAGATGCTGCCATCGCCAGATTGCGCAACGATTTGCTTTTTGGATTTGGATGGCCCCCTCGTCGCACGAATAGATGTTCCTTTTGTCAATTTGGATTTCAAATGGCTGACTTCCAGGTTGGCATAGGCATCATGGGAATCTGCCCTTCCTCCACCGGCCACTTGATTCAGTTCCTGCTCGTCGAGCTCGTCGGTTGCCTTGTCCGTCATTCCAATGTTCCTATCATGAATTCAAATTTCGCCAGAGCCAGATTGCGCAACGATTTGTGCTGATTGCTTGCCGATCCGCTTGCGATCTACGCCGGAAGTCAAATTCTTCTCGGTCTCACCAATATATTTATGGCCGCCTTGCTGCTGCACATGGGTCAATTCATGGCCAAGCAAGCCCTTACCACCAGCACCACCGGTGACTTGGTCGAGCTCTTGTTCGCTCAATTCTTGGGATTTCTTGTCGGTCATCATGTCTCTCCACACCGTCGTCAGGTGTTCAGCTCTTTGGTTCGGAACTTTCGACGGGATGAATAGTACGCGTAATGGTCTCAGGATTATACTGACCCGAAGCGGTTCTCTTGGGAGTTGCAACGGTTGCTGAGGCCACGTTGCCTTTGAAATTGGTCGTCAAAATGGTCAATCCGGCACCGCCGGTTACCTGATCAAGTTCCTGCTCGTTAAGCTCCGTAGCTTTTTTCCTGTCGGCCATTTTCATCTCCCCAGCCCGTCTAAATCTCGCCTTTACCGACCTCGCCATTGATAACATTGCCTGCGCGAATACCCGCGCCCTCTGGCATACGAATGCCTGCACCTTTGGTTGCACGAATGCCCGCCTTGGTCAGACTTGGTTTAATGTGACTGACTTCCAGATTGGCAAAGCCGCCCGTCACTTGATCCAGTTCTGCTTCGTTTAGCTCTTCGATTGGTTTCTTGTAGGTCATCTTTTCTCTCCTATCTCGATTTAGCTTATATGCCGTTGCCACCGCCCGATGCGACGACGCCTTCAGGATTGGTGCCCGCAGTTGACGCCACTTTTTTGCCGTCACCGGTCGCTCTTAAACCCGTGCTGCTGGTTGATCTGGTCGGCCAGGCATTTTCCAGATTATACTGACGAACAGTATCACCACCGCCAGCTACCTGATCCAATTCGGCTTCGTTTAGTTCTTCGGTTTTCTTATCCGTCATAATCTAGCTCCCAGATTGCTATTCGTCCTCAAAAACGCGTTCCATGCCTTTGGGCGCGGGTCGTTTGACACCAGTGGAATGACCGGAACTCAGGAATTCCTTGCTGGTTTTAGATCCAACCGCGTTCCCGCCCACTTTCTTGAACTCGGGTAGATAGACACCGCCTTGCACATTATCCAATTCAGCCTCTTTAAGTTCTTCAGTTTTCTTATCGGTCATTTCTCTTCTCCTTTCCGATGATTTTGGGGTTTAATATTCGACTTTGATTTTCTCGTAGTTGAGCGTAAAATCTTCTGAGGGAACTGCTGTGCTCTTTGCCGGCGTGCCCTTTGCCTTCAGCGACAGTGGCGAACGAGCGGCCTGAACAGCGGGCAGCAGCAGGGCAACACCGCCGGTTACCTGGTCCAATTCAGCTTCATTCAGTTCTTCGGTTGCTTTGTTAATGTTGGTCATTTTCAAATTCCTAAATTCATTGGTTGCTGTTGGTTCTGTCACGATCAATGCCACGGTCGCTTCATTCGTCTTCGAACACGCGTTCCATTTTCTTAGTTTCGGGACGCTGCAAGTCGCCGCTGCGAGCAGGTTGTTTTTTAACAATACATTCTTGGAGTTCACCAACGCCAATATTCATTCCGCCTTGGATCTGATCCAGCTCTTGCTCATCCAATTCGTCTTTTTTTGTACGGTCTGTCATTGCGAGATTCCTTATCACTGTTGTTGTTTGCAGACCCTTTATTGATCAAATTACCACAAACGCCTGTGCTGCGCCTCACAGCCGCCGGTAATTTCTGATCATCGATGTCGTATTTTTCCTAACATATTGAAATTATTATAGGATAAATTCGACAACCAGCAACGATTGGACGGAATAGCGCGCCCATCATTCAAAGCCACCACCCAGAGCGAGGTGCAAATCGACTCGGTTGAACAATCGGTCACGGCGGGTGGAGAGATAAGCACTGCGGGCATTCAACGCGCGTTGCTGGGTTTCCAAAACGTTGAAGAAGGGTTCTATCCCCGCCTGATATCGCTTGGTGGAAATGTCGAGCGATTGCTCCGCCGCCTCCGCTGCCGCAAGGAACGCCGCTTCGCGTGCCGCCAGGTTGCTATCTATCGCAAGCGCGGTTTCGACTTCGAACAATGCCTGTAGTGCAATCTCCGCATAGCGCTCCAATGCCTCGTCCTGTTCGCCTTCGCGCTGATCCACCTGCGCGCGCAGACGCCCGCCTTGAAAAATTGGCTGCAACAATTGTCCGGCGATTGACCAGATGAAAAAGCTGCTATCAAACAGATTGGCAAAGCTGCCCGCCGATGAACCAGCCGCGCCACTGAGCGAAAGACTGGGCAGGAAGGATCGCTTGGCGGCATCCAAACGATAGCCCGCTGCCTGCAATTGCAGATCGGCGGCCGCCACATCGGGACGGCGCGCTAAAAGCTCTGACGGCAAACCGGTTGCCGGTACCGGTGGCAGTGCCGGCAGAGCCTCGGCCAGATCAATCTTTCCATCGGGATAATCCCGCAGAATGATCTCCAACTGCCGGACTAGCCGCTTATAATCTTCCTGCCGCGCCTCCAATCCGCCGCGCGCGGTTTGCTGATCAGTGATCACCAGCGTTTTTGAACTCAGCGGGGATACCCCGGCCTCAACCCGCAGGTTTAACTGCCGCGTCAATTCTCCGTAGGTTTCGAGCACCCGGCTCGACAGAGCAATTTGTTGCTCAGCCTCAATCACCGCAAAATACGTGCGTGTTGTTTGTGCCGCGACCGCTTGCCGGGCCGCGCGCAAATTGGCGGCACTGGCCAGATAATCCGCTCGGTCGGCAGCATTGAGGGAGGATAGTCGCCCCCATAGATCGACTTCCCAGCTGACATTAACAGACAGGTCCAGTGTATCGGCAATACCGGCATTGCCCGCCCCGCCCCGCCCCGTGCCGCCCAATCCAGCGCCAACTTGCGGTAAGAGATCAGCCCGGGAAATCCGCGCCTGTGCTCGAACCTGTTCCAGCCGTGCCAGCGCTTGCCCCACTGCAGGGCTCTCCAAAACGCCTTCATCAACCAGTACGGTTAGCCGAGCATCGTTAAAGCTATCCCACCAGCGGGTATCAATGGTTCCCGGCTGACCGGATGCTGCGAATTGAGGGGGAGCATTGCTTGCGATATCGGACACGGGTTTAGGAGTGGATACGCAACTCGAAAGCAACGTTATCGCGACAGGCAGTGATAAAAATCCAAAACGCATATCGGTGCAACTCCACAAAAAGCACCGCGACCCAAGGCCGATACAATAATCATCCGCGAAAGATCCGCTAGTGTAATTTTTGCGAGCCGCGAATTGATGCAATCGCTCTCGGAATACCGTGGCTGCTAGAAACCAAGATTCAACTTTTCACCAGTCGCTGCCTTTTCCCCGTTCTATAGTTCGAGATAATGTACCGAACGCCATCTTATTCCGCTGCCAAGCCATCAATGAACGCATGCACGATCGGCTCGATTTGTTCAAATTCAAATCCCGCAGCAACCTTTAACGCCGCACCATCCAGCATAGAACTTACCAGTTCCACTAAAGGATCCAGCGACAAGGGCTTGATCGCGCCATGCTTCAACGCCGCCTCTAGCCCTTGCCGTAAGGACAGGCGCGTAAAGCGATCTTCAATTGCCAAAAGCTCCCTTTGACCCAGTACCGCCAAGCCTTCAATCAGGATTATTCTCGCCCGGCCTTGGGCGGTAATTGCTTTCACAAAGGCACTGGAACCGGTTTTAAGCATATCGATCATGCTTCCCGCCTCTCGCGATCCGCGATTTATCTCTATGCCCACAGCCTCACAGTCTTGTTCAACAATAGCGCGGAACAAATCCTTCTTATCCTCGAAATGATGATAGAGTGCACCGCGAGTCACACCGGCAGTTTTTACGATCTCAGGGGTCGAAGTAGCCGCAAATCCTTTTTCGACGAATAGCTTTTTTCCAGCCTTAATCAGCAGCTTGCGTGTCTTTTCTGTGCGTTTGGCATTGGATATCCCCTTTTTCTCTTGCATACATACAGCCTGTTTGTTACCTATGATTAAACATACAGATTGTATGTATTTTAAACTGAAAGGCAAAGCAAATGAAAACCACCAGCTATTATCCCGTTATTCAAGTCCGCGACGTGCAAGCGAGTGCCCGTTTTTATATCGACAATTTGGGTTTTACCGCGCTGTATGACACGGACTGGTATGTGCATTTGCAATCGAAAGATGATGAGACAGTTAATCTTGCGATCCTGCGATATGATCATGAAACGATTCCCGAAGCCGGTCGTAAACCCTCTCAGGGGTTGATCCTGAATTTTGAAGTCGAGGATGCCGACGCTTGGTTTGATCGTGCGCAGAAAGCAGGCCTAACGATCCTTAAAGCACTGCGGGATGAAGAATTCGGTCAACGCCATTTTATTACCCAGGATCATGACGGAATTTTGATCGACATTATCAAGCCGATCGAACCATCAGCAGAGCATGCAGACAACTATACAGACTCAGCGGCCGTTGCTGCTTGAAATAATGAAAAACATCCCGTCCGATCTCCCAATCGAACGGGATGTTTTCTCCCAATCCCCCGCTACCTTCCTAGCCGGGCTCTCCAACTGTCTGACTGATGATCAAACCAAGTGAACAGGCCTACACAACGCGCCAGTTGGAATTTTCAGAATTTCATTCCCAAGCCAACACCAATCACCAATGGATTGAGGTCGATGTCCACGGTTTGCGTGCCTGCTGCAGTGGTGTCGAACGTCGCCCGAGTATCAATATTGATATATTTGACATCCAGGTTCAGGAATACGCGCTCTGATAGCTCAATATCCACACCCGCCTGAGCGGCCCAGCCAAAGCTGTCACTCATTCTAACATTGGTCGGGCCAACTGCGCCGGTCAAAGCATCGGATGCTTCTTCATTATAAAAGATTGTGTAGTTAACACCGGCGCCAACATAGGGACGTATTTTCCCTTCTGGTGCAAAATGATATTGTGCGGTCAGTGTTGGCGGCAACACCCATGTGGAAGCCAACCGGCCCAAGGTCCCTGTCGTGCCAGTTTTACCAGAGGCATGGTGCTTGGTCGTCGCTGCAATCAATTCAAACCCGATGTTATCGGTCGCCATATAGGTGATATCGACTTCAGGCATGAACGAGTTGTTCACGCTGACATCTTCCCCCGGAAATGCAGGGAGAATTGAACTGCTATCCTCATTCGGCATCACGTTGATCGCACGAACGCGGACAAGTACATCGCCTTGTTTTGCCAAAACCGGCGAAGCTGACAAAGCAACGGCAGAAGCCGCCGCCAAAGTTATAAATTTCGTTATCTTACGCATGGGTTCACCCCTTCTCTGTTTCTTTCAAACAGCGGGTAGGAGCGACTCCACAATCGTTCTTTGATCTAGCTCAAAACTGAGACGAATTTTCAGAAAATATGACCTTTAACTTACACTGTTGTAAATATATCATATTAACTGGAGAGAGTGACCAAAAGCTATCGAAACAATGGCTCGCCAAAGCTCCTCAGCTTGCGGCTGTGCAATGTGCCAGCATCAGCCTCTTTCGCAAGCAGATCAATCGTGCGCAAACCAATTGCCAAATGCTGCCCAACGCGCTCCTGATAAAATGCATCAGCCATGCCGGGCAACTTAATCTCGCCATGCAGAGGTTTGTCGGATGCACATAAGAGCGTCCCATAAGGCACACGGTAGCGGTAACCATTGGCGGCAACCGTTGCGCTTTCCATATCGATAGCAATGGCGCGTGATTGGTTGAGACGCTTGGCAATTTGTTCAAAGCGCAGCTCCCAATTGCGGTCTCCTGTGGTCACCACGGTGCCGGTGCGAAGATGCTGCTTTAGCTTGCTATGATCAATGCCGGTTTCTTCCTGCACAGCTTGCGTAAGCGCCAGTTGTACTTCGGCAATGGTTGGTAGAGGGATACTAGGCGGCAACACGTCATCCAGAACGTTGTCGTCGCGAAGATAGGCGTGAGCGAGCACATAGTCTCCCAGTCGCTGGGTTCGCCGCAACGCACCGCAGTGGCCAATCATCAACCAGACATGTGGTCGCAACACGGCCAGATGATCGGTAATGGTTTTGGCATTGCTGGGCCCCACACCAATATTGACGAGCGTGACACCGGGACGGCCATCTTTGCGAACCAAATGATAGGCTGGCATTTGTGGCGGTTTTGCAATGGGTGGTACGTTTGGCTTGCCATCACTTTCAGTGATCCGATTACCCGGCTCAACCAAGCGAACAGCTTCTCCGGATTTAACCTGTTCAAGGCCATATTCGATAAACTCGTCCACATAGCGTTGATAGTTTGTAAACAGGATGAAGCGTTGAAAATGCTCTGGGTCCGTTGCGCAATAGTGGCGGATTCGGTGCAGTGAATAATCTACCCGCTCTGCTGTAAACAATGACAATGCGGATGCTTCGCCATTCTGAAAAATTTGTCCGCCATCAACAATCTCATCATTGGTTTTAACCAGATTGGGCGTATGGAAATAGAGCGGCAGTGCTTCTTTCTTGTCCCGGTCCAGTCCTGCACCTGCATCAGCGAGTGCGAAAGCCAAGGGTATGGGCGTATTGGAAAGACCAACGGAAATTTTGGCCGTGAAGGTCTTGTCAATTCGCGAAAGCTGTTCCTCCAGATAACGTCGATACAGTTTCGGCTCGGTTATTGTGGTTGTATAGTGATTTACATCTGCCAATTTTCCGGATGCCAAATGACTGGTTTCTGTGGCCTGGTTCGCCGGAATCTCGACACTAATCTCCGGATACAAACCTTGGTTTTTGTCATCCTCGAAAAGGGCGTCGTCGGCATAGCGGCCAAATCGGGCGGCGGTTATTTCTATTTGCTCAGCGTAAAGCTTCTCGAGCAGTGCCACAGCCTCTTTCGGCGTGGCACACAAAATTGATTCTGTTTTCATTTAGTCTCCGTTTGCTTTTTCAGCTCATACCGGAAATTGTTTGCAAAGGGAAAAGCTAAGTGCGGGACAGCTCCAAAAAGGCAACGGCCGATTGGTATTCCGCTTCCCGGGCATCTCGCTTTTTCTGCGCCAACTCATCGCTGCCCCATTGTTGCTCCTGCCACAGCTCCTCCAGATTGGACAGCTGCCAAATTGGTGCGGGATCAAAAGCTTTTTCTGACAAGGCCAATGTTGCGATCAGCGAACCCGTCAGTCCGGAGATTGAAAGCATAGCCGCCAAAGCGAAATTATCGTGCCCCTCAACTGCCGCCGACAGACGCTTAAGCGTCTCATCTGACTGGGACTCATGCATTATGCCGTGCACAAGATTAAAACTGACATCAAAACGAGATCGCGCCCAGTCGAGCAAAGGATCCCATCTTTCAGCCTGATGCGCAACAAGATCTACCTGGCTGCTATCACCCCTGAAATATAGCATATCACTGTCCGCAAATGCTGCAATACGGCCAACTATGCGTTGACGCTCACGGACAACCTGATCCAACGCGCCCTGTGCCAATGCGGTCATCGGCATGGCAGTGGGATCAACTTCTTCTCCTTGCGCTTCCCATTCGTCGGCAATTTTCTGAGCCAATTGCCGGGTTGGTACTATCAGCCCATTGCGCGCTGGCGTTTTGATGGGACGCCCATCCAGATGGACTGTAAATCCGTCACCATCACCGTTCAAGACAACATTCTTGTAGAATCTCTTCACCGTTGGTCTCTATTATCCGGTTCTGCGCCGGCCAAAGATTCAAGGCGGCGACGATCTCTAACTCTCATCAAAACAGCTGGAACAGCAAAAAATTCAACCAACCCCATGATTGCAATGAATAGCCCAACCTCGGGGATGAACAGGTTGCCATAGCCCATGCCAATGGCGGTCCCGCCTAGTATCATCGCAATACCCATTATCCGGACTGATGGGATCACTATGTTGAACACATGGTTTTGACCGGAATCGTCTGCTTCACGCATCGTTTTCAATCTTATCGGGGTCGTCTATTTGCTCTTGTCTCTCAAGCTCTTCCTCAGCGACGCGCGCCTTAACAAACTGTCGGATGAGCCAGACTGGAACAAACCACATCTGGAATAGTGCTATTACAATGATAGCATAACCCGGCCATGACGGGATTGGTGGCATTCTTTCGGTTGCGATAACAATACCAACTATCAGCAATGCAACACCAAGCAGACGGATAATACTCACGGTAACGTGAATGGCTTTTGCCTGCTTTTCCTTTTCCGGGTCAGGCACATATTCGGTTTCTTCAACCGGAGGGGATTGTTCGCTCACTGACTCAATATCCTGTAAAGATGATCCATATCCGCAGCCACTATCTCGGCTCCGGCAGTGATCAATTCATCCGTATCATGATAGCCCCAATCAACGCCAATGGCCCGCGTACCGGCATTAACCGCCATTTCCATGTCAAAACTTGTGTCGCCAATCATGGCAGTAGTTTCCATCGCTGCACCTGCCTCAGAAATCGCAAGTTCGACCATCGATGGATGCGGTTTAGACGGGTGACGGTCTGCGGTTTGCAATGTTACAAACCGATCTTTTAGACCATGCGCTTCCACGACGAAATTGAGGCCGCGATCAGATTTACCGGTCGCTACTCCTAACATCCATCCATCATCTTCCAAGCGATCAATCAAATTTACCAAGCCATCATAAAGCGGTTCATGTATACCGCCCGCTTCGCGCAGTGCTACAAAGCCGTGTTTATAACTTTCGGTGAGAGACATAACCAAATCATGCTCGGCCTCCGGCAGCAACTGCCTAACAGCCTCCTGCAGGCTTAGCCCCACAATGCGCCGCACCTTATGATGATCAGGCGGTGTGAGATCATGTTTCTCAAATGCCTGATCCATCGAAGCACAGATATTATGCTGACTATCCACCATCGTGCCGTCGCAATCAAAGAGGGCTAGCTTGTTAGTCATTATCGGCCAAATTCCCGTATCATATGGGCAACCGCTCTCCGCCCGTTTGCATCCAATGCTTTGGCGGCTTTTTCACGAGCAGCTTCGGGTTTGTTCTGGCTGAATTTTGCGGTTGGGCGCCAAGCCAGTATTTCCATTTCAAACCCGACAATCGAATCCAGCATTTTTTCAAATAGCTCATCATCTATTTTGTCGCGGTGCCATTCGGGTTTGGGTGCAAGCTTTGCCTCATTGTGCGCAACCAAATCATCAATCAGTGCGATCAATCCTTCTCGCTCCATTGCGCGCACGGGGCCTTCTAGCTCGAGCGATAGATAATTCCATGTCGGAACCTGATTATCCACTCCATACCAATCCGGACTGACATAGGCATCTGGTCCATTAATCACGCACAGAGACGTTTTTGATGCAATATGCTTGGTCAGTGCATTGCCGCGCGACAGATGAAATTGCAGCGCACCGTCGCCGGTTGAAAAGACTGGAACATGAGCAACTCGCGGGCCATCCGGTGTTTCAGCAAAGATCATTCCAAAGCCGATATTAGCGATCAGCGCCTCAAGTGCCGCTCGTTCATCGGCATCGGCATGGTCATTGTTCGATTTGGGCCAGCGGAATGCGGGATTGGGATGCATTTAACGTTTCTTCTTTGCAGTTTTAATCTTGGCCTTGTGCGGCATGTTTTTCTTATGGGTTGCTTTGCCGGCATTGGGCCGTTCGCGTGTGGTTGGTTTGCCGGTCTTGCCCGCCTTGCCTTTAACCTCACCGCGTCCGCGCCGCTCACCGCGTTTGTCTTTGCGGATTTGTTTGGCATGGCTTTTCGCCTGTTTTTTGCGCACCAACTTCCCGCCGGGCTTCTTCTCCTCAAGCGGCAGATCACCCAGTTCCATATCAAAACCGAGGTTCTCGATTGTTTCGGCAAAATGTTCCGGCAAATCCGCCTTCACATCCAACCGGGGCATATCCGGATGTTCGATCCGCAAACGCCGCGCATGAAGATGCATCTTGCGGCTGATGGCACCCGTCAGGAACGCTTCTTTCCCGCCATATTTTCCATCACCCAATATCGGATGCCCAATAGCGGCCATGTGCACCCGTAGCTGATGCGTACGTCCGGTATAGGGCTGCAACTCAACCCAGCACGCGCGATTACCTGCGCGTTCTATGATCCGATAACGCGATCTGGCCGCAGCGCCGTTTTCCTCATCGACGTGCATTTTCTCGCCGCCAGAGCCTGGCTGCTTTGAAAGCGGCAGATCGATCATGCCATCGGCAATCTCGGGGATGCCCATGATTATCGCCCAATAGACTTTGCGCGCGGTGCGCCCGGAGAAGCGTTTTGAGAAAAAAGAAGCAGCGCCCGGCGAACGCGCCAGTAAAATTGCACCGCTCGTGTCCTTGTCGAGACGGTGCACCAACTTGGGACGCCCCGAAGCTTCAAATGTTAGCGCGTCGAGCAGGCCATCAAGGTGCGTGTGGGTCTTGCTACCACCCTGCGTTGCGAGGCCGGGTGGTTTGTTGACGACAATGGCGGATTTGTCTTTGTAAATCACCAGTTCCTGCGCAAAATCGATCTGATCTTGTGAGAGGTCCTGGCGCGCCTTGGGTGCGCGACCCGGACGCTCTATCTCGGCAGGAGGAACGCGGAGTACCTGTCCGGCACTGATCCGGTCACCCGGGGAGACCCGTTTACCATCCAGTCGCAACTGACCGGTCCGCGCCCAGCGTGATACGACGTTAAAAGGCACTTCCTCCATATGGCGCTTGAACCAACGATCCACGCGAATATCTTCGTCATCGGCGGCGACTGTAAACTGCCGAACGTCGAGCACCTTTAGCGCCTGCTTCTGATCTTTCAGTTTTGCCGGAGGGGTATCCTCTTCGGAACCGCTATCGGCTGTTGGGTCAAACCCGGTCATACGAAAGCTCTCATTGTTATCAAGCCCGCAAACAGTGCCAGCACCGAACCAACGACAGAAAGCAGCGCATACCCGGCAGCTGTTGTCCATTCTCCGCGTTCAATCATGTTCATCACTTCCAAACTAAAGGCGGAAAAAGTTGTGAAACCACCTAACAAACCCACGCCCAAAAATAGCCGCCATGGTTCATCGACAAAATCACTCCGCGCCAAGCCGCCAGCCAGAACGCCCATCAGAAACCCGCCGATCAGATTTGCCGCCAACGTCCCATAAGGAAAGCCTGCGCCGCCAAAATGGAATATGACGCGGCCCAAATGATAACGCCCCGCAGCACCCAATGCGCCGCCAGCCATGACAAGAAGGGTTGCATTCATTGGGCCGCTTTAGTCGGCTTGGTCGATTTTTCCAAGCAGATCATTCGTGAGCCATAGGCGGATTGCCGTTGCCAGTCCCGGCGGCTCATCAGCATCCATCCTCGCCAAATCTATTTGTGCGATCAAGGCGTTGATCGGAAGCGTGCGTTGCTCCGAAGCGTTGCGCAACAAATCCCAGAATAGCGGCTCCAAAGTAATCGAAGTCTGATGACCAGCAATAGTCACACTGCGCTTAACCGGCGCGTGAAACAGCTTTGCGTTTTCTAAATCCATCCGGATAGTTCGCGGCGGAGCAAGGTTTCCAACATATCCATGCTCGCAGCGCTATCGTTCAGGCACGGCAGATAAGCAAATTTTTCACCACCGGCTTCCTCAAACTGCTCTTTACCCTGCATTGCCAACTCTTCCAGCGTCTCCAGGCAATCGCTGGAAAATCCCGGTGCAAAAATTGCGATATTTTTCATCCCTTTGGCCGGCATGGCTTGCAAAGTTGCGTCAGTAGCCGGTTCCAGCCATTTGGCGCTACCAAAGCGTGACTGGAAACTCACGGTTAGCTCCATGTCCATTTTTTCACTGAGCAGGCGCGCCGTTTTTCGACAATGACAATGATACGGATCACCAAGCTCCAAAGTTCGAAGCGGCATCCCGTGGAAGCTCGCGATCACAGCATCAGGCGTAAAATCTAACTCCGCCAGTTGCGCTTTTAGATTGATCGCCAGTGCATCAATATAGGCGGGATCATCATGATAAGGTGGCAGAGTCCGCAACGCAGGTTGCCAGCGCATCCCCTTCAAAGCATCAAACACTGCATCATGGACGCTCGCGGTGGTCGCTCCGCTATGCTGCGGATATAGCGGCGCAACCAATATCCGGTCGCATCCATTCTCTTTCATTGCGTTCAGCCGCGAAGCAATGTCAGGATTGCCATAGCGCATTGCCCAATCAACAGTGGTGTCTTTCAACCGTTCAGTCAATTTGTCGGATTGATGCCGCGTGTAAGCCGCCAGCGGTGACCCGTCTTCGGTCCAAACCAGTTTATAGGCTTCGGCAGATTTTTGAGGCCGGGTGTTCAAAATAATTCCGCGCAATATCGGTTGCCAAACTAGCTGCGGTATCTCCACGACACGCTTGTCGGAAAGAAACTGCTTTAAATAGCGTTTGACCGATTTCCGATCGGGTGCATCGGGTGTACCAAGGTTGACAAGCAGGACGCCGACTTTGCCGATGTTTACAGCCGGATGGTCTGCGGGAAAATGATTATTCGAAGTCATGGGTCAGGATGCCTCCGCAAAGAGCGGGAGTTGTCGAAATCGAACACCGGTAGCTGAAAACAGAGCGTTGGCGATTGCGGGTGCTACCGCGGGCACACCAATTTCCTCAACGCCGACAGGCTCCTCTTCGCTTTTGATAAACTCAATCTGGACTTCGGGCACTTCTGCTAGCCTAGGTAAGGACAGATCGCGCAGTCGTTTGGCGGTCGGCAAGCCGGTATCAAACTCAGTTGATGAACCGAGCGCCATAGCCAATCCAAAGATAATACCGCCCTCAATCTGTTGACGCGCTATGTCCGGATGGATAATCCGGCCAATATCAACAGTCGCAGAAATCCGTTTCACGTTTAACCCACTATCACCGCGCGAAGCTTTTACAATTACGGCAATATAGCCACCTCGCATAACGTGGCAGGCTAACCCCATACCACTGCCGTCAACACCGCCATCCCACCCTGTCATCGCGGCCACACCAGAGAGACATCTGGCCAAACGCGGCTGGCCAGTCATCATCGACATGCGATAAGACAAAGGCTCCGTTCCGGCTTTAGCAGCTAGCTCATCAATGAACGATTCCACAAAAAAGGCATTGTGACTATGCGCATTGCTCCGCCAGTTACCGGTCGGCACACCTACATATGCTGGATGATGATCTAGCGTAAAATTCTCCAGAGCATAGGGAACATCCGCTCCGGCGACGGCTTTAATATCGGATTGGCCCATACTGTTTCGCATGGCTGTAATTTCATCTTCATGAAGGAACACACGTTTGGATTGCTCTCGCGCAGTCGCGGGTGCTGCAATCTTGATTTGCAATGCCTGTATGCGACCCGCCCTATCGGTTGCAGCATCCAGTTTTGCCATTACTGGCGGGCGATAGTGATCATGCATCATCTCTTCTGCCCGCGACCACATGAGTTGGACCGGTCGTTTCATTTGCTTGGCGATCAACGCCACTTGCTCAGCAATTTTACTATCCAGATTGCGGCCAAACGAACCACCAGCCAGCATGGGGAAAAGAGTCACACCATCTATGCCAATGCCAACAGCATCGGCGGCGGCCTTTACAGCGGCGGCTGGTGCTTGCGTTGCCATCCATAACTTCAATCGCCCATCCACGAAATCAGCAGCAGCAGTTCGGGTTTCCATCGGTGCATGAATGGCCGCTTGCGCCGAATAACCAGCGGAAACTGTACGATTTTCGTCAAAGGCAGCTTTTGTATTGCCGCGCTTGGCAAACCGCACGCCGGGACCAACTAGCGCTTTTTCCAAAGCATCATCCATTTTTCGGCTATCTGGCGAAAGACCTTTGGTTTCAAAAATCGGGCTCATCTGATCAAGTGCACGGTTGGCGACCCACCAATTGGTTCCGACAGCGACAAGGGCAGTTCCAAGATCGATCACATCAATCAGTCCGACGGTTTTGCTTGCGCCTTCACGGCTGAAGGATTTCAACTTGCTATCGCCCAACGGGCCTTGCCGAATGGATGCAAACACCATGTCAGGCAAACGGACGTCACCCGCAAAGTTAGCTGATCCATCAAGCTTAGCAGGCAAATCCAAGCGCGGTACATCCTGACCGACTAAGTCATTAACCGGGCTAGAGCGCAGCGGTACCGGGTCAGGCAGATCCTGCGTAACGGCATCGGCGACGAGTTCCCCAAAGCGCAGTTGTTTATCGCCATGACTAACAATGCCATTTTGCACGTCACAAGATTCCCATGCAACGTCCCATTGTTCTGCCGCAGCTTTGCTGAGCAAAACACGCGCTGCTGCACCAGCCTCGCGAAAGTGATCTGCATATCCCGAGATGGAAGTAGAATCGGCAGTTACGATAAAATCGTTACGCATCGCTACATTCGCCGCCGCCCATTGGGCTGCTGCTTCTTGCGTTATTTGCTCGGCACCGGGTGGCAACAATGTTTCCGCCCATTGTTCTGCCAAGGCGGTATTGGCATAGAGTGGGTTGATCGGAGCGGGTTCAACAGCAATTGTCCGCCAATCAGCACCCAATTCGTCCGCCAGAATCTGAGGCAAAACAGTATACACGCCTTGCCCCATTTCGCTTTGCGGAACGACAACAGTGACGCGCCCATCCTTCGATATTTTGAGGAACGCACCCAGTATCTCTTCATCTTCAGCGGCTGCTAAGTTCGACTCATAGTTGCGCGGCCAAACCGCCCACGCCACAATCAACCCAGCCGCTGCGCCGCCGCCGATCAGGAATTTACGGCGATTAACGCCCCGGTTCTTGGTTCTGATATCGGATGGTTTTGTTTCAGCTTCCATGGGATGCCTTCAACAACCCAAGGCGCGGGATTTCGATTTTGGGGCAGCGGTCCATCACAACATCTAGCCCTGCTGCCTCGGCACGCTCAGCAGCTGGTTCATTAATTACCTCCAACTGCGTCCATACCGACTTGGCACCAACCTTTATTGCTTCGTCAATCACGCCGCCGGCATCGTGCGAGTTTCGAAAGATGTCGACCATATCTATTCGACCATCAACGTCATCAAGCGATGCCACAACTGTTGAGCCATGGAGTTGCTGACCCGCTAGGCCTGGATTTACGGGAATCACATCATAACCCTGTTCTATCAGGAATTTCAGGATGCGATTGCTGGCGCGTTCGGGTTTCGCTGACGCGCCAACCAACGCGATACGCCTTGTCTCTGTAAGCAGGCGAGTAATATCCTGATCGGTTTCCAGCGGCATAGGCCTTCCTTTAAACGAGCCTTACTGGTTGTCCAACCATGTCACTAGCCGTTTGGCAATTTCTTGAAATGCTCTGCCTTGCGGACCGTCACTTAACGCTATGGGTGCACCGCCATCTCCGGATTTACGAATTTCAATATCCAAAGGCACCCGGCCCAAAAATGGCATGCTCATGGTTTTGGCAGCTGCTTCGGCACCACCCGTTCCAAAAGGATCGCTAATTTCACCGCAATGCGGACAGGCATAGCCCGCCATATTTTCGACCATGCCAATAATCGGAATTTTTGCCTGAGAAAATAGATCAACCGCTCTGGTCGCATCCATCAATGACAAATCTTGCGGGGTGGAGACAATGACCGCGCCGACCGGTTTGTGATTCTGCATCATCGACAGTTGCACATCACCCGTCCCGGGCGGCATGTCGACAATCAGATCCTCCACATCGCCCCAATGTGCATCAATAAGTTGATCGAGCGCCTTGCCTGCCATTGGACCACGCCAGGCAATCGCCTGCCCAGGTTTGGCAAGATGGCCCATGGAAAGTACAGGAATATCGAATTCGTTGCTCACCGGGATCAACTGTTTGCCCTCCGCCTCCGGCCGACGGCCTTCACAGCTAAGTAATCGGGGTTGAGACGGACCATATATGTCCGCATCAACCATACCTACTTTTCGGCCTAATGCCTTCATCGCGATGGCCAGATTCGTCGACAAGGTGGATTTACCGACCCCGCCCTTACCGCTACCAACCGCGATTAGGCGGCGCTCGACTTTTTCCGCTGTCATGACGATATCAACTTTTGCGACATCGTCGAGTTCCAGCAACTTGCTCTTTACAGCTATTTCAACCTGGCCGCGATCACGAACATCTAGTCCGGCCACATTCAATACCAGAGAAACACGGCCTGCATCAAACTTAACAGCACTGGATCGGCCTGCTGCGACTTCTTCAAGAGCCGCTTCAATCATAGAAATATCGGTCATTGTTTGCGCATAGTTACGATTTTATCGGATTGACACTGTTTTTCTGTCGATGCGCTACCTATAAAGATATTATGAGCAAAAAAAATGATGGGCAAACGCCCCGCAAATCAATTTGGGGCGGGATTTTGAGCATGGCCGGCCCTTGGGGCAGTGGCGGAGATTCCGGCAATGGCGGTGGCAATGGTGGCGGTCCTCGCAATCCCTGGGGCAATGGCGCTGGCGGTTCCGATGGCGGTGCTGGTCGCAAAGGCGCGTCCTCGCTAGAAGAACTTTTCAAAAAGGGCGGCGGTGGCGGCCCATTCAAAGGCGGCATTCCCAAACGTCCCGGTGGTCGTCCATGGTGGCCAATTTTGCTGATCGGCTTTGTAATTCTTTGGGTGGCTTTGAGTTCAGTGCACAGGGTCAGCCCTCAAGAACGCGGTGTAGTCACCTTGTTCGGTTCCTATTCCCGTACCATGCAACCCGGCTTGCACTTTTCCCTTCCAGCGCCAATTGAACAAGTCATCAAGCTCGATGTCGAAGAAATTCGAACCATCGATATCCCACAGGGAGAATCCGAAAAGCTCATCCTGACCAGTGATCAGAATATCGTAGACTTAGCATATTCCGTACGTTGGAATATCAAGGCTCCGGAATTATTCCTCTTCCAGATCGCTGAACAGGAAGAAACGATTTCGGAAGTTGCTGAATCCGCCATGCGGGCTTCTGTCGCCAATTTCACGTTGGATGATACAATCGGTTCAGAACGAACTGAGATCGAACAACAGGTCGAAGAGAATATGCAGCAATTGCTCGATAGCTATGGTGCGGGCGTCGTTATTCGCGGTATCGCGATCAAAAAGGCCGATCCACCAGCTGCAGTGAACGATGCGTTTAAGGAAGTGTCAGCTGCACAGCAAACTGCCGAAACGTACCTGAACGAAGCGCGAGCCTATGCCCAACAACTAACAGCACAGGCGGAAGGCGAATCAGCAGCATTTGATAAAGTTTACGCAGAATATCGTCTGGCGCCCAGAGTGACGCGTCAACGTATGTATTATGAAACGATGGAGCGTGTATTGTCCAAGGTTGACAAAACAATTGTCGAGACCAGCGGTGTGACACCTTATTTGGCATTACCCGAAATTAGAAAACGGTCACTGCCAGCACCAGAAGCTTCAGCGACGGAGGGCAAATAATGGGACGGATCATGCAAAACCCAGTCGCTCTTGGTGTAATCATCATCGGCGCGTTATTCATCTTGCTCAATACAATGGTGATTGTGCCGGAAACACGTCAGGGCGTGGTCGTTCGCTTTGGTGAGCCGGTACGAATTGTGAATCGCTATCAAGCAGGTGCACCTTTTGGACAAACCGGTGCTGGCTTAATCGCCAAAATCCCGTTTGCTGAACAGTTGGAATGGATCGACAAACGTATTCTGGATGTCGAAATGGACCAACAACAGGTTCTTTCAACCGACCAGCTGCGGCTCCAGGTCGATGCTTTTGCAAGGTTCCGCATCACTGACCCGCTAAAAATGTACATAGCGGCAGGCTCAGAGGAACGCGTTTCCGATGAACTACGGCCGATATTGGGTTCTGCACTTCGAAATGAACTCGGCAAACGACCTTTCGCGGCATTGCTCACACCGGAACGTGGCCAGATTATGAATGCTATCCAAACTGGACTAAATCGTGTTGCGCGGCAATATGGCGCGGAAATAGTTGATGTACGGATAAAGCGTGCCGACCTTCCCGATGGCCGTCCTCTCGACAGTGCTTATCAGCGGATGCGGACAGCACGTGATCAGGAAGCAAGAACCATTAGGGCACAAGGCGCGAAGCAAGCACAGATTATTCGCGCGGAAGCCGATGCAAGTGCCGCACGAACTTATGCGGAAAGCTTTGGCAAGGATCCGGAATTCTACGATTTCTATCGCGCTATGAAAAGCTATGAAACGACCTTCCAGCAAGCCAATCCGGAAGATCCGAAATCATCATTCGTATTGTCACCCGACAATGAATATCTGCGCCAGTTCCGGGGCCGGTAAATCAGTTTGAAATCGAACCGCGAGATTGTAGACGCGTATTACGGCGCGCTCGCGGCTATGGATGTTGAGGCTTTTGAATCACTTCATCATCCCGATGCTGAATATAATGTATCAGGACAGACGATTATCTCTGGTCGGTACAAAGGCTTTGCGGCGCTAAAAACTATGCTGCCCGCGATTTTTGACGCGCTCGACTTCACTGACTTTCAGTTTGCTGTGAAGTGGGAGATCATGAACGAGAGCTCCGATGGTGCGACCGCAATCATGGAAGCCAAGGGGAAAGCCAAAAACGGTCAGCGCTATGACCAAAGATATTGCCATATCTTTGGTTTCAGGGACCGGAAAATTGCCACCGTGCACGAATTTTTCGACACTCAGCTAGCCAATGATGCATTGGGATTCGCAGGCAAATCAAAGTTTGAAACAGATGGGAAATTCGAGTTTTGATGATCCCATCAAGGCCGAAATTAGCTATTCGACTACAATTGTCGTTTTTTCTGCAGAAATGTGATATATTTCGACAAAATGCCGGTAATGGCTTGCGAATGCGCGAAATCACACCCAAATACCGGAATAAGGAATAGATATGAACCGAATTTGCGTGTTTTGAGGTTGGCAATATCCGAAACATTCAATTTCCGTTCATATATTCAAGGCAATATTTTGCTTTGAAATTGTAAATTGATCCGCGCCAGCAAATTTTCGTTGGTGGGACCAGACCGAGAGGAAAATATAGTGCGTTACGCTTATGGAATTTCTGCAGCATTGCTTCTTGCCGGAGGTGCTGCGACATTTGCCGGATTTGTTCCGGCTGGTGCCCAAACAGCAGTAAACGAAAATACCGCTATCCGAGCCGCTGCACCGCGCGCTGGCGCGCCGATGAGTTTTGCTGACCTGACCGAGAAATTACAACCCGCAGTGGTCAATATTTCTACCACTCAACGCGTCCGCGTGAACAACAATCCTTTTGCCGGCACGCCGTTTGGCGGATTGTTCGGCAATCGCAATCGTGGCGGCAACAATGGCAGTGGCAGAACACGCGAAGCCCAATCATTGGGTTCCGGGTTCATTATCTCTGCAGACGGTTATGTCGTAACCAACAATCATGTTGTTGCCCCCGGAAACCGTAACGCGACAATCGAATCAATCACGGTTATTATGCCCGATCGCACAGAATATGATGCCAAACTGGTTGGCCGCGATCCGGCCTCCGACATCGCCGTATTGAAAATAACCGCGAAAGAAGATCTGCCGTTCGTGAAGTTCGGCGACAGTGAGGCTGCTCGCGTTGGCGATTGGATAATTGCCATTGGCAATCCATTTGGCCTTGGCGGCACGGTGACAACCGGTATCGTTTCCGCAATTCATCGTCGGACCGGTCAAGGAGCCTATGACAGCTTCCTACAAACCGATGCATCGATTAACCGTGGTAATAGCGGTGGGCCCATGTTTGATCTCAATGGCAATGTCATCGGTATCAACAACGCGATTATTTCACCAACAGGCGGCAATGTCGGCATTGGTTTTGCCATTCCAGCCGATGTCGCTGTACCCATCGTAAACACGCTGAAAAAAGGCGAAGCGGTGGAGCGCGGCTATTTGGGTGTTCAAATTAGCCCGTTGTCGGAGGACTTGGCCGACTCTTTGGGGCTCGCCAAAAATAGTGGCGAATTTATTCAGAGCGTTGTTCCTGGTGAAGCCGCCGCGAAGGCCGGTATTCAGGCAGGCGATGTCATCACCAAAGTCAATGGCCGGGATGTAACCCCAGATCAGACCTTGTCCTTCCTGGTGGCGAACCTCTCTGTAGGAACAAAGGTTCCTATTGAATTGCTGCGCAATGGAAAAACTGTAAAAATCAACGCTGTATTGGGTAAGCGCCCTTCGGAAGATGAGCTTGCCAACAACAGCTTCGACCCGGACGCGGAAGAAAACGCAATGGGTGAAGACGAAAATGGTGAAAGTGCACAAGCGACGGCCGAAGCTTTGGGCCTTTCCGTTGTCGACCTTACACCAGCAATTGCTCGTCAGATCGGAGCACCTGCAAGCCAAAAAGGTGTGGTTGTATCGACAGTCGATCCAGGCAGTGATGCGGCTCAGAAAGGTCTACGTCGCGGTATATTGATCACTAGCGTCAACAGACAATCCATTCGTAACGCTGATGATCTCGACAATGCTATCAGCAACGCCAAACGGCAGGGCCGTGAAGCTGTATTGCTTCAGATCAAACGCGGCGCTCGACCAACCCAGTTTGTGGCGGTTCGATTAAACGAAGGCTAAGCAAATTTACATTTGAACAAAAAAAGGCTGGCGCTTGGCGCTGGCCTTTTTTCATTGGGGTCGATATTCAGACCTAATACGTTTTAGGGGAATCGACCGTGAGTGAAGCAACAGAAATATTCTTGGGATTGGGCGGAGAAAAGCGGCAGAGTTTAGACCTCTCGCGTGCCAATCGTCACGGCCTAATCGCAGGCGCAACAGGCACGGGTAAAACCGTTACATTGCAAGGATTGGCAGAAAGCTTCTCAGCCAATGGAGTTCCCGTTTTTGTTGCCGATGTTAAAGGGGACTTATCTGGCATTTCCATGGCTGGCTCCGCATCCTTCAAACATGCAGAAAAGCTTGAAGAGCGGGCGGAAGAATTGGGTATGGAGGAGTACGAATATTCCGACAATCCAGCTATTTTCTGGGATCTGTTCGGGGAACAGGGCCACCCAATTCGCACAACCATCACTGAAATGGGACCGCTTCTACTGGCCCGTCTGCTCGATTTGAACGACACGCAAGAAGGCGTTCTAAACATCATATTCCGTTATGCCGATGACAATGGACTGTTGTTGCTTGATCTTGGTGATTTGCAATCAATGCTCGTTTTTGCTTCGGAAAATGCCAAAGAGCTTTCCGGTAAATATGGCAATGTCAGCCGCCAAAGTGTTGGTGCCATCCAACGGCAGTTGCTGAGTTTCGAAGATCAGGGCGCGGATCAGTTTTTTGGCGAGCCAGCTCTGGAGATCGATGACTTTCTGGCGACCGACGAAAAGGGCCGGGGCTATATTAATGTGCTGGCCGCCGACAAGTTGATGCGAAGCCCAAAGCTATACGCAACGTTCCTGCTCTGGCTCTTGGCTGAACTTTTTGAGACGCTCCCGGAAGTTGGTGATCCGGATAAGCCGACATTGGTTTTCTTTTTCGATGAGGCGCATCTCCTGTTTGATGATGCGCCGAAAGCGCTTGAAGAGAAAATCGAACAAGTTGTTCGCTTGATCCGTTCCAAAGGTGTCGGTGTCTATTTCGTTACCCAGAATCCGATTGATATTCCCGAAGAAGTTGCCGGTCAGCTGGGCAACCGCATCCAGCATGCGTTGCGTGCCTTCACCAAACGCGACCAACGCGCCATTCGTGCCGCAGCAGAAACGTTTCGGGTCAATGAAGATCTGGACATCGAAGAAGCCATTACGGAACTTCGCGTGGGTGAAGCATTGGTGTCGACCCTTGATGAAGAAGGTGCGCCAACGATCACACAGCGAACTTTGATCAAACCACCGCGATCTCGCCTAGGACCAGTATCCAAAAAAGAACGAGCGATTATTCAATCGATCAGTCCTTTTGAGAATAAATATGAAGAATTAATCGATCGGGAAAGCGCCGAGGAAGTGCTGGCACAAAAATCTGCCGATGCGGTGGAAACGGCCAAAGAAGTAGAAGAAAAGGGCGAAGAAGAAGTTCGAAAAAAACCCAGAAAATCAAAAAGTATCTGGGAAAAAGCGTTTAGCCGCGGAGCCAAAGTCGCAGCTGGTTCAGCCGCTGCGATTGCAGCCTCAGCCATACTCGGGAAAAAATCGCGCGCCAATCCGGCAAAATCAGGCATCACATCGGCCGCCGGTTCAATTGCCACTGATTTGGCAGGCCCGGTTGCGGGACGTTTTGTTCGCAATATTATCGGTGGGCTGATGCGCTAAAAACTCGGTTCTAGTCGCCGTTTCCAAAAAACTGGTTCGCAATATCTTTTGCAATGCGCATAGGCCGCAAGGTATCGGCGTCAACGCAGCACCAACTGGACTGTACTTCGGCAAGGACTTCTTCACCACGGCGAATCACCGTAGTGTAAAAAGCGCGCGCACCCTGTACTTTTTCAAGCAGCACATCGGCAATCACTTCATCCTCGAGAAACGCTGGCTTCCGATAAGTTATCTCATGTTTTAGCGCGACCCAAAGATGGGTTGCAAGCGCCTCACTAGGCGCAAAATTCTGCCAATGAGAAACCACTGCATCCTGAACCCAGGTCAGATAATTAGCATTGTTGACATGCCCCATAAAGTCGATGTCATCGGCCTTGATAGCGATGCTGTGCTGAAAAATGCGATCCATATATTTACATTACTGTCAGTTTATGAACACGCAATGACAAAAGTCGCATGAGCCCGACATTGCGGTGCGAAATTCCGCCAGTAATTATCGTTCAAACCTGTTATGCTGTCAGGCTAGGAGAGCATGTATGTCCATAAAATTGGTGCAATTTCAATCTGGTTTTGGCGTTCCAAATCCCAGCCCCTTTTGCATGAAAGGCGAGATATTGCTCAAAATGTCCGGCCAAGAATATCAGGCAGAAATTATTGACGATCCCCGCAAAGCACCAAATGGCAAACTGCCTTACATTGTGGACAATAGCGATACCATTGCAGACACAGCCTTAATGCGGCAGCATCTGGAACAGAGATATGCTGCTGATTTCGATCCAGGATTGGATGATAAGCAAAAAGCAACATCTCACGCTATGGCCCGAATGGCCGAAGAGCGGCTTTACTGGGTGATGCTCTGCAGCCGCTGGATTGATGACCATAATTGGCAAATCATTAGACAGTTCTGGTTTGGTAGCATGCCGCCGATCATCCGCAACATTGTTCCCATGATTGCCCAGGGGCAGGTGAAGAAAGCGCTGCATGGTCACGGTATTGGCCGGCATCCTGCCAGTCAGATTTATGCTTTTGGTGCGCAGGATTTGGCGGCCTTGGCTGCGCAGTTGGGCGACAAACCATTTATGTTTGGTGACCATCCTACCAGCCTAGATGCTACAGCCTATCCGATGATTGCCAATGCACTGGTCGAGGAACTGCCCGGCCCTTTGCTGGACGTAGCAAAGTCTTACAGCAACTTTGGGCCGTATATCGAAAGATGTCAGAAACTATGGTTTCCTGACTTTACAGGCTAGACACATGATTGTGTCCAATCAGGATCCATGACATGATTACCGGTAGGGAGAAGACACAATGCTGACCGGACTGATTCTAGCTGCCGCTGCTGCGACAACGCCCGTGGCAAATGATTATGGTTTGGAGCAAAATTGGCTTTGCCGTCCGGATCGCCGCGATGCTTGCACAATATCAAGAGATCTCACCGACATAGCGCCCGATGGAACACTTACGGTTTCCAAATTCGAGCCAGCAAAACAGCCCGAGGCCGATTGCTTTTATGTCTACCCAACCGTGTCTTATGACGAAACCGGCAACAGCGACATGGTCGCAAATGACGAAGAATTCCGGGTCATAGAAGCACAATTTGCCCGCTTTGGAGCGCAATGCCGAACTTTTGCTCCGCTATACCGTCAAGTGACGCTAACCGCCTTGCGCGCGGTAATGGCGGGTCAGCCAATCGCTGCAGATCGAGAATTAAACTACACCGACGTTCGCGATGCCTGGAACTATTATCTGGCCAATGACAATAATGGCCGTCCATTTGTACTCGTCGGCCACAGTCAAGGCACCGGATTGCTCAAACGACTGGTTGCAGAAGAAATTGACGGCAAACCCATTGCCAAGCGGATGCTCTCCGCCATGTTGATCGGAAGCAATGTCATGGTTGCCAAAGGCAAGGATGTGGGTGGAGATTTTAAATCTACGCCTCTATGCCGAGCCGCTGATCAAACCGGCTGCGTGATATCCTATGTCAGTTTTCGCGAAACAGCTCCTCCACCAGCGGAAAGCCGTTTCGGTAAGCCGACCAAAGTAGGATTGGAAGCTGCCTGCACCAATCCGGCGGCACTGGCTGGAGGAAGCGCGCTCTTACGCCCTGCCTTTGCCGCAGGTATGTCATGGCAGATGGCACGCGATACCGGTCCCTGGGTTAAAGACGGAACGATTGCGACCCGATATGTCGGACTGCCCGGATTGTTGTCAGCGCAATGCGTCAAAAAAGACGGTGCCAGCTATTTGTCCGTTGCAGTCAACGCCGAGCCAGATGATCCACGCGCCGATGATGTACCGGGCGATGTGGTTGTCGGCGGTACGATATTGGCTGATTGGGGACTACATTTGATCGATGTGACTATTGCTTATGATGACCTTATTGCGCTGGTTCCGCAGCAATTAGCCGCATGGAAAGCGGATACAAAGAAAAACTAAACCAGTTCTAGTTTAAAGTTTTCAAATGCAAGCCTCGGGCCCTGTACAAAATCGCTAAATGCCTGGGCGCCGTTTATGGTGACCATCAGTTGATCAACCGAATCCTTTGCTGACCCGTCCAGATTCTGGTAATAATCCAACGGCCTTTGGAACATCCAAAGACTGAATGGCGGTGCAATTCTTTGCCCGGAGGTCCCTTCTATTTCAAAAGGCGCCATACCAACGGCGCGGGGAATATCTTCTCCAGTATCGGCATCAGCCCATGCTTGCGTCATCTTGGCAGTTGTCTGGAGGAAAGGCATTTGTTCGTTCATCATTCGATCAAGCACGGGTAGCAGCGTTGCAGGAATTTCATCATCTGGAAGAAACTCCCCCGACAATGGATTTTGTACATCCACCATGCGTTCTACCCATTCAGCAACTTTCGGTGCCAACCGCTTCATGATTTCACCCGATGCCGGATCGCGATAAAGGTGCGCAAATAGAGGGCCAATCAACCCGTAATCACCAATCGAAGGACGCGAACCCAGCAGATAGTCATGCGCGGAAAAATGTGTGTTTAAGTCTGCAAGCAGAGCTTCATAGCTCGCTTCTATCGCAGGAATCGTATCATCGTTGATACCGAGTATCGGACAAAAGCCTTTGAAATTCTGTCCGCGTTCCCGGCCAATGACGAGCTGTTCTTCCTTACTGGCATCTGGCGCCGCAACGGCTCCAAATTCGCCATAAACCCATTCTTCATTGTAGTTCCAACGATAGTGCATAGCCGGGATAACGAGCCATTCATCGCCAAAAACTTCCATCAACAAAGCAACCAGACGTTGCTTCGGAGTTTCGGGATAGACAGACGGTCCACCAAGTATATCTTCGAAATGATCAATGATTAAGGTCGTGTCCTGCAACGTCTCGTCATCGTCGGTGACCATGACCGGAATAACCGGCCGGCCGACCCGGGGAATGATGATGTCTCGATAGACTTCGGTCGAACTCAATATCTCTTCATAGTCGACGCCCTTCCAATCGAGATAGGCGCGCGCTTTTCCAGAATAGAGTGACAGGGGGCCGCCGTAAAATTTATGGGTCATCAACCTCTTCCTCTGTAGCTAGCCACGCCTTGCTCGGGAATCCACAATCCTTTGGGCGGTTCTCCCGATTGCCAAAAAACGTCAATCGGAATTCCCCCCCGCGGATACCAATAGCCGCCGATACGCAGCCATTGCGGATTCATCTCGTCAAATAATCGTTTGCCAATACCAACAGTACAATCTTCATGAAATGCAGCATGATTGCGAAAGCTTCCCAAGAATAGCTTTAGTGATTTAGACTCCACAATCGTCTCGGCTGGCGCATAGTCAATAACAAGATGGGCAAAATCTGGCTGACCCGTAACCGGGCAAAGTGACGTAAATTCCGGTGCAGCAAAACGGGTTAGGTAAAGCTCGCCTACCCGCGGATTTGGCACATAGTCGAGGACAGCCTCTTCTGGTGAACCGGGCAGATCACTTTGCTGGCCTAAATGTTGCGGATTGAGATTTGATGTTTTTTCGTTCGTCATGCGGGTCGTCTAATGTAAGGCGCAGTTCATGTCACCATCTTGCATTATTCATGGGCAGTTCAGTGACTTTTGGAGCAGAGAATTGAGTTAGATTTTGTTGTGGGCACTATGATCACTTACTGGATGCACGTTAGGAAAATGGGAGCGGCGCTATTGTGCGTGTTCGCACTCGGTTTTTCGGTGCCTATTTTCGCACAAGTGGAACCCGCAGAGCCCGTTCCGCAGCCACCATCATCTGTCGAAAGCTTTTCCCTGCCGCCGGGCAATAATACCCCCGCGCCCGAACCAGCGCCTACCGGTCCGGTTGACGATACAGCGCAACCATCAGCCGCCACACCGGCACCGGTTCAACCTGCGGTCGAGGAATCTGAAACTCCGATAGTGCCTGTGACGGCTCCTTCCACCGCTCCGGAAACGGCACCGCAAAGCACCCAAACCCCAACAGTGCGAACGCCGCGCCCAGTCCCTTCGCCGAGGCAGGTTACTGCTCAGCCAGACCGGAGACCAGAAACGGTCGTACCTGAAGTTGATCCAAAAATTGATACTACTGAGCAGAGCGAACAAGGGGTCAAGGATATGCCCCCGTCAACCCAACCGTTAGAGCAAGTCAATCGCGCGCCAATCGATCAGCCAGACGCTGGCGCTGCACCATCATCAGAGCAAACAACGCTATATTGGGTTGTCCCCATTGCAATAATTTTACTCGCCGGTCTTGGTTTTCTTTTTTGGCGCAGGAAAGGCAAGGCAAAAAGTTCCAATATCGACGTGGCTACTTCACCCCTGCTTTCGGAAACAGAACCAGAGGAAAATACCAAAACACCAGCGGATGAACCCACACCAACTCCGGCTCCGGAGCCGACCAAACCGATTTCCGATATAAAACCAGATGTTGAAACGCCGTCCGATGGCTTCGTGACGACCAAGATCAGAAAGCCCGAGCCCGTTCCTCAACCAACACCGGCTGCGACGCCTGTTCAAGCGCCGCTATCAGATCAGCTAAGTGTCGAGTTTCAAGCCGAAAGGGCATCTTCAACCCTGATGAACGCTGTTGTCGGATACCGGGTCATCGTCAAAAATCGTTCAAATCAACAAATAAGAGACCTGCGTGTCACTGGCACGATGATTCAGGCAGACAAAAATTTGGTTGAAACCGCTGCATCTTCTCAAGGACAGTTGCTGCACGAAATTGGCGATTTGGCGGCGGGACAAAAAGAACAAGTATCAGGAGACATTCGTCTGCCCTTGGCGACGTTTCAACCCATAGAGTTTCAGTCACAAAAATTGTTCGTGCCGCTGATCCTGCTTCGATTTGACTATACGGACAACGATGGCAACGCCCAGATGCAGGCCGTAAATTACTTGGTCGGCACAGAACATGTCCCGCCGCGCGAAAAAATGGCTCCGTTTCGGTTGGATCTGGGGCCGCGTAACTTTGGCAATGTAGCCCACCGTCCTTTCCAGTCCTAGGGCTGTACCAAAGGACAAGCTGCGCCAAATCACAAGCTGGTGCATTATATTGACATGGCGAAAAAAAACCTGATCCCGATCTTGGGTGATCAATTATCCAGCAATATTTCATCCCTGCACGGTCAGGATCGATCGAATTCTGTGATACTCATGATGGAGGTGACAGAAGAGGCTAGCTATGTGAAGCATCACAAAGCAAAAATTGCCTATATATTCGCTGCAATGCGACATCACGCCGCTGACCTTACTAGTCAGGGCTGGCAGGTCGAATATATCAAGCTGGATGACCCAGATAACAGCGGTAGCTTCACTGGGGAAATCGCCGCGGCGCTAGAACGGCACAAAATTGAATCTATCCGCATAACCGAGGCGGGTGAATGGCGGGTCATGGCGATGATTGAAAACTGGCAAGATCGGTTTGGCATTCCGGTCACCATCTGCCCGGATGACCGTTTTGTCGCCACGCATCAGGATTTTTACGATTGGGCCGAAGGCAAGAAACAACTGCGCATGGAGTTTTTCTATCGCGAAATGCGCCGCAAGACAGGCTTATTGCTTGATGAGGAAGGGAAACCCGAAGGCGGCAAGTGGAACTATGATAGCGACAATCGCAAGCCAGCGGGGCGCGATCTGATGATGCCGCGGCCAATCCGATTCCGATCAGATGATGAAACACGGCACGTTCTTGAATTGGTCGCGGATCGCTTTTCCGAACATCCCGGATCACTGAACCAGTTTCACTTTGCCGTAACGCATGAGGAAGCAATGCGGCAGAAAAGACGGTTTTTGGATGAGGCCTTGCCCCAATTTGGTGACTATCAGGATGCAATGCTGACCGACGAGCCGTTTCTTTGGCACGCTATCCTATCTCCCTACGTCAATTCCGGTTTACTCGATCCGCTTGAACTTTGCCGCGAAGTGGAAGAGCGATATTATGATGGTAAAGTCCCGCTTAATGCCGCTGAAGGTTTCATCCGGCAGATAATCGGTTGGCGCGAATATGTACGCGGAATCTATTGGCGCGAGGGGCCGGACTACGCTCAGCGCAATTTCCTCGAAGCGAAACGCGATCTGCCAGAATTCTACTATTCGGGCGAAACCGACATGCATTGCCTGTCGCAAGCGATCAACCAGACGCTGGACCTGGCCTATGCACATCACATCCAGCGGCTAATGATCACGGGCAATTTCGCACTGATCGCTGGCATTGATCCGCATCAGGTGCATCTCTGGTATTTGGAAGTTTACGCAGATGCCTATGAATGGGTAGAGCTGCCGAACACGCTGGGTATGAGCCAATTTGGCGACGGTGGAATTATCGCGTCCAAACCCTATGCATCGTCGGGCAATTACATCAATAAAATGTCCGATTATTGCACCCATTGCCGATTTGAAGTGAAGCAACGAACGGGAGACGATGCGTGCCCGTTCAACGCGCTTTACTGGGATTTTCTTGCCCGCAATGAGGACAAACTAGGCAAATTAAATCGCCTCGCCATGCCCTATCGAACTTGGCATAAGATGGAAGGCGAGGATCAACAAGAGCTTCGACACAGCGCAGCCGCATTTCTCCAAACTCTCTAAATTCCGATCATTTGCACAAATACCACAATAGCGGTGGATTCAGACCGCGATGCACTATAGCCTCGACGCTTGAAATTCGAGTCGCTACATACGGCGATCTGTTAAATTTGGAATCGGCTTAGGAGCGTGAAATGGAATTGTTGGTAACCACCGACTGGCTTGCAAATGAATTGGGCGCGTCGGATCTGCGTATTGTCGACGCGACAAAGTTTTTGCCCGACGCAGGACGCAATCCTCAGGCTGAATATGAAGCGGGTCATATCCCCGGTGCCGTATTCATGGATCTGGCCGATCTAACCGACAGCAATAGTGATATTGAAAACATGCTGCCACCGGCAGAGAAATTTGCCAGTCGGATGCAATCACTAGGCTTAGGTGATGGTAGCCGGATCGTCATTTATGATGACAGCCCTCTAAAAAGCGCCGCTCGCGCATGGTGGATGCTGACGATTTTTGGCGCCCATGAAGTTGCGATCCTGGATGGCGGCATTGCCAAATGGAAAGCAGAAGGCCGCGCGCTGGAAACCGGGAAAGAGGCATTGCGTCACCGTCACTTCACAGTTTGGAAAGACGATAAAGATGTCCGCACGAAAGCAGATATGCTAGCCAATTTGCACAGCAAGGACGAACAAGTCGTTGATGCCCGTCCTGCAGATCGCTTTAGCGGTGAAACGCCAGATCCGCGTGGCAATCTGGCATCTGGCCATATTCCAGGTTCCGTGAATATCCCGCATAGTCAGTTTTTTAATGATGATGGCACATGGAAAAGCGCCGATGATGTCAAAGCTGTTTTTGACGGTGCTGGTGTTGATCTTGGTAAACCAGTCGTCACTACCTGCGGGTCTGGTATGACAGCCGCCGTTGTTTCTTTTGCCGCCGCGTTAGCCGGTGGTGACAAGCTGGCGCTCTATGATGGCAGCTGGGCCGAATGGGGCGCCGACGCGGATACGCCCAAAGCCACTGCTTAACGTCTGGCGCTGTTGGAACATTCATGGCCGATAGCGACAATCCAAAAAAAGCACCAGCGACGCAGGCTGTTTCCGGCGGTCGTCGAAAGCAATGGACGGAGGCGGTGGTCAACCCGCCCGTCTGGCGGGCCAGCACACATCTCTATGATTCGGTAGAAGACCTGAAAACCGGACTAAAGACCAACGAAGATGGCCGGTTCTTTTATGGACGTAGGGGCTCTCCTACACAATGGTCACTGGCAGATGCCCTAAGCGAAATGGAGCCCGGTGCGGCCGGTACAATGCTTTATCCATCGGGTGTTGCCGCAATTTCCAGTGCACTTCTTTCGGTTCTTAATCCGGGTGATGAAGTTTTGCTAACCGATAGCAGCTATGATCCCAGCCGCAGCTTCGCCGATGCGTTTCTAAAAAGAATGGGTGTGACGGCGCACTATTATGATCCGATGATCGGCGGCGATATTGCGGAACTTTTCACCGACAAAACTAAAGCAATATTGATGGAAAGCCCGGGCAGTCTTACCTTTGAAGTGCAAGACATTCCGGCCATCTGTGCCGCTGCGAAAAAGGCAAATATCGTTACCTTGCTAGATAATACCTGGGCGACATCGCGATTTTTTCCGGCACTGGAAAAAGGTGTCGATATTTCGATCATCGCGGCAACCAAATATATTGTCGGGCATAGTGATGTAATGATGGGTGCTGCGACGACGCATAAGAAATATTGGACGAAGTTGCGCAGGACTGCGCAGCAGCTTGGGCAGGTAGTGTCACCCGATGACGCTTATCTGACTGCACGTGGTTTACGGACGCTGGAAGTGCGATTGAAGCAGCACGAAGCATCTGCCCTTACAATCGCGCATTGGCTCAAAGATCGCCCTGAAGTGGGTGCCGTTTTGCATCCAGCGCTTCCCGAATGTCCCGGACATGAGACGTGGAAACGCGATTTCCTGGGCTCATCCGGTCTTTTCTCATTTGAGTTGAGCAAGGGTGACGAAGAAACTCGTGCGGCCTTTATCGATGCGTTGAGCATGTTTGGCATCGGCTATAGTTGGGGTGGATTCGAAAGCCTGGCGCTTCCTGTCGATCCGGCAAAATATCGAACGGCCACGAACTGGACCCTTACCGGTCCACTGGTTCGCCTCAATATAGGGCTCGAAGATCCCGATGACCTGATGGCTGACCTTGCCAAAGGCTTCGAAGCCTACAATAAGGCTCAGTCATGCTAGCTAGTCTGAACAAACAACTTCAAGAACTGGGCCTCGAAACCCAGGGCAACACCCCCTTTATTGAAGGTGGGATTGCCGTTGGCCTGGTGGCCCTTGCCTTAACGGCGGGATGGTATCTCAGTAAGTATATCGGGCCAAAACTGCGTCTCATGTGGGAAGCACGTGCCGGTTATGAAAGCGAAATTGCCGGTCGCCGGATCCGCGATATGACTCGGCGATTTGTTACCTTTACGATGTGCGGCCTGTTTCTGGCAGCTTATCCATGGTCCGATATCGCCGAAGTTGTTCTGTCGTTGACGATCGCTGTCACCATGGGATTGTTCACCAATGATCTGATCCGCGGCGTGCGTATGCCAGATTGGCTGGGTACCGTCATGGGCTTTGGCGTGTTTGCTCTCGGGGCCATTGGCTTTGTGGGCGATATTGATACTATTCGAGCAGCAATGGACCAGGTTGGCGTTGATGTTGGTTCCCGGCGGATCTCGCTGCTATTGGTTGTCACTATTGCGATGACTGCAGTGATCCTGCTCGCTGTTGCTCGCGTCTTAATGAGAATGGCCAATCACGTTATTGGCAATAGTCAGCTCGACGGCGCACAAAAAGTATTGGGTCAGAAACTAGCAACCGTAGCAATCTTGGCTGGTGCGTTTGTTTTGGGCCTTGATGTCCTTGGCATCGACCTCACCGCCCTCGCCTTTTTCTCCGGTGCCTTTGGTTTGGCCATTGGTTTCGGTATGCAGAAAACCGTTGGTAACCTGATCGCCGGGATTATCCTGCTGATGGATCGCTCCATCAAACCCGGCGATGTGATCGCTGTGGGTGATAGCTTTGGGTGGGTTAACAAAATTGGCGTCCGCGCGGTCTCGGTTTTAACCCGCGAAGGCAAAGAACATCTAATTCCCAATGAAGATCTGATGACACGGGAAGTGGAAAACTGGTCTTATTCCAACCCTAATGTCAGGATCAGCATTCCTGTTGGCGTTTCCTATAACACCGATATGGACCATGCTATCGAGTTAATGAAACAGGCCTGTGAAGATATTCCGCGCGTACTTAGTCATCCAAAGCCGGTTTGCTGGATGTTGGGATTTGGGGATAACAGTGTAGATTTCGAAATTCGCTGCTGGATTAAGGATCCGCAATCCGGAGTTGGGAATTTCAGAGCGGCCATATTGAAACGCGTGTGGGACTTGTTCAAAGAGCATGAAATCGAGATACCATTCCCGCAGCGTGACGTTCACATTAAAACGTTGCCAAAAGAAACAAAAGTGGTTCTCGAATAGTCAACGGCGCATCAGAGCAAGGATCTGATCGCTCATTTGATTAATTTCACGCATCAAACAACCTGCCGCCGCACCCAAATTGTTTCTGCCTTCCGACTTGAACTGCAACAGCGCGCGTGTTCCAGAGCGGGCGGTAACTGCCATATCATCACAAATGTTATCAATCTGCCGTTGCAACATCGGTGAACCGCTTAGGTAAAAATGCTGTAACTGCTCCTTTTGCGGCAGGGCGAGCGACGATTGCGGACCAGCGTCAGCCATATCGCTGACGATCGAAACCACTGATTCAACGGCTTCAAGACGATCATAATTCGTCCCAAACTGGCTTTCCGGGGTGCTGCTGCCCGATATGACTTCCATTTTTGACATACTTAATCGCTAGGCGCCGTAGGTTAACAATGTCTAAAAAAGGGGTGTTGAGAAATGGTTATGTTGCGAAAAGGCAACGTTTTTTGAAATATCTGGAGGAAAGAGTCGTTTTTGAGTTGTGCAGCGCAACAAGATAGGGCAGCAATGATGACGCATGTTTTGAGATTGTCACTTGTGACTAGATTCGCAGGATAAAAGACAACCGAAACGAATTCCAGGAGGGGCGATACGCATCTTACCAGAAAGGAATTTCCATGCGCACGTCCTACAAAATGAAATCCAGCCTTATTGGCCTATCTGCCGCAATCATGGCTTGTTCAGCCGCTCCGGCACTCGCCGAAGATGGTGATGACAGCGGTATTTCCGTTTCCGCCAATGTGGCCCTTACCTCTGATTATCGTTTCCGCGGTCTGTCCTTTTCGGACGGTGATATTGCCGTTCAAGGCGGTATCGATGTCTCCCACGACAGTGGCTTTTACATCGGCACCTGGGCTTCCTCAATCGAGGATAGCGCAACATTCGGTCATACAGAGCTCGACCTTTATGGTGGTTGGTCTGGAGAAGTGATTTCCGGCCTGTCTCTCGATGTCGGTTTGCTCTATTATGTCTATCCAAATGGCGAAGGCGGAGCTGCTGGCCCTAGTGATTATTTCGAGCCTTACGCTTCTGTAACCGGTGCCGTTGGACCAGTTGAAGTCACATCCGGCATAGCATGGGCTCCATCACAAAGCAGCCTCGGTAATGACGACAATGTCTATATCTATACCGGTGTTTCAGGCGGTATTCCAAATACACCGATCTCTCTTAATGCTAATATTGGTATCAACGATGGCTCGTTAGGAAATCCAACCGGGCAGTTGTTTGACAATAACTACATTGATTGGAAAATCGGGGCGGATTGGGCAATCACCGAAAATCTAACCGCCAGTGTCGCGTACACTGATACTGACGCTCCATCGGTTAACAACTTCACCGATTCAGCGGTGGTATTCACTTTGGGTGCTTCCTTCTAGATTCACATTAAAAGCAACCCTTCAAAGGTCGCTCTGGAAACAGGGCGGCCTTTTTAACTGACGGCAAGCAATTTTTTGGTCGTTTCATTCTGCGGGTTTTGCAAGACATCGCCCATATTCCCCGCTTCCACGATATGGCCTTCATCCAATACGACTATGCGATGGCATAACCGTCTGGCGGCCGCGATATCGTGGGTGATAAAAATTATACTGAGATCCTTTTCGCGTTGTAATTGGGCAAGCAGCTTCAGGATTTCAGCGCCAACCAACGGATCAAGAGCCGAGGTTGCTTCGTCAAGAACCAGCATATGCGAATCTGCGACAATAGCGCGGGCAATAGCGACGCGTTGAGCCTGACCGCCGGAAAGACTGGTTGGGCTGCGATCGTGATATTCATCTCCCAAACCAACTTCGTTTAGGACTTGTTGAACTTTAATAATACGATCCGGCTTTAATATTTCAGATCGCAGGTTGATTAGCGGTTCGGCGACGATATCGGAAACTTTCCATTGCGGATCGAGACTGGCGACCGGGTCCTGAAAGACTGGCTGGATCAGCGCGCGCATGGAAAGGCTGCGATTGCGGCGTTCGGGCAGAAGTTCATTCTCCCAAAATATGGATCCAGATGTGACCGGCCCTATGCCTGCAATCGCTCTTCCAAGGGTTGATTTTCCGGAACCCGAACCACCCACTATGGCCAGCGCCTCCCCTTGGCGGACCGTGATATTGGCATCTTCAATCGCGCGAACTTTACCGCGCCGCCAGCCGGGTTTGGGAAATTCGACACAAATATCACTTGTCTCCAGCACGATCTCTCCCGTGTCTGACAAGACAGGTGGCGGTTCTTCTAGACGCGGTGTCGCAGCTATTAGGCGCTTCGTATAATCTTGCTTTGGGTTCGCAATCACTTCTGCCACTGGGCCACTTTCAACGACACTACCCTGATCCATGACGATCAGTTGGTCCGCATGTCCTTCAACCGATGCAAGATCATGGCTGACCAGTAACATGCCAAGGCCATGTTCTGCGCGCAGTTCGTCGAGCAAATGCATGATTTCACTGCGCAATGCCGCATCCAGCGCACTGGTTGGTTCATCTGCGATCAGCAATTTGGGATTGTGAGCAATGGCCGCGGCAATCAATACCCGCTGGCGTTCTCCCCCGGACAAACGATGCGGAAACTGATCCAATTTTTCATCGGCACGTGATAGCCCAACACGTTCCAGTTTCTGGATCATATCAGAGCGTGTGAAAGCAAATCCACCTTGAGCACCCGCTTCACGCAATTGCGCTCCCACAGTCAAATGCGGTGTCAGCGCAGTCATTGGTTGCTGGAAGACAAAGCCTGTCAGTTGGCTTCGTGCGCTCCGCATTTCCGCGGCCGTGGCATTTGACAGATCGATACCATCCAACATCATGGAACCGATGGCCGAGCCGGAATTCAATCCAAACGGGGTCAGACAAGTCAGGCTTTTTCCAGATCCCGACGCGCCAATAATAGCGGTGCACTGCCCCGCTTCAACCTCCAGACTGACATCCTGCACCAGCTGGTTACCCGCTATCTCAACAGTCAGGTTTTGGAGCGCGTACAGCGTCATGAATATGTATCCCTGAGCCGTTCACCCTCTACAGTCAGACACACAAGGATCAGCACTAACACGCCGCCGGGCAACAATAGCCCAAGCGGCGCCACATCCATGTCATCTGCCCCTTCCTTCACCAATATACCAAGCGATGTCAGCGGCTCCTGGACCCCGAGCCCTAGGAAAGAGAGAAAGCTTTCCACCATCACTACCTGCGGGACAGTGAGCATCAGATAGGCAAGGGCTACCCCTGCTATATTCGGCAGAATGTGCTTGATAACGATAGTTAGAGGCTTTGTACCAGCCGCTTCCGCCGCAAGAATAAAGGGTCGCTGTTTCAAAGCCATAACCTGCCCCCGCACAACCCGCGCCATGGTAAGCCATTCGACCAGCCCGATCCCAACAAAAACCAACAATATCGATCGTCCAAATATGACCATCAGCAGGATGACGATAAACATGAAAGGCAGTGCGTATAGTGCATCAACAAAGCGCATCATCGCTTCATCGACTTTGCCGCCAACCCATCCAGCCGTTGCACCCCAGGTTATGCCGACAATCAACGATACCAAAGCCGCTGCAATCGCGACCATGATTGTAACCCGCGTTCCTGCCGCCAACCGCGCCAGCCGATCTCGTCCGATCTCGTCTGTTCCTAGCAGATGACTACCAGTAAACGCGGGCGCGCGAACAGCATCCCAATCGATCTGATCGTAGGTCCAGGGCAGAATGAACGGAAGCAACAGCGCCGCCGCAATCAGCGCAATCACGACCCAAAGCGGCCAATGGCTTGGATGCAGAAGGCTCTTCATTCTTCCCGCATCCTGGGATCAAGCCAGCCATAGATAAGGTCGGCGAATAGATTGAATAGAATGATCAGCGCGGCGTAGAGTGTGACTACGCCCAGCACGAGGGGGTAATCTCGGTTCAGTGCTCCTTGCACGAAATAGCGTCCCAGCCCAGGCAAACCGAACACAGTTTCCACGACCACCGCGCCGGTTAGTAGCCCCGCCGCTGCCGGCCCCAGATAACTGGCTACCGGAACAAGAGCGGGTCGCAGCCCATGTTTGAACAGGATTTTCGTCTCGGGCAGTCCGCGCGCCCGCGCGGTGCGAATATGATCCTGTTTCAGGACTGTTGCCAGACCAGCCCTTGTCAGTTTCGCGATCGCACCCGACACCGGGAGCGCGAGCGCGACAACCGGCATAATCAACCAAGCCATGCCCTCCCCTCTTCCCGATACAGGAAGCAATCCCAGCCACAGTCCAAAAAATAACGCCAATGCGGGACCGGTAACAAATGTCGGCAATGCCGTTGCCACGGTTGCCAGCATCATGATCGACTTATCGATCATCTTACCAGCCTTTACGGCAGCAAACAGACCCGCCGTCACGCCGATCAACAGTGCCAATAGGATGGCTAAACCACCCAGTGTCAGTGAAATCGGCAAGCCTTGTGCCACCAACTCCGTGACAGTAAAATCGCGATAAACAAGTGACGGGCCAAAATCGCCCTGCAACAAGCGCGAGATGTAAATCCAGGCTTGCTCCCATAGCGGTTTGTCCAAACCGTAAGTTTCCCGCAAAGCTTCTTGCACTTCGGGTGGTAAGGGGCGCTCGCCGTCAAATGGTCCGCCCGGTGCGGACCGCATCAGAAAAAACGAAGCGAGAATAATCCCGAGCAACGTCGGAATAGCAGTCAGCAGGCGCCGGACAATCAACGCCAGCATTTTAGACTATAGCTCCATCTCACGGAAACAGGCTCGCACTTCGTTTATGAATGATTCCGGTACTTCCAGCGCAGCGAAATGGCCGCCGCGTTCTGGTTCGTTCCAATATTTGATATTCTTGAAACGCTGTTCCGCCCACCGGCGGGAAGGCGCAACTATCTCGTTTGGAAACACACTGCATCCTGACGGAATCTCAATCGGTTCAACGTTGGGATTGCCGAAACTCTCACGATAGAGCCGCGCTGACGACGCGCCTGCGTTGTTCAACCAATACAGCATGACATTATCAAGCAATCGGTCCGCATCAAAATTATCATCAGGCGTGGCCCCGCCATCGGACCAACCCTGAAACTTCTCCATGATCCAGGCCATTTGCCCAACCGGTGAATCGGCCAGCCCATATCCCAAGGTCTGCGGTTTGGTCCGCTGGATTTCTCCATAGCCGGCACCCTGCGTCTGATAGTCGACAAAATGCGCCAAAGCCGCCTGCTCCTGCGCAGTCGGCGCCTTCATAATTTCCGCAGAAGGCGGTCCAACGATAACAAAATTCACGTGAATGCCAGCGCAGTTACCGAGATTCTGCACCCCGATAACCGAAGTCGTCATCCCACCCCAATCACCGCCTTGCGCAAAATAGCGATCATATCCAAGCCGCACCATCAGCTCATTCCAGGCCTTGGCTATCCTCTCAATACCCCATCCGGTTTCTGTGGGTTTACCCGAAAAACCATATCCAGGCAGCGATGGTATGACGAGGTGATAGGCATCCTTCGCCTCTCCGCCATGCGCCACCGGATCAGTAAGCGGCCCAATCACATCCATAAATTCTATGATACTTCCCGGCCAGCCATGGGTCATGATAATCGGTCGGGCATCGGGTTCTGGTGATTTGATATGCATGAAATGAATATCAACACCATCAATCTCGGTCAGATGATGCGGATATTGGTTGAGCTCGGATTCACACCGCCGCCAGTCATATTCGCTCCGCCAATGATCCGCGACAATTTTTACATAGTCCAGCGGAATGCCCTGTGACCAATCATCGACGGGTTCTGGATCAGGCCAGCGGACATGACGCAGCCGGATGTCCAGATCATCCAATTCCTTTTTCGAGATATCGATTGCGAAATCGCGGATTTCATTGGTCATTCTTATTTCTCCCAAGCTCCCCTCAACTACATAGTCGGGACTGGAGCTTCACCCGAATAGTCGTAAAATCCTTTTCCGGTTTTGCGGCCTAGCCAACCGGCTTCGACATATTTGCGCAAAATGGGGGCCGGACGATATTTGGGGTCACCAAAGTCGTTCTGCAGCACTGCCAATATTTCCATCAAAGTATCAAGGCCGATCATGTCTGCCAGGGTAATTGGACCCATCGGATGGCCGAGGCCCAATTGCACACCGCGATCAATATCTTCCATCGACGCGGTTCCTTCGCCAAGCGCGAAAAATGCCTCATTGAGCATGGGTAACAAGATCCGGTTGACCACGAAGCAGGGCGAGTCTTTGACCAACACAGGCTGCTTGCCAACGGCTTTGGCAAAATCGGTCGCAGTTGCTGCAGTTTGATCACTGGTCGCCAGGCCGCGAATAACTTCCACCAGTCCCATCAAAGGCACCGGATTGAAAAAGTGCACGCCGATAAAACGGCTTGGGTCTTTAACCGACTGCGCCAACCGGGTGATCGAAATGGAAGATGTGTTGGAGGCAAGTATCGCTTGATGGCCCAAAATTTCTGACGCTGCTGCAAAAATCTGGCGCTTAACTTCTTCCCGCTCGGTCGCAGCTTCAACAATCATATCGGCGGCGGCCATTGGATCCATCCGGTCAATCGGTTCAATCCGGCTTAGCGCTGTATCTGCCGTTTGCTGATCGATTTTCTCTTTCTCGACTAGCCTGTTCAACTGTTTACCGACAAAAGCTTTGCCTTTTTCAGCAATTTCGAGATTCATATCCGATAGATAGACATGATAACCGGCCTGCGCCGATACTTGAGCGATACCCACGCCCATCTGTCCTGAACCAATAATGCCAATAGACCGCATTTTTTATCCTTTGATTATTGAACTTTGCAAAAGCCACTAGCGATTGTGAAAGAAACTGGCTAGGCTTCAATCATGTCCCCCCATGGCATCTTCGCTGGTCTGATCTTTATGCTGACTCCCTTGGCAGGGGTTTCTGCGGCTGTTCCGCAACCTGGTGAGATCAAGACCTTCAAAGACTGGGCAGTAGGCTGCGACAATGGCGGAACCTGTAAAGCGGTATCCCTAATTCCCGATCAGAGCGATTCTTTTGATGACTGGCAGGGTCCAATCACCGTTGTCAGAACGGCCGAAACCAATGAAATATTGAAAATCCGGGTCCTGATCGAGGCCCTTGATATTGATCGGTACAGAATGAAAGTCGACGGCCAACTGGTTGACACAGGTCCGGTGGTAAAAGGCGACTATCCGATCGAAATCGTGGGTCAGGATGCAAAGAAAGTCGCGCAGGCAATTGCCCGCGGCAACAATTTGCAGGTACTGGGGCCCAATGATGAAAACCTGACACAGATTTCCTTGGCGGGATCATCCGCAGCGCTGCGATACATAGATGCGAAGCAAAAACGGGTTGGAACAAAAACCGCATTGATAGCTAAAGGACGCCGACAATTTTCCGCTCCAGTGACCAGCATTCCTCTCATCCCAGTCGATCAATGGGGTGACGCAGATCGCGTGCCCGATACTGCTGAAATTGTGGAACTGGTGGAAAACTCTTCTTGTAAGGATGAGCGTTTCGGAGTGGTCGAGGATCAAGCCTATGCAATGGGTGCCCGGGCAGGTAATTATCGCGCTCTGGTGCTCATTTCGTGCGGCTCCGGCGCTTATAATTTTTCCAGCACCGCTTTTATTGGTGAATATCAAGATGGCGACGATGATGGCGTAGGCAAATGGTCATTCGAATCCGCCAAATTTGATATCCCGCCGGCTTGGGGCGGTGATGGCCGCACACCCTTGCTAGTAAATGCCAGTTGGCAAGGACAAGATCAGATTTTGAGCAGCTTTGCCAAAGGGCGCGGTTTGGGTGACTGCGGCAATTCGGAAAGCTATGTCTGGGATGGCACCATGTTCCGATTGATCGAAGCAACCAGCATGACCGAGTGCAGGGGCGGTTATGAGTGGATTACCACCTGGCGCGCCCAATATGCCAAAAGCGAAGAGACCGCTTCTTCAAACTAGTATCGCTCAGGGCGCGTGTTTCGATGGATGTGCTTCGGCTAGAATAAGCGTGAAATAATCCTGCTCATCGCTCCATTCCGCAATAGGAGACCAACCTCCGGCACGGAGCATTAATCGCGCATCACGCAAACCATATTTGTGGCTATTCTCGATATGCAGCCTTTGACCTTTAGTCATGGCATTTGATTTGTCCTCGATCGTGAAACTAACATCCGACTGTGCCTCAAGATAAATCTCTATGCGGGCATAGAGATCATTCCAGATCGCAATATGGCGAAACGCCTCGACTGGAATAGTACCATCCATTTCACTATTGATCCGGTGCAGCAGGTTTAACGAGAACTGCGCAGTAACGCCGGCGCTATCATCATAGGCGGCGACGACAATTTCTTCATCCTTGATCCGGTCAAAGCCAATAAGTAGCTGTGATCCTACACCCAGCGTTTCACGCATGGATCGCAACAGATCCACCGAGGTTCTGGCAATCATATTTCCGATTGTCGATCCCGGGAAAAAGCCGAGTTTCGGCATATCTGCAACTTGTTCCGGAAGATCCAACCGGTGCATGAAATCAGCTTCGAGCGGATGGATGGGTAAATCGGGAAACTGCTTTTGCAATTCTCTGGAACTATGCGCCAAAAAGTCTCCGGATATATCAATTGGTACATAGGCAGCCGTATCCAACGCGCGCAATAGATGCGGGGTTTTGGTAGAACTGCCCGAACCAAATTCGACCACCGCACGACCCCGTTCCCCCAATTGGGCAACCTCTCCACAATAGCGCTTGAGCAATGCGGTTTCAGTGCGCGTCGGATAGTATTCGGGTAACTCGGTTATCTGTTCAAACAATTCTGAACCCGCGCGATCATAAAGCCAGCGCGCCGGGATCGCGTGGCGCGGCTCCTCAAAACAGGCAAGAATATCATTTCGGAAAGCCGGATCAGCCAGCGTTTTCATCATGTCCATGGGGAAGGCGTCCTCAGCGCTTGGTTATCTGTGAGTTATATGTCTTTTGCCAGACGTAGACCGGTAAACTGCCAACGCTGATGGGGATAAAAGAAATTGCGATAGGATGGCCGTATATGTTGCTCTGGCGTTGCACAGCTACCGCCCCTTAGGACAAACTGTCCTGACATGAACTTGCCATTATACTCACCGACCGCACCGTCCACGGGTTTGAAGGCGGGATAGGGGCGATACGCGCTGCCAGTCCATTCCCAAACATCACCGAACATTTGCGTCAGTCCTTCGCTATCGGTTGCGGGGCCGCGGGGTCGCACATGATGGCAAGACGCATCATTCGGCCGAATCTCAACCGAAGCAGCAGCGCTCTCCCACTCCACTTCTGTTGGCAGTCGGACACCATCCCATTTTTTGTTGGCCCAAGTGGCAAAAGCGTCGGCTTCATACAGGCTGATATGGGTCACCGGTGCATGCGGGTCGACATGCTGCAAGCCATTCAGCGTGAACCAGCGCCAACTGCCGTTTGTTTCTTCCCAATAGAGTGGCGATTGAATATCTTCGCGCTGCACCCATGCCCAACCATCTGACAGCCAATATTCCGGTTTCCGGTAACCGCCATCTTCGATAAACTCGGTCCATTCGGCATTAGTCACGCATCGATTGGCCAGTGCATGCGGCGTCAACAGCACCTGATGGCGCGGCCCTTCACAATCAAAGGCAAAGCCATTTCCATCATGGCCTATCTCAACGATTCCGGTTTTGCCTTCGATCCAATCCAGTGGCACATGGGATGATCTGTGGCGATCATCATCAGACGCGAACCATGCTGGTTTTAAGGGATTCTGCGCCAACATATGCTTCACATCGGTCAACAAAAGTTCTTGATGTTGCTGTTCATGATGCAGACCAAGCGCAACAAGTTCCAAGCATTTTTCATCAAACGCTGGGATCGCTTTAATCATCTCTTCATCGACCCATATTCGATAGCGTTTTATCTCATCCAATGATGGCCGGGTGATCATCCCGCGTGCCGCGCGCGTGTGGCGGGCGCCCTCAGCCTCGTAATAGCTGTTGAACAGATAATCATAGCCATCACGAAAATGGCTATATCCATCTACATGATCGCGCAGGATAAAGGTTTCAAAAAACCAGGTCGTATGCGCCAAATGCCATTTGGCTGGCGATGCATCTTCCATCGATTGCACGGTAGCATCTGCATCGGAAAGCCCGTCAGTAAGAGCAACGGTTGCATTGCGAACTTCTACAAAACGATCCGTTAAAACCGAATGGTCAATTTCCGGATTTTTGGGTTGGGTAGCGATAGTCCAGTCTCCGGAATGCGATGTTGCTCAGAACATAGCGCGAACAATTTATAGGTCAATAACGCATATTTGCGCCAGCGGGTTGCAAATAACTGTAACTTTCGCTCGCCAACACGCCTATCGCGATGCGCCAGGCACCCAAAGAATGTCCGCCTTGCCGCCGTCATTAAGCAATCGCCCGAGGACGAACAAATAGTCTGACAGACGGTTGATATAGGCCAGAGCTTGTGGATTAATCGCAACCGATTGCGATGCAGTCACTGCGGTGCGTTCGGTTCTTCGGCATATCGCTCGCGCCAGATGAATAGCCGCCGCATCATCCTTGCCGCCGGGTAAAATGAAGCTCGTGAGTGGTTCTAGCTGATCGTTTGCCTCGTCAATATCGCTTTCCAAACGCTCGACCTGTGAAGCTGTGATGCGCAAGATCATTTCCGATGGCTCAAAATTATCGCCCTCGTCCGCTGGCGTTGCAAGATCAGCGCCCAGATCAAACAGATCATTTTGAATGATACGCAACTTGGCGACCAAGGGTTTTTCAGCGACTGAACAGATGGCAACACCAATTGCGCTATTCAGTTCATCCACATCACCAATAGCGGCCATGCGCGGATCATTTTTCGCTATGCGCGAACCATCGACCAATCCGGTGGTCCCGTCATCGCCGGTTTTTGTGTAGATTTTATTGAGTTTAACCATCGGTGATGGCTTAGCTCTGGCCGCCCGCCAGCATCAGCAAGATGATCACAAACACCACGGCAATTGCCTGATACTTGATACGAGCAAACATCATTTCATTTTGCTTTTTATGGCTCGCCGTAATGCCGTCGCTATCGACGTTATCGGGTTCCATATTGGCGAAAGCGATTAGGCCGCGCACAAGTGCAAAAACCACAGCGCCTACGGCCAAAACGATCATAGCTATCAAAACAAAGTTCATATTGTGTCCTTAACCTTCTGAAAGAGAGATTCCAACCGGGAAGTTTCCTTCTCTCAATTCTTGTATGACCTTGTACCCGTCGATACCCCGCATTCTCAATACGGACAAAGATGCAGAATCCCGACTCTTTGCCAATTTGGAACCACTTTCATCCAACAGCAGCGCGTGATGCACGTAAATCGGTGCGGGCAAATTTAACAACGCCTGTAACAACCGATGTATATGGGTAGAGGCAAATAGATCTTGGCCGCGCACCACATGTGTGATGCCATCGCGCGCATCGTCGAGAGTTACGGCCAGATGATATGCCACCGGGGTTTCTTTTGGGATCAAGACAACATCACCCAATGTTTCCGGAGATGCTAACTGCTCACCGTGTCTTTCATCGTGCCAGGAAAGCGGCCCCGTGAGTTTGGCTGCCTTTGCGACATCCAAGCGCCAGCTATTCGGTTCTGTTTCCATTCGGCTCGCAACTTCCTGCTGATCCAAATGACGGCATGTTCCTGCATATATAGGGCCATCAGGCCCTTCTTTTTGTGGATGGCCTTCTTGCAGCATTCGCATTTGCGATCGCGAACAAAAACAGGGGTAAAGCAACCCAATGTCCTTTAGATGCTCAGCTGCTGCGGCATAGCTATCCAATCGCTGCGACTGGAAAATAGGTTCCCCCTCCCACTCCAATCCCAACCACTGCAAATCCGCCAATATTGTATCAACAAATTCAGGTTTGGTCCGTCCAAGGTCAATATCCTCCATCCGGAGCAAAAACCTGCCGCCTCGCTCACGTGCATAATCATGAGCAATCATCGCAGCATAAGCATGACCCAAATGCAACAAGCCGTTGGGGCTAGGTGCAAAGCGCACCACAACATCTTGGTTTACATCAACTCTTGACGTCATCGTTTGGATTTGTTCTTTGTGTCACGATCATGTCACGGTTCTAGAGATAAAGGGCGAACTGTAAAACAACCAGTTGTTGGGAGAGAAGAGTAGCAATGTATCATGAAGACCTGCTGAGACATCCGGAAAGCTGTCCATCGCTTGTTTTGAACGCTGATTACACGCCGCTGTCTTACTATCCGCTGAGCCTTTGGCCCTGGCAAACTGCGATCAAAGCGGTGTTTCTCGACCGTGTCGATATTGTGTCGAGTTATGAACGGCATGTCCACAGCCCCAGCGTAGATATGAAGATTCCATCAGTCATTGCACTGAAAAACTACATCAAACCATCCGAATATCCCGCCTTCACCCGTTTCAACTTATTCCTGCGTGACAAGTTTGAATGCGTTTATTGCGGATCAAAGGAGAATCTGACTTTTGATCATGTGATTCCGCGGCGCCAACAGGGGAAGACCACTTGGGAAAATGTCGCCACGGCGTGCCTACCCTGCAACCTGAAAAAAGGGGGACGCACACCGAAAGAGGCGCATATGCAGTTGTCCCAGAAACCAATCAAACCAACCAGCTGGCAACTGCAGGAAAAAGGCCGGGCGTTTCCACCCAATTTCCTGCACGAAACCTGGCATGACTGGCTCTATTGGGACATTGAGCTGGAAGCCTAGATTATTCTAAAAGGCGGTTTGCACACCAATATTGAAAATATTGGAGCGCGCATCCCTGTCAGACCATGTGCTTCCGTCCGGGAAGTTCCCGCCGCTCAAGAAGTTGAGCGGCACGTAGCCTTCGGTACGAACAAATTCACCGAACAGGTTCACATTGGGAATGATATAGTGCGAAATACCGGCAACCCACTGATTCTGGCGTTCCCACGGTGCACCGTCATCGCCAGCAACGAAATCGCTAAACTCAAAAGACAGATCGATCGGGGCCTTACGGATTGGCAGGGAGTAACGCCCACCAACGGTCAATGAACTAACCTTGCTTGCCTCAAAAACACTCAACGGGTTGGTCGGGTCTGGCACCGCACTACCCGGCAGAACTTTGGTCGTGGAAGCGAATTCACCGAGCAATTTTAACCGGCCGAAGTTTATGGTCCCATATGCCGACCATGCAGGAACATTATCTGTGCACGGATTGAAGTGGAATACAGGATAAGGTTGGCAATAGGTGCTGCCATGAATGTAGCTGCCACCAGCCATCAGGCTTAGATCATCTCTCAGGTTCAGAGTGTAGTTGCCATCAATGGCAAAGTTGTTCACCCGCGACGGTGTCGATGTGCCATTTACCGGCGTGTTGGCGGCACGGAACTGTGCACCACCCTGGATGGCAGTCGCCCGAACGTGCAAACCGTTCCCATAATAACCTAGAGTACCTGCATAAGCGAGCGGCGCAAAAGCGTGCCAGGTAGTGGAATTAGTGAAGGGACTAACTGTATCATTGAGCCCAAAAGGCACATCCATCTTACCCGCGGCCAGATAAACCGGACTTTTGTCAAGATTTCCCCATAAAACGAACGCTTTGCGAACCTGTACCTGGTTACGGTTTAGCGCAGTAATCGTACCCTGACCAAAGCTTTGTTCAGGATTGTACAGTAACTCGGCATATGCTGTCAGGTTCGGTGTGACCTGCGCAGTGACCGCGGCCTGAGCCGAATGTACAACAATTTCCGATGCCTTGTCGCCCACCTGGTTGTTGGATGTGGGATGGCGCATCAGCCAACCGAATTTGGAATCGCGATTGCTTTTCTGGTGATTGGCAATGACGGTAATTCCACCGCTGATTGTTACCCTGTCATCCAGTTCCGACATCTGTTTGGCCTGAAGGATTAACAACGGCTTGGTATTCACATTTTCGGCATGATCGAGCATCCGATAGGCATATTCAGAACTGGTGCCGATCAGGTCGCCGGACTTCTTCTGGCGAGATTCGTCTTGATAACGTTCAGTGCCGCTGGTGCCGCCATATCCCAAAGCGGGAGCTGGCGGTGGGGGAGGTGGCGGCGGTGGAGGAACATTTCGATAGGATGTTTCATAGTAGCCCGAATCAACGTCCTGCTTTTCCTGCAGCATATTCATCAGTTGCACGTTCATGGCTTCGAGTTTGGCGACCCGTTCTTCCAATGCCGCAACATCTCCGGAATTCGCCATTGCTGGTGCAGTGGTCAGTGCTAGTGGCAGCCACAAGGCCGTACCGATTGATAATTTTTTCATAGTGCCCGCAAGATAAGTTATTGAAATTACGAGGCGTAATGCCAGTAAAATCCAAGGATATGGTTAATGGCGCATTAGCTATATTTTTACAGAGATTCCGCTGAGCATCACATCTGCTTCGCGACAGAAAATGCTGGCATTTTGACTGTGTTATAATGTTCGAATCAGGGAGGGGTTTTCATATGACTGACGACAAATATGATCCAGTTGCCAATATACAGATGATGATCGACATGCCCATGCCGATGAAGGACGGAAAGCCGGATATGTCCATGGCCCCGCCTTTTGTCAGGGGAATGAACCTGACGGGTTTAAAATTCACCCGTGTTGCAGTTGGTGAATTTGATATGGAATGGACGGTGGACCAACATCTCACCCATTTTGACGGCATTGTTCAGGGCGGTATTGTCAATGTGATTGCGGATACCGGACAATCTTTTGCCTATTCAACAACCAGTGAGAAAATGGAGGCTATGTCCACGGCGGACTTTGTGACCCGGTTTTTGCGCCCAATGAAGGCGGGTGACCTGATTGATGTCAAAAGTCATGTCGTTAACCGGTCACGCAGACTAGGCATTGTCGAAAGCCGATTTATCAATCGCGAAACCGGCAAACTATGCGCCTTTGTTACCGGTTCATGGATGATTGTGGATCGTGATTTTGGGCAAGGGCCGGACAGTTAGATCCTGACAATATGGGCATGATTAAGTCGCAGTGATATCCTCACCATCATCCAGAAACGCCTGCATTTTTTCCATCGCCGCATCCCCTTCTAGCAAACAACGTGCAAACTCAGTTTCAGCGTTTCTCAACCCTTGCTCCAACGTTTCCCCAGCAGCGACTTCGGATGCCATGCGCTTTACGGATGCGACAGCTACAGGCGGCCGCTCTGCCAACTCCTGAGCCACCGACAATGCTGCGTCCAGAGCAGCACCTTCCGCCAATTCATGAACAACACCTAGATTCAACGCTTCTTCCGGCTCGACTACCCGGCCCCGCATGACCATTTCCTTGGCCCGCGAAAGACCGACCACCCGACTGAGAAGTTGCAGACCACCAACGCCCGGAATAATCCCAAGCCGGGTTTCGGGGAGACCAATTTGATAGTCACCTTTTTCGGCAATCCGGATGTCACAGGTTAATGCGAATTCAAAACCGCCCCCCATGCAAGTGCCATTTATCGCAGCAATAGTGGCAAGCGGTGTAACAATCATGCGATCGAACAAGCGGTACACCGGCGAAGCACTCCGATCGCCTCCAGGTTTGATATCGCCGCCACGAAAGCCTTCAGCGACGGCGACTATTTCACTAACATCATAATGCCGAATGAACACGCCCTCGATACCACCGGTAAAAACCAGTGTATTGATGTTTTTGTCACTTTCGGCTGCTTCCAGGATATCGCAAAGTTCGGTTGCCGTTTCCGCATTCATATAGCCGCGCGGGGGATTGTTGATAGTTGCAATGCGAATGGCACCCGTGTCTTTCGTAGAAACCTGTGTCACGATCAAATCCTCTATTATATGGGGAACCAAATCTCGCTGATTATCGAAAATATGCAAGTGATTATCCTGCGCTGTTAGATAAACCGCTCCAATTTGAGGATTCTCTTGACGCTTTCAGCAGCGCCGTGCAGCCTGAACGTATGACAGAAGCACTCACCGTTCATCAAAATCCTGACATAAAATATCTAGGCAAGCTGCTTGGCGATGTCATCCGATCCTATGGCGGGGAAGAGTTATACCGGCGCACGGAATATATTCGCTCAACCAGTGTTGACCGGCATCGCGGCGTTGCCGATGCGGATGCGATAGATCCGGGTTTGGATGCCCTTTCACTGGACGAGACCTTGGCGTTTGTGCGGGGTTTCATGCTGTTCTCGCTACTCGCCAATCTGGCGGAAGACCGGCAGGGCGTTGCTGCCGAAGAGGGAGCCAGCGTTGTAGAAGCCATCGAACTGCTGGCCAGTGAAGGGGTAGATAAAGACGCCATACTGGCCCTGCTCGATGATGCGTTGATCGCGCCCGTACTGACCGCCCATCCCACAGAAGTTCGTCGCAAGAGCATGATCGATCACAAGGCGCGTATTGCTGAACTGTTGTTGCTCAAAGATGCCAGCAAGACGGAAACCCCTCAGGGCGACGATCTGGACGAAGCGATTATGCGGCAGATTGCTCTGCTCTGGCAAACCCGTCCGCTACGCAGAGAGCGGCTGTTTGTAACCGATGAAGTGCAAATATCGCAAAGCTATATGAAGGATGTATTTCTTCCGGTGTTGCCGCGTCTATACGGCAAGTGGGAAAAAATGCTGGGCGCGCGCCTGCCCAATTTCCTGAAGCTCAATAGCTGGATCGGCGGAGACCGAGACGGCAATCCTTTTGTGGATGCGGAAGCGATGGAAGAAGCGCTATCGCGAGCAGCGGAAACCGTCATTGGCTACTACCTGATGCGGGTGCACGCGATGGGTGCGGAGCTGTCGATCTCCACGGAACTTGCAGATGTGCCAGAGGAGGTCTCAGCGTTGGCCGAAACCAGCGGCGATGATGCGCTCAGCCGCAAAGATGAACCTTATCGTCGCGCGCTATCGGGAATCTATGCCAGATTGTCCGCTACACATTTGAAACTATGTGGTCATGTTTCTGGTCGACCATCTTCGATCGTTGCCGAACCTTATGACAATCCACAGCATTTGCGTGAAGAGCTGGTTATATTGGCGCGCGGCCTCAAAGCCGGTGGCAAAGGCGTGTTTGCCACGTCGGGGGCATTGGGCCGCTTGATCCGTACCGTAGAACTATTCGGATTTCACCTCGCCACGCTCGATATGCGGCAAAATAGCCGTGTGCATGAAAGGGTGGTTGCGGAGCTTTTGAAAGAAGCCGGTGTTGAGGCGGATTATCTGGCGCTGGACGAGGACACGCGAGTAACATTGCTCCGCGCCGAACTCGCCAACAATCGTCCTCTGGTCAGTCCCTGGGCCGACTATAGTGAGGAGACCGCAAAAGAACTCTCCATCATTCGCGCCGCAGCCGATGCGCACGCTAAATATGGCCCGGAAGTCATTACCAACTATAATATCAGCAATGGTGAAAGCGTTTCCGACATTCTGGAGGTCTATGTTCTGTTGATGGAATGCGGGCTTTATCGCGCTCCGACGAACGAGAGTGACGCTCCAACCTGCCCAATCATGTCGGTTCCGTTGTTCGAGACTGTGGCCGACCTAGAGAACGCACCAGAAGTCATGACCGAATTTTTCTCCATTCCGGAAATGCATGCACTGGCCAAAGCTCGAGGCCATCAGGAAGTAATGATTGGCTATTCAGACAGCAACAAAGACGGTGGTTACATCACCTCCACCTGGAGCCTGTTCAAAGCCAGCAATGCGTTGACGCCCATATTTGATAAAGCCGGCATAAAGATGCAGCTATTCCATGGCCGCGGCGGCGCTGTCGGGCGGGGCGGTGGCTCGGCTTTTGGTGCGATTAAGGCTCAGCCTAAAGGCACAGTGGCCGGCCGCATAAGGATTACCGAACAAGGCGAGGTTATCGCTGCCAAATATGGTACCCGCGCGGGTGCGGAAACCAATTTGGAGGCTATGACCTCGGCTGTCCTGATCAATTCCCTGGAGCCCGATCAAAGCGACGGACCGCAAAACAAAATATTTGCCGATGCAATGGACGGAATTTCGCAGACTGCATTCGGGGAATATCGTGAATTGGTCTATGGAGATGATAGCTTCCGCACCTTTTTCCGCCAGATGACTCCGCTGACGGAAATCGCGAAACTGAAAATCGGATCACGCCCCGCCAGCCGAACCAAGAGCGACAAGATTGAAGATTTACGTGCTATTCCATGGGTGTTCAGCTGGGCACAGGCCCGCGTTATGCTCCCCGGTTGGTATGGAGTGGGACAAGCACTTGCTGCTTATGACGACAAAGCAAAACTAAAGGACATGGCCGAAGCTTGGCCGTTTTTTCAGGCTACTCTTTCTAACATGGAAATGGTGCTTGCTAAATCCGACATGGGGATAGCGGCGCGCTATGCGGAATTGGTGGAAGACCAGGATATGGGGCAAACATTTTTCAATCGCATCAAATCCGGTTGGGATCAAACACGGGATATGTTGCTGGAGATTACTGATCAACCGCATTTGCTGGCAAAAAACCCGTCCTTGTTCAATAGCATCGAATTACGCCTACCCTATATCGAACCGCTCAATCACTTGCAGATCGAATTGATGAAGCGTCTCCGCGCTGGGGAAGAGGATTCGCGTATTGGAGAGGGCATTCAACTGTCTCTCAACGCTATCGCAACAGCACTCCGAAATAGCGGTTAGCGCCTATTGCTGAAAAGCCATACATGTGATAATTTTAATCGGTCAGTTAAAGAATGACTGATTGAACTTGCAGGAACATCAATATGGCCGAAGCCGATCCATCGCCGCAACTAAAACGCCCTGAGATTAGCTACCGCAAACCGGCGCGCCCACATTATCTGGAACGTGGTGATCCTATAAAACCGGCCAGCGAAATCGACTTGGACTCCATTGATTTTATCGATGTGGAGCAATGGCGTCAGGACAAGATGTGGGACCGGTTCGAACGATTGCGCAAAGAAGAACCCTTGCATTACACAGCGGACAGCGTTGCTGGTCCCTATTGGTCACTAACCCGCTATGAAGACGTCAAAGCTGTGGATGTCGATAACAAACGCTTTTCATCCGATGCCAAGTTTGGCGGCATTACGCTTGGCCCACCGATCGAAGCCTTTACCGGCGAAAGTTTTATCGCCGCAGACGAACCGCACCATTGGGCGCAGCGCAAACCAATGCAGCCTGCTGTCGCGCCTTCCCTGCTCCGCAATGAATTTGAACCACTGATCCGTCAGCGCACTAGTGCTTTGCTCGACTCGCTTCCAGTTGGAGAACCGTTTGACTGGGTGAATACAGTGTCGATCGAGTTGACCGCGATGATGCTCGCAACGCTGCTCAACTATCCACAAGAGCGGCGGCGCGAATTGACCAGATGGTCCGATGTGACCACCAATCCTTTTGACCCGGATATTTGTCCCGGCGGGCGCGAACAGTGGCTGAAAGAATTGGGCGAATGTCTGGGCACGTTTTCCGGTATCTATGCCGAGCGCCAAGCAGCACCTCCGGGCGATGATTTAATGAGCCTGCTTGCCCACGGCCCGGCAACAAGGAACCTGACCCCGCAGGAACTGTTGGGCAATGTTATCTTGCTGATTATCGGTGGTAATGACACGACCCGCAATACTATGACGGGCGGCCTTTATGCGCTCAACAAGTTCCCCGATGAATATACCAAGCTGAAAGCCGATCACAGCCTGATCCCCAATATGGTATCAGAGATGATCCGCTGGCAAACGCCGCTATCCTATATGCGGCGCACCGCGCTCGAAGATGTGGAGATGCACGGCAAAACCATCCGCGAAGGTGAGCAGGTTGCGATGTGGTATATCTCTGCCAATCGCGATGAAGAATTTTGGGATGAAGACCCCAATGCGCTCATCATCGATCGCAAACAGGCTAAGGATCACATCTCTTTCGGCTTCGGAATCCACCGCTGTTACGGCAACCGTCTTGCCGAGCTCCAGTTAAAGATTTTGTGGGAGGAAATCCTGGCGCGCTTTGATCATATAGAGGTGCTTGACGAACCCAGCCGCACCTCAAGCGCCTTTGTGCATGGCTACACCTGGTTACCGGTGGTTTGCCATCGGAAGAACTAGAGCTTTTCCAACCGCACCGGTAATCCGTCTCGCGGCTGCGGGATAGGGAAAACCTGCCATTTCGGCTCGTAATCCGGTCCGCCTTGTAACAGGACGCGATTTTGCGTCAGCATCGCGTGCACCAATATCTTGATCTGCATATAGGCGAAATGCAATCCCAAGCACATATGCGCGCCGCCGCCAAACGGCACCCACGCATATTTGTGGCGGCCGGCAGAATTTTCTGGCGTAAAGCGCATGGGATCAAATTTCTGCGGGTCCGGCCAGTGTTTCTCCATTTGGTGGACGAAACTGGGACTGATCCCAACATTGGTTCCAGCCGGTATAGTGTAGTTGCGGAACGTGAACTCTTTAATGGCACGGCGCGGCATGGATGGTACCGGTGGAATTAGTCGCAACGCCTCTTTAAACGCCATTTCGGTGAGATCCAGTTTACCTAGATCCTCGAAGGAAAGCTGTTGTCCAGCCGGCGCTACACTAAGGCATTCCTCACGCACTTTCTCTTGCCACTCCGGATTCTTGGCCAGCAGATAGATTAGGCTGGTGGCCGAAGAGGTTATCGTGTCATGCGCCGCCATCATCAGGAAGTTCATGTGATCCACGACTTCATCCTCGGTCAGCAATTCACCATCTTCATGGGTCGCAAGACATATCTGTGTAAAGATATCATCGCCGCCCTTTGCACGCCGTTCTTCCACCTGCGGTTTAAAATAGCTGAGCAGATATTTGCGTGCCTTCACACCGCGCCACATTTTTGTGAATGGAATAGGTTTGCGCGCAACGCCAACAGAAGCCTGAACCTCATCGACAAAAGCTTTGTTAATCTTATCCGCCTCTGGTCCCCAGGGAATGCCAAGGATCGCACTTGCCGCTGTATCCAGCGACAGTGATTTAATCGCCGGATAGAAATTAAAGTCCGTGCTACCCCAATCAGCAACACGTTCCAATATGCCTTCACCCAATACCTGGCAATGATGCCTCATCGGCTTTGGTTTAAACGCTACCGACAGTGCCTTGCGGTCAGCCCGGTGACGCTCGAAATCCATCAGCATCAACCCACGTGGGAACAAGTTGTTCAGGATAGGCCCCCAACCCTGCTCACTGGAGAAAATCTTATCCTTGTTAAATAGCACCAGCTCAGTCGCATCAGCACCGAGCATATTGACCGACCATCCGCCAAAACTATGTGCACGATATACCGAGCCATATTCTTCCAGCATGCGAAGGCCAAAGGCGCGCGGATCTTTGAGAAGTTCCAATGTAGATCCCAAAAATGGCAAGCCATCTTCTCCGGGAATATGTGCTAACTCTTCCTTGCTTGGACGCTTCGTCCAATGCGGATTGGCACTTTCCTCAAACGGATATCCATGTGGTTTAATCGCTGCTGTGGCCAAGGGGGAGACTCCTGAAAATCGCTAGTTCAAAAGGTTTATAGCTACTTTCATTAATGTCAGCAAGAGTTGGTATTCATATGCCATTCAAGCCCAAACCGTTACAAAACAGGGCATCAGAAAGATTTTTGAGACTCGGCAGTGTTGGCTGCGCTATCCGACCTCAACAGGGGATTGTTATGAGTATTTTACAACGCATTTTGCGACCAACAGTGCTGATGGGTGCCACTTTGGGCCTTAGCGCCTGTATGTACGCCGATGGCGCTTATGGAGACGGCTATGTGAATGGTGGATATTCAGATGGCTATGCCTGCGACCCATATGACCCCTATGACGCTTACTATAGCTGTGACTATGGCTATGGCTTCGCCAATATTGGCTTTGGCGGCGGCTGGTATGATGATTTCTTCTATCCTGGTTACGGCCTATTCGTTTTTGATCGTATCGGGCACCGGCATCAAATGAGAAATAATCACCGTCGCTATTGGGCGCATCGCCGTCATCAGCATGGTCAGCAACATGTTCGTCGTGGCAATCGCGAAAGCCGTCACGCTAATCGGGTGCGCAACCTTAGCCCGGAACAGCGCACAGAAAGACGCGAACGCAGGGCAGAACGGTTACGTGACTTAACACCAGAACAGCGTGCTGAACGCCGCGAACGCAGAGCAGAACGTAGAGAGAATCGCCGAGATGGTGGCGCAGTCCGCAACGGTGCAGCGATGTCACAACAGGACCTGCAACATCGTAACCGGGAATCCAGACGTGAAATTCGCCGGGGAAATCGGCAAAACAGTGTTAGCCGCAGTACGCGCCGGGGTAATAGCACAGCAGTTCGTCAAAGTCGGTCGACCGCAGCAACGGAACAGCCAAGGCGTGCTCGACCAGCCGCCCGTCAACCGTCGCAGCGCCAGGTCACGACGCGACGATCTCCTGCGACTAAAGCGCCAGTAGAACGGGCATCAACTGTGCGTTCAAGCAGAACTGGATCGGCACGTCGCCAACGTATCAGCGATCAGTGAGGACCTATTGAAGGCCCCCACCAGGGCTTATCGCAGCTTTAAAGTCGCGCTTACCGTCTCGTTTGGCCCAGGATTCGCAGAAATTTCTGACACCATGATCCCGCGCTGTTCCAGCATAGCGACCCAGCGAAACAGAGCGGTGGGCTTGGCAGAGTCAATTGTCATGGTGACACTACCGTCGCTTTGTGTGTTAATCGCGCTGGTCGCAAAACCAGCTTCTCCGGCGCTCTGACTTATCGTGGGCTCGATGGGGCCAGAGACAGCTTGTACTTCTGCTTCTGATCCCCGTTCAACTCCGTGAAAAAACGCGGTTTTGGCCTCTATGCGCCCTTTTCTCTCTATCGCTTCTTGATAGCGCAATTCTGCATTATCCATTGCACCGGCAAACGGTCTGAGAACACCATAGAAGACAATGAATCCGGTCAGAAGCACCGCCAAAATTGATATTAATATTTTTTCGCGACTGCTTAGCGCATCAAACCATGTGCGGATCGATTCTATCATGGCAACCTCACCGTTACATCAGCTTTCGCCAAGCCGGACGCATCCCGTCTCGGTGTTGCGGTTACGGCATATCCCTGATCCTGAATCACGATCAGAGCGGGATTGATATCCTCATTGCGCACGGCAGTTAGCTCAACAGACAACAGGCCATTGCCGCCATAAGAGATCCTGCTGATCGAGACTCCGGGAACCTGTTGGAGGGCAGAGAAAAGACTTGATGCCGGAACAGTGAAACGATTGTTACCCAGATTTTCGGCTAGTAGTTTTTCGTCCAGTTGCTGCTCCGCAACCGCCAGATCTTCAGCGGGTCCAATGACTTTTGTTGCTGCAGCCATGGCCGCTTCATCGGCTGTGTCGGCTGCGCTGTAGTATTTATAGAGTTGCACCAATGGAATTGTGATCGAGGTGAGTAGCAATACAGCAAACAACCAAATCAGCATTTTCTTCTGCTCGGTGGACAATTGCCGCTTGGTCTTTTTCACAAATGATCCAGTTCGCAAATTCGGACCCATGCTCGCACTCACCGAGGCAATGGCGGATTCCATTTCAACCTGAGAGAGGTTCTCAACAGAAGCTGACGATACCAGATGATTTCGAACCAATGGCTCGTCGACCGCAATCAGCCTTGGTCCACGCAAAACTTGGTCGAAACCAAAATCCGCTGCTACTGTCCTGTCCTCCAAACCTCCCAACAAGAAACCTGCCGGAACTATGCAATCGGGATCGATACCTAGCGATTGCAAATGCGTTAAACCACTAACCAACGTTCCGGTTGCTAAAGTTGCTGTTGTAAAAATCTCGCCGTCTTGCGCCGCAGCTACGTGCAAGTCATCCGGATTCAGACTTTGTGTTTTCGCCTCCAGTATAACCGCGGACAGCGCCTGCTTTTCCGTCGCTCCTTCCGGAGTATCATGCCATCGTACGACAGATTCTTTGGACGAAATGAGAGCAATAATTTGTAACGGGTTATCAGCATCCTCGTGAGCAAAGATTCCGGCCGCAGCTAACGGATCTTGATCACAGCCATACGCAATCAAGGCACGATCTTCCACATGCCACCAGTGAAGGGCGTGCTCTTCCTCCTGCGGGAATGAGACAAGGAAAATGCTGCGCGTCACGGCTAGCCTGGGTGATCCGTTAAAGTCACAGTCAAAAACCAGCGCCGATTAATTCGCATAGATATCCGCCGCTTCCTCTTCACCGCCCGGAGCGCCATCGGAACCCAGCGAATAGAGATCAAAGCCCGGTCCTTGGCGGCCTGGATTATCATATTGATAGGGTCGCCCCCATGGGTCTTCCGGCAGTTTTTTGATATAGCCACCTTTACGGTAGCGCGAGCTATTGGCCAGCGAACTAGGCGGTGCGGTGAGCGCCTGCAACCCGTCCGACGAACCCGGATAGCTCAAATTATCGAGCCGGTACATTTCCAGCGCCTGTGACAAAGTCGCAATATCCGCACGCGCCTTCTCAACCATCGCACGATCCTGACTCGGCAGCACGTTGATAACAACGATTGTCGTCAGCAGGCCGAGGATGAAAATCACCACCAGCAACTCTACCAAGGTAAAACCATTTTTCTTACGCTTGTCTGGATTCCGCTGCTTCAGTTTGTCGATCTTGGTTTTCATATATCTACTCATGTGAACCTCTATAGTCCTGCCAGGTTTTGAAGTTGTAGGATGGGTAATAATATCGCCAATATCACGACTGCGACAACCCCGCCAAGCAACACGATGATCAGCGGTTCCAGCAGCGAAAGCGCGGTTGAAGTGAAATTGTCAAATTCCCGTTCCAAATAGTCGGCCGCGCGGGCCAGCATGTCATCCAACTGCCCCGACGCCTCCCCGCTGGCGGTCAGGTAGACCAGCATCGGAGGAAACACACCGGCGTTTTTGAGTGCATTGGAAAGACCGCTCCCGCCGCGAATAGCTTCAACCATATCCTGCGATGCTTTGCGCAATACCGAATTGTTGATCGTGTTGGTCGTTAGACGTAGCCCCTCGATAATTGGCAATCGGCTGGCCACCATAGTCGATAAAGTACGCGAAAGCCGGGCAGCGTGTAGATCACGGATCAAGCGGCCAAAGAATGGAAGGCGCAGCAGAAAACCGTCAAATCGGAATTTTAGGTGCGGTTCCTGCAATGCGCGCCAGGCAATCAGCCCTAGTATCACAAGCGCAGCAAGAATTGCCAGCCACCACTCTGCCATGAAGTTGGACGTTCCGATCACGATGCGTGTGACCAACGGCAATTGCTGATTCACATCATCAAATTGTTCGACGACCTTCGGCACGACCCAAATCATCAACAACGCGACAACAAGGATAGAGACCAGCGCCAAAACAATCGGATAAGCCAGCGCATTGATCAGTTTCCCGCGCAATTCCGATTGCCGTTCCAGCAAGTCAGCAAGGCGCTCGGTAATATTGGGAAGGGTTCCCGATGTCTCGCCAGCCGCAATCATCGCGCGATAGAGTGGGGGAAAGCTGGCCGGTTCGCGTCGCATCGATTCCGACAGGCTTTGTCCTTCAACCAACCCGGTGTGAACCGAAGACAGGCGATCGCGCACATGTTCTTTCTCATTCTGAGTCCCAATGGTCCGCAGCGCTTCTTCCAGCGGAGTCACCTGAACCAAAGAAGAAAGCTGCCGGGTGAACAATGTCAACTCTTTCGATTTCAGCTTCTTGCGCCCCAACGAAAAGCTCTTACGCTTCTCTTCACCTTGCTCGCGCTGCGCGTCCTCCAATTTGACCACATAGAAATTGCGCTGGATCAGCTTGGCCCGCGCATCGTCGTTGCTGGCCGCAGACAATCGACCAGTCTTCTCACGCCCCTTTGGGTCAATTGCAGTATAGCTATAGTCAGGCATCGGCCAGCGCCTGTCCCCGGCGGCTAATTCGCACCGCTTCCTCAGCGGTTGTTATGCCTGATTTTACCAATGCTCTGGCTGCATCACTCAATTGCGGTCGATTGGCGAAAGCATGATCAATGATGCCATTCTCCTCCCCGCCTTCATTGATAAGTTTGCGGATGGTATCATCGATACGGATGGCCTCGAACACGCCGATGCGGCCCTGGTAGCCGGTG